>NZ_CAJCKW010000004.1 GCF_903970965.1 Aureimonas sp. ME7 | reverse complement strand
CACGTCCACCTGCCGAAGTTTGGCGACGATCTCTTCCGGCTTGTGCTTCTTCTGTCCCATTCTCGTGTCCTCCATCAGCTCGAAAGCCTACTTCAGGGAGGACCACTTTTCAGGGGGCAGACCAGCGGCTGGTGAAGAAGTCGGCCGAATGGCAGCGGCTGGAACCGGCGACGCAGCACAACAATGTCCGCTGGACAGAAGCCTTCCTCGCCACGCCCGTCGTCGAAGGCGCTTCGGAGATTTGGCAGGACCAGCGCATCGCGGATTTCAAGCGGCGCCACATGAAGGGCCTGCTGGCCGATAAGGCTGAGACGCCGCACGCCGCGCGGAATCAGATGGTGGCGATCCGCCGCATGCTGAATGTCGCGATGGACGAGGAATGGATCGAGTTCGATCCGACAAGCGGGATGAAGTGGCGTCCCGAGTATGGCGGCCGCCGGGCTTGGACCGACGCCGAGATGGAGAAGTTCGAGGATAGGTGGCCGATCGGTTCGAACCCGCGCCTCGTCTACGCCATCGCTCTATGGCTGGGGAATCGGCGCAGCGACGTGACCCGCCTTCGATGGGACCAGCGCCAGAAGCTGACGTTCCGAGATCGAGGCGAGAACGTCGAGATCGATGCGTTCGTGCTCGCGCAGAAGAAAACCGGCAAGCAGCTGACTATCCCCATCGTGCCTATGCTGGCTGAGGTTCTGGACGGCTCGCCGGTCAGAGGCGAGACGGTGATCGTCACCGCCTACGGGAAGCCCTTCACGGATAAGTCCATCACCGGACGCATGCGGGCGTGGACGAAGGCCGCCAAGCTGCCGGAGGGCTGCACCCTTCACGGCTTACGGAAGACACTCGGCCGGATCCTGGCTGAGAGCGACGCGTCCACTCGACAGATCATGGATATCCTCGGCCACGACGACATCGAGCATGCCGAACTCTACAGCCGTGAGGCGGCCCAGATCCGGCTTGCAATGGAGGGGATGAACAAGGTCGTGGCGCTGCGTCGAAGGGCTGGATAATCCGCTGGCGAACCGGGTGGCGAACTGCCTTGGCGAACACCCATGTAAGGTGTTGTTTTTGCTAGAATTTTGGCGACCCCGGCAGGATTCGAACCTGCGACCATCGGCTTAGAAGGCCGGTGCTCTATCCTCTGAGCTACGGGGCCGAACTAGACGCCTCGACGCATCAATGCGTCCAAGGCTGGCGACGATCGTAGCGGAAGTTGTCGGAATAGGAAACTTTCGGACGGCCGGCGATGTACTGCTCTTCCACCGTGTAGGGAATGCCGTTGCGCTCGGCGTATTCGATCGCGAGTTCCTTCGTTTCGAAGGAAAGGCGGATCTGCGAACGCATGTCGCCGGTAGACGTATAGCCCATCAGAGGCTCGACGGTCTTGGCCTGTTCGGGCTCGTAGAGGAAGAGCCACTCGCGGGTTTTTCCCTTGCCCGACTGCATGGCAGTGCGTGCGGGGCGGTAGATGCGAGCGACCATTCCGAACAACTCCGAGATCTAAGTTCCGATGATCCGGATTGGTCGGAGCGGCAGGATTCGAACCTGCGACCCTCTGGTCCCAAACCAGATGCGCTACCAGACTGCGCTACGCTCCGACACACCGGAACCGACCGGGATGCCGCGCTTCTAGCGGAACCCAAAGGCGGGCGCAACGCGAAACGAATGCTTGGGTCAACGCTTGATCAACGCGTGCTCCAAATGATCGCCGGCCTTGACGGAATAGGAAGCCGCCTCTCCACCGTTGATCTCGAGGACGTAGCGCACCGGCTTGCCCGAGGGAATCACGTCGAGCGACATCGGCTTGGCGTTGCGGGCGATCCGCACGACCTCCCCGTCCGATGCGACGAAGAGCATGTCGAGCGGGATCAGCGTGTTCTTCATCCACATGCTGACCGGACGGCTTTGCTTGAAGTCGAAGAGCATGCCGGTGCCCTTATCAAGCTTTTCGCGATTCATGAGACCGATCTCGCGCGCACTCGGCGTGTCCGCGATCTCGACGGCGATGGGATGAGACCCGGTGGCGGTGACCAACGTCGCCGTATCGGCGATCGCACTTAGCGTCGTCGCGGCGAGGACGCCCATCACAAGCGCCATCCCCGCTGCGAACGACGCCACGCCCTTTGCCAGACCCGCCATCAGTGCGTGGCCGGGTGAACGGGGCCGGAGGCCGGGTGGATCTCGGCGGCCATCAAGCCCTTCTCGCCATAGCCGAAGCGCACGAGAACCTCCTGTCCAGGACGGAGCTCCGCCATGCCGTAACGTCGCAATGTTTCCATATGCACGAAGATGTCCTCGGTGTTCTCGCCACGCGAGATGAAACCGTAGCCCTTGCTGCGATTGAACCATTTCACCGACGCCCGCTCGAGATCGCTTGTAGCCACGACCTGCGCATGCGTGCGCCCCGTCCCGCCGCCCGTGGGAGCGACTGCGGTAGACGTATCCATCGAAAGAACGCGAAAGGCCTGCAGGCCCCGCTCGCCGCGCTGAACCTCGCAGACGATTCGCGCACCCTCGAGGACGGTGGAGAAACCGTCGCGGCGTAGGCATGTGACATGCAGAAGGACGTCGTCGCCGCCCTCGTCCGGGACGACGAAGCCGAAACCCTTGGCCACATCGAACCACTTGATATGACCCGAGACGACCTGAAGGTCGAGGTTCGGCTCGGAAGGCTCGGCATTATCGGAGATCCGTGAAGGTTCTCGGCCCGTCATCGAAAATCCCGCCCTTGACCTACCGACGCCCGTTCAAAAGCCACGAACGCTTCGAAAGGCCCTACCCAACTCGCCTGAACCGACAGCATTGGCAAACCGATGTCATCCGTCAAACGATCACCTGAGGTTTCAGAATAGTTTGAAGGTTGAATTTGGGAATCCTCGGCGGGAAGTTTTTCTTGGAAATCGGCACGAAGGACGGTCCCGGCTTTCTCGCAAGCTTCGCCCCAAGCATCCGAATTATGCTCCGGCGACCGGGTTTCGCATTGGCGGATCGCCGAAGTGTCCTAGCTCGCAGAGCACCGACGTTTGGAGTATCGCCACATGCGCTATCTGCATACCATGGTCCGGATCACGGACATCGACCGATCGCTCGATTTCTACTGCGGCAAGATGGGCATGGTGGAAGTTCGCCGCTCGGAAAGCGAGCAGGGTCGGTTCACCCTGATCTTCCTGGCAGCGCGCGACAACGAGTCATCCGGCCGCTCGCACGCATCGCCGCTCTTGGAATTGACCTACAACTGGGACCCCGAAACCTATTCGGGCGGGCGCAACTTCGGCCATCTCGCCTACGAGGTGGACGACATCTACGAGACATGCCAGCGGCTGCACGACAGCGGTGTCACGATCAACCGTCCGCCGCGCGACGGCCGCATGGCCTTCGTCAAATCGCCGGACGGAATCTCGTTCGAACTTCTTCAGAAGGGTGCTGCGAAAGCTCCTGCCGAACCCTGGTCGTCCATGGCCAATACCGGCGCCTGGTGACGAGAGTTTCTGTGGACTAGCCTTGGAAACACCACAGTGGTAACATCTTAGTCACAATTCGCGCAGCGGGTTTATTGGAACCCTCGCTTTGGGGAGCGTGCGCGAAGGAAACGGCAGTCTACCGGATGTTCGTTTGGGGGACATTTCGGTCATGGCTTGGACACGGATCGTGCCGATCCGTCGTCAAGAGGGTGGACGACCGATTGACCAGTCACGATATCTTTCGCCGCGCGTCATCTCGTAGGGCGCTCTTGGCGGCCAGCGTCTTGACGCTCCTCCCGATTATCGGCGGGTGTGTTTCCGCCGTCGACGAGACGACGGCGTTCGGGTTTGCGAACAAGCCCGAGCCGGCGACGGTGGAGGATGCGATCGCAGCCGACCCGACGCGCGACGCTCCCTCGGACGTCGCAGCCTCGAAGGCATCGCCTTCGAACGCGAAGCCGGCGGATCCCGCTCGCGAACTTGCAAGCGTCGCCGCGAGCCCCGAGGCGGAAGAGGTGGCTGCAACCGAAGCCTCCGATGGGGCCGCCGAGAGAACGGCTTCGGCAGACGGTGGGATCAAGGCCGGTTCGTTCCTGACCCCAACCGCCGGAGCCGCCGTCGCCGCCTATGCTCCGGGCAAGAAGGGGAAGGAGGCGGACCAGTCCCTTTACGCCTCCCTCTTCACGCAGTCCGAAGCGAAGACGCCCTTGCGCAATGCCGAGAAGGGCAAGAGCGAACGGGTGATCGTTCACCAACGCAGCGATCAGGCGAGCGACCCGACCGCGAACGCGCTTCCGGGCGTCGATCCGAAGTCGCTGTTCGAAATCGGTCAGCGCGCTTCGGTCGATTCCGAACTCATGGACGACATCGGTAGCAGCTACCAGTTGGCCTCGCTATCCGGCATCGCAAGGCTCGCACCGAGCGGCCTGATGATTCAGCGCGACGATGTCGTGACCAACTGTTTCGACACCAACCTGATGAACCTGATCTCCCAGATCGAGCGGCGCTTCAAGCAGCGTGTGGTGATCACATCCGGCTTCCGGTCCCCGGCGCACAATCGGCGGGTCAACGGCGCCAAGGCTTCGATGCATATGGCCTGCAAGGCAGCCGATCTGCACGTGCCCGGCGTCAACGGCCAGGAAGTCGCTCGCTTCGTTCGCGCGCTGCCGGGACGCGGTGGCGTCGGCACTTATTGTCACACCGCAGCGATCCATATCGACGTCGGAGCGCAGCGCGACTGGAACTGGCCGTGCCGTCGCCGGCAGTCGACCTGAGAAAACCAATACGGGGCGGTTTTCGGGTTGCACCGCCAAACGACTCACCGTATAGAGCCCTTGTCCGCGCCCGTCGTCTATCGGTTAGGACGCCACCCTTTCACGGTGGAGAGAGGGGTTCGATTCCCCTCGGGCGTACCACTTCCCCTACATCTCGATCGACTGGAAAAGAGCTGTTCGTCGCTTTGTTGTTCCGGTTCGTCAGCTTGGTACCGCGACATCCGTGATACGGAACGCCGGCTTCTCGTTGCCCTGATAGCGATCGATCGAAACAGTCCCCGCCACGTGCAACTCCTGCCCGATCCGCTGTAAAAGCGCGTTCCCCACCGGCGCATCCGCCGCGCGGAAGGCAATCGCCGACAGGGTCGCGTTGTCCGTGGAGCGCAGACTCACCCGGATATGTCCGGTCGTTCCGACATGAGATGCCGAAGCGACGCGATGCCTTGGAAGCGCGAAGACGGGCGCGGGGTGGCCCGAGCCGAACGGCCCTGCCCGTTCGACCATTCCGACGAGATCGACCGTCAGTCCGCGGGCGCCGAGCGCACCATCGATCGAAAGCACGTCGTTTGCCCGAAGGGCGTCTACCGCCGAGCGCGCGTGGGTTTCGGCACGCAGCCGAAACTCCGCAAGCTGGCTGCGCTCGATCGTCAGGCCCGCCGCCATCGCATGCCCGCCGCCGCGAACGAGGATACCGTCCGCCACGGCTTCGCGGACGAAGCGGCCGATGTCGAACCCGCCGATCGAGCGTCCTGAGCCAGTTCCCCGCCCGCTGCCGTCGAAGGAAATGGCAAAGGCGGGTCGGCTGAAGCGCTCCTTCAGCCGAGCGGCGATCAGACCGACGATTCCCGGATGCCAGCTTTCACGTCCGGCCACGAGAATGGGCGGCCCCTCCCCGTTGCCGATCTCGGCGCGGATCTCGACCTCCGCCTCGCTCAGCATCTCACGTTCCATCGCCTGACGCTCGGCATTGAGGAGATGCAGCTGCTCGGCAATCTCCTGCGCTTTCGCATCGTCGCGGAGCGTCAGGAGGCGGCTGCCAAGGTCCGCCGAACCGATCCGCCCGCCAGCGTTGATCCGCGGCCCGAGAACGAAACCGAGGTGGAACGCCTCGATGGGTCCTTGTAGCCGCGCGACATCTGCGAGAGCCCGCAAGCCGACGCTCGAGCGCGCTCGTAGGACCTGCAGCCCCTTGACCACCAGCGCGCGGTTGAATCCGATGAGTGGCACGACGTCGCAAACGGTCGCCAGCGCCGTAAGATCGAGCTCGTGGCGCAAATCCGGCAGTTGGGCGGCCGAGCGCCCGCGCCGTCGCAACTCACGCGATACGGAGGCTAGCGTCAGGAACACGACGCCGGCAGCACACAGGTGTCCTTGTCCCGAGATATCGTCTTGACGATTCGGATTGACGATCGCCATGGCCGGCGGAAGCTCGGTGCCGACCTGATGGTGGTCGAGGACGAGGAGATCGACATCTTCCTTGGCGATCGCGTCCAGCGCCTCGAAGCTCGTCGAGCCGCAGTCGACGGTGACGATCAGGGTCGCGCCACGCCCGGCAAGCTCCCGCAAGGCCTGTGCGTTTGGCCCATAGCCTTCGGTCACCCGGTCCGGGATGCGGATCTCGCATTCGATGCCGAAATGCGTGAGGTAGCGATACAGGAGGGCCGAGGACGCCGCGCCGTCCACGTCGTAGTCGCCGAACACGGCCACCCGTTCCCCGCGTTCGATCGCGTCGGCGAGACGAGCGGCGGCCTTGTCCATATCCGTCAGGGTGGACGGGTCGGGCATCAGGTCGCGGATCGTCGGATCGAGGAATCGTCCGGCATCGTCCGCCGCGACACCACGGGCCGCCATGACGCGGGCCACGAGATCGGGGATGGCGTGCAACTGCGCCATGCGCGCCGCAACCGCTTCGGTGCGTGGGGTAAGAGCATGAACCCAGCGCCGACCGTTCACGGAGCGCTCGACCCCGAGGAAAGTCCGCGAATGATCGGTCATCGGAGAGTGCGTGTCGGCGACCGCTAGCGCTTGAAACGCGCGAGGTCGAAATGGCGAGTGCGCATCTGGCGAATGGTCCCGCCGCGCGACTGCATCACGATCGTATGGGTCTCGATCCGGTTGGCGTGGAAGCGTACGCCTTCCAGGAGATTGCCGTCGGTCACGCCGGACGCGGCAAAGACGACGTCGCCGGATACCATGTCGTCCAGCCGATAGATGCGCTCGGGATCTGTTAGGCCGAGGCGGTCGGCGCGGTTGCGCTTCTCGCCCGTGTTGAGCTGCAGCCTGCCCTGGATCTGCCCGCCGGTGCAGCGGAGCGCAGCCGCCGCCAGGACGCCCTCCGGCGCTCCGCCGATGCCCATGTAGATATCGATTCCAGTTTCCAGCGGGTCGCTCGCGTGGATGACGCCGGCAACATCCCCGTCCCCGATCAGACGAATGGAAGCGCCCGTTGCACGAACCTCCTCGATCAGTTTCGCATGACGCGGGCGATCGAGAATGCAGGCGGTGATGTGGTCGACCGGCACGCCCTTGGCACGGGCGAGCGATTCGAGGTTCTCTCGCGGCGATCGATCGAGCCCGACGACGCCCTCGGCGTAGCCCGGGCCGATCGCGATCTTCTCCATGTAGACATCGGGCACGTTCAGAAGCGAACCCTTCGCCGCGACCGCGACGACGGTAATCGCGTTTGGCAGGTTCTTCGCGCAGAGGGTCGTGCCCTCCAGCGGATCGAGCGCGACATCGACGGGCAGGCCGCCCTGCCCCACCCGCTCGCCGACGAAGAGCATGGGAGCGCTGTCCTCGTCTCCCTCGCCGATGACGACCGTGCCCTCGACCGCGAGCGTGTTGAGTTCCGAACGCATGGCGTCCACCGCCGCCTGGTCGGCGGCGCGCTCGTCGCCTTTGCCGCGCAGCATGGCGGCGGCCACGGCGGCGCGCTCGGTCACCCGCGCGATCTCGACCGAAAGGAGCCGATCGAGCGAGTGCGCGCCGTCCAGACCGCTGTGTTCCATGACTTGCCTGCCCTCTGGCTTTGCGCGCCGAAACGCCGCGCCGATCAATCCAGCGTTTCGATCCGAATCATCCGGGGCGCGGCCTTCAGGTGGCCGTCCTTCGACACCGCTTCCAGCGCCTTCTTGACAGCCGCTTCGGTGGTCTCGTGAGTGATCAGGATCACCGGCGTCGCGTCGCTGGCGTCGTCGCCTTCCCGGCGACGCTGAACGATCGATTCCAGCGAAATGTCGTTGTCGGCCATGCGACGCGCGATGGAGGCGAAGGCACCGACCCGATCGAGAACCTCGAGGCGGATGTAGTAGCCGCCCTCGTGGGCGCGCATCTTGGCGCGTTTGTAGGGAACCAGCTTCTTCGCATCCACCGCGAAGGTCGGCATGCGCGCGCCCTGCGCCACGTCGATGATGTCGGACAGGACGGCCGATGCCGTGGCGTTGCCGCCCGCCCCTGGACCAACTAGCAGGATCGAGCCGAGGAGATCGGTGTCGACCGCCACCGCATTGGTCACGCCATCGACCTGCGCCAGCGCCGAATGCGCGGGGATCATCGTCGGGTGCACGCGTTGCTCGATGCCGCTGTCGGTGCGCTGCGCGACCGCCAGAAGCTTGATCCGGAAGCCGAGTTCAGCCGCCGCCTCGATATCCTCATTGGTGACGGAGGAGATGCCCTCGATGAAGATCGACTCGAGATCGATCTCGCAGCCGAAGGCGAGCGAGGTCAGGATCGCCAGCTTGTGCGCGGCGTCAAAGCCGCCGATGTCGAAGGTCGGGTCGGCCTCGGCATAGCCGAGCCGCTGCGCGTCCCGGAGGCAGTCGTCGAAGGCAATGCCCTCGTCCTCCATGCGCGTCAGCATGTAGTTGCAGGTGCCGTTGAGGATCCCATAGACGCGCTCGACCGCGTTGCCGCGAAGCGCCTCGCGCATCGTCTTGATGATCGGGATACCGCCGGCAGCCGCCGCCTCGTAGAAGATCGTCGCATCCTTGCGCTGCGCGAGCTTGGCCAGCTCGACGCCGTGGTGGGCGAGCAACGCCTTGTTGGCGGTGACGACCGGAATGCCGCGCCCGAGCGCGGCTTTTACGCTCGCCAGCGCCACGCCTTCCGCGCCGCCGACGAGTTCCACGAAAAGATCGATCTCGGCCTTCGCCGCCAGTTCCACCGGATCGTCGAACCACGACACGGCCGACAGGTCGACGCCGCGATCGCGCGTGCGATCGCGGGCCGAAACCGCGACGATCTCGATCGGACGCCCGGCCCGCAGGGCGTACGTTTCCGCACGCGTTGCGAGCAGCCGGGCGAGCGATGCGCCGACCGTACCAAGTCCGGCCAAACCGAGACGCAGCGGGCGATCCATGGGAATCCTTGAGACTTCAGCTTCGATGGGAAAGGCGCGCAGCTATTGCTGCGCGCTTTGCGAGACCACCTTGTGGCTGGCTTCGCCCTCGGTTGCAAGGAAGCGCCGGATATTGCGGGCGGCCTGCCGGATGCGATGCTCGTTCTCGACGAGCGCGATGCGCACGTAGTCGTCGCCATACTCGCCGAAGCCGATGCCGGGCGCCACGGCGACATCCGCCTTCTCGATCAGCAGCTTGGAGAAGTCGAGCGAGCCCATATGGCGGTAAGCCTCCGGGATCGGGGCCCAGGCGAACATGGTGGACGAGGGAGGCGGCACCTCGAAATGCGCCCGCCCGAACGATTCGACGAGAACGTCGCGCCGGTGGCGATACACCGCCCGCACCTCTTCGATCGCCGCATCCCCGGCGTTGAGCGCCGCCGTCGCCGCCACCTGGATCGGCGTGAAGGCGCCATAGTCGAGGTAGGACTTCACGCGCGCCAGAGCGGCGATCAGCCGCTCGTTGCCGACCGCGAAGCCGACGCGCCATCCGGGCATGGAGAAGGTCTTCGACATGGAGGTGAACTCGACCGCGACATCCATCGCGCCCGGCACTTCCAGGACGGACGGCGGCGGCGCACCGTCGAAGAAGATTTCGGAATAGGCGAGATCGGAGAGAACGATGATCTCGTTCTCCTTCGCGAACTTCACCACCTCCGCGTAGAAGTCGAGATCGGCCTCGTACGCGGTCGGGTTCGACGGATAGTTGAGAATGATCGCGATGGGCTTCGGGATCGAGTGGCGCACCGCCCGATCGATCGCGCGCAGGAAGTCCTCGTCGGGCTTGGCGGGGATCGAGCGGATCGTTCCCCCCGTCATCAGGAAGCCGAAGGCGTGGATCGGGTAGGTCGGGTTCGGGCAAAGCACCACGTCGCCCGGCGCGGTGATGGCCTGCGCCATGTTGGCGAAGCCTTCCTTGGAGCCCAGCGTCGCGACGACCTGTGTGTCCGGGTTGAGCTTCACGTTGAAGCGGCGCTCATAGTAGGCCGCCTGGGCGCGGCGGAGGCCGGCGATGCCCTTCGACGCGGAATAGCGGTGCGTGCGCGGATCGCGGATCGCCTCGCACAGCTTGTCGACGACGAATTTGGGTGTCGGCAGGTCCGGATTGCCCATGCCGAGGTCGATGATGTCGACCCCGCGGGCGCGCGCGGCGGCCTTCTTCTTGTTGACCTCCTCGAACACGTAAGGAGGAAGGCGGCGGATCTTGTGATATTCTTCGCTCATGGGAAGCTGTCTCAGGCTGGACGCAATGAGTTGAGGCGGCACGAAGCCGCTCCTCGCGAAAGTCCTTGAGCGTCCGCTGGGGCCGGGCGCATCGACCGGTTCCCGGTCGGCGGCGCTCTATCGCGCCCGGCTGCTGGCATCCTCGGCCGGCGCGGCGAGCGCTCGGTCCGCCTCGGCCTGCTGGCGCGCGGCCAAAGCCTGCAGCTCGGCGACATCGCGCCGATAGCCGGCGTCGGACGCGCGCGCGTTACCGGCAGCGCGGCGGGAATACTGCGTTTCGGTCTTGGTGACTTCCTCGTCGGACACTTGAGCCATCGCTCCGCGCGGCTTGTGTCCGATCATCGGAAAGCCTTGCGCGTCCAGCTTCTGACCGGACGAGCCGATCGGCGGCGCGGCGGCGAGCGAGACGGGAATGACGGGCGTTTCGTCACGCGGCAGAAAGGCTTGGCACGCGGACAAGGGAAGTCCGAGCGACACGCACATCGCCGTCAGTCGAACCGCTCGCAGCGCCATCGTCACAATGCCTTTTCCAAAACGCGCCCTTCATAAACCAAGCTCGGCGGCATGGGAATGGCCGGAAACCGCGAGGGGCCATGGTGCAGCGCCGCAACGAAAGTGCGCGGGAGGCCGAGACCGGGAACTGTCGCCGCCTTATCTTTCGTGCATAACAGGCGATAAGCGAACCGGGATGACTGGCATGAAGGACGGGAACGAAACACCGCAGTCCGGCATGCCGCCCCTCTCGGACTATGCCGTACGCGATCCCGAGCTCTTCGCGCGCAACATGGCGCGCATGCTGGAGCATCTCGGCCAGGCCGCATCCGCGTGGGTCGAGCCGCGCGAGCGCGGGGATACGCAGGATAGCCCGATCAACTATCCCGACGTAGTCGCGACGCTGTCGAAGGTCGGTGACTACTGGCTGAGCGACCCGGCACGCGCGCTGGAAGCGCAGACGACGCTGATGCTGCGCTTCATGGGGATCTGGACGGACTCGATGCGCCGCGCCTCCGGCATCGATGCGAGCGAACTGCCCCCTTCGTCCGACAAGCGCTTCACGCACGAGGACTGGCGCCGCAACCTGTTCTTCGGCTTCCTGCGCGAGGCCTATGTGGCGACCGCCGACTGGGCGAACTCGTTGGTCGAGCGCGCCGACGGGCTGGACCCGCACACGCGGCGCAAGGCGGTATTCTACATCAGGCAGATCACCGACGCGCTGTCGCCTTCCAACTTCGTGCTGACCAACCCGGAACTCTACCGCGAGACGGTGGCTCAGAACGGCGAGAACCTCGTGCGCGGCATGAAGATGTTCGCCGAGGATCTGGCGCGCGGCGGCGGCCAACTGCGCATGCGCCAGTCCGACGCCAGCCGTTTCGCGCTCGGCGTCAACGTCGCGATGACGCCCGGCAAGGTCGTCGCGGAAAACGAGATCTGCCAGATCATCCAGTACAGCCCAGCGACCGAGACGGTGCTCCGGCGACCGATCCTGATCTCCCCGCCCTGGATCAACCGGTTCTATATTCTCGACCTGAACCCGGAAAAGTCGCTGATCCGCTGGATGGTGGAACAGGGGCATACCGTGTTCGTCATCTCGTGGGTGAACCCGGACGAACGCCACGCCGACAAGGGCTGGCAGGCCTATATCGACGAAGGCCTCGTCTTCGGGCTCGACACGGTCTCGCGTGCGACGGGCGAGACAGAGGTCAACGCCATCGGCTACTGCGTCGGCGGCACGCTTCTGGCCGCAGCCCTTTCCTACCTGAAAGCGAAGGGTGACGAGCGGATCGCCTCGGCGACGTTCCTCACCACACAGATCGACTTCCGCCATGCCGGCGATCTGAAGGTGTTCGTGGATGAAGCGCAACTCGATGAGATCGAGCGCACGATGGCCAAGGGCTATCTCGAGGGCGCGCGGATGGCGAACACGTTCAACCTCCTGCGCTCGGGCGACCTGATCTGGCCCTACTTCGTCAACAACTACCTGAAGGGCAAGGAGCCTCTGCCCTTCGATCTCCTCTTCTGGAACGCCGACGCCACGCGGATGGCGAAGGCGAACCACCTTTTCTATCTTCGCAACTGCTACCTGGAAAACCGTCTGGCGAAGGGCGAGATGGAGATCGGCGGCGTTCGGCTCGACCTGTCGGACGTTACCATCCCGATCTACAACCTAGCGACCAAGGACGATCACATCGCGCCGGCGCGCAGCGTCTATGCCGGCAGCCGGGTCTTCGGCAGCGAGGTGACCTATGTCGTGACCGGGTCAGGGCATATCGCCGGCGTCGTGAACCCTCCGTCGCGGGGCAAATATCAGTTCTGGGTCGGCCGGCCGCCCTCGGACGCGCTCACCTTCGACGACTGGTGGAAGAGCGCAGAGGAAACCAAAGGCTCGTGGTGGCCGCATTGGCACGGCTGGGTCACCGCGCTTTCGCACGAGCACGTGGCCCCGCGCTATCCCGGCGACAACGGTCTTCCCGTGATTGAGGATGCGCCCGGACGTTATGTCCGCCAATGATCGCAGGGTTGAAGCCGTCGGCATTCGGTGCGACATCAAAACCTGATCTCTCCATTCCGACACAGCGCTTGAACCGATGACCGTCTATCTCGAAGCCGAAGCCCAGCCCTTGCGAAATACGGGCTCGATTCGCCTCTACGACGCCGAGGCGTTCGAAGGCATGCGCCGCGTCAGCAGGCTTTCGGCGACCGTGCTCGATCAGCTTGCGGACGTCGTGAAACCGGGCACGACCACCAATGAGATCGATCGCTTCGTCTTCGAGTTCACCCGCGACAACGGCGCCCTGCCGGCGCAGCTCAACTATCGCGGCTACACCAAGAACACCTGCACCTCGATCAACCACGTCGTCTGCCATGGCATTCCGAACGACAAGCCGCTGCGCGACGGCGACATCGTCAACATCGACGTGACGCTGATCCTCGACGGCTACTATGGCGACACATCACGCATGTATCCCATCGGCCGCCCGAAGCGGGCCGCCGAGCGGCTTTGCGAGATCACCTACCGCTCGCTGCTTCTCGGCATTCAAGCGGTGAAGCCCGGCGGGCACGTCGGCGACATCGGCGCGGCGATCCAGGATTATGCCGAAGGCGAACGCTGCTCGGTGGTTCGGGACTTCTGCGGCCACGGCATCGGCCGCCTGTTCCACGACGCGCCCAACATCCTCCACTACGGGCGACGTGGCGAGGGCGTCGAGATGCGGCCCGGCATGATCTTCACGATCGAGCCGATGATCAATCTCGGCCGGCCGCACGTGAAGGTGCTCGGCGACGGCTGGACGGCGGTCACGCGCGATCGCTCGCTTTCCGCACAATACGAGCATACCGTCGGCGTGACGGAGAGCGGCTGCGAGATCTTCACGTCCTCGCTGAACGGCAACGACATGCCGGGCTTCGCACCAGAAACATGGGCTGCTTGGACGAGTTGAGCCTGCGATGAAGGATCGGGAGGATGGGTTCGACGAGGCGCCGCTTCCGCTCTTGAGCGGAGACGTGTCCGACCTTTCTCCGAAAAAGCGCGAGCCGCCGCCGGTCTCGCCGGCAAGCGGTCACCGAGATCGTCTGCGCGATCGCTTCGCCAAGTCCGGCCCGGATGCGCTGGCGGACTACGAGCTCTTGGAACTCCTCCTCTTCCGCTTCATCCCGCGTCGGGATACCAAGCCCATCGCCAAGGATCTCCTGCGCCGGTTCGGCACTTTAGCGGACGTCGTCAACGCGCCGGCCCATCTCCTACAGGAGGTGGACGGCATCGGACCATCCGTCGCGCAGGATCTGCGCATCGTCACGGCGGTAAACCAGCGTGCATCGCGCTCGCAGATCCATTCCCGCGAGATCCTGTCGTCCTGGTCGGCCGTTCTCGACTATTGCCATGCCGCGATGGCGCACGAGACGCGCGAGCAGTTCCGCATCCTGTTTCTGGATCGGAAGAACACGCTGATCGCCGACGAAGTGCAGCAGATCGGCACCGTGAACCATACGCCGGTTTATCCGCGTGAGGTCATCGGGCGAGCCTTGGCACTGTCGGCAAGCGCGCTGGTGCTCGTGCACAACCATCCCTCCGGTGACCCGAAGCCGTCCAGGGAAGATATCGAGATGACGAAGACGCTGGTCGGCACTGCCGAAGCGTTGAGCATTCGTATCCACGATCACCTGATCATCGGACGCTACGGGCACTTCAGCTTTCGAGCCGAGGACCTCCTTTAAGGCTCAGTTGAGGTAGCCGATCTCGCGCACGAGACGGACCTCTGCCGGCCGGATCAGCCCGCGATGCATGACGCGAACGCTTCGGATCTCCGCCTCCACCTCGCGCTTCCAATGATTAAGGAAACGGCGAAGGCGAGGATATTCGGGCGCCAGATCCTCGAACTGCCACGAGAATGTCTGGAGGAGCGCGGGATGATCCGGCATGCGGTAGAGGACCTCGGCGAAGGTCAGGCCGTAGCCGGACAGCATCTTGAGGAATTGCGGGTCGGGAACGCTGGCTCGCGGCATGTCGGCTCCTTCGTTCGGGAGACCGAGGCATCCGACCTCCGGAAGCAAGGCTGCGCCCTCATGACTAACGAAGCGTTAACGCGCCCGATCTCCCGTCTCGTCCCCAACGATGCCTCCGGCATCGCGAAGCCGCTCCGGCGTATCGACGTCGAACGATGCCGCCGATCCGATTTCCACCTCGCGAACGAGTTCGCGATGCGACTGAACGATCGGACGGGCCCCGATGTCTCCCTCCAGACCTCGAACGGCCGCCGCATAGATGCTGGATAGGATGACCGGGTTGGCACGCTGCCCCCCGTCGGTCGCCATGACGATGCTGCCGGAGCCGACCGGCGAGAACTCCGCGATCAAGCGACCGAGATCGGCTGCGGTCAGGAACGGCTGATCGGCGAGAACCACCAGGATGCCGTCGCAGGATCCAACCAGTTCGGCAAACCCGAGCGCGAGGGATGTCGACAGCCCTTCCGCATATCGTGGATTTCGGACGGATCGGACTGGCAACCCTTCGAGCGCCGCACCGATCTCGTCGCCCATGTGCCCCGTGACCACCACCACATCGCCGATCCGGCTCGCCAGAACCGTCTCGACGCTGCGGCGAACCAAGGGAACGCCTTCAAATCTCGCCAACAGCTTGTTCGGCCCACCCATGCGCCGCGATTGCCCGGCAGCCAGTACCAGCGCGCCTATGCGAGGCCCTTCGGCCGGTCCTTCGCTTCGCGTTTCCCTCGGCTTCGGACGAGACGCGATTTCCATCAGCAAGCCCCCGACTCCCATGGCGGTGAGATCGTCTGTGGTGACCGGGATATCCGCCAACACCTTGTCGAGCACCCAGTCGAAGCCGTTTTCCGCCGGGCTTCTGGCGCAACCGGGCGCCCCGATGACGATGCGCTCCCCGACGCGGCCGATGAGAAGCAGGTTGCCGGGGTCTACCGGCATTCCAAGATGCTCCACCGTACCGCCGGCGGCGCGGATCGCATTGGGGACCACATCTTCCGCATCGATCACGGCGGAGGCTCCGAAGACGATGGTTACGTCCTCCGCCCCGTCTCCATCGGCGATCGCAACGCTGAGTTCGGCCGCCGAATGCGCGCAGCGAACTTCACGTGCCAGTTGCGAGCCGGATGGGGCAAGCCGGCTTTCCAGGACGCGGCGCGTCTTGTCGAGAACGCCCGGACGGGACTGGGGAAGCACGGTTTGGAGAAGACCCACTCGCCGCGCGCGGAAGGGCGCGAAATCGAGCGCCGAACCGTTCTGAAGAAGACGCTCCGCCGCCCGAACGGCATCGCCAGGAACCGCCAGCGGAATGATCTTCACCGTCGCCACCATCCGCCCGGGCGCTACCGGAGCATTCTCCTGCAGGGTCGCCAGCGTGATTCCGGAATGGATGCGATTCAGCGCGTCGACGAGCGTCCTATCGGGGCGCAAGAGCCCGGCGGTGCGAGCGTAGAGGTTGGCTCGCCCGGTGGCCGATGGCGCGGTTTCGATGTGCCTCGACGCCAGCGCCCGCGCGATACGTCCGGCCGCCTCGTCCTCCCCAATATCTCCATCGTCCAAACGAGCGACGACGAGTTCGTCGATGCCGGCCGCCGCTAACATTTGAAGATCGGCGGCAGCCAAGGCATGCCCCTTGGCGAGCCGCCTTCCACCGCTCGTGTTCGCATGCGCCAGCCGCGCGCCCTCCGCCAGCGCGAGCGGGACAGGGCCGAACTTCATGCCGCCTCGGTTTCCCCGCGTCGGTCCGCGTGCATCTTCCGCTTTCGGAAGGCGGAGATCACCGAAGCCAGAATCGCGACCGCGATCTCGGCCGGCGTCGCCGCCCCGATATCGGCGCCGATCGGCGCTTCGATCCGGTCTATGCGATGCTGCGGCACACCGGCGGCGAGCAGGCGTTCGACGCGGCGTGCATGCGTCTTGCGGCTGCCCAGCGCTCCGACATAGAAGCACCCCGCTTCGAGCGCCGCGCGCAACGGCAGATCGTCGATCTTCGGATCGTGCGTCACCGCGACAAGTGCGGTGTAGGGATCGAGCGGCTGTTCGCGCAGGGCGATCTCGGGCCATTCCGCGCGAAGATCGACCCCTGGAAACCGTTCGGGCGTCGCGAATGCCGTGCGGGGATCGACGATGCGCATATCGAAGCCCGCGAGCCGGGCCATCGGCGACAGGCTCTGCGTGATATGCACCGCGCCGATCGCCAGAATGCGCGGCGGTGGAAGGTAGACGTTGAGAAAGCGGCTGGATCCGTCGATCAGGCCGGAGCGCCCCATCCTCAGCGCCTGACGGACTTCGTCGGACGCCTCGGCCTCGCGGATCAGCCGCTGCGCCCCGCTGTCCAGATCGGTTTCCACGGCGCACCCTCGGCGCGCCAAACGTTCAGCGACGACCTCCGCCAGCAGTTCGGCACGCATCAGGAGATCTTTTCGAGGAAGACGCGGATACGTCCGCCGCAGGAGAGACCGACCTGCCAGGCCGTTTCGTCCGCGACGCCGAACTCGAGAACCTTCGGCACGCCGCTTGCGATGACGTCCGCCGCTTCCGCGATCACCGCACCCTCGACGCAGCCGCCGGAGACCGAGCCCTCGAAGCCGCCCTCTGCGTCGATCACGAGGTGGCTGCCGACCGGGCGCGGCGCCGAGCCCCAGGTTTCGACGACGGTGGCCAAGGCGACACCCCGCCCCTCGCCGGTCCAGCGATGCGCGGTGTCGAGCGGGTCGGCGATCGGGATGGCGTCCATGTCGGCCTCGAAGGTTGGCAGTCCGGACGGCCCTCAGCGCTCGTCCTGATAAGGCAGGGCATGATAGCGCCGGGCCCGGTAGAGAAGACTATGCCCGGCTTTTGGTACGGAAAGAGCCACGACCCGGCCCATCATCACGCGATGCGTGGCGACCTCGCGGCTCTCCAGAATGCGGCAGTCGAAGCTGATGATCGCATCCTCGAGAATGGGCGCGCCGGTCTGCAGCCGGGACCATTGTGCGGTGGCGAACCGGCCTTCGAGATCCAACCCACCTTCGCCGGCGAACGCGCGCGCGACGCCCTCGTTGCGATCGGCGAGCACGTTCACGGCGAACACGCCGTTTTGTTCGAAGCGGATGTTGGCCTCGCTCGATCGATTGAGGCAGACCAGAAGCGTCGCCGGATCGTCCGAAACGGAACAGACGGCGGTAACGGTCACGCCCCGGCGCCCCGCCTCGCCATCGGTGGTGACGAGGCTGACGGCCGCCGTGAAGTGGCTCATGGCCTCGCGAAAGGCCAGTCGGTCGATTTCGGCATCGGCAAGCAGCAATTTCGATCCTTCCGACTCGGGGCGCTCCACGGTCTTCGCGAGAGATAGAGCCTCGCCCTCGATTTCGCACCCATCGGTGACGGCGATCTCGCGATCCGCGGGTCAAACGCGGCGTTCGGAATGGTTTGACATCACAACCGTTACCATTCAGGACACGCCGGCCGCGGAAACGCACACGTCAACCCGCGGCCTCTTCGGAAGCCGTTTCAATACGATAAGGAGCCGCGATGGCGCCGATCCTCGAGGTCAGGGAGGTTTCACGCCGCTTCGGCGGATTCGTGGCTGTCGATCGCTGCTCGCTTTCGGTGGAAAAAGGTAGCATTACCGGTTTGATCGGCCCGAACGGCGCGGGCAAGTCGACCCTGTTCAACATGGTGGCCGGCAACCTGGCGCCGTCCTCGGGCAAGATCGTGTTCGAGGGCCGCGAGATCCAGGGGCTCAAGCCGCACGAACTCTTCGGTCGCGGGCTTCTGCGCACCTTCCAGATCGCCCATGAGTTCTCACGCCTGACCGTTCTGGAGAACCTGATGATGGTTCCGGGCGGCCAGCCGGGCGAGAACATTCTCGACACGTGGTTCCGCGGCCGCCGTGTGCGGCAGTTCGAGAGCGAAGTGCGCGAGCGCGCGGAAGACGTCATCGACTTCCTCAAGATCGAGCACGTGAAGCACGAGCTCGCCGGCAACCTGTCGGGCGGCCAGAAGAAGCTCGTCGAGTTGGCACGTACGATGATGGTGGACGCCAAGATCGTGCTCCTCGACGAGATCGCGGCGGGCGTGAACCGCACGCTCCTCAACGACATCGCCGCCAATATCGAGCGGCTCAATAGCGAGCGCGGCTACACGTTCTTCGTCATCGAGCACGACATGGATCTGATCGGCCGCCTGTGCGACCCGGTCATCGTGATGGCGGCGGGCGAGGTCATGCGCACCGGGACCCTCGCCGAAATCCAGGCCGACGAAGCGGTGGTGGAGGCCTATTTCGGCGGCTCCCCGACGGGCCATGCCACCACGCCGGCGGAGAGCGCCGCATGAGCCTACTCGCGCTCGAAAACGTCGTCGCCGGCTATGGCGAAGCCACGATCCTCAACGGGGTCAATCTCAGCCTGGCGCCGAAGGAGATCGGCGTCATCGTCGGGCCGAACGGCGCCGGCAAGTCGACGACGCTGAAGGCGATCTTCGGCCTCCTTCGCGTCTCGTCCGGCCGCATCACCTTCGACGGGCACGACATCACCAACCGCCCGACCGAGACGCTCAGCGCACTGCGCATGGCGTTCGTTCCGCAGGAGCACAACGTCTTCAAGACGCTGAGCGTGCACGAGAACCTTGAGATGGGTGCCTATGTGCGCCGGGACGACGTGTCCTCCCTCCTGGAGCGCGTCTACGACATCTTCCCGCCCTTGAAAGACAAGCGCCGCCAACCGGCGGGCGAACTATCCGGCGGGCAGCGCCAGATGGTGGCGGTCGGCCGCGCCCTGATGATCGACCCGAAGCTGATCCTTCTGGACGAGCCGACCGCCGGTCTATCGCCTCGCTTCATGAGCGAGATCTTCGACCGGATCCTGGCGGTCAACGCCACCGGCGTCACCGTCGCGATGGTCGAGCAGAACGCCAAGCAGGCGCTCGGCATCGCGCACAAGGGCTTCGTCCTGGCGGGTGGGCGCAATCGCTTCACCGACAGCGGGGCTGCGCTTCTGGCCGATCCGGAAGTCGCCCGCTCCTTCCTGGGCGGCTGACCCTTCTTCATCCCGTATTCGAACGAGACGAGACATCACGTTGGACGAGCTCATTTTCTTTATCAACCGAGGCCTGATGGGCGGACTGATCCTCGGGTCGGTCTACGCATTGGGCGCGGTGGGCGTGACGCTCGTCTTCGGCATCCTGCGCTTCGCACATTTCGCGCATGGCGACATGATGACGGCGAGCGCCTTCTTCGCCTTCATGCTGGCGGGGCTCTGCGCGGCCTGGGGCATCTCGCTTCCCATTCCGCTGGTCCTGGCGCTCCTCCCGGTCGTCATGGTGCTGACCTCGCTTTTCGCGATCGGTCTCGACAAGGCGTTCTACAAGCCGCTGCGCGATCGCGGCGCGCGGCCCGTGGTTCTCGTGATGGCGTCGATCGGCGTGACGCTGATGATGCAGGGCTTGATCCGCCTCTTCGCCGGCACGGGCTCGCGCGATATGTATTTCAACGCACCCAAGGAAATCTTCCGCATCCCGACCGGCGGTCGCCCCATCGTCATCACCGAACCGCAGATCGCGCTGATCGCGCTGACGGTTCTGTCGGTGATCGCTCTCCACTTCTTCCTGACGCGCTCGCGCCTCGGCAAGGCCATGCGCGCGGTGTCCGACAATCCCGATCTCGCGCGCGTCACCGGCATTCCACTGGAGACCGTGGTGAAGGCGACCTGGGTGATCGGCGGCTCGCTCGCCGCGATCGCGGGAACGATGCTGGCGATGGACGTCCAGCTTAAGCCCGACTTGGCCTACAACATCCTGCTGCCGATCTTCGCCGCCGCGATTCTCGGCGGCATCGGCCAGCCCTATGGCGCGATCGCGGGCGGCTACCTCATCGGCTTTGCCGAAACGCTGTCGATCTTCAATCTGTCCGTGATCCTTCGGCCGTTCCAGTCCTGGTTGCCGGAAGGCGTCGACCTGCCCACCAATCTCGCGCTGGTGCAGACCGAGTATCGCCTCGTCGTTCCCTTCTTCATCCTTGTCGTCGTTCTGATCTATCGGCCGACCGGCATCTTCAAAGGGCGGGTGTTCTGATGAGCGCGGCGGTCTCCACTTCCGCCCGCAAGGGCGCCGACATGCAGCGCGGTCTCCTTCTCGTCGCGGCGCTGGCCGCGCTCGTCGCCGCCGTGTTCTGGCTTCAGGGCTCCGCCTATGCGACGCGCATGCTGGTCGAGGCATCCGCCTACGCCATCATCGCGATCGGCCTGAACATTCAATGGGGTTACGCCGGCCTCTTCAACGTCGGCGTCATGGGCTTCATCGTTGCGGGCGCCTTTGCGTCCGTCCTGATGACCTTTCCCGTCAACGACGCGTTCTGGGCGTCGAGCGGCGCGCCGCTCCTCGGCGAGGCGTTGCTCTGGCTGGTCGGCTCGGTCGTCGTCGTCGGGCTTATCTCGCATACGCACCGCCTCGGCCTGCGGCAAGGGCTGGTGACCGCCATGACTGTGATCGCAGGCGCCGTCGCGTTCATGGTGGTGACGGCGAAGTTCGATCCGGCGACGGTGGCGATCGAGGCCGAGGCGGGCTTCATCGGCGGCTTCGGGCTTCCCGTCGGCGTCGGCTGGGCGGCCGCCGGCGTCGTCGCGGGCGCCATCGCCTTCGTGATCGGCAAGATCTGCCTCGGCCTTCGGGCGGACTATCTCGCCATCGCGACGCTCGGCATCGCGCAGATCATCAAGACCTTCCTGCGCAATGCCGACTGGCTGACGCGCGGCACGCTCACCGTCTCGCCGCTGCCCTGGCCGGTGCCGACGCCGAGCGAGGTCGGCTTCCTTTGGAGCCGCAGCCTCTACCTCGCGCTGACGGCCGCCCTGCTCCTCGTTATCTACCTCCTGATCGAGCGAGCCTATCGCGCCCCCTGGGGCCGGATGATGCGCGCCATCCGAGACAACGAAGCCGCCGCTTCTTCCATGGGCAAGAACGTCGATGGTCGTCGCCTGGAGATCTTCATTCTCGGTGCCATGCTGATGGGCCTAGGTGGCGCGATCCTCGCCCACTTCACCTCGATCTTCGACCCGTCCGGCTTCGTCGACCTCAACCACACGTTCCTGATCTGGGTGATGGTGATCCTCGGCGGGGCGGGCAACAATCGCGGCGCCATCTTCGGCGCGGTCTTCGTCTACATCGTCTGGACGATGTCGGAGCCGGTCGCTCTCTCGCTCTTCGGCCTGGCGCGCGACTGGGGCCAGAGCGCCTTCGGCTGGGTCGCTCCCGCCGATCTCGATTCGCGCGCCCTGCAGATGCGCGTCTTCGTGATCGGGCTCACCGTCACGCTGGTTCTGCGCTTCGCCCCGCACGGCGTTCTGCCCGAACGACGGCGCGCAGACTGATTGCGGTCACGAAAAAGGCCCCGAAGCTTGCCGCTCCGGGGCCTTTTCCTTTGTAGCAGTGCTACGCCTTACTGAGCCGGACCGACCACGACGATCTTGCCGTCGGTCACCGTGACTTCGTCGTACGAGCCGGGAACGTCGCCCTGCGCATCGAACTCCAGCGAGCCGGAAGCGCCCTCGTAGTTGATGTCGGTGCCGGCCGCGATCAGCTGCTTGGCCTTCGCCCACTCGCCTGGCAGAATCACCTCGCCCGGCGCGCTGGCGACCTCGCGCAGCGCGGCGGAAACGCCCTCGCGCGAGCCGTTGGTCTTTTCGAGAGCCAGGAGAAGAGCGAACGCGGCGTCGTAGGACGTCGCGGCATAGGTGGCGCCGGGATCGAGATCCACGCCCTTCGCCGCCGTGGCGAAGAGTTCGGCGCCAGCGGCCGCCGACCCGCCCGGGCGGGTCAGGATCAGCTTCTCGTCGCCGCCCGTCACGTTGGTGAGGTTGGCGCCCACCATGCCGTCGCCGCCGATGAAGGTCGAGAAGTCGCCCGTTTCGCGCGCCTGCTGGATGATGCGCCCGCCCGATCCGTCGACATAGGCGAGAACCACCAGCGCATCCGCGCCGCTGGAGGCCAGCGAGCCGATCTCGGCGCGATAGTCGGCCTTGCCGTCCTCGTGGGCCGAGGACACCGTAACCTTGCCGCCTTCGGCCTCGAACGCCTTCTGGAACGCCTGCGCGAAGCCGGTGCCGTAGTCGTTGTTGACGTAGGTGACGGCAACGTTCTCGACGCCGTTGCGCTTCACCACTCGCGCCAGAACCTCACCCTGATAAGCGTCGGACGGCGCGGTGCGGAAGACGAGGTCGTTGTCCTTGAGTTCGGTTACGGCCGGCGAGGTCGAGGCCGGCGAAACCATGACGACGCCGCCGGGAATCGCGGCGGCGTTGGCGGCCGCGATCGTCGCGCCCGAACACATGGCGCCGACGATCCCGGCGACCTTCTCCGAGTTGACCTGACGATCCCCCGCGTCCGAAGCCCGTGCGGCATCGACGCAGCCGTCGTCGCCGATCACCATGTCCACCTTGGCGCCGTTCTTGCCGATGCCTCCGGCTTCGTTCACCTGCGACACCGCCAGGCGTGCGCCCGCCGTGATCGGCGGCATGAGGCTCTCGATCGGGCCGGTGATGCCGCCGATGAAACCGAGCTTCACATTGGCGTCCTGCGCCGACGCGGCGGAAACGCCGAGCGCGAGAAGAGAGGCCGTCAGGCCCAGAATGGCTTTCGTTCCGCCGATCATTCGGTCAACTCCCTGTTGGGCCTTCGGCCCCGGCGCTTCACTCGCGCCTTTGCAACGACAAAAACGGGCGAAACGCCCGATTTTCCGACTTAAGCGGCGCAGTCGGACAGGGTCAAGCAAGCAAGGCGTGAAGCCACTCGTCCCCAGCCGGACGACCCTGTAAAAGGAACGAATGCCAACGGTCCTGTTCCGCTCACTCGCGCTTCTGATTCCCGTCCTTCTCCTCGGCGCACCTGTCGTGGCGCAGGAAGGCGGGGCTAGGATTGGCATCGCCGCGCCGCTCAGCGGATCGAGCGAGATTCTCGGGCGGCAGATCGTGGCTGGCGCCAGGGAGATCGTCGGCAGCGACGACGCCGTCGTTCCGGTCGACAACGGCTGCACGGCGGAAACGGGAACCGAAAGTGCCAAGGCGCTGGTGGAGGCGAGGGTCGCCGTGGCGGTCGGCTTCCTGTGCGCGGCTTCGCTCGAAACGGCGCTTCCGATCCTGAAAGCGGCGGCAATTCCGGCCATCAATGTCGGCGTGCGTGCCGAGCGCGTCCTACGCCAGCGCGAGAAGGACGGTGCGCTCGTCTGGCGGCTGGCGCCGGGCACGGCTGCGGAAGCCGAAGCGCTCGCCCGCTTCGTCCGGGAGCGCTGGTCGGCGCAGCCCTTCGCGCTGATCGAGGACGGGACGCCCTATGCCCGCGACCTTGCCGATACGGTGCGCCAGAGCCTGGAGCAACAAGGCATCCGCCCTGCCCTGATCGACAACTATCGCCCCGCTGAGGAGAAACAGTTCGCGATCGCAAGGCGACTGTCGCAAAGCGGCGTCGGGCATGCCCTCATCCTCGGGACCCGCTCCGACATCGCCATCATCCTGCGCGACGCGGCGGAGGTCGGCCTGTCGCTCGAGGCGGCCAGCGGCGAATCGCTCTTCGACGAAACCGAGAACGGGCCTGCCCTTGCCGAGGGTGCAATCGCCGTCGTGTCCGGTTTCGACGTGGACTGGCCGCCGAGCGAAACGGCGCCGGTCGAGGAAGGCTACGCGCGTATCGCGGCGGTGGGCACGGAGATCGCCGTACAGGCCGCAAAGCGCGCATGGGAAAGCTCCCGCTCGATCGCCGACGTCCTCAACACCGAGACCTTCGCGACTTCGGCCGGCATGATCCGCTTCGATGTGGACGGTACGGCCGACGTCGTCCCGTTCCGGACCTATCGCTGGGACGGAACGCGGTTCGTCGCGGAGACGCAAGGGTGAGCCCGAACGCCTGGACGCCCGGCCCTCGAAACCTCCTGACCGATCTCGACGGCATCCGCGTCGGCAACGCTTCGGACGAAACGCTGCGCAGCGGCACGACCGTCGTCCTGTTCGACGAGCCGGCCGTCGCATCCAGCCTTACCCTCGGCGGCGCGCCGGGCACGCGCGACACCGAGCTTCTCGATCCGACGCAGACAGTTTCCCAAGTCGACGCCATCGTCCTCAGCGGCGGATCCGCCTTTGGCCTCGACGCCGCCTCCGGCGTTCAGGCGCATCTACGAGCCGAGAATCGAGGCTTCGAAGTGGCGGGCATGCGCGTACCCATCGTGCCGGGCGCGATCCTGTTCGACCTCGCCAACGGCGGCGACAAGGACTGGGGCCTCTGGTCGCCCTATCGGGAATTCGGATGGGAAGCAGCCCGCAACGCCGGATCGAGCTTCGACCTCGGGACGGCAGGCGCCGGAACGGGCGCGACCACGGCCACGGTGCGCGGCGGCCTCGGCTCGGCGTCCACAATCCTGCCCTCCGGCCTTTGCGTTGCGGCGCTCGTCGCCGTCAATGCGGTCGGATCGCCGCTGGTCGGTGGAACGTCGGCGTTCTGGGCTGCCCCGTTCGAGTTGGACGGCGAGTTCGGCGCCGGGGCGTGGCCATCCTTCCGTCCCGGAGAGGCGATGGTCCCCCGCACGAAGTTCGATCCGCGCCCCGGCACCAACACGACCATCGGTTTGATCGCGACCAACGCTGTGCTGACCAAGGCCGGCTGCAAGCGGCTGGCGGTCGCGGCACATGACGGATTCGCGCGGGCGCTCTACCCCGCTCATACCGACTTCGACGGCGACCTCGTGTTCGCAGCCGCGACGGGACGAAGCGGGATCGCGCCCTCGCCGGTCGAAGGGCTGGAACTGGCGAGCGCCGCCTCCGCCACCATGGCCCGCGCCATCGCGCGCGGCGTGTTCCATGCGCGCTCGCGCCTCGGCGACACGCTGCCGGCTTGGCGGGACATGGCCTGACGGCGCGGTCGGTCGCGATTGAGGGCCGGGCTGCTTCCTGTTAGGAGCACGCATCCCGCCCATCGTTGTGAAAGCTCAAGCCGCCATGATCCCTCGCTACTCCCGCCCCGAAATGGTGTCGATCTGGTCGCAGGAGACGAAGTTCCGGATCTGGTTCGAGATAGAGGCGCACGCCTGCGACGCGCTGGCCGAGATCGGCGTGATCCCGAAGGAAGCGGCCCGCACGATCTGGGAAAAGGGCGGCGCGGCGACGTTCGACGTCGACAAGATCGATGAGATCGAGCGCGTCACCAAACACGACGTCATCGCCTTCCTGACGCATCTCGCCGAATTCGTCGGTCCGGATTCGCGCTTCATCCACCAGGGGATGACCTCGTCAGACGTCCTCGACACTTGCTTCAACATTCAGCTGGCGCGCGCTTCGGACCTCCTGCTCGCCGATCTCGATGCGCTTCTGGCCGCGCTGAAGCGTCGGGCGATGGAGCACAAGGACACGGTCACGATCGGCCGCAGCCACGGCATTCATGCCGAGCCGACGACCTTCGGCGTTAAGCTTGCCCTCGCCTATGCCGAGTTCGATCGCTGCCGCGACCGGCTGCGCGCGGCGCGCGAAGAGATCGCGACCTGCGCCATCTCGGGCGCGGTCGGGACCTTCGCCAACATCGATCCGCGCGTCGAGGAGCATGTCGCCAAGGCGCTTGGTCTGAAGCCCGAGCCCGTTTCCACGCAGGTCATCCCGCGCGACCGGCACGCGATGTATTTCGCGACGCTCGGCGTCATCGCCTCGTGCGTGGAACGGCTGGCGACGGAAATCCGCCATCTGCAGCGCACCGAGGTTCTGGAGGCCGAGGAGTATTTCTCGCCCGGCCAGAAGGGCTCGTCGGCCATGCCACACAAGCGCAATCCCGTCCTGACGGAAAACCTCACGGGCCTTGCGCGCATGGTCCGCTCCTATGCCATGCCGGCGATGGAGAACGTGGCGCTCTGGCACGAGCGCGACATCTCGCATTCTTCCGTCGAGCGCATGATCGGCCCGGATGCGACCGTGACGCTCGACTTCGCCCTCGCCCGCCTGACCGGGGTGATCGACAAGCTCCTCGTCTATCCCGAGCGGATGGAAAAGAACCTCAACCAGTTCAAGGGGCTGGTGCATTCCCAGCGCGTTCTTCTGGCGTTGACGCAGGCCGGTGTCAGCCGCGAGGACGCCTATCGCCTCGTCCAGCGCAACGCGATGAAGGTTTGGGAACAGGGGGCGGACTTCCTGACCGAGCTGCTCGGCGACGCCGAGGTCACGGCCGCGTTGTCCGAAGCGGACATCCGCGAGAAGTTCGATCTCGGCTATCACACCAAACACGTCGACACGATCTTCGCCCGCGTGTTCGGATCGGTCTGACCTCCTAGGCCGCTACGGTCCCTTCGGACGGGTCGGCGGCGTCCTCGACGAGGATCGGCGTTGGGAGCGGCGCGGGGAGCTCGTCCTGCATGCCGTCGATATCGAGCTGGATCATCTGATGGTCTGAAAACGGCTGATCGAGGATCGCGACGCGGACTCGGTCGGCTAGATCGCGCGACACGAGGCACGAATCCAACGTCGCGCGGTAGGGACCAAGGCGGAAGGTCGGGCCCGAATGCGCGTTGGCGTGGATAAGGCGGGCACCGGAGATCAGCGGCTCCAGTTCCCCCGGTCCGCGGAAAAGGTTGAAGTCGCCGACCACGACGGTCGGCTCTTCCCGCTCTGCGACCCAGCGCGCGAGCTCCGCGATCTGCAGACTGCGAATGCGGTAGCGCAGCGAGAGATGGGCCACGAGAACCCGGATGCCGGCGATCGCGATATCGTAGACCAGCCGCTTCTTGCCGAACGAAAGGTAGCGCGCGTCATAGCGCAGCGGCCGGGCGGATAGAAACGCGTTGGACTTGCCGCGCGACACCGAAAGGCGGCGAAAGCGACGATCGGCGCTGTACTTGTTGTCGATGCGAACCGTCGTGTGATGCGGCTCGGCCAGGGCTGGAAGCTGATCGAAGAAGCCGTTGGTCAACGAACCGCGATCGATCTCGACGAAACAGGACAGATCGGGCTTCAACTCGCGCAGACGCTCGCGCACGAAGCCGAGGCTTCGGAGCTGTACCCGCTTTGTCGTGAAGACATGGTGATGCGCACGGCGGACGTGGTGGCCGATGGAGCCGTTGATATCGCGGCTGTATCCAAGGTTCGCGTAGACGATCCGCAACATGTCTCGACCAGTGTGCCGTTGGGCTGGGGTTCGGGTAACGTGCCTTCGGAACGGCGCGTTCCCAGGCGGGCAAAGTTGGTGCGCCCGCCCTCGCCTCGAAGTTGCCCGCGCCCATATCGTCGGAAGGGGGCCGATACAAGGCGCCCGAAGCGTGCCGCCGAGTTTCGAGGTTCGAAAGTGAATGGTTGAATTCTTCGACGGAACGCTTCTGCCGATGGCGCTTTCGTTCCTGAGCTGGGCCATTCTGATCGGCGCCGTGATCTACATCCCGTTTCGCCGCAGCCCCGTGGCGGCGCAGGCTTGGCTGCTCCTCTTCTTCTTCCTACCCTGGGCCGCGCTCCTCGTTTATCTCGCGGTCGGCAACGCCCGCCATCCGAAGTGGCGGCGGGATCGGATCGAGCGCGTTCCCGACATCATCCGCAAGGCGATCAACCACATCACGCTGGAAAGCATGGGCGGCATGCGCACCCTGCGCCCGCACCACCGGATGACCGCACATCTCGTCCATCGGATCGGGCGTTTTCCAAGCCTTGCCGACAACCGCATCGTTCTGGATGCAGACTACAACCGCGTGGTTGACCGGATCGCCGCCGATATCGACTCCGCGCGTCACCACGCGCATGTGATGGTCTACATTCTTCAGAACGATCAGGCCGGCAACAAGGTGTTGAACGCCTTGGAGCGAGCGGCTGCGCGGGGGGTGAAGTGCCGCCTCCTGATCGACGCCGTCGGCTCTTCGCGAGACCGCCGAGCAATCGCCAAGCGCCTAGAGGGAACCGGCGTCGAGCTACGCCTGATCCTGCCTTTGCGATTCTGGAACCAGGCGACGCGGATGGACCTGCGAAACCATCGCAAGATCGTGGTGGTGGATGGCCGGATCGGCTGGGTCGGCTCGCAGAACATGCACCGCATCGAGTACGAGCCGAAGACGTTCTACCGCGAGCTGATGGCGCGCGTCGAAGGGCCGGTCGTTCTCGAACTGCAGGCGATCTTCATCGGCGATTGGTATCTCGAAACGAACGAAGATATTGCTTCGCACGAGTTGATGCCCGCTCCCGGCCCCCCATCGGCCGACCATACCGCGACGGCGCAGGTGCTTCCCTCGGGCCCCGACTACCCGGACGCCGGGGTCGATATCCTGTTCACCGACCTGATCTACAGCGCTCGGCACCGCGTGGTTCTGGCGACCCCCTACTTCATCCCCAACGAACCGCTGCTTTTGGCCATGCGCACGGCCGTCTCCAAGGGTGTGCGGGTCACGCTGTTCGTCACATCCACCACCAACAGCCTGCTAATCGACCGGGCCCAACAGTCCTATTACGACGAGCTTCTGGAAGCCGGCGTCGAGGTCATGCTGTATCGCGAGCGTTTCCTGCATGCCAAGCACCTCTCGATCGACGACGACATCGCCGTGATCGGCTCAGCCAACATGGACCGGCGCTCGTTCGAGCTGAATTCGGAAGTCACGCTGATCAGCTACAGCGAGGATACGGTCCGCGACCTGCGCGCGATCGAGGACGACTATCGGTCCAAGAGCCATCGCCTGCGTCTTGAGAAGTGGCAGAAGCGCGGCTTCTTCATCCAGCTCGGAGAAAACGTGACGCGCCTGATCAGCCCCCTTCTCTGAAACCCCCGCGACTTGACATCCCCCGTCCCGCTTCGCATCTGCCGACGATGCGAGTTTCAGAAGTCGATATCCTGATCGTTCCGGGCGCCGACGGCGCGTCGGAGCAGCATTGGCAGTCCAGATGGGAGGCCAAGCTTCCCACCGCCAGCCGCGTCGTGCCGGCGGGAGCGGGTGACGCGGAGGCCTGGTCGAGATCGGTGGCGGATGCCGTCAACGCCGCCACGCGTCCGAGCGTGATCGTCGCCCACGCCCTCGGCGTCGCGGCGGCGGTCGGCGCCATTCCGCAGCTGACGAAACCGGTCGTTGGCGCTTTCTTCGTGGCACCCGTCGATCTCAGCGAACCGCGGGCGGGCTTCCCGGCCTATTCGAACGATCCCCTGCCGTTTCCATCCATCGTGGTGGCCAGCCGCAACGATCCGGCAGGTGCGTTCGAAGCGGCGGAGGATATCGCCGCCTCCTGGGGTTCGCTTTTTATCGACGCGGGAGAATCGGGCGGCATCGACCATCAAAGCGGTCATGGCCCTTGGCCGGAGGGTCTTCTCACCTTCGGCAAGTTCCTGTCTCGGTTGCCCGCAAGCTGATTGAGGCTATCGCGCGCCGCGAAACTCGTTGACGACGCGCCGGCAGCCCTCCTTGAGAATGCCGAGATCGGACGCGACCCCGATCAACTGGCAGCCCATCGCCGCATAGCGGTGCGCGTCGGCCGCGCTGAGCGCGTAGATCGCGGCGGCCTTGCCGGCCTCGCGAGCCTTTCGAACGATCTCGCCGATCTGCCGATCCGTTCCTTCGCCGTTGGGGTCCAGCACTCCGTCCCCGATCGCCAGGGACAGATCGGACGGGCCGACGAAGATGCCGTCGAGTTCCGGCACGGCCAGAATGGCGTCCAGCTCGGCCAGAGCCGAGGCCGTTTCGATCATCGCGAAGGACACGACGCTGCGCCCTGCCTCGTCGAGATAGGCACGGCCCGACCCGTAGCCCAGAAGGTCGGCCGCTCGGGTCGGGCCGAAGGAGCGCGTTCCCTCCGGCATGTAGCGAAGGGACTTGGCAAAACGGCTGGCTTCCTCAGCGCTTTCCACCATGGGCAGAATGATGCCCGCAGCGCCAAGGTCCGCCATGCGGCCCGCCGATGCGAGATCGCCGGGCGCGACGCGAACGATCGCGGGTTTGCCGAGAAAGGCCGCACGCGCACAGCCCTCGCGCAATTCCGAGAAACCCTGCATTCCGTGCTGCCCGTCGAGCACGATCGAATAGAAGCTGCGCAGGAGCACTTCCTGCACCACTGGATCGCTCAAGGTGGACCAGCCGGAAAGAACGGGCTCCCTGCGTTTAAACAGTTCACGAAGGCCGACGGGCATCCTCAGGACGCCGCGATCTGCTTCTCCGCCTCTTCGAGACTTTCGGAATAGTGGCGCTCGATCTGATGGTCCGACTGCTGGACGCCGGCCGAGCGGAAGTCTTGACGGATCCGGTCGATCACGTCCTTCGAACCGCGAGCCCCCAGGTCGAGCTGAACGAGGGCCGCCGCATAGGCGTCCGCCTCCGCTCCCGCGTGGCCGAGCTTGCCGGCCGCCCAAAGGCCGAGGAGCTTGGTCGCGCGCGCTTCGATGCGGAACTTGCGGTCCTGGTCGTGAGCATAGCGGGACTCGAAATCCTGGCCACGATCGTTCAGCGACATGCGTTCGTCCTTTCCATTCCGGTCTGTTCGTCGGGTGGGTAGGCTAGCGGCCTCGGTCGCGATGTCCAGCCGACTTTCCGGTTGTCAGGAGGCCTTAAGACCCCGTCAATTCGGGTTTGCGATTGTTTAGGGCGGGTGTTTGGTCTATTCACCCGCGGGAGACATATGGTTTTTAGCGGGTCGGGCCTCGACTCGCCTTTTTGCGATCAGGCAACATTCATGACACGTCGCCGCCGTATCTACGAAGGCAAGGGCAAGATCCTCTACGAAGGCCCGGAGCCCGGCACCCTCGTTCAGTTCTTCAAGGACGACGCCACCGCCTTCAACAAGAAGAAGCACGAGGTGGTGGACGGCAAGGGCGTCCTCAACAACCGCATCTCCGAATACATCTTCAGCCATCTCAACCGGATCGGCATCCCGACCCACTTCATTAAGCGGCTCAACATGCGCGAGCAGCTGATCAAGGAAGTCGAGATCATTCCGCTCGAAGTGGTGGTGCGCAACGTCGCGGCGGGCTCGCTCGCCAAGCGCCTCGGCATCGAGGAAGGCACCGTGCTGCCGCGCTCGATCATCGAATTCTACTACAAGGCCGATCAGCTCGACGACCCGATGGTGTCGGAAGAGCACATTACGGCCTTCGGTTGGGCGAGCCCGCAGGAAATCGACGACATCATGGCGCTCGCCATCCGCGTCAACGACTTCCTGTCCGGCCTGTTCCTCGGCGTCGGCATCCAGCTCGTGGACTTCAAGATCGAGACCGGCCGCCTGTTCGAGGGCGACATGATGCGCATCATCGTGGCCGACGAGATCTCGCCCGACTCCTGCCGCCTGTGGGATGTCCAGACGCAGGACAAGCTCGACAAGGACCGGTTCCGCCGCGACATGGGCGGCCTCGTCGAGGCTTACCAGGAGGTCGCCCGGCGCCTCGGCATCATGAACGAGAACGAGCCGCCCCGCCCTTCCGGGCCGGTGCTGGTGAAGTGACGCGTCGTCCTGCGTCGCAACCGGCGCCGGCACTGAGACTGGTTTACTCGCAAGGCAGGCAGAAAACGTGATCAAGGCCCGTATCGTCGTCACCCTGAAGAACGGCGTCCTCGACCCGCAGGGCAAGGCCATCGAAGGCGCTCTCGGCACGCTCGGCTTTTCGGGCGTGGGCGGCGTTCGCCAGGGCAAGGTCTTCGACGTCGAGGTCGAGGGCTCCGACCGCGCGAAGGCCGAAGCCGACCTGAAGGCCATGTGCGAGAAGCTCCTGGCCAACACGGTGATCGAGAACTACGCGGTCGAGCTCGCCTAAGGATCCGTCCATGAAGTCCGCCGTCGTCCTCCTGCCGGGCCTCAACCGCGACCGCGACATGATCGCGGCGCTGACGGGCATCGCCGGCCGCCCCCCCGTCACCGTCTGGCAGACCGAGACCGAGATTCCGGACGTGGATCTCATCGTCGTTCCCGGCGGCTTCTCCTTCGGCGACTATCTGCGCTGCGGCGCCATCGCCGCCCGCTCGCCCGTCATGCAGGCGGTGGCGCGCAAGGCGGCCGAAGGGGTCGCGGTCCTGGGTGTCTGCAACGGGTTTCAGATCCTGTGCGAAGCCGGCCTCCTGCCCGGCGCGCTCATGCGCAACACGAGCCTCCGGTTCGTCTGCCGCGAAGTGAAGCTCCAGGTGGCGAACGCTCAGACGCGATTCACGACGGGCTACGCACAGGACCAGATCATCCGCTGCCCCGTCGCCCATCATGACGGCAACTACTTCGCCGACGCCGACACGCTCGCGCGGCTGGAAGACAACGGGCAGGTCGTGTTCCGCTATGCCGAGGGAACCAACCCCAACGGCGCCATCAACGACATCGCCGGCATCGTCAACGATCGCGGCAACGTGCTCGGCATGATGCCCCACCCCGAAAACCTCGTCGAGCCGGAGCACGGGGGAACGGACGGGCGCGCCTTGTTCGAAGGCGCGCTAGGTCTGGTCAGCCGAGGGATCGCGGCTTGAAACAGCTCGGCCTCGGCGGTAGGACGATCTCCGGAGCGGCGCTGATCGGGCTCGCGCTCATTGCCGGCTGCGCCTCGCCCGCGCCTCAGGCACCGGCCCGCGCTCCGCAACGCGCCGATACCGGTCTCGATCGAATGGAGCGGCTGACGCTCGCGGCCAATCGCTGCTGGTTCAAGTCGCGCGATCCGGCGTTCGCCGCCTACAGCCTTGCGCCAGAGCTGTCCTCCTTCTCCGGCAAGCCTCGCTTCCTTCTGGTGCCCAAGGGGCGCCTTGAAGCGCGTCCGCTCCTCGTCGTCGAAGGCCAGCGCGGATCCTCGGAGGTTTCGACCTACGGGCCGCTTCTGGCATCGCCGCTGCGCGCTCGCCTCGAAGCGGACATCGATCGCTGGCGTTCCGGATCCTCCAGCTGCGATGCCTGATCGTCCGGCTTCGATGCGCGAAATCGGCGTTGTGATTCTCGCCGTCGCGGGCAGCCTGCTGGCGGGATGCCGCACCGATGCCGCCCCCGTACCCGCGAGCGCCGGAGCGCCGAACGCGGCGGAGGTGCGCTATATCAACGAAACCGGCCGTGCCATCTATCGGGGTCGCCCTTTCGAGCGCAGCCGTGGCTTCGTCTCCGCCGGATTCGCATCGGGATATGCCGTCTGTCTGCGTGCGCCGATGCAGGGTGGTCGTTTCGATCATACGCTTCTGATCCTCCAGCGGCGCATCGACGGGGCCGTCAGCCAGGTCGAGGACGACGCAACGATCCTTCGTGCCGCATCCGATGTCGGTGCTTGCCGCAACCGGACGGATTGGGTACCGGCGAGATGAGACGCCCCACACACTCGCATTTCGCGTGCGCGGCACCGCGCTGCTGACGCAAAACCCTACGCTTTCCCTTCCGCCGCCCGAACCGGAGGCAATATGGCCGATATCCAGATCACCCCCGAGCTCGTCTCCAGCCATGGTCTGAAGCCGGACGAGTACGACCGGATCCTCGGCCTGATCGGACGCGAGCCGACGATCACCGAACTCGGCATCTTCTCGGCGATGTGGAACGAGCACTGCTCCTACAAGTCGTCCAAGCGCTGGCTACGCACGCTGCCGACGAAGGGTGCGCGCGTCATCCAGGGTCCGGGCGAGAATGCCGGCGTCGTGGATATCGGCGACGGGGACTGCGTGGTCTTCAAGATGGAGAGCCACAACCACCCCTCCTATATCGAGCCCTACCAGGGTGCGGCGACGGGCGTCGGCGGCATCCTGCGCGACGTGTTCACCATGGGCGCGCGCCCCATCGCAGCCATGAACGCGCTCCGCTTCGGCGCACCGGATCACCCGAAGACCCGTCACCTCGTCGCCGGCGTCGTCGCGGGCGTCGGCGGATACGGCAATTCGTTCGGGGTGCCGACGGTCGGCGGCGAGGTGAACTTCCATCCGCGCTACAACGGCAACTGCCTCGTCAACGCGTTTGCGGCCGGTCTCGCGAAGACGGACGCGATCTTCTACTCCAAGGCGGAGGGCGTCGGCCTGCCCGTCGTCTATCTCGGCGCCAAGACGGGCCGCGACGGGGTCGGCGGGGCCACCATGGCCTCGGCGGAGTTCGACGAGAAGATCGAGGAGAAGCGCCCGACCGTGCAGGTCGGCGACCCATTCACCGAGAAGTGTCTGCTCGAAGCCTGTCTCGAACTGATGGCGACGGGCGCCGTCATCGCGATCCAGGACATGGGCGCCGCCGGCCTCACCTGCTCGGCGGTGGAAATGGGCGCGAAGGGCGATCTCGGCATTGAGCTCGACCTCAACAAGGTGCCCGTTCGCGAAGAGCGGATGACACCTTACGAAATGATGCTCTCGGAAAGCCAGGAGCGCATGCTCATGGTGCTGCGACCCGAGAAGCACGAGGAGGCCGAGGCCATCTTCGTGAAATGGGGCCTCGACTTCGCCGTCGTCGGCAAGACGACGGACGACCTCCGCTTCCGCATTCTGTTCGACGGCGCCGAAGTCGCCAACCTACCGATCAAGGAACTCGGCGACGAAGCCCCCGAATACGACCGCCCGTGGACCGAGCCGAAGGCTCCCATCGCAATCTCGGCCGCCGACATCGCGGAGCCGACGGACTACGGCGCCGCTCTCCTGCGCATCATGGGCTCGCCCGACATCGCCTCGCGCCGCTGGGTGTTCGAGCAGTACGACACGCTGATCCAGGGCAACTCGATGCAGCGCCCGGGCGGCGACGCCGGCGTCGTTCGGGTCGACGGCCACGCGACGAAGGCACTGGCCTTCTCGTCCGACGTGACGCCGCGCTACTGCGAGGCCGATCCCTATCAGGGCGGCGCTCAGGCGGTCGCCGAGTGTTGGCGCAACCTGACGGCCGTCGGCGCCGAGCCGCTGGCGGCGACCGACAACCTCAATTTCGGCAATCCCGAACGCCCGGAGACGATGGGGCAGTTCGTCAAGGCAGTGCAGGGCGTCGGGGCGGCGTGCGAGGCGCTGGGCTTCCCAATCGTGTCCGGCAACGTGTCGCTCTACAACGAGACGCAGGGCCAGGCGATCCTGCCGACCCCGACCATCGGCGGCGTCGGGCTGATCGACGATCGCACGAAGACGGCGACGATCGGCGGCTGGCAGGAGGGCGACGCGATCGTCCTCGTCGGGGCGGACGGAAGCCATCTCGGCGCTTCCATCTTCCTGCGCGAGATCGCGGGGCGCGAGGACGGCGGCGCGCCGGTGGTCGATCTCGGCGCTGAAAAGGCGCATGGCGACGCGGTGCGCGGGCTGATCCGCGCCGGGCATGCCAGCGCCTGCCACGACCTGTCGGACGGCGGGCTGGCCGTCGCACTCGCCGAAATGTGCATCGCTTCGGGTAAGGGCGCACAAGTAGCGCTCGGCGAAGGTGCGCGGCATGCGCTGCTCTTCGGCGAGGATCAGGCTCGCTACCTCGTTTCCGTGCCGGCGGATGGCGCGGATGCGCTGGAGGTGGGTCTCGGCGCCCTTCCCCATCGCCGCCTCGGCACGGTCGGTGGTTCGGCGCTGGAGATCGCAGGCGTCCTGTCGGTCACGGTCGAAGACCTGACCATCGCCCATGAAAGCTGGTTCCCGGACTTCATGTCCGGCGCCGTCGCCTCCGAGGCGGCTGCCGCCTGACCCGCCAACGATCGATTGCCGATCGTTCGGATCGGCTTTAGCTTGAAGTCGACGGTCGCGCCGCACGAGCGACCGCCGGCAGGAGACGCACCTATGCCTATGAACGCCCACGACATCGAACAGATGATCAAGGACGCCATTCCCGACGCCACCGTCACCATTCGCGATCTGGCCGGCGACGGAGACCACTACGCGGCGGAGGTCGTCGCCGAAAGCTTCCGAGGCAAGTCGCGCGTGCAGCAGCATCAGATGGTCTATCAGGCGCTGCAAGGAAACATGGGCGGTATTCTCCATGCACTGGCGCTGCAGACCAGCGCGCCGAAATAGAGCTGCGGCTGTGGCCAATCTTTAAACCGGGGCCGGCACACCGTATGTGTGTTCGAGAGCGCGCCGCGCCACCGCCATTCAAACTTGACCAAGCGACGGGATCTTCCATGACCGGCATCATCGACTGGATCGACAACGAGGTGAAGACGAACGATGTGATCGTCTTCATGAAGGGAACGCCGGACTTTCCGCAGTGCGGGTTCTCGGGTCAGGTCGTTCAGATCCTGAACTATCTCGGCGTGGACTATAAGGGCGTCAACGTTCTGTCGTCGGACGATCTGCGCAACGGCATCAAGGAATACGGCTCCTGGCCGACGATCCCGCAGGTCTACGTGAAGGGCGAGTTCGTGGGCGGCTGCGACATCCTGCGCGAGATGTTCCAGGCCGGCGAACTCCAGGACTTCTTCACCGACAAGGGCGTGGCCGTCCAGGCCGCCTCGCCCGCGGCCTGAAGGGTCCGGTTTCAAAGGTTTCGAGAAGGCCCGTTCGATCCGAGCGGGCCTTTTTCGTTGGCCGATGGAAACCTCAAGTTCATCAGGGTTCCTTGCTTTCCTGAAGCGAAGGGATAGAAGGATCCGTCCTTACGAAAGATCGACCCGATGACGAACGCGCCGAAGACCGTGCGTGGGCTCCCCTATTGGGAGCTCGTGACGCTGATCGCCTGCATCATGGCCCTAAACGCAGCCGCGATCGATATCTTCATTCCCGCCCTGACCAACATCAGCCAGACGCTGCAACTGGCCGATCCCAACCGCGCACAGTTCGTGATCTCGTCCTACGTGATGGGCTTCGGGATCGCACAGATCATCTACGGAACCCTGTCGGACCGGTTCGGGCGGCGGCCGGTGCTCCTGTTCGGCCTTCTCGTCTACGTCGCGGCCTCGGTGTTCGCGACGTTCTCGACGACATTCGGCATGCTCCTCGCGCTGCGCGCGCTGCAGGGCATCGGCGCGGCGGCGACCCGCGTCATCGCGGTTTCGGTGGTGCGGGACTGTTTCGGCGGCGCGCGCATGGCGAGCGTGATGTCGCTCGTGATGATGATCTTCATGGCGATCCCGGTGCTTGCCCCCAATCTCGGTCAGTTGTTCCTGTTCGTCGGCGACTGGCACCTGATCTTCTGGGGCGTCGCTGCGTTCGGCGCTTTCGTAACGCTCTGGACCTATCTCCGCTTGCCCGAGACGCAGCATCCAGAAGATCGGCTCCCGCTGACCTTCAGTCGCGTTCGCCACGCGTTCGGCGTTGTCCTAACCAATCGGCGTGCCTTCGCCTATACCTTGTCCACGGCGCTGATCTTCGGCGTCCTCTTCGCCTTCATTAACCAGGCGGAGCAGATCTACGTTTCGGTCTACCAGCTCGGACCGGAGTTCACCCTCTACTTCTCGGCGGGCGCCATCTTCATGGCCGTCGCTTCGTTCAGCAACTCGCGCCTTGTCGAGCGGTTCGGGATGCGGCACCTATCGCATGGCGCCCTGTGCATCTTCCTGGGGCTCAACATCCTGCATCTGGCGATCGCGCTGCTTTACGGCGGCGTTCCACCCTTTGCGGTCTATCTGCCGATGACGATCCTGTCGCTCTGCATGTTCGGCTTCATCGGCACGAACTTCAACGCCTTGGCGATGGACCCACTCGGCCATGTCGCAGGTACGGCCTCGTCGGTCCTCGGCTTCATGCAGACCTTCGGCGGCGGCGTACTCGGCGCCTTGATCGGCTATCTCTACAACGGAACGCTGATCCCGCTTCTAGCCGGCTACGTCGCGCTATCGATCGGCGCGTTCATCTGTGCTCTCGTGGCCGAGAACGGACGGTTGTTCCGCGACCCGGCGGAGAAGCGAAGCGTCGGCGAAACGGCATTTGTAGAATAAAAGGAGGGCGGCACCCTCGGGGTGCCGCCTTCGTCGTTTCAAGCCGTGATATCGCGGCCGACCAGCTCGCGGACGGCCCTCCAAGTTTCGGCATCCGGCGCGGTCAGGAGGCCGCCGCCCGTGTCGGTCGGGAGGTAGCGCGACCCGTCCAGCTTGCGCACGTAGCCTCCAGCCTCCTCGATTAGGAGCGTGCCGGCCAGGTGATCCCACGGCATGAGCTTCAGGTAGAACTGAAAGTGGATGCTGCCCGACGCCACCAGACGGTACTCGTGCGCGGCCGTACGGTAGTTCGCGAGGATGCGAATATCGGCGAGACGCGACAGGAGCAGCCGACGCTGCTCGAGCGGCAGGAAGCTCGACGACGCCACCCCGAACAGCTCGTCGATCGGCGCCGGCGCGGCGACTGCCAGACGCTGACGATCACCGGCGGGTCGAACGAAGTGGGCACCACTTCCCTTTTCGGCGATCATGAAGTCGTCGCCGAGCGGATCGTAGATGATGCCGCCGATCGTCTCGCCCTTGGACACCACAGCCGCCATGACGCCGAACAGCGGCGCACCCATCGCGTAGTTGGCGGTCCCGTCGATCGGATCGACGATGATGGAGAGATCGGCCTTGCCGATCTCGGCCAGCAGCGCCGGGTCGGCCGCGACGCTTTCCTCGCCCACAAAAAGCGCGTTTGGAAACGCGCCCGAACAGGCATCCTTGATGAAGCGCTCGGCCGCCTCGTCCGCCTCGGTCACGAGATCGATGGCCGAGGTCTTCTCGCGGATGTCGCCCTCGTCCAGTCGGCGGAAGCGCGGCATGATTTCGGCGGCGGCGGCGTCGCGCAGGATCGTGGCAAGCGTATCGATATCAAAGGTCACGTCGGGGCATCCGTTCGGGGCTGGAGACTGGTGAAGTCGAAGAGCGAGGTATCGAGGAGATGGCTCGCGCGCACGTTGGCGAGCGAGCGGGCGATCGTTTCCTTGCGGCCGGGAAAGCGCTGCTCCATGTCGGAGAGGAACGTCTTCATCGCATTCCGCTGCAGCCCGTCCTGGCTGCCGCAGAGATCGCAGGGGATGATGGGAAAGCGCATGGCGCTCGCAAAGCGCGCGATGTCGTCTTCGCCCGAGCGGATCAACGGGCGCAGAACCGTGAGGTCCCCCTCGTCGTTCAGAAGCTTGGCAGGCATGGCCGAGAGCTTGCCGCCGTGGAACATGTTGAGGAAGAAGGTTTCCAGGCTGTCGTCGCGGTGGTGGCCTAGGACCAGCGCCTCGCAGCCTTCCTCGCGTGCGATGCGATAAAGGTTGCCGCGCCGAAGGCGCGAACAGAGCGAGCAGTAGGTCGCTCCCGCAGGCACCTTTTCCTTCACGATCGAGTAGGTGTCGCGATACTCGATCCGATGCCGGATGCCATGCGCGCTGAGCCATTCCGGCAGAATGTGCTTCGGGAAGTTCGGCTGACCCTGGTCGAGATTGCAGGCTAGAAGCTCGACGGGGAGCATACCCCGCCATTGCAGATCGAGGAGCAACGCCAGGAGAGAATAGGAATCCTTGCCGCCGGAAATCCCGATCAGCCAGCGCGCGCCCGGGCGAGCCATGGCGTGGGTTTCGATCGTGTCGCGCACCTCGCGCAGGAGGCGCTTGCGCAGCTTCTTGAAGGAAACGGTGTCCGGTGCGTCCCGGAACAGGGCATGCGCCCCGGTCCCCTCGTGGGTCTCGGACGCCTCGTCGGCTTCGTGAACTGGCGCTTCATCCAGCATCGGGGATCGATCCTTCGCTTCGCGCTCCGCGTTAACAAGCCCAGCCGAAAAACAAAAGGCCGCCCGAGGGCGGCCTTTCGAAAGGTTCGGTGCGGAACCGATCAGCGCGAGTAGAACTCGACGACGAGGTTCGGCTCCATGATGACCGGATACGGCACGTCGGCCAGACCCGGAACGCGCTGGAACGTGGCGACCATCTTGGAGTGATCAGCCTCGATGTATTCCGGCACATCGCGCTCGGCGAGCTGCGTCGCCTCGATGAGGACGGTCAGCTGCTTCGACTTGGTACGGACCTCGATCACGTCGCCCGCCTTGCAGCGGTACGAACCGATGTTGGTGCGCACGCCGTTGACGTTCACGTGGCCGTGGTTGACGAACTGGCGCGCCGCCCAGATCGTGGCCACGAACTTGGCGCGATACACGATCGCGTCGAGGCGCGACTCGAGCAGGCCGACCAGGTTCTCCGAGGTATCGCCACGACGACGGGCGGCTTCCTCGTAGGTCTTGCGGAACTGCTTCTCGGAGATATCGCCGTAGTAGCCCTTGAGCTTCTGCTTGGCGCGCAGCTGCGTGCCGAAGTCGCTCATCTTGCCCTTGCGGCGCTGGCCGTGCTGGCCCGGGCCGTACTGGCGGCGGTTCACCGGGGACTTCGGACGTCCCCAGATGTTCTCGCCCATGCGGCGATCGATTTTGTACTTGGAAGACTCGCGCTTTGACATCGCATTTCCCAAAGGTGCGGCGCTCGCGGACCATCCGCGACGCCAGGAAACGCGCCCTCCTTTGCCCCGGATCAACCCGAGGCCGACAGGACCGCCGAACGAAGCGCACGGCGATCCACGGGACACGTAAAAAGAACCGGCGGGCCTTTCGACCCGCCGATGACGCCGTGACTATGGCCCGAAGCCGAATATGTCAAGCAGTCCCGCTCACTTGCGGGCGATCACCCAGACCGCATGGACGATGCCGGGAATATAGCCGAGCAGCGTCAGGATGATGTTGATCCAGAACTGCTTGCCGAGGCCGACCTCCAGAAACACGCCGAGCGGCGGAAGGAGGATGGCGAATATGATCTTGATCAGGTCCATGAGGGTCCACTCAACTCCGGTTCAACGGACGAACGAAACCGCGCGCCATCCGTTCCGCAGTGAGTTCGAAGGCCCTCCAATCCCCTGGAGACGGCCAGTCCGGGATAGTCGTATGCGATCCATCATCCGTCCGCTGCTTCTGGCAGCCTTTATCGCCCCCGGTGCCGCCCATGCGGATACCGGCTTTCTCACGCGCTTCGACGGCAGCTTCCGGGGAACCGGGTTCGTGCAGCGCGAGCAGGACACGTCTCCGCGCAGGGTCACGTGCAGCGTCGAAGGCTCACAGCCCTCGCAGGATCAGCTGCGGATTTCAGGCTCGTGCCGGGCGGCGATCATCGTGCGTCGGCAGATCGGTGCCGACATCCGCTTCGACCCTCGTTCGCAGCGCTATTCCGGAACCTATACGGGATCGTCGAAAGGCCCGGCGCAACTGTCCAACGGGCGTGTGCGCGGCGACACGCTGACCTTCGATCTCACCTACCCGACCCCGGTTCACGGAGACAGAAAGGCGACCATGACGATTCGCAACGCGGGCGGCGGCCAGTTCAGTCTTTCGGTGACCGATCAGGTGAACGGCCAGCCGAAGAAGACGTCGGACGTCACCCTTCGGGCCGGCTGATCAGGCCTGGAGACCGAAGCCGCGAACCAGCGAACGGGTCGCGGCATCGGGCGGGCCCGCCGTGAAGATGGCGCGATCCGCACTGGCGTCTCGATCATCGCGGGACGCGGAAAGCAGCGAGGCTGCGCGGCGCGCGATCGCCTCGGCCGGGTCGAGCCAATCGACCGGCCAGGGCGCGGTCTTGCGCATACGGTTCACGAGAAAGGGATAGTGCGTGCAGGCGAGGACGACGATGTCCGTCCGCCGTCCCCCCTTCTCGACGAAACACGGCTCGATCTCGGCGCGAACGGCATCCTCCTCCACGAAGCCGTTGCGCATGTAGACTTCGGCGAGCGCCGCCAGACGCACGCTGCCGACGAGGTTGACCTCGCAGCGCGCCCCCCATTGGGCGATCAAGTCGCGCGTGTATTGACGTTTCACCGTGCCGGGTGTCGCCAGAACGCTGACGAGGCCGGAGCAGGTGCGCTCCGCTGCCGGCTTGATGGCCGGCACGGTTCCCACGAACTGCATATCGGGGAAGGTCGTACGCAGATCGCCCAGCACCAAGGTCGAGGCGGTGTTGCATGGGATCATGCACAGCGCCGGCTTGTGCTCCCGGATCAGCGCGCCGAACAAGCCGACGATGCGCTCGCGAAGAGCCTCTTCCTCCCAGTCGCCATAGGGAAAGGCGGCGTTATCGGCGACGTAGACGAACCGCCGCTCCGGCATCAGGACCCGCGCCTCACGCAGCACCGTCAGCCCGCCGATGCCCGAATCGAACAGGAGAACCGGCCCCGCGCTCACTCCCCGCCTCGCGCCAAGCGGTGATCGATCGAACGGAGCACGCCGCGCAGCATTCGGATCTCGGGCTCGGAAAAGGAGGCGCGGGTGAACATGGTCCTCAGGTTGTGGACCATCGTGTCGCGCTTTTCGGGCGGGAAGAAGTAGCTCGTCCCGTCCAACGTTTCTTCCAGATGGGCGAAGAAGCGATAAAGCTCGTCCTTCTCCGCCGGGACGATCTCCGGCGCGGTGAAGCGGGGCGCCGCGCCCTCCTCCAGCCCCGACTTCATCCATTCGTAGCTCATCAGGAGCACGGCCTGGGCAATGTTGAGCGAGGCGAAGGCGGGATTGACCGGAAAGGTCACGATCTCGTCGGCGAGATCGACTTCCTCGTTCGACAGGCCGAAGCGTTCGCGCCCGAACAGGATGCCGACCGGCTGCTCCTTCGAAACGCGCACGCGCATTTCCTGCGCCGCCTCGTCCGGGCCGCGAACGGCCTTCAGCGAGTAGCGCGGCCGGGCGGTAGTCGCGAGGAGATAGGTGACGTCAGCCGCCGCCGCCTCTACGGTATCATACAGCCGAACGGCATCGATCACGTGGTCGGCGCGCGATGCGCTGGCGCGGGCGCGCTCGTTCGGCCAGCCGTCGCGCGGGTTGACGAGGCGCAGGTCGTCCAGGCCGAAGTTGGCCATGGCGCGCGCCACCATGCCGATGTTCTCACCAAGTTGTGGTTCCACGAGAATGATCGCCGGGCCGCCCGTCCTGTTCTCGTCAGTTCGATTGGTGCCTGCCAAGGCCTCGCGTCCTTCTATCCGTACCAGCGCTAGCCACTAGCCGATGCGCCCACCCCACGCAAAGCCGATCGTCGAGCGCCCGCGCTTTGCGTGCCGGGGGGCGGATGCTATAGGCCCGAAACGGACGCAGGGGGAAACCGTCCCCCTTTTCATTCAGAATGCGCCCGCGCCATCCGGCGGGGCGATCTTCCAGGGGATAAGCAGCGATGGCGAAGATCAAGGTCCAGAATCCGGTCGTGGAGCTCGACGGTGACGAGATGACCCGGATCATCTGGCAGTACATCAAGGACAAGCTGATCCACCCCTATCTCGATGTGAACCTCGAGTACTACGATCTGTCGGTCGAGAACCGCGACGCCACGGGCGACCAGGTGACGATCGATTCGGCCAATGCCATCAAGAAGCACGGCGTCGGCGTGAAATGCGCCACGATCACGCCGGACGAGCAGCGCGTCGAAGAGTTCAAGCTCAAGAAGATGTGGAAGTCGCCGAACGGCACGATCCGCAACATCCTCGGCGGCGTGATCTTCCGCGAGCCGATCATCATGAAGAACGTGCCGCGCCTCGTGCCGGGCTGGACGCAGCCGATCGTCGTTGGGCGCCACGCCTTCGGCGATCAGTACCGCGCGACCGACTTCAAGTTCCCCGGCAAGGGAACGCTGTCGATCAAGTTCGTCGGCGAGGACGGCGAGACGATCGAGCACGAGGTCTACCAGGCGCCCTCCTCCGGCGTGGCGCTCGCCATGTACAACCTCGACGAATCGATCCGCGAGTTCGCCCGCGCCTCGTTCAACTACGGGCTTCTGCGCAACTTCCCGGTCTACCTCTCGACCAAGAACACGATCCTCAAGGCCTATGACGGCCGCTTCAAGGACATCTTCCAGGAAGTGTTCGATGCCGAGTTCAAGGCCGAGTTCGACAACCGCAAGCTCACCTACGAGCACCGCCTGATCGACGACATGGTGGCGTCTGCGCTCAAGTGGTCGGGCGGCTACGTCTGGGCCTGCAAGAACTACGACGGCGACGTCCAGTCCGACATCGTGGCGCAGGGCTTCGGCTCGCTCGGCCTGATGACCTCCGTCCTTCTTTCGCCGGACGGCCAGACCGTCGAGGCGGAAGCCGCGCACGGCACGGTGACGCGCCACTACCGCCAGCACCAGAAGGGTCAGGAAACCTCGACCAACTCGATCGCCTCGATCTTCGCCTGGACGCGTGGTCTCGCGCACCGCGCCAAGCTCGACGGCAACGACGAGCTCAAGCGCTTCTCCGAGACGCTGGAGCGGGTCTGCATCGAGACGGTGGAGGCCGGCCACATGACGAAGGATCTGGCGCTCCTGATCGGCCCAGATCAGCCCTGGCTCTCGACCACCGGCTTCCTCGACAAGATCGACGAGAACCTGAAGACGGCGATGAACGCAGCCTGATCGGGTCGAGCTTCGCGAACCCAACGGACCCGGCCTCAGCGGCCGGGTTTTTCGTGTTGGGCTGCTGCATTCGCTGAGGGGAACCAGCGTTCCGGCCTTCCGTTAGGGGTCCATCAATCCCAACGGAGCCCTTCGAATGAAGCGTATGCTATTTGCCGCCGCCACCGCTGTCCTCCTGTCCGGGGTGGCCGCCCAGGCGCAGAACGCCGCCCTTGTCGAAGTCAACGACAACGTGGTGCTCATGCCCTGGAACAAGACCGTCGATGCGGTGGAGGACGCGAAGGTTCTGAAAAGCGGCGACGGAGTGGAACTCGGCGAGGTCGACGAGGTGCTGGGCACCGACGCGAACACGCCCGTCGCACTCGTGGTGGACTTCGACGGCGCGACGACCGGCTTCACCGGCAAGAAGGTCATTCCGATCGACCGCTTTTCGCCGGATGGCGCACGCCTGACGCTGACCACCTCGGCGGCCGAAGTGGCATCCTTCCCCGAATATGCCGACTAACGAAGAAAAGGGGCGCCGCTGGACGCCCCTTCTTCGTTTGGATCACGATCGATATTCAGGCAGCGAGACGAGCCTCGATCGCCGATATGGCTTGATCGGCGCGCTCGCCGTCCGGGCCACCGGCCTGCGCCATGTCGGGCCGGCCACCGCCGCCCTTGCCGCCGATCGCCTCCGACGCCGTGCGAACCAGATCCACCGCGCTGAAGCGCTCCGTCAGGTCGGGCGTCACGCCGACGACGACGCTCGCCTTGCCGTCCGCGACGCCGATGAACGCGACGATGCCGGAGCCGAGCCCCGCCTTCGCCTCGTCCACCATCCCCTTCAGATCCTTGGCGGCCACGCCTTCGAGAACGCGTCCGAGGAAAGAGACGCCACCGACCTCCTTCGGCGCGGCGGCGGATGCGGATCCGTCACCGGCCAAGGCCAGACGCTTCTTGGCCTCGGCGAGTTCGCGCTCGAGGCGTCGGCGCTCCTCGACCAGAGCCTCGACGCGATCCGCGATCTCCGACGCCCCGACTTTCAGCGAAGACGCGACGCGGCGAACGCGCGCGTCCTGCTCCAGCAAGTAGTCCAGAGCCGCGCGCCCCGTCAGCGCTTCGACACGGCGAACGCCTGCACCGACCGCGCTTTCGGACAGGATATGAACCAAGCCGATATCGCCCGTCGCGCGTGCATGGGTGCCGCCGCAAAGCTCGATCGAATAGGCAGCCTTGCCGCTGCCGTCCTTTGCACCGCCCATGGAGACGACGCGCACTTCGTCGCCGTACTTCTCTCCGAACAGCGCCATGGCGCCGAGCGCGATCGCGTCGTCCACGGCCATGAGGCGCGTTTCGACCGGCGCGTTCTCGAGGACGACGGCATTCGCCAGCGTCTCGACGCGCGCCAGTTCCTTCGCGTCCATCGGCTTGGGGTGAGAGAAGTCGAAGCGCAGGCGCTCGGGCGAGACCATCGAGCCCTTCTGCGCGACATGGGTGCCCAACACTTCGCGAAGGCCCTCGTGGAGGAGGTGCGTCGCGGAATGGTTGGCGCGGATCTTGCCCCGACGCTCGCGGTCCACCACGAGCTCCAGTGCGGCGCCCTTCCTGAGCGTGCCCTCGGCGACCCGGCCGCGATGGATGAAGAGGCCGTTCGCGACCTTCTGCGTGTCGGACACCTCGAACACGACGCCCTCACCGCGCAGCACGCCGGTATCGCCCACCTGACCGCCGGATTCGCCGTAGAACGGCGTCTGGTTCAGGATCACCGCCGCTTCCGTTCCAGCGGCCGCGCTCTCGATCTCGGCGCCGTCGCGCACGATGGCGCGCACTTCGCCTTCGGCCGTTTCCGTGTCGTAGCCGAGGAACTCGGTTGCACCCTCGCGCTCGCGGATGGCGAACCAGACGGTTTCGGCGGCCGCTTCGCCCGACCCGACCCAGCTTGCACGCGCTTCGGCCTTCTGCCGCTCCATCGCGGCCTGGAAGCTGCCGAGATCGACGCCGACACCGCGCGCGCGAAGCGCGTCCTGCGTCAGGTCGAGCGGGAAGCCGTAGGTGTCGTAGAGCTTGAAGGCGACTTCACCGTCGAGGCTGTCGCCCTGGTTCAGGCTCTGCGACGCTTCGTTCAGAAGGACGAGCCCGCGATCGAGCGTCGTCAGGAAGCGCTTTTCCTCCAACTTCAGCGTCTCGGAGGTCAGCGCCTCGCCGCGCACCAGCTCGGGATAGGCGCGGCCCATCTCGGAGACGAGCGTGGGCAGAAGCTTGTAGAGCACCGGTTCCCGCGCGCCCAGCAGCTTCGCATGGCGCATGGCGCGGCGCATGATGCGGCGGAGCACATAGCCGCGTCCCTCGTTCGACGGAAGGACGCCGTCGGCGATCAGGAAGGCGGTGGCGCGCAGATGGTCCGCGATCACGCGGTGCGACGCCAGGGCGTCGCCCTCGGCGCGCGAGCCGATGGCGTCCTCGACCGCTGCGATCAGGCGCTTAAAGAGATCGATCTCGTAGTTCGACTGAACGCCCTGCAGGATCGCCGCCATGCGCTCGAGGCCCATGCCGGTGTCGATCGACGGGCGTGGCAGATCGTGGCGCTGGCCGGGGCCGACCTGCTCGTACTGCATGAAGACGAGGTTCCAGAACTCCAGGAACCGGTCTCCGTCCTCCTCCGCCGAGCCCGGGGGACCGCCCCAGACCTGATCGCCCTGGTCGTAGAAGATCTCCGAGCACGGACCGCAGGGGCCGGTCTCGCCCATGGTCCAGAAGTTGTCCGAGGTCGGGATGCGGATGATCCGGTCGTCGGAGAAGCCGGCGATCGACTTCCAGAGGCGCGCAGCCTCCTCGTCCTCCGAATAAACGGTGACGAGCAGGCGCGACTGGTCGAGCGCGAACTCCTTGGTGACCAGGTTCCAGGCGAGGCTGATCGCCTCCTCCTTGAAGTAGTCGCCGAACGAGAAATTACCGAGCATCTCGAAGAAGGTGTGATGGCGCGCGGTGTAGCCGACATTGTCGAGATCGTTGTGCTTGCCGCCGGCACGCACGACCTTCTGCGCGGTGGTGGCGCGCGAATAGTCGCGCTTTTCCAGACCCGTGAAGACGTTCTTAAACTGAACCATGCCAGCGTTCGTGAACATCAGGGTCGGATCGTTGCGCGGCACCAGCGGGGACGAGGCGACCGGCTCATGTCCGTTCTTCGCGAAATACTGAAGGAACGTCGACCGGATATCGTTCACGCCGCTCATGGAATAGTCCTACGCTCGAAGAGAAGCGGTCGGCGGGAAACGCTGCCGCAGCCGCCTTTTAGCGAGCGCCCGAAAACCTGTCCATGGTCCGGGTTTCGAGGAAGCGGAGAGACCCGGGCCCTGTTGCCAAGGGGCGGCGGGCGGACGTTCAGGCAGCGGCGACGCGCGCCGCACGAAGCGAGGTCAGAAACGTGTTGGCAGCCACGAAGACGCGCGCGGACGCCTTTCGATCTTCTTCGATCGTGATGTTCGTCTTGCTGGCGAGCCGGTGCGCCTCGTTGGCGATCACGAACGGCAGAGACAAGGGTCCGGCCTGAAGCAGGCGGCCGGACACGGTGCGGTCCGTCATCGCTTCGTTGATCTTCCCATCGGTATCGGCCGTGAGCCATGGCATGCCGCCCATCGCGCCATGCGTGCACAGGAAATATTCCTGGACGTAGTTCGTTCGGGCACCGTTCTCCGGCCCATTTCCGCAATTGTGCCACCAGTTGCGCGACAACGCGCTTGGGTGGCGGCGCGCGTGGTAGCAATTGCGCACGTTGGAAGGAATGCGATCGGCGGCGACCGTCAGCGAACGGTCCACCGCATCGAAGAGGATCAGCCCGTCCACCACGTGTCCATGTTGGGCGAGTTCGCGGCACACGCGGATCACCGCCGCGCCACCACGGCTGTAGCCGGCCAGGAAGACGCGCGAAACCTTGCGCGCCGAGGTGCGATGGAGATCGCCCTCCACTTCACGCAGGATCATTCGGGACAGCTGTCGTGTGTCCTGCCCATCCATATTGGGGCCACGCAGATAGTAGCTCTTTCCCCAACCACCGCGAGAATGGAGGCGGTTGACGAAACTATGGGCGAACTGTGCGGCATAGGTCGGATTGCTGATCGGCCCGGTGCCGTCGATACCGGCAAAGAGATCCATGCGAACATCCTCCACAAGCGAGACCCGCCCATCAACGTGGGCGGAAATCAAGGCAGACTTGAGAAGGAAGTGGGCTGGGGACGCCGAATGACCACTCGCCCTTCGGTCGAGGACGTCGACCCATCGAAAACGGTAGACAAGAAAAAAGCGCCTTTCGGCGCTTTCTCCTGATCGATCACTCGGCGTCGTCGCTCGGGTCCGGCCCGCCGTTCTCCAGAAGCTTCTCGGCGATCAAGCCGGCGTTCTGGCGGATGGCGGCTTCGATTTCCGATGCGACCGCCGGGTTGTCCCGCAGGAACTGTTTGGAGTTCTCGCGGCCCTGGCCGAGGCGCTGGGAGTTGTAGGAGAACCAGGCGCCGGACTTCTCGACAATGCCCGACTTCACGCCGAGATCCACGAGTTCGCCGACCTTCGACACGCCCTCGCCGTACATGATGTCGAACTCGACCTGCTTGAACGGAGGCGCAAGCTTGTTCTTGACGACCTTGACGCGGGTCTGGTTGCCCGTAACCTCCTCGCGCTCCTTGATCGCGCCGATCCGGCGGATGTCGAGGCGGACCGAGGCGTAGAACTTCAGCGCGTTACCACCGGTCGTCGTCTCGGGCGAGCCGAACATGACACCGATCTTCATGCGGATCTGGTTGATGAAGATGACCATGCACTTGGAGCGCGAGATCGACCCCGTCAGCTTGCGCAGCGCCTGGCTCATCAGGCGCGCCTGCATGCCCGGCAGCGAGTCGCCCATCTCGCCTTCGATTTCGGCGCGCGGCGTCAGGGCCGCGACGGAATCGACCACGAGAACGTCGATCGCGCCCGAACGAACCAGCGTGTCGACGATCTCAAGCGCCTGCTCGCCGGTATCGGGCTGCGAGATCAGGAGACCATCCAGATCGACGCCGAGCTTGCGCGCATAGACCGGATCCAGCGCATGCTCCGCATCGACGAAGGCGCAGACACCGCCAGCCTTCTGAGCTTCGGCCACGGTGTGAAGCGCCAGCGTCGTCTTGCCGGACGACTCAGGCCCATAGATCTCGACGATGCGCCCCTTCGGCAAGCCGCCTACGCCAAGTGCGATATCGAGACCGAGCGAACCCGTGGACACCGTATCGATATCGAGCTTCTCGGTTGCGCCGAGCCGCATGATGGAGCCCTTGCCGAAAGCCCGCTCGATCTGCGACAGCGCTGCATCGAGCGCCTTGTTCTTGTCCACCGATGTATCCTCAACGAGACGGAGTGAATTCTGGGCCATGAGGGCAAGACCTTATTCCACGAGGAAGAATGAGCTGCAATGCGGTTGGCTGGGATTGATGTACCCTTTTTGTTCTCATTCCGCAAGCTCTGATCCTGATTTGTTCTCCGCTCGAATGGGATGAGGAGATGGTTTTCGATCACCCGTCAGGTGGCATCGACAAACGGATGACACGGATTCCAAAGTCCCGCTCCGTCGTGCTTGTCGGGCTCGCCTACCCGCACCATACGGAAGTCGCCGGTATCGAGAATGCGGTGCCGGTTCAGCGTCATGTGCGGGCGTCCGGCCACTGTTTCCATGCGGCACGGGTGCTTTGCGCGTCCGGCATCTCGGCCCATCTCGTCAGCGCTTGCGGCGGGGACGAGGAAGCCGACGTCGTGGGTGAGGCTCTGGTCGAAGCCGGCATTCTCGACGGTCGCATCGTCTGGCTCGATCGCTTGGGCGCCCGGCGCACGACACGGTTGGATACGCAAGGGCAGGTCATCGAAGACCGCCAAGAGTTCTCGATCGCCGATCGTCTGACACCGCGCGTTCTGTCTCGTCGCCATGTTCGCCACGCCCTGGATCAGGCCGACGCATGGATCATCGATGCGAGCCTGCCGGAGGTAACGCTTGAGCACCTTGCGACGCGCCCGGCGCGCCCACTCCTCCTCGCCATGAGCCATTCCGGCGTGGAAGCTCGAAGACTGCGCCCCATCCTTCGTCATGCCGACGTCGTCGTGCTCCCGCGACCTTGCGCGATATCGGTCTGCGATGCGCGGCCCGATACGACCCAGGAAGAACTTGCCGAACGGTTGCACGACCTCGGCGTTCGCAACGCGATCGTCTGTGGTTGCGGAACTTTCCTGATCCTCGATGCAGGCGCGATCCTTCCACAGGAGGTGGAGGGCACACCCGGCGACGACTGCGAGGGGCTCATTGCCGGCACCCTCATCGCCAAGATGCTGGCAGCCCAGCCGTTCCCGGTTGCGGCACGAGCGGCCATGGCGGCCGCTCGTTCGAGGCACGCTGAATGATGCATGGCACGGCATCACAGTTGGATCGGAAGCAAGGGCTCCGCGGCCAGTGAATCGTTGTGCCTACTACAACCGATCGTGGATGCCTTTGGCGGCGGATTTCCGCCGGTTAGGTCCTGTCGTTCGCGTTCGCCTTCAAGTGCAGCCTTCCTAGATCGGACGACGCTCTTGGTCCCGCAGGCTTTGCTCAACAGGCCGGAAACCCAATCACCTACTCTTCGAGCGCTTCCTTCACCGCCACTGCCAACTCTCTCAACGAGAACGGCTTTGGAAGGAATCCGAACTTCTCGCCCTCTGGCAAGTTCTTCGCGAAGGCATCTTCCGCGTAGCCGGACACGAAGATGAATTTCAGTTCGGGCCGCTGCTTGCGCATTTCCCGCAGGAGGGTCGGCCCGTCCATCTCGGGCATGACGACGTCGGACACGACGAGGTCGATCCGGCCGTCGAGCTCTTCCATGACGTCGAGCGCCTCGACGCCGCTGGACGCCTCGTGCACCTCGTAGCCGCGCATCTTGAGCGCGCGGACATTGCCGGCGCGCACGTTGTCCTCATCCTCCACGAGCAGGATCGAGGCGGTGCCCGACAGGTCGAGCTTGGCGTTCGATGCTGCCGCGGAGGGCGTCTCGCCTTTCACCACGGCTGTTTCCGCCGGGATATGACGCGGCAGGAAGATGCGGAAGGTCGTTCCTTCGCCGAGCTTGCTTTCGACGAAGATCGAGCCGCCGGACTGCTTGATGATGCCGTAGGCCATCGACAGGCCGAGGCCCGTTCCCTTGCCGATCTCCTTGGTCGTGAAGAACGGCTCGAAGATGCGCTCGGCGACGTCGGCCGGCATGCCCGAGCCCGTGTCGGAAACCTCCATCAGGACGTAATCGCCCTCGCCGAGTTCGCTGTAGCCGAAGCGGGCGGCCTCGTCGGCGGGCACGTTGCGCGTGGCGATGGTGACGCGCCCGTTCGTCGACATCGCGTCGCGCGCGTTCTGCACGAGGTTGGTCACCACCTGCTCGAACTGGCCGATATCGGCCATGACGGGCCAGAGATCGCGCGCATGCTGGCGCTCCAGCTTCACGAGATCGCCGGAGATCCGCTTCAGAAGGAGATGCATGTCGGCGATCACGTCCGTCAGGTTCAGCATCTTGGGACGCATCGTCTGGCGGCGCGAATAAGCGAGAAGCTGGCGCACGAGCGAGGCGGCGCGGTTGGCACTCTGCTTGATCAGCAGAAGGTCCTGGAACGACGGGTCGCCCGTGCGGTGGTTCAGGAGGAGGAAATCCACGGACGCGGTGATGATGGTCAGCACGTTGTTGAAATCGTGCGCGATGCCGCCGGCGAGGTTGCCGATGGCCTGCATCCGCTGGGCCTTGGCGAACTGGTCCTCCAGCGTACGCTGCTGGGTGATGTCGACGCCGTAGAGGATGACGACCTCGCCCGAACCATCGCCGACATCGGCGTTGGCGCTGAAATACAGGCGAACCGAGCGCACCGGCTCGGTCGTCAGCTCGGCGTCAACCGACGGAATGCCGGCCTGCCCTCGAAGCGCTGAGCCGAGCGCCTGACGGATCGCCTCTCGGTTCTCGTCCCGTACGCCGCTGGACACGAGGCTGCGACCCATCGCCGTTTCTTCGCCGAAAAGGGCGGCGAAGGCGGGGTTGGCGCGGGTCACGTGCCCGGCGGCGTCGATCGCGGCGATCGCCATGGGCGAGGAGTTGAAGAAGCGGGTGAAGCGCACCTCGGCGTCCCGTAGCGCGTTCTCGTCGTTGCCCTGCGGCGAGCGGTTGAGGACCAGCGTCCGGCTAAGACCGAGCGCACCGTCTGTTCCAGCGGTCGCGTTGCGCAGGAGACGCACCGGCAGCCGCTGTCCGGCAGCCGTGACGAGATCGAGATCCACCGTCTGCACCTCGCCCGATACGGCGGTGGACTGGGCGCGCCGCAGGACCGCCGCCGATTCCTCGCTGAGGTGGTCCGAGATCGAATGGGCGTACGGCTTGAAGGCGGCCAGATCCAGCGACAGCCAATCGGCAAGCGTCGCGTTGATATAGGCGAGGCGGCCCGACGTATCGGAGGCGAAGAAACCCGCCGGCGCATGGTCGAGGTAGTCGATCGCGTGTTGAAGGTCCTTGAAGAAGCTTTCTTGCTCCTCGCGCTCCGGCGTGACGTCCGAGATCTGCCAGAGTTGCAAGCCATCTGCCTCCGCGCCGAACGGGCTGACGGATGCGCGATACCAGTGCGGCGCCGAAGGCCCTGCTCCGCCGAGCTTGCGGGTCAGACGAAACTCTTCCTGGCCCATGCGGTTTTCGCGCGCCAGGTTGGCGAGGCGGTAGATCGCCTCCGACGCTTCGGGCTCGCGCGACAGAAGCCGCTCCAGGCTGCGAACGCCGCTGGAGCCGCTTGCCCCGGTTTCCTCGCCATAGGCGCGGTTGGCATAGACGATACGCCCGCGCCGATCCGTCACCAGCATGCCGGTCGGCAGGGCGTTGAGCGCCTCGCGCGCCACGTTGGCATCGCTCTCACGCGCGCCGAATCGCAGGAAACCGAGCGCGAGGCCGAAGATCGCGACGATGCCGAACATCGCCAGGATGCCGAAGATCGCGAGAAGCGCGATCGCCCCGTAGGAGTGACCGAGAAGCGCGAGGGTCGCCGCGAACACGAAGACGAACCCTGCGAGGAACAGCAGGCGCCGGACGCCACCGCCATCAAAATGCCCGTCGATCAAAGGTTTGTCGCTCATTCGGGTCGGCATTGCCCTGTTTCGGTCCACAGCTCAACTTCCATATACGGGAGAACGACCCTTCCGAGACAGTGACGAACAGAATAGGACCGGAGGCGGCACGATCACGAGATTCTGTCGAATTTGCGCCTGGCGCAATCGTTCGACATGATACGACGGCACTATGTTCCGTAGCTGACGCGGCGCTGGAGCGGCGTCGGCTACGCCCTAGAATGCAATATGAAAGGCGATCGACGCTCCCTCATGCGGTGAGCGGTTTCGGTGCCCCTCGGAGGATATGGTAAATGCGCGAATGGCTTGCCGGCGTCGTGGGCGACAGTCTGGCTCCCATCGTTACGGTGGTTCTGGCGGCGGCACTCGTCGTGTTGCTGGCGTTGGTTCTGATCGGTCTGGCCAAGCGTGTGCTGGCGGGAAGCGGCGGTATCGGCGGGCGCTCGCGGGCGCCGAGGCTCGCGGTTCTCGACATGGCGGCGGTGGATCCGAAGCGGAAGCTCGTTCTGGTGCGGCGTGACGACGTCGAACATCTCATTCTGATCGGCGGTCAGAACGATCTGGTCGTGGAGCCCGGGATCGTGCGCGGCCAGCCTCGTCGTCAGCGCCAGGAGCCGAACTTCGCCGAGGCCGAGCGCGCCAGCCAAGGTCCGCTGCCGCATCGCCGCACGCCGCAGCCGCAGCCGCAGCCGCAGCCGAGCGTTCAGCCGATTCCCGATGTCGGCCAGTCCGCCGGGACCCCCATAGCGCTCGCGCCCGTCGCCGAGCCACGCGCCGAACCGGACGCGCGGAGCCGTCCGCTTCCATCTGCTCCCATCCCCCCTCGCCCGCAAGCGACCGAAACGGCGCCTTCGATCCCGCCGGAACGGGACACGCCGTCTCTCACGGTGCCGCAGGTTCAACCGGCTCGCGCGGCCGAACCGTCCGTCGAACAGGATCGCCTTCCGCCGCGTCCACAGCCCGAACCGGCGCCGATCGTTGCAGCTCCCGTGGCGCCGCGCGTCGAGGCGCCATCGCCGAGGCCCGCCGAAATCCAGGCGCGCGGGCTTCCGCAGGCTATCCCAGCCGCTCCACAGCGCCGGGAGCCCTCGTTCGCGCCCGAACCGTCGACACCCGTCGCCGCGGTGCCGCTTCGCCCCGTAAATGCGCCCGTCGCCGCGGCGCCGGCCTCGCCGAACGCTTCGCCTCCGGCGACTCGCTCGCAGCCTGTCCCGGCCGACATTCGCGTAGCGCCCCGTGAAGCGCCGATCGCTCCTGCCGTTTCGCCGACGGGAAGCGAGGTGAAGCGGACCGAGAGTTCGGACAAGCTAAAGGCCAACCCTGCCAGCGCGCCGGAGCCGGTTTCGACACCGCAGGCGGCTCCCCTTCCTCCGGTTCAGACTCCCCGCTCCATGGCGACGCCGACGCTCGCACCCCCGCGCACCAACCAGCCGGTGGCCGGCTCGCCGGTCGCCCCATCGCTTCCGCCGAAGGTGGAGCCGACGCCGACGCCGGCGCGATCGCTCTGGGCCGCGGCTGCCGGAACGTCGAGCGGAAATCAGTCGGTTGTCGCTCCGCCTTCCACTCCGCCGACCCCGGTGCAGGCGACACGGGCCTCCGTCGCGACGCCCGTGGCTCCCCCGGAGGGTTATCGCGGTCCGCCGGCACCTCCCGTCGCGCAACCGGCGCAATCGTCAGCACAGCCAGCGCAGACGATGGTCGGTCAGGTCGGGTTCGCCGGACCGGAGCCGGTTGCGGACGAAGGTGCTCGATCGCCGTTGTCGGTCAAGAGCTTCGCGACCTCGATCCAGGAGCGTCGTGCAACGCCTACCTCCCCTGCGGAGCCGGTGCCCGCTCCGAGGGCACGCGAGACGGAAGCCGAACCCCGCTCGCCGGAAGCCGCACGTCAGGCCTCCGAACCTAGCGTCGCCCCACCGGTCGGATCGGCGGACTCTCCGGCGGACGAACGCCCGTTGACGCTGGAGGAGGAGATGGAGAGACTGCTCCACGACTTCACGATCGACGTGTCCGATCGTCGCTGATCGCTCCTTCATCGAGGCAAACGAAAACGGGCCGCTTTCGCGGCCCGTTTTCGTTTATAACTCGTCGATGGGGACGAACTACTCGTCGCGATAGACCTTCTCGCGGCGCTCATGCCGCTCTTGCGCTTCGAGCGACATGGTGGCGATCGGACGCGCGTCCAAACGGCGAAGGCTGATCGGCTCGCCGGTCTCCTCGCAATAGCCGTAGGTTCCGTCGTCGATCCGCTCGATCGCTGCGTCGATCTTCGAGATGAGCTTGCGTTGGCGGTCCCGGGCGCGAAGCTCGATGGCGCGATCGGTTTCCGACGATGCACGGTCGGCGGCATCGGCCAGATTGGCGCTTTCGCTGGCCAAGGCGTCCAGCGTCTCGCGCGCTTCCTTCAGGATGTCGGACTTCCAGCGTAGGAGCTTCTTGCGAAAATACTCCTTCTGCCGGTCGTTCATGAAGGGGCCGTCTTCGGGAAGACCGGCCTCGAAGGGTAAGGTCTCGCTCATTCGCTTCCTCCATCAACGACGTGGCCGGGCTTATAGCGACCGCTTTCGCCGGGGACAAGCGGCCTGTAACGCACCAGCCGAAACACAGGCTCTTCCTAAGCCTCGATAATCAAACGAAATTCATGACGGATTGGTGAAACCGGGGAGCGCGCCCCATGGGCGCGACCCATCGTCCGGGAGTAGCGAGGGACAACCGAGGTAACTCCCTGTGGTTGTGAGGATCAGGGGAATCGATCCATTTCTGTCCTCGACCAAGCGTCGGCGCAGGCCCTATGAGCGGACATGGTCACCTTTCATCGCTTCCATCTTCTTCGCCATGCGCATTCGTCATGGGCGGTTCCCGGCGAAAGGGACCATGAGCGACCGCTCGACGAGCGCGGCAACGCCGACATCGCATCGATCTCCGAGCGGGTTCGCGATGTGTCGAGTGGGATCCAGACCATCGTGTGTTCCTCCGCGAGGCGAGCCCGACAAACGCTTGAAGGGATACGCCCGGCGCTGCCGAGCGACATCGCGATCCATATCTCCGACGATCTCTACGCGCTCGGCGCCCCCGCGTATGCAGCCGCGCTACGGGCTCATTGCGTCGCCGAAACGCTGCTGATCGGGCACAACCCATCGATCGAGGAGTTCGTCCGCGCGACCTGTATCAATGGGGATCGGGGCGCGGTCGGGATCGCCAGCCATGGCATCGGAACGGCTCACTGGATCACGATCCACCGACTGCCGGATGCGCCGGACGGCACGCTTCGCGGTTATTTGCATGCCGTGATCCGACCCTGAACCTTCGATTCCCGTTGGCCGATGCCTATATGCGTCGTGGCCTCGCATCATCGGGAAACATCGAGACAGAATGCCTTCCATCGCCGACGAAGCCCGTATCGCGTTCGACAATCTGGCGGATCGAGGCGCAGGCCTGTTTCATCCCACGATTCGATTGGGCGTGGCGGGACTGTCGCGCGCCGGCAAGACCGTCTTCATCACCTCGCTGATCCACAACCTTCTCCACGGCGGCCGGCTGCCCTTGTTCGAGGCGCAGAGTTCGGGGCGGATTTCGCGAACCTATCTGGAGGAGCAGCCGGACGATGCCGTGCCGCGCTTCCAGTACGAAGAGCACATCCGCGCCATCGTCGAGGAGCGCGTCTGGCCGCAATCGACGCGGGCGATCTCGGAACTGCGGCTGACGGTAGAGTTCGAGTCGGCGTCCGGCTGGGCGCGGTTCGTGCGCGCGGGCAAGCTTTCGATCGACATCGTGGATTATCCCGGCGAATGGCTTCTCGACCTCCCGCTTTTGGAAAAGCGCTACGAGACGTTCTCGGCCGAAGCCTTGGAGCGTGCGCGCATGCCCTCGCGCGCCGCGATGGCCGAACCGTTCCTCCAAGCGCTCGCAACGATCGACCTCGCCGCTCCCGCGAACGAGCCCGATAGCCAGCGGCTGAGCGCGGCTTTCGCAGCCTATCTCCGGGCCTGCCGAGAAGACAGGACGGCACTATCCACCCTTCCCCCCGGCCGCTTCCTGATGCCGGGCGACCTCGATGGCTCGCCCGCCCTCACCTTCGCGCCGCTGGCGGTGGAACCGGGACGGATCTACGAGAAGGGCAGCTTCGCCGCCGTTCACGCCCGGCGCTACGAAGCCTACAAGACCGTGGTCGTGAAGCCCTTCTTCCGCGACCACTTCGCGCGGCTCGATCGCCAGATCCTCCTGATCGACGCGCTGCAGGCGATCAATGCAGGCCCCGAAGCGGTGCAGGACCTCGAAACAGCGCTCGCGGACATCCTCGCCTGCTTCCGTCCGGGACGAGCCAGTTGGCTCGGCTCGCTCGTGACGCGGCGGATCGATCGTATCCTCGTTGCCGCCACCAAGGCCGACCACCTCCACAGGAGCAACCACCAGCGCCTGGAGAACATCGTCCGTCGTCTCGTCGACGGCGCCGTGTCGCGCGCCAAGCTGTCGGGCGCCGAAACGGAAGTCGTCGCTATGGCCGCCATTCGCGCGACGCGCGAAGCCAGTGTCGCCGACCGGGGCGACACCCTTCCCGTGATCGTCGGAACGCCGATCGCGGGAGAGGAGATCGCAGGGCAACGCTTCGACGGCCATACGGAAACCGCCGTCTTCCCGGGCGACCTGCCGGAAGAGGCCGGGCGTGTCCTGAAAGGCGGAGACGGCGGCGCACGACTGGATCCCGTGACCTTCGTGCGCTTCAAGCCGCCTCGGCTGGAGAAGACGGCAGAGGGCCTGACCCTGTCTCTGCCCCATATCCGGCTGGACCGCTCACTTCAGTTTCTCCTGGGGGACCGGTTGGCATGAGCGAGACCCCTCCGCGACGGCCCGCCGCCTTTTCGCTCGATCCGGCACCTGAAATCCCGATCCCAACACCAAGGGAGCCTCGCAGCTTCAGCGATCTCGCTCAGGTCCGCATCGAAGCCGACGACGAACTGGAAGCCGAGGCGGCAGCAGCGCTGGACGCCGGCTCACCCGTGCGGGCTCGGAAGCGAGGCTTCTCCTTCGGCAAGCTCGCGATGGGCGCGCTCGGTGCGATCGTCTCGATCCTCTTCGGACTCGCGCTCGACAGCTTCATCCGCGAGCTCTTCACGCGCGCGGACTGGCTGGGCTGGGTCGCGGTCGCCTTGAGCGCACTTCTGTTGATCGGCGTCGTCGGCGTCGCCCTTCGCGAAGCGCTTGGCATCCTTCGCCTCGACACGATCGAGCGCGAACGGGAAGACGGCAGACGCGCCTTCGAAACGGACTCCGCTGCCGAAGCGACGGATGTCGTGGCAAGGCTCGTCGCACTGGTATCCTCCCGCGCCGAGACGGCGGCGGGGCGCGATCGCCTCGCGGCGCTGCGTGACGACGTCATCGACGGACGGGACCTGATCCGCCTTGCGGAGCGCGAGTTGCTACTGCCTCTGGACGCGAAGGCTCGCGCAATCGTCCTGGCCTCGGCCAAGCGCGTTTCGGTGGTGACCGCCGTCAGTCCGCGCGCGCTGGTGGACCTCGCCTTCGTTCTCTTCGAAACCGTTCGCCTGATCCGCGCGATCGCGGCGCTCTATGGCAGCCGCCCTGGCACCATTGGCCTCGTCCGTCTGGTGCGGGACGTGCTCGCCCATCTCGCCGTCACCGGCTCCATCGCCGTCGGCGACAGTCTGGTCAGCGAGGTCGTCGGCCATGGGCTTGCCTCGCGCCTGTCGGCCAAGCTGGGCGAGGGCGTCGTCAACGGCCTGCTGACGGCCCGCATCGGCATCGCGACGATGGACCTTTGCCGTCCCCTGCCCTTCCTCGGCGTCCAGCGCCCTCGCATCGGCGATTTCATGAGCGATCTGACGAACTTGGGGGCCAAGCGCAGCTGAGGATTTCGTGCAACGCGCGACGTGCGACGGCAGGAGGCATGGCGCCTTCAGAAAGGATCGGTTAACCGTTCGGAGCGATAGATAGCTCCCATGTCCTTGCCGTTCCGAAGGCCCGCCATGATCCGCCCGATCGCCCTTGGTCTCACCCTTCTTTCGCTCGCCTTCGGTTCCGTCCAGCCGGCTCGCGCCGATGGCGACGAGGCGTTCTTCCAGTCCGTGTTCGGCCGGTGGACAGGCCCGGGCGAAATCGTCGCCGGCAAGTACAAGGGCACCAAGTTCGTGTGTGACCTCGCTGGCATTCAGCCGGATAAGGCGGTCGGCATGTCGCTCGACGGCTCCTGCCGCGTCGGTATGTTCTCCCAGCCGATGACCGCGACCTTCACGCGCGGCGGCGCCTCCTACAAGGGCTCTTTCCTGGACGGCTCCAAGGGCAAGGGGCTCGACATCGTCTCGGGTGACGTGACGGGCAATCGGGTCGTGGTCGGCCTCGACCGCAAGCAGCTGAAAGGCGCGATGGTCGCCCGGCTGGAAGAGCAGGACAAGCTGAAGATCACCATTTCCGTGCAAGTCGCCAACGAACTCGTGCCGGTGATCGGAATGACTTTGAAGCGCGACGAGAGTGTCAAACGCGCCTCGCTCGAGAAGTGAGCGTCTAGGCGCCTCGCCACCAATCGGGCCCCGCGAGCGCCACCTCGACTCCGCTTCGGTCCAGCGCCTGCAATCTCTCGCGAACGCTCGCGCCTGCGATGTCGAGATCGGGCGCGATCTCGGCGAGCGGCACCAGCACGAAAGCGCGCTCCGCCATGCGGGGATGGGGCAGCGTCAAATGCTCGCCATGGATTTCCTCGCCTCCGAAATCGAGGATGTCGAGATCGATCGTCCGTGGTCCCCACCTGACCAGCCTGTGACGATGAAGCGCAGCTTCGGTCGCGAGGCAAAGCTCCAGAAGCTCCGGCGCAGACCGCGCGGTCCGAACGCGGGCGCAGGCGTTCAGGAAGGCGGGCTGCTCCACCGGCCCCCAAGGCGGTGTCCGGTACACCAAGGATACGCCGAGCACTTCCGTCCGCGCGTCCATATCGAGCCGGCGCAGGGCTTCGGCCATGGCCGCGATCGGGTCGCCGAGATTTCCGCCCAGTCCCAGGAACGCGATCGTCACGAGCGCGTCCGATCCTGCATCGCGCCGAGCGCGGCATCGACGATCGCCAACGCGTCGCGCGTCGGCCCGACCGCATGGACACGGAAGATCGAGACGCCACGCTCGCGCAGGAGAACGCTCGTGGCGGCCGTCGCGACGTCCGGATCGCCTCGGTCCTCGCCAAGGGCCGCCCGGACGAAACGCTTGCGCGATGTTCCCGCCAGAAGCGGAAATCCGAGCGCGGCCAGTGCGCCCATGCGCATCATCAGTGACAGGTTCTCCTCCGTAGTCTTCGCGAAGCCGAAGCCGGGATCTAGGACGATGCGATCGTCGGCAACGCCCGCCTCCCTCGCCAAGGCGATCGATCGCTTCAAAAAGGCGAATTGATCGACGATCACATCCGGGTCGCGCTCGCGGTCCCTACCCGTGTGCATCAGGCAAAGCCCGGCGCCGGTTGCGGCCGCGACGTTCAGAATATCAGCGTCGCGCTGCCCCCCCCATACGTCGTTGACGATGGTGGCCCCCGCCTCAATCGCCAGTGCCGCCGTTTCGCTGCGATAGGTGTCGATCGAGATCGGGACCCCGGTCCGCGAGCGAAGTTCGCGGATCACCGGCAGTACGCGTGCCTGCTCCTCGGCCGCCGAAACGGGCGCGGCACCCGGCCGCGTCGATTCGCCGCCGATGTCGATGATGGCCGCTCCCTCGTCGATCATCCGCAGAGCGGCGCCGACCGCGTCCTCCACCGACTTGTCGTATCGCCCGCCGTCGGAGAAGCTGTCTGGCGTAACGTTCAAGACGCCCATGATGGTGGAGCAAGGCCCCAGGATGAGCGAAGCTCCTCCGGCCAGTTGCCAAACCCGTTCGGTCGTCATCGAGATGTCGCGCAAGGAATGCATTCCCGTTCAACGGCTTCGAGGCCGCAATTATTTCGCAATCGTCTCTTGTAACGACGCGTAACCTGCGTAGCGTAGCGAGTAGAGGTTTCAAGGCTCAAGGGAGTGGGCATGCGGCGACTTCTGTTCTCCTGCCTCGCGGCGGGATTCTTGACCCCAGGCCTCGCCTTCGCCGGCTCGGTGACGGAACGAACGACCTATTTCATGGTCAAGGGTTCCACCTTCGCCGAAATCGACAGGGCGTTGGGCCTCAAGGGCCCGCTTCTGTCCGGACGCGAGCGCCGGGCGGGAGCGACCGAAGTCTCCTTCACCGGCGACTTCCAGTACCAGGCCCAGAAGCTCGGCTGCGCCCTGAAGCGCACCAACCTGCGCCTTGATCTCCACACCACTCTTCCTCGGTGGAACGCGCCGAGCGGGGCGGATGCGCAGACCAAGGCCATGTGGAAGGTGCTGCATAAGGACATCGCCACGCATGAAGCCAAGCATGGCGAGATCGCCAAGTCCTGGCTTCGCCGGATGGAGAAGGAGCTGATCGCCCTCCCCCCCTCGGCCGACTGCGCCAAGATGGAGGCGATCGCCACCCGCCGGTCCAATCAGTTGCTGCTCGCCCACGAAAAGGCTCAGCGCGACTTCGACATGCAGGAAGCCAAGGTCGTCGATGCCCGGCTCCGCGACAAGCTTAACGCAGAGCAGAACCGCCGCGTAGCCGCCGCCAGGTAAGCCAAGGCCCGCGCGTCAGCCTTGACGTGCGGGCACGCTGACCGTCAGCCCGTCGAGCTCCGGGCGAACCCGGATCTGGCACGAAAGTCGGGAATTGGCGCGCACGTCGACGGCGAAGTCGAGCATGTCCTCTTCCATCGGCTCCATCGGCGGAAGCCGGTCGAGGAAACCCTCTTCCACATAGACGTGGCACGTGGCGCAAGCGCAGGCACCGCCGCAATCGGCGTCGATGCCGGGTATGTCGTTGCGGATCGCGTTCTGCATGACGCTGGAGCCGTCGGCGGCATCGACGTCGTAGCGTGTACCGTCATGGGCGATGAAGATGATCGAGGTCATTGCTGCGCGTAGACCGGCCGAGGATTGGGGTCAACAGCATGCCCGATTCCCGCTTGTGAGAAGGTTATCAACAGCTCCCGCACCCAACGCACCCCTAGCGGTTTGGAACGCAGTGGAGTTCGGGTAGGATCGCCCTTCCAATTCGCGCCCGGTACGGCCTTCAGGTCACGAACCCATCGAAACGGGCGCAAACGCTGGCTTCCCGCGCGTCTCCGCCGGAGCCCCGTTCCGTCCAACGGACGGTTTGCATGGCAAACGAAAGATGTCGAAAATTGAGGGCATCTTCGCCATGTCGTTAACCAAATGTTTAAACTTGTATCTAACGCCCGTTTTTAAGGTTTCCTTCGCACGCGGCGGTATCTAATTTGACGCTCAGTAGCATGCCCGCGTTCCGCCTTCCGGCGAGCGGGTCAGGCAGACGGATCAGGCGGGTGGTTTCGCGGTTACGAGGCGCGAACCCGTCCTTCCGAATGTAACGAGTACGGGGCGCGGCGGATCATGTCGAAGATCAAGACGGCGGAACAGCTTTCCGAAGAAGCGGTCAACGAACTCGAAGCGGCGCTTCAGGATACCGACTTCATGTCGACCGAGGGGGGCGAACCTCGGCTTTCCGGGCAGGCCCAGGGGCATGTCGAGGAAGAAAGCTTGACGGCGGACGAAGTGTCCATCGACTTCGCACTCAGCGAATTCGACCGGTCCGTCGAGGAAGCGACCAGCGGCGATCAGGCGGAGGCCGAGGACGACGCGCCCGCCAAACCGGATGAGCCCGAGGCGGCTTCCGAAGAGGCCCCCTTCCATCTCGGCGAGGAGCAGCTGATCGCTTCGAGCGCTCCGGCCGACACGATCGATCCGCCGACCTCCGGCGACCGGCTGAACGCGGCTACGGCGACAGCCGCAGCAACCGCAGCTGCGGCGACGCCGCGCGTTTCGCCGGAAATGCCACGTCAGTCCGAACCCGGCAACGAACCGCCCCTTGCTCGCGCTTCGCGCACTCGCGACTTCAAGTCCACCGTTGCCAACGACGAGCAGCGCTCGGCTGCCGTCATGGCGGACGCGCTTCTGAACCGACGCTCGTCCCGCAAGACACTCGTCGTCGGTGCGGCCGTCGCAGCCGCCTGGGTCGCCCTGGCGACGGCGGCCGCCGTCGCGTTCCTCGGCGCCAATGGGACGGGAGCCGGAAACGCCGCGGGCGTGACGCTGGCGATCGTCGCCAGCGCCATCATCCTGCCGGCCCTCCTGATTCTCGCCTTCGCGGTGATGGTTCGCCGCTCGCAGGACCTTCGCCTGATGAGCCGCTCGCTGGCCGAAGTGGCCTTGCGTCTCGCCGAGCCGGAGAACATCGCTTCCGAAAAGGTGACCAGCGTCGGCAACGCGATCCGCCGCGAGGTCGCGGCGCTCGGCGAGGGTGTCGAGCGCGCGCTTTCGCGCATGGGCGAACTCGAAGGCATCGTTCATTCGGAAGTGTCGTCGCTGGAACGCGCCTATGCCGACAACGAGGTCAAGATCCGTTCGCTCGTCAACGATCTCGCCAGCGAGCGCGAAGCGATGCTGTCTCACGCCGAGCGCCTGCGCTCGTCCGTCGTCGGTTCGCACGACCGTCTGATCGGCGACGTCGACAGCGCCTCCTCGCGCATTCTGGCGCAGGTCGAAGACGCGACGCAGCGCTTCCACACCCTTCTGGACGAGCGCGGCGAAGCGCTTTCGCGCGCCTATGAAAGTCGCAGCCAGGAACTCGGCACCTTGTTCGACGAGCGCAGCCGCGCCGTGGACGAGGCGCTCAGCGGCAGCAGCGAGAGCGTGATCCGCCGTATCGGCGAGACCGCCGACGAGACGACGCGTCGCCTCGAAGCGACGAGCGAAGAGCTGGCACGCTCGCTTTCCGCCCAAGCGGATATCCTCAAGGCGCGTTCCGACGAGTTGGTCCAGCGCGTCGCCACCATCGGCGACGAGGCCGGCGAGCGTCTCCGTTCCTCCAACGACGCGGTTCTTCGCATCCTGGGCGAGCGCACCGACACGTTGATCGAAGGCTCGCAGTCCTTCGACCGTCAGCTTGCCGAGACGCTGGACGAGCGCGCAGCACGGATCCAGACCGACAACTCGACGCTCGCCGCCTCGCTGACCGCGGGTCTCGACGAGCGCCTGTCGTTCCTGTCGAACGAGACGCAGCGCTTCCTGCAGCAGGTCGACGAAGCGTTCGAGACCCGAGTCACCCGCGCGAGCGAGCTCCTGCGCAACCGCAACGACGACATCATCAGCCGCTTCGACGAGCGCCTAGCCGCCCTGGAAACGGCGCTGACCGGCAAGGGCGCCCAGCTCGTCCAGACGATCGAGGGTCAGGCGCTGGCGATCGATCGCTCGGCAACCGAGATGACGGCCACTTTGCAGGATGCGTCGAGCGAATTCGTTCGCGCGCTTGCCGCTCGCACCGGCGAGGTTCGCGACGCGATCACGCAAGGGAGCGAAGATCTTTCCGGCGTCGCGTCCACCGCGCGCTCCGAGATCGACGCGAGCTTCGCGGCGCATTCGGACCACCTGCGTTCGAGCTTCGATACCCATATCGGCGCGCTCGGCGCGACGCTGGGCGACCGTGCGGCCGATATCGACACGTCCCTCGCCTTCGCCCAGCAGACGCTGCTGGCGCAGTTCGAGGAGCGCGGCGCGGCGCTGACCCAGACGATCGAGCAGAACGTGACGCGTTTCGAGACGCTGATCGAAGGCGCCGAAGGCCGTCTGACCAATGGGGTGGACGAGCGGGCGACCCGCCTCGAGGCTGCGCTTTCCAGCGTCGACCGCGACGTGACCGATCGCTTCGAGGATCGTCTCGAGCGCATGAACGCGCTGCTCGCCGAGCGCACCTCCGCGATCAACGTCGCCCTCGACGGTCGCGCCGAGACCATGGCCCGCGAGATCGAGACCCGCACCGAGTCGCTTGACCGGATGCTGGATCAGCGCACGGAGCGGCTTCTCTCGAACTTCGACGAACGCAACCAGTCGTTGTCGGCCGGTCTTTCCGACCGCCTGGCCGCCAGCGAAGCCTTCATGCGCGACAGCGGCGAGCGCCTGTCCAGTTCGCTCGATCTCTACACCGCACGCGTCGGCGACGATGTGATCGGTCGGCTCGAGACGGCGCTGATGACCGGCGACGACAAGCGGCAGGAGTTCCTGGCGCGTCTCGAAATGCGCACGGCCGGGATCGAAGCCGGCTTCGAACAGTCCGTCGAGCGCGTGGTTTCCGAGCTGGCGTCCCGCATCCAGGACCTTTCGACGACCATCGGAACGTCGCAGGCCGGCCTCGTCACCACGCTCGACGAGCGCACCGGCCAGTTCGCCCGCGACATCGACCACAATGCCGGCACGATCCTGTCCGCCGTCGAGAATGCGCTGTCCCTGCTGATCCAAGGTCTCGACGGGCGCGGCGCAACGCTGCGCGACGCGGTGGAGAAGGCGCGCGGCGCCATCCTGGACGGTCTGGACGAGCGCATCCTGTCCATGCGCCAGCTGGTGGACGCCTCGGAAACCTCGCTCATCTCCGACCTCGACGAGCGCGCGACCAAGCTTGCCACGACGCTGGAAGGCGGCAACGCGACCATCGTCTCGACGCTCGACTCGCGGATCCAGGCACTGCGCGAAGCGCTCGTGGAGTCCGACGGCCAGCTAGCCACCGCGATGGACGAGCGCCGGGACAACCTGACGCTCGCGATCGAAGATGTCGCCGGCTCGCTGGCCGCCACGCTCGGCGACCGCGCGGACGATGTTCGCCGCGTGCTGGAGCAGAGCGCGGGCAACGTCACCGCTGCGCTGGAAACCAAGCGCGACGAGATCGCGGCAGCGCTGGCCGCCGGCACGGAAAGCCTTGCGGCTGCCGTCGATCAGCGCACGGAGGCGATCGCCGCCAGCCTGGAGCGCGGTCTCGGCAATGTCGAGCGCACGCTGTCGGGACGCACTTCGCTGATCGCCGATACGCTGCGCGAGACCATCGTCAGCGCCTCCGCCACCATGGGCGAGCAGGCGGACCGTGCCCGTGCCGGCCTCGAAACCGAGACGCAGAAGATCGCCATCGTCATCGGTGAACTCGGCTCGACCTTCCGCAGCGCCTCGCAGAACGCGCAGGCCGATTTCGTCGCCGAAGCCGAGCGCTTCGAGGAACGGATCCGCGCGGTCACTCAGTCGGTCCAGGAAACGTCGGAGGCAGCCCGCAACGAACTGACGGGCGAAAGCGCCCGGATCGCGGAAGGCATCGTCTCGTCGGCGGAATCGATCCGCGCGATCGGCGCCGAGGCACAGGCACGCTTCACGGAAGAAGCCGAAACGCTCGGCCGCCGCGTGGCGGAAGTCGCCTCCCGCATGCGAGGCGAGACGGAAGAGCTGCGCGAGGCCTTCGCTCTCGAAGGCGATGCCTTCGCGACCCAGATCGGCGGCGCGTCGCTGGCGATGCGCACCGAGGCCGAGGCCGCGCGCGAGCGTCTGGCCGAAGTGGCCGGCGAGTTCGCCGGTGGTCTGGAAGCCATGGCCAAGCAGCTGCGCAACGACGCCGAAGCTGCCCGCCAGATCGTGGTGGATCAGACCGGCGCCTTGTCGGGCGATCTGGAGCACGCCGCCGAGCGCCTGCGCATCGTCGGCGACAAGAGCCGCGAACAGTTCGCGGTGGATGCATCGCAGATCCGCGAGGAAGTGGCGTCCGCTGCCATCCAGATCCGCGAGCAGTCCGACGGCCTCCGCCGCGAGGTCGCCGACCAGACGGCCGCGATCGCCGCCGAGTTCACCGACGCCAGCACCCGCCTTCGCGAAACCGGCGAGGTTTCCCGCCGGACGCTTCTGGAGGATGCAGGGCGGATCGCGAGCGAGGTCGGGCATGTCGTGGAAGCCATGCGCGGAGAGACCGACCGGGTGCGCGAGCAGATCGGATCGGCGGCCGGCCAGCTCGTCGCCGACCTGTCGAGCGCGACGGACCGGCTCGAAGCGACGTCCGGCGACAGCCGCCAGCGTCTGGCGACCGACGCGACGCGCCTCACCGAGGAACTCGACGCCGTTGCCGCATCCATGTCGGAGCAGGCAGAGGCCGCGCGCCTGCGCCTCCTCGGCGACGCGGAAAGCTTCGCACTGCGTGTTCGCGATACGGCCGCTCTGATCCACGGCGAAACCGATCGCAGCACCTCCACTCTCGGCGAACATGCCGACCGGTTCGTCGGCGAGCTCGCCGGTCTGTCCGATCGCCTGTCCGGCCTTCTCGGGTCCGCCTCGACGGGGCTCAACGAGGATCTGGCGCGCGCAGCAGCAGATCTGCGGAGCGAGATCGAAGGAACGGCCGAGCGCATTCGCGGCGAGATCGTTTCCGTCGCCGGCAGCATCCGCGACGAGACGGCCGACGTGTCGGGCCATATCCTGCGCGATGCCGAAACGGCGCGCGCCGCCTTGGTTCAGGAGGGGTCGGAGATCGCCCTCAGCCTGTCGGGCGTCGCCACGGCCATCCGCGTCGAGGCCGAAAAGGTCCGCGAGCAGATGTCGGACGCGACCGCCGCGTTCGGCAACGAGATCGCCGAGCGCGTCTCGGTGTCCGAGCGCGACCTGACCTCGAGCGCCGACCGCATCGGCTCCGCCGTGACCGAGCGTACTCGCGCCCTGTCGCAGATGCTGGCCGACCGCAACGCCGAGATCGCCCACCTGATCGAAACGCAAACCCAGCCGATCATCGAACGCCTGTCGGAAAGCGGCACCCTCGCCGTGCAGGCGCTGGAAGGTACCTCGCAGCAGGTCGCGGACCGGTTGCGCTCGGAAAACTCCTCGATCGTTTCCGAATTCGTGCGCCGTACGGAAGAAACCGTCGACCGGCTCGGCCGCTCCTCCAACGAGCTCCTGTCCTCGCTGGACGAGCGCGCCAGCGCGGCGGTCACCCGCGTGGTCGAGGCTCAAGGCAGCCTCGGCGCGCAGATCGAGACGCTGGTCGAGCGTCTGGGCACCAGCAACACGACCCTGCGCGAAATGCTGGACGAGGCCGGCGGCAACTTCGCCCGCGCCGAATCCACGCTTCTCGACACCGGCGGCCGCTTCCGCACCGAAGCGGAGCGCGTCGGCGACGAGATCGCCTCGTCGTCCGACCGCCTCGACCAGTCCATGTCGCGCATGGACGTGGTGACGACCTCGGCCTTCGCGCAGATCGGCGCGCTGACCGACAAGTTCGCCGATCACGGGCGTCTTCTTTCGGAAGCGGCCGCCCTTCTCGACGGCACGCAGACCAACCTCCAGGCGACGCTCGACGAGCGTCACGAGGGGCTCAACACCCTGGCGCAGACCCTGTCTCAGCGCTCGCAGGACATCGCGGCGATGCTCGGCTCGTTCGAAGGCGTCGTCGAGAAGCTGTTCGGCGAGGCGGAGGCCCGGGCCAAGGCGGTCGCGAGCACGATCACAGGCGAGGTCGGCGGCTCGCTCAGCGAGGCCGAGCAGCAGCTGGAGGAAACCGAGCGTCGGAGCCAGGCCAGTGCCGAGCAAATCCGCGAAGCGGTCCGCAGCGTCCTCGAAGAGGCGACCGAGCGTTTCGGCGGCGCGACGAACGAGATGCGCCGCGCAGCCAGCGACATCCGCCGCGAACTCGAGAATGCCCGTACGGAGATTCGTCGCGGCGTGTTCGAGCTGCCGGAGGAGACGCGCGAAAGCACGCGTGCCATGCGCCGCGCGGTGACGGACCAGATCCGCGCCCTGCGCGAGCTCGGGGACATCGTCACCCAGTCCGGCCGTTCGCTGGATGTGCGAGGCCCAGCTTCGGAAGCGGCACGGTCGGCACGCTCCGTGGCGACCCCGGCTTCGCAGCCCGCAGTGGCAGAGCGTCGCGACGCGCAGCAGGAAGCTGAGCGCCGCCAGGCAACCGGCTCGGCGGTCAGCGGGAATCTTGCGCTGGACACGCGTTCGGGCGGTGAAACGCCTCGGGTCCAGGTCGGGCGCACGGCGGAAAGCGCACCGTCCCAGGCGCGCTCCGGCGACTTCTCGCCGCTTCGCCCTGCAACGCCAGCCGCCCAGCCCGCCTCCTCCCGCGCTCCCAGCGCCAAGGCGGACGAGGCGCAGGCCGGCTGGGTGTCGGATCTCCTGCGTCGCGCTTCCGAGGATGAGGACGGCGACGAGGAGGCTCCGGTCGCCGCGGCTCAGCCTGCAGCCCCCGCCCCCCGCATCGACCGTTCGCAGGCACACGTCGTTGAGTCGCTGAACTCGTTGTCAGTGGATATCGCGCGCGCCATCGATCACAACGTGTCGGTCGAGCTTTGGGACCGCTATCGAAACGGCGAGCACAACGTCTTCACCCGTCGTCTCTACACGATGAAGGGACAGCAGACGTTCGACGAGATCCGTCGCAAGTACCAGCGTGACGCGGATTTCCGCCATGCGGTGGACCGCTACATCGCCGACTTCGAGTCGCTTCTGCAGGATGCGTCCCGCCGCGACCCGGACAACACCCGGACCAAGTCCTACCTTACCTCGGACACGGGCAAGGTCTACACGATGCTGGCGCACGCATCCGGGCGCTTCGACTGAGGACGTCGACGTGTGAAAATAAGAAAAGGGCGGGATCCTCGATCCCGCCCTTTTCTTTGGGGTCTTGCCGGCGAAGGCGCCGCAGCGCCTTGCTAGCTTGCGGATCGGCACGCCTTGTCACAGGAAATTATCGGCATCCGAATGCTCATCCGTTCGGCAAGCAATGAGGGGTCGATTGCGGGAGATGCAATACGCTCGTTTGCCTCCCAAGCTACTTGCCCGATCGGATTGAAGACTGTTCGACAACGCGAACTCGGTCCTGCAAGCTGACAGACGAGCCTGCGCGCCACATATGCGTCGCCTCATACGCGCGACAGAACAACATTCCGACCGGACGGTATCTTCGTGTGGCGCTTGAACTTTTCGCGCTGTCGCTTCGCGCAAAGGCTGGCCATCGAGAGTGATATGTGGAACGTGGCGTCGATCGATAGGGCTTGTGCTGCGTTTCGACGAACAACGAAACCTCGCTGAGGCTAGCCCTGTTGATAAGCTGGAGCACTTTCCGACCAGTTTGTATCGTCGGCAGGCAAGTGATTTGGGGTCGCGACAAGGCGCGAGGAGGAAGCGCTGCCCCCGCATCGTAACCGGCGAGTAGCGCTGCCGCGGAGCGAAAGCGCCCTGCCGCGGGCGCGGGCGTCCTCTGGACGACAACGACCGTCCAATCCGGTCGGAAAGTGATCTAGAAAACGGGTGTTTGGGTCAGCAATCCAAGCGAACGCGTCGGAAACCCGTCTCGGCGGAAGGGTTCATCGAAACAGGCCAGTCCATGACACCCGCGTCACCCGATTTTTTCGGAACAAGCCGTGTCACCTTGGGAGGCGGACAGACGTCCAGCCTACTACGCACAGCAAAAAGCCCGCCGAAGCGGGCCTTTCGAAAAACGTCGGGTAGGGACGCTCAGATCAGCCGGATCATCCAGGTGACGATCTGGTCCGCAACTTGAGCGAAGGCACCGTCCAGTGCGGTGACGTAGCCGGAGGGCTGGCCGTCCGCGACAGGCACCTTGGCGGTGAAGACGCGCGATCCGCGCACGACGCCGGTGCGATCGTTGAGGGCTTTCACCGAAATCTCGACCACGGCGGTCGGCTGCGGCTCGAAGGCGATCTCGAAGCGGCGAAGCTCGGTGACGACCTGGTAGTCGATCGCCAGTCCCTGCCCCGGCACGCCCGCAGCACCGATCCGCCCGGTGTTCTGGAAGGCCTGCAGCAAGCGGAGCTGGACGAGGCGTGGAAGACGATCGCTCCACTGGCTATCGGCAAGGTTTTCAATGGTCTGCGGCGTCGGCTTGATAACGATGCGGTCGCTGTCGAGCGCGCGCGTTGCCGTGGGCTCGGGCAGAAGGATCTGCGAGCGTGTGGAGGAGCCCACCCGTTCCGCAGCGGGCGGAGGTGAAAGCTCGAAGGTCGCCGGCGGCGTCTTCAACGACGCGCACGCGCTGAGCGAAAGCGCCACCAGGGCGAAGCCCGTCCATCTTGCCGCCCGAACTCGTGCCATGTTCATCCTCGACGCGTGTACTTTCGAGACACCGAAGCTGGCGCGGTTCCCGTGGGTTTCAAAGAGGCCGACCGTCCTTCGCGGATGGTTGGCCGATAGGTGTTGCCGATGGACCACCGGCGGTCGCCGCGCGGCGCTCAGCGCCGGACGCGCCCATCGAACTGGCGGACCTCGCCGTTACCCTCGCCGCCGAACAGCACCCGGCTCGGGTTGTTCGAGAGCTCGATGATCGCGCGCTCGATCCGCGTCACGGCTTGCGTCGTTTCGCGAATGAGGTTGCGTGCGTCCTGCAGGCCCTGGCCGGTGAAGTTCTGCAGGTTGGCGGCGATCGGGCCGACGGAGCGCTGGATCGTCTCCGCCGTCTGGCGGATGCTTTGCAGCGTGGCGCGCGCTTCGGCCGTGAGGCCTTGGCCGTCCGGGCTGTTGACGAGGCCGTTGACCGAATTGATCAGGTTCTGCACCTGCGCGGAGGCGACGCGCAGATTGCCGCTCGTGTCCTCGACATTGGTGATGATCCGATCGATGTCCTCGCGACGGTTGCCGATATTGTCGGCGACCCCGCGAACGGACTGCGCCGCCGCCGCGATGTTGTTGGTCGCCGAAGACACGTCGTTGATGGCGCGGTTGACCGTGCTGGCGCTGACGGCGGCCAGCAGCGTGTCGATCCGCGCGCGGGTGCCGTTGAGCCCGTCCAAGGCACCGTTCAAGGTCTGGAGGACCGTATCGGCGCCGGCGACGACCGAGCCTACGCGGCCCGACTGCGCGTTGAGCGCGCTGGTGAAGCCGGACACGCTTTCCACCGTGGAGCGGACCTGATCCGGGTTCACCGCTGCCGTGATATTCTTGACGTCCGCCAGCGTCGTATCGAGACGCGAGGCGACGCTGGTCGCGGTTTCCGAAATTGGGCCGAGGCGGGAGAGGAAGGCCTGGACGCTCGGCAGGCTCTGGTTGACCGCATCGCCGACCGAGCCGAAGGCGCGCGCGGTGGTGGAAACGGATTCGATCGCGGCCGAGAAATTATCCGTCTGGTCGCGCAGCGCCTGCGTGATCGTTGCGACGTTCTCGATCGACTGGTTGACGGCGCCGACATTGAGCGCGGCGATGAAGGTGCTCGCCTGATCCATCAGGCTCGGCAGTCGCTCCGCCACGTTGTTGGCGCTGCGAGAAAGGTCGGCCAAGCTGGCGAGGAAGTCGTCGATCTGATCGGCGTTGGCCGCGAGGCTGTCGGTGAAGGTGCGCACGTTGGTGGACGTCTGGGCGACGTTGTCCGCCGTGGTCCGTACGGACGGCCCGACCGCCTGCACCAGTTCCTCGAACTCGCCAAGGATGTTGTTGGCGCGGTCGGCGATGTCGCGAGCCGTCGCCAGAATGTCGGTCACATCCGAAGGATCAGCGGTGATGACGGGCGTCGCGCCTTGTTCAAGGGCCGATTGGATCACGTTGCGATCGTTGACGTTGCCGCCGGTCAACCCGATGAAGCCGATGCCGGTCAGACCCTGGAAGCCGATCGTCGCGGTGGTGGAGGTCGTCACGGGCGTGGCGCGATCGACCTGCGTCGTCGCGATCACGACGCGCGGGTTGTTCGGGTCGATGCGCAGGTTGGTGACGGAACCGACGGCCAGACCGTTGAAGAGAACCTGACTACCCTGGCTGAGACCGGACACCGAGCCTTCGATGCGGACGAGCAGCGGCACGCGTGAATCGCGGTCCGAGACGTTGGCCGACCAGTAGACGAAGCCGAAGCTGGCCAGAAGCACCACCAGCGTGAAGACGCCGACGAGGATGTAGTTCGCTCTGGTTTCCATCACTCATTCCCGTCGTAGTACGGATTGTCTTCTTTGGGCACGACATACCGCGCCCGTTTGCCGTGGAAGTAGGATTTCACCCACGGATCGTCGTTATCCAGCATGGTCTGGAGAGGTCCCTCGACCAGCACCTTCTTCTTGCCGAGAACGGCGATGCGGTCGCAGGCCTGGAACAGGCTGTCGAGATCGTGCGTCACCATGTAGACGGTCAGCCCCAGCGTATCGCGCAGGGTCATGATCAGCTCGTCGAAGTCGGCGGCGCCGATGGGATCGAGGCCCGAAGTCGGCTCGTCGAGGAAGACGATATCGGGATCGAGCGCCAGAGCGCGGGCGAGCGCCGCACGCTTGATCATGCCGCCCGAAAGCTCGGACGGATACTTCTCCGCCGCATCCGGTGCGAGACCGACGAGGTCGATTTTCAGGCGGGCGAGCTCTTCCATCAGCTTGGGCGAGATATCGAGATATTCCCGCATGGGAACCTGGATGTTCTCCAGAACCGTCAGCGACGAAAACAGCGCACCCTGCTGGAACAGGACGCCCCAGCGCTGCTCGACCGAGAGGCGCTCGACCTCGTCGGCGCGCTCGTAGTCGATGCCGAAGACCTCGATCGTGCCGCTCTGCTTCTGGTTGAGGCCGAGGATGGTGCGTAGGAGCACCGACTTGCCGGTGCCCGACGCGCCGACGAACCCGAGGATCTCGCCGCGTCGCACGTCGAGCGACAGCCCTTCGAGGATCGTCTTCGACCCGAAGCGAACCGTCACGTCGCTGGCGCGAATGATGACCTCGCGCTCGTCGGCCTTGGTCGTCTCAGTATCCGATGGCGGCATAGAAAATCGCAAAAACAGCGTCGAGGAGGATGACCAGGAAGATCGATTTGACGACGGAGGCGGTGACGTGCTGGCCGAGGCTTTCGGCACTGCCGCCCACCTTCAACCCTTCCATCGACGCAACGACGCCGATGACGATGGCCATGAACGGCGCCTTGATCAGTCCCGCGAAGACGGTGCCGATGTCGATGGCGCTGCGCATGCGCGTGATGAAGGCTTCCGGCGTCACACCCGAATAGACCCACGTCACCACGATCGCGCCGAGAAGGCCGGCGAGATCCGCGATGAAGGCAAGCAGCGGCAGAACGATCGTCAGCGCCACGAGGCGTGGAAACACCAGGACCCCGATCGGGTTGAGCCCGATGACCTGAAGGGCGTCCACCTCCTCGCGCATGCGCATGGAGCCGATCTCGGCGGTGATCGCGCTGCCCGAGCGGCCGGCGATCATGATCGCGGTGAGAAGCACGCCGATCTCGCGCAGCTGCAGGATACCGACGAGATCGACGACGAAGATCTCGGCGCCGAAATTGCGAAGCTGGAACGCGCCCTGCTGTGCGATCACCGCGCCGATGAGAAAGCTCATGAGCGCGATGATGGGCACGGCGCGCACACCCATCCGATCCATCTGGCTGACGATGGCGGCCGGGCGCCACCGGGTCTGGCCGGTGATGCGCCGCCCCGCGCCGTAGAGCGAGGCGCCGACGATGTTGAGGCCCATCATGAACTCGCGGCCTGCGGCGATGACGTTCTCGCCGAGCTTGGCCACGAGATCGACGACGACGGACGACTGCGCGACCTTCTTTTCCGGCCGTTTCGTGTCGAGGGCCTTGCGCACCGCGTCGAACAGCATGGATTCGCTGTCGCCGGTGCCCTCGATTGTGACCTTGGCGCCCCCTTCCGTCAGCCCGCGCGAAAGCTTCTCGACGAGAAGCGCGCCGGACGTGTCGAGGCGGCCAACCCCTGCGAGGTCGAAGGTGATCGACTTGCCGAGATCCGACTTCTGCGTTTCGGCCACCGTGTCTTCCACGCCGCCGATGGTGCGCGCCAGCCAGTCGCCGCCGAAATGCAGGATTACGCCCCCGTCGGCCTTATCGGCTTCGAGAGTGGGCGCGGCATTCTTAGGCTGCGCGCCGTTTCCCGAAGAATCGTCGGATCGTGGGGTATCCAGCATTCGGTCGCTCGGATCCGGTGTTTGCGTTATGGGATCGCCGCATATCCGGCTATGGCGCAGGACGCGCCGAAACCGCAGAGTTAACTTGCGTCGTGTGCGATGCAATGCCCGTTAAGATTTGTCGAGGGATTATGATCGTGCGTCGTCTTTCGGTCACAGTGGACCGCTTCCCCCTCGCCCGCCAGTTCACCATCGCGAGAGGCTCAAAAACCGAGGCCGTTGTGGTCACCTGCACCGTCTTGGAAGGCTCGAATTCCGGGCGAGGCGAGTGCGTTCCCTATGCGCGCTACGGCGAGACCGTGGAAAGCGTGACGGCCGCGATCGAGGGCATCCGCGCGGCGATCGAGGCCGGGGAAGGTCTCGACACCCTGCAATCGCTTCTGCCGCCGGGCGCTGCGCGCAATGCGGTCGACTGTGCGCTGTGGGATCTGGAAGCCAAGCGAAGCGGTCGTTCGGTCGCCGAGACGATCGGCCGCGCTGGAGCGGCCCCGGTCGATACGGCCTTCACCATCTCCCTCGGCACGCCGAACGAGATGGCGCGCGCGACGCGCGAGGCGGGCGAGCGCACGGTCTTGAAGGTCAAGGTCGGCGGCGAAGGCGACGGCGAGCGGATGCGCGCCGTGCGCGCGGCCGCGCCCCAAGCGCGGCTGATCATCGACGCCAACGAGGGTTGGACGCCGGACACGATCCGCGACAACATGTTGGCGGCGGCTTCGATCGGCGCCTTCGTCGTCGAGCAGCCGCTTCCCGCCGGCCGGGACGAACTGCTCGCCCGCATGCCGCGCCCCGTGCCCGTCTGCGCCGACGAAGCGGTGCACGGAAGCGCGGACCTCGGCTCGCTGGTCGGCCGATACGACTACGTGAACCTCAAGCTCGACAAGACGGGCGGCCTGACGGAAGGACTGCGCTTCCTCGCCGAGGCTCGGCGTCATGGGTTCGGCGTCATGGTCGGCTGCATGGTGGGGAGTTCTTTGGGGATGGCGCCCGCCGTGCTCCTGGCGCAGGGCGCCGAACTGGTGGACCTCGACGGCCCCCTTCTCCTGCGCGAGGACCGGCCGAACGGCCTGACCTACGAAGGCTCGAGGGTCCATCCTCCACAAGCGTCGCTTTGGGGGTAGCCCCGAGGATCAGGCGGCTCTTGCCGGGGCGATCCTTGCGATCTGTCCTTCGAGGCCGGGGACGGGTTCCTCCGCGACCCCCGTCCAGCGCAGGAGTTCGAGCGAGCCGTCGTTGCGTTCGGCGATGGCGGAGCAGCTTTCCACCCAGTCGCCGCTGTTGACGTAGAGGATGCCGCTGCGCTCGGCGATCTGCGGGTGGTGGATGTGGCCGCACACGACGCCGTCGCACCCCATGCGCTCGGCTTCGGAAGCGAGCGCCCTCTCGAACGCTCCGATGAAGTTGACCGCGTTCTTGACCTTCAGCTTGGCCCAGGACGAAAACGACCAGTAGCCGAAGCCGAAGCGGCGGCGCAGGTGGTTGAAGACGAGGTTGATCGCGATGGCCGCGTCATAGGCCCAGTCGCCGAGATAGGCGATCAGGCGCGCGTTCCGAACGACGACGTCGAACTCGTCGCCATGCATGACGAGAAGCCGCCGCCCGTCCGCCGTCTGGTGAATGTCGGTCAGGCGCACCTCGATGCCCCCGAAATGCTGGCCGAGGAAGCCGCGCAGGAACTCGTCGTGGTTGCCGGGAATGTAGACGACCTCGGTTCCCTGCCGCGCCTTGCGCAGGAACGCCTGGACCACGTCGTTGTGCGACGGAGGCCAGTGCCACACGCGCTTGAGGCGCCAGCCGTCGATGATGTCGCCGACGAGATAGATCTTCTCCGCGTCGTGAACCGCGAGGAAGTCGATCAGCTGCTCGGCCTGGGCGGCTTTCGAGCCGAGATGCAGATCGGAGATGAAGAGTGTGCGAAAGTGACGGATGGTGCCGGACGGGCGAATCGTCGTCATGGGCGCGCTCTCCCTGGCCGCCGAAACTCATCCGACCCTCGCTGGTTTGTATTTCAGCGGTATGACGCACCTTTGCCCTCGGCGCCGATACGAAGGGTTGCTTCACCGGATGGCAGCTTGCATTAGACATCGGGCGGGAGGATCGCGCGCCGGCGCGAAAACGCCTCCGCCCGAACAGCGCAGGAGTTCTCATGTCGAGTGCCGACGATACTGCAAACGCCCCCGTGAAGCGGGATCTCGACGAGCAGGCGCTTTTCTACCACCGCCATCCCAAGCCCGGTAAGCTTGGCGTCCACGCGACCAAGCCGCTCGGCAACCAGCGCGACCTCGCGCTCGCCTATTCCCCCGGCGTCGCCGCGCCCTGTCTTGCCATCGCGGACGATCCGGCGACGGCGGCCGACTTCACCAGCAGGGCCAACCTCGTGGCCGTCGTATCCAACGGCTCGGCCGTGCTCGGCCTCGGCAATATCGGACCGCTGGCGTCCAAGCCAGTTATGGAAGGCAAGGCGGTCCTGTTCAAGAAGTTCGCCGATATCGACGTCTTCGACATCGAGATCGACGCGCCGGGCATCGAGCGCATGGTGGAGGTCGTTTCCGCACTGGAGCCGACCTTCGGCGGCATCAACCTTGAGGATATTAAGGCGCCGGAGTGCTTCGAGGTCGAGGAACAGCTGCGGGCCCGCATGGGCATCCCGGTGTTCCACGACGATCAGCACGGCACGGCGATCATCGTGGCGGCAGCGGTGCGCAACGCTTTGCTGCTGGCCGGGAAGCGCATCGAGGACGTTCGCATCGTCACCTCGGGCGCGGGCGCGGCGGCGCTTGCCTGTCTCAACCTTCTGGTGGCGCTCGGCGCCAAGGTCGAGAACATCACCTGCACCGATATCGAAGGCGTCGTCTACGAGGGCCGCGAGAAGCGCATGGACCGCTGGATGGCGGTCTACGCGAAGCAGACGGAGGCGCGCAGTCTCGCCGAGGTGATCGACGGGGCCGACGTGTTCCTTGGGTTGTCGGCCGGCGGTATCCTGAAGCCCGAACTTTTGGAGAAGATGGCGGAGAAGCCGCTGATTCTCGCGCTCGCCAACCCGACGCCCGAGATCATGCCCGACCTTGCCCGCGCCGTCCGCAAGGACGCGATGATCTGCACCGGGCGCTCCGACTTCCCCAATCAGGTCAACAACGTCCTCTGCTTTCCCTACATCTTCCGCGGCGCGCTGGATTGCGGCGCCACCTCGATCAACGAGGAGATGAAGATCGCAGCGGTGGACGCGATCGCCGCTCTCGCGCGCGAGGAAGTGTCCGAGGTCGCCGCCAAGGCCTACGGGTCCGAGACACCGGTCTTCGGGCCGGAGTATCTCATCCCCTCGCCGTTCGACCCGCGCCTGATCCTCAAGATCGCGCCCGCCGTCGCCCGCGCGGCGGAAGCCACGGGCGTCGCGCTGCGCCCGATCGCCGACTGGGATGCCTATCTCGACCGGCTGAACCGCTTCGTCTACCGCTCCGGCCTCGTGATGAAGCCGATCTTCGCCATGGCGCGCAATTCGCAGAAGCGCGTCATCTTCTCGGACGGCGAGGACGAGCGCGTCCTGCGCGCCGCGCAGGTGCTGCTGGAAGACAAGGTCTGCCGCCCGATCCTGATCGGCCGTCCGAGCGTCATTCAGACGCGTCTCGAGCGCTTCGGACTGCGCATCCGACCCGGGCAGGACTTCGAGGTCGTCAATCCCGAGGACGATCCGCGCTACCGCGATTATGTCGATCACTACTTCGCCAAGGTCGGTCGGCGCGGCGTCAACCCGGACACGGCTCGCGCCCTCGTTCGCACCAACACGACGGTGATCGGCGCCGTCTCGGTCTCGCGTGGCGACGCGGATATCCTGATCTGCGGTCTCGCCGGCCGCTTCTCGCGCCAAATCCGCGACATCCGGCAGATCATCGGCGTCGCGCCGGGCGTGTCGAAGCTTTCGGGCCTCAGCCTCCTGATCTCGCAGAACGCGACGACCTTCTTCGCCGACACCTATGTGCAGGAAAGCCCGACGGCGGAGAATCTGGCGGAAATCGCGCTTCTTTCGGCTGGGATGATCGAGCGGTTCCGCATCAAGCCGCGCGCGGCGCTCCTGTCGCATTCCAATTTCGGAACGGCCGACACGGCGGATGCGCGCAAGCTGCGCGCGGCGCTGGCGCTCGTGCGCGAACAGGCGCCCGATCTCGAGATCGACGGCGAGATGCACGGCGACGCGGCCTTGTCGCGCGAGTTGCGCCAGCGGGTCATGCCGAACTCGACGCTAACGGAGGACGCCAACCTCCTCCTGTTCCCGACGCTCGATGCGGCCAACATCACGATGAACGTCGTGAAGTCGATGACCGACGCGCTGCATGTCGGCCCGATCCTCCTCGGCACGGCCAAGCCCGCGCATATCCTGACCCCGTCCGTCACCTCGCGCGGCGTCGTCAACATGGCGGCGATCGCGGTGGCGGAAGCCGTTCAGCGCGAGGAAGCGGCGAACGGCTGAGCGTTCACGGGCGGCGCGAAGCCGCCCGTTCGGGCCCGATCAACGGAAGCAGGTCGGCCAGCTCCGGTCCGTGATCCACGCCGGTCAGCGCCAGACGGAGGGGCATGAACAGCGCCCGCCCCTTGCGCCCGGTCTTGGCTTTTACGGCCTCGGTCCACGTCTTCCAGGTCGTGCCGTCCCAAGGGGCAGGCGGCAGGACATCGAAGGCTTCGCGCGCGAAGCCTTCGTCCTCACCCGACAGAGCGGGCGTGGCGGAAAGATCGCCGAAGGCAATCGCGGCCCATTCCTGGGCATCGGAGACCTTGGCACAGTTACGGCGCACCGCGAGCCAGAACGCCTCCCCGTGGACCTGGGACACGCCGATCTCCGTCAGGCGGTCGGCCGCCTCTTCGTAGGGCATGGCGTGCACGATTTCTGCGTTGAGGCGTAGGAGCTCAGTCGGATCGAACTTCGAATTCGAAGTGGAAACGCCGGCGAAGTCCACCCGTTCGCCCAACGCATTCAGGCTCGGCATCGCCTCGATCGAGCCGGAAAGGCCGGTGAGGACGGCGAGCGAGGCGACCGCCATCGGCTCCACCCCATCCTCGCGCAGGGAGCGCAGCGACAGGGCACCGCTGCGCTTCGACAGCCCCTCGCCGTCGATCGTCGTCAGCAGGTTGAAGTGGCCGAAATGCGGGACGGCGTATCCGAGCGCCTCGAAGATCGCGATCTGGACGCCCGTGTTGGTGACGTGGTCGTCACCGCGCAGGATATGGGTGATGCCCATGTCCCCGTCGTCGACGACGGAGCAGAACGTATACAGAAACGTGCCGTCCTCGCGCACCAGGACCGGGTCGGACAGGGAGCCGAGATCGACCGTTTGCCGTCCTCGCGCCACATCATCCCAATGCACTTCGGTGCGCTGGGGCACCAGAGGGTCGGCGGACGCGTTCGGCAGACGGAAGCGCCAGTACGGACGGCGCCCGTCCGCCTCGTATCTCGCTCGCTCCTCCGGAGACAGCGCCAGGCCCTCGCGTCCGTAGACCGGGGGCTGGCCGCGCGCCATCCGCCGCTTGCGCATGCGGTCGAGTTCGTCGGGCGTCTCGTAACAAGCGTAGAGGAAGCCGCTTTCGCGCAGCATCTCGGCGGCTGCCTCGTAGCGCGAAAGGCGGTCGGACTGCCGGTCCACGACATCCGGCACAATGCCGATCCAGGCAAGATCCTCGGCAATCGCCTCGGCATATTCCGGCCGGGAGCGCTCCGTGTCCGTATCGTCGTAGCGCAGGAGGAACCGGCCCCCGTGGCGCCGGGCGAAGATCCAGTTGAACAGCGCCGGCCGCAGGTTGCCGATGTGAAGATAGCCCGTGGGCGACGGTGCGAAGCGGACGAATACAGTCATTCCTTCGCGATAGCGCAGGATTTGCCGAACTGGCAAACGCTTTGGCGGACGCTACCAGCCGAGAAGGAGACCGAGACCGAGCCAGACGCCGAGAACGAATGCCAGGGCGAGGCAAACGAGCGCGACCACCAATTGCCGCACGGCATGGCGCCGATTCGGCTCCAGCGCGCGTCCGAAGCTCATCGGCCGCGTCGGCGCTCGGTACCGTTCGATCCAGCGGCCTTCCGGTAGACCGGTTTCGCTCCAAATCCGGCGCATGGAGAGGTGGAAGCGCAGGAGAAACAGGAAGCCGAGAAGCACGAGCGCCATGACGGCATCGGGAAGCGGCGGAACTTGCATCGAATGGCCGTGGCGCGCGGTTGACGTTGCGCCGGGTTTCCACGACACGGGTGACGATTGCAACCATTCGCCTCCGGATCGTCAAACCATTGCGATCTGAATATCGGATGTTTGCAATTGCAGCATCCCGCCCGACATAGGGCAGGACGAGGCTCGACCTCGCCCGCGCCATCGGAGACCGCGTGTACGAAATCCTTTCTTTGATCGACCGGTTCGGCCTCGGCATCGTGTTCGTCGGGACGTTCTTCGAGGGTGAGGTCTTCGCCATCATCGGAGGTTTCCTGGCCTATCGCGGGGCCTATCCGATCGAGCTGATGGCGAGCCTCGCCTTTGTCGGGTCCTTCTGCGGTGATCTCGCGGTGTTCCTGTTCGCGCGCTACTTCTCCGACAGCCGGTGGGTCGTGAAGTGGACGAAGAAGCCCAAGTTCGCCAAGGCTCTTCGTCTCGTCGACCGCTTCCAGGCCTATTTCGTGATCGTGAACCGGTACGTCTACGGATTGCGGATGCCCGGGCTGATCGCACTGGGGCTTTCTTCGATCACCGTTCCACGGTTCCTGGCGCTGAACTTCATCGGTGCCGGCATCTGGGCCGGCATCTTCACGACCATCGGCTACGTCTTCGGCTATTCCATAACCACCGTGTTCCAGCGGCTGGAGATGATGGAACAGGGCGTGATGATCGGCATCGGCGTCATCGTCCTCCTGCTCGCGCTGTTCTTCGCTTGGCAGCAGGGCGGCTCCGTCATCCGCGACCGGCTGTTCTCACGCGAGGAGCGGGCCGAGCGGAGCCGTCAGGCGGAGCGCAAGCCCGGGGAGTGAAGTGCCGCGCGGCGCATAGGGCACAAACGAAAAGGCCGGGTGATGAACCCGGCCTTTTGCATATTCGAACTCGCGATACGTCTCAGAAGCCGACGGCCTGCGACGGGCGGTGCGCTTCCTGCTCCTTCTTGATCCGCTCGGCGGTCAGGAAGGCGAGTTCCAGCGCCTGGCTGGCGTTCAGCCGCGGGTCGCAATGCGTGTGGTAGCGATCGGACAGGTCCTCTGCGAGGACCGGGCGCGCCGCACCGCCGGTGCATTCCGTCACGTCCTTGCCGGTCATCTCGATGTGGATGCCGCCGGCATGCGTTCCCTCCGCGCGGTGAACGTCGAAGAACGCCTCCACCTCGGCCAGGATGCGGTCGAAGGGGCGCGTCTTGTAGTCGTTGACCGTGATCGTGTTGCCATGCATCGGATCGCAGGACCAGACGACCTTGCGCCCTTCCCGCTCCACAGCGCGCACGAGGCGCGGCAGGTGATCGCCGACCTTTTCGTGGCCGAAGCGAGTGATCAGCGTCAGGCGGCCCGCCTCGTTCTGCGGGTTCAGGACGTCGATTAGGCGGATCAGGTCGTCGGCCCCCAGCGAAGGCCCGCACTTGAGGCCGATCGGGTTCTTGATGCCGCGGCAGTATTCGACATGGGCGTTGCCGAGCTGGCGCGTGCGGTCGCCGATCCAGATCATGTGGCCGGAGGTTGCGTACCACTCGCCGCTGGTCGAATCGACGCGTGTGAGGGCCTCCTCGTAGCCGAGAAGCAGCGCCTCGTGGCTGGTGAAGAAATCTGTCTCGCGCAGCGCGGGGTAGCTGTCGGAATTGATGCCGATCGCCCGCATGAAATTCATCGTCTCGGAGATGCGGTCCGCCAACTGGCCGTAGCGCTCGGCCTGCGGGCTGCCCGACACGAAGCCGAGCATCCACTGGTGGACGTTGTCGAGATTGGCGTAGCCGCCCTGCGCGAAGGCGCGCAGGAGGTTCAGCGTCGCCGCCGACTGGCGGTAGGCCATCTCCTGCCGGTCCGGACTGGGGATGCGCTGGCTCTCGTCGAACTCGATGCCGTTGATGATGTCGCCACGGTAGCTCGGCAGCGTCACGCCGTCCTTGGTTTCGGAGCCGGACGATCGCGGCTTGGCGAACTGCCCGGCGATACGCCCGACCTTGACCACCGGCGATGAAGCCGCGAACGTCAGCACCACGGCCATCTGCAGGAAGGCGCGGAAGAAGTCGCGGATGTTGTCGGCGCCATGCTCGGCGAAGCTTTCGGCGCAGTCGCCGCCCTGCAGCAGGAAGGAGCGCCCCTCGGCGACCTCGCCGAGCGCCTTCTTCAGCTTGCGCGCTTCACCTGCAAAAACCAGCGGAGGAAAGGTGGCGAGGCGCTTTTCGGTCTCGGCGAGCGCGCCGAGATCGGGATAGGCGGGCACCTGCTCGATCGGCTTCGAGCGCCAGCTGGACGGGGACCAATCCTTTGCCATGCTTTTCTCCTTCGTCGACCGCCTGTCCGCACGCTTTGAGTTGGAATGGCGCGGTTCTGCGCGGCCTTCATAGCCGGGCGATCGATCGCGGCTTAGTGGCACGAACGCCGTCGTTTGTCACCAAAGGGTTGCGGGCACGTCGGCCGGAGGCAGCGTCGTTCGCGCGCCGCGCTGGGCGACCAGGCGGTCGAACAGAAGCGCTTAGTCCTCTGTGATATCGACGGCCCTCGGATAGCGAGGCGCGTCCCGGTCGGCGAGAAGCACGGTCTCGAAGCCTTCCGTTTCCAACACGAAGCGCCGCACACCATCCTCGCCGTAAAGGGTCGAGAAACCCTGGAGCACCGCATCGAGATAGGATTGCCAGATCACGGCGCCGACCTCGGCCGCGTCCGGCTGCGTCGGCGCGGCTTCGTAGATGAAGAGAGGAGCCTCGGTCGCCAGCGCGTTTTCGATGCGCACATGGTCCGGCATGACGACGCGGCGATGGTAGCCCGCTTCTCGCTCGTCGACGGCCGGCAGATGATCGGCGAGATCGTAGACCACGACCCCATCGGTTCGAAACCCGTCCACGGGCCGAACCGAGAGAAGCGCCGGCAGGGGCGCCGTGCGCGGCATCCAGAAGCGGCGCCAGCCTGTGACCGAGGCACGACGGAGGCCGAGGAACCGGGTGCGCAGCGTACGGCGGTTCACCAGCGAGCCATAGCCGAAATAGGCGACGACGTGCCCATCGGCGGCCAGCGCGGCGAGGTCCGGATGGTCCTCGTGAACCGCCGGCACCGGTGCCTCAGCCATCGACCCGCTTTCCGTCCCGGACCCGGTAGCTCGGCTCGTACATCGTGACGAGTTCCTCCGCCGCCGTCGGATGGAGCGCCATGGTGCGGTCGAACACGTCCTTGGTCAGGCGACCCTTGACGCAGACGCCGAGGATCTGCGCCACCTCGCCCGCGTCCGGTCCGAGGATATGGGCGCCGACGACGCGGCGCGAGGCGGCATCCACGACGAGCTTCATCAAGGTCCGCTCATCGCGCCCCGACAGGGTGTTGCGCATGGGGCGGAAAGTGGTGCGGTAGATTTCGAGCTCGGCGAACTCCTTTGACGCCTCCGCTTCCGTCATGCCGACCGTGCCGATCTCGGGCTGCGAGAACACGGCGGTCGGAATGTCCTCCAAGTCGGGCTGCGTCGGACGATCGCGGAACACGGTCTCGACGAAGCACATCGCCTCGTGGATCGCGACCGGCGTCAACTGGATGCGGTTGGTAATGTCGCCGAGCGCCCAGATGTTGTCGGCCGTGGTCTTGGAAAAGGCATCGACCTTCACCGCGCCCTTCTCGTCGAGTTCCACGCCGGCCTTCTCGCATCCGAGATCCAGCGTGTTGGGCTGGCGGCCGATCGCCAGCATGACCTCGTCGGCATCCAGAACCGCGCCGCCCTTGAGCTTGGCCTGGAACCGGCCGTCGGCCTTCCCGGCCACCTCAACGATCGTGTCCTCGCACAGGATGCGGATGCCCTTCTTGGTCATCGCCTCCTGCAGGGCGTCACGCAGATCGTCGTCGAAGCCGCCGAGGATCTTCTTGCCGCGATAGACGAGCGTAACGTCCGAACCGAGCCCGTGGAAGATGTTGGCGAACTCGACGGCGATGTAGCCGCCGCCCAGAATCACGATCGATCCGGGCAGACGCTTCAGGTGGAACGCCTCGTTCGACGTAATGCAGTGCTCCGCGCCCGGCAGGCCCGCGAACGGGTTGGCCCGCCCACCGGCCGCCAGAAGAATGCGCTCGGCGGTGACCACTTTGTCGGTTTCGAGAAGCCGAACCTCGTGCGCGCTTTCAAGAACGGCGCGGGACTTCAGAAGCTCCGCGCCCGCGCTTTCGAGATTGCGGCTGTAGATCTGCTCCAGCCGGTCGATCTCGCGATCCTTGTTGGCGATCAGCTGCGCCCAGTCGAACGAACTTTCCCCCACCGTCCAGCCGAAACCGGCCGCATCCTCGAACTGCTCGCCGAATTGCGAGGCGTAGACGAGAAGCTTCTTGGGGACGCAGCCGCGAATGACGCATGTGCCGCCGAAGCGGTATTCCTCGGCGATCGCGACCCTGTGTCCAAGAGCCGCCGTACGCCGGGCGGCCCGCACGCCGCCCGAGCCGCCGCCGATCACGAGAAGGTCGAAGTCGAAACCGCCGCTGGTCATGCTTGCCCTTTCAGGATGGGAAAAGGGCGGCACATGGCCGCCCTTCGGGAATTGACAGGTCCGGGTTTGCCGAAGTCACTGAGCCGAGGCGGTGGCCGGCGGCGCGAGCTTGGCCATACCGTTGATCGAGGCGTTGCGCAGATCACGCACAATGCCGCTGGACCAGACATCGGCTGCCGCCAGCATCTCGCGCGAGGCGGTCGGGCCCTGCTGGATCAGCTTCTTGCCCGCTTCCGACCCATAGAACTGGGCGATCTCGCGCAGTTCCTGCTCGGTGAAGAGCTTGGCATAGATGCGCGCGATCTCGTTTTCGAGGTCGCCGCGACGCGGCGCCAACGCAAGAGCGCTGTCGTCCACCATGTTCGAGATCTCGTTCTGGAGATTCGGGTTGTTGACGATCAGCTCCGCCTTGATCTGCGTCGCGGCGTTGAGAAGGATCTGGTCGAACTGCTCGGTCGTGTCGAGCGCGTCCACGGCTTCGCGCGCGGCCGTCAGGTGCGCCGGGCTCGTCTCCTGCGCGAAGGCAGGAGCCGCCGACAGGGCCAGAAAGGCGGCGGAAACGCAAAGTCCGCGACGCAACGTTTCGCTAGAAAGCTTCAAGTTCCCACTCCATTCCCATCGATCGGACGTTGCCGCCCGAATGCCAAACTCTGGCGTTCCTCGCAAGGCCGACCATTCGGCCCGCAAGTCGCCCTCAATTCGCTTGCAGATGCTCGATCCCGTCCGGACCCGCCAGGAGGACGGCATCCGCAAGACCCAGAAACAATCCATGCTCCACCACGCCCGGAATAGCGTGAAGGGCAGCCGACAGCGCTTCTGGATCGGGAATACGGCCAAAAGATGCGTCGATGACGAGATGCCCGCCATCGGTGATGAAGGCGGACTCGCCGACCTTGCGCAAGGCAAGATCGCCGGACAGGCCGAGCAGCGTACCCGCGCGCTCGATGGCAAGGAGCGTCGCGACGACGCCGAACCCGTTCACCTCGATCGGCAGCGGAAAGGTGCCGAGCATGTCCACCTTCTTGCTGGCATCGGCAATCACGAGCATGCGAGCCGAAGCCGCTGCCACGATCTTCTCGCGCAGAAGCGCGCCGCCTCCGCCCTTCACCAGGCGGAACTGCCCATCGATCTCGTCCGCGCCGTCCACCACGAGATCGAGTTCGGGAATCTCCTCGAGCGTCGCCAACGGAATGCCGAGTTCGCGGCACAGGGCAGCCGTGCGCTCCGACGTCGGCACGCCGACAATGCGAAGGCCGTCCTGAACGCGGGGTGCCAGGGCACGGACGAAGGCTTCGGCGGTGGAGCCGGTTCCGATGCCGAGCCGCATGCCCGTCTCGACATGGCCGACGGCCGCTTCCCCGACACGTTCCTTCATCGACGCGGCATTCATGGCATGTCCTTCCAAGCGATGGGGCTTCGGCTCTAGTGCATCACCGGGCAGAAGGCAAAGCGCCGACCGACGCGCGGGGCAACGCTTTCTTGGTGAATGATCAACTAACCTGTGGCCCGAATACGCCAGCGATCGAGCCAATCGACGCGCGGCGGCCATGGATGGGGGTTCGGGCATCCCGGCTTGCTTGACCCGCCTCCCGTCCTCGCCAAGGGTCGGAACGATGAGCGTAGCCAAACCCATCCATCGGACGGCCCGTCCCTTCGATCGCGCTGGACGATTCGCGACGAAACCCTCGCCGCATCGTGCCCTGCGTGGTTCGACGATCGTCTTCGACCTCGACGGGACCCTCGTCGATACGGCACCGGACCTGACGGGCGCACTCAACCATTGTCTCGCCCAAGCGGGGGTGGAGGCCACCACCATCGCCCAAGTGCGACCGGACGCCGGGCGCGGCGCGCGCGCGATGCTGTTGGCGGCCTATGAGCGAGCCGGGCGCCTTATGAACTCGGAAGAGCTGGTCGAGCAGACCGCTCGCTTTCTCGCCTTCTACGCCGAGCACATCGCCGTCGCGTCGCGCCCCTTTCCCGGAGCGGTCGCCGCGCTGGACCGCTTGGTCCGCGAGGGCGCGACCCTCGCCATCTGCACGAACAAGACGGAAGCGCTGGCTCTTCGGCTTCTCGCCGAACTGGAGCTTGCCGATCGGTTCGCCGCGATCTGCGGCGCCGATACGTTTGCCGAGCGCAAGCCGAATCCCGTCCACCTCGCAAGCACCGTTCTGGCGGCCGGCGGCTCGGTGGAGCGCGCCGTCATGATCGGCGACACGGACACCGACATGGAGGCCGCGCACCGGCTCTCCATGCCGTCCGTTCTCCTGGACTTCGGCTACGACCCGGATGCATGCGCCCGCGAAAAAGCCTCGGTCACCGTCTCGCATTTCGACGGCATCGACCCGGCGCTGATGCTGCGCCTTCTGGAAGACGACCGCCGACACGATGGAAATGCACGGAGTTTCGGCTGAACCGGTCGAGGCGGATTGACGACGACCCCGGTTCGGACTTATAGCCACTTTCGTTCGCAAGCGGCCCCGGCCGGCGGCGACGGGCGATTAGCTCAGCGGGAGAGCACTGCATTCACACTGCAGGGGTCACTGGTTCAATCCCAGTATCGCCCACCATTCTCAGCGCCCGAGGCGCTGCCATTTCCTTTCACGATCCTACCATTTTCACAGTTCGATTCCGTTGTGCCTCAGCTGGTCCGACGTGAGTTCGGCCATAGGCTCGATCTCATCGACTGATCCGGACGAGGGGGCGGCGTGTCCGCCTCCCCCGATCAGAACGTCGCTCTCAGTTCGTCATCGGCTCTTCCAGCGGTACGGCCGCCAGATCGGCCAGCCATGCGCGCGATGTCGCGTCGGACGGTGCGCGCCAGTCGCCGCGCGGCGAAAGGCTGCCGCCGGCCGAGACCTTCGGCCCGTTCGGCATCGCCGTCCGTTTGAACTGGCTTGTCTGAAAGAAGCGCACGAGAAACCGCTCCAGCCAATGCCGAATCGTCGCCAGATCATAGGCATTCTTCCCCGCTTCCGGGAAATGCGCCGGCCATTGGCCCGACGCAGCCTCGCGCCACGCATGCCACGCGAGAAACGCGACCTTGGACGGTGGCAGGCCGTAGCGCATCATGTGGAAGAGGAAGAAGTCGTTCAGTTCGTAGGGCCCGATTTTGGCCTGCGTGCTCTGGATCGCCCCTGTTTCGTCGGCGGGAACCAGTTCGGGCGAAATCTCGGTGTCCAGAATCGAGGTCAGCACCTCGCCCGTCGACTCGTCGAACTGCCCGCTCGCGACCGTCCAGCGGATCAGATACTGGATCAGCGTCTTCGGAACCGCGCCGTTGACGTTGTAGTGGCTCATCTGGTCGCCGACACCATAGGTGCACCAGCCGAGCGCGAGTTCGGATAGGTCGCCCGTTCCGATCACGAACCCGTTGCGCTGGTTGGCGAGTCGGAAGAGATAGTCCGTACGAAGACCCGCCTGCACGTTCTCGAACGTGATGTCGTAGACCGGCTCGCCTTGCGAGAACGGATGGCCCATCTCGGACAGCATCTGCCGCGCCGTCGGGCGTATGTCGATCTCCGCCCCTTCGATCTCCAGCGCTCGCATCAGCTTCCAGGCATTCGCCTTCGTCCCTTCGCCCGTCGCGAAACCCGGTAGGGTGAAGCCGAGGATCGATGAGCGGGGAATGCCGAGCCAGTCGCAAGCCTTGGCGGCGACGATCAACGCGTGTGTGGAATCCAGCCCACCGGACACACCGATCACCATCCGATCGCCGGGCGTCGTTTCGAAGCGTTTGACGAGTCCATGAACCTGGATGTTGAAAGCCTCGTAGCAGTCCGCGTTCAAACGATCGGCCGCATTTGGCACATAGGGAAAACGCCGGATCGGGCGAAGGAGCCCGAGGTCCGCATAGCTCGGCCGGTGGCGGAAGCGCACGCGCCGAAACGCCTGTTCCGGGTGTCCCTCGGCGGCGGCGGCGTCGTTGAAGGTCGGCGTGCGCTGCCGCTCTTGGCGGATCCGCTGAAGATCGATGTCAGCGACGGTGAGTTGCGGGTCACGAGCGAAGCGCTCGGACTCGCCCATGAGATCGCCCATCTCGTAGATCATCGCCTGCCCGTCCCAGGACAGGTCGTTGGTGCTTTCTCCCGCTCCCGCCGCCGAATAGATGTAGGCGCTGGTGCACCGCATCGCATGCGAGGCGCACAGGAGGTGCCGATCGGCCGACTTGCCGACCACGATGTTGGAAGCCGACAGGTTGCAAAGAACCAACGCGCCGGCGAGCGCGCCCCGGATCGAGGGGGGAGCCGGCGACCAGAAGTCTTCGCAAACCTCCATATGAAAGACGAAGTCGCGAAGGTCCTCGGCTTCGAACAGGAGATCGGTGCCGAAGGGCACCACCTCCTCGCCGAGTTCGATCTCGGCGCCGACGATCCCGTGGCCGGAGGAGAACCACCGCTTCTCGTAATATTCGCGGTAGTTCGGCAGGAAGACCTTCGGCACGATGCCGAGCACCCGCCCGTGCGCGATCGCGACGGCGCAGTTGTAGAGCCGCGAGTTGCGACGGATCGGTGCGCCGACGAGGAACACGGTCGAAAGATCGGCGCTCGCATCCCGAAGGCGAACGAGCCCATCCTCCACACCGTCCAAGAGCGCCTCCTGCAGGTGGAGATCGTCGATCGCATAAGCCGATACGGACAGTTCGGGGAAGATGAGAAGGTCGACGCCCTGCGCCCCGGCCCGCCGCGCCTCGGCAAGAATGGCATCGACGTTGCGCTCGGGGTCCGCGACATGGACGCGCGGGGTCGCGACGCCGACGCGCACGAGGCCATGGGTATGGATCGCGGCGAACCGCTCGGCCCGTGTCTCGATATCGTCTCGCCGAACGCTCATTGGCATGCTCCTTCCCTCGCTCCAGCGACTGGACCGAGCTCATGGTGATGTAAGTCCGATTCGCCTTGCCCGTTCCAGCACCCGAGCGAACCTTAGCCGGCGCTCGGATGTCGCAGGAACCGCAATTGGATGCGGGGCCTTCCCCTCGCAGGAGGACCCATGCCCAATGACCTGGAATTTCGCTTCGGCCCGCTCGGGCCGAACTGCATCCATCTGTGCGTGGACATGCAACGCATGTTCGCCGAGGACACGGAATGGCAAACGCCGTGGATGGAGCGTGTCCTGCCCAAGGTCGAGGCGCTGGCACGCTCGGCTCCCGATCGCACCATCTACACGCGCTTCCTGCCGGTCGAACGAGCCGGCCAGGGCGAAGGGACTTGGCGACGCTATTACGAACGCTGGTCGTCCCTGACGATCGAGCGCATGGGCGAGGAGATGGTGGACCTTCTCCCCTCGCTCGTCGAACTCTGTCCGCCGGGCGAAATCATCGACAAGGCCGCCTATTCGCCTTGGTGCGAGCCGACACTGGCTTCCCGCTTGAAGCAGCGACGCGCCGATACGCTGATCGTTACAGGAGGCGAAACCGACGTCTGCGTGCTGGGCACGGTGCTCGGCGGGGTGGATCGGGGGTACAGGGTGATCGTCGCGGTGGACGCGCTCTGCTCGTCGTCCGACGAGATGCACGACGCGCTTCTGTCTGTCTATCGCCGACGCTACGGTCAGCAGATCGAAACGGTAACGACGGACATGATCATCAAGGCATGGGCGCACTCGAAAGAGCTGGCCGAAACCTGACGGGCGAAGGATGATGGTTAGATGGTCGGAGCGAGAGGATTCGAACCTCCGACCCCCTGAACCCCATTCAGGTGCGCTACCAGGCTGCGCTACGCTCCGACACAGGACGTTCCCTAATGAAAGCGAAGGCGGTTGGCAAGGCGGAAGCGACGGCTTCCACCGAAAGCTTAGGCCTAGCGAACCTGATCGAGGAGCCGCTTGAGCTCCAGAAGCTCCAGGATGACGCTGTTCAGCTTACGCGTGCCCTCGCCCGAGAGCGCGGCACCGACGCCCGCTGCGGGGTACGAATCGCGGTCGCGACGCAGGAGGTTGGACAGACCGCCCCTCGGCTTCTCGGCAACGATGGTCTCGTCGAGTTCCGGCACCTCGTCCGGTGCTTCGAGTTCCACTGCGTCCTCGCGCGCACCACGCCCCGACTGCAATCGCTCCAGTCCCGACAGATCGCCGGCACCGATCGCCATGACGGAGCGGTTGCCGCTTTCCTTCAGGATCCGCTGCACGCCCTTGATGGTGAAGCCGCGCACGTAGAGGAGGTAGCGGATGCCTTTCAGAAGCTGCACGTCGTCGGGCCGGTAATACCTGCGCCCGCCGCCACGCTTCATCGGCTTGATCTGCGGAAACCGCGTTTCCCAGAAACGCAGGACATGCTGCGGCAGATCGAGCTCCTCCGCCGCTTCGCCGATGGTGCGGAACGCGTCCGCGCTCTTGTCCGTCATGGGGCGATCGAAGCCTTCACTCGGCAGCCTTCAGAACGGCAGTCGCGCCTTGGGCGCGCGCTTCGTGCGCTTCGAGGATGCGATCCTTCATCACGTTGGACGGCTTGAACACCGCGACGCGGCGCGGCGAGATCGGCACTTCTTCACCGGTCTTGGGATTGCGGCCGACGCGCTCGTTCTTGTCGCGGACCAGGAACGATCCGAAGGACGAGATCTTCACCGATTCGCCGCGCGCGATGGTGGCGCAGATTTCCTCGAGGATCGACTCGACGAGATACGCCGATTCGGAACGCGAAAGTCCGATCTTGCGGAAAACCGCCTCCGCCAGATCGGCGCGCGTGACCGTCCTGTCTCCCATGCATATCCCCTTGAGAAAACCGAACCGTATCCCCCGCCCGAGCCACCGGCGTGTCTCGGTCAACTCAGGCGAAAATACCGAAAAGAAAGGCTGAATCAAGCGTGGCCGTCACCAGCGGACGACGACGGCGCCCCAAGTGAACCCGCCACCCATCGCTTCCAGGAGAACGAGATCGCCCGGCTTGATACGCCCGTCCCTGACGGCGTGATCGATCGCCAGGGGAATAGAGGCCGCCGACGTATTCCCGTGCCGATCGACGGTGACGACGACCTTCCCCAAGGGAATTCCAAGCTTCTTCGCGGACGCTTCGATGATCCGCCGATTGGCCTGATGGGGCACGAACCAGTCGATCTCTTCCGCAGAGATCGAGAGGGCGCCCAGCGAATCCTCTACCACATCGGTGATCATGCCGACCGCGTGCTTGAAGACCTCGCGCCCCTCCATCCGCAACCGGCCGACCGTGCCGGTGGACGAAGGGCCGCCGTCCACGAAGAGCTTGTCGCCGTGCGAGCCGTCGGCGCGAAGGCGCGCGATGAGAACGCCGGCTCCCTCGCCGGCGATGGCCTCCTGCCGCTCCAGAACGAGCGCTCCCGCTCCGTCGCCGAAGAGGACGCAGGTCGTCCTGTCGCTCCAGTCGATGATGCGGCTGAAGGTTTCGGCGCCGATCACCAGCGCGCGGCGCGCCATGCCGGCCTTCAGGTAAAGGTCGGCCGTCGTCATCGCATAGACGAAGCCGCTGCACACGGCCTGGATGTCGAAGGCGAAGCCATGGGTGATGCCGAGGCGGCGCTGGATCTGCGTGGCGGAGGCGGGAAACGTGTTGTCCGGCGTCGCCGTGGCGACGATCACGAGATCGATATCGGCGGTCTCAAGTCCCGCCGCCTCCAGCGCGCGGCGCGCGGCCGCCTCGCCAAGCGAAACGGTGGTTTCCCCCTCGCCCGCGATATAGCGCTGCGTGATGCCGGTGCGCTGCTGGATCCACTCGTCGCTCGTATCGACGCGCGCTTCGAGATCCTTGTTGGTGACGACCTGACGCGGCAGGGCCGAGCCCGTCCCGAGGACGACCGAGCGAAATTCGTTCACTGGACGCTCTCCTGGGTCCCGGGCGCATCGGGCGCCGGGCTCGAAACTTCGCTCGCATAGACCCGGCCGAGATCGTTCTCGATCTTCGCCAGCAAGCCGTTGGAGGCCATGGCATAGGCGACGTCGATGGCCGCAGCCGTGCCTTCCGCGTCCGATCCGCCATGGCTCTTGATCACCACGCCGTTGAGCCCGAGGAACACGCCGCCGTTGACCTTTCGCGGGTCCATCTTGTCGCGCAGCCGATCGAAGGCGCTCTTGGCGAAGAGATAGCCGAGCCGCGCCATCAACGTCCGCGTCATCGCCGCGCGCAGGTACGAGCCGATCTGGCGTGCCGTGCCTTCGGCGGTCTTCAATGCGATATTGCCGGTGAACCCCTCGGTCACCACCACATCGACCGTCCCCTTGCCGAGATCGGTTCCTTCCACGAAACCCTTGTATTCGAGCCCCGCGATCTCCGTCTCCTTCAGGAGGCGGCCGGCTTCGCGAATGTCGTCCTGGCCCTTCACCTCCTCGACTCCGATGTTGAGAAGGCCGACGGTCGGGCGCTCGATCTGGAACAGGGCACGCGACATGGCCGCACCCATCACGGAGAAGTCGATCAGCTGCTGCGAATCCGCGCCGATCGTCGCGCCGACATCCAGCACGATGCTCTCGCCCCGAAGCGTCGGCCAGATCGCGGCGATCGCGGGACGCTCGATATTGGCCATGGTGCGCAGGCAGAACTTGGCCATCGCCATCAGCGCACCGGTGTTGCCGGCGGACACCGCGACATCCGCCTCGCCCGTCTTCACCGCCTCGATCGCCTTCCACATCGACGACTTGTAACGCCCCTGCCGAAGCGCCTGAGAGGGCTTGTCGTCCATGCGGATCGACACGTCGCAGTGGTGGAAAACCGCCCGCTGCTTCAGCTTGGGAAACGTATCGAGGATGGGGAGCACCTCCCCCTCCTGGCCGAACAGAACGAAGCGGGCATCCGGGTGGCGATCGAGAGCGGTGGCGGCCCCCGCCAGCATCACGGACGGGCCGTGATCGCCGCCCATGGCGTCGATGGCGATGGTGATCGAAGGTTTCGACAACAAGGAGTTCCTGCTTTCGTTCGATGACGCCCGGCCTCTGCCGTCAGACATCGGAGGCCTTCAGACGCCCGAGCGCGGCGAAGGGGGAAACCTTGCCACCGGACGGGTCGGGGTCGGTATCGTGCTCGGAAAACTCGACGCCCGGCGAACGGGGATAGGGGTCGAGCGACAAACCGACAAGTTCCACGATGAACGGCCCGAGGTCGATCGTATCGCCTCGAAAGGTCTCCGGAATGTCGCGCCCTTCCGGATCGAGATGGAGCTCGCCGTCGCTCGTCGGCTCGATGCGCGCCAGCCGCGACGTTTCGGGCACGAAGATGAGGTCGACCTCCTCGTCCACCGTTTCGGGAACGGGGTCGAGGGTCACGACGCAGGCCTGGACCACCTGCCCGCGAATCCGACCGTCCACGGCGATCCCGTCGCGCTTCCAGCGGCGCACGGTAAGGTCCACCGCCAGCGTCTCGACCGCGACGATATCGAGGTGGTCGGCCAGTGCCGCGCGCTGCGCGTCGTCGGCAACGAACTCGACGGGCATCCCGTTCTGCGGCAGCCTGTTCACGCTGACCGGCAGGGTGATCGGCCCCGGCTCGTCGATGTCGTCATGCGTTTTCATTCAAGTCTCCTGCGGCGGCGGATCGAGAAGCGCGCCCGCCAGGATGCCGTCCGTCGACAGCGCCTGATATCGATCCTTTTGCAGCAACATATGGTGGGCCAGCCAAGGCGCGCCATCGGGGCGACCGCCTTCCGCGTCGCGGAAGCTCGACGCCACCAACCCAGCGCGAAGGGCATCGGCATCGCCGGCCTCGATCGCGGGTTCGAGGTCGCGAACCCGCGTATAGAAGCGCGCCGCGAACTTGCGCATCCGCTTGGGCACGGCGAGATAGCTGATGCCGAACTCGCGCATGGAATGGTCGAGATCGGTCATGAACCGATCCACCAGATCCTGCGACAACTCTTTCAGGCGCTCGTCCTGCCCGCATCGCCGGAGCACGAGGATCATCTCGAGCGACAGGGATTCGAAGCGGCCCTGCACCGTGTCGGGAAGGCCGCCTTCCAGAAAGCGCCGGGGGTCGCGGGCGCTGGAAACGACCTGATCCCACAGCGCGTCGACGATCTGCCGGTTCTGGCGCCCGTTCCGCAGGCTGGCGAAAAGTCCCACTTCGCTCTCCCGTGTTTCCGCCGTTCGCCTCGCACGCATGGGGCCGGATTGCAACGGTCGGAAAGGTGCTTTACCAAGTCGCAACCTTCGGGATGGTGGTCGCGCCTCAATTTCAGACCAAAACGCGCCTACCGAACGCCCAATCCGATTCCTTCGGCCAATCCGATTCCCTCGGAAGGAGTAGCATCCGCGTGATCGAGATCCATCGTCCGTTGCGTCGCATGGTCCTGGCGACCGGCGCTTGCGCCATGATCGCCCTGACGGGTTGTCAGACGTCGCAAGTCTACAACCAGGGCTACATCGTCGACGAGCAGGCGCTGGCGCAGGTGCCGGTCGGGTCGAGCCGCGACCAGGTTCTCCTCGCCCTCGGCACCCCCTCCACCACCGCGACCTTCGACAACGAGGTGTTCTACTACATCTCGCAGAAGCGGGTTCGGCAGGTCGCCTTCATGAAGCCCAAGCTCGTGGATCAGCGCATTCTCGCGATCTACTTCGGCAAGGACAACACGGTCCGCCAGATCGCCAACTACGGCCTGCAGGACGGCAAGGTCTTCGACTTCATCTCGCGCACCACGCCGACCGGCGGCCGCGACACGAGCTTCCTCGGCTCGATCCTGTCCGACGAGGGTCCGGGCAAGGGTAACATCCTCGACACGATGGGCGGTCGCTCGAGCGGCATCTCGCCCGGGCGCTGAGGCGGCCCGGAAAGACATGAAAAAGGCCAGCATTCGCTGGCCTTTTTCATGTCCGGTCTCAGTCGTCCGCCTTGGGGTCCTGCCCCCGGCCCTCGCCGCGCGAGCGGCGCGCGACCCGGTCGAGCACGGCATTGACGAGCCGCGGCTCCTCCTCCTCGTAGAAGGCCCGGGCGATATCGACATATTCGCTGACGATCACAGCGACGGGCACGTCCTTGCGGGCCGTGACCTCGTAGGTGCCCGCGCGAAGGATGGCGCGAAGCGTCGTGTCGAGGCGGGCGAGCGGCCAGTCGTTGGTCAGCGAGGAATGGATGAGAGGGTCGATGAAGGTCTGCCCCCGCACGACGCCCGAGACGATGTCGCGGAACCAGGCGGCGTCGGCATCGCGGTAGGTCTCGCCGTCGAGTTCCTGGCCGAGGCGGAACGCTTCGTACTCGGCGACGGTCTCCAGAAGGCCGGTTCCCCCGACGTCCATCTGGTAGAGGGCCTGCACAGCGGCGAGGCGAGCGGCGCCTCGTTTATTGGCCGGGCGAAATTGGCGGGCGGCAGTTCCGGTCATCTTAGGCTCCGAATCGTTCGCGCAGCGAAATCATCGTGAGCGCGGCCGAGGCGGCGTCACCGCCCTTGTTCTTCCGCTCGGGGATCGCGCGCTCCAAGGCTTGTTCCTCGTTCTCGACGGTCAGGATGCCGTTCCCCACCGCAACGCCCTCCTGAACCGAAAGGTCCATGATGGCCCGGCAGGATTCATTGGCGACGATGTCGAAATGGTAGGTCTCGCCTCGGATGACGCAGCCGAGCGCGACGAACCCGTCGTAATGCTTGCCCCCCTCGTCCGCGCCCGAAAGCGCGAAGCCGATCACCGCCGGAACTTCCAAAGCACCGGGCACGGTGACCACGTCATAGGTCGCCCCCGCCTCCTCCAGCCGGGCTTTCGCCCCGTTCAGGAGATGGTCGGCGATATGGTCGTAGAAACGAGCCTCGATGATCAGGAGGTGGGGCGCGGACATGGTGACCTTTCAAACGGCAGTCGATCGCGGTTCCGACGCGCGATGGCGCCGAGATCCGCGATGCGAACGAACGGAAACGCTAGGGGTGGGCGGTCAGACCAGTCGAAAGCCGATGCCGGGAGCAGCGGGGTTCCGTCGTTACGCGGCCTGCCCGAGCCCGAACAGGCGCTCCGCATAGCGCGCAATCTGATCCACCTCAAGGTTCACGGAATCACCTTCCCGCCTTTCGCCCCAAGTCGTCACCTCCAGCGAGTGGCGGATCAGGAGAACGTCGAAGCGATTGCCCTCGACGCGGTTGACGGTCAGCGACGTCCCGTCGAGGCAGACGGAGCCCTTCTGCGCGACGAAACGAGCAAGTTCCGCCGGCGCCTCGATCACGAAGCGCACGGCGTCGCCTTCGTCGGTGCGCGAAACGATCAAAGCGGTTCCGTCGACATGACCGGACACGAGATGACCGCCGAGTTCGTCACCCACCTTCAGCGCCCGCTCGAGATTCAGACGCGTGCCCTCGCTCCAGCGCCCCGCCGTCGTCAGGCGCAGCGCCTCCTCCCAGGCTTCGACCTCGAACCAGCGCTCGTTGGCACCCTCTTCCGGCAGCCGCGTCACGGTCAGACAGGTGCCCGAGCAGGCGATCGAAGCGCCGATCAGGATGGTCCTCGGATCGTAGGCGGTTTCGATCCGGTAGCGCCGGCCTTCCTTGAGTTGCTCGACGGAGGCCACACGCGCGACGTCCGACACGATCCCGGTGAACATGGTCAGATCCTTTCCCATTCGGACCAGACGTCCGGCCCGAAATATTCCCGCGGGCCGAGCACGAAGCGGGTTGACCTCAGCAGCTCGGCGGGGGCAGCCACACCGCCATTTCCGATGACGAGCGGCGCGCGAACGATGATCGATCGATCCACCAGATCGGCTCTCAGCAGCGCATCGGCAAGGGTCGGCCCGCCCTCGACGAGGAGGGTCCCGACGCCGAGAGCTGTGAGACGCTGCATGAACTCGGCGAGCTCAACCGCGCCGGTTCCCGATAGCGGCACCAAACGACACCCCGCCTCCATGAACGGTGCAGCGACTGACTCGGATGGGTCCACACCCGTCGCGATCCAGGTCGGCGTTGCCTTCGCGGTGCGCACGAGCGGGCTGCCGAGCGGCAGACGCAGCGAGGGATCGACTACGATGCGCACCGGCGAGCGTGCATCGAGCCCCGGCAGGCGACACGTGAGGAGCGGCTCGTCGGCGATCGCGGTTCCGATGCCGATCATGATCGCATCGCTTTCGGCGCGCAGGAGGTGAACCTGCCGGTTGGCGATCGGACCGCTGATCGCGACGCGCCCGACGCCCGAGCGCCCCACGGCGCCATCCACGGAGATCGCCATCTTCAGTGTCACGAAGGGGCGTCCCCGCGTTACGCGGGACAGGAACCCTTCGAACGCGCGCTCACAATCGCATCCTTCGAGCCGGACTACCCCGACGCCCGCATTCCGCAAAATCGCTACACCGCGCCCGTCCACTCGGGGATCGGGATCGGACGCGCCGATCACGACGCGCGAGACGCCCGCTTCAACGAGCGCTTCGGCGCAGGGACCCGTCCGGCCATGATGGGCACAGGGTTCGAGGGTGACGTAGGCTGTAGAGTCTCGGGCCGCATCGCCGGCCTCGGCCAAGGCGACGCGCTCAGCGTGCGGACGCCCGCCCGGCGCGGTGACGCCGCGACCGACGATGCGCGCTTCGGCGCCTCTTCCCCGAACCAGGATCGCGCCGACCGATGGATTCTCAGATGTCAGCCCCAAATGCCGGCGCGACAGACGCGCGGCGGCGGCGAGGAAGCGACGATCCTCCTCGGCCCGACCGTCGTCCCGATCAGCCACGGTCTTCCGGCGTCGCATCCAGCGACGCGGTCAATTCGCCGATCACGGACTCGAAGTCTCGCGCCTCGCGGAAGTCGCGATACACGGAAGCGAAGCGGACATAGGCCACATCGTCGAAGCCGCGCAGCGCCTCCATCACCAGGCGGCCGATGGCTTCGGAGGGAATGTCGGTCTCGCCGGTGGATTCCAGTTGGCGGACGATCCCCGAGATCATCCGCTCCACCCTCTCCTCTTCCACCGGCCGCTTGCGCAAGGCGGTGTGAATGGAGCGCGCGAGCTTCTCGCGCTCGAAGGGTACGCGCCGGCCGGACTTCTTCACCACGACCAGCTCGCGCAGCTGGATGCGCTCGAAGGTCGTGAAGCGTCCGTTGCAATCCGGGCAGATACGGCGGCGACGGATCGCCCCGCCTTCCTCGGCGGGGCGCGAATCCTTCACCTGGCTGTCGGGCGACCCGCAAAAGGGGCAGCGCATGCGGAGCGATCAGCCGAGATTGGCGTAGATCGGGAAGCGCTCGGTCAGCGCGAGGACCTTTTCCTTGACGCGCGCTTCCGTCGCGGCGTTGCCGTCCTCGGAGTTCGACGACTTAAAGCCGTCCAACACCTCGACGATCAAACGGCCGACTTCGCGGAACTCTTCCGTGCCGAAGCCGCGCGTCGTTGCCGCCGGCGTGCCGACGCGGATGCCGGACGTGATCGTCGGCTTTTCCGGGTCGTTGGGAACGCCGTTCTTGTTGCAGGTGATCCCGGCACGGCCGAGCGCGACTTCCGTCGCTTTGCCCGTCAGCATCTTGGGGCGCAGGTCCACCAGCATCAGATGCGTGTCCGTGCCACCCGAAACGATATCCAGCCCGCCCGCCACCAGAACCTCGGCCAAAGCCTTCGCATTGTCGGCGACCGCCTTGATATAGCTGCGATAAGCCGGCTGCAGCGCCTCGCCGAAGGCCACCGCCTTGCCGGCGATGACATGCATCAGCGGGCCGCCTTGCAGGCCGGGGAAGATCGCGGAATTGATCTTCTTGGCGATGTCCTCGTCATTGGTGAGGATCAGGCCGCCGCGGGGGCCCCGCAGGGTCTTGTGCGTGGTCGAGGTCGCGACATGGGCATGCGGGAATGGGCTCGGATGCTGGCCGCCGGCGACGAGACCGGCGAAGTGCGCCATGTCCACCCAGAGGAAGGCACCAACCGCGTCGGCGATCGCGCGGAACCGCGCGAAGTCGATCACGCGCGAATAGGCGGAGCCGCCCGCCACGATGATGTCGGGCTTGGTCTCATGCGCCAGACGCTCGACCTCGTCGTAGTCGATGAGGCCGGTGGCGAGGTCGAGACCGTACTGGACGGCGTTGAACCAGCGCCCGGACAGGTTGGGCTTGGCGCCGTGCGTCAGGTGGCCGCCCGCGTCGAGGCTCATGCCAAGGATGGTCGCGCCGGGCTTCGACAGCGCCAGAAGTACGGCCTGATTGGCTTGGCTGCCGGAGTTCGGCTGGACATTGGCGAAGCCGCAGTCGAACAGCGCCTTGGCGCGGTCGATCGCCAGTTGCTCCACCACGTCGACGAACTCGCAGCCGCCGTAGTAGCGGCGGCCCGGATAGCCTTCCGCATACTTGTTGGTCAAAACGGAGCCCTGCGCTTCCAGGACAGCGCGCGAGACGATGTTTTCGGAGGCGATCAGTTCGATCTCATACTGCTGGCGGTGCAGCTCGTCGCGCATGGCGCCGAACAGGCCGGGATCGACGGAGGCGATACCCTCGGAGAAGAAGCCGTTCGCGTTCGGAATCGAATCGATGGCGTGTGCGTGCGACATTTCCGAGGTTCCTCGCTTCGGCGGCCTCCGGCCGCGATGGGCGGCGCCTTACCATGTTCCGCCGCGCGATGCCACAGACGGGAACGAAACGAGAAACGGCCGGGCATCCCTGCCCGGCCGTTTGGATCGAGCGATGTCGAGCCGATCAGTACGGCAGGTCGGCAGAAGCCTGTTCGCCGGCGGCATAGGCCGTCGGCTGTGCGTCGGTCATCACCAGCTGCTCCGAGCCGTCGCGGCGGTAGATGTCGTCGCGGAACTGGACGACGGTCGGGTCCGTCGCCCAGGCCGTCAGGTAGGTGAAGTGCAGCGGCACCGGATTGACGAAGTTCACGTCCTGGCGCGTGCGGGCGGAGATGGTCTTCTCGATCGCGGCGCGGTCCCAGCCCGGCGTGTCGCGCGCCAGCCAGACGATCAGGTCACGCACGTTCTGAACACGCACGCAGCCGGACGATTCGAAGCGCATCAGCTGCGAGAAGACGCTCTGCTGCGGCGTGTCGTGCATGTAGACCGCGTAGGGGTTCGGGAAGTTGATCTTCACCGAGGACATCGCGTTCATTCGGCCCGGGTTCTGGCGGAAAAGGTACTTCACCGCCTCGTCCGTGTTCCAGTTGATCGTCTCGGGCGGGATCACGCTGCCGTCCGACGCATAGATGATGATGTCGTTGCGCGTGAGGTAGGTCGGGTCCTTCTGCATCAACGGGATGATGTCCTTGCGGACGATCGACGCCGGCGCATGCCAGTAGGGGTTGAGGTTGAGGTTGGTGATCTTGGAATCGAGGATCGGCGTCTGGCGGTCGATCTTGCCGACCACGGCCGTGTGCCGCTGCACGACGCGACCGTTCTCCACCGCCTCGATCGAGGCGGCAGGGATGTTCACCATCACGAAGCGGCCGGGATCGACCTGAATGGCCGACAGGCGCTGAATGTTCGTGCGGAGCTGGTTCAGCCGCGTGTCGGCTGGCACGTTGAGCGCCTTGAACGTGTACTCGCCGACCTTGCCGTCCGCCGGCAGGCCATGGCGCGCCTGGAAGCGCTTCACACCGGCTTCGACATAGGTGTCGAACGCGGCGGAGGTGCCGGCGGAGCGATCGAGATCGCCCGACGCAATCAGGCGCTGGCGCAGATAGGGCACGGCGCCGTTCTGCGCGCCGAGCTCGAGCTTGGCGGAGTCCGGCACGTTCGGCCAGCCGCCGGCCATGACGATCTGGTTGTACTGATTGCCGGCCGACTGCATCGCATACAGCGTGTTCTCGGAGAACACCGGCTGGTTGGACGCGACATTGCGCACGCTCGCCTGGCGGGTATCGAACTGGTCGTTCCATCCGCCACGGTTCGGCGCGGCCAGAACGCCGTCGAGAGCCGACTGCGCACGGGCTGCGCCCGCGAACGCACCGGCACCCAGGAGCGAGGCGGCACCGGTGACGAAGCGGCGACGGCTCAGGCGGAACGGATGGTTGGCGGCGTCCTCGGTCATTTTCGAAACCCCTTCGGCAAGTCTTGCCCACTTGCGCCGCAACATAGGGGCGGCTTGGTAAACCAATGCGTAACGGGCAATCACGGAGCCGATATCATCGATGTCGGCAGATGCCGTTCGATGCGCATCCGAATACGGCGAAACCGTGGATGGCGGGCTTAAGCGTCTGACGGGTAGCAGGTTTTTGTCGGGTGTTGCGAAAAACCCCACGAGCGGGACGACGCTCGTGGGGTTCGAGGGTTGGTCGCGGACTGGAGGGGCGCGACCCGCCGGGAGGTTGCTCCTACAATCGATACATGATCGAATCGTTCCAGAAGCGGTCGAGGCGCTGCAGCGACTTGTTCATCTTCTGGAATTCGCCCTCGTCGAGGCCGCCGACCTTGTCGATCGAGCCGATATGGCGGTCGTAGAGGTCCGCTACGATCTCGGCCACTTCGAGCCCGGCCTTCGTCAGCGACACGCGCACCGCGCGTCGATCGACCCGCGACTTCTGGTGATCGATGAAGCCGAGCTCGACGAGCTTCTTCAGATTGTAGGACACGTTGGAGCCGAGGTAGAAGCCGCGCGTCCGAAGCTCTCCCGCCGTCAGCACCGAGTCGCCGATGTTGAAGAGGAGCAGCGCCTGGACGGCGTTGATGTCCGTGCGCCCGGCGCGGTCGAACTCGTCCTTGATGACGTCGAGCAGGCGGCGATGGAGACGCTCCACCAGCTGCAGGGTTTCCAGATAGAGCGACTTCAACTCGACCTTGCCGTCCTGCCGCTGCAAGTCGGGCGCGCGCTTGGCTGCCGTATTGTTCATGATAGGCCCCGCTGTTGCTTTTCGAGGTTCTTGTTCGACCTCGTCTTGAGCAACAACCTACGTTTCGGCCTCTAAAATTCGACTTAAACCTCAGCCTTAATGCCATCTTGACAGGGCAAAGCTCTGTTCTTGCTGAACATAACCTTTCCCCAAGCGGCCAAATGCCGCCAAACGCCTATTTCGGACCGGTGAGACGCCGCCGCCGCTCGACGAAGGCAACCGTGCGAAGCGTCGCAAACAGCGCCAGCCCGAAGACGTGCAGCCCCACGGTCAGCGGATCGGCGCCGTAGAGCTGTGGAAAACCAACCCGCATCACACCTTCGCAGGCGGCAACCAGGATCCAGATCACGCTTCCCCAGGACGCAGTCATCCACATGCCCGCCCCCGCCACGGGATAGAGAACGGCCAGCACGGGCGCGGCGACGCGCCACCAGACCGGCATCAGGTCGAAACGCCACAGCGCTCCGTCGAACACACCGATCAGCCGCGACCAGTAGAGAAGGCCCATGCCGAAGAGCGCCAACCCGACCAGTCGGCAAAGCCAGATGGTCAGTCGGCGGTTGAGGGTCTCGTCCTTGTCGCGCTCGAAGATTTCGAGGGTCATGCGTGCGTGCGGCGGGCATGGCTTCGGCGAACCGGAAGCTCGGTTACGTATGCGGTCATGAAGGGTCCTGCCGGGGCACGGTCCGCCCTTTCGAGCGCGCCGCGCGATGCGTGAAGGCTAGGGGTGCTTCGGCGCGAGGTCAACGATCGCTCAAATGCGAACGGTTTTCGGGGTTGTTCTCCACCGTCGATCGCGCGCATAGGTGCGCCGACCGAGCCGTAGTCTGGAATGCATGGAAGAACGATGGCAGAGCGCAGCGCGACCACCAGCACGATCGACCGGGTGACGGGCGGCACGCGTCTGCGGCGCCTGCGTCGGAGCGACTGGGTGCGCCGTCTCGTTCGCGAAACCGACATCCGCGTCGAGGACCTGATCTGGCCGATCTTCGTGCGCGAGGGGGACGGCGATCCCGAACCGGTCGCTTCCATGCCCGGCGTCTTCCGCCGCTCGGTCAAGGGCTGCGCGCAGGCTGCACGCGAGGCGGCTGCGCTCGGCATCCCCGTCGTCGCCCTCTTCCCCTATACGGACGCTTCGCAGCGCGACGAGACGGGAAGCGAAGCTCTCAACCCCGACAATCTCGTCTGCCGCGCGACCCGCGCGATCAAGGATGCGGAACCCGAGATCGGCATCCTGTGCGATGTGGCGCTCGACCCCTACACGACCCACGGGCACGACGGATTGGTGCGTAACGGCGTGATCCTCAACGACGAGACGGTGGACGTCCTTTGCCGGCAGGCGCTCGTGCAGGCGCGTGCCGGGTGCGACATCGTCGGCCCGTCCGACATGATGGACGGGCGTGTCGCCTGCATCCGCGCGGCGCTGGACGGGGATGGGTTCGGTGACACGATGATCATGTCCTACGCCGCAAAATACGCCTCCGCCTTCTATGGCCCGTTCCGCGACGCGGTCGGCTCCGCCGGCGCGCTGAAGGGCGACAAGCGGACCTACCAGATGGACATGGGCAACACGGCCGAAGCCCTGCGGGAGGCGGCGCAGGACATCGCGGAAGGCGCCGACATGATCATGGTCAAGCCCGGCCTCCCCTATCTCGACGTTCTGGCACGCCTCGTCGACGAGTTCCGCATGCCGACCTTCGCCTACCAGACGTCGGGCGAGTATGCGACGATCATGGCGGCGGCGCAGAACGGCTGGATCGACGGCGACCGCGCCATGTTCGAAAGCCTTCGCGCCTTCAAGCGCGCGGGCGCCGCCGGCATCCTCACCTATTTCGCCCCGAAGGTCGCCGAGGCGTTGCATCGCGGCTAACTCCAGGCCATTGCGAGGCCCCGGATCGAGACCCATGTTGTTCCCGTAAGGCTCAAGGAACATGCAGAGGATTTCGAACCATGACGAACGCGACGACGCTGGACGGTGCGGCCAACGGCTGGCTGGACGAGCCCCGCGCCTATGAGGGGGTCCGGACGCGGCGCATCCTCTCGTTCCTCGTGGACTATGCGATCGTTCTCGCGCTCTGCATTCCCGCTTGGTTCGTGATCGGCGTTCTCGGCATCCTGACGCTCGGCATCGGATGGGGTCTCTACGCCATCCTGTTTCCGCTGGTCGCCCTTCCCTATGTCGCCTTTACGCTCGGCGGCCGCGCGCAGGCGACGCCCGGCATGCGCCTCTTCGGCCTGCGCTTGGAGCGGCTGGACGGCGCCCGCGTCGATCCCGCGATCGGCGTAGCGCATTCCGTCCTGTTCTGGGTGGCGGGTGCGGTGACGTCCGGCTTCATCGTCCTCGTCGCCCTGTTCACCCCCCGCAAGCAACTGGTTCAGGACCTTCTGCTCGGTACCGTGGTGGTGCGCCGGCGCTAACCGACACCTAAATTTTTGCGCTCGCCCGGGATGGTTTCGCTTTCCACGGGCGAGCGCAGACCTCACATTGATCGGGTTCGGGCGCTGTCGCCGTCCGTGGTTCGAGGCGTCCGGGCAGCATGACCGCTCACCATCCGCAAAGCCCGCAATTCTTTCTGACGGCGCCCTCGCCCTGCCCCTATCTCGACGGGCAGTTCGAGCGGAAAGTCTTCACCCATCTGACCGGATCGCGCGCGCCCGCCCTCCTAGACCTTCTGACGCAAGGCGGATTCCGCCGCAGCCAGAACATCGCCTACCGTCCCGCCTGCGAGCGCTGCCGCGCCTGCATATCGGTGCGCATCCTCGTCGACGAGTTCGAGCCGACGCGCTCCATGAAGCGCGTTCTCCAGACCAACGGCGATCTTTTCGGCCGCATGGGCGACGCGGAGCCGACCTCCGAGCAGTTCGCCCTGTTCCGCCGATATCTGGAATCGCGTCACGCCCATGGCGGCATGGCCGAAATGTCCGCCATGGACTACGCGATGATGGTGGAGGACAGCCAGGTCGACACGCGCCTGATCCAGTATCGCCGCAAGGGTCCGGACTACCGGATCAACGGCCGATCCGACGAGGATCTGATGGCCGTCGCCCTCAGCGACGTGATGGCCGACGGCATGTCGATGGTCTACTCGTATTATCGTCCGGAGGAAGCGGACCGGAGCCTCGGGACCTACATGATCCTCGACCACGTCCAACGCACGAGGGAACTCGGACTCCCCTATCTCTATCTCGGCTACTGGGTCCACGGCTCGCGCAAGATGGACTACAAGATCCGCTTCCAGCCGCAGGAGCACCTGATGGCCAAGGGTTGGGAGAGATACGGCGGTTGATGTCGGCGGAACCGCCAACCTGCCGTTGAGACCCCTTCTCGGCGGTCACCGGACCGCGGCGACGTTCCCATCGCGTCCACGGGCCGACAACGCTCCTAGCAGGAGCGAAGCAATGCCCGCCAGGAAGATACCGCCTGCCAGAACCGTGACGGTGCCGTCGTAGAAGGCGCCCAGCCCGACTGCGAAAAGGGTCGCGACCAGGCTCGACCCGGATGCGATGAGCGATGCGCCGAGGCCTGCGACCTCGCCCAGCGAGCGCATCGCCATGGCGTTGAGATTGCCGAACAGAATGCCGATCGAAAAGAAGGCAGCGAAGCCGAACGCCAGAAGCGGCACGAGCGGCGGTCGGCCGCCGAAGGCGACCGAAACGGCCAGCATCGATAATCCGGCCAGCGTCAGGCCGAGGAAGCCGAACCGCGCCATGGCGTCCATGCCGAAGCGCCCGACGAGGTGCGCGTTCAAATAGGAGGCAAGGCCAACGCCGCCGGCGAGCAGTGCGAAGTAGAACGGGAAGCTTTCGCGCACTTCATAGACGTCTGCGAAGAGATCGGCGGCGACGCTGAGATACAGCAGCTGCGCGCCGAACACGAAACCGGTCGCCGCGATCAGAAGCGTCACACGCCAGTTGGCCAGAATGCGGACACCGTTGGCGAAAAGGATGCGCGGGCGAAACGGAATGCGTCGCCCGGGCGGGAGGGTCTCGGGCTGACGCCAGATCAGCCAGGCTCCCATCAACACAGCCAGCCCAAGGTAGACGGCGAACATCGCCCGCCATCCTCCCAGCGCGATCACGCCTTGCCCCATCGCGGGAGCGATCATGGGCACGAGGATATAGAGCGAGAACAGGAAGGACATGACGCGAGCCATCGCCTCGCCCTCGAACTGGTCACGGATCATGGCGCGGGTGGCGATCTTCGGACCCGCCACGCCGACGCCCTGCAAGACGCGCCCGAGGATCAGCACTTCGAGCGAGGAGGCGAACAGACCTATAAGCGTACCGATCGCATAGACGCCGAGCCCGGCGACCAGCGCCCGCTTCCGCCCGATCGCATCCGAGATGGGGCCGAGAGCCAGTTCGCCGAACACCATGCCGAAGATGAACAGGGACACGACGTGCTGCGTCGAGAAGGGCGGCGCGGCGCCGAACTCTACGCCGATATCACGCAATCCTGGAAGAAGAGCGTCGATGCTGACGGCGGTCAGAGCCGTGAGAAGCGCGTAGAGGACGATGCGACCGCGAGGGACACCAGGCGACATGCGGCCGCGATCCTTGGTTCTGAGTTCTCGGGGCTTCCTAACGCCCGAGACGCAGCTGGGGAAGCTGCCAGGACAGGCGCACGCCTTCGGTTCGCAAGTTCTGCGATCGGAACGACCCCAGAGGGTCGCAGCCCCCCCTTATCCGAACCGGCCACTCTTCGGGAAACCCTTGGGCACCAGACGCCCGGCCTGCGCCCGGTCACTCTTCCATTCCATCAGCTCGGCATCCCCGCGGTTGAAGACGCGGCCGGCCGTATCGGTCCACGTCAGGCCGTTCGCCAGGGCGAAGACGCGGATGTCGAGAAGCGCACCGTCCTTGTAGCGCTGGAGGCGGACGCCCTTGCCGCGCACCATCTCGGGGATCTGCGCCAGCGGAAACACCAGCATCTTGCGGTTGTCTCCGACGACCGCCACCGTGTCGCCGCCGCCGATCGGCTCGGCGCGCGCCAGGCTGACGGGGCTTGCGACGTTGAGGATCTGCTTGCCCTTGCGGGTGGACGAGATCAACTCGCTCTCCGCGACGATGAAACCGTTGCCGTCGCTCGATACCAGAAGCCGCTTGGCTGTCGCGTCCGGAACGAAGCCGAGCGCGATGTCCTGGTCGTCCTCGAGTTCGATGGCGAGGCGAATGGGATCGCCGTGCCCGCGCCCGCCCGGCAGCTTGTCGGCGCCTAGCGTGAAGGCTCGTCCGTTGGTGGACAGGAACACGAGCTTGTCGGTGGTCAGCGCCGGGAAGGCGAGTTTCAGCTTGTCGCCCTCGCGGAAGGTCAAGCCCGACAGGTCCGTCAGGTGCCCGCGAAGCGCACGAAGGAACCCCTTCTGCGACAGGACGATCGTCACCGGCTCCCGCTCGATCAGCGCGACGGCGATGTCGTCCGACGAATGCTCCGGGGCATCGGCGAACTGGGTGCGCCGCTTGCCGAGCTTGGTCTTCTTCGAGAAGGTCTCGCGAACCTCCCGAACCTCGGCCGCCACGCGCGCCCATTGCATCTCGGTCGAAGCCAGCAGCGCCTGCTTGTCGGCCCGCTCCTCGCTCAACGTGTCGAACTCGCGCTTCAGCTCGAACTCCTCGAGCTTGCGCAACGAGCGCAGGCGCATGTTGAGGATCGCCTCGGCCTGCGTGTCCGTCAGCTCGAAGGTGGACATGAGGACGGCCTTCGGCTCGTCCTCCTCGCGGATGATGCGGATCACCTCGTCGAGGTTCAGGAAGGCGATGATGTAGCCGGATAGGATCTCCAGCCGTCGCTCGATCTGGTCGAGCCGGAACTGCGAGCGCCGGACCAGCACCTCGCGCTGGTGCGCGAGCCATTCCGTCAGAACCTCCTTCAGCGACAGCACCTTCGGCACCTTGCCGCCGGACAGGACGTTCATGTTCATCGAGATGCGCGATTCCAGATCGGTCGTCCGGAACAGCGATTCCATCAGAAGCACGGGATCGACGGTGCGCGCCTTCGGCTCCAGGACGATGCGAACGTCCTCCGCCGACTCGTCGCGAATGTCGGCCAGAAGCGGCAGTCGCTTGGCCGACAGGAGATCGGCGATCTTTTCGATCAGGCGAGACTTCTGGACTTGATACGGGATCTCGGTGACGACCACGACATAGCCGCCCCGCCCCTGTTCTTCCCGCTCCCACTTGGCGCGGACGCGGAACGAGCCGCGCCCCGTCGCATAGGCTTCGCGGATGGTATCGCGACCATCGACCACCACGCCGCCCGTCGGGAAGTCCGGCCCCTGGACGAACTTGAGAAGCGCGTCGAGCCCCGCATCGGGCTCCTCGATCAGCTTGAGCGCGGCGTCGCAGATCTCGGCCGCGTTGTGCGGCGGGATCGAAGTCGCCATGCCGACCGCGATGCCGGAGGCGCCGTTGGCCAAGAGGTTCGGGAAGGCGCCCGGCAGGACGATCGGCTCGCGATCCTCCTCGTTGTAGGTCGGTCGGAAATCGACGGCGTTCTCGTCGATGCCGCGCAGAAGCAGAGTCGCCACGTCGGTCATCCGCGCTTCGGTGTAGCGCATGGCCGCCGCGCTATCGCCGTCCACGTTGCCGAAATTGCCCTGCCCGTCGATCAGCGGATAACGGATCGAAAAGTCCTGCGCGAGGCGTACCAGCGCGTCGTAGATCGAGGCGTCGCCGTGCGGATGGAACTTGCCCATCACGTCGCCGACGATGCGGGCGCACTTCTTGTAGCCCTGCCCCGGATCAAGCCGCAGCACGCGCATCGCATGGACTATCCGCCGGTGGACGGGCTTCAACCCATCGCGAACGTCGGGCAGCGCGCGCCCCATGATGGTGGACAGCGCATAGGCGAGATAGCGCTCTTCCAGCGCCGTCTTCAGGTCGATCGGTTCGATGTCGCCGCCGCCGGGCGGTGTGTCCACTGGCTTACCCATGGGCTCAGGCCATATCCGAAAGGCCGAACCGGAACAAGACCGGAACAAACCGAGACCCGGCGCCACCACTCGGGCGGTTCGGGCCTTTTCCTGCGCGATAGCCGAGCCATATTACCGACGTTTTCCGATTGGCGAAGTCCGCTACCCCCGACTCGGCCTGTTAGGTGTGGGTCCCATCCGAAAGGTTACCGCATGATCGTCCTGCCTTCCCGCCGCATCGTCGCAAGCCTGGCTCTGGTCTTGGCAAGCGCGACCTCGTCGCTTGCGGCGGATGCGCAGGCATTCGCAGACCGCCTGAAGGCCGTGATGGGCGAGCAGAACGTCACGCTCGAAACGGGAACGCCCGCGAGCGAGGGCGACGACGTCGTGCTGCCGGAGGTCCGCGTCCGCGGGAATCAGCCGGGCGAGGATCCCGTGGCACTCGGCGACCTCCACTTCGAGGGCGTCACAGGCTCGACACCAGACGGCTGGAAGGCGACACGCGTAGCGCCCGCCGACATCGACCGGACGGACGGCGACATGCGCACGCAGATCGGCGGCATCGCGGTCGAGGGCCTGACAATCCAGGGAACGAACGCCACGACGAAGGCACTTTCGCCGATCTTCTTCGAGCGGGCGAGCATCGCCTCCGTCGCAGCCGAGCGAAACGGCAAGTCCGTCCTGAGCGTCGAGAACATCGACCTGAAGAACGAGGGCGCCGAGGGCGAAGCCTATCGGACGACGTTCGGCGTCGGCTCCTTCACGGCCGATACCGCCGGCGATCAGCCCGCTTCCTCGACGCTGAAGGAGCTCGGCTACGAGACGCTGACCGGCAACATGAGCGGCAACGCGTCCTGGGATCCCAAGAGCGGCGCCCTGACGCTGGATCCGCTGCAGGTCGTCGTCAATGACGCGGGCAAGCTGGACTTCTCCTACACGATCACCGGCTACACGCCGTCGTTCATCCAGTCGCTGTCGCAGATGAGCGAGCAGATGAAAGCCAGCGGCGGCCAGTCGGAAGGGTCCGGCATGGCGGTGATCGGCCTCCTGTCGCAGCTCAACCTCCAGTCGGCCAACCTCAGCTTCGCCGACGATTCGCTCACCAACCGCGTGCTGGACTACTTCGCCAAGCAGAACAACCAGACGCGCGAGCAGATGGTGTCCGGTGTCCTCGGCTCGCTGCCGCTCGCGCTCGGCTATCTCCAGAACCCGCAGTTCCAGGCCGACGTGACGGCCGCGGTGAAGAGCTTCCTCGAAAACCCCGAGCAGCTGACGATCGCCATCGCGCCACCGAGCGCGGTTCCCGTGACGCAGATCATGGGTGCCGCGATGGGCGCGCCGCAGACCCTGCCGCAGGTGCTCAACCTTTCGGTCAAGTCCGGCGGCTGATCGAAGCGAGGCGCCGGGATGAACGACGATCCGTTGATCCTGACGCTGCGGTTCGACGAGGTGAGCTTCGAGCGCTTCGACACGATGCGCAGGCGGCACTTTCCGCCTGCGCGAAACCACATCCCCGCGCATCTGACGCTGTTCCACAAGCTGCCGGCCGAGCGCTGGGCCGCAATTCATCGCAAGCTCACTACGCTCGCTTCGACGGCCGGCCCCCTGCCGCTGCGGGTCGATGGCCTGCGGTTCTTAGGGTACGGCTCCGCTTACACGATCCAATCACCGGAGCTGAAGCGCCTGCGCGCCGACCTAGCCGAAGCGTGGGCGGCCGATCTCGGGCGCCAGGATGCGCAAGGTTTCTCGCCGCACGTCACGATCCAGAACAAGGCACCCTCTGGCGAAGCCAAGACCTTGTTCGCGGATCTCAAGGCGACCTTCTCGCCCTTCGACGCATCCGCGACCGGCCTTCTTCTCTGGCACTATCGCGGCGGCCCCTGGGAGCCGGCGGGCGAATACGCGTTCACCGGCTGAGGCACGAGAAAAAGGGCGCTCGATGCGCCCTTCTCGTCGTCTGGTTCAGGCCTTGGGGGCCTGCGGGATGGGGCGGATCGCCAGTTCCCGGAGCTGCGTCGGCGTCGCCTCGGAGGGCGCGTTCATCAGGAGGTCGAAGGCCTGCTGGTTCATCGGGAACATGGTGATCTCGCGCAGGTTCTTGACCCCGCACAGAAGCATCACGATGCGATCGACACCGGCCGCCATGCCGCCATGCGGCGGGGCACCGTACTGAAAAGCGCGGTAGAGGCCGCCGAAACGCTCCTCGACATCGGCTTGGGCGTAGCCGGCGATCTCGAAGGCCTTGACCATGGTCTCGGGCAGCTGGTTGCGAATGCCGCCCGACGCGATCTCGAACCCGTTGCAGACGATGTCGTACTGGAACGCCTTGAGCGACAGCGGTTCTTGGCTGTTCAGCGCCTCGATGCCGCCCTGCGGCATGGAGAACGGGTTGTGCGCGAAGTCGACCTTCTTCAACTCCTCGTCCCATTCGTAGAACGGGAAGTCGATGATCCAGGCGAGCTCGAACCGGTCGCGATCGACGAGGTTCAACTCCTCGCCGACGCGGGTGCGCGCGGCGCCGGCGAAAGGCGCGAAGGCCTTCGGGTTGCCGGCCACGAAGAAGCAGGCATCGCCCGCGCCAAGGCCGAGCTGCGTGCGAACGGCTTCCGTGCGCTCCTCGCCGATGTTCTTGGCGAGCGGCCCGGCGCCGCCGAGCGCCCCGTTCTCCTCGCGCCAGAAGATGTAGCCGAGGCCCGGCTGGCCTTCCCCTTGCGCCCAGGCGTTCATCCGGTCGCAGAACGCCCGGCTTCCGCCGGTCTTGGCTGGAATGGCCCAGACCTCGACCGCCGGGTCGTTCGCGATCATGTTGGCGAAGACCTTGAAGCCGGAGCCCGCGAAGTGCTCGGTCACGGCCTCCATCTCGATCGGGTTGCGAAGGTCCGGCTTGTCGGAGCCGTACTTGCGCATGGATTCCGCGTAAGGGATACGGCGGAACTCCTGGCTCACCGGCTTGCCCTCGGCGAAGTCCTCGAAGATGCCGCGGATCACCGGCTCCATCGTCTGGAAGATGTCCTCCTGCTCGACGAAGCTCATTTCGAGATCGAGCTGATAGAACTCTCCGGGCAGGCGGTCGGCGCGCGGGTCCTCGTCGCGGAAGCAGGGCGCGATCTGGAAGTAGCGATCGAAGCCGCTCATCATGATCAGCTGCTTGTACTGCTGCGGCGCCTGCGGCAGCGCATAGAACTTGCCCTGGTGGATGCGGCTCGGCACCAGGAAGTCGCGCGCGCCCTCGGGCGAAGAGGCGGTGAGAATCGGCGTCGAGAACTCGGTGAAGCCCGTGTCCTGCATGCGCCGGCGCATCGCCGCGATGATCTGCGTGCGGCGAACGATGTTCCGGTGCAGCGTGTCGCGGCGAAGGTCGAGGAAGCGGTACTTGAGGCGCACGTCCTCCGGATAGTCCGGCTCCCCGAAGACGGGGAGCGGCAGCTCCTTCGCTTGGGAAAGGACCTCGATCTCGCGGGCGAAAACCTCGACCTCGCCCGTCGGCAGCTTGGCGTTGACGGTCTCGGACGTGCGCGCCTTCACCTCGCCGTCGATGCGGATCACCCACTCGCCGCGAACGGCTTCCGCCGTCTTGAAGGCCGGCGATTCGGGATCGACCACGATCTGGGTCAGGCCGTAGTGGTCGCGCAGATCGATGAACAGAAGGCCGCCGTGGTCGCGAACGCGGTGCGCCCAACCCGACAGGCGAACCGACTGCCCGACATGGCTGGGACGGAGCTCGGCGCAGGTGTGGGAGCGGTAACGGTGCATCGCGGTCATCTCTCGGGCTTGTCCGGCATAGCCGGGCGCGCTCGGCCCGGCTTCGAATTTTCGCGGAAAAGCGCATGCGGGTCCCGTTATGTCAACAATTCTGACATTGCGGCGCGGAAAGCGGTGGATTCTCCGTGACCTCGTGCGAGCGGCCTGCACGCCTACCGATTTCGTGATCTATAAGAACGCATGGAACCGATCACCACGACCGCCGCCCTTGCCGAAGCGTGCCGAACCCTTGCCCGCGCCGAATTCGTCACGGTGGACACCGAATTCATTCGCGAGACGACGTTCTGGCCGGAGCTTTGCCTCGTCCAGATGGCGTCGGACGAACTGGCCGTCCTGGTGGACCCGCTCGCCGAGGGGATCGATCTCGCTCCCTTCTTTGAGTTGATGGCCGACGAGAGGGTCGTGAAGGTCTTTCATGCCGCGCGCCAGGACGTCGAGATCGTCCACAAGCTTGGCGGGCTGATCCCCAAGCCCTTGTTCGACACCCAGGTCGCCGCCATGGTGTGCGGCTTCGGCGAGTCGATCGCCTACGACCAGCTCGTCGCCCGCACATCGAAGGGCCACATCGACAAGTCCTCACGCTTCACCGACTGGCGCCGCCGCCCCCTGTCGAAGGAGCAGCTCGACTATGCGCTCGCCGACGTCACCTACCTGCGCGACGCCTATCGTTTCCTAAAGTCGGCGCTGGCCGTGGAGGGCCGTGAAGCTTGGCTTGCCGACGAGATGGCGGTGCTTACCGACCCAGGCACCTACGACATCCACCCGGACGACGCCTGGCGGCGGCTCAAGCTGCGCGTGAGGAAACCGATTGAACTGGCCGTCCTGAAAGAGGTCGCGGCGTGGCGCGAGCGGGAAGCGCGTGGGCGCGACCAGCCGCGCTCGCGCATTCTGAAGGACGACGCGGTCTACGAGATCGCCCAGCAACAGCCCAAGGACGAGCAGGCGCTCGGCCGTCTGCGGACGCTCTCCAAGGGCTTCGAGCGCTCGAGCGCGGGCCGAGAGATCCTGGCGGCCGTCGGCCGCGCGCTGGCGATCCCGAAGGCCGACCTCCCCGCCATCCCAAAGCCCCCGAACCTTCCCGAAGGCACCGCTTCGGCCGTGGAGTTCCTGCGCGTCCTTCTCAAGATCGTGGTGGACGAGCGCGGCGTCGCCGGACGCTTGATCGCTTCCGGGGACGATCTCGAAAAGCTGGCCGTTCGCGGCGAGAGCGCCGAGGTTCCGGCCCTGGAGGGTTGGCGCCGCGAGCTGTTCGGCAACCGCGCGCTGGAGCTTCTGGCGGGCGATGCCGCGCTCGTCTACCGCAACCGGCGGGTCGAGGTCGTCAAGCTTTAGACCTCGCTCCCTCGGCGAAGGCCCGGCGATCCCCGTCGAAAAGCATGGAGGCCACATGGTCGAAGCACCATCGGAGCCCCCCATAGCCGCTTCCCCCGACGAGGACGGCGACGGTGGGGAACGCGCAGCGGCGACGCGCCTCTACGTCATCCTGGCTCGGGACGCTCCGACGGGGGTCGTGTTTCGACGCGGCCCCTCGAAACACGTGCAGCTTCTCAGCTGGGATCTGCGAACGGATCGCGTGACTTCCGGCCAGTGGCTTAAAGGTCGAATCTACGAACGACGCTGCGATCTCTCGCCGTCCGGCGACCTCCTCGTCTATCTCGCCACGAAATACCCGAACGAGTTCGAGGCCTGGACGGCGGTCTCGCGCCCGCCCTATCTGACCGCCCTGGCTCTCTGGCCGAAGCGGAACGGCACCTATGGCGGTGGCGGCCTGTTCGAGGACGAAACGCGTCTTCTTCTGAACCATCGGGAAGACGAACGAGATCTGGCGGCGGGGTTCCAACTGAAACGGGGAATGACCGTCGCCCCGCTCGACCCCGTTTCCGGCCGCGGAGAGGACGAGCCCATCCTGTCGCATCGACGGCGACGGGATGGCTGGAGCCTCGTTTGCGAGGGAAGCAGCTTACCTTACGATCCATACAGTGGTGGCTGGACCATCGAGCCCCCTCAGGTCTGGCGCAAGCGCGGGCGCAACGGCCGGCTTCTGGAAGAACATCTCCATTCCGTCGGGCGGCGTGGCCATCCCTGGTACGGGACGAGCTTTCGCGTTCTCGATGGCGAGGAGACGCCCTTGTTCGACCTACCGGCCACCGACTGGGCGGACTGGGACCGGGGCGACCTTCTAATGGCGCGAGACGGCAAACTCTTCCGCTTGCGAAAGAGCGATTTCCGGCGATACCCGGACGATGGCGAGAGCGCCCTGCATCTCGTCGCCGATCTCAACGCATCGCGCTTCGAGCCGATCACGGCGCCTGCCCAGGCGAAACGCTGGTAGAAAAGCGCCCTTGCGCCATCGCCCGCCGGCAGGTCGAGAGACCTCGCAACGTCTGAACGCCGGACGCCCCTAGCGAACCTCCAACCGCAGCGTTCGCTCCACCACCTTGGCAAAGGCCTGCAAGCGAGCCTCCGGCCGTTCGCCGAGGAGCCCGGCCAGGTCCTTGGGCACCGCCAGCGTGAAGCCGCCTCGCGGGTCCTGCGCCCAGCGTAGGCGCTCCAGAACGCCCGGCATGGCGGCTGTCAGGAGATACGTGACACGGAACAGAGCTGCCAGGAGTCTTGCGAGCTGCAGCATGCGCGGATCGACGACACCGTTCATCCGATCGAGCGAGACGGGGTCGAAGTTGCCCTCGTATCGATAATAGTTGGCGAGGCCGAGATAGGCACGCCCCGGATGGTCGATCGCGGGAAAGGCCGCGTTGACGACGATCGAGAAGGCCTGCGTGCCGCGATAATCGGGATGCGCGCGCCATGCGATGTCGGTCAGGAGGCAGGCCGCCTTGCGCAAGCGCTGCTCGTTCACCGACTCGGCAATGCCGAGCGCGGTGAAGGTGCGCGTCGACCAGTCGATCAGTTCCTCGTTGTGGCGGGGCGAGCGCGATCGCAGGAACGAAAGCTCCCTCGCCGCCTCCATCAGCGGGTCCTTGGCCTTTTCCTCGGCCGACAGGCGCTCGTGAAGGTAGCCCTCGCGAACGCCGTAGGCGGAAAGGACGATCTCGGACGGCTTCAAATGCTGGATCACGGCTTGGAGCGTGACCGCGCCGAACGCCAAGAGCGAGCGACGGCTGCGCGAGATGGCCGCGATCCCGGGCAGCTTTTCCGGATCGCTCTTCACCACCGCCGCCAGAAACTCGGCGATCTCCCCCGGCTTCACCGAATATCCGTGCATCACATGGATCGGATAACCCGTCTGTTCCATGTGGAGCTTCAGGAGGTTACGCCAGGTTCCTCCCACGGCGTAGAAAGGCCGGCCAATCGCGATCGGCCCGAAGCCCGAGCCGCCGACATGGCTGTCCGCGATACCCCGCGCCTTGGACACGTCGCCGCCCGACAGGTCCTGCAGGCGCAGGCCGCCGAGCGGCATCGTGATGCCGTTGCCGATCTTGCCATCCGCGACGTCCACGATCTCGAGGCTGCCGCCGCCCAGATCCCCGGTGATGCCGTTGGGGGCGTGAAAACCGGCGATCACGCCCTCGGCGGCGAACCGTGCTTCGTCGGCGCCGGACAGGATGGTGATGGGGCAGCCGATCGCGCGCTCGGCGGCGGCCACGAACTCCGGCCCGTTGACGGCCTCGCGCGCGGCGGCCGTCGCGATCGGATGGATCTCGCGCACGCGCGACTGATCGCACAAAGCCCGGAATCGGGTCAGCGCGGCAATGGCGCTCGCGACCGCCTTGTCGTCCAGCCGATTGGTGTCGGCGAGCCCGCGCCCCAGGCCGCTCAGCACCTTTTCGTTGAAGAGGACGGTGGGCGCGCGGGTGTTGCCCTCGTAGATCACGAGGCGGACGGAATTGGAGCCGATATCGACGACCGCCACCGGCTCGCGGTCGGGAATGCGTCCGTGCGCCGGTTCGTCAATCGAAGCGGGAATGCTCCGCGCGTTGTCTGGCAATGAGCTTGGGCGCATTCGATTTCAGGGCCTTTCCTCGTCCCGAGAGGCTTGGATTGGTCATGAAGTAGCGCTGGGCGTTGAAAGGCTGCTCGCCTTCCGAAGGTTCGATCCGCCGCGAGGTGCCGTCCGACAGGACCGACCAACTCTGCTGGTTGTCCAGGATGTTGGCGAGCATGATCTGCGACAGGACCTGACTGTGGACCGTGGGCGTCGTGATAGGCACCAGCGTTTCGACTCGCCGATCGAGATTTCGGGGCATCAGGTCGGCGGACCCCATGTAGACGATGGCCTTTTCCGATGGCAACCCGTGGCCCGCGCCGAAGCAGAAGATGCGGCTGTGCTCCAGGAAGCGCCCGACGATCGACTTGACGCGGATGTTGTCCGACAGGCCGGCGACACGCGGCCGCAGACAGCAGATGCCGCGCACCACGAGATCGATCTCGACCCCGGCCTGGCTCGCCCGGTAGAGCGCGTCGATGATCTGGGGATCGACGAGCGAGTTCATCTTCATCCAGATCTGGCCCGGACGCCCCGCCTTCTCGTGCGCGATCTCCTCCTCGATGTGCTGGAGAATGCGCTTGCGCAGCGTCAGCGGGGAGATCGCGACCTTGCGCAGTTCGGTCGGCTCGGCATAGCCGGTGATGTAGTTGAAGATATGCGAGACGTCGTGCGCGATGTCCGGATCGGCGGTGAAGTAGGACAGGTCGGTGTAGATCTTCGCCGTGATCGGGTGATAGTTGCCCGTGCCGATATGGCAGAAGGACACCATCTTGCCCTCCTCGCGGCGGACCACGAGCGAGAGCTTCGAGTGGGTCTTCTTCTCGATGAAGCCGAACACGACCTGAACGCCGGCGCGCTCCAGATCACGCGCCCATTTGATGTTGGCTTCCTCGTCGAAGCGCGCCTTCAGCTCGACCAGCGCCGTCACCGACTTGCCGGCCTCCGCCGCGTCGATCAGAGCGCGCACGATCGGCGAGTCGTTGGAGGTGCGATAGAGCGTCTGCTTGATGGCGACGACGTTATGGTCGAACGCCGCCTGGCGCAGGAACTGCACCACCACGTCGAAGCTCTCGTAGGGGTGATGGACGACGATGTCCTTCTCGCGAATCGCGGCGAAGCAGTCGCCGTTGTGTTCCCGGATGCGCTCGGGGAAGCGCGGGATGTAGGGCGAAAACTTCAGGTCGTCGCGCGGCACCCTGACGATCTGCGACACGGCGTCTAGCGCCAGCATGCCGTCCATCACCGAAATGCGGCTTTCCGAAACGTTGAGCTCGCTGGCGACGAAGTTGCGCAGACCTTCCGGCATGACATGGTCGAACTCGATGCGGATCACCGAGCCGCGACGACGGCGCTTGAGCGCCGATTCGAACAGGCGGACGAGATCCTCGGCCTCTTCCTCCACCTCGATATCGCTGTCGCGGATGATGCGGAACGTGCCCTGCCCGCGCACCCGGTATCCCGGAAAGAGCTTGGCGATAAAGAGGGCGACGACGCTTTCCAGCGGCACGAAGCGCGCGACGCCCGCCTCCGTCAGCGGCATCTCGACGAAGCGCTGCAGCGCGGTCGGCAGGCGCAGAAGCGCGTTCATGCCCTGCGAGTCCCGCTCGCGGACGAGCGCCAGGGCCATGGAGAAGCCGAGATTCGGAATGAACGGAAACGGATGGGCCGGGTCGATCGATAGCGGCGTCAGGACGGGGAAGATCGCATCGTCGAAATAGCGCTCAAGCCAAGCGCGATCGTCCTTCTTAAGCTCGCCCGCGCCCACGATCAGGATGTTTTCCGCGCGCAGCGCCTTGACCAGCTCGGCGAGCGATGCCTGCTGCTCCTCCTGCAACTGCGTCACTTCGGTCAGCACCCGGTCGAGCTGCTCCTGCGGAAGCAGGCCGTCGTCGCTGCGCACCGAAAGGCTGGCGCGCACTTGGCCCGCGAGCCCCGCCACGCGCACCATGAAGAACTCGTCGAGATTGCCGGCCGAGATCGACAGGAAGCGAACGCGCTCGAGAAGCGGATGGTTGAGGTTCTGCGACTCCTCCAGAACGCGCCGATTGAACTGGAGCCAGGAGATTTCGCGGTTGATGTACCGATCGGCCGGCAGTTCGACGATCGGCGCGACGGGCGGTGGCGGCGCGGCGGGCACCGGGACGATGCCGATCGCCTCCATCAGCGGCTGATCGGGCTCCGGCTCGCCGGTATCGTCGTCCGACAGGACCGGTTCGAACTCCTCGGCGGCGGCGTCGGAAACCTGGGCGGCGTCGGTCTTGGGCGTCCGGCGGCGGCTCGACGGGCGGCTTGGCTTGGGTTGCGCGGGGGTGATCGCTTCGCTCATCGGAAACTCGGGCTTTCGAACGCAGATATGGCCACCTACGTGCGTTCGGCGACTGTTTCATGACGAGGATTTCGTTTCCACTTCCATCTCGGCGAGAATCCGCTGCACCAGGGGTCGCCCGATCTTCTCCTTCGTGGCCAACGCCTCACGATCGACCCGCGCAACGAACTCGCTGGCCGCCTGGAACGAGCGCTCCATGCGGGCCAGCGCGTAGGCGATCATCTTCGGGTCGATCCCGATCTGGCGATCGGCCGCCAGCTTGACGATGACGCCGAACAGGAGGTCCTCGTCGGGAACCTGGAGTTCCACCACCGTCGCGGCGCGAACGCGCGAGCGCAGGTCGGGCAGCTTGATATCGAGCGCCGACGGCGGGGTGCGCGATGTCAGGAGAACGCTGCCGCCGCCGAGACGCGCGGCATTCACCAGCGCGAACAGCGCGGACTCGTCGTACGGTGCGCGGTCGATGTCCTCGACGCGAACGGCGAAGGGCGTTTCGTCCGGCAGGTCCCCCGTCCAGTCGACGGCGCCGCTCGTCTCGCTCCATGCGGCGGCGAGATGCGTCTTGCCCGATCCCGGCGGCCCGACGATCACGACGACGGGGTGCGGCCAAGCGGGCCACGCATCCACGGCATCCACGGCGAGCGAATTGGCCGCGCCGACGACGAGGTCGTCGCGCGTCAGCGAGGAATTGGCCGGAAGATCCAGCGGGATCTGCGCGGGGCGACGCATGGTCATTCCGTCTTCCCTGCGCGCGGATCGAACTGTTCGCGGATCGCGGTTCCGAGCGTGTCGCTTTCGATGCGCGCGGCGGCGGGCGCGGCTGTGATCTCACGTCCGAAGTACATCTCGCTGTCGAGATATTTCTGGATGGCGAAGCGCACCAAGACGCCAACGGCCGCGGCCGCCGGCACTGCGATCAGAAGGCCGACGAAGCCGAAGATCGCGCCGAATGCGAAGAGCGCGAACATCAGCCAGACCGGATGAAGCCCGACGGACGCGCCGACAAGCTTGGGCTGGAGGATATTGCCCTCGACGAACTGGCCGGTGAAGAAGACGCCGGCGGCCGCCGCGACCCAGACCCAGTCCGGCGAGAACTGGACGAGCGCCACACCCAGCGCGATCACCAGCCCGAGCGCCGAGCCGACATAAGGCACGAAGGAAATCAGCCCTGCGAAGAAGCCGATCAGGAGGCCGAAGTTCAGGCCGACCAGCGTCAGCCCCACGGCGTAATAGGTGCCGAGGATCAGGCAGACGCTGCCCTGCCCGCGCACGAACCCGGCGACGGAGCGATCGATCTCGCGCGCCAGCCGGCGCACGGTGGCGACATGCTCGCGCGGCACGAGCGCATCGATCTTCAGGATCATGCGATCCCAGTCGAGCAGGAGATAGAAGGCGACGACGGGCGTGACGACGAACAGCGACAGGAAGTTCACGACCGCAAGGCTCGACGTCCAAAGCGAGGCGACGAGCGAAGTGACGAAACCCGACAGCTGGCGGACGACGGCCTGGAAATCCTGCTGGATCGTCTGCGGATCGTTTTCCACGAAGCGCGACAGCGGGCCGTTGCGCAGGTCCACCGCGAGTTCCTGCAACCGGCCGAGATATTGCGGCAGCCGTTGGACGAAGCCTGCGATCTGCCCGCCGATCACCGGCACCAGGACGAGAAGCACCAGCGCGATCACGATGACGAACATGATGAGAATGACGATGCTGGCCGCCACGCGCGAGAAGCCGCGACGCACCAGCCAGTCCGCGATCGGATCGAGGAAATAGGCCATGACCATGCCGAGAACGAACGGCAGGAGAATGCCACGGAACAGCCACAGGAACAGAACGACGCCGAGCGCGGCCAGGCTCCAGAACAGGATCTGACGTTTGAGAAGCCGACTTCTGTCTCGGATCATAGGCTGGCTCCGCATCCCCGAGCGCGAACGAAACGGGTGCGCGGGCGAATGGATTCGAGATAGGCAGGGCGGCAAAGTCGGGTCAAGTGTCGGTTCGCTCTCGCAGAACGGGTCGGGCATCCGCGTGCCGGCTTCCCGGTGATCGATGCCCGCTTTCCACAAGCTGGCGCGGGTGCGGCGAGCGTCGATGCATTGCCACTCGGGTTCGGCGCCACTTTTGCGGTCCGCCGGGGGCCGCAAGACTTGCCCAGGCTTCGCGATCGTGCGAACTCGCCCCCAAAGGGGACCGAGCCATGACCGCTGAAAACGCCAAGGGTTTGACCTATCGGAGCGCAGGCGTCGACATCGACGCCGGCAACGAACTGGTGCATCGCATCAAGCCGCTGGTGCGCTCCACCCGGCGTCCTGGTGCAGACGGCGAGATCGGCGGCTTCGGCGGTCTGTTCGACCTGAAGGCCGCAGGCTTCACGGACCCCGTTCTCGTGGCCGCCAACGACGGCGTCGGCACCAAGCTGAAGATCGCGATCGAAACCGGCCTGCACGATACGATCGGCATTGATCTCGTAGCCATGTGCGTCAACGATCTCGTCGTTCAGGGCGCCGAGCCCCTGTTCTTTCTCGACTATTTCGCCACCGGCAAGCTCGACCCGGCGCAGGGAGAGGCGATCGTGTCGGGCATCGCGGACGGGTGCCGGCAGGCAGGCTGCGCGCTGATCGGCGGGGAAACGGCCGAGATGCCGGGGCTCTATGCCGAAAAGGACTACGACCTCGCGGGCTTCGCGGTGGGTGCCGCCGAGCGCGGCCGCCTCCTGCCGAGCGCCGATCTCGTGTCCGGCGACGTGATCCTCGGCCTCGCTTCGTCCGGCGTCCATTCCAATGGCTATTCGCTGGTACGGCGCGTCGTCGAGGCAGCGGGTGCCAGCTACGACGCCCCCGCCCCGTTCGATCCCGACCGGACGCTGGCGGCCGCCCTGATCGAGCCGACGCGCATCTACGTCCGCTCGCTCCTGGTCGCGCTGAAGGCGAACGACGGCATCAAGGCGCTGGCCCACATCACGGGCGGCGGCTTCCCGGAGAACATCCCGCGCGTCCTGCCCGAGGCGCTGCGCGCCGATATCGATCTCGGCGCCGTTTCCGTGCCGCCCGTCTTCTCCTGGCTCGCCGAACAGGGCGGCATCGCGGAAAGCGAGATGCTGCGTACCTTCAACTGCGGCATCGGCATGATCGTCGTCGTCAGCGAAGCGGAGGCGGCGTCCGTCGCCGCGATCCTGCAGGGCGAAGGCGAGACCGTCGTGCCGCTCGGGCGCATTCTCCCGCGCGGGAGCGAGGCTGCGGTCACCTTCAACGGGCAGCTCGCGCTGTGAACGACGCCTCGCCCCGCAAGCGCGTCGCGGTTCTGATTTCCGGGCGTGGGTCCAATATGAGCGCCTTGATCGGCGCCGCGATGGATCCGGGCTTTCCGGGTGAGATCGTCGCCGTCCTGTCCAACAAGCCGGACGCCGGCGGTCTCGCCACCGCCGGGCGCTACGGCATCCATGCCCAGGCGGTGGACCAGCGAGCCTTCCCGGATCGGGAAGCACACGAGGCGGCGCTGATCGAGGCGCTCGACGTCCACAAGCCGGACGTCGTCTGCCTCGCGGGCTACATGCGACTTCTGACGCCTCGCTTCGTCGGCCATTATGCGGGGCGGATGATCAACATTCACCCGTCCCTCCTGCCGCTCTTCCCTGGGCTGCACACGCACGAGCGCGCTTTGGAAGCGGGCATGCGCATCCACGGCTGCACCGTGCATTTCGTAACCGAGGATATGGACGAAGGTCCGATCATCGCGCAGGCGGCGATCCCGGTGGAGCGTGGCGACACGCCCGATTCGCTCGCCGAGCGCCTCCTGCGCGCTGAGCATCGGCTCTACCCGCATGCCCTGCGTCTCGTCTTGGACGGTGCGGTCCGACAGGCCGGAAACACGGCCGTCTTCGAAAGCGAGGCGCCGCCTCGGAACCCGACCTCGATCCTTCTCGCGCCCGACGCGCGCGACAATTAACGCGTCAGTCCCCGACCATTCCCTGGATACGGTTGGACAGAACCGCCATGTCGAACGGCTTGGTCACGATCTGCATGTTGGCGTCCAGATGGCCGTGGCTTAGAACGGCGTTCTCGGCATAGCCGGTCACGAAGATGATCTTCAGGTCAGGTCGCAGTTCGCGCGCCGCGTCTGCCACCTGCCGTCCGTTCATCCCGTTGGGCAGGCCGACATCGGTGACGAGAAGGTCGATCCGGACGTCGGAGCGCAGAAGTTTCATGGCCTGCGGCCCGTCGCCGGCTTCGAGTGCGGTGAGGCCGAGATCTTCCACCGCGTCCACCACCAGCATGCGAACCAGCATCTCGTCGTCCACCACGAGCACGGTCTTGTCCTGCGGTTTGGTGGAAACGGGCAGCGGTTCCGGAGCGGGCGCCGGAGCCTCGGCGGCCAGACCGCGCGGCAGATAGATGCAGATCTGCGTTCCCCGGCCGACCTCCGACGTGATCTCGACATGCCCCCCGGACTGCCGGACGAAGCCGTAGATCATCGACAGGCCAAGCCCGGTGCCGACGCCGATCGGCTTGGTGGTGAAGAACGGGTCGAACGCCTTGGCGATCACGTCCGGCGTCATGCCGGTGCCGGTGTCGGACACGCACATGGCGACATATTCGCCGGCCGGCAGGTCGAGGTCCTTGGCCGCCCGCGCGTCAAGCGTCCGATTCGCGGTCGAGATCACGATCCGACCACCGTCGGGCATCGCGTCGCGCGCGTTGATGCTGAGGTTCAGGAGCGCGTTCTCGAGCTGGTTCGGATCGACCAGGGTGCTCCAGAGGTCCTCCTGCATATGCGCTTCCACGGCGATTTGCGGACCCACCGTTCGCTGGATCAAGTCCTCCATCTCCGCCACCAGCCGGTTGACGTCGGTGGGCTTCGGGTCGAGCGTCTGACGCCGCGAGAACGCGAGAAGACGGTGCGTCAGCGCGGCAGCGCGCCTTGCCGCGCCTTGCGCGCCGTTGATGTAGCGGTCGAGCTCCCCGTAGCGTCCTTGGGCCAGCCGGGACTGCATCAGGTCGAGCGAGCCGGAAATGCCGGCCAGGAGGTTATTGAAGTCGTGCGCGAGACCGCCCGTCAACTGTCCGACGGCCTCCATCTTCTGAGACTGGCGCAACGCCTCCTCGGCGGCCATGAGTTCGGCCGTCTGGCTGGCGACGCGCTGTTCCAGCGTCTCGTTCAACTCGCGCAGCATCTCGGTGACGCGGCGCCGCTCGGCCTCGGCGGCCCGACGCTCCTCGACGTCGAGCAGAACGCCGGGAAAGCTCAGCGGCGTTCCGTCCGGTGCGCGATCGACGCGTCCGTTGGCTTCCAGCCAGTAGTAGTTCCCGTCCGCCCGGCGCGTTCGGTACTGGTGGGCATAGGCGCCGCCCCGCGCGATCGCCTCGTTGATGGCCCTGGCCAGCCCTTCCCGGTCGTCGGGGTGAACGGTTTCCACCACCTGCGCGAGGCTGAGGCCCTCTCGCCCGTGCGCGGGATCGAGGCCGAAAGAGCGGGCGAACGCCTCGTCCACGGTGAAGCGGTCGGTCGGCAGATCCCAGAACCAGGTTCCGATGATGGCGCCGGCGGCGAGCGCCAGCCGAACCCGCTGGACGTTCTCGCGCGCGATCGCTTCGCTTTCGCGCAGCGCCGCCTCCGCGCGCTTGCGCTCGGTAATGTCGCGGAAGAGCACCGAAACCTGGCGCAGGCCGGCGGGCTCCACGCGTGCCGCCGCCACTTCGATATGCCGGTCGACCTCGACGAACTGACGCTCGAAGCGAATCGGTTGCCCGGTTCGCAGAACGGTGCCGTAGAGATCGACCCAGGCGTCGGCCTCCGTCGGCGCGATTTCGCGCAGTCGCTTCCCGACGATATCGACGATGCCGGTGTGGCGATGGTAGCCGGTATTGGCCTCGATGTGGACGTAGTCGCTCGATGGTCCGTGGGGACCGTCGATGAACTCGATGATGCAGAACCCGTCGTCGATCGCCTCGAACAGGGCATGATAGCGAGCCTGGCTGCGTTCCAGGGCCTCGGCAACCGATCGCGCATCGCCCATCGCGCTGTCGGACACCATTTTCGGGCGTTCGGTATTCACGTGTTCGTACTCTCAAGGGCTAACGGAGCAAGGGAGCCAAGGTCGCATGGAAACCACCCGAAGTGATTCCCGCAGACGCCAAACATCTCGCACCCACTCCTAGCGGGCGTTCCCACGATCGCCAAGTTACGTTTGAATTCTCGACCAAGCAGCCCGACGAACACCTCCACCAATCAGGCCGGGCGCATCCACACCCGATTATCGTGAAAAGCAGCCCCACCGAACGGGGCAGCCGGATCGGCTCCGGTCAGGACGTTGATCCCCTCCCCGTTTTCGAACGCGTCGTTCGGCCATAGCCCTTCGTGGATCAGCACCCCCGGCGACACGCCACCATCGATTTCGACGGGCAGCACGACTTCGCCTCGCCTGTTGCCGATGATCACCCGCGTCCCGGTTTCGAGCGCGAGGCCTTCGGCATCGGCCGGATGAACCTTCAGGACCGGGCTCCCTTCCCGTTTGCGCGAACCCTCCGTTTCCGAAAAGGTCGAGTTCAGGAACTGACGCGCCGGCGGCGTCGCAAGACGGAACGGATGGTCGTCATCCGTGTCTTCGATGATCTCCGCATGGTCCGGGAATTCCGGCAGCTTCGCGTGCGGGCCGAAGAGACCCATGGCGGTCGGCGGCCGGTTGGGCGCGGCCATCCCGAGCCAATCCGGTCGGAAGCGGAAACGTCCGTCCGGCTGTCCGAAACCGTCGAGATAGTGCGCCCGGGCGAAGGCCGGCTGCACGTCGAGCCAGCGCTCCGCCTCGAGCGAGGCCAGCCCCTCGTAGCCGCTGGCGTGCAGGAGATCGTCGATCAGATCGCGCTCGGTCAGGCCGAAGCCGGGCATGTGGTCGACGCCCAGCCGCTTGGCCAGTTCCTCGATCACGAAATGGTTGGATCGCACCGTTTCGGGATGCTCGATCAGCTTCGGCCCGAACAGGATGTGGCTCTGGCCACCGCCACGATAGATGTCGTCGTACTCGACCGACATGGCCGCCGGCAGGACGAGGTCGGCCAGCTTGGCCGTATCGGTCATGAACTGCTCGTGGACGGCCACGAACAGGTCCTCGCGCAAGAGTCCGCGCTTCACCAGCCGCTGCTCGGGCGCGACATTGGCGGGGTTGGTGTTCTGCACCAGCATGGCCGTCACCGGCGGGCCGCCCTGCAGGGCTTCCGCCTCTCCCGTCAGCATGGCGCCGATGCGAGACTGGTCGAGATGGCGGATCGTCTCGTCCTGGTAGGCCCGGCCTTCGATCGCGCGCTTGTCGAAGTTCCAGATGCCGCTGTTGCTATGGAATGCCCCGCCGCCCTCGTGCTGCCAGTGCCCGAAGACGGTCGGCACGCAGGAAGCGGCATGCATCGCGACCGCGCCGTTGCGCTGGCGCGAGAAGCCGTAGCCGAGGCGGAAGAAGGAGCGCGGCGTTCGCCCGAGAAGCTCGGCGAAGGACTCGATGTCGGCGACGGCGAGCCCGGTGATCGCGGCGGCCCATTCGGGCGTGCGCGTGCGCAGATGCGCTTCCAGCCCGGCGGGGTCGTCGGTGTAGCGATCGAGATAGGCGCGGTCGGCCGTCCCGTCGCGGAAGGCGATATGCATCAGGGCGCAGGCGAGCGCCCCGTCCGTACCGGGCCGAAGCTTCAGCGCCGTGTCGGCCTGCTTCATCGTGGCGTTGTCGTAGATGTCGATGACGACGATGCGCGCGCCGCGCTCTTTCCGAGCGCGGATCGCATGGGTCATCACATTGACCTGCGTGGCCACCGCGTTGGTGCCCCAGATGACGACGCAGTCGGACTGGGCCATCTCGCGCGGATCGACGCCGGCCAGCCGCCCCGCCCCCGCGACGAAACCCGTCCAGGCGAGGTTGGTGCAGATCGAATCGAACTGCCCGGAATAGCGCTTGGCATGGCGCAGGCGATGGATGCCGTCGCGCTGCACCAGCCCCATGGTTCCGGCGTAGTAGTAGGGCCAGACCGCTTCCGAACCATGCCGTGTCTCGGCCTGGACGAAACGTTCGGCCACGAGGTCCAGCGCGTCGTCCCAGCCGATCTCGCGCCAGTCGCCGCCCCCCTTGGCGCCGACACGCTGCAACGGTTTCAACAGGCGGTCGGGATGATGCACGCGCTCGGCATAGCGCGCGACCTTGGCGCAGATCACCCCGGCCGTATAGGTGTTGGCTTCGGCGCCCCGCACGCGACCGATCGTGCGATCGTCGAGGATATCGACCTCGAGCGCGCAGGTGGACGGGCAGTCGTGCGGACAGGCGGTGTAGCCCTTGCGGGTCGAGACGTGCAGGTTCATGGCGTCCAGCATATTCGACCGCGCCCGCCGCATCCCATTCTTTTTTCGGATGCGCGAAATCGACCCGCGTGATGCGAAGCCGAGCCCACTCGGCTCGGCTTCGCCGATGGGTCTCAGGCGGCCTGCGCGTAGCGTGCCCGCTCCTCGGCCGTCAGCGAGGGATAGTCGGTATAGCCTTTCTCGTCGCCGCCGTAGAACGTGTCCTTGTTCCAATCGTTCAACGGCGCTCCGATCTCGAGGCGTGTCACCAGATCGGGGTTGGAGATGAAGAGCTTGCCGAAGCAGGCAAGATCGACCTCGCCGCTTTCGACCTGCTCGATCGCAAGCTTCGCGTCGTAGCCGTTGTTGCCCATGTAGGGGCCATCGAACCGCTCGCGCAAAGCGCGGTAGTCGAAGCCGTCCTTGTCGCGATCGCCACCCGTCTGCCCCTCGATGACGTGGAGATACAGCGGCTTGCGCTTGTTCAGCTCCTCCACATAGGCGTTGAACAGCGTCTGCTGGTCGCTCTCGCTGGAGCCGCCCATGACGGTGACGGGCGAGATGCGGACGCCGACATGCTCCTTGTCCCACGCCGCGATCACGGCATCCAGAACCTCCAGCGGGAAGCGCATCCGGTTCTCGATCGAGCCGCCATAGCGGTCGGTGCGCGTGTTGGTGCCGTCGCGCAGGAACTGGTCGAGGAGGTAGCCGTTGGCCGAATGGACCTCCACCCCGTCGAAGCCGGCCGCGCGCGCGTTGCGCGTCGCCTTGACGTAGTCCGCGACGACGCGCGGAAGCTCGGCTTCCTCCAGCGCGCGTGGAGTCTCGTGGTCCTTGAACCCTGCTTCCGTGAACGCCTTGCCCTCCGGCTTCACCGCGGAGGGCGCCACCGGCGCTTGGCCGCCGGGCTGCAGGTCGGGGTGCGAGATCCGACCGACATGCCAGAGCTGGAGGACGATCTTGCCGCCCTCCTCGTGGACGGCATCCGTCACCTTCTTCCAGGCCGTGACCTGCTCGTCTGAGAAGATGCCGGGTGTCCAGGCGTAGCCGCGCCCTTCCACGGTGATGTTGGTGGCTTCCGAGATGATGAGGCCGGCGCCCACCCGCTGGCGGTAGTACTCGACGTGGATGTCCTTCGGAACGCCGTCGCTCGTCGCCCGGCTGCGCGTGAGCGGCGCCATGACGGTGCGGTTCGACAGGTGGAGCGGTCCGAGATCGTAAGGTTGGAAGAGCTTCTTTTGGGCCATGCGGGAGTCCTCGATTTCCATTCGCGACGCAGCGCGTTTCGCGCTACCAACGCGCCATATAGGAACGCGTTTCGCAGATGCGGCATCGCGTGCGCAAACATCGCCTCTCGGAGGACCCTCCCTTGAACTACCGGCATGCCTTCCATGCGGGAAACTTCGCCGACGTGGTGAAGCATGCTCTGCTCTGCCGCCTCGTCGAATATCTCAAGCGAAAGGACAAAGCCTTCCGCGTGCTCGATACGCATGCCGGGATCGGGCGATACGACCTTTCGGCGGACGAAGCCTCGCGGACGGGCGAGCGCCGTGAGGGTATCGACGCGCTCGTCGCCTCCCCGGCCTGGGACGAGCCGCTGCTCGCGCCCTATCGCGAGACGGTGGAGGCGGTGCGCCGCGAGTTCGGACGGGATGCCTATCCCGGCTCGCCGCTGATCGTGCGCCGTCTCCTGCGGCGGCAGGACCGGCTTTCCGCCTATGAGCTGCATCCAACGGACGCCAAACTTTTGGCGGGCGAGTTCGCGGGCGACGTGCAGGTGAAGACGATCGAGCTCGACGGCTGGCTGGCGCTGGGCGCGCATCTCCCGCCGAAGGAGAAGCGCGGACTCGTGCTGATCGACCCGCCCTACGAGGCGACCGACGAGTACGAGCGCATCGTCGCGCGCCTTGGCGAAGCCTGGCGGCGCTGGCCGGGGGGCACCTACGCCGTGTGGTATCCGATCAAGCGCCGCGCCGCCTACGAGCGGTTTCACGAGGCGCTGCGCACGAGCGGCATTCGGAACGTCGTGGCCGCCGACTTCTTCCGCGAGCCGTTCGCGAGCGAAGAGCGGCTGGTCGGCACAGGCTTCGCGGTGGTCAACTCTCCCTATACGTTCGCCGACGAGGCAATGGGCATCATGGAGGCGCTCCGACCGGCGATCGGCATTTCGGGCAAGGCCGATTGTGGCATCATTGCGCTGGTGGCCGAATGATGGTGATGCGATATAAACCTTTCATCAGATGCTTCGCGCGCCGAAGCCGTTCGCCCATCGAAGGATCCGACGAATGCGCACCCGTCTTGCCGCCGTCTCCGCCCTGGTCGCCGCTTCGGTAGCCGCCCCCGCATTCGCCGCCGACTACTACCAGCCCGCCCCGGCCGAGACGGTCATGCTGCAGCCGGCCAAGGTGCCGGCCTGCGACGACGCCCGCGTCATGGCGCAGGTCGAGGACCAGTTCGAGTACGGCGCGCCGCGCACCATCCCCGCCGCGCTCGCGGTGGTCGAGTTCAGCGGTCTCTTCGAAAAGAGCTACCAGCCGCTCGGCGGCCACAAGGAGATCGAGCGCCGCTACTGCCAAGGCACCGCCCTGATCTCCACCGGCGAGCAGCGCACGCTCTACTACGTCATCGAATATCCGATGGGCTACGCCGGCCTCGGCTGGCGTGCGGAAGGCTGCGTGCTTGGGCTCGACCCTTGGAAGGTCTACGGCGCGAATTGCGAATCGCTTCGCCGATTCTGATCGCCTCCGCTGCCGCAACCAAGGTCCCAGCGTCCATGCGTCTTCTGTATTCCAAGCCCTCGCCCTACTCATCGAAGGTGCGCATGGCCGCGCATCTTTGCGACATCGAACTGGATCTTGTTCCGACCGATACCGGCGCAGAAGGCGACCAGCTCACCGGCGCCAACCCGATCGGCAAGATCCCGGCGCTGATTCTGGACGACGGTTCGGCGATCTACGACAGCCGCGTCATCTGCGAATATCTGGATCGTCGGAGCGGCAACCTCCTGATCCCGCAGGCGTCAGACGCATGGCTGCACGCCAAAAGGATCGAGGCGCTGGCAGACGGCGCGACCGAGGCGGCCATGGCGGCGCTCTACGAGAAGCGCTACCGGCCGGAAGAGCTCTGGCACCAGCCTTGGATCGATAAGCAATGGCGCCGCGCTCACCGCGCGCTCGACGTCCTCGCGCAGGAGGTCGGCAGCCTTCCCGAACGTCCGAACCTCGCTCATTTCGCGGTGGCGTCGGATTTGGGTTGGTTGGGGCTGCGCTTCCCTGAGATCGTCGAGGAGAAGCATCCCGCCCTGGTGGCTTGGCTGGGCGACTTCTTCTCCGCCCATCCGCAATACGAGGCGCTCGCACCGCAGGCCTGACGCGTCTGCTCGATACGATATGGAGCGCAGCCGGATGAGGCTGCGTCCTTTGCCCGGTCAAAACTTGAGCGCAAGCCCGGCGCGGATCGAGTGCTCGTCGAAGCCGGAGGAAACGGTCACGTTGCCGAGCTCGTAGGTCTTCGAGGAAAAGTCGGAATAGCGATACTCGACGCGCGAGGTGACGTCGTTCGTGACCTTCGCCTCGACGCCTGCGCCCACCGTATACCCGACATGGGTCTGGCCGTCCTCGGCCCCGCCGAGGGACAGTTCCTTGTGGGCGACGGCAAGGCCGCCGGTGGCGAACAGCATGATCGGATCGTAGGCGATGGCGACGCGCGCGCGCAGCGAGCCGAACGCGGTGGAGTCGGCCGAGATTGGGACGCCCGTCGCGACGTTGAAACCGCCGGCCGAAAGATCGGAGGCGCCGACATCGCCCTCCACGCCGTAGACGAAGCGCTCGGTCTGGAGATTGTAGCCGGCATAAAGCCCGCCCACCACGCCCTCGCCATTGAAGCTGGCGCCCCCGGACTGATCGAAATTCGCGAAATTGTAGCCGACGAAACCACCGGCATAGGCACCGGACCACGTATAGACCGAAGCCGCGGGTGCCAGCGCGATGTCGGCTTCGGGCACGATCGCGTCGGCCCCCATGGCTTGCGCCATCGGCCACATCATCAAACCGCTCAAGGCCAAGGTGCGAAACACCTTCATGGTCCGACTCCGGCAAAGGGCAAGCCCGGCGCCCTTCGATGCAAAACCTGGTACACAAACGCCGGCTCGGGGCCTCGGCGCCGCGCGAGGAGACCGGAGCCATAGCGGCCTGCCCGGTATTCTCGACAGGTCCGATCTTGTATCGCTATGTCGCTCGTCGCCAATTGCAAGGCGGTGACACTCCCGGGTTTCTTGTCGCGACAACCGGCGCTTTTCCGCCCTCCTCCGGACGAATTGCCCCTGCAAAGCGCCGGTATGGTGAATCATATAAAGGGTCAGGATGCGCCGAAGGCGGCCCGACGCGCGGCCTCCCATCGGCGCAGACGCTTTCGACCCGCTCGCCGGGCACGAGGGATCCAACCGCGCTTTCCCGGCGAAGACGAGATGACAGACCAGCTGACGCAAGACATCGAGGACGACGAGTTCGAGACCGACGAGGATCTCGGGCAGGATGCGGCCGAACCCTCGTCCAACGCATCCCTGATCGCCTCGATCGACTGGGATGACGGCGGGCGCGAGGTGGACCAGACGCTCGTCGGCGCCGAACTGATCTCCGCCTTCCAGAAGCGACTGCCCAACAGCCCCGGCGTGTACCGCATGTTCGACGAAGCGAGCGCGGTTCTCTACGTCGGCAAGGCGAAGTCCTTGAAGAAGCGCGTGGCGAGCTACACGCGCCTCGCCGGCCACAACAACCGCATCATGCGCATGATCCGCGCGACGCGGCACATGGAGTTCGTCACCACACGCACCGAGACCGAGGCGCTTCTTCTGGAAGCCAACCTCATCAAGCGCCTTCGCCCGCGCTTCAACGTCCTGATGCGGGACGACAAGTCGTTTCCCTACATCCTCGTCTCCGACGACCACGAGGCGCCGGCGATCTTCAAGCATCGCGGTGCGCGCTCGCGAAAGGGCAGCTACTTCGGCCCGTTCGCCTCCGGCGGCGCCGTTGGGCGCACCGTGGCCTCGCTGCAGCGAGCGTTCCTTTTGCGCACCTGCACGGACAGCGTCTATGAGACGCGCACCCGCCCCTGCCTCCTCTACCAGATCAAGCGCTGTTCCGGCCCCTGCACGCGCGAGATCTCGCTGGAAGGCTATGCCGGCCTCGTCGGCGACGCGAAGGCGTTCCTGTCGGGCAAATCGGGCCAGGTGAAGCAGTCGATCTCGCGTGCCATGCAGGAAGCCTCCGACGATCTCGACTTCGAGCGCGCCGCCGTCTACCGCGACCGCCTGTCGGCGCTGGCCCACATCCAGTCGCATCAGGGTATCAACCCGCACGGCGTCGAGGAGGCCGATGTCTTCGCCATCCACCAGGAAGGTGGGCTGACCTGCATCCAGGTCTTCTTCTTCCGCACCGGGCAGAACTGGGGCAACCGCGCCTATTTTCCGAAGGCCGATCCGTCGCTCGAGCCTGGCGAGGTGCTCGGCGCCTTTCTCGCGCAGTTCTACGACGACAAGCCACCGGCGAGCCTCGTTCTGCTACCGACCGAGGTCGAGGATCGCGAGCTTCTGTCGGACGCGCTCAGCGACCGCGCCGAACGGCGGGTGGAGATCGCCATCCCGAAGCGCGGCGAGAAGAAGGATCTGGTGGACCATGCCAGCGCCAACGCGCGCGAGGCGCTCGGCCGCCGTCTGGCCGAAACGTCCTCGCAGGCTCGCCTGCTGGCCGGTCTCAAGGAAACCTTCAACCTCGCCGAGGTGCCGCGCCGGATCGAGGTGTTCGACAACTCGCACATCTCGGGCACCAACGCGGTCGGCGCGATGATCGTCGCCGGGCCACAGGGCTTCGCCAAGAACCAGTATCGCAAGTTCAACATCCGCGGCCAGGACATCACTCCGGGCGACGACTTCGGAATGATGCGCGAGGTGATGACGCGCCGCTTCTCGCGCCTGATCAAGGAGCATGGCGACGCCGGCCCCGAGCGCGTCATGGAACCCTCGCCCGACGAGCCGGCGGATACGGCCGAGATGCCCGCTTGGCCGGATCTCGTCCTGATCGACGGCGGCAAGGGGCAGATTTCGGCCGTGCGCACGATTCTGAAGGACCTCGGCATCGCCGACAAGGTGACGACGATCGGCGTCGCCAAAGGCGTCGACCGCGATGCGGGGCGCGAGCGCTTCATCGTCGAAGGGCGCGAGCCCTTCGCTCTCCCCCCGCGCGATCCGGTTCTCTACTTCGTCCAGCGCCTTCGCGACGAGGCCCATCGCTTCGCCATCGGTACCCACCGCGCCAAGCGCAAGAAGGAGCTGACCAAGAACCCGTTGGATGAGATCGGCGGCATCGGTCCCTCGCGTAAGCGCGCGCTTCTTCATCATTTCGGCACCGCCAAGGCGGTGTCACGCGCCGCCTTCGACGACCTCCTCAAGGTCGAGGGCATTTCGGCGGCGATGGCCAAGACGATCTACGACCATTTCCACGAACGGCAGTGAAGCGGAGAAACCCGGTTTTTGTCGGGGCGATGTTGACGCGGGCGCCGCCCCGCGTTTGAACAACCGTCACGCAGACTCCTGTATTCTTCGGCCGAGTCTTCTCAGCCAACCGGACCGAACCCATGGCATCACAGGCGCTCAGCCTTCCGAACATCCTCACCTACGCTCGGATCGCCGCCGTGCCGCTCGTAGTCCTATGCTTCTTCGTGGAAGGCCGGCTGCACGGCTCGGACGCCGCGCGCTGGACGGCGCTCGTGATCTTCGTGGTCGCGAGCCTGACCGACTGGCTCGACGGCTATCTCGCGCGCATCTGGCAGCAGACGTCCACGATAGGGCGCATGCTCGACCCGATCGCCGACAAGCTTCTCGTGGCCGCAGCGCTTCTGCTTCTCGCCGCCGACGGGACGATCGCGGGGTGGACGATCTGGGCCGCGATCGTCATCCTCTGCCGCGAGATCCTCGTGTCGGGCCTGCGCGAGTATCTGGCCGAACTCAAGGTGTCCGTGCCCGTCACGCGCCTCGCCAAGTGGAAGACGGCGACGCAGATGGTCGCCATCGGCTTCCTGCTGGCTGGGCCGGCGGGCGACGAGGTCCTCCCCTTCGTCACCAAGGGGGGCATCGTCCTCCTATGGGCGGCGGCGATCATCACACTCTACACCGGATACGATTACTTCCGCGCCGGACTGCGCCATATCGACGTCTAGGGCCGGCAAGCGATCGCCGGCCGGAAGCGAGGCTGCCATGAAGATCGTTTATTTCGCCTGGGTCCGCGAGCGGATCGGAACCGCCGAGGAAGAGGTCGCCCTGCCGGCCGGCATCGTTACCGTCGACGACCTCCTGCACTGGCTGAAGGGGCGCGGAGACAACTACGCCGCCGCGCTCCAAGCGCCGGAGATGATCCGCGTCGCCATCGACCAGGAGCACGTTCCCCATTCGCAGCCGATCGGACATTGCTCTGAGATCGCGATCTTCCCGCCGATGACGGGCGGCTGAGATGACTGACATCAGCGTCCTCGTCCAGCCCGGCCCGATCGACCTCGCGGCGGAGGCGCAGCGCGCGGCGCCCGGCGGCGACGCGGGCGCGGTCGTCACCTTCGCAGGCTATTGCCGTGACGAGGACGGGCGGCTCCAGGCTTTGGAAATCGAGCATTATCCCGGCATGGCCGAGCGGGCGATCGAGCGTATCGCGACCGAGGCCGCCGGGCGCTGGCCGATTCTGAACCTGCGCTGCATCCACCGCTACGGCATGATCGCGCCGGGCGAAGAGATCGTCTTCGTCGCCTGCTCCTCGAAGCATCGACATGCGGCGTTCGAGGCGGCCGGCTTCGTCATGGATTTCATGAAGTCCAAGGCCCCATTCTGGAAGCGCGAGCACCTCAGCGACGGCTCGGTCGGCGGCTGGGTCGAGGCGAAGGACACGGACGACGCGGCGGCCGGACGCTGGCATCGGCTTTGAAAACGAAAACGCCGGCCCGAAGGCCGGCGTCGATACGAAAAACGGGTCGGGCTTCAGCTCAGCCGACGATCTCGGTCTCGGAGAACCAGTAGGCGATCTCCTCGCGCGCCGTCTCGGCGGCGTCCGAACCATGGACGGAGTTCTCGCCGATCGAAAGCGCGTGCACCTTGCGGATCGTGCCTTCGGCGGCCTGGCTCGGGTTGGTGGCGCCCATGATCTCGCGGTTGCGCGAGATGGCGTTCTCGCCTTCCAGGACCTGCACGATCGTCGGGCCCGACGACATGGACTCGACGAGCTCGCCGAAGAACGGGCGCTCCTTGTGGACGGCGTAGAAACCTTCGGCCTCGCGGCGGCTCATCCAGACGCGCTTGGAAGCGACGACGCGCAGGCCACCCTCTTCCAGGATCCTGGTGATCGCGCCGGTCAGGTTGCGACGGGTCGCATCGGGCTTGATCATGGAGAAGGTGCGTTCGATCGCCATAGGCCGTAGTCCTCTTGATAAGGGCTGGAGATGGCGCGCTCTATACCCATGTGCCGGCCGCAAAGGCAAGGCAGGGCGTGTTCACGCCGCCGCCGGAACCGAACGCCCGATCCCGCCATGCAGATCGAGGCACCGCTCGAACCAGTCGCGGATCGGATCGTCCGATGCGAGAAGCTCGAAGCGGGAGATGATCCGCAGCCACTGGAAAGCGCCGAACACGATGTAGTCGGCGAACATCGGCTGGGCTCCGGCCACGAAGGGCTGCCGCGCCAGGGTCGCGCGAAGCGGCGCGAGCGCTTCTGCAAAGGCCTTCAGCCGCTCGTCCGTCCGCCCGTCCTGAACCGACTCCAGCGATCGACCGAACGATGCCTCGCGAGACCGGCGGAAGTAGGCGCGATTCTCATCGTCCTGCGCGTCGTGGATATCCATGATCGAAGCGCGAACGACGGCCGGATGGATCGTGCGCTGCGACCAGCTTTCCACGAACCGCGCGAGCGCCCGCCCGCTCGCGCCCTCGAACAAAGCCGGGCGATCGGGATAGGTGTCGTCGAGATATTCGGCGATCGCGAAACTGTCCTGGACCACGACGTCGCCGTCGCGGATTATCGGTACCGTCCGCTTGCCTTCCCCGCCTTCGATCGCCGGCACGTCCGTGAAGCGGACCGGGGCGATGTCGACGGGTAGGCCCTTGTGGGCCAGCGCCATGCGGGTCTTCCAGCAGTGGGGCGAAAACGGTCGCGACGGATCGCGACCGACGAGATCGTAGAGTAGGATCGCCATCAGTACCTCTTTGCCCGGTTCACTCGATGTATCATGAACAGTTCGTCGCGCTCGCCGCCTATAACGCCTGGGCGAACGCCCGTCTCTACGATGTCGTCGCCTCCATGGACAACGCGCGCTTCCACGAGGATCGCGGCGTCTTCTTCCGCTCGCTCTGCGGCACGCTGAACCACATCCTCACCGCCGACCGGATCTGGCTTCGTCGCCTGACCGGAGCCGGCGAGGCGCCGGACCGCCTGGACGCCATCCTGTTCGAGGACTTCGACGCCTTGCGCGCTGCGCGCCGAAGCGAGGATGCGCGCTTCGAAACCTACGTCGTCTCACTCTCCGAAGCCGATCTGGCATCAACGTTCCGCTATTCGCCGATCACCCGGCCCGAACCCGTCGAAGGGCGCGTCGGCCCAACGCTTCTTCATGTCTTCAACCATCAGACCCATCATCGCGGACAGGCGCATGCGGTGCTCACGGGCTTCGGCGTTGACGCACCCTCGCTCGACATGATCGCCTTCCTGCGGGAAACCGGGCGCGCCTGAACCCCGAACGGGCGGTCTTTCGCCTTTTTTTCAAACATGGCAAAAGCCCGCCATGCTTCAGATCAACGACCTGTCCGCCCGCGTTGCCGGCCGCCTCCTGATCGACCATGCGAGCCTTTCGCTCCCGACGGGGACCAAGGCCGGGCTGGTCGGGCGCAACGGCGCCGGCAAATCGACGCTCTTCCGCGTCATCACCGGCGATCTCGCGTCCGAGACCGGCGGTGTCTCGATCCCGCGTAACACGCGCATCGGTCAGGTGGCGCAGGAAGCGCCGGGCACCGAGCAATCGCTGCTCGAAGTCGTGCTTGCGGCCGATCTGGAGCGCGTTTCGCTACTGGCCGAGGCGGAAACGGCGAGCGATCCGCAGCGCATTTCCGAGATCCACCTTCGCCTGGCCGATATCGAGAGCCATTCGGCCGAAGCACGCGCCGCCGCGATCCTCGACGGCCTCGGCTTCGACGCGGTGGCGCAGGCCCGACCCGTCTCGTCGTTTTCTGGCGGCTGGCGCATGCGCGTCGCTCTCGCGGCGGTCCTGTTCTCGCGGCCGGACCTTCTGCTTCTCGACGAGCCGACCAACTATCTCGACCTCGAGGGCACGCTCTGGCTGGAGAACTTCGTTTCCCGATATCCCTATACCGTCCTCATCATCAGCCACGACCGCGACGTTCTGAACAACGCGGTCAACGCGATCATCCATCTCGACCAGAAGAAGCTCGTCTTTTACCGGGGCGACTACGACTCGTTCGAGCGTCAGCGCGCCGAGAAGATGGAGTTGCTCGGCAAGGCCATCGTCAAGCAGGAAGCCGCTCGCAAGCACATGGAAGCCTTCGTGGAGCGCTTCCGCGCTAAGGCCTCCAAGGCGCGTCAGGCGCAGTCCCGCCTCAAGGCACTGGAGCGTATGAAGCCGCTCCAGGCGATCGTCGAAGAACACGTTACGCCCTTCGTCTTTCCCAAGCCCGAAAAGATCCTGGCCTCGCCGATCATCCGCATGGAGGGCGTGTCGGTCGGCTACTCGGCCGAACGCTCCATCCTGCGCGGGCTCGACATCCGCATCGACGCGGACGACCGGATCGCGCTTCTCGGCGCCAACGGCAACGGCAAGTCCACCTTCGCCAAGCTGATCGCCGAGCGCCTCGCCGCGCAGGCCGGGAGCGTCACCCGCGCGCCAGGGCTGAAGATCGCGATGTTCGCGCAACACCAGATCGACGACCTCCGGCCGAACGAGACGGCCGTCCAGCACGTGCGTCGCTTCATGCCGGACGCGCCGGAAGCCAAGGTGCGCGCCCGCGTCGCGCAGATGGGTCTGCCGACGCAGAAGATGGACACGGTGGCCGATTCGCTGTCGGGCGGCGAGAAGGCGCGCCTCCTCATGGGCCTTGCCACGATCGACGCGCCCAACCTCCTGATCCTCGACGAGCCCACCAACCACCTCGACATCGAGGCGCGCGAAAGCCTCGTCCACGCGCTGAACGATTTTCCCGGCGCCGTCATCCTCATCAGCCACGATCGGCACATGGTGGAATCCACCATGGATCGCCTGTGGATCGTTGGCGACGGCACGGTGTCGCGCTATGACGGCGACCTCGATGACTACAAGAAGCTGATCCTGTCCGGCGCGCGTTCGGGCGGCGGCAACCAGGGCGAGTTGATCGACGACACGCCGGCGCCCGCCGCCGTGTCCAAGGTGGATCAGCGACGGCTGGCGGCGGAAAAGCGCGAGGCGCTCAAGCCGCTGAAGAAGAAGATTTCCGCGCTCGAAATCCAGATGCAGCGCCTTCAGGCGACGATCGCCGACCTCGACGCCAAGCTCGGCGACCCTGCCCTCTACACCAAGGACCCGGCGGCCGCCGCCGACTTCGGCAAGCGCAAGTCCACGGCCGAAAAGACGCTGGAAAAGGCCGAAGCCGAATGGCTCGACCTGACGGAGCAGCACGATCTCGCGATGGCGGACTAAAGGTCGCGGGGGAAAACCAACGGCCGACCGCTTGAGGGTGGTCGGGTGGAGCGCTAGGTCTGGCTTATCAACTCGCGGTGAACGAAGTCTCACCGCCTGTCGCGAGGCCCGGACCCATGCGGCATACGATCGGCACCACCATCCTGGCGCTCGCCCTGGCGACGGCACTCCCCTTCGGCATCCGCGGCGGGCAGGCGTCCAACGAGCCGGTCCCCGAGCAGACCGGCTTTGCCGACGTCAACGGCATCCAGCTCTTCTTCCGCGTCTACGGTGAAGGGCCACCGCTCCTGCTGATCCATGGCGGGTTGTCGGACAGCCGGATCTGGCACTCGCAGATCGCGACGCTCTCCCAGCATCACCGGGTCATCGTCGCCGACAGCCGGGGCCAGGGACGCTCGACCTCGACCGAGGACACGATCACCTACGACCTGATGGCCGAGGACTATCTCGGCCTTCTCGACGCGCTGCATATCGACAAGGTCGCGCTGGTCGGCTGGAGCGACGGCGGCATCATCGGCCTCGACATCGCCATTCACCATCCCGAACGCCTGTCCAGCCTCTTCGTCCAAGCCGCGAACGCGACGCCGGATGGCGCCCTTGCCTACAACCCGGACGATTCGACCCGGCCAGAACTCAAGCACTACGACGACGTGGTGCAGGAGATCCATGCCCTTTGGGCGAACGAGCCGAACTTCACGGCCGAGGAACTCGCTGAAATCCCCGTGCCGACCGAGATCGCGATCGGCGACCACGACGAGGCGATCAGTCGTGAGCACACCGAATACATGGCCGCCACCATTCCCGGCGCCCGGCTCCTGATCCTGCCCGACGTCGGCCACTCCGCCCCGGTCGAGGACCCGAGCGGTTATGCGTCCGCCGTGCTCGATTTCGTCGACGGGATCGGCAGCTAGCTCAGGCCTTCTTCACCCAGCGCCGGTCCTCGGTCTGCTGCCAATAGGTGACGGCATGGCCGGCCGCCTTTTCCGCCTTCCAGCGCTCGCGCGCGGTGGCGAGCTGGTCGGGATCGTGGCCGTCGAAGAGGTAGACCCCGCGCTCGTAGGCCGAAAGATCGTGCGGGACGGCGCCTTCCACCATGAAGCGCACATGCGGATCGTTGGCGCGCTGTTCGGCTTCCACCGTCAGGAGGATCGGCTGCAGGGCGCCGCTTCCGTCGGCGTCCGATCCATGCGGCAGGAAGCTGTCGTCCTTGTAGGTCCAAAGGTGCTGGTCCAGCGCGTCGCGGCGCTCGGGCGTCGCCGCCTGGACTACGACGCGCCAGCCGCGCGCGACGGACCGCTCGAGAAGGTCCGGCAGGGCCTCCTCCATGCGGCTTTCCGTCAGGTGATAGAACAGCACCTCGGCCATGGCGGCCTCAGCGGGTCTCGTAGTGGTCTTCCACCAGCTTGTTGAGAAGACGCACCCCGTAGCCCGAAGCCCAGGACTGGTTGTACTCGTTGGCGGGCGAGCCCATCGCCGTGCCGGCGACGTCGAGATGAGCCCAAGGCACGTCGTTGACGAAGCGCTGGAGGAACTGCGCGGCGGTGATCGAGCCGCCCGAACGCCCATTGCCGATGTTCTTGATGTCGGCGAACTTGCCCTCGATCTGCTTGTCGTACTCCTTGCCGAGCGGCATCCGCCAGACCTTCTCGCCCGTGTCGAGACCGGCCTGCGTCAGACGCTCGGAAAGCTCGTCACTGTTGGAGAAGAGGCCGGCGTGGTGGTTGCCGAGCGCGACGATGATCGCACCCGTGAGGGTCGCAAGGTCAATCATGAACTGCGGCTTGAACCGCTCCTGCGTGTACCAGAGCGCGTCGGCCAGAACGAGACGGCCTTCCGCGTCGGTGTTGAGCACCTCGATAGTCGTGCCGGACATGGCGGTGACGATGTCGCCCGGGCGCTGGGCGTTGCCGTCCACCGAGTTCTCCACGAGACCGACGACGCCGATGGCATTGACCTTGGCCTTGCGCCCGGCCAGCGCCCGCATCAGACCGACCACGGCGGCCGAGCCGCCCATGTCGCCCTTCATCTCGTCCATGCCGGCCGCCGGCTTGATCGAAACGCCGCCCGTGTCGAACACGACGCCTTTGCCGACGAAGGCGACCGGCGCCTGACCCTCGGCTCCACCGTTCCAGCGCATGATGACGAGGCGCGGCGGCATCGGCGAGCCCTGCGCGACGCCCAAAAGCGCATGCATCTTGAGTTCGGCCATCCGCGCTTCGTCGAGGATCTCGATCTCGAGCCCGAGCGAGGAAAGCGCTTCGATGCGCGAGGCGTATTCCGTGGTCGTCAGGACGTTGGTCGGCTCGTTGACGAGATCGCGAGCCAGGATCACGCCTTCGGCGATCTCTCGGGCCGCCGCATATTCCGCCTTCGCCGCGTCCGCCGCGCCGGTGGCGATCGTGTAGGCCCTCGCTTCATCACCGGCATCAGCCTCTTCGCCGGGCTTGGCCTTGCGCGACTTGTAGCGATCGAACTTATAGGAGCGCAGGAGAATGCCGAGACCGATCGTCGCGACGTCGCGCGCGCTGGCTTCGGTCGCCGCGCCGTCCGCCCAGACGGTGACCGGGCCCGAGCCTTTCGCCCCACCGGCGATCGTGCCGCCGAGTTTGAGCCAGTCCTCCTCGCCGAAGGGCTGCTCGCCGACCGTGCCGATCACCACGATCCGTTCGAGCGCGGAAGCGCCGGGCGCCACCGCTTCGACGCTCGAAAGACTGCGGCCCTTGAATTTGCCGATCGCAATCGCCTTTTCCACGGCGCCGGAAATCTCCGACGGCACCGAAGCGGCCAACTGCCCTTCCGCACCCGCGAGGATTACCAGCGTTCCGCTCTTGGGCAGTTCCAGAGGCGAGAAGTCGACGGTCGGCTGAACGGACATGATGTCTCCAGTGCATGGAATCGCCTCGTTCCGGCGCTCGGCAGCGGAAACGAATCCCTCTCATTCTGGGGACGGTGTGTTGTAATGCAAGTGTGGCGACATGGTTCAGAAACGGGTAACCATCCTTGTTTGCCCTTCTTTAGCCAAGCTGGCCCACTCTACCCCGGCCAGGAATGTCGAACCGCGGCGGTTCGGTACTTCGCCGGGTTCGGCGGTTTGAACGGGACTGTCGAGACGACGAACGCATGAAGCTGATCGAACGATATATCTTCCGGCGAGCCCTCGCCTTCAGCGCAGGCTCCCTCGCCGCCCTCGTTCTGATCGTCTGGATCGTTCAGGTCCTCCAGCGGCTCGACATCGTCCGCACCAGTGCGACGGCGGCCGGCGACATCGTTTGGATCGCCCTGATGCTGATGCCGGATCTGGCGGCGGGCGTCCTGCCCTTCGCCATCCTGATCGGCGCCATCCAGACGCTGAACTCGCTGAACGCCGATTCGGAGCGCGCGGTGATCGCCGCGTCCGGCGGATCGCGCATGGTGATCTCCAAGCCGATCCTCATCCTCGCCTTCGTCGCCTCGGCGCTGACCCTTCTGAACTCGCACATCGTCGGCCCGGCCGCCTCCAGCGCCTTTCAAAACGGCATCCGCACGATCAACGCCGATGCGATCAGCCTTTTCCTCCAGCCCGGTCGCTTCGAGCAGGTGCAGGACGGGCTGGTCATGAGCATCGACGAGGCGCGTGGGCCCAACGTGCGCGGCCTGTTTCTGGCCGATACCCGCGATCCGACGCTCGATCTCACCTATTTCGCGCGCGAAGCACACATCGTCGAACGAGAAGGCCAGTCCTACCTCGTGCTCGACGACGGCCAGCTTCACCGCAAGCGCAATGCCGACGGGTCGGTGTCGATCATCGAGTTCCAGACCTACGCCTTCGACCTCGCCAACCTTCGGCCGGTGGAAACGCGCGACTGGGTGCGCATGTCGGAGCGATCGACGCGCGAACTTCTGAACCCGGACCCGAACGACCGAGTCTACCAGCTCCACCCCAACCGCTTTACGGAGGAGCTGGCCCAGCGCCGTTCCGATTGGCTCTATCCCCTCGCCTTCGCCCTCTGGGCGCTGGTGGTGGCGGGACATCCGCGGACCAATCGGCAGGGTCCCGGCCCGGCGATGGCGATGGGGCTGGCCGGGGCGCTCGCCTTGAAGGCGCTCGGTTTCGTCAGCCTGTCGCTCGTCAGCGACGATCCGCGATACACGGCGGCGGTCTATGGACTGCCGATCGGGGCAATCGCCTTCGATCTCTGGCTCCTCTGGCGCAACGTCAACGTCACCGAGATGCGGGCCATCCGCGCCCTGACCGAATGCGCGCGCTGGATCGGACGGTATCTGCAACGGCTGATGCCGGGCGGCGCGGCAACAGGCGGAGCTTCGTCCTGATGTCCCGGCGCACGCTCAACATCTACTTCTTTCGCCGCTTCGTGGTCAGCTTCCTGTCGACGCTAGTCGCCGTGTTCGCGCTGACCTACCTGATCGACATGGTCGAGGTCAGCCGCCGCGGGCTTCCGGGCGATGTCGGGTTCGAGACGATCGCGACCATTTCCGCGCTGCGCGTTCCCGCCTTCATCGAGCAGGCGTTTCCCTTCATCGTCCTGTTCGCGGCCATCTTCACCATGGTGTCGCTGAACCGGAAGATGGAACTGGTGGTGGCGCGTGCCTCGGGCGTGTCGGTCTGGCAGATCCTCGCGCCCTTCGCGGTCGGCGCCTTCCTGATCGGCGTCGTGTCGGTCACGCTCTACAATCCGCTGGCCGCCATCGCGCAGAGCCATGCCGCCCTCCTCCAGACGGCCAACGCCTCGGCGATCCCGACCACGGCCGATCGCGCGCCCTGGCTGCGGCAGGTCGGTCAAGGCGTCGAGTCCATCATCGGCGCCAAGGCGGTGGCCGATCGGGGCGCGACGCTCGGCGGGGTCACGGCGTTCCTGCTCGACCGCGACGGAACGGTGCGCGAGCGCATCGACGCGCCGCGCGCCACCTTGAGCGACGGCGCGTGGCACATCGACGACGCCACCGTGACCCGCATCGGCTCTCCGCCGATCCGCGAGGGCGAACGGCTGATTCCGACGACCCTTCTGCCGGAATATATCGAGCAAAGGCTGGCGGACCCCGAATCCATCTCGATTTGGGAGCTCGGCTCCAAGATCGAAGTCGCCCGCAGTCTCGGCTACAACGCCGAAGCCTTCGCCATGCGCCTTCATGCACTTCTGGCCCGTCCCGCGCTTTTCGTGGCGATGACGCTGGTGGCCGCCACGGTGGCCGTGCGCTACACCCGCATCGGACAATCCGGCCGCATGATCGTCAGTGGCGTCGCAGCCGGCTTCGTGCTTTACGTCGTTACGTTCCTGGCGCAGGCGCTGGGAAGCAATTCCGTGATTCCGCCGATCATCGCGGCGTGGTTCCCGGTCGTGGCGGCAGGTTTGTTCGGGACGACGATCCTGCTCCACCAAGAGGATGGGTAGAGTATGACAGCGAGGGGGAACTCGCGCCGTGCCGGGACCGGGGGTTGGTCGTCGGCCAAGGGCGCTCTCTTGGCCGGCGTGGCTCTGACCGCGCTCGGCCTCTCGACGCCCGTCTTCGCGCAGGCCGCGCTCGGCGAACTCGGCGCTTCGGTATCCGTACCCGAAGGCACCCAGCTCTTCCTGGAAGCCGACACGGTCACCTACGACAGCGACAAACAGGTCGTCACCGCCGCTGGCGGCGTCCAGATCGACTACGGTGCCTACAAGCTCGTCGCCCGCAATATCGTCTACGACCAAGCTAGCCGGAGGCTTGTGGCGTCGGGCGACGTGGAACTGGTCGAGCCGACCGGCAACCGCATCTATGCCGACTCGATCGACGTCACCGACGACTTCGCCAACGGCTTCGTCCAAGCGCTTCGTATCGAAACGCCCGACAACACGCGCTTCGCCGCCGGACAGGCCGTGCGCCGCGATGGCGCGGTGACGACGTTCGAACGCGGCGTCTATACCGCCTGCGAAGCCTGCGAGAAGCATCCCGATCGCCCCCCGCTCTGGCAGGTCAAGGCGCGGCGCATCGTTTGGGACCAGAACGACAAGGTCATCCGCTACTACGGTGCCCGGTTCGAACTGTTCGGCAAGCCGCTCGCCTACCTGCCCTACTTCGCCTCGCCCGACCCGACGGTGAAGCGGCAGAGCGGATTGCTGGCGCCTTCGTTCAAGTCGTCGAGCAAGACCGGCTTCGGCGTGCGCATCCCCTACTACTTCGCGATCGACGAAAGCTCGGACGCGACGGTTGCCGGCACCTACTTTTCCAAGCAGGGCTTCCTCGCCGAGGCCGAATACCGCAAGGCGTTCGAGAACGGCTACATCACGCTGCAGACCGCCGGCATCTCGCAATCCAACCCCGACCGGTTCAACGATTTCCGCTCCGACAACGTGACGGCGTTCGAAGATCCGGTCGACGACGGTCGCGGGATGATCGGCACCACCGGCCGCTTCGCGCTGAACGAGCGCTGGACCTTCGGCTGGGACGTCCTCGCCCAGACCGATTCGAACTTTTCGAACGTCTACGAGATCGAGAATTTCTCGAACATCTACCGCACGTCCGAGATCTACCTGACCGGTCTCGGCGACCAGAGCTTCTTCGATCTGCGCGCCCAGAAGTTCGACGTGCAGACCGAGAATACGTTGACGGACCGCGTCCAGCCCTATGTCTGGCCGACGCTGGACTACCAGCGCATCGAGGAGAATCCGGTTCTCGGCGGACAGCTGGAATACAACGTCAACGTCGCCAATCTCAGCCGCAACGCCTCGAGCCCCGGCTTCCTGCTCCTGTGCCAGAGCGAATACACGATCTCGGGCGTCTGCGACCAAAGCTCGGGCTTCCCGTTCCGCACCGACTATTTCCGCCGCAACGCGCTGGAGGGCGATTATTCGCGCGCCAGCTTCGATGCGCGCTGGCGCCGGACCTATACGACCGACGCCGGTCTCCAGTTGACCCCGTCCCTTTCGGCGCGCGGCGACCTCTACCGCGCCGACATGAGCGCGACGGGCTATCCGGACGGCACCGCCTACGGCCTCGGCGGCGTCGAGGTGGACGAAGCGGGCGGGCGCGCCATGGCGACGGCCGGGCTGGAAGCGCGCTACCCCTATCTGATCGAGACGGCCAATACCTCCCACGTGATCACGCCGATCGCACAAGTTCTCGTTCGGCCGAACGAGATGGACGCCGGCCGACTGCCGAACGAGGACGCGCAGAGCCTCGTGTTCAACGCGTTCAACCTCTTCGAGGAAGACAAGTTCTCCGGCTACGACCGGATCGAGGGCGGGACGCGAGCCAATGTCGGCGTCCAGTACTCGGGCGTCTTCGGCGCCGGATACTCCCTCGATGCTGTGGTCGGCCAGTCCTATCATCTGGCCGGCGAGAACCCGTACTCGCAGCTCGACTACGCGCTCGTCGGCTTCGACTCCGGTCTGGAAACCGACCGTTCGGACTACGTATCCGCCGTCTCGCTCGCGACGCCCTACGGCATCAGCCTCGGGGCGCAAGGCCGGTTCGACGAGAAGACGCTGGACGTCAACCGCGCCGACGTGATGGCCGGCCTGACGATCGGCAAGTTGGATACGGCGGTCACGTATTCGCTGATCGGCGCCCAGCCGATCTACAGCTTCCCCGAGGATCGCAATCAGATCACGACATCGGCATCCTATAAGGTCACCGACGAAATCCGCACCTTCGGCTCCCTGTCCTACGACATCGAGAACGATGCGCTGATCAACCGGTCCTTCGGCATCGGTTATGCCGACGAATGCTTCAGCCTGATCGCCGAATACCAGAACACCAACGATCGGTACAACCTCAGCTCGTCGGAGACCAAGGTTCTCTTCAAGTTCGAGTTGCGCACGCTGGTGGATGCCGATTTCGGATATGGGCTTGGAAGCGGCGGCTGATTGGGGCTAAAAGACCATCGTTTCGCCAAAGCTCGCCGCTAGGAAGCGGAATTGACAGGTTCGTTCGGGCACCTCGCCCCGACCGGGAGTTTCGAGAGGCCATGATCGCACGTTCCTTCGCCGCCCGTCTGGCTGTCTGTTCCTTCCTCGCGATTCCGGCGGCGACCGTGACGACCGCCGCTCTTTCCACGGCGGCCTCGGCCGCCTCCGAAGTGAAGGTCGTCGTCAACAAGCAGCCGATCACCTCCTACCAGATCCAGCAGCGCGCCGCCTTCCTCAAGCTCCGCCGCATGGCCGGCGGCAACGAGGCGGCGACGGACGAGCTGATCGACGAGATGCTGAAGCGGCAGGAGATCGCCCGTCGCCGCATCGCCATCCCGGACGCGGCGGTGGACGAGGCCTTCGGGAACTTCGCCAAAAGCAACAAGCTGACGGTCGCTCAGCTGTCCCAGGTTCTCGGCCAGGCCGGCTTCTCGGAAAAGGCCTTCAAGGATTATATCCGCGTCCAGATGGGCTGGGGCCAGGCCGTGGTCGCCAACGTTCGCCAGCGCGATCGCCTGTCCGAACAGGACGTGGTGCAGCGCATGCTGAGCCAGGGCGGCCAAAAGCCGAAGACCACGGAATACACGCTGCAGCAGGTCATCTTCGTCGTACCCAACGACAAGCGCGGCGCCCAGCTCGACCGCCGGATGGCGGAAGCCAACAGCCTGCGCCAGCGCTTCACCAGCTGCCCGGCCACTTACGAGACGGCCAAGGGCCTGCGCGACGTCACCGTCCGCGACCTCGGCCGCGTCGCCGAGCCAGAGCTTCCGCCGCGCTGGAAGAAGGACATCATGGAATCCTCCAGAGGCCGCGCGACCAAGCCGCAGGCGACCGAGCGCGGCGTCGAGCTGATCGGCATCTGCGACACGCGCACCGTGTCGGATGATCAGACGGCGGCGATGGTGTTCCAAGAAAAGGACCTGGAAGCCATGGGCAAGAAGGAGCCCGACAAGGACTTCCTTGCCGAATTGAAGAAGAAGGCGACGATCGTCCGGCGCTGACGGTGAGTTCCTCCCCCGAAGGCCCTCCGCTCGCCGTCACCGCGGGAGAACCGTCCGGCGTCGGCATCGACATCACGCTCGCAGCCTTCGCCAAACGCGAAAGCCTGGGGCTTCCGGAATTCTTCCTCCTCGCCGACCCCGAGATGGTGGCGCGTCGCGCAGAGCGCCTCGGTCTCGACATTGCGATCCGAACCATCGGCGCGCCGTCCGAAACGTCGTCCGATCGTGAAAGCCTCGCCGTTCTCCCGCTCGTCAATCCGCACGGCGAGGCTCCCGGGCGCCCCGACCCGGCCAACGCGGCGGGCACGATCGAGGCGATCGACCGGGCGACCCGGCTGGTGCTCGAAGGCGCGGCCAGCGCGCTCGTCACCAATCCGATCGACAAGAAGGCGCTCTACGACGCGGGCTTTCGCCACCCCGGCCATACCGAATATCTCGCCGAGCTTTGCACCGCACTGACGGGGCACCCGTCTCAGCCTGTGATGCTCCTGACAGGGCCGGAGCTTTCCTGCGTTCCCGTCACGATCCACATACCCCTCGTCGAGGTTCCGCGCGCGCTGACGCAGGAGCTGATCCTTTCCACCGCTCGCATCGTCGCGCGTGACCTTGCCGAGCGGTTCGGCCTCTCGCGGCCCCGCTTGGCCGTATCGGGTCTCAACCCGCATGCCGGCGAGAAGGGCGCGATCGGCCAAGAGGACGAGACGGTGATCCGCCCGGCGATCGAGATCCTGCGCACCGAAGGCTTCGACGTCTCCGGCCCACTGCCGGGCGACACGATGTTCCATCCGGAAGCGCGCAGCCGATACGACGTCGCCCTTTGCATGTACCACGATCAGGCGCTGATCCCGGCGAAGACACTGGCTTTCGACGAGACGGTCAACGTCACGCTCGGGCTCCCGATCATCCGCACCTCGCCCGACCACGGCACGGCGGCCGACCTCGCGGGGACCGGCGCCGCGCGGCCCAACAGCTTCATCGCCGCCCTTCGGCTGGCGGGGCGTATGGCCAGCATCGGCGCGGTCGGCGCCGACATCGCGCCCACCGTCTGATGGTCGCCTTCGACGGTCTGCCACCGCTCCGGCAGGTGCTGGAAGCGCACGGGCTCGACCCGCGCCGCGCGCTCGGCCAGAACTTCCTCCTAGACCTGAACCTGACGGGCCGCATCGCGCGTCAGGCATTGCCGCTCGAAGGGCAGACGGTGATCGAGGTCGGTCCCGGCCCCGGCGGCCTGACCCGGGCGCTCCTGGCGCACGGAGCCGCTCGCGTCGTCGCCATCGAGAAGGACGCGCGCTGCCTGCCGGCGCTTGCCGAGATCGCCAAGCACTATCCCGGTCGCCTCCAGGTGATCGAGGGCGACGCGCTGCGGATCGATCCGTCCTCGCTCTGCGACGGCCCGTTCAAGATCGTCGCCAACCTGCCCTACAATGTCGGCACGCAGCTTCTCCTGAACTGGATCACCGTTCCCGAATGGCCGCCGCGCTGGACGGATCTGACGTTGATGTTCCAGAAGGAGGTCGCCGAGCGCATCGTGGCCGGTGCCGACGACGACCATTACGGGCGCCTCGGCGTCCTGTGCGGCTGGCGGACGGAGGCGGAAATCCTCTTCGATGTGTCGCGCGAGGCCTTCACCCCGCCGCCGAAAGTCACCTCCGCGATTGTGCAGCTGCGCCCGCGCGAGGATCCCCTGCCCGTCGATCTCGCAAAGCTCGAAGCGGTGACGGCGGCCGCCTTCGGCCAGCGCCGCAAGATGCTGCGCCAAAGCCTCAAGCCGTTGGGCGGCGAAGCCTTGCTGGAGCGGGTCGGTATCGACGCCAGGCGCCGGGCAGAAACGCTGGATGTCGCGGAATTCGTGGCGCTCGCCAACGCCCTCGCTTAAGCGCTGCCCAACTGGTCGAGATCCTTCGACGCTTGTTCCAGAAGGCTCGACGTGAAGTCGAACAGACCGGGGCGGCGATCGCGGCGAAGGCGCTCGGCGTTGACGATGGAGAGAACCGCCGAGAAGGCGTTGTTCAGATCGTCGTTGACCACCACGTATTCGTAGTCCCGCCAGCGCTCGATCTCGACCTTGGCATTGCGCAGGCGCATGGCGATCGTGGCGTCCGAATCCTCAGCACGCCGGAGGAGGCGCGACTTCAGCTCCTGCATGGACGGCGGCAGGATGAAGATCGACACGATGTCGGCCTTGGCCTGCTCCTGCAGTTGTAGGGCGCCCTGCCAGTCGATGTCGAAGAGCATGTCGCGCCCTTCGCGCATCGCCTTTTCGGCGGCCGCGCGCGGCGTGCCGTAGAGGTTGCCGTGAACCTCGGCCCATTCCAGAAGCGCATCCCCGTCGCGCAGGCGGAAGAACTCGTCCCGCGAGATGAAGTGATAATGCACGCCGTCGATCTCGCTCGGCCGCCGAGTGCGCGTCGTCACGCTGACGGAGAGCGAGAAGCGCTGGTCGAGCTCCAGAAGGTTGCGGGCGATCGTCGACTTGCCGGCGCCCGATGGCGAGGAGATCACCAGCATCAAGCCGCGACGGGCGATCTGAACTTGCGAGTCGGTGTCGGACAGCGGCTTCATTCGAGATTTTGTACCTGTTCGCGAAACTGATCTACGACGACCTTGAGCTCCAGCCCGATCGCCGTCAGCGAAGCCGCATTGGACTTCGAGCAGAGCGTATTCGATTCGCGGTTAAATTCCTGCGCCAGAAAGTCCAGCCGTCGCCCGATCGGCCCGCCGCCGGTCAGGAGATCGCGCGCTGCCGCGACATGGGCATGCAGCCGATCGAGTTCCTCGCGGATATCGGCGCGCGTGGCGATCAACGCCGCTTCTGCGTGGAGCCGAGCGGGGTCGAGCGATGGAGACGCTTGGAGAAGGTCGGCCACCTGCCGCGCCATGCGCTCGCGGATTACACCGAGACTCCCGTTGGGATCCGCTTCCGCGCGCATCGTCAGCGCTTCGATCTCGTCGATCCGCTGCCGGAGGATCGCTTCGAGCTGCGCCCCTTCCGTTCGGCGGGAATCGACCAGTCCGTCGAGCGCCACATCAAGAAGCGCGAGCGCGTCGCGGCTTCGCGCGGCAAGCGCCTCCGTCGTCGGCGGCGTTTCGACGACGTCGATCACGCCGCGCAGCGCCAGCAGTCCATCGGCGGATGGAGGCGTCGCGTGTCCGCCGCGAACGAGCTCGTCAGACAAGCGCAGCACCGCATCGAGCATCTCGCGATTGATGGTGAACGGGGGTGCCGCAGCTTCGCCCCGGCGGGCGCTCAGCGAAACCTGGACGTTGCCGCGCGACAGGCGGCCGGCGACCATGCGCCGAACATCGGCCTCGAGGCCTTCCAGGCCCTGGGGCAGCCGCAGCCGCACCTCCAGCCCCTTGCCGTTCACCGAGCGCAGTTCCCAGGCGAGCGTCTCCTCGCCCGTCACGCCGTCGGCACGAGCGAAGCCCGTCATGCTGGTCACGGGCATTCGCTCGTCCTTTCCGCGTCGCAGCGTGCTTCGTTCAAGGAGTGGGCGTCGCAGCGGGGTCGGCCGGCGTCTGTGCGCGCGCGGCGGCCGCGTCCCGCTCGATCTGTCGGTAGCGGCGCACATTGGCGTTGTGCTCGTTCAGCGTCGCGGCGAAGGCATGGCCTCCGGTGCCGTCGGCGACGAAGTAGAGATCCCGCGTGTCGAGCGGATGGGCCACCGCCTCCAGCGAGGCGCGCCCCGGATTGGCGATCGGTCCCGGCGGCAGGCCGCGGATCACATAGGTGTTGTAGGGTGTTTCGCCGGCGATATGGGACTGGCGGATCGGCTCGTTCGCCGGTTTCCCCGCCCCGCCCCAGATGCCATAGATGATGGTCGGATCGGACTGAAGGCGCATTCCGTCGCGAAGCCGGTTGACGAAGACCGAGGCGACGTGGGGCCGTTCGGAGGCGATGCCGGTTTCCTTCTCGACGATGGACGCGAGCGTGACGAACTCGCCGATATCGCGCACCGGCAATCCGTCCTGCCGCCCATCCCAGATTTCCTGCACCAGCTTCGACTGCGCGTCCTTCATCTGATCGACCATCTGCGCGCGGGTCATGCCGCGCGTGAAACGGTAGGTCTCAGGCAGGAGCGACCCTTCGGCAACCATTGCCGGCATATCCCCTTCCAGCACCTGGTCGCCGGCGAGACGTGCGTAGATCTGCTGGACCGTCCACCCCTCGGGGATGGTGACGGCATGAAGGATGGAATTACCGCTGCGCAGCGTGTCCAACACGTCGCGCATGCTGGCGCCGGGGGCGAAGGCATATTCGCCAGCCTTCAGGTCCGGGCCACCTTTGTTGAGCCGGACGCCATATTCGAACACGCGCGCATTGCTGACGATGCCGGCCCGCTCCAGCCCGTCCGCGATGTTGGCGACGCCCGCGCCGCGTTGAACGAGATAGGTGGCGTCGGCTTCCAGCGGACCGCGACCGTCGAACTGCTGCTGCCCCCAGTAGAGAAGGAACCCGGCACCGATCACCGCGATCAGCGCCAGCGAGAACATCCAGCTCAGGAAGATGACGAGGCCGTTGCGCGCGTGGCGCGAACGCCGCTTGGGTTTCTTGCGGCGCCCGTCACCCGCGTCGGGCGCCGTCTCGAACCGTTCGTCGGGACCGATCGTCACGCGGGCGTCTCCTGTGTTCTTCGGCCGGACGCCGCCTCGCATGGCGACATCGACGGCATGCCTTATCGAGCTCGCGGCGGGAACGAGGGTCACCGCCCCATCGCGAACCCAGCAACCATCATCCGAATGTGGCGAAAGACCGAAGCCTACGCCGCAAAGCGGCGCAGAACGAGCGAGGCGTTGGTGCCGCCGAAGCCGAACGAGTTCGACAGCGCGATATCGATCGGCTTCTCGCGCTTGACGAGAGGCACGAGGTCGATCGGCGTTTCCACCGAGGGGTCGTTGAGGTTGAGCGTCGGCGGGGCGACGTTGTCGCGAATGGCCAGCGCCGAGAAGATCGCCTCGACCGAACCGGCGGCACCCAGCAGATGCCCAATCGCCGACTTGGTGGACGACATGCTGATCGTCGAAGCGGCACTGCCCAGAACCCGCTCGATCGCGCGAAGCTCGATCTCGTCGCCGAGCGGCGTCGAAGTTCCATGGGCGTTGATGTAATCGATCTGGTCGGGCGTGATGCCGGCGCGCTTGAGAGCGGCGCTCATGCAGCGATAAGCGCCGTCGCCGTCCTCGGCCGGAGCGGTGATGTGGTAGGCGTCGCCCGACAGGCCGTAGCCGACGAGCTCGGCATAGATCCGCGCGCCGCGCTTCTGCGCGTGTTCGAGTTCCTCGAGCACGACGATGCCCGCGCCCTCGCCCATCACGAACCCGTCGCGGCCCTTGTCGTAAGGGCGCGATCCGGCGGTCGGATCGTCGTTGTAGCTCGTGGACAAGGCGCGGCAGGCGGCAAAGCCGGCCATCGAGATGCGGCAGACCGGCGATTCGGCGCCGCCCGCGACCATCACCTCGGCGTCGCCCAGCATGATCAGGCGCGCGGCGTCGCCGATCGCGTGGGCGCCGGTGGAACAGGCGGTGACGACCGAATGGTTCGGCCCCTTCAACCCGTTGCGGATCGACACGTGGCCGGAGGCCAGATTGATCAGACTGCCGGGAATGAAGAACGGGCTGATGCGGCGGGGCCCCTTCTCCGCCAGGATCAGGGAGTTGCGCTCGATGCCCTGAAGGCCTCCGATCCCCGAGCCGATCAGAACGCCGGAGGCGATCTGATCGTCGTAGGTCTCGGGATGCCAGTCGGCATCGTCGAGCGCTTCGGCCGCGGCAGCCACGGCGTAGACGATGAAATCGTCCACCTTGCGCTGCTCCTTCGGCTCCATCCAAAGGTCGGGATTGAACGTGCCGTCCGTGCCGTCTCCACGCGGGATCTGGCAGGCGATTTGGCAAGGCAGGTCGGCAACCTCGAAGTTCTCGATCCGGGCGGCCGCGCTGCGGCCCTCCAGAAGACGCTTCCAGGTTGCGTCGACACCGGCCCCGAGGGGGCTGACCATGCCGACGCCCGTAATGACGACTCGTCTCATTCCGAACTCTTCATACAAAGGCGGGCGCGCCCGCCAGCGCGTCAGGCCTGGTTCTTCTCGATGAACTTCACCGCGTCACCCACGGTGAGGATCGTCTCGGCGGCATCGTCCGGGATCTCGACGCCGAACTCTTCCTCGAAAGCCATGACGAGCTCGACCGTGTCGAGGCTGTCCGCGCCCAGGTCGTCGATGAACGAAGCGTTGTCCGTCACCTTCTCCTGCTCGACGCCCAGGTGTTCGACGACGATCTTCTTCACCCGTTCAGCGGTATCGCTCATGGTCATTCCTCTGTTGCGATGGCTTTCGCCGTTTCGTTAGACGCCGGTGCCGCGTTAATCAAGCATTACCCGGTCGTCGTTGTTCCCCTCCGGCTTTTGCTGCAGCGCAAAGGCCAACGGATTTCGGCGAAGCCCGGCCCTTAGCATGCCGTTCATGCCCGGGCCAAGCTCAAGAGCTTCAGATCATCGCCATGCCGCCGTTGACGTGCAGCGTCTGGCCGGTGACGTAGGACGCCTCCTCCGAGGCGAGATAAAGCGCGGCGGACGCGATCTCGGCGGCCTGACCCATGCGCTTCATCGGAATCGCGCCCATGATCGCCTCGGTCTGCTTCTCGTTCAGCTTGCCCGTCATCGCGCTCTGGATGAAGCCCGGCGCGATGCAGTTGACGGTCACGTTGCGCGAGGCGATCTCCTGCGCCAGCGACTTGGAGAAGCCGATCATCCCGGCCTTGGCGGCGCAATAGTTCGTCTGCCCCGGGTTGCCGGTCACGCCGACGATCGAGGTGATGTTGACGATGCGCCCGTAGCGGCGGCGCATCATCTGGTGCGTCAGGCCGCGCGTCAGGCGGAACACGGCGGTCAGGTCGACCTCGATCACGCGGTCCCAGTCGTCGTCCGACATGCGCACGAACAGGCCGTCCTTGGTAATCCCCGCGTTGTTGACGAGGATGTCGACGCCGTCGAGACCGGCCTCGGCGGCCTCGGCCAGCGACTTTTGCCCATCCCGGCTGCCGAGATCGGCCGGGAACACATGGGCCCGCTCGCCGAGCTCGCCGGCCAGTTCGTCGAGCTTCTCGCGCCGCGTGCCGTGCAGGCCGACGGTCGCGCCCGCGCCGTAGAGGGTGCGGGCGATCGCCTCGCCGATTCCGCCGCTGGCGCCGGTAACGAGGGCCTTTCGGCCGGTCAGATCGAACATCTCACGGATTCCTTATATCGATCGGTCTTCGTAGCGATCTCAGCCAAGCCGCGCCAGCGCCGGTTCGATATCGGCCGGCTTTCCAATGCTGAGTGCCGAAAGGCGCGAATCGATGCGCTTGGCAAGGCCGGCCAGCACCTTGCCGCTGCCCACCTCGAACAGGAGATCGACCTCCGCGTCCGCGAGATACGCCATGCTTTCGCGCCAGCGGACCTGCCCGGTCACCTGCTCCACCAGCCGAGAGCGGATTTCCTCCGGGTCCGAAACGGCGGAAGCGAGGACGTTGGCGACGAGCGGCACCTGCGGTGCGGCAAGATCGGCCGAAGCCAGAGCCTCACGCATGCGCTCGGCCGCCGGCTGCATCAACGCGCTGTGGAACGGCGCAGAGACCGAAAGCGGAATGGCTCGCTTGGCGCCGGCCTCGGTAGCGGCCGCCATCGCGCGCTCGACCGCCGCCTTCGATCCGGAGATCACGATCTGTCCGCCGCCGTTGTCGTTGGCGATCTGGCAGACGCCGCCTTGGCCGGCTTCGGCGCAGATCGCCTGAAGCCGATCGGCGTCGAGACCGAGGATCGCCGCCATCGCCCCTTCCCCGAGCGGCACGGCCGCCTGCATCGCCTCGCCGCGAATGCGCAGGAGCCGCGCAGCATCCGAGATCGATAGCGAACCGGCGGCCGCGAGCGCCGAATATTCACCGAGCGAGTGGCCGGCGACGAAGGCTGCGGAGGATCCGAGATCGAAGCCCCTCGCCTCCATCGCGCGCAGGGCGGCAAGCGAAACCGTCATCAGCGCCGGCTGCGCGTTGGCGGTCAGCGTCAGCTGGTCCTCCGGCCCGTTCCACATGACGTCGGTCAGCTTTTCGCCCAGCGCGTCGTCGACCTCCTCGAAGACGCGGCGGCTTTCAACGAATTCGTCGGCAAGCTCGCGTCCCATGCCGACGGACTGGCTGCCTTGTCCGGGAAAAATGACTGCAAGCGTCATCGCTGGCTCCTTCCGACTTCCGTTGCGTGGGGGTCTTGGGGAGATGACCCCGACCTGTCAAGGCGCGCGGGCCGGAGGTTTTCAACCGGAGTTCGTAGGCTCGACGCGAATCCGCACCGCAGCATTAAGGATCAGGCAACCCCCGAAGGCTTACGTTGCGTCATTCCTTGAACGGCCCCGACTTTCGGAGGAAAGCGGGCGCTCGTCCCGGTCCAGGACCGGTCAAACGATTTCAACCGAACATCGAAGCGAAACAAGGTCGGGGAGCACCATCGAGTGATGAACCGTATGGAACGCGCTGCCGCGAACCTGTCTGGAGAAGCCGAGCATCCGATCGGCGGCCGCGACGCGCTCGCCATTCTGGACGACGTTCCGACGGGCATCGTCCTGGTAAAGCGGAACGGCACGACCCGATACATGAACAAGGCCGCCGGCCGGCTCTTCGAAGGCTGCGACGAGGCGGCCAGCTTCGCCGACTGCGTGCGGACCACCAGCGGCCTCGACCTCGATGCGCTGCTCGCACAGGGCGGTCAGGTCGAGGCGGTGATTCCCGGTCCTTATCTCGACCGGCACGTCATGTTGTCTGTCGCGACGGACGCGAGCTTCGGGGACCTGACGGTCGTCAGCGTCACCGACATCACGCCTTTGAAGCAGGCCAACGCGCGGATCGAGTTTCTTGCGCACCATGACCCGCTGACGGGTTTGGGGAACCGCACGCTCCTGAATTCCACATGGGAAGGAGTGGAGGCCGGGCTCGCCGACGGGTCGATGGAGGTCCATGCCCTCGCGCTCGACCTCGATCACTTCAAGCAGGTGAACGACCTGCATGGCCATGCCATCGGCGACGTGCTCCTGCGCGAGGTCGCCGAGCGCCTTCGCGCCGCGATCGGCGCGAGCGCGGACATCTTCCGCTTCGGCGGCGACGAATTCTTCGCGCTCGTTCCCGGCGTCGACCGGGCGGAGGCCGTTCGCGTCGCTGAGCGCGTGGTGAAGCTTCTCCAGGCACCCTTCGAAGTGCAGGGAATGGAACTTCGGATCGGATGCTCGATCGGCGTGGCGTCCGGGCCGGCGGACGGGCTGGCGCGCGATCAGCTCCATCGCTGCGCGGACCTCGCGCTTTACGAGGTGAAGCGCTCCGGGCGGGGAAGCGTCGCCTGCTTCGAACCGCTCCAGGAGCAGCATCTCCTGGAACGTCGGCTCCTGCAGACCGACCTTATCCTGGCGATCGCCAACGGCGGCTTCGACCTCGTGTTCCAGCCCCAGATCGACGCCGACACGCAGGCGCTGCACGGCGCCGAAACGCTGCTGCGCTGGCACAACGCGCGCCTCGGCCGGCTGATCATGCCGGACGAGGTCATCGCCATCGCCGAACAGCTCGGCTTGATGCATCTCGTCGATCTCTGGGTGATCCGCAACGCGATTCCAGGCTATGCCCGCCTGGCAAGGGCGGGATGGGACTGTCCGGTTCTGTCGATCAACTTGCGCACCGTCTCGCTGCAGACGCACGAGATACCCGTCGCGCTCCGGCGCGTTCTGGCGGAAACGCGTCTCGATCCCGGTCGGATCGAGATCGAGATCACGGAACAGGCCGCTTTGTCGGGGAGCGACGAACTCGAAAGCGCCATTCGGCAGCTACGCGAGATCGGGGTTCGGATCGTCATCGATTCGTTCGGCGCCGGGCGCGCGAACTTCGCGTTCGTCCGTTCGCTCGGCGTCGAACGCATCAAGGTCGACCGCGCCTTGACGAAGCGCGTGATGGCCGGCTCCGAGGCGCCGGGCGTCATGAGCGCCATCCGCGCCCTGTGCCACGAACTCGGCATCGAGATGACGGCGGAAGGCGTGGAAACGGCCGAACAGTGGCAGACGCTGCGCGGGTTCGGGCCGTTGCGCGGTCAGGGTAACTTCCTCGGCCACCCCGACAGCGAAGACGAGATCGCCCGTCGCCTGCGCGATGGGACGGAGGCGGATCGCCGCCGGCACTGAGGTGCATGCGCCGGCTTGCCATCGCATGCCGTTTCGGCTATGGCCTGCCCCGTCAATGCCCGACCGTCAGCCGGGGGCTGAACGGAGGACGGCTTGGTTTCCAGGCCGATGGAGGGCATTTCCAGGCTCTTCGACCTCCCGTGTTCCCGCTCTCGACCGTCTCACTTGCAGCGCCTTTCCCCTTCGGCCTTTTAGGCCATCCAGGAGAGTCGCAGAGGCTTAGCCGCTGGCGCCGGGCATGCGAAACCGAAGGAAAGGCAAACGCCATGGCTCTCTACGAGCACGTTTTCCTTGCCCGACAGGACATCAGCGGCCAGCAGGTCGAGGCGCTCGTGGAACAGTACCGCGGCGTGATCGAGGCCAATGGCGGCAAGGTCGGCAAGGTCGAGAATTGGGGTCTGAAGACCCTCACCTACCGGATCAAGAAGAACCGGAAGGCGTACTACACGCTCCTCAACATCGACGCCCCCTCGGCGGCGGTCGAGGAGATGGAGCGCCAGATGCGCTTCAACGAGGACATCCTCCGCTACCTGACGATCCGCGTCGAGGAGCACGACGAGGGCCAGTCCGCGATGATGCAGAAGCGCGACGACCGTCCGCGTCGCGGCGACCGCGACGGCGGCGACCGTCCGCCCCGTCGTGACCGCGACGATCGCCCGCGCGACGACCGTCCGCGCGAAGATCGCCCCCGTCGCAACGAGGAGGCCGCTTAAATGGTCGACATCGCCCAGCTTCCCACGCGTCGCCCGTTCCATCGTCGCCGCAAGTCCGACCCGTTCGCGAGCGGAGAGTCGCCGAAGATCGACTACAAGGACGTCCGTCTCCTGCAGCGCTACATTTCCGAGCGCGGCAAGATCGTTCCGTCCCGCATCACGGCGGTCTCCCAGAAGAACCAGCGCGCCCTCGCCCAGGCGATCAAGCGCGCCCGCTTCCTGGGCCTCCTGCCCTACGTCCTGAAGTAATCGAACGGCGGCGGGTTCCGGCCCGCCGCCTCCTACTTCCCGCTTAAGTTCGGCGCCGACGGGAGGAGACCACCAGCCGAGTTGGGGCATCCCGTCCCCTAACTGCCTCAAGGCAGGACAGCGAAACGAACCGCATGAACCTTGCATCCCTCCCGATCGGAATCGTCGCCGGCATGGCCGCGGCGCTCCTGTTTGCCGGACTGGTCACCCAGTCGCCGGGAGCGGTCGTTCTAGCGCTCGCCGCCCCCATCCCCATTCTGATCGCCAGCCTCGGCTGGGGCAGCCGCGCCGGCTTCATTGCAGCCGCCACCTCCGCCATCGCCATCGCCGCCTTCATGGGCACGGTTCTGGCCGGCCTCACCATGCTTCTCGGCTCCGCGCTTCCCGCCGCCCTGATCGGGCACATGGCCGGCCTTGCCCGCCCGGCGGAAGGCCGCATTGATGGCGGAGGCGCTGTGGCGCTGGACTGGTATCCCCTGCCGCGCCTGCTTTTGGCCATCGTGCTTCTGGCCGCCGCCTCCTGCGTCGCGCTCGGCACCATCATCGGATACGATCCGGCCGCGCTCGACGCAGCAGTCGCGGCCGCCGTCGCCGCGCAGGCCGACAGCTCGATCGCCGATCCGCAGCAGGTCGGGGAGTTCGTCCGGCTTGTCGTTGCCGCGATCCCCTTCGTGCAGCCGGCCTTCCAGGTGCTGACGCTGGTCGCCTGCCTCTACGTATCGGTGGCCGTCGTGCGCCTGAGCGGGCGTCTTCCGCGCCCCAAGGACGACATCCCCGCCCATGCCGGCCTGCCGAAGCTGGCGCTTCCGCTTTTCGCCGTGGCGCTGGCGCTCGCCTTCCTGCCCGGTCTTGTCGGTACGCTCGGCGCCGTCGTGACAGGCGCCTTCGCGATGGCCTTCACCCTCGTCGGCCTCGCCTTCATCCATCGGCGCACCCGTGGGCGCGCGGCCCGTGGTCTTCTCCTGTTCACGACCTACGCCGCGATCCTGCTTCTGTCCTTTCCGCTTTTCGCCTTCCTGGTTCTCGGCGTCTTCGACACGGCGCGAAACCGGACAGCGGACGAAACCCGAACCTGAAACTCCAACCCTCAAGGAAACAAACCCATGGAAGTCATCCTTCTCGAGCGCATCACCCGTCTCGGCGGCCTCGGCGACACCGTTCGCGTTCGCGACGGCTACGCCCGCAACTACCTCCTGCCGACCGGCCGCGCGCTTCGCGCCAACGAAGCGAACCGCGCCAAGTTCGAGGCCCAGAAGGCCCAGCTCGTCGCGCGCAACGAAGAGCGCCGCACGGAAGCTCAGGGTGTTGCCGACCAGCTCAACGGCCTGCGTCTCGTGATCGTGCGCTCGGCGGGCGAAACCGGCCAGCTCTACGGTTCGGTCTCGGCGCGCGACATCGCCGACATCTTGCGCGAGCAGGGTTTCCAGGTGAACCGCAACGCCGTCGAGCTCAACCTCCCGATCAAGGCGATCGGCATCCACAAGGTTAAGATCGCGCTCCACTCGGAAGTCGACGTCTCGATCGAGGTGAACATCGCCCGTTCGCAGGATGAGGCCGAGCGCCAGGCGCGCGGCGAGAAGCTCACCTCGGCCGACGCTATCTACGGCATCGACGAGGAAGAGGAAGTCGCCGACGACCAGGACGTCTTCGAGGAAGGCGTCGGCGAAGAAGAAGCCGAACAGGCCTGACCCGAGCTGGCGGACACGTTTTGTCCGCAAGCCTTACGAATATTGTGGGAAAGGAGCCCGTGAGCGATCACGGGCTCCTTTCTTTTTCGTGAACGCATGCCAATCTTTTCCCATCGCCGCCGGAACGAGCGGCCTCGTCTGCGTTGGGGAAGCGTTTCGCATGTATCCTCTGCTCGCATTCTATCTTCGCCGCCTGTTCCAGCACGGCGAACTCCAGCTGGAAACGGCGGACGGCCGTATCCACCGCTTCGGCGACGGTTCGGGACAGCGGGTCGCCCTGCGCCTCAGATCCCGCAAGGCCGAGCTCATCATCGCGCACAACCCGGCGCTGGCACTCGGCGAATGCTACATGAACGGCGAGCTCGACATGGTCGAAGGTACGATCATGGATCTCGTGCGCCTCGCCTGCGAGAACGCCGGAAAGGACGCGACGCGCGAGCCCTGGATGCGCGCGCTGGAGCGCGGCCGTCTCTTGTTCCGGCGCACCGCGCAGAACAACGTGCCCAAACGCTCGCGCCGCAACGTCCAGCACCACTACGACCTGTCGCGCGAGCTCTACGCGCTCTTCCTCGACCCAGACCTGCAATATTCCTGCGCCTATTTCGAGCGGCCCGATCAGACGCTTTCGGAGGCCCAGCTCGCCAAGAAGCGGCACATCGCCGCCAAGCTGAACATCCAGCGGCCGGGCCTGCGCATTCTCGACATCGGCAGCGGCTGGGGCGGCATGGGCCTGTATCTCGCCGACGTCGCGGGGGCGGACGTCACCGGCATCACGCTTTCGGACGAGCAACTCGCGCTGTCGCGCGAGCGCGCGCACGCCGCCGGCCGCGACGACCGCGTGCATTTCCGCCTGCAGGACTATCGCCATATCCACGAGCGGTTCGACCGGATCGTCTCGGTCGGCATGTTCGAGCATGTCGGGCGCGATTTCTACGACACGTTCTTCGCGCAGGCCGAGCACCTCTTGGAGGACGACGGCGTCATGCTCCTCCACACGATCGGCCGCTCCACCGCGCCCGCCAACACCAACGCCTTCATCGAGAAGCATATCTTCCCCGGCGGCTACACGCCCGCCCTGTCCGAAATTCTTCCCGCGATCGAGAAGGCAGGGCTGATCGTCACAGATGTCGAGGTCCTGCGCCTCCATTACGCCGAAACCTGCCGCGCCTGGCGCGAAGCCTTCATGGCGCGGCGGCAGGAGGCTCGCTCGACCTATGACGAGCGCTTCTGCAGGATGTGGGAGTTCTATCTCGCCATCGCGGAAGCCGGCTTCCGCTGGCAGGGGCTCGTCGTCTTCCAGATCCAGCTCACGCGCCGGGTCGAAGCCCTGCCCATCACGCGGGACTACATCGCGGAGGGCGAGAACCGGTTTCGCGCGCGCGAGGCGCCCTCGCCACGCGTCCTTCATCGGCCGCAGGAGCCGATGCCGGCGGTCCACTAGAACGGCTTAGCGGACGTTCGATTTTCCCGCCGTAACGCCTCTTTGAGGCTCGCATCGGTGGCCCTTGCGCACGATCTCGGGTATGAGGAATCTTTACCCAAGTCCGAGGAGACCCGCGCGATGGCGGAAGCCGCACGCAAGTTCGAGGAGGAGTCCCCCCTCTATCGCGAGGCCCCGGCCAATATCGAAGCCGAGCAGGCGCTCCTGGGCGCCATCCTCGTCAACAACGATGCCTACTACATCGTCCACGATTATCTGAAGCCGGAGCACTTCTTCGAGACGATCCACCGCGAGATCTTCGAGAAGGCCTCGACGATGATCCGCATGGGCAAGATCGCGACGCCCGTGACGCTGAAGACGTTTCTGGCCGCCAACGACCGCGTGGGCGAGATGACGATGGCGCAGTACCTTGCCCGCCTTGCGGCCGAGGCGACGACCATCATCAACACCAACGACTACGGCCGCGCGATCTACGACATGGCGCTACGCCGCTCGCTGATCCGCATCGGCGAGGACATGGTGAACTCGGCCTTCGAAGCGCCGGTGGACGCCGAGCCGAAGCAGCAGATCGAGGAGGCTGAAAAGGCGCTGTTCTCGCTCGCCGAGACCGGGCGCTACGACGGCGGCTTCCAGTCCTTCGAGGACGCGATGGCCACGGCCATCGAGATGGCGGGCGCGGCGAAGGACCGCGACGGCGGCTTGTCGGGCATCTCCACCGGCATTCGCGAGATGGACAAGCGCCTCGGCGGCCTCCAGCATTCGGATCTCATCATCCTCGCCGGCCGCCCCGCCATGGGCAAGACGTCGCTTGCCACCAACATCGCCTTCAACATCGCCTCGGCCTACGAGCCCGCCGAGCAGGCGGACGGCTCGTTCAAGGCGGCGAACGGCGGCGTCGTCGGCTTCTTCTCGCTGGAAATGTCGGCCGAGCAGCTGGCGACGCGTATCATCTCCGAGCAGTCGGAAGTGTCCTCGTCGAAGATCCGTCGCGGCTCCATCACGGACGCCGAATATTCCAAGCTCGTCGCCTGCACCGAGATGATGCAGAAGGCGCCGCTCTTCATCGACCAGACGGGCGGCATCTCGATCGCCCAGCTCGCCGCCCGCGCCCGCCGCCTCAAGCGCCAGCGCGGGCTCGACGTGATGGTGATCGACTACGTCCAGCTGATGCAGGGCTCGTCCAAGTCGTCCGGCAACCGCGTCCAGGAAATCACCGAGATCACCACCGGCCTCAAGGCGCTCGCCAAGGAACTGCACGTCCCGATCATCGCCTTGTCGCAGCTGTCGCGTCAGGTCGAGAACCGCGACGACAAGCGCCCGCAGCTTTCCGATCTTCGCGAATCCGGCTCGATCGAGCAGGACGCCGACGTCGTGCTCTTCGTGTACCGCGAGGAATACTACCTGCAGAGCAAGGAGCCGAAGCCCGGCACCGACGACCATCTGAAATGGCAGCAGGGCATGAACGAGGCGCGCGGCAAGGCCGAGGTCATCATCGCCAAGCAGCGCCACGGCCCGACGGGCTCGGTCCCCCTCGCCTTCCAGGCCGAGTTCACGCGCTTCACGGATCTCGCCGAAGACAGTCACCTGCCCGAGCGCTACGAGTAGGCCGAACTAGCGGAACAGATTGGTTTCGGCGAGCTCCACGATCTCGTCGCCGCGCCCGGTCATGATCGCCCGAAGCGCGTAGAGGCTGAAGCCCTTGGCCTGCTCGGCCTGAATCTTCGGCGGCAGCGACAGTTCCTGGCGCGCGGTGACGACGTCGACCAGCGCCGGCCCGTCATGCGCGAAGGCGTCGCGCAGCGCTCCGTCCAGAGCCGACGAATCGGTGACGCGGATGCCGCGGAGGCCGATCGTCTCCGCCATCGCCGCGAAGTCCGGGTTCTGGAGGTCGACATAGGTCGGCAGATAGCCGGCCGCCTTTTGCTCCATCTCGACGAAGCCGAGGGAGCCGTTGTTGAAGACGACGACCTTCACAGGCAAGCGAGACTGCACCGCCGTCAGAAGCTCGCCCATCAGCATCGCCAGCCCGCCGTCGCCCGACAGTGACACGACCTGCCGATCCGGAAAGGCCGCCTGCGCTCCCAGCGCTTGGGGCAGCGCGTTCGCCATCGAGCCATGATTGAACGAGCCGATCAGCCGGCGCCTGCCGTTCATCTGGAGGTAACGCGCCGCCCAGACGGACGGCGTGCCGACATCGGCGGTAAAGACTGCATCGTCGCTGGCGATCTCGCTGACGCGCCGCGCGACATATTGCGGATGGAGCGGCTTGCCCTCTCCGCGCGGTGTCGCAAGATCGTCCAGCCCCTCACGCGCCTTGCGATAATGCGCCAGTGCGGCGTCGAGAAAGCGCCGATCACGACCGTCCGGGACCTTCGCCGCCAAAGCGGAGGCGAACGCGCCCGCGTCGGCTTCAACCGCAAGATCGAGCACGGCGCGGCGGCCGAGCGCACTCGGATCAACGTCCACCTGAATGATCTTGGCGCCCCTGGGATAGAAGTTGCGATAGGGAAAGTCGGTGCCGAGCATCAGAAGGACGTCGCAGTCCATCAGCGCATGGTAGCCCGACGAGAAGCCGATCAGTCCGGTCATCCCCACATCGAACGGGTTGTCCCATTCCACGTGCTCCTTGCCGCGATAGGCATGGACCACGGGCGCGGCCAGCCGGTCGGCCAGCGCCACGACGGCATCGTGCGCCCCGGCCGTCCCCGCGCCGGCCAGAATGGTCACGCGCTCGGACAGGTTCAGGATCGCCGCGGCCTGCGCCAGCGCCGCCTCGTCCGGCAGCTTGCGCGCCGGGATCGGGGGTGCGAACGCCGGTGCGGCACCTTCGATCTCCAGCATCGACACGTCACCCGGCAGCACGATCACCGCGACGCCCTTCCGGGCGATGGCCGTGCGTATGGCGCGATGCAGCACCTCCGGCATCTGCTTCGGGTTCGTCACCAGCTCGCAGAAATGGCTGCACTCGCGAAACAGTTCGGTCGGATGCGTCTCCTGGAAGTAGCCGAGCCCGATCTCGCTGGAGGGAATCTGCGCGGCGATGGCGAGCACGGGAACGTGGTTGCGCTGGCAGTCGTAGAGACCGTTGATCAGATGCAGGTTGCCGGGGCCGCAGCTACCCGCGCACACGGCGAGCCGGCCCGTCGCGGCGGCTTCGGCCCCGGCGGCGAAGGCGGCGGCCTCCTCGTGGCGGACATGCATGAAGGCGATGCGCCCGTCCTTCGCCTGCGCGGCGTTCACGGCGTTCAGGCTATCGCCAGTCAGACCCCAGATCCGCTGAACGCCGGCCTCTGCCAGCGTTTCGATCAGGAGTTCGGAAATCGTGGTCATCTGCTGGCTCCGGTCCGCATGCCGCGCATGGCGTGGTGCCGGGTAGAACGGCTGCCCGGAAGCCTCGTTCCTCGAAGCGCGGTCAGGGCTGGCATGTACCCCGCGCAAGGCTGTGCTGCCCGACCCGCGAAGGGGCTCGGCGCTTGTTTCCCTTTTGTTCGCATGGCATCTAGGGGTCGATACAGGATGCGGCGGCGGGCATGGCCAAGAACAAGACTACCTTCATCTGCCAGAACTGCGGCTCGGTCTTCAACCGCTGGCAGGGCAAGTGCGAAGCCTGCGGCGAGTGGAACACGATCGTCGAGGAAAGCGACACCAACGGCATTGGCGGCGGCCCCATCCGCTCCAAGCGCAAGGGCCGCCCCGCTGCGCTCCTTCCCCTTTCTGGCGAAACGGAGGAGGCGCCGCGTATCGTGTCCGGCATCGCCGAGCTCGACCGGGTGACCGGCGGCGGCTTCGTGCGCGGCTCGGCGCTCCTTGTCGGCGGCGATCCCGGCATCGGCAAGTCGACCCTTCTGATGCAGGCGGCCGCCGCCTTGGCGCGCGGCGGGCACAAGGTCATCTACGTATCAGGCGAAGAAGCGGTGGCGCAGGTCCGTCTTCGCGCCCAGCGGCTCCATGCGGCCGACACCAGCGTCCAGCTCATGGCCGAGACCAATATCGAGGACATCCTGGCGACGCTCGGTCAGGACAAGCGCCCCGATCTCGTCATCATCGATTCGATCCAGACCGTCTGGACCGACATGGCCGAGTCCGCTCCCGGGACGGTCACCCAGGTTCGCGCCGGGTCGCAGGCGCTGATCCGCTACGCGAAATCCAGCGGCGCAGCCGTGATCCTCGTCGGCCACGTCACCAAGGAAGGCCAGATCGCCGGCCCGCGCGTCGTCGAGCACATGGTCGATGCCGTCCTTTATTTCGAGGGCGAAGGCGGCCATCACTACCGTATCCTGCGCACGGTGAAGAACCGCTTCGGGCCGACCGACGAGATCGGCGTCTTCGAGATGAGCGACATCGGCCTGCGCGAGGTTCAGAACCCATCCGAACTCTTTCTGGGCGAGCGCAACGGCCAGGCGCCGGGCGCGGCCGTCTTCGCCGGCATGGAGGGCACGCGTCCGGTCCTCGTCGAGATCCAGGCTCTCGTCGCCCCCTCGACGCTCGGCACGCCGCGTCGCTCGGTGCTGGGCTGGGACCAGCCGCGCCTCGCCATGGTGCTTGCCGTCCTCGAAGCCCATTGCGGCGTGCGCCTCGGCCAGCACGACGTCTATCTCAACGTCGCGGGCGGTTATCGCATCCAGGAGCCGGCGGCCGATCTCGCGGTCGCCGCCGCGCTCGTGTCCTCGCTCTCCGGCCAGCCCTTGCCGTCCGACTGCGTGTATTTTGGGGAAATCAGCCTGTCGGGCTCGGTGCGTCCGGTGGCTCACGCCGGGCAGCGCCTGAAGGAAGCGGAAAAGCTGGGGTTCCGGCAGTCCGTCCTGCCCTCCGCCAGCGCCGATCTGCCTCGCAACCGGGACGTCGCGGCCCACGAGATCGAGAGCCTGCCCCATCTCGTGGCGCGGGTCGCCGGGCGTCAGGTGCAATCGGAGACTTGATTTTTCAAAGCCTTCGCAGTGTAAGACGACAAGCAAGCGACGTTTGCGACGCAACACTCAAGTCAGACCGGGTATCGAATGACCGTCACTCTGCTGGATGCGATTCTGATCGTCATCATGCTCGTCTCGGCGCTGCTCGCGATGGTGCGTGGCTTCTCCCGCGAGATCCTCTCGGTCCTGAGCTGGGTCGCGGCGGCCGCCGCCACCTTCCTGCTCTACGAGCGGGTCACGCCGTTTGCTGCGCAGTACATCCACAACGAGAAGCTGGCGCTCGCCGCCTCGGCCGCCGGGATCTTCCTGCTGACGCTGATCGTGGTCTCGTTCATCACACTCAAGATCGCCGACTTCATCATCGATTCGCGCGTCGGCGCGATCGACCGCACGCTTGGCTTCCTCTTCGGCGCGGCGCGCGGTCTGCTGCTGGTCGTGGTCGCCATGGTGTTCTTCAACTGGCTGACCCCGCCGCAGTCCGGCAACCAGCCGCCCTGGGTCGCCAACGCGCGCTCCAAGCCGATGCTGGACGATCTCGGCGGCCAGCTCGTCGCGCTTCTTCCGGAAAACCCGCAGGAAGCCATCCAGGAACGCTTCGGCACGCCCGCCGCGCCCGGCGACGCCGGCGCGGCAGGCGAGAACCCGACCGCCGAACAACCGAACTCGATCGAGGACGCGATCGAGCAGGGCGAAGAGCAACCGGCCGAAGCACCGGCCAACTGACCGAACGGGGCGACCCGGCGGTCATGGGGGAGCAGCATGGGTCGGCGCGGCACCCGCGCCGATCGTCTTTTTGTTCGCGAAATCCGGTCCACGCCCCCATATGGCGGGCTGAACCGGTCACCGGGCCCGGATCGGCCAGAACGGAATCGAGATGACCAAGCTCTCCTTCGACGAACTCGACGGCGACACGCTGCATGAGGAATGCGGCGTGTTCGGCATTCTGGGCCATCCCGACGCCGCGACGCTGACCGCGCTCGGCCTCCACGCGCTCCAGCATCGCGGACAGGAAGCGGCCGGCATCGTCACGTTCGACGGGCAGCAGTTTCATACCGAAAAGCGCATGGGCCTTGTCGGCGACCACTACACCGACCCGGCGACGCTGGCGAAGCTCCCCGGCTTCATCGCCATCGGCCACACGCGCTATTCCACCACGGGCGAGGTCGCGCTGCGCAACGTGCAGCCGCTGTTCGCCGAGCTCGAGGTCGGCGGCATCGCCGTCGCCCACAACGGCAACTTCACCAACGGCCTGACGCTGCGCCGCCAACTGATCGCCGACGGCGCGATCTGCCAGTCGACCTCCGACACCGAGGTCGTCCTCCACCTCATCGCTCGCTCCAAGCACACCTCTTCCTCAGATCGCTTCATCGACGCGATCCGCAAGGTCGAAGGCGGCTACTCGATGCTCGCCCTCACCCGCACCAAGCTGATCGCCGCGCGCGATCCGATCGGCATCCGCCCGCTCGTCATGGGCGAGCTCGACGGCAAGCCGATCTTCTGCTCGGAAACCTGCGCCCTCGACATCATCGGTGCGAAGTACGTGCGCGACGTCGAGAACGGCGAAGTCGTCATCTGCGAGATCCAGCCGGACGGCTCGATCTCGATCGACAGCCGCAAGGCCCCGGAAGCAGCGCCTGAGCGCCTCTGCCTCTTCGAATACGTCTACTTCGCACGGCCCGATTCGGTGGTGGGCGGGCGCAGCGTCTATGTCGCGCGCAAGAACATGGGCATCAATCTCGCGGCGGAAGCCCCGGTCGAGGCCGACGTGGTCGTGCCCGTGCCCGATGGCGGAACACCGGCGGCGCTGGGCTTCGCGCAGGCGAGCGGCATCCCCTTCGAATACGGCATCATCCGCAATCATTATGTCGGCCGCACCTTCATCGAGCCGACGCAGCAGATCCGCGCCTTCGGCGTGAAGCTGAAGCACTCGGCCAACCGGGCGATGATCGAGGGCAAGCGCGTGGTGCTGGTCGACGATTCGATCGTTCGCGGCACGACATCGGTCAAGATCGTCCAAATGATCCGCGATGCCGGCGCGCGCGAAGTGCATATCCGCGTCGCCAGCCCGATGATCCACTATCCCGACTTCTACGGCATCGACACACCGGACGCCGAGAAGCTGCTGGCCAACCAGCACGAGTCGGTCGAAGCGATGGGCCGACACATCGGCGCCGACTCGCTCGCCTTCCTGTCGCTGGACGGCCTATACCGCGCTGTCGGCGGGAGCCCTCGCGATGCGGCGCGGCCGCAGTTCACCGACCACTACTTCACAGGCGACTATCCCACCCGCCTTCTCGACAAGGAAGGCACTGGCAACGTTCACCGCCTCGCGGTGATGGCGAGCGGCTGAGCCGCCCCTTCATCGCATCTCAGAGTTCCAGGAGTCTTCGCCCATGTCCGGCCAGCTCGCAGGGCGCGTCGCGCTTGTCACCGGCGCTTCGCGCGGCATCGGCTACCACCTTGCCAAGCAGTTGGCCGCCGAGGGCGCTCACGTCATCGCGGTCGCTCGCACGGTGGGTGGGCTGGAAGAGCTGGACGACGAGATCAAGGCGGCGGGCGGCGCTGCGACCCTCGTGCCGCTGGACCTCACCGACATGGCGGGCATCGATCGCCTCGGCGGCGCGATCCACGAGCGCTGGGGCAAGCTCGACGTTCTCGTAATCAATGCCGGCGCGCTGGGCACGCTCAGCCCGATCGGCCATATCGAAGCCAAGACCTTCGATCGCACCATGGCGATCAACGTCAACTCGGCGTGGCGCCTGATCCGTTCGGTGGACCCGCTTCTGCGCCTATCCGACGCCGGGCGCGCCGTTCTGCTGTCGTCGGGCGCCGCCCATTCCTGCAAGGCCTATTGGGGCCTTTATGCCGCCACCAAGGCCGCTCTCGAAGCGCTCGGACGTTCCTGGGCGGCGGAAACGCAGAACCTGCCCCTGCGCGTCAATTCGGTGAATCCTGGCGGCACGCGCACCGCCATGCGTGCGCTCGCCATGCCCGGCGAGGACCCGGAAACGCTGCCCAAGCCCGCCGACGTCGCCGCGCGCATCGTGCCGCTGGCACTCCCCTCGATGACAGAAACCGGACGCCTGTTCGACGTCCGGCAGAACCGCTTCCTCACCTACCACGCGCCCGACTGATCAGGCGGCGTCCCGGCGCGCCTGCCGGCGATAGGATCGGATGGAGAACGGGATCGTCGCGTAGTAGACGATCGCCGAGACCGTCAGCGTTTCCCAAAAGAAGCTGAGCAGCAGCGCGATATACAGAACCACGAACAGGATCGCCGGCGCGACGTATTCGCGGCGCAGAGGGATGCTGAACGTCTTGCCCGAATAGGTCGGGATCCGGCTCGCCATGAGCACGCCCACCATCACGAGATAGACCGAGGCTGCGACAGGCGTCACATCGGGAAATGCGAGGTTGCTGGTGAAGCCGAGATACATCGGGAACAACGCGAGACCCGCGCCCGCCGGCGACGGAATGCCGGTAAAATAGGCGCTCTTCCAGGCTGGCTTGTTCGGCTCGTCCAGCATCGTGTTGAAGCGCGCCAGACGCAGCGCGCAACCCGAAATGTAGAGAAGCGCGCAGATCCACCCGAAGGACCCGGCGTCGTTCAAGGTGTAGGCGTAGAGGAGAAGCGCGGGGGCGACGCCGAAATTGACGATGTCGGCCAGCGAATCCATCTCCGCGCCGAACCGGCTCTGCCCGTTGACGAGGCGCGCGATGCGCCCGTCGATCCCGTCGAGGAATGCCGCGCCGAGCACGAGCCCGACCGCCAGCTCGAACCGCCCTTCGAAGGCTAGACGAATGCCGGTGACGCCCGCGCAGATCGACAGGATAGTGATCAGGTTCGGCAGGATCTGCCGGAACGGGATGCGCGAAGACGCCACGGGCGCTGGCGCGGGGTCGAGATCGGGCATCGATCAGTCCCGGCGCCAGGACCAGGCGGCGCGGCCCGCCCCGAACTCGGCGATCACGGTCTCGCCCGCGATCGCCTTCTGCCCCTCCGCCACGCGGGCGACCGCGCCGTCCGGCAGGTAGATGTCGAGCCGCGAGCCGAAGCGGATGAGGCCGAAACGCTCGCCGGTCTCCAGATGCTCGCCCGCGCGCGAAAAGACGATGATGCGCCGCGCGACGGCGCCCGCGATCTGCACGACGCCGACCTCGCCATGCGAGGTGTCGATCACCATGCCGGAGCGCTCGTTGACCTCGCTGGCCTTGTCGAGTTCGGCGTTCTTGAACAGGCCTTCCCGGTAGATGATCCGCTCGATCCGCCCACGCACCGGCGCCCGGTTCACGTGGCAGTCGAAGACGTTCATGAAGATCGACACGCGAAGCAGCGGCTCGTCGCCGAGGCCGAGATCGACAGGCGGGCGCACGAGACCGACGAGCGAGACCTTGCCGTCCGCGGGGCTCACCACGAGGTCGTCGCCGACCGGTGTCACGCGGTGCGGGTCGCGGAAGAAGTAGGTGCACCAGACCGTCAATACGAGGCCGATCCAGAACAGCGGTTCCCAGAGGAGGCCGAGCAGCACGGAAGCGACGAAGAAGCCGATGATGAAGGGATAGCCTGCGCGATGGATCGGCACGAAGACGTTGCGGATCGAGGCGATCATATCCATCGGCGAAAATTTCCTTCTGCATCGCCGCAAATCGGCCTGGGGTCGACACATAGGGGGAAACGGCGCAGCGCTCAACGCCGCGCCGTTCACGCTCATTCGACCGGCGCGGTCCGCTTGGCGTTGAGGACACCGAGCGCGTCCGCGTCGCGGGCGCGGCGAAGCGCTTCCTCGGCCTCGTTCTCCTCGCGCTGCATGGTCCACATTTCGGCGTAAAGACCGCCTTCGGCCAGCAGCGCCCGGTGCGAGCCGCGCTCGACGATCACGCCGGCGCGCAAGACGATGATCTCGTCCGCATCGACGATCGTCGACAGGCGGTGCGCGATCGTCAGCGTCGTGCGCTGATGCGAGACGAGCTGTAGCGCGCTCTGGATCTCCTGTTCGGTGTGCGTGTCGAGCGCGGAGGTCGCCTCGTCCAGAACGAGAATCGGCGGGCTCTTCAGGATCGTGCGCGCGATGGCGACGCGCTGCTTCTCGCCGCCCGACAGCTTGAGGCCCCGCTCGCCGACCATCGTATCGTAGCCGTCCGGCAGGCTCTCGATGAAGCGATCGACCTGCGCGAGCGCCGCCGCCTGCCGCACCTGATCGTCGGCCGCCTCGGTGCGCCCGTATCGGATGTTGTAGGCGATCGTATCGTTGAACAGAACCGTGTCCTGCGGAACGATGCCGATGGCCGAGCGAACGCTGGCCTGCCGCACCTCGGCGATGTCCTGCCCGTCGATGGTGATGCGCCCACTCTGGATGTCGTAGAAGCGGAACAGAAGCCGCGAGATGGTGGACTTTCCGGCCCCCGACGGGCCGACGATGGCGACCGACTTGCCGGCCGGCACTTCGAACGAGATCCCCTTTAGGATCGCCCGTTCCGGCTCGTAGGAAAAGTGGACGTTCTCGAAGCGGATCGTCCCTTCGCCGACCGCGAGGTCGGGCGCCCCCGCCCGGTCGCGCACTTCCTGCCGGAGCCCTAGGAGGCGGAACATCTCCTCCATGTCCGTCAGGCCCTGACGGATCTCGCGGTACACGAAGCCGATGAAGTTCAGCGGCACGGAGAGCTGCATCAGCATGGCATTGATGAAGACGAAGTCGCCGAGCGACTGCGTCCCCGCCCGCACTTCGAGCGCCGACATCACCATCGCGACGCCCATGCCGGCGGAGAAGATCACGCCCTGCCCGAAATTCAGCCAGCCGAGCGAGGTCCAGGTCTGCGTCGCCGCCTTCTCGTATCGCGCCATGGAGCGATCGAAGCGCTCGGCTTCCATCGCCTCGTTGCCGAAATATTTGACAGTCTCGAAGTTCAGGAGCGAGTCGATCGCCTTGGTGTTGGCGTCCGTGTCCGAATCGTTCATCTCGCGCCGGATCGCGATGCGCCAGTCGCTGGCCTTCACCGTGAACCAGCCGTAGGCCACCACCGTGGCGGTGACGACGAGGAGATAACGCCAGCCGTAGGCGAAGCCGAAGATCGCGGCCGTCAGCGCGAATTCGAGGATCGTCGGCACCGTGTTGAGAACGGCGAAGCGAACGATCGTCTCGATGCCCTTGGTGCCGCGCTCGATGATGCGGCTCAGGCCCCCGGTGCGCCGCTCCAGATGGAAGCGCAGCGAGAGCTGATGCATGTGGACGAACGTCTTGAAGGCGAGGATGCGCACCGCATGCTGCCCGACGCTGGCAAACAGTGCGTCGCGCAGCTGATTGAGCGCCACCGAGAGGACCCGCACCACATTGTAGGCGACCACCAGCGTCACCGCGCCGGTGAGAACCAGCGGCAGCCATTGGATGGCCGAGTTCGTTCCGTCGAGCGCGTCGGTCGCCCATTTGAAGAAGTAGGGAATGCCGACCGTCAGGAGCTTCGCCAGAACGAGATAGAAGCTCGCCCAGACGACGCGCGCCCGCAGATCGGGTCGGCCTTCCGGCCACATGTAGGGCCAGAGGCTTTGGAGCGTGCGCCACATGGCGCCGCTCTCACCGGCGGCCGGTGCAGTATCGGGATCGGACAAGGTCAAAGATTTCCGGTGCGGGAACGGCGGACGGCGAAACGCCCGTCTCATGTTTCGACCGCTTCTAAACCTCTGCCGGCCGATGAACCAGCCCAAGATGGCCCGGCGGCACGACTTGTTGGCCGTGCGGCGTCAGCCCTTCCGCTCCGCCTCGTCGCCGTTCGGCATCCGGAAGATCTGCCCGGGATAGATGCGGTTCGGGTCGCGGATCTGGTCGCCGTTGGCCAGATAGATCACCGTGTATCGACTGCCGCGACCGTAGGTCGCGCGCGAAATGCGCCATAGTGTGTCCCCCCGGCGGATGATGACGCGCGGAGGCGCCGCTTCGAGGGGCGCCTGAACGGTGGTTCGCAGGCCCGATAGATCGGCAGCGCTTCCAGCGGTCGCCGCTTCACTCGCAGGCACATCTCCGGCCTTGATCGAGGGCGAAGCAGCCGAGGCGACAGCCGCCATCGGCTCGTCGTTCGGCCGTTGGAACGGCACCTCGACCCGGCCCACCACCTGACCGCTCGCATTCACCTCGTCCGCCCGGATCGTATGGTCGCCAATCGGCACCTGCGCGGCCGCGCTGGCGATGAAGCGCTCTCCCTCGCCACCCTTCGTTTCCGCGACGAGCTTGTCGTCGAGATAAACGCGAACCTTCGACGTTTCGGGCGCGGCACCGGCGATGAACAGCTTGCCGCCTTCCACTTCCACGGCCTCCACGGCCAAAGTGCCAGGAGGAGCAACGGGAGCAGGCGCCGGGGCAGCCTTGGCCTCGGCGGTAGCGACCTCGGCCGTATCCGGTTGCGTCGGCGCGGCAATCGACGGCGACGGCGCCGGCGCCGCCTCGGGGCGCACCAGAACCTCCGCAGGCTGGCCCGCGCGCTCCATCATCACCAGCAGCTCGTGCGACCGATCCTTCGGCGGCACGTTGACCACCGCCGCATCCTGCGACACGCCGCCCGTGCCCGGCTGCTCCAGTTGCAGCCGGCGTGAGCCGGTCGGCAGCGACAGCGTCATGACGAAGTCGCCGTTGGCGTCCGTTTGCGCCTCTCCATAACTACGAACGCCGTCGCTGAGGGCAACCTTCTCGTTCGCCGCCCCGCGTCCGGCGATCACGGCCGACCCGTCCGGCTCGACCCGCACGACGTCGAAGCCCGGCGCTTGGCTCCCCTTCGCCGCTTCGGCAGCCGGAGGCACCTCGGCACTTGCCGGTGATTGCGCGGCGGGCGGTGATGGGCTCGGCGCCGCGGGAGGCGTCGCGCTTGGCGGCGCGACCGGAGTGCCCGCCGTTTCGACCACCTGATCCAGCCCGAACAAGCCGCGATACCATCCAAGGGCAAAGGCCGCGATCACCGCGACCGCCAGAAGAGGCCCCTTTCGTCTGATCATCGCGCCGTCCGTCCCCGCGTGGTTTCATCGAGCGCCGACCATATAAGGCGCGGACACGCCTCACAATGCGAATCATGCTTTGCTTTGAATGAGATGAAGCCTGTTCCGGCGGCGCGATGGAAACGACCCAGCCGCGGCCCAATTCCCGGCACCACCCCAAAACAGCGTCATCCCGCCGTCAGGATCGCGTCCGAGAAGAACTGCGAGGTCACGTTGTCGTTGTGCTCGCCGGCGGCCTTGCGGCGTAGGGCATCGAAATAATGCGCCCGCTTGGCTTCCGCCTCCGCGCGGTCGTCCCGCAACATCGTTTCGATCAGCGCCAGCGTCTGCCCGAGACGCTGCGCGAGACTGTTCATGTCGAGAGTTTCTTCCATGAGACGGCTCCTTCGGAGCGCATTCTCCCTCCCCGGGCTGGCATCAGCCTGAAGCCGCAACCGGCTGGGCGCTGCTGTCGGCACGGCGACCGTCAACCGATACGAGAAGATTTCGAATGGCGGAGAGGATGGGATTCGAACCCACGATACCGTTCCCGGTATACTCCCTTAGCAGGGGAGCGCCTTCGACCACTCGGCCACCTCTCCGACGCTGTTCCGACTAGCGGAAGCACCGGAAATGATCAAGGGCAAAGCGGCGGCGTTCGGATCGAATGCCCGGCCGCAACTCTGGTCGCGTACGCCGCGCGAAAGGCGCACTCGTCAAACCGCGACGTCCACAAGTCTCGGGTCCACCGAGCGGATGTCGTTAAAGGCGAGTTCGACGAGCATGGCCATGGCCGAGCGCGCGGCGACGGCGTTCCCGTCCTCGATGGCCGTCAGAACCCTTGCGTGCTCGGGCACGGGATCGCGCGGCATGCGCCCGTCCCTTGCCTTGAACAGCGTCGTCCAGCGCACCGCCGCTGATATGCCGCTGGCCAGTGTGCCCAGAACTTCGTTGCCGGTGGCCAGGAGGATGGTTTCGTGGAACTGTCGATCGGCATTGCGCCCTTCTTCGACGCCGAGACCATGCCGCGACATGGCGTCCAGCGCCTCGCGCATTGCCAGAAGATGCGCGGCGGTCCGGCGGTCCGCTGCGAAGGAAGCGGCCGCAGGCTCCACGATCTGTCGCAACTCGAACAGATCGCGCACGAAGGCGGGCGGCGGGGGACCGTTCTCGAACACCCAGCGCAGCACTTCGGGATCGAGGAAGTTCCAGTTGGCTCTCGGGTTGATCCGCGTCCCCGCCTTCGGCCGGCTGCTGACCAGCCCCTTCGCAGCGAGGATTCGCACAGCCTCCCGATAGGCCGTCCGTGAAACGCTCAGCTTCTCGCTGAACGAAACCTCGTTGGCCAGAAGATCACCGGGTCGATAAGTCCCGGTGAGGATCGCCGTCCCGATATCCTGCGCGATGGATCCATGAAGCCTCTGGGCTCGCCCTCTTAGCGTGCTAGCAGCGATCATCTTCGCCTCCGAGGCGGCAGGGGCTTGGAACTCCCCTGGACATTGCAAAGCACGTCATCCGTCGGATCTACCCACCTGTAGAGATCGCTTGATGGGGTACTCGATCATTCAAACGCAGCAAAGCTTACCAACGTGAAAGAACCATGGCCCTCAAAGCTCATACATGCCTGGTTAGCTTGCTGAAGTTCAACGGTGAACGAGCACTTCGCTCAACCTTTTTGCCTGATTCGCAGACGTGAAATGGGATTGCGCATCTTCGACACCATTTTCCGCGACAGTCTTGTACTCGCCGTTAAATTCGATGATGCCCTCGACTACACTCTTTATGGACGAATACCATTCATGGTTGTTGGAAATATATGAATTCCGACGATGATAAATTGCCTCCTTGAATGTGTAGGATGGAGAAGCTATCGTAACAGTACCAACTGCAGCAGCTTCAAAATACTTAAGTTCTGATTTGCAATTGGTGAATCGATTATCTTGTAGAGGGGCAATATTAATCTCCGTCGAAGCAATCAGGCCTTGAAGATTGACGAAATCGGTAAAACCGAGGCGATCAATGCGGTCAGAATGATGAGATAGCTGTTCGGGAACTTCGAGATATCCCGCCATGCGCAGCCGAACCATTGGAAATTCGTCCAAGATGGCCGCTATCGCACTTGCCGCGATGTCGAAGTCTCTCTTGTGCGTTGGAGACCCGCTGAAATACCCAATGTGAAGATCCGCGTCGCGAGCGTAGTTCGAAGCGCGCTTGGCACGCACGATGGCCTCCGAGCGCGTCAACTGCAGATCGTTGAGGAAATTGGGAACGATGCAAACCTCGACTTTCGCGAACTCCTTGATGCGTTCTGCAAGATAGGCGTTCGTGCAAATCGCACCATCGCATTGCCGCAACGTCGCTCCGATGCGGCCAACGTAGGCGAACCAAAAGTCCCAATCCGCGTCTGTACTCATGGATTGTGCTAGGCTCTTCGTGAGCAGATGGACGTACTGAGTGTCGAAAACCAAGTCGTCGACATCGAAGAGGACGCGCACGCCCCGCTGTCGCGCCAGAGAAATAAGCGTCGCGACTCCATCGCCGTATCGCGCGCGGCATATGACGAGCACGTCGGCTGCCGACACGATCTCGTCGAAAGATCCGCTATCTCCAAGATGGAAGTAGGATGCGGAAACCCCGGCCAATCCCTTGTCGATCGCCTCTATCATGTTGAAGACGCGATAGCGGAAGGTACTGTTGTCCGGCTGCTCGTAGAAATACGCGACCCGGTAGCCTCCCCTCCTCAACTTGCTGAGACGGTAGGAAAGAGACGCATGCCAGGGGTCAGCGTAAGGCTCGTCGGCCGGCAGATCAATGAACAATGGAATCGACCTGCGCCAAATGCTCGATGGACGCGGTGAGCGTATCGTTCCAGTCGCGCTTCAAACCGCTTTCGGATAGGTTCTGATCGCGTTTCGACAGATCGGCGGCCAGCGCCACGCCATCGCGCAATCCCTCGACCAGAGCGTCCACTTCGCCCTCGACGCACAGGATGGAACGGCTGTATTGCGCCAGATCCGTCTTCACTCCGAACGTGTTGGTGACGGCAACCCCTCCGCAAGCGGCGATGTCGAGCGGGGGATAGCTGGGGTGGGGCGTATACATCAGCGTCAGACCGAGATCCACGGAACGAGTGAACTCGGCATATTCCTCCCACGCCATGCCCTGCCTGATGATCGGCCGGACGCCGGCGATGCTCAGCGGTTGGAGATCCTTGCCGACGAACACGATGTCCCACTCGTCGGGGCTGAGAATGCCCTGAACGATCGCCTTCTCGATGACCTCAAGGCCCCGAGCATACAGGTTTCTCGAATTGTTGGGCCGCGCGTAGAAGAAGAAGACCTTTTTGGATTTCGCCTGTCGGTTCGGAAAATAGATTCGATCGGGGAACGCTGGCTCGAAAAAGGGCGTGTCGGCATCGATGATGCCGTCCGCCACCAGATGTCGGTGCAGGAGTTCGGAGTTGATGACTTTGCGAACCCTCTTCCGACCCATCGTTTCCGCGCTCAGAAGCGCTTCGTCGCCAAATGGATAGAACATGCGCTCGTCTTCCTGGAGGAGGTAGATCACCTTCTCCTCGGCGATCGACTGAAGCGTGGCGCGTGTCGTCCACCAGCTCGTCGTAATGAAAAGCTCGTCCGCCGAGATGTCGATCTGCGCATCCGCCGAGGCGATGTCGGCGAAGGCGAAGTCGATATTGTCGTCGTATTGGATGCCTTGCGCGCGAAACAACGCCGCGACGTTCTCGGCCGCCGGGGGTTGAGTGCGGGTGACGATGCGCAGCTTGCGCCCGGTCCGCTGAGCGAACAGGGCCGAGAAGATCAGCGCGGTCGCCACGCCTCCGAACAGGCTTCCCTCGTTGATGCTGTCGGTGACCATCGAGACGCGAGGACGATCGGCCGGCGCTTCGAAGACACTCAGCGGCGGCTGCCCGAGATGAGGCCGCCAGGCAGCACCCCCTTCCGTGGCGGACGCATGCAGCGAATGGTCTACGGGATGCATCGGCAGCCCGGCCTGCATCGCCAGTCGCGTGCGCGCCACCTCGCGCCGGGCTCCCGCCCGCCAAGGCGTGATCAGCTGCCAGCCGCCGCGCGCCAGGGCGCGTAGGGCTGCGCGGCTTTCGGGCGGAAGTGCCTGTGCCATTCTTCGCATCGGCTGCAGGGCGCGCCACGACGTCGAGTTCGTCAGCGCGTCCAGCGCTGCCTCACGCTGGAGGATGTCCTGCCGCAGACTGCTGATCTGGAACTCGGCGTCGCGCAGCTGCTCGGGAAACAGCTTCAGCCGATCGTTTTCGGCACTGGCGAGCGCGAGTTCGCTCCGCATGCGGGCATGTTCGCGCGCGTGCTCGGCCTGGGCGGCGCGCAACTCGCCGCGACCCGTCGCCACCGCTGCAGCCAGCTCGTTCTCCCGCGCCCGCAAATGGAAGTCGAGATCGCGGGCCTCCTTCGTCTTCGCCTCGAGCGCGCGGAACTCCCAGGCCACGTAAGGTGAAAGAAGAGAGGACGCCGCGGCCACCTCGTCGCGAACCGCGTCCAGCGCCGCCCTTGCAGACGGGGCGTCGCCGGCCGCGAGTTGCATCAGGGCGGACCACGCTTGTGTCGTCAGCGCGTCCAGCCGCGTCCCGCTGCCGATCTCGCCGCGCTCGGCATGATGACGAAGGTCTCGGCTGAGGAATGCGTCGATGTCCGCTTCGGCGCGCGCCCTTTCCTTCGGCCAGGTCAGGTCGAGCTCGCGCCCGACCTTGTCCATGACGCCGCGCCAATCAGCCAGGAGATCGTCGTAGGACAGAACCGCGCGGGTCATGTCTCGCGTCTCCGCCTCCGCCGCCAACGTATGGTCGAGCCAGAGGAGAAGGCTTTTCGCCCGGGGAAATCCGTCCCGCCGGCCGAGCGAGGCCGCCACGTCGAGCGGATGACGCAGCGGCAGGAGCGCCTTCGGCTCGGCGCCGACGGCCTTCATCGCCGCGCGCCACAGCGGCACGAAGCGCGACATGCGCGGGTCCTTCACCGCGAAGATCGGCGCACCCGCGAAGAGTTCACCGTCGATGATCGCCGCCAGTCGCCGGACGAACCCCTCCCCCGCTGGCGTTTCGACGAACGCGTTGGAAACCGGCATCGGGTCGTCCCAGCTCGATCCGAGATGGGCCAGGAGCTCGCCGTGGAACGCGTTCACCGCGCGGTTTTCATAAATTCCCTTCTCATTATACTCTTCGGCCGGCAGCAGCTCGCCCGATACGGGAATTCCCAGCCGCTCCAGCACTCCGGTGAGGGCGGACGTCCCGCTTCGATGCATTCCAAAAACGAGCAGGCCGAGAGGCGTCGCGGGACGGCTGGAGGATGAGTTCAAGGCGTGTATCGCTTCTTCGAGGCGCTTAGCGCGAAGCGCTTAGCGCGGGGATTCGGCATGGGGGCGAGATCGAGCGGCCGACAGGACGCAACACCCCGTCGGTCACGCTCTGTGTGGAAGCGGCTCCATTCCTTGTCAACCTGCCGCAACACAAGGACTAATCCATCGTTAAGCCGCAGCCTAGAAAACGGATCGGCGAACGCCGAAAACCGGGAAACGGATTTCCATTCGGTGCGAGCGGTCTCGAGCGTCCAAATGGGCCCCGAACGACTTGACGGCAGCGTTCGACTACCGGCCCGCGCATCCGCGACTTGGCCTCGCGTAAGCACCACCCTGACGCGAACTGAGACCGGCCGCTTCACAATGACGTCGTCCTAGAACCGGAGCGAACCGCCGGTCAGTCCGGACCAGCAACGCGATCGGGGCGACCTTTCGACGACGCACCAACGCATCCACTCGCGCCCCGCTGAACGAACGGCAACACAAGGCTTCGTAGGCCCCACGCCATGCCGTACGAATTCCTAAACTTGCGTAAACCTGATCTCGCAGCCCGTTGAAATCTCATATCCGCGCCCTTTTGTGGCGCGCCTGCATCACATGGTTGAACGGCAGGAGAAATAGGCCGTTTTGCATATTGCCTCCTCTATCCTCCACATGCATATCCTCCCGGCAGATTCCATTGCCGAAGGGTAATGGTCTCAACCGCAGGGAGGGTGCGCAGTGTGCACGCTCGCATCCTGTCCATCCTTTGGGGCTCCAGGAGACCACATGGCTAATTATCCTTTCAATGGCACCGAAAGCCAGACCGTTGCTTTCGATCCGGCTCAGGACCGCGTGATCCTGAACCTCAACGCTGCGGACATCGCTTCGATCTCGGAAGACGCCCGCGGTAACTCGATCTCGATCATTTCGACGAGCGGTGCGGTTCTCACGCTCACCGGCGTGACTTTTGCGGCATTGACAACCTCGAACATCATTGCTGGCCTTCAGTCGGACATCGTCCTCGACTACGGCACGGCTGGTGACGATGCCGGCCTCAACTCTCTCGAGGGTAACGTAGTTCTCGGCCTCGCTGGCAACGACGAATTGGCCGCTTCGGCGGACGGTTCGGTTCTGTTCGGCAATCAGGGCAACGATGAACTCGACAACGCCGGCTTCAGCAACGTTCGCCTCTACGGCGGCCAGGATGCTGATACCCTCACGCTCGATTTCGCCGCTGCGGCTGACTCCGCTAACGATAGCTCGCTACTCGTTGGTGGTCTCGGTCTCGATGAGATCACCGTTGGGACCGCATTCGCATATTCTGGCGATGTGACGGTTTATGGCGGCAACGAGTCCAATGATCCGACGGACGGCGCCGACACCATCACTGCTGCGCTTTCCAACACCGGCACTGCCCTTATCTACGGCAACGGCGGTAGCGACGAGATCACTGTAACCGGCTTGGGTTCGGCAACGATCTTCGGCGGACAGGGTGACGACACGGTTGCTTTCACCGGCAACTCTGCGTCGATCGTCGGCGGACTCGGCGAAGATGAGATCACGGTCACCACCGCTGGTGATGACGCAGCTGTCACCGTCTATGGCGGCAATGGCAACAATGATCGCCTCGACGGTGCCGATGTAATCAACGTTGGCCTGACGGCTGATGGTGACTCGGCTGTGATCTACGGCAATGCTGGCGAAGACGTCATCACTGTGACGGGTCTTGGCAATGCGACCGTATTCGGCGGCGCTGATGATGATCAGATCACCTTCACTGGCAACTCCGCATCGATCGTTGGTGGTCTTGGCGGTGACACGCTTACTGTCACTACCGCTGGCTCCGATGCAACCGTGACGGTTGTTGGTGGCAACGGCACCACGGACGCGGCTGACGGCGACGATATCATCTCGGTCACGCTGACGACCGCTGACGACACCGCTGTTGTCTACGGCAACGGTGGCGACGACGAGATCACCATCGATGGCCTTGGTCTTGCGACCGTCTTCGGTGGTCAGGGCAATGATACCCTCATCATCAACAGCTCGCTGAACCACGTCCTGACCGGCGGTGCTGGTGATGATACGTTCGACTTCTCAGGTGCTGCTGACACGACGGCTGCGGACGAAATCGTTTCCATCACCGACTTCACGTTCGGCGAAGACACGATCGTGTTCGATGCAGCCGCTGCTGTGACGAGTGTTGTGCAGACGACCCTGGCAACTGGTGACTTCGCGGCGATCACGGGTGCTGCCAGCGCTACTGCTGGTGCAGTTACCCTTGTGACGGTTTCGTCGGGCGATCTGGCTGGCACGTACGCGGTGTACGACGATCAGGTCGTTGAGGTCACCGGCTTCACCGGCACGATCTCGGCTGACTCGTTCTCGGTCGCTTAATCTAGCGAAGTCCAACTACATTCAGTAGTTGAGCAAAGGGCGGCTTCGGCCGCCCTTTGTGTTTGTGGAGCAGCCTTCGATGTCAGACGCCTCGGATCACGTCCTCTTCGTTACCCTGGACTCCTGCCGCTACGACACGTTCGCGGCCGGCGCCGCGCCGAACATCAAGGCCGTGGCGCCGCTGCATAAGGCCCAGTCGCCGAGCTACTTCACCTACGGCTCCCATTCCGCGATGTTCGTCGGCTTCACGCCCGGCATCTCCGGCGCTGCCCAGCCTCTCCTCGATCCGAAGTTCGGCAAGCTCTTCAAGATCGTGGGTGCCGGTCATCCCGGCAAGGGCACGGAAGGCTACGAACTCGTCGGCCGCAACATCGTCGACGGCTTCCGACGTCTCGGCTACACCACGATCGGCACCGCCGCCATGGGCTGGTTCGATCCCGCCACCGTCACCGGCGGCCATCTCAGCGACAGCTTCGAACACTTCTTCTATGCCGGCGCCTACTACCTGGGAAACCAGATGGCGTGGGTGAACGAGCGCTTGGCTGAAGCGGAGGGCAACACCTTCACCTTCGTCAATGTCGGCGAAACCCACGTCCCCTACTGGCACGAAGGCGCTCCCTGGTCGGCGGACGACAACCCCTGCCACCCCTTCCAGACGGTAGACCGCTCCTCCGAATGCCGCTCGCGCCAGACCGCCTGCCTCGAGTTCGCCGACCGCCTCCTCGCCCCCCTGATCGAGCGCCACATGGACGGCACGATCATCATCTGCGGCGACCACGGCGACTGCTGGGGCGAAGACGGTCTGTGGGAGCACGGCATCATGCATCCGATGACCACGACGGTCCCGCTCCTGATCCGCTTCAAGGGAAAGCCCGTCGAGCGCCAGCCGAACCAGGGCACGTCTCCCTCAGCCGTCAAACAGCCCTGGCTGCGACGCCTCCTGTCGTCACGCTGACGGATCGGACCGGAAAACTTTCCCTCCTTCTATCCCTGCCCCTTGCCGCCTCTTCTATCTTGGCTCCCATCGCCGGCCCGATCTGGATGGGCGCGAATGATCACCGGGATCGTTCGGAGGGGCTGGCGAGCGGTGTCCGCGACACGCATCCTGCCGGAGGATGCGCTGGCCCGGACGGTTCCTGAAGAGCACATGAGGGTTGGCTGCTCAAAACGAAGCGGCTCTTGGACAACTACGGCGTCGGAGACAGCCTCGAAGCGATGCGAGTGAGAGCGCGATCGCCCAACAGGCCGAGATGCCCTGCGTAACCCTCGACAAACGGCCAGGGCCGGCTTCGCACCCCGGTCCGGAACCGATCAACACCGCGCGGGACGCCGGAGGCGGACCACTCAACTACACTACCCACGGAGGTTCGCCTCCGGCGTCCCGTCGCCCACCATCAAAAGGGCGACACCTATCGACCCCATCACCCCGGCCGCGATCAGCGGTGCGGGCGCTTTCGCGCGTCCGGGCTTGGGATATGCACGCGGGGATTGCAGAACGGGCGTAGGAAAAATAAGACTTTGTCTATATGGTCGCCCCGTCGCTTGTGCGCAGGGCCGCCTTTCGCCTTCAAGAAGCCGCGTTTGGCTGGTGTGGGCGGGCTCCTCGCGGAAGCGTCGTGTTCCGCAGCGTCCGTGCGCAAAGGCGATCCATGCAGAAGCCCTCCGATCTCGCGCCTGAAATGCGCGACGCGCTGAAGTCCGGCATCCGGCCCATGGCCTTCGCCGCGCTCTTCTCCTTCGGATCCAACCTCCTCTACCTCGCGCTGCCGATCTACATGACGCAGGTCTACAGCCGCGTCGTGACCTCGCATTCCGAGGAAACGCTTCTGTATCTGACGATCGCCGTCGTCATGGCCTTCGGCGTGATGACAGCACTCGAGGAGCTGCGCGGGCGCATCCTCATCAAGATCGGCTCCATGCTCGATCGCCGCCTCGCCCCGCGCCTCCTCGACGCGGTGGTCAACGCCGGCCTTCGTGCCGGCCGCCCCGTCCGCTCCTCCGCGCTTCGCGATCTCGACACGTTCCGCCAGGGCCTTGCCGGCAACGTCACCAACGCCGTCCTCGACGCGCCCTGGGCCCCGATCTTCCTGATCGTCATCATGGCGATCGACTGGCGCCTCGGCCTCCTGTCGCTGATCGGCGCCGTCGTCCTCTTCGGCCTCGCCCTCTTCAACGAGCATCTGACGAAGCCCGCCCTCAAGGACGCCAACGTCGCCGGCCAGCGCTCCTACTCGGCCACCGATTCGGGCCTGCGCAACGCCGAAGTCATCTACGCGATGGGCATGCTGCCCGGCCTGTCGAAGCGCTGGAACCGCGACCGCATGGCCATGCTCTCGGCGCAGGAGCTCGCCTCCGAGCGCGGCGGCACGATCCAGGCCACCATCCGCTTCACCCGCCAGTTCCTCCAGGTCGCGATTCTGGCCGGCGGCGCCGTCCTCGTCATCGAAGGCCTGACCGGCCCCGGCGTCATGTTCGCCTCGATGATGCTAATGGCGCGTGCTCTTGCCCCGGTCGAGCGCGCCGTCGGCTCCTGGTCCGCCATCACCGCCTCGCGCCAGGCCTTCGAGCGCCTCAACTCCCTTCTCAAGGAGTTCCCGGCTCCCGAAGCCGGCATGGCCCTGCCGCGCCCGGCCGGCCGCCTGTCGGTGGAAGCCTGCTTCTACGCCTTCCCCGCCACCAACAAGGCGCTCCTCAAGAACCTCAACTTCGCGCTGGAGCCGGGCGACTGCCTCGGCCTCATCGGCCCGTCCGGCGCCGGCAAGTCCTCGCTCGCCCGCCTCCTGATCGGTGTCGCGCGCCCCTCCTCCGGCTCCGTGCGCCTCGATGGCGCGGAGATGCATTCCTGGTCGCGCTCCAACATCGGCCGCCACATCGGCTACCTCCCGCAGGACGTCGAACTCTTCTCCGGCACGGTGCGCGAGAACATCGCCCGCTTCGCGCCCGACACCAACGACGAGGCCGTGCTGGAAGCCGCCAAGATGGCCGGCGTCCACGACCTGATCCTGCGCCTGCCGGAAGGCTACGACACCGAACTCGGCGAAGGCGGCGCCATGCTGTCGGTCGGGCAGCGCCAGCGCGTCGCGCTCGCCCGCGCGGTCTACGAGAAGCCCTCCTTCGTCGTCCTCGACGAGCCCAACGCCTCGCTCGATTCCGAAGGCGAGCAGGCGCTTCTGGCCGCCATTGTTGCGCTACGCCGCATCGGCTCCACGGTCGTCGTCATCTCGCACCGGATGTCGGCGCTGAACTATTCCAACAAGATCCTCCTTCTGCGCGACGGCATGGTGGAGCGCTTCGGCCCGCGCGACGAAGTCCTCGCCCGCGTCGTCGCCCCCGCACCCACCGGCGCCGCCCCCGCTGCCGCGCCTCAGCAGCAGCCCTCCGCCGTTGCGAAGGCGCCGGAGGCCAAGGCGCTTCCGGCCTCCTCCTGAACCTGAAGCCGCAAGAGATACAGCCATGTCCGTGATCGCTTTCAGGAAAAAGCCCGAGCTCGACCCGAACGTCTCGCCCGAGGCGGCCAAGCTCCCACCCCCGCCGATGAGCGACGACGCCGCCTTCGACTTCGGCCTTCGGCGCCCGATCGTGCTCGGCTCTGCCATCGTCGCCGTTTTCATCGTCGGCATCGGCGTCTGGGCCGCGTTCGCGCCGCTCAGCGGCGCCGTTGTCGCCAGCGGCGTCGTCAAGGTGGAAGACAGCCGCAAGGTCGTGAAGAATCGCGACGGCGGCATCGTCTCGCAGGTTCTCGTGCGCGACGGGCAGCGCGTCGAAGCCGGCGACATCCTCCTGCGCATGGACGACGTGCAGGCGCGCTCGGCCTACGAGGTCTACGACAACCAGTTGATGAACCTCCTCGCCCGCCGCGCCCGCTTCACCGCGGAAAGCAAGGGCGAGGACCAGATCACCTTCCCGCCCGAAGTTCTGGAGCGCCGCGACGACCCGTCGATCGAGCAGCTGGTCACCGATCAGACCATCCTCTTCCAGACCCGCAAGCAGGGCCTGGAAACCCAGATCGACATCCTGGAGCAGCGCAAGCAGCAGCTTTCGACACGCATCAGCGGCTACGAGGTGCAGATCAATTCGATCGACCGGCAGCAGGAGCTGATCGAGGAAGAGAAGAAGGGCGTCGCCTCCCTCCTCGCCAAGGGCCTCGCGCCCAAGACGCAGGTTCTGGCGCTGGAGCGCGCCTCCGTCGATCTCGGCGGCCAGACCGGAAGCCTCCGCTCGCAGATCGCCGAAGCTCGCGAGACGCAGGGCGAAGCGGAGATGCAGATCAACCGTCTGAAGCAGGACCGCCTGACGGAAGCGAACGAAGGCATCAGCACCGTTCAGTCCGACATGGCCAACATCGTGCCCCGCCTCCAATCGGCCCGGGCGACGCTAGACCTGACGGAAGTGCGCGCCCCGGTGAAGGGTACGATTCTCGGGCTCACCCAGTTCACCAACGGCGGCGTGGTGGGCGCCGGCGAGCGCATCATGGATATCGTCCCCGACGACACGCAGCTCGTGATCGAGGCGATGATCAATCCGCAGGACATCGCCAAGGTCGAGCCGAACATGATGGCGATGGTGAAGCTGACCGCCTACAACCAGCGTGTCACCCCGTCCGTGGAAGGCAAGATCCTGCGCGTCTCGCCCGACCGCCTCACCACCGAGAACGGCACCGCCTACTTCAAGGCCGATATCGAAGTTCCCCCGACGGCGCTTTCCCACCTGTCGCACGACATCCGCCTCTATCCCGGCATGCCGGCAGAAGTGATGGTGCCGACCGGCGAGCGCACCGCGCTCGATTATCTCCTGTCGCCCATCACCAACTCGATGGATCGCGCCTTCCGAGAGGAATGAGCCTTTCGGCGGCGCGCCTCTTCGGGAGTGCGCCGCCCCGCCTGTCCCGCTCGTGACAGACGCGCCGGGATGAAGTCCCGTTGCGTATGGCCTGTCCCGACATGATCAAGAACAAGACCCTTCTTTTCATCCATCAGAACTTCCCCGGCCAGTTCCTCCACCTTTGCCGGGCGCTCGCAGCGGACAACCGCATCTTCTTCATCACCAAGCCGACCAAGAACCGGCTACCCGGCGTCCGGCTGGTGGAATACACGCCCCATCGCGCACCCAACCCGCAGATCCACAACTATCTGCGCACCACCGAAGACGCGATCCTGCACGGCCAAGGCGTGGCGCGGCTGCTTCTTCAGATGCAGAAGGAAAACGTCCGGCCGGACATCATCATCGGCCACAGCGGCTGGGGCGAGACGCAGTTCGTCAAAGACATCTTTCCCGACGTTCCCCTCCTCAGCTACATCGAGTTCTACTATAGCGCCCAGGGGGCCGACGTCGGGTTCGATCCGGAGTTCCCGAGCAACCCGGAGCTGAAGTTCCAGCTGCGCTGCCGCAACCAGATGATTCTGTCCTGCCTCGAGTCGACCGATGTCGGCCTATCGCCGACACACTGGCAGCACAGCCGAATTCCAGAAATCTTCCAGTCCAAGGTCGAGGTCATCCACGACGGCGTCGATACCGACCAGATCGGGCCCTCGGAACGCCCGAGCGTCACGTTGAACGGCCGGACCTTCGACGGCTCGTTTCCGCTGGTCACCTATGTCGCGCGCAATCTGGAGCCCTATCGCGGCTTCCACATCTTCATGCGCACGATCGACCGCATCCTGAAGAAGGCGCCGGACGCACATATCGTGCTGGTCGGGGGCGACGGGGTTTCCTACGGCGCGCGCCTGCCGGAGGGCGAAACCTACAAGGCGCGCTTCCTGAAGGAGAACCCGGTCGATGAAAGCCGGGTCCACTTCGTCGGCCGGGTCGAGTACGACGACTTCAAGAAGCTGCTTCAAGTGTCGGACGCGCACGTCTATCTGACCTACCCGTTCGTCCTGTCCTGGTCGATGCTGGAATCGATGGCGACCGAATGCCTCCTGATCGGCTCGCGGACGGCGCCGGTGGAGGAGGTCGTCCGCCATGGCGAAAACGGCCTGCTCGTCGACTTCTTCGATCCGCAGGAAATTGCCGATACCGTGGTCGAGGCGCTGGCGAACCCGCAGCGGTTCCGCGACATGCGCCGGGCAGCCCGCGAGACGGTGGTGCGCGACTACGATCTGAAGCGCGTCGCACTCCCTCGTCAGATCTCGCTGATCGAGCGTATGCTCGGCTGATCAGCCGGCCAGAGGGACAAGCGCGGGCGGAGCGCCAAACGAGGATGGAACCGGGTCGGCGAGCCCCAGACGATGCCGGATCGAACCGCTGGACGAGACCAGCCCTTCGATCGTGAAGCCGCCGAGCGTGCCGAGAAAGGCATCGAGCGCCGCTCGCAAGGCGGCGTTCAGGGCGCAGCTGTCGATCAACGGGCAATCGACGGCACCGGTCTCGAAGCATTCCGCCATGGCGAAGCTCTCTTCCGTCACCTCCACCACGGCGCGCAGCGTGATCGCTTCAGCCGGTTGGGCCAGACGGATGCCTCCGTTGCGGCCGCGTACGGTCTGGACGAAGCCCGCCTCCACCAGGGGCTGGAGAATCTTGAACAGGAACAGTTCCGACACGTTGTAGGCGGCGGCGACCTCCCCCACCCGACTGAGACGATCGGGATTGGCTGCGCAATACATCAGGAGGCGGATCGCATAGTTCGTCTGGCGGGTCAGCCGCATCGGTCGTCTCCCAAAGGTAGGCCGTTCGCCATTCTCGTCATGTGGCAATTATTTAGAGCAATTCCAGAGAAGCGGCCAGCGTCCTCTGCGCCGGTCACGAGATCGCATATGTCGGAGTTTTTCCACCTTCATTTCATGGATCACCGATTTGGCCGTCGCGTGGCCGATTGCTAAAAAAACCGACATGCATCAGGGTTGAGCGGCTTCCGGCGGTTGCGACCGAAGGATTCCAGCGGTCGGCCGAATCGAAGAGGGTTCATGGAATACTTTCTCCAGCAGTTGATCAACGGTGTGACGCTTGGATCGATCTACGGGTTGATCGCGATCGGCTACACCATGGTTTACGGCATCATCGGCATGATCAACTTCGCCCATGGCGAGGTGTTCATGATCGGGTCGTTCATCGCCCTCACGACCTTCCTGCTGCTGGTTGCGGCCGGCCTCACCTTTCTGCCCATCATTCTCCTTTTGATGATCGTTGCGGCCATGGTCTTCACCGCGCTTTGGGGCTGGTCGATCGAGCGCATCGCCTATCGCCCGCTTCGGGGTTCGTTTCGTCTGGCGCCGCTGATCACGGCCATCGGCATGTCGATCTTCCTGCAGAACTTCGTCCAGGTGTCGCAGGGCGCGCGCGTCAAGCCGCTGCCGCCCCAGGTCCAGGGCGCTGTCAGCGTCATCGACGGCGTGCAGATCTCCTACATGCAGATTCTGATCATCGTGACGACGCTCGTTCTGATGACGGTGTTCTCGCTGATCATCTCGCGCACACCGCTCGGCCGGCAGCAGCGGGCCTGCGAGCAGGATTCGAAGATGGCGGCGCTTCTCGGCGTCAATGTCGATCGGACGATCTCGCTGACCTTCGTCATGGGCGCGGCACTCGCCGCCGTCGCCGGCACCATGTATCTTCTGTATTACGGGGTGATCGACTTCTACATCGGGTTCCTGGCCGGCGTTAAGGCATTCACCGCTGCCGTTCTCGGCGGTATCGGCTCCCTGCCCGGCGCAATGCTCGGCGGGCTGGCGATCGGGCTCATCGAAACCTTCTGGTCCGGCTACTTCTCGGTAGAATACAAGGACGTCGCCGCGTTCTCGATCCTCGCCATCGTTCTGATCTTCCTGCCCTCCGGCCTGCTCGGCCGCCCGGAAGTCGAGAAGGTCTGATCATGACGGATCTCAGCAACACCACCAGCGCCTTGCCCGAGGGCGCTCAGGTCCAGCGCGAGGGCGTCCGCGACGCGATGCGCGGCGAACCTCCCTTCGCAGCTCCCCCACCCCCGACCGCCAGCCCCGTCGCCATCGCCCTGCGCGAGGCCCTGATCACCGCCGCCATCGTCGCCGCGCTGACGCTCTTCTTCCTGGCGCTGCGAACCGACATCGCACCCGGCGGTCTTGTTTTCTGGGCGCGCTGGGATCTCTGGCTCGTCGCCGTTGCGATCGCCTTCGGTGTCCGCTTCCTTCTCAGCCTTCTCGTGTTCCAGCGCCGAGAGCGTAAGGCCGCGCTTCCCAAGACCAACAAGACGGTATCGACGAAGGGCGCCGGTCTCGGTCGGTTTCTCGGCCTCGGTCTCCTGATCGTCGCCCTCGCCCTGCCCTTCCTCGTTCAGGCCCTCGCGCCGTCGAGCGATCGATACCTGATCGACCTCGCCATCCTGATCCTCACCTACGTGATGCTCGGCTGGGGCCTCAACATCGTCGTCGGTCTCGCCGGGCTTCTGGATCTCGGCTACGTCGCCTTCTATGCCGTCGGCGCCTATTCCTTCGCGCTTCTGGCGATCAATTTCGAGCTCGGCTTCTGGGTCTGCCTGCCGATGGCGGGGCTCTTCGCCGCACTTTGGGGCATCGTTCTCGGCTTCCCGGTCCTGCGTCTTCGCGGCGACTACCTCGCCATCGTCACGCTCGCCTTCGGTGAGATCATCCGCGTCGTCCTCCTGAACTGGTACCAGTTCACGGGCGGCCCCAACGGTCTTCTCGGCATTCCCCGCCCGACGCTTTTCGGGCTGGACTTCGGCCGCGGCGAAGGCTCGTTCTCCAACTATTTCGGCATTCCCTACGACGCCATCCACCGCTTCATCTTCCTGTACTACATCATCCTCGCACTCGCCCTCCTCACCAACTTCGTCACCCTGCGGCTGCGCCGCATGCCGGTCGGGCGCGCCTGGGAAGCTTTGCGCGAGGACGAGATCGCCTGCCGGGCGCTCGGCATCAACACCACCAACGTCAAGCTGACGGCGTTCGCCACCGGCGCCATGTTCGGCGGTTTTGCCGGCTCCTTCTTCGCCACGCGCCAGGGCTTCATCTCGCCCGAAAGCTTCACCTTCCTCGAATCGGCGATCATCCTCGCCATCGTCGTTCTGGGCGGCCTCGGCTCGCAGATCGGCGTGGTGATCGCCTCGATCGTCATGATCGGCGGCATCGAGCTACTTCGAAACCTCGGCTTCCTCCAGGCGATCTTCGGCGCAGGCTTCGATCCGACGCAGTACCGCATGCTGATCTTCGGCGTCGCGATGGTCGGCATCATGGTCTGGAAGCCGCGCGGTCTCGTGTCCTCGCGCCAACCGTCGGCCGTCTACAAGGAGCGCAAGGCCATTGGCGCGGACATGGTCGCCCAGGGCGAAGGACACTGATCATGGCTGAGCTTCACCCGACGGCGGGTCGCTGGACCCGCGACCCGGTGCTGACCGTCGAGCATCTGACGATGCGCTTCGGCGGCCTCGTCGCCATCAACGACCTGTCCTTCGAGGTCGGGCGCGGCGACATCACCGCGCTGATCGGCCCGAACGGGGCCGGCAAGACCACCGTGTTCAACTGCGTCACCGGCTTCTACAAGCCGACCGAGGGCCGTATCGCGCTTCGTCGCGGCAAGGATTTCGGCGCCGAAGCGGTCGACCGCGTCACCCGTTCCGGCGCCCAGAGCCTCAAGACGGACGGCGGCGAGATCTTCCTGCTCGAGCGCATGAGCGATTTCCGGATCACGGAGGTCGCGGGCGTCGCGCGCACGTTCCAGAACATCCGCTTGTTCGGCGGGATGACCGTGTTCGAGAACCTCCTCGTCGCCCAGCACAACAAGCTGATGGCCGCCTCCGGCTTCACCATCGGCGGTCTTCTCGGCCTGCCGGGATACCGCCGGGCGAGGCAAGCGGCGCAGGATCTGGCGGTGGACTGGCTGAAGCGCACCGCGCTCCTGCACCGCGCCGACGACCCGGCGGCGGACCTGTCCTACGGCGATCAGCGGCGCCTCGAGATCGCGCGCGCCATGTGCACCGACCCAGTGCTCCTGTGCCTGGACGAGCCGGCCGCCGGCCTCAACCCGCGCGAATCGGCCGAACTCAACACGCTCCTGCGCTCGCTGCGCGACGATTTCGGTGTGTCGATTCTCCTGATCGAGCACGACATGGGCGTCGTCATGGAAATTTCGGACCATATCGTCGTCCTCGACTACGGACAGAAAATCTCGGACGGGACAGCCCACGCCGTGCGCAACGATCCGCGCGTCATCGCGGCCTATCTCGGGGTCGACGACGAGGAGGTCGAAGCGGTGGAAGAAAAGCTCGATCGAGGCGACATCGACGGGGCGGTCCGCGACGCGGGGCTGGCGGGAGGGGTCGGCGCATGAGCACGCTGAGTTCCGAGCGCACCGTGTCCGCCCTGCCCGCCGATGCGCGACCGCTTCTGTCGATCCGCAACGTCGAGACCTTCTATGGGAAGATCCAGGCGCTGAAGGGCGTCGATCTCGATGTCGCCGAAGGCGAGATCGTCACGCTGATCGGCGCCAACGGCGCGGGCAAGTCGACGCTGATGATGACGATCTGTGGCAACCCGCGCGCGCGGTCCGGCCAGATCCTCTTCGACGGCGAGGACATCTCGCAGCTTCCCACCCACACGATCATGACGCGGCGCATCGCGCAGTCGCCCGAAGGGCGGCGCATCTTCGGCCGCATGACGGTGATGGAAAACCTGCAGATGGGCACGACGCTCGTCGGGCAGGACCATTTCGACGAGGACCTCCGCCGCGTCTTCGATCTTTTCCCGCGGTTGAAGGAGCGCGCGACACAGCGCGGCGGGACGTTGTCGGGCGGCGAGCAGCAGATGCTGGCGATCGCTCGTGCCCTGATGAGCCGGCCTCGTCTTCTTCTTCTGGACGAGCCCTCGCTTGGCCTCGCGCCGTTGATCGTCAAGCAGATCTTCGAGGCCGTGCGCGAACTCAACCAGACCGAAGGTCTGACCGTGTTCCTCGTCGAGCAGAACGCCTTCCATGCGCTTCGCCTCGCCCATCGCGGCTATGTCATGGTCAACGGGCGCATCACCATGAGCGGAACGGGGCGCGAGCTTCTGGCCCGCGAGGAAGTGCGCAGCGCCTATCTCGAAGGGGGGCATCACTGATGGAAAAGGAACTCGCCTTTCTCTGGGAAGTGACGTTCTTCGAGTTTCTTCTCGTCAGCGTCGTCATCGGCGGCGCCCTCGCCTTCGCGATCGGCCGTTCCACCGCCCGCAGTTGGAGCGGTTGGGGCATGATGGTGTTCTACTGCCTGCTTCTGACGGTGGCGATACGCTTCCTACATTTCAGCCTGTTCAACGGGACGTTCTTCCTCCCACCCGCGACGATCGCGACGGCCTTGCACTACGGCATCGTCGACGCGGTGGTGATTCTCCTGTTCGCTTCCCTCGGGCGAATGCTCACCCGGAAGGGGCAGATGGCGCGTCAGTACCGGTTCGAGGGCTCAAGACTTGTGCAGGCCGTTCAGCGCTGAAAAAATCGGCCGAATTCGTCCATCGAAATGAGAATCCCTATTCCGCAAACCACCGCCTTGGTCTTTACTCGCCCTTGACGCGTGGTTCCGATCGGCACGGCTACCGGGATCGCGGTCCGCGAAGCAACAGGGAAAACAAAGAGATGATGAAAGCGCTTCTGGCCGGTGTGGCCCTCAACGTCGTGCTGGGCGGCGCCGCCTTCGCAGACATCACGATCGGCGTCGCGGGCCCGATGACGGGTCAGTACGCGACCTTCGGCGAGCAGCTGCGCGTCGGCGCCGAGCAGGCCGTGGCCGATATCAACGCGGCGGGCGGCGTCAATGGCGAGATGCTGAAGCTCTCGATCGGTGACGATGCCTGCGATCCGAAGCAGGCCGTGGCGGTCGCCAACCAGTTCGCCTCGCAGGGCGTCGGCTTCGTCGCCGGTCATTTCTGCTCGGGCTCCTCGATCCCCGCGAGCCAGGTCTACTCGGAAGAAGGCATCGTCGAGATTTCGCCGGCTTCCACCAACCCGGACTTCACCGACAAGCGCCCGTCGGACGGCATCTACCGCGTGTGCGGCCGTGACGACCAGCAGGGCGAGGTTGCCGGCGCCTACATCGCCGAAACCTACAAGGACCAGAACGTCGCCGTGCTCGACGACAAGTCGGCCTACGGCAAGGGCCTCGCCGAGCAGACCGCCAAGGCGATGGAAGCCAACGGCAAGAAGCCGACGCTCGTCGAGTCCTACTCCGCTGGCGAAAAGGACTACACGGCGCTCGTGTCGAAGCTGAAGCAGGCCGACGTGAAGCTGGTCTATATCGGCGGCTACCACACCGAAGCCGGCCTGATCGCTCGCCAGATGAAGGAACAGGGCGTCGCGGCCAAGATCATGTCGGGCGATGCCATCGTCACCGACGAATATTGGGCGATCACCGGCGATGCCGGCGAAGGGACGCTGATGACCTTCTCGCCCGATCCGCGCAAGAACCCGATCGCCGCCCCGGTGGTCGAGAAGATCACCCAGTCCGGCAAGACGGCCGAAGGCTACGTCCTCTACACCTACGCCGCGATCCAGGCCTGGGCCGATGCGGTGAAGAAGGCGGGCTCTACCGAGTACGAGGACGTCGTCAAGACGCTCGATTCCGAGACCTTCCCGACCGTGATCGGCGATCTCAAGTTCGACGACAAGGGCGACGTCACCCTGCCGGGCTACGTGATCTACGAGTGGAAGGCTGGCAAGTACGACTACATCCAGACCGCCGCGAAGTAAGCGTCGGCCTCGAGGTGAAAAAGCCCGGCATCGCAGGATGCCGGGCTTCTTGCTGTGTGGGTCGTTGAAACTGCGCGCAGGAGTCGCGCGCCGGCTTCTTAAGTGCGGGCGGCCGTCTTCAGCGCCGGGTAGATCGACTGGTAGCGGCGGTGCGCGTGGCCGAAAGCCTCCACGAGGCGCTCCTCCGGCTCGTAGCGCGCGGCGATCGGCGGATCGGTCATCACCGAGCTCGGGTCCGCGTTCGTCGCGGCACACAGGCCGAGGCGGGCAGCGCCGAAGGCCGCGCCGAAGTCGCCGGCCGCCGGCAGTGCGACGGGCGTTTCCAGGACGCTCGCCATGATCCGGAGCCAGAGTTCGGAGCGCGACCCCGCGCCGACCGCGATCAGCTGGCGCACCCAGGACGCATCGGGCGCCGCGTCGAGGCAGTCGCGGATCGAGAAGGCGACGCCTTCCAGAACCGCACGGACCATTTCCGCCCGCGTCGTGCTCGCCTCCAGCCCGATGAAGGCCCCGCGCACGGCGGCGTCGTTGTGCGGCGTCCGCTCGCCGGAAAGGTAGGGCAGGAAGAGGAGCCGGCCGGGCGCCGTCAGCTCGCTACCGGCACTGGCGACGAGGTCGCCGGGCTTTTCCTTGAGGACGCCCGATAGCCATTCCAGCGAACCGGCGGCCGAAAGCGTCACGCCCATCTGGTGCCACAGGCCGGGGATTGCGTGGCAGAACGTATGGAGGGCGGTGTCGGGAACCGGATCGTATCCCGCGCTTGCGGTGAACAGGACCCCGGACGTGCCGAGCGACAGGAAGCCGGTTCCAGGCCGCGTGACACCGACGCCGCAGGCCGAGGCGGCGTTGTCGCCGCCTCCGCCCGCCACGACGATGCCGGGGCGCAGCCCCCAGCGCTGGGCAAGTTCGGCGCGCAGCGTGCCGCTCGCCTCGCTGCCCTCCACGAGGCGCGGCATCGCGTCCTCGGACAGCCGCGTCCGGCGCAGCATCTCCGCCGACCAACGGCGTTCGCCGGTGTCGAGCCAAGCCGTGCCAGCGGCATCCGACATGTCCGATGCTGCCTCGCCCGTCAGCCAAAGGCGAAGATAATCCTTCGGCAGGAGAACGCGGCGAACCTCGTCGAACAGGCGCGGCTCGTTGCGCGCGACCCAGAGGAGCTTCGGGGCGGTGAAGCCGGGAAACACGATATTGCCGGTGATGGCGCGCGCGTCCTCGTCGTCGAGTTCCTCCGCTTCCTCGTGCGAGCGGGTGTCGTTCCACAGGATGCAGGGGCGAAGCACCTCGTCCCGTTCATCCAGAAGCGTCGCCCCATGCATCTGGCCGGACAGGCCGATCCCTTCCACCTCCGACAGCGCTTGGCCGTGCTCTGCCTTAAGCTGCTCGAAGACCCGTTCGCACGCCGCGATCCAGTCCGCCGGGGCCTGCTCGGACCAGCCGAAGTGCGGCCGGGCCACTTCGAGCGGCGCGCTGACGGTGGCCAGCGGCGTCTGGTTCTCGTCGATGATCAGAGCCTTCAGCGACGATGTGCCGAGATCCAGCCCAAGATAATGGCCCATGCGAACGCCTTCTCCTCCGCGTGGGAACCGATCGCGACGCGTCGATTCCGTTGTGGCCGACAGGTAACTGCGGATCGCGGCCGCCTTCAACACCCGATGCGATTTAACACGGGCGCGGGCTTGCGCTTCTTTCGATTCGTGGCGCGGCGGGATAGGAGTTCGGCTCGACGACACGAGCCGTGAGAGCACCGATGAGCCGAACCGTCTATGTGAATGGCGCCTTCGTTCCGGAAGCGGACGCCAAGGTCTCCGTGTTCGATCGCGGCCTTCTGTTCGCGGATGCGGTCTACGAGGTGACGGCGGTGATCGGCGGCAGGCTGATCGATTTCCCGGCCCATTGCTCCCGGCTTCGTCGCTCGCTCGCCGAACTTTCTCTCCCCTCCCCGGCGGACGACGAGACGATCCTCGTGCTGCACCGGGAACTCGTGGCTCGCAATTCGCTGGAACTCGGTCACGTTTATATGATGGTCACGCGCGGGGAAGCGGACCGCGACTTCGCCTTTCCGCCCACGGGAACGGCACCGTCCTTCGTTCTCTTCACGCAGGCGCGGGGCGCGATCGAAACGCCGGAGGTGGAACGGGGCCTACGCATCGCGACCGTGCCGGACCTGCGCTGGGCGCGCCGGGACATCAAGACGGTGCAGCTTCTCTACCCCGCGATGGCGAAGATGGCGGCCAAGGCGCAGGGCAAGGACGACGCTTGGTTCGTGGAAGACGGCTTCGTTACCGAGGGCACGAGCAACAACACCTATATCGTGACGCAGGACGGCGCGATCCGCACCCGCGCTCTCAGCCACGATATCTTGCACGGCATTACCCGGGCCGCGCTCTTGAAGGTCGCTGCGGAAGCCGGATTGCGGGTGGAGGAGCAGCCTTTCACCGTCACCGACGCGCAATTGGCCCGAGAAGCCTTCATCACCTCGGCCGGGGCCTTCGTGACCCCCGTCGTCGAGATCGATGGACAGCCGATCGGCGATGGGCGCCCCGGACCAATCGCGCGTCGCCTGCGGGCGACCTATCTTGCCGAGGCGATCGCCAAGGCGATCTGACGCATCCGTCATCTCGACGCCTTCCGACCGCCCGGCTAAGAGACTTTGTGCAACGCGGCACAGTGCAAGATGCCGATAGGAGTATCCTTGGAATGAGCACCCGCGACATCGTCTTGATCGCTCTCTTCGCCGCGCTGATGGCGGTGCTGGGCGCGTTTCCCGCCATCACGCTCCCGGTGATCGGCGTTCCCATCACGGCGCAGTCGATGGGCGTGATGCTGGCCGGCGGCATGCTCGGTGCGCGGCGCGGAACGCTGGCGATCATCCTGTTCATCGTTCTCGTTCTCACCGGCCTTCCGCTTCTGTCGGGCGGGCGCGGCGGTCTTGCCGTGCTGGCCGGGCCTACGGTCGGCTTTTTCCTCGGCTGGCTGCCGGCCGCCTTCGTCACGGGCGCACTGACCGAGCGTTTCCTGCCCCGTCTGAACTTCGTCACCGCGTTCCTCGCGGCCGTCGTCGGCGGCATCGTCACGCTCTATGCCTGCGGCATCCCCGCCATCACGCTGATCGCCGGCGTTCCTCTTTTGAAGGCTGCCGCCGGCTCGATGGCCTTCATTCCCGGCGACCTCGTCAAGGCCGGACTGGCTGCCGCGATCGTCGTTACCGTCGCCAAGGCCTATCCGCTGATGGATGCACGCTCGGCCCGCCGAGCGGGATGATCCGCTTCGATCGTGTTGGTCTGGAGCGCGGCGGCCGCCGCGTTCTGTCGGGTCTCGACCTCGAACTGGTGGAGCGGCGCATCGGCGTCGTAGGCGCGAACGGGTCCGGAAAATCCAGCTTCGCGCGGCTCCTGAACGGACTGCTCGCCCCCAGCGAAGGTTCGGTGCGCGTCTTCGGCCGCGACACGGCGAGCGAGACCAAGGCGGTGCGGCGCGACGTCGGCTTCCTGTTCCAGAACCCGGACCACCAGATCGTCTATCCAACCGTGGCGGAGGATCTCGCCTTCGGCCTTAAGAACCGAAGCGTTCCGAAGCCCGAGATCGCGGAGCGCGTGGCAGCGGCGCTGGCGCGCTTCGGCTTGCCCGGTTTCGGCGAGCGGCTGGTGCACGAGCTGTCCGGGGGCGAGCGCCAGCTCGTCGCGCTGGCGGGCGTCATGGTGCTCGAGCCGAAGCTCGTGGTCCTTGATGAGCCGACGACGCTTCTCGACCTGCGCAACACGCGTCGGGTGATGGACGCGGTCGACGGGGCGGGCCCCGCCGTCGTCCTCGTCACCCACGATCTGTCGCTTCTGGACGGGTTCGACCGGGTTCTCGTCTTCGATGGCGGCCGGGTGGTCCGCGATGGTGCGCCAGCCGAGGCCGTTGCCTTCTACCGCGACCTGTCCCTTCGATGATCGGCAGCCTGTATCGCCCCGGCTCGTCGCTTCTCCATCGCGCGCCGGTCGGCGCCAAGCTGGCCTGCCTTGCGCTGGTCGGCACGCTTCTGTTCTGGAAGCCGAGCCTTGCGGCGTCGCTTGCAGCGCTGGTTGTGGCGCTCGCCCTGTTTCCCCTCTCACGCCTTCCGTTCGGAGCGGCTTGGGTTGCCGTTCGTGCCCTTCTGCCTCTTGCGGTCCTGATCGGCGCGGTTCAGGTCTGGATCGCGGGGCCGTTGGAAGCCGCTCTCGTCGTGTCGCGCCTCCTGGCGCTGTTTCTGCTCGCCGGCATCGTGACGGCGACGACGCGCGTTTGGGCGATGACGGAGACCATCGAGCGCGCCCTGTTCTTCCTTCGCTTCGTCGGCGTCGATCCCGCCCGGGTCGGGCTCGCCATCAGCCTCGCCATCCGTTTCATTCCCGTGATCGGCGTCGTGATGCAGGACGTTCGCGAGGCGCAGGCCGCGCGCGGGCTGGAGCGATCCGTGTTCGCGATGGCAGTGCCCCTCATCCTCCGCACGCTGCGCATGGCCGACGAGATCGCCGAAGCGATCGACGCCCGAAGCTGACCGCCAGCGACATCCCCTCCCCTTGACCCCCAAACCCGATCGGAAGACCCTTTCCGCCATGACTTCGATTCGATCCCTCTGCGTTTACTGCGGCTCCTCCCCGGGCCGCGATCCCATCCACATGGAAGCCGCCCAGGCGCTTGGCCGCGCTATGGGCGAGGCGGGAATGCAGCTCGTCTACGGCGGGGGCACGCGAGGTATCATGGGCGCGGTCTCGGACGCGGTGATCGCCGCCGGCGGCCAGGTCACCGGGATCATTCCCCGCTTCCTGATCGATATGGAGGCGACCGAGAGCGAGCTGAAGCGCCTCGACGAGCTGGTGATCACCGAGGACATGCACGAGCGCAAGCACAAGATGTTCGAACGGGCGGACGCATTCGTCGCCCTGCCCGGCGGCATCGGGACGCTGGAGGAACTCGTCGAGATCATGACGTGGAGCCAGCTCGGGCGACACGCCAAGCCCATCGCCATCGCCAATATCGGCGGCTTCTGGGACCCGTTCTCGAACCTTCTCGACCATATGCGGGACGCGGGCTTCATCCACACGGCGCACCAGGTACGCCCCATCGTGGTGGACCGGATCTTGGATCTTCTGCCGGCACTGGAAGCCGCGGCGCCGCACCGCGCGAAGGAAGGTGTGCCCGAAGTGATCGAGCGGCTCTGAGCCGCTCCGGGCTTCAGCCGACCGCTTCCGCCGCCGGCCGGAGCCTCGCCTGAGCGCGACGGACCCGCAGGATGGACCAGCTGTAAAGCGCCAGTGCGCCCCAGATGCAGGCGAAGGCGACCCCCTGCCACAAGCCGAAGGGCTCCCCGAACAGGAAGATCGAGGTCAGCGCGATCAGCGTCGGCGCGATGTATTGCAGGAGGCCGACCGTCGTGTAGCGCAGGAGGCGCGCGGCGAGCGAGAACAGGATCATCGGCACCGCCGTGATGACGCCGGTTCCGACCAGAAGCCAGGTTTCGAAGGCGCCCGTGCCGAAATGGCCCGTGCCGCCGCGCACCAGCCAGATCGAGATCAGGAGGGCGGGTAGGAGGAGGAGCGTCACCTCGACGAAAAAGCCTTCTGTCGCCGCGATCGGCACGGTCTTGCGCAGGAGCCCGTAGGCGGAAAACGACAACGCAAGGGCGAGCGACACCCACGGGAGCCCACCGTTTTCGATCGTCAGGATCAGTACGCCAGCTGCCGCGATGGCGACCGCCGCGCTTTGCAAACGGTTCAAACGCTCGCCGAGGAAGACGGCCGCCAGAAGGACATTGACCAGCGGGTTGATGTAGTAGCCGAGCGCCGCATCGAGCCCGTGCCCTGTCGCGATGGCAAGGACGTAGACCCCCCAGTTCACGGCGATCAGGCAGGCGGTGACCGCCAGGATCGCCAGCACTCGCGGCGTCAGCGCGGGACGCAGGCCGGACAGCTTGCCCGAAACGACGAGGATGCCGAGCGTCAGCACCCACGACCAGAGAACGCGCTGGCCCATGACCTCCAGCGCGGGAACATGCGCCAGGAGCTTCATGTAGATCGGCAGGACCAGACCCCAGATCAGGTAGGCGACGACGCCGTAGGCGTAGCCCCTGGCAGGTTCGGGAGATGGGTCCGACATGGCATGCTCGCAGGGCGACAGGACGACGCCACGCTTGTACCGACTGCTCATCGTCAGCGCACCAAAGTTTCTCTGATGCGACTTATTCGAATTCGTGATGGGTCGTGCGCTTCGCGCTCAGATCCGGCGGGACTCGCCCGGCGCGTCTCCCGACATGTCGCGATCGGGATGCTGGAGCGAAACGACGTCGGCGAGATAAGGCGCGTCGGCGACGTCGTCCTGCGTGGTCCGCGCGGGCAGATGGCCGATACCGTCCACGAACGGAAGCTTGTTCTCGACCCCGAACTGGATTTCCGGCTCGATGCCGGACGGGTCATCGAAGGCACCGATAGCCAGCGCGACGCCGTCGGCCGCCTCGTAGGTGAGCGGGGTTCCGCAAGCGTCGCAGAAGCCGCGCAGGGCTTGGGTGGACGAGCGGAAACGCGCCGGCTCGCGCTTCGTCCAGACGAGCGCCGCGGACCCGACCTGCACCAGCGGCGCGTAGAAGGCGCCGAACGCCTTCTGGCACATCCGGCAATGGCAGACCGAAGCCCGGCCGAGCTTGCCCTCGATGCGGAAGCGGACGGCGCCGCATTGGCAGCCGCCGGTGCGGATCGAACGATGGTTCAGCGTCATGGACGTTACCCCTTCCGGTGCTGTCAGGCCCTCAGCTTGGCCCGCCCGCGAAACGATCGGTCGCGCGGATCAGGCGATCGAGGGTGCCGGGTTCCGAAAAGGCGTGCCCGGCGTCCTCGACGATCTGCAACTCGGAATTCGACCAGGCCTTGTGGAGTTCCCAAGCCGTGACGGGCGGCGTGACCACGTCGTAGCGCCCCTGGACGATGATGCCGGGAATACCGGCCAATCGGTCGGCGTTGGCGATCAGCTGCCCCTCCTCCATCCAAAGGTCGTGGACGAAGTAGTGGTTCTCGATGCGGGCGAAGGCGATGGCGTGATCGCTGGCACCGAACCCGCCCGCGACGTCGTGGATCGCGCGCATGGAGACGGTTCGCGCCTCCCAGTCGGTCCAGGCGCGCGCCGCGCGCGCCCGCACGTTGCGGTCCTCGTCCAGGAGCAGGGCGCGATAGGAGGCGATGGGATCGGCGCGCTCGGCATCGGAAAGCGGGGCGAGGAAGCGCTCCCATTCGTCGGGAAACAGGCGGCCGGCGCCCTCCCGGTAATACCAGTCGAGCTCGCTTCGCCGGCCGGTGAAGATGCCGCGCAGCACCATCTCGGTGACGCGCGCGGGATGCGCCTGCGCATAGGCGAGCGCCAGCGTCGAGCCCCAGGAGCCGCCAAACAGCATGAACCGCTCGAAGCCGACCTGGAGCCGGAGCCGCTCGATATCCTCAACGAGATCGGGCGTCGTGTTGGCTCGCAACTCGCCGAGCGGCGAGGACCGGCCGCAGCCGCGCTGATCGAACAGGAGCACGTTGTAGCGCGCCGGATCGAACAGGCGCCGATGCGCCTGGCTGCAGCCGCTGCCCGGCCCCCCGTGAAGGAAGACGACCGGCTTGCCCTCCGGCGCGCCGCAAAGCTCGTAGTAGAGGACGTGCCCGTCGCCGACATCGAGATGGCCGGTCCGGTAGGGCTGGATCGCCGGATAGGCCTGACGTCGCGTCTGGCTCAACGCCGGATCTCCCAGGTCGTGACGCGCTCGCCCGTGGCCGGGTCCTTTCCGTCTTTCAGAAGAATGCCTTGCGCCGCGAGCTCTTCTCGGATGCGGTCGGCCGCCGCGAAGTCCTTGGCCCGCAAAAGCTCCAACCGCTCGGCGATCCGCGCAGCCGCGTCCGGCGCCAGAGCCTGCTCGCGCACCGGCTCGATGCCGAGAAGCTTCAGGCAGGCGAGCGCATGCCCCGCTCGGCCGTCGTCGAACAGCGCATGAACGCGGGCGATCGCGTTGGCAAGGGAAAGGTCGTCGCAGACGAAGCGCAGGAACTCGTCGTCGACCGTGTCACTTGCGATCGTTCCTTCGGCGCGCGCCAGGCGCTCCCACTTCGACAGCTCGCGCACCGCGTCCTCGAGCTTGGCCGCCGTGAAGTCGATCGGCTCGCGGTAGTGAGTCTTCAGCATCAGGAGGCGCACCGCCTCGCCCGGCCAACGCCGGCCGCCGATCGTCTCGCTTTCCAGGACATCTGCGATCGTGACGAAGTTGCCTTCCGACTTCGACATCTTGCGCCCGTCCACCTGGACGAAGCCGTTGTGCAGCCAGACTTCAGCCATGCGCTCGGTGCCGTGCGCGCAGCAGGACTGGGCGATCTCGTTCTCGTGGTGCGGGAAGATCAGGTCGAGACCGCCGCCATGGATATCGAAGGTCTGGCCGAGATAGGCCGCGCTCATCACCGAGCATTCGATATGCCAGCCCGGACGCCCACGACCCCACGGGCTGTCCCAGCCGGGCTCGCCCTCGCTCGACAGCTTCCAAAGGACGAAGTCGGCCGGGTTGCGCTTGTACGCCTCGACCGCGACACGCGCGCCGGCCTGCTGGTCCTCGAGCTTGCGATGCGACAGCGCCCCGTAGCCCGGCATCGACGACACATCGAACAGAACCTCGCCGCCCGCGACATAGGCATGGTTCTTCGCGATCAGCGTCTCGATCATCGACACCATGTCGGGCAAGCCGTCGGCGCGCGGAGAAACGAAGGCGGTGGCGCGCGGCTCCACGTCGGGCGGCAGGCATCCGAGCGCCGCCACGTCCTTATGGAACTGCGCGGCGGTCTTTTCGGTGACGCGCGCGATCGCCTCGTTCAAGGGAAGATCGGGATAGTCCCTTGCCGCGCGTGCGTTGATCTTGTCGTCGACGTCCGTGATGTTGCGGACATAGACGACCCTCTCGGCCCCGTAGAGATGACGCAGGAGACGGGACAGGACGTCGAAGACGATCACCGGCCGGGCGTTGCCGATATGGGCGAAGTCGTAGACCGTCGGTCCGCACACATACATCCGCACCCGGCGCTCGTCTTCCGGCACGGTGTCGGAGCGCCAGTCCAGCGGACGAAACTCCTCCCGGGTGCGGGTCAGCGTGTTGGTGAGCAGCAGCGGAATGGCGCGGTGATTCATCGTAGGCCCTCGAAACGTCGCCGCCGAGGCGGCAAGGCAGAGCTACAGCCAAAGCACGCTCGGTTCAAACCGAGGCAGGATCGCACCGTCCTTCACGACGGCGTGTAGGCGAGTGGGAAGTATAAGTCCTTGAAGAGCATTTTGTACCGCATCGCACAATGATGCGTTCACGCCACATGTCCCGGTCGCAACGTTTCGTTAAGTATAGATTCCTTGATTTTCCTGATTCGCGCCGCCAAACCGTCGCAATCCGACGCTCAATTCGCCGCTCCACGCAAAACCCGACAGGCATTCGGAATGACCCAGCAGCAGTTCAACTTCCAGTCGCGACGTGAGCGCGAGCGCGATCAAGAGTTTCTCAAGAATTACGGCGATATCGGCATCGCCGCCGTTCTGGCTGCCAGCGCCGCCCGCCGCAAGGAACAGGCGCTGCAGATCAGCCGCAAGCTGCACACGGCCAACCACAACGCCCACGACTGAGCCGACGAAGGCCTAAAGGCTTCGAACGAGGCCAAAGGCGAGAAGCGACATGATGGACGCGATCACCGCGTCCAGAACGCGCCAGGCCGACGGTCGCGCGAAGAGCGGCGCCAGAAGGCGGGCGCCGTAGCCAAGGGCAAAGAACCAGGCGAACGAAGCCGTCATCGCGCCGGCTGCATAGGCGATGCGGGCCCCCGCTTCGCCATAGCGCGCCGACAGGCTGCCGAGCAGGATCACGGTATCCAGATAGACATGCGGGTTGAGGAAGGTCAGGGCGAGGCAGGTGCCAGCCGCCGCCCGCAATGTCATTTCCCGCCCGCCCCGGACCGACATTGCGGACGGCGCCAGCGCACGGCGCGCGGCGATCAGCGCATAGGCGGCCAGAAAAAGCGCGCCGCCGAGCGTCACGTACCAAAGGAGCGACGGGTGGGCTGCGATCAGCCGTCCGAGCCCCGCGACGCCGGCCGCGATCAGCACGGCGTCGGACAGCGCGCAGATCAGGCAAAGGGTGAAGACGTGACTTCGCGCCAATCCCCGTTCGAGAATGAAGGCGTTCTGCGCGCCGATCGCGACGATCAGCGCGCCGCCCGTGGCAAAGCCGCGAAGCGCCGGTTCGAAGAGCATGGCTCGTGAACCCTCAGCGGGTGGCGACGAAGGCCGCCAGCACGTCCCGCGCGGCAAGGAGATCGCGCCGGTCGATCATCTCGCAGACGGTGTGGATGTAGCGCGTGCCGACCACGATGCCGATGGCGCGCGCGCCCGAGGCCGCCTGCTGCAGCGCCGCCCCGTCCATGCCGCCGCCGGCCAGGATCGTGCGCTGCCAGGGAATGTCGTTCGCCCGGGCGATGTCCTCGAACTCGCGCGTCAGCCGCAGATCGGCGATGAAGGAATTGTCCTTCAGATGCAGCCCGAAGCCCTTGCCGAGTTCGGTGGTCTTGTCGCGTTCGGGCACGCCCGGCGTGTCGCAGGCGAGCGTCGTGTCGATGCCGATCCCGATATGGGGGCGCAGATCGGCGGCGACCGTGCGGGCCCCGCGAAGGCCGACCTCCTCCTGAACCGTGAAGGCGACGGTGAGCCGGCACTTGTGCTTCGCGCCGTCCGACGCGAGCTTGCGAGCGACCTCGAGCCCGAGCCAGCAGGCGATGCGGTTGTCCAGAGCCTTGGAGACGATGCGCTCGCCCATCTCGACCAGCGGCTCGTCCATCACCACGAAGTCGCCGACACGCACCTTGTCCTTCGCGGCGGACCCGAGGCCGATATCGACGAAGAAGTCCGTCGGCTCCGGCACCTTCTTGCGGTCTTCGGGGGCGGAGATGTGGATGGGCTTGCCCTCCGCCATCATGATCCCCTTGTAGTCGCCTCCCTCGGTGCACACGAGCACGCGACGCGAAAACAGGTTGCGCGGATCGAAGCCGCCGACCGGTGAGACGTGGATGAAGCCCTTGTCCGAGACGTGGCTCACGAGGAAGCCGATCTCGTCCATGTGGCAGGCGAGGACCACGCGCTCGGGATCGTCGCCCTCTCCGTTGCGCGTGCAGACCAGCGATCCCATCACATCCGTTTCGATCGTGTCGAAGAGATCGGCGGCTTCCGCCGCGATGAGATCGCGCACGCGGTGTTCGTGGCCGGGAACGCCGGGGGTTTCGCAAAGGCGCTTCAGGAGATCGATGTTCATGGCGACGGGCTCGGCGGGGGCTAGAGAAGGCGCGGCTGGCTCGGCGACGGGCCGTCGCCGCGCGGCGAAGATGGCTCCAACGGTTCCTGAACCTGCGGCCTCATGTTGGCAACCGTATTCACGAGATCGGACACCCGAACCGCGGCGAAGCCATCCGTCCACCTGGCATGCAGAAGATCGGCGACGTCGTCCGGCGCGTGGTTCTCTACATCGAGCCAGCGCTCGAAATCTTCCTCGCCGATCACGACGGGCGCGCGCTCGTGGATCGGGCGAAGCAAAGGCTCGGCGGGCGCCGTCAGGATAGCCAGCGTGTCGATCTCGCTGCCGTCCGGCGCGAGAAAGGTTTCGAAGATCCCCGCGAACGCGACGACCCCGCCATCCACCGGCCGGATGAAGAACGGTTGCCCTTTCTCGCCCTCGCGGCGGCGCCATTCGTAGAAGCCCGATGCCGGAACGAGGCAGCGGCGATAGCGCAGCGCCGCTCGAAACGAGTTGCGCGCGCCTGCGTTTTCAGCCCGCGCATTGAACATCAGCGGCAGATGCGCCGGGTCGCTCGCCCATGCGGGAATGAAACCCCAGCGCGCCAAGGCCCCTTCCCGGCGCACGGCACCGCGCCGCTTGACCGGCGCGACGTAGAGAACGGGCTGCGTCGGCGCGATGTTGTATCGCGGCGGGAACGGGTCGAGCGCGCCCAGCGAGAAGGTTTCGGCCACGGCTTCGGGCGTGGCCGTCAGGGAAAAGCGTCCGCACATGAGGGGGATGTAGCGCATCCCTCGCGGAGGCGACACTTGGCGGCGGTGCGCGCGATCGCTATGCCACGGGGATGACCGTCAGACGACCTCTCCTCGGCGTATCCGTCTGCCTCCTGCGCGAGGGCGCGGTGTGCCTCGTGAAGCGCGGCCATGCGCCGTGGAAGGGCGCATGGAGCCTGCCGGGCGGGCGTGTCGAGTTCGGCGAGCGGTTGGAGGACGCCGCGCGCCGGGAGCTCGGCGAGGAAACGGGCGTCTCCTTGGCGCATGTCGAATTCGTGCGCCTGCACGAAGCGATCGACCCGGCGCATGACGCCCATGCGGTCATCGCCGTATTCCGAGCGCGCTTCGAGGGGACGGTGGAGACCGTCCAGGCCGCCGACGACGCGGAGGAGGCACGCTTCGTCCCGGTGGAGGCGGTCCGGTCGATGGAGTTGGAGGGGCGAACGACGCCGGGCCTCGCCGACATCGTCGAGGAGGCAGGCGCCACCGCCCCGTCGGCCGGGCGCTGAGCCGTTCTTTTCGGGCGCTAACCTTAACGCGGCAAGTTCTTGACCGCGCGTCAAGAGCGTCTTGCAATCACCCCATTCGAGTTGCAAATCTGCCGCATGAGCGCTGCGGAAAATTTGGTTCAATTGGTTCGCGTCCTGGGTCTCGGTCTTCTGCTGGGATCGATGGCGATGCAGCCTTCCAGCGCTCAGGACAAGAAGCCCGCGCCGGCCGAACCGGCACCCGCCGAGAGCACGGCCAAGCCGTCCAACGCTCCGTACATGAAGCCGCTCGGTCGCTTAGCGACGGTGCTCGGCTCGTTGCATTTCCTGCGTGGCATCTGCGGCGATGCGAATGCCGACGTGTGGCGCGAGAAGATGGACGCCATTCTGAAAGCGCAGTCGCCGAGCGAGGCGGATCGGCGCGTTCTCGTGGCGCATTTCAACCAGGGATACCGCGCGTTCGAGTCCACCTATCGAAAGTGTACCCCGGCTGCGACGGTCGCGGTGGAAAGATATGCCAAGGAAGGCGCCGACCTTTCGCGAGAGATCGGCGCAAGGTACGGAAATTAACGATTTGTTCAGACGGCGGAAATCGTCGTTGCCTGCCGCGTGTGGTTCAGCCATTGCACGAGGCGGAAAATGGAGTTCCCGGTATGATCGATCTGCACGGTTCCGACCTCGACGAGCTGATCGTCGCCGAAAAGAAGCAAGTCGCCAGCGAGTATCATAGCGAGGCCTGGGCGGACGGCATCTCGGACGGCATCGAGACGGAGATCCTCGCCGAGACCGCGATGGTGACAGCGGTGACGGAACTCGTTCGCCGCCACGGCGATGCGGACGTCCTCAAGATGCTCGACACGCTTCGCCAGCGCGTGGAGTTCGGCGAGTTCCGCGCCGTCCGTTCGCTGCAATAGATTCGGCATGACAGAGTTCGCGAAGGGATCGGAATGACCGTTTCACGACTCCGCGCCGCCTGTCTGGCATCCGCCCTTCTTCTGACCGGCGGCTTTGCGACCGCGCCGGCCCTCGCCTTTTCGCAGATCACGGGCGAGGACGGCACGGTCCCACCGGGCCGCGAAGGCATCGTCTCGGTCCCCCTGCCGCCCATTCCGGGCGCGCCCGAGCCCTCAGCCCCTCCCCCCGCCAGTCAGCCGACGCCGCCTGCCGGGGTCGCGCAGGAAACACCGCCTACGGTTGCTCCGAGCACACCTCCCGCCCCCGGGGCCCAGCAAACGAACGAAGCGGCGCCGAGCGACGACGGCATCGATGGGGACGCCGATGCCGGCGCGCAAGAAGGCGCACGGGCGACACCCCAGACCGAGCTTCCCCCGATCGAGATCGTGCGGGGCGACGAAGGCCTGCCGAAGCCGGTTCGCGACCTGCGCGAGAAGCTGATGGAGGCGGCGCGCAGCGGCGACATCGAGAAGCTCCGTCCGCTTCTGGAAACCGGAGCGGACCCAACGGTGGTGTCCGCCGAGCCGCTGGAGCAGGACCCGATCCAGACGCTCAAGGATGCATCGGGGGACGGCGAAGGCGTCGAGCTTCTCGCCATTCTCCTGGAAACGCTGGAAGCCTCCCATGTCCGCCTCGACGCGGATGGCGAGAACGACATCTACGTCTGGCCCTATTTCACGCAGGTGAACCTCGAAGCGCTGACCAAGCCGCAGCTCGTCGAGCTGTTCGAGCTGGTGACTGCGGGCGACTACCAGCGCATGGTGGCCAACGGGGCCTACGACTTCTACCGCGTCGGCATCTCGCCGGAAGGGCGGTTCGAGTTCTTCGTCGCCGGCGACTGAGCCGCGCTTAGCCCCTTGTCTTCAACGAACGGATCGGCACATAGGCAACGAGCGCCGAGCTCGAAGCCAGTGGATCACCGCCCATGCCCTCCGCCCGACTGTCCGATCGCTCCACGCTTCACGTGACGGGCGAGGACGCCCAATCCTTCCTGCAGAATCTCGTCACCGCCGACCTCGAAACATTGGAGGAAGGCGACGTTCGGCCCTCTGCCCTCCTGACGCCACAGGGCAAGATCCTCTTCGACTTTCTGGCGAGCCGCATCGAGGGCGGTTTGCGCCTCGACGTCGCGGCCGGTGCGCGCGGCGACCTCGCCAAACGCCTCACGCTCTACAAGCTCCGCGCCAAGGTCGCGATCGTCCCGTCCGACGAAGCCGTCGGTGCGGCCTGGGACGAAGCGACTTCGCCGGCATCCGGCCTTCGGGATCGGCGTTTCCCCGCCGAGGTTTTCCGCGTCTACGGAGCGCAAGCCGAAGCGCTGGACGATGATACGACTGCGTTCGAGGCGCTGCGCTTCTCGCTCGGTATCACCGAAGCGGAGCGGGATTTTCCCGCCTCCGACGTGTTCCCGCACGATGTCCTCCTCGACCAGAACGGCGGGGTCTCGTTCCGCAAGGGCTGCTATGTCGGGCAGGAAGTCGTGTCCCGGATGCAGCATCGCGGCACCGCGCGCCGCCGCATCATGGTGCTTCGCGCCGAGGGGCACCTGACGCCGGGCGCGAACCTCAAGGCCTCGGGCAAGACGATCGGCACGGTTCTCTCTGCGGCCGGCAGCCTCGGCGTCGGCATGGTGCGGATCGACAAGCTCGCCGACGCCCTGGCAGTCGGCGGCACCTTGAGCGCGGACGGCGTGCCGCTGGAAGCCGAGGTTCCGGAATGGGCGGCCTACGCCCTGCCGGAGCCCGCCGCCACGCCGGCCGCCGACGAGGCATGACGGGACGTGGATCGAAGGCGCCCAGGCCGCCGCGCGTCTGGCAGCGCATGCTGTCTGGCCGCCGGCTCGACCTGCTCGACCCTTCCCCGCTCGACATCGAGATCGAGGACATCGCCCACGGGCTGGCGCGCGTCGCGCGGTGGAACGGGCAAACGCTTGGCGATCACGCCTTTTCCGTCGCGCAGCATTCGCTGATCGTGGAGGAGATCATCGCGGCACGAGAGCCGGACCCGCGCTGGCGGTTGGCCGCCCTCCTTCATGATGCTCCCGAATACGTCATCGGCGACATGATCTCGCCGTTCAAGAGCGTGCTCGGCGGCGACTACAAGGGCGTCGAAGCGCGGCTGCAAGGCGCGATCCATCTGCGCTTCGGCCTGCCGGCGGAACTGCCCGCATCGGTAAAGCGCGCGATCAAGGGCGCCGACAAAGTGTCCGCCCATTTCGAGGCGAGGCTTCTGGCCGGCTTCGAGCCGAGGGAAGCCGAAGCCTTGTTCGGCAAGCCGGGCGGCGTGGCGCTTTCCCCTGACCGCTTCACCCCCCTGCCTGCCGCCGATATCGGCCGACGCTTCATCGAGCGCTTCCGCTTCCTGCGGGATATCGGCGCCATTCCAACGAAAAGGACGATCGCCTCGTGACCTACCTCGTGGTTTCTTCGCTCGCCGATCTGCACGCGACCGTCGCCGAGCACGGCGCGGGCGACGTGGTGACGCTGATCAACGCCGACACGGCAGTAGAGCGTCCGCCCTCGATCGGCGCGGAGCGGCATCTGTTTCTCGGCATGAACGACATCGCCGCGCCCGCCGAAGGGCTGACGCACCCGGGGTCGCACCATCTCGACCAGCTTCTGGAGTTCGGCCGGCGCTGGAACCGCGAGAAGCCGCTCGCCGTCCATTGCTGGGCCGGCATCAGCCGGTCGACGGCGGCAGCCTATATCCTGGCGATCGCAATCAACCCGGAGCTCGACGAGGAAGCCTTGGCGCAGGAGCTCCGCCGCCGCGCGCCCTCGGCGACGCCCAACCCGCTCCTGATCCAACTAGCCGACGAAAAGCTCGGGCGCGGCGGGCGTATGGTGGCCGCGATTCAGCGGATCGGACGCGGCGCGGATGCCTTTGCCGGAACGCCGTTCGTTCTCCCGCTCACGCTTTCGAACGGTTGATGACGCCGAGCGTGCCCAGCCGGGCTTCCGGCTCGGGCAGGCCCCGCGGCTCCCAGACATGGCGAGCGAGGAAGAAGCGGGTCATCCGAAACCCGGCGCCGATTTCCGCCAGATCGGTCGGCGCCGCCGCATCGTGGAGAAAGGCCGGCAGCGGCAGCAGCCTGTCCTTCCACGGCTCGCCGGCCTCGCGGCTGACCGCTCGGCCCGATTTCGGCGAGACATAGACGAGAGCCTCGCGCCCGCCGGTGGCCGCGCAGGTTTCGAGATCGAGGCCGAAGCCGAGCTCCTCCAAAAGCGCGATCTCGAAGCGCAGGATCAGCGCGCCGGCCGACAAGGGATCGTGCAGGTGTCCGACGATCAGTTCCAGCGCGTCGAACAGGCGCGGATGCGCGTCGCGCTCGGGCAGAAGGCGCAAGTGCGCAGCCAGAAGCTGAATGCCGTAGAGCCCGACGGCGCTTCCCATCAATTGCGCGGCGCGAAGCTCGACCGGCTCCACCGTCATGAAACCGAGATGCTCGTCGAGCCGGGCGCGCCAGGTCGCCTCGACCGTGTTGCCGGGCTGGAGAACGGGCTGGAGCCGACGCGAGCGCCCGCCACGCACGAGCCCAAGATGCCGGCCCCGTGCGCGCGTCATCACCTCGGCGACGACACTCGTCTCGCCCTGCCGGCGAACGCCGAGAACGATGCCCTGTTCACGCCACTCCATGGGAAGCGAGGATGCTCCGTTCGCGCTGCGCCAGGCCTTTCATATAGGACGGCTTAGGCCTTCTTACACGAGACGGGGAATGCTCAGGACGAGAAGTCGAGCCCCATCTCGCGATAGCGTTCGGGATCGTCGCCCCAGTTCTCGCGCACCTTCACGAACAGGAAGAGATGGACCTTCTGTTCCGCCGCTTCCGTGATCTCCTTGCGCGCCGCCTGTCCGATCGCCTTCACCGTCTCGCCCTTGTGGCCGAGAACGATCGCCTTCTGCGACGGACGCTCGACATAGATCGTCTGCTCGATGCGCACCGACCCGTCGGGCCGCTGCTCCCACAGCTCGGTTTCCACGGTCGAAGCGTAGGGAAGCTCCTGGTGGAGGCGGAGATAGAGCTTCTCGCGGGTGATCTCGGCCGCGAGCTGGCGCAGCGGCAGGTCGGAAATCTGGTCTTCCGGGTAGTACCACGGGCCTTCCGGCAGGCGCTGGGCCAGAAACGACATCAAGTCGTCGCAGCCCGATCCGGTCAGCGCGGAGATCATGAACACGCGCTCGAAATCGGCCTTGGCGCTGACCTCCTGCGTCATGCCGAGGAGGCGGTCGCGCTTGATCCGGTCCACCTTGTTGAGAAGCAGAACCTTGGGCTGCTTCACGTCGGCGAGCTGGGCGAGGATCGCTTGGACCTCGTCGTTCAAGCCGCGATCGGCGTCGATGATTGGCAGAACGATATCGGCGTCCTTTGCGCCGCCCCAGGCGGTGCGCACCATGGCGCGGTCGAGACGCCGCTTCGGGTTGAAGACGCCGGGCGTGTCGACGAAGACGATCTGCGTCCGGTCGCGGATCGCGATGCCGCGCACCAGCGCGCGCGTCGTCTGCACCTTGTGCGTGACGATCGAGACCTTGGTGCCGACGAGCTGGTTCACCAGCGTCGACTTGCCGGCATTGGGCGCGCCGAGGAGCGCTACGAAGCCGGATCGCGTCGGGGTTTCGGCCTCGACGGCTGTTGTGGTCTCGTCCGGCGTCGTTTCGTGTTCGCTCAAAGGTGCTCTCGCTCTTGGGTCCGCTTTTCGCGGCGGCCTGAGGAATGAGGACGCTTCTCGGCGCCCATGGAATGCCCGTTCAGGATGTTTCCCACACGCCTTCGCGAGTGAGAATCGCCTCGGCGGCCCGTTGTTCCGCCACACGCTTGGACGGCCCGCTCCCCTCGGCCGGCACCACCTTCGCGACCGAGGCGCGAACGGTGAAGACGGGCTCGTGGTCGGGGCCGGACCGGTCGAGAAGCTCGTAGGTCGGCGGCGCGCCGGAACGCTTGTGCGCCCATTCCTGAAGCTCGGTCTTCGGGTCCCGCCGCGCCACCTGCGGCGCCGCGATATGGGAAGCCCAGCGCTCCAAGATGAAGCCGCGCGCCACCTCCAGACCATGCTCGAGGTAGATCGCGGCGATCAGCGCCTCCACCACGTCGGCGCGGATGTTGCGGTTCTTACCGGCGGCCGCGCGCTTCAAATCCGCGCCATGACGAATGAATTCGTAGAGCCCGATCTCGTCGGCGACGGCCGCGCAGGTCTGCGCGCTGACCAGCGTGTTGAGGCGGAGCGACAGGTCGCCTTCGTCGGATTTGGGATAAAGCTCGAAGACCTTCTCGGCGATGACGAGGCCAAGAACGCGGTCGCCCAGGAATTCCAGCCGCTCGTAGCTGGAGCCGGTGGACGACTTCTTGAGGCTGGAATGGGTGAGTGCCCGCTCCAGCCGGTTCAGGTCGGCGAAGCGCAGGCCGATCCGGTCCTGCAGGCGATCCAGCGCGTCGCTGTTGCCCTTCACCCGAGCCATGTCAGGATGCGGCCCGGCAGCATGTTGGTCGGCCATTCCCAGATCTTGAGCGGCGAAGCGTCGTTCTGCATGGAGAAGAAGATCACCCGCGCCTTGCCGACGAAATTCTCGAAGGGCACGTAGCCGACGTCGAAGCGGCTATCCAGCGAGTTGTCGCGGTTGTCGCCCATCATGAAGTAGTGACCGGCGGGCACGACGAACTCGCGCGTGTTGTCGCCGACGGAATCGGGCTCGGCATCCAACGTCGTGTAGGTCACGCCGTTCGGCAGCGTTTCGCGATATTGCGGGATCTGCGTGCCGCTTTCGGTGGTGAAGAAGCCGTCCGGCTCCTTGGGCACCGCCTGCCCGTTGATGTAGAGCACGCCCTCGCGCATCTGGACGCGATCGCCCGGCAGGCCGATCAGGCGCTTGATGTAGTCGGTCTGCACCTCGTTCGGCTTGCGGAAGACGATGACGTCGCCGCGTTCGGGGTCGGACGCCAGGATGCGGCCGTCGAACAGATCCGGTGAAAAGGGCAGCGAGTATTTCGAGAAACCGTAGGACCACTTCGAAACGAAGAGATAGTCGCCGATCAGAAGCGTCGGCATCATCGAGCCGGACGGGATCGAGAAGGGCTGGAACAGGAAGGTGCGGATGACCAGCGCAAGCAACAGCGCCTGGACGACGACCTTCACCGTCTCCCCGAAGCCACCCTTGTCCTTGCTGACGGCGCGATCGACCATACGAATGCGTTCCTGATTGCGGTCTTGCGCGCCCCGAGGCGCACCCGGCCCTAGTAACGGCTCGGCAAGGTTTCGGCAACGGTTTCCCGGCCGCGCCTCAAACCGTGCCGGGAAGGGCCTCGATGATGACGAAGGCCTGGGCCAGCGGAAAATCGTCGGTGATCGTCAAGTGGATCACCCCGCGATGCCCTTCGGGAAGCATCCGGGCGAGCCGTTCGGCCGCTCCGCCGGTCAGCGCCATGGTCGGCTGGCCGCTCGGCAGGTTGACGACGCCCATGTCGCGCCAGAAGACACCCTGGGACAGACCGGTTCCGAGCGCCTTGGCACAGGCTTCCTTGGCCGCAAAGCGTTTGGCGTAGGACGCCGCGCGCTGGGCACGACGATCGGATTTTTCGCGCTCGATCGGCGTGTAGACGCGTTCGGTGAACCGGCTCCCATGCCGATCGAGAGTCTTTTCGATGCGACGGATATCGATGAGGTCGCTTCCCAAGCCGATGATCACGACGGCATTCCCGCCGAACGGGGGCCTGCCCGACCGACCTTCGCCCTGTGCGAGCGCGCGGTCTGGAAGCTTTGGACGCCGATGCGGACCAGGGCGTAGGCGACAAAGGCGAAGAACAGACCGAGCGGGACGCTGCCGACCAGCATCGGCTTGAGGTAGGGCTCCCAGATCGCCGTGATGTCCATATGCGTCAGCGCGGAGCCGAGGCTTTCGGGCGCATGCCCATCCGGCACTTCGGCGCGCAGGACGTAGCGCCCCGCCTCGTAGGTCGAGGCCCAGATCACGGGATAGGTCAGCGGGTTGCCGATCAGGCAACCCAGCGCAGCCGCCGCGATGTTTCCGCCGATCAGATAGGCGATCACGAAGGCCATCACGAAGTGGAAGCCGATCAGCGGCGTAAAGGTCGCGAAGACGCCGGCCGCGACGCCCGCCGCCACCGCGTGCGGCGTCGCGCGCAGGCGCAGGACGCGCTTCTGCATGTAGCGCAGCGAGCGCCGCCACGACCGGCGCGGCCACAGGGCGCCGCGCAGGCGCTGCGCGAGGGTTTCGGGCTGGCGACGCCGGAAGAGCATGGATCGTTGGATTCCAAGGGCAACTAGAGCGAGCGGCTACCGGGTTTGATAGGCGCAATTGCGGCAAGTTCCGGGGGCAGATCGTCCGCAGCGTAGCTCGGCACCTCGTATTGCGCCAGCGACACGAGCGGCACGCCGACATCGACCTTGCCCGCCGAGCGGTCCACGACGCAACCCGCCGCCAGCACCTCGGCGCCGAGCTCGCGCAGGCAGGTGATCGTTTCGCGGATCGACAAGCCCGTCGTCACGATGTCCTCGATGATCACCACCCGCGCACCCTTCGGGATCTCGAAGCGGCGCAAGCGAAAGACGCCGTTCTCGCGCTCGACGTAGATCGAGGGGGCGCCGAGATGGCGCGAGGTCTCGTAGGCCGGAATGAGACCGCCGACGGCCGGGCCGACGATATAGTCGATCGGCCCGCCGATCGCCGCGCGCAGCCGTTCGGCCAGCGCCTTGCAGAGTTCCTCGGTGTATTGCGGATGCATGAACACCCGCGCCTTCTGCAGGAAGATCGGGCTGCGCCGCCCGGAGGTCAGAATGAAGTGCCCTTCCAGATAGGCTCCGGCCTTGCGGAAAATCTCGATGACGTCTTCGGTCTGCATGTCCGACGGCCCCTGGCGCTGATCGCGATACCTTCGGAGATCAGCCGTTCACACGGATGGCGTCGGTGACGCAAGCCTTGGCGCGCAACTGATTGAGCGTGCGCGTCAGGTGCTGGAGGTCCCAGACCTCCAGATCCAGCACCATGGTCGTCACGTCGGGCGCCGTCGAGGCCATGGAAAGGTTGTGGATATTGGCGTCGTTGAGGGCGATCGTCTCGGCGATCTCGGCCAGCGTCCCCGGCTCGTTGAGGGCGGCGACGCGAATCTTGGCGGGAAAGCGCGCGGTCGCCTCCGCGTCGAGATCCCAGCGCACGTCGATCCAGCGATCGGGCGAATTGTCGAATTCGGTGAGCGTCGGAGACTGGATCGGGTAGATCGTGATGCCGCTCCCGGGCTGGAAGATGCCGACGATCCGGTCGCCGGGCACCGCCCCGTCCGGGCCGAAGCGCACGGGCAGTTCGCCTGCAGCGCCGCGAATGGGAAGCTGCGCAGCGCCCGCGTCCTCGCCCAGTTCCTCCGGCACGCGGAAGATCAGACCGTTGGCGGTTCTCAAATTGAACCAGCCGTCCTTTTCGCCGAGCCGCTCGCCCTTGAAGGCGCGGCTGTCCTGGAAGTCGGGGTGAACGGCGCGGAACACGTCGGCCGAAGCCAGTTCCCCCCGGCCGACCGCTGCCAGCGCATCATCCAAGTCGCGGTGGCCGAGTTTCTGCAAATAGGGCTTCAGCGCATCGCGCGCGAAGGTCTTGCCGGCCCGGTTGAAGGTACGCTCCAGAATCTGCTGGCCGAGGCCGCAATATTGCCGGCGCACGGCATGGCGCGCCGCGCGGCGAATCGCCGAGCGGGCCTTGCCCGTCACCGCCACATCCTCCCAGGCGGGCGGCGGGGTGGCGGCCTTGGAGCGGATGATCTCGACCTCGTCGCCGTTGGTCAGTTCGGTGACGACCGGCATGATGCGCCCGTCGATCTTGCAGCCGACGCAGGTGTCGCCGACGTCGGTATGCACGGCATAGGCGAAGTCGATCGGCGTCGCCCCGCGCGGCAGGGCGATCAGGCGGCCCTTGGGCGTGAAGCAGAAGACCTGATCCTGGAACAGCTCGAGCTTGGTGTTCTCGAGGAACTCCTCGGGCGTATCGCCTTCCGAGAGCGACTCGATCGTGCGGCGCAGCCAGGAATAGGCTTCCGACTCGGTCGAAAGCGAGACGTGCCCGTCCTTGTAGAGTTCGTGCGCGGCGATGCCGTATTCGTTGACGTGGTGCATCCCCTCGGTACGGATCTGCAGTTCCACGCGCTGGCGCGAGGGGCCGACGATGGTGGTGTGGAGCGAACGGTATCCGTTCTGCTTGGGGATCGAGATGTAGTCCTTGAACCGGCCGGGCACGAGCGGCCAGGTGCGGTGAACGATGCCGAGCGTGCGGTAGCAGTCCTCCTCGTCCGGCACGATGACGCGGAAGCCGAAGATGTCGGACAGCTGCTCCAGCGACAGCGCCTTGCGCTGCATCTTGGAGAACACCGAATAGGGCTTCTTCTGGCGGCCCGAGACGGAGGAATGGATCCCCTTCTCTTTCAGGCGAACGGTGAGCGTTTCCTCGATCTGGGCGATCGTTTCGGAATGGCGGTCGCGAAGCTCGGCGAGACGCGCCGTGACGGTCTCGTAGGCTTCGGCGTTGAGATACTTGAACGAGAGGGTTTCCAGCTCCTCGCGCATGTCGTGCATGCCCATGCGCCCGGCGAGCGGGGCATAGATGTCCATCGTCTCCTCGGCGATGCGCGCGCGCTTCTCCGGCTTCATGTGATGAAGCGTGCGCATGTTGTGCAGCCGGTCCGCGAGCTTGACGAGAAGGACGCGGATGTCGTCCGCGATCGCCAGGAGCAGCTTGCGAAGGTTCTCGGCCTGCGCGGTCTTCTTCGACACGAGGTCGAGCCGGCGGATCTTGGTCAGCCCTTCGACGAGCGTCCCGATCTTCTGGCCGAAGAGGTGGTCGAGCTCCTTCCTCGTCGCGTCCGTGTCCTCGATCGTGTCGTGCAGGAGCGCGGTGGCGATCGTCGCCTCGTCGAGACGCAGGTTGGTGAGGATCGCGGCGACTTCGAGCGGGTGCGAGAAATACGGGTCGCCGTTCACCCGCTTCTGCGCGCCGTGCTTCTGCATGGCGTAGACATAGGCCCGGTTGAGCAGCGCCTCATCGAGGTTCGGCTTGTAGGCCGCCACGCGCTCGACGAGTTCATACTGCCGCATCATGCCGAATGCTTATCCCTGTGGTCATGAGAAAAAGGCGCCCGGATCGCTCCAGACGCCTTTCAATATAGGTTGCATTGCGGAAGAACCGGAAGGGTTCTTGCAGCCCGACGATCAGAAATCGTCGTTCTTTTCCGGCGGGATCAGCCCTTCGATGCCGGCGAGAAGGTCGTCCTCCGACATCCGGTCGAAGGTGACGGCATCGTCGTCATCGTCCGACGCGGTGGCCGTGGTCGTGCCCGCCTCGGCGGAATCGGTCAGGGCCGGGACGGCAGGCGCCTGCGGCTCGGGCTCGTCCACCTCGACATGCTTCTGCAGCGAATGGATCAGGTCTTCCTTGAGATCGTCCGGCGACAGCGTCTCGTCGGCGATCTCGCGGAGCGCGACCACCGGGTTCTTGTCGTTGTCGCGGTCCACAGTGATCGGCTGGCCTTGCGCGATCTGCCGGGCCCGATGGCTGGCGAGGAGGACGAGCTCGAACCGATTCTCGACCTTGTCGACGCAATCTTCTACGGTGACGCGGGCCATGCCTGTCTCCTGTGGAACGGGTGGGATGAAGCGGAAGCGCTCGTTTAACCCCTTGACAATGGGAGCACAAGGGACCGACCCAATATTACCAGTCGCGACCGTATGGAGTTTGGTGCGGTTATAGCCAAGCCGGCTGGCGCCACATATCCTTCGGTCCTGCGACTCGATGTCCCGTGTCGTCCCGATTCGCCGGCAGGCACTCCGCAAGGCTCCCCATGTTCGATACCCGTGAGAAGATCGCCCTCTTCATCGATGGCGCCAATCTCTATGCCGCGTCCCGCGCTCTCAGCTTCGATATCGACTACAAGAAACTCCTCACGGCCTTCCAGAAGCGCGGCTATCTCCTGCGCGCCTACTACTACACGGCCCTTCTGGAAGATCAGGAATACTCCTCGATCCGCCCCCTCGTGGACTGGCTCGACTACAACGGGTATCGCGTGGTCACCAAGCCCGCCAAGGAGTTCACGGACTCGCTGGGAAGGCGCAAGATCAAGGGCAACATGGACATCGAGCTGGCCGTCGATGCCATGGCGCTGGCCGACGCGGTGGACCATTTCGTCCTGTTCTCGGGCGACGGCGACTTCCGCTCGCTCGTGGAAGCGCTGCAGCGCAAAGGCCGGAAGGTTTCCGTCGTGTCCACCCTGTCGACCCAGCCGCCGATGATCGCCGACGACCTGCGACGGCAGGCCGACCACTTCATCGACCTGCGCTCGCTTCAAGCCGAGGTCGGCCGCAGCCCGGCCGAGCGCGAAGCGAGACTCGCCCGGCGGATCGAAACCGACCCGGCGGACGAGGACGTGGAAGGAGCCTAACCGTTTGATCGCCCCGCACTCTCCGCCCCTGCCGGACGCCTCGCCGCCGAGCGACTGTCCGCTCTGCCCTCGGCTCGCCGCGTTCCGCCACGAGTGGCGCGCGCGCGAGCCGGATTGGTACAACGCGCCGGTGGATACGTTCCTGCCGGAGGCCGGTCCGGAAAGCGTCGCGCTTCTGGTGGTGGGTCTCGCGCCCGGCGTGCGCGGCGCGAACCGGACGGGACGCCCCTTCACCGGAGACTATGCGGGCGATCTCCTCTACGCGACGCTGAAGCGCTTCGGCTTCGCGAAGGGCGAGTTCGAAGCGCGGCCCGACGACAGCTTGGAACTAACGGGCAGCGCGATCACCAACGCCGTGCGCTGCGTGCCGCCGGAGAACAAACCGATCGGCGCGGAGATCAACACGTGCCGCCGGTTCCTAACACCGACGATCGAAGCCCTGCCGAACCTTCGGGCCCTCGTCACGCTCGGACGCATCGCGCACGACTCCACGCTGCGAGCGCTCGGCGCCAAATTGAAGCATGCGCCGTTCAGCCATGGCGGCCAACACGACATCGGCGCCTTGCGGGTGTTCTCTTCCTACCATTGCTCGCGCTACAACACGAACACGGGCCGGCTGACGGAGGATATGTTCGTGGATGTGTTCCGAGCCGTGCGCGAGCACCTCGACTGAGGACGCTTGGCCGCCCTTAGTTGCGCGCGGCGTAGGCAGTGTCTTTGCGCGCGCGCAGCCAGTCCAGCACATCCGAAGCGCTGCGATCGGGCGGAAATACGGGGTAGAGCGCCGCGACGATCTCGCCGTCCCTTGCGATCATCGTGAGACGCTTCAACAGAACGTCGCCGTCCGCCTCGAAGGTCGGGAGGTCCAGCATGTCCTGCCATTCGAGAGCGGCGTCGGACAAAAGCGGAAACGGCAGATGCAACCGCTCGGCCGCTTCGCGCTGATAGGCCGTGGTCTGCGTGGACACGCCAAAGACGTGCGCGACGCCCAGCGCCCGAAGTTCGGCAAAGTGGTCGCGGAAGGAACAGGCCTGCGGCGTGCAGCCCCGCGCACCCGGAATTTCGTTCCAGCCGCCGGGCAGCGGCGCGCCGGGCCGGCCGGTCATCGGATAGGCGTAGACGACGGCCAAACCCCGGCAGCGCGAAAGATCGACGCTGCCACCCGCCGTCGAGGAAAGGGAGAGCGAAGGCAGCATGCGCCCAACGAGGTGGGCCGCCGCCCCGTCGTCGAGCGGCGGCTCGAGCCCATCGGGCAAGGTGGTGAGATCCGTCATCGGCGCTTCCCTCCCCTATCGATCGGGAAACGTTACGCCCCTCTGCCCGAAGCGCCAAGAGGGCAGCCGTCAGTCGCGCCCGGCTTCCTTCATCACGCGCTGCTTCTGGCGGTTCCAGTCGCGCTCCTTGATGGATTCGCGCTTGTCCGGCGCGTTCTTGCCCTTGGCGACCGCCAGTTCGAGCTTCGCGCGGCCCTGGTCGTTGAAGTAGATCTTGAGCGGAACGAGGGTCATGCCGTCGCGCTGCACAGCCCCGGCCAGACGGTTGCGCTGCGCCTTGTGAACAAGGAGCTTCCGCCGGCGCTTCGGCTCGTGGTTGAAGCGGTTGGCCTGGAGATATTCCGGCACGTAGGAGTTGATCAGCCAGATCTCGCCTTGCTCCTCCGTCGCGTAGGATTCGGCGATCGTCGCGCGGCCGAGGCGCAGCGCCTTCACCTCGGTTCCCGTCAGCACGAGGCCGGTTTCCAGCGTGTCGATGATCTCGTAGTGGAAGCGCGCCTTGCGATTGTCGGCGACGACGTTGGATTTGGGCTTGGGCGCTTTTGCCATGGATCGATGCGTCGCCTCGAAGGATAAGGAAGGCGCCTCCTCGGCGCCTTCGCTAGATGGGGCGGCCGGGCGCCCGGATCAATTCAGAAGGCCGGCATGGCGAAGCGCGGCATCGATCGCCTGCTCGGTCGAGGCTTCGATCGTCACCAGCGGCTCGCGCACGACATTGCGCAGCTTGCCGAGGCGCGACAGCGCATATTTCGGGCCGGTTGGGTTCGGCTCGATGAACAGCGCCTTGTGCAGCGGCATCAGCCGGTCCTGATAGGTCAGCGCCTTGGCGAAGTCGCCGGCGAGGCAGGCCGTCTGGAACTCCGAGCACAGGCGCGGCGCGACATTGGCGGTCACGGAAATGCAGCCGAGACCGCCATGGGCGTTGAAGCCGAGCGCCGTCGCGTCCTCGCCCGAAAGCTGAACGAAGTCCGCGCCGCAGGTGATGCGCTGTTCGGACACGCGATCGAGCTTGGCGGTCGCGTCCTTGACGCCGACGATGTTGGAAAAATCCTTCGCGAGCCGGCCCATCGTCTCCGGCGTCATGTCGATGATCGAGCGGCCGGGAATGTTGTAGATGAAGATCGGCAGATCGACCGCCTTCGCCACGGCCGCATAGTGCGCGTAGAGCCCACGCTGATTGGGCTTGTTGTAGTAGGGCGTGACGACGAGGATGCCGTCGGCACCCGACGTCTTGGCCGAACGGGCGAGATCCACCGCTTCGGCCGTGTTGTTGGAGCCCGCCCCCGCCATGACCGGAACGCGGCCCGCCGCCGCCTCGATGCAGAGCTCCACCACGCGCTTGTGCTCGGCGTGGGTCAGGGTCGGGCTTTCGCCCGTGGTGCCGACCGGCACGAGACCGTGGGTGCCCTCGGTGATCTGCCATTCGACCAGGGACTGGAAGGCGACCTCGTCGACGCGCCCGTCCTCGGTGAACGGGGTGGTCAAAGCCGTCAGCGAACCCTTGAAGGTCATGTCGTCACTCCCGTCGACGCGCGGATGATGTTTTGGCCGAAGCGACGTCGGGCGTGCTCGGGTCGGGCGATGGACGACCCTGCGGCGCCACGCCACACGCCAAGCGGCCGGCACGAATAGTCCGACCCGCTCGCGCGGACGCCCGCACCATAAAGAAGCCACCGACGTGAAACAAGCGAAGGTGACCATTCGTGATCGGGTAGGGTTTACCGCTTCTTCATCGGGCTGGGGCAAGCTTTGATCAACCATGCGCTCAAGTGTCAGAGCGTCTGTGATATCCGTACCGCAGGAGATCCCATGCGACAGTCGACCCGGGCCAAGACCCTTCTCGCTCCGGCCCTCCTGTCGCTGCTTCTGGCCGGCACGGCGGCGGCCGAAGGCTTCATGCCGCGCCTGCCTTTGCCTACGTTGAAGATGCCCAATCTCTTCGGTCGAAAGCAGGAGCCCGATGCGCAGCGCTTCGGCGCGCCCCCGGCCCCGCGCCCGAGCGCCAACCCGCTGGTTCGCCAGCCGCAGCCGGCGAGCCGGCCTCAGGCGGCGCCGGCGGACGCGATGGCGTTCACCTCCTCGATCGCCGCGATGGGCTCGCGCGTTTCCAACGTGACGCCGATCCGAGGCGACCTGCAGGCCGGGCTCGACGCGACGCATCGCGACCTTCCCCGCGCTCTCGCCATTCGCGAAGGCATGGCGCCGGGTTCGCTCGATCGGCACATCATGTCCTGGGCGATCGCACTGCGCGGCACGAGCGACGTGCCCGCCGCCGAGATCGCCCATACCGCGATCGAGCTCCGCGGCTGGCCGGGCATGTCGACGATCCGCGCCAATCTCGAACGCGCACTCTATCGCGACCCGATGCGCGCTGGCGACGTCGTCGGCGCCTTCGCCGGCGACGCGCCGAAGACGCCGGAGGGCGCGATGGCGCTCGCCCGCGCCTATATCGAGCTGGGCCAAGCCGGCAAGGCGAAGGAGACCATCGTCCGCTCCTGGCGCAACGACCGGCTGGACAAGGCGACCGAGGGGAAGATGCTGTCGACCTTCGGAGCGCTTCTGACGCGCGCCGACCACAAGTTCCGTATGGACAAGCTGCTCTACGCCGATCGCGTCGGCGATGCGTCGCGCGTGGCCACGCTGGCCGGCGCCGAGTCGCTGTTCAAGGCGCGCGCCGCATCGATCCAGGGCACCGGCGACGCCGACCAACTCCTGGCGCGCGTCCATCCCAGCCTGAAATCGGACCCGAGCTACCTGTTCACGGCCGCCGAGAACCTGCGCAAGAAGGACAAGTTCCTGGAAGCTGCGGCGATCCTGGAAAAGGCGCCGCGTGACAAGGCCTCGCTGGTCGATCCGGACGCGTGGTGGAACGAGCGCCGCATCGTGTCGCGCATGCTTCTGGAAAGGGGGGATCGACGCGCGGCCTATCGGCTTGTCGCCGCGCATTCCGCCGAAGGTGTGACGGAGGCGGTCGAGGCCGAGTTCCATTCCGGCTGGTACGCGCTGCGCTACCTCAACGATCCGGCGATCGCTTCGAAGCATTTCGCGCGGATCAGTCAGATTTCCTCGAGGCCGCTGACGCAGTCCCGTGCTCTTTACTGGCTCGGCCGAGCAGCCGAAGCGGGTGGCCCCGGCAGCGCGCGCGACTACTATGGCAAGGCCTCGCGATACGGCGCGACCTACTACGGTCAGCTTGCCAGCGCCAAGCTCGGCCGCGCGCCGGGCGAGATCGCCTATCCTCGGCCGTCCAACGCGGAACGGCAGACGTTCGAAAACCGCGAGGCGGTTCGCGCGATCAAGCGGCTCGAGGCCATCGGCTCGTCCTGGCGCGCCGACAGTCTGTATCGGGCTCTCGCGGAAGAGCTGAACAGCCCCGGCGAGTTGGCCATTCTATCGAGCATGGCGGAACGGCGCGGCGATCATAGCCTGGCGCTCGGCGTCGGCAAGGCGGCCTATGCGCGCGGCGTCGATGCCCCGGCGCTCGCCTTCCCGATCGGCGTCATCCCGCAGAGCGCCAACATCTCGGCATCGGGCAAGGCACTCGCCTATGCGATCGCACGCCAGGAAAGCGCCTTCAATCCGAAGGCCAAGTCGCCGGTCGGCGCGCTCGGCCTGCTTCAGGTCATGCCGGCGACCGCCAAGGGCTTGGCGAAGAATGCCGGGGTCCCCTACTCCGAGGCACGTCTTCTGAACGACGTGTCCTACAACACCCTGCTCGGCACCCAGTATCTCGGCCAGCAGATTTCATCGTTCGACGGCTCCTACATCCTGACCTTCGCCGCCTACAACGCCGGCCCTCGGCGTGCGCGCGAATGGATTGACCGTTTCGGCGATCCGCGTCGCAAGTCGATCGATGAGGTGGTGGACTGGGTAGAGCTGATCCCCTTCACCGAAACGCGCAACTACGTCCAGCGCGTGATGGAAAACTATCAGGTCTACAAGATGCGCCTCGGCGCCGGGTTCGATATCGAGCGCGACCTGACGCTGGGCCGCCGGGGCTAGCGCCCTCCTTCCCTTCCCGGAATCGCAACGCCCGGAGCGCATGGCGGCCGGGCGTTTTCGCGCGTGCTTTCCCGGGGGAAGCATCGGTTGTTGGAACGGTGTGCGAAGGGATGGGAAGTCCAATGCGGTGTGCCGGCAAATGAGCCGAAGCCTTTGAAGATCTCGTGCGATGGCCTCGAGAGGCTTTCGGCATCGATTGGCGCAGAGGCTCGAATCTCTCCATTTGATGAAGGCCGGCGCGGGCCGATCCACCGTTCCGTATGGTTCGGCACGGCGTTCCGGCGAGGTGGCATCCGTAATTTCTTAGTAGAAGACAGAGGGATCCGGTCCACGCCCATAGATGCACCTCCGATGCATGTGAACACCCGAGCTGAAGCGTTTCAGCGCGTCCGAACCAGGTCGTAGACTTTGAGTGGCAGGGCGCCGAACAGCTGCTAGTGCCAAGGGTAAGACAGTAGGTGTTCCCCTCCTCACCTTCCCAGGCAACAGACGGTGGGACGACGGACTAGTTTCGGGAAGGATCATCGAGGCACACAGCACGCCTCGCCGAAACCTCCATTCTCATACCAAAGGGCGTCGGTCTTACCCTCCCCTCAATGACGGCATCCTCGCTCATGCATTCGGTCTTTCGTGAGCGGTGCACCACTCCGAATGAGGGCAGTTCGAAGCGAGCGGGATCAAGGGAGCTAAACGCTTCTACTCCCAGGAGCGGGAAAGAATTGGACTGCCGTATCCTCGAAATGAAACGCACGGTCGGGCCTCCTCGATATGCCCTTACCCCAAACGCCAAAAGGCCCGGCTTTCGCCGGGCCCCTTGTTTCAGATCCGAAAGGTCGGATTAGAAGTCGCGCTGGAAGCGGAGGAAGCCGCTGACCTGGTCGGTGTCGCCGATCGGACCGCCGAAGTCGACGTTCCGGTAGACGACTTCGCCGAGCGTCGCGAAGTTGTTGGTGATCTGGTAGCCGACGTTGGCAACGGCAGCCCAGTACTCGCCGGACGCGTCGAACGTCGTGACCTGACCCACCGGGTTGAGCACGAAGAACTGCGTGTCGAAGGTCTCGCCGTACTGGCCAGCGAGCGCCACGCCGAGCTTGCCGAACGCCTGGGCGTAGCCCGCGCCGACCGCATACTCGAGAACGATCGGAACCGAACCCGGGGTCGGGTTGAGGATGTTCGGGTTGTTGGCGGCGAAGGTGTTGACCGTGGCCAGACCGTCGATCGTCGCGTAGACCGTCGGGTCGAAGGCGTAGTGACCCTCGATCTTCAGCTGCGACTCAGGAGCGATCAGGTCCTTCAGGAGCACGCCGCCCTTCAGAGCGAAGGCGTCGTTGTTGCCGTCCTGAAGAAGGGTCGGGAAGTTGCCCGAGAGCGTGATGAACTGGTTGTTGTCGCCGAAGATGTCGGAAACGTCTTCAGCGTTGAACGTCTCGTCGTACACGGCCGACAGGTAAGCACCGCCCCATGCACCCGAGTACACGATCTTGCCGTGGACGTCCGGAACCACGTCGCCCGTGCCGTCGTCTTCGAGGCCGAGCGTGGCCGAGAAGCCGCCGGCGGCGAAGGTGTAGGAGACCTGGTTGGTGTTGAAGTCGCCGACGACGAGGTCGGAGTCGGTCAGAAGGCCGTCTTCGAGACCGCCGATGCCGGACGACCACAGCGTGTCACGGTAGCCCATGAGCAGGCCGCCGAGCTGGATGTAGGCCTGATCGATCGCGACGCCGTTGGAGCCGCCCGAGGTGTTGGTGGCCTGGAGGCGGGCGAAGGCGCGCAGGGTGCCGAGCTCGGTTTCTTCGCGGGCGTCGAAGTTCAGACGGGCGCGAACGCGGCTGGCGACCTGGTAGTCGTCGCCTTCGAGGTTCACGGCCGGGTCACCGGCGACGTTCACCTGGAAGCGGACGTAACCGCCGACCGACAAGCAGGTCTCGGTGCCCGGGATGTAGTAGAAGCCCTTGCCGTACACGTCGCAGACGCGGACGTAGTCGACCGGCTCGGGCTCGACGGCCACGATGGCGTCGGCAGCGCGGGCGCCGGAAACTGCGACGAGGGCCGCAGCGGAGCCGAGAAGAAGGCTCTTAATGTTCATGTCCTGACCTCCAGTCAAGTTATAGGTTAGGGTTGGGCTTCGTTTCGAAGGACAGCCTTCCCTGCCCCATCCCCGTTGAAAGTCCGGGTCGTCCCCCGCTCTTTCGATGTTGAGAATATTCAGACGCGGCGCGGATGCAATCACGGAAACGACACACCCCCGCCTCCGAGACGTGTTGGCCACACCGCTGTTGCAGCCAGGCCACGTTTGCGTTCACACGCCGTTAACCATAATGGCGCCGGCCGGGCCGAGCTTGCCCGAACCTTACCGAAACCTTGCGCCACAGGGGTTCGCAAGCTTCGACCAAGGCAGAAGAACCGCCCACGAACCCTGCCCATGGCGGCGCGCGGTCATGAAAGACCGAGACTGCCCTTTCGATCGAAACAGTGGAAACGCCGCACTTCGGGCAGAAATGGGGCGGGGCCGTGTCGCGCTTCGAGTCTGACCGAGGCGTGATTCTGCATGCCGCATCCAAGATCAAGCCGGAGGATACGAGACCCTCGGCGTGCGACCCGCGGATCAGGATCGCTTCTCCCTTTGCCGGACCCCGCGTTTTGCTGCTGGGTCAACTTTCGAGGCCCCGCGATTTCACCTAAACACTTCGACAACTGTATCCGACCGAGAGTTCCATGCCGTTCACGTCTCTGGCTCTCCGCCTTCCCGCGACCGTTCCCTTCGTAGGCCCCGAGGCCATCGAGCGCCGACTCGGCGTGCCGTTCCAGGCCCGTCTCGGCGCCAACGAAAGCGTGTTCGGTCCCTCGCCGCGGGTGGTCGAGGCGATGGCACGCGCCGCTTCGGAAAGTTGGGCCTATGGCGATCCCGAACACTTCGCCCTGCGCGAGGCCATCGCGGCCCATCACGGGCTGCATCCCGACAACATCATGGTCGGCGAGGGAATCGATGGTCTCTTCGGCCTTCTGGCAAAGCTGACGCTGGAGCCGGGAGACCGCGCCGTCACTTCGCTCGGCGCCTATCCGACCTTCAACTATCAGGTGGCGGGGCACGGCGGCTCGCTGGACTTCGTACCCTACCGGGACGATCGTGAAGATATCGACGCGCTTCTGGACCGAGCGCGGGAGAAGCGCACCAAGCTCCTGTATTTCGCCAATCCCGACAATCCGACCGGCAGTTGGCACGAGAGCGCCGACGTCGAGCGCCTGATGCGAGAAACCCCAAACGATACGCTGCTGGTCCTCGACGAGGCCTATAGCGACCTCGCACCACCTTCCGCGCTGCCGCCGATCGGTCGAATCCAGCCGAACGTCCTGCGGTTTCGTACCTTCTCGAAGGCTTATGGAATGGCGGGCGTACGCGTCGCCTATATCGTGGGCGCGCCCGAGACGATCGCCCACTTCAACAAGGTGCGAAACCATTTCGGTGTGTCGCGGATGGCCCAGGCGGGCGCCCTCGCGGCCCTGGCCGACCAGGGCTTCCTCAGCGAAACGGTGGCGCGGATCGTTCGCGCTCGCGACCGACTCGCGAAAATTGCGGGGGATGCGGAACTGCGCCCACTCCCTTCGGCCACGAACTTCGTCACGATCGACTGCGGCCGGGACGGCGCGTTCGCCCGCAAGGTGCTGGACGGGGTTCTCGCCGAGCGGGTCTTCATCCGCATGCCGGGCGTCGCGCCGCTGGACCGGATGATCCGCGTGACCGTCGGTACCGACGAGCAGCTTGAGCTCTTCGCCGCCGCCTTAGCCAAATCCCTGGAAAAGGCGAGGCGCGAGCTCGGCTGAGAGCCCCTTGGCGCGGTCAGTTGCGCGCCAACCACTCGCGCGCCGAGCGAAGCGCCCGGCCAATTTCGGCCTTTGTCATCGCCTCCGCCACCTCGTAGCGGTGCGAAGCGGCATCCTCGACACCCATCTGGTCGGCGAGGTTGAAGTACATGTGGGCCGAAACGAGGTCGGCGCCGCTGCCGGCCGAAAGGCGCAGGCCCATGGCGAACAGTGTTTCGCCCATCGGTGCCGCCACGCCGAGAGCGGTGCCGAAATCTCCATCCTGCAAATCGAAGCGTGCCATCTGCCGATCTCCGTTTGGGCCTTGTGCGTTCGGCCCTTGGATCGAAGAATGGCAGCGCAGTTTGAAACGTCGCTTAAAATGCGTGGCTAATTTGAATTGAATACAGCATTCACGGCTTGGAGATACTTTCCCTCCCGAAGCATCAAACCCCTTTGCGGCCGCTGCTTTCTTGGATGGCTTACACCTTCGTTGAGGATGCGCGTTGGCGCCGCGTTGACGATGTTCGCGAAAGCCGAAACCGGAGATGCACTCGACGCCGCTTGGCGAGATGCGGGTTCCCGTTTACGTTCGCGGAAGGCGACCGGACCGTTGGGAGGCGACGGCGACCTTGGGAGGAATCATGAAACATCTCGCGACCCTTTCCTTCGCGCTGTCGATGCTGACCGGCGGCGCTCTGGCGGCGGACCCGATCGAGGGCACTTGGCGCATGCCGTCCGGCAACGATGCCAGGATCGCGGCCTGTTCGGGCGGCTTCTGCCTGACCTACGTAAACGGTCCGAACAAGGGAAAGACGTTCGGCCAGATGAAGCCGTCTGGCGGGGGCAACTACGAGGGCACCGTCACCGACTATACGAAGGGCGGCAAGGAATATTCCGGCAAGGGCAAGCTGACGGGCGACACTCTGTCGGTTTCCGGCTGCGTTCTCGGCGGCCTGATCTGTCGGTCCCAGGCGCTGACGCGTCTCTGACGCGCCGTTCCCGACGCAGAGCGCCCTTGACGCAGCCTTCCCTTTTGGGGGATCGCTCTTCGGATCGATCCTCGGGAGTTCTGCCATGCCTCGCCTGCTCCAAGCGGCAGCGGTCGCCATCGCGCTGGGTGCGCCGGCGGCGGCGGCCGAGCCCATTCTGGGCGTCTGGCGCCTGTCCAACGGCGAAACGGTCAGCTACCGCGCCTGCCCGCAAGGCTTCTGCTCCAAGGTGAACAGCGGCAAATATGCCGGCAAGACGGTCGGGATCATGCAAGGGAGCGGGCAGCGCTACACGGGAAGCGTGATCGATCCTTCCAACGACAAGCAGTACGAAGGCCGGGTCGAGATCGAAGGCAACCAACTGACACTCACCGGCTGCGTGGCCAAGGTGTTCTGCCGATCCCAGACCTGGACCCGCACGGGGGCCAGCGGCTGATGGCCCAGACGAGCGACATGGAACGACCCGTACCGATCCTGGCCCCGGCGTCCGGTCCGGCCGCGTCGGTCACCGCCGTCCACGAGCCGCTTCCCCTGTTTCGGCAGCGCAACCGCAACCTTCAGTGGCTGCGCGGCATCGCCGCGCTCTTCGTACTGCTCTACCACGCCTCGACCTATACGGAGTTCGAGTTCGGAGACACGCGCTTCTCCTCGATCTTCGACCACGAGTTCGGGCTGGTCGGCGTCGCCGTGTTCTTCGCGATCTCCGGCGCCCTTATGGCGGACATCATCCGCACGACGGCGCCCGCGCCGTTCCTGATCCATCGCGTCCTGCGGATCTACCCGATCTTCTTCCTCGCCGCGATCATCCTGCCCTTCGCGCTCGGCCTCGACGGGGGCATCGATTCGCGTGCCCTCTCGCTGGTGCCGATCGGGCCCAACGGGAATTACCGGCTGGCCGTGGAATGGACGCTCGTCTTCGAAGTGTTCTTCTACGTCCTCCTGTTCGTGGTGACGACGGCCGGCCTCCTTCGATGGCTGAACCATATCGCGGTCGGATGGATCGTGCTGTCGATCGCCAGCGCCTTTCTGTATCCGGCGCTTCAGGGACGGCTGATCACCTACATCACGGAAATGCCGTTCATGGCCGTCAACGCGGCCTTCGCGGGCGGGCTCCTCATTCCCACCCTGGCGCGCCGACACAAGTTTCAGCCGGCGCTTGCCGTGATCGCGGTGGCCTTCGCGGCAGTGAGCGCGGACCTTGCCGACGTCGGTCTCGCCCGCCTGTATTCGGCCGCCGCGGCCGTCATTCTGGTCGGGCTGGCCCTTCTGCCGGAATATCGGGGGGAGCGCGACACGGTGGTGACGCGCGCGGCGACCAAGCTCGGGGACTGGAGCTACGCGCTCTACCTCTGCCACGTGCCGATCATCATGTCGGTCTACACCTACGTGCCGCTCGATCCGGTGGCGCTCTGGTTCGTGGCCGTCGCAGCGTCCATCGCGGTGGCCGCGCCGCTCGGCATGCTGGACCTGCGGATGTACCGATTCCTGCGCAAACGCTCGGATCGTTCGACGCCCGAAAGCTTCCGGCGCTGGGCCTGGATCTTCGTCGGGGCCTACGCTCTCGTCGCGGTCATCTTCCTGTTCAAGAACTGACGGGGAGCTGGCTCCGGCTCCCCGTCCCTTTCATCAACGCGCGCGCTGCCCGAAGAGGACGCTTTGGGCGTTCTTGTCCTGCGCGAGGTTGAGCCGCTCCCGCTCCTCCTTGCCGACGGCCAGCCCCTTCTGAACCGCCGGGCGCGCGTTCAGCGTCCCGAACCAGCGCTTGAGGTTGGGGAAATCCTCGAGGTCCTGTCCCTGGTTGGCATGGGGCACGATCCATCCGACGCAGGCCATGTCGGCGATCGAATACTCGTCCGCCAGAAACTCGCGCCCTTCTAGCCGCTTGTTCATGACGCCGTACAAGCGGTTGACTTCGTTGGTATATCGGTCGATTCCGTAGGAAATCTTCTCCGGCGCATACTGACGGAAGTGATGGGCTTGGCCCGCCATCGGCCCAAGGCCGCCGACCTGCCAGAACAGCCATTCATCGACCGCGACGCGAGCCCGCTCGTCCGAGGGGTAGAATCGAGCGAACTTGCGCGCGAGGTACTGGAGGATCGCGCCCGATTCGAACACCGAGATCGGCGCGCCGCCCGGCCCTTCCGGATCGACGATGGCCGGCATGCGGTTGTTGGGCGCGATGGCCAGGAACTCCGGCTTGAACTGGTCGCCCGCCCCGATGTTGACGAGCTTCAACTCGTAGGGAACGCCGAGTTCCTCCAGAAGGATCGACACCTTCCAGCCGTTGGGGGTCGGCCAGTAGTGGAGTTCGATAGGCTGGGTCTGATCGGGCATGGAGCCTCCTTGGAGCTGCTTGCATCCAAGCTAGGGCGGATCGGCCGGGGTTGCACCATGGGGCGGGATGGTGATGATGGGAACACGTCGCAAGGACCCGCTCAGCCGGTGTCAAAGCCGCTGAACGGGTCCTGAACGGGCGCTCCAGCCCGGATTCAGGTTCGGCGATCAATCATCGGACCGACCCCTCAGAGGAGCGATCAGCATGGTCTTCCGCCTTTCCGTCGTCACCTCGCTTCTCGCGCTCTTCGCGGTGAGCTTCTCGGCCCTCGTCCATCACGACCGTAGCGGTGAGCGAGCCGCGCAGTCGGTGGTGCAGGGGTGCTACGAACAGGGCGCCGTCTGCGTTCGCTGAGCGGAGCGCGTCGGCGCCCGCTCGCCCCATTTCCCGGGCCGCTGTCCTCGGCTAGATAGGGTTCATGACCCAGTTGCCCGCTCGCCCCGCACCCGACATCTCGACGCCGCCGCCGATCGCGACGCGCGCGTTCACGGAGCCGCAGGCGGCGGTGGACGCGCTGCGCGAGATCTACGACGCGTCCGTCGGGTTCCTTTGCGACAGCTTCGACCGGGTGCTGGAATCCAGCGACACGTCACAACGCTACCGCGCCTTCTATCCGGAAGCCGCGATCCACACGGCCGGCCATGCGCGCGTCGATTCGCGCCTGTCCTTCGGCTTCGTGCCGGGACCGGGGCATTACGCCACCACGATCACGCGGCCCGAGCTTTTCAACGACTATCTCGTCCAGCAGTTCGAGCAGCTCCTGCGCAACCACGGGCAGCCGATCGAGGTCGGCGTTTCGCAGACGCCGATGCCGCTGCACTTCGCCCTGCCCGAGGGGACCTATGTCGACGGGGCGCTGGCCGAGAAGCTCGACAAGCCCTTGCGCGACATCTTCGACGTGCCCGATCTCGAGGCAACGGACGACCGGATCGTCAACGGGAATTTCGTGCCGCAGCCGGGCGCCCCGCTGCCGCTCGGACCGTTCACCGCGCAACGTGTCGACTACTCGCTCCTGCGCTTGGCGCACTATACCGCGACCAGCCCGCGCCACTTCCAGAACTTCGTCCTCTTCACGAACTACCAGTTCTATGTGGACGAGTTCTGCGCCATGGCGCGGATGCTGATGGAGGACGGCGGTCGGGGCTATGAGAGCTTCGTCGAGCCGGGCAATCTCGTCACCCGTGCCGGGCAGTCGGAGCCCGAAACGGGCCTCGCGCCCCCGCGCCTGCCGCAGATGCCCGCCTATCACCTAAAGCGGGCGGATGCGAGCGGTATCACGATGATCAATATCGGCGTCGGCCCGTCCAACGCCAAGACGATCACGGACCACGTGGCGGTGCTGCGCCCGCATGCCTGGCTGATGCTCGGGCACTGCGCCGGGCTTCGCAACACGCAGGCGCTCGGCGACTACGTTCTCGCCCACGCCTATGTGCGCGAAGACCATGTCCTGGACGCGGATCTTCCGGCCTGGGTCCCGATCCCGCCGCTCGCCGAGGTGCAGGTCGCGCTGGAAAAGGCGGTGGCCGATGTCACCGGCCTGTCCGGCTACGACCTGAAACGGGTGATGCGGACCGGCACGGTCGCGACGATCGACAATCGCAACTGGGAGCTTCGCGACCAGACCGAGCCGGTGGAGCGTCTGTCGATGTCCCGCGCCATCGCGCTCGACATGGAGTCGGCCACGATCGCGGCCAACGGCTATCGCCTGCGCGTTCCCTACGGCACGCTGCTTTGCGTGTCCGACAAGCCGCTGCATGGCGAATTGAAGCTGCCGGGCATGGCGACCGAGTTCTACAAGCGGCAGGTGTCACAGCATCTCGAGATCGGCATCCGAGCGATGCAAAGCCTGTCGGAAATGCCGGTGGAACGGCTTCACTCGCGCAAGCTGCGCTCGTTCTTCGAAACGGCCTTCCAGTAGCCATGGCGACATCGACCGCGAACAGGACGTGGGTCCGGGTCGGGCTGCGCGTCCTCGTGCTTGGGGCCAGCCTCGCCATCGGGCTGGGCTTCCTCGGAGCCTGGGTGCTGGCCTTCGACAGCGTGGCGCAGTTTCGCGTCCACCTTGCCGTTCTTCTTCTGCTGGCCGCACCCATCGTCGTCTGGATGCGGCTGCGGGCCAGCGCCGCATTCGCCGTGCTGATCGCCGCGCTCGGCATCGGCAGCGCCGCACCCTTCTTCTTAGCCGAAAAGGCCGATCCTTCCGCATCGGGCGCGGTCTACACGCTTCTTCAGATGAACGTCCTGTGGAAGGCGAGCGATCCGACGGAGGCGATCCGTCGGATCGCAGACGCCCGCCCCGACATCGTCACGCTCGAGGAGATCACGCCGGAATGGCAGGCGGCCCTCTCCTCGCTGGATACGACCTATCCCTTCCGCGTCTTCTGTCAGGACGCGGACGGCTTCCACGGCGATTCCGCCATCCTTTCGCGCCGGCCCTTCGTAGCGGGCACCGGAACGCATTGCGACAGCCGCAACTCGCTGGCGCTGGCGCGGGTCGATCTGAACGGCACCCCGGTCACGGTGGCGGCGCATCACCAGCTTTGGCCCTGGCCGGGCGAGCAATGGCAGCGGTTCGAGCGCATCCGCGAAACGCTCGGCGTTTTGCCCGAGCCGGTCCTCCTGGCGGGGGACTTCAATTCCGTGCCCTGGAGCGCGTTCCTGTCGGCCTATGCCGAGGCGACGCGAACCCGGGTCGTGCCGGGCATCGGGCCGACCTGGTTTCCCGAGCAGGTATCCGCCGAATGGGGTCGGTACTTCGGGTTGGGGATCGACAACGTCCTCGCCTCGCCCGCGATTTCGATCGTGCGGACGGAGCGCCTGAAGGCGACGTCCTCCGACCACCTTCCGGTTCTCGTCCACTTCCGCGTCGCGCCGTCGCAGCCCGAGGCGCCACAGCCCGAGGCGCCAAGCGTCGATGTCGCGGGCGGTTGATCAGCCGCCGGTGACGCGTCGGAACGCCGGCCGCTCCGTCAACCGGCCGACATAGGCCTGGATCGCCGGGTTGTCGGCGACGCGCGGCGCCTTGAACGTGGTCGCCCACCAGAGCTGCGCGCCGACATAAAGATCGGCCGCGCTGAACCGATCGCCGACGAGATAGTCCTTCGCGATCGTTCCCTCGAGCGTATCGATTACGTCGTCGTAGCTGCCCCATCCTGCCATGCCCTTGGGCAGCGGCGGCGCATCGGCGCGCATCATCCGCTCGATCAGCGCGGGCTCGAAGCAGGAACCGCAGAAGAAAAGCCAGCGATAATAGGTGCCGCGCTCGGGCGAGCCGGGCGCGGGCGCCAGATCGGCCTGCGGATAGGCGTCCGCGACCCAGGCGAGGATCGCCGCCGTTTCCGTCACCACCGTTCCGTCCGGCAGGACGAGGGTCGGAATCTTGCCCATCGGGTTCACGGCGAGAAGCGCGGGGTCTCGCGCGCCTGCCGGGTCGAAGGCGATCGGAACGAGCTCGTAGTCCGCCCTCGCCTCCTCCAGCATCCAATGGGCGGTGACGGCCCGGCTTCGCGGGTTGTGGAACAGCTTCAGCTTCTGCGACACGACGATCTCCCCATCCTCGGCAGTTCTAGGCGAACCGGCCGACTACATCGTCCCGTAGACCGGGCCTTCGGCACCCTGCGGGGGCACCCAGGTGATATTGCCGTTCGGATCCTTGATGTCGCACGTCTTGCAGTGAACGCAGTTCTGCGCGTTGATCTGATAGCGCGGGGCGTCGGCCCCTTCCTCGATCCACTCGTAGACCGCGGCCGGGCAATATCGCTGGGACAAGCCGGCATAGACGTCGTGCTCCGACGTCTTCTGGAGCGCGTAGTCCTTGACCCGGAGGTGGATCGGCTGATCCTCCTCATGGTTGGTGTTGGACAGGAACACCGAGGAGGTCTTGTCGAAGGTGAGGACGCCGTCCGCCTTCGGATAAGGGATCGGCTTGTGCCGGGCGGCCGGCTCGGTCGATGCGGCGTCCGTCTTGCCGTGGGCGAGCGTGCCGAACAGCGAGCGTCCGATCAGCTGATGCGCCCACATGTCGATGCCGCCGAGCACGACGCCGAGCGCCGTGCCGAAGCGCGACCAGAGCGGCTTGACGTTGCGAACGCGGAACAGATCGCGCCCGATCGGCGAGGACCGCCATCCCGCCTCGTAGGGGGTCAGCTCGTCCTGCGCGCGGCCAGCGCCGATCGCCTCCGCCGCGGCTTCGGCGGCCTGCATTCCGCTGGAGATCGCGTTGTGGACGCCCTTGATGCGCGGCACGTTGACGAAGCCCGCCGAGCAGCCGATCAGGGCGCCGCCCGGGAACACGAGCTTCGGAACCGACTGGTATCCCCCTTCCGAGATCGCCCGCGCGCCGTAGGAAAGACGTTTGCCGCCCTTCAGGAGCTCGGCGACGTCCGGGTGCGTCTTGTAGCGCTGGAACTCCTCGAACGGGTTGAGATAGGGGTTCTTGTAGTTCAGGTGGACCACGAAGCCGACATAGGCCTGGTTGCCTTCCAGATGATACAGGAAGGAGCCGCCGCCGGTGGACATGTCGAGCGGCCAGCCGAAGGAATGCTGCACGAGGCCCGGCTTCGCCTTCGCTGGGTCGATCTCCCAAAGTTCCTTGATGCCGATGCCGTACTTCTGCGGCTCGGCGCCGTCGGCCAGTCCGAACCGCGCGATCAGCTGCTTGGCCAGCGATCCGCGCACGCCTTCGCCGATCAGGACATACTTGCCCATCAGCGCCATGCCGCGCTGGAACGCCGGTCCCGGCTCGCCGGAACGCTCGATGCCCATGTCGCCGGTGGCGACCCCGACGAGCGCGCCGGCCTCGTCGAACAGAAGCTCGCTCGCCGCGAAGCCAGGATAGATCTCGACGCCAAGACCCTCCGCCTTTTCCGCCAGCCATTTGCAAACGAGGCCGAGCGAGACGACGTAGTTGTCGTGGTTGTCCATGAGCTTGGGCATGCCGAAATTCGGCAGGCGCACCCCGCCCTGGGGCCCGTAGACGTAGAACCGGTCCTCCGTCACCCGCTGGCGGATCGGGGTTTCCTCCGTGCGCCATTCCGGCAGGAGCTTGTCGAGCGAGGACGGATCGAGCACGCAACCGGACAGGATGTGCGCGCCGACCTCCGCTCCCTTCTCCAGGACGACGACGGAAAGGTCCGGGTTCACCTGTTTGAGCCGGATCGCCGCCGACAGACCGGCCGGACCCGCGCCCACGATCACCACGTCAAACTCCATCGACTCGCGATCGGGAAGCGTCTGGGTCATCGTCAGTCCTCGTCGTAGGGGCTTGATGGAATGAGTCTAACTGCGTGGATATGGCTTATCGGACGGGTTGGAAAGCGCAACCGCAAACTTACGTTTACGTAAGAATTTGCGACTGTCATTTCGACGCGCTTACCGAGCGCGCGGAAACAGGATGCGGCGCGGCGCGAAGCGAACTACAACGGGATCCATGCGGCATTCGGATCACCCCTCGGCCCTGGATCAATGGTCGGCGCTTCTCGACTGGTACGAGCGCGCCGGCGTTTGCAGCTTCGTGGCGGACGAACCTCGTGATCGGTTTGCGGAAACGGAACGCGAGGCCACCCGTCGCCGTCCCGACGGGTCCGCCGCGTCCGCACGGACGCAGCCGCAACCGACCGCGCGTCCCGCCGCTGCCGCCCCCCCTGCCATGGGGCTTCCCATGGCCGAGCACGGGCGGAGCGATATCGAGGATGCCAGATCAAAAGCGGCGAGCGCGCAGACGCTTGCCGAGCTTCAAGCCCTGCTGACGGCCTATACCGGCTGCGGTCTGCGGCAGACGGCCAAGAACCTCGTCTTCGGCAACGGTGCGGAAGACGCCGACCTCATGCTGGTCGGCGAGGCACCGGGACGCGACGAGGATCTGTCGGGTGAGCCGTTCGTCGGCCGGTCGGGACGCCTGCTCGATCGGATGCTCGGTTCGATCGGGGTGGCGCGCGACGCTGTGCGGGTTACCAACACCGTTCCCTGGCGTCCGCCGGGCAACCGGACGCCGACGCCCGCCGAAACCGAGCTCTGCCTTCCTTTCACGATGCGCCACATCGAACTCGTTCGCCCGCGCGTTCTCGTCTGCCTGGGATCGCCGGCATCGCGCGTGCTTCTGCGCTCGGACGAGGCCATCACGCGGCTGCGCGGGCGCTGGCTGAGCGTGACGACGCCGAACGGGCTGGAAATCCCTGCCATCGCCATGCTCCACCCCGCCTTTCTCCTGCGGCAACCCGGCCAGAAGCGCTGGGCCTGGCGCGATCTCCTGACACTGCGCGAACGCCTTGCGGAACTTGCGCGGTGATCCAACGACCGACCATCCGAAATTCCCGCTGACGTTTTTTTGAAACCAACCGCCAAAGTCGTTCGTTTGCCTTGCGATTTGGAAGCACCGAGGCCGCGAATGCGGTGGCCCGGCGCCCGAAACCGAAGGGAGTTCGACATGAAGAAGATGGCCATCATCGCTGCCGCCCTGATCGGCGCCGCCGGAATGGGAACCGCCGCCACAGCGCAGACCACGCGCGCCGGACAGGAGAAGGCGGTTCGTTACCAGCACGACCAGCAGCAGAAGGTCTGGCACGAGCAGCGCGTCCAGTCGGGTCAGCCCCTGGCTCGCGGCACCTACGGCGCGCCGGCCCGCAGCAATTTCGGTGGAACGGAAGCCGACAGTTCGGGCATCGAGCAGGCGCCGAAGAACCTCAGCATCCCGGGCTCGGGAACGGCGATCTACTCCTACGACGCCAAGAACAAGGCCTGGGCCTACGGCTACTGATCACGGCCCCACGTCGAAAACTTGAGAGCGCGGGTCCCTTCGGGATCCGCGTTTTCTATTTCGTCGGATCGGGCAGCCGGCGAACGAGGCGACGCTTCCGCGCCAGATGGTGCTCCCGCGCGATGATGAAGACGCCAGCCGACACGACAATCGAGCCGCCGATCAGTGTGCTCGCGCTGACCACCTCGCCGAAGACGAAGGCGCCGATCGCGATGGCCAGGATCATCGATGTGTATTCGAAGGGAGCGATGGTCGACGCTTCCGCGTAGCGATAACACGAGGTCAGAAGCAGCTGGCCGACGCCGCCGAACAAGCCCGCTACGATCAGAAGGGTCAGTTGCTGCGGATTTGGCCAGACCCAGCCGAAGGGAACGCTGATGAGGGCGACCGCGCTCGATGTCAGCGAGAAGTAGATCACCACGGTCGCCGTGCGCTCGGTCCGCACCAAGCGGCGGATTTGGATCATCGCGATCGCCGAAACGCAGGCGCCGGCGAGCGACGCGGCCATGCCGAAGCTTTGCTCGCGGCCGATGGAGCCTGCTCCAACCGTCAGGTTCGGCGCCGCAACCACGACGATCCCGAACAGGCCGAGCATCACGGCCGTCCAGCGATAGCGGCCGATGATCTCGCCGAGAAACACGGACGCGAACAAGACCGTCAGAAGCGGCGCCGCATAGGACAGCGTGATCCATTCGGGATAGGGCAGCCGCCCGATCGCGTAGAAGCCCAGGATCATGGACGTCACGCCGATCGCGCCGCGCAGGAAGTGGCCGCCGATATCGTCCGTGCGGAGCGCACTGCGAAGGGTACCGAGCCACAGAAGATAGATCAGGACGGGAACGAGCGCGAAGATGGAGCGGAAGAACACCAGCTGCCCCGCCGGGATTTCGGTGCCCAGCCCTTTGAGGGATGTCTGCATTCCCACGAAAGCGGTGACCGACAGCACCTTCAACCCGATGCCGAGCATGGGCCGCTGGTCGACGAAGGTGGGCGGCAAGGCGTTCATGAAACGAGACATCGCTGCGGTTGCGGACCGCCTGCGAACGCGGGCGGCATGGAAACGACCCCGCGCACTTCGATTCGGTCGGATGCGCGCATCGGCTCCGGGTGGTCATAGCATCCGCTTGCGATGCGTCGAGCGGCGATCGATAAGCCTGCCTCACCTTTCTCGAATCATCGCGACAAGGCGTGATCGACCGATCGAGCCGTTGGCAAGCCTTCGCTGCGAGGCTATCCGATGTCGGACCATTCCAAGCGGGGCGTAGCGACGATGAACAGCCACAACGAAGTCGAGGTGGTTCGGCTCGAAGACTACCAACCCTCCCCCTTTTCCATCCGCCATGTCGATCTCGACGTTTCGCTGCACGACGGGAAGGCCGACGTTTCCTCGCGGCTGACGATGCAGCGCCGACCGGGAGTGGACCGCGATACGCCGCTCGATCTCGACGCCGACCAGTTGACGCTCGCATCGTTAAGTCTGAACGGGACCGACATCGACCCGTCGCAATACGAGGTTTCCGCAAACCGACTGCGGATCCAAGGGCTCCCGGCGGACGAGGTCTTCGAACTTAAGCTGGAAACCCGTCTGCGACCGGAAGACAACACGCAGTTGATGGGCCTCTACCGGTCCAACGGCGTCTGGTGCACCCAATGCGAGGCCGAGGGTTTCCGCCGCATCACCTACTTCCTCGACCGGCCGGACGTCCTGGCGACCTACCGCGTCCGGATCGAGGCGGACCGGGACAGCGCGCCCGTTCTCCTTTCGAACGGCAATCCCGCCGGGCATGGCGATCTTTCGGAGGGACGGCACTTCGCGATCTGGGAAGACCCGCATCCGAAGCCATCCTATCTCTTCGCGCTGGTCGCCGGCAGGCTCGACGTTCTGGAGAACACGTTCCGCACGGCGAGCGGGCGCGACGTGGAGCTTGCGATCTACACCGAACCCGGCCTGTCGGACCGCGCCGCCTACGCCATGGATGCCACGCGCCGATCGATGGCATGGGACGAGCGCCGCTTCGGCCGGGAATACGATCTCGACGTCTTCAACATCGTCGCGATCTCGGACTTCAACATGGGGGCGATGGAGAACAAGGGTCTCAACGTCTTCAACCACAAATACGTTTTGCTGGGCCCCGACACGGCGACCGATGCGGACTATGCCGGCGTCGAGACCGTGATCGCGCACGAATATTTTCACAACTGGACCGGCAACCGCATCACCTGCCGGGACTGGTTCCAGCTCTGCCTCAAGGAAGGGCTGACGGTCTACCGCGACCAGGAGTTCAGCGCCGACGAGCGCTCGGCGACGGTGAAGCGGATTTCGTCCGTCCATGGGCTAAAGGCACAACAGTTTCCCGAGGACCAGGGGCCGCTCCAGCATCCGGTACGCCCGACCCGCTACCGGGAGATCAACAACTTCTACACGGCGACCGTCTACGAGAAGGGCGCCGAACTCGTCCGAATGATCGCGACGATCCTCGGCGAAACCGCGTTCCGCGCAGGCATGGATCTGTATTTCGACCGGCACGACGGCGAGGCCGCGACAATCGAGGACTTCCTGCGCTGCTTCGAGGAAGCAGGCGCGACCGACCTCACCCATTTCGCCCTTTGGTATCATCAAGCCGGAACGCCCGTCCTCGACGTTCGCGAGCGTTTCGCCGACGGGGCGCTGACGCTTTCCCTGTCCCAGAGCTTGTCGAAGGGCGCGGCGGGCACGGGCACCGAGCCCATGCACATTCCCATTCGCTTCGGACTGGTCGGGCGCGACGGGCAGGATATCGCGGCGGAGGCGTCGGCCGGCGGCGCCGAGATCGAAGGCGACGTCATCCATCTGACGACGAGGGACGCGGAGATCGTCTTCGATGGGTTGAACGAGCGTCCGCTCGTGTCGATCCTGCGGGACTTTTCGGCGCCCGTTGTTCTACGTCACGAACAGAGCTCTGCGGACCGGTTGGCCCTTGCGACCTTCGATCCCAACGGGTTCAACCGCTGGCGTGCCCTGAACGACATTCTCGGCGAAGCGTTGAAGAACGCTGCATTGCCGAGCCGGGACAGCAGCGCGACATCCTTCGACCTACAGATCGTCGACGCCATCCTTTCAAGCGCGCTGGACGAGCGCCTCGAGCCCGCACTCCGAGCGCAGATGATCGCGATTCCGGGCGAAGCGGAAATCGCGCGTCTTCTGGAGACTAATGTCAACCCGGAAGCGATCCATTCCGCGCGCGACGCGTTGATGTCCGCCGTTGCGCGGATCGGCGGGGAAAAACTTCGCGCCGTTCGGGACGAGCTGCTCGCGACGTCCGGCGCCTTCGGAACGGACGCCGCCAGCGCCGGGCGCCGAGCCCTTGCCAACGGCCTCCTGCATTTCCTGTCGGCGGGCGAGGTCGGACCGGGCGAGCTCCTTGCGATCTTTACCCGCGCCGACAACATGACGGACCGCCTGGCAGCGGCCACCCTCCTCGCCCATCGCTTTCCCGCCGCGCCGGAAGCCGCCGAGGCGCTGGACCGATTCTATGCCGCGTTCGAGACGGACGCCCTGGTTCTCGACAAGTGGTTCGCGCTGCAAGCCACGGTTCCCGCTCCGCAAACCCTGCAGACCGTGCGCCAGCTGCGCGATCATCCGAAGTTCTCGCTTTCCAATCCGAACCGAGCACGCGCGTTGATCGGCGGGTTTGCGACCGGAAACCAGCGCATCTTCCATGCGGCGGACGGCAGCGGCTATCGATGGGTCGCCGAGCAACTGGCCGAGTTGGACCAATTGAACCCGCAAACCGCCGCGCGGCTGGCCACGGCCTTCCGTTCGTGGCGCTCGTTCGAGCCGACCCGTCAAAGCGAAGCGCGCGCCGCCCTGCAGGCTTTGGCGTCGCAACCGAATCTCTCACGGGATTTGACCGATATTCTGACCCGGACCCTAGCTTGAAGAGCCTGATTCTAATGCGCACTGACGACGGATTTACCACTCGCTAACCACAGGTTTGGAAAGCGTTGGAAAACCGCTGTTGATCCCTTGCAACAATCAGAATTCAGGATTGCGCGGCCGCAGGAAACCGGCCGCGCGTTCTGGACATTTTGGGCCTCACCTGATTCATTAACCATCGGGTTCGGGCTTGCGGCGTTCGTTCCCATGAGATGACGGCGAGGGGTCGGAATGGTGGGTTCGGACGCGACACGCGCTCCGGCAAGGACGGATTCGTCCCTTGCATCGGAGAGATGGAGAACCCTGTTCCGGCGCGTACGGTTTCGTCTTCTGCACGGCGGCCATGGGCGGATCGCCGATCTCGAGCCGGTCCTGCGCGTCACGATTCCCTATCTCGTCATCGGGTTCCTTCTGATCCTCGCGATCGCGCGTCTCGTCGCGCTGATCGAGGAGCGTGACCTTCTGGAACAACGCGCTTCGGAGGACCTGCGCATCGCCGCCAGTTTGATGCGGGCGGAAGATGCCTCCTTGAACCACGCTCAAACGACCGATCCCAACACGCAGGCTCAGATCCTCCTGAACAGCGCCCTGCCCGCCTTCCTGAAGGAGAACGGGCTCGTGGCGATGGTTTCCGACAAGTCCGGCCGTGTGGTCGCCACCACCGCCGGGCACGAGGTCGCGCTCGGCCGAGAGATTGAAACGCTGGTGGACAGCAGCCAGCCGCTTCTCGTTTTTGGCGAGCGCGCCGGGGTGATGCCGGTGTCCTGGAACGGCGATGATGCCATGGCATCGGCGGCTCTTCTCGGCGGCTCGCTCGGCAGCATCGTGCTCCTGCGCGACGAAGGGCACGTCTTTGCCGAATGGCGCCGCTCGGTTTCGCTGAACGTCACCCTGTTCTGTGTCACCGCCCTGGTGCTCCTCGCCATCCTCGTCGCCTACTTCCGGCAGGCGACCCGCGCGGGCGTTGCCGACCGTCTTCTGAACGACCAGCACCACCGGGTGGAAACCGCCCTGTCACGGGGCCGATGCGGGCTTTGGGACTGGGATCTGGCGCGCGGACTGATGTTCTGGTCGCGCTCGATGTACGAAATGGTCGGGCTGGAGCCGCGCGACGGCGTCCTGTCGTTTTCCGAAGTGTCGGAGCTTCTGCATCCCGACGACGGCTCGTTCTTCGAGTTCGCCCGGCAGATTGCCTCTGGCAGCGTCGGCAATATCGAGCGCTCGTTTCGCATGCGCCATGTGGAGGGCCAGTACATCTGGCTGCGCGCGCGCGCCGAGATCGTGCGCAACCCGGACAACGAGATTCATCTGATCGGCGTCGCCGTCGACATCAGCGAGAACCACCTTCTCGCGCAGATGACGGACGAGGCCAACCTCCGGCTTCAGAACGCTGTCGAGAACATTTCCGAGACCTTCGTGCTCTGGGACGCGGACCATCGTCTGGTGCTCTGCAACACCAAATACCAGGAGGTCTTCGGGCTTTCGGATCAGGATGTCCGGCCCGGCACGCCGTTCGCCGCCGTTCGCGCGAAGGCGCGTCGGCCCATCGAGGAGCGCAAGCTGACGAGCCCGAGCTTCGTGCTCGGCGAGCGCGCCAGCGAAACGCTTCTAGCGGACGGGCGCTGGCTGCAGGTGTCCGAACGCGTAACCGGCGACGGAAGCCACGTTTCGATCGGAACGGACGTCACGCAGCTGAAGGTTCACCAGGAGCGCCTCAGCGACTCCGAGCGTCGTCTGATGGCCACGATCAACGACCTGTCGACCGCGAGACGCGACGCGGAGGCGAAAGCGCGCCAGCTCGCCGATCTCAATCGCAACTACATGATCGAGAAGGAACGCGCGGAAAGCGCCAACCAGGCGAAGACGACCTTCCTCGCCAACATGAGCCACGAGCTGCGCACGCCGCTCAACGCGATCATCGGCTTCTCCGAAATCATGCGCGAGGAAAGCTTCGGTCCGATCGGCAACGGCAAGTACACCGAATATGCCGCCGACATCCATCAAAGCGGCCACTACCTCCTCAAGCTGATCAACGACATTCTCGACATGTCGAAGATCGAAGCCGGGCGAATGGCGCTGGTGCAGGAAGTGCTGGACCTTCCGGCGATCCTGGCCGAGGCGATCCGCATCGTCGAGGTTCCGGCGGCGTCCAAGTCGCTGGACATGCGGCTGGAGATGCCGGACGCCCTCGTGCTTTCGGGCGATCGTCGCGCGACCAAGCAGATCCTACTCAACCTTCTTGCGAACGCCGTGAAGTTCACGTCCCCCGGTGGCGAGGTACGGATCCGCACCCGCGTTCGCGGGGCCTATGCTGTAATCACCATCGTGGACAACGGCATCGGCATTCCGCGTGAATCGCTGCGCAACCTGGGTCGACCCTTCGAGCAGGTCGAAAACGAGCTGACCCGGACGCACAAGGGGACCGGTCTCGGCCTCGCCATCGCCCGCTCGCTGATCGAACTGCAGGGGGGCTCGATGTCGATCACCTCCTCGCCCGGTCGGGGAACGGCTGTCAGCTTCCGCCTTCCCTACTCCGACGTCGAAAACGAGCCCGAATCGATCGAGAGCCAATTGTCGCGCGCCGCCTGAGACAGCATCAGGCGCCGGCCCCTGAATGATACGGAACGAGTTCGGCGAAGATCGCACGCACCTCGGCCGCCGTTTCCCCCACCTGAGGTTCGACGCCCGAGCGGTCGGCCAAATCGAGCGTTCCGGCGAGGCGGTCGGCCAACGGGGCGGGAAGGTCGGCGATGCACATGGCCTTGTCCGGCCCGAGCCGCAGGATCTGCATCACTTCGGTGAGTTCTGCCATCGCGTTCGGCAGCCGGTCGATATCCGAACGCTGTTCCATCAATGACTCACGCAAGACCTTCAGGACGTCGCCGGTCGGCGTTCCGATGGCGTCCAGCGGAACTCGGCCCGTCAGAATCCCCCACTGCGCCAGGAACTCGAGATCGGTCAGGCCGCCGACGATCCGCTTGAGATCGAGAGGACCGCGCGCAGGCTTCTGTGCTTCGAGCCGAGCGCGCATGTCGGCGACGTCGTCGGTCAGCAACGGATCGCCCTCATGCGATCGGATGGCCTCCCGGATCGCCTCGCCGATCTCGGCGCGCAGGTGGTCGTCTCCCGCCACCGTTCTGGCGCGGGTCAACGCCATGCGCTCCCACGTCCAGGCTTCGCTCTGATACTTGCGAAAGCTGCCGATCGCGGTCGCGAGCGGTCCCTTGTTGCCCGATGGGCGAAGGCGGAAATCCACCTCGTAGAGGACGCCTTCGGCGGTGGGCGCCGTCAGCGCCGAGATCAGGCGCTGCGTCAGCCGCGCGTAATAGGTCGAAACGGCCAGCGGGCGTTCCCCGTCGGACGTCTCGGCACCCTCGGCATGGTCGTAAAGCAGCATCAGGTCGATATCGGAATTTGCGGTCAGTTCACGCGACCCGAGCCGTCCAAGCCCGAGCACCGCCAAGCGCCCTCCTTCCACATGCCCATGCGCGCGCACGAACTCCGCCTCGACGACGCGAAGCACCTCCGCCAGCACGGTTTCGGCGAGATCGGAGAAGGCCAGCCCCGCGCTCGCTCCGTCGAGCGACCCCGACAAGAGACGTACGCCCACGAGGAAGCGTTGCTCGGAGGCGAAGATGCGCAGGCGATCGAGGCGCTCTTCCAGGAACCTCGCGTCGGCCAGAAACGCGCGAAGGCGATCCCGGATCAGATCGCGCGTGGGCAGTTCGTCGTAGAAGGCCGGATCCAGCAGCGCGTCGAACACATGCGGGCGGCGGGCGATCGTGTCGGCCAGACGCGGCGATGAGTTGATGACGAGCGCCAGGAGATCCAGAAGACGCGGGTTGGAAGCGATCAGCGAGAAGAACTGGAGGCCGGAAGGGAGACCTTCCAAAAACCGGTCGAAAGCCATCAGGGCGGAGTCCGGGTCCGGTCCGTCCGCAAAGGCGCCGAGCAGGAGCGGCAAGACGGCGCGAAGCTGATCGAGCGCCGCCTCCGATCGCGTCGCGCGGTAGCGTCCCGTGCCCCAGCGATGAACGATCCGGGCGATGTCTGCGGGGCGCGCATATCCTTTGGCTTCCAACCATCGCCGCGCATCCGCATCGTCCTCATCCTGCATGAGGGCATCGACGTCGGATCGCTCGCGTTCCGTATCGCCTCGCTCCAGAAAGAGATCGGCGAAGCGCTGTCGGATCCCTTTCTGGTAGGCTAGAAGCTCCGCACCGAAGCCTTCGGTATCGGCGAAGTTGCAGAGCCTCGCGATCCGCACCAATTCTTCCTGCGTCTGCGGCAGCGTATGACTCTGCTCGTCGGCGACCATCTGGATCGCGTGTTCGACCCGCCGCAAAAACCAGTAGAACCCTGTCAACTCGTCGGCGACCTGCGGCTTCACCCACCCCGCCTCGGCCAGCCGCCGAAGACCCTCGTCCGTTCGGCGGGTACGCAGAGCGGGCATCCGCCCGCCCGCGATCAATTGCTGCGCCTGGACGAAGAACTCGATCTCGCGAATGCCCCCGCGCCCCAGCTTGACGTTTTGCCCCAGCACGCCGACGCTCTCGAAGCCGCGATGCCGGTCGATCTTCGCCTTCATCGCCTGAATGTCGGCAATCGCCACGAAGTCGAGATAGCGACGCCAGACGAAAGGCGCGATGTCGCGCATGAACGCCGCGCCGACGTCGGGGTCGCCGGCGATCGGCCGCGCCTTGATCATCGCCGCGCGCTCCCAGTCGCGTCCCGCGCCCTCGTAGTAGACGAGCGCGGTCGGGATCGGGATGGCGAGCGGCATGGCCGAAGGGTCCGGGCGCAGTCGCAGGTCGGTCCGGAACACATAGCCGTCGCGCGTTCGCTCGCCGATCATCCGGACGAGGCGGCGTCCAAGCCTGGAAAACATCTCCACCCCTTCCATCCGATCGACGATCGATGGCGTTTCGGGTTCGAAGAAGAGGATGATGTCGATGTCGCTGGAATAGTTCAGCTCGCCGCCGCCGAGCTTACCCATCCCTAGGATCGTGAGGCCGCAGCCGATCTCGGGCGCATCGGGATCGGGCAGATCGAGTTGCCCACGGCGGTGGAGGTCGAGAAGGCAGAAGCGGAGCGCGCGCCGGACGGCTGCCTCGGCAAGGTCCGAGAGATCGGCTGTCGTGCGAGCGGGATCGGCTGCGCCGAAGAGGTCGCGCAAGGCGATGAGGAAAGCCGCCTCCGCTTTCGCGACACGCAGTTCCGACATCTGCGAGGCTTCGCTGGCGTCGGAAGGAATGGGGGCGTCGAGGGCATCGATGATTTCGCGAATGCGACTGCCCGCATCCGTCGAAAACAGACGTTCGATCCACTGCGGGAAGCGCTCCGCCAGGCCGGCGAGATAAGGGGAAAGCGACAACGCCGATAGGAGCCGATCGGCGTCGTACGAGCGCTCGTCCAGCCAGGATGAAAGGGTGGGAAGCTCGGCCTCCCGCGCTCGCGTCGTCAGTTCCGCTCGTCGGCGATCGAGTTCATCTCGTGACAGGGGCTGGATTCGACCCGCTCCCCCGATCCGCAACTCAAGGCTTGAGCCGTCCATCATCCGTCTGACCCGACCTCTTCGTGGGAATGTCGAGGGTGACTTTGAGCCCGGGCTTCGCATCGTCAAGCATCAACGTGCCCCCATGCAGCGCCGCGATCGCCTGCACCAACGACAAACCGAGGCCGGAGCCGGGTTTGGATCGGCTTTCGTCCAAGCGAAAGAAGCGTTCCAGGACGCGCTCGCGCTTATCGTCCGGGATACCGTTGCCGTTGTCGGCCACCGATAGACGGCAACGATCGTCGATCTGCTGGAGGGAAACCGAAATCCGGAGATCCCGGTCCGACAAGCCGTATTTCAAGGCGTTGTCGATGAGGTTGGAGATAGCTTGCGAGATGAGTTCGCGGCTGACGGGAGCCACCACCGGATCGGGCGCGTCCACAAGGAGCGTTCCGCCGATATCCTCGGCCAAGGGCTCGTAGAGTTCCGCCACATCCGATGCGATCGCGGCGAGATCGACCGGAGTCATCAACGCCGGATGCGATCCCGCCTCGACGCGGCTGATCATCAGAAGCGCGTCGAAGGTGCGGATCATCCCATCGGCCTCCGCCAAGACCGCTTCCATAGCCTGACGGGTCGTCCGCTCGGGCGCCTCCTCCCCAAGCGCCGCCTCGACACGGTTACGCAGGCGCGTCAGTGGGGTCTTGAGGTCGTGCGCGATGTTGTCGGAAACCTGCCGCAGCCCTTCCTGAAGCAAGGCGATCCGCGCCAGGAGCACGTTGAGCTTCTCGGACAGACGATCGAACTCGTCGCCCGTTCCCGCCAGCGGAAGGCGCTCGCTGAGATCGCCCGCCATGATCCGAGCGGTGGCCGCCGACATCCGATCCAGTCGATGAAGGGCCGTTCGCCCCACTAGGAACCAAGCCAGGAGAGCGCCGAACGTCATCAGGATCAACGCCAGAAACAAGGCGTTGCGAACGATCACCCGGATCCGCTCCTGATCGGTCTGGTCCCGCCCGACGAGGAGACGCATCCCGTTGGGAAGCTGCACGACCTGTGCGATCGCCGTGTGGTAGCGATCCCGCTCGGTATCGGTGAAGCGCGCGTAACGAAACGGCGACGACTTGAACCCCGCATCGTCCAGAAGGCCCGCCTCGAGGCTCTGCACGTTCCCAGCCAGGATCAGTCCGGTCGCGTCGGTGACGAGATAGAGCGAAGCCCCGGGTTGGCGCGCGCGCCGGTCGATCGAACGCACCACGCCCGCGATCCCCGTCGTCTGATAGATGCGGTCGAGGATCTGGATCTCGTCGGAAATCGTGTCGCGGCTTTGCGTCTGCAGGATCGTCGAAGCGGTTTCCGTCACGTAGACGAGAAGGATCGTCGCAAACAGCGCGAAGAGCCCGAGATACACGGCGGACAGTCGAAACGCAGTGACGCGCATCAACTCCCGCACACGGAACAGCGTCGGCCTGCGCAAGGCGGCTCAGTCGCCGGCGCGGATGATGTAGCCCGAGCCTCGCACCGTATGGAGCAGCGGCTCGCCGAAATCGCGCTCGATCTTGGAGCGCAACCGCGAGATGTGAACGTCGATGACGTTGGTCTGCGGGTCGAAGTGATAGTCCCAGACGTTCTCAAGAAGCATCGTCCGGGTCACCACCTGACCTGCATGCTTCATCAGATATTCGAGCAGCCGGAACTCGCGCGGCTGCAGAATGATCGTCTTGCCGCCACGCTTCACCTCGTGCGACAGCCGATCGAGTTCGAGATCGCCGACACGGTAGACGGTTTCCACGTCCTTGGCCCCGCGTCGCCGGCCCAGGATCTCGACGCGCGCGAGAAGTTCGGTGAAGGCGTAGGGCTTGGGCAGGTAGTCGTCGCCGCCGGCCCGCAGCCCAGTCACCCGGTCATCCACTTGACCAAGAGCCGAGAGGATCAGGACCGGGGTCGTCACCCCCTTCTCGCGAAGGCTGGATATCACCGACAGCCCGTCGCGTTGGGGAAGCATGCGGTCCACGACGAGCACATCGTAGGCTTGCGTCTCCGCCATATGGAGCCCCGTTTCCCCGTCGCCCGCATGATCGGGAACGTGGCCGGACTCCTTCAAAGCCTTTGTCAGGTAGGAGGCGGCCTCTCGGTCGTCTTCGATGATCAGAATACGCATAGACTCGGATGTAGGGGAGCGCGCGGACATCGTCATCACTGTTACCCTTCGCCGGATCGATGGGAAAGCGGGAGCGGCGTTCGCACGCCGCCCCCATGGCTAACCTATCAGGCGATCAGCTTCCGCTGATCGGCAGAGCCACGAAACGGTTCTGATCACCGTTGCGAAGCTGGAACAGCGCCGCCTTGCGCCCGGAGGATGCCGCACTCTTGATCGCGGTCTCGACCTCGCGCTGCGACTTCACGGGCGATCCGTTCACCGCCACGATCGTGTCGCCGGCCGAGACGCCCCGGTTGGCAGCTTCCGAATCCGGGTCGACATCGGTCACCACCAGCCCGTCGCCTTCGTCGGACGGTGTCAGCGTCAGACCGTAGCCGCTGAGCGAGGACGGGTTGACCGGCACGTTGCGGCCGCCGCCCGCGTTCGATGCCTCATCCAGATTGGCGAGATCGCCGAGCTGAACCTTGATGTCCTGCGCCTTGTTCGCGCGCCAGATCGTCACGTCGATGGACGTGCCGGGATTGTACTCCGCCACCTTTCGGGCCAACTCGCGCGGACCGTTCACGGTTTCCCCGTTTACGGCCGTGATCACGTCGCCCGTCTGAATGCCGGCCTTCACTGCGGGGGTATCGGTGTCGGGAAGCGTAACGATCGCACCCTTCTCCTCCTTCAACCCAAGCGCTTCCGCAATGTCCTTCGTCACTGGCGCAATCTGAACACCGAGCCAGCCGCGCTGCACGCTGCCGTTGTTGCGGAGCGACTGAACGACGCTGCGGGCGGTGGAGGCGGGAATGGCGAAGGCAATACCGACGTTGCCGCCGGACGGCGAGAAGATCGCGGTGTTGACGCCGATCACCTGGCCCTCGAGATTGAAGGCGGGACCGCCCGAATTGCCGCGGTTCACCGCCGCGTCGATCTGGATGAAGTCGTCGTAGGGGCCAGCGCCGATGTCCCGTCCGCGCGCGGAGACGATGCCGGCCGTGACCGAACCGCCGAGCCCGAACGGATTGCCGACCGCCACCACCCACTCGCCGACCCGGACCTTGGAATCGTCGGCGAAGTCGACATAGGTGAACTTCCGGTCGCCGCCGTCCACCTTCAGGAGCGCGAGATCGGTCCGCGAGTCCGCACCGATCAACTTGGCCGTCAACTCGGTCCCATCATCGAGAACCACGGTATAGTCGCTGCCGCCTTCCACGACGTGGTTGTTGGTCACGAGGTAGCCGTCGTCGGAAACGAAGAAGCCGGACCCCTGAGCCATGCCTTGGCGCGGACTGCGGCGGGGACCCTGCTGGCTTCCCGGACCGCCCTGCCCGTTCGGGTTGCCGAACTCGAAGAAGCGGCGGAGCGGGTGGTTCTCCGGCAGATTGTCGAACGGCGACTCGGCGCTGTCGGAGCGATCGGCGGCCGGCTTGATCTGCTCGCGAACGCGCACGGACACGACAGCCGGCGAAACCCGATCCACCACGTCGGCGAACCCAGGGTTCTCGTTCGCGGGCTGAACGCGAACAGGTTCGGCGAAGCTCGGAACGACGTTGGAGACGACGCCGCCGGCGAATGCGACGCCCGCCATGCCGGCAGCCAGAACGGCGGCGGAGAAGCGACGCTTGGTCTTGGTAAACTGGATGCTCATGGAGGAACCCTCGTTCGTTTCCCGATCCGGCGGCAGCACGAGTGTCGTCTGCCCGATGGATGGAACTTAGGGAAAGGAACGTTACGGCAAGTTTTCGCCTCGATGAAAGCTTCGTAAGGTGCGCTTTCAGCGCCGCGCGTCGCCCGTTTCGTCGAGAAGCGCGCGCAAGCGGGTTTCCTCCTCCGGACTCAAATGGGCTGTTGATGCCGTAGGGATGCGATTCCGGCGGACAAGCAGCACACCCCCGATCGCCAGCAGGACCAAAGGCGTGCCCCACAGAACAGCGGTTTCCCATTCGAGGCGCGGGCGAAGAAGAACGAATTGCCCGTATCGCGACACGAGGTAGTCGAGCACCTCGCCATCGTCGTCGCCTGCCTGCAACCGCTCGCGCACGAGGATGCGCAGATCTCGCGCCAGCGGCGCGTCGGAGTCGTCGATCGACTGGTTCTGGCAGACCATGCAACGCAGACCTGCCGAGAGGTCGCGCGCGCGCTGTTCGAGCTTCGGATCGGCCAACATTTCGTCCGGTCGGACGGCCCAGGCCGGCGAGATCGCGGTGAGCGCAGCAAATGCTAGGGCCAGCCGGAGTCTCGCGCGCGTCATCTTCAAACCCGTACCGCGACCGAGCGTCGACGCGCTGGCGCTCCTACGCGCAACCGCCGATCGCTCAAGGACACGAGCCCACCGAGCGCCATCGCGACCGCGCCGAACCAGATCAGCGTCACCATCGGCTTCCACCAGATGCGAACGACGGTTTCCCCTCCGTTCGCTCCGGCATCGCCCAACGAGATATAGAGCTGGCTGAAAACGAACGTATGGATTCCCGCCTCGGTCGTCGGCATCTGCCGCGCGGGGTAGAAACGCTTGGCGCTATCCATTTGCGCGAACGCCGCTCCCTGCCGCAGCAGGGTGAAATGTCCGACATCATCGCGATAGTTCGGCCCCTGGCGCGGCTCCTGACCGTCGTAGCGTATCTGCACCCCGCCGGCTTCGACGATTTGGCCCCGTGCCATCGTCGCCACCATTTCCGTATCGAAGGCGCTGACGCAGACGACGCCCATCAGCGTGACGCCAACACCGAAATGCGCCAGCGCCGTTCCAAAGGCCGATCGAGGCAGCCCTCGGAGTCGTCCCCCCGCAACCCGCCAACCAACCTTTCGAACCCCGGAGCGCTCGACGAGATCCACCAGGGCTCCCGCCATGACCCAGGCTGCCAAGGCGATGCCGAATGCCGCCAGCACCCTCAGACCTTCCGTCATGGCCAACGTCAGCACGCCCGCTCCAAGCGCTGCGCCCACCGCGAAATACAGGCGCTGCGCCGCTCCCAGAAGATCGCCCCGCTTCCAGGCGAGAAGCGGCCCGAAGGGAACCGCGAACAGGAGCGGAACCATCAGCGGCCCGAACGTCAGATCGAAGAACGGTGCGCCGACGGAGATTTTCTCGCCCGTCAGCACCTCCAGAAGAAGCGGATACAGGGTCCCGACCAGCACGGTCGCGGTGGCCGTGGTGAGGAACAGATTGTTGAAGACGAGCGCTCCCTCGCGCGAGATCGGAGCGAACAAACCGCCGACCTCCAGATCCGCCGCCCGCCACGCGAACAGGGCGAGGGAACCGCCGATGAAGATGCAGAGAATGGCGAGAATGAACACCCCACGCTCGGGATCGACGGCAAAGGCATGGACCGAGGTCAACACGCCGGATCGCACCAGGAACGTGCCGAGAAGGCTGAGCGAAAAGGTGAGGATCGCCAGCAGCACGGTCCAGATCTTCAGGGCCGACCGCTTTTCCATCACCGCCGCCGAGTGCAGCAGAGCCGTCCCGGAAAGCCAGGGCATGAAGGACGCGTTCTCCACCGGGTCCCAAAACCACCACCCGCCCCATCCGAGCTCATAGTAGGCCCAGTAGGATCCCATCGCGATGCCCGCCGTCAGAAACAGCCAGGCCAAAAGGGTCCAGGGTCGAACCCACCTTGCCCAAGCCGCGTCGATCCGTCCTTCGATCAGCGCCGCCACCGCGAAGGAGAAGGAAATCGAGAAGCCGACATAGCCGAGGTAGAGGAGCGGCGGATGAATCGCGAGGCCGATATCCTGTAGGATCGGGTTGAGATCCTGCCCCTCGAACGGCGCCGGCACGACGCGCGTGAACGGGTTCGATGTCAGCAGAATGAAAAGGAGAAATGCTGAAAGCACCCACCCCTGCACTGAAAGCACCGTCGCCTTCAGGCTGGGCGGAAGGCTGCGGCCGAAGGAGGCGACGAGGCTGCCGAACAAGGCGAGGATCAGCACCCAGAGGAGCATCGAACCCTCGTGGTTCCCCCATACACCGGTGACCTTGTAAAGCATCGGCTTGGCCGAATGCGAATTCTCGACGACGTTCAGAACCGAGAAGTCGGACCCAACATAGGCCGCCGTCAGCGCGCCGAAGGCGAGCGCCAGGAGAACGAACCCAGTGATCGAAGTCGTCGAGCCGGCTTCCATGAGTCGGACGTCGCCGACCCGTGCACCGATCAGCGGCAGCACGGACTGGACCAGCGCAGTCCCGAGGGCCAGCACCAGCGCGAAATGTCCGAGTTCGACGATCATGAGCCCGCACCCGGCACCACCCGGTCGGCAACCGGCACCACCGATCCCTCCTTCCAGATCCCTCGCGCCTTCAGATCGTCCACCACTTCCTTGGGCATGTAGGTTTCGTCGTGCTTGGCCAGAACTGTGTCGGCCACGAAATGCCCATCCCCTTCCAAATGCCCTTCCGCCACGATCCCCTGCCCCTCGCGAAAGAGATCGGGCAGGAGGCCGACATAGGCGACCGGGACGCTTTCCACCGTATCGGTCACACGAAAGGATACCGCTCCGCCTGCCTGCCGCTCAACGCTTCCTGTCTCGACGATACCGCCAAGGCGAATCCGCTGAGAGCTGTCGGGCATGCGGTTGCGAATGTCGGTGGGCGAATGGAAGAACGCGACGCTGTCCGAAAGGGCGGTCAGAACGAGTCCAGCCGCCGTCGCCAACACGGCGAGCATGCCGAAGATCGTCGCCAATCGTTTGCGCTTGCGGGTCATGGGTCTCTCGTATCGTCGGCGATCCCGAGCGTTCGGGCAAATCGGACGATGTCCATACGTTCGGGGGAACCCGACGGAAATGCGGCCTCCGCTTCGGCCAGCGCCGCAGTCGCACGCGCGCTATCGTTCAGGACGACGTAGCTCCGCATCAGTTGCTTCCATCCGTCCACGTCCTGCGGCGATGCCTTCAGGCGATCCGCCAGGCCGGAAACCATCCCTTCGACCATCCGACCCCGGTCATCCTCGGAAAGCTCGGCGGCGGCATCCACATTGGCCTGCGTCGGGCCCAAACCTTGTTTCGAGACGCCACGCGCGTCGGCGAGCGCTGCCTCGGCGATCGGCCTCCAGGGACCATCCGCCGGTCCCGTCCGCAACAGTTCGCTCCAGGCGTCCGCCGCCTCGGCTGTCCGACCTTGCTGCGAAAGGGCCAGGGCCATGTAGAAACGCGCAGGCGTCCATGACGGGTCGAGGGCGAGCGCCGAACGGAACTCCGTTTGCGCCTGTTCCGTCACTCGGCCATCCGCCGCTTGCACGAGCGCCTCTCCGAGCCCCGCGTGCTTCTGCGCCGTCGGCGCTGTCAGCCGAAGGGCGTTGCCGAATGCATGCACGGCCTTTTCGGCTTCTCCCATCTGCAGATAAACCGGGGCGACGACGCTCCAACCAGCACCGTCGTCCGGTCTCGCGGCCAAACGACGTTCGATCTCGGCCACCATGGACGGTAGGTCCGTCGGCTGATCGAGGTTCTGACGAAGAGCGAGCGGTTGATCGGGCACCTCGGGCGAACCCCAGCGGTCGTAGAAGAGGAACGCCCCGATCGGCAAGAGAAGCGCGACGGCCAGCCCGCACCACTGTGCCCAACGTCCGCCCCCCGCCGGACCAGCAGCATTCCTCGTCTCATCGTGCGCGCGAAGAAGGCGTCTTGCGATCTCGGCCCGTGCGGTTGCAGCTTCCTTTGCGCCGATCGACCCCTTGCGCTCGTCGAGCTCGAGCTCGGTCAATTGGGCGCGATAGACTTCTTCATCGTGTGCGCTTCTGGGAACCGCCATCGCCACGGGACGCCGCAAAAGCGGCAGAGCGGTGACCAGCGTCACCGTCGTGGCGATCAGAAAGGCGAGGAACCAGAACAACATGACGGCGTGAAAAGTCCTGCGTCGGTCCGCCGAACACTCGATCCGGAAGACCAGGCGGATTGGAACGGTCCTAAACCACCATCCGCCATAGCGCCACTACCAACCCCGGACGTCTTGTCCCAGCCGATGCAGAGCCGGCGCCAGTCCGGCGCGTCAGGCCACCGGCGTCCAAAGGTCCTGCCCGGTCCGGCAAGCCGTGCCGACCTGTCGCACTTTCGACGCTCCCCGGCTGATGAGATGCGTATACCCGCGACAGTCCTGAGACCCGACGCGGTAGAGCTGGGTCGGCGTGATCACCCCTTTGAAACCGTCGGCTTCCCAGTCGATCGGTTGTCCCACGGTCCCGAACTGCAGCGCCTGATATTGCGCGAGAAGAGCACGATCTTCCGCCGTCGGGGACAGCTTGACCGAGGCCGTCGGCGCGATGCTCCCGCGCAAGGCCGCAGCGCGCTCCGTCAACGGCTCAGGTCCAGGTGTCGCCGCCGTGGTGACGCACCCGCCGAGCACGGGCAGGAGAAGGGCGAGTGCGAAGAAAGGCGAGAATTTCTGCATGAACTCGTCCGCCGCGCGCGCGGCCAGTGCGATGTGAGCGAAACGTCACTTCACGAAATCGTCGTCTCCGGCACCCGAGGCAAGATCACCTCGGCCTCCAATCCCCCGATTTTCGAACGCGAAAGGCGAAAAGCCCCCCGGTATTGCAAAACGGTATCAGCAACGATCGACAAGCCCAGCCCGCTGCCGGCCTGCCGCTCGTCGAACCGGCGTCCGCGTTTCGTCGCCTCCGCCATCTCGACGTCGGACAGGCCCGGTCCATCGTCCTCGACCACGACGCGCAATCGATCCGTTCCGATCGCCTCCAGTCGCAGCATGATTCTGCCCTGCCCGTACTTCGTTGCGTTTTCCAAGAGATTTCCGACCATCTCTTCGAGGTCCTGCTGCTCGCCCGCAAACGTGATCTCGCCGGCATCGGTGGAAAAGGCGCGCTCGCACCGAAGCTGCGGGTTCAAGCGGATCATGACGCGCAGCAAGCGCTCAAGGACGGCGAGAACCGGCGTTCGCGCGATCGCGCCATCGGTCGCCGCGACCCGTGCCCGGTCGAGATAGTGCTGCACCTGTTGGCGCATCGTCTCCCCTTGATCCGCGATCACCCTGCCCTTCTCGCCGCCAACCGAATGCGCCTCGTTGAGAAGTACGGCGATCGGCGTCTTGAGCGAGTGCGCGAGATTGCCGACCTGCGTTCTCGCTCGCTCGACGATGCGACGGTTGCTGTCGATCAGGGCGTTCATCTCGGTCGCCAGCGGCTGGATCTCGGTCGGAAACGATCCCTTCAAGCCGTCCGCCTGCCCACTTCGAACCGCCCCCAACGCGCGACGGACCTTGGTCAGCGGATGCAACCCGTAGAGGATCGCCAAGGCGTTGATGACGATCGACCCGAGCCCGAACAGGCCAAGATAGAGCGCCATCTTGCGATCGAAGGCGGCCACATCGGATTCGACCACGCTGGCATTTCCCATCACGCGAAAGCGCGCCGTGTGGTTCTCCGCATCGAGGACCACCTCTGCCTCCTCGACGTAGAGCGTCTCGCCGTCGAGCCCCATCGTCCGGTAGTCGCGTCGATACTGGATGTCGAAGGGCGACAACTCCGTCGGCTGCGCATCGATCTTGCGCGGGCCGAGCGAGAAGGACGCCAGCCGCCCTTGCGTGTTCGCGCTCGCGGGGATCACCTCCCAGTACCAGCCCGAAAGCGGCTGCGAGTAGCGTAGGTCCCCAAGGTTCGGCACCCCTTCCAACCCGCCCGTTTCATCGACCGTCACGGAGTTGATGAGGTTGTAGAGCTGCGCCCGCACCACCCCCTCGAAGCCGGACTGCGCGGTCCGTTCGTAGAGATTGGAGATCAGCCCGCCGAAGACCACGAATGCAGCGACCACCCAGACGCTCGAAAGCGTGACGACACGCAGCGTCAGACTGCGGGCCCACCGCCCCCAACGGCTCGGCAAGGACGAAGCGGGTGCCGGTGTCTCGTCCGCCATCAGCCGGGATGCTGCATGCGGTAACCCAGGCCCCGCACGGTTTCGATCAGTTCGTTGCCGATCTTGCGCCGCAGCCGGCCGATGAACACCTCGATCGTGTTGGAGTCCCGGTCGAAGTCCTGGTCGTACATGTGCTCGATCAGCTCGGTCCGCGACACCAACTCGCCCTGATGGTGCATCAGATAGGACAAGAGGCGGTACTCGTGCGAGGTCAGCTTCAACGGCGCGCCGTCGAGGCTCGCCTTCGAAGCCTTGGTATCGAGGCGCAGCGGCCCGCAATGAATTTCGGACGACGAATGCCCCGCCGCCCGGCGGATCAGCGCGCGCACCCGCGCGAGCACCTCCTCCATGTGGAAGGGTTTGGCCACGTAGTCGTCCGCCCCCGCGTCGATCCCTGCCACCTTGTCGCTCCAGCGATCTCGCGCCGTCAGAAGAATAACTGGCATCGACCGCCCTTCCCGGCGCCAGCGCTCCAGAACGCTGATCCCGTCCATCTTGGGCAGCCCGACATCGAGGATCACCGCGTCGTAGCTTTCCGTATCGCCGAGGAAGTGCCCCTCCTCGCCGTCGGAAGCCTGATCCACAACGTAGCCGGCCGAGCCCATGGCCTCGTTCAACTGCCGACGCAGGTTGACGTCGTCTTCAACGATCAGAATGCGCATCGTGTCTCCGCAGCCGAATCCGGTCTTATTCTCCGACTACTGCTCGATTGTGATCGTCTGGCGTCGGGGACGATTGCCGTCGCTCGCCGGCACGAGAACCGTCACGACGCAAACCACCCGGTCGCCCTGTTGCACGCTTCGAACCGAGAGAACCCGCCCTCCGGTCCGATCCTCCGCCTGCGCGACGGCCGCCGCGCATCCGCCTTGCGCCATCAGCACCGGTTCGGGTCCGGGTCGCCGATCCGCGATATCATCCGGCGAGCCGATCGCAGCTGAAGCCGCTTCCAAACCCGTGAGGAACAGGAAGGCGGCAGACAGGAATCGGCGGCGGAACAGGTATCGGGTCATGGGTCATCCGTCGTCAGGCGATTCCCACTCTAGCTGCGGGTCGCTGAATGTCGAATGAATGCCCGGGGAGCGCGTTCCACGCAGCTCCCCGGGCTTCCCGCTACCCGGCCCGGGCCACCTTCCGCAGACTGCGAAGGACGATCACCGCCGCCCCCACGGCGCTTCCCGCCGCCGTGATCGCGAGAACCGTGTCCTCGCTTTCCAGCCCGACGAGATCGAAGCCGAGCAATCCCGACACCGCACCGGCAAGAGCGAGCGCGGCGGCCCATACGGCCTTGCTTTCATACCAACGCATCGTTTCCTCCATTCGAATGGCCTTTCGTTTCCGTGGATGATCCAGTTCAGGTCGAATGCAGAGCAAGTCGCGTCCGCGCACCCGCCCCGACCGACTGGCTGACCTGGGCGACCTCAACCGAGATCGAAGCCGACAGTTCGCCCATTTGTGCCGCCAGTTCGGCACTCGTCAGCCGCAGCTTCGGCTCGGACACGCGTTCGATCACGTGCCGTCCGTTCGGGAACGTGAGGTACACTTCATAAGCCTCGCGCTCCTCGTCCATGGGGACGTCGACCCCGTCCCAGGCGTCGTCGATCGATCGCGTCCGCCGTATCCAGGAAAGCTCCAGCCCGTCGGTGCCGTACCGGCCTCGTAGATGCACCGGCGACAGCGGCCGCTTCCATCGAAGTCCCGCCGCTCCTTCCCAGCGAACGGCAGCCGGATCGTCCAGGGTATGTCCTGCCGGAACCACCAGCCAATCCTCGTTCGATCCGGCCTCGACTCGCCCGACGCCCCGATCCAGAAGCACGAAGGCATTCCCTGCCGCCGAACCGGCCTGCGCCTCCTCGCCCGTTCCACCGATGCCCCGCGTCAGGTTCGAGAGGCGCCAACGCGACGGGGCGACCTCCTCCGCCACATCGAACGACAGAACCTCCCACCCTCCGCTTGCCGTATGCACCGCTGCCCGGTTCTCCCCGGCGCGAACCCGCGCTGGATCGAGCGACGACAGGCTTCCCGACGAAAGATCGACCACGATGACGTTGGTGCGATCGAGGATCGTCTCGCGCCCACTCTCCAGCGCCTCCACGAGCCGCCCCACCACCGCTCGCGAGCGCACCTCCAGAACCGGCGAATGGCCGCTACGGGATGTGGAACCCAAAACGGCGTAGGGCACCCAAGGCCGCGCGGATATCGCGATCCGTTCGCCCCCTCGCTCGTCGCCCGCTTCAAGCTTCGGCAGATCGAGGGTGTGCACCACCGGGCGTGAAGCAAACACCGGTCCCACAGGCTCGACGCCCGTCTTGCCCTCGTCCGTCCCTCCGGCACGTCCCCCTGGGGGCAACCGACGCGCCTCGATCCTTCGGGCGGCACCGTCTTCGATCCGTTCGATCTGCCAGGTCCCCGGCACCTCGTCGAGCCGGATCCGATCTCCCGGCACCAGCCAGATCTCGGTCGGCGAAACGGCAAACCGGGCGGTTTCTCGTTCCTCCCCCTCCCGCACCAGCAGCCCTCGGGCCAGCCGCCGAGCCTCTCCTTCCGTCATGACGACCGTCAGTTCGATGCTCGCCTGGTTCGGCCCTTCGCGCAGGCCGAAATCCGCCTCGGCAACTGCGGGGCGATACGTGCGGTCCGCGTCCGCAAACCCGACCACGATCTCGCCGGGCAACTCGTCGGCCTGCGAGCGGCGGATCTCGAACCGCGCCTCGTCGTCACCGTCCACCAGCGCAAGTGGCCGCTCTACCGGCGCGCCCCGCCTTGCCGAGCGAAAGCACAGCCGCCCCGCCTCCGCGCGCACCTCTATGCCGCACAGCCGAAGCAGGTCCTCGATCTCGCCCCTTGCGCTACCGGGTTCCGACACGACGAAACTGCCGATCAGTTCCTCCACCTCCGAAAGATCGAAGTCCTCGATCCCGTGGTCACGCAGCAGCGCCGCCAGCAGCCCGTCGAGCGGCCCGCGTCCGAGCCGGCCGGACAGCCAGTGTCCGCGCCGCCAGTTGTCGCCGTCCCGCCAAAGGCTCGCGCGTTCAGGAAAGGTCGGGAACGGGCGCGCATCCCAGGTCCAAAGATGGATCGCATCCGCCGGCACCATACGCCCGCCATAGATCGGTGAGACCGGATTGCGTCCCTCCTCGAACCCCGCAACGTCCGGGTCCCAATGCGCCTGATGCGCTTCCAGAAACCGCCGCTGCTGAAGGTCGTCCCGTCCACCGTCGGAAAAATGCGGAAACGCGCTCTCCGCCGATTTCGGATCGACGAACACGTTCGGCTGGTTCGCCCCCTTGTCGACCGCCGGACACCCGAGCTCGGTGAACCAGATCGGTTTTGACCGGGGCACCCAGTCCGTCGCCCCTTCCAGCTCGCGCCCGCCGCGCCGCTCGTGGTGCGCATTCTCCCACCAGGACCGCAGATCCTTCGCGCGAAACACCCACGGCTTGCCAAGCCCGTCCGTAATCGGCGACCGCTCGCCGCGCTCCCGCGCTCCGCCATCCGCATAGAACCATTCGGCATACTCGCCGCCCGTGATCCCCGCCGTCAGTTCGCCGACGTCGTACGGCGACCCCGCATCCCCGTCCCGGTGGTCGGTCAGCGGCAGATAGTTGTCGATCCCCACCGCCCCGATCGAGGGCTCCGCCCATAGCGGATCGAGGTTGAAGAACACGTCGCCCGACCCGTCCGCCGGCTGGTAGCCGAAATACTCGCTCCAATCCGCCGCATAGGTCACCGTCGCCGCCGGCAGAAGCGCCTTCACCTCCCGAGCCAGCGCGATCAGGGCCTCCACGAACGGAAAGCGCCCGTCGCCGTCCCGCAGCCGCGTCAGCCCGCGCATCTCCGAGCCGATCACGAAGGCGTCCACCCCGCCGGCCACCCGCGCCAGGTGAGCCTGATGCAGGATCATCCGGCGGTACGACCACTCCACCGGTCCCTCGTACCGAACTTCTCCGCCCGTGACCCGAAAGTGCTCTGCACGAGCCGATCCGACGAAGCGCTCGATGTCCTGCCGCGCCCGTTGCGTCCGGTCGGCCGTTCCCGTCTCGGTCTCCGCCCGGTCGAGCGTCATCCGCCCGCGCCAGGGAAACGCGGCTTGGAACCCGTCCCCATAGGGGTCTGGCAGCCGATTGTCCGGCGGAACGTCCATCAGCAGGAAGGGGTAGAAGGTCACCTTCAACCCCTTCGCTCGCAGCGCCGCGATCGCTCTGAGAACGCCTGCGTCCGACGGCGTACCCCCGTAGGCCGGCCCGCCGTCCACTTGGCTGACGAGTCTCGCCCCCTCGCGTCCGACGGAGCCCGACCGCCAGACCTCCGTTTCGTCGCGCACCCGCGTCTCGACGCCCGGCCGGCAGGTCGCGCGTCCCGCACGCAGATCGTCTGCGAACCATGCGCACACCAGCGCCGCCCGCTCCAACTTCGGACACAGCGCCGTCAGTTCGTCCAGCGAAGCGGACCAATCGCTCGCCCCGTGCAGCATGTTCCGGTTCAGAAATCGGTCCTCGCCTTCCCCGATCCGCTCGCGAACCACGATCGGGTCGAGCCCATGCTCCGTCGCGCCCGGAATAATGGTGATCGCGCGGATGTTTCCCTCGAGCGACCCCACCACCCGGACGACCTCGCAGGATATCTGCGGAATGCGGTTGCCCCAGCGCTCCAGCGGCAAGCGTTCGAACACGAGATAGGCCAGCCCGCGATAGGCCGGCGCGTTGCCGCGCCCCTGCTTCGCCTCGATCAGCGGATCGGGCGCCTGGGTCTCGTCGCCGCGATGCAGGCGCCATTGCGTCGCCGCCAGATCGAGTTCCTCCCCGTCCGCCCAGACCCGGCGAACGCAGGCGATCGGCCCCTCGCAGAGCCCGACCGCGACATTGCCGAAATAGCTGTAGGAGGTCGTCGCGGCTCCCGCCCCGCCGCCCTTGCCGCCCTGCCGCTCGGTGCTCTGCACCTCCTCGAACCGCGTCGTCCAGATGACTTGACCGGACACCCGCGCCGTGCCGTAGACGCGCGCGACCCCCGCTCCCTCGTCCGCCTCCATCACCCGGTTTGCCGTCAGCCGCGCGCCTTCGCGCTGCGTCCGACCGTTCAACAGTCGGCTGTCGACGGCATAGCCGCCGAGCGCTCCAAGCGCCCGCCCCGCCACCGCCCCGAACGGGCCGCCGATCATCCCGCCGAGCGCTCCGCCCGCCGCCTGCAGAAGTACCGTCGCCATGGCTCAAACCTTCTCGGGAAAACGAAACACCCCTGCGATCCGCCCGGCCCAGCCCGGCGTCAGCGGCGAGGACACGACAGCCGATCCCTCATAGGCATGGATCACCCGCTGCCCGGCAGCGTCCGCCACGTCCAGAATGCCGCAATGGCGGGCTGGCCCTCGCTCCCGCCAGCGAAACAGGACGAGGTCGCCGGTCTCGCCGTTCCCGATGGGAATGAAGTGCCTCAAAGCGGCAGCGAAGAGGGGGTCGCCGTCCCCGGTATCCGCCCAGTCCGGCGAATAGGGTCCGGGCCGTTCCGGCTCCGCCCCGTAAAGCTCGCGCCAGACGCCGCGAACCAACCCGAGGCAGTCGCACCCGACCCCTCGCCGGCTCCCTTGATGCCGGTACGGCGTCCCGAGAAACCCGCGTGTGGCCGCGAGCACGTCGCTCCGAGTGCTCATGGAACCACGGGTCCGCCGTCATGGAGAGCGCCCGACTTGGCAACACCCAGCGCCGCATCCGTCCCCGGCATATGCGGAAATCCGCGAAAGTTCAGACCGTTGCCGAACCGATCCCGGCAGGTCGCAAACGCCTTGTCACAGCCGATGACGAGCCGAACCGGATCGCCCACATCCCAAGCGGGAAGCAAAGGCTGCGGCAGCTCGATCCGCACCACATCCGCGCGTCCCGTTTCAGGACGCACCGAACCCACCGCGCGCCAACTCCCGTCGGCCACGGCCAGCCGCCCGAGCCCGAACGCCGCATCCAGTTCGCCCAGCCCTTCCACGAGGATGGCCCCGTCGAGAAGCGCCGCCAGCGTCCCCTGGCGCGTCCATTCCCCCGGATCGATCCCGCAGCGGCGGTCGCCGAACACCGCGTCGCACCGACGCCGATAGAAGCGCCCGGTCTGCCGCTCCAGCCTTGCGGCGATCCCCCGCAGTTCCGCCGTGAAGGCGTTGCGCGTCCGCGTCACCTCGCCAAGATCCGCAACGTCCATCAGAAGGTGATCGTCCGGCGCCTGCCAGTCCACCCGGAAGATTTCGACCACCGCCGCGTCATAGAGCCCCGCCGCAATATCTTCCTCCCGCAGCGCCTCGTCGCAGAGCGCCGCCTCGATCCCCTGGCTGCCAGCCGCGAGCCCCAGCGTCTGCTCCGCTTCGCCTGCCGTCCATCCCGTCGCCGCGCGAAACACCGTTCCCGCGAAGGCGAGATCTTCGTCATGATCGGTGAAGCCGAGCACGAAACCGTCGCTCCGCCTCAGCCGCCAGGCGTGCGCCAGCGTCGTTGCGGGCCGGCGCAGGCGTTCCGACCACGCCTCCGAGATCGCCCTCATGGCCGCACCTCCACGAGCGGGATCGTCGGAATGTCGCCGGCCTCGAAAGCCGCGACATTGATCGCCAGATGATCCATGTCGAAGCGCACCGGCACGTCGAACCCGAACCCGGCCGTCAGCCGCGCCCCCACCCCCGGCGGGGCCGCGAAGGACACCGTCCCGCGCACCGCGTCCAGCGCCCACCCCGCCGAAACCTCCGCCCCGTCGACGCCGATGCGCAGGCTTCCCGCCACCGGCTTCACGATCGGTCGGATGTAGGCATCCGCCTCCGTCCCGTAGCGCTTGGCGAGCGCGAACTCCGCCGTCTCGCCGTCTCCGCCCCCCAAGACCTGATCGAAGGGCGTCACCGCCGTTCCCATCCGCGCCGATGCATGGTCGAACGGGTCGCGAAAGCGAAACCCGACGAGCCGCCCGCGCCGTGCCTCGAAGAACTCCAGCACAGCCGCCAGATCGTCGAGGCTTCGCACGCCGGACCCGGCGTCGTAGCGCCGGAAGGAGTGGCGCGTTCGCTGGTTGCGGTTTTCGTATCCGGTGGAAAGCCGCACGATGTCGGTGCGCCGCTCCGGTCCGCCCGTGGTGCCGAAGGCGACGCGAAGCGGAAACCGCTCCTCGCTGAAGGATGCGATCATCGTCAAAGCCCTCGCTGCCCACGCAGCGCCGCGCGCGCGATCATCGCCTGGATCTGCCCCTCCGCCTTGCGGAAGCTCGCAGCGTCCGGCGTCGAGATGTTGAAGACGATCGACCCCGCCCCCTTCGCACCCCCGCCCTGCACCGCGACCCCGAGCGATCCGTCCGCCCCACGCTTCAGCGGCATGATCGCTTCCGCCCCCGCCTCGCCCATGAGCCCGATCTGCCCGCCGGTCGGAAAGAAGCTCGGCGCCCGAACGACGCCGCCCTTGGCGAACGGCACGATACTGCTGGTCGCAGCCGTCGCCGCGCCTCCCCCGACCCCCGACAAAACCTGACCAAGCATTCCGCCGGCCATCTGCGTCAGCGGCCTCAAGGCTGCATCGAGGGCGATCGTCGAAATCCGCCCCGCCAGTTGCTGCAACACGCCGTCGAGCGACTTGCCGCCACCGACAGCACCTCTGAAGGCGCTGTTCAGCGCCGTGCCGAAGGCGTTGGCGCGGGTCGAGAGATCGGCCAGCGCGCGCTCGAAACCGCGCGTGTCGGCCTCGACCGAGATGCGCATGGCGTCCACGGTGTCAGACATCGGGTCCCCTCCGATCGGGAAAGGGTTTCATCAGTTCGTCGAGCGCCCCGCGCGAGGGCGGCGTGCCGCGCGCCGCGAACGGCCGCAGCGCCAGCGCCAGTTCGCGCGGCGTCGCGCGCCAGACGTCGTGTGGCGTCAAGTGCAGGACGTTCACCGCCACGCCCACGAGTTCATCCCAGGGAAAAGCCGCCGCACCCTCGGGCCCATCCGGCGCGGCGGCTAGCGAGGGCGCCCGGCGTCCTCTCCGGCTTCGCCGAAGGCCGCCGTCAGCAGTTCGGCCGCGACCCGTGCGGCCCCAGCCGCACCGCCCTCGATCGTCATCGCGGCCACCTCGTCGTCCGACACGGCCTCGCCTCCGCCGCGAAGCCCCGCACCGATGATCCGCGTCAGATCACGCGCCGAAAGCCGACCGTTGCCGAAGCGCTGCGCCAGGCTCGCGATGTCCTCCAGCGCGAACGCATCCTCGAGTTCCGCCAGCGCCCCAAGCGTCAGGCAGAGCCTGCGCGCCCGCCCGTCCAGAACCGCCTCCACCTCGCCCCGCCGCCGGTTCACCGCCATCTCAAAGCGCCCCGAAAGCCAGCACGCCCGCGGACTCCAGCGAGATCTCGAACGAGACTTCGCCATTGTGCTCGCCGGAATATTCCAGCGCCGTCACTTGAAACGGCCCGCTGACCGTCCCGAAATCCGGGATCACCGCCTCGAACGCCGCGACGCGCCCCTCGAAGAACAGGCGCCGGATCACCGCGTCGGACGCGGCGTCCTTGAAGATGCCCGAACCGGAGAGCGAGGCCCGCTGTACCCCCGCCCCGCCGAGCAGCTCGAGCCAACGTCCCGCGCTCTGGCTGTCGGTCACGTCCACAGTCTCGGCATTGAACGAAAGCCGGCGCGAGCGAAGCCCCGCCACCGTCGCGAACTCGCCCGTGTTCTCCGCGTCGGCCCTTAGGAGAAAGTCCTTGCCCCGCTGCGCGCCCATTCCACTCTCCTTGCCCATGTCCTCGAAACGAAAAAGGGCGGCCCCTCCGGACCGCCCTTGCTTGCGATTGTCTCTGTATCGTCGTCGTTTAGGCCAGCGACTCCGTCACCGCGCGAAACCGCAGAATGCCGTGATAGGCATCCGTGTCTGGCTCGCGTCGCGCTTCCGCGAACTTGAGTTGCATGTTCACCAGCCGGTGGCTCGAAAGCGGCAGCGCCTGGTCGTGCAGTCGGTTGGAGACCTTGTCCATGATCTCGTAGGTTTCCTGCTTCGAGCCGCCCTTGGCCCAGACGTGCAGCGTCAGGATATGCTCCGCCCCGTCCTCGGTCCCGGTGGACCAGTCGATCACCGCCGTCCGGCCGAGCGTCAGATAGGGAAACGCCATGCGCTCCGGCGCGTGGTCGAACACCTTCGGCCCGCCCAGAAGGCCGAGTATCGCCTGGTCGCTCGTCAGTGTGGAAACGACGGTGGTCTGCAGTTCCGCGCTCGGATGCGCCATGTCACACGATCCTCTTTGCTCGGGGTTTCACGCGAAGATATCAAACTACACATCGCGTGATAAGCGCTCGGCGCGTTCGAACCCTGTTAACTTTTGGGCATCCGATCGGGGAAGCGTATCGCCGGCATCCTGGCCGAGCGCCGTCACCACACGCCGAACCGCCTCCTCACGAACTCGGCTGCCCAACGCCTTGCGCAAGCCGTCCGGCCGAAACCGGACGCTCCCGCGCCCGATCACGCCTCCTCCTCGCAGCGGCACACGAGATACCGCCCCGTCTCGTCCGGATCCTGCACCGTGCGGATCAGAAGCCGTCGCGCGCCGAAGCGAAACGCCATCCCGCGCTCCAAACCGGCTCGCGCCCGCAAGGTCACCCGGTGCGTCGCCACCCCCACACGCTGCTCGAGACGCTCCTCCACCTCCGCACGGATCGGCTCCAACCGAACCGACGTCTCGCCGACCTCCACCCAGTTGGCCCGCCCGCCGCCCATCGCGTCGGGCAGAACCTCGTTGCGCTCGATGGTGACGCGGTGGCGAAGGAGCCCCGCGTCCAGAAACAGCGGCACCATCTAAAGCCCGATCCGCCGAAACGGCGCGATCAACCCGCGAACCAGCGGCGGCATCACCGCCGGCTGCATCGAACCCTGGCCGACCCCACGCATCTCGTAGGACGCCGCCACGAGCTGCAGCATCGCGACCCGCAGCATCTCCGGCACCTCCTCCGCCGCCAGCCCCATGTCGAGATCGATCTCGACCCCGTTCCGCCCCGCCCGCACCGCGCGCGGCAGGATTAGAGCCTCGCCGTTTGCCGCGATGCGCACGGCCGTCGCTTCGATCTCCGCCGCATCGCCGTCCGCGTCGAAGACCTGCGCCATGACGACGCCGCGCACCGGTCGCCGCGTCAGCCACAGCGTCCCCTCGCGGGCGTCCTCAAGACACAGCCGAAACCCGCGACGTCCGAGCACCATCCCCGTGCGCGCCTCCAGCGCCTCGCGCGCCGAGCGGATCAACCCGAGGACCAGTTCGTCCTCGTCGTCCCGCTCGATCCGCAAATGCGCCTTCGCAGCCGCAAGGCTCACCGGCTCCGTCGCCGGCGCTCCACTGTCGATCCAGATCATCCCGCCCCCTTTGTTTCCGTTTGCAGGCTGGAAAGACGGGGCCGCCGCCATCGCGGCTCCGCCCGCCCCGTCAGGCCGAGAAGCTCAGGAGCTTGGCCGCGTCGAAGTCCTGGATCCCGCCGCCGACGCGCTTCGTGGTGTAGAAGAGGACGTAGGGCTTGGCGGAATACGGGTCGCGCAGAACGCGCACCCCCTGCCGATCGACCACGAGGTAGAACCGCCCGAAGTCGCCGAAGGCGATCGCCCGCGCCCCGGCCGCGATGTCCGGCATCGCTTCGGCTTCCACCACCGGAAAGCCCATCAGGGTCGCGCGTCCGCCGGCCGCCGTCGGCGGCTGCCAGAGGTAGTTGCCTTCCGCGTCCTTCAGCTTGCGGATCGTGCTCTGCGTTCGCCGGTTCATCACGAAGCTGGCGTTCTGCCGGTATCCCGCCTTCAGCGCGTAGATCAGGTCGATCAGCGCATCCGCCGCCGTGCCGGCCAGGAACGCGCCGTTCGAGCCGGTCGCCACCGTGCCGACGCTGCCCCAGGCCCAGTTGCTTTCGGAGACCGTCGGATAGGCCATGAAGCCCCTGGGCCGTGAAACGCCGTCGCCGCTGACGAAGGCCGCTCCTTCCTGCGCGGCGAAGGCCTGCTCGACCTCCTCGCCGACCCAGGCGTCGATATCCACCGCCGCATCGTCGAGCAGCGCGTTGGTCGCCGCCGGCATGGCGTAGAGTTCCATGGTCGGGAAGGCCAGCTCGGCAAGCTGCGGCGCTGCCGTCTGCGGCCGCGCGTCCGCCTGCCCCACCCAGCCCGTCTGCGCCCCGGTGATCGCAAAGGGCTTCTTCAGGACAGCCGACGAAACCGTGCGAACGCCCGCGATGCCGCGAATGGGTGAAACCGCCGCCAACCGGCGCCCGATCTCCACCTCCGTTTCGCTCGGCACAAGGAAGCCGCCGTCCGCCCCGACGAGGCCGGACATCGCTTTCTCCTCCAGCCGCCGCAGCCGGCTTTCGTCGCCGCCGCGCACGTAGGCCTCGAAGGCGGAGCGATGCTCGCTCGGCTGGCCGCTCGCCGTCTCCGCCCCGCCCGCCGGCGGGCGCAGGCCTTTGAGGACGAGGCGCTCCATGCGCTTCTCGTGCTCGTCCATCGCCTTCGAGATGCGCTCGGCCTTCTCGTCGGTCAGAACGTCCGCGCTCATCCGCTTCTCGATCTGGTCGAGACGGTCGTCGTTCGCCTCGCGAAACGCGTCGAACGCCTCCATGAAGTCGTCGAACGCCTGCGCGCCCTCGCGCCCGCCGCCCGCCTTGGTTTCCAGCGACGTCTGGTTGTGGTTCTGCATGTCGTCTCCTCGGCTGAAACGAAGACGTCCCGCCACCGGTGCTCGGCGCGGGACGTTTCGGGGGAAATGAAAGAAGCCGCGATCAGGCCGGCGCGGCCAAACCCGGCGGCGCGATGCGCCGGGCCGCCGCCCGGAGGCGCCCCGCCCAATCGCCCGCGAACGAGCGCGCTTCCGTGACGCGCGCCGCTTCCTGCATGGGAAAGGTCACGACCGAAATCTCCCAAAGGTCGATATCGGTCAGAAGCCGGCGCGCCACCCCGCGCAGCGGCTCGGCGCGCCGGGCGCGAAAGCCGATCGACAATCCGTCGATTGCGCCGCTGCGCAGAAGCGCCATCGCCTCGCGCCCGCGCCGGCTGCCGAGCTCCAGCCGCCCTTCGGCATAGAGCCCGCGCTCGTCCTCGCGCAGCATGGTCCAAAGGCCGATCGGCTCGCCCGGATCGTGCTGCCACAGCATGCGGATACCCGCCGCCGTCCGTTCCGCCAGCGAGCGCGCGAAGGCTCCGCGCTGGATCCGGTCGCCGGACTTGTCCACCCTGTCGAACAGGCTGGCATAGCCGCGAATGACGCCGGCGTCCGCTTCCTGTGCGGCCAGCGATCGCGTCCGCTTCACGTTCGGCACCCGCGTCATCGCCCGACGCTCCGCTTCAGCGCGGCGACCGAGAACAGTCCGTCCGTGAAGCGCTGGCCCGCACCCAGCGCCCACCAGGCGCAAAGGCTCACCGCCGCCGATCCCATCAGCGCCAGTTCCGCCGCCCCGATCCGGCCCGCCAGGTCGAGGTGCTCGGCCAGCGCCAGCCCCGCCGGCCCGCCGAACACCAGCCCCGTCACCGCGCCGGTCAGGAACCGCGCCGCCGCTTCCCGCCGACCGGACGGCAGGAGGTAGGCGATCGACACCACCGATCCGCCGATCGCCCCCGCCAGCTTGGCGCCGAACAGCGCCAAGGGGGACGCGACGTCCCCCGCCATCGTATCCATGTCTCGATCCCCCTTGTGTGATGAGCCTATCGATCCCGCCGAGGTTCGCGCGGGCCGTAGCCCACCGCCTCGCGCTTCTCGTCGTCGTCGAGAAAGCCGGCCGATCCCAGCCGTGACCAGAGCGCCTCGCGCTCCACCGAAAGCCCCTCGATCCGGTCCGCGTCGTAGCCGAGCCGCAGCCGCTCGCCGCCCTCGAAATAAGCGCCGAGCCAGTTCCCCAACGCGCCGCACAGCCTTGACAGCAGCGGCAGCACCGTCAGCCGGATCAGTGCCCGGTTGGCCTCGGCATAGTTGGCATAGGTCGCGTCGCCCGGAATGCCGAGCAGCATCGGCGGCACGCCGAAGGCGATCGCGATGTCGCGCGCGGCCCCATTGCGTGCCTCCATGAAATCCATGTCGCGCGGGGAAAGCGCCATCGCCTTCCAGTCCAGCCCACCCTCCAGCAGCATCGGCCGCCCGGCGCGCGCCGCGCCGGCATAGCCGCTTTCCAGCTCCGTCTTCAGTCGCTCGAACTGGTCCGGCGAAAGATTGCTCCCATCCCCGGCCTGATACACCAGCGCCCCCGAAGGCCGCGCCGAGTTATCCAGAAGCGCCTTATTCCAGCGGGTCGCCGCGTTGTGGAGGTCCAGAGCCGTCTGCGCCGCCGCGATCGGCGCGAACCCGTCCGCCTCGCTCAACGGATGGAACAGCCGGATCGCCAGCACGCTCGCCGGCCGATCCCCGTCCCCGTCGAGGCCGAGGCGCCGCACCCGCCCGCCGGTGCGGTGCTCCACCACCTCCGGCCATCCGTCCGCCGAGCAAACGACGCGCGTCTGGTCCGGCCGCAGCGCATGAAGAAGCCTCGGCCGGCCGTCCAGAACGCTCGCCTCCACATGCGCGGCGCCCGACAGGAGGAGGTGTCCCACCAGCGCTTCCACCAGTGCCGCCCCGTCCCCCATTCCGTTCGGCCGGCGCAGGAGGTCGAGCAGCGGATGCGCCTCCACCTCCCGCGTGCCGTCGTAGAGAAGAAGCGGCACCGCCGCCGCGTTCTCCGCCACCAGCCGGACGCAGCGGTACACCAGCGGATTGCGCATGAACCCGGCGCGCGAAAGCCCGGCATAGGAGCGCTCGCTCCAATCCGCCTCGTCGCCGGCGCCCGAAAACACCAGCGTTCCCCCGCCATAGCCGCCCGACCGGCGTTCCGGCGCGCGCGCGTCCGCGCCGCCAAGGCCCGCGAAGGCCTTCAGCTTCGTCCCCAAACCCATCTCATGTCTCCGTTGAAGCGGAAGCGCCAAGTCGTTGGCGTCAAAGACGTCGTACGCGCGGCTCCGCGCGCGGCTGCATCAGGGCCGTGATCGCCCAGACCAGGGCGTCCAGCCGGTCCGGCGAGCGCCCGTTCGACAATCCGTCCGGCCCGAAATCGCACATCTCGTCTTCGAGATCGGCGAAGTTCCCGGCATGGCGCACCCGCCCCTGCTCGTAGAACGCCGCCACAGGCTCGGCCCGCAGCCACTTGCCGCGCGAGGCGCGAACGCTCGAAACCGGCACGTCGGGCGCCACCGCCCGGAGCACAGCCTCCACCATCTCGCCGCCCTGGTTCACCTCGGCGACGATCCGGTCCGCCTCCCATTCGCGAAAGAGTGCGATCGCCGCCGCCGCCCATTCCGGCGGCTTCATCCCGCGCCGGCTGCGGTCCGCCAGGACATAGGCCGTCCCGTCCGCGCCCAGCCCTGCCGCCACGATCCCGCAGGCGTCCGAGCGCTGCCCGGACGACGCCGGCGGATCCACCGCCACGACGATGCGTCGAAGATCCGGCACCGCGCGAACGCGCGAGGCGTCGATCGCCGCCCGGTCGAACAGCGCATCGTCGCGCGCCTCGATCATCTCGCCGTCGAGTTCCTGGCGCGCCAGCCGCGACCCGCCGTAGCGCGCGTCCATCGCCTCAACGAAACCATCCGACAGATTGCCGGCGTTCTCGGCCGTTCGCATCCGCGTCACCGCCGTTCCATCCTCGGCCAACAGCCGCTTCAGGATCGGAACGCCGCGCGGCGTCGTCGTCAGCACCATGCGGGGATGCCGCCCCAGCCGCAGCGCCAGCTGCAGGTTGTCGAAGCAGGCGTCGGCATAGGTCCATTTCGCCAGCTCGTCGCCCCAGGCCGCGTCGAACTGGTAGCCACGAAGCGCGTCCGGGTCCTCGGAGGAAAAGATTTGCGCCACGGCCCCGTTCGGGAACACCAGCCGCCGGCGCGTCGCCTCGAAAACGGGGCGCGTCTCGTAGTCCAGCGACCGCAGCCCGCTCTCCCCCTCCACCATGACTTCCCGCGCGTCGCCGAGCGTTTCCGCCACCAGCGCGATCCGCCCGTGGACGCATGGCCCGAGCGGCGCCTCGCCTAGAGCCAACGCCCGGATCCACTCCGCGCCCGCCCGCGTCTTGCCGCTCCCGCGCCCGCCGATCAGCAGCCACTGCCGCCAGTCGCTCGGCGGCGGCAACTGCGCCGGCCTCGCGCAGGCCGCCCAGCCCGGCATCGCGCCCCGCAGGACATGCGCCGGCATGGCAGCCAGTTCCTCCTCGACCTCCGCCCAGAAGCCGTCCATCAGACGGCCGCCTCGAACAGCCCGGCGCGCCCTTCGCGGCGCGCGTCGATCGCGCGCAGCCGCTTCAGCATCTCCGCCCGCAGGCGCGCCGCCTCCGCCTCGTCCTCCGCCCGCCCCGTCTCGCGCGACATCGCCTCCAGCCGCTTCAGCTCCAGGAGCTTCTCCAGCGTGCGCGTCAGCTGCGAGATCGCGTCCACCCGCGCCTTCGCGTCCGCGCTGCGCTCGGCCGCCGTCTTCTTCGGCAGCACCTCGCCCGGCGGCGCCGTCCGGCGCGGTCGCTTCTCGAAGGCGGCGATCTCGGCTGTCAGCGCGGCGAACAGCCGCTCCGAAAGAAGTGCCTCGTCCGCCATCCCGATCCCCGCTTGCAGGGGCACGCCAAAAAGGCGGCCGTCCCTTCCGGGAACCGACCGCCTCCGTGAAGCGCACCAATCCGACTGTGCCTGAACCCTATATCCGGACCGTCACGCTGTCAATGACTATTTTCCTAAATCAGATTATTTTCCTGTCGACCGGACGTTGGCCCTCGCCGGGGTCCTCGCCCGGCCAGTCCGCCAGATGCTCCTCGTAGTCCTCCGGCTCCATGCCCTCTTCGCTGATCGTCTGCCCGTGCACCGAAACTCCGGCCGCATGTACCGTGTCCGGATCGCCCGAAACGAGCGGATGCCACCAGTAGAGGTCGCGCCCTTCCGCCACGAGCCGGTAGCCGCAGCTCGGCGGCAGCCAGGGGATCGAGCGCACGAGGCCGGGATCGAGCGTCACGCAGTCCGGCACGCTCGCATGCCGGTTCGGATAGTCCGAGCATCGGCAACTGTCCCCGTCCAGCATATGGCAGGCGACACGCGTCCAGATGATCTCGCCCGTATCCCAGTCCTCCAGCTTGTTCAGGCAGCAGCGCCCGCAGCCGTCGCAAAGGGATTCCCACTCCGAGGGCGTCATCTCCTCCAGCGTCTTACGTTGCCAGAAAGGCTGATCGTTCATCACGTTTCGTCAGGTCCGTTCCATGCCGGTCTCGCCTCGGATCCACCCCAATCCATATCTACCCATGCGCAGGGGGTAACCGAAGGGAAAGCCTCGGGCTCGATTGTTTCGCCGGTGGGTTCGGTTAGTATGGGCTGGCGCGTCGTCGCCGCGCGCCGGGGGATTGTGTTCAGACCGTGCGAAATCTGTTTTCGTCCAAGCCGAAGGGGCGCCGCGCCCCGTCTCGTCTGATCGAAGTCGATGCGTGGCTCGATACCACCCTCTGGCGGCTTTTTCATGGATTTTCGGCGGCTTGGGAAACGATCACCATCGTTTCCCGCCGTTTTCGCGTCCGCGGCTTCAACCGCGTGGTGGTCGAGCTCACCTGCGAGACGCTGACGATCGGCGTCGCCGGCTTCATCGCCCTCCTCGTACTCGCCCAGCCGGCCATGAAGAAGACCGTCGCCGGCCTGCCCCAGCAGGCGGACTATTCCGTCCTGTTCCTGGATCGCCACGGCAACGAGATCGGCCGTCGCGGCATCCTCAAGGCGGACGCCGTTCCCATCGACGAACTGCCCGATCATTTCGTCAAGGCCGTGCTCGCCACCGAGGATCGTCGCTTCTTCGAACATTGGGGCATCGACTTCATCGGCCTCGGCCGTGCGCTGGGCCAGAACGCGCGGGCCGGCGGCGTCGTCCAGGGCGGCTCGACCCTGACCCAGCAGCTCGCCAAGAACCTCTTCCTGTCCAACGAGCGCTCCTTCGAGCGCAAGGTGAACGAGGCCTTTCTGTCGCTCTGGCTCGAGGCCAATCTCACGAAGCGCGAGATCCTCGGCATGTATCTCGACCGCGCCTATATGGGCGGCGGCGCCAACGGCGCGGCGGCGGCCGCTCAGTTCTACTTCAGCAAGAACATCCGCGACGTGAACCTCGCAGAATCGGCCATGCTCGCCGGCCTGTTCAAGGCACCGACGCAATACGCCCCGCACAACAACTTGCCCGCAGCCCGCGCCCGCGCCAACGTCGTGCTCGGTGCCATGGTGGATGCCGGCTTCATGACCGAGGGTCAGGTCGTCGCCGCCCGCCGCCATCCCGCGACGGCGGTGGACCGTTCGGTGATCCGCTCGCCCGACTACTTCCTTGATTTCGCCTTCGACGAGATCCAGCGCATCGCCGCCAAACTTCCCCAACGCACCTTCGTCGCCCGCACCACGATCGACATGGGCCTTCAGAAGCTTGCCGACGAATCGGTCGACTTCCACCTGCGCCAATACGGCAAGGCCTACGCCGTCGAGGAAGGCGCCATGGCCGTGATCGCCGACGATGGCGGCGTCGTCGCACTCGTCGGTGGCCGCGACTACGGCTTGTCGCAGTTCAACCGCGCCACCCGTGCGCTCCGCCAGCCGGGCTCCTCGTTCAAGGCTTATGTCTACGCGCTGGCCATGGAAAACGGTCACAAGCCGAGCGACTTCATCGTCGACGGTCCCGTGCGCGTCGGCAACTGGATGCCCCAGAACTACGGCAACAAGTTCGCCGGCCGCATTCAGATCCAGGACGCGATGGCCCGCTCGCTGAATACGGTCGCCGTCAAGCTCAGCCAGGAATCCGGGCCCGGCAAGGTCGCAGAGCTCGCCAAGGCGATGGGCGTCGAAACCCCGCTGCGCGGCGACAAGACCATCGCGCTCGGCACCAACGAGGTGACGATCCTCGATCAGGCGACGGGCTACGCCGTGTTCCCCGCCGGCGGCCTGTCCTCCAACCGCCATGCGGTGCAGCAGATCACCGATGCCGAAGGCCATGTCCTATGGGATGCGCAGCGCGACATGCCCCCGCGCCGCCGCGTCCTGTCTGAGCAGGCGACGAAGAGCATGAACTCGATGTTCGTGCGCATCCCCGAGGTCGGCACCGCCCGGCGCGCGCGCCTGTCGATGACGCGCGCCGGCGGCAAGACCGGCACCACCCAAAGCTACCGCGATGCCTGGTTCGTCGGCTTCACCGGCAACTTCACCGCCGCCGTCTGGTTCGGCAACGACAGTTATCGCCCGACCAACAAGCTGACGGGCGGCGGCCTTCCCGCCATGACCTGGCAGCGCTTCATGGAAGCGGCGCACCAGGGCATCGAACTGCGCCCGATCCCCTATATCGACAATCCGATCCCCGCCCCCGGCACGATCGACGTTCCCAAGCCCGAGGGCGACGGCGCGCCGCAGATCGCGCGCCCGAGCATCATCAACAACAACACGCGCAAGGTCCTGTCAGACCTCGAGAAACTGCTCTCTAGCATCGAGCCGGCAGGGCCGGAGAAGTTCGCGGCCTCCGCGCCCGACCCGGCGCCGCCCGTCGTGCGGCGCTGACGAACCGGTCTGGCGCCCCGTCCCGTTCGGGGCCATAGAACCCCCATGCGCTTCCTGCTTCTCACCATCCTTGCCATCGGCATCGCGCTCGGCCTCGGCGGCTGGTCGGCATCCTATATGCTGGACCATTACGAGGGCGCCGACATCCTCGTCGTCGGCCCTTGGCACGCCGACCGTACGGCCGGCTCGCCGAGCGCCGATCCCTATTCCAAGGCCCGCCTCGCGCGCTCCGGCAACCTGACTCTCGGCCTCGGCGAAGGCGTCGCGTTCCAGGCTCGCACCGACACAGGAGGCCGCGAGCTTCGGCGCGAGTGCAACTACCGTCTGGAAGGCGCCTACCCCCCCGCCCGCGTCACCACCCTGTCCGCCTTCGAACCAACGGGGCGTCCCATGCCGGCCACGGAGGGCCGCCCGACCCATCTCGTGTCCTTGAACTGGATGCGCTCGGACGACAATCGCGCGGTGATCTCGGTCGGCGCCCTGGCCCAGCCGGGCAATTGGCTCGCCCTGGAAGGCACGGGTAGCTACGTTCTGGCGCTGACGCTCTACGATACGCCGGTGAGCACCGACAGCGGCGCCGCGCCGATCGCCATGCCCTTCATCGTGCGAACGGGGTGCCTCGCAGATGGGTAAGCTTCTTCTTGCCGTTCTCGTCGGCTTCGTCGGCGCGGCGATCGCCCACATCGCCATCGTTCTCGCCGTCCCCTCCCGCGCGGAGAACGACGCGTGGAGCCGCCTTTCGCGGCTCGGCGATCTGTATTCGGTGGTGCGCATCGAGGCGCGGGGCGATCCGTCTGCCGAGTCCGCGAACTTCGTCTTCATCGACCCCGCCTTCATGGATGCCGCCTGCCGCTTTTCCGTCGCGGACGGTCCCGCCCGGATCTATGCCGACGAGGGAACGAGCTTCTGGACGGCCTCGATCTACGGGCGAAACGGCGACAATCTTTATTCGATCAGCGAGCGTGTCGCGCTGGAAGGCGCGCTCGACATCATGGTCGGCACGCGCGAGCAGCTCGATCTGGCGCGGATCGAGGGCAGCGAGAGCGAAGGCAACATGATCCCGGTCGAACTGCCGGTCGCGCAGGGCTATCTGATGGTCCGCTCGCTGGTGGAGGGCGAAAGCGACCGACCCTTCGTGGATCGCTTCGTGCGCTCGATCACCTGTCGCCCGGCGACCCCGGAGGAAGCCGGCCGAACGCCGAACTGACCGATCCGATCAGGACGCGCAGTCCGCCGTCCTCAGCGTCTGGCAGTGGAGACCCGATTGGATCGGCCGAACATCCGCCTCCAGCCGCTCGCGGCGCACGCATGGCAGGATCAGGACCTCGGCCGAGACGCGCGGTCCGGCATCTTCGCCCGCAGCGATTGCCGGCCCTCGCTCGGGCCAGACGAGTTGGTGGATATTGGTCATCTCGCTCCCTCCAGCCGGGACCATCCAATGCGTTCGGTCAGCCTATATGGGCTTCCGCAGTGTCTGGTCGAGGACTGAAAAGCAACGCGAACCCCGCCCGGCCAGACCATCGGCGACAGGCCTTGTCCGGCGCTGACCGCCGCGTCGAGCGTCGCGAAACAACCAGCGTCGGTCAGCCGCGGCCAAGCTTCGCAGGGTTAACAGGTCGCTAAGAGATTCCTTCTAGTTTTCATGGCTGACGGACTCAGCACCGAACCAGCATCTGGAGCCCCATGAAGGACGCCGCACCGCGGATCTTCCGATCCCTCGAACGCCAGTCGGGCCAGCAGGAGTTCGATACCGTGGTGACGGCTGCCGTCTCCGCCTACGGTTCGCTGCGCCACCCGTCGCAGCGGCAGAGCGAGGATCTGGCGCGGCTCGTTACCCCGCTGTGGGCGCGCATCGCGGACGAAACACGGCGCGGCGTCGGCGCCGTCCTGTCGCATTCCCCCCGCGTTCCCCGGGGGATCGTCGAACTTCTCATCGCCGCGCCGATCGAGATTTCCGCGCCCTTCCTCGTATCGAGCCCAACCCTTTCGGACGCCGATCTCCTCAGCCTCCAGCAGTCCGGGGACGAACGCGTCGCCCGTCTCGTCGACAAGCGGCTCAGCCGTCCGACATCGGTTCCCGATCCCCTGCCCGAGCCCACGCTCGAAGCCGAACCGCCACCGGCGGCAAGGACGCTGCCCGAAAGCCCCTCGCTTTCGCCCGAATTCCTCGCCGAAACCCCGCTTCTCGAGCCGAGACGCCCCGTGCGCAGATCGGAAACCACGGTGGACGCCGTGCGCGAAGCCCTTCGCCGCCTGGCTCTTACCGGACGCAGCCCCTCCACCGGCGCTCCTGCGCCCGCGCGCCTCGAAGACCTCGTCGCCCTCGCCATGGACCGGGAGGACGCGCGCTTCTACGAGGGGCTGGCCAGCGCCCTGTCATTGTCGGACAAGATTCTCGCCACGATCATGGAGGATGCGAGCGGAGAGCGTCTCGCCGTCGCGCTAAAGGCGCTGGCCGCGAAGTCGGCCGACGCGATGAGCATCCTGATGATGTTGAAGCCGGCGATCGGTCTGGATGTCCGGGCCTTCGATCGTCTCGCCCTGTACTATCGGACGCTGAAGGTCGAGGACTGCCGCTCGATGGTCAGCGCTTCGCGCCTTCATGCCCATCGCCACCAGCCGGTGGCCGCGCCCGAAAGCGTGCGCGCCGTGGTTCAGCCGCGCCGCGAGTTCGGCCGCCGCGTCGAACGCCCCGCCCCGCGAGAGGCGGAAGGCTGACGTCGGCCCCTCAGTCTCCCGGAACGATCGTCAGATAGCGTTCCGGCTGGTCGGTCTCGAGTTCCACCACCCAGAAGTCCGGGTCGAACCGTGCCTCGCGCGCAAAGCGCTGCTCCAGCTTGTCCTCGTCCGCGATCGCCTCCATCAGGAAACGGCGATCGCCCTTTTCGTCGGCCAGCGATTGCGGTGCCGGGCACAGGAGGCGGATCGAGCCGTCGCGCTCGCGCAGCGTGAAGAACATCGCCCCCGCCGCCTCCGCGCCGCGCCGGAGAACCGCCGCGAAGCCGCCGTCCGCAAAGACGCGCCGGACCACGTAGGCCGCGAACATCTCGCTCGTCAGGCGCATGGCGTCAGTGCCCGGCGCTGACCGCGCGCAGGCGCTCCAGAACCTCCATCGAGGGCTCGCCCGTCACGTCGAGGCTTTCCAGCGCCTGGAACGTGCGGATCGCCGCCCGCGTCTGCTCGCCGAGGATGCCGTCGGCGCGAATGTCGGCGACCCGGGCTTCGGCGAGCTTGGCCTGAATCTCACGAACGAGATCCGCCCCGCCATCCGAAGCGATCGCACCGGTCACCGAAGCATCGGGCTCGAGACTGGCGACCTGCGTTCCGTCGCCGGAGGCCGCCTGCCGGATCTGCGTCAGGAGAAGCGGCGTCGCCATCCCGTCGACCCTGAGGCCACGGTCAGCTTGGAAGGCACGGATCGCCATATCGGTCGCCTGCCCCGCGCGTCCGTCCACCTCGACGTTGTAGTATCCCTCCTCCGCCAGAAGCGCCTGCACTTCGCGCACCAGCGGAAACGGCAGGATGCGCGGATCGTTGGTGATCGCACGCGGCGCGGCAGGAGCGGCTGGAACCGCCGCGACCTGCGCCGCTTCCACCGCCCGTGTCACCAGCATCGGATGCGGGTGCGGCCCGCCCTGCCGGTTCAGCGCGTTGTCGGCCACGAGGCCGGCGGACACGGAGAACAGCGCGATCCCGCCGAACAGGGCCGGACGCGCCATGATGATGCGCGCGCCGCCGGCCAGCCCGGCGAAGGCCGTGCGTCCCGTCAGCATCGCGGCCTGACCCGCCACCATCGCCACCGGATTAGGCCGAGCGACGGGTTTGCGAGTCTTGCGGGATGAGGCTGGTTTTTTTGCGGGCATCGGTCAACGCTACGATATTGTCGGAAGAGGTGTGGCCGGCGCGGATACGCTCCGCGCAGTCCGTGGGTATGCGAACGGTCACGGTCGTGCCGCGTCCGATCTGGCTGCGGATGTGCATGGCTCCGTGATGGAGCTCGCTCAAGCCCTTGACGAGCGAAAGCCCCAGCCCCGTTCCCTCGAAGCGGCGCGAGGCCCCTTGAGAGACTTGAACGAACGGGCGAGCCAGACGATCGATGTCCTTGGCTTCGATGCCGATTCCGGTGTCGCTGACCGTCAGGGTCAGCCAGTCCGCGTCGAGCCCGACGGCCAGGCAAACGGTGCCCGCCTCGGTGAACTTCACGGCGTTGGACAGGAGATTGATGAGGATCTGGCGGCAGGCATGCGGGTCGGCGACGATCGTGTCCGCCTCGTCGCAATTGCGCAAGGTCAGGCGCAGGCCTTTCCGGTCCGCGTCCGGGCGAACCATGTCGCCGGCCGTGCGGACCGCCTCGGCGATCGAGAATTCCACCGGCTCCAGTTCGTAGCGACCCGCCTCGATCTTCGACACGTCGAGAAGCGAGTTGACGATGCCCAGCACGTGCTGGCTGGAGCGGCGGATCAGGCCGACATATTCGCGCTGGCGAGGGTCGGTGAACCCGCCGCAAAGCTCCTGATCGAGCATGTCCGAGAAGCCGATCACCGCGTTCAGCGGCGTGCGCAGCTCATGGGACACGGTAGCGAGGAAAGCCGAATGCTCGTCCGTCGCGGCCTTAGGCGCCGGAGCCTCTGTGGCGCCCCGTTCGAACTCGGCGCGAACGCCCGCAAGCGTGCGGCCATGTCCCGCGACCGGCACGAGGCGGACAAAGGCCGTACGATAGCTCTCAGTCGTATCCTCGCTCCGCAGCCGAAGTTCGAGGTCGCGCCCCTCTCCTCCGTCGCGCATCGCGTCGAGAGCGCGCAGAAAGGTGATCCGATCGAGAACATGCAGACGGTGCGCGAAGACCTGTCCGGCCTCCCCGGTCATCCCGTTGCCGCCACCCGTCACCCGGCCCTCCAGATCGAGCATCACGAAGGGCGTGGACGCCGAGGCTTCCGAAGCGTTCAAGCCGAGCTTGTTCCGGAAGGCGAAGCGGCAGGTGACGAAGGTCGCATAGGCCGTCAGCATCGGCACGGCGACGAGCGCGCCGGCAAAGCCTTGCGAGGCCGGCCCGAGGCCGTGCAGCGACAGAAAGCCGGTGACGCCGACGGCCGCCAGAACGGCCGGCACCATCAGCTTGGCCGAAAGCGGCCGGTTCGCGCTCCAAGCCTCGATCGGCCCGACGGCCACCAGCGCCAGGATCCAGAAACTGTCGAGCGCGATCGCCAGCGCGGCCAGAACGATCGAGCCGGCGAGATGCAGGCCGGCCAGAACCAGGGCCAGCTCGCAGCCGACCGCGACCAGCGTCGCCGATCCAAGAAGCACGAAGGCGATCGTCAACGCGGCCGGCAGGAGGACGACGCCGCCCGGCGCGATCGCCGCAAGCGGCGCCAGCATCGCCGTCAGAAGGCTCGCTGCCACCAGCCCCGCGACGAGGCGGGCGCGAAGCCGACGCGCGCTGGGATCGAGGATCCCCGACGACAGGAAACCGGCGAAGCGATCCTCGATCTGGCGCCGAAGTCCCGCGAAGTCGGCCACTCGTCCCGTCTTCCCGCTGTTGTGCGACAGAGCCATCGTTCACCCATATGCGCTGGCCCGCACTCGAACCCATCATGGGCTCACCGGACCATCATTCACCATGCCCGGGAGATTGGCCTTAACCTTTTAAGGAAGGCATAAGCCAGAACACCCCGCCTTTCGCCAGACCGCCACGGAGCGAGGGCTCACAACCGTCGGGGACGCCGAGTTGAAGTTATGGTTAATGCATCGTTGTCGAACATATAGCAGCGAAAACAATAGCTTGTATCATTCGCCCCACATGCTTCCGCACGACGAACCTGCAACAGTGGCCGGTCGATCATCTCATTTGAATCGAAATCGATGCATATGGTTGGCCATCGCGGGTCGCAGCGTGCGATCCAGGGTTTCGTCATCGCCAGGTCGCCGGCCCCCATGCGCTTTCTTTTGAAGCTTGCCTTCCTGATCGGCCTTGCCCTGTTCTTCCTCGCCCCGAAGCACGAGGACGGAACGGGCACGCCGTCCGATCTGAACGCGGCGTCCCTGATCTTCGGCGTACAGCAGGCCGTGGCCGACCTCGGCGGCTTTTGCGAACGCGCGCCGCTCGCCTGCGAGAGCGGGCGCAACGCCGCCGTCTTCGCCGGCGAGCGCATCGCCGAGGGCATGGCCTTCGTCTATGGTTTGGCGACGGGGGCCCAGCCATCCGTCCCCGTACCCGGCCCCGTGGACCAGCCCGAGACGATCCGTCCGACCCGCCCGAGCGAACACCCCGCCAACGGCGCGCCGGCCCCGCGCCCCTACCTGCCGCCCGTGCACGGCGCCTGAGCCGCCTTTCATCGCAGCCCGCGTTTTCCTATATGAGCGCGACAGGACCCGAGCCCGGACCGGATACGGAACCGCCATGCGCCATATCGACGAGATCGTCGCCGACTTCGAGCTTCTCGACGATTGGGAGGATCGGTATCGCTACCTGATCGAACTCGGCCGCGAACTTCCGGCGATGCCCGAAGCGGACCAGAACGATCGAACCAAGGTTCCGGGTTGCGTCAGCCAGGTCTGGCTCACCAGCCGGCGCGACGACGCCGCGCCCCCGCGCGTCTTCTTCGCGGGGCAGTCGGATGCCCACATCGTCAAGGGACTCGTCGCCATCGCGCTGTCGCTCTACTCCGGCAGACCGGCGAACGAGATCCTCGACCTCGACGCCGACGCCGTCTTCGCCCGTCTCGGCCTGCAGGATCACCTGACCCCGCAGCGCTCCAACGGCCTGCGCTCCATGGTGCGGCGGATCCGGGCGGACGCCGAAAGCGCGCTCCAGCCGGCCTGACGCGGCCTCAGCGAGCCGGCGGCTCGCCTCCCCGCCCATCGGCTCCCCTCGCCACGGCTACCAGCCCGTAGTGCCGCGACAGGCTGGCGAGCCCCGCCTTCAGCATCAGCTTGGCCGAGCGCGCCGGCCAGCGCCGCTCCTTCTCCACCCACTCCGTCCCCTTCAGGAAGCAGCAGATATCGACGAGGACGCCCGACAGTTCCGGCCCGACGGCCCGTAGCGCGCGATCGACGCGGCTTCGACAGTCCATCGCCGCATCGCTGAGGTCCGCCGGCCCGATCCGGCCTCCCGATCCCGGCATCCGGTCCCAACGCTGCGTGACGCTCGGCAGCATTCCGCCGCGCGTGAAGTCCGCGCGGAGCCGCTCGCCCGCCTCCACCTCGTCCCGGCTGAGAAAGGGCCGACCGTCCGTTCCCTTGCGGGTCGCCAGACGGGCGAGCGGCGATTCGTCGCAAACCGCCATCGGCTCAGAAGTCCTCCTCGACGGCGCCGGGCATCGCCAAGCGTCGGCAGGAGGTCGTCAGCGCCTCCATGCGGGCGAGAAGAGCGTCGAAGCTCCGATCGTCGCGCGCATCCTCGATTCGGCCGACGGCATAGGTCACACTGGAGCGATCCCGGCCGAACCCCTGCGCCACCGTGCTGAGCGGAAGCTGGAAGGCGATGTGCGACAGGTACATCGCCACATGTCGCGCCTTAGCGATCGGCGCCTGAGCCCGATGCTCCGACAGGATGTCGGCCGCCGAAACGCCGAGGAAGGTCGAGACGATATCCACCGCCACGAGGCATTGAAGGCGCCCGCGTCCGCCGGGATCGATCCGGTTGCGCACGGAAAACGACGTCTCGGACGAAAGATGGTTGGCAAACTGGGGCATTGGACGACTCCGTTGAAGGTGGTCCGATTCCTACAACCGAACCCGGAGTGTAGGAATATTTTCTTTTCCCCAAGGTTGCATGCATACACGGAAATGTCGTGGTCGCACCGGCAGCCCGATACGAACGCGCCGATTAAGAGATAAAGTTCTCCAGCACGCCCCATACGTTTGCGGAACGGGAGCATCACCAAAGGCCGACCCGGCTCAGGAGTTGCGTCCCTTACGTGACTTAAGCGGATGCTAGGATTTCCGTCGTCGCTCCGCTGGAAAACCCGCGGACCGAGCCGAAGCCTGCGAACAGCGCGTCCAGCATCAGCTTTCCCGTTTCGCGGATGTCGAAGTCCTCGCCCGCGCGCAACCATTCGGTGATCAGGCCGGTAAACGTCCCGACGCATGCGATCACCGCCGTCCCCGGCTGCCAGGGCGCCTTGAGCTCTCCGAGATCGCGCGCGCGCTCGAACACCTTGCGGATGATCTGCTGCATGTCATCCTCGTTCCGCCGGTGGCAGTTCATCACCGCCTCCATCTCGCCGACATACTCGCAGCGCAGATGGAGGATCGAATACACGCGCTTCGCCCTTTCGTCCGAGGCGAAACGCTGGATGCATTCGAGTGCGCAGCGATGCAGTTCGCCGAGCGGCTCGGCCGAGGTTTCCAGGCCCTGGCTTTCGATAAAGGCGCGCTCGGGCAGGAACGCCCGCTCGTGCATGGCGAGGAAGAGATCGCTCTTGCCCGCGAAGTGCCAATAGATCGCCCCCCGCGTGATTCCGGCCTGGGAAGCGATATGCGAGAGCGCGCTCTGGCTGACGCCTCGCTCGAAGAACACGTGCTCAGCCGCATCCAGAATGGCGCTTCGGGTTTCCTGCGCCTCAGCCTTGGTTCTTCGCATGTCTCCTCCTTGCTTACATTCAGTCATGAATGTAAGTAGGGACAGTTTCAAGTTCGAATTGCCGACATCTGCTCGGCGGAGCTCCCCATGATCGCTTCCCGCCTCACATTGTCCCTCGCCGCGACGCTCGGCCTGTCGCTGCCCGCGCTGGCGCAGCAAGGCGGTGCGGCCCCGCCTCCCCCAGCCGTGACGGTGGAAACGGTGAAGCCATCCAGCGTCCCCGTCACCTTCGAATATCCCGCCCGCGTGGAAGCCTCCCGGGCGGTCGAGGTGCGCGCGCGCGTCGGCGGGGTGCTTCTGCAGAGAACCTTCAACGAGGGCGCGCAGGTGAAGTCCGGCGATCTCCTGTTCGAGATCGACCGTCGCCCCTTCGAGGCGGAGGTCGCGCTGGCCCAGGCGCAGGTGCAGCAGGCCCAGGCGCAGCTCGCGCAGGCGCGGCGCACCGAAGAGCGCGCCCAGGCCCTCGTGCGCTCGGGCACCACGTCCACCGCCAATCTCGACGACGCGACCTCGCAGCGCGAGTTGGCGGACGCCGCCGTGGCGCAGGCGCAAGCGCGCCTCCAGACCGCCAATCTGTCGCTCGACTACACGTCGGTCGAAGCGCCGGCGAGCGGCATCACGAGCCTCGAACAGGTGCCCGAGGGTTCGCTCCTGAATTCCGGCGATCTTCTCACCCGGATCTCTCAGCTCGACCCCGCCTATGTGAACTTTTCGGCCGCCGACACCGAAGCCTTCTCCATCCGTCGCTCCATCGAGGACGGAACGGCGGAAGGCTCGCTCGAAAGCGTCAGGGTGACCGTTCGCTTCGGCAACGGCACCAACTACGCCCAGCAGGGTCGGATCGACTTCACCTCCTCCAACATCGACCAGCAGACCGGAACGATCCTGTCGCGCGCCGTTCTTCCGAACCCGGACAGCCAGCTTCTGCCCGGTCAGTTCGTGCGCGTCGAAATCGAAGGCCTGACCATTCCCAACGCCGTGACGATCCCCACCGAAGCCCTGATGCAGGGGCCGCAGGGAACCTTCGTCTACACTCTCAACAACGAGAATGTCGCCGAGGTGAGACCCGTCACCGTCGGGCGCGAGCTCGATCAGCGGCTTCTGATCTCGACCGGTCTCAAGGAGGGCGACCGCGTCGTCACGGTCGGCGTCATCAAGGTCCGGCCCAACGCGCCCGTCAATCCCACCGGCGCAGCGCCGGCCGGCAGCCCGGACGGCGCACCGCAAGCCGCCGCCGCTCCCGCCCCCCAGGCCAGCGCGCAGGCGCAGACGGAAGCCGCCCAATGAACCGCTTCTTCGTCGACCGACCGGTCTTTGCGGCCGTCATCTCGATCGTCATCGTGCTGGCCGGCCTTGCCGGCATGCGCTCGCTGCCGATCGAGCAGTACCCGGAGCTCGTGCCGCCGCAGGTGCAGATCGCGGCGACCTATCCCGGCGCGTCCGCCGAAACCGTCGCCCAGACCGTCGCCGCCCCGATCGAGCAGGTCGTCAACGGCGTCGAGGACATGATCTACATGAACTCGTCGAACTCCTCGGCGGGCACATCGACGATCAACGTCACCTTCCAGTCCGGCACCGATCCCGATCAGGCGACGATCAACGTCAACAACCGGGTCCAGCAGGCGATTTCCCAGCTTCCCGCCGAGGTGCAGCGCCTCGGCGTCACGGTGACGAAGCAGTCGTCGTCGATCCTGGCGGTCGCCACCATGACGTCGTCGGATCCGCGTTACGACGCGACCTACGTGTCGAACTACGCGCTCCTGTACGTGCTCGACGAGCTGAAGCGCATTCCCGGCATCGGCAACGCGCAGCTCTTTGGCCAGCGCAACTATTCCATGCGCATCTGGCTTCGGCCGGACCAGCTCGCCCAGTACCAGTTGACGCCCGGCGACGTCGCCACCGCGATCCGGGAGCAGAACGCGCAGTTCGCCGCCGGTCAGTTCGGGGCCCAGCCGTCCAACAACCCGCTCGCCTTCACCTATTCGGTGACGACCGCCGGACGTCTGCCGGACGCGCAGGCGTTCGAGAACATCATCATCCGCTCGGACGCCAACGGCGCCTCGCTCCTCCTGAAGGACATCGCGCGCGTCGAGCTCGGCGCGCAGGACTACGCCTTCAACGCGACCTACAACGGCAACGAGACGATCCCGATCGGCCTCTACCTGCAACCGGGCGCCAACGCGCTCAACGTGCTGGAAGCCGTCAACACGCGCATGTCGGAACTGTCCAACCAGTTTCCCGAAGGCATCACCTACGCCATCCCCTACGACACCACGAAGTTCATCAACGCCTCCATCGAATCGGTGATCCACACGTTCATCGAGGCGATGGTCCTCGTGCTGGTGGTGGTCTACCTGTTCCTCCAGAGCTTCCGCGCGACCCTGATCCCGATGATCGCGGTGCCGGTGTCGATCATCGGAACGTTCGGCGTCCTCCTGGCGCTCGGATTCTCGATCAACCTCCTCACCCTGTTCGGGCTGGTCCTGGCCATCGGCATCGTCGTCGACGACGCGATCGTGGTTCTGGAAAATGTCGAGCGCATCATGCGCGACGAGCATCTGAAACCCAAGGAAGCGACCGCCAAGGCGATGAGCGAAGTGACCTCGCCGGTCATCGCGATCGTCCTGGTCCTGTGCGCGGTGTTCATTCCCGTCGCGTTCCTCGGCGGCCTGACGGGCACGATGTATCGCCAGTTCGCCGTGACCATCGCGACCTCGGTGACGATCTCCGGCATCGTCGCCCTGACGCTGACGCCCGCGCTCTGCGGTCTTCTCCTGCGCGAGGAGCACAAGGAGCCGCTGGCTCCCTTCCGCTGGTTCAACCGGATGTTCGACCGGCTGACGAACGGCTACGGGCATGGCGTCGCCTTCATCATGCGCCGGGCGTTCCTGTCGCTCGTCCTGTTCGCCGCGTTGGTCGGGGGCACGGTTTACTTCTTCCAGACCATCCCCTCCTCGCTGGTGCCGGACGAGGATCAGGGCACCAACCTCGCGGTCGCCTTCCTGCCACCCGCCTCGTCCCTGCCCCGGACGACGGAGGTGATGAACCAGGTCTCGGCCAACATCCGCCAGAATCCGGCCGTCGAGGACGTCGTCGCCTTCGCGGGCTTCGACCTTCTTTCCGGTTCGCAGAAGACGAGCGCGGGCGCCGCGTTCGTCACCCTCAAGGACTGGTCGGAGCGTTCCGATCCCTCGCTCGACGCGCGAAACCTGCCGGGCGCCTTCATCGGTGCGAACGCGGGCATCCAGGACGGCATGGTGCTGGCCTTCTCGCCGCCGCCGATCCAGGGCCTGTCCACCACGGGCGGTTTCGACCTCTTTGTGCAGGACCGGACGGGCCGCGGGACGCAAGCGCTCGTGGAAGCCACGAACCTCGTGGTGGCAGCCGCCGCCAAGCGGCCGGAGCTTGCGGGCGTGCGCACCACGTTCGACGCCAACGTGCCGCAGTACCAGATCGACGTGGACCGCGAGAAGGCGAAGGCGCTCGGCGTTCCCATCACGTCGATCTTCGAGACGATGCAGTCCACCTTCGGCTCGCTCTACGTCAACGACTTCACGCTGCTCGGTCGCAACTACCGCGTTTCGCTGCAGTCGGAGTCGGATTTCCGCGAGAAGCCGGAGGATCTGCGCTTCGTCTACGTCCAGGCGTCCAACGGCGCCATGGTGCCGCTGGATACGCTCCTGATCACCAAGCGCATCATCGGCCCGGACCTGATCGAGCGGTTCAACGCGTTCAACGCGGCCAAGGTGTCCGGCGGCCCCGCCCCCGGTTACTCGTCGGGTCAGTCGCTGCAGGCGATGCAGGAGATCGCCGCGGAAGTTCTCCCCGAGGGCTACGAGATCGCCTGGACGGGCTCGGCCTACCAGGAGATCCAGGCCGGCGGCACGGGCGCCATCGCCATCGGCTTCGGCATGGTCATGGTGTTCCTGATCCTGGCCGCGCAGTACGAGCGCTGGTCGCTGCCGATCGCGGTGCTTCTGGCGGTGCCCTTCGCCATGTTCGGAGCGCTGCTGGCGATCTGGCTTCGCGGGTTGGAGGTAGACACCTACTTCCAGATCGGCCTCGTGACCCTGGTGGGGCTCGCGGCGAAGAACGCGATCCTGATCGTCGAGTTCGCGGTTCTCAAACGCGAGGAAGGCCTGTCCGCCTTCGACGCGGCTCTGGAAGGGGCAAAGCTGCGCTTCCGCCCGATCGTGATGACCTCGCTTGCCTTCATCCTCGGCGTCGTGCCGCTGGCAATCGCGTCGGGCGCCTCGTCGGCCAGCCGGCATTCGATCGGGACCGGCGTGATCGGCGGCATGTTGATGGCGACCTTCGTCGCGATCTTCTTCATCCCGCTCTTCTACAAGCTGCTGGCGCGCGACAAGAAGCCGAAAGCATCGAAGCCGGAGCCGCAGGGCTCCCTGCCGGCCCCGGCCGAATGATCAGCAAAAAAAGGGCGCCGAAAGGCGCCCTTCTTCGTTTGTGACCGCGTGAAGCGTCAGTCGACGCCGATCATCACGTCCGACGCCTTGACGATCGCATAGGCGTCCCCGCCCTCCTTAAGGCCGAGATCGTCCACCGCCGCGTTGGTGATCGAGGCGGTCACCATCGTCCCCCCGACGTCGAGCTTCACATGCGCAGTGGTCGCGCCCTTCTCGATCGAGACGATACGGCCCTTCAGGTTGTTTCGGGCGGAGATGCGCATGAGGTCGATCCTTTCGTTGAGAATGAGAGGTCCGCCCCCTGCGATGCCGACAGCGAAGCTCCCTTCACCTGAGCAAACACATCGTCGCCGATTTGCAAACCCAGTGCGGAGACGGAGCGGCGGGTGATGCGGGCCTGGAGCATCTGTCCCCCACCCTCGCCCAGCGCGAGAGACACCAAAGCCTCGGCCCCTTCCGTCGGGTCGATGCGCAGAATGCGCGTCCGAAGCACATTGAGGATGGTGGACCGGGACGGGCGATCGAGCGCGAGGCTGACGTCGGATGCCGCGATGCGCAGCCGCGCGGCGACGCCGACGGGCTGCCGCTCGGCCGCCACGAGAACGCTCTGCCCGCCGAGATCCAGTCGCAGCAGCCGATCCTCTCCGTCGTAGCCGGAAACCACCGCAGTGAGCACGGAGGCAGACCCGCGCTGCCGACCGAAGGGCAGCGCCGGGTCGGTCAAGAGATCGTTCAGCCAGCCGTTCGCCACGACCCGCCCTTCGCGCAAGAGGATCAGCCGGTCGGCCAGCCGCTCCACCTCGCGAATATCATGGCTGACGAGAATGATCGGCAGGCGAAGCCGAGTGTGAAGGCGCTCGAAATAGGGAAGGATCTCCTCCTTCGCCATGGCGTCGAGCGCGGACAGCGGCTCGTCCATCAGGAGAAGGCGCGGCTGAGAAAGAAGGGCGCGCCCGAGCGACACGCGCTGCCGCTCCCCGCCCGAAAGGCGCACGGGAGAGCGATCGATCAGCCGCTCCAGCCCCAGAAGGTCGCAAACCTCGTCGAAGCCGATCGCCGGAGCATCGCCGCGTCCCCGCATCGCGCGCTCGAACCCGTACATGAGGTTCTGGCGCACCGAGCGATGGGGAAAGAGGCTGGCCTCCTGGAACACGTAGCCGATCTCGCGCCGGTGCGTCGGCCGAAAGTGTCTTTCGTCCTGCCAGACGTCGTCCCCGATCCGCATATGACCGGCAAGCCGCTGCAGCCCCGCCATGCAGCGCAGCACCGTCGTCTTGCCGCAGCCGGAGGGCCCGAACAAAGCCGTGACGCCTGCGAGCGGTGCGCGAAAGGCGACGTCGAGATCGAAGCTGCCGAGCCGCCCGCCAAACGCGGCGGAGATCGCGGCATCGTCGTCCGCCTCGTTCATCGCATGCGCGCCACCGCGCGCCGATCCAGCATCGACACCGCGAAGATCACGAGAAACGAGAAGACGAGCATTCCAGCCGCCAGAATATGCGCCTTCCCCCATTGCAGCGTTTCCACATAGTCGTAGATCGCGACGGACAGAACCTTGGTGGTTCCCGGAATATTACCACCGATCATCAGGATCACGCCGAACTCGCCGACCGTGTGCGAGAAGCCCAGCACCGCGCCGGTGAGAAACCCCGGCCTCGCCAGCGGCACGGCGACGGTCAGGAACCGGTCCCAGGGCGATGCGCGCAGCGTCGCCGCCACTTCCCAAGGCCGTTCGCCCGCCGCCTCGAACGCGTTGCGGATCGGCTGCACCACGAAGGGCATGGAGTAGATCACCGATCCGATGACGAGGCCCGGAAAGGAGAAGGCGAAGGTTCGAACGCCGAACAGGCCTCCGAACCATCCCCCGAGCCCGCTCGGCCCCAACGCGATCAGAAGATAGAAGCCGAGAACCGTCGGCGGCAGCACCAGCGGCAGCGCGACGACGCTCGCCACCGCATCCTTCGCCCACGAGCGCGAACGCGACAGCCACCAGGCGATCGGCGTTCCCACGAGGAGAAGGAGAACGGTGGTGAGCGAAGCCAGCTCCAGCGTCAGCCGGATGGGCGACCAGAGATCGCCTAGGTCGGGCACCTCACTCGCCGGTGCGGTAGCCATATCGGCGGATGATCTCGAGCGCTTCCGGGGTCTTCAAGAAGTCCACGAAGGCCTTGGCCGCCGCATTCCCCTCGCCGGTCTTGAGGAGAACCGCGTCCTGCCGGATCGGGGTGTAGAGATCCTGGGGCACATCCCAGCGCGAACCGCCCTTCTCGTTCACCACTTGGCCGAGGGCGACGAAGCCGAGCTCGGCATTCCCGGTCTGGACGAACTGATATGCCTGCGCGATCGAGGTTCCCTGCACGATCTTCGGCTGAATCGCGTCGTAGAGCTTCAGTGCCTTCAGCGTCTCGATCGCCGCCGCGCCGTAGGGTGCCGATTCCGGGTTGGCGATAGCGAGCTTGGCGAACGCGTTCGCCTTCAGCGTTTCCTCGCCCTTCACGGTGTCGGCGTTTTGCGAAAACAGGACGAGCTGGCCGATCGCGTAGGTGAAGACCGTTCCCTCGACGCCGAACCCTTCCTTGACCGCACGGGTCGGCCGGTCGTCGTCGGCCGCCAGGAACACCTCGAACGGAGCCCCTTGCGTGATCTGCGTGTAGAACTGACCCGTCGCGCTGAACGAGAGCACGGCCTCGTCGCCCGTCTTCTCCTGGAACGCCTTAGCGATGTCCTTGGCCGCATCCGTAAAATTCGCCGCCACGGCGACCTGCGTGGAGGCTGCCTGCGCGGCCACGCCCGGAAGCACGGCCAAGACAGCCGCGGAAAGGAACAGGAAACGTCGCGTCAGGCGAATCATGAAGACCCCGATATGTTCAAGAAAACATATCGGGACGCTAGCCGCTCGCCCGAACCGTCGGCAAGCGTTATTTCCGTTCGGACATATCGGTCGAGGCCGCAGTGGCGACGTTCTTCGCCAGCGCGTCGAGATCGGCGGCGATGGCCATGTCGCTGGCCGCCTGCATCCGGCGATAGCGCTCCAGCACCTCGCTTCCGCGTTCGCTTAGCCGGGCGCCGCCATGCGCCCGCCCGCCTCGGCTGACTTCGACCAGCGGCTGGTCGAACGTCGCGTTCAGTTCCTCGACCAGCGTCCAGGCGCGCTTGTAGCTCATGTCCATGCGCCGGCCGGCAGCGGCGATCGAGCCGGTTTCGCGGATGCCCTCCAAAAGGTCGGCCCGCCCCGGCCCCATGATCCGCCGCTCGCCGAAGACGAGACGAAGGCGCGGCACCTGGGAAAGATCGAACGGCTGGGTCGGGGAACTCATGCCTCGTTTGTCGGCCGCCGCCCCCGTCTTGTCCAGCCGCGCTTGTCGCCCCTGCCGTTCTTCGCTACGCACGGGCGCATGGAATGGAGGGCATGCGCCATGATCGTCGTATTCGGGTCGGTGAACGTCGATCTCGTGTGCAAGGTGAGATCGATCGCCCGGCCGGGCGAAACGGTCCTGGCGCCGGGTTACGAACAGCTGTCGGGCGGCAAGGGCGCCAACCAGGCCGTCGCGGCGGCGCGCGCGGGGGGCCGCGTGCACTTCGTGGGTGCGGTCGGGCAGGATGCGTTCGGCGAGGGCGAGGCGGCGATCCTGGCCGACGAGGGCATCGACACGACTGGGCTCGCCAGGCTGAACGATCCGACCGGCTGCGCCTTCATCACGGTCGCCGCCGACGGCGAGAACGCCATCACGGTGGCCAGCGGCGCCAACCGTTCGGTGCGCGCCAATCAGCTCGACGCGCTTTGGCCGGAACGCCCGTCTATCCTGGTCCTCCAGATGGAGCTTCCCTTCACCGAGACGCTGCGGGCCGCCGAAGCCGCGCGGGCGAACGGGGCGAAGGTGGTGCTGAACCTCGCTCCCGTGCCGACCGGCGTCGGCTCCACCGATCTCGGTGCGCTTCTCGGCCATACCGATCTCCTGATCGTCAACGAGCACGAACTGGTCGAAACCGCCGAACTCCTGGGCCTCGGCGTCGAGATCGAACCGCAAGCCACCGCCGAGCGGCTGGCGCGCGAGATCGGCCTTTCGGTGTTGGCGACTCTTGGCTCGGCCGGTGCCGTCCTCGTCTCGCAGGACGGCGGAGCCGAGCGCTTCGCCGCGCCGCGCATCGAGCCCGTTGATACGACCGGCGCGGGCGATACGCTGTGCGGGGTCCTCGCCGTCGGCCTGGATGCGGGGCTCCCGGTCCCCGATGCGATCCGCCGAGCCGTCGCCGCCGCTTCGCTCGCCTGCCTTCGCTTCGGCGCGCGCAGCGCCATGCCGAGCGCCGCCGGCATCGACGCTTTCCTGGCCGAAACCGCCTGATGGCGACGCCCGCGCGCATTGCCTTTCTCGGCGAATGCATGATCGAGTTGTTCGAGCGGGCGGGCGATGAGCCCGGTGCGATGCGTCGCACGGTCGGCGGCGATACGTTGAACGCCGCCGTCTACTGCCGCCGGGCGCTGGGCCGCGATCCGGCTGTCGAGGTCCACTACGTCACCCGCGTCGGGGACGATCCCTATGGTGCCGAGATCCCGGCATTCATCGAAGCGCAGGGTGTCCGAGCGACGCATGTTCGCGTCGCACCCGGCGAAACCACCGGACTCTACGCGATCAGCCGCGACGAGGGCGGGGAGCGATCCTTCGCCTATTGGCGCTCCGCCGCCGCTGCCCGGCGCCTGTTGGACGACGGCGAGGAGGATAAGCTCGCCGCTGCGCTGGAAAAGTTCGACGCGCTCTACTTCACCGGCATCTCGCTCGCAATCCTGTCGCCCGAGGGCCGGGACCGACTTCTCGCCCTGGCCGCTCGCATGAAGGCGGCGGACAAGATCGTCGGCTTCGACGGCAACTACCGCCCGCGCCTTTGGGAAAGCCGAGAGGACGCCGCCCGCGTCATTCGGGCGGGCCACGCCACGGCCACGCTGACCATGCCAGGTCTCGATGACGAACGCGCCCTTTATGGAGACGAGGACGGCCACACCGCCGCTCGTCGTCTGCTCGGCTTCGGCGCTTCGGCGGCGATCGTGAAGTCCGGCAGCGAACCGGCAGTTGTCGCCGAGCCGGGGCGTCTTCGCGAAGTTGCCGGCCAGCCTGTCACCCGCATCGTCGACACGACGGCCGCCGGCGACAGCTTCAACGGCGCGGCGATGGCCGTGGTCCTGAAAGGTGGCGGCCTCGTTTCGGCCGCCTTCGCCGGACACCGCATGGCCTCCGCCGTGATCGGCGAATACGGCGCCATCGTCTCGCCCGAGCATACACTCTGGCCCGACGGGCCTTCCGCCTGAAATGAGAAACGGGGCGGATCGTCCGATCCGCCCCGCCCGTCCTACTCCGCAGCCTGCGCCACGCTTTGGCGCGGCAAGCCTTTGAGCACCTTGTCCAGCGTCATCGGATAATCGCGCACGCGCACGCCGCAGGCGTTGTAGATCGCGTTGGTCACCGCCGCGCCGACGCCGCTGATCGCGAGCTCGCCGATGCCCTTGCCCGCCAGCGGGCTCGCGGCATGGTCGCGTTCTTCCAGAAGCACCACGTCGAGCTGTGGCACGTCGGCGTTGACCGGAACGTGGTACTCGGCGAGGTCGTGGTTCACCATCAGCCCGGTACGCTTGTCGACGACGAGTTCCTCCGTCAGCGCCGTCCCGATGCCGAAGATCTGCCCGCCGTAGCATTGCGAGCGCGCCGTCTTCTCGTTTAGGATGCGCCCGGCCGCGCCGACCGTCAGCAGGCGGCGAACCCGCGTTTCGCCGGTATAGGCGTTGACGGCCACCTCGCAGAAATGCGCGCCGTAGCTCGCCTGATGCGTTTCCTTGAACGCCTTGCCCGGCTTGAACGTGCCGGTCACCGTGATGGCCTCGCCAGCGAGAATCTCCGCCAGCCCCGTCCGCCGGTTGCCGGCGATCGCCGTTCCGTCCTTCAGCGTCAGGTCGTCGACCTTTACGCCGAGCTTCTTGGCGATCGCCTCGACCACCCCCTCGCAGGCGACATAGACCGAGGAGCCCGCAGAATTCGCCCCCCACGAACCGCCCGAGCCCGGCGCGTCGGGATCGTCGGAATCGCCGAGCTTCACCGTCACATGCTCCAACGGCAAGCCCAGCATTTCCGCCGTGATCTGCTGGAGGATCGTGTAGGTCCCCGTGCCGATATCGGTCATGTTGGTTTCGACCGACGCATGGCCTTCCGGCGACAGGGTGACCCTTGCGGACGACTGCTGGAGCAGGTTCTTGCGCGAGGCGGTCGCCATGCCGATGCCGATCAGCCACTCGCCCTCGCGCCGGCTGCCCGGCACGGCGTTGCGCGTATTCCAGCCGAAGCGCTCCGCCCCCACGTCCATACACTCGACGAGCTTGCGCGAGGAAAACGGCAGCCCCTCCTGCGGATCCACCTCGGGCTCGTTGCGCTTGCGGAACTCGATCGGGTCGAGCCCGAGCTTCTCGGCCATCTCGTCCATGGCGTTTTCCAGCGCCAGCATGCCGACCGCCTCGCCGGGCGCGCGCATGGAGGACGACAGGAGAATGTTCACGTCGGTCTTGCGATGGGTGATCAGCCGGTTCTCGCCGCCATACAGGAACATGGTCGAGATGCCGGCCGGCTCGAAGAACTCGTCGCCCGGCGTGTTGCTGGTGATCGTGTCGTGGCCGATCGCGGTAATGCGCCCGTCTCGCGTGGCGCCGAGGCGCACGCGCTGGATCGTGTCGGAGCGACGCGAGGTCGTCTGGTAGACCTGCTGGCGCGTCAGCGCGATCTTGACCGGGCGTCCGGTTTCCATCGCGGCGATCGAGGCGAAGACGGCCTCCGGCCCGATCCCCAGCTTGCCGCCGAAACCGCCGCCGATGTAGGGCGCGAGGATCCGGATCTTCGACTTCGAGATGCCCAGCGCCTTGGCGAGCTGGCCGACATTGGTGGAAACCAGCTGATAGCAGCCGTAGAGCGTCAGCTTGCCATCGTCCCAGCTGGCGACCGCCGCATGCGGCTCCATCGCCGAATGGCTCTGGCTCGGCGTCGTATAGGTTTCGTCGAGCTTCACTTCGGCCTCGGCGAACGCCGCGTCGAAGTCGCCCTTCTTGGTGACCGAGGGGATGGTACCCGGTCCGGGATCGTAAGCTTCGTCCTGCAGCGCGATCGGGTCGTAGCGCCCGTCCTCGGTCTCGTATTCGACGTCGACGAGCTTGGCGGCGTCGCGCGCGACCTCGAAGCTTTCCGCCACGACGAGGCAGAGCGGCTGGCCGTAATGCGTCACCTCGCCGCCCGCCGGGGTCGGTGCCGGATCGCTGGGATCTGCGGCCGCGCGCGGCCCGCGCTTGTCCACCACGACGGTCAGGACGCCCGCCGTCGATTGCGCGCGCATCGTGTCGATCGACTTGACCTTGCCGGCGCCGATCGTGGAAAGCACGAGAAAGCCGAAGGCGACGTTTCGGCCATGCAGATGCTCGTAGGCATAGGGCGCCCGGCCCGACACCTTGAGCGGCCCTTCGAAGCGATCGACGCCCTTGCCGATGACGTTCTGGACGCCTTGGTCGAGCCGCGTCTCGCCGACCGGCTCGTCCATGCGGAAGCTGTGGGTCGTGTCCATCAGGCGTTTCCTCGCGAAGCTTCGGCCAGGACGGCGGGCAGCGTCCGCCGAACGAGATCGATCTTGAAGTCGTTGTCGCCGAAGCTTTCGGCGCCCGAAAGAAGCAGGTCGGCCGCGCGCGAGAAGAGCACTTCGCTCGGCCGCTCGCCGACCAGAAGCTCCTCGACGCCCTTGGAGCGCCAGGGAACGGTGCCGATGCCGCCGAAGGCGAGTCGCACGTCGGCGATGCGCCCGTCCTCCATCCGCAGGATGCCGCCGATGGAGAGAAGGGCGAAGGCATAGGACGCCCGGTCGCGGACCTTGCGATAGAAGTGATGTCCCCGCACCGGCTCCGGCAGGCGGATGGCGGTGATCAGTTCGCCGGCTTTGAGGCTCGTCTCGATATGCGGCGTGTCGCCCGGCTGGCGGTGAAGCTCCTCGATCGGGATCTCGCGCGTCGAACCATCGGCGCGGATCGTCTCGACCGCCGCATCCAAGACGCGCATCGCCACCGCCATGTCGGACGGATGCGTGGCGATGCAGTGTTCCGACGTGCCGAGAATCGCGAGGATCCGGTTGAAGCCGCCCCGCGCATCGCAGCCCGAGCCCGGCTCGCGCTTGTTGCAGCGGGCGCTGGTCTCGTAGAAGTAGCCGCAGCGTGTCCGTTGGAGGAGGTTGCCGCCGGTCGTCGCCTTGTTGCGCAGCTGGCCGGATGCGCCGGCCAGAAGCGCGCGCGACAGGACGCCGTAGTCCCGGCGTATGATTTCATTGGCCGCCAGATCGCTGTTGGTGACCAGCGCGCCGATGCGAAGGCTAGAACCGTCCGCCTCGACCTCGCGCAGGGGAAGGCGCGAAATGTCGACGAGCTTTCGCGGCGTCTCGATCTGCAGCTTCATCAGGTCGAGGAGGTTGGTGCCGCCCGCGATGAACTTGGTGGAGGCATCCGCCGCCACGGCGGCGGCTTCACTGGCGCTAGACGCGCGCTCGTAATCGAAGGACTTCACAGGGCCCCCTTCTCGCCCGCGTCGCGGATCGCGTTGACGATGTTGGGATAGGCCGAGCAGCGGCAGATGTTGCCGCTCATCCGCTCGGAAATCTCGGCATTCGTCAGCTCCACACCGCCGCCAAGGTCGTCCGACACATGGCTCGGCCAGTTGTCGCGAATCTCGCCGAGCATGCCGACGGCCGAGACGATCTGCCCCGGCGTGCAGTAGCCGCACTGGTAGCCGTCGTGGTGGACGAAGCTTTCCTGCATCGGATGCAGATGGCCGGGCGCGCCCAGACCCTCGATCGTGGTGATCTCGTCGCCCTCGTGCATGACGGCGAGCGTCAGGCAGGAGTTGATGCGCCGGCCGTTGACCAAGACCGTGCACGCGCCGCACTGGCCATGGTCGCAGCCTTTCTTCGAACCCGTCAGTTCCAGGTGGTCCCGGAGGGCGTCGAGGAGCGAAGTGCGGATATCGACGTCGAGCGTGTGCTCCGTCCCGTTGACCGTCAATCGCATGGATGTGCCGCTCTCTGTAACGTTTCCAATCTTGGAACGCAGCTAGAGCGGTAGGGATGCGCGGGAACGAGCGTTTACGACTTTTTGCCGCGATCCTCTGCTTGGCCGCCTACCGGCCTTGCAATGTGACCGCCGGTCAGTGGCTCAGGCGCGCCGGTGGTCGAGGGGAAGCTGATCGGTAGCCCCTTGAGGACGCGAACGGCCAGAAACGCGAAGCATTCCGCCTCGATCGCGTCGCCGCGCAGCCCCAGCGCGTCGGCGTTCACCGCCTCGGCGCCCGAGCGCTTCGTGATCTCGCTCATGAGATAGGGATTGCGCCGGCCGCCGCCGCCGACCACGAGCCGTTTGGGGCGAACCGGCAGGAGGTCCAATGCCTTGCCGACCGCCGCCGCGGTGAATGCGGTCAGGAGCGCGGCGCCGTCGGCCAGCGACAGGCCTTCAGCCATGCGCGCGGTAAAATCGTTGCGATCGAGCGATTTCGGATAGGGTTTTGTGAGGTAAGGATGCTCCAGAAGCCGTGCGAGCCGTACCTCGTCCACGCGGCCCTCGCTGGCGATCGCCCCGTCCCGGTCCATCTCGCCGCCCGTGTGGGCGTGGATCCAGTCGTTCAGCGGCGCATTGGCCGGCCCGGTGTCGAAAGCGTGCATCGCGCCGTCGGCGGCAACCCAGGTGATGTTGGCGACGCCGCCGAGATTGAGGAACGCCGTTTCCTCGCCGGCACCGATCTTGGCCAGAAGGGCGCGGTGGTAGATCGGGGCCAGCGGCGCGCCCTGCCCGCCGGCTTCGACGTCGCGGCTGCGGAAATCGAACACGACCGGGATGCCGAGCCGGTTCGCCATAGCCTGCCCGTCGCCGAGCTGCCGGGTTGCGCCCTTTCGCTCCGGGCTCGGCGCGCGGTGGAGAACCGTCTGCCCGTGGAACCCGACCACGCCGACATCGCCTGCCGGCAGGCCCTCGTCCTCCAGAAAGGCAGCGACGGCCTCGCTCTGGGCAGCCGTGAGCGCCTGTTCGGCGGTTCGGAAGATGGCGGGCTCCGGCCCATCGAAGTTCCAGCGCGCGGCCGCCGCCAGCGTGTCCTTCAGGAGGGGGCGGATGTCCTTCGGGTAGGGCGCCAGAAGCGTCGGGCCGAACTCGTGGATGGTTTCGCCGTCGGTGCACAGCATGGCGATATCGACATTGCCGTCGAGCACCGTCCCCGTCATGAGCCCGATCGACCAAACCGACATTGCGACACTCCTCGATTCGTCGCGACGGAAAACCGAAAACATCCGCCGCGCCGCAAAGGCTGTGGCACGCCTATCCCGCGCCAAGCTGACGAGAGTGCAATTCCCGGTCCACTCACATCACGATGGCGCGATCCGTCACCCGCCGCCACGCGGCCCCGTCGCTGAAGGCCAGCACCGCGCCGCCGGCGTCGTCCGAAACGAACACGATCTGCCCAGCGCCCGCGGTTGCGGCGGGCAGCGCGGCCTTGGCATAGCGCGCAACCCGAACCGGGCCAGCCACGTCCAGCGCACAGACCGGCGCCGATTCGCTCGCCACCGAAACGTGCCCGCTCGCCCCTTCCAGCCGCAGGCCGGCGCGAAACGAGCCGCCGTCGGCCGAAACACGGAACGTCAGCGCGTCGTTGCCCAGGAGGCCGATTTCCCCGCGCCCCGCGAAGGCCGTCTGAAACAGGACCGAGGCGACGTTCGCCTGCGCCGACTTGTTGATGACCTTGCGCGCGTCGCCGCTTCCCGGCGTCCGGTTGTCGAAGGTGAGAAGCTCGGCGTCGGCCGCGACCGTCAGCCGGTTGCCTGCGGACGGGGCGGCGTTGACACCAATGGCCGGCCATTCATCTCGCGCCGTCACGTCCGACACCCAGGCGTCGCCATCGAAGAGGAGAAGCGCGCGTCGATCCGCCACGAAAGCAATCTGCCCCGGCACCGGCCGAATTTCCACGAAGCCGCCGTTCTCGAACAACGCGAGAGACCCCGCCGTCATCGCGCTCCAGCGCAGCCCCGAGGCACCGTCCGGCAGAATGAAGAGCTGCCCCTCCTCCCCTGCTTCGGGCTCATCGATACGTTCGGCCGAAACCACTGCCGTCTGGACGAACACGTCGAGCAGCCTGAACGCGTCGTTCAGCGTCAGGTGGCGCTGCGCCTGCTGCGGCATCAGGAGAGGAAGGGAAAGACGAGGGGACGTGGACATCGGCCAAGCTCCAGAATCAAGGAGCGGCCATCCTGCGAGCGGCACGCGCCCGAGAGGACTAAGAGCGGAGAAATCCTTCCCCGGGCGCGCGCCTAGTCCCGCCCGAGGAACAGGCTGACTAGCGTCGCGGCATCGGGCACACCGGACGTCGGCAGCTCGCGCGCGGTCTGGAAGGCCACCAGCGCCTTGGCGGTCGCCGGGCCGTAGGCGCCGTCCGCCGCGCCCGTTAGATAACCGTCCTTTTTGAGTTGCGCCTGCACCGCCGCAATCGTTCCGGCGCGAACGGCGACCTTCTTGGCGCCCTCGCCGATCTCGCTGAGGGCCGTGCTGGTGGTCTGGATCCCGGACTTCATTCGATCCGTCAGCCCGGCGGCCGCGCTTTCCACAAGGCTTGCCGGGTTGTCGCGGCAGATGCTGACCACAAGATGGGCGACGGTCTGATTGTCGGAGATCGGCATGACCTCGAAGGCGCTCGGCGTCGCGCGGTTGGCGTGGCTGAGGTAGCCGGCGACCCAACTGCCGAGCACGGCGACCACCGCCGGTCGCTGCGCCTCGTCATCGTAAGCCTTGACCAGTGCTTCGCAGGGCTGCGCGCCCAGCCCGCGAACGGAAAACTCGTCCGCCGTCGTCGCGGCGTGGGCAGAGGAAAGACACAGGCAGGAGGCCAGCAACGGAGCAAGCAATCGCATGGAAATCTCCGGGGAGCGTTTGGGAAGAAAAGACGAGGATAGGAGGAGGCCCGAAAGCCCCCTCCCGTAGGTTCTGCGAAGGGCGGCCGCCCAAGCGGCAGCCCCTTCCCGTCAGCGCGACGAGCCGTAGAACGACCCGACGCTGCCGCCGATCGAGTTCACCGCGCTGTTGCCGGTGGCCGAGGCCGAGACCGTGTTGCCGGTGACGGCGCTGGACAGGCCGGAGCCGAACTGCGAGGCGACCCCGATCCGCGCACCCGTCACCGTCGAGGTGACGTTGCCGCCCGACAGGTTGGTCTGCACGTTGTTGATCGCCGCGCCGCCGTAGGAGCTACGCCCGGCGGTGTTGAGTGCGATGCGGTTCACCGCCTCGTTGGCCACGCCCACCGCCGCGATCGAATTTCCGCCGACCCGCTGCGAGCCGCCGCCCGAAAGCCCGGTGCTCACGACCCCGATCGTGGCGTTGTTGATCGCCGCCACGTGCCCGCCGCCGTTCAGCTGGACGCTGGTGATGGCGAACGGCGACCGTGTCGTTCCGTCGCTGGCCGCGATGCCGCCGACGAGACCGCCAGATTGGCTGAACGAGGACGCGGACAGCGTGTTGCTGGCGCTGTTGCCTCCAGCCAGTGCGGTCAGCGTGTTGCCACCGACCGACGCTGCGTTGCCCAGCCCACCCGCACTCGTCAGCCCGGTCGCGACACCCGACGCTGTGGCATTGGATGACACGGTCGATGTCTGGCCGTTCAGGATGGACGCGCTGGGGTTCGTCAGCGTGCTTCCGGCGGTCAGCTGGACGCTGTTGGTCGCGGAGTTACCGAGAGCCGATGCCCGAGCGAGATTGTTCGACACCGAAAGGTCGGAGTCGGAGTTCCCTCCCGCCGCGTCGATGGCGATGCGCGCGTTGCTAAGCGAGGCAGTCGTCAGAAGACTGGCGTTGTCCTGTCGATTGACGGCCGCAAAGCTCGCCTGCGTCACCCCGACCGCGCCCGAAGTCACGTCGGGCAGGTTGAACAGGCCTGCATTACGCGTCCCGTTGATCTCGAACGCCGAGATCTGCACGGCGTTGGTGGCGGAGTTCCCGACGGCATTCGACTCGATGGCATTGCCGAGAACCCCGACCGCCGCGTCGACGACACCCGAGAGCGTCATGCCGATGGTCGCGCCGTCGACCTCCGACAACGATCCGAGGAAAGCGTTGTTGACTTGGCTGCTGGCTGCCACGGCGGCGGCGGATACGGACTGCGCCGGCGCCCCGTCGGTCCCCGCCACCGCGACGACGTTGGTCGCCATGTTGCCGCTGGAGTCCGCGCCGATGCGATTACCGCCGATCTGGGCAGATCCGTCGGTCAGCGAGGAGCCCGCAGCCGAGAGACCGATCGTGGAGTTCCGGTTGACCGCATTCTCGAAAGCGGAGTTCGCCTGGCGACTGATGGCTGACAGGTCGGCGACCGATCCGATGACGTCGATCCCTGGGAAGGCGATGTAGCCAGAGCCGGACGGAAGCCCGCCTACCGCCGAGTTGGCGACCGAGAAGCCGTTCAGGAAGATCCGGTTGCTGGATGCGTTGCCCGTCGCCGCAGCCTCCAGCGCGTTGTCGGAAACGGCAATCGACGAGCCCGCGAGGTTATCGGAGCCGCCACCCGTCAGCTGGATGCCGATGGAGTTCCGGAACTGCTGGCCGACGTTTTCCGGGCCGGAATTCGTTTGATCGGAACGAAGCGCCGCGGAGCCGTCGAAGGCGAATGTTTGTCCCTCCTGCGCCGCGCCGTTCGCGCCGAACCCGCCGAACAGAAGCGAGGCGTTGGAGTTGCCCGTTCCCGCCGTGCGGATCGCGTTGCCTGTGACCGACAGATCGGACCCGGGAGTCGCACCCGCCACCGACAGTCCGATGGCATTGTCTCGGCCGAGCGCGTTGGTCGATCCGGTGTTGGATTGGACGGAAAGCGTGCCGAGGCTGGCGAGAACCGCGGAGTTGATGTTGAGCGGCAGCGCCGTGCCGCTGGACGGGCCGAACGAGAACGTGTCGAGCGCCAGCGAGTTGTCGGCAATGTTGCCGGAGGCCGAAACGTCCACCGTGTTACCGGCGACGGTCGCCGAACCGTCGGCGATCGCCCCGAGGCCGGCGCCGATCGTCGTGCGCGTCGCCTGCGCATTCGCCGAAGCGGAGTTGGACTGGTTCGACAGGACGCCGAGGCCGGCGCTCGAAACCGGCTGGTTCAGCCCGATCAAGGCGCCGACGACGGTGGCTTCCCCGAGGCTCGCGACGCCGCCCGGCGGAACCTCGACCGAGAAGGCCGTCACATCGACCGCGTTGCTCGCCGAGTTGCCCGACGCGGCGGACACCACGCGGTTGCCGCGAAGGGCAACGGACCCGTTCGCCACGTTGCCGCCGTTGATCAGCACGGAACTGTTCTCGGCACGTGACGACTGGCTTGCCGCATTGCTCTGGTTGTTGGTGACGGCCGCCGTTGCCGCGAACGAGCGTCCGTCGAACTCGATGCGGTTGTCGAGCGCTTCGTTGCCGGTCGAGGACGCGGAAAGAAGATTGTCGGCCGAGGTGACGGAGCCGGACGTGCCGTCGATATCGATCCGCACGTCGCTTCCGGCCACGAGTGCATCGACGGGCGAGCGTCCGCTCGCCGTCTGGCTATTCACCACGGCCAGATCGCGGTTGAAGGAAGACGTAAGCGCACCCGCGATCGCTCCACCGGTCGGTCCGGCCGAGGCGCCATCGACCGACAGGCCGTCGATACGGATACCGTTGAGCGCCGAGCTGTTGACGCCGGCAGCTGCTGAAATCCGATTGCCCGTGGCCGCGACATCGCCCGCGAAGAGCGCCGAATCGGTGACGGTCCGTGTCACGGTGACGAGAACGTCGGAATTCTCTACGTTCGAACTGATCCGGGCGGTGCCCGTCGCGGTCTGATTGTTGGCGACGGCCACACTCACGCCGTCGAGGGACGGCGCGCCGGTCTGAACCGTGGAAACACCGCCCGCCTGGGCGGGTGCGACCACCGTCGTCGGATTGAAGCGCACGAAGTTCTGCGTCGAGTTCACCTGTGACGACGCGTCGATCGAGTTGGCGCTTGCCGTGATGGCCGAATTCGTGGCGGCATCGACGGAGGCGAAGACGCCCACGGTGCTGCCGCCCACGTTGGACCTGAGGCCCTCGGTGACCGATGCGCGCTGATCGTTGGCGACGACGACGCCCGCCGTCGCTTGGGAACCGAACGTATTCGTCGTGACGGACGAAACGATCCCGGGCGAAGCGGTCGTCGGCACGATCCCCGCCACGGCATTCGTCGAGGAGTTGCCGGTGGCCGCTGCGGCGACGGTGTTCTGGTCCAGGGAAAGACCCGAGGCGGGAGGCAGGACGCCGCCTGTCAGGCCGAGGCCGACCCGCGCCTGCGTGATGCTGGAGGCTGCGTCGAGACCTTCAACCGACTGGCTGGAGCCGACCGCGATTCCCGCATTGGCTCCGTTGAGAACGTTGTTCGCTTGCGAGACCTGGATGGTGGAGATGCCCGTGTTGGCTGTCGCCGTCGCAAGGACACGGTTGTCGTCGACCACGAGGCTTTCGGTCCGCGCGGCCTGCTCGGCGGTCGTGCCGACAGCCGTTTCGATGCCGATCGTCGTCAGGCTGCCGGTCGAAGCGGCGCCCGGCGTGTAGGAGGCGCGCAACGCCGCATTGGCCAGCGACTGGGTGTTGATGATCAGTTGCGTGGACGCACCGGACTGTCCGGTCGAGGCGGTGCCCGGCAGAATGATGGTCGCGGCCTGGGCAAGGCCCACGGTCGCGGCGATCGTCACCACACTGGAGGCGCCGAGCAGCTTGAGCCGGCGGCTTCTGTTGTTCGTCGTCATGTCGTTCTCCGTTTCCTCCGCACGCTTTCCCGCGATGCGATCGGCTCCTGTTGCGGTGGCGTTCGTGTCGGCGCCCACCTCGCCGCATGCAAAGCGTTGGGCACTCAGTACTGGCCGAAGACTCCGGGCGTCGTCGGCCGCACCTGCGCGGGCGCGCCGGGTGTTTCGAGAAGGCTTTCGCGCGCCAGCGCCGCTTCCGTGCTCGGCCCCGACAGGGCGGCGGCCGGGCCTGACGTGCGCGCCGTCGGGGAGCCCAGCGTCACGGCGGGCCGCGCCGCCGGGGGCGGCGGAGGCAGGCTTGCCGCGACCCGCCGCTCGTCCGAAGGTGCAGCGCTCGCCGCGCGGCGTGGGGGCGCGGGAAGGCGCGGCTCTGGCGGCGTCTTCGACACATAGCGAAGCGCCTTTTCCGGCCCCTTCTCCAGGCAGGAAAACGGCGAGACGCTGGCCGTCCGGGCCAGAAGGTCGATCGTCGCCGCTTCCAGCGTGGTGCGCACGCCGAACTGCAGCGGCTCCTGGTTCTTGGCGCCCAGATTGATGTCGAAGAGATCGTTGTCGAAGAAGCGGAAGACGCCGAAGCCGACCTCGTAGCCGGTGATCTGCTTCGACATCGACACCGTATGGCTGACCACCAGCGTTTCGGTGGACACGATGCGAAGGTCCACCGCGACGTTCAGGGTGAAAACGCGCGCCTTCGGGCCTACGAGATTGACGTTGGCCTCCGCCCCGCCGGAATTGATGTTGTAGTTCAGCTCGGTGATGCCGCCGATGATGAAATAGTCGGAAGCACGGATCGAGCCGCCGAAATAGGGCTTGTAGGGCACGAGCGCCCCGCCCGGCCCCAGCGGGTACTGCTGCCCGTCGCCGAGCTGGCGACGGTCGAGATAGATCAGCTCGGCTTCCGCGACGCGCGTGTCGAACCGCTCGTGCAGCGTCACCGCGTCGTTCATCTTGCCGATCGCGGAATACACCATGAGCGCGCCGCCTTGCGTGATCGCGGCGCCTTCGTTCTGGTTGTACTTGCCGGTATAGTCCTTGATGTCGCCGACCGCGATGCCGAGCTTCTTGCGTCCCGAAGAGCGAATCTCGTCGCCGAGGCAGGCCAGCGCCTCGTCGTAGGGCGTCACGTTGGAGCGCACGGGCGGGCCGACCACGACCGGCGCCTCCCCCGGCGCGAACTGCTTGTGCTCGATGCTGGCGCAGCCGGGCAGCAGCATTGCCGCCGATGCCAGAGCAGCGAACCTCATGTTACGCGAAACCATCATGTCCCCTCGTTGTGCCGACGCTGCGCGCGAGCCGAGCTTGCCGTTTCAGTTCAGCGCGCCGCCGGTGCCTCCGAAGGAGCAGGCTTCGCTCCCGGAAACGCTGGCCTGTTGGTTTCCCCCGTTGGTCTGCTGGTTGTTCAGCGCCTGCCACGTGCGCCCGCCATTGGCGGCGATCACCCCGCCCCCCGCCCCCGCATAGGAGCCGGCGACACCCGATGTCTGGCTGCCGGAATTCGTCTGCCCGTTGTTCAGGGTGCTGTCCGGCAACCCCGCAGCGTTCGTCGCCGCGTTGCCGTTGGCCCCCGACGAGATTCCCGCCTCGTTCCGCGTGTCGGGAGAGGAGGAGCGCGCCGTCTGCCCGTTGTCGCTGGCGTTGCCGGTGGCGCTCGACGACACCTGGCAGTTGAACTGCCGGTCGATATTGGTGGTGCTGTAGACGTTGGTGTTGGGGTTGAAGCTGTCGTAGTAGCCGCCACGCTTGCGCTCGATCAGGTCGAGATTCACGGAAAGATTGGCGCGGTCGGCGCTCGTGCGGAACTGCCAGGGGGCGCTCTCGCCATATCCGTTGGCCCAGGCCGACCACGTCGGACTGACGGCCAGCGTGATGATCACGAAAATCGTCGCCAAGCGGGGAACCAGCCGGGGCCGAGAAGACTTGGGAGAATTATGCGAAGTCTGCATCGCTTGCGGCCTTGCTGCGGCGGACACGGAGGCTCAGCTCCAGGCTCGCGGGGTCGAGTGGATCGGGGTCGATTCGATTGTCCGGCATGCCTCGCGGCGACATCTCCGCCCGAAGCGGGGTCGTCACGGGTGGTCGGGCTGCTCCGGCACGAAGGGTCGTTGCGGTTCAGCCCGAAGGGTAGCGGGCGGAAACCTGACGCACTCCCGCGACGGCAAAGCCCATAGGCCACAACCCTACGGGGAATTGCAACTTATAAGTGCAATTGTTCCACGACTCTGAATTGAGCCCGTTGGGACTGTTGCCGTAAGGGAACATCGAAGCCGCGGTTGCACCGACCATGGGGTGGCGGTGTCGTACGCCTCGACCGATCAACGCTCCGGCAGTTGGACGTCGTCGGGCGCCCCCACCGTCGCCGCAGCGGTGCGAACGGTGGTCTGCGTCTCGAGCCTTTGCTCGCGCAAGAAGATGAAGACGCCGGAAGCCGTGATGATGGCGGCTCCCACGAGCATCGACGGGCGCGGCACCTCGTCGAAGATCATCACGCCGAACAGAAGAGCCCAGACGATCAGCGTGTATTGGTAGGGGACCACGACGGACGCAGGAGCGATTACCAGCGCACGGTTGACACAGGCATGTGCTGCCATCGCGACGACGCCGAGCAGGAACATGAACCCGAGATCGGAAGCGGCGGGCGGGACCCAATGCATCGGCGCCAGGATCAGCCCGAGAACCAAGGCCGCGACCGTTTGCCAGCCGATCAGCGTCACCTCGCCGGCGGACGCCAGATGGCGCGTCAGGATCATCAGAACAGCGTAGGCGAAGCTTCCGGCAACCGCGATCAGGGCCGGCCATCCGGCCGTTGTCAGATCCGGCCCGAGCGCGATGAGCACCCCGCTGAAACCCACCAGCACCGCCGCCCACCGGATACGCCCCACGGGCTCCTTCAAAATCAGTGCCGAAAGCGCCGTCACGTAGATCGGGCCGGCGAGATAGAAGGTCATCACGTTGGCGAGCGGCAGGTGCACGAGCGCCCAGTAGAAGAAGCCCGTTTCCGCCGCGGAACCAGACGCACGCAGCGCGTGAAGCCACGGCTGGCCCGAGCGCAGGGTGCGAACCCCGCCCTTCGACCAGACGAACGGGCCCAGCACCATCATCGCCGCGACGCTGCGCAGGAGAATGAGCTGCCCCACCGCATATGTCCCGACGAGCCACTTGCCCATCGCGTCGTTGACCGAGAACATGAAGCAGCCGAACACCATGAACCCGACGCCCCAAAGGGTACTGCGTCCGAACGCGGCGGCACCGGGCGGTTTCGAGTTCATGAAGGGGCGTCTCGGAACGGAGAAGGTTTTCGGGCGGCTTACAGCGGCGATGAAGGCTCGTCTACAAGCCGCGAACGAACCACCCGCGATCCGCTGACGAAACGCGAATTCGCGGCGTAGAAGCGCCAAGGCACGTCGACGGCCTTGGTGATGCCGACGCGCGGAGCCGCCAGCGTTTCGACCACACGCTCGGGCAGGCGAAGCTCGAACGGCGCTTCGTCGATCGGCATTCCGTCCTGCTCGATGCCGATCCCGAGCGCCTGGGTCAGACGGCCCGGGCCAGAGCACAGACGGTGAATGTCGCTCGTCCCGCGCCGCTCGCCCATCGCTTCGATCCCTTCGGTGGGCTCCAGCGCGCGCAGGAGAACGGCGCTCCCGGGTGCCTGTCCGTCGCAGACGATGTTGAGGCACCAGTGAATGCCGTAGGAGCAATAGACATAGGCGCGCCCGACAGGGCCGAACATCGAGCGGTTGCGCGGTGTCTCCCCCTTGAACGAATGCGAGGCCGCGTCGTCGGCCTGGTAGGCTTCCGTCTCGACGATGCGCCCGCCGACCTTGCCGAACAGGAGTTCGGCGCCGATCAGGCGACGCGCGAGTTCGGGTGCGCCGAGTTCGAAGAGATTGGAGGAGGCTGGGCGCATGGACTTCCTCGTTCGGCACGGGGGCGAACGGCATGGGCCATCTTGACAGGCGCGCCGCGCCATCCGTATATCGCCGCCTATCGCACCGGCCAACCCGGCCGGGCGGCGACGGATGTTCGAGCCTCATCGAAGGCTTGCACGGCAGTGTAGCTCAGTTGGTGAGAGCGCCGGATTCATAACCCGGAGGTCGGCAGTTCAAGTCTGCCCACTGCTACCAAACTTTCACAAGCAAAAACATAAGCTTAGAACTCCACGGCCCACCGCTCTTGAGCGGTCCATGTCGCATGTTGTTGCAAT
>NZ_CAJCKW010000003.1 GCF_903970965.1 Aureimonas sp. ME7 | reverse complement strand
GGCACCTGCCGCCGCGCTATGGCCGGCTGCGCCACCCCAACCCGCTTCGCCGGCCACCTCAACCGTGGTCGCCAAACCTACCATGCATTAGATTTGAACCGGACCACCTGATAGGGGCAGGCCACTGTAGCGTCGGAGACCATGTAGAACGGCTCGCCGTCGCTCTCTGTCCGGCGCTCCACGGTCGTCGGCGGAAGCCGCTGCAACTCAAGCGGCCGTCCATCAGCGGAACGAATGACTTGGGCGTAGCCCGCGCCATGAAGAAGCGCGTCCGCCGTCAGGTCCGTGCGAAGCTGCCCGGCGCTGGTCCATGGGTTCGCACGATCATGCACGAGGCGAAAGGCTGGGAGACTGTCAGCCGCTTCCTTACTGCTGCCGCTGCTATACGCCTTACAAGGAAGTGAGCCGACAGTCTCCGCGATCAAGCGCACCGCCTGAAGCACTGCGGGCACTTGAAGGGCTGTGGATGCATTGACGACGGCACCGGAGGAAGTCGGAAGGCCTCCGAACACTTCGAGGATCGAAGCATCAGCGATGGATTGCGCCTTCGCTTCCTGCCTCTCTGCCTTCGCCTTCTTCTTCGAACCGAACAACGATCAATCCATGCCAAAATTCAACTTGGCATAATTGTCTCACACAGCGAATCACGTGTGAATCCTGTAAATCAAAAATTTTGATGATTATGGATTTATGATCGTTTTGGAGAATGTCTAAGCGGGTGGCGCGAGGTGGTCGAGCACGACGCCGGGATAGGAAATGGCCTCGATAAGTTCGAAGCGCTTCTCCAAGGCACCCTGCGGCATGATCCCGTAACGCCCGGTCATGGTGCCGCTGGTGTGTCCGAGCATGAAGCCGAAGGTGTCGTCCAGATGGCCGGCGCGCCGCCAAGCATCCGTTGCGCCGTGGCGAAAGCTGTAGAGCGACAAGCCTCGACCTTCCTTCAAGCCGATACGCTCAAGGTAGCGCCCGAACTCGCGCGAGGTCTCGGCGATCATCTGGCCTCGGCTGTTGCGCTTGGCTTCGGGGAAGAGCCGGGTTTCGCCCGCATCCTTCATGGCGGCGTGATGCTTCAGGAAGCCGAGCCGGATAAGCTGCGAGTGAATCGGGATGACGCGCATAGAACCAGCCGTCTTCACCGTCTTCTCGCCGTCGCCTTCGGTCGTGATGTGCATGATCCAGTGGCCGTGCTGTTCCCGCACGTCAGCAACGCCAAGCTGGCCGATCTCTCCCGGCCGCGCCCCGCTGAAAAGCATGACGAGCGGCACCCAATAGCGATGGTCGCGCACCATGACGTTGCCCGGTTTTGCGATCAGTCGCCAAAGGTCGTCGCTCTGACACCCGGTGAAGAGCGGCGAGGCGAAGAGCTTGTTGAGCTGGTCCGTCGTGAAAGGGTAGGTCGAAACCTTCTTCTCTTTCGCGAGGAACATGCCGGAACACGGGTTCACGTCGATGTAGCCGTGCGTCTCAAGCCAGCCGCAAAATGCGCCAAGGCTCGAAAGGTAGCGATTCACCGTGCGCACCGTGACGATGGGTTTACCGACCTCCCGGTTCTTCATGACGATCTGCGGCAGCGTCATGCCGGCGAACACGGTGCTTTCCGTCGCCTTCACCGGAAGCTGCATCAGAAGCGCCTTCCACTCGCGGACGGCCTTCTTGTTGATCCGCCGGACGGGGCATGTCGAACCCACGGTATCGATGAAGGTGCCAATGTCCCGGCGCATCTGGTTGATGCGGTCGGCCGCAACCCGCTTGGGGTTCTCCCGAGCGAACACGTCGAAAAGGTCCATGATGCTTTCGCCCGGCTTGGCGAACTCACGAGCCGGGCCGTTGGCGGGCTTCACGATCGGGTCGGACGGGACGCCGCCATAGTGGCCCCGGTCGCGCTCCAAGGTGCGCTCAAGTCCCTCAATCTCGCTGCGCATCATCTGCCGGGCGAGGTCGCGCACGTCGTCGGACGTCGGATCGGGAATGAGACGGTTCTGGTCGAGGTATTCCGTCACGCTGTGATTCACGAGCGCCGTTTCGCCGGCCGCAAGCTGCTTACGCATGTGCGCCAGCCGGGTCGCCCGGAACTCGCTCGAAAGCTCGCCGGCCTTCTGAAGCACCTTCACGTCAAGCGTGGCGTCCATCAGGGCGAGCGGGTCATGAACGTTCAGCTTCTCCCGGTTGGCCCGGTCGAACATGATCTTCGAGGCGGCATCAATGTCAGCTTGCGTCGGCCGGCTCTGCCGTTCTTCCTCGTCACGCTGAAGGGTCGCGGTGTAGTGCTGCCAGACGGCATCGGCTTTGTCGGTTGCCGTCAGGACGCGCCGGGTGCGCACGTCATCAAAGAGCAAGTTCCAGCCTTCCACGACGGGCCAGACAAGGCGCTTGGCTTCCGCCCGATCCTTCGTGCCGAGCGCCTTTACAAGCTCCTTCTTTCCAAGAACCGACACGAGGTCCGTAGGAACGCGGGTCCGGGCGTAGTAGCTCGCACCGCGTCGAAGAAGGTAGCTCATGGGGCTGGAATCCGGTCTGTGTAGCGTCCGTGTGTTACAACCTTGTGTTACAGACGGCTGGGTAAAAAGGCAATATCCTGCAATGTCTTAGGCGATACAAAGGGTTGGATTAGTGTCCAATTTTGGTCCAGGCGCCCCAGCCATCTTCCGATCGTCAGTTCTCGTCCACGAAGGCGAAGCGGTCCACGTCGAACAGGCCGCGATCGGTGAGCTTGAGATGGGGGATTACCGGCAGGGCCAGGAAGGCGAGTTGCAGGAACGGCTCGGGCAGCGTGCAACCGAGTGCACGTGCGGCCCGGACGAGATTCTCGAGGTCGTGGGCAACGGTCTCGAAAGGCTCGAGGCTCATGAGGCCCGCCATCGGCAGGGCGAGCCCGGCCGTCACCCGCCCCCCATCGGCCACCACGAAGCCGCCGGACCGCTCGATCACGCCGTTGACGGCGGCTGCCATGTCCTCGGCATTCGTGCCCACCACCGTGATGTTGTGGCTGTCATGCGCGACGGAGGAGGCGATCGCCCCGCGCTTCAGCCCGAAACCGTTGACGAAGCCGAGCCCGACATTGCCGTTGCGGCCGTGCCGCTCCACCACGGCAAGCTTCAGGACATCCTCCTGCGTGGAAGGCAGAAGCTCGCCATCCCGCTCGGCAAGGACTGCGGTGCGGCGCGCGGTCAGGAGCAACCCGGCCTTCACCCCGATCACGGGAACCTCGCGCCCGCTCCGGCCCATCGGCTGACGAAACGCAGGCGCCTCGACGCGTGTTGCCTTCATCGAGCCGAGCCCGACAGGTGCAACGCTCGTGCGCGCGGCAAAACGATCCGGCGTCACCAGCCGCCCCCCGGCAACGACGTCCGAAACCCGGCACTGTTCAAGATTGTCCAAGAGCACGATATCCGCCCGCCATCCCGGCGCGATCAGGCCGCGATCGGCGAGACCGAAGATGCGCGCGGCCGAGTGCGAAGCCGCGCGGTAGACATGATGCACGGGACAGCCTTTGGCGATCAGCCGGCGGATCATCGCGTCGAGATGCCCCTCCTCCCCGATGTCGAGCGGGCTGCGATCGTCGGTGCAGAGAGCGACGAAGGCCGACGTATCGGCCGTCAGGATTTCGGCCAGCGCATCGAGGTCCTTGGACGCGGACCCTTCGCGGATCAGGATCGCCATGCCCTTGCGAAGCTTCTCCAAGGCTTCCGGCGCGCTCGTCGCCTCGTGGTCGGTGCGGATGCCGGCGGCGAGATAGCCGTTGAGCGCCGCCCCGCGCACAAGGGGAGCATGGCCGTCCACATGTCGCCCCGCGAAGGCTTCCAGCTTGGCCACCACCTCCGGATCGAGGTCGAGGACGCCGGGATAATTCATCATCTCCGCCAGCCCGTGCACCTTGGGGTGGTCGAGGAAGGGCAGCAGGTCCTCGACGGGCAGATGCGCCGCCGCCGTCTCGAACGGCGTGGCGGGGACGCAGGAGGACAGGTTGATGCGAATGTCCATGACGCTCGCCTCCGCGCATTCGGCGAAATAGCGAAGCCCCTCGACGCCGAGCACGTTGGCGATCTCGTGCGGATCGCAGAAGATCGTCGTCACCCCGTGCGGCAGCACGCACCGGTCGAACTCCAGCGGGGATACGAGCGAGGATTCGATATGCAGATGCGTATCGATGAACCCCGGCACGGCGAAGCGCCCCGCCCCGTCGATCACCTCTGCGCCTTCGTAGTCCCCGTAGGTGCCGACGATGGTGTCGCCGACGATCGCGATGTCGCTGGGCTCGACCGCGCCCGTGACGAGGTCGAGCAGCCGCACGTTGCGCACGACGAGGTCGGCCTCGCGCTTGCCCTGTCCGGCCAGGATCCGGTGCCGGAGATCGTTCGCCATTCGAAAGGCTCCTTGCGTGGAGCCTCAAAGCCCCGTTGCGCTTGGCCCCCGCTTTAGCGCGCCGCGCCTCCATGGGAAACCTTGCGCCCCCCCTTCCCCTGAGCCTTGAGCGCGCCGCCGCTTTACGATAGGCCATGGCCTTCGGGTCGGGCCTGTAGCTCAATGGTTAGAGCCGGCGGCTCATAACCGCTTGGTTGCAGGTTCGAGTCCTGCCGGGCCCACCCGAGGCGTTATCGCGCAAATCCTTACCCCCTCGTCAGCCATCCCATCCCCCTTCGGCGCGTCGACGGACGATCGTGGATGACGACGGCGGTGATCATGGATTTCGCCGCATTCGCGCGTCACAGACGAGGCGTGTTTCGCGGCGTTGAGGAGAATCAGCCCCATGTCCAAGCTTCGCATGATCGCCCCTCTGGCCTTCGGTCTCGTTCTATCGGGATCGGCCCTTGCCCAGGAGGCCAAGGCGCCGGTGCCCGCCCGCATCAGCGTGTCCGGGGAGGGGCAGGCCAGCGCCGCGCCCGACTTGGCGGTGACACAGCTCACCGTGATGCGCGCGGCCCCCACCGCCGCCGAGGCGCTCAAGGCGGCCAACGAGGCGATCGATGGGGTTCGCGGCGCGCTGCCCTCGTTCGGCGTCGAGCCGCGCGACATGCAGACGGCCGGCTTCCAGATCGCCCCGCAATACCGCTACGACAACAAGCCCGACGGCACGCAGGGGCCGCCGACCGTGACCGGATACGAAGTGCGCAACACGCTTTCGGTCAAGGTTCGCGACCTCGCGCGCCTCGGCGAGCTTCTCGACCGGGCGGTGCAGCTCGGCGTCAACGAGGGCGGCAACATCTCCTTCCAGATCGAGGATTCCTCGGCGCTGGAAAACGCCGCACGCAAGAGCGCGGTCGAAAAGGCGCGCGCGAGCGCGCAGGCTCTCGCGGAAGCGGCGGGTCTGCAGCTCGGGCGGATCGTCTCGATCGAAAACGGAGCGTCCGCCTTCCCTCCCCCCATGCCCGCGCCGATGGGCGCCATGCGCATGATGGCGTCGGATATGGCCGCCAAGGTTCCCGTCGAGATCGGCGAAAACACCGTTTCGGCCGACGTTCGGATCGTCTACGAACTCCAGCCTTGAAGCCTTGCCGGGCTCGCGCGGAAAATTCCACGCAAGCTCGCAAAGCGGTTGTTGCGATGCGAAGCCTTCACGATTGCCGGCTAGAACAAGCCGGCAGTCTTCGACGGAATCGCAATGGACCGGGTCATCTCTCTCTGGAACGATGGGCGCGACCTTCTGCACGGTGCGCCCCGAACCGTTCTCTCGCTCGCGGGGGCTTGGGCTCTTGCCGCATCGCTTGGCGCGACGGTGCAGCCCTGGCTTCTGGCACCCATCGGTCTCGCGGGTGCCGTTGCGTTGGTTGTGCTCGCTCGCCTCGCGCGGCGCCTGCGCGCGCTGGAAGGCGACCTATCGCAGCTGACCGCCGATCAGGAGGCCCTGATCCATCGCCACGTTCTCGACGACATCACCGGTGTGATGACGCGGCGTGCCTTTCTGGAAGCGGTGTCCGCTCGTTTGTCGGCGCGATCGAGCGATGAGGCGCTCGCCTTCTTCGCGCTCGACATGGACCACCTGAAGCCGCTGAACGACAGTTTCGGGCACCGTGCCGGCGATTTCGCGCTGTCCTATATCGCGCAGTGCATCGACCAGTCGTTTCCGGGCGCGCTGATCGGGCGGCTCGGCGGCGACGAGTTCGCCTTCGTGCTGCCTTGCGCCAACGAACGGGTCGCCCTGCGCCTCGGCCGCGACTTCTGCTGCGAGCTCAACCGTCCGGTGATGACCGGCGGGCGCCCGCTGACACTGTCGGCGAGCCTCGGCGTCGTCATGGTGCCGGAGCGAACGGTCTATCTGTCGGAGGCGATGCAGTTCGCCGACATCGCCCTTTATGCCGCCAAGCGGGCGGGTCGAAACCAGATCGCCGCCTTCGACGAGGAGATGATGCGCGATCTCAAGCAGCGTCGCCTGATCGAGCGCGAACTGCGCGCCGCGATCCTTCTCAACGAGCTCGACATCCACTACCAGCCGATCACCGGCCATGACGGGCGTACGATCTCGGTGGAGGCGCTCTTGCGCTGGCAGAGCCCGTCGCGCGGCAACATCTCGCCCGCCGTGTTCATTCCCATCGCGGAAAGCACGGCGCTGATCGACCAGCTCGGCGAGTGGGTGCTGCGCCGCGCCTTGAGCGACGCGCGCGAGCTTCCCGATCTCAACATCTCGGTCAACGTCTCGGCCAGCCAACTGCGCCGCGACGACGTCGTCGACATGGTGGCGCGCGTCCTTCGCGAAACCGGGCATCCGCCCCGGCAGCTGACGCTGGAACTCACCGAGTCCGTCGCGATCCAGGCGACACCCGACATCTGCCGCCGCCTGCAGGCGCTGCGCGACATGGGCATTCTCGTCTCGCTCGACGATTTCGGCACGGGCTTCAGCGGGTTCGACTATCTCCGGCATCTGCCCGTGGACTCGATCAAGATCGACCGGAGCTACATCGCCAAGCTCGGCGAAAGCGACACGGACAACGTGCTCGTCTCCGCACTGGCAAGCGTTGCGGGCGCGATGCGCCTGTCGGTGGTGGCGGAGGGCATCGAGAACGAAAGCCAGCTGCTTCTGGCGAAGGCTGCCGGCTGCACCCTGTTCCAGGGATACTTCATGGCCCGTCCCATGCCGAAGGCCGCGATCGTCCAGCGGTACCGGACGGAACACGCACGAAATCAACAGGAAACGGTGTCCGCCTAAACGCTCCCGTCGTCGACCGGCGCGGCCGGTCTCCGCTCAAGGGAGTCGTTTCATGCCTCGGTCCATCGCTTCGCTTCTCGCCGCGCCCTGGTTCGCGCGCTTCGCCTGCGTCGTCCTCACCTTCTGCTTCTGGGGCAGCGGCCTCGCCAAGCTCGCCGATTTCGAGGGCGCGAGCGCGGAGATGGCCTTCTTCGGCTTCCACCCGCCGGCCCTCGTCGCGGCGCTGGTGATCGCGGTGGAGCTTTTGGGCTCCGCCTTGATCATCCTCGACCGCGCCGCATGGCTCGGCGCCGGCATGCTGGCGACCTTCACAGGCCTCACCATCCTCCTCGTCCACGACTTCTGGAATATGACGGGCCCGGCCGCCACCGAGCATTTCTACACCGCGACCGAGCATGTCACGGTGGTAGGGGCGATGATGGTGGCCGCCGTCCTCTCGCGCCGCCTGCGCGCCCTTCCCCATCCGACCGCCCTGCCGGAGCGCGTCGCGACCGCCTGAGGCAGCTTTCTCGCCATGAAAAAGGGCGCCTCCCGGAAGAGACGCCCTTTTCGCATTCGGACGGATAAGGATCAGCTGTCGAGGAACGAGCGCAGCTTACGCGAGCGGCTGGGGTGCTTGAGCTTGCGCAGCGCCTTGGCCTCGATCTGGCGGATGCGCTCGCGCGTCACCGAGAACTGCTGGCCGACCTCTTCCAGCGTGTGGTCGGTGTTCATGCCGATGCCGAAGCGCATGCGCAGAACACGCTCCTCGCGCGGGGTCAGCGAAGCCAGCACCCGCGTCGTCGTTTCGCGCAGGTTGGCCTGGATCGCGGCGTCGATCGGCAGGATGGCGTTCTTGTCCTCGATGAAGTCGCCGAGATGGCTGTCCTCCTCGTCGCCCACCGGCGTTTCGAGCGAGATCGGCTCCTTAGCGATCTTGAGGACCTTGCGGACCTTCTCCAGCGGCATCGCCAGCTTTTCGGCCAGCTCTTCCGGGGTCGGCTCGCGGCCAATCTCGTGCAGCATCTGACGGCTCGTGCGAACGATCTTGTTAATCGTCTCGATCATGTGGACCGGAATGCGGATCGTGCGCGCCTGATCGGCGATCGAGCGGGTGATCGCCTGCCGGATCCACCACGTCGCATAGGTCGAGAACTTGTAGCCGCGCCGGTACTCGAACTTGTCCACGGCCTTCATCAGGCCGATGTTGCCTTCCTGAATCAGGTCCAGGAACTGCAAGCCGCGGTTGGTGTACTTCTTGGCGATCGAGATCACGAGACGCAGGTTCGCCTCGACCATCTCCTTCTTCGCCTGCCGAGCCTCGCGCTCTCCCTTCTGCACCATGTGGACGATGCGGCGGAACTCGGTGATCTCGAGACCCGTCGTAGTGGCGAGGCTCTGGATCTCCTGGCGCAGGTTGCGGATCGAGTCGCGCTCGTTCTGGACGAACTTCAACCAGCCCTTGCCCGCCAGATTGGCGATCGACTGCGTCCAGTTCGGGTCGAGTTCGGAGCCCTGGTAGCTCTTCAGGAACTCGTCGCGCTTGACCCCGTGGCTTTCGGCCAGGCGCAGCAGGCGCCCTTCGTTGCCGACGAGCTGCTTGTTGATGTCGTAGAGCTGGGCGACCAAGGCGTCGATGCGGTTCTGGTTGAGCGACAGGCCCTTCACCGCGGAAACGAGGTCTTCCTTCAGCTTCTTGTAGGAGCGCTCCTGCGCCGAGGACAGGGTCCCCTGGGCGGCGAGGCGGTTCTCCACCTGCTGGTCCTGCAGCTTGCGCAGCCGCTTGTAGTTCTCGGCGATCTCGTCGAAGGTTTCCATGACCTGCGGACGGATCTCGGCTTCCATCGCGGCCAGCGACAGCGAGTTTTCCAGATCGTCCTCGTCGTCGTCCTCGTCTTCGCCGGGGCGCAGCTCGCCGTTCGGCGCAGCGCCGTTGGCGGGAGCCTCGCCGCCCTCGGCCGCGGGGGCCGTCGGCATCTTGGCCTCGGGTCCGGCATAGGTCGCCTCGAGGTCGACGACCTCGCGCAGCATGATGTTGCCTTCGTTGAGTTCCTCGCGCCAGATGATGATCGCCTGGAACGTCAGCGGGCTTTCGCACAGGCCCGCGATCATCGTCTCGCGGCCGGCCTCGATGCGCTTGGCGATGGCGATCTCGCCCTCGCGCGACAGGAGCTCGACCGAGCCCATCTCACGGAGGTACATGCGCACGGGATCGTCGGTGCGATCCGAGGCTTCCTTCTTGGTCGTGGCGGCGACGGCGCCGGAACTCGCTTCGGCAACCTCGGTCGAGCCGGACTCCTCGGTGTCCTTTTCTTCCTCGTTCTCGCCTTCCTCGTCCTCGACGACGTTGATGCCCATGTCGTTAAGCATGGCCATCAGGTCTTCGATCTGCTCGGAGGTGACGTCCTCCGCCGACAGGACCGAGTTGAGCTTGTCCATCGAGACGAAGCCGCGCTTCTTCGCGGCCTTGATCATCTTCTTGACAGCGTCGTCCGACAGGTCCAGCAGAGGACTGTCAGGCGTCTCGGGACGCTCCTCGACGGCCGTCTCGCCTTCCTTGACTTTCGTCGCCATGCGCATTCGTCTCCATCTGGCGCGGTGCGCCGGAACCCGAGCCGCCGTGGGCGCGCTCCGATCCACACTTAACCGCCGGCCGTTAACGACCGCCTAACCATGATCGCGGATGTGATCGCGATCCGGCTCGGCGCCCTATTCCCGGCCCTTCCCATTCGACCTCGGCACCCTTCGAAGCGATGCCGACCCGCATGGACCGGCACCAGCGTCCGGCCGGTGCGTGTTTGTTCCATCCTGCCGCGAAGTCAAGGGCTTGACGTCCTTTGGCAGAATTATTCCAGCGAACCGCCGAGCCGTTTCGCATCGCGAGAAAAGCCCGGTTGCAACTCAGATACCCTTGGCGGGACGACCCGACAGCAGGCCAAACCCGTCTATCAGCGCCTCGGTTCCCGCCAAATTGTTGATTTCCCGATGGATCTCGACCAGCTGGGCATGCGCGAGCTCGTCGCCGTCCGTACCGAGCGCAGCTTCTGCCGCTCGGAGTTCCCTATGTAGTGAGAGATGGCGGTGCTGCAAGTGAAGTGCCTGACGCACCGCCTCGCGCGCATCCTCCAGCGCGGCGGGGCTGAGAAAACTCCACAGCCGCACCCCTTGCAGCTTCATCTCGCAGCCCTGGAAGAACGGGAGGAGCATGCGCCGGTCGAGCTCGGCCAGAATGTCCTCGCGCGTATGCTGATGGCCGTCGGCATGGACGTCGATCACCGCCGAGCGCAGGCGCTCCAGCTCCGGGCTCGTCAGTTCCAGATCGGCGAAATAATCGAAGGCCTCGCGCAGGAGAAGCGGGTGGTTCACGAAGCCGACGAGGATCGACATCTCGCGCATCGGCGCGGCCTTGGTGTCGACCCCGCCCATCAGCGAGGTGCGCGCCAGACGGTCGGACACCGGCGAGCGGCGCCCGGCACCCGGCGCGCCCGAACGGCGCCCGCCCCCGCCCTGCCGGTTGTCCCCCCGGCGCCAGTTGTCGCGGTTGCCGCCCTTGGAGAACGACGGCGCCGGGCCGAAATAGGCCGACAGGCGCTCGTCGATGTCCTGCAGGTAGTGCCGGCGCACGTTTTCGTCGCCGATCTGGCGCATCAGGCCTTTCAGGCGCTGCTCCAGCTCGGCCCGGCGTTCGGGCGTGTCGAAATTGCCCGCCGCCGTTTCGCGCATCCAGAGAAGATCGGCGAGCGGGCGGGCGCGCTCCAGAACACCCTTCATCGCGTCCGCTCCCGTGTCGCGCACGAGATCGTCGGGGTCCTTGCCCTCCGGCAGGAGCGCGAAGCGCAGGGAGCGTCCCGGCCGGATCAGCGGCAGGGCGAGTTCGGCCGCGCGGTTGGCCGCCTTGAGCCCCGCCGCATCGCCGTCGAAGCACAGGATCGGCTCGGGAACCGTGCGCCACAGAAGGTCGAGCTGGCGCTCCGTCAGCGCCGTGCCGAGCGGGGCGACGGCATGCTCGAACCCCGCCTGATGGAGCGCGATCACGTCCATGTAGCCTTCGGCGACCACCAGCGTCCCGGTCGCCTTGGCCGCGCGCCGGGCGGAGGCGAGGTTGAACAGGACCTGACCCTTGTGGAAGACCTCGGTTTCCGGAGAGTTCAGGTACTTGGCGGGAACGCCGGCGGCCATCGCCCGTCCGCCGAAGGCGATCGGCCGCTCGCGCACGTCGAGGATGGGAAACATCACCCGGTCGCGGAACCGGTCGTAGGACACGGCGATCCCCTCGCCATGCACGACGAGGCCGGCCCCCTCGATCTCAGCGCGTCCGACCCCCCTGCCCGCCAGGAACTCCTTCAGGCGGTTGCGGCTGTCGGGCGCGAAGCCAAGGCCGAACGTCTTCTGGACGATCGGGTTGATGCCGCGATCGCGAAGATAGGCTCGCGCTTTCGCTCCGTCCGCCTCCTGCAGGGTCTGGCGGAAGAACTCGGCGGAAAGGCGCAGCGCGTCGAGAAGCGTCGCGCGGGTTTCCTCGCGCTTTTCCTCCTCGCGATCGCGCGCGGGCATCGGCAGGCCCGCCTCGCCGGCCAACCGCTCCACGGCCTCAGGAAAGCTCATGCCCTCCAACTCGGTCAGGAAGCGGAAATGGTCGCCCGACACGCCGCAGCCGAAACAGTGGTAGCGCCCCTTGGCGTCCTCGCAGTGGAACGAGGGCGACTTTTCGCCGTGGAACGGGCAGCACGCCCACCAGTCGCCCTTCGCGGACTGCGTCTTGCGCCGGTCCCACGTCACGCGCCGCCCGATCACGTCGGAGATCGGGATACGGTCGCGGATGTCGTCGAGAAATTGCGGAGGAAAGCGCATACGGGTGATATCGTCATCCCGGAGCCCGAATGCCACAGTTTTCATGCGCGGACGGGGCTTGTCCACCTCCATCCACAGGGCAAGGCGGCTTTTGACGGATCGCTTGGGGAAGCCTATCGAGATGCGACCCGCAACGCGCAAAAGCCCAGAGCCGCCTCATGGACCAGACCGCCCCGATCCTGCCCGAACTGAAGTCCCTTCGGGATTCGATCGACAATATCGACGCCGCGATCATCCACATGTTGGCCGAGCGCTTCCGCTGCACGCAGCGCGTCGGCGTCCTGAAGGCCGAGCACGACCTGCCCCCTGCCGATCCGGCGCGCGAGAAGCGGCAGGTGGCGCGCCTGCGCGAACTGGCCGGTGCCGCCCAGCTCGACCCGGACTTCGCCGAGAAGTATCTCGCCTTCGTGGTGCGCGAGGTGATCCGCTATCACGAGGCGACGGCGCGCGAGATGGCCGAGAAGGGCGGCGCGTAACCCATGCCCACCGGCTTCGACGACCAGCCGACCCTTGTCGGCCCGACACTCGACCTCCGCCCGCTGGTATCGGGCGATCTCGACGCCCTCCATGCGGCGGCTTCCGACCCCCTCACCTGGGCCGGCCATCCCGCGACGGAGCGCTACAAGCGGGAGAACTTCGAGCCCTATTTCCGCCAGCTCGTCGCCCTCGGCGGCACGCTGGCAGTGGAGGACCGGGCGGCAGGGCGGATCATCGGCTGCTCGCGCTACTACGTCGCCCCCGATCAGCCCGATGCGATCTCGATCGGCTTCACGTTCCTCGATCGGTCGCACTGGGGCGGCGCCACCAACCGCGAACTCAAGACCCTGATGCTGACCCACGCGTTTGCGAGCTTCGACGCGGTCTGGTTCCACATCGCCCCGAGCAACATCCGCTCGCAGAAGGCGACCGCCAAGCTCGGCGCGCGCCACGTCTACGATGCGGTCCTCGATCTCGCGGGCACGCCGACGCCGTGGCAATGCTTCCGCCTCGACAAGGCCGAATGGGAAAGGCGCCGGGCGTTCAGCTGAGAAGGGCGCGCATCACGCTGCCGGCCTCGATCATGTTGAGCTTGTCCTGGTAGCGCTCCTTCAGCGCGTTCATGCAACGGCCGACGTCGCGCAGGCCCTTGGAGCCGGTATCGCTGACGATCTGCCGGCACGCCGCCTCGATCTCGCCGACGGAAACGGGCGCCGGCAGGAGTTCGCGGACCATCTCGGCCACCGCGCGTTCGGCGCCGGCTTCCTCGCGGCGCCCCTGGCCCTCCAGGGCGAAGGCGGCTTCCTCGCGGTGCCGGATCATGCACTGGAGAAGCGGCGTCATGTCGCCGCCGCCCGGCAGCGGCTTGCCGGCCTCGCGGCAGGCCGCTTCCTTGTCCTTCAGGGCCGCCGCGACCAGCCGAAGCGTCGCGATCCGCCGTTTGTCGCCGTTGACCGTCGCCGCCTGCAATGCATCTGCGATCTCTTCGCGCATTCCAACTCGTCCTGTTCGTCTTGCCGCCGCGACCCCGCGAAGGGTTCGAGCGCGGCTCGGCTCCCGTCCAAGAAGGAACGAGGCTAGCCGTGTCAGCTTGTGGGAAGATGGGTGAATCCGAAGTGGCCGGTAGTGGCTCGGCCCGGTGCGTCCTGCACAATCCAGTGGATAACGATCACGATCCGTCTTCGCCGCCGGCGGAACATGTCTGTTCTTGAAGGCCTGCGGCGGAAGTTGACGAAGGATTAATGACGGCGCACCCGTTTTGCAAGCGCATGCGTCCCATGCTCCACAGGCATGCGTCGATGCGGGGTTGCGTCCGCGTTCCATCGGCGCGATATGGACGCTCCAAAGGGCGCGGCCGCTGGCCCCCGATGGATCCCGAACGGAGTGACGAGACGATGAGCGACGCCTGGACGCAGAGAAAGCCCACGGCCCTGCTCGTGCTGGCGGACGGCACCGTGATCGAGGGCGACGGTATCGGCGCGGTCGGCGAGGCGCTGGGCGAAGTGTGCTTCAACACCTCGCTGACCGGCTACCAGGAGATCCTGACCGACCCGTCCTATGCCCGCCAGATCGTCACCTTCACCTTTCCCCATATCGGCAATGTCGGCGCCAACGACGAAGACATCGAAGACCTCGTCCCGGACAACAATGTCGGTGCGGTGGGCGCGATCTTCCGCGCCGAGGTTTCGGCCCCATCGAACTACCGCTCGGCCGGCGGCCTCGACGCTTGGCTGAAGCGGCGCGGCGTCGTGGCGCTTTCGGGTGTCGACACCCGCGCCCTTACCGCGCTGATCCGCGAAAAAGGCATGCCGAACGCGGTGATCGCCCACAACCCGGACGGCGTCTTCGACATCGAGGCGCTGCGCGCGAAGGCCGCCGGCTGGAGCGGGCTCGTCGGCCTCGATCTCGCCAAGGACGCCGCCTCCAAGCGCGAGGAAGCCTGGGTGGAAGGACCCTGGGCCTGGAACAAGGGCTACCACGCCGGTTCCGAGCCCGCCTACACGATCGTCGCGATCGACTACGGCGCCAAGCGCAACATCCTGCGCCTGATGTCGGGCCACGGCGCGCGCGTCGTGATCGCCCCCCCGACCGCGAGCGCCGACGACGTCCTCAAGCATTCACCGGACGGCATCTTCCTGTCCAACGGCCCGGGCGATCCGGCGGCGACCGGCGAATACACGGTGCCGGTGATCCGCGAGCTGTCGAAGTCCGGCGTTCCGATGTTCGGCATCTGCCTCGGCCATCAGCTCCTGGCGCTGGCGCTCGGCGGCACGACCGAGAAGATGCATCAGGGTCACCACGGCGCCAACCACCCGGTGAAGGACTTCACCACCGGTAAGGTCGAGATCGTCTCGATGAACCATGGTTTCGCGGTGGCCGCCCATTCGCTGCCCGACAGCGTCGAGGAAACCCACGTCTCGCTCTTCGACGGGACCAATTGCGGGCTGCGCGTCAAGGGCGCGCCGGTGTTCTCCGTTCAGCACCATCCGGAAGCCTCGCCCGGTCCCCAGGACTCGCACTATCTCTTCGCCCGCTTCTTCGAGATGATCGACGAGCATCGCGGCCAAAAGGCCGCCTGATCGCTTAGCCAGCGTCCTCGTTCGAAAGGTTGCGTCTCGTGCGCCGCTTGCCCCGCCGCCGGCTCCTCGCCCTTCTCCCCTTCCTCGGTGTCGGCGCCTGGTATGCGGGGCTGCAATGGAACGGCAACGCTCATACGGTCGTGCCGGGCGTCCTGTACCGTTCGGGCACGCTGGCCTCGCCGGACTTCGCAGCCCTCCTCGGCCGCGAGCACATCCGCACTGTGATCAACCTGCGCGGGCCGCAGGGCGGCGTCGAATGGTACGACCGCGAGCGCGAGGCGGCGCTGAGGGACGGCGTGAACTATGTCGATCTGTCGTGGTCGGCCGGCCGCGAGCTGACGGACGACATGGTCCGGCGCTTCTACGAGGTGGCCGATAGCGCCAAGGGTCCCGTCCTGATCCATTGCCGCTCGGGATCGGACCGCACGGGGCTCGCCGTCGCGCTCTACATGGCGCATGTGCTGCACACCGGCGAGGAGGTCGCCGAGGCGCAGCTGGCCATCCGCTTCGGCCACGTCTCGATCCCGTTCCTGTCGCAGGCCTATGCGATGGATGCGACCTTCGAGCGCCTGGAGCCGAGCCTCGGCTATCTAGGATCCTGAACCAAGCTTTAGGGGAAGACCAAAAGACGGCTTCCGTCCGGCAACGCCCTCCCCTATAAGCCGCTTCTAGCCTGCCTTCGAGACTGCCCTCAACCTTGTCCGCCCTCATCGGCGGCCGAGGCCTTCGGCGCAACAGACACAACGGACCCGCCCCATGCCCAGACGCGACGACATCAAATCCATCCTGATCGTCGGCGCCGGCCCCATCATCATCGGGCAGGCCTGCGAGTTCGACTATTCCGGCACGCAGGCCTGCAAGGCGTTGCGCGACGAGGGCTACCGGATCGTCCTCGTCAACTCCAACCCGGCGACGATCATGACCGATCCCGATCTCGCCGACGCCACCTATATCGAGCCGATCACGCCGGAAGTCGTCGCCAAGATCATCGCCAAGGAGCGCCCCGACGCGATCCTGCCGACCATGGGCGGCCAGACCGCGCTGAACACCGCCCTCTCCCTCAAGCGTATGGGCGTTCTCGACAAGTACGACGTCGAGATGATCGGCGCGGACGCGACCGCCATCGACAAGGCCGAGGACCGCGCCCTGTTCCGCGAGGCGATGGCCAAGATCGGCCTGGAGACGCCGAAGAGCTATCTCGCCAACGCGACGGAAGCCAAGGGCGCCGACCGCCTCGCCCACGAGGAAAGGCGCGCCGAGACGATCCGCACGACGGAAGCGGGCGTGCAGCGCGACGAGGCGCTGGCCGCGCTGGAAACCGAGTGGAACCTCGGCGAGACCGACCGCAAGCAGCGCTACATGGCGCGCGCCATGGGCGCGGCGGCGGAAGCCCTAGAGCATGTCGGGCTGCCCGCCATCATCCGCCCCTCCTTCACCATGGGCGGCACGGGCGGCGGCATCGCCTACAACCGCTCGGAATTCTTCGAGATCATCGAGGGCGGCCTCGACGCCTCGCCGACCACCGAGGTGCTGATCGAAGAATCGGTGCTCGGCTGGAAGGAATACGAGATGGAGGTCGTGCGCGATCGCGCCGACAACTGCATCATCGTCTGTTCCATCGAGAACGTCGATCCGATGGGCGTCCACACCGGCGATTCCATCACCGTCGCGCCGGCGCTGACGCTGACCGACAAGGAATATCAGGTCATGCGCAACGCCTCGATCGCGGTCTTACGCGAGATCGGGGTGGAAACCGGCGGCTCCAACGTCCAGTTCGCGGTCAATCCCGAGAACGGCCGCCTCGTCGTGATCGAGATGAACCCGCGCGTGTCGCGCTCCTCCGCGCTTGCCTCCAAGGCGACCGGCTTCCCGATCGCCAAGATCGCCGCCAAGCTCGCCGTCGGCTACACGCTGGACGAACTCAAGAACGACATCACCGGCGGCGCCACCCCGGCCTCGTTCGAGCCGACGATCGACTACGTCGTCACCAAGATCCCGCGCTTCGCCTTCGAGAAGTTCCCCGGCGCCTCGCCGGTGCTCACCACCGCCATGAAGTCGGTGGGCGAGGTCATGGCGATCGGACGGACTTTCGAGGAGTCGCTTCAAAAGGCGCTGCGGGGCCTCGAAACCGGCCTCGACGGGCTCGACGAGATCGAGATCCCCGGCCTTGGCGAAGGCGACGATAAGAACGCCATCCGCGCCGCACTCGGCACGCCGACGCCCGATCGCCTGCGCATGGTCGCCCAGGCTCTGCGCGAAGGCGCCTCCAAGGAGCAGGTGCACCGCTCCTCCAAGATCGACCCCTGGTTCATCGACCGCTTCCAGGCGATCATCGACCTGGAAGCGCGCGTCAAGGAGCACGGCCTTCCCACCGATGCCGACAACCTACGCTTCCTGAAGTCCGTCGGCTTTTCCGACGCGCGCCTCGCCAAGCTTTCCCGCCAGTCCGAGGCCGAGGTCAAGGCCTTGCGCGAGCGCCTCGAAGTCCATCCCGTCTTCAAGCGCATCGACACCTGCGCCGCCGAGTTCGCCTCGCCGACGCCCTACATGTACTCGACCTACGAGCGACCCTTCGCGGGCGAGGTGCGCTCGGAAGCCGGTGTGTCCGACGCGAAGAAGGTCGTCATCCTCGGCGGCGGCCCGAACCGGATCGGCCAGGGCATCGAGTTCGACTATTGTTGCTGCCATGCGGCCTTCGCCCTGCGCGACGCCGGCCTCGAAGCCATCATGGTCAACTGCAATCCCGAAACGGTCTCGACCGATTACGACACGTCCGACCGCCTCTACTTCGAACCGCTGACGGCCGAGGACGTGCTCGAGATCCTGCGCGTCGAGAAGTCGAAGGGCACGCTGCACGGCGTCATCGTCCAGTTCGGCGGCCAGACGCCGCTGAAGCTCGCCGAGGCACTGGAAGAGGCGGGCATCCCGATTCTGGGAACCAGCCCGGACGCGATCGATCTCGCCGAGGACCGCGACCGCTTTCAGAAGCTCCTGCACGATCTGAACCTGCGCCAGCCGAACAACGGCATCGCCCGCTCCGTCGAGGAAGCGCGCACCATTGTTGAGCGCATCGGCTATCCCGTCGTGATCCGCCCCTCCTACGTACTGGGCGGGCGCGCCATGGAGATCGTGCGCGGCGACGCGCAGTTCGAGCGCTACATGAAGGAAGCGGTCGTCGTCTCCGGCAAGTCGCCGGTTCTGATCGACAGCTACCTGTCGGACGCGACCGAGGTCGACGTGGACTGCCTGTCGGACGGCACGAACACGTTCGTCGCCGGCATCATGGAGCATATCGAGGAAGCGGGCATCCATTCCGGCGACAGCGCCTGCTCGCTACCCGTCCACTCGCTGAGCCGCGAGATCACCGACGAGTTGGAGCGCCAGACCCGCGACATGGCCCTCGCCTTGAAGGTCGGTGGTCTGATGAACGTCCAGTTCGCGATCAAGGAGGGCGAGATCTACGTTCTCGAGGTGAACCCGCGCGCTTCGCGCACCGTGCCGTTCGTAGCGAAGACGATCGGCTCGCCGGTCGCCAAGATCGCCGCGCGCATCATGGCGGGCGAAACGCTGGACGCGGCCTTCGCGGCCTATGGCGGCAAGCCGGACGTGAAGAACTTGCAACACATCGCCGTCAAGGAAGCGGTCTTCCCCTTCGCCCGCTTCCCCGGCGTCGATACGCTGCTCGGCCCCGAGATGCGCTCCACCGGCGAGGTCATGGGCCTCGACACGAACTACGCCCTGTCCTTCGCCAAGTCTCAGCTCGGCGCCTCGGTGGACCTGCCGCGCGACGGGACGTTGTTCGTCTCGGTGCGCGACGCCGACAAGACGAAGATGCTGCCGACCGTCCAGCGCATGGCCGAACTCGGCTTCCGCATCTCGGCGACCGAGGGCACGCAACGCTTCCTCGCCGACCACGGCGTAGAGGCGCAGAAGGTCAACAAGGTGCTTGAAGGGCGTCCGCATATCGAGGATGCTATCCGCAACCGGCAGGTCCAGATCGTCCTCAACACGACCGAGGGCGCCAAGGCTCTGTCCGACTCGCGCTCGCTGCGGCGCGCCGCGCTGATGCACAAGGTGCCGTACTATACGACGCTGGCGGGCATGGAGGCGGCTGCCGAGGCGATCGCGGCCCTGAAGGCCGGCAGCCTTGAAGTTCGGTCCCTGCAATCCTACTTCTCGGCAGCCTGATTTTCCGGGGAGCGTTCGTTCGCTTCCCGGCATCTCCGGCCTATCGATATCGTTCCGGCTGGTCCCCTTGCTGGGGTCCGGCCCTTCTTACGTCCGGCGTCCGGTTTTGTGCGGCGCGGGATAGGCGACAAGAGCATCCGGCTTCTCTGCCGGGTGCCGTGACAGCGAGGGTTGAGGGCATGGAAAAGGTCCCGATGACGAGTGCCGGCTTCGAATCCCTGAAGGAGGAGCTTCGCCGCCGTCAGCAGGAGGAGCGTCCGCGGATCGTCGAGGCGATCTCGGAAGCGCGCGCGCACGGTGACCTTTCGGAAAATGCCGAATACCACTCCGCCAAGGAGGCGCAGAGCCTCAACGAGGGCCGCATCTCCGAGCTCGAGGACCTGACGGCCCGCGCCGAGGTGATCGACGTGACGAAGCTGTCGGGCGACCGCATCAAGTTCGGCGCCACCGTCAAACTCGTGGACGAGGACACCGAGGAGGAGAAGGTCTACCAGATCGTCGGCGACCAGGAAGCCGACGTGAAGAAGGGCCGCATCTCGATCTCCTCCCCCATCGCCCGCGCCCTGATCGGCAAGGCCGAAGGCGACACGGTGGAAGTCGCTGCTCCCGGCGGCGCGCGCTCCTACGAGATCCTGGAGCTTCGCTGGGCGTAAAGGGGGGAGCGTTGAGCCACGCAAAACGAGAAGGCTGGAGCCTGCCCGAGTTCCTGGATTGGGAACGCGGGCAGGATCGACGCTACGAACTCGTGGATGGCGAAGCGCTTCTCATGGCCGGTGGAACGCAGGCCCATGCTCTGATCGCCGCCAATCTCGTGGCGGTGCTTCGCCCGTTCCTTCGCGGTACGCCGTGCCGCCCCAGCGGATCGGACCTTCGCATTCCAATCCCCTCGACAGGCAACCTGCGCTACCCCGACGTGACCATCGACTGTGGTCGGTTCGACCCCGCATCGCACGATGCATCCGATCCCCGCATCGTCTTTGAAGTCCTTTCCCAGTCCACCGGCTGGTACGATCAAACCCGCAAGCTTCGCGACTACGAAGCCGTCTCATCCATTCACCAGTACATCTGCGTTTCGCAGTCGGAAGCACGTGTCAGCATTTGGCTCCGCGACGGTGAACATCGTTTCAAGGCGCAGGATGATGTTCTGGACGGCGCGATCGCACTGGCCCTCGGCGAAGCGATGCCGATGATCTGGCTGAGGCAGATCTACGAGGGACTGCCCTTCATGGCCCCTCCTTCCGAAGTCGAAGGGGTTTGACCATCTCGGACATCCTCGTCGTCGCGCCGAACTTCAAGCGGCGCCTTTCCGGCGTGACCTCGACGATCATTCAGCTCGTTCCCGAGCAGAATAAGCGCTTAGCCGTGCGCGCCTTCGGCCCCGGCCTTCCCGCGCACCTGCCTAGGCTCCGCTTTCGCGATCTTCCGAAGCTCTGGCGCAAGCCCTCGGGCCGGCCGTTCCGCATCTGGCACGCGCGGCGCAACGTCGAGATGCTGCCGGGCATCCTCCTGCGCGACGTCCTCCATATGCCGCTGCGCCTCGTCTTCACCTCCGCCTCGCAGCGCCGCCACACCGGCTACACGCGCTGGCTGATCTGCCGGATGGATGCCGTGATCGCCACCTCGGCACACACGGGCGCCTATCTCGCGGTGCCCCACACGGTAATCCACCACGGGATCGACCAGACGCGTTTTCGTCCGCACCCCAAGGGCACCGAGACCGCACGACAAGACCTCGGCCTTGATCCGGCACGACGCACGGCCGGCTGCTTCGGCCGGGTGCGGCACCAGAAGGGCACCGACCTCTTCGTCGACGCGATGATCGCCCTTCTCCCCCACCATCCCGGCTGGCAGGCGATCGTCGCCGGGCGCGCGACCGCCGAGCATCAGGGTTTCGAAGCCGATCTGAAGCGCAAGGTTGCAAGCGCCGGTCTGTCGGATCGCATCCTGTTCGTTGGCGAGCACACCGATATCGAGCGCTGGTACCAGGCGCTCGACCTTTTCGTCGCGCCGCAGCGCTGGGAGGGTTTCGGCCTGACGCCGCTGGAAGCCATGTCCGCCGGCGTGCCGGTGGTGGCCGCCGATGTCGGCGTTTTCGCGGGCGTCGTGACGGACGGCACGGGCGCGGTCGTCACGCCGAACGATCTCGCCGCGCTGACAGCCGCCGTCGAAGCGATGATGGAGAACGAGCCCCAGCGCCACCTCGCGGCCGAGGCCGCCCTTCGCAAGGCGATGGCCGAGTTCCCGCTCGCCCGCGAGGCCGACGAGATCATCGCCGTCTACGACCGGCTCTGGTCCGGCGGGAAATCCTCGTCCACCACTGGCGTGCGCTCATAGACCACGCCGCCGAGCCGCATCAGCTGATATCGCGCAAGGCGCACTTGCGCGCCGAGGCGCCGGACGAGAAACGGCAGGTTCCCGATCGTCAAGGACGTGGGCGCCCGCCCCGCCTGGATCGACGTCGCGGGGTCGATGCCGGAGCGCCGTCCCCGCATTTCCAGGATGTGCGCCTGCATCACCAGCGCCGGCTCCGCCTGCCAGGAGCACAACGCATCCAGCCCATGCAGGAAGGCATCGACGGGCGCAGCGCCCCGCTCGGCCCGTGCGAGCAGCTTTCGCGCGCCGGCCGGCCACAGAAGATATCCGGCAGATCCCGACTTGTCGCGGTAGACACGGCGCACCGCGAGTCCGTTCGCGAGATCGAGCGCTCGTCTCGCCACGAATCGACGCCGGTCGAAACTTTCGAGGTTCAGGAACTCGGCCCCTTCGAACGCGGCAAGCTTCGGCAGGGCGGTCCCGAGCCGCTTCGAGAGAACCGCATCGTCCTCCAGAACCAGCGCCGAGCCGGAGCCAGCCGCAATTTCGCGCCACAGCCGATAGTGCGACAGGAAGCAGCCGAGCTCTGCCCCGCTTAAAGGTCGCTCCCAGCGCCCGTTCAGCCGCACCTCGTCCTCGGGCATGATGTCCCCGGTCTCCACCGCGCGCACGCGCTCCAGCGCGAGGCCGAGCCGCTCGCCCTGACGCTCCATGAAGGCGCGGCGCTCCGTGGCGCGGTCGAGGTTGATGAAGACGGCGCGCATCAGTCCCTCCAGAAGCCGGGCGACAGGATCACGAGAACGGTGACGATCTCCAGGCGCCCGATCAGCATCAGGAAGGACAGGATCCAGAGCGCGGGATCGGAGACGGAGGAGAAGTTGCCGGCCGGCCCGACCGCCGGCCCGAATCCGGGCCCCACATTGCCGACCGCCGTCAGCGAGGCCGAGAAGGCGGTCAGAAGCTCCAGCCCGCACATGGACAGGACCGTGGTGCCGACGAGAAGCGACAGGAAGAACAGGAAGATGAAGATCGTGACGCTCTGGATCGTCTCGATCGAGATGTCGTCGCGCCCGTACTTCAGCCGCTGCACCGAATGGGGCCGGATCACCTGCCCGAAGCTCGCCCGTACCAGCTCGTAGAGGATGATGATGCGGTTGACCTTGATGCCGCCGGCCGTCGATCCCGCGCAGCCGCCGATGAACATGGCGAGGAAGAAGATACCGATCGCCGCGTTCGACCAGAGCGTGAAATCCTCCGACACGAAGCCGGTCGTGGTGATGACGGAAACGAGGTTGAACGTCGCCGAGATCAGCGCCTCGCCGATCGGCACCTCGTTGATCACGACGCGCGTCGCCGCCAAGACCAACGACAGGACGAGGCATAGGACGAGGAACAGCGTCACCTGCGGATCGCGCCAGCGCTGGAAGCGCCGGGGTAGGAAGAAGCGGATGAACAGAACGAAGGGCAGCGATCCCGCGATCATGAACACGGTCGCGACCATGAGGATCGCATCGCTTTCGAAGAAGCCGATGCTTTCGTCGTGGGTCGAGAAACCGCCCGTGGCGAGCGTCGACATCGCGTGGTTGACCGCGTCGAAGAGGCTCATGCCGAGCGCGAAGTAGAGAAGCGCGCAAAGGAGCGTCATCGCGCCATAGATCGCGACGATGCCTGCCGCCAGCTGGCTGACGCGCGGCAGGAGCTTGCCGGACCGGTCCGAGCTTTCGAGCTTGAACAGGGCGAGGCCCCCGACGCGCAGCGAGGGCAGGATCAGGATCGCCATGCCGACGATGCCGATGCCGCCGAGGAAGTTGAGAAGCGACCGCCAGAGGAGAAGGCCGCGCGGCAGGGCGTCGAGCCCCGAGATCACGGTCGCGCCCGTGGTCGTCAGGCCCGACATGGACTCGAACACGGCGGCCGCGAAGCTCAGCTCGGTTTCGGCGAAATACAAAGGCAGCGTGCCGACGAAGACGGACACGAGCCAGATCGTCGTGACCAACAGGAAGCCGAAGCGCGGCGTCGGGCGCACGCCCGCCCCCCTCGTGGCCACCGCGACGAGGGAGCAGATCGCCGCGACCGTGGTCCCGGTTCCCACGAACACGATCCAGTCGCGGTTGCCGTCCGACAGGTCCACCAGCGCCGGCAGGAGCATGGCGCCCGACAGGACGAGGCCGAAGATCGCGGCGACATGGCTGATGGTTCTGACGATGGCGGCCCCCGGCCCGTTCGAGCGCCGCACCCTGGCCGGCTTGTGTGATGCTTCTAAGGTCGGGAATGCGGGGGAGACAAGTCCGCCCGCATTCCGTTTTCGGCTACCCGCCGATCATGCCCGCCGACTGCTGCTCGACCAGCGCCCGGTAGAGCCCGCCCGAGCGCAGCATCAGCTCGCCCGGCGCCCCGTCCTCGACGATCCGACCCCGGTCGAAGACGAGGATCCGGTCGAGCGCGCGCACCGTGGACAGGCGGTGGGCGATGACGAGCGCGGTGCGCCCGCCCATCAGCCGTTCCGTCGCGTCCTGGATCAGGCGCTCGGATTGGGAATCCAGCGCCGAGGTCGCCTCGTCGAGGACGAGGATCGGCGCGTCCGCGAGGAACGCGCGCGCCAGCGCGACGCGCTGCCGCTCACCGCCGGACAGTTTCACCCCGCGTTCGCCGACCAGCGTGTCGTAGCCCTCCCCCAGCCGCTCGATGAAGGCGTCGGCATGGGCAAGCCTTGCGGCCGCCTCGATCTCCGCCCGCGTCGCGTCCGGCCGGCCATAGGCGATGTTGTCGGCAAGCGAGCGGTGGAACAGGATCGACTCCTGCGGAACGATCGCGATCCGGCGACGCAGCGAGGCTTGCGTCACCTCGCCGATATCCTGCCCGTCCACCAGAATACGCCCGTAGTTCACCTCGTGCAGACGCTGCAGGAGCTTGACGAAGGTCGTCTTGCCCGAGCCCGACGGGCCGACCAGCCCGACGCGCTGCCCGGCCGGAATGGCGACGGACAAGTTCTCGTAGAGCGGCGCGGCATGCGCCCCGTAGTGGAAGCGCACGTTCTCGAAGCGGATCCCGCCCGGCCCAGCCGCGATTGCAGGAGCGCCCGGCCGGTCGCGGATTTCGGGCACCTCGTCGTAGAGATCGACGAGTTCCTCGAGCTCGTTGACCGAGCGCTGGAGATTGCTGACATGCATGCCGATGTCGCGCAGATACCCGTGCACCACGAAATAGGTGGTGAGGATATAGGTGACGTCGCCGGCCGAGGCTTGGCCCCGATGCCAGAGCCAGACGGCCATGCCGGCGATGCCGATGCGGATCGTCCAAAGGATCGCGGTCTGGATCGTGCCGACCCAGGTGCCGCGCATCCAGGTGCGCCGCGTGGCGACCTGCCAGTCGGCCAGCGCGGTGCTCAGCCGAGCCTCTTCGCGCGCCTCCGCCCCGAACGCCTTGACGACGCCGTTGCAGGCCAGCGCATCGGCGATCACGCCGCCGACGCGCGTGTCCATCCGGTTGGAGGCTTGAGCCGTCGGCGCCACCCAGCGCACCGACAGCGTCACCGTCATCGCCACATGCAGCGCGGCGCCGAGCGCCATGGCGAGCCCCATCGCAGGCCATTGCCAGCCGAGCAACGCCACGGTGCCGACCAGCACCACCAGCGAGGGCAAAAGCGCCAGAAGCAGGATGTCGTGTAGGAGATCGAGCGACCACATGCCCCGCGTGATCTGGCGCACCACCGAGCCGGAAAAGCTGTTGGCGTGCCAGTTGGCGGAGAAGTGCTGGACGCGGCCGAACGCGCTTTCGCCGACGCGGCGCATGATGCGCAGCGTCATCGGCACGATGCTCGCCCAAGCGAAGTGACGCGAGGCCACGAAGACGAGCCCGAGCGCCGCCATGGCGAACAGCGCCTCCAGTGCGGGGCCGAGACCTTGGGCTCGCGTGCCCAGCGCATCCACCAGCCGCCCGGCATAGAACGGGATCAGGATATCGGCGAGCGTCGCCGTGGTGATCAGGGCGCCGACGGAAAACGCCAGGGGCCGCTCCGCGCGCCAGTTGGCGAAGGTGAAACGTAGGGTCCTGCGGATCGCGCCGAGGCGATCCACGCGAATGTCTTGGGTCATGGAATCGATACGGCGACGAACGCCGTCCTCACCCGCGCGAAAGCTCTGACAAGCTCGCGGCGGCACGTCGGAACGGGATGGTAGAGAGCCGAAACGGCTCGGCGAGGCGGATCAGGCGGCCGGTCGGCTCAAGCCGAAGGCGGAAGAGGCCACAATCCGGCGGGAAGGAGCGACATCGCGGGATCGATCATGCGGCCTCCTTCTGAAACGCATCGCTGAAAGGACGGCGACCATATCCAGCCGCCCGAATCGCGTCCACCCCTTCCGCCGATCGATGGGGAACCGTTGCAGGCCGGCAACAGATCGTGTTGTCGGCTCCCCCGCTCTCCTCTATTGAAGCAGATGGACCCCAAGCCCATGTGCGGTTCGGTATCGGAGTTCAAGGTTCGTCATGACCCAGCGCCACGCGGAAATCCTCGTCATCGGCTCCGGCCCGGCCGGCTACACCGCCGCGATCTATGCCGCGCGTGCCATGATGAAGCCCCTCCTCGTCGCCGGCCTCCAGGAAGGCGGCCAGCTGACGATTACGTCGGACGTCGAGAACTATCCGGGCTACCGCGATCCGATCGGCGGTCCCTTCCTGATGGAAGAGATGAAGCAGCAGGCGCTGAACGTCGGCGCCGAGATGGCCGCCGATCTGATCGTCGAGGCCGACCTGTCGCGCCGTCCCTTTCGCTTTACCGGCGACAGCGGCACGGTCTACACGGCGGACGCGGTGATCATCGCCACGGGCGCGCAGGCGCGTTGGCTGGGTCTTGAATCGGAAGCCGCCTTCCAGGGCTTCGGCGTGTCCGCCTGCGCCACCTGCGACGGCTTCTTCTATCGCGGCAAGGACGTGGTGGTGGTCGGCGGCGGCAACACCGCGGTCGAGGAAGCGCTGTATCTGTCCAACATCGCCAAGTCCGTCACCGTGGTCCACCGCCGCGAGGGTTTCCGCGCCGAGCGGATCCTGCAGAACCGCCTCTTCGCCAAGGACAACGTTTCCGTCGTCTGGAACTCGGAGGTCGCCGAAGTTCTCGGCCAGACCGCGCCGATGAAGTCGGTCACCGGCGTTCGTCTGCGCGACCGTACCACCGGCACGCTGTCGGATGTGGAGGCACACGGCGTCTTCATCGCCATCGGCCACGCGCCGGCCACGGACGTCTTCGGCGACCAGCTGCGCAAGAAGGACGGCGACTACCTGTGGGTCGAGCCCGGCTCGACGCGCACGTCGGTCGAGGGCGTCTTCGCCGCCGGCGACGTGGCGGACGACGTGTATCGCCAGGCGGTGACGGCGGCCGGTCTCGGCTGCATGGCCGCGCTCGAGGCCGAGCGCTGGCTGACGGCGCAGGCTGCCGACGTGCAGCGGCAGGCTGCCGAATAATCATCCGCATCGGGATCGCTTCGGGGGAGGCACAAACGTCATGGCGCTCGACTGGGACAAGCTGCGGATCTTTCACGCAGCCGCCGAAGCCGGGTCCTTCACCCATGCCGCCAACGTCCTGAATCTGTCCCAGTCCGCGATCTCGCGGCAGGTGGCGGCGCTGGAACACGAGATCGGCGCCCCCCTCTTCCACCGCCATGCGCGCGGCCTCGTCCTGTCGGAGCCGGGCGAACTCCTCTACCAGACCGCGACGGACGTCCTGAAGCGCCTCGAAAACGTGCGCATGCAGCTCACCGAGACGCGAGAGAAGCCGTCCGGCAAGCTGCGCGTCACCACCACGGTCGGCCTCGGCTCCGGCTGGCTGACGCAGCGCGCGCAGGAGTTCCTGGAGCTCTACCCCGAGCTCGAACTCCAGCTCGTGTTCGACAACGAGGAGATCGACCTCACCATGCGCAAGGCGGACGCGGCGATCCGCCTGCGCCAGCCGCAGCAGCCGGATCTCATCCAGCGCCGCCTCTTCACCGTGCATCTCCACGTCTATGCCGCGCCCGCCTATCTCGCGCGCTACGGCACCCCGGAGAGCACCGACGATCTCGAGCGCCACCGCATCATCACCTTCGGCGAGCCGGCGCCGAACTACCTGCGCAACCTCAACGCGCTGGAAACAGCCGGCCTGCCGGAAGGCCAGAGCCGGGCGCCGATCCTGCAGATCAACAACCTGATGGCGATGAAGTCCGCCATCGAGCGCGGCATCGGCCTCGCCCTGCTGCCGGACTACATGATCGACAAGGACACCAAGCTGGTCCAGGTCCTGCCCGACCTCGATCTCGCATCCTTCGACACCTATCTCTGCTATCCCGAGCAGTTGCGCGATGCGGCCAAGCTCAAGGTCTTCCGCGACTTCCTGATCGGCAAGGCGCGCACCTGGTCCTACTGACCGCCCCCTAAGCACCCTTCGAAGTTGCATGCGCCTTGCGCATGGCAGACATGCCGAAAGCGGGATGGTCGTGGGCCGTCGATCGCTTATAACTAAACGCAGTCGGGTCGCGGTGGGCTTACCTCCTCCCAAGCTGCATCGCTCCCGGCCGTTTCCTCCCAAGGGTTTGCTTTTTCGAAAGCCCCTTATTTTTCGGCCGGGTTCTTCGTGAGCCCGGCTTTTTTCTTGCCTATTCCCCGACCTCGCACATGAAAAAAGGCAGCGGATCGCTCCGCCGCCCGGTCTTCGTCCGTGTCCAGCGCTCAGCGCTGCAGGCTACCGCAGAAGCGCTGGATGCGGTTGCAGGCCTCTTCCAGAAGTTCGTCCGAGGTGGCGTAGCTCAGGCGGAAGTTGGGGCCGAGGCCGAAGGCCGATCCGTGAACGACCGCCACCCCTTCCTGCTCCAGAAGCGCAGTGACGAAATCCTCGTCCGTCGCGATCACCTGGCCCTTTTGCGTCTTCGCGCCGATCGTCCCCTTCACGGAGGGGTAGACGTAGAACGCGCCTTCCGGCGACGGGCACTCGATGCCGCTCGCCTGGTTCAGCATGGAGACGACGAGGTCGCGGCGCTTCTCGAACACGGCGCGGTTCTTCGGGATGAAGTCCTGGGTGCCGTTCAGGGCCTCCACCGCCGCCCACTGGGCGATCGAGCAGGCGCCGGACGTCTGCTGGCCCTGGATCATGTCCATCGCCTTGATCAGCTTCAGGGGCCCGCCGGCATAGCCGATGCGCCAGCCGGTCATTGCATAGGCCTTCGAAACGCCGTTGATCGTGATCGTGCGATCATAAAGGGCCGGCTCGACCTGGACCGGCGTCACGAAGGTGAAGTCGCCGTAGACGAGATGCTCGTACATGTCGTCGGTCATCACCCAGACATGCTCGTGCGCCAAGAGCACGTCGGTCAGGCTTTTCAGTTCGGCATGGCTGTAGGCCGCGCCGCTCGGGTTGGAGGGCGAGTTGAACAGGAACCACTTGGTGCGCGGCGTGATCGCGCGCTCCAGCGCCTCCGCCGTCAGCTTGAAATTGTCCTCCTGCCGCGTTTCCACCACCACCGGCGTGCCGCCGCACAGCGAGACCATCTCGGGGTAGCTCACCCAGTAGGGCGCGGGGATGATCACCTCGTCGCCGGGGTTCAGCGTCGCCATGAACGCGTTGAACAGGACGTGCTTGCCCCCCGTCGAGACGATCGTCTGCTCCGGCTTGTAGTCCAGACCGTTCTCGCGCTTGAACTTCTTCGAGATTGCGTCGCGCAGCTGCGGGATGCCGGAGATCGGGGTGTACTTGGTTTCGCCGCGCGCGATGGCGTCCACCGCCGCCTGCTTGATGTTGTCGGGCGTGTCGAAGTCCGGCTCGCCGGCGCCAAGGCCAATGACGTCCATCCCCTGCGCTTTCAGCTCGCGCGCCTTTTGCGACACGGCGATCGTGGCGGACGGCTTCACACGGTCCAGGGAAGCGGCAAGAAAGGCCATGAGACGGGCTCCGGGCTTGGGACAACGGCGGGTATCACATCGAGCGATCGACCCCTGCCGAACCCGCCGCCGGCAAAAATCGGCGGACCCTAGTCTCGGGTCGGTTGCAGCGCAAGACGAATTGGCGCCCCGTTTCATCAAGACATTTGATGGAAGGGTTTCCGATTTGGAATTGGCGCCGAACCGCGGCTCACGTCACCTCTTGCCGAGCGAACCCAGGGAGACCCTTATCGATGATCACGATCCACGGCATGCTCGACAGCGGCAACTGCTACAAGCCGCGCCTTCTGTTGGCCCTCCTCGGCCGCCCCTTCCGCCACAACGAGGTTTCATCCCGCGACGGCTCGACGCGCACACCCGCCTTTCTCGCGCGCAACCCGGCCGGCCAGCTCCCGCTTTTGGAGCTTGAGGACGAGCGCGTCCTGGCGGAATCGAACGCCATCCTCGTCTATCTCGGAGAAGCCACGCCTTTCGTTCCCGCCGATCCGTTCGAGCGCGCGTCCACCCTGCGCTGGATGTTCTTCGAGCAGAACGCGCACGAGGTCACGGTCGCGGTGCGCCGTTCCCTCACGGTCTATCCCGAGCGCGCGCCCTTCGCGACGCCCGAGCGCATGGCGCTGCTCCTGGCCAACGGCGACCGCGCCCTCGACGTGATGGAAGCGCACCTTGCCGCCCGTCCGTTCTTCGGCGGCGACCAGCCGACGGTCGCCGACATCGCCCTCTATCCCTACACCGCCACGGCGACGGAAGGCGGGTTCGACCTCACGGCCCGTCCGGCCGTGCGTACCTGGCTCGCGCGCATCGAGGCGCTGCCGGGGTTCCGTCCGCGCGATTGGGTGCCGGCGGCCTGAAACGAAAAAGGCCCGCACCGTTTCCGGTGCGGGCCTCGCATGGGCGCTTCGCGATCAGTCGTGATCGGGGAACAGCGCGTCGAGATCCGTGTCGGGCGCCGAGGTCAGCGCCTCGCGCGTCAGGTTCGGCGCGTTGATCCGCATCTTGTTGCCGTCCATCGCAAACTGCAGCTCGCTGAAGTTCACGAGAACGTCCTTCTCGCCGATGCCGAGGAAGCCGCCGACTTCGATCACCACGGCGGCGATCGTGCCGTCGGTGTTGATCACGAAGTCCTCGATCTCCCCGATGTCTTCGTTGTTAGCGCCGTAGACGTCACGATCGTCGAGATCGCTGGCAAGATGGCTCATCGGCATCTGGCCGGCCGCCGGCGCCTGCACCGTGTAGAACGGGCCGCCGGCCGCGGCGGTCGCGGGGGTCGTCGTCGCGGTCGCAGCGGCGGGCGCTGCGCTCGTGCCCGTGTCGGCGGGAGCGGTGGTCTGCGCAAAAGCGGCGCCGCCCATCAGCGTTGCGAAACCTGCGGCGAGAACGAGTGACTTCATGTGGCAATCTCTTTCATGTCGAAGACGGGGCACCGGTTCGGCGCCGCCGTTCCATGCTGACAGAATGACGCAGGCTCCCCTCGGTTCCCCCGTAAGTCCGTCACGAAGAACTGAGCGCAACGCCCTGGCGGAACGGGTCAGCCGACATAGGCCACGCCCGTTCCCCTTCCTGGCTTGAGGCCGGTCGATCAAGCTAAGGGGCTCTTGATCCGCTTGAGGAAGCCGACCTCCGGAACGGCGCGTCGCTGCGATGCGTCGGGGTTGGCAGCACACCCTCCGCCATGCTCTTTGCGCGCCGGTTGGCGGGGTCGATGGTCGGGCGGACCGCCGAGCGCACCCGACGAACGACCGATACGGAAAGACTTGGAGCTTCACTGTGAGCGATCTGACGGATAACCAGCCGAGCGGCGACCTCGTGATCCGCGTTCAGGCCATGCCGGCCGACAGCAACGCGGCCGGCGACATCTTCGGCGGATGGGTCATGTCGCAGATGGATTTGGCCGCCGGTGTGCGCGGCGCCGAGCGCGCCGGCGGGCGCGTCGTCACCGCGGCGGTGCATACTCTGGTGTTCCGCAAACCCGTCAAGATCGGCGACACGCTGATCGTCCATGCGCAAATCGAAAAGGTCGGCCGGACCTCGATCACCATCCACGTGGAGGCCTGGGCCGCGCGTTATCTCAGCCGCGAGCGCGAACTGGTAACGGAAGGAACCTTCGTGATGGTGGCGCTGGATGGGGAGGGTCGGCCAAAGCCGGTGCTGCCCGAGCCCGATCGCACCGAGCAGGTATGAGGTCGCTCGAAACGGAGCCTGTTCGGCCATCGCCTGCGAGGAATGAGAACGGCCCGAAGATTTAAGGAGGGCCGGCGAACCGGTGCCAACCGGACCTATGTGGGCGCCCTCCCGGAAGAGAAGGGCGCCCACCTGCTCAGTTCGCCGGCGGCGGCGGCGCATCCCCGGCTGGCGGCGGCGGCGCGTCGGCCGGCTTCACGAGATCGGCCGGCGGCGGGGGAACCTGACGGCCCGGTTCGCCGCGCGCGAGATCGCGGGCCGCGTCGATGATCGGCTTCGCCGCATCCACGCATTGCGCGATGTCTTCGTCGCCGCAGTCCACGCGGATGCTCTGCCCCGGGCCGAGACGGATCTCGAAGCCGGCGCGCGGCGGCGGCGGGGGCGGCGGTCCGCGATGCAGCCCCGGGCCACCCCGGCGCCAGCCGCCGGGACGCGGGCCTCGGTCGTCGTCGCGGCGCGCTTCGCGGTCGCGGTCCGGCTTGCGCTCGTCAGCGCGCGCTTCGTCGCGCGGTCCCCTGTCGTCGTAGCGTTCCTGCGCCCAGCGGTCGCCGCGCCGCACGTCGCGCTCCGGCGGCGGCGGACGGTCGTCGTTCGCTCCGTCGGTTTCGGCCTGGCGCTCGTAGCGATCGCCGCCATTGTCGTCGTAGGAGTCCTGGGCGTGCGCCATCGGCGCCGCGGCGGCCAGAAGCACGGCCGCAAGGGTCAAGGGTCTCAACATGGATTTGTCGTCCTGTCGCTCGGCATGCGGATGGATTCCGCAATGGGCATCAATGTGGATGCCGCCGATCCGTTGCCCACCCCGCGCCCGCATCTTTGGCTGAAGCGCTCACTTGCACACCGGGCGCAGCCTCGCCTTCGTATCGAGATGAAGGTGGTCGGCATGGGCGCGGTTGTAACCCGGCCCCAGCACCGTGCCGAAATGGCGGCAGCTGGCACGCCGGATCTCGTTCTGGAACGGCTTCTCGCGCCATGAGAAGGCGCCCTTCGGCTCCACCTTCACCACCGAGCCGTCCGCGAAGCGGAAGCCGCCGACATCCAGCGCGTTGCCGCCGGCATGCTCGGAGATCGTGCGCGATCCCGCGATGCGCGAGCAGCGATAGGAGGACAGGTTGATCAGCGCCGTCGGGCTCTTCCACAGCTTCCAGCGCGCGGCCGGCTTCACGTCGCCCTGCAGCCAGCGGGCGACGCGCAGCGCCGTCGCGCAGTTCAGCGTCGCGGGCGGCGACATGGCGATGCCCTTCACCGCTTCCGTCACACGAACCGGGTTGTCGATGCCGCAGAAGCGCCCGGAGGACACGGTGGACAGGTCGGTGAAGCGCACGCCGAGCTTCCTCAACTCGCGCCGGCACATCGCCTCGGATTGGGCCATCGGGCGGTAGCCGCCGGGCGTTTCGCGCTCCAGCGCGCCGCGCGGCGGGCGGGCGACGGGCGCCGGCTGCCGGTCGCCGCCGAGCGAGGCCCAGCTCGGCACGGCCTCGCGGTTCCCGGGCGCACGGCGCGCGGGAGGCTCGGGCACGTCGACCTCCGGCTCCGTCAGCCCTTCCCAAGGGTCGAACTCGTTGTCCGGCAGCGCTCCGCCGTCGTCGACGATGTCGGGCGCGGACGGGGGCGGAAGCGTGGCTTCCTGAACGGGATAGGTTCGCCCGTAGTCGCCGGGGCCACGCTCGGCCGGCGGTTCGGGCGGAGAATAGACGGGCTCGGGCACCGCGCTTGGCGCATAGGCCGGCTCGCGGCCCACGGCCGCCGGCGGCACGGGTCCGCCCCAGACGAGGCGCGCGCCTGTCTGCGGGTCGCGCGCGACGGGAAGCGGGGATACGTTGGGAATGTCGGCGGGCGGCGTGGGCTTGAAGTCCATCGCGCGGCCCGGGCGTTCGGCGCTCGCCGCCGCATACACGGCGACGGCGAGCGTGACGATGCGCCATCCGGTTTTACGCAACACCATCCGGCTGGCCTTCCATCTCCGCGAAACTCGAGCGGATGAATGGGAGTATGGGCGCGACTTGGTAAGCGAATGATGAACGCGAATCGGAAAGTTCGATTCATCGCGCCGAGCTGCCCTTCGTTCCCCCTTTATTCCGCCCGGAAGCCGGCCCATATTCCGCCCCATGGCCGATCCCAAGAAGTCCCCCAAGCGCTCCCCTATCCTCGATTATTCCGACGCCTCCGAGCGTCTGCATCCGGGGCTCAGCGAGGCGCCGCAGGCCGAGTTCGAGGGCCTGCCGCTGACCGGCCCCCTGTCCGGCTGGGCCGACCAGATCGCTCAAGGTCTGGAGGAGGAGGCCGAGCGCAAGGCCGCCGCCCCCGCGAAGAAGGCGAAGAAGCCCGCCGCTCCGGCGGACGCGCCCAAGTCGAAACCCGGCAAGACCTCGCGCGGCACCTCCATGGGCGTCGCCACCTCCCCCGCCGAGCGTGCGCGCGCCGGCCTCAACCCCGTATCGGGCATGGACGTCAGCCTCGAGGACGCCGGCGCCCTGCCCGAGGGCGGCGTCACCGCCACCGTCCAGGCGCTGCAGGACCTGATCGCCAGCGGCAATCCCTTGTTCAAGGACGGCGAGCTGTGGATCCCCCACCGCCCGGCGCGCCCGTCGAAGTCCGAAGGCGGCCACGCGTTCCGTATCGCCTCCGACTACACCCCGCGCGGCGACCAGCCGACCGCGATCGCGGACCTCGTCTCGGGCGTGTCCGATGGCGACATGATGCAGACGCTGCTCGGCGTCACCGGTTCGGGCAAGACCTTCACGGTCGCCAACGTCATCGAGCGCACCCAGCGCCCCGCCCTGATCCTCGCGCCCAACAAGACGCTGGCCGCCCAGCTCTACGGCGAGTTCAAGAACTTCTTTCCCGACAACGCGGTGGAGTATTTCGTTTCCTACTACGACTACTACCAGCCGGAAGCCTACGTCCCGCGCTCCGACACGTTCATCGAGAAAGAATCTTCGATCAACGAGCAGATCGACCGCATGCGCCACGCCGCGACGCGCGCGCTTCTGGAGCGCGACGACGTCATCATCGTCGCCTCCGTCTCCTGCATCTACGGTATCGGCTCGGTCGAAACCTACACCGCGATGACGTTCCAGATGTCGGTCGGCGACCGGCTCGACCAGCGCCAGCTTCTCGCCGACCTCGTCGCTCAGCAATACAAGCGCCGCGACATGGACTTCACCCGCGGCTCCTTCCGCGTCCGGGGCGACACGATCGAAATCTTCCCCGCCCACCTCGAGGACCGCGCCTGGCGCATCTCGCTCTTCGGCGACGAGATCGAGGCGATCCACGAGTTCGACCCGCTGACGGGCTCCAAGACCGACGACCTCAAGTCGGTGAAGATCTACGCCAATTCGCACTACGTGACCCCGCGCCCGACCCTCCAGCAGGCGGTCAGGCAGATCAAGGAGGAACTGCGCCAGCGCCTCGTCGAGCTCAACAAGGCCGGCCGCCTCCTCGAAGCCCAGCGCCTCGAACAGCGCGTCACCTTCGACATCGAGATGATAGAGGCGACGGGCTCGTGCAACGGCATCGAGAACTATTCGCGCTATCTCACCGGCCGCCAGCCCGGCCACCCGCCGCCGACGCTCTTCGAATACCTGCCCGACAACGCCCTCGTCTTCATCGACGAGAGCCACGTCACCATTCCGCAGATCGGCGCGATGTACCGGGGCGACTTCCGCCGCAAGGCGACGCTGGCCGAATACGGCTTCCGCCTGCCCTCCTGCATGGACAACCGCCCGCTCCGCTTCGAGGAGTGGAACGCGATGCGCCCGCCGACCGTCGCGGTCTCGGCGACGCCCGGCAAGTGGGAGCTGGAGGAATCGGGCGGCGTCTTCGCCGAGCAGGTGATCCGCCCGACCGGCCTCACCGATCCCCCGATCGACATCCGCCCCGCCAAGAGCCAGGTCGACGACCTCCTCGGCGAGATCCGCGAGGTCGCCGCCAAGGGCTACCGCGTCCTGTGCACGGTGCTGACCAAGCGCATGGCCGAGGACCTCACCGAATATCTCCACGAGCAGGGCATCCGCGTGCGCTACATGCACTCGGACATCGACACGCTGGAGCGCATCGAGATCATCCGCGACCTGCGCCTCGGCGCCTTCGACGTGCTGGTCGGCATCAACCTCCTCCGAGAGGGCCTGGATATTCCGGAGTGCGGCTTGGTCGCCATTCTGGATGCCGACAAGGAAGGCTTCCTGCGTTCCGAAACCTCGCTGATTCAGACGATCGGGCGCGCCGCGCGAAACGTCGACGGCAAGGTCATCCTCTACGCCGATAACGTGACCGGCTCGATGGAGCGCGCCATCGCCGAAACCAACCGGCGCCGCGACAAGCAGGAGGCCTACAACCTCGAACACGGCATCACGCCGGAATCCGTCAAGGCCAAGATCGCCGACATTCTCGACAGCTACTACGAGAAGGACCACGTGCGCGTGCCGACCGGCGGGCTCGTCGCCGAGGGCGCCATGGTCGGCAACAACCTCAAGAGCCATCTGGAGCATCTGGAAAAGGAAATGCGCCATGCCGCCGCCGATCTCGACTTCGAGACGGCCGCGCGCCTGCGCGACGAGATCAAGCGCCTCCAGGCGACCGAGCTTGCCGTCGCCGACGACCCGATGGCGCGGGATCTCGACGTCGACATGTTCTCGGACGGCGGCGGCGGCTCGAAGGGACGCGGCGGCAAATCCCGAAAGGGCGGCAACCACCAGAACCCGCGCTTCGGCCCCAACGGCGAACCCCTCGCCGCGCGCATCAAGCCGGTCTCGCAGCGCGGCCACGCCGCCATCGGCGAGACCCAGGGCCTGCGCTCCGATCGCGGCGACGGCGCCTCCTACTTCGCCAAGCCCAGCCTAGACGACATGGGCCCCGGCACCGACACCGCGACGCCCAACCGTCCCCTGTTCCGCAAGAACACCCTGGACGAGATGACCGTCGGCCGCACCGAAAAGCCCCGCCACGACGGCCCCCTCCCCCCGAAACCCGGCGACGACATCAAGCCGGTCCGGCGCGAGAAGATCGGCATCGGGAGCTATGAGGATCCGGCCGATGTGAAGAAGCGTGGGCGGCGGAAGGCTAAGACGGGGCGGCCGGGTCGGTGAATTTACTAACGTTTATATCTTAGGCTCCGTGGGAATACGGTATTGTGTGCCCGTCCCTCTAGTGCCCGGCACTTTCTCCAACTCGCCCGCGGATATCATCGTCCTAAATAGCTTGCGAATAATACTATCAGATTGTACGTTACATACTCTTCTAGCGGTCTTGTTATTTATCTTTCCTTGATTTAGAAGATAAGATCTAATTAGACTTTCCTTAGACGCCAATGGTTCATGCCGAAGCCTGACTATTACACTAGACTCAGTCTCTTCAATGTCTGGCCTGCCTAAATTCAACTGTTGCATTGACTTAAATGCGGTATTCAACCCCTCCCCAACATCCTTGTTGGGAGGAGAAGGAAACTTCGCAACTAGCCTGACTGTTTTTTTATTCCTTGCATATCGTTGCTTTAATATATTTTTGATTGTAACGGCGCCTGCAAGACGACCAGGGCTTTCGACCTCAATACGGTTGTCAAATATCCTTATATGGACATAATCATTAATGCTGTAATCTCGATGTAATACCGCGTTGCAAATAACTTCATGCACAGCCTCAGGAGGATATTTAACGTTCACAAACCCGCTATCCCCCAACAGTGGTATTTCCTCCACTTTTTCCTTCGTATAGCGAACGGCTTCATATATAAGGTCGTATATAGGACCCTCAATAGTATGAGGTTGACCTTCCAGATCTTCTCGATTCCCCTCGCCTTCTAACGTTCTATATCTATATACCTTGACAGCAGAGTGCGGAACCAATGACTGTGGATTGTCATCGAACAGTATCAATGAGCAAAGCCGAAGGCGATCCCCCGTAATCAACCTCTCTCTTTTTAAGAAATCGACTAAACTCGAATGTGGGACTACGTTTTCAAGGAACGTTGCGGTGGTCACAGATCCTTGGATCTCGTCGACAGTTGCATCTACTGAGGCATCCTCATACGATCGAATGCCCTTCTCCAATTCAAGCTTGCTTATCTCAGCAGGCGTTTTGAGCTCACGATCTGAGGCGTTTATACGCTTAAATATCTTTCCATCCGAACTCTTGACGACGAAAGGTGTTTTCTGGACGCCAATGTGCAAGCAAAGACCTGCACCATCCATGTCCAAAAACTGAATATCCACATACTCGACTCCCTCCGCAAACAGAGTGAATACTTGCTGAATTATCCCGTTAGCCTCTTCTTCGTCTTGAAATAGATAGCTTAATCTGTCAGACTCGCGGCTATCTCGAATTCCGACGAAAAGTTCACCGCCGTCGGAATTAGCAAATGCACTCAGTGTCTTAGTACATTTAGCAACGTTTGATTTATCTTTTAAATCATTGAACTGATTTTCATTTATAGACAAAATCTTGGAAACTTGATTCCCATCAAGTGTTGCGACATTCCACATGTTTTACAGCCATTGCGAATCATTCGTCGCTAGCAACCTACGCTAGAAACTACAGCATAGGAAGATATGATGCGAAGGCTGTTAGACGCCCGATAGTGAAGAAGCTAACTCGATAGCGCTAATACGATCCCAAACTACGCCGATCCTCCCAACGATCCCGCCGCCGCTCCTCCCGATCCCAACGCCTCTGCTCCCGCTCACGCCGCTCCCAGCGCCGATCCGCTCGGTCGCGGCGCTGTTCGCGCTGGATCGCGCGTGAGTTGGTGAGGCCGCGCCGTTCGTTCTCGCGCACCTGAAGTTCGATGCGTCGGTTCAGTTGCTCCTGAATGGACTGGACGCGGATCACCGCGCCGCCCTCGGGCGCGGCATTGCCAAGCCTTGCGAAGGGCTGCGCCCCCGCCGGCAGCGAACCGAGGGCGAGAAGCGCGGACAGGCCGAGAAGGATCGTCGTTTTCATCGTCTCAAACTCCGATGCGAAACCGTTGGGAGGGGAAGACGCCCCGCGTGGGCAAGTTCCGGGCGCGGGGCGGCGAAGGGTCGGGGCACCGGCGGCCGGGGCGGCACGGAGGCGCAAGCGGCGCGAGGGCGGCAAGTCGGCGCCCCTTGCGCCATCAGCCATCGCGCGCCCTCCGGTTCGGCCGCGCGAAGGGGATCGCCTACCAGCGGTTGGCGCGGCGGATGTCGCGGTTCGCCTTGTTCTGCATGCGCCGGATCTGTTCGGCCGAGCGCGGGTCGATGCGGCCGTTGTTGTAATGGCGCGCCCGGCGCTCGACGCGTTCGATCCGCCGCTGCTGCCGGTCGAGACGCGCCGCTTCGCGCGGGCTGATGCGCCCGGTGTGATGGCCGCGATCGATCCGCTCGTTCTGGCGATACTGCCGGACATCCGAGCGATAGGTCTGCGCCATCGCCGGCATCGAAGTGGCGAGAAACAGACCGGAAAGGGCGAGGATCAGGGTCTTCTTCATCAGGGTCACAAGCTCCCATGTGTTGCCGTGTCCCTCATGAAACGCTTCCGCGCCTGAACGTTTCCTGAACCTGATCTTCATCTTCGCTTATGGTCTGCGGCGGAACCGTGGCCTCTCATGCGAAAAGGGCGCCGGGACCATTCGTCCCCGCGCCCCCTTGTCGTTCCCCGCTACGGCGCGGTGGCGCCGGAAGCATCGCTGGTGTTCAGCGGTAGTAGCCGTAGCGCTCGCGCTCCATCCGGCGATGCGCGCGCTCCATGCGGCGCTCGCGCTCGATGCGGCGGACTTCGCGAGGGCTCAGGTGGCGCTCGTAGCGGCGGGCATGGTCGCGGCGCCATTCGCGCTTCTGCCGCTCGATGCGGCGCACCTCGCGCGGGGACAGGTGGCGGCCGTGGTCGCGCACGACGTGGACGCCGCCGTCACGGTCGATGCGCACGGACTGCGCCGCCGCCGGGAGGGCGGTCGCCAGAAGCGTACCGGCAACGGCGAGGATCAGGGACTTCTTCATGCCAAAACTCCTAAGGCCAAGCATGAAGCGATAAAGCACCCCGGCACCTGAATGGTTCCTGAACCGGATATTCAGCCGGGCGTATGGTTGACGCCCCGCCCGGTGCGGTTCGCGGGGGGACCTGACGCCGGCCCACCCCCGACACGGCGTTAGAACGCATCCTTTTCGTTCAAGCGGAATGGCTTTTCGCCAACCTGCACCGTGCTGGACCGACAGGGGACGATCGCCAGCGGGTCGGGGCAGAGGAGCCACCAAGCCGACAGGGGATCCCTTGAGCCACCGAGCGGGGCCGCGAACGCCATCCCCCGCCTGGCGAGCGACCGGCTCCCGGTCGCCCGTTTGCGCCGGGTCAGTACGGCATCCCGTTGGTGGAGCGCGTCGCCTTTTCGCGCCATGAATCGTTCGGCGTGATCGGTTTGTTGATCTCGGCGCATCCGGCCAGCAGGGCGAGGGCGAGAACGGCGAGGACGGTACGGGTCGCAAACAACGGGGAATGCCTTCCATCGGGATCGATGCCGAGCTTCCTAAAGCCATCGCCCCCGAAATGCGAAGCGGTTTCACGTGGGCGGCGCGGAGCCGCGCCCGACCCCGCTCGTCGTGCCCTCGTCGCACCTGCGCTGAACAGCGCGCCATCACGGGGCCCGAACCGAAATCCGTCCCCCTCTTATCCCCGCCCCTTGCCGCCTCTTCTATCTTGTCCGTCATCGCCGGCCCGTTCTGGATGGGCGCGAATGATCACCGGGATCGTTCGGAGGGGCTGGCGAGCGGTGTCCGCGACACGCATCCTGCCGGAGGATGCGCTGGCCCGGACGGTTCCTGAAGAGCACATGAGGGTTGGCTGCTCAAAACGAAGCGGCTCTTGGACAACTACGGCGTCGGAGACAGTCTCGAACGCGATGCGAGTGACAACCGCAGCGCCCAACAGGCCGAGATGCCCTGCGTAACCCTCGACAAACGGCCAGGGCCGGCTTCGCACCCCGGTCCGGAACCGACCAACACCGCGCGGGACGCCGGAGGCGGACCACACATACACACACCCCACGGAGGTTCGCCTCCGGCGTCCCGTCGCCCACCATCAAAAGGGCGACACCTGAGACTTTCCTCCAGCAAAAAGCCCGGCCGCGATACGCGGCACAGGCCGATTTCGTGCGTCCAGCGTTGGGAGGCCGGTCCTATTCCGGCGTCTGCCCCGGAACCAGACCGCCCGACGGCGTCGAGCCGAGAACCGAGGGCGTCTGCCCGTTCACGAGCGGGATCGACGATGCCTTGCCGCGCACGTCGCCGACGCCGTAGAAGGCCGGGAAACCGTAATTCTCCGTCTGCAGCACCACGCGCCCATCGGGCAGCTCCACCTGGCGCACCACCTGCGCCCGCTCGCGCGGCGACAGGATCACCCCCGTCTCGCGCGAATCAGCGAGCGCCGGGAAGGCGAGGAGAACCAGCGCCAGCCCGGCGCTCGCGAACAAACATTCCTTCATGATCGTCGAACCCTTGCCACTCGGCGGCCTGTCGCCGGCCCTTCGGCCCACGCGGCGCCTTCGATTTCGTTGCCGGGGAAACGGCGCGATAATCCTCGCGTTCCAAGGGCTTGGCAACAAAAAAGGCCCGCCGGAGCGGGCCTTCGCATGCATCCTTTTGGGAGCTCAGCCGTTCGTACCGGCCGGCCCGCCGAGCGGAATGCCGAAGCCCGTGCCCGATCCTTCCGGCACCGCGCCCGGCACCCGGCTCAGCGTGTTGCCAGCCGCGCCCGAGGCGTCCGGCGTCATCACGCCATAGGCACCGACCCCGTTCTGCAACCCGCCGGGGCCGCGCGTGCCGCCCTCGCGCCCCGCCGTCCCCGCATCCAGGCCCACGCCCGGCAACCCGTTCGCCTCGCGCGCCGCCGCCGGGCGACGGCTGAAGTCGTCGTTGGAAACCGTCTGGGCGCTCGCCGCGCCCGCAAGGCCGGCAGCAAGAAGGAGGGCGGAAGCGGTGAGCCGGATCATGATCGTCATTCCCGAAAAGAGTTACGGAGGTAATGCCCTACGCCGGGGTGCGTTCCGATCCCCCTAACGAAAACGCCGCCCCGCAAGAGCGGGACGGCGCTGGGTCTCAAGCCTGAATGGCTCGAAGCCTTTTCACTCCGGCGTCTGCCCCGGAACGATACCGCCCGAAGGCGTCGTGCCGCTCGCAGCCGCACCCGCGTTCGAGTCCATGCCCTGCGTCGGCGTGCCGGCGCCCATCGGCGCTTCCGGCGTCGTCGAGCTGGTCGACATGTTGTCGGTGCCCATCGCGCCGGTCGCCGGCGCGGCGGCCGTGTCGCCCGTGGTGGCGGCCGAACCCATGTTATCGCCCGACTGCATCGTGCCGGTCGCGTTGGTTTCCGGCATCACCGTCGCGCCGCCAGCGGTCGAACCGCCGTCGGTCGACTGCGCGAGAGCCGGTGCGGCGGCAAAACCCAAGGCGGCGGCAGCGATCAAAATGCGCTTCATTATCAGTCTCCCTGTTTCCATTTCCCCGTGGGGGTTCAGGAGGGGAAGCCTTTGGGAAAGCGATGGTTCCGATCTTTTTTGCGCGACGGGACCGGAAAAGGGAACGGGATTGCGCGTAAGCGTCGCATCGCAAAATTCGACTGCGCAGCGGCCGTGATGCGGCAAAATCCGGGCGCTTGAGGGATCGTCAGTCTAACGCACGATCTTCACTTCACCTGCCTCAAGACGAGGCAAATGCAGATGCGAAAGCCGAGAGGATCGTTCGGGTGAAACTTTCGCTTGCAAAGTCAAGCGAGTGCTTGCACACTTTTCTAGTTCGGGCAAATTCGCGAACTCGGGTAATGGACGAATTGCGTATCGGGGGCGCATCTCCCGGGTAGTCTGCGCGAGCGGGCTGCGATGTATCGGTTCCCTTTCCTCGCATCAAGACTTGCCTGCCATCCCCGAAAGGGGTCCATCGACAGCCTAAAGGAAAAGGGTTCCTGCAATGGCACAGACCGGCACGGTCAAGTTCTTCAATACCGAGAAGGGCTTTGGCTTCATCAAGCCCGACAACGGCGGCGCGGACATCTTCGTCCATATCTCGGCGGTTCAGGCGTCCGGCCTGTCCGGCCTCGTCGAGAACCAGAAGGTCTCCTACGAGACCGAGCCCGACAAGCGCGGCAAGGGCCCGAAGGCGGTCAATCTCGAAGCGGCCGACTAAACTTCCCGACGTCGGAAGCGTCCGGGAATAGCATCTCGAACGTACCAACCTTTCAGATCGAGGGCCCGGCGGATCGTTCGCCGGGCCCTCGATGCGTTTACCAAGTCTTAAGACTTCGCCCTCGCCGGTTTGACTTGGGCGGCGCATTGCACAACATCGTTACCAAATGATGAACAGTGCGAGCCGCCCATGAAGTCGCATCTTTTCGCGCTCGCCACTTTGCTGGCTGCCTCGCCTGCCCTAGCCAACGAGGATGCCGCGTTCCGGCTGGATCGTTTCGGCCACGGCAGCCCCGCCGTCAGCGACGTGCGAGCGAACAATTGGTCCAGGAGCTTGCCGCGGCGGCACGACCGCATCGCGAACAGGCATGAAAGGCAAAGCTACCGAGGCACAAGCCGGTCGGTCACCGAGGTCTCGACGTTCGGGGGCGCGATCGAGGCCGACTCCTATTACGGCACGTCCGGTGCTTCCGTTTCGCCCTCCGTCGTCGTCATAGGCGGGGGCGCGGCCGAGCTCCCAGGCGCTCGTGCGTCGGTGCCGGCGGGCCCGAAGATCGTCGACATCGCGTCGGCGCGCCTCGACAGGCGCCCTTACGGTCCCGATGGTCTGGATGTCGTGGAACTCGGTCCCGCCAGAATCATCCGCATCGCACCGGACTATCGCGGCTTGGCCGGGTCCGACCGGGGTCCTCAAGCAGAACTAAGCGAGACGCCCTATGCTGCCTTGAGCGCGCAGGAGCGCGCCGTCACGGTCTATCCCGATCCCGACGAGCGCCCCGCCCTCGCGCCGGACCCGGATGCGAGAGCGCCCGAACCTCGGATCGAGGCACCCGGCCCCGTCGCGGAAGAGCCCTCGCCCGTCGTCCCCGCCCCCCGGCCGGAAGCGCTCTCGTTCCTCGAACCCTGGACGCCCGATTGGCTGCGCGACTGCGTCGCGCGCTATCCGACCTTTGACGCTTCGCTCGGCACCTATCTCGACGAGGCGGGCAAGCGGCGCTTCTGCACCGGCGAGCGCTGAGAGCGTCCGCCGGCCGAGGCTCCGATCCCTACACCAGAAACGGGTTGGTCCGCCGCTCGACCCCGAGCCGGCTGCCGGGGCCATGGCCGCAGATGAAGCCCACATCGTCGCCGAGCGGCAGGATCTTGTCGCGAATGGTAGCGATCAATTGCGCTCCGTCGCCGCCCGGCAGGTCGGTGCGACCGATCGAGCCGGCGAAGAGAACGTCGCCGGCATGCAGGAACTTGGCTTCGGGCTGGAAGAACACGACATGCCCCGGCGCGTGCCCCGGTGCATGAATGACCTGGAAGACATGCGATCCGAGGGAAAGCGTGTCGCCGTCCTCGAGCCAGCGGTCGGGCACGCAGTTGCGCACCGCGCCCGGCAGGCCGAACATGCGCGCCTGATCCTCGAGCCGATCGAGCAGCATGGCATCGGCGCGGTGCGGGCCGACGATCTCGACGCCGAGCGCATCCTTCAGATCCATCGCGCCGCCGGCATGGTCGATATGGCCATGGGTCAGCCAGATCGCTTCGACGTTCAGGTTCCGGGCGCGAACGGTATCGAGAATGCGATCGACGTCGCCGCCGGGATCCACCACCACCGCCGGACGCCCCTCCCCGTCGTCGAAGAGAAGACAGCAGTTCTGTTGGAACGGGGTGACGGGAACGATCTCGGCGGAAAGGGTCATGGAAAGGAACCATCGTTGGGGTCGGCAGGGAGGTAGCGTCCGACCGGCCTCAAGCCAACGAAAAAGGCCCGCTGCGGGAGCGGGCCTTGGAGATTTCGAAGTCGGAGGACGGAAGCTACTCGGCCGCCATCCGCTTCGGCTGCACTTCGGCGGCATAGTCCTCCACCAGCCGGCGCGTGATGTCGCCGGGCGTGAAGCGATAAGGGCCGATCTCGGCGACCGGCGTCACCTCGGCAGCGGTGCCGCAGAGGAAGCACTCGGTGAAGCCTTCCATCTCCTCCGGCTGGATCGCGCGCACCTGCACCTCGTAGCCGCGCCGCTTGGCGAGCTCGATCACGGTGCGGCGGGTGATGCCGTCGAGAAAGCAGTCTGGATCGGGCGTATGGATCACGCCGTCCTTGACGAAGAAGACGTTGGCCCCGGTGGCTTCCGCCACTTGGCCGCGCCAATCGAGCATCAGGGCGTCGGCGTAGCCCTTGGCTTCCGCGGCGTGCTTGGAGATCGTGCAGATCATGTAGAGACCGGCCGCCTTGGCTTTGGACGGGGCGGTGCGCGGGTCCGGCCGGCGATACTCGGCCATATCCAGGCGAATGCCTTTCATGCGCTGCTCGGGATCGAAATAGCTCGGCCATTGCCAGATGGCGATGGCAAGGTTGATCCGGTTCTTCTGCGCCGAAACGCCCATCGATTCCGACCCGCGCCACGCGATCGGCCGCACATAGGCGTCGGAAAAGCCCTGGCGACGGAGAAGCTCGTTGCAAGCGGCGTCGATCTCGTCCGCGCTGTAGGGAACTTCGAAACCGAGGACGCGGCCCGACGCGATCAGGCGGTCGGTGTGCTCGCGCAGCTTGAAGATCTCGCCGCCATAGGCGCGCTCACCTTCGAATACGGCGCTGGCATAATGCAGGCCGTGCGTCAGCACGTGAACCTTGGCATCCTTCCACGCCACGAATTCGCCGTTGTACCAGATCTGGCCGTCCATTTGGTCGAAGGGAACGCTGCTCATCGCTTGGTGATCGCGCCCGAAGGGGCGCCCTTTCCTGACATCGGTGCGTATCGAACCCGGCGATACGCCTGACCCTCCCAGCCGCCCCGGGTTGCGGCGGCATGATCCATACTCATCTCTTGGGTGAGCCGATCATAGGCTGAAATTACGGCGGAGCTTCGAAAGGGCCTTCAAAATCGGCGGTTCCAAAACCGGGACGGCGCCTCGACACCTGTTCCCGACCGTGTGCAAGGGTGTAACAATAGAACCGAGATACGTCAACACTACTGACCTAATTCGATGGATTCGCTTTTGAACGCCTCCCTCTCCCCGGACTCCACCGATATCGTGGAGGAGCCTTTGCCGACGCGGGGCGAGCTGGATTTCCGGCTGATCGAGCTGTTCTTCTTCGCCTATCGCGAATTCACCGGAGACGCAGATTCCATCCTGGAGCGATACGGGTTCGGCCGGGCGCACCACCGCATCCTCCACTTCGTCAACCGTGACCCGGGCATGACGATCGCGGAGATCCTGGAACTTCTGCAGATCACCAAGCAGTCCCTGTCGCGCGTTCTCAGACAGTTGATGGACGACGGCTTCATCGCCCAGGTTCCGGGCAGCGACGACCGGCGGCAACGTCGTCTCTATCCCACACGAAAAGGGCGCGCTCTCACGCTTGAACTGTCCCAGGCGCAGGGGCGGCGGATCGATGCGGCCTTTCGTGCCGCGGCCCTCGACGATCCGCGCCTGGTGAACGACTTTCTCCTCGAGATGGGCACCGACCGCAAGGCGACGCGGGACTGGTTCTCCCGCAAGGGCATCGGAAAGGAAACACCGCGAACATGAGTCTGGACGAGACCCCGGCGATCGAATCGCTCGACGACGCGCCCCATCTCCTGGTGATCGACGACGACCGGCGCATCCGCAGCCTGCTGTCGCGTTTCCTCAGCGAGCGGCGCTTTCGCGTGTCGGTGGCCGCCGACGCGGCCGAGGCGCGCCGCATCCTCCAGGGGCTCGAGTTCGATCTCCTGATCGTCGACGTGATGATGCCGGGCGAAAGCGGGCTCGACCTCGTGCGCTCGATCTCGCCCCATCGCGACATCCCGATCCTCATGCTGACGGCGCGATCGGAAACCGACGACCGGATCCTCGGGCTGGAGGCGGGCGCCGACGACTATCTCGCCAAGCCCTTCGACCCGCGCGAGCTTCTCCTTCGCATCAACAATATCTTGAAGCGCGGCAACGCGGCGCCGCTCCAGAAGGTCGAGCACGTGCGCTTCGGCCCGTTCTCCTTTTCCCTGTCGCGCAAGGAGCTGAAGCGGGGCGTCGAGATCATCCGTCTGACCGAGCGCGAACAGGAGATCATGGCCCAGTTCGCCCAGAAGGCCGGCGACACGATCCCGCGCCAGGACCTTCTCACCAACGAGGCCGAGGTCGGCGAGCGGACGGTGGACGTCCAGATCAACCGCCTTCGCCGCAAGATCGAGAGCGATCCCGCCAACCCGCTCTGGCTCCAGACGGTTCGCGGCATCGGCTACCGGCTGAATGTCGACTGAGACCCACGAAGCGCGCGCGCCGGGCGGAAAGCTCGTGCTGGGGCCGCCGCTGGCCGGCGACGAGCCGGCCGACCGTTCGCCGCTCCCGACCCTGATCCGATCCGGCTTTCGGCGAATCCGGCGCGCCATCTCGCGGCGCACGCCCAAAGGCCTTTACGCCCGCTCGCTGATCATCATCATCGCGCCGATGGTGCTGCTTCAGTCCGTGGTCGCCTTCGTCTTCATGGAGCGACACTGGCAGACTGTGACGCAGCGACTGTCGGCCGCCGTGGTCCAGGACATCGCGGCCGTGATCGACATGATCGAGACCTATCCGGCCGATCCGACCTTCTCGGACGTCACCCGCATCGCACGCGACCGGCTGGGGCTGAACGTTCTCGTCCTGCCGAGCGAACCGCTTCCCGCCCCCGCGCCCAAGCCCTTCTTCAACATTCTCGACGGCATCCTGTCGGAAGAGATCACCCAGCGCATCAACCGGCCATTCTGGATCGATACGGTGGGCGAATCGCGCATCGTTGAAATTCGCATCCAGTTGCCCGACCACATGCTGCGCATCTTCGCGCCGCGCAACTCGGCCTACGCCTCCAACAGCCATATCTTCCTAGTCTGGATGGTGGGCACCTCGCTGGTGCTGATCCTGATCGCCATCCTGTTCCTGCGCAACCAGATCCGTCCGATCCAGAAGCTCGCCCAGGCCGCGGAAGGGTTCGGGCGCGGGCAGCCGATGCCGACGGACTTTCGCGTTCGCGGCGCTTCCGAGGTACGGCGCGCGTCGCTCGCCTTCATCCAGATGCGCGACCGGATCGAGCGTCAGATCGAGCAGCGCACGCAGATGCTCAACGGCGTCAGCCACGATCTTCGCACTGTTCTGACGCGCTTCCGGCTGCAGTTGGTGCTTCTGGAAGACGGCGAGGATCGGCGCGAACTCGAACACGACGTCGACGAGATGGGCCGCATGCTGGAAGGCTACCTCGCCTTCGCCAAGGGGGAAGGCGGCGAGGAGGTCGGCGAGCTCGACCTGGAGCGCCTGTTCCTACGGTTCGAGAGCGAAGCGGCGTTGAAGAACTGCACGATCGAAACCGAGATCGCCGGCGATCCGCTCGTCACCGTTCGGCCGGACGCGTTCACGCGCTGCCTCAACAATCTTGTCGCCAACGCCATGCGCCACGGGCAGGCGGTGCGGCTTCTCGCGCGCCACGACGATCGCTGGCTCAGCGTCTCGGTCGAGGACGACGGGCCGGGCATCGAGGCGAACCAGCGCGAGGAGGTGTTCAAGCCCTTCTTCCGGCTCGACGAGGCGCGCAACATCGACGCCGGCGGCACAGGCCTCGGCCTCGCCATCGCGCGCGACATCGCGCGCAGCCATGGGGGCGACATCCTCCTGTCGGAATCCGCCCTGGGCGGACTGAAGGCGATGGTTCGCGTGCCGGCCTGAACCGAAAGCCCTAGAAGAGGCGGCCGCCGTTCGGCACGGGCTGGCTGAGAGCGGCGAGGACCACGTTCCCCTCATCGTCGGGAAAGCCCAGCGTCAGCACCTCGGAGCGCATCGGGCCGATCTGGCGCGCCGGGAAGTTGACCACGGCCATCACCTGCCGCCCCACGAGCTCGTCGAGCGAATGGCGAACGGTGATCTGTGCCGACGACTTCTTGCGTCCGATCTCGGGTCCGAAATCGATGACGAGACGAAACGCAGGCTTGCGCGCTTCGGGAAAGGGCTCGGCGGAGACGATCGTCCCGACGCGGATATCCACCTTCAGGAAGTCGTCGAAACCGATCGTGTCGGCCGGTGCGGTATCGCTCGTCATCGGCTCAAGCCTTGGAAAGTTCGACCGCACGGGCGCGGGCGGCCTCCACGGCGCGTGTCATCAGATCAGCGAGGCTGCCATCGGCCATCAATACGCTGAGAGCGGCTTCCGTGGTGCCCCTGGGCGAGGTCACGTTGCGCCGCAGCTGCGCCGGCTCGTCCGCGGAGCGGATCATCAGCTCACCGGCTCCGGCCACCGTGTGGCGCGCAAGGCGCATGGCGAGTTCGGGCTCTAGCCCCGCCTCGACCCCGGCCTGTGCCAAGGCCTCGGCCAGAAGGAAGACATAGGCGGGGCCGCTGCCCGACACGGCGGTGACGCGGTCGATATCGTCCTCCGACGCCACCCACTCCACCGGCCCGCTGGCGCCCAGAAGATCGCCCGCCGTCTGCCGCAGCCCGGCGCTGACGCGCGCGTTGGCAAAGGCACCGGTGATGCCGCGCCCGATCAGCGCCGGCGTGTTGGGCATGGCGCGCACCACAGCGCGCTCGCCGAGACGCTCTTCGACGAAGGCGACGGTTCGCCCGGCGGCGACCGAGATCACCAGCGTTTCCGGCTTCAAGGCCGGCAGGAGCGGCGGCAGGGCCGCGTCCATGATCTGCGGCTTCACCGCAAGGATCACCACGTCCTGCGCCTCGCCCGGTGCCGTCGTCACGTGCCCGATGCCCTGCTCCAGAAGCGGGGCAAGGGCGGGCGACGGGTTCGGATCGAGGATCGTCACCGAGCGCGGATCGAGCCCCTGCTCGATCCAGCCGCCCAGCATCGCGCCGCCCATGTTGCCGCCGCCGACCAGAAGCAGCCGGCCGACCGGCGCCATCCGGCTCACGCGCTGCCGACCGTGTCGAACACGGCATAGGCCATGGCTTCGTCGACGCTCTTTTCCGCCCAGACGACGAACTGGAAAGCCTGATAGTATCGCTCGCAGGCTTCCAGCGCGACGGAGAGAAGCCGCTCGGCCTGCTGGTTGGTCGGCTGGACGCCGCCCGACAGAAGAAGCGCATGGCGGAACATCACCGCGCCTTCGTCCGCCCACAGGTCGAAATGGCCAAGAACGAGCTGTTCGTTGATCCGCGACAGGAGGCGCAGCACCTCGACCTGCCGCCGGACCGGAACCTTCAGCGTGAAGGCGCATCCCAGATGCAGCGCCTCGGACGCCTCCATCCAGGAAAAGGACACCGAATAATCCGTCCAGTCGCCGCGCACGGACACCGCGATCTCGTCGTCGCAGGGCCGCTCGAACGACCAGTCGTGGTCGGAGGCGACGAGTTCGATCACGTCCACCGGATGGGACTGCCGCCGAAATTCCAATTCCCCGAGTTGCATCTGTCGTTCCTCAAGCCGCATCGGATGCAGGGTCGAGGAAGCGCCGCATACGCTCCACCGCCGGGGGTCGAATTCCTCGTAAGACCCCTGTTCCGCATCCCGGAAGACCGCCGCCGTGGCGAATCACCCTTATGAATCAGTGTATCGACGCGGAGTCGGGTTTCCAGGGGCGGAAACGGCTTTTTAAGATTTGAGCGGGCGGCGCGGTGTCGCGCCGGCGCCCGCCCGATGCTTAAGCGATTCAGCGCTCACGACTTTCCGAATCCGACACGGCGACGACAGGCCTCGAGAAACCTGTGCATGGCCTGTGGATAAGCCGTCAGAGGCCGTTGGAGCCGGCCGTTCCGAGACGGGCTTCGAGGTCGGAAATGCGCTTCTTAAGCGCTTCGTTCTCGACGCGGGCGCGCGTCGCCATCTCGCGCACGGCTTCGAACTCCTCGCGCTGCACGAGGTCGAGCCCGTTGATCAGGCGCTCGCCCTGCGCCCGGAACACGGTCTCCATCTCGCGGCGCACGCCTTGGGCGGCCCCGGCGGCATCGGTCATCACGCGGGCGAACTCGTCCAGCATGCGGTTCGGGCCTCGTTCGGTCATCGTGCGCTCCATCGCGGGGGGAAAGGCTTCGCTGGAGGTAGGCTCTCGGCTTCCCCTTGGCAATGGAGCGCCCTTCCGCTTGACCCGGGCGCCCGCCCCGGCGCATTCGAAGGTCCGACGTGCCCTCGCGAGCCCTGCCAAAGAGAACGCCATGACAGCCTCAGCCCTCCTCGGCGTTCTCGCCTATCCCGCGATCGACCCGGTGTTCCTGCAGATCGGTCCGATCGCGCTTCGCTGGTACGGCCTCGCCTATGTCGCGGGCATTCTGTGCGGCTGGCTCTACGGGCGCCATCTCGTGGGCAGCGCCCGGCTTTGGCCGAACGGCGTGTCGCCGATCACCAAGGCCGATATCGACGACTTCATCGTCTGGATCACGATCGGCATCGTGGCGGGCGGGCGGCTCGGCTCCATCTTCTTCTACGACTTCGAGCGCGTCGCGGCCGACCCGCTGTCCGCCTTGCGCGTCTGGGAAGGGGGCATGTCGTTCCACGGCGGTCTTCTCGGCGTCGTGGTGGCGATGGCTCTGTTCTGCCGGACCCATAAGGTGCCGCTGTTCAGCCTGATCGATGTCGTCGCCGCTTCCGTGCCCTTCGGCCTGTTCTTCGGACGTATCGCCAACTTCATCAACGGCGAGCTGTGGGGCGCCCCCTCGGACGTGCCCTGGGCGATGGCCTTTCCGCTGGCCGGCCCCGAGCCGCGACACCCTTCGCAGCTCTACGAGGCAGGGCTGGAAGGCATCGTCCTGTTTCTCCTCCTGCGCATCCTGACGCACCATTTCGGGGCCCTTGGGCGCCCACGCCTCGTCGGCGGCGCCTTCCTCCTCCTCTACGGCGCGGCCCGCATCTTCGTGGAGTTCTTTCGCCTGCCCGACGCGCAGCTCGGCTATCTCCTGGGAACGGGCTGGCTCACCATGGGCATGGTGCTTTCGCTGCCGATGCTGGCGATCGGCCTATGGGCGATGGCCTCGGCCAGACCTCGCGCCTACGCACCGCGCGCGTCCGAGCCGGCGACGCCTGCGTGAGCGACCTCCTAGCCCGCATCCGGGCGGAGATCGCGACACGGGGCCCGATGCGCCTCGACCGGTTCTGGAACCTCGCGCTCTTCGATGCTCAAGGAGGTTACTACACGAAGCGCGATCCGTTCGGCGCGGACGGCGACTTCACCACCGCGCCGGACATCAGCCAGATGTTCGGCGAACTCCTGGCTGCCTGGTGCTTTGCCGCCTGGGACGGCCTCGGGCGTCCCTCGCCCTTCGTTCTCGCCGAGGTCGGACCCGGACGCGGCACGCTGATGGCGGACATGCTGCGCAGCTTTCGCCAATTCGACCCGGCATTCGGGCGCGCCGTCCGCACCCGCCTCGTGGAAACCAGCGATCGGCTGACCGAGATCCAGCGGCAACGACTGGCGCGCTTCGATCTGCCCATCCGCTGGTGTCGGCGCGTGGAAGATCTGGAGGCGCTTCCCATGATCTTCGTCGCCAACGAGCTTCTGGATGCGGTCGCCATCCGCCAGCTTCGCTTCGCCGACGGTGCCTGGCGCGAGCGAACCGTCGTGACGGAGGGGGATAGCCTCGCCCTCGCCGAAGGCCCGCCGCTGCGCCAGGTGCCCGCAGTACTCGCGCGCCTGCCCGCGCCGCGCCGGGGGGACATCTTCGAGTGGTCGCCGGAGCGTGACGCCCTTTGCCTCGCGCTCGCCGAAAGGATCGGAGCGAACGGCGGCGCCGCACTCCTGATCGACTACGGGCATACCCGCACCGGCTTTGGCGACACACTCCAGGCCCTGCGCCGACACGAATACGCGCCTCTTCTCGAGCGGCCGGGCGAAGCGGACCTGACGAGCCATGTCGATTTCGAGCGCGTGGGCGCGCTGTTCGCCGGCGTGCCCAGGCTCCACCGCGCTCTGGCGACCCAGGGCGAGTTTCTTCTAGCGATGGGCCTCGTGGAGCGAGCCGGACGGCTTGGGCGCGAGGGGGACGCGGCGGCGCAAGCCGCGATCTCGGCCGCCGTTCATCGCCTCGCCGGCAACGCGGCCGGACAGATGGGCGTCCTCTTCAAGGTCTTCGCCGCCTCCAGCGCCCCTTTGCGTCTCCCGCCTTTTCCGTGCGACCCGTCCGATTGACTCGAAGCACCCTCTTCTCCACGATTCCCGGCATGTCCGATCCCCGCCTCCGCTCAGCATCCCATCTTGCCGCGAACGACGTCGTCCAGGACCCTGGCCTGGCAGTCCATTCCGGGCTCTCGCATGCCTTTTTCACCCGCTCCGGCGGCGTTTCGTCCGGGATCTATCGCGGACTGAACGCCGGCGTCGGCTCGCATGACGACCCGGAAAGCGTTCGCGAGAACCGGCGGCGCGCCGTTCACTTCCTCGGGCTGGGCAGCACCGAACTCGCCACCCCCTGGCAGACCCATTCGCCCGATGTCGTCACCGTCACCGAACCGTTCGGGGGCGAGCGCCCGAAGGCCGACGCCGTGGTGACCGCAACGCCCGGCCTGGCCGTCGGCGTCGTCACCGCCGATTGCGGCCCGGTTCTGTTCGCGGATGCTGAAGCCGGCGTCGTCGCGGCAGCCCATGCCGGCTGGCGCGGGGCGACGGGCGGCGTCCTCGATCGGACGGTGGAAGCGATGGAAGCGCTCGGCGCCCGGCGCGAGGCGATCCAGGCCGTGCTCGGCCCCTGCATCACGCAGCCGAACTACGAGGTCGGCACCGAGATGCTGGACGCGTTCCTCACTGAGAGCGCCGACAACGCCCGCTTCTTCGCCGACGGCCAGACGGCCGACAAGCGGCAGTTCGACTTGCCCGGCTATATCGTGCACCGGCTGATCGGCCTCGGGCTTTCCGCCCGCTTCGTCGGCCATTGCACCTATGCGCAGGAGGATCGGTTCTTTTCCTTCCGCCGCACCACGCATCGCACTGAACCCGACTACGGACGGCAGCTTTCCGCCATCGCGCTCGGCTGAGCCGGCGAACATTCTCGAACGGAGCCCGGATGCTTCACTTCACCCCCGACGAGTTCGAACGCCGCCGTGAGCGCCTGCGCGCCGAGATGGCCGAGCGCAAGCTCGACGCTCTCCTCCTGTTCGCTCAGGATTCGCTTTATTGGCTGACCGGGTTCGACACGTTCGGCTTCTGCTTCTTCCAGTGCCTCGTCGTGAAGGCCGACGGCGAGATGCGCCTTCTGGCGCGCTCGGCCGACCTTCGCCAGGCGCAGGCGACATCCAATATCAAGACGATTGTTCTTTGGCGCGACCGGGGCGGCGCCAACCCGGCGATCGAGCTTCGCGATATCATGGACGACATGGGCCTGCTCGGCGCACGCGTCGGCGTCGAATGGGCGACCCACGGACTGACGGCGGCCAACGGGCGGCTGGTCGAGGAAAAGCTCGGCTCCTTCGCGAGCCTGCAGGACGCGTCCGACCTCGTGCCTGCGCTCCGCCTCGTCAAGAGCGAGGCCGAGATCGCCTATGTCCAGGAGGCCGCGCGGCTCGGCGACGAGGCGTTCGAGGCGATGTGGCCGCTCCTGCGCGAGGGCGCGGACGAAGCCGACCTTCTCCACGCCCTCCAGGGCGACATCCTGCGCAAGGGCGGCGACTACCCGGCCAACCCGTTCATCTTGGGCTCGGGCACGGATGCGCTCCTGTGCCGCTACAAGTCGGGGCGCCGACAGCTTTCCGCGCAGGACCAGCTGACGATCGAATGGTCTGGCGTCAAGGCGCAGTACCACGCGCCGCTGATGCGCACCCTTGTAGTCGGCCGCCCGCTGATGCGGCATGAAGAGCTGTTTGCGGCAGGCTCGCAGGCGCTGCGTGCCGTCGAGGATGCGATGCGTCCGGGAAACACGTTCGGCGACGTGTTCGACGCCCATGCCCGCGTCATGGAAGACCACGACCTCGTTCGCCATCGCCTCGCCGCCTGCGGATATTCGGTCGGCGCGCGCTTCGCCCCGTCCTGGATGGACCCGCAGATGTTCGTGTCCGGCAACGCCGAGCCGATCCGGCCGAACATGACGCTGTTCGCGCACATGATCATCATGGACTCCGACAGCGGAACCGCCATGAGCCTCGGCCAGACCTATCTGACCACGGACGGCGCGCCGGAGTCCCTGTCCCGCCTGCCCGTCGAACTCGCCTTCACCGGCTGAGACAGCAACGCCGCGACGGCGCGAAACAGGATTCGCGCCGTCGCAACCTTGAATCTTTCCACCATCTTGTTATGAGCCGCGCACATCACGACGGGTGCCTTACGGTCCCCTTTCCATCCTCGACGACGGACCGAAGCGGCAAGCGATGAAACTTTTTGTCGGCAACTCCAACCGCAGTCTCGCCGAGCAGATCGGCCGATATCTGGAACTGCCCCTGGGGTTGGCCTCGGTCCGGCGCTTCGCCGACCAGGAAATCTTCGTCGAGATCCAGGAGAACGTGCGCGGCGAGGATTGCTTCGTCATCCAGTCGACGTCCTATCCGGCAAACGACCATCTGATGGAACTCCTGATCATCATGGATGCGTTGCGCCGCGCCTCGGCGCGCCGCATCACCGCCGTCCTGCCCTATTTCGGCTATGCCCGGCAGGATCGGAAGGCCGGCGGGCGCACCCCGATCTCGGCCAAGCTCGTCGCCAATCTCATCACCCGCGCCGGCGCCGACCGCGTGATGACCATGGATCTCCATGCCGGGCAGATCCAGGGCTTCTTCGACATTCCGACCGACAACCTCTTCGCCGTGCCGCTGCTCGCACGCGACATCAAGGAACACCTGGAGACCGACCACATCATGGTCGTCTCCCCCGATGTCGGCGGCGTGGTGCGCGCCCGTGCGCTGGCCAAGCGTCTCGACGCCCCGCTGGCCATCGTCGACAAGCGCCGCGAGAAGCCGGGCGAGTCCGAGGTGATGAACATCATCGGCGACGTGAAGGACCGGCACTGCATCCTGATCGACGACATCATCGATTCCGGCGGCACGCTCTGCAACGCGGCCGATGCTTTGATGGCGGCGGGCGCCAAAGGCGTTCGCGCCTATATTACGCACGGGGTCCTTTCAGGGGGTGCCGTCGCGCGCATCGCCGCCTCCAGCCTCGAGGAGTTGGTGATCACCGACTCGATCGAGCCGACCAAGGCGATCCGCGAAGCGCGCAACATCCGCGTCGTCACCACGGCCACCTTGCTCGGCGAAGCCATTGCGCGCACCACCACAGAGCAGTCGGTCTCCTCGCTGTTCGACTGACGCCCCGAACCCTTCGCCTTGCGATCTCGGTCGTTCGCGGCTATAGGGCTCCCGTCCGCGCGGACACCCTTGGAGGCAGCGCGGACGAGGAGCGGCCGCATGGCCGCTTTTCGTCGTTCCGGCGCTCGTGCCGGGCCGGCATCCTCTCCCAACGTACAAGGAATTCATCCATGAGCGAGAGCTACACGGTCAAGGCCGAAGCGCGCGAGAAGGTCGGCAAGGGGGCCGCCAGACATCTTCGCCGCAACAACATGGTGCCCGCCGTCATCTACGGCGACAAGCAGGCACCGCTGCCGATCGCAGTCCCCTACAAGGAAACCTTCCTGAAGCTCCACGCCGGCGGCTTCCTGACCACGGTCGCCACGATCGAGGTCGGCGGCCAAGAGATCCGCGTGCTGCCGAAGGATTACCAGCTCGACGTCGTCAAGGACACGCTGGTCCACGTCGACTACCTCCGCGTTTCCGCCCGCACGGTGGTGACGGTCCGCATCCCGGTCCACTTCGAGAACGAGGACGCCGCGCCGGGCCTGAAGGCCAAGGACGGCACGCTCAACGTCGTTCACCACGACATCGAGATCCACACCTCGGCCGAGTCGATCCCGGACGCCTTCACGCTGGACCTGACGGGCCTCGACATCGGCGGTGCGCTGCATTCGTCCGACCTCAAGCTTCCGCAGGGCGTCTCGCTGACCACCGACGAGGACTTCGTGATCGCCACGATCGTCCCGCCGATGAGCGAGGAGGCCGACGAGCTCGACGCCGAGACGCCGGTGACGGAAGTCACCCAGCAGACCGACGCCACGGCCGAGGACGAGCCGACGACCGGCAACTGATGTGACACGCGCGGCGGCAGGGGATCGCCCCTTCCGCCGCGATGCCGTGCCTGGCCGGCGCGGTCTTGACCCAAGGAACCTCGCGCATGCTCCTGATCGTCGGTCTGGGCAATCCCGGCGCGCAATATGCCGGAAACCGGCACAATATCGGCTTCATGGCCGTGGACGAGATCGCCCGCCTTCCCGGCTTCAAGCCGTGGACGAAGAAGTTCCAGGGCGAAATTTCCGACGGGCAGATCGCGGGACGCAAGGTCCTCCTCCTCAAGCCCCAGACCTTCATGAACGACAGCGGCCGCTCGGTGCAGGCCGCCGCATCCTTCTTCAAGATCGAACCCGCCGATATCGTCGTGTTCCACGACGAGCTCGACCTTCCCCCCGGAAAGGTCCGCGTCAAGACCGGCGGCGGGCACGGCGGGCACAACGGCCTGCGCTCGATCGATGCCCATATCGGTAAGGACTACCGGCGCGTGCGGCTCGGCATCGGGCACCCGGGTTCGAAGGAGCGCGTCAACCCGCATGTGCTCGGCGACTTCGCCAAGGTCGATCGCGACTGGCTGGACGAGACGCTTCAGGCCGTCGCTCGCAACGCCGAACTCCTGGTCGCCGGCGAGGACGCCCGCTTCATGAACCGCATGACGGTGAGCGCTGGCGGCACCGAGGAGCCGAGCGGGGCCAAGGGCGCGGCCCTCAAGGCCAAGGGCACGAGCCACGTCCGTCAGGCACGCCCGGCAGACCCCCCCGCCCCGCCTGCGACCGGGCCGATGGCCGGCATGCTGCGCCGGCTTCTCGGCGGCGGCGATCGCGGCTGAACGAACCCACCTTCATGCGCGAGCGCCAGACCGCTCGCCGCTTTCCAGAACTCTTCGTCAAGATAGGCAGAACCCATGGGCTTTCGCTGCGGCATCGTCGGACTTCCCAATGTCGGCAAGTCGACCCTCTTCAACGCCTTGACCAAGACGGCTGCGGCGCAGGCCGCGAACTATCCGTTCTGCACCATCGAGCCGAACACCGGCGATGTCGGCGTTCCGGACGGGCGCATGGCGGCGATCGCCAAGATCGGCAAGTCGGCACAGATCATCCCGACCCGCATCACCTTCGTCGACATCGCCGGCCTCGTTCGCGGCGCGTCGAAGGGCGAGGGCCTCGGCAACCAGTTCCTTGCCAACATCCGCGAGGTGGACGCGATCGTCCACGTCCTGCGCTGTTTCGAGGACGACGACATCACCCATGTCGAAGGGCGGATCGACCCGGTGGCCGACGCCGAGACGGTCGAGACCGAGCTGATGCTGTCCGACCTCGAAAGCCTGGAGCGGCGCGTGGCAGGAACGCGCAAGAAGGCGCAGGGCAAGGATAAGGAAGCGCTGGCCCAACTCCCGATCATGGAAGCGACGCTCGCCAAGCTCCAGAACGGCGAGCCGGCGCGCGTCCTCCTCGGCGGTTTCGACGCCGAGGAGCGCCAGACCTTGCGCAACCTCAACCTCCTGACTTCGAAGCCGGTGCTCTACGTGTGCAACGTCGCCGAAGGGGATGCGGCGACCGGCAACGCGCATTCCGAGGCCGTCGCCGCCATGGCGGCGCGCCAAGGCGCGCGCTCGGTGGTGATCTCGGCTGCGATCGAGGCGGAGATCGCCCAGCTTTCCGACGAAGAGGTCGGCGAGTATCTCGAAGCCATGGGCCTCGCCGAGCCCGGCCTCGACCGGCTGATCCGCGAAGGCTACGCGCTTCTCGACCTCATCACCTATTTCACCGTCGGCCCGAAGGAAACGCGCGCCTGGACCGTGAAGCGTGGTGCCAAGGCGCCACAGGCGGCGGGCGTCATCCACACCGATTTCGAGAAGGGCTTCATCCGCGCCCAGACCATCGCCTACGACGACTTCGTGTCGCTGGGCGGCGAGGTCGCGGCCAAGGAAGCCGGCAAGGCTCGCGACGAAGGCAAGGAATACCTCGTCCAGGACGGCGACATCATGATGTTCAAGTTCAACGTCTGAGAGCGTTCCGGACCCTCAGACGGCGGTCATCAGGATGGCGGGGGCCGAGGCGTCCCCCGCCCCAACTTCGCTTCGTCCGCTCTTGCCGGCCAGCTGCATCGCGGCATTGGTGAGGCGAACGCGATTTCGCCCCGCCGCCTTGGCCTCGTAGAGCGCCTTGTCGGCGAGCGACAGAAGGGTCGGCCAGGACGAAACCGGGCCGCGCTCGTGGGCGACGCCGAAGCTCGCCGTCAGGCGCAAGATGCCTTCCGAGGTCGCGAAGTGGAGGTTCTCGATCTCCGTGCGCACCATTTCGGCAAAATGAACGAGACGCTCCGGGCTTTGGGCGCGCACGGCGAGGGCGAACTCCTCGCCCCCGTATCGCGCCACGAGCACGTCCGGTCCCATTCGCGTCTTGAGGCACTGCGCGAAGGTGAACAGCACCTCGTCGCCCACGCCGTGCCCGTGCGTGTCGTTCACCGCCTTGAAGTGGTCGATGTCGACAAGGATCGCCACGTAGTCCTGGTCCGACAGGCTGAAGCGGGACAGCTGGTCGAAAAGGCCGCGCCGGTTCGGCAGATGGGTGAGATCGTCGGTTTCCGACAAGGCCCGAAGCTTCTCCGAAAGCGCGGTGCGTTCGCGATCGAGAGCCAGGCGCTCGCGATCGCGCGCTTCCAGCGTTTCCAACGCCCGGTAGAGGTGCCGCACCGCCGCCACCGACCCGTGATAGGGAACGCGCTCGAACGGTTTGCGCTCGCAGGCCGCCAGGATCTGATCGCGAAAGCCGAGGAGCGGCTTCAGGATCTGACGATAGCCCGTCAGGGCGAAGATCGCGGCCGCAAACAGCGAGGCGGCCGTCAGCCCGAGAAAGATCTGCGCCTGCCGTGTCGCGTTGGCCTGCGCCTGCGCGGCATCGACCATCATCCATTGCAGATATCTGTCGCGCATCTGAGCGATCGGCTCGATCGTGGGACCGTAGACCTGCGCGATCGCGCGAGCGTTTTCGCTGCCGCGCATGGGACGGCGTGAAAACGTCTCGATCGCATAGCTGATATAGGGAAAGCCACGGCCGAAATAGGTCGCCCTGATCTCTTCCAGGGAGTTCTGCAAGGGCTTCGACGCGATCTCGTATTCCAACTGCGAGAGACCGACGTCCCAAAGCGCCAGAATGCGCTGGCGCAGACGCATCGCGGTCATGCCGGCTTCGGGTGGCAGCATCTCGCCGCGTCGGAGCGCCGGCATCACTTCGGTCGGCAAGCGCGCGGCAGACTCGTAGAGCGTGCTGAGGAGTCGGGCGATATTGACCCGGCCGGCCAAGTTCTCGTTGGCAAGGATGACGCGCTTCGACACCTTGTCGACGAAAGGTTTGAACGCATCGGAAATGGTGGACATGCCACGCGCGGCCGAAAGTTGCGCACCGATCAACCGCTTGTCCAGCGGCAGGATCAGCAAGGCATCGGCTCGCCGGCGCTCGTCGCGCAGAACCGTCTGCAGAAAGCCGAAGTTCATTCCTTCCGAGTCCGCCAGGGCCCCGAGCGCCGAACGGAAGGCTTCAATCCGCAGATCCGTGTTGATCCGCGCGCCGCGCAGTTCGGAGATCGCACCGACATTCTCGTTCAGGTCGAGATCGAGCGCGAATTCCAGCGGTCGTCGCTCGGCGGTGATCGATAGCGCGGCGGCGGCCGCGAGATCGAACAGGTGAAGCTCCTCGAGGGATCGATCGGCCCGGGTTCGCTCCCGCAGGGCGCCGTCGAGCCCCAGGGACCCGAGGATCAAGCAACAGGCGAGTGCCACCACCGCGCTGACGCGGATCAGATCCAGCGAAGGGAATCGAAACATCAGGCGCAACCCTCGAGACGACCGTAAGCTAGCCGACAAGAGTTAAAGGTTTGACGCCGTTTCAACCTAAGCGGGTCCTCCTTCCCAAAGAAAAAGGGGCTCGAAAGCCCCTTTATCGAATGCCTCGAACCTCGCGCCGCCTCAGTGCGGCGTGTCGGCCCAGACCCGCCGCTTGACGAGATAGAGCATGATCGCGAAGCCGATCAGGAAGATCATCACCACGAAGCCCGTGGCCTTGCGCTCCACGAGGTGCGGCTCGGCCGCCCACATCAGGAAGGCGGACACGTCGCGCGAATACTGCTCGAGCGTTTCGGGCGCCCCGTCGTCGTAGCTCACCTGGCCGTCCGACAACGGCGGCGCCATGGCGAGCGCGGGGCCGGCGATGAAGTGCGGGTTGTAGTAGGTGCCCGGCTGAACGGTGATATGGGCCGGCACTTCCTCGCCATAGCCGGTCAGAAGGCCGTGGATATAATCCGGGCCGCCTTCGGCATATTGCTTCCAGGGAACGAGGTCGAAGAGGAAGGTCGGGAAGCCGCGCTCCACCGAGCGCGCCTTGGCGATCAGCGAAAGATCCGGCGGATGGGCGCCGCCCAATGCAGCGGCTGCCGCTTCCGGGTTCGGATAGGGCGAGGGCAGGCGGTCGGACGGGATGCCCGCGCGCTCGAACATCTCCCCTTGCGCGTTCGGCGCGGGGTCGGTGATCTGGTACTGCGCGGCCAAGGCGCGGACCTGCTCGTCGCTATAGCCAAGAGCCTCGAAGTTCCGAAAGGACACGAGGTTCATCGAGTGGCAGTTGGAGCAGACCTCCTTGTAGATCTTCAAGCCGCGCTGGAGCTGGCCGAGATCCCAATGGCCGAACGGGCCGGCAAAGGTCCAGGAGAGCTCGGCCGGCTTCTTCAAGGGATAGTGCGGCGTCGCGTGGGCCTCTGCCGGCTCGCCGGCAACGGCGGCTTCCGTGCCGCGTGCGGCATCGGGGGCGGCGCCGGGCGCCGCACCTTCGATCTGTCCCTCGGTCGCGGTGGTCGCGGCCGGAGCCGCGCTTTCCTGGGCGAAACCGGCGACCGGCGCGAACACGACGCCGGCGGCCAGGAAGGCTGGAAGAAGCTTCTTCATTGCGGAATCCATCGGTGCTTCGTTCAGCCTTTGGTTTCGGGTGACGCGGCGGCACCCGCCGGCACCGTCCTTGCGGCACCATGCTTGGCCAGAACCGCTTCCGAAATCGAGTTCGGCAGCTTCTTCGGCGTCTCGATCAGCCCGAGAACGGGCAGAACGATCAGGAAGTGCGCGAAGTAGTAGATCGTGCCGATGAGGGAAAGCGTCGGATAGATGCCTTCCGCCGGGCGCGAGCCGAGCCAGCCGAGGATCACGGCGTTCACCGCGAAGATCCAGAAGAAGATCTTGTAGATCGGCCGGTAGCTCGTCGAGCGCACGCGGCTCGTATCCAGCCAGGGCAGGAAGAACAGGACGATGATCGAGCCGAACATCACGAGGACGCCGCCGAGCTTGGAATCGATCGGACCGATGTTGAAGGTGATGGCGCGCAGCATCGCGTAGAACGGCAGGAAGTACCATTCCGGCACGATATGGGCCGGCGTCTGCAGCGGGTTCGCCGGAATGTAGTTGTCTGGGTGGCCGAGATAGTTCGGCAGGTAGAACACGAAGTAGGAGAAGAAGGCCAGGAACACGACCATCGCGAACCCGTCCTTGATGGTCGCGTGCGGCGTGAACGGCACGGTGTCCTTGGCGGACTTGATCTCGACGCCGGTCGGGTTGGTCTGGCCGACGACGTGCAGCGCCCAGATGTGGAGGATCACGACGCCCGCGATCATGAACGGCAGGAGGTAGTGCAGCGCGAAGAAGCGGTTGAGCGTCGCGTTGTCCACCGCGAAGCCGCCGAGCAGCAGCGTTTGGATCGGGCCGCCGATACCGGGAAAGGCGGTGAAGAAACCGGTGATCACCGTCGCGCCCCAGAACGACATCTGACCCCAGGGCAGGACGTAGCCCATGAAGGCGGTGGCCATCATCAGGAGGAAGATGATGACGCCGAGAATCCACATGATCTCGCGCGGCGCCTTGTAGGAGCCGTAGTACAGGCCGCGGAAGATGTGAATGTAGACGGCGATGAAGAAGAACGAGGCGCCGTTGGCGTGCATGTAGCGCAGGAGCCAGCCCCAGTTCACGTCGCGAACGATGCTTTCGACGGACTGGAAGGCGATGCCGGAATTGGCGGCATAGTGCATGGCGAGCACGACGCCGGTCAGGATCTGGATGGCAAGGAACAGCGCCAGGATGCCGCCGAACGTATAGGCGTAGCTCAGGTTGCGCGGAACCGGGAAGGCCACGAAGGAATCGTAGAGGAGCCGGGGCAGCGGCAGGCGGGCGTCGAGCCAGCGCATGACGCCGTTGGTCGGCACGTAGGACGAATGACCACTCATGTTCGTGCGCGCCTCAACCGATGCGGATCGTGGTGGGATTGGGGAAGGTGAACAGCGGCACCGCCATGTTCTCCGGTGCCGGCCCCTTCCGGACGCGGCCGGCCGTATCGTAGTGCGAGCCGTGGCACGGGCAGTACCAGCCGTCGTAGTCGCCGGACTGGCCGAGCGGCACGCAGCCGAGATGCGTGCACACCCCGACCATCACCAGCCACTGCTCCTGGCCGTTGGCCGCGCGGTTGGCGTCGGTCGCCGGAGCGTCGGACGGAAGGTTGGCGTTGCGCGCGATCGGATCCTTGAGGTCGGACAGGTTGACGCCCTTGCCCTCTTCGATCTCGGTCGGCGTGCGCTGGCGGATGAAGATCGGCTTGCCGCGCCACTTGGCGGTGATCGACTGGCCGGCGGCGATCTGGCTGATGTCCACGTCCACCTGCGCGAGCGCGAGCGTCGCCGCATCGGGGTTCATCTGGTCGATGAAGGGCCAGACGGCCGCCACGGCGCCCACAGCGCCGGCGGCTGCCGTCGCGATATATAGAAAGTCCCGGCGTGTGGGTTCGCTACTATGCTCGACGCTCACAGGAAATGACGCTCCTTCGAGGCCCGCGCGCCGCTTGAGGCACACGATCCGGATTCCGATACGGCCTTCGCAGAGCACGCCCGAGCGCCGGAGCGGCCGCGCCTCCCCCATGAAGCCGTTTTCCGGGGCAATTCCTATGCGCCTGCTTGGAACTTGTCCAGACTAAGGCAGCGGTTCCGGCGGTTATGTCGCTGGATAGTCACTGAAGGCCGCTCACTCCGCCGCGTCGGTTAGAAAACCGCCGGATTGCCGGCGCCAGAGCGATGCGTAGAGTCCCCCGCGACGGATCAGTTCGGCATGGGTTCCTTCCTCGACGATTCGCCCGGCATCGATCACCACCAGCCGGTCGAGGCTGGCGATGGTGGACAGCCGGTGGGCGATCGCGATCACCGTCTTGCCCTCCATCATCGCGGCGAGATTGTCCTGGATCGCCGCCTCGACCTCCGAATCGAGTGCCGAAGTCGCCTCGTCGAGAACGAGGATCGGCGCGTTCTTCAGGAAAACGCGCGCGATCGCGATGCGCTGGCGCTGCCCACCCGAAAGCTTCACGCCGCGTTCCCCGACATAGGCGTCGAAGCCGGCGCGCCCGTTCGGATCGCGCACGCCCTCGATGAATTGGAGCGCGTCGGCGCGCCGGGCCGCCGCCACGATCTCACCCTCAGTCGCATCCGGACGCCCATAGGCGATGTTGTCGCGGATGGAGCGATGAAACAGCGAGGTGTCCTGCGTGACCACGCCGATCTGCGCGCGAAGCGAGGTCTGCGTCACCGCCGCGATGTCCTGCCCGTCCACGAGGATGCGGCCATGCTCCAAGTCGTAGAGGCGCAGGAGGAGGTTGACGAGCGTCGTCTTGCCGGCGCCCGAGCGTCCGACGAGCCCGACCTTCTCGCCGGGACGGATGGCGAGGTCGAAGCCCTCGATGACGCCCGAGCCCTTGCCGTAGTGGAAGCCGACGCCCCGGAACTCCACCCCTCCCCCCTTCGAGACGAGCGGCGGCGCATCCGGCCGGTCGGTCAGCACCGGGGGCACGGAAACGGTCGCCACCGCATCCTGCACCGTGCCGTAGTTGCGCACGAGGCCGTTGATGTTGAACATCATCCAGCCGCTCATCTGGTTGAGCCGGAGAACCAGTCCGAGCGCGGTGGCGACATCGCCCCCGCTGGCCGAGCCCGACGACCAGGAATGAAGGACGAGCGCGGCGATCGCCGTCATCATGAAGCCGTTGAGAACCGCGACGGCGGTGCGCACGGCGGTGATGGCGCGCGTCATCCGGCGCATCGCGTCTACGAAGCGGCGGAACCCGTCAAGCACGAAGGCATCCTGCCGCCGGCCGGGGTCGAAGAGCTTGACGGCGAGGATGTTGGTGAAGCTGTCGACGACGCGGCCCGACATCAGCGAGCGCGCGTCCGCCGTCTCGCGCCCCGCCCGGCGGATGCGCGGCAGGAGGTTGCGCACGATCCAGACGTAGCCCAGCGCCCAAACGGCGAGGATCGCGCCCATCCAAGGGTCCATGGCGCCGAGGATCGCAACGGCCAGGAGCGCGAAGGTGACGAAGCTCCAGAAGGTCTGGAGCGTGGTGACGATAAAGTCGCCCGTCGCCTCGCCGACCTGTTGCACCTTCTGCGCGATGCGTCCGGCGAAATCGTTCTGGAAGAACGTGTAGGGCTGGTCCATCAGCCGCCGGTAGCTCTGCCAGCGGATGCGGTTGAAAAGCGAGGGCGTGACGATCTGCTGTTCGAGCACGGAAGCGGCGAACAGCACCGCGGTGCGCACCACCAGCGTCAGAACGGCGAGCGAAACGAGAAGCGGCCACTGCTCCCGAAAGAACGTTTGCGGCGGAGACGAGCCCAGCGCATCCACCACCCAGCCGACGGCCGCATAGAGCAGGGCGTCGACGCCGCCCGTCAGCCCGCCAGTGACGAGAAGGCCGAGAAACGGCCATTTCGCCTCGCGCGTGAAATGCCAGATGAAGGCATTGGCGTCGGACGGCAGGGGCGGAAGCGCGCCGACGCGCCGCTCCTCCGCACCGTCATCGATATCGCCGTAGGGATCGACCGAACGCTCGAAGCGCCGAAGGAGGCGGTCGATCATTCCGCCGCCCGAACCGTGCCGGGGGCTCCGAGATTGGCGGGATCCTCCTCGTCGGCGTCCAGGAAGCCGCCGGCCTGCCGGCGCCAAAGGTCGGCGTAGAGGCCGCCGCGCTCCAGAAGCTCGGCATGGGTGCCGTCCTCCAGGATCCGGCCCCGGTCGATCACCACGAGACGGTCGAGCGCGGCGATGGTGGACAGGCGGTGCGCCACCGCGATCACGGTCTTGCCTTCCATCAGGCGATAAAGGTTCTCGGCGATTGCCGCCTCGACCTCCGAATCCAGCGCCGAGGTCGCCTCGTCGAGAAGCAGGATCGGCGCGTCCTTCAGCATGACGCGGGCGATCGCGATGCGCTGGCGCTGACCGCCCGAAAGCTTGACGCCCCGCTCGCCGACCTCGGCGTCCATGCCGCGCCCGCCGTGGCTGTCTTCCAGCCCGTTGATGAAGCCGGACGCTTCCGCGCGCTCCACCGCGCGGCCGAGCGCGTCGGCGCTCGCATCCGGCCGCCCGTAGAGGATGTTCTCGCCGATCGTGCGGTGAAGCAGCGAGGTGTCCTGCGTGACGACGCCGATCTGGGCGCGCAGGGAGTTCTGAGTGACGCGCGAAATGTCCTGCCCGTCGATCAGGATGCGCCCGCCCTCCACGTCGTAGAAGCGCAGAAGAAGGTTCAGGAGCGTCGACTTGCCTGCGCCCGAGCGGCCGACGAGGCCGATCTTCTCGCCGGGGCGGATGGTGAGCGTGAAGTCGTCCACCACCGGCCCAGCCGCCCGGTGCGGGGCCGCGGCGCCATAAGCGAAGCGGACCGCCTCGAACCGCACCTCGCCGTTCGAAACGACGAGCGGCTTCGCATCGGGCGCGTCTTCCAGGGCGACGGGCAGCGTGAAGGTGGCAATCCCATCACGGATCGTGCCGATGTTCTCAAAGAGCTCCGACACTTCCCACATGATCCACTGGCTCATGCCGTTGAGCCGAAGCACGAGACCGATCGCCACCGCGATCGCGCCGACGGACAGCGCGGCGTTCAGCCAAAGGGTGATGCCGACGGCTCCGACGGAGAACAGGAGCAGCGAATTCAGACTGTAGAGCGAGGTGAAGAAGAGGTTGATCAGCCGCCCCTGCCCATGGACGGTGGTCAGGAACCCTTCCATCGAGCGGCGCGCGTGCACGGCCTCGCGCTCGGTATGGGCGAAGAGCTTGACGGTGCCGATGTTGCTGTAGGCGTCCACCACGCGCCCCGTCATCGCCGCGCGCGCCTCCGCCTGTTGCGAGGACACGTTCATCAGCCGCGGAATGAAGTGGCGAAGGAGTAGGACGTAGACCGCCAGCCAGCCGACGAAGGGCAGCACCAGTCGCCAGTCCGCCGAGCCGATCATCACGAGGATGCCGGTGAAGTAGACCGTGACGTAGAGCATCACGCCGATGGACTTCATCACCGTTTCGCGGATGGCGAGCGCGGTCTGCATCAGCTTGGTCGAGATGCGCCCGGCGAACTCGTCCTGGAAGAAGCCGAGCGACTGGTTCAGGAGCCAGTTGTGGACGCTCCAGCGGAAGCGCATCGGGAAATTGCCGAACAGCGCCTGGAAGGAGATCAGCGAGGAAAAGAAGGTCAGTCCCGGCAGCACCAAGAGCACGACGCCCGCGATCAGCGCGAGGCGCCAGCCTTCGTCCTGCAGGAACGTCTCGCGCGAGGCCGAGGACAGCCAGTTGACGATCTGCCCCAGGAACCCGAACAAGGAGACTTCGGCGACGGACACGAGCGCCGTCGCCGTCGCATACAGCGCCAGAAGCGGCCAGACTGGCTTGGCGTAGTGCCAGATGAACCGCCCGAGGGTGCGCGGCGGACTCCCCTTCTCCCCGGTGGGGAACGCTTCGACGAGCCGCTCGAAATAGTTGAACATCCGACACTTCCGGTAACACGAACCGGACACGCGCCGGCACGCCGGGAACCCGAGGTCCCGGCCAGTCCCGCTGCATATAGGGATCGCGGCGACGGTTTCACGACGCGGGATGCGCCGCTTCCTGCTAGAAGCCGCGTCATGCCCTTGTCCATTGCCCTCTACCAGCCCGACATCGCCGGCAACACCGGCACGATCCTCCGGCTCGGCGCCTGCCTCGGGCTCGATGTCGAGATCATCGAACCCGCCGGCTTCGATCTGTCGGACCGCAACCTGAAGCGGGCGGGCATGGACTATCTCGCGATGGCAAGGCTCAAGCGCCATCTGGACTTCGCGGCCTTCGACGCGGCACGGCGCGGGGCGAGGCGCCGCATCGTGCTTCTAACCACCAAGGCTGCCCGCCCCTACTGCCACGCGGCTTTCCAGGCGGACGACGTGCTTCTGTTCGGGCGGGAAAGCGCGGGCGTGCCGGATGCCGTCCACGAGATGGCGGAGGAGCGCCTGCTGATCCCGATGGAGCCGGGTGCGCGCTCGCTGAACCTTGCGGTCAGCGTCGCCATGGTGGCGGGCGAGGCGCTGCGGCAGTTGCGCTGGCCGGAACCGGGGGAGGACAATTAATGGACGAGCCGAGACTGGGCGCCGGCGCGGCGATCGTTCGCGGGGGGAAGCTGCTCCTGATCCGCCGTCGCAACGCTCCGGAGCCCGGGCATTGGGGACTGCCGGGCGGCAAGGTCGATCTGTTCGAAACGGCCGCCGCCGCTGCGGAGCGGGAGATTCTCGAGGAGACCGGCATCCGCGTCGAAGCCACCGAACTCCTCTGCAACGTCGACCAGATCGACCGCGATGCGGGCACGCACTGGTTCGCGCCGGTCTATTTCATCACCGAATTCGTGGGGGAGCCGACGATCGTCGAGCCGAACAAGCACGACGGCCTCGACTTTTTCCCACTCGACGACCTCCCCTCACCCCTGACCGCGCCGACGCTTGGCGCCATTCGGGCGCTCCGCCGCCGGCTCAGTCGGCCGTCGGCAGGCGGCGCATCGTGAACTCCACCTCGTCGCCGGGCAGAAGGCGCCAGCTCTCGACCTGCGTCCAATAAGCGGCCTTGGGATAGCGGGAGAACCATTCGCGCGCTTTCGTTCGAGCCTCGAAGCGCGGCAGGGTGAAGGTTTCGCGCACGTAGCTGTCACGATGGGCGGTCCGGCTCGCGCGCAACTGACGCTTGAGGCCATCCAAAGGCGGTGTGGGGAATGAGGCCATGCGAAACCCCGTGCGGCTGGTCGTTCGTTCACGTTATGTCTGACCAGAATATGGGTCGCCAGCCGGCGGATATCGAGGTTCCCTACCGATTTCATCCACAATGGAACGCTTCCGAAACGCTCGAACTCCTGATAGCCCGAGAATGAAAGAAGCGGCATGGCGTCGCCGACAGCTTTCAGGAAGGCGATCGACATGCAACGTCCCGAACTGCCGCAGGGCCTGCCGGAGAACATCGAGGGCAAGAAGGAGGAGGCGCGGCTCTGGTTCGAACAGTTGCGCGATCGCCTGTGCCAGGCCTTTGAAGACCTGGAGGACGAGTTTGGATCGGACGAGGGCATGCCCGCCGGGCGCTTCGAGCGCACACCCTGGACGCGCGGGGAAGCCGGCGGCGGCGGCACGATGTCGATGCTGCGCGGACGCGTCTTCGAGAAGGCGGGCATTCACACGTCCACCGTCTACGGCGAGCTGTCGGAGGACTTCGCCGCGCAGATTCCGGGCGCCGACGCCGACCGGAGCTTCTGGGCGTCCGGCATCAGCCTGATCGCCCACACCCGCAACCCCAACGTCCCCGCCGTTCACATGAATACGCGCATGGTGGTGACCACCGGCCAATGGTTCGGCGGGGGGGCAGACCTGACGCCGATGCTGGAGCGCCGCCGCCAACCGGACGATGCGGACACCCGCGCCTTCCATCGCTCGCTTCAGTTCGTCTGCGACCGGCACGGGGCGGTCGCGAGCTACGATCGCTACAAGACCTGGTGCGACGAGTATTTCTTCCTGCCCCATCGCGGCGAAGCGCGCGGCGTCGGCGGCATCTTCTACGACTGGCTTCATTCCCCGGAGGAGGCCGGCGGCTGGGAGGCTGACTTCGCCTTCACGCGCGACGTCGGCAAGGCCTTCCTCGTCGCCTATCCCCATATCGTGCGCCAGAACGCCGCGACCCCTTGGACGGAAGAGGATCGCGAGGAGCAGCTCGTCCGGCGCGGGCGCTACGTCGAGTACAACCTTCTCTACGACCGGGGCACGCTGTTCGGACTGAAGACGGGAGGCAACGTCGCCTCGATCCTGTCGTCGATGCCGCCCGTGGTGAAGTGGCCTTAAATTTTGGTGAGCCGACTTCCGATCCCTGTTGCCCGTTCGGCGAGACGCTAGATTTGAGCCGAGCACGTTTGGGTTAACTGTGCGCAAACATCCTGTTCACTTGGCGTATCGAACTGTTAAGATCGCTCAGCCTCGCCCTTCGAAGCGGGCGGGCGACCCCGCTCCCTTCGCGGACGCGGACCGACGTGCATTCCGACCGTAACGCATCGATTTCGACAGGGCCGCATGGCTGGCCCGACATCGACCAGGGAGGACTGACATGTATGAACTCGACTGCCACGGCGTCATTCCAGGCTGCGAGCGCGTGATCCGCGCCGATTCACCCGCCGAGGTGATGCGCCGAGCCGTGACGCAGGCCAAAGAACTCGGGGTCGAAACGATCTCGCAGCGCATGATGGACGCGTTCCGCGACGGAACGCATGAGGCCGTCAGGCACTGACGCTCGCGCGAAAACTTCAGGACGCTTGATGCGCGGGCCCACGAGCCCGCGCTTTTCGTTTGCGCCCTTTCAGAGCTTCGCCAAAAGCGCTTCGCGGTCGAGCACGAAGCCGCTTTCCGCCCAGAGGCGCTTCAGCCGGTCCAGCGCCTTGCCGGTTTCCGGCCCGGCCGGCACGCCCGAAGCCGCCAGATCATGCCCGTTCACGGGAAAGGCCGGCGCCTCGAAGCCGGCGGCCCGATCACGCCGCTCGGCGAGCGCCGCAACGCCGGCCAGCCGGTCCGGCTCGCCCTGGGCCTTGGTTCGCTCGGATGCCAGCGCGAGGCTCAAGCGATCGGCGAGCGCCGTCCGGTCGCCGAAATACATCCGGGCGCGAAAGGCGCCGTCGCTTTCGCCCGGCGGCACCTCGGCCAGCGCCCAGGCTGTCAGCCGGTCCCGGTCGGCGTTGGACAGGCGCAGGCGTTTGGCGAGCTCGCGCATGCGGGCTGGATCGGGCGGTACGATGGCCTGGAGGCGCAGCAGCGGGTCCGCCGGCCAGCCGTAGAACCGCTCGGTATCGACCAGCCCGTGCACCGCGTCGATGCCCCACTTCTCGCTTTCCGGCAGGACGCGCGACAGGACGCCGGACTGACGCATCCACAGAAGCGCACGCGCCGGATCGGGTGCGCGGAGAAGCTTGCGAAGCTCGCCCCAGACGCGCTCGGGCGACAACCGGTCCAACCCCTCCTTCAGCCGCGTCGAGGCCTTCAGCCCCTCCGTGTCGGGCCGCCCCCGCCCATACCAGGCGAAGAAGCGGAAGAAGCGCAGGATGCGCAGATAGTCTTCCTCGATCCGCTGCCCGGCATCGCCGATGAAGCGCAGCGTCGCGCTTTCGATATCGGCGAGACCGCCGACGAGGTCGTGGATCTCACCCGACGCATCGCAGTAGAGCGCGTTGATCGTGAAGTCGCGGCGCTCGGCGTCGGCGCGCCAGTCGCGCCCGAACAGGACCTTGGCGTGGCGGCCGTCGGTTTCGACGTCGCGGCGCAGCGTCGTCACCTCGAAGGGGCGGCCGTTCGCGACCACCGTCACCGTACCGTGCTCGATCCCGGTCGGCACGGCCTTCAGGCCCGCCGCCTCGACGCGCGCCACCGTCTCGGCCGGCAGCGTCGTCGTCGCGACATCGACGTCGGTGATCGCGCGTCCCATCAGCTCGTTGCGGATCGAGCCGCCGACCACGCGCGCTTCCTCGCCGTTCTGACCAAGGGTTTCGAGGATGAGCTGGAGGGCGGGGTCGCGGAGCCAGTCCGCTTCGATCCGGGTGATCATGCGTAGAGCCTTTCATAGAGCGCGCGCAGGATACCCGCCGTCACGCCCCAGATATATCGTTCGCCGAAGGGCATCGTGTAGAAATGGCGGGCCTGCCCCTGCCAGACGCGGCTGTCCAGGGCGTGGTTAGCCGCGTTCATCAGAAAGTCGAGCGGCACCTCGAATGCGTCGGCGACCTCCGACGGGTCCGGGCGCGGTACGAAATCCGGCCGGACGATACCGATCACAGGGGTGATGCGAAAACCGGTCGTCGTGCGATAGGGCGGCAGGCTGCCGACGATCTCGACCAGTGCCGGATCGAGCCCCACCTCCTCCCGCGCCTCGCGCAAGGCGGCAGCTTCCGGCGACGCGTCCGCCGGATCGATCGAGCCGCCGGGAAAGGCGATCTGCCCGGAATGCTTGCGAAGATGGGCCGCGCGCGTCGTCAAGAGGACACGCGCGCCGCCCGGGCGGTCGAGGATCGGCACCAGCACCGCCGCCTCGCGCAGCGCGACGCCGGCCATCATCGCCTCCCAGCCGGGATTGAGCGTGTGGTCGCCGCTCTCGTGGCCGCGGATGACAGGATCTCGCGCTTCCCAACGCCGCCGCAGGTCGGCGGCATCGAGGCCGGGTTCAAGCATCGACGGGAAACCAGGACGCGCCGGACGCGATCCCCGCCTTGCCGTTCCGCTCCTCGATCCGCCCGGCGAGATCGAAGGCGAGCGAGCGGGTCAGCCGGGCCTCGAGCCCACCGCGGACGCGCACATAGGGCATGAACGCGTCGCCCCCGCCCCTGGCCAGCCGCAGCGGGTGGTCGTCGTCGACGGTGACGAGATCGCCGACATTGGTGCGGAAGCGCAGGACACCGCCTTCCGCGCTCATCTCCACCGCGACGAAGGGCGCGTCCTCGACCTCGATCGAAAGCTTCTCGGCCGGCGTGACGAGAACGAAGCTCCCGTCCGCCTCGCGGCGCAGGATGCTGGAAAAGAGGCGCACGAGGGGCTCGCGCTCGATCGGCGACCCCGCGTGGACCCAGCGTCCGTCCGCCTCGATGCGCATGTCGATCGTCCCGCAATGGGCGGGATGCCATGTGTCCACCAGCGGCGCGCCCGCCCCCGCGCGCTCGGCGCGCGAGATCAGCGCTTCCAGGGAGATGCCGCCTCCGGCGTCGGGAGAGATCTCGGACATGATGGTTTCATCCTTGCGAACGCTGCCCTCGGCGGAGCCGGACGGCCGGTCTTATTTTGGCCGGCCTTGGGCCTCACGAAATAGTCGCGCCCCGACCGCTTGCCAGACGGGGGCCGCCTCGATTCTATGAGGCATCCTTTCGCATATCCACATGCGACGCGACTCATTCGAAAGGCCCCGAAGGATGACGATTCTCGCCCCCCAGGAGCCGGCTCTCGATTCGAGCGCGATGGTGGCTCAGGCCGAAAGCGCGCTGGCCGACATCGCGGCCGCGCGCGAATCGGTCGGCCGCGTCATCTTCGGCCAGGAAAGCGTCGTGGAACAGACGCTCGTCGCCATCCTCGCCGGCGGCCACGCGCTGCTCGTCGGCGTTCCCGGCCTCGCCAAGACCAAGCTCGTGGAAACGCTGGGGCTGGTGCTCGGCCTCGACGCGCGGCGCGTCCAGTTCACGCCCGATCTCATGCCCTCCGACATCGTCGGCACCGAGGTGATGGATCAGGACGACACGGGCCGCCGGTCCTTCCGTTTCGTCAAAGGCCCGGTCTTCGCCCAGCTCCTGATGGCCGACGAGATCAACCGCGCAAGCCCGCGCACCCAGTCCGCCCTTCTCCAGTCCATGCAGGAATACCACGTGACGGTGGCGGGCGAGCGCCACGACCTGCCGGCGCCGTTCCACGTCCTGGCGACGCAGAACCCGCTGGAGCAGGAAGGCACCTATCCGCTCCCCGAAGCGCAGCTCGACCGGTTCCTCGTCCAGGTGGATGTTCCCTATCCCTCGATCGACGCCGAGCGCCGCATCCTCCTGGCGACCACCGGCGTCGCCGAGGATAAGGCGCACGCCGTCGTGACGGCCGACCGCTTGCGCGAGATCCAAACCCTGGTGCGCCGCATGCCGGTTCCCGAAACCGTCGTCGAGGCGATTCTTGCGCTGGTGCGCTCCGCCCGGCCGGGACACGGCTCGGCGGAGGCCGATACGCATGTCGCCTGGGGCCCGGGTCCGCGCGCCTCCCAGGCGCTGATGACCTGCGTTCGCGCCCGCGCCCTCTACGAAGGGCGCCTCGCCCCCTCCATCGACGACGTGCGGGCTCTGGCCGAGCCCATCCTCCAGCATCGCATGGCGTTGAATTTCGCGGCCCGCGCCGAGGGAATCGGCGTTCGCGACGTGATCGGGCGCCTCGCCAAGGCGGTCGGCTGAGCCGCATGGCCACGGTCGGCCGCACCACGGAACCGGTTGCCGGCGGCGAGGCGCTGCACCGAGCGCGCCAGCGCGCCGCGCTCCTGCCCGACCTTTTGGTGGAAGCGCGGCGCGTCGTCGCCAGCGTCGCCACCGGCTGGCACGGCCGGCGCCGACGTGGCACCGGCGAGAACTTCTGGCAGTTCCGCCCCTTCGTCGACGGCGAGCCGGTGAGCCGCATCGACTGGCGCCGCTCCGCGCGCGACGACAACGTCTACCTGCGCGACCGCGAATGGGAGGCGGCGCAGACGGTCTGGCTTTGGGCCGACCCGTCGCCGTCCATGCTGTATCAATCGCGCACCGGCCTTGCGTCCAAGGAAAGCCGTTCGCTGGTGTTGGTTCTGGCGCTCGCCGAGCTCTTGGCGCGCTCGGGCGAGCGCATCGGCTATCCCGGCGTTCTGGAGCCGATCTCCGCGCGCAACGCGGCCGAGCGCGTTGCCGCCGCCTTGCGCACCAACCGCCCGGCCGGCGGCTTCCCCGACACCGGCCGTGTGAAGCGCTTCAGCGAGATCGTTGTCGTCGGCGACTTCCTCGATCCGATCGAAGAGCTCCTCCAGCGTATCGACACCGTGGCGCGCCACGGCGTGCGCGGGCACCTGATTCAGATCGCGGACCCGGCCGAGGTCGCCTTTCCCTATCACGGCCGCACCGAGTTCCGCGATCCCGAAACCGGGGCGAAGCTCACGGCCGGCCGCGCCGAGGCCCTGCGCGAGGTCTACGCCCAAGCCTTCGAGGCGCGGCGCCTGACCTTGAGCGAGCACTGTCGGCGTCTCGGCTGGAGCCATACGTTCCACGCCACCGACCGGCCCGCTTCCGAGCCGCTCGTTACCGCGCACGGCTATCTCAGCGGCCAGCCGCAGGCCGGCGGAGGGCGCAGCTGATGGGCGCCCTGTCCTTCGGCGCTCCGCTCCTTCTCGTCGGGCTCGCCGTTCTGCCGGCGATCTGGTGGCTCCTGCGCCTGACCCCGCCGCGCCCGCAGACCGAGACCTTTCCCCCACTCCGCATTCTGGAGCGCGTTCTCAAGCGCGAGGAAACGCCGGCGCGCAGCCCGTGGTGGCTGACCCTCCTGCGCCTGCTCCTGGCCGCACTCGTGATCCTGGCGCTCGCGACCCCCATCCTGAACCCGCGCGAAAGCGCGCTGTCGGGCGAGGGTCCGGTGGTGGTCATGCTCGACAACGGCTGGGCCAGCGCGCGCGACTGGGAGGAACGGCAGGAAGCCGCCGCCGATCTGATTCGGGAAGCGGGCGAAGCCGGACGCCCCGTTTCTCTCGTCCTGACCGCCGACGACGCCGCCAACGACGCGGCGCCGGTGGAAGCGGCGACAGCGCTGGAGCGCCTCGCCGCCGCCGAGCCCCGCCCCCTGCCGCCCAACCGGGATGCGGCCGCAAGGCGCCTTGCCGCCGTTCTCGGCGGGCAGGCCGGCTCGACGCTCGCCTTCTTATCGGACGGACTGGACGGCGGCGGGATCGAGGGCGCGGCGCAGACGCTGCGCACCCTCCAGCCGGCCCAGACGCTTTTCTACGTCCCCGCAATCGGCACCCTGACCGGGTTGACTGGCGCCCAGAACACGACCGACGCGCTGGTCGTCCAGGGCGTCCGGCCTTCGAGCGAGACGGGGCCCACGACCTATCAGCTGCGCGCGCTGGACACTCAGGACCGCGAAATCTCCCGCGCGCCCTTTTCCTTCGCGGCGGGCTCGGCGACGGGGGAAGCGCGCTTCGCCATCCCCGTCGAGCTTCGCAACGACGTGGCGCGCATCGAGCGCGAGGGCCTCAACGACGCGGCCTCGGTCCGGCTGGTGGACGACAGCTTCCAGCGCCGCAAGGTGGCCCTCGTGTCGGGCGAGGCAGCCGATCTCGCGCAGCCGCTCCTGTCGCCGCTCTACTACATCACCCGCGCGCTGGAGCCCTTCGCCGATCTCGTGCGCGCCGGCAGCGCCGATCTCGGCACGGCCATTCCCGCGCTTGTGGAGCAGCGGCCGTCGGTGATCGTTCTGGCCGATATCGGCGTCCTGCCGGAAGCGGCGACGGAGGCGCTGAACGCGTTCCTCGGCAACGGCGGAACGCTGGTGCGCTTCGCCGGCCCGCGCCTCGCCGCCTCCACGGCGGAGGATACGCTGGTGCCGGTGCGCCTTCGCGGCGGCGAGCGGCAGCTCGGCGGGGCCCTGTCCTGGTCGCAGCCTCAGGCGCTGGCGCCGATGGCCGACGACAGCCCCTTTGCCGGCATCACCGTGCCGCCGGACGTCACCGTGTCGCGCCAGATCCTCGCCGAGCCCTCGGCCGAACTGGCGAGCCAGACCTGGGCGAGCCTTGCCGACGGGACACCGATCGTCACCGCCGCCTCGCGCGGGGGCGGCACGATCGTCCTCTTCCACACCACGGCCGAGGCCACGTGGTCGAATCTGCCGATCTCCGGCGCCTTCGTCGACATGCTGCGCCGCATCGTCACCCTGTCGCGCGGCGCGGTGGACACCGGAGGCATGGCGGGCGAGGCGAGCCTTGCACCCTATCGCACCATGGACGGAAACGCGCGGCTCCTGCAGCCGGGCCCCGAGATCCAGCCGCTCGTCATCCGAGGGGGCCAATCGCCCGCCCCCAGCGTCCAGAACCCTCCGGGTCTCTACGGCACGGCGGAAGGATATCGCGCCTTGAACCTTCTCGGCCCCGACGCCGCGCTCCGCCCCCTCCCCGCGCTGGACTTCGGCACGCCCGTCACCGCGCGCGCCTATGGTCTCCAGGGCTCGACCAACCTGACGCCGTGGCTGTTCGCCGGCGCCGTCGCCCTGTTCGCGCTCGACGCGCTGGCGCTTCTCTGGCTGCACGGCGGGTTGCATCGCCTGCGCCACGGCCTTGCACGCAAGGCGGCACCGGCGGCGCTCGCGCTCGTCGCCGGCCTCGCTCTCGCGCACGGCGGGGACGCGAGGGCCCAGACGCCGACGCCCGGCGAACTTGCGACGCAGGGGCTGGAAGGGTTCGACGCCGAGCGCGCCATCGCCGCCACCGAGACAACCCATCTCGCCTATGTCCAAACCGGGGACGCGGCGACCGACGAGATCTCGCGCCAGGGGCTGGGCGGCTTGTCGCAATACATCGCGTCCAAGACCGCTCTGGAGCCGGGCGAGCCGATGGCGGTGGATATCGCGACGGACGAATTGTCCTTCTTCCCGATCCTCTACTGGCCGGTGCACGCTAGCGCCCCGATGCCGAGCGAGGCCGCGATCAGCCGGGTGGACGCCTACATGAAGCAAGGCGGCACCGTCCTTTTCGACGTCGAGGGCGACGCGATGGGCGACCTGTCGGGCACGGCGGTCTCTGCCGGGCAGCGCCGCCTGCGCGACATCCTCGCCGATCTCGACATTCCCCCGCTCGAACCCGTCCCGGCCGACCACGTCCTGACCAAGGCGTTCTACATCATGCGCGACTTCCCCGGCCGCCACACCGGCTCGGACCTCTGGGTCGAGTCGCTCCAGCGCTCAGGGGATGCCGAGGCTCGGCCGGCGAGCGCGGGCGACGGCGTGTCCTCGATCATGATCACGTCCAACGATCTCGCCAGCGCCTGGGCGATCGACGACAGCGGGCTCTTCGTGTTTCCGACCGACAACGCCGACCCGTCGCAGCGCGAGTACGCCTACCGGGCGGGCGTCAACATCGTGATGTACGTGCTCACCGGCAACTACAAGGCCGATCAGGTGCACGTGCCCGCCCTCCTGGAACGGCTGGGGCAATGAGCCGATGAACTGGTCGATCGACTTTTCGCCCTTCTTCTCCTGGACGGTGATCGCGATCCTCGCCGTGCCGGCGTTGATCCTCGCCGTGGCGCTTCTGGCGGCCCGTATGCGCGGCGCCGTGATCCGCACGCTCGCGCTGGCCGCCCTTCTCCTTGCCCTCCTCAACCCCGTGGTGCTGCGCGAAGAGCGCGATCCCTTGAAGAGCGTCGTCGCCCTCGTGGTGGACCGAAGCCAGAGCCAGACGATCGGCGAGCGCACCGCGCAGACCGACGAGGCGGCGGACGCGCTACGCCGGAGCCTTGCAGCATTCCCGCAGTTCGAGGTGCGCACGATCGACGCGCGTTCGGGCGAGGGCGATGCGACGACGGCGCTCTTCGGGGCGCTGCGCGACGGCTTGCGCGACGTGTCGCCCGCCCGCGTCGGCGGCGCGATCATGGTGACCGACGGGCAGGTCCACGACATTCCCTCCGATCTCCAGCATCTCGGCTTCGACGCGCCGGTGCATGCGCTCGTCACGGGCCGTCCGAACGAATTCGACCGACGCCTGGAAATCCTGACCTCGCCGCGCTTCGGGCTCGTCGACCAGCCGCAGACGCTGACCTATCGCGTCGTCGAGGAGGGCGAAGGCGCCTCGCGCAACCCGGTCGAGGTGCAGATCTTCCTGAACGGCGATCTCGTGGCGCGCCAGAACGCGGTGCCGGGCGCGGAGGCCCAAGTCCAGATCACCCTGCCGCGCGCCGGAAAGAACATCGTCGAGATGTCGGCGGCGCGGACCCCAGATGAGATCACGCCGGTCAACAACCGCTCGATCGCGGTCATCGACGGCATTCGCGAGAACCTGCGCGTGCTCCTCGTGTCCGGTGAGCCGCACGCCGGCGAGCGCACGTGGCGCAACCTCCTGAAGTCGGATGCGGCGGTGGATCTCGTCCACTTCACCATCCTGCGCCCGCCCGAGAAGCAGGACGGGACGCCGATCAACGAACTGTCGCTGATCGCCTTCCCGACGCGCGAGCTTTTCGTCGAGAAGATCGAGGATTTCGACCTCATCATCTTCGACCGATACCAGCGGCGCGGCGTCCTGCCGACGCTTTACTACGACTACATCGCCCAGTACGTGCAGAACGGCGGCGCCATGCTGATCGCCTCGGGGCCGGAATATGCGGGGCCTGATTCGGTGGCCAACTCGCCCTTGAGCTCGATCCTGCCGGCGCTTCCGACCGGTCAGGTGGACGAGCGCGCATTCCGCCCGATCCTGTCGCCCATCGGGCGCAAGCATCCGGTGACGCGCGACTTGCCCGGCGCGGGCGCCACCCCGCCGGGCTGGAGCCCCTGGTTCCGCTCGATCGACGTCGGCGAGACGAAGGGCGAAACGGTGATGACCGGGCCGGACGGCAAGCCGCTTCTCGTGCTCGACCGGGCCGGCGAAGGCCGCGTCGCGCTGCTCCTGTCCGACCAGGGCTGGCTGTGGTCGCGCGGCTTCGAGGGCGGCGGCCCGCATGTGCCGCTGTTCCGCCGCCTCGCACACTGGCTGATGAAGGAGCCGGAACTCGAAGAAGAAGCGCTCGACGCCGAAGGGCGGGGACAGGAACTCGTCATCACCCGCCACACGATCGGCGACGACCCGGGTCCGGCCACCGTCGTCACGCCGACGGGCGCGGCTTCCCAGGTGACGCTGGCCGAGGTCGAGGACGGCGAATGGCAGGGGCGACTGCCCGCCACCGAGCTCGGCCTTTATCAGGTCGCCAACGGCGATCTTCGCGCCCTCGCCAATATCGGCCCGGTCAATCCGCGCGAATACCGCGAAGCGATCTCCACGACGGACAAGCTCCAGCCGATCGCCGACGCCTCGCGCGGCAGCACGCGGCGTTTGGCGGAAGCCGAGGGCGGGATCACCGTGCCGCGCATCGTGCCGGTGTCGGGCCGCGCGGATGCCGACGGGCGCGACTGGATCGGGATGCGGACCACGCAGGAAAGCGTCCTGCGCGGGGTCGACCGCACGCCGCTCTTTGCCGGTTTCCTCGGCCTTGCGGTCCTACTTCTGGCGGTCTCCGCCACCTGGTATCGCGAAGGGCGCTGAGAAAGGTCGCCTTGTGGCCATGGATCGGATCACGCTAGCCCTGCAAGGCGGCGGCGCCCACGGCGCCTTCACCTGGGGCGTTCTGGACCGTCTTCTGGACGATCCCTCGATCGAGATTGCCGCTGTCAGCGGAACGAGCGCGGGCGGACTGAATGCGGCGGCACTGGCAGCGGGGCTCGATACGAACGGGCGCGAGGGTGCCAAGGCGGGGTTGCACCGCCTTTGGGAAACGGTCGCCGCCCGCTCGCCACTCGGCGCGATCGAGAACAGCCTGCCCTTCTTCCCCTTCCCGCGCGCCGTGGTGCATCGTGCGATCGAGCAGGCGCAAAACTTCAACCAGTTCCTGTCGCCCTACAGCCCGGCGCTGCCGAGCGCCAACGCGCTGCGCCGCGTGGTGGAGGAGGCGATCGACCTGCCCCGCCTCCAGGCGCAGACGCTCGTGCCCTGCTTCGTTTCGGCGACCGATGTCGAGGCGGGGAGCGTGCGTGTCTTTTCCGGACGCGAGCTGACGGCCGACGCGCTTCTCGCCTCCGCCTGCCTGCCGGACCTCTTCCGCGCGGTGGAGATCGACGGGCGGCACTACTGGGACGGCGGCTATCTCGGCAATCCGGTCCTGACGCCGCTCTTCAACGAGGATCGCGGCACGGCCGATCTCCTGATCGTGCAGGTGACGCCGTTTGCCCGCCCCGGTGTGCCGGACACGGCGGAGGAGATCATGGCGCGGGTCAACGAGATCACCTTCAACACCTCGCTGATGCGCGACCTTCGCATGCTGACCGAGGTGAAGCGGCTGGTGCGCGGCGAGGACCTCGACAATCCGGTGATGCGTCGGATCGCGGACCTGCGCCTCCACATGATCTCGGCGGGCGAAGAGCTGACGCGACGCGGCGCGGTCGGCAAGCTCGACACGCGCTGGTCCGAACTCGAAACCTTGCGCGACCTCGGCCGCACGGCGACGGACCGCTGGCTGGATCGGCACAGGCGCGACATCGGCCACCGCTCCTCGCTGGCCTTCGAAGTCGAGGCGATCGTCTAGCGGCGCGGCTCGACGCGGCCCCGCACGCCGCTCCAGGCGTCCGGCGCGAGTTCGAGGCCAAGGATGCGTGCCTCGTCCACCGGACCGGGCATGATCACGGAGCCGGAGGGGAGCGGCTTGTAGCCGAGCGGCATGTAATAGGCGCGGTCGCCGACCAGGAAGATCGCCCGCTCTCCCACCTCGCGCGCCACATCGGCCGCCATGGCGAGTAGCGTGCGGCCGATCCCACGCTTCTTGAAGCTCGGGCGCACGGCCAAGGGACCCAGCATCAGGACCGGTGAGCCACCGATCGCCACCCTTGTGAGCCGGACGGAGCCGACCACCTCGCCGCGCAGGATCGCCACCAGCGACAGAGCGGGGTCGTGGGGCGAGCGCTCGCGCACCCGCTCGGCCGCACGCGTGAAGCGCCCGGGGCCGAAGGCTTGCGCCGCGATATCCTCGATGGCGTCGGCGTGATCAGCGGTTTCCGCGACGAAGCGCAGGTCGAGATCCTGAAGGGTGGACAACATGGACGAGTCCTGAAACGGGAAGGCTTGCCAATCCGCCCGAGACCCTCCGAACGCGCGGAATCAGCCTTGGGCGGCGTTCATACCGGCGGCTGGTGCCGCCCCTTCGCGTCGTCGTCGCTGCATGGGAATGTAGCCCGAGGGGCATCGACGCCCCGTTTTTGTCCGCGGGCTTCCTATCAAATCGATGAGCGTGCGTCGATAGGAAACGCAGCGTCGTCGCTTCGGGCTGGGAACGGCCGACCCTCACACAAGCTTTCCCCTTCCAAACCGGCAAATCGAAGGAGACGACGCGGTATGGGCCTTCTGGTGGACGGCAAGTGGCAGGACCAGTGGTACGACACGAAGAAGACGGGCGGCGCCTTCGAACGCACCAAGACCGCCTTTCGTCGCTGGGTCACGGCCGACGGGAGCCCCGGGCCGGACGGTCAGGATGCCGTGAAGGCGGAAGCCGGCCGCTACCATCTCTACGTCTCCCTCGCCTGCCCCTGGGCGCACCGGACGCTGATCCTGCGCCGGCTGAAGAAGCTGGAGGACGTCGTGTCCCTGTCGGTGGTGGACTGGTTCATGGGCAAGGAGGGCTGGACCTTCGCGCCCCATCCCGGCGTCATTCCGGACGAGGTCAACGGCGCGACGCGCCTCTTCGAGGTCTACCAGAAGGCCGATCCGAGCTTCACGGGCCGCGTCACCGTGCCGGTGCTCTGGGACAAGCGCGAGAACACGATCGTCAACAACGAGTCCGCCGAGATCCTGCGCATGTTCAACTCGTCCTTCGATGCGTTCGGCGACGCGTCGGTGGATTTCTGCCCGGCCGAGCTGAGGTCCGAGATCGATGCGGTGAACGCGCTCGTCTACGACAACGTCAACAACGGCGTCTACAAATGCGGCTTCGCGACGACGCAAGGCGCCTACGAGAAACCCTTCCACGCCCTGTTCGAGACGCTCGACCAGTTGGAGGACCGCCTGTCGCGCCAGCGCTACCTGACGGGCTCCCGCGTCACGGAGGCCGACTGGCGCCTGTTCACCACCCTGATCCGCTTCGACGCGGTGTATCACGGGCACTTCAAGTGCAACCTCCGGCGGATCGCGGACTATCCGAACCTCGAAGCCTATATGCTGGAACTCTACCAATGGCCGGGCGTCGCCGAGACGGTGAACCTTACCCATATCAAGCATCACTACTACGAGAGCCACGACACCGTGAACCCGACGCGGATCGTGCCGCTCGGCCCCGAACTCGATCTCGACCGGCCACACGGGCGGGACAAGCAGGTCCCGCTCTGACGCGCTACCAGTCCGCGGGCAGGGCGAGATCGCCCCGCCATTCGCGGATGCGGCGCGAGGTGGCGGGAGAGATGTCCTCCGGAAGCTCGCCGACGTCGAAGAAGCGCCCCTCGGCGATCTCCCGGTCCGCCCGCTTTTCGCCGAGGGCGCGGACGGACGCATGAAAGAGGACGACGTGATCGCCGCGCTGCAAGGGGTTCCGAAAAATGCCGACCAGCGCGAGCGGTCCGTCCAGCCGGAGGTTGCCCTCCTCCCGCGCTTCGCGGATCGCGGCCTCGGCCGCCGTTTCGCCCCGCTCCACGCCGCCGCCCGGCAGGAACCACCCGGCGCGATGGACATGGCGCACCAGGAACACGTGGCCCCGCTCGTCGTGCCCGAGAAGGCGAACGCCGAGGGTCATCGGACGCACCGCCCTTGCGTAGACGCCGCCGAGCGAGCGGACCATCCGGCTCACGCCGCGCAACGAGCGCCCCTTTTCATCGCCCGCGTTCCGGCTAGTTGATCCGCCATGTTTCGTCTCGCCCATCTGTCCGACATTCATCTCGGCCCGCTGCCGGAGCTTTCCTACCGCGAGCTCGCGACCAAGCGCATCACCGGCTACATCAACTGGCAGCGCAACCGGAAGCGGGCGATGTTCGGCGACACGCTCCTGCGCCTCGTCGCCGACATGAAGGCGCAAAGCGCCGACCATGTCGCGGTGACGGGCGATCTCGTCAATCTCGCGACCAAGGGCGAGATCACGGGCGCCCGGATCTGGCTAGAAGATCTCGGCGATCCGAAATGGGTCTCGGTCGTGCCGGGCAACCACGACGCCTACGTGCCCGGCGCGCTCAAGCGCGTCTACGACGAGTGGCACCCCTATCTCGTCGGCGACGACGGGCGGGCCGGATCGCACCGGCACTATCCCTACCTGCGCATTCGCGGCCCCGTCGCCATCATCGGCACCTCCAGCGCCGAGGCCACCGCCCCCTTCTTCGCCACCGGCACGTTCAAGCGCGGACAGGCACTCGCCACCGCCCGCCTTCTGGAAGAGGCCAAGGCGCGCGGGCTGTTTCGCGTCGTGATGATCCACCATCCGCCGATCGCGGGGGCTGCAGCCTGGTCGAAGCGGCTGATCGGCAAGCAGTTCTTTTCCAAGGTGATCCACGATGCGGGGGCGGAACTCGTTCTCCACGGGCACACGCATCTCGACACGCTCTACTGGCTGAACGGCCCGGACGGGGCCAAGGTGCCGGTGGCCGGTGTTCCCTCGGCCAGCCAGAACGCCGGCGGCTCCAAACCGGCCTCACGCTACAACCTGTTCGAGATCGAGGGCGAGCCCGGCCGCTGGTCCCTCACCCAGCGCGAACGCGGCCTCAAGGCGGACGGGAGCGGCATCGACTGGATCCGCGAACGGCGCCTCCTGCGAGACGGCACGGCAGAGAACCTCAGCGAACGCGCAGCCCCTGCCCCCGTTGCTGAAGAGGCCTCCGGCGGCTGACACCATCCCGCCGCGAAGCCGCGATCGAGCGGATCGTCAGGCCTGAAGTTTGCGCAATCCGCCGTTCGGCGCTTGCAGCAGGGTCTTTCCCCACCATAAGGAGGGCTTAAGGTTCAGCCTGTCCCTTGTGGAGCTTCCATGACCCGCCCTCCCTCCTCTGCCTTGGCGGCGGGTCTTCTTGCTTCCTTCGTCGCCTATGCGAGTTCGTTCTCGGTGATCCTCCAGGGCCTCCGGGGTGCGGGCGCCAGCGAGGCGGAAGCGGCCGCCGGACTGATGGCGCTGTCCGTCATCATGGGCATCACCGGCATCGTGATGTGCTGGCGATCGCGCCTTCCGTTGTCGATCGCCTGGTCGACGCCCGGCGCCGCGCTTCTGGCAAGCGCCGGGAGCCCGAGCGGGGGATTTGCCGTGGCGGTCGGCGCATTCCTGGTGGCCGGCGCTCTTATGCTTCTGGCGGGGCTCGTGCGCCCGCTCGGCCGCCTCGTCACCCGTATTCCCCTATCGCTGGCCAGCGCCATGCTGGCCGGCATCCTCCTGCCCTTGTGTCTGGCGCCCGTGCGGGCCCTGGCGAGCGAACCGTGGGCCGCGCTCGCCATCGCCGGCACATGGCTTCTCGTCGGCCTGTGGAAGCGCATGTTCGCCGTGCCGGCCGCGGCCCTCGTCGCTTTCGGCATCATCGCATCGACGGGACCGGGTGTGGCGAACGGCGCCGCGCTCGGTATTCCGCAGCCGGTGTTCGTGGTGCCCGAGTTCACGGCGGCTGCCATCCTCGGCCTCGGCGTTCCCTTGTTTCTCGTCAACATGGCGTCGCAGACCATTCCCGGCATCGCCGTCATGCGAGTGAACGGCTACGATCCCGACCCCGGCTCGATCTTCTCCGGCACGGGACTCGCCACGATCCTGTCCGCCCCGTTCGGCGGACACGCGGTGAACCTCGCCGCGATGACGGCGGCGATCTGCGCCGGCGACGAGGCAGGACCGGATCGCGACCGGCGCTGGTGGGCAGGCGTCGTTTCGGGGATGGCCTACATCGTGTTCGGGCTGTCGGCCGGCACCATCACCGCGTTCGCGGCTCAGAACCCGCTTCTGGTTCAGGCGATCGCCGGGCTCGCGTTGATCGGCGCGTTGTCCGCATCGCTGAACGCGGCCATGGCGAAACCGGGCGAGCGCGAGGCCGCGACCTTGTGCTTTCTGGTGACGAGTTCGGGAACGGTGTTCTTCGCGATCAGCGCGCCGTTCTGGGGCCTTCTTGCCGGCGGCGCGATGCTTCTCCTGCAGCGCCGGCGCTAGGAGGGGCGATCAGAGGATCGGCGCCCCACGCAGCGCCGCCAGCAGCATCAGAACCCCGGCGCCGACCACGATGCCGATCATCAGCCAGGACAGGGCGATCACGAAGTCGGTGGAGCGCGGACGCGGCGCCATTCGGATGGGCTCGTGCGAAGCGAGCGGCTGGGTCGGCGAGGGAGCCGTCCGCTCGGGCGCGGCGCGCAGGCCGATGCCGTCGTCGCTCGCCAACGCCCGGTCGCGCTCGACCATCCGCTCGGCGACGTATTCGGTCACCTTGTCGACGATCAGGCGGCTTTCGGTGGATTCGGCGAGGGTAAGACGGCCGAGCCGCGTGTCGCGCACGAAGCGATAGGTGCGCCGGTCGCGCGCCATCATCACCTGCGCCGTTCCGTCCACCCAGAAGCGCGGCTGCGGGCCGCCCGACAGCGTGAAGTCGAACAGGTCGTCGCCCGGCGGAACGGCGTCGATGATGGGCTGCAGTTCCTCGGCGAAGATCTCGAGCCGCGCCCGGTCCGCCTCGCGGATATCGACCACGATGTCGGTGCGCTGCGCGGAGGCGATCTTGGCCGCGCGCACGGCGTCGGCCAGACGCTTGGTCCCCGAGGAAACCGTCAACGCGCTGCCCTTGGGCTCCATCATCATGCCAACCTCGACTGCATCGCCGGCGAACCGTCATGGCCCGCCGCCGACTTTCAGGACTATCGCCGCAGGCTTTCGCGAGGCCGGAACGGACCGGCCTCGCGAAAGGATCCGTTAACCCTGATTATTGGCGATCATGTTGACGGCTGCAACGATGGCCTTGAGCGAGGCGGTGGTGGCGTTCTGGTCGATGCCCGCGCCGAACACGCGCCCGCCGGGATGCTCGATCTCCATATAGGCGATGGCCGAGGCGTTGGAGCCGCGCTGCAACGAGTGCTCGGAATAGTCGGCGACCGAAAGTTCGATGCCGGTATGGCGCGCGAGCGCGTCGATGAACCCGTCGATCGCGCCCGTGCCCCGCCCCTCGATATCGACCGTCTTCTCGCCGTCGCGAACCTGGGCCGTCACCGTGCGGCGCGCCGGCCCCTGCTCGGGCCGCGTCAGGTGGTCGACATAGCCGAAGCGCGCACCCGGCTGCTCGACGTAGCGCTCGATGAAGCGGTCGTAGATCCGCTTGACCGGAAGCTCCTTGCCTTCCTCGTCGGTGATGCGCTGAATGTCCTCGCGGAAATCGACCTGAAGCTTGCGCGGCAGGTTCAGGCCGTGGTCGGCCTGGAGCACATAGGCGATGCCGCCCTTGCCGCTTTGCGAGTTGATGCGGATGATCGCCTCGTAGGAGCGGCCGACGTCCTGCGGGTCTATCGGCAGGTAGGGCACGGCCCAGAGCGGGGAGTTGGCGGTCTTCGCCGCCTTCATTCCCTTGTTGATCGCATCCTGATGCGAACCGGAGAACGCGGTGTAGACGAGTTCGCCGACATAGGGGTGGCGCTCGGGAATCGTGAGCTGGTTGCAGTGCTCGTAGACGTCCTTGATCCGGTTGATGTCGGACACGTCGAGCTCGGGGTCGATTCCTTGCGTGTACATGTTGAGCGCGAGCGTCACGAGATCGACGTTGCCCGTGCGCTCGCCGTTGCCGAAGAGCGTGCCCTCGACGCGGTCGGCGCCTGCCATGAGGCCGAGTTCGGTCGCGGCGATCGCGGTGCCGCGATCGTTGTGCGGGTGCAGCGAGAGGATGATCGCGTCGCGATTGTCGAGGTTGCGGCTCATCCATTCGATCTGGTCGGCATGGATGTTGGGCGTCGACATCTCGACGGTGGCGGGCAGGTTGAGGATCAGGCGGTTCTCGGGCGTCGGGCCGACCACCTCGGCGACCGCGTTGCAGATCTCGAGCGAGAACTCGAGTTCGGTACCGGTGAAGCTTTCAGGCGAATATTCGAAGCGGAACCCGCCGCCGGCCTTCGCCGCCATGTCGGTGATCATCTTGGCCGCGTCCACCGCGATCGCCTTGATGCCCGCGCGATCCTTGCCGAACACGACGCGGCGCTGCAGCTCGCTGGTCGAGTTGTAGAAATGGACGATCGGATTCTTTGCCCCTTCCAGGCTCTCGAATGTCCGGGTGATCAGCTCCGGGCGGCACTGGACAAGGACCTGGAGCGACATCTCGTCCGGCACGCCGCCGTCCTCGATGCACCAGCGCACGAAGTCGAAGTCGGTCTGGGACGCGGAAGGAAAGCCGATCTCGACCTCGCGAAAGCGCATCGCCTTCAGAAGGGCGAACATGCGCGACTTGCGCTCCTGCCCCATCGGATCGACCAGCGCCTGGTTGCCGTCGCGCAGGTCCACCGAGCACCAGATCGGGGCCGTCTCGATGCGGCGCGAGGGCCATTGGCGATCGGGCAGATCGACGGCGGGATAGGCTTGATACTTGTCGGTGGCGTTGCGCATCACCGGGGCGGATACGGACATAGCGGAAACCTTGCTCGTTCGGCAAAGACGGCGGCGGCTCTCAGCCGACCGGTTCGTCCTTCGAGGATTTGTGGAGTTCTGTAAAGCCGAAGAGACTGGAGGCGATGCGAGGGTTTCGCGCGCCGGCTCGACCGCCGGGCGCCCCTTCGATCAACGGGCCCGACGATCGCCGCTAAGGACGAGAAGAAGGCCAGCCGGCAGACGAGCGCAACCCACACCGCGCCGAGTGGCGACGGTCGTGGTGGATTCGAAAGGGGCTCGGGTCTGCGACATGGCGGCGAACATGAACGCGGCTCCGCGCGGGCGCAAGTCCTTTTGCCGTATCGAACGAAAAAAGGCCCGATCCTTGCGGATCGGGCCTTTGCAACCGGACGGAGGGAGGACCGTCCGATCGAATGCCAGGGATCAGAACGAGTCCGAGCCCGGGACGAAGCGGCCGGACACCGGCGCGCCGGCGACGTAGCCATTGTGATACTCGCCGCGGGCGACCGCGTTGATCGAGTTGGTCTGCGTGGCGCGGCTTTGGTAGCGTGAACCGGGGATGAGGTTCACCGTGGCGCCGGTCGAAGCCGGGTAGCCAAAGGAACGGGTTTCCGTCACAGTATTGGCAGGAGCGGCAGCCGTCTCGCCGCGAATAACGCTGTTGGCTTCACGGTCGGCATGCGCCTCCGTGTAGTAGTCGGAGCCCGGGACGACGCCGGCGGCGGAAGCCGCACCGGTGAGTGCCGCAAGGGAAACGAGGGCGGCAGAAGCGAAAGCAACGATCTTCATTTTCTTATTCCTTAAATTGACGCAACCCCGCGGCGCTTGATCCCTCCATCGACTTGGGAGGCGGAGCGTTCTACTGCGGCGTTCGATGATCGCGATATAAGCGATCGAACCCGCCGGTTCGATAGCCAGATGATGAACAGTGCGTTGCGAAAAGAAGGTTACCTGCCTTTTTCCCGTCGAAGGAATTAATGTCCATAATATCAGTGGACTAAAGGACAGGAACGCCGACCTGCTTGGCCTCACCTTCGGGCTCCACGTGGATCAGAACACGCGCTCCCGCAAAGGCTTCCTGGAGCCTGTCTTCGATCCGATCGCAGATCGTGTGAGCATCCGCGACCCGCATATCGCTGGGTACGACGAGGTGGAATTCGATGAAAACGGCGCGTCCCGCAGTGCGGGAGCGAACGTCGTGAACTTCGATCGCACCTTGTGCCGAGGCGGAAATGATCTCGCGAACCCGCGTATCGTCGGAAGGATCGAGTGCCTGATCCATCAGACCGGACAAGGACGCGGCCACGACCTTCCATCCCTCGCGCAGGATGTTGAGGGCGACGAGCGCGGCGAGTGCCGGATCGAGGAAGCCCCATCCGGTCACGCTGGCGATGCCCAGCCCCGCGAGGACGCCGACCGAGGTGACGACGTCGGCCATGATGTGGCGGCCGTCGGCATCCAGCGCAGGAGAGCGGTGCTCGCTTCCCTTGCGCAGGAGGTAGAGCGCCCAGAACAGGTTGATCAGCGTCGCGCCGCCGCTGATCGCCATGCCGAGAAACGGCGCGTCGAGCGCACGCGGCACGAAGAACGCCCCGTAGGCCTCGCGCAGGATGACGAGCGCCGCCACGACGATCAGCACGCCTTCCACCACGGCGGAGAAATACTCCGCCTTGGTGTGTCCGTAGGGATGATCGACGTCGGCCGGCTTGTAGCTGACGCTGACCGCCCAAAGGGCGATCACCCCCGCCACCACGTTGACGATGGACTCCAGCGCGTCGGAAAACAGCGCCACCGATCCGGTCACGGCATAGGCGGCGTATTTGATGCCGAGCACGAGGCAGGCGACGGCGATGGTCATCATCGCCGTGCGCTTGACGAGACGCCCCGACTCGTCGGCCATCGCCATCGCGGAAGCGGTCATCAGGCCGCCTTGACGCCGGCGCGGCGCGGCAGGCGCGCCACGACGTTTTCGATCATCCGCATGCCCGCGTCGCTCCCAAGACTCATGATGCTTTCGGGGTGAAACTGGACGGCCGCCACCGGCTCGTGCCGGTGCTCGAACGCCATCACGATCCCGTCCTCCGTCTCGGCCGTCACCTCGAACTCGCGCGGCAGGCGCACGGGATCGGCAAAGATCGAATGGTAGCGCCCGACGGTCACTTCCGGCCCGAGGCCGGAGAAGATCACGCCGGGGCTCGACACGCGCACCCGCGAGGGCTTGCCGTGGACGGGCACGTGCAGCGTGCGCAGCGTGCCGCCATAGGCCTCGGCGAGCGCCTGAAGGCCGAGGCAGACGCCGAAGATCGGCATCTCACGCTTGCGCGCCTCAGCGATCGTGCCCCGGCAGTCGAAGTCGTCCGGATTGCCGGGACCGGGCGAAAGAACCACGAGATCGGGCGACACGCGGTCGAAGATCTCCTCCGGCACGGGCGTGCGAACCGTGGTCACCTCCGCCCCGGTCTGGCGGAAGTAGTTGGCGAGCGTATGGACGAAGGAATCCTCGTGATCGACGAGAAGGATCTTCACCCCCTCGCCCACCTTGGCGCGCTCGGCCGCCGCCTGATCGGCCGCCGGCTTGCCCGCTTCGCGGATCGCGGCGATCATCGCGGACGCCTTGAGTTCCGTCTCCGCTTCCTCCTCCTCCGGGTTGGAATCGTAGAGAAGCGTCGCGCCCGCGCGCACCTCGGCGATGCCATCCTTGAGCCGGATGGTGCGCAGCGTCAGGCCAGTGTTCATGTCGCCGTTGAAGTGCATCATGCCGACCGCCCCGCCGTACCAGGCGCGCGGGCTCTTCTCGTTCTGTTCGATGAACCGCATGGCCCAGAGCTTCGGCGCGCCCGTCACCGTCACCGCCCAGGCGTGGGAAAGGAACGCGTCCATCGCGTCCATGCCCTCGCGAAGCCGGCCCTCGATATGGTCCACCGTATGGATCAGGCGCGAATACATCTCGATCTGGCGCCGGCCGATGACGCGCACCGAGCCCGGCTCGCAGACGCGGCTCTTGTCGTTGCGATCGACGTCCGAGCACATGGTGAGTTCGGACTCGTCTTTCTTGGAGTTCAGGAGCTTGAGGATCTGCTCCGAATCCGAGATCGCGTCCTCGCCGCGCCGGATGGTGCCCGAGATCGGGCAGGTCTCGACCCGGCGGCCCGACACGCGCACGAACATTTCGGGGCTCGCGCCGATCAGGAACTCGTTGGCCCCCAGATTGATGAAGAAGGAATAGGGCGACGGGTTGATGCCCTTGAGACGCCGCGACACCTCGGACGGGCGATGCTCGACGCGCTCGTAGAAGGTCTGGCCCGGCACGACCTCGAACAGGTCGCCGCGCATGAACTTCTCCTTGGCGCGGCGCACGAGGGCCGCGTATTCGCCCGGCTTGTGGTCGCCGCGCGGCGGAATGCGGTTGGCCGGCTGGAAGCTCGCGTCCGCCCCGCCCCCTTCGAGCCCTTCCGTCGTCTGCCCGCCCCGCTCGAACTGGTACTCCTCGACATAGGCCTTGGCGGAATAGTGATCCACCATCAGGATCTCGTCCGGCAGGTAGAGCACGAGATCGCGCCGCTCGGGATCGCGCGTCTGGGTCTCGTCCACCCGGTCGAACTGGAAGGCGAGGTCGTAGCCGAAGGCGCCGTAGAGCCCGAGGTCGGAATCCTCGTCCGACTTGAAGAGGGCGACGATCGCGCGCAGCACCGAGAAGACGGTCGGCATGCGCGAGCGCTCTTCCTCCGTGAAGGCGCGCGACGGCAGCGCGATCTCGAGTTCCAGACGTCCCTCCTGGCCGGTCGCGCGCGCGATGTCCTCGTGCCCCTCAAGGGCCTCGGCGACGAAGCCGAGAAGCACTCGGCCCCGCGGGTTCAGGGCCTCCACGACGACATGCCGGCCGGACGATGTGACGCCGAGCGGCGGATCGACGATCGCCGTGTCCCAGCGCGTGTATCGGCCGGGATACTCGTAGTTCGACGAGAACACGGCGCCTCGGCGCGTGTCGAGCCGATCGACATAAGGCTCGATCGCGCCCTCGTAGGGCACCTCGCGGCGGCGCCGCGTGACGAGAACGCCGCCCTCCGTCCGGTATCGGAATGCGCCGTCGGTCGGGATCGGGGAAGTCATGCCATCCACTCCATCGTTCGAGCGCCGGATCGGAGGCCTCTCAAAACGAAAAGGCCGCCGGGGGTCCGGAGCGGCCTTTGCTGGTCGAACGCGCACGGGTTCGCAAAGCCGCTAGAAGCGGATCTGCCACCAGTTCGTGCGGTTGCGTGCGTGTTCCATGGCGAGATGGGTAGCCGAAGCGTTTCCGCCCCGCAACGAAAATCCGCCGGCAACCCCTATTTGCCAGTGCTTTGCAGGTGCGCTCGCACTTTAGAACAGCCCCTCCACGCGGCCCTCCTCGTCCAGAAAGATGCGCTCGGCGGCGGGATGGCGGGGCAGCCCCGGCATGGTCAGGATGTCGCCGCAGATCGCCACCACGAAGCCAGCGCCGGCTGCCAGGCGCACGTCGCGCACATGCACGACATGGCCGCTCGGGGCGCCGAGCAGGCTCGGGTCGGTGGAGAAGGAATACTGCGTCTTGGCCATGCACACCGGCAGGTGGCCGTAGCCGTCCGCCTCGAACTCGCCGAGAAGCTTGAGGACGCCCGGCTCCGCCGTCACCGCCGCGCCGTGGTAGATGTCCTTCACCACCGTCTCGATCTTGCCGAGAAGACTGGTTTCGTCGGCATAGGCGGGCCGGAAGCGGGCCCGCCCCGAATCGGCGAGCGCCGCCACCTTCTCGGCCAGTTCCAGGATGCCCTTCGAGCCCTCCGCCCAATGGCGACACAGGACGGCCTCGGCACCGGCTTCGGCCGCCGCGACCTTTACGGCCTCGATCTCGTCTGGTGTGTCGGTGCCGAAATGGTTGACCGCGACGATCACCGGCACGCCGAAGCCGATGCAGTTGGCCACGTGCCGCTTGAGGTTGGCGGCGCCCCGCCGCACGGCGTCGAGGTTTTCGGCGCCCAGCGCATCCTTGGGGACGCCGCCGTTCATCTTGAGCGCTCGCACGGTCGCCACGATCACCGTGACGTCCGGCTTCAAGCCGGCCTGCCGGCACTTGATGTCGAAGAACTTCTCGGCGCCGAGATCGGCGCCGAAGCCCGCTTCCGTCACCACGTAGTCGGCCATGCGCAGCGCCGCCTTAGTGGCCACCACGGAGTTGCAGCCGTGCGCGATGTTGGCGAAAGGGCCGCCATGGACGAGGGCCGGGTTGTTCTCCAGCGTCTGCACGAGGTTCGGCAGCATCGCGTCCTTCAGGAGGACCGCCATCGCGCCGTCGGCCTCGAGATCGCGCGCATAGACGCGGGAGCGGTCGCGTCGGTAGCCGACGACGATCCGCCCCAGCCGCTCGCGCAGATCCTCTGGGCCGGTGGCGAGGCAGACGATCGCCATGATTTCGGAGGCGACCGTGATGTCGAACCCGGATTCGCGCGGCAAGCCGTTGGCGGGGCCGCCGAGCGACTGGACGATGTCGCGCAGCGCCCGGTCGTTCATGTCGAGAACGCGCCGCCAGACGATGCGGCGTGGGTCGAGATCGAGCGCGTTGCCCCAATGGAGGTGGTTGTCCACCATCGCCGCCAGAAGGTTGTGCGCCGTCGTGATGGCGTGGAAGTCGCCGGTGAAGTGGAGGTTGATGTCCTCCATCGGCACGACCTGGGCGTGGCCGCCGCCCGCCGCCCCGCCCTTCTGCCCGAAGCAGGGGCCGAGAGAGGGCTCGCGCAGGCAGATGGCCGCACGCCGGCCGATGGCGTTCAGCCCGTCCCCGAGGCCGACTGTGGTCGTGGTCTTGCCCTCGCCGGCCGGCGTCGGGTTGATCGCCGTCACCAGAATCAGCTTGCCCTCCTGCCGCCCTTCGAGCGAGCGAAGAAACGCGCCGTCGAGCTTGGCCTTGTCGCGCCCGTAGGGAATGACTGCCTCCGGCGGAATGCCGAGCCGCTCCGCGACCGCGCCGATCGGCTGGAGCTCGGCCCGGCGGGCGATGGCTATATCGGACTGGGGTTCGGACAAACGACGTCTCCTTGTCATCTCCCGCGCGCGGGGCGCGAAACTTGCGATCGAACTGGCGCAAAACCGTTACCAACCCAGCGTCCCGCCGCGCTTGCGCGGGGGATGCCGCTGGCGCATAAGCCCGCCCCATGACCCCGCAGATCAGCATCCGCCACCTTGCCGTCGTCCATGGCCGCCAACCCGGCGCCGCCCTTCGGCGCGCCGATGCGGGCGAGAGCCCCCATGCGATCCGCCTGGGGGGCGAAGGCGCGGTGGCCGTGATCGACGTGGATCTCGACGTTTATCCCGGCGAGATCCTGGTGCTTGTCGGTGGTTCGGGCTCGGGCAAGACGAGCCTGCTGGCCGCCCTCGACGGCTCGGCCGAGATCGCGCGCGGTTCGGCCTCGTTCGTCACGGCGCACGGCCCGGTCGAGCTGTCCACCGCCACCAAGGCGGACCGCAAGCGGCACGGGGCCCGAACGGTGGCGTTCGCGCGCGCACCCGTTCCGCTGCCCGCGCGCCGGACCGTCGCCTCCGTCGTCACGGCGCATCTCGCGCGCCACGGCGTTTCGCGCCGCGACCGGGCGCCACGCGCCGTTCTGGAACTCGCCAGTGCCGGCCTTCGCGACGCCGCCGACATGCGCATCGAGGATCTGCCGCCCGGCATCCGCCCGCAGGTGCAACTGCTCCTCGCAGCGCTCGGATCCGAGCCGATCCTGTTTCTCGACACCGCCATCGACACGCCGGACGCTTGGCGCGATCCCGCGCTCGTCAACGCGCTGCGCCGCCTGCGCGAGCGCACGGACAAGACGGTGATCCTGTCGAGCTGCGACCCGGCCGAGGCGCTGCGCGTCGGCGACCGCGTCGCGGTTCTCGACAACGGACGGCTGGTGCAGGTCGGCCGCCCAAGCGATCTCGTTCTCCAGCCGGCGAGCGATCACGTGGCCGCTCTCCTGTCGGAGCTCAACCCGGTCGGCTTCCTCGAAGCCCAGGACGTGATGACGCCGATCGCGCCGGAGGACGAGGCGAGCGGCTTTGCCGGCCTCGTCCAGACGGGAACGCCGCTCGCCCAGGTCCTGCCGACGCTGCGGCGCGGCGACGTGGTGGTCGCCGAGCGCGGGCGCCTTCTCGGCAAGATCGACGCCCGCAAGCTCTGGGCCCTCTTCGCCTGAAACCTCAGGCCCGCGCGGCCATGCGCGCGCGGATGCTGTCGACATCGGCCCGCGGCGTCGAGGCGAAGAGCTTCTTGGTGTAGTCGTGGCTCGGCGCGGCGAAGACCTCGTCGCGCGTGCCGTATTCCACCACCTCGCCGTAGTACATTACCATCACCTTGTCGGCGATGTAGCGCACCACCGACAGATCGTGGCTGATGAAGACGTAGGTCAGGCCGAACTCGTCCTGAAGGTCGGCGAGAAGGTTGAGGATCTGCGCCTGGACCGACAGATCGAGCGCCGACACGGGCTCGTCCAACACGAGGAGGCTGGGCGATAACATCAAGGCGCGCGCGATGGCGATGCGCTGGCGCTGGCCGCCCGAGAACATATGCGGATACCGGTTGAAGTGCTCCGGTCCCAGCCCGACCTTCACCAGCATGGCTAGGGCGCGCTCGCGCCGCTCCGCCGCACCCATGTCGGTGTTGAGAAGAAGCGGCTCGGTCAGGACGTCGCCGATTCGCTGGCGCGGGTTGAGCGAGCCATAGGGGTTTTGGAACACGATCTGCACCTTGCGGCGCATCTCGGCCGTCACGCCCCGGGCGACGCGCATCGGCTCGCCGTCGATGAAGAGCTCGCCCGCCGTCGGCTCGTCGATCAGGGTCAGGATGCGCGCGAGCGTCGACTTGCCGCAGCCCGATTCGCCGACGATCGCCAGCGTCTTGCCCTTCTCGACCGAAAAGCTCACGCCCTTCACGGCCTGCACCACCTTGGGGCTCGAGAAGGGGCCGCGCGGCACGAGATAGTCGCGCTTGAGGCCCCGGGCTTCCAGAACCGCGGTCATCGGGCAGTCTCCAAAGCCATGGCATCGGCCACCGTCGGCAGGCGGTCGCCCGTGGCGTTTTCCGGCAGCGCCGAGAGCAGCGCGCGGGTGTAGGGGTTCTTCGGCGATTCGAAGAGTTCGAGCACGCCCGCCTCCTCCATCTTGCGTCCCTTGTACTGGACGACGACGCGGTGCGCCGTTTCCGCCACGACGCCCATGTCGTGGGTGATCATGATGAGCCCCATTCCGTGCTCGCGCTGGAGGTTCACCAGAAGATCGAGGATCTGCTTCTGGATCGTCACGTCGAGCGCCGTCGTCGGCTCGTCGGCGATCAGGAGCTTCGGGTTGCAGGCGATGGCCATGGCGATCATCACGCGCTGGCACTGGCCGCCCGACATCTGGTGCGGGAAGCTCGACATACGGCTTTCCGGATCGGGAATGCCGACCGCCTGGAGAAGCTCGATCGCCCGCGCGCGTCGCGCCGCCCGGCCGAGACCGAGATGGAAGCGCAGCGTCTCGGTCAGCTGGAAGCCGACCGTGAAGCAGGGGTTGAGGCTGGCCATCGGCTCCTGGAAGATCATGGCGATGTCGCGCCCGATGATCTCGCGCCGCTGGCGCTTGGTCAGGGTCAGGAGGTCGCGCCCGTCATAGGCGAGACGATCGGCGGTGACCGTCGCGGTCTTGGGCAGGAGGCCCATGGTCGCCAGCATGCCGACCGACTTGCCGGAGCCGGACTCGCCGACAATGGCCAGCACTTCCTGACGGTCGACATGGAGATCGATCCCGTCCACGGCCTTGAACGGGCCGGAGGACGTGTCGAAGGAAACGGTGAGGTTGCGGATTTCGAGAAGGGACATCGACGGTCTCAGCTCCGGCGCATCTTCGGGTCCAGCGCATCGCGCAGGCCGTCGCCGATCAGGTTGATGGCGAGCACCGTGACGAGGATGGCGAGACCCGGAAAGGTCACCACCCACCAGGCGCGCAACACGAATTCGCGCGCTTCGGCCAGCATCGTGCCCCATTCGGGCGTCGGCGGCTGGGCGCCGAGGCCGAGGAAGCCCAGCGCCGCGGCATCGAGAATGGCGTTGGAGAAGGAGAGAGTCGCCTGGACGATCAGCGGCCCCAGGCAGTTCGGCAGGATGGTCTTGAACATCAGCCGCAGGGGACCCGCGCCGACGACGCGCGCGGCGGTGACGTATTCGCGCTCCTTCTCGGCCATCACCGACGCGCGTGTCAGGCGCACGAAATGGGGCTGCAGCACCAATGCGATCGCGATCATCGCGTTGACGAGGCCGGGCCCGAGGATCGCGACGAGAACGAGCGCCAGAAGCAGCGAGGGAAACGCCAGGATGACATCCATCACCCGCATGATCACGGTATCGACCCAGCCCCGGAAGTAGCCGGCGACCAGACCGATAACGATGCCGGTGGACACGGCGAGGATCACGACGAACGTGCCGATGAACAGCGAATACTGCGCGCCATAGATCAGGCGGGACAGGATATCGCGCCCGACCGCGTCGGTTCCGAGGATGTAGGACCATTGCCCGCCTTCCATGAAGACCGGCGGCATGAGCAGCGCCGCGCGGTTCTGCGCGGTCGGATCGTGAGGGGCGATCACGGGTGCCAGGAAGGCGACGAGAACAACGATCGCGAACACGACGAGGCCGGCGACGGCCCCCCGGTTGACGGAGAAGTAGTACCAGAACTCCTTGAGCATCCGGCGGCGCTCACCGCCAGCCGGAATGCGATCGGGGATCAGCGCGCCGACGCCGGCTTCCGCTTCCTGAGCTTCGATATGGGACATGCGGTCTCTCCTACCGGGCTCGAACGCGAGGATTGATCAGGCCGTAGAGAAGATCGACCACGAGATTGACCACCATCACCACGATGGCGATCAGGAGCAGGCCGCCCTGCACCACCGGGTAGTCCCGGCGAAACACCGAATCCACCATCCACTTGCCGATGCCCGGCCAGGAGAAGATCGTCTCGGTCAGGATCGCGCCCGCCATCATCACGCCGATCTGCAGGCCGATCGTCGTCACCACGGGGATGAGGGCGTTGCGCAAGGCGTGGATGCCGATGACGCGATTGGCTCGCAGTCCCTTGGCGCGCGCCGTGCGCACGTAGTCCTCGCTCAGCACCTCCAGCATGGCCGAGCGCGTCTGGCGCGCGATCACGGCGAGCGGAATGGTGGCCAGAACCACACCCGGCAGGATGAGATGGCTGATCGCCGACTTGAAGGCACCGGCCTGTCCGGAAAGGAGGCTGTCGATCAGCATGAAGCCGGTGACCGGCGGGAAGAAGTAGAGAAGCGAGATGCGGCCCGAAACCGGGGTCCAGCCGAGCGTTCCCGAAAACAGGATGATGAGGAGGAGGCCCCACCAGAAGATCGGCATGGAGTAGCCGACGAGCGCCGTTCCCATGATTGTCTGGTCCGCCCAGGAGCCGCGTTTCACGGCCGCGAAGACACCGGCCGGCACGCCGAGCGCGACCGCGATCAGGATGGCGAAGAGCGACAGCTCGACGGTCGCCGGAAACAGGGTCATGAACTCGGTGAGAACCGGTCGCCTTGTGACGATCGAGGTGCCGAAGTCGCCCCCGAACAGACCGACGAGATAGTGCCAGAACTGGATCGGCAGCGGCTGGTCGTAGCCGAGCGCGGCGGTCAGCTGCGCATGGCGCTCGGCCGAGATGCCGCGCTCGCCCGCCATCAGCGTGACCGGATCGCCCGGCAGGAGGCGGATGAAGGAAAAGGCGACGATCGCCACGCCGACAAAGGTCGGAACGAGGACGCCGAAGCGCGCAACGATGAAGCGAAACATGAAGTATGGGCCTCTGAGGGTCCTGATGCCGCACATGGGCGACTGATGACGGAACCGTACCGGAAACCGCGATTCCGTCCAAACGAAAAGGGGAACGGCGTGGTGCCGCTCCCCTTTCCCGGATGAGATTCGAGCCGATTACTCGGTGATGTCGACGCCGTCGAACGTGTAGTCGCCGAGCGGGCTCTGCACGAAGCCGGTGACGTTCTTGCGCATCGGGACGTAGACCACCGAATGGGCAATCGTCGCCCAGGGCGCCTGCTCCTTGAAGATGACCTGCGCCTGTTCGTAGAGCTTGGCGCGCTCGTCCTGCGTCGGCTTGGTCTTGGCTTCGAGGATCAGCTTGTTGAAGTCCTCGTTGCACCACTGCGCCCGGTTGGCGTTGCCCACCGCGTCGCAGCCGAGAAGAACCGCCAGGAAGTTGTCCGGGTCGCCGTTGTCGCCCGTCCAGCCGAGCAGCACGGCGCCGTCGCGGTCTTCCGCCTTGGAGCGCTCGAGATACTCGCCCCACTCGTAGGTGACGATCTCGACCTTGACGCCGACCTTGGCGAAGTCCGCCTGGATCAGCTCGGCCATGCGCGCGGCGTTCGGGTTGTAGGGGCGCGACACGGGCATCGCCCACACCTTCATCGAAAGGTCCTTGACGCCGGCTTCGTCCAGCATCTTCTTGGCCGCTTCCGGGTCGTACTTGTCGTCCACGAGCTGGTCGTTATAGCTCCACATGGTCGGCGGGATCGGCGCCTTGGCCTTCTGCCCGGCGCCCTGGTAGACGGCCTGGACGATGGCGTCCTTGTCAATCGCCATGTTGAGCGCGCGGCGCACTTCCGGCTTGTCGAACGGCGCCTGCTTCGTGTTGTAGGCGAAGTAGCCGACGTTCAGGCCTTCCTGCTCGTCGACCTTGAGGTCGGCGTTCTGCTGGAGCGCCGGCACGTCGGCCGGGTTCGGATAGGCCATCAGATGGCACTCGCCGGCCGCCAAGCGCTGCTGGCGCACGGAGGCGTCCTTGGTGATGGCGAAGACGAGGTCGTCGATCGGCTGCTTGCCGTTCCAGTAGTCGGCGAAGGCCTGGTAGCGGATCACCGCGTCGGGCTGGTAGGCGACGAACTGGAAGGGTCCGGTGCCGATCGGCTGCTGGTTGAACTGCGCCTGATTGCCGGCTTCAGCCAGCTTGTCGGCGTATTCCTTCGAGACGATGGAGGCGAAGGGCATCGCGACATTGGCGATGAACGGCGCATAGGGCTCGTTCAGGGTGAAGCGGACGGTCATGTCGTCCATCTTCTCGATCGTCTTCACGATGTCGGGCATCGACATCGAGGAGTAATACTCCCACGACGCACCCGACACGTACTGGTGCCAGGGGTTCTCGGCATTGGCCTGACGGTCGAACGAGAACACGACGTCGTCGGCGTTCATGTCGCGCGTCGGCGTGAACGAGGCGTTGGAGTGGAACTTGACGCCCGGGCGCAGCTTGAACGTGTACTGGAGCCCGTCGTCCGAAACTTCCCAGCTTTCCGCAAGGCCCGGCTCGGTTTCCGTGGTGCCCTTCTTGAACTCGGCCAGCCGGTTGAACACCGGATGCGCCGAGGCGTCGAACGTCGTTCCAGCCGTGTAGAGGCCGGGATCGAAGCCCTCGGGCGAGCCTTCCGAGCAGAAGACGAAGGTTTTCGCCGAAGCGGCGGACCCGAGCGCGAGGACGATCGCCGTCGCCGCCAGGAGCTTCTTGGTCAGACCCATGAAACGCGTTCTCCCATGAACGTGCCTAAGACGGCTGCATCGCCGTCGGAAGCGCGTTTTTCGACCATAACCTCGCCATGATGCAAGAGACTATTTTGATTCTTCACTCGAAAACGATTTTAGGTGCCTTGCGAGACGCTGCGTTGGCTGCCTCGATTGACGCGAGCGTCCGCTCCGCCACGTCGCGATAGATTTTCGCGTGCGGTCCCTGCGGGTCGGTCGCGGTGACGGGCGCACCAGCGTCCGAGCTTTCGCGAATCGTCATCTCCAGCGGCACTTCGCCCAGAAACGGAACGCCCAGACGTTCGGCCTCGGCCCTCGCGCCGCCATGCCCGAAGATATCGTAGCGCGTTCCCGTATCGGGCGCGATAAAGTAGCTCATGTTCTCGACGATGCCCAGAACCGACACCTCGACCTTGCGGAACATGGCCAGCCCCTTGCGCGCGTCGATCAAGGCGAGGTCCTGCGGCGTGGACACGATCACCGCGCCGGCCAGCGGCACCTGCTGGGCCATGGTCAGCTGCGCGTCGCCTGTGCCCGGCGGCATGTCGACCACCAGGATATCGAGTTCGCCCCATTCCACCTCGCGCAGCATCTGGTTGAGAGCCGACATCACCATCGGCCCGCGCCAGATCATCGGCGTGTCCTCGTCGACCAGGAAGCCCATCGACATGGCCTTGAGGCCATAGGCTTCCATCGGCCGGATCGTTCGCCCGTTCACCGTTTCCGGCCTGCCGCGAAGGTTGAGAAGGCGCGGCACGGAGGGGCCGTAGACGTCAGCGTCCAACAAACCGACGCGCAGGCCGAGGGCTCGGAAGGCGAGCGCCAGGTTGACGGCGGTGGTGGACTTGCCGACGCCGCCCTTGCCGCTCGCAACGGCCACGATGCGCGCGACACCCGACACGTCCTGGCGCGCGCTGCGCGCCTGCGGAGCGGCGGGAGGGGCGCTGGGCGGCGGGGGCGGATCACGCCGCGGCGGCGCTGCGGGGGGACGCGCGGCCGGCGCCCGGGTCTCGATGCCCGCGCCGCGCCGCTCGGCGGTCAGGGCCACCATCGCGCTCTGGACGCCCGGAACGCTCGCCACGCGGCGTTCCGCCTCTTGCCGCAAGCCTTCGAAGCGGTCGGCCTCGCTGGCCGGCACGCTCAAGGAGAAGAAGGCTTTTCCATCGGCGATGAAGATGTCCGAGACCATGCCGCGCGACACGACGTTTCCGCCCCCCGGCGCGGGCATGTCTTCCAGGATGTCGAGAATACGCCGCTTGGCATCGTCCATCGTCGGGCTCCGTTTCCTGCGCTTTGACCCAAGCCGGCGCGCCATGCTTGTTTGCCTTGGCTCCTGCAGATAGGGAATTTTCCTCGCGAAGGGGAGAGATCACCATATGGCGGACACCGGTTCACCGCCGACATCCCCCCATCTGCCGCCCGACGATCAGGCACGCGCGCTGGCCCGCCGCCTCGTGCGCGGCGTCGGACACGCGGTGCTCGGCTGCCTCGACCCCGACGATGGTTTCCCGCTCGCGGCCCGCGTTCTTCTCGGCACCGATCTCGACGGTGCGCCGATCCTTCTTCTTTCGCAGCTTTCCGCCCATACGCGAGCGATCGCCACCGACAACCGCCTTTCGCTTCTGGTAGGCGAACCGGGCGACGGCGACCCGTTGCGTCAGCCCCGCCTCGCTCTCCAAGGGCGAGCATGGACGATCGACACGAAGGACGAAGCGTATGAACGGATATCGCGCCGTTTCCTCACGCGGCACCCGTCCGCATCGCTCTATGTCGGTTTCGCGGACTTCGCGTTCTTGCGAGTGGAAATCGCTGCCGGCCTCCTGAACGCCGGCTTCGCTCGGGCTTACCGGATGGGTCCCGAGGACCTCCGCCGCGATATGCCCGTCGAAATCTTGCAAGAAGAGGAGGCGCTGCGGTGCTTCGCCGAAACGGCACTAACCGGCGCTGCGTCCGACGCCGCCCCGATCCGCGTGGTTTCGATCGATGCGGAAGGGCTGAACCTCGAACGGGACGGAGCAATCGAGCGTGTGGACTTCTCCACGCCTGTCTCGACGAGGGCGCAGTTCGAAGTGGCGATCCGGGAGATAAAAGCTCGGTCTCAGGCTTAATGGTTAGACCATGCGGTCGAAGCGACAGCTCTCAGACGGCGCTCCAGTTCGCTCGGAAAGGAAGATGCCCCCGTTACAACGAGAACCCATCCGGGCAATCGGCGCGAAACCGGTTGCCCGCGGCGTTTTCAAAGATGCAACGCCCGCGCTCCGTTCCCGAGCGCCCGATCAGGCGATCGCCGGGATGCGCTTCGACGACCGGAAGCGTGCCGGGAGCGTAGGTGGAAACACCGCCCGATCCGAAGCCGAACACCGCAGGCGCCAGATCGGACTGACAACCGGACAGGGCCAGCACGGACAAGACGCAGGCCCAGGCGAGCCGACGCGTGTTTCGTGCGGGAGATGTGCGAGGATCGACCATCATTCGAAAGCTTGCCCGCCAGCCGGCGCTAGGGAGGAGGGGAAGGCGCCGGCAGAAGCCGCCGCCTTCCCATGCATTGTCCGGTGGGTCAGTAGCCGGCCGGGCATTCGGCGTAATAGCGCTGGCCACGGCCGTCGCGATACACGCACTGGCCCGGGCGGTTGGTCGCCGCGCCCAGCAGCGCACCACCGGCGCCGCCGACCGCCGCACCGATCAGAGCGCCGCGCGCGTTGCCCGAAATGCCCGCGCCGATCGCCGCGCCGCCGAGCGCACCGATGCCGGCCGGCACCGCGACGTTGCGATCCACCGACTGGCAACCGGTCAGTGCCAACGTGCTTGCCGCCACGGCGGCCATGATCATCGATCTCATGAAATGCAATTCCTCAGAAGCGTGTCCCGCGACGCTAGATAGCACGGGCACCCTTCGCGTCCAGATCGGACGAGGCTCGCCCTATCAGCGCGAGGCGAGAAGCGCCGGAGGATCGGTCAGCATCACGCTCAACCGGCCGGAGCGGCTGACCGCCCATTCCACCGAGGGCGAGCTTTCAAGTTCGGCCGCGCTCAGTCCTGTGCAGGTTCCCACGACCTTGCGGTCGTAGGTCGCCGAAAAACGCTGGGCCAGCGGCATGGCGCTCTCGCATTCCGCCACGCTGCGATAGATCGGCTGCGGCACGGCAATTTGCGTGCAGACGGATGCATCCGACGAGCATCCTACCAAGAGCATCAGAGCCGCGACGTGTTCCATGGGACCGATCCTTTCCGTCCTCCACAAACCCGCCAGCCTCCCTCAGGGTTCCGGCGGATCGAATGGGGCAAGAATGGCGGGCAGGATTTTCGGCGTGATGTCGCGCCGATTTCGGGATGAAGGCCGCGACTTGCGGGAGGGTTTCGTCGAGCCGCGAGACCGATCAGTCGTCGACGAGCTCGAACTGGTTGCGCGGGACGCGGAGCCAATACTGGATGCCGTCCGGCCGGTATTCCAGCCGCGCCTCACCGCCGACGGAATTGGGCACGATGCGCTCCAGCGTCGAAGTTCCGAAGCGTGGATCGTAGTCGACGCGAACCCGCGGCCCGTTGGATTCCTGCCAGCGCAGGATGAGCGACGTCTGGCCTTCCTTGGTTTCCAACGTGGAAGCGATGGCGATGCGACCGCCCGGCACCGAAAGCGAACCATACGAGGCCGCATTCACGGCGAGTTCATGGAGAGCCAGCCCGACATGAAGCGCGGCCGTTGGCGAAAGGTAGACGTCAACGCCCTCGAAGCGGATCTGGTCCATCCCGTCGGGCGCATAGCGCTCGACCTGCATGGTGACGAGGCTGAAGAGATCGGCGCCGCGCCAGTCCGTATCGGTCACAATATCCTGCGAGGAGGCCAACGACTGGATCCGGCCGCGGAAACGCACCAGGAATTCCGGCACCGTCACCGAATGGCGCGCAGTCTGGCTGGCAAGACTCTGGATGATGGCGAGCAGGTTCTTCGAACGATGCGCGACCTCGCGAAGGAGTGTCTTCAGCGTGTCCTCGCGCCGCTTCTGGTCGGTGATCTCGACGGACGTGCCGATCAGTCCGATGATCTCGCCTTCGTCGTTGCGGTCCACGTCGACGCGAACGTCGAACCAACGTCCATTGTCGCCACTGAGGATGGGAAGCTCGAACCGGACCGGCGCGCCCGACTTCAAGATCTCGGACTTGATCGCCTTGGCCTTCTCGGCAGCCGGCACGGGAAGGAAATCATGGTCGGAGTCGCCCGTCTTGGCATCCGCCAACCAAGAGCCTTCCGCGTTGAAAAGCCAAAGATATCGAAGTTCGAGATCCTGCGCGAACAGCGTCATCTCGGTGTTCGCGAGCGCTTTCAGCGCCTTGTATGCTACCATGACACCGCACTCGGATAGCCGAAAGGCCGAACCCCTCCCCCTGACGCTGCGATGGGAGGGAACGCCGATCGAAAGACGTCGCCAAAACGGGCACCCGGCTCGGCTCCGCTTCGTCTTCCGCTCATGATGCGCAAACCTTTCCGTACCCTTGAGCGCCTGCATGGCGCCCGCCCTTGCGGCCTCAGCGGCAACGGGCTGCCCAAGGGTTTGTTCCCGGCTTTGCGACGGGATGCGAGAGGGCACCCCGTCACGTCGCCGAGCGGGATCAGGCTGCTTCGCGCTCCGTCTCGAAGAACAGCGCCTGACTGATCAGCGCCTTCACCATGTCCGGATTGAACGGCTTGGTGACGAGGAAGGTCGGCTCCGGGCGCTCGCCCGTCAGGAGCCGCTCCGGGAAGGCGGTGATGAAGATCACCGGCACCGAAACCTTGGCGAGAATGTCGTTGACCGCGTCGATCCCCGACGAGCCGTCGGCGAGCTGGATGTCGGCCAGAACCATGCCCGGCTTCTGCTGCTCGAAGAGGGTGATCGCCTCCTTGTGGGTGCGCGCGATGCCCGTCACTCCATGGCCGAGGCTTTCCACCATCTGCTCGATGTCCATCGCGATCAGAGGCTCGTCCTCGATGATCATGATGTTGGTCGAGACCTGACGGCCGATATCGGTGCTGGCCTGGCTGATCAGATCGGAGAAATCGCTCTCGCCGACGCCGAGGATATGCGCCGCTTCGTCGGTGGTGAAGCCTTCCACCGCCACGAGCAGGAAGGCCTGCCTCGGCAGGGGGGAGATGCCGCGCAGATTGCGCGAGGCTTTTTCCTCCCACGCGGAAACCGGCGCGTCCTCGCGCACGTTCACTTCCACAGACTGCCAAAGGGAGGAGAAGAGCTTGTAGAGCGAGATTCGAGGGCTTTCCTGCGTGTCGAACAGGCTCGGCTCGGCGATCAGCGCCTCGAGAACAGCTGCGACATACGCATCGCCGGAGGACTGCGAACCGCTCAAAGCACGTGCATACCGCCGGAGATACGGGATATGCGGCGCAATGCGCGAGGACATCGACATGAACATTCCCTCGTAGCTTTCCGAGCCTCACGACTCGGCCATCATCTTGTCCGTGCGAGCCGCCGGACGTCCAGCGTGAATCCGCTGGGGCCGGGTGGAAATCGCATACGCAGCCCTAAGTAAGGCATGAGGCAGGAAACGCTAGACCCTTCGCGCACAACATTTCCGGATGCGACAGGATGCTCTTGCGAAGACGCGCGCTGCCTACATCTAGCGAGAAGGCGCCGGGGTCCGGCGCCCGCCGCTGGAGGGCGAGAGGTGGAATGGAAGACCCGAGAAACAAAGATCCCGTCATGTCCGGCACGAGCCCCGATACCAGCCCTTCCCCATCCCAGCCCGAGATCGGCCAGCCCGAACTGGGAACATCCTCGGCGATCGGGCGCCGGCTGAAGGCGTACTACGACGACGTGGCGAGCGAGCCGGTTCCCGATCGGTTCCTGTCGCTGCTCGACGCGCTCGACGCCGCCGAGGCCAAGCGCGATGGAGGGAACTGACCCGTCATGGCACAGGATACCGACTTCCGCCGGGAACTGATCGCCATCATTCCCAACCTGCGTGCCTTCGCCGCTTCGCTGGCCGGCTCGTTCGACCGCGCCGACGACCTCGTCCAGGAAACGCTGGTGAAGGCGTGGGACAAGCAGCACACGTTTCAGCCCGGCACCAATCTCAAGGCCTGGCTCTTCACCATCCTGCGCAACGAGTTCTACACGCAGATGCGCAAGAAGGGCCGCGAGGTTCAGGACGTGGACGGGATCCACGCGATGCAGCTCGCCGGCCATCCCGAGCAGCAGGGCCATCTCGACCTGCAGGACTTCCGCAAGGCGCTGGACCAGCTGCCGGACGACCAGCGCGAGGCGCTGATCCTGATCGGCGCCTCCGGCTTCTCCTACGAGGAAGCGGCCGACATCTGCAAATGCGCGGTGGGTACGATCAAGAGCCGCGTGTCGCGCGCCCGGACCCGGATGTCCGACCTTCTCGGGATCGAGGGGGACGGCGAGTTCGGCCCCGACTCCATCTCCTCGCAGATCATCGGCGTCGCCCCGGCGGCCTGAGGCAAGTCCATTGCGAGCCGCCGACCCGCGTCGGCCGGCGGCTCCAACATCCCCGCATCGCCGGCTTCGTCCGGCAAACCCAAAGTCAGAAAGGATCGATCGATGTCCAACACCGGTTCCGGCGAGTTCTCCGAGGCTTCCCAGGATGATGCCGCCGCCACGCGCGCCGATCTCGAGGCGCAGATCGCCAAGCTGCGCGAGGACGTGGCGGGCGTGACCGACTCACTGAAGTCGATCGCCGGCAGCCGCGCCGAAAGCGCGCGTCAGCAAGCCTTCGCGCTCCGCGACGACGTTCGCGACCGCGGCGAACGCTACCTTCGCCAGGCGCAGGAGACGGTAGGCGAGTTCGAAGAGGAGATCAGCGAGCGCGTGCGCGCCGAGCCGATCAAGAGCATCCTGATCGCGGCGGCGGTCGGCTACGTCTACGCCCGCCTCTTCAAGAACTGATCCGCCGATCCATGATCACCCAGCTCATCACGAAGCTTTTCACGGGCGAGGCATCGATCTTTCTCGCCCGCCTGCGCACGATCGTCGCGATCTACGCGATCATGGCGATCTTCGCCCTGGCCATGCTGGGGTTCCTGCTTCTCGCGCTCTTCGTATGGCTGGCCCAGAGCTACGGCGTCCTGGCGACGGCGATCGGGTTCGCGGTGGGCTGCCTCGTGGCGTTAATCGCGGTCTATATCTTCCTCGTCATCGCCCGCCGTCCGCCCAAGCAGCGCGCCGCGGACCGGATGCAACGCGACGTGGCCTCCATCGCCTCGATCGCGGCCGTGTCGAACATGCCGCTCCTGTTCACGAGCATCCGCCGGCGCAAGTCGCTCCTCCTCCTCCCGGTGGCGGCGTTTTCGTTCTGGGGGCTGTTCCGGGTCTTTCAAGGCTACCAGGATCGAGGCTGGCGGGGCTGACACCTCGAAGACCCCAGCGATCCGACGAGAGAGGGGCGCGTCCGCGAGGATGCGCCCCTTATCGTTTCACCAAAAGTTTTGCCTCGTTGCCCTTCCGAACGGGATCGTTTCGCGTGGCGACGACTTTACCTGTCCAGAGGCCGCACCGCGGCGCGACAACCGGAGTGTGTTTCATGGCCGAACTGCGTACCGACCGAGCCCGCCAAGGCCGCACGGGTCGCCCCGTCCTCTACGTCCTGATCGCAGCGCTGGCGCTTTGCGTGGTGGTCGCGCTGGGCCTCGGCGTATTTTCGAGCACCGAGCCGGACCAGAACATCGGCGGCGCCGCGAACTCGGGCGCCAGCACCGCACCCGCCACACCGGCCAACTCGCAGACCGGAACGGTCGCGCCGAGCACGCCCGCTCCCGGCACCGCGAACTCGAACTGAACTCGACAAGGGGGCCCAAGCGATGTCCGACACCAAGCCTTCGTCCGCCGCGGCCCCCGTTTCCACCCCTATTGAAACAGACGGGACCGATCTCGACCGGCTGAACGAGATCATGGCTGATCCCCATCTGACGATCGAGCAGAAGCGCGAATACGTGCAAAGCGCGCTCGACGACATCGCGGCCGCCAACGGTGAGGACAGGGCCAGCCCCTACGAACCGTTGGAGTCGCGCTTCTTCGACGCGCTCTCGCTTCTGGCGGACGGCGGCCACGACTACGCCGACCATTCGGAGGACGACGAGGCGGGACAAGGCGAGAGTTCCGAGCCCGTTCGCGGTTCGCGCTTTTAGATATCGACGTCGTCCGGCACGAGCACGCGCAGGCCGCGAGGGTGGATGCGAACCCTTGACCGCGGCGCGAGTTCGGTGAGTTCGCCATCCATCACCGAGCGATTCTCGGCCTTTGCGCCGTGATGATCGATGTTCAGTTCCGCGGCGGTGAGAACGGTCAACTTTTGGCTGTCCTTCCAGGCGCCTCGCATCATGTCCACCGTCACCTTCAGAGCCGCGGCACGGGTGTTGGACCGCATGATGTAGATGCCGAGCCGGCCGCCGCGCGGGTCGTCGGCATAGGGCAGATGCCCGTCCCCGTAGATGTTGTTGGAGATCGCGACCGCCGGCGTGCGGATCGTCCTCATCCGTCCATCGATTTCCATCGTCAGGTTGACGAAGGGCAGCGACTTGGCCGCCGTCACCACGGCGCGAACGCTCGCCCACATCTTTCCGAAACGCGAGCCGTATTCGAGCTTCTCACGCGTGCGGACCATGCGCGCATGCATGCCGACGGCGAACTGGTGGACGAAATACTTTCCGTTGACGCTGGCGATGTCGACCTCGGTCACGCGGCCGTTGGCGAGCGCCTTCACCGCTTCGCCCAGCCCGAGCGGTATCCGGATCGAGCGGGCGAAGAGGTTCATCGTGCCCGCCGGCAGAACGCCCAGCGCGATATGCGTTCCCGCCACGGCGGCAGCCGCCGAGGACACGGTCCCGTCCCCTCCTCCGACCATCAAGACGTCGAGATCCCCGCGCTTCGCCTGCGCCGCGATCTGATCCCCCATCTCGTCGCCCCCGCACAGCGCCACCTCGATCTCGTGGCCATGCAGGCGAAACTCGTCGCGGATCACCGTCTCGAGGAGGTTGAGGTCGGCGGTTCGGAGCGTGCCGCCGTCGCGGTTCAGGATGGCGTGAACTCTCATCGCGTGACGAATGCTCCGGGTTGATCCCCGTGCATATGGCGCGTTCCCGCGGCCGGGGAAATGGGCACCGGGACAAAGGATCTGCTGGAACCGGAAGGAGCTCGTCTCCGTTGCGCGGCCAGTGTTTCCCGTTTCGTGCCGTGAGGACCTCGCCCATGATCGAATGGATCGTCATTCTCCTGATCGTCGCCGCCATCGCCAGTCTTCTGGGATTTCGCGGCGTGGCCGGTGTTTCAGCCGGAATCGCGAAGGTCCTGATCCTCGTCGTTCTCGTCGGCATCCTGCTCCTTCTGTTCTTCGGCGTTCTCGCATTCGCCTGAGTTCACATCGGCGTTTTCAAAGAATTCCGGGGGAACCGAAGCGGCAAGTTCATGTTCCCTCACCAATGGCCGGCTGCCTTCACGAGGGGTCGGGCGGTATCTTCAATCTCGTTGGGAGATCATCACATGGTCCGCAGACTTCTCGCCACGACGGCGATCGCCGGCGTTCTGGCCACCGGTGCCTTCGCGCAGACGACCACGGCTCCGGCCACCACAGAGCAGCCCGCGACGGGTGCCATGGCGCCTGCCGCCGGCACGCAGACCGGCAGCATGCAGTCCACCGACGCGGGCGCGGCGACGGCCGATATCGCCTATCTTCCTTCGCTGGGGGCTGATCAGCATCTGGCCACCGATCTCGACGGGTCCACGGTCTATGCGTCCAGCGCGGCCGACGCCGAGACTGCCGGCGAGATCGAGAACTTCGTGGTCGGCGCGGACGGCACGGTGGTCGCCGCCGTGATCGACACCGGCTCGTTCCTCGGAGACCAGTCGAAGACGGTCGCCGTTCCCTACAATCAGATCGAATGGACCACCGGCGAAAACAACGCGCTCCGCGCGGTGCTGACGGCGACCCGCGAGCAGTTGACGGCGGCGCCCGCCTTCGCGGTCAACGAGACGGCCACGGCACCGGCGGGCGGCATGGCCCCCGCAGGCGGCACGGCCGCGACCACCGGCACGATGGCGCCGGCCGGCGAAACGAACGCGATGGCCCCGGCCGCCTCGGGCGGAATGGCCGCCGCGCCGTCGAGCGACATGGCGGCTGCGACGACGACGCCGGCCACTAGCGCCGCGGGCACGACGGCAGGTTCGGGCGAGTATATCGCGACGCTGGGAACCGATCAGTTCCTGTCCGGCGACCTGATCGGCGACAACGTCTATTCCGGCCCGGCTGCGGACGCCGACAATATCGGCAAGATCAACGATCTCGTCCTGTCCGCCAACGGTCAGATCGATGGGGTTCTGGTGGGTGTCGGAGGGTTCCTCGGCATCGGCGAGAAGGATGTCGGCGTTCCGTTCGACAACATCGCGATGGCGGCGGACGCCAACGGCGAGCCGCGCGCGACGTTGGCCGCCACGAAGGAACAGCTGACCAACGCGCCGACCTTCGATGAGGGCGACCGCAACGAAGTCGCCGCCAACACCACCGCGACGACGACGGGCGAGACGGGCGCCGCCACGACCGGCATGGCCGCCGGCACGGCCGGGATGGCGGCGGGAACCGGCATGGCAGCCAATGATACGGCCGCCACCGGAACGGGCGTCGCCACCGGCGAATCCACCGCGTCCACCGGCGGCACCGCTCCTGCGACGGACGTCGGCTCGCCTGTCACCGGCGCGGACCTGACGGCCGACAATCTGATCGGCACCTCGGTCTACGGGCCGGAAAACCAGACGATCGGCTCGATCGGCGACATCGCTCTGACCCCGCAGGGTCAGGTGGACGCGGTGATCGTGGATGTCGGCGGGTTCCTGGGCATCGGCGCCAAGCCGGTGGCAGTGGCCATGGACAACCTCCAGTTCATGCGCGACTCCGGCGGTACGCTGACGCTGACCACCCAGTTCACACAGGACCAGCTTCGCAACGCACCTGAGTACAACCGCGACAGCTACGCTCAGAACCGCGACCAGATGCGCGTCGCCAACCCCGGCGATATCCCGGCGGCGCCCGCCGCGCAGTGATCCTCTCATCGATGTGATCGCCGCTCGTTGCGGCGAGTGCCCAGCGAAAGCCCGCCGCAATGGCGGGCTTTCTTGCGTTTGGGGCAGAGAAGGTCAGAGTTCCTTACCAAAAATTATGGCGTAGAATGTTTCCCTGTCGGTTAGGCTTCCCATGACGTCCGCCCCCGGCCGGACGGGGAGTTTTTATCGATCGGTCGTTTCTGCGGCAGCCGTCACGTCATCCGATCGCAAGACGGGGAGCGAGGCGGCCACAACCCCGACGAAATGTCCCGGTCCTATCGGAACGGCATCCGGCGGATCATTCCGTCGGCAGAGCGGCAAGGGCCTTCATGGCAGTTCTCCGACAGATCGGCGTCACCGTCCTGGTCCTTCTCGCGGCCGGGGCATTGTGGATCCACCTGTCTCACATGCCCGGCCGATACCTCTTGGCCGATGAACGCCTGCCCGCTTCGCTGCGGCCCGCCGTCTCGTGGCTGTCCCCAGCCGACGACGAGCCCAAGGTCGGCGCGACGCGGACCGGCGGGCGTGGCGGGCGCGAAGCGCCGCTCGTCGCGGTCCAGCAGGTGGAAGAGCAGGTCACGCGAGACCGGCTGCGCGCCATCGGCTCGGGCGAGGCGTTCCGAACGGTGGCGCTGCGCCCCGACGCCAGCGGCATTCTCACCTCGCTCGACTTTCGTTCCGGCGACGCGGTGGAGGCCGGCGCGACCCTTGCGACCCTTCGCAACGATGCCGAGCAGATCGCGGTGGATCGCGCCCGCATCTCGCTTGCCGCCGCCGAGGAGCAGCTGAAGCGCTACGAGACCCTCGTCTCCGCGGGCTCCTCCATCACCTCCGTCCAGTTGGAAGATGTGCGGCGCGTTCGCGACGCCGCGCGCCTCGACCTCCGATCGGCAGAAGTGGCTCTCGACAAGCGCCGCATCACCGCGCCGATCTCCGGGCATGTCGGGATCAACGATCTCGACATCGGCGCCCTGATCGACAGCTCCACCCTGATCGCGACGGTGGACGATCGCTCCAAGCTGCGCATCCTGTTCGACGCACCCGAAGCCTTCGCCTCCCAGCTTGCGATCGGCCATCCGTTGACGGCAACGCCCTCCACCCGCTCCGGCGAGACCTATCCCGGCACGGTGACGGCGCTCGACAGCCGTCTCGATCAGGCCAGCCGCACGCTTCGCGTCGAGGCGACGATCGAAAACGTCGGTGATCGCCTGCGCCCCGGCATGTCCTTTTCGCTGGATATCGGCTTCGAGGGCCAGCCTTTTCTGGCCGTCAATCCGCTGGCCGTCCAATGGCAGCGCAGTGGTCCGTTCGTCTGGGTGGTGGAAGGAACCACCACCGCCAAGGCGCCCATCTCCATCATCGAGCGCAACGTCGACAGCGTTCTCGTCGCCTCCGATACGCTTCGCCGGGGCGATACGGTGGTGACCGAGGGCGTCCAGCTCCTGCGCGAAGGCGGCACGGTGCGCATGCGGGAGGGCGCGAGCGACGGTGCGCCGGCCGAGCCGGAGGGGCCACCGACCGCATCCAGCAACCCGGACAACGGCCGTCGGGCCGAAGCGGGGGCCGCCGCCCGTAGCGCCGGCGAAGGGGTGGCGCGTTGAGCGGGTCGCCCTCCAAGCCGGATGGGCTGACGGCGCTCACCTCGCTGTTCATTCGCCGGCCCGTCTTCACGATCGTCATCAACCTCCTGATCATCGTGGCGGGGCTCGCCGCCTTCAACGCGGTCGAGATCCGCGAGCTTCCCAATGTCGATCGCCCGGTGATCACGGTCTCGACGACGTTCGAGGGCGCATCGGCCGAGGTCGTCGACCGGCAGCTGACGAGCGATATCGAGAGCGCCGTCGCGCGCGTGCCGGGCATCGCGTCGATCTCGTCCTCCTCGCGCTTCGGCCGCAGCCAGGTGACCGTGGAGTTCACCGAGGCGACCGACCTCAACGTCGCGGCGAGCGACATCCGCGACGCGGTGGCGGGCATCGCCAACCAGCTTCCCGACGACGCCGACGAATCGCGCATCGTCAAGGCGGACGCCGACGCCGACGCGATCATGCGGCTCGCCGTCCTGTCGAGCACGCTGCGCATCGAGGACCTCACCACGCTGGTGGACGACCGGATCGCCGATCGCATCGCGGCGGTGGAAGGCGTCGCCGACGTCGATCTGTCGGGCGAGCGCCAGCGGCTCGTCTATGTCGACGTCCGGCCGGACGAGCTGGCGACGCGCGGGCTGACGCTCGGCGACGTCTCCACCGCCCTCTCCAATGCCGCCTTCGACCAACCCGCCGGCTCGCTCCAGTCCCCGAGCCAGAACCTCGTCGTGCGCGCCGATGCCGGCCTGTCGACGCCGGACGCCTTCGGCGCCGTCCTTCTCAACGATCGAACCCGCCTTCGCGACGTCGCCTCCATCCGCTTCGGACCGGACGAGGCGGCCTCCATCACCCGCGTCAACGGCCAGACGGGGATCGGGCTCGGCGTGATCCGGCAGGCGGGCTCCTCGACGCTGGCGATCTCGGAAGGGGTGCGCGCGGCGGTGGCCGAGCTCAACACGTCCCTGCCCGAGGGCACGCGCGTCATCGTCACCTCGGACGAGGCGACCTTCATCAACGGCTCGATTCACGAGGTCGAGCTGACGCTGGTGCTGGCGATCGCGATCGTGATCGCCGTCATCTACGCCTTCCTGATGAACTGGCGCGCGACGCTGATCCCGACGCTGACCATTCCGATCGCCCTCATCGGGGTGGTCGCCGGCATCTATCTCGTCGGCTTCTCCGTCAACATCATCACGCTCCTCGCCCTGGTGCTGGCGACGGGCATGGTGGTGGACGACGCGATCATCGTCCTCGAAAACATCATCCGACGGCGCGGCATGGGCATGTCGGTGCAGGCAGCCGCCGTCCTCGGCACGCGCGAGGTGTTCTTCGCGGTGATCTCGACCACGGCGACGCTGGCGGCCGTGTTCATTCCGATCTCCTTCCTGCCCGGCATCGCGGGCGGCCTGTTCCGCGAGTTCGGCTTCGTGCTCGCGATCTCCGTCACGCTGTCGGCCTTCATCGCACTCACCCTCTGCCCGATGCTGGCGGCCACCATGTTGGGGGAAGAGCGGGCGGAAGCCAAACCCGGCCCCTTGCGCCGCGCCGTCACGCGCTTCGGTGCCTGGCTTGGCGGCGTCTATGCCTTTCTCCTGCGGGGCGCGCTGAACTATCCGCTCGCCGTCGTCGTCGCCTCGGCCGTCTTCGCCGCCGGGGCTGTGATCTCCTTCGGCAACCTGCCCCAGCAGCTGACGCCGAGCGAGGATCGAGGCAGCGTCCTCATGAGCATCTCCGCGCCGCAAAGCGCCAGCCTCGACTATACGGACGCGCAGATGCGCCGCGTCGAGGAAATCGTCCTGCCCTATATCGAGAGCGGCGAGGCGACCGGCGTCTTCGCGCGGATCGGCACCGGCACCGGCAACTCCGCCTTCATGGTCCTGACGCTCGCCGACTGGGGCCGGCGCGAGCGCCCCCAGCAGGAGATCGCGGCCGAGCTCAACCGCGCCTTCGCCGACATTCCCGGCGTCCAGGCGCGCGTCGTCCAGCCCAACTCGCTCGGCATTCGCGGCGGCGGGCGCGGCCTCCAGTTCGCGCTGGTCGGCCCGACCTATCAGGCGCTGTCGGACGCCGCGACCTCGCTGGAGGAGGCGATGAACGCCGACGGGCGCTGGGGCCGCGTCCAGCTCGCCTTCGACACGACGCAGCCCCAGCTCACCGTCGAGATCGACCGTGCAAGAGCCTCCGATCTCGGGATCGACATCAACGGGCTGGCGTCGGCCATGCAGTCGCTTCTCGACGGGCGTGAGATCGGCACGACCTATGTCGACGACCGCGCCGTGGACATCCAGATCATCTCCACCTCGCAGCCGATCAACGATCCCGGCGATCTCGCCAACATCTTCCTGAAAACCGGCGACGGCCGCTTCGTCCCCTTGTCCTCGATCGCGACCATCCGGGAACAGGCGATCGCCCCGACCCTGTCGCGCGAGGATCAATCGCGCTCCGTCGCCATGTCGGCCGACCTGCCGCAGGGCTTCGCCATTCAGGAAGCTTGGGATGCGGCGCGCGCTTTCGCCGCCGAGCGACTGCCGGACGGCATCCGCACGGTGCCGCTCGCCGAGGCCGCGACGCTGGAGGAAACTTCGAGCGGTCTCGTCCTCGTCTTCGGCTTTGCGATCGTCGTGGTGTTCCTGGTTCTGGCAGCTCAGTTCGAAAGCTTCGTTTCGGCCCTCATCATCATCGCGACAGTCCCCTTCGGCGTCGCCTGCGCGATCTACGCGATGGACTTCTTCGGCGAGACGCTGAACCTCTACAGCCAGATCGGGCTGGTGCTCCTCGTCGGAATCATGGCCAAGAACGGCATTCTGATCGTCGAGTTCGCCAACCAGCTTCGCGAAGAAGGTCTCGGCGTGCGCGAGGCGATCGAGGGCGCGGCCAACATCCGCCTTCGCCCGGTGATGATGACGATGATCGCCACCATTGTCGGCGGTGTGCCGCTGATCTTCTCCGAAGGGGCGGGCTCGGAAGCGCGCGTCTCGCTCGGCTACGTCATCGTCGGTGGCCTTGGCCTTGCCACGGTCGCCACGCTCTTCCTGACGCCCGTCGCCTATCTGGCGCTCGCCCGCTTCACCAAGCCCAGCACGGAGCGCGAAGCCGCGCTCCGGCGCGATCTGGTTGCGGCCGAAGCGATGGGCAAGGGGCACGGATCGGTCGCGCCGGCCGAGTAGCGATCGACGAGGCGAAGCGCCACCCGATCCTCCATTCGGGCGGTGGGCTAGAGCCGACGCTCCCATTCCGCGCGGCCGCGAACGGGGCGGGCGCGGTGGCGACCGGGCTCCACATCGGCCCGAAGCACCTCCGGCAGGGCGGCCCCATTCCATCCGAGACGCCTCCACCACGTCGCCAGGCGATCCCGCCAGGTCGCACGCCCGATTGGGGACCTCAGGGGCAAGCATTTGTCGAACTCGTGAGGGGCGACGTGTCGCATCGGAAGGTCTCGATTCGGGTCTGTAAGCCCTGTGAGTGTGCGGTGCGGAGGGCTTGCCGATCCAATCGAAACTCCGCCATGATAGATAAGGAGATCTTATGCATCATGGCCCGTTCGCTTCCCCCGCTATCGGCTCTGCGCGCCTTCGAGGCCGCCGCGCGTCACTTGAGTTTCACTCGGGCGGGCGAAGAACTCGGCATGACGCAGGCGGCGGTCAGCTATCAGATCAAGGTGCTGGAAGAGCGCGTGGGGAACCCGCTTTTTCAAAGGGCCAAACGCGGCGTGGCCTTGACGCCGGACGGCTCGCGCTTCGCCGGCGAATGCACCAAGGCGTTGGATCGATTGGCGGCCGCCTTCGCGGATCTTCAGGACTCGTCCGCCGGTATCCTATCGATCAGTTCCGTGCCGACCTTTGCGAGCTATTGGCTGGCCCGCCATCTCGGTTCGTTCCAGATCCTCCATCCCGAAACGGCGGTGCAGCTGACGAGCACACGGGCGATCGTGGATTTCGAACGCGAACCCGTCGATCTCGCCATCCGCGCCGGCGACGGGAATTGGCGGGGACTGACGGCCCATCTCCTCGTACCCGTCGACTTCACGCCGATGCTCAGCCCGGCGCTCGCCCAACGCTTCGGCGGCATTCCGCAAAAGCCGTGCGATCTCCTGCGCTTTCCCCTGACCAACGCCGCTCATCCCTGGTGGAAACTGTGGTTCGACATGGTCGGCGTCGCCTCGTCCGAAGCGCCGAAAGAGCGCGGCTCGGATTTCGGCAGCCAGGACCTCGAAGCCATGGCTGCGCTCGCGGGCCAAAGCGCATCCCTGCTGACGCCGCTTTTCTACGCCGACGAAGTGGCGGCGGGCCGTCTCGTCCAGCCCTTCGAAGCTCTCTACCCGATCGATCGCGGATACTATCTCGTTTATCCCGAGGCGCGGCGCAATGTGCCGAAGATTCGCGCCTTCCGCGAATGGCTGCTTCCCCACTTCCCGCAGCCTTCCCTTGCCCGAGCGTGATAGGCTAGAAGCGCCCCCATGGCTCCTCCTCCGCTTCTGCGCCTCGACGGCGTTCGCCTGACCTTCGGCGGCACGCCGCTTCTGGCCGATATCGAGCTCGGCGTTCTGCCGGGCGACCGCATCGCGCTTGTCGGGCGCAACGGCTCGGGCAAATCGACCGTTCTGAAGATCGCTGCTGGAACGGTGGAGGCGGACGGCGGCGAGGTGTTCCGCCAGCCGGGCGCCACCATTCGCTATCTCGCGCAGGAGCCGGACTTCGGCGACGCGCCGAGCGTCGAGGCCTATGTTTCCGCCGGCCTCGGGCCCGCCGACGATCCCTATCGCGTCACGCGCCTGATCGACGGCCTCGGCCTTCGCGCCGACGCGCGGCCGAACGATCTGTCGGGCGGCGAAGCGCGGCGCGCGGCGCTCGCCCGCGTGCTCGCGCCCGAGCCGGACGTCGTCCTTCTCGACGAGCCGACCAACCACCTCGACCTGCCGACCATCGAATGGCTGGAGGAGGAGATTGCGTCGATCCGCTCCGCCGTCGTGATCATCAGCCACGACCGGCGCTTCCTGGAACGCACGACCCGCGCCACCGTCTGGCTCGACCGCGGCCGGGTGCGCCGCATCGAGGAGGGCTTCGGCGCGTTCGAAGGCTGGCGCGACAAGGTCTTGGAGGAAGAGGAGCGCGATCTCCAGAAGCTCGACCGCAAGATCGTGCGCGAAGAGCACTGGCTACGCTACGGCGTCACCGCGCGGCGCACGCGCAACGAGCGGCGCCTCGCCGGCCTTCACCAGTTGCGCGCCGACCGGAAGAACGCGCGCCGCGCTGTCGGCACGGTGGAGATGCAGGTCGGCGACACCCGCGAAAGCGGCAAACTGGTGATCGAGGCGAAGAACCTCGCCAAGGCTTACGACGAGCGCGTTCTCGTCAATGGGTTCTCGACCCGCATCCAGCGCGGCGACCGCGTCGGCTTCGTCGGTCCGAACGGGGCCGGCAAGACGACGCTCCTCAAGATGCTGATCGGCGAGACCGAGCCGGATTCCGGCTCGGTGCGGCTCGGCACCAATCTCGACCTCGCCTTTCTCGACCAGAAGCGCGCGAGCCTTCGCGACGACCTGCCAGTGTCCGAAGCGCTCACCGACGGGCGCGGCGATCAGGTCATGGTCAACGGCGAGCCGCGCCATGTCGCGGGCTACCTCAAGGACTTCCTGTTTCAGCCCGAGCAGATCCGCACGCCGGTCGGCAACCTGTCGGGCGGGGAGCGGGCGCGCCTGCTTCTGGCCAAGACCCTCGCGACACCCGCCAATGTCCTCGTGCTGGACGAGCCGACCAACGACCTCGACATGGAAACGCTGGACCTTCTCCAGGAGCTGATCGCCAACTATCCCGGCACGGTCCTCCTCGTCAGCCACGACCGCGACTTCCTCGATCGCACGGTGACCAGCGTCATCTCACCGGAACAGGATGGGCACTGGCTGGAATATGCCGGCGGCTATTCCGACATGGCCGCGCAGAAACGAGGCGCGCAGGCCGAGGCGAAGCGGGAAGCCAAGGCGGACAAGAGTCGCGCCGCCCCCTCCCCCGGCGCAAAGCCTTCCGCATCGGCTGCCAGCACCAAGCTTTCCTTCAAGCAGAAGTTCGCGCTGGAAAACCTGCCGAAGGAGATCGCCAAGCTGGAGACTGCGATAGGCAAGGCCGAGGCGGAGATGGCCGATCCGGCTCTCTTCTCCAAGAACCCGGATCGCTTCGCCAAGCTCGCTGAGATGATCGAGGCGAACCGGGGCGCGCTCGCCAAGGCGGAGGACGAATGGCTGGAGCTGGAAATGCTGAAAGCCGAACTCGAGGGTTGACGCCCCGCGTTCACTCCTCGTTCACTCCAGTCTGGTGTGGTGGAATTAACCTTATCGGCGACGATGGGCGGCCAAGACGAGGAGCAGAAACATGACCAACGCGGCGCGACACTCACGGCTTCCTCGGCGCTGGCTTCTTTCCCTTGCGCTCGGGCTCGGACTCCTCGGCACCACCGCCCTCCCCAGCCACGCATTCGAGACGGCGGCGCGCGCCGCCGTGCTCCTCGACTTCGATACGAACACGACCCTTTTCGAGAAGAACGCCGACGAGGAAGTGCCGCCGGCGAGTCTGTCCAAGCTGATGACGCTCCTGATCGTCTTCGACGAGCTGAAGCGCGGCGCGATCCGCATGGACGAGACGTTCCCCGTGTCGGAATACGCGTGGCGCACCGGGGGCGCGGCGTCCGGCGGCTCCACCATGTTCTTGCCGCTGAACTCGCAGGTGAGCGTCGCCGACCTCATCAAGGGCATCGCGATCCAGTCCGGCAACGACGCGACGATCGTCATCGCCGAAGGGATCGCCGGCAGCGTGCCGGCTTTCGCCGAGATGATGAACCGCAAGGCGCAGGAACTCGGGCTGACGCATTCGCACTTCGCCAATCCGCACGGGCTGCCCGACCCCGGCCAGCGCGTTTCGGCGCGCGATCTCGTGACGCTCGCCGCCCACATCATCCGCACCTATCCCGAACAGTATCCGCTGTTCTCCGAAGAGGAGTTCACCTTCAACGGCATCAAGCAGCGCTCGCGCAATCCGCTCCTGAGCCTCGGCGCCGACGGCTTGAAGACGGGGCACACGGCGGAAGCCGGATACGGGCTCGTCGCCTCGGCCAAGGACGAGAACGGCCGGCGCATCGTGTTCTCGATGACGGGTATGAAGAGCGTCAACGAGCGGGCTTCGGAAGCGCGTGCCCTGATGACGCTCGGGCTTCGCGGCTTCGAGAACGTCGTGATCCTCAAGGGCGACGAGACGGCGGGCGAGGTTGCCGTATCGGGCGGCGTCGCGGCCAGCGTTCCCGTGCGCGCGGCGGGCGAGATCCGCTTCATCGAGCCGCGCGGAACCGGCTCACCCTATCAGACCGAGATCGTGCCGGTGGGCACGATCGAGGCGCCGGTGCCGGAGGGCCGCCGCGTCGCGCAGATGAAAATCACGCGCGACGGCCAGGTGGTTCGCGAGGAGCCGCTCTATGCCGCGCAGGCCGTGGAGCAGGCCGGGTTCTTCCAGCGCATGCAGGACCAGATCACCGGCTACTTCCGGTAACCTGAGACGAACCCCGCTCAGCCGGCGGCGGCCGCGTCCATCCAGCTCTTGTGCCGATCCTCGTCGGCAAACGCGCTTTGGAAGAAGGTGCGGGCTTCCGGGCTCGCGACCGTGTTCTTGGCGGCGTGATCGTAGGCCATCTTGGTCTCGATCTCGTTGGTCGACATGGCCTTCAGTACCGTCTTGTCGCCGACGAGCGCGGCCAGCTTGACCTTGCCCGTCGTCAGATATTCCTTGAGATCGCCTTCTTTCGGCGCCTTGACCCCGATCTGCCCGGCGAGCTTCGTCAATTCGGCGACATGCCGCTCGTGGTCGCCCTTGAACTCCGCGATCTTCGTTTTGAACGTCGCGTCTTCCAGCCGATCGATCGTCGCCTGATAGGCGGCAATGGCGTCGTGCTCCAGGATCAGAAGATTCTGGACGAGCTTGTCGAACGTGGATTCGGTGCCGACGGTGGTGACCATGGGTCCCCTCCCCTTGAAGGTTCTACGGTTTGGAAAAAAGAGCGGGTCCCACGTTCCGAGGGACCCGCAGAGGCGTTTAGCGTGAAGCCTTGTAGAGCTTCTCCGCAATCTCGAACATTTCCTCCGGCGCGTAGTCCGGCGTAAACGCGGAGGGAACGCCGGTCAGCTGGTGGATCTTGCCGCCTTCCGGCATGCCGTCCACGACCTCCAGCTCGCCCGGGGGATCGTCGGGAAGCGCCACCTCGCCATTGCCCCAAATGCCCGCCATCTCGCGGTAGTCGTTCGGCGAGAACGTGTAGAGGCGCCGGTGCGAGCCTTCGTCCAAATACTTCTGGCATTCGGGGATCTTGGACAAGGGAATGTTCGGCGTCGGCAGGAACTTGTCGAGATCGACGCCGGTGATCTTCTTCAGCGCCAGCGCATAGGCATGGGCGTGAACCGAGCCGCGCACCAGGAGATAGCCGCAGACCTCGCGGCTCGTCGCGTCGCTCACCGTCTCGTAGACGCGCAGCTTATGGAGGCGCGCGCCGCATTCGAGGTGGAAGTTATGGAGGAGATCGACCACGACGTTACCCGTGGTGGTGACGAAGCCCTGGTTCCACGAAATGCCGTTGGAATCCACCGGCACGCCGCCGCCGGCATGGGACAGGAAGGCAGCCGCCGAGCGCATGTCCTTCATGTCGCCGAAGGGCGCGCCGGAAATGTCGCCCCCGTCGCCCTTGTCGCCGTTCGCCTTGTCCGGACCGTTGGCAACCATGGCGACGCCGTTGGTCACGAGCTCGACGTGACCGAGTTCCTCGGCGGTGATCGAGGCGACGAGGCTGTAGAACGGACGCAGCTTGTCCTTGGAGCGGAAGTTGAAGCTCTGGAACATGTAGTTCCCGAGCGTGGACATCTCGCCGTACTTGCCGCCCAGAAGCTCCTGAAGCGCGGCGGCGGCGTTCGGATCGGCTTTCTTGGGCGGCGGCAGGTTGGCCTGCAGCTTGTCGACGCGCATGAACATGGGAGCGGTCCCTTCCGGTCCGTTGAATGTTCAAGCGCAACAGCGGGCAAACCACGCGGTTCCGTCATGGAATGCTTGTGCGACCACACGTTTCAGCCCCGCGCGCCGCATGGCTTGACGCGGACGCGGGAAATCGCGATATAGGCGTCGTTCTGCCGCGTCTGCGCTGCGCCCGCTTTCATCCCGAACCGGATCTTTAGACGAGCGCCATCGCCGGCCCATCCCATGGGTCCGGCCGCGGTCCGTGCTGTTTCGTTCCCGCGCAAGGGACATTCGGCCGATCTCCGGGCGCTTCGCCCGGCTTCACACGTCAAAGGCTTTCCTTGACCCAGACGAATTTCCAGGCGCTCGGCCTTGCCGACGCGCTCCAGTCCGCTCTTGTCGAGATGGACATCACCACCCCGACCCCGATCCAGGCGCAGGCGATCCCCGCCGTGCTCAAGGGTCGCGACGTCCTGGGCATCGCCCAGACCGGCACCGGCAAGACCGCCGCCTTCTCGCTTCCCATCCTCGACGCGCTCCTGAAGAAGGGCGACCGCCCGAAGCCCGGTGCGCCGCGCGTTCTCGTGCTCGCGCCGACGCGCGAATTGGCGCTCCAGATCGCCGAGAACGTCAAGGGCTTCTCGGCCGGCACGCCCATCCGCTACATGACCGTCTTCGGCGGTGTGTCGATCCGCCCGCAGATCGAGACCGCCAAGCGCGGCGTCGACATGGTGGTGGCGACGCCCGGCCGCCTTCTCGACCTCATCGAGCAGAAGGCGATCTCCCTTTCGGCGATCGAGCATCTCGTTCTCGACGAGGCCGACCGCATGCTCGACATGGGTTTCATCCGCGACATCAACCGGATCATGAAGCTCGTTCCCGAGAAGCGCCAGTCGCTCCTGTTCTCGGCCACAATGCCCCAGAACATCGCCTCGCTCGCCGCAAAGATCCTGAAGGATCCCGTGCGCGTCGAGGTGACGCCGGAAGTCGTGACCGTCGAAAAGATCGACCAGAGCGTCTTCCTGGTGCCGCAGAAGGCCAAGAAGCACTGGCTGATCAAGCACCTGCCGGGCTTCGACAAGACGGTGATCTTCACCCGCACCAAGCACGGTGCCAACCGCCTGTCGGAAGACCTGACCAAGGCCGGCATCGAGGCGCTCGCGATCCACGGCAACAAGAGCCAGGGCGCCCGCCAGAAGGCGCTGTCGCAGTTCCATGCGGGCGAACTTCGTGTGCTGGTCGCGACCGACATCGTGGCGCGCGGCATCCATGTCGACGACATCACCCACGTGGTGAACTTCGACCTGCCGGAAGAGGCCGAAAGCTACGTGCACCGCATCGGTCGCACCGCGCGCGCCGGCAAGTCTGGCATCGCGGTCACGCTCTGCGATCCGTCGGAGAAGCCGAAGCTGCGCCAGGTCGAGAAGCTGACGGGCCTGCGCTTCGACATCCAGACGAGCGAGTTCTCCGACGCCGCCTCGTTCGCCGACGAGCCGCGCGAGAGCCGTGGGCCCCGCCAGCCGCGCGGCGGGCGTCCGGGCCATGCCCAGCGTCCCGAGGGCGGCCAGCGGCACCAGCCGCGCGGCGCCAAGCCCGGCGAGCGTCGCGGCGCGCCCAAGACCGGGGCTACCCCCGGCGCCCCGCGCGGCGAAGACCGCGCCCCGCGCCCGAACGGGCAGCGTCGCCGCCGTCGCGGCGGCGGTGGGTCGCAGGCCGCCTCGGCCTGATCCATCAACGTTTCGAAAAGGGCGCCTCCGGGCGCCCTTTTTGCGTTCGGCGTTGCCCTCCGTCCCCCGCCTCGCCATATGCGAAGGCGATACCGCAGAGGAGACGAGGCGCATGGCCGAGACCGTCAAGGTCGACATTCCCCACAAGCTGACGCGCGAAGCCGCCCGCCAGCGGATCGCCGACGGGTTCGGGCGCATCCGCAGCGAAGCGGTCGGGGGCATGCTGAAGTTCGACGACGAATGGTCCGGCGACCGCCTCGACTTTCGCGCCCGCATGATGGGCCAGTCGATCGTCGGTCGGCTCGACATCCTGGACGACCACGTTCATGTCGAGCTGGACCTGCCCGGCTTCCTCGCCTCGCTCGCGGGCAAGCTCACCGGCAAGATCCAGAAGGAGGGTCAGCTTCTCCTGGACAAGAAGTCCGCCTGAAGCCGCCTCAGCTGCCGGGCGCGGTGGCGCTGCGCAGCGTCGCCTTGTCGGCCGCCACGGTGCCGCCGAGCGAGGACCCGTCGATCGACTGGATGGCGCCGAGCCCCGGCACCACCGATCCGACCTTGACCCGCACGAGCTCGTCGCGCGTCGCAAGCAGCGCCTCGTCCTGGAAGATCATCACGATCTGATAGTCCGACGCGGTCGGCTCGGGCACGCGCACCACCACGGGCGCCGGCATGGCGTCCGGCGGATCTCCCACCGAGCCGGTCTGGATCTGGTCGAGCTTGGGTGGAATGCGCGAAAGCGCCGCGTTCTGGAAATAGTCCGGCGACTGGATCGAGATCACGTAGGACACGACGAAGAAGCCCGCCGAGCCGATCGCCAGCATCACCGAGGTCGTACCGACCAGCCAGTCCGCCAGGCTCCACTCGCTCGCCCGGCCGAAACGCGACGGGCGGGGGCCGAGCGTCGGGGACGCGATCGGGTGAGACGCGAGGCTGGTCATCGCAGGGCTCCTTGCATGAAGCCCGAACGATGCGCCGCGCCCGTTAACGAAGATTGGAAGTCGAACCTCGCAACACGCCTTCCGCGCGGTAGGGTTAGGGAGCGGTAAACACGGGCGGAAGGGCGATGGCGATGGGATCGGAGCGGCGCAGAGCGCAACGGAGGGCGACGCGGCTTCGCCCCGCCAAGCTGATGGGGGAAGCCGGCCGCTTCCTGTGCGACTGCGCCCTCGTCGAGCGCTCGCGCGAGGGGGCGCGCGTGCGCGCCTTCGCGCCGGTCGAGCGGCTCCTGCCCGAGCACCTGTTCCTCTACGACGAGGTGGAGGCACTGCGCTGGCCGGCCCGCATCGTGTGGGCGCGCGGGGCCGAACTCGGCCTGTGCGTCGACGCCGCGCCCGAGCGTCCCGGCCAGGCCGAGCGGCATCGCATCGCCGGGCGCTTCTACGCCGTGGGCGCCTGAGCGCCCAGTCTCATACGAAAAAGGCCCGCTCCGATCGCTCGGGAAGCGGGCCTTCTTCCATTCATCGACAAGGTTGGATCACTCGGCCGGAACCGGGTTCACCGTTCCCGTCAGCTCGGTCGCGGGGCCGACCGGCTTGATCTCCCCGGCCAGCGCCGCATGGAGTCGCTCGGTGTCGAGCTCGTTCTCCCAGCGCGCCACGACCAGCGTTGCGACGGCATTGCCGACGAGGTTGGTCAGCGCCCGGCATTCCGACATGAAGCGGTCGATGCCGAGGATCAGCGCCATGCCGGCCACCGGAACGGAGGGCACCACCGACAGCGTCGCCGCCAGCGTGATGAAGCCCGCGCCCGTGATGCCGGCCGCGCCCTTGGACGAGAGCATGGCGACCAGCAGAAGCAGCACCTGATCCGTCAGCGACAGGTCGATGCCGGTCGCCTGCGCGATGAAGAGCGCGGCGAGCGTCATGTAGATGTTGGTGCCGTCGAGATTGAACGAGTAGCCGGTCGGGATCACGAGGCCGACGACCGACTTCTTGGCGCCGGCCGCCTCCATCTTCTCCATCAGGCTCGGCAGCGCCGCCTCGGAGGACGAGGTGCCCAGCACGAGGAGAAGCTCCTCCTTGATGTAGCGGATGAGGGCAAAGATCGAGAAGCCGTTGTAGCGGCACACGGCGCCGAGCACGACCACCACGAAGATGATCGAGGTCAGGTAGAAGGTGCCGACCAGCATGGCGAGATTGGCAACCGAGCCGATGCCGTACTTGCCGATGGTGAAGGCCATGGCGCCGAAGGCGCCGATCGGAGCCGCCTTCATCAAGATACCGACCAGCGTGAACATCGGGGCCGAAACGGCCTGCAGGAAGTTGAGGACCGGCGCGCCCTTCTCGCCGACCATGCCGAGCGCGATGCCGAACAGGACGGAGAAGAACAGGACCTGGAGAATGTCGCCCGACGAGAAGGCGCCGACGATCGTCGTCGGGATGATGTTCTGCAGGAAGCCCGTGATCGTCTGTTCGTGGGCCTTTTCGGCGTAGTTCGCCACCGCCGACGCATCCAGCGAAGCGGGATCGATGTTGAGCCCTGCGCCCGGTTGCACGAGGTTGCCGACGATGAGACCGACGACGAGTGCGAGCGTCGAGAAGCACAGGAAGTAGAGCATGGCCTTGCCGGCGACGCGCCCGACCTTCTTCATGTCGCTCATGCCGGCGATGCCGGTGGCGACCGTGAGGAAGATCACCGGGGCGATGATCATCTTCACCAGCTTGATGAAAGCGTCGCCCAGCGGCTTCAGGCTTTCGCCGAAGCTCGGATAGAAGTGCCCGATCAGGATGCCGGCGGTGATCGCCACCAGAACCTGAACGTAGAGTTGGGCATAGAGCGGTTTGGTCTTGGCCGGCGTCGGCCGGGTCACCGGAATGGATGCCATGATGCGCCTCCCATGCGCTTGAGGCCTCCCGGTCGATGCTTCGAAGCGGCATCGTGGAGGCTTTCACATGAGTTCAAGCAAACGGCGTGCCAGTCTGCGGCAGGGCTGCCATTCCCGTGGCGCAGGGCTCATGAAAAAGAGCCTGGGACGGTATCGGGCTCGAACTGAGCGAAATTCCGCTCGCATCGTATGGTCGAAGTGCGATATTCCGCACACCATGCACCACGACATCCGTCCCACCGTCGTATCGCGCTCGTGGCGCCCCGCCGCAGTGCTCGCGCTGGCGTTCGTATGCCTTGCGGCCTGGCATCTCTCGGGGGAATGGGGCCTTCGCTCAGGGCTGGCAGCGCTCGACGAACGTGCCCGAACCGCACTTCCCCTGGCAGTCTCGGTCCTGCGCAGCGAAGTGGACAAGCAGCGATCGGTGCCGGCGGTGCTGGCCGAAGACCCCGACATCCGCAGCGTCCTCGCCGACCCGACTCCACCCCGCGTCGATCACGTCAACGCCCGGCTGGAACAGTTGCGCGCCACGACAGGCGCGACCGTTCTCTATCTCCTGGACACGACCGGGCTCACCATCGCCGCCAGCAACTACGACGAGCCGACGAGTTTCGTTGGAAGCGACTACGGCTTCCGACCCTATTTCCGCGAAGCGATGGAGCGCGGAGAAGGCGCACAATACGCGCTGGGCACGGTCAGCCAGCGGCCGGGCCTCTACCTGACGCGGCGGGTGGATGCCGGTGGTCGACCGCTCGGCGTCGTGGTTCTCAAGGTCGAACTCGGCGGGGTGGAAGGGGACTGGGTGACCAGTGGCAACACCGTCTTCGTCAGCGACGAGGAAGGCATCATCCTGGCGACCAGCCGGCCGGATTGGCGCTATCGCACGCTTGGCCCCGTTCGGCCGGACCGCATCGCCAGCATCCGCGACAGCCTTCAGTTCGGCGCCGCCCCCCTGACGCCGATCGGCCTTCGGAACGACGGCGGCCTGACGAGCGCCGCCGACACGGGTGACGCGCAAAGCTTCGTCGCCGCCGAGCGCGTGTTCGACGATCCGGTGCTGCGATGGACGGTCCATCTCTGGATCCCGGCCGACGCCGCGATCGAGGGCGCGATGCTCGGCGCGCGGCTGCAGGCGCTATCCCTGGCGTCGGTGCTCGCCACCCTCGGGTTCCTGGCCGCCCGCCGCACCCGCCGCATCCGGGCGCGGCGGCTGAGCCTTGAGGCCGCTTCCGCCGAACTCGAACGCCGCGTCCTTGCCCGCACGCGGGAGCTGCGCGACGCCAACCTGCGCCTCCAGGACGAGAACCGGACACGCCGGGCCGCCGAGGAACGCGCCGACACGCTGCGCCGCGAGCTGGAGCAGGCCAACCGGCTGGCTTCGCTCGGCCAGATCACCGCGGGCGTCGCCCACGAGATCAACCAGCCCGTCGCCGCCATCCGCACCTATGCCGAAAACGCCGAGCGCTTCCTCGACCGGGCGGACGAAACGAGCACCCGGCGCAACCTCCAACTCGTGGTCGGCCTGACGGAGCGCATCGGCCGCATCACCGATACGTTGAAGGGCCATGCACGGCGCGGCACCGGAGAACTCGCCCCGGTTCGCCTGTCCGACGCCGTGGACGGAGCGGCTATGGTGCTTCAGGGACGGTTGCAGGCTGCCGGCATCGCGATCGATCGCGGCACCGACCTTTCCGATCTCTTCGTATCGGCCGAACGGCTGCGCCTCGAACAGGTTCTCGTGATCCTCGTCCAGAACGGGCTGGAAGCGCAGGAGGGCCGAATGGACGGGCGCATCCGCATCGAGGCCGCGAAGGAGGACGGCATGGTCCGCCTGGACGTGCGCGACGGCGGTCCCGGCATCGCGCCCGATCGCTTGGCAACGCTGTTCACGCCGTTTTCCACCTCCAAGGCGCGCGGGCTGGGGCTCGGCCTCGTCATCGCCAAGGACATCATCACCGAATGGGGCGGCTCGCTTGCCGCCCGCAACGATCCGGAAGGAGGCGCTGTGTTTACCCTTCGCCTGAGGGCCGGCGCATGACGGCCGCCGGTTTCCCCGTCGTCTTCGTCGACGACGATGCGGATTTGCGCGAAGCCAACGCGCAGTCGCTGCTCCTGGCCGGGCTCGATCCCCGCCCCTTCGCCGACGCGCGTTCCGCCCTCGATGCGGTTGATGCGGGCTTCGAGGGCGTCGTCGTCACCGACATCCGTATGCCGGGCATGGACGGGTTCGACCTTTTCCGCGCCGTGCAGCGCATCGACGCGGACCTGCCCGTCATCCTCGTGACCGGTCACGGCGACATCGCCATGGCGGTGGAAGCCCTGCGCGAGGGCGCCTACGACTTCATCGCCAAGCCCTATCCGGTGGATCGGCTCCTCCAGAGCATCGCCCGGGCGGGCGAAAAGCGGCGCCTCGTCCTCGAAAACCGACGGCTGCGCGCCTTGGCGTCGGTGGGCGAGAGCGATCTTCCGCTCATCGGCGACAGTCCCGCGATGTCGCGCCTGCGCCGCACCCTGCGCCAGATCGCGGATGCGGACGTCGATGTTCTGGTGGAGGGCGAAACGGGCTCCGGCAAGGAGGTCGTGGCAAGCGCGCTGCATCAGTGGAGCCGCCGAGGAGCGCGCCCGTTCGTGGCGCTGAACTGCGGTGCCCTGCCGGAGGCGGTGATCGAGAGCGAACTCTTCGGCCACGAGGCCGGCGCCTTCACGGGCGCCGCCAAGCGACGGGTCGGGCGCATCGAGCATTCGGGCGGCGGCACGCTCTTCCTGGACGAGATCGAATCCATGCCGCCGGCGCTGCAGGTGAAGCTCCTGCGCGTTCTCGAAACGCGCGAGGTCGAGCCGCTCGGCACCAACGAGCGCCGCCCGGTGGACCTTCGCGTCGTCGCCGCCGCCAAGGTGGACCTCGGCTCGGCCGAGGCGCGCGCTTACTTCCGCGAAGACCTGTTCTACCGGCTGAACGTCGTCACCGTGCGCATTCCCCCTCTGCGCGAGCGCGGTCCGGACATCGCGCTTCTGTTTTCCTACTTCCTCGGCCGGGCGGCCGAGCGCTTCCGGCGCGAGCCGCCGGAACTGACCGCCCCGCTCCTCCACCATCTCCAGACTCACGACTGGCCGGGAAACGTCAGGGAACTCGCCCATTTCGCCGAACGGATGGCGCTCGGCCTCGAAGCGGAGGAAATAGTGGCGGTGGGAGGGGACGACGACGTGCCTCGCTCGCTGCGCGAGCGCGTGGAGCGGTTCGAGGCCGAGACGATCCGCGAGGTGCTGGGGGAGAACGGCGGCGACGTACGGCGCACGCTGGAGGTCTTGAGCATTCCGCGCAAGACCTTCTACGACAAGCTCCAGCGCCACCGCATCAGCCGCCGGGACTTCGTTCCCGGCAGCTGACCTCGCTTGGCTCAGGCAGCTTGGCGCAGGGTGTCGATCAGGGCGGAAAGCTTCGCTCGGCCGGCTTCCGTCAGCGCGCCGCGCTCGCCTTCGGGATCCAGAAGGCCCGCTGCCTCCAGTTCCTCGACGCCCTCGCCATCGGCCTTGTGGCCCTTGCCGTCGTCGAGAACGACGCGCGTCACGGTCTTGCCGCTGACGAGCGAGTGGTAGGCGGCAAAGACGAGGATGGACAGGCCGTGGTCGGAAAGGGGGGTCTGGCTCATGGGATCGCTCCGATCGTGGGTTGGGTCCCCCGCTCAACCCCCGATCGCGCAGGTAGGCTCCGGCCTTGCGGCGAACTTTCGCACGCATGCGCGCGCGTTCTTTCCATCTCGACATCGCCGCAGTCTGCGCCTACCTCCCGGTCGAGAAGTGCAGGGCGTGGACGATGACGAGTAACGTGGACCCGGAGCTGAGTGCCTTGATCCGGGAAGTGGTGGAAGCCAAGCTTCTGAAAGCGGGTTCGCAGGAGCAACGCGTCGCCGAACAGGTGGCCGCGCACGGTCTCGGCTCGCTCGATCCGATGGAACGCGACACGTTCGAGCGTCGCGTCCTGCCAATTCTCGCCAAGCCCCTGCGCGAGCAGCTCGCCATCGCCTCCATCGTCCAGCGCGGCGGCTACGTGCCGCGCAAGATCGACTTCTGAAAGGGTCAGGGCGAACGGGGCCCGAGTTCGGCCAGACGATCCGGGATCTCGTCCAGCCGATTGAGCACGAGGTCGGCCCCGAGCCCTTCGACGCCCGTCGCGGTATAGCCGCCGCGCATGGCGACGACCGGCATCCCGGCGGCCTGCGCCGCCTCGACGTCGTTTTCCGAATCGCCGACGAAGAGCGCTTCTGCCGGCTCAATGCCGATCTCGCGGCAGGCGTGGATCAGGAGGTCGGGCGCCGGCTTCTTGCGCGGTCCCGCGTCGCCGCCCACCACCACCGCCATCTGCTCCGCCAGCCCGAAGTGCCGGAGGATGTCGGCGGTTTCCGCCCCCGGCTTGTTGGTGACGATGCCGAGCGTGATGCCGCGTTCGGCGAGGATGCGCACCGCGTCCGTCGCCCCGGCATTCAGGGTGGTGAGTTCGGTGGCGCGCGCCGAATAGATCGCCAGATACCGCTCGGCGATGGAGTCCCTCGTATGCGGATCGATTTCCTTGTCCAGCGCCTGGTAGGCCCGGCCGATCAGCACCTGCACCCCCTGCCCCACCATGCGCCCGACCGCTTCCAGCGTGAACGGCGGCTCGCCGAGGCTTTCCAGCGTCTGGTTCAGTGCGGCATGAATGTCGGGCAGCGAATCCACCAGAGTCCCGTCGAGATCGAACAGGACGGCGCGGGGCCAAGTCTTCGTGTCGCTCATCGCTCTGATCCTTCTTGCGTCTCGGCCGGCGGCTCCAGAATGGCCAGCGTGATCCAGCGCGCGACGAAGGCGGGTTTGGGCGCCCCCTCGATCTCGACGCTGGCGTTCCAGGTGGACTGCAGGCTCACCGCCCGCTCCTTGATGGCGACGAGCTGGAAGCGCCCGCGCACCCGCGCGCCGCTCTTCACCGGCGTCAGGAAGCGCACCTCGTCGAACCCGTAGTTCACGCCCATCCTGGTGCCTCGCACCCCCGGCATCGCGTCGTAGGCGAGCGTCGACAGGAGCGACAGGGACAGGAACCCGTGCGCGATCGTGCCCCCGAACGGGGTCTCAGTCAGCGCGCGTTCGGGGTCCACATGGATGAACTGGTGGTCGTTGGTGGCATCCGCGAAGCGGTCGATCATCGACTGGTCGACGGTGAGCCAGCCGGACACGAAGGCCTCGCCGTCCCGGTAGGTCCGATAGGTCTCAATCGGCACCAGGCGCTGCCGCAATGCATCCTCGTCGTCGCTTGCCACGCCCGCGCCCCCTTTGCTCGTCCACGCGTCTTAACCGGCCCTCAGGCCGACGCAAAGGGTTGTCGCAGCGCATCATGACCTATGTGCAAGCGGACACGGACCGAACGCGTTAAGAGTTGACGACAAGGAGAGCCCATGTGCGGCATCTGCGGTGAAATCCGCTTCGACGGCGGTTTCGCCTCGCCCGATCGCATCGCCGCCATGGGTGGGTGCCTCGCCCCGCGCGGACCGGACGGCGCCGGCATGGTCGTGCGTGGGCGCGTCGGCTTCGGCCATCGCCGCCTCAAGATCATAGATCTTTCGGAAAACTCCGCCCAGCCGATGGCGGACCCCGAACTCGGGCTGACGCTCGCCTTCAACGGCTGCATCTACAACTACCCCGAACTACGCAAGGAGTTGCAGGGCCTCGGCTACCGCTTCTTCTCGCACGGCGACACGGAGGTCATCCTCAAGGCCTACCACGCCTGGGGCCGAGACTGCGTCAAGCGCTTCCACGGCATGTTCGCCTTCGCCATCCATGAGCGCGAGTCCGGCCGCGTCATGCTGGCGCGCGACCGCTTCGGCATCAAGCCGCTCTACCTGTCGCAGACGAAGGACCGCCTCCTCTTAGCTTCCTCGCTCCCCGCGATCGTCGCATCCGGCGAGGTGGATACCGCGATCGACCCGGTCGCGCTCCACCACTACATGAGCTTTCACGCCGTGGTGCCCGCGCCCCTGACCATCCTGAAGGGCGTGCGGAAGCTGCCGCCCGCGACCACCCGGATGATCCAGCCGGACGGCTCGTTCGACGACGAGACGTTCTGGGCACCGCCCTTCGGCCTCCAGGCTGGCGACGAGCGCCGCTCGCCGGAGGAATGGCGCGACATGGTGCTCGAAGCGCTGCGCAAGGCGGTGGCGCGGCGCATGGTGGCCGACGTTCCGGTCGGCGTGCTTCTGTCGGGCGGCGTCGATTCCTCGCTGATCGTCGGCCTTCTAGCCGAGGCAGGCCAGACCGGGCTCTCGACCTTCTCGATCGGCTTCGAGGACGCCAACGGCGAGGTCGGCAACGAGTTCGAATATTCCGATCTCGTCGCGAAGCACTACGACACGAAGCATCACAAGATCTTCGTGCCGGGCTTGGAGCTTCTGGACAACCTGCCGGGCGCCATCCGCGCCATGTCGGAGCCCATGGTTTCCTACGACAATATCGGCTTCTACCTCCTGTCGCGCGAGGTCTCCAAGCACATCAAAGTCGTGCAGTCCGGCCAAGGCGCGGACGAGGTCTTCGCCGGCTACCATTGGTATCCGCCGATGGCGGACGCCGCCGACCCCGTCGAGACCTATCGCCGCGCCTTCTTCGACCGCACGCACGAAACGCTTTCCCGCCAACTCCAGCCGCGCTGGCACGCGGGGACGGACGTCAGCGGCGCCTTCGTGCGCGACCATTTCGCCCTGCCGGGTGCAGAGGATCCCGTCGCCAAGGCGCTGCGCATCGACAGCCAGGTCATGCTGGTGGACGACCCCGTCAAGCGCGTCGACAACATGACCATGGCCTGGGGCCTTGAGGCGCGCGTTCCCTTCCTAGACCACGAACTGGCCGAGCTCGCCGCGCGCATCCCCTCGTCCGAGAAGCTCAAGGGCGGCGGCAAGGGCGTCCTCAAGGACGTCGCGCGCCTCGTCATCCCCCACGAGGTGATCGACCGAAAGAAGGGCTATTTCCCGGTTCCGCAGCTGAAATACCTGTCGGGCCCGACGCTGGACATGGTGAGGGACACGATGGGTTCGGCGCGGGCGCGCGAGCGCGGCCTGTTCGAGCCGGCCTATCTCGACACGCTGTTCGCCGATCCCGCCTCGCACATCACGCCGCTCCAAGGCTCCGAGCTTTGGCAGGCGGCGCTTCTGGAACTCTGGCTTCAGGAGCAGGGCCTATGACCCCGACCACCTCCGACGCGATCGTCGACTGCGGCTGGGGCCGCCTCGTGTTCGCCGAAACCTTCGCCGATGCCGGAACGCTCGCCCGCTCGCTGGAAGAGGAGGGCCCGGACCGGCGCGACATCGCCTTCCACGTCTGCGACCCGCATGTCCTCCTGGCGCAGGCGCCGCAGGATCTCTTTCTCGACCCCTCGCACACCTACCGGCTCGATCTCGCCTCGCTACCGCCGGCCGAGCGGGCGCCCTACGGCTTTCGCATTCGCGCGCTCGAAACGGCCGAGGATGCGTCCGCCGTCAACCGCATCTACCGTTCGCGCAACATGGTGCCGGTGAACCCGGACTTCTTCTTTCGCCACCGGGGCGACGAGGTGCTGACCTATCTCGTGGCCGAGGACGAGGCGAGCGGCGCGATTCTCGGCACCGTCACCGGCATCGACCACGTCGCGGCCTTCGCCGATGCGGATGGCGGCTCCTCGCTCTGGTGCCTCGCGATCGACCCGCAGGCCGCGCCGCCGGGGATCGGCGAGGCGCTGGTGCGCGGCTTGGCCGAGCGGTACCGCGACGCCGGCCGACTGACGATGGACCTGTCGGTGATGCACGACAACGACCCGGCCATCTCGCTCTACGAGCGGCTAGGCTTCGAGCGCGTGCCCTTCTTCGCGGTGAAGCGGCGCAACCCGATCAACGAGCGCCTGTTCACCGGCAGCGCCTCCGCCGAGGAAGCGCTCAACCCCTATGCGCGCATCATCATCGACGAAGCGCGCCGGCGCGGCATCCACGCCGAGATCCTCGATGCGAAGGGTGGTTTCTTCCGCCTGACCTATGGCGGTCGATCGCTGCGTTGCCGCGAAAGCCTGTCGGAACTCACCTCCGCCGTGGCCCTGTCGATCTGCGACGACAAGAGCGTGACGCGCCGCCTGGTCGAGGAAGCCGGTGTCGCCGTTCCCGAGCAGATCGGGGCCGATCGAAGCGAGGCCGAGATCGAGGCCTTCATCGCGCGCCACGGCTCCGTCGTGGTGAAGCCGGCGCGCGGCGAGCAGGGGCGCGGCATCGCGGTCGGCATCGACACGATGGAAGCCGCGCGCACCGCGATCGAGACGGCACGGCGCGAATGCGAGCGCGTGCTGATCGAATCCTGCTTCACCGGCGAGGATCTGCGCCTCGTCGTCATCGACTTCCGGCTGGTCGCCGCCGCGATCCGCCGCCCGCCCTGCGTCACCGGCGACGGGCGCTCCACCGCGCGCGAACTGATCGAGCGCCTGTCGCGGCGCCGCGCGGCGGCCACGGGCGGCGAGTCTCAGGTGCCGCTGGACGGCGAGACCGAGCGCACGCTCCGCGCAGCCGGCTTCGGGTGGGACGATGTCGTGCCGGAGGGAGAAAGCGTCACGGTGCGCCGCACCGCCAACCTCCACACCGGCGGCACGATCCACGACGTCACCGACATCGTACATCCCCGCCTCGTGGAAGCGGCTGTGGCGGCGGCGCGCGCGATCGACATTCCCGTCTGCGGCATCGACTTCATGGTGCGCGACGCACGCGAAGCGGACTACGTGTTCATCGAAGCCAACGAGCGGCCGGGGCTAGCCAACCACGAGCCGCAGCCGACCGCCGAGCGCTTCGTCGATCTCCTGTTCCCGCTGTCCATCCCTGCGTCCGTGCGCACCCTTCGCGCCAAGCGCCGCATTTCCGGCTGACGACCACACATTCATGGCCCGCCATTCCATCGACACCGACTATCTCGTCGCCCAGCTTCAGGCGCTCCTCCACATCCCGAGCCCGACAGGCTACACGGATTCGGTGGTCCGCCATGTCAGCGAGGAGTTGCAGCGCTTAGGCCTGACCGTGGAGCTGACGCGGCGCGGCGCGATCCGCGCACTGCGCCAGGGCAGCCGACGCGCCGCCGCGCGCGCCATCGTCAGCCATGTCGATACGCTCGGCGCGCAGGTGAAGTCGGTGAAGGAGAACGGGCGCCTCGAACTCGTGCCGATCGGCACCTGGTCGGCGCGCTTTGCGGAAGGCGCGCGGGCGACCATTCTCTCCGAAGACGCGTCCTTTCGGGGCACGATCCTGCCGCTGAAAGCCTCCGGCCACACGTTCAACGAGGAAGTCGACACGCTACCCGTCGGCTGGCCCTATGTGGAGCTACGCATCGACGCCCACACGCGCTCCAAGGACGAAACGCTGAAGCTCGGTATCGACGTCGGCGATACGGTGGCGATCGACCCGCAGCCGGAATTCACCGACAGCGGCTTCATCGTCTCGCGCCATCTCGACAACAAGGCGGGCGTCGCGGTGATGCTGGCTTCGATCGAGGCGCTGGAGCGGGAGAAGTCGGCGACCCCGGTGGACACGCACTGGCTTTTTACCATCGCGGAAGAAGTCGGCGTCGGTGCCGCCTCCATCCTGACCGCCGACGTCGCCTCCATGGTGGCGGTGGACAACGGAACCTCGGCGCCGGGCCAGAACTCGTCCGAGTTCGGCGTCACCGTCGCCATGGCCGACCAGACCGGCCCGTTCGACTACCATCTGACCAAGAAGCTCGTGCGCCTCTGCCGCGATGAGGACATCCGCTTCCAGAAGGACGTCTTCCGCTACTACCGCTCCGACTCCGCTTCCGCCGTCGAAGCCGGGCACGACGTGCGAACCGCGCTCGTGACCTTCGGGGTCGATGCCTCGCACGGCTGGGAGCGCATCCATGTCCACGCCCTGCGCTCGCTGGCCGAGCTTCTGACCGCCTATGCCGTTTCCCCGCTCGAGATCGAGCGCGACATGCAGCAGCACGGCGGGCTCGAAGGCTTCACCGAGCAGCCGCCCGCGGATGCCGGGCTGGGTTTCGAGCCGGACGCCGATTAGCGCCCGGCTACGCTCGCGTGCGCGGTCAGGTCCCGTCCGCCGCCCCTGCCGGGCGCGGCGGGATATAGGGCCGGGGACCGCGTTGCGGGGGAGCCGCCACCGCCCGTCCGCCGAAGGCGCGGCCTGCGTCGATGCCGGGCTGCTGCCCGGTTCTGATGCCGCGATCGGCCCGAACCACCGGCGGCGGCGGCGCCGGACGGTCGTAGCGATCCGGCCCACGCACCGGGCGCGGCCCGTCATAAGGCCGATCGCGCGGACGGTCGTAGTCGCGCAAGCGCCGGTCCGGGCCGGGGCGATACGGACGGTCGCGATAGGCGCGGTCCCGGTAGTAGGGCCGATCGCGGTAGTAGTCCCGGTAGATCGGCCGCGGCCGATACCGGTCCTCGTAGACCACGACGGGACGCGGCGCGTAGACGTCCGGCCCATAATAGGGATCGTAGCCCGGATAATCCGACACGCAGCCCGACAAGCCGAGCAGCGTGGCGGCCAAGATCATGAAGCGCTTCATCGCAACCTCCCGCAACGGAAGGGGAAATAGGCGCCTTTCGCGAAACGTCGATTCCCCTGCGGCGCGGGGCGCTCAGGCGAGCCCGACGATGTCGGTGGCCGTGGTGCCGGTCGCCAGAACGCGCGCCACGCGGATCGGCAAGCCCGCCCCGCTCCCCAGGTTGCGAAACACCACGGTGGCATCGCTCTCGCGATCCTTCACCGCGAGGTCGCCGCCACCTCCGACATAGAGTCCGGTGGTGACGAACGGGAGATCCGCGCCGTCGTCCGGCGTGACCGCGAACAGCCTGTTGGCGGGGCCGGCCATGGATGTGGCGGTGGAAAGGTAGGTATCGCGGGCGGGCATGGGCATCTCCTTCTCGAAGGCTCCCATGATCGTCATGCCCGAACGGACGGGGATATCGGCGCGATAGACTTTCGATCGCGCCGCCCAGGCGGTGTGGTTGCGTTGCCCTCCTCGGTCCTGGACTTCTCGGTCCGATGGGAAAGGCTAAGGCATCCAATGCACCCTTGAGGTCAGCACCCCCACCGTCGATCTGTTCATCATCATTCGCTACGTCGGCCCCTGCGGCAGCGTCCGACTATGAGCACCGGCTGGACAACCATCGGTCATGGAACCGATTGCCGGGCTCCGCCTTCGCCTTTGCATCGGAGACGGCACGGACAAGGGACGATGAGAGCCAAGACAGCTGCCAAGAAGACGACCCGCTACGTGCTGCTGGGCCTGTGCATCGGGGTCGCGGTGGTGCTTGCTATTCTCTTCGTCAACGATGCGCGAGACGGGCGAAGCGCGCGCGAGGTCGAGCGGATCCAGGGCGCGCAGGAGCGCATTCGGGAGGTGACGCCGACCCCGGTTCCTGCAGCGCCCGCACAGGAATGAACGGCCGGCCGCGCATCGGACCGCCGCACGAGACGAATCTCGTGAGCGTCAACGCAGGTTGAGGAAGGGCGCAGCCGTTCCCGGCACCATCGTCGTCGGCAGAACGCCGTTCCAGCGCTCCGCCTTGGTCAGTTCGATGAGGTTGGGATTGTCGGCGAGCGCCGCGGCGCGGGCGCGGATGGCGGCCGCTTCCGCTTCGCCGGCCAGCCGTGTCGCCTCGGCCCGCGCCTTGGCTTCGGCCACCGACGAGTCCGCCCGCGCCTTGGCCTGCGTCACCGCGATCTCGGCCTGGACCTTCTCGCGCTCCAGCGTCTGGCGCTGGGTCGCAACGCCCGCTTCGGCCGTCGCGCGCGCTTCCACCGCCTGTTCGTAGCTGTCGGACCAGTCGATGTTCTCCAACTGGAACGACACGAGCTGGAACGGCGCGCCCTCGATGTTGGCGCGGATCGCCGCCTCGATGTCGGCGTTCAGCTTGCCGCGATCGCGAATGGCCGAGGCGGCCGTGAAGCCGCCGAAGATCGTCTTCACCTCCTCGTTGACGCGCGGCGCCAGGACCCGGTTGACCATGGCCTCGACGGAGCCGAACTCGCTGTAGATGCGCGCCACCTCGCCCGCGATCGGCTGGACGTTGACCGAAAGCACCAGCGTTCCGATCTGCTGGTCCTGGCTGTAGGCCGAGACGTTCTCGAAGCGGTAGTTCTCCTGCCGGATCGAGATGGGGACGGTTTCTTCCAGAAGCGGCTTCTTGAAGTGGAGCCCAGGCTCGGCGACCTCGCTGACGCGCCCGTTGTAGAGCACCACCGCGCGCTCGCCCTCATCCACCGTATAGAACGAGCCGAAGAGGGCCAGCACCAGAAACGCGGCGCCGACGCCGAAGGCGATCCTACCGATCAAGGTTCTTCTCCCTCACCCATTTGTAGATGGTCTGAACGCCGATGACGATCACGACCGCCACCACGATGGCTCCGACGATGCGCAGACCCATGCCACCCTCCGATTCGCCCGTTCGTCCGGCCGGTCTCACCGAGTTAACACACGCGCAAGACGAACCTCAAACACGCAAGCGTTCGGCGAGGCGGATGGCAAGGTGATCGAGAATGGGATTGGAGCGGGCGATGGGGATCGAACCCACGACATCCAGCTTGGGAAGCTGGCGTTCTACCGCTGAACTACGCCCGCGCTCGGACGGGACACTGCCCGCAAGGCCTCGCCCCGTCAAGCCGGCGCGGGGCGGATTTCAGCGGAAATGCTTGGAGAGTTTCAGGCCCTGCGCCTGGTAGTTCGATTGGAGTTCGCGCCCGTAGAGCCGGTCGGGCAGCGCCGACATGCGCTCGTAGACGAGACGCCCGACGATCTGGCCGTCCTCCAAGATGAAGGGGACGTCGTGGCTGCGCACTTCCAGAACCGCGCGCGACCCCGTGCCGCCGGCGCCTGAATGCCCGAAGCCGGGGTCGAAGAAACCGGCGTAATGCACCCGGAACTCGCCGACCAGCGGGTCGAACGGCGTCATCTCCGCCGCATAGGCGGGCGGAACGTGGACCGCCTCCTTGGACACGAGGATGTAGAATTCGTCCGGGTCGAGAACGAGGTCGCCCCTCGCCCCTCGCCGGATCGGCTCCCAGAAGTCCAACACCTCTTGCGCCCCGCGCGCGTCGACGTCGACGACGCCGGTGTGGCGCTTGCCGCGATAGCCGACGAGTCCGGTCTCGTCGCCCGCGAGATCGATCGACAGGGCGATGCCGTTGCCGGAAATGTTGGCGTCGGCGGCGCTCGTCAGCTTTTCTTCGCCGTGGAGCGCGGAAAGCTCGCCCTCGCTGAGGGCCGCGTCGCCCGTGCGGAAGCGGATCTGCGTCAGGCGCGAGCCGGGCCGCACCACGATCGGGAAGGTGCGCGGGCTGATCTCGAGAAACAGCGGCCCCCGGTAGCCCGCCGGCACCTTGTCGAACTCCTGCGCCCCGTCGGTGAGAACGCGGGTGAAGATGTCGAGGCGCCCGGTGGAGCTTTTCGGGTTCGTAGCGGCACGGGTGCCTTCCGGCAGTGCCAGGGCTTCGAGCAGCGGCACCACGTAGACGCAGCCGGTTTCCAGAACGGCGCCGCCGCCGAGGTCGATCTCGTGCATCGACAGGTAGTCGAGCTTGGAGGCCACCGACCGTCCCCGCCCGGGCAGGAAGCTGGCGCGAACGCGAAAAGCCTTGGCACCGAGCCGAAGATCGAGGCTGGCGGGCTGGATCTGATCGGCGTCGAACGCCCGCTCGGACAGGATGTGTCCGCTCGCATGGAGACGCGCGATGTCGCGATCGGGAAGGATGCCGCCGGTCATGCTCCAGTCCTTAGGGCGAAGGTGCTTAAGGGAGCGTTTAGCACGAGGGAGAAGCCGATTGATTTCCCGCGCGCGCGGGACTAAGGCTTCGATCGATCGTGGTGATTTGCCGGCCGGCTTGCAGCCACGTTAAACCAAGTTGCTAAAGGCCGTTTCGCTGATCATCCGAGCGGCTTTCCTTGGTTTCGTCGATCACGCCAAGCGGCCCCGGAGACGCGCCATGCTGAAGAAGAACGACACCGCGAAACGCCTGCGACCCGCCACGGAGATGGTGCATGGCGGGACGGTTCGCTCAAGCTTCGGCGAAACCTCCGAGGCGCTGTTCCTGACGCAGGGCTTCGTCTACCCCAGCGCCGAGGCCGCCGAAGCGCGCTTCAAGGGCGACGAGCCGGGCTTCGTCTACTCGCGCTACGCCAACCCGACGACCCGCATGTTCGAAGAGCGGATGATGGCGCTGGAAGGGGCGGAGGACGCGCGCGCGACGGCGTCGGGCATGGCCGCCGTTTCGGCGGCGCTCCAATGTTCGGTCAAGGCCGGCGACCACGTGGTTGCCGCGCGCGCGCTGTTCGGCTCCTGCCGCTACATCATCGAGACCGTGCTCGGGCGCGCCGGCGTCGCCTGCACGCTGGTCGACGGGCGCGACCTCGCGCAGTGGAAGGCGGCGGTGCGGGCGGAAACCAAGCTGTTCTTCCTGGAAAGCCCGACCAACCCGACGCTGGAGGTGATCGACATCGCGGCGGTCGCCGAGATCGCCCACGAGGCCGGCGCCAAGCTCATCGTCGACAATGTCTTCGCCACGCCCATGCAGCAGAAGCCGCTCGAGCTCGGGGCGGACGTCGTCGTGTATTCGGCGACCAAGCATATCGACGGCCAGGGCCGGTGCCTGGGCGGTGTCATCCTGTCCACGGAGGCCTGGATCGCGGAGGAGCTGCAGGATTTCTTCCGCCACACCGGCCCTTCGCTCTCGCCGTTCAACGCCTGGACGCTTCTGAAGGGCCTCGAAACCCTGCCGCTTCGCGTCGCGCAGCAGACCGCCAACGCCGCGCGGCTGGCCGATGCGCTCGCCGCCTCGCCCAAGGTCGGGCGCGTGATCTATCCGGGCCGAACGGATCACCCCGATGCCGAGATCATCCAGCGGCAGATGAAGGGCGGCTCGACACTCCTCGCCTTCGAGCTGACCGGCGGCAAGGAAGCGGCGTTCCGCTTCTCCAACGCGCTGGAGATCGTCAAGATCTCCAACAATCTCGGCGACGCGAAGAGCCTGATCACCCATCCCGCCACGACCACGCACAAGAACCTCGCGGAGGATGCGCGCGCCGAGCTCGGCATCGGCCCCGGGCTCCTGCGCCTGTCGGCCGGGATCGAGGACGCAGCCGACCTCGTGGACGACGTTGAACGGGCGCTGGCGGCGGTCTGACGTCGGGCATCATCTCGTTTTGGCCGCATTCCTCGGGCGGGTGCGGCTAGAACACGGACGTTCGGAAGCCTCGTGCTTCGGGCCATTCCCGAGAAAGCGATCATGTATCAGGCGACGACGCGCCATATCACCGTGCGGGTGACGCCGAGCTTCCTCAAGGACCAGTCGGACCCGGATGCGGGCCGCTGGGTCTTCGCCTACCGCGTCGAGATCGACAACGGCTCGCGCGACACGGTGCAGCTGCGCTCGCGCTTCTGGCAGATCACCGACGCTCGCGGCCATGTCGAGACGGTGGAAGGCCCCGGCGTCGTCGGCGAGGAGCCGATCCTCGGCCCCGGCGACAGCTTCACCTACACGTCCGGCTGCCCGTTGCCGACGCCGTCCGGCATCATGCGCGGGCACTACCGCATGCAGCTGATCGACGGCACGATCTTCGAGATCGCCATTCCCGCCTTCTCGCTGGATGCGCCGGCCGAACGGCGGGTCCTGAACTAGCGCTTCCCGCAGTCCTGCGTCTTGCCCTCGTCGTGCGATGCGGCCACCCTCCGGGGCGAGCCGCGGGGATTCGCGGCGGCAAGAGGGAGCGGGACATGACGACCAGCCAAGCGACGACACGTGGAAAGCGCCGCGCAAGGGCATCCGTTCCCCTTCTGGCGACCGTCCTCGCCGGCCTTCTCGCCTCCCCCGCCCTGGCACAGGCGCCCTACCGCCACGCCGGCGAGCCGATCGGCACGGTGGAGGAGATGTACGACGGCAAGCTCCTGCCGGATGCGGCGGTTTCGACCTATCGCAACATCGACCGGCTGTTTCCCACGCGCGAGATCAAGGCCGGGGGCAAGGTCCACGAATTGCCGCAGGCCGAACGTCCGCTCGGCGACGTCCGGTTCACGCTCGGCGAGGAAACCTACGACCTCTACGACGTCATGGCGCTGGACAGTTTCACCGCGCTCCTGGTTCTGAAGGACGGCAAGATCGCCTTCGAGGCCTACCAGCGCGGCAACGGGCCGGACACGCGCTGGATGTCGATGTCGGTGGCGAAATCCATCACCTCGACGCTTGCCGCGATCGCCATCAAGGAAGGCAAGCTTCCCGGTCTCGACGCCCCGGTGACCGCGTCCGTGCCCGCCCTGAAGAACAGCGCCTACGAGGGCGTCACCTTGCGCGACGTCCTGATGATGAGTTCGGGCGTTCGCTGGAACGAGACCTATACCGACCCCCAATCGGATCGGCGGGCGCTGCTGCGCGCTCAAGTAAGCCAGGAAGCGGGATCGGCGATGAAGCTGATGGCGAGCCTGCCGCGCGCGGCCGAGCCCGGTACGGTCAACAACTACTCGACCGGCGAAACGCAGGTGCTCGGCGAGATCGTGCGCGGCGCCGTCGGCAAGCCGCTGGCCGACTACCTGTCGGAGAAGATCTGGATTCCCTACGGAATGGAGGCCGACGCCGAATGGTGGCTGGATTCGCCGGACGGGTCCGAGATCGGGGGCAGCGGGATCAGCGCCACCTTGCGCGACTACGGACGCTTCGGCCTGTTCTTCCTCGACCAAGGGCGCATCGACGGCACCTCGATCCTGCCGGACGGCTGGGTGGCCGAAGCCTCGCAGCCGACGAAACTCAAGGACGGCACCAAGCTCGACTACGGCTACATGTGGTGGACCGGCTGGACGGAAGCCTCGATCCGCGACAAGGCGTTCGCGGCCGTCGGCATCCAGGGGCAGAACATCTACATCAACCCGACTGAGAACGTCGTGATCGTGACCTTCGGCGCCCAGCCCAAGCCCACCGGCAAGGAGCCGGTCGATCCGATGGCCTTCTTCGACGCCGTGGCCGAAGCGCTGAACTAACGCGCTCGGCGGCCTCTATGGAAGGTGCCCCAGATTCCTGATCCGGGGTTCACCCCGTCTCGTCGTTCAGCGGCGCCAAGGCCCAAGGGTTGAGCTGACCACTCGGGTCGAGCGCGCGGCGGATGGATCGCATCAGCTGCCGCTCGGTCTGCGAACGCAGCGCGTCGGCGAGCTTCACCTTCGCTTGGCCGAGGCCGTGTTCGGCGGCAAAGCTCCCGCCCATCCGCGTCGCCAGCCCGGCGATGGCGAGCGCGAGCTCCTCGCCCCGCTCCGAGAAGTCGGCGGAGCCTTCCGGCGGCGACAGATTGTAGTGAATGTTGCCGTCGGCCAGATGCCCGAACGGGTTGATGCGCACACCCGACAGGATGGCTTCGCACAGCGCCCCAGCCTCTCCGACGAACTCGGCGATACGACCAGGCGGCACGGCGATGTCGTGCTTGAGCTGCGCGCCCTCCAGCCGCTGGCCCTCCGGCTGCTCCTCGCGCAAGCGCCAGAAGGCGGCGCGCTGGGCCTGCGAGGCCGCCAGCGCCCCGTCGAGGACGAGGCCTTCCGCCATGCCCCATTCGAGCGTGGCGGACAGGATGTCGTCCAGCGGCATCTTCGGCGAGGCACTGGCGACCTCGACCAGAAGATAGGTGCCACCCCTTGCCTCCAGCGGATAGCTGAGGCCTGGAACATGGCGAAGCGCCAGGTCGAGGCCGAGATCGCAGAAGAACTCGAGCCCAGTCAGCACCTCGCCGGCCTCGGCGCGCAGGCGCGTTCCGAAGGCGACGGCCGCCGCTTCGCCCGGCAGTGCCAGCAGCGCCGTCGCGCGCTGGCAGGGCTCGGGGTAGAGCTTCAGGACGGCGCGCGTGATCACGCCGAGCGTGCCTTCCGCGCCGGCGAACAGGCGGCGCAACTGATAGCCGGCATTGTCCTTTTGGACCGCGCGAAGACCGTTCCACACCGTGCCGTCGGCGAGCACCACTTCGAGGCCGAGAACAAAGTCTTGCATCATGCCGAAGCGGAAGGCGTGGCTGCCGCCCGCGTTGGTGCCGATCAACCCGCCGATCTGCGCGCTTCCCTCGGCACCGAGATGGAGCGGAAACATCAGCCCCGTGCCCTCCAGGCCCGCATGCAGGCGCGCCAGCACCGCGCCGGCTTCCACCTCGATCGAACCGCTGGCGCGGTCGGGCTCGCCGATCGCGGCCATACGGGCGAGCGACAGGATGATGCCGCCCGGCGCCCCCAGCACCGACCCGCCGCAAAGGCCGGTGTTGCCGCCCTGCGGCACGACCGGCACACCCGCCTCGAAGGCGAGCGCCAAGACCGTCGAGACGTCCTGCGTAGACGCCGGCCGAGCGACGCCGAGCGGCATTTCGCCGTAGCGATCCAACCAGTCGCGACGATAGGATGCCGCCTCGTCGCCGAGGATCCAGCCCTTCGGCCCCAACGCTCGCGCCAGTTTCTCGGCCAGATCCTGGTTCATGTCGACTGCTCCCACGCGTAAATCATTCGCCGATAAAGGCGAGATCGCCGACCGTTACAACGGCACCACCATCGGCGTGCCGGCGACGGGGTCGGGCAGAACGCGCGCGCGAAGGCCGAAGGCGGTCTGGAGATGGGCTTCCGTCAGCACCTCTTCCGGCGTGCCGGCCGCCACGAGACCGTGCGGTCCGAGAAGGATCAGATGTTCGGAAAAGCGCGCGGCGAGGTTGAGGTCGTGAAGAACGCTGACGACCGTGATGCCGGTGTCCCGGTTGCGGCGGCGAAGCAGCGACAGGACCTCGAGCTGATGGGGCAGATCGAGGAATGTCGTCGGCTCGTCCAGAAGCAGGACGGGCGTCGCTTGCACGAGCGCGAGGGCGATCCAGGCGCGCTGGCGCTGGCCGCCGGACAGCTGGCCGATCGGGCGGGCGCGCAAGGCCTCCATGCCCACCGCTTTCAGCGCATCCTCGCAGGCCGCCGCATCCGCCGCGCTCCATGGCGCCAAGACGCCGCGCCAGGGTGCGCGCCCGCGCCGGACGAGCTCTTCCACTGTGATCCCGTCGGGTGCGATCGGCGCCTGCGGCAGGATGGCGAGGCGCCGCGCCAGTTGCTTGGTGTTGGTCGCGTTCACGTCCTCGCCGCCGAGCGTCACCTGCCCCGAGACCGGAGCGATGAGGCGCGCGAAGGCCTTGAGAAGCGTGGACTTGCCGCAGCCGTTGGGGCCGAGGATCGCTGTGACGCGCCCCGTCGGCATGGTCAGGGACAAGTCCTCGATCACGCGGGTGTCGCGGTATCCGAGGGTCAGGCGCTCGGCCGCCAGCGTCGCGTCGGTCACAATCGGCCGCCTTCCATTTCGCGAGACAGCCGCCACAGGAGATAGGGCGCGCCGAGGAGCCCCGTGGCAACGCCGACGGGAAGCTGGATGCCGGGAATTGCGATTCGGGCCAGGAGATCGGCAAGGGTCACGATGGCCGCGCCCGTGCCCGCGGCGGCAGCGAACCGGGCGCCCGGCGTTCTCGCGCCCGTCAGCATCGCACCGATGGGCGGCGCCATCAGCGCGACGAAGGGAATGGGCCCAGCGACGGCGACCCCGGCGGCCGCCAGCAGCACGCCCGTCGCGACCAGGCCCCAAAGCGCCCGTTCCGCGCGAAGGCCGAGCCCCGTCGCCAGATCGCGACCGAGCTCCAGGAGCTTCATGCCCTGCAACTGCGCGGCCAGGAGGAGCGCGAGGCCGGCGCCAATGCCCCAGACCTGCGCCACATCGCTCCAGCGCCGAGCGGCCAGCGATCCCGAAACCCAGCGCTGCGCTTCCGATGCCTCGGCGACGGGCAGGCGCAGAACCAGGAACGAGGCGAAGGCGCTCGCCGTGAAGCCGACGCCGAGCCCGACGAGGATGAGCGTCAGCGGAGCCAGGGCCTGCCCGCGCCGGTGGGACAGGGCGACGACGAGCGCCGCCGTCGCAAGGCCTCCGCCGGCAGCGACCAGCGGCAAGGGCAGAACGAGGCCGAACGCGACGGCGACGACCACCGCAAGCCCCGCCCCGGAGGTGAAGCCCATGATGTCGGGCGAGGCGAGCGGGTTGCGCAGAAGCGTCTGGAAGATCGCGCCCGACAAGCCGAGAGCCGCCCCCGCCCCCAACGCCGCGAGCGCGCGGGGTCCGCGAATGACTCGGATCGTCAGCGCTGCCGGCCCCTCCCCCGTCACCAGTCCCCGCGCAAGGTCGACGGGCGACAGCATCACCTCGCCGAGCATCAGCGACAGGGCGAGAACGAGAAGCAACGCGCCGAGGAGAACGGCGGCGCCCTTCATACCCGCGCTCCCGAAGCGAGGCGACGGGCGATCCATACGAAAGCCGGCCCGCCGGCGAGCGCCGTCATGACGCCCGCACGAACCTCGGCCGGCGCGATGATCAGCCGCCCGATCGTATCGGCCAGCAGCAGGACGCTCGCCCCGAGAGCAGCGGAGGCGAAGAGTTCGAAGCGCATGCGATGCCCGGCAAGGCGCCGGGCCATCGGCGGCACCATCAGCCCCAGAAACGCGATCGGCCCGGCAACGGCGACGGAAGCGCCGGTCAGGAGCGTGATCGCCAGAAGCGCGGCGACCTGCGTGCGCACGAGGGCGAGGCCGAGCCCGCGCGACAGGGCGGCGCCGAGAAGCAGCACTTCGAGTCGGGGCGCCAGGAGAAGCGCTCCGAGCCCCGCGCCCCCCGCAACGAGGCCCATGGCGAGAAGCGGCCGGTCCGCGGCCTGCGCCAGCGAGCCGTTGACCCAGAAGCGGAAGACGTCGAGCGAATCCGAGCGCACCAGCACCACGGCGGACACGGCCGACAGGAGAAGCGCGTTGAGCGCCATGCCCGCCAGCGTCAGCCGCACGGGACCGGCGTCCCCCTTCAAGCCGCCGCCGAGCGCCACGACGGCAAGCGACGCGGCCGCCGCCCCGGGAAAAGCAAGCGCTGCCGTCAGACCCGCATCGGCAGCGCCGATGAAGAGCGAGCCGAGCACCACCGACAGGGCCGCCCCACCGCTGACACCGAGAATACCGGGGTCGGCGAGCGGGTTGCGCGTCAACGCCTGCATCACCGAACCCGCAACGCCCAGCGACGCACCGGCGATCAGACCGGCGAGAAGGCGCGGCAAGCGAATGGAGAGGATCGTGACATGGGCCGGGTCGGCCGGGTCGAAAGCGGTGAAGGCCTGCCAGATTTCGCTGGGGGCTACCGGGCGCACACCGACGCACAGCGTCAGGAGGCAGGCCGCGACGAGAACCGCCAGAACCGCGACGGCTGCCTTCAAGGGGCAAGACCCGCCTTGACCGCAGACGCCACCTCGGTCGCGGGATCGCCGTCCAGCGCGGCGGCGATGTCGGCTTCGGTCCGGTCGAGAACGAAGGGAAGCGACAGGACGCTGCCGAAGGACATGGCGGCCGCCACGACGCCGCCCGCAAACACCTCACGGCCTGCCGAATGGGCGCGCAGCATCTTGCGCATCGGCAGGTTCACGAGGTCGGGTGCTTCCTCGAAGGAGGAGATCCACATCAGGAGATCGGCGTCGAGCACGGAGAGATCTTCCGGCGACAGGCCGGCATAGAAGTTCTCGCCGGCCAGGCGCTGGAGTTCGTCGGGCACGACGAAGCCAAGCTCGCGCAAAAATCGCCCGCGCGTGTCGACGGCGGTGAAGACGCCGGTCTCGCCGCCGAAATGATAGGCGGGCACGGCGCTTCGCCCGGCCCAATCCGGATGGCGCGCCCGCGCGTCGGCAAAGCGCTTCTCGACGCCCGCCACGAGTTCGCCCGCCAGCCCATCCTTGCCGAGCGCGCGGCCGAGCGTCAGCGTCATCTCGTTCCACGGCGTCCCGTAGGCGGGAGACCCGGCGTCGTGCATGAGAACCGGTGCGATCTGCGAAAGAAGCGCATATTCGGCTTCCGAAATTCCCGAGCCGATGCCGACGATGAGGTCGGGCTGGAGCGCGGCGACGACCTCGGCCGAGACTTCTCCGGTGAGAACCTGCGGCGCCGCGCCGTTCAGGTAGGGTGCGGCCCAAGGCCAGACGGCATGGGGCTGGTCGCCGAACCAGTAGCGCACCGCGATCGGCTGCGTTTGAAGGGCGAGAAGCGCGTCATGCGACGTGTAGCCGAGCGAAACCACGCGCGTGGCGGGCTTCGGCAGCACGAACTCGCCGAAGGCGTGGGCGAAGCGGAGATCGCCCGGTGCTTGCGCGAGGGCTTGCGGCACGGCGCAGGAGGACAGGAGCGCGCCCAGAAACGTGCGGCGCGACAGTTCGAGCCGCGCCCTTGCCGCCGTCCGTCGGCCGTTCCTGCCCTGCCCTGCTGGCATCATGTCCGCCTTTCGTATCGCGTCCGTGCATCGCCTCGGCCGCCGTCGGCGGCGCCGTACCGGTCGAAAGCCTATATGGAAGGGGGCGTGCGATCGCAAAGCTGAATATTGCGATCAACAATCTTTCCGCCTTACATCCCAACCCCATCGTCGACCTGCTGGTGGATGCGAATCTGTGGATGGACGCGTGTTGAAGGGTGGACGCCGGGAACCAGATGCCCACTCGATCATATTGGGCACGATCAATTGGGATGAGAGTCCATGACGGTGAGTTGCGTTGTCGAGATCTGCGACGGAGATGCCGCCTCGCCGTCCACGCTCCTGCGGTTCCGCTCCCTGCCGAGGGTGGGCGAGACGATCGTCGTCGATCCCGGAAACGCCCAGTCGCGCACCGGCACGGTTCGCGCCGTCATCCACAGTCCGGCGCAAGACGGGATCGAAGGCATCATCCGGCTGGAGGTGGTTCTGTCCTGAGCCACCGGAGCGGTTTGCGGCCGGGTTGAGCCCCGCCATCGCCTTTTCGGCGGCATTTCTCGTCGGTCGCGATGCGATCTCCCCTCAATGCCTAGGGGGCTGAATGGCTCGGAAATCGCTTCTAGCGAGAACTCAGGCCTCGATGGAAGCGGCGACAGATGTCGTTCCCGGCCACTCGATCTGGGAGGCGGGCTGGGGTCGCCCGAGGAGATAGCCCTGGAGGTCGCTGCAACCGCTCATCATGACGCCGAGCCGCTGTCCGTCTGTTTCGATGCCCTCGGCGGTGGTCTTCAGGCCATAGCCGCGACACAGCGCGACCACTGATTCGATCACCGCCGTGGTCCGCGAGCCGCCGTCGATGTCGGACACGAAGCTGCGGTCGATCTTGATGCGGGTCAGGGGAAGCTCGCGCACGAGCGAGAGCGATGAGAAGCCCGTGCCGAAATCGTCCAGCGCGATGCTGATGCCAAGGCCGCGAAGGCGCTTCAACGTTTCGCGCGCCGCCCCGAGATTGGCCAGGATCGCGGTTTCGGTGATCTCGAGTTCCAGTCGGCGGGCCGGCAGCCCGGTTTCGCGAAGCACTTGGGCGACGAGGTCGAAGAGAAGGGGGTCGTTGAGTTGCGTCGGCGACAGGTTCACCGCCACGGTGACGTCGTCCGGCCAAGCCGTCGCCTGCGCGCAGGCCGTGCGCAGGACCCATTCGCCCAGTTCCGGCATCAGCCCCATCTCCTCGGCGATCGGCACGAAGAGGGCGGGCGAGATCGGCTGGCCCGTCTGGTCGGTCCAACGCAGCAGCGCCTCGAACCCCACCGTCCTGTTGCTCTGCCCGTTGACGATCGGCTGGTAGGCGAGAACGAAGTCCTTCGCCGCGACGGCGTGCCGAAGCTTGAGTTCCATCAGGCGGCGGGCGAGCTTGGTTTCGCCCATCGCCGCCTCGTAGAAGCGGAAACCGTTGCGCCCGTTTTCCTTCGCGGTGTGCAGCGCCAGATCGGCACAGCGCAGGAGTTCGTTCAGATCCGTGGCGTCGCCGGGCGCGCAGGCGACGCCGACGCTGGCCCCGATCTCCAGCAGCCGAGGACCGACCGCAATCGGAACGGAAAGCGCTTCGACGATCGATTTGGCCATCGCCGCCATGCTGCCCGAACCGGGCGCGCCGAACTGAAGCACGGCGAACTCGTCGCCGCCCAGCCGGCCCACCACGCAGGACGCACCCGCCACGGCGAAGAGGCGCTTCGCCACTTCCTGGAGCACCTGGTCGCCCACCTGATGGCCATAGATGTCGTTGATCGGCTTGAACCGATCGAGATCGACGTGATGCACGGCGATGGGGGAGCCGTAGGCGATCTGCGGAAGTTCGAGTTCCAGACACTCGATCAGGCCGTCGCGGTTCGGCAGTCCCGTCAGCGCGTCGTGCCGCGCCTGATGCTGGAAGCGCTGCTCGCTGGCGCGCTGCTCGGTCAGGTCGCGAGTGACCTTCGCGAAGCCGACGAACGTCCCGTCCTCGTCGTAGATCGCGTCGAGCGCGACGCGCGCCCAGAAGGCCGTGCCGTCCTTGCGAAGGCGCCAGCCTTCCGTGGTCAGATGCCCGTTGCGCAAGGCGAGGTCGAGGTTGCGCCTGGGGATGCCCTTGGCCCGGTCGTCGGGCGAGTAGAAGCATTCGTAATTCAGCCCGACGATCTCGTCGGCCTTGTATCCCTTGGCCCGTTCGGCCCCGGCGTTCCAGTTCAGCACCGTGCCATCGGCGCCGAGAAGATAGATGGCATAGTCCTTCACCCCCTGAACCAGGAGGCGATACATGAGATCGGGGGCAATGGTCTTCTTGGTCACAGGAACCTCCGCGATGGCGGAAGCTTATCGCGCGATTCTTATCGAATCGTTGGTTCGATCATGAAAATAAGTCCGACATACGAAAACGCCCCACCGGGGGAGGACCGGTGGGGCGTCGAGACTAGCCTGCGTGGGAGGAGGATCGCAGGCTAAATCCGCTTCGGCCTTTGGGAGGAGAATGGCCGTCGCGAAACCGATGATGCGTTAGCGGATCGCCTGACGGGCGAGAGCCGGGATTTCCGAACGCGAGATGCCGAGATCGGCGAGCTCGCGATGCGACAGGCGGTTCAGCTCGCTGACCGTGTTGCGATACTGGCGCCAGGTCTGGAAGGAACGTGCGATGCCCATGGTCTTGTCCTTTCGGGTCGCGCTTCTCGTCGATGGAAGCTGCGCTGTTTGTTTCGTTTCGACGAGGAGAGATGTACCCGGACGCCCCATCCCTCACTAGCGCAAAGACCGCATGGGAGCCCTGCGCATGGCGGGAGGGTCCTGGAGCGCATCACGCGCTTGTCAACGGAAGAGGGAAAGAACCTTCTGCGCCGCTTCGCTCGGGCGCGGGAGGGCGGGAAGGGAGATGGTCCGATTGTCGTTCATGGTTTTCGAGATCCCGCTGGAAAGAGCGACCTTGCCGCCGACGATACGCACCCTGCTGAACGGTTCTGCCCGCTCGATCGACCGATTGTTTCGGCCTTGTGAGGATGAGAATGCGGGATGCGGGTGAACGATCCGATGCTAGACATGATGAACGAAAACAGTCGCTTGGCATCGTGAACGATCGGTGGCGCTGGGTGGCCGGCGTTCAGCTTTGCGCAACGAAACGCCCTCCGGCACGGGGAGCACCGGAGGGCTTCTTGTAAGCCACGAGCGAGTGGCGCGACGGGGAAGACGCGATGCGTCGCCCTGGGCTTACCGGAAGAGCATGAGGATGTTCTGGGCCGAGTTGTTGGTCATCGCCATTGCCTGGTAGGCGAGCTGCTGGCGAACCTGAAGCGCCTGGATCTTTGCCGATTCACGTTCCAGATCGGCATCGACGAGGGAGCCGAGGACGCTGCTCTGGATATCGGCTAGCTTGTCCACGAAGTTCAGCGTACCCTCGGCTGCCTTGGAGAATGCTCCGAGCTTCGCCGATGTGCCAGCGATATCCTCGTAGAGCTTGCCGACATCGAGCGCGAGGACCTTGGTGGAGTCGGTCGCAGCGGTCAGGTTGGCAAACTCACCTGCGGTGACGAAGTCCGCGCTGGTGTAGGTGATCGTGCCGGCCGAAGCACCATCGGAATAAGGAAGTGCAGCGCTCAAGTTGTTGGCCGTTTCCAGCACATTCTTGCCGGCGTACTTCGCCGAACCGGCCAGATTGGCGATCTGGGCATCGTAACCTGCGATCGCTGCGATCTGCGACGCGCTGGCAGCGCCGGCAGCCTTTGCAGCCGTGACGATCTTGGCAACTTCGTCGACCAGCGACGAGATTTCGTCGAGTGCTGCGATACCCGAGTCAGCCTGGGCCTTGGCCGTAGCAATACCGCCCTTGATCGTCTCGTTGGTGGTGATGTCACCGCGCAGCTTCGTGGCCGTCGCCCAGACCCCGGCGTTATCCTTGGCGGACGATACCTTGTACCCGCTGGCGATACGGTTCTGAGTTTCGTTGATTTCGTTGTTGACGCGGCGAAGGGCGGCGAGAGCGAAACCGTTGTTGGTCGAGATGAGCGAAACCATTGTTCTTTTCCCCGTTGTTTGAAGCGTTCGTCGCTTGCAAGGACAGTTATAGGGATCAGCTCGGAACAACTGGCTGCGAATAAATCTCGAATTTTATCGATCTCGTATTTTGCGATTTGTCGCGATTTCTATAGTTTACATTGTTCTACGTAGTTAAATGCCGTTATCCATCTCGATCAACCGTCCATTCAAGTTACCAATCAGGAAATCCCTGGCGCTGCGGCCTTCGCGTTGGACATTCGGGAGCGTTGATGGCGGCGGCCGGAGATCCGGTCGCGCGAAGCTTCGTCGCAGCCGGTGAACGCGGCGGCGCGTTCCGCGTTGGGAGCGCATGTTGCAGGACCCTCGCCCCCTTCTCCGACCGACCCGCCTTTGGACACCGAAGCGCGTTCTCGTCACCGCCTCGGCTCTTCTCCACGAGCACGGCCGCGAGATCGCAGCACGCGCGCAGGCGCTGGGGATCGACGTGGAGCGTCTGAGCTCCGATCGCCTGCCGCTCGATCGGAGCGCGGATGCGCGCGCCGGATATGGGGCGGCGAAATCGACGCTCGCCGTCGTGGTGGCCCCGCCCTCCAAGCTGCGCTTCCAGCCGATCGCGCCAAGCGCGGACTGGCGGGTGGATCTGGCGGAAGGCTGCCCCGCCCATTGCAGCTACTGCTATCTCGCGGGCTCGCTGAAGGGACCGCCGATCACGCGCGTCTACGGCAATCTCGAGGACATCTTCGAAGCGCTGCCCCGGCACCTCGGCACCGGCACCATCACCTCGCGCCAAACCGCCCGCGCGCACGAGGGCACGACGTTCGAAGCCTCGTGCTACACCGATCCGCTCGGCATCGAGCACCTGACCGGCTCGCTATCCCTGTTGATCGCCCATTTCGGTCGCTGGAACGCCGACGTGCAACTTCGTTTCACGACGAAGTTCGCCCATGTCGAACCGCTTCTCGGCCTCGATCACGGCGGGCGCACGCGCATGCGCGCGTCCGTGAATCCTTCGGCCTTCGCCCGTTTCGAGAGCGGCACCAGTCCGGTCGCGGAACGGATCCGCGCACTCCGGCGCATGGCGGACGCGGGCTATCCCATCGGCCTGACGATCGCGCCCATCATCGCCGCCGAGGGGTGGCGGGAGGCCTATGGCGAGCTGATCGATGACTTGGCAGAGATGCTAGGGGATGTCGCGGAGCGTGCGGACCTGACGGTGGAACTGATCACCCACCGGTTCACCCCCGGCTCGCGCGAGGTGCTTCAAAGCTGGTATCCCGGCTCAAGCCTCGACATGAGCGACCGGAACCGGCGCGAGAAGCGCACGAAGTTCGGGTCGGTGAAGCATGTCTACGACGCGGAGACGATGGGCACCTTGCGTCGCTTCTTCGAGGAACGGCTGGCGTCGCGTCTGGGCGCGGCCCGCATCCTCTACTGGACCTGACGAGCCACCGGCCTCGCGTCAGGGGCGGCCGGTTTCTTCCTCGATCGTCAGCTCGCGCAGGATCGCGTGCACCTTCTGCCCGCCGAGCGCCTTCGGATCGAAGCCGCTGAGAAGGCCGACATCGGCGAAGCGCTCGGCGTTGCCGCTGGAGTTCCCGACGAAGCCCATGGCCCAGCCCGCGAAGGAGCGCTCGACGATCGGCTCCAGAACGAGGAGCGAGACGTCGCCATGGCGCTCGTCCTGCTGGATGCGCTCGAACGTGTCCTCGACGGCGGGGAGCGGGCCTTCCAGAACCTGCGCGAAGACGCCGGCATTGAACAGGAGCGTGCCGGTGATGCCTGCCGCCTCGTTGTTGCGCCGGCTGGCTTCCAGAATGGAATGGATCGCAGCGGCGAAGGCCGCCTCGTCGCCGGAGACTTCGTTCCGGCTGTAGTAGACGAGCTGGTAGAGCGGCGCGTCGGACATGATCGGCCTCAGGTCGAGAGGAAGGAGGAAATGCCGTCGGCGGGCATCGGGCGCCCGGTGAAGTAGCCCTGCACGTGGGTGCACTGCTCGCCGCGAATGCGCGCGAGCTGTTCGGCCGTTTCCACGCCCTCGGCCGTGATCGCCATGCCGAGGCTGAGGCCGAGCCCGGCGATCGCCTTCAGGATCGCCTCGCTTTCCCCGCCCTCGTCCGCCCCTTGCACGAAGGAACGGTCGATCTTGATCTTGTTGAAGGGAAACTTCTGGAGATAGCTCAGCGACGAATACCCCGTGCCGAAATCGTCCATCGAGATCTTCAAGCCGAGATCGCGTAAGGCATGCAGCGTTTTCAGGACGTCGCCGGTGTTTTCCAGAAGCGCGCCTTCCGTGATCTCGATCTCCAGCCGCCCGGCCGGCAGTCCGGCTTGCGCCAGCGCGGAGAGCACAGTCTCGACCAGCGTGTCGGCTCGGAACTGGACGGGCGAGATGTTGACCGCCACCGTCATCGCGTTCGGCCAACTCATCGCCGTCTGGCAGGCGGTGCGCAGCACCCATTCGCCGATCTTGGTGATCAGGCCTGTTTCCTCGGCGAGCGGAATGAAGTCCGCTGGCGAGACGCGTCCGCGTGTGGGGTGGTCCCAGCGGATCAACGCCTCGAACCCGATGACCTCGTCGGTCCGGAGATCGACGAAGGGCTGGTAGTGGACCGAGAACTGTTTCAGCGCGAGCGCGCGGCGCAGATCGATCTCGAGCTCGCGCCGGCTGCGCAGCGCCGCGTCCATGCCCGCCTCGAACACCCGAAAGCGGGCGCGCCCCGCGCGCTTGGCTTCATAGAGCGCCAGATCGCCGTTTCGGAGCACGTCGCGCGCGCCTTCGCCGGGCGCGCTGACGGCGACGCCGACACTGGCGGCGATGTTCACCGTGTGCCCGCCGAGCACATAGGTTCGCCCGATCAGGTCGACCAAACGCGTCGCCAGCCGTTTGGCGTCGGCGACATCCGCGATGCCGGTCTGGACGACGACGAACTCGTCGCCGCCAATGCGCGCGACGCAATCCTCCTTGCGGCAGGCGGCGCGGATGCGGTCGGCCACCTTCCGCAGAAGAAGGTCGCCGACGCCGTGGCCGAGCGTGTCGTTGACGATCTTGAAGCGATCGAGGTCGATGCAATGGACGGCGACCTCGGCGCCGCCCTCGGCAACGAGGGCCAGCGCCTGGGTCAGGCGATCGTTCAACCCGTTGCGCTTCAAAAGCCCCGTCAGCTCGTCCTCGTCGACCGCGCTCGTCACGTCGTCCGCATCGTCAGGGAAAAGGCTCAGCGCGCGCTCAGCCTGAACGGATGGGCCGAGCCAGGCGCGGTAGCGCACCCCGCCGCGCGTCGCGAGAACCAGCGGCTTTGCGGAATCGGTCAGTCGCTCGAACGGTTCGCGATGCTCGGGAAACAGGTCGGCAAAGGCCAGTCCGACGACGGCGCGTCCGAGCATCGCGTTTGCGCAAGCATTGGCATGAACGATCTCGCCGTCGCGATCGAAGACCACGACGGGATGGGACAGACGGTCCAGCATATCGTCCGGCGGCGCAAGAACGCTCGCACCGGACGATGGAATTCGGGCGACGGACATCGGCCCTCCTGACGATCACTTGGCTCCATGATCGTCAGGGGCACCTGCAAAGAGATGAAGACGGCGCGAAATCCACGCCGGAATCACGCTTCTTCACCGGACGAGGTTAAGGCTCCGTTCCCGGCCGAGCGCGCACGGCCGTCCCGGCTCAGGCGTTCGGCTCAAACTCGTCCGGCGAGAAGTCGTAGGCTTCCCCGCAGAACTCGCAGGTCACGTGGATCCGCCCGTCTTCCGTGCTTTCCGCCAGATCCTCGGCCGTGAAGTTGGCGAGGACCCCGCGGATCTTGTCGCGGTTGCAGGAACAGTCGTCGAGCACCGGGGTCGGCGCGAAGACGCGCACGCCGCGCTCGTGGAACAAACGATACAGGAGACGCTCGACGCCGACTTCCGGATCGGCGAGCTCGGAAGGCTCGATCGTGCCGACCAGCGCCTGCACTTCGGTCCAGGCGTCGTCCTCTTCGAACTCGGCGGTGTCCGCCCCCTCCGGCGCGTCGCCCCCCGGCAGGTCGGCCATGCGCATGCGCTCGGGCGCTTCGGGCAGGAACTGCGCGATCAGGCCGCCCGCCCGCCAGCTTTGCTGGAAGCCGCCGCCCTCGGCGCGCTTGGCCATGCGCGCGACGGCAAGGCGCACGGTGGTCGGGATCTGCTCGGACTGACGGAAGTAGGTTTCCGCCACCGCTTCCAGCGAAGCGCCCGAAAGCTCCACGATGCCCTGGTAGCGCTGCATATGCGCCCCCTGGTCGATCGTCAGCGCGAGAATGCCGTGACCCAGGAGTTCGGCCGGATCGGTTCGGCGCGCGGCGACGGCTTCAGTCACCTTGTCCTCGTCGAAGCGCGCGTAGGCGCGCACGCTCGAGGGCATGGCGAAATCGACGACGAGGAGATCCACCGGACCGTCGGTCTGCGTTTGCGCGATGAACTTGCCGTCGAACTTCAAGGACGTGCCCAGAAGCACGGTGAGAACGATCATCTCGGCCAGAAGCTGGGCCACCGGCTCGGGGTAGTCGTGGCGCGAGAGGATCTGGTCCACCATCGCGCCGAGCTGCACCGCGCGCCCGCGCGCGTCTAGCGCCTCCACGGCGAAGGGGACCACGGCGTCGTCGCCGGCAAAGCCGAACTCGCCGAGTTCGGGATGATGATCAGACATGCGCGGCAACGTTCCCGAAGGTCCAGGCGAGGATCGACTTTTGGGCGTGGAGACGGTTTTCCGCCTCGTCGAACACCACGGACTGCTGCCCGTCGATCACCTCGTCCGTCACCTCCTCGCCGCGATGGGCCGGCAGGCAGTGCATGAACAGGGCGTCGGGCTTGGCACGCTTCATCAGGGCCGCGTTCACCTGATAGGGCATGAACACGTTGTGGCCGCGCGCCGCCTCCTCGCGCCCCATGGACACCCAGGTGTCGGTCACGACGCAGTCCGCGCCCTCGACAGCCTCGTTGGCATCGCGCGTCAGGTGAAGGCGCGTTCCCTTCCGGAGGGCGCGGTCGACATAGGCGGGATCGGGGTCGGAGCCTTCGGGCGTCGCCACGCGCAGCGAGAAGTCGAACGCGCCGGCCGCCTCGATCAACGAGTTCAGGACGTTGTTGCCGTCGCCCGTCCAGGCGAAGGTGCGCCCCTTCACCGAGCCGCGATGCTCCTCGAAGGTGAGGAGGTCGGCCATGATCTGGCAGGGGTGCGTGTCATCGGTCAGGGCGTTGATGACGGGAACGGTGGCGGCGTCCGCCATTTCCAGAAGGCGCGAATGGTCTGTGGTGCGCATCATGATGGCATCGACGTAGCGCGACATGACGCGCGCGGTGTCGGCGATCGTCTCGGCGCGCCCGAGCTGCATCTCGGAGCCGGACAGGAACAGCGTCTCGCCGCCGAGCTGGCGCATGGCGACATCGAACGACACGCGGGTGCGCGTCGAGGGCTTCTCGAACACCATCGCGAGCGTGCGCCCTTCGAGCGGGCGCGGCCCGGCGCGGCCCAGCGCCTTGCGCTCGCGCGCATCGCGCAGGATCGCATGCAGCTCCGGGGCGGCCACCGCCGACAGATCGAGAAAGTGCCGCGGCCGGCTCGGCGAAGCGGAGGACGAAACGTTCATGCGGCAGAGCTTTCCTGTGCGGCGTCGGAAAGGCCGGCGACCGCCGCCTCGATCCGCTCCATCGCCTCGCGGACCTCGTCGGCCGTCACCACCAGCGGCGGCAGGAAGCGGATCACGTTGTCGCCGGCCGGAACGGCCAGGAGAAGGCTGGCGCGAAGGGCCTCCACCACCTGCGTGTTGGGCAGGCGCGGCTTCAAGCCGATCAGCAGGCCCTCGCCGCGGATCTCCTCGACGACGTCGGGAAAACGGTCCTTGAGCGAGGCGAGGCTCTGCTTGAAGAGAAGTGCCGTGCGACGCACCTCCTCCAGGAACCCTTCGCTCAGCACCACGTCGAGCACCGCGTTGCCGACCGCCATGGCCAGCGGATTGCCGCCAAATGTGGTGCCGTGCGTTCCCGCCGTCATGCCCTTGGCCGCTTCCGCCGTCGCGAGGCACGCGCCGACCGGGAAGCCGCCGCCGAGCCCCTTGGCCGACGCCAGGATGTCGGGCGCGACGCCCGAGCTCTCGTAGGCGAAGAAGCGGCCGGTGCGGCCGATCCCGGTCTGCACCTCGTCGTAGATCAGGAGGAGGCCGTGCTCGCCGCAAAGCTCGCGGATGGCGGCCAGGAAGGCAGCGGGCACGACGCGGATGCCGCCCTCGCCCTGGATCGGCTCGATCAGGATCGCCGCCGTCTCCGGCCCGACCGCCGCGCGCAGAGCGTCGAGATCGCCGAAGGGCACCTGATCGAAGCCTTCCACCTTCGGGCCGAAGCCTTCCAGATACTTCTTCTGTCCGCCCGCCGCGATGGTCGCGAGGGTGCGCCCGTGGAAGGCACCCTCGAAGGTCACGATGCGGAAGCGCTCGGGGTGGCCGGAAACGAACTGGTAGCGGCGCGCCGTCTTGATCGCGCATTCCAGCGCTTCCGCGCCGGAGTTGGCAAAGAACACCTTGTCGGCGAAGGAAGCGCTCACGAGGCGGGACGCCAGCTGCTCCTGGCCCGGAATCTCGAAGAGGTTCGAGGCATGCCACAGGATGCCGGCCTGCTCCGTCAGCGCCTTGACGAGATGGGGATGCGCATGGCCGAGGGAGTTCACCGCGATGCCGCTGGCGAAATCCATGTATCGCCGACCGTCTTCCGTCTCGAGCCACACGCCCTCGCCTCGGCTGACGCGCAGCGGCGCGCGGGCGAAGGTGTGAAATAGCGGACTGTCTTGGTCGGACATGGCCTGTCTTTCCGGGTTGACGACGATCTCGAAACGGATGGAAATGCGAGGACGATCAGGCAGGGACGAATCCCGAACGCCGCATTGCGAAAGCCCACGATTCAGGGGCTCGTATACCATGCGCGGGACGCGGATTGTCAAATGAACGCGGAGGCTTCGGGGCCCGAAAGCCGCTCCTCGCTGATGCAGCAAGCTGTTGAAAACGCGAAAAGCGATTCGCGCAACACTGTGCGAGCCTTGCCACAGTGCGGTCCGACAGGTTAAATTCTGATCAGACACCATATTTTGCGTATAGCGCGTGGCTGTCTACCAGATCTGGTGGTTCGATGCCCTCTTGGTGACGCAAGCACGGATCGGTGCCGCGCTGCATTCAAGAGTTGAGGAGTCTGTTCATGAGCTGGACCGACGAGCGGATCGACCTTCTGAGACAATTGTGGGGGGACGGGCATAGCGCCAGTCAGATCGCCTCGCAGCTGGGAGGCGTGACCCGCAATGCGGTGATCGGCAAGGTGCACCGGCTGAAGCTGGACAGTCGCATCAAGGCGGCCGTTCCGATCGAGCAGGCGGTCGCGAGACCTTCGCGCCCCGTGCTGGTGGAAGCGGTGGCGGAGACCCCGAGCCCGCGTATCCTTTCGGTCGCGCCCGCCGTTGCAAGCGCGCCCCCGCCCCCGCCACGCCCTGCGCGCCCCGCCACGATGGGCGCCACCGCTCTGAAGATGGAGCCGGAGGTCGAGGACGAGGTGATCGGCGATGTCGACATGCCCGGCGCCTCGGCCGAGGTGGTGCCGATGTCGCGCAACCTGACGCTGGTGCAACTGTCCGACCGGACCTGCAAGTGGCCGATCGGCGATCCCTTGTCGGACGAGTTCCGCTTCTGCGGCAACCACGCGCCCGATGCTTCGCCCTATTGCCAGCATCACGCGCGGATCGCGTTCCAGCCGGTGTCCGAGCGCCGCCGCGTCCGCTAGAAAAGCCGACGAGCGTCCGACGCCCAAGCCCCGGCATTGCCGGGGCTTTTTTCATGGCGGAGCCCGCAGGGCGCGAAAGGCTGGAACGCCTGCCCGTCTTGCGCTAAGGGGGCGGGCATGAGCCAGACCCCACTCCCCGACCGCCTCGCCATCGACCCCGAAAGCCCGTTTCACGACGAGGCGCTCCTCGCCAACGGGATCGGCATCCGTTTCAACGGCGCCGAGAAGACCAATGTCGAGGAGTATTGCGTCAGCGAAGGTTGGATCAAGGTCGCGGCCGGCACCGCGCGCGATCGGCGCGGCAAGCCGCTTCTCCTGAAGCTCAAGGGCACCGTCGAGCCCTATATCAAGACCGAAGAAGGCTGAGGCGCCACCCGGCACCCGGCAACAAGACCAAAGTCGGGCGCCGGACGTGATCGAAGGAAGCACGGCATGGAGATCCGGATCGCGGCGGCGCTGGTGATGCGCAGCGACGGCGCGACGCTTCTCGTTCGCAAGCGCGGGACATCGGCCTTCATGCAGCCCGGCGGCAAGATCGACGGAGCCGAAGCGCCGATCGACGCGCTCCGCCGCGAGCTTCTGGAGGAAGTCGGGCTTTCGATCGCGCCGGAGGATGCCGAGTATCTCGGCTGCTTTTCGGCGCCGGCCGCTTACGAAGCGGGCTGCACTGTCTCGGCCGACCTGTTTCGCCTCGCGAGCGACGCTCCGGTCGAAGCTCGCTCGGAGATCGCTGAGGCGAGATGGATCCGGGGCGAGGCTGCGCTCGACCTGCCCCTCGCTCCGCTCACGCGCGACGTCGTCCTTTCCCTGATCGCGCGGGGCGATCAGGCCGTCTCCGCCCGCGAAGCGGGGCGCGTCGCCGTGAACGTCTCGTCCAGCGCGTAGCCGGCGCCCCGCACGGTTCGGATCGGGTCGCGCTGGCGACCGCGGTTCACCGCCTTGCGCAGACGCCCGACATGGACGTCCACCGTCCGCTCGTCGACATAGATGTCCCGCCCCCAGACGCCGTCGAGAAGCTGCTCGCGCGAGAACACGCGGCCGGGCGACTGCATCAGGAATTCCAGGAGCTTAAACTCGGTCGGCCCGAGCTTCAGCTCGCGCCCCGCCCGGCGAACCCGGTGCGTTTCGCGGTCGAGATCGATGTCGCCGGCGACGAGCTGCGTCGAGATCCGCTCCGGCTTCACCCGGCGCAGCATGGCGCGCACGCGCGCCATCAGCTCAGGCGTCGAGAACGGCTTGACGACGTAGTCGTCGGCCCCGGTCGACAGGCCCCGCACCCGCTCCGACTCCTCGCCGCGCGCCGTCAGCATGATGATCGGCAGGCGTTCGGTCTCGGGGCGGCCCCGCAGCCGGCGGCAAAGCTCGACGCCCGACAGGCCCGGCAGCATCCAGTCGAGGAGCAGGAGATCGGGCACCTGCTCCTTGAGGCGCAGATCCGCCTCGTCGCCGCGAGCGATCACGTCGACGGCGTAGCCTTCCGCTTCCAGATTGTAGCGCAGGAGGATGCCGAGCGCTTCCTCGTCCTCCACAACGGCGACGCGGGCGGCCATCGTCAGGCGCTCCCGCCCTGAGCCGGCGCCGTCAGCGTCGGGGTCGAGTCGCCCTTCGGCCGCTCGATCTCCATCTGGCTGCCGGTCTTGATGTAGTAGATCGTCTCGGCGATGTTGGTCGCATGGTCGCCGATGCGCTCGATGTTCTTGGCCGAGAACAGGAGATGCGTGCAGGCGGTGATGTTGCGCGGGTCCTCCATCATGTAGGTCAGGAGCTCGCGGAAGATCGACGTGTACATCGCGTCGATTTCCTGGTCGCTCCGGCGGATCGCCTCGGCGCGCAGATGGTCGCGCGAGGCATAGGCGTCGAGCACTTCCTTCAGCTGGCCGAGCGCCAGTTCCGACAGGTGCTCGATGCCGCGCACGAGCTTCACCGGCTGGGCATGGTCGTGGACCGCGATCACCCGCTTGGCGATGTTCTTGCCGAGGTCGCCGATGCGTTCGAGATCGTTGGAGATGCGGATCGCGCCGACGATCTCGCGCAGATCGTGCGCCATCGGCTGGCGCTTGCCGATCGTCATGATCGCGTGCTCGTCGATCTCGCGTTGGGCGGCGTCGAGCAGCACGTCGTCGGCGACCACCGACTGGGCTAGGCCCCAGTCGGAGCGGATCAGCGCCGAAACGGCCTGCTCCACCATGCGCTCCGCCTGACCGCCCATCTCCGAGATGCGGCGCAGGATGAACTTCAGCTCCTCGTCATAGGAGGTGACGATATGGTGCTCCATGACAGGGCCCCTTCGTGAATGGAAATCGAGGTCAGCCGAAGCGGCCGGTGATGTAGTCCTGGGTGCGCTTGTCGTCGGGATTCTGGAACATCTTGGCCGTCGGTCCGACCTCGACGATCTTGCCGAGGTGGAACATGGCCGTGCGCTGCGACACGCGGGCGGCCTGCTGCATCGAATGGGTAACGATGACGATGGTGTAGTTCTGGCGCAGCTCGTCGATCAGCTCCTCGACAGTAGCCGTGGCGATCGGATCGAGCGCCGAGCAGGGCTCGTCCATCAGGATCACTTCGGGCGACACGGCGATGGCGCGCGCGATGCACAGCCGCTGCTGCTGGCCGCCCGAAAGGCCGGTGCCGGCGTCATGCAGGCGATCCTTGACCTCCTCGAAAAGGCCGGCCTTGCGCAGCGAGGTGACGACGATCTCGTCGAGATCGGCCTTGGAGCGGGCGAGGCCGTGGATCTTCGGGCCGTAGGCGATGTTGTCGTAGATCGACTTGGGAAACGGGTTCGGCTTCTGGAACACCATGCCGACGCGGGCGCGAAGCTCCACGACGTCGATCTCCTTGTTGTAGATGTCCTCGCCGTCGAGCGTCACCAGACCCTCGATACGCGCGCCCTCGACCGTGTCGTTCATCCGGTTGAGCGTGCGCAGGAAGGTGGACTTGCCGCAGCCCGACGGGCCGATCAGCGCCGTCACCTGCCGGTCGAGAACGTCGAGATCGACGGCGAAGAGCGCCTGCTTCTGCCCGTAGAAGACCGAAACGCCCTTGCCCCGCATCTTCGCCGTCTCGGCGGCGACCGGCTTCAAGGGCATACCGGCCTTGACCGAAAGCTGTTCCATCATGGGGTTCATCCGCTTGTCTACCAGCGCCGCTCGAAGCGGCGGCGAAGAAGGATCGCCGTGATGTTCATCACGGCCAGGAAAAGAAGAAGCACGATGATCGCGCCCGACGTGCGCTCCACGAAGGCGCGCTCGGCCTCGTTGGCCCACATGTAGATCTGAACGGGCAAGGCGGTGGACGGGTCCATCGGCGTCGCCGGATAGTTGGCGACGAAGGCGACCATGCCGATGAGAAGAAGCGGCGCGGTTTCTCCGAGCGCATGCGCCAGACCGATGATCGTGCCGGTGAGGATGCCGGGCATGGCGAGCGGCAGAACGTGGTGGAACACCATCTGCATGCGCGAGGCGCCAAGGCCAAGCGCCGCCGCGCGGATCGAAGGCGGCACCGCCTTGAGGGCGGCACGCGTCGCGATGATGATGGTCGGCAGCGTCATCAGCGTCAGAACGAGGCCGCCGACCAGCGAGGCCGAGCGTGGCAGGCCCATCCAGTTCACGAAGATCGCAAGGCCGAGGAGGCCATAGACGATGGATGGGACCGCCGCGAGGTTGTTGATGTTGACCTCGATGAAGTCCGTCAGCCGGTTCCTGGGCGCGAACTCCTCGAGATAGATCGAGGCGGCGACGCCGATCGGCAGCGCCAGCGCCAGCACGATCCCCATCATGTAGAGCGAGCCGATGATGGCGACGCCGACACCAGCCGTTTCCGCGCGGCTCGAGGCGCCGAAGGTGAAGAGGCCGGTGTTGAAGCGCTGCTCCAGGTCGCCCGCCTCATGAAGCTGCGCCATCCAGGCCAGCTGCTTGTCCTTGATCGGGCGGCGCGCTTCGGGGATCGAGGTGTCGAACTGCCCCTTCACGGCCGAGTCCACCGTGGAGTTGGCGTAGAGCCAGACATCCTGCGTGGTGCCGATAATGGACAGATCCTCCATCACCATGCCGCCCAACTGCGCACGCACCCCTTGCGACACGAGCTGGGTTGCCAGCGTCACATCGGCACGGTTCTTCGGATCGATCCCGAGGCGCTGGACGAGCGCGTCCTGGACGAGCTTGGGATAGTTGGCGATGCGAAGGGCCTGTTGGTCCTTGCCGCCCGTGTTCTTCGGATCAATCACGCTTTGGCTGAAGGTGATCGGCAGGCGGATCTGTGTCTGCCAGAAGGCGGTGTAGCCCTGCCCGATCACGGTCCACAAAAGGGTCGCCAGGAACACGAGGCCGATGGCGATGGCCGTCAGCCCGTAGGCGCGGAACCGTCGCTCGGCGGCGTAGCGGCGCTTCAGGCCGATGTCGCGGCGGGCGGGCGGCGCGGCGTCGACGACGGCGCCGGGTCGGGGAAGGATCGCGTCGCTCATCAGTCGTACTGCTCCCGATACTTGCGCACGATGGCGAGCGCGACGATGTTGAGAACGAGGGTGATCGCAAACAGCGTGATGCCGAGCGCGAAGGCGACGAGGCTTTGCGGCGAGGTGAAGTCGAGATCGCCCGTCAGCTGCGAGACGATCTTGATCGTCACCGTGGTCATCGCCTCGAACGGATTGGCGGTGATGTTGGCGGCGATGCCGGCCGCCAGGACCACGATCATCGTCTCGCCGATGGCGCGCGAGGCGGTCAGCAGCAGCGCCGAGACGATGCCCGGCAGGGCCGCCGGCAGCACCACCTTCTTCACGGTTTCGGACGGCGTCGCGCCAAGGCCCAGCGAGCCGTCGCGAAGCGAGCGCGGCACGGCGGTGATGATGTCGTCCGAAAGAGACGAGACGAAGGGGATCAGCATGATGCCCATCACGAGGCCGGCCGTCAGGATCGACTGGGCCTGGATGAAGCTCGAATAGTCGCCGGTCAGGAGGCCGTTGATGTCGGCCGACAGGTCACGCAGGAACGGGCCGACCGTGATCAGGGCAAAGAAGCCGTAGACGATGGTCGGGATGCCGGCCAGCACTTCCAGCAGCGGCTTCACCACCGAGCGAAGGCGGTCGCTGGCATATTCCGCCATGTAGATCGCGGCGAACAAGCCCACCGGCACGGCGAAGAGCATGGCGACGAAGGCGATGTAGAGCGTGCCGAGCAGCAGCGGGATGAGGCCGAACTGGCCGGTCGCGGTGGAGCCGGCGGCGGCGAAGCGCGGCTCCCAGACCGTGCCGAAGAAGAAGCTGGCCGGCGACACGCGGCTGAAGAAGTCGATCGATTCGAACAGCATCGAGGCTACGATGCCGATGGTCGTCAGGATGGCGATGGAGGAGCAGACAATCAGGAAGGATCGAACGACACCTTCGACGCTGTTGCGGGCGCGAAGGCGAACCGCAACGCGGCGCAGCGACACGACGAGGCCGGCCAGCGAAAGCACAAGCACTGCTGCCGTCATGGCGAGGCGGCTCGTGTCCTCCAGCGCGTTGCGCTCGATCGCCTGCGCCACCATCGCATCCGTCGCCCCGCTCGGCACGGGAATGCCGCGCCGGGCGAGAAGCGGCCGCAGTTGTTCGACCGTCGTCTGCGACAGTCCTTCGCGCTCCTCATCGGGCAAAAGGCGGATGCCCTGCCCGATGGAGCGCACGAGACCGGAACTCACCGAGGCGTTTTCGCCGGGGAGCGGCGTCGTCAGGCCGGACACGACAAAGGGCGACACGATCAGCCAGGCCGCCAGAAGGAGAAGCGCCGGCAGCGTCGCGGCGAGCGCCACGTAGAAGCCGTGATACACCGAGCGAGAATGCAGCTTGTCGGCGGAGGCCGCCGCCAGCGCGGCGCTGCGCCGGCCAGCCACGACGAAGCCGATGGCGCCGATCGCCAGGACGATCAGAACGATTGCGAGGATTGACACCGTCCGCCGTCTCCGGAAGGGGATGAACGATGCGGCCCGTATCGCCGGGCCGCCGGGATGCGAAGAGCGCGCCCCTTTCGAGCCGCGCTCCTTTCAGGAGGGATCAGCCCTCGATCGTGGTGCCGGCCGTGAACTTCTGGCGGGCTTCCTCGCGCTGCGCGTCGGGCGCGGGAACGAGGCCGTACTGGGCGAGCGGGCCGTCGGGGCCGGCCATCTGCTCGGACAGGAAGAAGTCGACGAACTCCGAGAGGCCGGGAACGACGCCCAGATGCGCCTTCTTCACATAGAAGAACAGCGGGCGCGACACCGGATACTCGCCCGACGCCACGGTCTCGACCGAGGGCGTGACGCCCGACACGGTCGCGACCTTCAGCTTGTCCTGGTTCTGCTCGTAGAAGGCGAGACCGAAGACGCCGACGCCCTGCGGGTTGGCGGCGATGCGGGCCAGCGTCTCGGTGTAGTCGCCCGAAATGTCGGTCGCCTTGCCGTCGTTGCGCACCTGATGGCACTGTTCCTTGGCGGCCTTCTCGTCCATGCCCGACGCCTTGTAGGCTTCGAGCGTGCCGGAGGCCTCGCAGCCGGCGGCGAGCAGCTTCTCCTCGAAGACCTCGCGCGTGCCGTGGTTCTCGGCAGGGATGAAGGCGGCGATCGGCTGCGAGGGAAGCGAAGCGTCGATCTCGTTCCAGTTGGCCGCCGTGTTGTCGACGACCTTGCCGTCCTTCACCACCTTGGCCGCCATCGCCTTGAAGACGAACTCGGGCGTCAGGGCGAAATCGGGACCTTGGGCGGCGGAGGCGAAGACGATGCCGTCGTAGCCGAAGCGCACTTCCTGGATCTCGTTCACGCCGGCGTCCATGCAGGCCTTCTTCTCGGAGGCCGAGATCGGACGCGAGGCGTTGGCGATGTCCACCGTCGCCGAGCCGACGCCCTGGCAGAACTGGCGGAAGCCGCCCGACGTGCCACCCGATTCGACGACCGGGGTCGGGAAGTCCGGATACACTTCACCGAAGTTCTCCGAGACGATCTGCGCATAGGGCAGAACGGTCGACGAGCCCGCCGCCTGGATCGGCTCGGCGGTCTGGGCGAAGGCGGGGCTCGAAAGCGCGAAGGCGGCGCCGAGCGCGAGGCCGGCAAGCGATTGGGTCAACACCGAGGTTGTCTCCGTCATGGAGTTTCGAAAGCGAACCGCCGGCTGTGTTCTTCAGGTCTGCGGCACCGGTTCGGCCATTGATCTAGCGACCCTCGGCGATCCTTATATGACGGATGGATATAGGTTTTATGACACCCTAAACCATTGCGATTTATGACTTTTCACGCTTCCGGGTTTCGGGCGGGAAACACGACGGAAAACGTCGCCCCCTCGCCGGGCTTGGAAACGATGCTCAATCGCGTGCGATGTCGGATCAGGACGTTGCGCACGATCGACAGGCCGAGGCCTGTTCCCGACTTCGCCGGTGCGCCGTCCTCGACCCGGTAGAAGCGCTCCGTCAGCCGCGGCACGTGTTGAGGCGCGATGCCCTTGCCGAAATCGCGCACGAACGCCTCTGCCGTATCCCCCTCGGTTCGAATGCCGACGACGACGCGGCCGCCCTCGCCGCCGTACTTGCAGGCGTTTTCCAGGAGATTGGCGAAGACCTGGATGAGCTCGTCGCGATCGCCGTTGACGAACACGGCTTCCCCGTCCAGTCCCGCCAGTTCGACGGCGATGCCGCCCTCTGCGGCCAGGGGGCCGAGTTGCTGCGCGACGGCGCGCAGGATGTCGGCGAGATCCACCGTCTCGTCGGATCGAAGGCGCCGCCGCGTTTCGATGCGCGACAGGGACAGGAGATCGTCGATCAGGCGCGACATGCGCCGGGCCTGGTCCTGCATGATGTCGAGGAACCGGGCCCGGGCGGCCGCATCCTCGCGCGCCGGCCCTTTGAGCGTCTCGATGAAGCCGGTGAGCGAGGCGAGCGGCGTGCGCAACTCGTGGCTCGCATTGGCCACGAAGTCGGTGCGCATGCGCTCGAGGCGCCGCGCCTGCGTGTGGTCGCGAAACAGGAGAAGGAAGAAGGTCGGCGCCTCGCGTCCCGCCATGCGCAGCGGCAGGATGTCGATCCCCCAGGAGCGATCGACGGGCAGGCGCTCGATCAGTTCCTCCGCGCCCGCCTCGCCGCTTTCCATCGCGCGCTCCAGAGCCGCGAGAAGTTCGGGCGCGCGAAAGCGCATGGCGATGGGGTCGCCCAGCGTCATCGCGCCGAAGGCCTTGTGCGCCGCCGCGTTGGCGAAGCGCAGCGCCTGGGCCCGGTCGATCACGAGAGCGGGCTCGCGCACGGCTTCCACCACGCTCTTGACGCTCCCGTCCGGCCAGGGCTGAGCATGGCGGGAGCGCCCGCCCGGCGAGCGGACCGCCTGGGTCCGGCTGGCACCGCGCAGGAGGAGATGGGCCACGAGCCCGACGAGCGTGAAGACCAGCGCGCCCACTCGCGCTTCGGGCACGCGCAGGGCAAGGACGCCGAGCCCGATCAACCAGACCACCGCCGGGAGGAAGCGGAGGAAGCGGCGCGCCGTCTCCCCGCCGGACCGTGTTTCGTCCACCACGCCCTCGGCTTCCGATCCGGGTTCAGCTGATGCGGCGCAGCCGCAGCGAGAAGACGTCGACATCGTTGGCCGTGCCGTCGATGCCCGGTGCGATGGCGATGCTGGCGGGCGACTTGGCGTCGGCCGGCAGCGGGAACTCGAAGATGAAGGCGTCTTCGCTCATCGTGGTGGAGAAGCGCTGGCGCTCGCATAGGCTCGCGCCATTGAAGAGGCAGCGGATCGAGAACTCCCGTTCCGCCCCGTCCGGCGAGCCGGTCCGGATCTCGACGCGCACGTTGGAGCCCGCGATCCGGCTCACGACGCCGGGGCCGACCGCCAACAGCACCTCGCCCTCCCCGCCGCTCGGCCCCGAAACCCGGACGGCCTCGCGCCCATCGGCACGCGCGGCCGCCTCGATCCGGCCGCCGCTCGGCGCCGAGAGGTTTTCCAGATCGTCGCCGTCGAACACGGTGATCCAGTCGAGCGAGGAGGTCTGCGCCCCGTCCGCACCCGTTGTACCGTCCGAGCCGCGAATCATGCCGCCGACGAAATAGGCGAGGATCGCCAGAACCAGAGCGAAGACCACGGCGGCCGCAACCACGGCGAGCGGCGAGCGTTTGTCGCGCGGTGCGCTCGGCGGAGCGCTCCGATCGCCGCCCGGCGTCCAGTTCTGCGCGCCCTCGTCTTCATGCTCGTCCGTCTCAGGCGGTGCAAAGGCACGCGGGGCCCGCGCATCCTCGTCGTCGTAGGGCTCGGAACCCGGCGCGGTGGCATCGGCCGCCTCGTCGAAAGCGGGGCCCGAGCCGGCGGCGGGGGCAAGATGCGCGTGGTCCGCTTCCACCCGGCCGATCGTTTCGGCGAGCTTGGCGCGCTGCACGGCGGCTTCGGCGGCGTCGGCCCCGCGCCCTTCCAGCATGCGCTCCAGGGCGCGCTCGGACGCCTGATAGATGCCCTCGCGAAAGGCCGGATCGGTGGCGTCCCCGCCCTTGAGGGCCTTGCGGAGACTCTCTTCCATTGCGCTCATGACATCTCCCGGCCGACCCGCCTTGCGCCACCGAATGGGCACGGCCGAGCCTTCGACTTTCCTCTTGGGATATCGAATGCAGCGGGATGGGGCAATCGCATGGCCGGTCGCCGTCCCAAGAACATCGGGCCCACAATCGGGGGCGCGCTCCTTTTCTTTCGCGCCCGCCGCCCGACTTCTTCGCCGACGAACCAATCCGTAGGTCCCTGCGTCCGCGCCATGTCGTCCAGCCGCCCCCTTCCCAACCCCATCTCGCAACATGGCGTGATCGGCGATCTCAACACGCTGGCGCTCGTCACTCCGGACGGGCGGATCGACTTCTTCTGTCATCCCAATATCGATTCGCCGACGCTCTTCGCCTCTCTGCTCGATCCCGGAAAGGGCGGCGAGTTCCGCCTCTGGGCCACCGCCGAGGACATGCGCCGGCGCCAGATCTACCTGCCCGACACCAACATCCTGATCACCCGCTTCCTCGGTGAGAACGGGATCGGTGAGGTGTCCGACTTCATGCCGATCGACGGATCGGGCCGCATCGTGCGCCGGGCCAAAGCCATCATGGGGCCGATGCGCTTCGCCCTCCGGTTCGAGCCGCGCCCGGACTATGCGGGCACCGTCACCACGATCGAACGGGTGGAGGGCGGCGCGCGCATCTCGTGGACGGGCTCGGACGGGACCCGTGACCGGGTGTTCCTGTGGACCTCGATCCCGCTGCGCATCGAGGGCGAGGCGATCGTCGGCGAGGTCGATCTTGCCGAGGGCGAGAGCGCCCATGCCGTGTTCTGCCCGGGGCGCCCGGACTGGCCGGTGCCGACACGCGACTACGTGCGCTCCGCCTTCGCCGACACGCGCGCCTACTGGCACGGCTGGGTGGCACGCGGGCGCTACCCGACCTACTGGCGGGAGCTCGTGGTGCGCTCGGCGCTGACGCTGAAGCTCCTGACATCCTCGAAATACGGCTCGATCGCCGCCGCCGCCACGTTCGGCCTGCCGGAAGTCGTCGGTGGCGAGCGCAACTGGGACTACCGCTTCTGCTGGGTGCGCGATTCGGCCTTCACGCTCTATGCGCTGTCGCGGCTCCACTATTTCGACGAAACGGAAGCCTTCATCCATTTCCTGATGGAGCGGATCGCCGGGAGCGAGGCAGACCGCTCCGGTCTCCAGATCATGTACGGGATGGACGGGCGCTCCGAACTCACCGAGGTCGAGCTGCCGCATCTTTCCGGCTATGCCGGGTCGAAGCCCGTGCGCGTCGGCAACGGCGCCTTCGACCAGCGCCAGATGGACATTTTCGGCGAGTTCATGGACGCGGTCTACATCGCGACCAAGGCGCGGGGAAAGCCGAGCTATTCGGTCTGGGCCAAGCTTTCCGGCCTCGTGGACTGGCTTTGCGGCAATTGGCATCTGCCCGATCGGGGCATCTGGGAAAGCCGGGGCGAGGATAAGGAATATCTGTCCTCGCGCCTCATGTGCTGGGTGGCGATCGATCGCGGCATGCGCATCGCCGACCGTGAATCGCTGCCCGCCGACATGGCGCGCTGGCGCGCCGAGCGCGACAAGATCCAACGCACCATCGTCGAGGAGTTCTGGAACCCGGAGATCGGCGCCTTCACCCAGTTCAAGGGTGGCGATACGCTGGACGCCGTGGTGCTTCTCATGCCGCTCGTGCGCTTCATCAACCCGCGAGATCCGATGTGGCTTTCCACGCTGAAGGCGGTGAAGCGCGATCTCGTCCACGACTGCCTTGTACGCCGCTACATCAACGGGCCGTCGAACCACGACGGGCTGGAAGGCGAGGAAGGTTTCTTCACCATCTGCTCCTTCTGGTACGTCGAGGCGCTCGCGCGCTCCGGCTTCGTCGGCGAAGCCCGGCTTCTGTTCGAGAAGCTGCATTCCTACGCCAACCATCTCGGCCTTTACGCCGAAGAGCTTTCCACCGACGGCGAGCACCTGGGCAACTTTCCTCAAGGCTTGACGCACCTGTCGCTGATCTCGGCGGCGATCTGGCTGGACCGCGCGCTCGGCAGCGATCTCGGCGACCCCAGCAATGCCAGCTTCCAGATGATTGAGGATCCCGATGGCGTCTTCTGACCCGCACTCCCTTTCCGGCCAAACCGCGCTCGTGACCGGAGGATCGTCCGGCATCGGGCGCGCCGCGTGCCTGGAGCTCGCGCGGGCAGGAGCGGACGTCGCGGTGAACTACCACGGCTCGCAGGACGCCGCCGAGGAAGCGGCCGCCGCCATCCGCGCACTCGGACGGCGCGCGATCGCCGTGCAGGGCGACGTCGGCTCGGAAGGCGACGTCGCCGCCATGTTCGACGAAGCCGAGAACGCGCTTGGCCCCCTTGATATCGTCGTCTCCAACGCCGGTCTTCAGCGCGACGCCAAGTTCGCGGAGATGACGCTGGATGACTGGGACACGGTGATCCGCACCAACCTGACCGGCGGTTTCCTCGTGGCGCGAGAGGCGGTCCGACGGTTCCGCAAGAAGGGGCGGCGCCCGGAGACGAGCCGCGCGCTCGGCAAGCTGATCTTCGATTCCTCCGTCCACCAGCGCATTCCCTGGGCCTTCCACGTCAACTACGCGGCGTCCAAGGGCGGGTTGAAGATCCTGATGGAATCGATCGCACAGGAGGTGGCCGTCGAGGGCATCCGGGTCAACGCGGTCGCGCCCGGTGCCATCGCCACCGACATCAACAAGCTGGAGCGCGAAAAGGCCGGTGGGCTCGAGGCCATGCTCCAGCTCATCCCGCACGGGCGCGTCGGCGACCCGGAGGATGTCGGCCGAGTCATTGCCTTTCTCGCCTCCGACGCGTCCGACTACATCGTCGGCCAGACCCTGTTCGTGGACGGCGGCATGGCGCTTTATCCCGGCTTTCGCGGCAACGGTTGAAGACGACGAGTTCCTCGTCGCGGCGAGATACCCTCGTCCTGCCCACAGGATCGGCAACGGTTCAGGAGACTGTCGTCTCCGCGCCGTTCGCCCGCCGGCGCGCGTTGATGAGCCGCGCGAGAATGTAGGCGAGAAGCGGTAGGATCGACACGCCGGACACTACGACCAGTTCCAAGCTCAGCTTGTCCCGCCCGCCGGATACCAGCGACCAAACCGCGGACCCTTGAACGAGAAGCAGCGGTATGGAGCCGACGGCAAGCCCCCGCCATGCGATCCCCGGCTGGCGGTCGAGCCCGGCCAATCCTTCTTCCCAAACCATAGCGGCAACGCAACCCAGTTGGAAAAGCGCGAAGAGACCGAGCGGGCCGGGCGAAGTCATCAGCATCAGGAACAAGAAACCTTCGGAAACAGCCTCCCCTGCCACCGCTCCCTTCACCGCAAGGTAGATCGTCAGGAACATCAGGAACGTGCCCACGCCGGACAATGCCGTGAGGACGAGAACGGATGGCGCTGCGACGGCTGCAAGATACCAGAAGATGCGTGCCGAACCCGGTCGCGAGCGCTGGATTGGCTTGCCGACCACGCGATCCATCATGCTTGCCAATCTCCATTCTGGGCGTGGGTATGCTAGCCGGTCCTTACGCAAACAAAAGGCGGCCCGAGAGCCGCCTTTCATGATCCAGCCTTTCGAAACGCCGCCCCGCTCAGCGCAGGTCTTCGTCCTCGGTTTCTTCTTCCGGCTCGGTGCGGCGCATGGCCGTGAGCTTGGCGAAGACGGCGGCGGCGTCCAGTTCCTCGTCGTCGCCGCGCGGGCGGTAGTTCTGGGTCTGCGCGGCCGACAGGAGGCGTTCCTCCTCGGCCACTTCCTCGGGACGCGGCATGCCGCGCGAGGCCTTCTCGACCTCGAGGTCGAGGTCGATCTGCGAGCACAGGCCGAGCGTCACCGGGTCCATCGGCTGGAGATTGGCCGAGTTCCAGTGGGTACGCTCGCGGATCTGCTCGATCGTGTGCTTGGTGGTGCCGACGAGGCGCGAGATCGCCGGGTCCTTCAGCTCGGGATGGTTGCGCACCAGCCAGAGAATGGCGTTCGGCCGGTCCTGGCGCTTTGAGACCGGCGTGTAGCGCGGACCCTTGCGCTTGGCTTCCGGCACGCGAACCTTGGGCGGGGCGAGCTTGAGCTTGAGCTTGTCGTCCTTTTCGGCGCGCACGATCTCGTCGCGCGTCAGCTGGCCCGTGATGATCGGGTCCATGCCCTTGATGCCCTGCGCCGCCTCGCCGTCCGCGATCGCCTTCACCTCCAGCGGGTGCAGCGTGCAGAACTCGGCGATCTGTTCGAAGGACAGCGCCGTGTTGTCGACGAGCCAGACGGCCGTGGCCTTGGGCATCAGAAGCTGCTGAGCCATGGATAAAGGTCTCCTGTTGGCCCGCCCCGGTCAGGCGGGCTGTGGTCATGCCACAGATCCGGGAATTCGGGGACGACTATAGGGATGCGGGGCCCGGTTCGCAAGAAAACGATGCACCGCACGCGCCATGGTTTTGGACGGCCGTCATCCGCGAACGTCAGAGCGTCAGGACCACCTTGCCGATATGGTCCCGGTCCATGTGCCGGTGCGCCTCGCCCGCTTGCGTCAGCGGGTAGGTTTCCTCGATCAGCGGCTTGATGCGTCCGTCCGCGAGCAGCGGCCAGACGTGGCGCTGAAGATCGGCCGCGAGCTCCGCCTTGAACGCGGCGTCGCGGGCCCGAAGCGTCGAGCCCGTAAGGACCAGCCGCTTGCGCATGATGGCGAAGAGATCGACCGGCGCTTCGCGCCCGCGCAAATGAGCGATCTGGACGATGCGCCCGTCGTCGGCGGCCACGGCGACGTTGCGGGCGAGGTAGTCGCCGCCCACCATGTCGAGTGTCAGGTCGACCCCGCGCCCGTTTCGCCATCCCTTCAGGACCTCGACGAAATCTTCCCTCCGGTAGTCGATCGCCAGGTCCGCGCCGAGCCGGCGCGCGGCCTCGGCCTTTTCGGGGCTGCCGACCGTGGTCGCGACATAGGCGCCGAACGCATGGGCGAGCTGGATCGCGACGGTTCCGATGCCGGACGTGCCGCCGTGCACCAGACAGGTCTCGCCAGCCCGCAGCGCGCCGCGCTGGAAGACGTTGTGCCAGACGGTGAGGAACGTCTCGGGGATCGCCGCAGCCTCCGCGAAACCCATCCCATCGGGGATGGGAAGCACCGACCCTTCCGCAGCCAGCGCGTACTCGGCGTAGCCTCCCCCCGCCAGAAGCGACATGACGCGCGTGCCCGGCTGCCAGCGGCTCCCCTCGCCCGCGAGCGCCACCGTGCCGGCGACCTCGAGCCCCGGCCATTCCGGAGCGCCCGGCGGCGGCGGATAGGCTCCCATGCGCTGGAGGACGTCGGGCCGGTTGACCCCGGCCGCATGCACGGCGATCAGCACCTCGCCAGGGCCGGGCCGGGGCAGCGGACGGCGCTCGACCTGCAGCACGTCCGGCCCGCCATGCCCGTTCAGCGCGATCACGCACATGTCGTCGGGGAGGCGGGCGGGATCGGTTCGGCGCATGGCAAGGCTCCTTGAGAGGTTTTGCTCAGATCTAAAGCGGCATGGTGAATTTTTCAGGTTGGGCTTAACCCTTCGTTCACCATTCGAAGGCATAACTCGGGGCGTCCAGATCTGTTTGGATGACGACCTTGCCGGTTGTCGAACCTCCCTGTTGAACTTCAAGAGCCGCCCCGTGCGGCTCTCTTTTTGTCCGGCGCGCAAGGCTTCGGCATGCTTTCCGTGCATTAACCACATTGGGCCGGACGGGATTGCGAATTGTCGCGGCCGGGTGGATTCTAGGGTCGAAGAGACAAGCGAGGCCGCGTTCGGCGCCGTCGCTCGCTGCAACGATTCCTCGCAAGGCCGGTTTATCGCGCATGACAAAGAAGCTTATCGATCAGAGCGACGCGTCCCGGACCATCAGGCTGGCGGAGCGTCTTGCCTTCTCGTCGTCGTTTCAGCCGATCTTCGACGAGGGGATGATGCTGGTCGACGAAACCGCGGCCTATCTCGACGGGGACGGACGCGCCGACGTTCGAACGATTTCGCGCGGGGCGGCGACGCTCTATGCGGCCGAATCGATGCGCCTGACGACGCGGCTGATGCAGGTGGCCTCCTGGCTCCTTCTCCAGCGCGCGGCGAACCAGGGCGACATGTCGCGCGCCCAGGTCGAGGCGGAGAAGGTGAAGGTGCGGCTCGACGGATTGAACGTCGGCGCCGATTCGCCCTTCTACGAGGAACTGCCCCTGGCATTCCGCGATCTCGTCCAGCGCGCGATGATGCTGGAGCGGCGGATCGCCATGCTGGACCGCGAGATCTACGGCGCGGCGGAGCCCGACCCCTCGACCAATCCCGTAGGCGAGCAGATCCATCTCCTGCGGACCGCCTTCGCCGTCTGACCCCTCTCGAACAGACACATGAAAAAGGGGCGCCCCGGCCAAGCCGGACGCCCCTTTTTCATGTGCGGAAAGTCTGCGGCGGATAACAAAAAGCCCGGACGCAAGCCGGGCTCTTCGAAGGCGATGGAAGCGACCGGCTTAGATGCCGAGGCCTTCGTAGCGCTTCTTGAAGCGCGACACGCGGCCGCCACGGTCCAGCATCGTCTGGTTGCCGCCCGTCCAGGCCGGGTGGCTGATCGGGTCGATATCGAGGTTCAGCTTGTCGCCGGCCGCGCCCCAGGTCGAGCGGGTCTGGTACTCGGTGCCGTCGGTCATCACCACGGTGATCGTGTGGTATTCGGGGTGGATGTTCTGCTTCATCGTCGTTTTCCCAGAGCCTTCGCGCTCGCACCCATCTCGCCCAAGGTCGAACCGGACGGGGTGAGCCGCCTGGACATTTTGACCATGGACCGGAATGAGGAGCGCGATCGCTTTCAAATTCAAGGGCGAGCCTATACATCAGGGCCCGAACGCGCACAAGTGCCGCCGGGGGCGGCCGCAGAAGGCGAAGTGATTTGGCCAAACGACCCGTCAGCGAAGCCGGCGGCGGTTCCTCCCGTCGCAACCTGAAGCCGCTCGCCCGCCTCTGGCCCTACGCTCTCCAGCATCGCGGTCACGTCGCGGCTGCCCTGTTCTTCCTGGCGCTCGCCTCCGCCACCACGCTGTCCCTGCCGCTGGCCGTGCGCCGGGTCGTCGACCATGGCTTCAACTCGCCCGACACGCGGTTCGTCGACACCTATTTCGGCATGCTGGCGATCCTCGCCGTCGTGCTCGCGCTGGCGAGCGCCGGGCGCTACTATTTCGTCATCACCATCGGCGAGCGCGTGGTCGCGGCGCTCAGGCGCGACGTGTTCGCCCATGTCCTGACGCTCTCGCCCGCCTTCTACGACCGCAACCTGTCGGGCGAGATCGTCTCGCGCCTCACCGCCGACACGACGCAGATCAAGTCCGCCGTCGGGGCGACGGCCTCCTTGGCGCTTCGCAACACGATCCTGTTCTTCGGGGCGGCGGTGATGATGGTGGTTACCAGCCCCGGCCTGTCGGCGATCGTGCTCGGTGCCATTCCCCTGATCGTCCTGCCGCTTGTCGCCTTCGGGCGCACGGTGCGCAAGCGCTCGCGCGCCGCACAGGACGTTCTGGCCGCTGCCAGCGCCTATGCGGGGGAAGCCATCGCCTCCGTTCGCACCGTCCAAGCCTTCACCGCCGAGGCCCAAGCTCGCGGCCGGTTCGACAGCGCGGTGGACGACGCCTTCGAGGCCGCCCGACGCTCGGTCTCGGCGCGCGCGGGCCTCACGGCCTTCGCTATCTTTCTCGTGACCGTTTCGATCATCGCGGTTCTCTGGGTCGGCGCGCAGCAAGTGATCGCCGGCACGATGACGGCCGGCACGCTAGGCCAGTTCCTGCTCTATGCCGTGTTCGCGGCCTCGAGCCTCGGGCAGCTTTCCGAGGTCTGGGGCGACCTGACGGCGGCCGCCGGCGCGACGGAGCGACTGTCGGAGCTTCTCGAGGAGCGCGCCGATATCGCCTCCCCCGCCCTGCCCGCAGCCTTGCCCGTCCGCGCGCTCGGGGTCGTGCGCTTCGAGAACGTCGCCTTCCATTATCCGGCGGCTCCCGACCGGCCGACGCTTCGCGGCCTCGACTTCACCGTGCAGCCGGGCGAGACGGTCGCCCTCGTCGGCGCGTCGGGCGCCGGCAAGTCCACTGTCTTCGCGCTTCTGGAGCGCTTCTACGACCCGTCCGGCGGGCGCATCCTCGTCGACGGCATCGATATCCGATCGGCCGACGTCGCCACGCTGCGTAACCGGCTGGCTCTGGTACCGCAGGACGTTTCGATGTTTGCCGGAACCTTGCGCTCCAACATCGCCTTCGGGCGGCCCGAGGCGACGGATGCCGAGATCGAGGCGGCGGCCGAGGCCGCGCTCGTCATGCCCTTCGTGCGCCCGATGCCGAAGGGTTTGGAAACGCTCGTCGGCGAGCGCGGCATCACCTTGTCTGGCGGTCAGCGCCAGCGCGTGGCGATCGCGCGCGCTATCCTGCGCGACGCGCCGATCCTGCTTCTGGACGAGGCGACCTCGGCGCTCGACGCCGAAAGCGAAGGCCTCGTCCAGGAAGCGCTCGACAAGCTGATGCGTGGGCGCACCACACTGGTCATCGCCCACCGCCTCGCGACGATCCTGAAGGCGGACCGCATCCTGGTGATGGACGGCGGCCGCATCGTCGAAGAAGGCACGCATGCCAGCCTGATCGAGCGCGGCGGCGCTTACGCCCGCCTCGCCCGCCTCCAGTTCGGCGCGGCCGAAGCCGCCCTTCGCGGCGCGGCGGAGTAGCGCCTTAGCGCTCCGTCAGCTTGAGTTCGATGCGCCGGTTGCGCGCGCGCGCATCGGGCGTATCGCCCGCGACCAGCGGCTGGAACTCGCCGAAACCCGTCGCCGCCAGCCGATTGGCCGGAACGCCCGCCCCGACCAGGAAGCGCACCACGGCCGCCGCGCGGGCGGTCGACAGCTGCCAGTTGTCGGTGAAGCGCCCACCCGAGATCGGCACGTTGTCGGTGTGGCCGTCGACGCGGATGATCCAGTTGATGTCGGACGGGATCTCGCGGTTCAGCTGGATGATGGCGTCGGCGAGCTTGCGCATCTCGTCCTCGCCCGCCGTCTGGAGAACGTCGGCGCCCGAGGCGAACAGAACCTCCGACTGGAACACGAAGCGATCGCCGACGATGCGGATGTTGTCGCGGTCGGCGAGGATCTCGCGCAGGCGGCCGAAGAAGTCGGAGCGATAGCGCGCCAGCTCCTGCACCCGCTGGGCCAATGCCACGTTGAGCCGGCGGCCGAGATCGGCGATCTGGGTCTGGCTTTCGCGGTCGCGGCTTTCGGAGGCGCCGAGCGCGTCCTCCAGCGCGGCGATCTGCTGGCGGAGCGCCGAAAGCTGCTGGTTCAGGAGGTCGATCTGGGTGCGCGCCTGCGCCGACACCTGCCGCTCGTTCTCGACCTCGGCCTGAAGCGTGCCCGCATCCGCACCGCTGCCGGCGGAGGGCCGGCTGGTGCGCTCGCCATCAAGAGCCGCCTGAAGCCGCGACCTGTCGCTTTGGGCGCCCGCGAGCGAGGCCTGGAGCGCGGCGATCTGGTCCTGGAAGTCGGTGGAGTTGGAGCGCTCCAGCGCCAGAAGCTGGTTGAGCTCGGCGATCTGCGAGTTGAGGCGGTCGAGCACGGTGTCGCGTCCCGACAGGTCGCGACTGAGAAGGAACTGCGCGATCACGAACACCGACAGGAGGAACATGATGGCCAGAAGCAGCGTGGACAGGGCGTCCACGAAACCCGGCCAGTAGTCGATCTCGCGCCGAGCCCGGCGTCCGCGCCCGAGCGCCATCCCCGTCAGTTCCGCTCGATTTCGGTGAGCGAATGGTTCAGGCGCTCCAGAACCTTGCGCATCTCGCGCTGCTCGCCGGCCTGCGCCTCGACGAATTCGCGCAGCGTCTGCTGCTCGCCTCGCATGTGCTGCACGAGCCCCTGGATGCTTTCGGCCAAGTTCGCCATGGCCGCGCTGGTGCGCGGGCTGGTGCTCTGCTCCAGAACGAGGCGGTTGATCCGGTCGGACAGAAGACGGAACTCCTCCGCCCCGCCCCCGATCGAGGTGACCTCGCCGACCGGCGGAAGAACGGCGGCGGCCGGCTCGACGGCGACGAGCGACAGCCAGTCCTCCAGCTCGGTGTAGAAGCGGTTCTGCGCCCGCCCGATCTGGAGATCGAGAAAGCCGAGGACGAGCGAGCCGGACAGGCCGAAGAGCGAAGACGAAAACGCCGTACCCATCCCCGACAAGGGCGCGGAAAGGCCGTTCTTGACGGAATCGAGAACCGTCGCGGCATCGCCCGCCGCCGGGTCCAGCGACTGGATCGTGGCCGAGATCGAGCCGATCGTCGTCAGAAGGCCCCAGAACGTGCCGAGAAGGCCGAGGAAGACGAGAAGGCCGACGAGATAGCGCGAGATGTCGCGCGATTCGTCGAGCCGCCCGCCGACCGAATCGAGAATGGTTCGAACGGCGGTCGCGGGCATGGCGCGCGGCATCGGCCCGGCGCCGATCATCGCCTCCATCGGCGCGAGCAGCACGGGAGAACGCGCGCGCCGCTCGCGGTCGTTGTCGCGCACCGCGTTCAGCCAGCGCGCCTCGCGCGCGAGCTTCCAGATCTGGAGAAGCGCGAGCAGGATGCCGACGGCCAGAACGCCGAGGATCAGCCCGTTGAGGCCGGGATTGGTAGAAAAGGCCTGCGTGACCTGCCGCCCGAGGATCATCGCCACGAAGCCGGCCAGCACCAGAAACACCAGCATGGCCCACAGGAAGATCAGCGGGCTGGAAAACCGATCGGGGCCGCCGATCGGCTGCGGCCGGTCGTCCGTGGATGAACTCAAAACTGGCATCGGCACATCCACCCGCTCGAAAGCCTCCCCCGTGTCGGCGACGTGGAAGCTAAAGGAGGGCGGACGCGCTGGAAACCGGTTTTCTCCCGTGTTCGGGCCGTTCGGGCCGTTTCCGGTCTTATTCCACAGCGGCGGCCGCCGGCGAGGCGACCTTGGCGCCGCCGCGGAACGCCGCGTTGGCCGTCTTCAGCTCGGCGACGAGCGCCTTATGGACGAGTTCGTTGCCGCAGACGATGTCGCCCTGCACGAACTCGAACTTCGAGCCGTCGGTGTGGGTGACGAAGCCGCCGGCCTCGCGCACCAGGATCGAACCGGCCGCCAGATCCCAGGGCTGAAGCCCATGCTCCCAGAACCCGTCGAAGCGCCCGGCCGCGACATAGGCGAGATCGAGCGAGGCCGCGCCCATGCGGCGCAGGCCCGCCGTTTCGCCCATCATCTGGCGCGCCTCGAACAGGAAGCGGGCGTGATCGCCGTGCCCGAGAAAGGGCATGCCGGTGCCGATCACGCATTCCGGCAGCTTGGAGCGGGCGGCGACGCGGATGCGCCGATCGTTGAGGAAGGCACCGCCGCCCCGTTCAGCCGTGTAGAGCTCGTCCGTCGCCGGATTGAAGACGACGCCGGCGACGATCTGGCCGTCGCGCTCCAGCGCGATCGAGATGGCGAACTGCGGGATGCCGTGAAGGAAGTTGGTGGTGCCGTCGAGCGGATCGACGATCCAGCGATGCTGGGGATCCTTGCCCTCTACCGCACCCCGCTCCTCCATCAGGAAGCCCCAGTCGGGCCGGGCGCGGGCGAGTTCCTGGTAGACGATCTCCTCGGCCTTGCGATCGGCCTGGGACACGAAGTCGGCCGGACCCTTCATCGAGACCTGAAGGTTCTGCACCTCGCCGAAGTCGCGGGTCAACGAGCGGCCCGCCTTCATGGCGGTCTGCGTCATGACGTTCATCAGCGCCGAACGGGCCATGGCTTCATCTTCCTTTGCAACGGTCGAAAGAACGCGCGGGTCTTGCCGATCCGGCAGCCGCGTTCCGCAAAAACCCGAGGGCGCGGAGGGAAATGGAATGAGGCGCGGCGAGATGAGCCGCGGCGGGACGAGAACCACAATTTGCGGGCCGGTTCAACCCCGAAGCGTCAGCCGGTGGGCGAGCGGTTGGCCGCTTCCAGCGCCGCCTTCTGTTCGTCGGTGGGCAGCGCGGCGAACCACTTGTCGAGTGTGGCGTCTGAGTTGGAGGCGCGGCGCGCCAGAACCGCCCACATCGCCGCCTTTTCCCGGTCGCGCGCCGTTCCGACCCCGTCCTTGTAGAGATGGGCCATGCGGTTGACCGCGATCGGATTGCCGCGTTCGGCGGCGCCCTTCAGCCAGCGGAACCCTTCCACCGGGTCCTTCTCGCCGCCACGGCCGTTGATCAGCCATATGCCGAGCTCGATCTGGGCAGTATCGCTGCCGCCCTTGGCCGCCTCGTCCAGCCACTTGCGAGCTTGCCCATCGTCGGGTTTGTCGAAGCCGCGCCCGTAGGCATAAAGCTGCGACAGGGCATACTGTGCGTCGGCGAGGCCGGAATCGGCGGCCTTGCGGAAATAGCCGGCCGCTTCCGCAAAGCCGCCGGTGGGCGCGGCGCGGATCAGCATCTGGCCGTAGTTGTAGGCGGCGAGCGGGTTTCCCGCGTCGGCCGCCGCCTTCATCAGGTCGCGCGCGGTGGCATCGTCGCGCGGCACGGCCCGCCCCTCGATCAGGAGCATGGCATAGCGGAACTGGGCTTCGGGCACGCCGGCCTTGGCGGCGACGCCATACCAACGCGCCGATTCCAGCTCGTCGCGCGGCACGCCGAGGCCTCGGCCGTAGATTTCGCCGAGCAGCGTCTGCGCCGCCGGATCGCCGAGATTGGCGAGCGGCTCGGCGATCCGAAGGGCCGAAAGGTAGTAGCCGCGCTGAAACGCGCCATAGGCGTCGGCGGTCGGCGAGGCGTCCGTTCCGCCGGCATCGTCGGAGGGTTTTGCGACCGGCGTCGGCAGGAGATTGGGCGAAAGGGCCGGCGTCCCGCCGGCCGGCGGCACGGGAGCGGACACGGCCGGCGAAGCGATCGGGGCGGCATCGCCCGGCGCGGGCGCGGCCTGCTGCTGCGCGAGGCTCGGGGTCGCGACCACGACGGCGAGGAGCGCGAGCCGCTTCATGCGGCGCCGCGCTCCATCGCCTCGTCGATCATCCGATTGGCGGCCTTGACGCGAGCACCGATGCCGGCTTCGTCGCCGAACACGGCCGCGGACAGGGCGATGAACTCGGCTCTCGTGTCGATCGCAAGCCCAAGCGTGGCGAGGTCGGCGCCCCCTTGCACGATGCAGGGGATTTCGACGATCGCGGCCCACCATTCGGCGAGTTCCAGATTGCGCCTCAGGGGCTCGGCGCCCGTATCGGCCCCGAGCTTGCCGAAGAACAGATAGTCCGGCATCGCCTCACCTGCTTCCAGCGCGTCGTGGCGCGTGGTGAAGCCCGATCCGCCGACGATGAGCTTGGGCGACAGGCGGGCGACGGCCTCGCGAAGCGCGCCGACGCTGCCTTTGGATTCGTGGAAACCGTCGGCCCGGACCCGGCCCGCACAGCGCGTATCCTCGGCGACGATCGCGGCGGCGCCCGCTTCCTGGACGATCGGCACGAGGCGCTCGGCAAAATCCTGGAAGGCGGCTTCCTGGCGCCCGGCGGGATCGACCAGGACGGAGGCGACGTCGCCGGCGGACAGGGCCTCGCGAAGCCGGGCCTCGCCGAGCTCCCCGTCGGGCAGAAGCGTGGTCGCCAGAACGAGGCGGGGGCGGATACGGTCTTCGTCGGTCATCGAGCCATCTGTGCAGCGGAGAGCTCCGGCGCTTGGAGGCCGGCGAGACGCTCTAGATACCGATTGCGGCGAGACTACAAGGAAAAGGATGGGGGTCGTGTCCGGCGCGGCCCGAAGGCCACGCCGCTTGGGCTCGGGATTGGATGATCAGTCCGTTCCGGTACGCAGACGCTCGATCTCGTCCTTCAGAAGCAGCTTGCGCCGCTTGAGTTCCTGTAGTTCCGCATCGCTCATGGCAGGCTTGGTGTGGGCCGAAGCGATCTCATCGTTCAGCACCGAATGGCGTTGTTCCAGAGTCGCGAGATGGGCATCCAAGGACATTCTTGAGCTCCTGTTGATCTCTTCCCCTTCCACCGTCGCCCGGGACGACCCGAGGCGTCGTGGACACGGTGAAAGTGTCACATAAGGTTTGCCCTGTCGAATGAGCTTCAAGAGCCGGGTTTTTAATTTCCCGCCGGGCTGGTAACGAAGAACCTGCTGCAAAAGCCGCGGGATCCCGGCGGTTCGGGCGCTTTGGCGACGAACGGCCCGTGGATCGAAATTTTGTGATGCCGGACCGGTTTTTCGAGCGGAAAGCCGGCCAGGGGTGATGCGTTCGAGGGGACCGGGGTGGCGGATCAGGAACAGGCCGAAATCAGGCTGCAGCTGGCAAGGCTGCGCCAGGAGCATGCCGATTTCGACGCGGCGATCGAGGCGATGGAAACGGTCGGCTGTGACCGGCTCCAGGTCCAGCGGATGAAGAAGAAGAAGCTCGTGATCAAGGATCGGCTCCAGGACCTCGAGGACCAGGTCATCCCGGACATCATCGCATGAGCGCGGTGCCCGTCGCCGTCATCATGGGCAGCCAGTCCGACTGGGCCACGATGAAGCATGCGGCCGATACGCTGGATGCGCTCGGCATCGGCTTCGAGGCACGGATCGTCTCGGCCCACCGGACGCCGGACCGGCTGGTGAGCTTCGCCAAGGGCGCCAAGGCGGCCGGGTTCCAGGTGGTGATCGCGGGCGCGGGCGGGGCCGCCCATCTGCCCGGCATGGCCGCCTCGATGACGCCGCTGCCCGTGTTCGGCGTGCCGGTGGAAAGCCGGGCGCTTTCGGGGCAGGACAGCTTGCTGTCGATCGTCCAGATGCCGGCGGGCGTGCCGGTCGGAACGCTGGCCATCGGCCGGGCGGGCGCCGTCAACGCGGCGCTGCTCGCCGCCAGCGTCCTTGCCCTTAACGACGAAGCGCTGGCCGCGCGGCTCGACGCCTGGCGCGAGCGCCAGACCGCCGCCGTCGCGGACCATCCGGTGGACGACGCGCCCGCCCATTGAAGCGAGACCCCATGACCTCTTCCCTCCCCCCGGGCTCCACGATCGGCATCATCGGCGGCGGCCAGCTCGGACGCATGCTGGCTTCGGCCGCCGCGCGCCTCGGCTTTCGAACCCTCGTCCTCGATCCCGACGCCGACTGCCCGGCCGCGCAACTGGCCAACGAGTTGATCCAGGGCACCTACGACGACGCGGCAGCGCTCGATCGGCTGGCGGAAGCGAGCGACGTCGTCACCTACGAGTTCGAGAATGTTCCCGTGGAGCCGCTTCGCGCGGTGGCCGCCAGGCGTTCCGTCCATCCGCCGATCGAGGCGCTGGAGGTGGCGCAGGACCGGGTGGTGGAAAAGGCGTTCCTGAACGGCATCGGCATCCAGACCGCACCCTGGCGCGCCGTGGACGATCCGCAGGAGATCGACCACGCGCTTCTCGACCTTCGCGGCGACTGCATCCTGAAGACGCGCCGCCTCGGCTACGACGGCAAGGGGCAGGCGACGATCGTCGCCGGCAGCACGCACGAGGGCGTCTTCGAGAGCCTCGGGGGCGTGCCCGCCATCCTGGAAAAGAAGGTCCCGTTCGAGCGCGAGATCTCCGTCATCGCCGCGCGAACCGAAAGCGGCGACTTCGCCGCCTTCGACCCCGTCGAGAACGTGCACCGGATGGGCATCCTCAGCCGCTCCACCGTGCCCGCCGCCGTCGGCGAGGATGTCGCGGCGCGCGCCGTCGCGATCGCGCGCACGATCACCGAACGCCTCGGCTATGTCGGCGTGATCGGCGTCGAGTTCTTCGTCGGCACGGACGGCACGCTCCTCGTCAACGAGATCGCGCCGCGCGTCCACAATTCCGGCCACTGGACGGAGGCCGCCTGCACGATCTCCCAGTTCGAGCAGCACATCCGCGCGGTCGCCGGCCTGCCGCTCGGCAGCGCGGAGCGCCATTCCGACTGCGTCATGGAGAATCTCATCGGCTCCGACGTCGAGCGCGTTCCTGCGCTCCTGCGCGAAGCCGACACGCTGCTCACGCTCTACGGCAAGCGCGAAGCGCGCGCGGGCCGAAAGATGGGCCATGCCACCCGCCTTTCGCGCGGGCGAGGCGTCTGAAATCCATATGCGGGGTGCGTCATACGGTTGACATCGCCCCGCCCCTGCGGCTAATGCCAAGCCCAGGTCGACGCGCCCGAAACGGCGCGTTTTTCATTATGCGGCGGAATGGGATTGGGCCCGATCGTCGCCTCCACTCGACGGTCGAAGCCATGAAGATCAAGAACTCGCTGAAGTCCCTCAAGGGCCGCCACCGCGCCAACCGCCTGGTTCGCCGCAAGGGCCGCATCTACATCATCAACAAGCTCGCCCCGCGCTACAAGGCGCGCCAGGGCTGAGGCTTGCAGCGGCCGGTTCTCCGGCCGTTCGAAAATTCGATTGGAAGGCGCGCTGGGAAGGTCTAACCTTCGTCCCATGCGCGCCTTTCTTCGTTTCCTTATCCCGATCGCCGCCGTGATCGCCTTTCTCGGCGGCGCCCCTTCCCTGCGGGCCGAAGAGGCCGTGTCGCCGGACGTGTCCGGCGATGCCGCGGAGAAGCCGCCCGCCGCCGCCGAATCGCGCAGCGAAAGGCTGGACCGGCTCTTCGGCGAGTTGCGGCGCGAAGGCGACGCCCAGAAGGCCGGTGCCCTCGCCGAACAGATCCAGACCACCTGGAACGAGAGCGGCAGCGCGACGATCGACCTTCTGATGCTGCGCTCGGCGCAGGCGATCGCCAAGAAGGATGCGGGCGCGGCGATGGATCTCCTGGATCAGGCCATCGTCCTTCAGCCGGATTTCGCCGAAGGCTGGAACCGCCGCGCCACCCTGAACTACACGCAGAACCGCTACGGGCTCTCGATCGCCGATGTCGGGGAAGTGCTGAAGCGCGAGCCGCGCCACTTCGGCGCGCTGATGGGGCTCGGCGCGATGCTGGAGGAGCTCGGGCGACGCCGCGAGGCGCTCGACGCCTATGGCCGCGCGCTGGCGGTCTATCCGTCGCTGAAGCCCGCGCAGGACGCGGTGGCGAGGCTGGCCGAGGAACTGTCCGGCCAGCCCGCTTGATGGGTTGCCCTCGGCCTCAGATGGCCGACAGGCCGTCCGAGCCGATATAGGCGATGCGGATCATGTTGGTGGCGCCGGGCGTGCGCAGCGGCACGCCGGCCGTCACGATCACCCGCTCGCCGACCCGCGCATAGCCCTGCTGTACGGCGAGACGACAGGCGCGGTCCACCATGTCCTCCATGTCGTAGGCGTCCTCGGTCACCACGCAGTGAAGCCCCCAGACGAGGCTGAGCCGGCGCGCCGTCGCCTCGATCGGCGACAGGGCGAGGATCGGGATCTGCGGACGCTCGCGCGCGGTGCGAAGCCCTGTGGTGCCCGTCGAGGTGTAGGTGACGATGGTCGCGACCTTCAGCGTCTCGGCCATCTGCCGCGCGGCCAGCGACACGGCGTCGGCGCCTGTGGATTCCGGGTCGGGGCGCTGGGCGAAGATGATGCCGGGATAAAGCGGATCCTTCTCCACCTCGACCGCGATCTTGTCCATGGTCTGGACGGCTTCCACCGGATAGGCGCCGGCCGCAGACTCCGCCGACAGCATGACCGCGTCGGCGCCTTCGAACACGGCGATCGACACGTCCGACACTTCGGCGCGCGTCGGCACGGGGGCGGTGATCATGGATTCCAGCATCTGCGTGGCGACGACGACGGGCTTGCCGGCGCGCCGGGCAAGGCGGGTCATCCGCTTCTGGATGCCCGGCACCTGCTCCAGCGGCATCTCGACGCCGAGATCGCCGCGCGCCACCATGATGGCGTCCGACAGCTCGATGATCTCCTCCAGCCGCTCGACAGCCTGCGGCTTCTCGATCTTCGACATCAGCCCGGCGCGACCACGCGAGACCTTGCGCGCCTCGGCCAGATCCTCCGGCCGCTGAATGAAGGACAGCGCGATCCAATCGACATTGGCCTCCAGGACCGCGTCGAGATCGCGCCGGTCCTTGTCGGTCAGCGCACCGCTCGTCAACAGCGTGTCGGGCAGGCTGACGCCCTTCTTGTCGGAAATGCGCGTGCCGGCCACCACTTGGCAGCGGATCGCGGTGCCAGTGGATTCCAGCGCGCGAAGCTGCAGCTTGCCGTCGTCGATCAGGAGCCGGTCGCCCGGCTTCACCGCTTCCAGGATCTCGGGATGGGGCAGGTAGACGCGCGTCGCATCGCCCGGCTCTGGGTTGTCGTCCAGCGTGATGATGTCGCCGGGCTTCAGATCGACCTTGGTATCAGTGAACTTACCGACGCGCAGCTTGGGCCCCTGAAGGTCGGCGAGAATGCCGATAGGGCGCCCGACGGCCTCTTCCACACGGCGGATGCGGGCGACGAGCTCGCGCATCGAATCGTGGTCGGTGTGGCTCATGTTGATGCGAAAGACGTCGGCGCCCGCTTCGTGAAGCTTGCGGATCATCGCCTCGTCGGAGGAAGCGGGCCCGAGGGTGGCGAGGATCTTGACCCGGCGGTTGCGTTTCATGGTTGCTCGGTTCCCCCGCGTGGCGCTTCGGTCAGCTGAACCATCCAGCTGCCTTGTCCGCCGGTGTCATACTCCCGGAATCCCATCTTCTGGAACCCTCGTGCGAAGCAATCCTTGACCCCGACGATTTTGAACTCGTTCTCGGCGATGCACATGTCGACATTGCCGGCCCATCGGCCGACGCCCTCGGCATCTTCGGCATAGATGTAGTAGTAGCGCGAATGAAGCTCGCCCTCGATGACGGAGCGGCATGTCGTCGCCGGAATACGCCACCAGCCTTCGCTGATCCAGCCCTCGGCGGTGCGCTGGCCGACCGCGACGCCGACCAGCGTCTGGGTGCCGTTGCAGACGCGGAAATCGGCGCGCGCATCGGTGCTGAGGATCGGCGAGCCGAACAGAAAGGCACCGGCGGCGAGACAGATGGCGGCGATCGGGGAACGACCCCCCGGGATCGGGCGGAACGGCATGGGCGACCCTTCGAAAGGCGAGCTGCGGCTCCTTCTCGCATAGTCGCGAACGCTGTCAAAGTCGCGGCGGCGCGATCCGGCCACTCTTTTTCGCGAGCCATTGCCGGGCAGGATCGACCGGGCGCTTGCACCGCCGGGCATGGCGACTGATATCGAAACGAACCCATCGCAGAGGAAAAGCGCGATCATGACGCAGGATGCCGACACCATCGCTTTGGAAGCCGCCGCCTTCCGTCGCCTGCGCGACCATCTGCAGGCGCGAACCGACGTGCAGAACATCGACCTGATGAATTTGGCCGGCTTTTGCCGCAACTGCCTGTCGAACTGGTACCAGGAGGCGGCGGAGGCGGCGGGCCGGCCGATTGGCAAAGACGAGGCACGGCACATCGTCTACGGCATGCCCTATGCGGAATGGCGCGAGCGCTACCAGCGCGAAGCAAGCCCGCAGGCGGCCGCCGCCTTCGCCGCGAAGCCCGGCCACGAGTGAGGCCTCAACGACCTCTTAACCATCTTGCTTCATCGAAGAGGGGACGTCGCCGGTGCGCCCGGCGGCCTTCGCGTGTTTCCGCCTGAACGAGGTTTTCGCCATGTCCAACGCCACCGAGGAAGTCGCCCAGGATCAGCTCCGCTCCTTCGTTGAGCGCATCGAGCGCCTGGAGGAGGAGAAGAAGACGATCTCCGACGACATCAAGGACGTCTATGCCGAGGCCAAGGGCAACGGCTTCGACACCAAGGTGTTGCGCAAGGTGATCTCGCTGCGCAAGCAGGATGCCAACGAGCGCGCCGAGCAGGACGCGATCCTGGACCTGTATCTCCAGGCGCTGGGCATGCAGCAGGGCTGAGCGTCGCGCGCAACGGCTGTAAGCAAAGAAGGGCCGAGGCGTTCACCGCCTCGGCCCTTTCCTCATTTTCGATGCCTGAAACGCAAGCGGGATACCGGCTCAGCGACCGCGGCGGCGCTTGTGGCCAAGACCCATCTGCTTGGCGAGGCGCGAGCGGGCGGCCGCGTAGTTCGGCGCCACCATCGGGTAATCCGTCGGTAGGTCCCACTTCTCGCGGTATTCTTCCGGCGAGAGGTTGTAATGCGTCATCAGGTGGCGCTTGAGCGACTTGAACTTCTTTCCGTCTTCCAGGCAGACGATGTAGTCGTCGGTCACGGACTTCTTCACCGAAACCGCCGGCTTCGGCTTTTCCACCGGCGCCGGCTCGGGCGCGGCGCCTGCGCGCCCCAGCGCGCCGTGAACATCCGCGATCAGGGCCGGAAGATCAGCGACGGGAAGGGAGTGATTGCTGACATAGGCGGCCACCACTTCGGCGGTCAGTTCCATCAGCCCTTCGTCATTCGTCGCGGGAATGTCGAGTTGATCCATGGTTCGTCCAATCTGGTCGGTGGATGCGACTTCGCATCCCAAGGCTGAAAACTGGAACAAGGTAAGGCGCGATGATCGAATCGACTTGCGACGCGATCGGCACGAGTGTTCCGATATCGGCTGAGACCGTATCCTTTCAAAGGATACTTATTGTCAAGCCGCGTCTTTTCAACGGACAGTTGCCGAAACGATCAACTGCTGCAGCTGGACACCGAAGCACGAAAACACATCTTGACGACCGAAAGTCTATTCAGCGAAGAACATGCGTCGATCTCCATAGGATCATGCATCGACGGTATTCGCAACCTCCGATCGAAGAGCCCAGGGGTTGCGGGCGTCCTTGCCAACGAAAAAGGCCCGTACCGGGGCACGAGCCTTGTTCACGCAGTCTTTTCGAGACGGCTAGTTGAGCTTGTGCACCGGCATGAAGTTCACCGCCGTCCCTTCGAAGCGCGACGAGCCGGACGGGCTGGCGCTCTTGGAGGAGAAGCCGCGCACGAACACGGTGTCGGGAATGCTGCCGATCAGGCTGTGGGCGACCGGTCGCTCCAGATCCTGTTCGACCGCGCGCCGCTCCGGATTGGTGATCAGCGAGGCGATCTCGACGCGCTCCGCGATGATGCGGGACGAAGGCTGGGCCGCGCGCTTGGCGGCGGCGAGTGCTGCCTCGTCGCCGACCACGCGCCCGCCCTTCGACGAAACGGTCTTTCGAGCCGGCTTGGGCAAGGTCGAGGACCCCGTGCCGCCCAAGGCGGCCACGACGATCGGCTTTCGCTCGGCCGACGCCGGCGCTTCGCCGGGCATCGCGGCGGCCAGCGCCAAGGGTGTGGCCGGGCGGTGCGTGGGCCGTGCGGCGGCGGGCGTCGACAGCGCGGGCGCTTCGTCGGCCAGTGCGGCGGCGATGATGGATTCGGGCGTCAGGTCGGGCTCCGAGCCGACCATGCGCGGGGTCGGCAGGGCGGCCTGTTCGCCGCGCAGTACCGCCTCGAACGGCGGCCGAGCACGGGGCGTGGGAACCGCGTAGGCGAGCTGCGCGGGCGCCACGGGAGAGGCCTCGGCAGCTTCCGCCTCGAGCGAGGCGACGAGCGTCGCCGCCACGGCATCGGCAACCGCCGGCCGCTCGGGAGCATGCGTCGGCAGCGGCACGCGGGCCGGCACGAGCGCGGCGACCTGCGTCTCAGCGGGAATGCCGGCCGGCGGGCTTGCGCGGCTGGTTCCGTCGAACGCGTCGCGATCGGCCATGGCGATGCCGACGGGCATTGCGGCGGGCGGCAGCGGCGGGGCGGCGCGCGTCGGCCAAACGGCGGCGACCTGAACCTGCGGCTCGGGCGCGGCGGCGGGCCGGGCGGCCGGCTTGCCGACCGGAGCGGCCACCGCTTCCGCCTCGTCCTCGGCCTCGTCGGCACCGCCGCCGAACAGAACGGCCAGAAGCGAGCGGCCACCGCCCGAACCGGACGAGGACGCGATCTGGACGTCGTTGGCGCCCTTGCGCTTGTTGTAGGAGGCGAGCGCCGTCTCGTAGCCGGGCAGCGGCTTGCCGTCGGCCGGCAGATGGATCGTGTTGCCCTTCGGGAAGACGCTGGCCAGCTCCGTGCGGCTTATGCGCGGCCAGTAACGGCCCTTCCCCGTGTCGAAATGCACGAAGGGCGAGCCGGAACGCGGATAATAGCCGACGCCCCCGAGCTGCATGCGCAGGCCGATGTCGCGGACCTTCTTTAGCGGCACGTCGGGCAGGAAGAAGTCCACCGCCTTGCCCGACATGTGGAGGCTGGAGCCGGCGACACCCGATGAGCGCGAGCGCAGCATCTTGTTGGTGCCGGGCGAGCGGTAGCCGCCGATGACGTGGATATAGCCGCGCGAGCCGGACTGCTTGTGCGCCTCGTAGAGAAGGTCGAGGAGCTTCGGGTCCATCGTGGTCGGCTTGTTCTCGCGCCAGTCGCGCAGCGCCCAGTTCGCCTTCTTCAGGCCGTCGGGCAGGAACTTGCCGTTCCGCTTGTAGACGATCTCGCTCTTTTCCTTGAGATGCACGTGATACAGCTTCAAGGTCCGCGTTTCGGCCTGCGCGGCGGAGGCGGACACCGCCACGAGGCCGACCAGCACGAGCGCGGCGTGCTTCGCCACGCGTCGCGCGACGCATTCGGTCCATCCGAACATGCGGCAATTCCCCCGGTGTGTCGTGCCGCTGACGGCGTCCCCGCATCAGTGAACGAATGAACCCGATCCAGGGACCAGTCTATTCGATGGGGAGTGCGGCACGAAAATGACACTTGGCCGATTTCTTCGCCAATACACAGGATTGAGGTTAACGGCGAGTGAAAATCGGGGGGCCGATGGTTGGCTGCCTTCGAACCCGGGCTCGTTCGGGAAGCCGCGCGGGCCGTAGCGGATGCCAAACCGCGCGTCCGAGCCTATGTGTAGGGCGACCGATTCGCCACCACGCGGCCATGACGGCCTCGGGGTTTCGGGTCCCCGCCCGTCCTGAAGCTCGAATTCCCGGAGTTCCCGTCCATGAGCGCAGTTTCCTCTTCCACTCCTGCCGCCGTCGACGCCGGCGCGCTTCCCGAATGGAACCTCTGCGATCTCTATGCCGGCATCGACGCACCGGAAGTGGCCGCCGATCTCGAACAGGGACGCGGGAGGGCCGCCGCCTTCCAGGCGCGCTGGAAGGGACGGCTGGAGGAAGCGGCAGCGGGCACCGGAGCGGAGGGCCTCGGCGCGGCCGTCGCCGAATTCGAGGCGATCGAGGAGCTTCTCGGCCGCCTCGTGTCCTATGCCGGCCTCCTGTATGCTGGGGACACCGCCTCGCCGGCCAACGCCAAGTTCTACGGCGACATCCAGTCCCGCATCACCGATATCGCGGCGCAGCTCCTGTTCTTCGGGCTGGAGCTCAACCGCGTCGACGAAGCCGTGATCGACGCAGCGATGGAGCGCGATCCGGCCTTCGCTCACTACCGGCCCTGGATCGTCGATCTTCGCCGCGACAAGCCGTTCCAGCTCGAGGATCGGATCGAGGAGTTGTTTCTGGAAAAGTCGGTCACCGGCCACGGCGCCTGGAACCGCCTCTTCGACGAAACGATGACGGCGCTGCGCTTCCATGTCGATGGCGAGGAGCTGGCGCTGGAAGAGGTGCTGAACCTCCTGCAGGATCCGGACCGCGAGCGGCGCCGAGCGGGCGCCGAGGCGCTGGCTGCCGTGTTCCGCCAGAACCTTCGCACCTTCGCGCTCCTCACCAACACGCTGGCCAAGGACAAGGAGATTTCCGACCGCTGGCGCGGCTTCGAGGACGTCGCGGATTCGCGCCACCTCGCCAACCGCGTGGAGCGCGAGGTGGTGGACGCGCTCGCCAAGGCCGTGTCCGACGCCTATCCCTCGATCGCCCATCGCTACTACGCTTTGAAGGCGAAGTGGCTCGGCCTCGACGCTCTCGAATTCTACGATCGCAACGCACCGCTGCCCGGCGCCTCGCGCCGCGACATCCCCTGGGGCGAGGCCAAGGAGACGGTTCTCTCCGCCTATCGCGGCTTTGCGCCCGACATGGCGGAGATCGCCGCGCGCTTCTTCGACCAGAACTGGATCGATGCGGGCGTGCGCCCCGGCAAGGCGCCGGGCGCCTTCGCGCATCCGACCGTGCCGTCCGTCCACCCCTATGTGCTCGTCAACTATCTCGGCAAGCCGCGCGACGTGATGACGCTCGCTCACGAACTCGGGCACGGCGTCCATCAGGTACTGGCCGGCGACCAGGGCGCTCTGATGGCCTCGACCCCGCTGACGCTCGCCGAAACGGCCTCGGTGTTCGGCGAGATGCTGACCTTCCGCTCGCTTCTCGAAAAGACCGCGAGCCCGGCCGAGCGCAAGACGCTCCTCGCCTCCAAGGTCGAGGACATGATCAACACGGTGATCCGCCAGATCGCCTTCTACCAGTTCGAGCGCGAGATCCACACCGAGCGCCGTTCGGGTGAGCTGACGGCCGAGCGGATCGGCGAGATCTGGCTGGACGTCCAGAAGCAGAGCCTTGGCCCCGCCGTCCGGCTCGGCGAAGGCTACGAGACCTTCTGGACCTATATCCCGCACTTCATCCATTCGCCGTTCTACGTCTACGCCTATGCGTTCGGCGACTGCCTCGTGAACTCGCTCTATGCGGTCTACCAGGACGCCGACGAGGGCTTCCAGGACCGCTATTTCGCCATGCTGCGAGCTGGCGGTACGAAGCACCATTCGGAGCTTCTTGCGCCCTTCGGCCTCGATGCGACGGACCCTGACTTCTGGGCGAGAGGGCTGTCGATGATCTCCGGCTTCATCGACGAGCTGGAAGCGATGGACTGAAGGCTTAAGCGGGCAGCCGGTCGCCCCAGTCGGCGCGCCGAGCCCGACGGAACGCTTCGCCGTCGCGTTTGGTGAGAAGCTCTTCCCCCGCCGTGCCGTCCGGCCGGCAGAGCTTGAGGCGGACCTTGCCGCTGCCGGTGCGCGGTGGTGCGAGGACGCGCGCGGCCTTCTCCGCGCCCGTCTCGCGAGCCAGTGCGACATAGGCGAACTTCTCGTCCTCGAACGGCACCTCCGCGTCCTTGACGCGCAGGTGGAGCCGCGAGCGCGGCAGACGCTGGGAGAAATGGCACCAGTCGGGCGCCTCGATCGGGCACGCCTCGGCGTGCGGGCACGGCGCGACGACATGGGCGCCCCGCGCCAGAAGCCGATCGCGCACGCGAAGGATGCGCCGCCAGCCGGCGGGCGTTCCCGGCTCGACGATCAGAAGAACCCCCTCCGTCCGCTCCCAAAGGGCGTCGACGAGGCGGTCGGCATCCGCCGGCTCGATCTCGTCGAGCACATAGGACAGGGTCACGAGATCGGCCGGCCCCAAGCCGACGAGGCCCGAGCGCAGGTCGCCGGAGCGCCATTCAGGCGGGAAGGCGAACGCCCCCTCCCCCAGCCGCTCGCCGAGCCGGCGAATGGGTGCGGAGGCTTCCAGAAGCGTCGCGCCCGACAGCGTCTCGAATGCGTCCGCTGCCGCCCAGAGAACGGTTCCCGGCCCCGAGCCGACATCGAGGAGCCGATCGGGCCCGAACTCCGGTAGTGCCTCGGCCACCGCCTCCATCGCAGCGCGCACCGCGGCATAGGTCGCGGGCAGGCGCGCGGCCGTATAGGCCTTGGCGAAGAGGTCGTCGGACAAATGGAGGCGCCCGTCGCGCGTCTCGGCCCGGTAGCGCCCCGACAGGATCTCGCCGGCGCGCTGGAGTTCGGTGGACGAGGTGCCGAGGAGGCTTTCCTCGATCCGGGAACGCAGGAGGTTGGGCAGGTCCATGGGTCGGGTCGGGTCCATCGGGCGCACCACACCGGGTGTGCCGCGAGCCGAGGCGGCGGGCATTAACCGCCGCGAGGCCCTTTTATTTGACAGCGATCTGCTCTAGCCCGGCGCTTCCAGACACGTCCAGACGGAAAGGGACTCCATGGCGGACGAGAACTACCCGGTCCATGCCGAGATCACCGGCCCGATCGTCATGATCGGCTTCGGCTCCATCGGGCGCGGCACGCTGCCCCTGATCGAGCGGCATTTCAAGTTCGACAAGTCGCGCTTCACCGTGATCGACCCGCGCGACACGAGCCGCCACCTCCTGGACGAGCGCGGCATCCGCTATCTGCAGGAAGGCGTGACGCGCCAGAACTACCGCGAACTCCTGACCCCGCTCCTGACGGAAGGCGGCGGCCAGGGCTTCTGCGTCAACCTGTCGGTGGACACCGGCTCGGTGGATCTGATGCGCCTGTGCCGCGAACTCGGCGTCCTTTACATCGACACCGTGATCGAGCCCTGGCTCGGCTTCTATTTCGACGAGAACCTGTCGAACGCCGACCGCACGAACTATGCGCTGCGCGAAACGCTCCGCAAGGAAAAGCGCAAGAACCCCGGCGGCACCACGGCCGTGTCCACCTGCGGGGCCAATCCCGGCATGGTGTCCTGGTTCGTCAAGCAGGCGCTCGTCGACATCGCGCGCGACACCAATCTCGACTTCGAGGAACCCGGCCCGGACGACCGCAAGGGCTGGGCGAAGCTGATGAAGCGGGTCGGCGTCAAGGGTATCCACATCGCCGAGCGCGACACGCAGGTCGCCGCCAAGCCGAAGCCCCGCGACGTGTTCTGGAACACGTGGTCTGTGGAAGGCTTCCTGTCGGAGGGCATGCAGCCGGCCGAGCTCGGCTGGGGCACGCACGAGAAGTGGATGCCGAAAAACGCCAAGGAGCACAAGCACGGCTGCCAGGCCGCGATCTACCTGGAGCAGCCGGGCGCCAACACGCGCGTGCGCTCCTGGTGCCCGACGCCCGGCGCCCAGTACGGCTTTCTGGTGACGCACAACGAGAGCATCTCGATCGCCGACTACTTCACCCATCGCAACAAGGAGGACGAGGTCACCTTCCGGCCCACCGTCCACTACGCCTATCATCCGGCGAACGATGCGGTTCTCTCGCTTCACGAGCTGTTCGGCGCGGCCGGAAAGATCCAGCCCGAGCATCACGTTCTCGACGAGAACGAGCTTGTGGAGGGCATCGACGAGCTCGGCGTCCTTCTCTTCGGCCATGAAAAGAACGCCTACTGGTACGGCTCGCAGCTCAGCCTCGAGGAAACGCGCCGCATCGCGCCCTACCAGAACGCCACCGGCCTCCAGGTCACCTCGGCGGTTCTCGCCGGCATGGTCTGGGCGTTGGAAAATCCGGAATCGGGCATCGTCGAGGCTGACGAGATCGACTACCGGCGGTGCCTCGAAGTGCAGCGCCCCTATCTCGGCCCGGTGAAAGGATACTACACCGACTGGACCCCGCTCACCGATCGCCCGGGCCTGTTCCCGGAAGATCTGGACGAGAAGGATCCCTGGCAGTTCCGGAACATTCTGGTTCGATAAAGTCGAACCTACACACGAAACAGTGGAAAAGCCGCAGGATGCACTGCGGCTTTTTCGTATCGGTCTGGCGAAGTGGACGTCCTGCCCTACCATCCGTTCCCAAGTGCTTGATGCGCTTGAAGGAGTTGGGAATGGGCGAGTTCGCCACGGAGGCGCAGCGTCGGCGCGGGGTGATCCGCGAGATCATGGACGCGGCCATGTCCGGCGCCGCCGGATCGATCGCGCGCCACTTCGCGCCCGGCGCCGTCTTCTCCAACCGCAACAATGCGGGGATCATCGACGCGCCCTGGTTCAACCGCATGGAGGGCGAGTATCGCCTGAGCGGTGAGGAGGAAGCGAAGTCCTTTCTCAACGAGCTCCTGCGCCGCGCCACCTACATTTCCTACAAGCCGCGCGGAACCGTCGTCGAGGACGACGAGGGCGCCAGCCGCTGCGACTGGACGCGCCAGGACGAAAGCAACGGCTCGCTCGTCACCGGCAGCACCATGTACTGGTTTTCCTTCACCTCGGACGGGCGCATCCGCTCCATCGAGACGATCGGCGTGATCCACTCCGTGATCGCCGCGCGCCGCGCCGACACGATGGCCGATCCGCTTTCGTGACTACCGCGCTGCGGTGACGAACGGGCGCGAATGCCCTAAAATCCTTCCAAGAATCGTAAAGTCCGACCTTTGCCCCCGGAGTGCTCCATGCGTTCGCCCTTCCGCGCCCTTCTCCTCGTGGCCGCAGGCGTGGCCGTTTCCGCCTGCCAGACGGCGGCACCCCAGCAGCAGGCGTCGATCGCGCCGCGCGCGACAGGGCTGGAAGGCCAGTGGGCTTCGGTCGGCGGGCCGGTCGCCTATACCGCGACCTTCGCGGGTGGCCGCTTCACCTCGCGCGAGGCGGCGACGGGCGCGATCCTGGCGGACGGCAACTACACCAAGACGGGCGCGAGCGCGGCCAGCATCATCTACACCTCGCGCTCGCGCAACCAGCAGATGTCGGTGAACTGCAACCAGATGTCGGCCGACCGGCTCGCCTGCGTCGATGCCAACGGCAACCGCTTCGAGTTCTCGCGCCGGGCCTGACGCCGGACCTTTTGTCCGCTTGCCCACAAAGGAGCAGCGGGCCATATCCCCTCGAACGGCGGCCTTTCCACCACGGAGCGCCGCCGTTCGTCGTTTCCGGCCGAGCCCGGCCCTCCTGCGATCCTTGTGCCCCATGCTGACCAAGACACCGCTCGATCCCGCCGCCTCCACCGCCGTCGGCCCCCTCCCCGCCGGCCACCCGCCCGTGAAGGCGAAGAAGATCGGCGTGCTCCTCGTCAATCTCGGCACCCCGGATGGAACCGACTATTGGCCGATGCGCCGATACCTCCGGGAGTTCCTGTCGGATCGCCGCGTGATCGAGTGGCCGCGCATCGCCTGGTATCCGATCCTCTACGGCATCGTCCTCAACACGCGTCCGAAGAAGTCGGGACACGCCTACGAGCAGATCTGGAACAAGGAGCGCAACGAGAGCCCGCTTCGCACCTTCACCCGCGCGCAAGGCAAGAAGCTGGCCGAGCGGATGGCCGGAGACGCTGCCGTCGTGGTCGACTGGGCGATGCGCTACGGCAAGCCGTCGATCGCCGAGCGCATGGAGGCGCTGCGGGCGGAGGGTTGCGAGCGCATCCTGTGCTTCCCGCTCTATCCGCAATATTCCGCCTCCACCACGGCGACGGTGAACGACAAGTTCTTTGAGCACCTTCAGAGCCTGCGCTGGATGCCGGCCGCGCGCACCGTGCCGGCCTATCACGACGAGCCGGTCTATATCGAGGCGCTCGCCCGCTCGATCGAGACGCATCTCGCCTCGCTCGACTTCGAGCCGGAGCACGTGATCGCCTCCTATCACGGCATCCCGCAGAGCTACTTCCGCAACGGCGACCCCTACCATTGCCACTGCCAGAAGACCTCGCGCCTCCTGGACGAGCGCCTCGGCTGGCCGAAGGGCCGCCTGATGACGACGTTCCAGTCCCGCTTCGGGCCGGAGGAATGGCTCCAGCCCTATACCGACAAGACGGTGGAGGCGCTGGCGAAGAAGGGGGTCAAGCGCATCGCCGTACTCAATCCCGGCTTCGTGTCAGACTGCCTGGAAACCTTGGAGGAGATCGCGGGCGAGGTCGGCGAGATCTTCCACGAGCACGGCGGCGAGAAGTTTGCCCACATCCCCTGCCTCAACGATTCCGACAACGGCATGGATGTGATCGAGCACATGGTGCGCCGCGAGCTTCGGGGCTGGCTCGACTAGACCTCTTCCGGCGAATAGGCATTCACCGGAAAAGGTTTAGATCCCTGGTTTGCCGCATGATCCGGGCGCGGAAGTCGGATCGGCTTTCGCTGGAAATGCCCCACCCCCGCCTCAGGCGACGCCGAGGCGCAGGAGATCGTGGAGGTGGATGATCCCGACCGGGCGCTCCGCCTCCACCACCATCAGGGCGGTGATGTTGGCGCCGTTGATGATGTCGAGCGCCTTCACAGCCAATGTGTCGGGCCGAATGGTCTTGGGCGCTGTTGTCATTACCTCGTCCACCGTGCGGGCGAGGAGATCGGGCGCCAGATGCCGGCGCAGGTCGCCGTCGGTGACGATGCCGAGCAGCCGGCCCTCGCCGTCCACCACCGCGACGCAGCCGAAACCCTTTCGCGAGATGGCGAGGATCGCCTCGCTCATCGGCGTGCCGCTGGCCACCAGCGGCAGCGCTTCGCCGCGATGCATCACGTCGCCGACATGGCGAAGGCTGGCGCCGAGCTGGCCGCCCGGGTGGAACACCCGGAAATCGCTCGGCATGAAGCCCTTGCGTTCCAGAAGCGCCACGGCCAGCGCGTCGCCGAGCGCAAGTTGCAGCGTCGTCGAGGTGGTCGGCGCCAGCCCGTGCGGGCAGGCCTCGGTGATGCGCGGCAGAACAAGGCGCTCGTCCGCCTCGCGCCCGAGTGCGGAGGCCTCGCGCGAGGTGATCGCGATCAGCGGGATGCGGAACCGACGGGTATAGGCGACGATGCCCTTCAGCTCGGCCGACTCGCCCGACCAGGACATGGCCAGAACCGCGTCGTCGCGCCCGATCATGCCGAGGTCGCCGTGATTGGCCTCCACAGGGTGGACGAAGAAGGCTGGCGTCCCGGTCGAGGCGAAGGTCGCCGCGATCTTCGAGCCGACATGGCCGCTCTTGCCGATGCCGGTGACGACGAGGCGCCCCTTGATGGAGGCGATGATATCGAGGACGCGCTCGAAGGCAGACCCAAGCTCCCCTTCCAAAGCCTCGGCCAGCAGGCCGAGCCCTTCGGCTTCGGTGCGCACGGTGCGGATGGCCGAGGCGGTTCCGGGAAGGGGCGGGGCGGCAAGGGGACGGGCAAGCGATGTCATCGCCGATTTCTACTCCGCCGAAGCCCCGCGCGCCAGAGAAAGCCGGCCGGTCAAGCCCGGCTCCATGCAGAAGTTCTAGGGATGGGAAAGCACCGGGTGCGCGCAGCGCCCCGTCCAAGGCAACCCGTTGGATCGAAGGCCCATGTTCCGTCCCGTTCTCGCATCCGTGGCGCTGGCCACCGGCATTGCCGGCGCGCTCGGCCCCGTGCGTGCCCAAGAGGACGCTCCCACGCCCGACCGCACGCAAAGCGGAGACGAGATCCGGTTTTCCGATTCCTACCGCCTGCGCACCGACACCTCGCCCCTGGAGGAATCGCGCCGCGGGAGCGAACAGCCGCTGGGCGCGGAAGCGCGCGAGCGCTCCGCCACCTTCGAGCGCGACCTGCGCGCGCCCGGCGACGAACAGCCGGCCGAGCCGCAGGAGCCGGGCGCGCGGCCGAGAACCGCGACGGAGGAACTGGATCTTTTCGCCGGCCCGACCCCGTCGCGGCGCGAGAACCTTCCCGACACGTCGACGCCTGCCGCCCCCGCCCAGCCCTTGAACCGACAAGCTGCAGACCGGCGCGGAACCCAAGCCGGGGAGCGGCTGGAGGGCGCGGAGGAGCCGAACACGGATCCCACGTCCCAGCCCCTCAATCTCTTCCGAGCCGTCGGTCCGGTGCGCAGCCCGACGCTCGACACGCGGCTGGGACGGGGTACGGACGCCGGGCTCGACCAGTTGCGCCGTATCCTGCCCCGCAGCCCGGACGATCCGTTCGCCCCCGTCGGCCTTCGCCTCGGAAGTTTCGTCCTGTATCCCACGCTCGAACAGGGCGTCGGCGTGTCCGACAACCTGACCAACACGATCGACGGCGCACGCGGCGCCTTTTCCGAGACCACGCTCGGCGCCCGCCTCCTGTCGGACTGGTCGCGCAACGAAGCCGAGATCAATGCGCTCGCCACCTATCGCCGCAATTTCTCCGGTCCCTTGAAGGAAGAACCCCGGATCGACCTCGACGGACGCCTTCGCCTCGACATCGACCGGGACTGGACGGCGACGCTGCGCGGCGCCCTGCGCTTCGACCGAGACGACACGCTGGACACCGGCGCGGCCACCACGGCCTCGCGCGAGCGCGACATTCTGGCTTATTCCGCCGGGGCGACGCTCGGGCGCGCGGCGGGGCCGCTCCATACCGACCTCGACCTTTCGGCCGTCCGCGAGGACCGCGACGACGGCCTGTTCGATGGTCTCGCCCTTCGCACGGACGACAGCTACACGACCTGGAGCGCCGGCCTTCGCGCGGGATACGACATCGCGCCCCCGCTCCGCCCGTTCGTCGGCGCCAGCGTCGGGCGCCGCTTGTTCGACGAGGACACGGCCGCACTCCTCGATCGCGACAGCGTGATCCCGGCCCTGCGTGCGGGGCTCGGCTTCGACTGGGGCGAGAAGCTGTCGGGCGAGGTCGCGCTCGGCTATGCCTGGAACCTGCCTGACGAAGATGCGCTGGAGACGACCGCGAGCCCGACGCTGGACGCGACGGTCAACTGGTCGCCCCGGCGCGGCACGGACGTTCTCCTGCGGGCCGAGACCTTTTTCGAGCCGGACACGACGGGCCTTGCCACCTCGACGCTTTATCAGGGCTCGATCGGCCTGCGCCACCGTGCGACGGCTCGGATCGACTGGGACGGTCGCCTGATCGCCGCCCTGCGCGACGGACCGGTGGCCGGCGACGAGCATCTCTATGCCGCTGAAACCGGCCTGACCTACTGGCTGAACCGGACGCTGGCGCTGACCGCGCGCTACCGCTACGACCGGTTCGATTCCCCTCTCGCCGGCCAGGACTACGACGCCAACACGGTTCGCGTCGGCGTTCGCCTCCAGCGCTGATGCGAAAAGGGGCGCCCGAAGGCGCCCCCCTTTCTAACCGTTCATTCCGCCGCCGTGCGGGGGGCGGTGCGCCGCTCCTGCGGCTCCACCGTGCGCATCAGTTCGCCGATGTCGTCGAACACCTTGTGCCGGATGTCGTGGCGCCACAGCGCGAAGGCGACGTTGGCCTGGATGAAGCCTTCCTTGGAGCCGCAGTCGAAGGTGCGGCCGGTGAAGTGATAGCCGTAGAAGTCTTGGTTCTTGGCGAGCTTCAGCATGCCGTCGGTCAGCTGGATCTCGTTGCCCGCGCCCTTTTCCTGGGTGGACAGAATGTCGAAGATCTCGGGCTGAAGGATGTAGCGGCCGGAGATGAAGAAGTTCGACGGAGCTTCCTCGGGCTTGGGCTTTTCCACCATGCCATCGATGCGGAAGCCGTTGCCGACGTCCTCGCCGCGCCCGACGATACCGTACTTGTTGGTCTGCGCCGGGTCGCACTGCTCGACCGAGATGACGTTGCCGCCCGTTTGTTCGTAGAGCTCGACCATCCGCTTCAGGCAGCCCTCGCCGTCCTGCATGATCATGTCGGGCAGGAGAAGCGCGAAGGGCTCGGGGCCGACGAGATCGCGCGCGCACCAGACGGCGTGGCCGAGGCCGAGCGGCGCCTGCTGGCGTGTGAAGCTCGCGGTGCCGGGCGTCGGCTGCAGCTCTTCCAAGAGGCCGAGCTCGGCCTTCTTGCCGCGCTCGGTGAGGGTCGAGACCAGTTCGACCTGGATGTCGAAATAGTCCTCGATCACGCCCTTGTTGCGACCCGTCACGAAGATCAGGTGCTCGATCCCGGCCTGGCGCGCCTCGTCCACCACGTACTGGATCACCGGCCGGTCGACCACCGTCAGCATTTCCTTGGGGATCGCCTTGGTGGCGGGAAGAAACCTCGTTCCCAGACCTGCGACCGGAAATACAGCCTTCCTGACCTTGCGCATTCGATGTCCTTCCTGCCGTTGACGAGATCGTGACTAGTTAGGCGCGGCTTCGCCCACGTCGAGCGATTCGACGCATCCGCCGTCATTTCGCCCAAGAACATGCTGAATAAATGACACGGTGTCGACGGAAAGCTTTTCGCGTCGGGTTGTGGTAAAGGAAGCGTTCACATCCGCCCTCTAGACTCGAGGCTCACGCTCACGTTCTGTTCTTCGGAGGAGTAGACCCATGTCTGGACCCACCCTCTCCCGCCTTCGCCGGCTCGGCGCCGCCTGCCTGACGCTGGCGGTTCTGGCTGCCGCCACGCCGGCGCTCGCCGATGCGGGCTTTCGCAACTGGATCGACGGCTTCGAGAAGACGGCGGTCGCCAACGGCATCAGCGCGCGCACCTATCGCGCGGTGTTTTCGGGCGTCACCGAGCCGGATCCCGACGTCATCCAGAAGGCGCGCTTCCAGCCCGAGTTCCAGGACAAGATCTGGGACTATCTCGACAACCGCGTCAACGACGAGTCGGTGGCCGAGGGTCGGCGGATGCTGGTCCAGTACAAGCCCTGGCTCGACCGGATCGAACAACGCTTCGGCGTCGACCGCCACATCCTTCTCGCCATCTGGTCGATGGAGTCGAACTACGGCCGCATCCTGGAGCGCCAGGACGTGATGAAGAGCGTCCCGCAGGCACTCGCCACCCTTGCCTACCAAGACCCCAAGCGCGCCAAGTTCGCGCGGACCCAGCTTCTGGCCGCTCTCAAGATCGTGCAGGACGGCCATGTCAGCCCCAAGGGCCTGACCGGCTCATGGGCCGGTGCCATGGGCCACACGCAGTTCATCCCGACGAGCTACCAGGCCTATGCCGTGGACATGGACGGTAACGGTCACCCCGATATCTGGAACTCGGTGCCCGACGCGCTCGCCACCGCCGCCAATCTTCTGAAGAAGAACGGCTGGCAGACCGGCAAGAGCTGGGGCTACGAGGTGGTCGCGCCCTCGGGTTCGGCCGGGCTCGAGCGCTCCAACCGCAAGCTGTCGCAGTGGTCGGCGAACGGCTTCAAGCGCGTCAGCAACCGCCCGTTCCCGGCGCCCGGCGACAACGCCAACCTGCTTCTGCCGGCGGGCATGAACGGCCCGGCCTTCCTGATGACCAAGAACTTCTTCGTCATCAAGCGCTACAACAACGCCGACAAGTACGCTCTCGCCGTCGGCCATCTCGCCGATCGGATCGCCGGCTACGGCGATTTCGCGCAAGGCTGGCCGCGCGGCTACACGCCGCTGTCGATGGAAGAGCGCTACGAGGTGCAGCAGCGCCTGACCCATCATGGGTTCTACGACGGCAAGATCGACGGCAAGATCGGCTCCGGCTCCAAGGCCTCGATCTCCGCCTATCAAAAACAGGCTGGCGTCGAGGAGGACGGCAACGCGTCCAAGGCGCTGCTCGACCTCCTGCGCAGGCACTGAAACGGATGGCGGGCGGATCCGCACGGGGGCTTCGCGCCGTTCTGTCCGCCGTTCTGGCGCTTGGCGTCCTCGGTATGGACGCCGGCGCTTCCTCGCCCGCGAGCGCGCAGGAGCGCCGCGGGCTTCTCGACATGCTGTTCGGCAATCGCCAGCCGCAGCGTCAACCGCCGCGCGCGGTCGCGCCTCCCGAGCAGCGCCAGATCAAGAAGGTGCGAAAGCCGCGCAAGGCGGATCCGTCCGCGTCGCGTTCGAGCACGGGTCGCAGCAGCAAGGCGGCAGCGGCAGCCTCAGGTGCCGCGGCCGGTGCCGCGACCGTGGCCCTTGCGCCGGTGGAGAAGAGCGAAACGGCGCGCACCGTTCTCGTGGTCGGCGACTTCATGGCCGCTTCGCTGGCCAAGGGGCTGGAGGAGGCCGTCTCCCAAAGCCGCGAGATCAAGGTCGAGGGCAAGGCGAACGGTTCGTCCGGGCTGGTGCGCGACGACCACTACGACTGGCCGGGCGAGATCGGCCAGGTCATCGCGGATGTGAAGCCCGCCGTAGTGGTGGTGATGCTGGGCGCCAACGACCGGCAGGCCATCCGCGAGGACGGAACGTCGCTGACCCTGCGCACTCCGGAATGGGCCGCGCGCTACACCGAGCGGATCGACCGTCTCGCCGCGGCCGTGAAGGCCGGCGGCGCCTCGCTCGTCTGGGTTGGCGCGCTGCCCTTCGGCACCGATCGCGCCAGCGAGGACATGGTCTATTTCAACGACCTGTATCGCACGGCCGCCCTCAAGGTCGGCGGCGAGTTCGTCGACGTCTGGGGCGGCTTCACGGACGCGAGCGGCGCGTTCACCGCGTCAGGCCCCGACATGGCGGGGCAGACGGCCCGCCTTCGCAACTCCGACGGCATCACCCTGACGGGTGCCGGCCAGGACAAGCTCGCCTATTTCGTCGAAAAGCCGGTGACCAAGATCCTCGGCCTCAGCATCGACGACATGGTGGCCAACCTCGGCTCGCAGCAGCTTTCCGCGACCGACCTTCCGGCGATCAACGACCTCGCCGCCACCACGACCACGCCGCCCGTTTCCTTCTCAGACCCGAGCCTCGACGGCGGCGAAAGCCTGCTCGGCGGTGCACCCGGAGCCCCCCTTGCGGCCGACGGCAGCGCGCGCTCGCGCCTCGTCGTGGCCGGGGCGCCGCTCGACCCGACGGAAGGGCGCGCCGACCACTTCAACTGGACCGGGCGCAGCGGCGCCGTGTCGCCGACGACGCAGGACAACGCCATCGTGTTTCGCGGCTCGACGACGCTCGACGAATTGCGTCGCGGCACCGGCGCGCCCGCCTCGCCGGACGCCTCCGCCGCCAAGGCCGACGAAGCCGCGCGCAACCTGCCCGCCCCGCCTCAGAACTGAACGACGCCGAGGGTCAAGGCGGTGACGAAGGCGTAGCGCAGCGCCTTTCCCGCGCCCACCAGGAATACGAAGGGCAGGAGCCGCACCCCCAGAAGCCCCGCGACCAGCGTCAACGCGTCGCCGACCACCGGCATCCATGAAAGCAGCAGCGCCGGCCGGCCCCAGCGTGCGAAGACGCGGGCGCCGCGATCGAGCTGCGCTCGGGACACGGGAAACCAGCGCGCATCCTGCCGGTGCATCAGGAAGCGACCGCACCACCAGTTGAAGACGCTGCCGAGCGTGTTGCCGAGGGCGGCGATCAGCGTGAGGAGGACGGGATCGCCCCGTCCGGCAACGAGCAGGCTTGCGAGCAGGAGCTCGGACGATCCGGGAAGAAGCGTCGCCGACAGAAAGGCGGACAGCAACAGGGCGCCGTACACGCCCGGCGCCCCTGCGTCGGTGAGATCCATCGACTACGCTGCCTGGAAGCGTCAGGCGCCTCGCTGGGCCTTCTTCTCCAGCCGCCGGCGGTGGAGCACCGGCTCGGTGTAGCCGTTGGGCTGCCGGCGTCCGTCGAGAACGAGCTCCAGCGCCGCCTGGAAGGCGATCGAGCGCTCGAAGTCCGGCGCCATCGGCTCGTAGGCCGGGTCCGCGGCGTTCTGCCGGTCGACCACGGCCGCCATGCGCTCCATCGTTTCGCGCACCTGGCGCTCCGAGACGACGCCGTGCAGCAGCCAGTTGGCGATGTGCTGCGAGGAGATGCGGCAGGTCGCCCGGTCCTCCATCAGCGCGACGTCGTGGATGTCGGGCACCTTGGAACAGCCGACCCCCGCATCCACCCAGCGCACGACATAGCCGAGGATGCCCTGCGCGTTGTTGTCGAGCTCGGCCTGGATGTCCTCGGGTGTCCAGTTCGGCCGCGTGGCGACGGGAATGGTCAGGATGTCGGCGAGCTTGGTGCGCGTCTGCCCCTCGAGCCCGGCCTGGACCTTGGCCACGTCCACCGTGTGGTAGTGCGTGGCGTGGAGCGTCGCCGCCGTCGGGCTCGGCACCCAGGCCGTGTTGGCGCCGGACTTCGGATGGGCGATCTTCTGTTCCAACATCGCCGCCATCATGTCGGGCATCGCCCACATGCCCTTGCCGATCTGGGCGTGTCCCTTGAGGCCTGCGGCCAAGCCTGTGTCGACGTTGCGCTCCTCGTACGCGCGGATCCAGGTGGAAGCCTTCATATCCCCCTTGCGGATCATGGGGCCGAGTTCGATCGAGGTGTGGATCTCGTCGCCGGTGCGGTCGAGGAAACCGGTGTTGATGAAGACGACGCGGTGCCGGGCCTGCCGGATGCATTCGGACAGGTTCACCGTGGTGCGACGTTCCTCGTCCATGATGCCCATCTTCAGCGTGTGGGGTGCAAGGCCGAGCATCGCCTCGACACGCGCGAAGATCGTGTCGGCAAAGGCTACCTCGTCCGGCCCATGCATCTTCGGCTTGACGATATAGACAGAGCCGGCTCTGGAGTTGCGCGGGCCCTCGGTCTTGCGCAGATCGTGCAGCGCGATCAGCGAGGTGATGGCGGCGTCCAGGATGCCCTCGGGAGCCTCCGATCCGTCGGGCAGGAGAACGGCGGGATTGGTCATCAGGTGGCCGACGTTGCGCACCAGCATGAGCGAGCGGCCCGGCAGGGTCAGTTCCGAGCCGTCCGGCGCATGGTAGGTCCGATCCGGGTTCAGACGGCGCGTCATCGCATGCCCGTTCTTCTCGAACGTCTCGGCCAGATCGCCGCGCATCAGGCCGAGCCAGTTGCGGTAGACGGCGACCTTGTCCTCGGCATCCACCGCCGCGACCGAATCCTCGCAGTCCTGGATCGTGGTGATTGCCGATTCCAGCACCACGTCGGCAATGCCGGCCGGATCGGTCTTCCCGATCGGCGACAACGGGTCGATCACCACCTCGGCGTGCAGGTCGTTGGTGCGAAGGAGCACGGCGTCCGGCTTGTCCGGGGCACCACGATAGCCAGCGAACCGGGCGGGGTCGGTAAGCCCCTTTTCGCCGCCATCCGATAGGTTCACGCGCAGCGCGGCGCCCGCCACGCAGAGGCTCGCGACATCGCGCCAGGAAGCCCCCTCGAGCGGTGCCGAACGGTCCAGGAACGCCCGCGCCCAGGCGACGACCCGCTCGCCGCGCGCCGGGTTGTAGCCCTTGGTGCGCTCGACGCCATCCTCCTCGCCGATCGCGTCCGTGCCGTAGAGCGCGTCGTAGAGAGAGCCCCAGCGCGCGTTCGCCGCGTTCAGCGCGAAGCGCGCGTTGAGGACCGGCACCACGAGCTGCGGCCCGGCGACGCCGGCGATCTCGGGATCGACGTTCTCGGTTTCCACGGCGAAGGGCTCGCCCGCCGGGACCACATAGCCGATCTCGCGCAGGAAGGCCTCCGTTTCCGCCCCGTCCACCGCCCGGCCGCGCCGCTCCGCCGACCAGACGTCGATCCGCGCCTGGAACTCGTCGCGGATGGCAAGCAGCTCGCGGTTGCGGGGCGCGAGATCTTCGAGGATCGACGCCAGGCCGCGCCAGAAGGCCGACGCCTCGATCCCCGTTCCAGGCAGGGCTTCGCGCTCGATGAAGTCGCGCAGCTCGGACGCCACCTTCAAACCGTTGATCTCGACGACATCGGACATGCGACGCTCTCCATCCTTGCAGGAAAATCCGCGAAAGTTCCGGCTGATGTCGGGCATGGCGGGAGGCATGTCAAACCGCGCCGGCCGAGAAGGCGGCGGAACGGGTTGCCAAACCAACACCGGAACGAAACACTACCCGCATGGCGCGAAGCGAGGGAGCCCTTCATGCGAATCGCCCTTTGGGGACTGGCTGCGATGCTGGCCGGCGGCACCGCCGCACCGGCCACGGCCTTCGATCTGACCATTCTCCACATCAACGACTTCCACAGCCGCGTCGAGCCGATCAACAAGTACGACGGCCCCTGCTCCGACAAGGAAGCGGGGGAGAAGACCTGTTTCGGCGGCGTGGCGCGCATCGCCTCGGCGATCGCCTCCGAACGCGCGGCGGCCGGCGACACGCCCGTTCTCGTTCTCGACGCGGGTGACCAGAGCCAGGGGTCGCTGTTCTACACCCGCTACCGCAACGACGACGCCGCCGAGTTCATGAACACGATCGGCTTCGAGGCGATGGCGATCGGCAACCACGAGTTCGACGACGGCGTGCCGGTGATCGAGAAGTTCGCGGGCGCCGTCCATTTCCCGATGCTGATGGCCAATGCCGACCTCGTGCGCGAGCCCAAGCTCGCCGGCATCGTGAGGCCGTCCGTCGTGATCGAGAAGGGCGGCGAGCGGATCGGGATCATCGGCCTGACGCCGCGCGACAACCAGGAACTGACGGCCGCCGGCAAGTCGATCACCTTCACCGACCCGGTCGAAGCGGCCAAACGCGAGGCCGCCAAGCTGACAAGCGAAGGCGTCACCAAGATCGTGCTCCTCAGCCATTCCGGCTACGAGCTCGACAAGCGGCTGGCGGCCGAAGTGCCGGCGATCGACGTGATCGTCGGCGGCCATTCGCACACGCTTCTGTCCTCCACCGACCCGAAGGCGGCGGGTCCCTATCCGACGCTGGTGAAGGGGCCGGACGGGCGGGACGTGCCGATCGTCCAGGCCTATGCCTATTCGAAATATCTCGGCAAGCTGACGGTGAACTTCGACGACGAAGGCCGGGTCACCAAGGCGGAAGGCGCGCCGATCCTGCTCGACGCTTCCGTGCCGGAAGACGAAGCCATCAAGGCACGCGTCGCCGAACTCGCCAAGCCGCTGGAGGAAATCCGACAAAAGGTCGTGGCGGAGGCGGCCGAGCCGATCGATGGGCAGCGCGACACCTGCCGCGTGGCGGAATGCCAGATGGGCAATCTCGTGGCCGACGCGATCCTCGACCGGACGAAGGACCAGGGCGTCACCATCGCCTTCGGCAACGGCGGCAACGTGCGCGCCTCGATCGACGCAGGGCCGATCACCATGGGCGAGGTGCTCACCGTCCTGCCCTTCCAGAACACGCTGGCGACCTTCCAGCTGACGGGCGCCGACATCAAGGCAGCGCTGGAAAACGGGGTGTCCCAGGTCGAGGACGGCGCCGGCCGCTTTCCCCAGATCGCCGGCATCCAGTTCGACTGGTCGCGCAAGGGCACGGCGGGCGTCGATCGCGTGAAGGCGGTGCGCGTGCGTAACGCGGCGGGCGAATGGGAGCCGATCGACCCGGAGGGCACCTACACGGTGGTGTCCAACAACTTCCTGCGCCAGGGCGGCGACGGCTACGAGGTGTTCGCGACGAAGGCCGTCAACGCCTACGACTACGGGCCTAACATGGAGGACGCGGTGATCGCCTATCTCCAGGACGGCAACACCTCGTATAAACCCGCGACGGACGGGCGGATCCGGGAAATCGACTGACATGACATTCGGGAGACTAGGCGCGCGATGAACGATTATCCATTCGGCTTCGACCTCGGGCTCGGCAGCATCCTCGTCGTGGTGGTGGTGTTCGCGATCCTCGTGGTGCTGGCCTCGACGATCAAGATCGTACCACAGGGCTACAACTACACGGTCGAGAACTTCGGCCGCTACGTGCGCACCCTGACGCCGGGCCTCAACCTGATCATGCCCTTCGTGGAGCGGATCGGGCACAAGATGAACATGATGGAGCAGGTGCTCGACGTTCCGACACAGGAGGTCATCACTCGCGACAACGCGTCCGTCGCCGCCGACGGCGTCGCCTTCTACCAGATCCTCGACGCCTCCTCGGCCGCCTACGAGGTGTCGAACCTCCAATACGCCGTCCTCAACCTCGTGATGACCAACCTGCGCTCGGTCATGGGGTCGATGGATCTCGACGACCTCCTGTCCAACCGCGACACGATCTCGGAGCGCATCCTGCGCGTCGTCGATCAGGCGGCGCACGGCTGGGGCATCAAGATCACCCGCATCGAGATCAAGGACATCAATCCGCCGAAGAACCTCGTGGATTCGATGGCCCGCCAGATGATGGCCGAGCGCGAGAAGCGCGCCGAGATCCTCGAGGCGGAGGGAGCGCGAAACGCCAAGATCCTGCGCGCCGAAGGCGAGAAGCAGAGCCAGATCCTGGAAGCCGAGGGCAAGCGGGAAGCCGCGTTCCGCGAGGCGGAAGCGCGCGAGCGTCTGGCGGAGGCCGAGGCCAAGGCGACGCAGCTCGTGTCGGACGCGATCGCGGCCGGCGACGTCCAGGCGATCAACTACTTCGTCGCCCAGAAATACACCGAGGCCCTCGCCAAGCTCGCCTCCGCGCCCAACCAGCGCGTCGTCCTCATGCCGCTCGAAGCTTCGTCGCTGATCGGCTCGATCGGCGGTATCGCCGAGCTGGCGAGGGCGAGCTTCGCGGATGCGCCCGCCGCCCCGGCCGGCCGGCCGGCGGCCCCGCCGCGCAAGGGCGGCGCCTCCGTGCCGCAGGCCGGCGTCGTGTTTCCGCGCCCGGACGCTTGAGCGCGATGGGGGAACTGGTCTCGACCTATGGCTGGTGGATCCTCGGCGTCACCCTTCTCCTGTGCGAGGCGCTGCTGCCGGGCGTCTACCTCCTGTTCTTCGGCATCGGCGCCCTGGTGGTGGGCGCCAACGCCTTCTTCCTGCCGGACCTGTCCTGGCAGAGCCAGTTCCTCGGCTTCGCGGTCGTGTCGGGCGTAGCGACGCTTCTCGGCCATCGCTGGTACGGGCAGCGCGCGCGGCTCGGCGACGGCGCGCCGCTCAACGAGCGTACGCGCCGCCTCGTCGGGCGCACGGCGAGCGTGAGCGAGGCGATCCGCAACGGGCGTGGGCGCATCGCGGTCGACGACGGCTGGTGGAGCGTCGAAGGGCCCGACTTGCCGGTCGGCGCCAGCGTCGTGATCGAAGGTGCGGACGGCTCGGTCCTGCGGGTGCGCGCCGTGGATGACGAGCCGCCTCAGCCTTCGGTCAAAAGCACCCGGTGATCCAGCAGGAACTTGGCGAAGAAGGGCAGGCTCGCCGAGCCGACCTCGCGCGCCGAGCGCCCTATCGTTCCTTCCGAGACCGCGATCGCCGGCATGCCCTGGAGATCGAAGCCGGCGAGCGCGCGGCGCGTCGCCTCCGTCAGCCGGGCGCGCACGTGCTCGGGGAAACTGCCGTCGATCACCGCCTTCTCGAAGTCGTAGACCGAGCTCGCCGAAGCGATGGCGTAGGCGAGGCCATCGGCGGCCAGCCCGATCCAGTCGTCGAGAAGCGGGCCGAGGTGGCTCCAGTCCGCATCCTTGCGCCAAAGCTCGACGGCCGACCGGCCCGCCACTTCCACCATGCGCTCCAGAACGCGGATCGAGGCGGAATGGATGAGCTGATGGGTGGCCCCTCCGGGCCCCGGCACGGGCATGGAGCCGAGCGCCCCAGCATTGCCAGTGCGCCCCGGCACCAGCGTCCCGTCGATCACGATGCCACCGCCGACGAACGCCCCAACGAAGAAATACACGTAATCCGCCGAGCCGACGCGCCCGAAGGCCTGTTCGGCGCCGCAGGCGGCCGTCACGTCGTTGGCGATGAACACCGCTTCGCCCGTTCGCGTTTCCAGCTCGGCGGCCATGTCGAGATGGCGCCATTCCTCCATCTCGCCCGGCGGCGCGCCGTTGGCCTCGCCCCAGGACCAGAGCTCGAAGGGCATGCCGACGCCCAAACCGGAGATGCGCCGACGCAAGGGCGCGGGCAGCCCGGCCCGCAGCTCCTCCATCGCCCCGGTCACGAACTCGAAAATCTCGGCAAGGCGCGGGAATCGGTAAAGGATCGCGCGGCTGTCACGAACGTGGCCAACGAAATCCATCAAGACGATCTCGCTGGTGCGCCGCCCGAGCTTCAGCCCGAAGGCGAAGGCGCCGTCCGGGTCGAGCCGCATCGGCACGGACGGCTGGCCGACGCGCCCGCGCCGCGGCTCGCCCGCCAGCACCAGCCCGTCCGCTTCCAGCGAGCGCATGATCACCGAGGCCGTCTGCGGCGACAGGCCGGAAAGCCGCGCGATCTGGGATTTGGCAAGCTCGCCGTGCCGCCGGATCAGGGACAGGACCGCCCGCTCGTTATGGGCGCGCAGACCCGCCTGGTTGGAGCCACGCAGGCGCCCTTCGGTAGAATCGCCCGCTGCCCCCTTCGCCGTCGTGGAGACCGTATGGATCGTGTCGGCCACCCTCTGCCCTGCATCTCTGGTCACCCGACGAGGCAACGATAGATTACCCTTTCCCACTCTCAAAAAACTGTCAATTAATAAATCTCGATGAGTTATCGATTGACAGTTTCCGCTGGACCATGCTCGATGTTGGCATTCGGTCGCGGACGAGGAGGTCCGCCCGGTCGGGCACGAACGAGTGCCGAGCTTTCATCCCGAGGGAGGTTTTCCTTGCCGCTTCGTCGTTTTCTCTGCTCCGCCGCTCTTGGTGCCCTGGGTCTTGCCGCCATGACGGCGGGCGCCTCGGCCCAGTCGCCGACCACGGTGTGCCTGATCACCAAGACCGACACCAATCCGTTCTTTGTCAAGATGAAGGAAGGCGCCGAGGCGAAGGCGAAGGAACTCGGGATCAACCTCCAGTCCTATGCCGGCCGGGTGGACGGCGACCATGACAGCCAAGTCCAAGCGATCGAAAGCTGCATCGCGGCGGGTGCCAAGGGCATCCTGATCGCCGCTTCCGACACCAAGGCGATCGCCTCCTCCACCAAGAAGGCGCGGGACGCGGGCCTCATCGTCATCGCGCTCGACACCCCGCTCGAGCCCCTCGATGCGGCCGACGCGACGTTCGCCACCGACAATTTCGAAGCTGGCGTCCTGATCGGCCAGTGGGCCAAGGCCAAGATGGGCGCAGAGGCCGAGAACGCCAAGATCGCCTTTCTCGACCTGACCCCGCAGCAGCCTTCCGTCGCCGTGCTTCGCGACCAGGGCTTCATGCAGGGCTTCGGCATCGACGTGAAGAACAAGGACGTGGTGGGTGACGAGGACGACGCGCGCATCGTCGGCCACGACATCACCAACGGCAACGAGGAAGGCGGTCGTCAGGCCATGGAGAACCTTCTCCAGAAGGACCCGACGATCAACCTCGTCTACACGATCAACGAGCCGGCAGCGGCCGGCGCCTACGAGGCGCTGAAGGGCCTCGGCCTCGCCGACAAGGTCACCATCGTCTCGATCGACGGCGGCTGCCCGGGCATCGCCAACGTCAAGGACGGCGTGATCGGCGCGACCTCCATGCAGTATCCGCTGAAGATGGCGGCGATGGGTGTCGAGGCGGTCAAGGCCTTTGCGGAAACCGGCGCCAAGCCCGAAGCGTCGGCCGGCCTTCAGATCACCAATACGGGCGTCGACCTCGTGACCGACCAGCCGGTCGACGGCGTCAAGTCGATGGATACCGCCGCCGCCGCCAAGGCCTGCTGGGGCTGACCGGAGATCGCAGCGCCCGGGCGAGGTCCGGGCGCTGCGTCCCTTATGAAGCCGTGCGGGCGGGGCGGAAACGCTCCGTCGCGCCGGCTCGCTAACGCGGCATCCGCCGTCCTACCGCAGCTCGCCCTCGGGAGATCCGTTCCATGAGCGACACCACCACCCGCAAGGGCAGCGACTTCGAAGCCGGGCTCGCCCAGAGCGACGCCAGCGTGGCGGACTTTTCCGCCCACGGCCGCACCCCGCTCCAGCATCTTCAGCACTTCCTCCATGCCAACCCGACCATGGTGCCGATCATCGTGCTCCTGTTCGGCATCATGGTGTTCGGCCTCCTGATCGGCCAGCGCTTCTTCAACGCCTTCACGATGACGCTGATCCTCCAGCAGGTCGCGATCGTGGGGATCGTCGGCGTCGCCCAGACATTGATCATCTTGACGGCCGGCATCGACCTGTCGGTCGGCGCGATCATGGTCCTGAGTTCGGTGATCATGGGCAATCTCGCCGTGATGAACGGCGTTCCCGCGCCGATCGCCATCCTGATCGGCTTTGCCGTGGGAACGCTGTGCGGCGCGGTCAACGGCATCCTCGTCGCCAAGGTGCGGCTGCCCCCCTTCATCGTGACGCTCGGCATGTGGTTCGTCTACGAGGCGATCAACTTCATCTATACGCAGAACGCCACGATCCGGGCGCAGGACGTCGCGGCCTCCGCCCCGTCCCTTCAGTTCCTCGGCAACACGTTCCAGCTCGGCGGCGCGGTCTTCACCTATGCGGTGGTCAGCGTCCTGATCCTCGTCGCCCTGTTCTACTACATCCTGAACTACACGGCCTGGGGCCGGCACGTCTATGCGATCGGCGACGACGAGGACGCGGCGCGCCTGTCCGGTATCCGCTCCAACAAGGTTCTGATCTCGGTCTACGCGGTATCGGGCCTCATCTGCGCCTTCGCCGGCTGGGCGCTGATCGGGCGCATCGGCTCGGTCTCGCCGACCTCGGGCTACGAGGCCAACATCCAGGCGATCACGGCGGTCGTGATCGGCGGCACCTCGCTCTTCGGCGGGCGCGGCTCGGTGCTCGGAACGCTTGTCGGGGCTCTGATTGTCGGCGTCTTCGCCATGGGGCTGCGCATCTACGGCACCGATCCGCAGTGGACACGACTGACCGTCGGTGCTCTCATCATCCTGGCCGTCGCGGCCGACCAGTGGATCAGAAAGGTTTCGGCGTGATGGTTCAGCTCGGCACCCAACCCGTTCTCCAGGCGCGCGGCCTCAACAAGCGCTACGGCCGCGTGGTGGCGATCGACAACGCCGACTTCGATCTCTATCCCGGCGAGATCCTCGCCGTGATCGGCGACAACGGCGCCGGCAAGTCGACCTTGATCAAGGCGCTGTCGGGCGCGGTGACGCCCGATGCCGGCGAGGTCCGCCTCGACGGCAAGCCGGTGAACTTCGCCAACCCGCAGGCCGCGCGCGACGCCGGCATCGAGACCGTGTATCAGCAGCTCGCCCTGTCCCCCGCCCTGTCGATCGCCGACAACATGTTCCTGGGGCGCGAGCTGCGCCGCCCCGGCCCTCTCGGTTCGTATCTTCGCATGCTGGACAAGCCGCGCATGCGCAAGATCGCGCGCGAAAAGCTGTCCGAACTCGGTCTGATGACGATCCAGAACATCGACCAGGCGGTGGAAACCCTGTCGGGCGGCCAGCGCCAGGGCGTTGCGGTGGCGCGCGCGGCGGCCTTCGGCTCCAAGGTGCTGATCCTCGACGAGCCGACGGCCGCGCTCGGCGTCAAGGAAAGCCGCAAGGTTCTGGACCTGATCCTCGAGGTGCGCTCGCGCGGCCTGCCCATCGTCCTGATCTCGCACAACATGCCCCATGTCTTCGAGATCGCCGACCGCATCCACATCCACCGCCTGTCGAAGCGGCTTTGCGTGGTGGATCCCAAATCGATCTCCATGTCGGATGCGGTGGCCCTGATGACGGGTGCCAAGGCGCCGGAGCCCGCGATCCTGGCGGCCTGATCCCGACTTTCCCCCTTCGCAAGGCCGGCGCCGCGAGGTGCCGGCTTTTTGCATTCGCGCCGTTCGTTTGACTTTACGGACCGGCGGCCGAACTTGCGAGGGAAAGAGGAGGGTCTTCCCCATGCCCGAGCGCTTCGATCTTTATTATTGGCCGACCATCCAGGGCCGCGGCGAGTTTCCGCGGCTCGTCCTGGAAGCTGCGGAAGCGGACTACCGGGACGTGGCGCGGCTTTCGGAGAGCGAAGGCGGCGGAGTTGCCGCGATGATGCGCATCCTGGGAGGCGAGAGCGATCGCCCCGCACCGTTCGCGCCGCCCTTCCTTGTCCATGGGGATGTCGTCGTCGCACAGGCGGCGGAAATTTCGGCCTATCTCGCCGAGCGCCTCGGCCTTATGCCCTCCAACGAGGCCGACCGGGCGTGGGCGCGAACGATCGCGTTGACCGCAGCCGATCTCGTCGCCGAGGCGCACGATACGCATCATCCGGTCGGCACCGGCCTCTACTACGAGGACCAGAAGCCGGAAGCCCTACGCCGCGCCGGCGAGTTTCGCCGCGAGCGGATGCCGAAGTTTCTCGGCTGGTACGAAGCCATTCTGGCGCGAGGCGGCAGCGATCATCTCGTCGGGCGCAGCCTCAGCTATGCGGATTTCGGCCTGTTCCAGATCGTGGAGGGCCTGCGCTACGCCTTTCCCCGCCGCATGGCGGTGCTGGAGACGCGATATCCGCGCGTCGTCGCGCTGCACGATCGCGTCGCGGACCATCCCCCGATCGCGCGCTATCTCGCAAGCCCTCGACGGCTGCGCTTCAACGAGGACGGGATCTTCCGCCGTTATCCGGAACTCGACGGCGATTAGAACTCAACGCCGGCTCTTGCGCATCACCACGTCGCGCTCGTCGACGGCTTCCGCCTCGCGCCATCCGAGGCGTCGGTAGAACCCGGCCGCCCGGCTGGCACGCTCGGTTTCCAGCCAGATCGCGTCGTGACGACGAAAGAGTGCGGCTTCGGCGCGGGCGACCAGAGCGCGGCCGATGCCCCGGCCCTCCATCTCGGGAAGCACGAAGGCGGCAAAGAGGCAGGCTTCGGCGTCGTCGATCATCGAGAAGCCGACGATCTCCCCCTCCCGCTCTGCCACCCAGCAGCAGGGCGAGGCCATGATCGCGGCGGCGACGCTTTCAAGTGTCAGGCCGATTTGCGCCAGTTCCTCGCGCGTCGTCGCGTTCTCGGTGACGCCGAGGCGCACATGGAAAAGGGCGCCGGCGTCATCCGCCGTCGCCCTTCGAATGACGACCGATCGTGGATCGATCATCGACCTTGAACCGGCGTCAGTTGGCGAGCTTCGTCGCGAACAGGGCGAGGCCCTGCTGGTAGACGGTCGCCCGGTTCCAGTCGACGAGGCGCGCGAAGTTCGGCTCGCCCGGATTGTAGCCCGCGCCCGCGATCCAGCCGTGCTGCTTCAGGAAGTTGGCGGTGGAGGCCAGCACGTCCGCCTTGGAGCGAATGAGGTCGCGGCGGCCGTCGCCGTCGAAGTCCACGGCATAGCGCAAGTAGTTCTTGGCGAGAAACTGCGTCTGTCCGATTTCGCCGGCCCAGGCGCCCTTCATGTCGGCGGCCTGCTTGTCGCCGCGATCGACGATCTGCAGCGCGGCCAGGAGTTCTTCGGTGAAGAAGTCCGAGCGGCGGCAGTCGTAGGACAAGGTCGCCAGGGAGCGGAAGATGTTCATGTTGCCGGAATTGGCGCCGAAACCCGTTTCCATGCCCCAGATCGCGACGAGGATTTCCTTCTGGACGCCGTAGCGCTGCTCGATCCGGTTCAGGAGGTCGCGGTTCTGGGCGATGATGCCCTTGCCCTTCTTGACGAAGGAGGCGGGCGCGCGGCGCTCCATGAACGCGTCGAGCGAGAGCTTGAAGCTCTTCTGGTTGCGGTCGAGGCTGATGACCTTGGCGTCGTAGGTCACATTTCCGAGCGCGGTGTCGAGCGTGCGCTGCGAGATGCCGCTGGCCGCGGCCTGGCTCTTGAAGCTGGCGAGCCAGGGCGCGAACCCGGACGCGTTGTTGCCGCAGGCTTGCGCGAAGGCGGGGGCCGCACTGACGACGAGAGCGGCACCCACGAGGGCGGCACGAAGGCCTGGGAGCTTGCGCATGCGAATATCCCTTGATCTGAAGCGGGCGGCGGCCGGGGAGACAGGAGGCGGCCGATGATCCCGTCGGTTGGAGGCGAATGCGGGCGCGCGGGCGCCCAGCGTCGATTGGTTATTGCCCTTAAACAACAAGAAAGCGTTTGCGAAGAGCCGCATAGGTCGCCTTCCTCGCCCGTGACGCGCCGATCCGGCTCAACCTTTCGCGATCGAACGCGGGAGCGAGCGCTCTCGCCGCGCCTGCCAGCCCCCTCTATGCTGGCCGACGATTCGTCCTCGCCCAACCCCCAAGGAGTTCGCTTGATGTTCATCGCCATGAACCGGTTCAAGGTCATCCCCGACGCCGCCCCCGATTTCGAGGAGCTTTGGGCGAACCGGCAATCGCACCTCCATACGGTGCCCGGTTTCGTCGAGTTCCACATGCTGAAAGGCCCCGAGCGCGAGGATCACCGGCTCTACGCCTCGCACACGGTCTGGGCCACCAAGTCGGCCTTCGAGGACTGGACGCGCTCCGAAGCGTTCCGCGCCTCGCACCGGGGCGCGGGCGGCACCAAGCCGCTTTATCTCGGCCATCCCGAGTTCGAAGGTTTCGAGGTGATCCAGACGCTGGACGCCGACGGAAATCCCGGCTGACGCCTACTCCGCCGCCAGCGGCTTGACCCAGAGCGACGAGCACACGATGCGGCTGGTGTCGCATCGGTCGCGGTAGCGGGCGGCCACTTCCACCACTTCCTCCATCAGCCCGCCCGACAGGCGCGTCGGCTCGAGCCCGAGGTGGAGGAGCAGATCGTTGGCGACGACGAGATCGTTCTCGGCCATTTCCTTGCGCGGGTTGTCGCGCAGTTCCACTGGAACGCCGGTCATGCCCGACACCATCTCGGCGAGATCGCGCACCCGGTGGGTTTCGGTCATCTGGTTCATGATGCGCACCCGCTCGAAGCGCTGAGGGGGTGTTTCGACAGCCAGCGCGATGCAGCGCACCGTGTCGCGGATGTGGATGAAGGCGCGCGTCTGTCCGCCCGAGCCGTGCACCGTCAGCGGATGGCCGATCGCGGCCTGAGCCAGGAAGCGGTTGAGCACGGTCCCGTAGTCACCGTCGTAGTCGAAGCGGTTGACGAGGCGCTCGTCGAGATCGGTCTCCGGCGTCGAGGTGCCCCAGACGATGCCCTGGTGGAGGTCGGTGATCTTCAAACCGTCATTCTTGGCGTAGTACAGAAAGAGGAGCTGATCGAGGGTCTTCGTCATATGGTAGATCGAGCCGGGATCCACCGGATACAGGATCTCGACATTCGCCTCCGCCCCGCCCGAGCGCAGCGTGGCGTCGATGTAGCCTTCCGGGATCGTCATCCCCTTGGTCTTGCCGTAGCCGTAGACGCCCATCGTGCCGAGATGCACGAGATGGGCATTCGGGCAGGCCTCCACCATCGCGCACAGAACCGCAGACGTCGCGTTGACGTTGTTGTCGACCGTATAGCGCTTGTGCCAGGGCGACTTCATCGAATAGGGCGCGGCGCGCTGCTCGGCGAAGTGGATGATGGCATCCGGCGAGACCTCCCGGAAGAGGGCCTCCAACCGATCGTAGTCCTTGGCGACGTCGAGAAGGACGAAGTCGATCGGCGTGTTGCGCGTTTCGCGCCACGCCTGGAGCCGCTCCTCGATCGAACGGATCGGCGTCAGGCTGGTGACGCCGAGTTCCTCGTCGGTGCGCCGGCGGACCAGATTGTCGACGATCGTCACCTCGTGCCCCTGGGCCGCCAGATGCAGGGACGTCGCCCAACCGCAAAAGCCGTCGCCGCCCAGAACAATGACCTTCATGCGGATACCACTTTCGTTTCACCGCGCCGTCGGCGCCGATCTTGCCGCAAGCTCTAGCATTGCAATTTGCGTTGGGAAACGGACCTTGCATTCCTCCAATACCGGGAACAGCAGAACATGCGTATCCTGATCGCGTCCGACGCGGCCGCGCCACAAGTGAACGGGGTGGTGCGCGTCCTCGAGACCACGGCCGGCTGGCTACGCCGATTTGGGCACGAGGTCGAGATCCTCGGGCCGGGCGACTGCCCGATCACCTTGCCCGCGCCGGGATACCCGGAAGTACGCCTCGCGCTTGCCCCCGGCCGGACGGTGGCCGCGCGGATCGAGGCGTTCGCGCCCGACGCCATCCATATCCCCGTGGAGGGGCCCATCGGCTTGGCCGCGCGGCGCTACTGCCGCCGGCACGCCCTCCCCTTCACGACCTCCTACCACACGCGCTTCGGCGACTATTTCGAGCGACGGATCGGGATGGGTTCCAGCCTGGCCTACGGCGTGCAACGCTGGTTCCACAACGGCGGCGCGGCGCTCATGGTGCAGACGCAGACGCTGGAGGAGGAACTGGGTGCGCGCGGATTTCGCAACATCCGCCGCTGGGGCCGGGCGGTGGATACGGACCTCTTTCACCCCTGCCGGGAGGAGGCCGGCTTCGATCCGGACTTCCTCGGCCTGCCGCGACCGATCTTCCTGTATCTCGGCCGCGTTTCGGACGAGAAGAACCTGCCGGCCTTTCTCGGACTCAACCTTCCCGGCTCCAAGGTGGTGGTCGGCGACGGGCCGGCGGCGCCCAAGCTCAAGGCGGCCTATCCGGACGCGCACTTCCTCGGCTATCGGCACGGAGGCGATCTCGCCCGGCACCTGTCGGCCGCCGACGTCTTCGTGTTTCCCTCGCGCTTCGAGACGTTCGGCCTCGTTGTCCTGGAAGCGCTGGCCTGCGGCACGCCCGTGGCGGCGCTGCCCGTTCCCGGGCCGCGCGACATCGTCGGAGGAACGCCGCATGCCGTCCTGTCGGAGGATCTGCGAGCGGCGGCGCTGGAAGCGCTGCGGATCGACCGCGCCGAGTGCCGGAAATTCGCGGAAGGGTTTTCCTGGGAGCAATGTTCGCGCGAGTTCGAGGCCAACCTCACGCGGATCGCGATGTCGCAAACTCCTGTCGAACGGTCGGCGTTGAAGACCCACAGCGCCTGACGGAGACAAGTCCGGCGGGAAGCGACAAGGCTCCCCGCCGGACGGAATGTCGGTTCAGGCGGACTTGGCGAGGGCCGCGGCAGCTGCCGTCTTGCGCGTCCGCTTGGCGGGCTTGGCCTTGATCTCGGCGGCGCGGGCGACCGCCTCCTGTTCTTCGCGCGCAAGGCGCAGGGCGCGAAGTCGAGCGGTCTTGTCGCTGGTGGCCTGGTTTTCCGCGCGGATCAGGCGCATGGCCGATCCCTTCTCGGCGCGGTTGGCGATATCACCGAGCTCGTTGGCCCGGCGCGGCTCGCTGCTTGCTGGCATGTCCATGAGATCGCATGTCCTTTCCGGCCGGACCTTTGTGGTCGCGACGCATGGGACGGGGAGCCCCGCATCCGACGTCCGGCTGGGCAGCCTTCATGGCCACCTCGTCTTCAGACATAGGGCGCCCGAGCGATCCTGCGAGCCGCGAAGGCTCACAAAGTCACGTAGGTGCCGAGTTCCACGACGCGATTGGCGGGGATGCGATAGTAGTCGATCATGTCGTAGGAGTGCCGGGCCATCTTGATGAAGAGCTGGCTCTGCCAGCGCGGCATCTCCGAGCGCGCCGCCGACTTGATGCGACGCCGCCCGACGAAGAAGGTCGTCGACATCACGTCGAACTTCACCCCCTGCTCGCGCAGATGAATCAGGGCCTGGACGAGATTGGGCTCTTCCAGGAATCCGTAGTGCAGCTCGATCCTGGCGAAGGCGGGGGAAAGCTCGCGGTAGTCGATCCGCCGCGCCATCGGCACATAGGGCGTGTTGGCGGTGCGGATCGTCACGATGACGTTGCGCTCGTGCAGGACGCGGTTGTGCTTGAGGTTGTGCAGAAGCGCGGACGGAACGGTCTCGGGCGTCGAGGTCAGGTACATCGCCGTACCCGGCACATGGGCGACGGAGGAGGTTTCCATCGCCTTGATGAAGGTTTCGAGCGACAGGTTCTGCTGCTGGGCCTTGGTGTTGAGAAGGCGCACGCCCCGGATCCAGACCGCCATGAGGCAGACGATGCAGCCACCGATGATCAGCGGCAGGTAGCCGCCGTCCGCGAGCTTCAGGAGGTTGGCCGCCAGGAACGCAGAATCGATGATCAGGAACGGCGTCACCACGCCGATCGCCAGCCCGAGGCCCCACTTCCAGCCATAGGCGAAGACGACGATCGCCATCAGGCTGGTGATCACCATCGTCCCGGTCACGGCGATGCCGTAGGCGGCGGCCAGCGAGGACGAGTCCTGAAAGAACAGGACCAGGAGCACGACGCCGATCAGCATCAGCCAGTTCACGGTCGGCAGGTAGATCTGGCCCTGCTCGGACTCCGACGTATGCTCGATCTGGAGGCGCGGCAGGAGACCGAGTTGGATGGCCTGCTGGGTGAGCGAGAACGCCCCGGTGATCACCGCCTGGCCCGCGATGATGGTGGCAAGCGTCGCCAGGATCACCAGGGGCAAGCGCGCCCATTCGGGCGCCGACAGGAAGAACAGGTTGGGCAGGACGGTGGGGTCGCTCAAGGCATAGGCGCCTTGGCCGAGATAGTTCAGGAGAAGCGCCGGCCCGACGAAGGCAAGCCAGGCGACCTGGATCGGCCGCTTGCCGAAATGCCCCATGTCCGCATAAAGCGCCTCGGCCCCGGTCACGGCGAGGAACACCGAGCCGAGCACGGTGAAGCCGACGATCCCGTGGCTCGTCATGAAGCCGAGGCCGTTCAATGGATTGAGCGCCTGCAGGATCTGTGGCGCGTCGCCGATATGCGACACGCCGATCGCGGCGAGCGTCACGAACCAGACGCCCATGATCGGCCCGAAGAAGCGCGCCACATGGGCCGTGCCGAAGGACTGCACGGCGTAGAGGCCGATGATGACCACGAGCGCGATCGGGACGATGTAGGGATCGAGGCCGGGCGCCGTCACCTTGAGCCCCTCCACCGCCGACAGCACCGAGACGGCCGGGGTCAGGATGGCGTCGCCGTAGAACAGGGCGGCACCGATGATGCCGAGCGCGAGGATGCCCTTGTTGGGCTTGGCGAGCGCCTTCTGCGCCAGCGCCATCAGGGACAGGGCCCCGCCCTCGCCCTGGTTGTCGGCCCGCAGCACCAGCATCACGTATTTCACGGTGACGACGAAGATCAGCGACCAGACGAGCAGCGACACGATGCCGATGATCTCGGTGGCCGAGGGAACGCCGCCGACATGCAGCAGCGATTCCTTCATGGCGTAGAGCGGGCTCGTCCCGATATCGCCATAGACGACACCGATGCTGCCGAGCACGAGCGGGGCCAACCCCTTGGCATGGGGGTTCTCGCGCGTCTGGATCTGCGTATCGACCACGGAGGCCGCTGGACCGCTGCTCATTCCTCTGACGAGGCCTCCGGGCTGAATCGGATTTGATAGAAGAGATATGGGGAGAGTTCGGGGTCGCCGACAGGCGCTTTGTCGCCCCGGCAAGGGGCCTTGACGTCGATGCTCCGACTCCGGCCGCGAAGGGTCGCGGATCCAATGGATCGCGCCCTTAACACGAATCGCGAGGCGGACGCAAAGCGCCCGCGCGCCGCAGGTCAGCGCGCCGGCGCCCGCACGTTGTCGAGCCTTTGAGCGCCGTTGCGAAAAGTCGTCACGTCTATCCTTTGGACGACTTCCCGCCCGTGCGCCGAACCATATGTAATGGGCCGGAGAAGGCTGCCGTCTTCCGAAGGGTTCGAACCATCGTTCCCTATGCCGGATGGGGAAGGACGGACCGGAATGCGTGCGAGGAGACCGCGATGACGTCAGACAAGGATCAGGAAATCCGGAACCTTGCGTATTTCCTTTGGGAGAAGGCGGGCCGGCCGGCCGGGCAGGAGCACGACTTCTGGGCGGAGGCTGCCAAGCAGGTCGAAGGCGATTCAGACGTCAAGAAGGACGACGTGGGCCAGGAGAACCGCTTCATCGCGCGCTGATCGATCGGCGTCGGGTCGCCTGCGGAACTGGAAAGCGCTTCGAACACTTGCAACCGAACCGCCAACAGTCGAGCGCCCGGCGCGCGGAAAGCTGACCCATGAGAAACGACATCAAAGAGCATATGGAAGTGATCGGCGCGGACGGCGTCCATGTCGGCACCGTGGACCGCGTCGAGGAGCACCGGATCAAGCTGACGCGCCGCGACAGCGGCGAAGGATCCCATGAGGGTCACCATCACTACGTTTCCATCGGGCTGGTGGCCGGCGTCGAGGGCGACAAGGTGCGCCTGTCCGCCAACGGCGACGTCGCCGTGACGCTGGAAGAGGAAGAAGGCGGCCAGCCCGTCTGACACGCATTCGAAGGCGCGGAGGGATTTCTTCCGCGCCTCTGCCAAGGGCGAGGCAGATTGCGCCCGCTCCCAAGCCGGTTGACTTCCCGGCCAACCTGCGTCACGTTTTCTCCATTCCGAGGGGTGCACCGAAAGGTGCTGAGATGGCCATGGCCGAACCCTTGAACCTGATCCGGGTCATGCCGGCGTAGGAACGGGAATGGGTCGCACGACCTTCGTTGTCTCCGCTCGAATTCCGGATCTCTTGTGGCTGTCGAGGCCAAGGGAGATCGTATGTCGCTACTTTACCTTCGCGCGTCCGCGGGCGCGTGGGCGCGCCTCGTCAACTCTGTCACCCGCCGCGAAGGCGGCCCTGCTCGGCTTGCAGGCGCCCGGCGCGGGATGACGCGGCGCTCGGCGGCAGGGCATCAGCCTTCCGCTATCCCCACTTTCGAACCCATCCTGCCCCCGTGGCAGCCGTCACGGCGCCCTGCCCTGCCGCGTTGAGCACCTGCGTTGCGCACGCTCCACAGCATCGGGTCGGGATGCGGCCTCGCCCTTTTGGGATGGCAGGCCCTGGTCTTCCTTCTCCACCCCCCTCGTTACATGCTTCCCGCGCCGCTGGATGTCGCCGCCGTCCTTGTTTCTCAGGGCGAGCGGCTGGCGCGCGAAAGCATGGCGACCTTCGCTGAAGTCGCGCTCGGGCTGGCGATCGGGACGATCGCCGGTTTTCTGATCGGTCTCGCCACGGTGGCGACGCCGCGCCTTGCCGCGTTCCTCTGGCCGCAGGTGCTGGTGCTCCAAGCCATGCCTGTCTTCGCACTGGCCCCGCTTCTGGTTCTCTGGTTCGGCTTCGGCCTCGCTTCCAAGGTGGCGATGGCGACGCTCATCATCTTCTTCCCCATCGCCTCGGCCTTTGCCGACGGGCTCCGGCGCACCGATCCCGAACTTCTCGACGCGACGGCGATGACCGATGCCGGCCACTGGAAGGCGCTCTGGCACGTGCGCGTGCCCCTGGCGATGCCCTCGCTCGTCAGTGGCCTGCGCGTGGCCGCCCCGCTCGCCCCGCTCGGCGCGGTGATCGGCGAATGGGTCGGCGCCTCGCGTGGGCTCGGCTTCCTGATGATCCAGGCGAACGCGCGCATGCAGACGGACCTCCTTTTCGCGGCACTCGCCATTCTGGCCGTTCTGACGCTTTCGCTACGCGCTCTCGTCGATCGCCTCGCGCTCCGGCTCGCGCCCTGGGCTGCCGAGGACGACCCGCCCGCTTCCTTCCGCTTCCGCAAGAGGTTCTTCTCCCAATGATTCTTCGCTCGCTCGCTGCCGCCATCGGCCTTGCCGCCGCAACCCTTTCGAGTCCGGCGCTGGCCGCCGACAAGCTCACGGTTCTCCTGGAGTGGTTCGTGAACCCGGACCACGTCCCGCTCGTGGTGGCTCGCGAGAAAGGCTTCTTCGCCGCCCGCGATCTCGACGTCGATCTCGTAGCCCCGACCGATCCGTCCGCGCCGCCTCGCCTCGTGGCGGCCGGCCAAGCTGATGTCGCCATCCACTACCAGCCGAACCTGATGCTGGACACGAAGGCCGGCCTGCCGCTGATCCGCTTCGGCACCCTCGTGGAAACACCGCTCAACACCGTCATGGTGAAGGCCGACGGTCCGATACGCTCCCTCGCCGACCTCAAGGGCGCAAAGATCGGGTACTCCGTCGCCGGTATCGAGGAGGCGCTCCTGTCCGCCATGCTCGGCTCCGCCGGCCTTCGTTTGAGCGACGTCGAGCTCGTCAACGTGAACTTCGCCCTGACGCCCTCGCTCCTGTCCGGCAACGTCGATGCGACGGTCGGCGCCTTCCGCAATTTCGAACTGACGCAAATGCGCCTGGAAGGCTCGGCGGGCCGAACCTTCTTTCCCGAGGAACATGGCGTGCCCGCCTATGACGAGCTGATCTTCGTCACGGCCAAGGACAAGATCGCCGATCCGCGCCTGCCGCGTTTCCTGTCGGCGGTCGAGGAAGCGGCGATCTTCGCGACCAATCATCCCGATGAAGCGCGCGATCTGTTCTTCAAGGCCTATCCCGACCTCGACGACGAACTGAACCGCCGAGCGTTCGACGACACGCTCCCGCGTTTCGCCAAACGACCGGCCGCGCTCGACGGTGCGCGCTACGAGCGCCTGTCCGCCTTCATGAAGAAACAGGGTCTTCTCGACACGATGCCTTCCCTTGCCGACTACGCGGTGGAACTCAAGCCGTGACCGCCATCGCGCTCACCATCGCGGGCTCGGATTCGGGCGGCGGCGCCGGCATTCAGGCCGACCTAAAGACCTTCTCGGCGCTCGGCGTCTACGGCGCGAGCGCCCTCACCGCCATCACCGCGCAGAACACGCACGGCGTCCGCTCGATCGAGGATCTTTCGCCCCGCATCGTCGCCGATCAGATCGACGCCGTTCTCGATGATCTCGAGGTCGGCGCCATCAAGGTCGGCATGGTGTCGCGCAGCGAAACGATCCGTGCCATCGCCGAGCGCCTGCGCGCGCACGGGCGGTCGGTCGTTCTGGACCCGGTGATGGTCGCGACCTCGGGCGATCGCCTCCTGCGCGAAGAGGCCGAGGACGCCTTGCGCAGCGAGCTTCTCCCCCTCGCTCTTCTCGCGACCCCCAACCTCCACGAGGCGGCGCTCCTCTCCCGGCAACCGGCGGCCGAAACCGAGGAGGACATGGCAGATCAAGGACGCGCCGTCCTGGCGGACGGGGCGGGCGCCGTGCTCGTGAAAGGAGGCCATGCGAACACCGGCGAAAGCGTCGATCTTCTTGTCGTGGACAACGCGACACGGCGTTTCACCGCCCCGCGCATCGCGACCACGAACGACCACGGCACCGGCTGTACGCTTGCCGCCGCGATCACCGCCGAACTCGCGCTCGGTCGCCCGCTGAGCGAAGCTATCGCTCGTTCCAAGACCTATCTGACGGAAGCCCTGCGCGCCGCCAAGGCGCTTCACGTCGGCAGCGGTCGAGGTCCGGTTCATCATTTCCATCATTGGTGGTCGCCAAAACTCTGAGAGAATGGAACCGATGGACTTTTTCGATCGCCTACGCCTCGGCGCAGCGGAGGAATGGACAGCCTATGTGGATCATCCCTTCGTCCGCGCGCTCGGTGACGGAGCGTTGCCGGCAACAGCGTTCCGCTCCTATCTCGAGCAGGACTATCTGTTTCTGATCCAGTTCGCACGGGCCAGCGCGCTGGCTGTCTACAAGAGCAGAACCCTGGAAGACATGCATGCCGGACTCGGTTTCCTTCACGCCATTCTCGACGTGGAGATGGAACTCCACATTCAGATCTGTTCTCGGTGGGGCATGACGCGAAAGGATCTGGAGTCGGCGCGCGAACACGCCGCAACGCTCGCCTACACGCGGTTCGTTCTCGACTGCGGGCAATCGGGGGACCTTCTGGATCTGCAGGTCGCCTTGAGTCCCTGCATGATCGGCTACGCCGAAATCGCCCGCTCGCTGATGCCACCGGACGAGCGTAGTTTGGACCGGCATCCCTACGGCGCATGGATCACCGAATATGCCGGGGAGGCTTATCAGAGCGTGGCCACCAACGCCCGCCTTCAACTCGACCGCTTAGGTCAACGTTACGCGACGCCTCACCGCCAGCGCGAGCTTACGGCCATCTTTGCCAAAGCGTGCCGCCTGGAGGCCGACTTCTGGCAGATGGGCTGGACACGCGGTAGCTAGAAAAAGTCCGCCGACCGGCGAGCTTCGGAATGCCATCAGGCATTCACCCCCCTCTCACCACTCGTGTCGGCGGCGGAACCCCGCGCGTTCGACGATCAAGGATCGCCCGAAGCGAGTGGGAACTCGATCATCGTCACTTCAGAAAACGAATGGTGCCCAAGGGCGGAATCGAACCACCGACACTGCGATTTTCAGTCGCATGCTCTACCAACTGAGCTACTTGGGCGCCGACGGCGAGTGGCACGCTGACCGTGTATCTCCGTTCGGTGGAGGCCTTATAGTCACGCCTCTTTCGTCTGTCCACCCCCTTTCCCAGCGTCCCGGAAAAAGCCTTTCAGATCACGCCTTGCGCCCGGAACCAACCTATGGCAGATAGCCGCCATCGACAGGCTGCGGTAGCTCAGTGGTAGAGCACTCCATTGGTAATGGAGAGGTCGAGAGTTCAATCCTCTCTCGCAGCACCATCCCTTCCCGTCGAAGCCATCGAGGCGGTTGGGTCCCTTAGGACTCGCTTGCATTTCGACATTGCGGACGTCGCGCTAGGCCTTCCCGGTGGCTGGCCGGACGTGAAACCTGTTCGACCGCGACGCGCGCTGACATGCTCGCTGGAGGGGCCGAACGGGCGTCGGCGAAACGATGAGAACGAATAGCTGAACAGCAGGCGCGGTACGCCTTGCCCTTCGCAAGAAGGGGTCGATAGGAGGTCGGCAAGAGGCGGTTAGTCAAATGATCCCATGGCGGATGGGCCACCCATCGGAAGCATGCCGTCATGCGCAGGACGCGCTCCATGCGAGCGTGCGCCGGGCTGATCAAACCCGCGAGGCAGGAACCAACTGCATCGGCCGGCGTCATCTTCGCAGAGAAGGAGGCTCCGATGTCGAACACCATCCATCAACCCGGCCAGGATCTGCCCGAACCCATTCTCCCCGGTCAGGGCGGTAACGATGCGATCGGTCGCCCCGACGGCGGCCCCGGTATTGGAAACGATCTTCCGACAAAGCCGGTCGAACCCAACCCCGCAGGCGAGCCAGATCCGACGCGGCCGGCCCCGGCCGTGCCGGGCATGCCCGGTAGCATCTGAACGAGCCGATTAGCGAGGCCGCCTCTGTGCTGCGGCCTCGCCTTTCGCTTGGTGCGCGGGGTCGCTGGGGACCATGAACCTATCCGCCGACTGGACACCCGCCCCCTACATTCTCGTGCTCACCGGGGCCGGGATCCTGATCGCGCTGGTCGCCTGGCTCCCGCTTGCTTTGAAGCGGCTGCCCCTGTCCTTGCCGATCGTCTGCATCGGGTTGGGCGCGGCCATCTTCGCCCTTCCGGGCGTCACGCTTCGCCCTCTGCCCGTTCATCACCCCGAGATCGCCGAGCGCTTCTCGGAGTTCGTCGTGATCATCGCGCTGATGGGCGCTGGGCTGAAGATCGACCGCGTCTTCGGCTTCCGGTCCTGGTCCGTCAGTTGGCGCCTGATCGCGACCACCATGCCGCTGGGCATTGCGGCGATCACCGCGACCGCAGGGTTGGGGATCGGTCTGCCCTGGACGGTCGCGCTGCTGCTGGGCGCCGCCCTTGCGCCCACCGACCCCGTGCTGGCGGCAGACGTGCAGGTCGGGCCGCCGAAGACGGGCGAAGAAGACGAGGTTCGCTTCGGCCTGACCTCCGAAGCCGGGCTCAACGACGGCTTCGCCTTTCCCTTCGTGCATCTGGCGATCGTTCTATGGGCGGCCTCGCGCACGGGCGAGCCATGGCTGGGCGAATGGCTGACCACCAACGTCGTCTGGGAGATCGCGGCCGGAACGGCGGCGGGCTACGGGGTCGGCCGCCTGTTCGGCTGGCTGACCTTCCACGTGCCTGCCAAGACCAAGCTTGCCAAGACCGGCGACGGGTTGATCGCATTGTCCGCGACCTTCGTGTCCTACGGCTTCAGCGAGATCATTCACTGCTACGGGTTCCTGGCCGTGTTCGTCACGGCCCTGACGTTCCGCCATGCCAACCGGGACCACGATTTCCAGGTTCACATGCACGAACTGACCGAGCAGATCGAGCGCATTGCCATGATGGTTCTGCTGCTCCTATTCGGTGGGGCGATCGTGAACGGACTGCTGGCGCCGCTCGGCTGGCGCGACGTAGCGGCCGTCCTCGCCATCCTGCTGGTGATCCGACCCGCGACGGGCCTCATCGGCCTGCTAGGTCACCCGGCCGATTGGAGCGAACGCCTGACACTCGCCTTCTTCGGCATCCGAGGGGTCGGCTCCATCTACTACCTCGCCTACGGCCTGAATCACATGGAGGGCGTCGGGGATGTCGACAGGTTGTGGGCGATCGTCGGGCTGGTGATCCTCGTCTCGATCCTGATGCATGGGCTGACCGTCACGCCCATCATGCGCCAGCTCGACCGTATGCAGGGCCGCGATCCCGATGCGGACGACGCAACCCCGCCGCCCGGCCTTCAGGGACCAGTTCCCCGCCGCGAGGCGACACGGTCATGACGTCCTCGATCACAAGGGACCGGGCGAGCCCGTTCGATAGGCCAGAGCGCAGTCGCGGCCCTACGAAAACGAGCACACGACGGGCGAACGAAACCTGAGGGCAACTCGCGCCTGACGATTGCTTCGGCTTGCATCCACAACCGGGAATGCAACAAGCTGGCGACCGCCCTGCCGCTCGGAGCCCGACAGCATGCCTCGCTTCGCCATCGTCCTCTTCGCGTTTCTGACGGCCATCGGATGGCACGTGCCGTCGGTATGGGCGGCCGAGCCCTTGTCCCTCGTTCCGTTCCGCTACGATCCGGCGCATCCGGACGTCATCGAGTTGAACGGAGACATCTCACCCGGCGCGGCGCTCGCCTTTCGCCGAACCCTTCTGGCCGCGCCCGACGCCCGGATCGTCGTTCTCAACAGTCCGGGCGGAAGCGTGACGGCGGGTCTCCTGATCGCCGACGACGTGCACACGCGCAAGCTCGCGACGGTGATTCCCGCCGGCTCGACCTGTGCTTCGGCCTGCGCCTACATCTTCCTGGCCGGAAACGAGCGGCAAGCCGACGGCCGGCTCGGCGTTCATCAGATGTGGTCGGAGCAGCCCGACCTGCAGGCTGCGCAGATGTCGATCGCCGACGTGATCGACACGTTGAACCGCTTCGGAACGCCCATCGGCGTGGTGACGATCATGTTCCGCACCCCGCCGGACGACATGTACTTCTTTTCCCCCGAAGAAGCGGTGCGCTACGGCATCAATCGCAAACTCGGCGACCAGCCGCCCACCGCGCCGGCGGTTGCCGAGATACCATCCTCGACGCCCTCAACCGCTTTGTCCGCCCCGGAACCGGGCGTCGCCGATCGAGCGAAGCCATCGGCGAATTTGGCGGTCGCATCGCCGCCCACCTTGTCGGAACGCAACTCCGCCGCCCTTTCGACGCTGGAAACCTATACGCGCCAGCCGACCCGCATGGCGATCTATGCCGGGCTCGACTTCTTCGGAAGGGATGTGGGAACCGCGAGCGTCGCCGACGCACCAGCCTGCGCCGTGAAGTGCTTCGAGCTCGGCGCCGCCTGCAAGGCCTTCACCTTCAACACCAAGACGCGGCCGGGCCGCGGGCCGAACTGCTTCCTCAAATCGGGTCGCGGCGAGATCGACGGAAACTCGGCGGCCTTTTCCGGCGAGCTCCTGGCCCGTTCGGAGCGCGATCCCTCCCCCCTGACGATCGGCGTCATCGATCCTCAGACCGACCTTTTCCAGGACGTCGATCTTCCCGGTCTCGACCTGTCGCGCCGGCCGCACCCGGCTTCCACGCAGTTCGACTGCCGGCGCGCCTGCATCGGCGACGATCGATGCGTCGCCTTCACCTATCTCAAGCCGAAGAAGCAATGCTGGCTGAAGGGCAGCGTCGGGACGGCGCGGACCATGGCCGGCGCGGTAACCGGCGGCAAGAAGATGCAGACCTTCACCCCGAACACGATCTCGCTGGACTGACGCCTCCCCCAGGCGGGCGACGACCCCATCCGAACTCGAGAAAAAGGCGGTGCCGAGCCTCGTTCAGGTCGCATCCTCGATCTCGATCGCGGCGATCGCCCCCTCCACGGCACCGATCCGGATCGTGTCGCCCTCCTCCTTCCCCACGAGTTGGCGCGCCAAAGGGGACAGGTAGGATATCAGCCCTTGGGCCGGGTCCGCCTCGTCGACGCCGACGATCCGATAGGTCCGCTTCCCGCCGGCCGTGCCCTCGATCGAAACGGAATGGCCGAACTGAACGAGTTCGCTGTCCGCCTGCGGCGCGACGACTTGGGCCGTGGAGCGACGGGCACGCCAGTAGCGAAGATCGCGGTGGAGCATCGCGACGGCGATCTTGTCGCCCGCCGCGCGCGCCCGCTCCACCGCGTCCTCGTTGGAATGGATCTCCTCGTCCAGAAGGCGGAGGCCGCGAGCGGTGACGAAGTTCGGATCGGTGCCGAGATCTCGCTCGGGCAGCGCCTCGACCTGATCCTCGTTGGGCTCCTTCACGAACGCCACGCTCATGGCCTGCTCCTTTCGCGTCTCGATGGACCTTGCAGGTCCCACTCCCTTCATATGGGAAGGCCATCTCCGATTGTCGCCACGCCGTCTCGGCCGGTGCCGTCGCCCAGTGGCATCCCTTCGCTCTCGGGAAGGAACGACGCCGGGAAACACTGTCCTGCGAGCGCGAGCGCGTTGTAGAGAGGGCGAATGCCCATCGTTCGATCGCCCGAAACCGAACTCTACGCTCCCGTGAAGCGCTTTCTGGAAGAGCTGGGCTTTGCCGTGAAGGGCGAGGTCGGTGGGTGCGATCTCTTCGGCGTTCGCGAGGGCGAGCCGCCGGTGCTGGTGGTGTGCGAGTTGAAGCTCGCCTTCAACCTGGAACTCGTTCTTCAGGGCGTCGACCGGGCGGCGGCCTGCGACGAGGTATGGCTGGCAGCCCGTCTGTCCAGCCGTGGCAAGGGCCGGGAGGGCGATGCCAGGTTTCGCAATCTGTGCCGGCGCCTCGGCTTCGGGTTGCTCGGCATTGGAGCGGACGATCGGGTCCATGTTCTCCTCAGCCCGACAGCCCTGGCGCCACGCCGCGACCCGCGCCGGCGCTCCCGGCTTCTCGACGAGCACCGCCGCCGACAAGGCGACCCGGTGGTGGGCGGCGGCTCGCGGCGGCCCGTGATGACGGCCTATCGCCAGCAGGCGCTGATCTGCGCGCGTGCCATGGCAGATGGCCCCCGGCGGCCGCGGGATCTGACGCTCGACGTTCCCACCGCGCCCGCCATCCTGCGTCGCAACGTCTACGGCTGGTTCATGCGAACCGGGCACGGCGTCTACGAATTGACCGCGATCGGGCGGGAGGCGCTGGTGCGCTGGCCGGCAAGCGACGGAGCCTGAAGGGCCCGATCCTTCCCATCGCTTCCTTGCGCCCGAAATGCCTGCCTTGGCAGCAATCGGGAAAGGCGGCGACATGAGCGACCCCTATCGCCTTCAACGCTTCCTCGACGCGCAGGACCCCGTCATCGACACCGTGATGGCGGAGCTTCGTGCCGGGCACAAAAGGAGCCATTGGATGTGGTTCGTGTTTCCGCAGATCGCCGGGCTCGGCCGCAGTGCGACAGCGCAGCACTTCGCGCTATCCTCGCTCGCCGAAGCGAAGGCCTATCTCGATCACGCGCTTCTCGGCGAGCGTCTGCGGCGCTGCACCGCGGCGGTCAACGCGGTGGCGGGTCGATCCGTTCACGACATCTTCGGCTCGCCCGACGACATGAAGTTCCATTCCAGCATGACGCTGTTCCGCCTTGCCTCGAACGGCGACCCCGTCTTTGCCCAGGCGCTGGCCGCCTATTTCGGTGGACGGGACGATGAAGGCACCCTCGTCATCCTTCGAACGGCGGCAGACTGAAGGCCAAACCGTCGCAAAGCCACAAGACGGATCCCATTCCGCCGAAGGACCATGCTTTTAAAACCGAGGCAAAAGGATGCTCGACACCATCGGGGCATAAGACAGCGCGGATAAGGTCGAATCCACTGCCGTCGCGACTAAGTGTTGGGATCGATTTTCGGAACGATAACGGATCGGTGATCTTCCTCTCGGGAAAGGAAGCTCCGATGACCGAGGTCCATTACAGGGAAGGTGCGGATGCGTTTGCGCGGGGCGCTCTTCGCTCGGCCTGCCCTTACCGCTATGGCTCGCCCGCTTGCGAGGAATGGAGCGAAGGCTGGGTTGCCGCGATGAAGGCCAAGCAACATGGCGAGGCGCCTTCGGATCTCGCACCGAAGCCGTACGATCCGCATCCGGAGCCAGAGGCGAATGCCCTCCAGGCAGGCCTCGAGCCGGCCGACCGGGCCGTGCTCAGTCCACCCAAGAGGTGGTGACCGCCCCCCCTCACTCGGCAGCGGGCTGCCCGTTGGTGGCGGTCGCCGGCTGGTTCGACGAACCGGCCCCTTGGGTCGGCCCGTCACCGCTGCCCGACTTGTTGCCCGCCGAACCGTTGCAGGCACCAAGGGCGAGAACCAAGAACGCCACGGGGATCCAGCGAATGGTCGAAGAGGTCATGTCGGGACTTTCTCGTTGAATGGGTACGGGAGCACCGCCGCATCACGATGGATGCGCTTCGCTTTCTTCGTCGTCGACGCCTTGCGCATCGTCGTTGAGGAGTTTGTCCCTCACCTTTGCGATCTCCTCGTCGCTGACCTGTACCGGCCGACCGGAATCGTCGGGGAGTCCATCCGCCGTCTGGCCGATCGAAACGTCGCGAGGGCGATCGTTGGCCCCGGTGGTGATCTTGGCTTGCGTCATGGTTGCCTCACTTGTCTTCGCCCATCAACGCGCAAGAGCCGGGAAAGGTGCCGTGACGAAATGACCGGACGGGAAGCAGGGGAGACGAACCGGCCAATTGCCGCAGTTGGCCATCACATGCCGCCAGGGCCGCGCCCTAGCCCTTTAGCGAAGCGTCGCTCCGCAGTTGAAGGACTTCCGCTAGATCGGCCATGCGCTGGCGCACCAGGGGATCGTTGATCCGCTGCAAGGCGGCATCGAACCCGTCGGCGGACTCGCCGCCCGAAGCGGACAGTCCGTGGAAGAAGTATCCCGGATCGAGCTGCAGGACCTTGGCCAGCTGATACAGGGTACTGGCCGCGATACGGTTCTGACCCAGCTCATACTTGCGGATCTGCTGGTAGGTGACGCCAACTTCCCGGGCCACGGCCTGAAGGCTCCAGCCGCGCAGCCGGCGTGCCTGCGCGATCCGTTCGCCGATATGGAGGTTGACGAGGTTCTCGGACAATGACGCGACCCATCTTCGAACGAACGCGACGACAGCGGGCAGGTCCGACCCCGCCACGCAAGATCGCTCACCTGCGTCCCATGGACATAGTTCTAGCCTTCGCGCGACAGATGCGCCAAGTTAAAAAACCGCAACACGGAGAACATCGTGGCCGACAGCCTCCTGCGCGATCTTGAACCTTTGAACGATCTTCTGGGCGTGTGGACTTGGAACGTCCGGACGGGAATGGTCGTCGCCTGCCAGGACGTTTGCGAGTACATCGACATTCCCGCCGATATCGGCCTCCACGGCGTCACGATGGACCGGTTCATCGCCGCGATCCACCCACAGGATCGCACGCGCCTGAACCGCTGCGTGGAAGACGCTCTCTTCCATCACCAGCCGTTCGTCGCCGAATACAGGCTGACCAGCACGCGGCACGGAACATGCTGGGTTCGCTCCCAGGGCCATTGCTTTCGCGACGAGGACGGCAACCCCACGCATATCTCCGGCTATCTCACCAAGATCGGGGAACCGAGCGCCCTTCCTCCCTCGGAGGACCAAACCTATGCCAAGGTCATCGAACTCCTGATGGAAGCGCGAACCCTGTCCGAACACGTTCGGGAGCCGATGCTGGGAAAGCTGATCAGTGCCGTTCTGGTGGAGGCCGGCTTTCAACTCGCCAACGTCCTCAAGACCAAGGAACGGTGACGAGGGCCGCCGTTGGTTCTGGTGGTCAGGGCAGGATCACGAGCGGGTCGAGAATACCTGCCGCCCGCACGTCCTCCAGCAGTTCGAAGAAGGGCCACGCCAGAAGAAAGGCCGAGCCGTCCAGAAGCGTCCGCACGACGAGCCTTGGCCGAATCTCGACGGTCGCCTGATCCCGCCAGGCCGAAAAGCGCGGCCCGAAACGCGGCGTGCGTGCCTTGTAGGCCTCGTATCGGGCGCCGAAGCGATCGCTCAGGAAGCGCTCCTCGCGTGCGATGACGACACGGAACACCGCCGCCGCGACCGCCAGGAACAGGCCCGTCAGCACCAGGCTTCCCGATTGGGCACCGACACCCGCCACCGCCACGAAACTGAACATGTAGAGCGGGTTCCGACTGATCGAATAAGGCCCGGCCGAGACGATCTCCGTCTTCTTGCGCCCTCCGATATAGAGCGAACACCAGGCCCGGCCGAGAATTCCGAGCGCGATCATCCCCAGCCCCACCAGTTCCAGCGCGTTCTCCACCGGCGCGTGGTCGGGCAGGACGGGCGCGGACAGGAGCGTCAGGGCGAGAAGCCCGAGGCCGCTGAGGCGCAGGGCATGCTTCCGGTTTTGCTGAACCTTGTGAAGATCGACGGTTTCCATGATCCACTCCTGAACGGCAAACGCTCTCGTTCGTCCGCCAAGGGACAGTCGCTACCTGACGATGATTCGCGGCAGCTTCATGCCGAAAGGTGCTCGATCAGGATGGACGTGCCGATTCCCATCAGCGCAAGGCCGCCGACGATCTCGGCGTAGCGCCCGAACCGGGCACCGATCACCCGCCCGGCCAGGACGCCGCCGGTGGACATCAGCATCGTCGCCAGACCGATCGCCGCCGCGATGACGACGATGTTGACGTCGAGAAAGGCGAGCGAGACGCCCACGGCCATCGCGTCGAGGCTGGTGCCGACGGCGGTCGCCAGCAGGATCCAGACCGAGCGGTTGACGGCGGGTGCCGGTTCGTCGGCCTCGCGCCTCCAGGCATGCAGCACCATGCGCCCGCCGACCGCGCCGAGGAGGCCGAAGGCGATCCAATGGTCCACTTCGGCGATATAGGCCGATGCGGCGACGCCCGCCGCCCAGCCGATCAGCGGTGTGATCGCCTCGATGACGCCGAACACGAGCCCCGTGCGCACGGCCTCCCCGACGCTCGGCCGCCGGAGCGCCGCGCCGCGACTGGTGGAGGCGATCAGCGCATCGACTGACATGCCGAGCGCCAGAAGGACGATGGAAATCGGTGACATGATGACAAAGCTCGTGGACATGCGTTGGGCCGGGCCGATCGACGCCCTGCCCGGAACGCGATCCACCACGGTCTTGTCAGGCCGAAATTTCGGCTGAACCGGCCACGCGCGAGCGCGCGAGAATGTTGACCGGCTCCTGCTGGACGCAGCGACTACTCCCCGATGCGGCATCGTCTATCCGCCCGAGCGGAATCGGTCAACACCGCTGCACAATATTGGAACGCTTCTCGAAAACATAACTGCGATGAATGGCGGGAGATGAGACCTGAATATTTCTCCTGCAAATGCTTTCCAGCTTCAGAAATTGATCTGCAAACGCTTCGCAACAGTAAAAGACAGATTTCCCAGAAAAATCACGCGCATTCTTTCTTGGAAGGCAACGTCAAAAGGCCCGTGGCATAGGAGCCGATATGCTCCTTTCTCGCCATCGCCCGACCGTTCCGGTCGCCCATAACGGCCGGCTCCGCCGTGGCCTGATACGAAGATCCTGAGGCCAGGCACGGCCAGTCGATGGCGCTCGGCCCGGCCGGAGGAGGACACGGGGGTTTGACCCAAGGCTGAGGATCACCGAAAGCCACCCTTTCCGCACTTCTCGAAGGCGAGACGTCATGTCGGCTGGAATCACCTCGATCGTTCTTCTCGCGGCGGTGCTGCATGCCGGCTGGAACGCGCTTCTGCGCGCGGGCGACGACAGGCTCTGGTCGATGAGCGTGATGTGTCTCGCCGTGGCGCTGGCCTGCGCTGCGCTGGCCCCCTTCGTGCCCGTGCCGGCGGCGGCGAGCTGGATCTATGCGCTTCTCTCCGCCCTTCTGCATGTCGGATACAACCTGTTCCTCGTGCGGACCTACCGGCACGGCGAACTCGGACAGGCCTATCCGATCTCGCGAGGCTCCTCGCCGCTTCTCGTCTCGCTCGGCGCGGCCGCCTTCGCGCAGGAATGGCCGGGCGCAATGGCGCTGGCGGGCATCCTTCTCGTGTCCGCCGGCATCCTGTCTCTGGCCTTCCACGGACGGCGCATCGGGCGGGACACGCTTCTTTATGCGTTGGGAACGGGATGCTTCATCGGTGCCTACAGCGTCACCGACGGGATCGGCGCTCGGCTGTCCGGAACCCCTGTCGGCTATACCGTCTGGATGTGCCTCCTTTGGGGCCTCATGGCTCCTGCGGTCTATCTCGCGCTTCGTGGGCGGCGGGGGTTCGTTCGCAGCGGGTGCGAGATCGGCACGGCCGCGGCCGGCGGCCTCGTCTCGCTCCTCGCCTACGGCATCGTGGTCTTTGCCATGTCGCGCGGCGCCATGGGGCCGGTCTCGGCGCTGCGCGAAACGAGCGTCGTCTTCGCCGCGCTGATCGGACGCTTCTTCCTCGGCGAGCGGCTGAGCGCCGCCCGGCTTCTCGCCTGCGTCGTGGTCGCCGCCGGCGCCGTCCTGATCGGATCCGGGGGATAGACCTTCCGGGTGCGCCATCATGCGTTGCGCATGGGCAACCTCGGACGCTTGAGGTGCTTTGTCGCCCCCGCCCCTCGCTTGACAGTTCCGTGAACGGCTCTTTGTTCCCTTGATAGGTTCGCCTGCGGCCAGGAGTTTTGAGAGTTTGGATATCCCCGTGCCGCCCCATGAGATGATCGACGCCTTCGAGCCGGAAGGCGGCCTCGGCTCGTCGGATGCGTCCGACGTGGTTCTGGCTCCCGCCGAAGCCTTTCCCCGGATCGACCTTCGCTCCAAGGGGGAGCCCTGGGAGCGCCGGCGGGCCGCCGGCAAGCGGCTTCGCGCCGAGGTGCCCTACGCGCTCCATGCCGAGCCCGTGTCGCAGACCGACCGCCCCGATCCGGTCGAACTCATCGCCCGGACCAACGAGGGACGCCAGAAGCGCCTCGTGCCGCTGCGCATCGCGCGCATGGCCGAGTCCCCGTTCGCGTTCCTGCGCGGCGCCGTCAGCGTCATGGCAAACGACCTGTCGCGCGGGGCCCGATCGGGCATCGAGGTCGTCATCAACGGCGATGCGCATATCAGCAATTTCGGCCTCTTCGGCACGCCCCAGCGCGACGTCGTCCTCGACCTCAACGATTTCGACGAGGTCACGATCGGCCCTTGGGAATGGGACCTGAAGCGCCTCGTCGCCAGTCTCAACGTCGTCGCCCGCCAGCAGGGCCTCGGCCGCGCCGAGCGGCGCCGCATCGTGGCGAGCTGCGTCGAGGGCTATCGCCGCTCGATGCTGGATCTCGCCCCGTGCGGGCCGATCGACGTCTGGCACCGTGCGGCGCGCGCCGACCGGCTCGACTTCGACGGCATCCAGATCGACGCCGACAGCCAGGGCATCCTGCGCAAGGCGGTGGACAAGGCGCGCCGGCGCGGCAACGCGATGCTGCTCGAAAAGGTCGGCGAGCGTCAGGTGGACGGCGGCTGGCGCTTCCGCCTCGACCCGCCCATCCTCGCCGCGGTCGACGACGCGACGCGTGAGGCGGTGATTTCGGGGCTCGAGCATTATGCCGAGTCGCTGCCGCGCGAGCGTCGCTTCATGCTCTCGCGATACCATGTGGTGGATGTGGTTCACCGCGTGGTGGGCGTCGGGAGCGTCGGCACCCGCGCGTATCTGGCGCTTCTCTTCGGCAATTCCGACCAGGATGCCCTCTTCCTTCAGGTGAAGGAAGCGGTGCGCCCCGCCCATGCCCCCTTCGTTCCGCCGCTTCCCGAGCCCTACGGCTCGCACGACGGGCGGCGCGTAGTCTACGGCCAGCGCCTGCTCCAGGCCGTAGGCGACCCGCTTCTCGGCTGGACCACGATCGGCGACCGGCCCTTCTACGTCCGGCAGATGAAGAACATGAAGGGCGAGATCCCGCACTCGCTCCTGTCCGGCCGTTCGCTGACCTTCTTCGCCTTCGGCTACGGCGCGCTCCTCGCCCGTGCCCATGCGCGCACGGGCGATGCCGCCGCGATCGCCGGCTATTGCGGGGGCATGGACAATCGCGGCTTCGACGAGGCCCTGGCCGATTGGGCCGAGGGCTACGGCGAGCAGAATGCACGCGATCATCAGGCGCTCGTCGAAGCCATCGCCAGCGGTCGAATTTCCGACGGAAGCGGCAGCGGTGACTGAAGCACACCGCCGAACGCGCCGATGGAGCGCCGCTTGAGTTCCGTCATGAAGGACGAAAACAGCGCGGAGACGCTGGCGGGGGTCGGCGCGGAGCCGCCGCTCGGTCCCGCGGAAGCCGCCGCGCGGCGCTTGGACGTGTTCTTCGAATGGCTGGAAAGCGTTCGCGCCGTGGGAGAGCGACGGGCTGCCCGGACGCAGCAATTGCGCGGCGTCCTTGCCGATGCGCCTCGCCTCGCGCTCGCAGTGAACGCCATGGACGAGCCGCCGTCGTGGTGGGACGCCGAGTGGCAGGGGCTCCATCTGGCGGATGCCGACCTTCGCGGCTTCGGCCTCGCGGACGCCGACCTCACGCATGCCAACCTCCAGCGTGCCACCTTGAAGGACGTGGTGGCGCGCGGCGCGCGTTTCGACGATGCCCAGATCGAGGAGGCCGACCTATCGGGCAGCGATCTCAGCGGCGCGTTCTTCCTCTCCGCGATCGGCGGCCAGGCCTCGTTCCGGGGCGCGATGCTGGAAGATGCATGGTTCAAGGGCGCCAACCTGCGCTTCGCCCAGTTCCAGGCCGCGTTTCTCGACGGCGTCGATTTCGAAGCTGTGGACGGCTGGGGCGCCGACTTCACCGGCGCGGACGCCGACCGCACCGTGTTCCGCAAGGCGCGACTCGACGAAGCCGACCTGTCCGACGTCAACCTGACCTTCGCCGACTTTTCCGGTGCCAGCCTCAAGCGCGCCAAGCTCAAAGGTTCGCGCCTTCGCGGCGCCAACTTCGCGGGCGCGACGCTGATCGGCACCGATCTTAGCGGAGCCGACCTGTCCGACACCGCGCTGGTGCGGCTCGACCTGTCCACCTGCGACCTCGCCCGCGTGCGCTTCAACGGCGCCTGGATCGAAGGCTGCCGCATCCGCATCGAGCAGATCGGCGGAACGGTCGGCGAGGAACTGGCCGGAGACTTCGACGCCGCGCGCGGCAGCTACGGGGCGCTCGAGGCGAACTTCACCAGTATCGGCGCCAAGGCCGAGGCCGGCTGGGCCTACAAGAAGGGCCGCAAGATGGGATGCCTCGGCTCGCGGGCCAAGGCGATCGCCGCCTGGAAGGCGGGGAACTGGAAGGGCGCGGTCGTCCATGGCTACGCCTGGAGCGCGGATCGGTTCGTGGAATGGCTCTGCGACTACGGCGAGAGCATGTCGCGGATCGTTCGTGCCTTCGTGATCCTGATCTTCGCCTTCGCCGGCTTCTACGGCCTCAGCGGCGGGCTGATCCCCGAGGGCCAGGAGGATGCGACGCGCAACGTCATCGACCTCGTGAGCTATAGCGCGCTCAACATGATGACCGCCAACCCGCCCGAGATCGGCATGGAGGTCGTCGGGCGCACCGCCAACATCCTGGTCGGCCTTCAGGGTGCCGTCGGCATCATCCTCATGGGTCTCTTCGGCTACATCCTGGGAAACCGCATCCGGCGCTGAGGACGGGTCCGCGATCAGGGATCGCCCGCCTCCCCCGTCAGCGCGCGCACGTTCGCCGCGACCTCGCGCAGGCTCACCTCGCCCTTGGTGAAGACCTGCGCGGCGGAGTGAAGCTTCGTGCGCTCCTCCGTCGTCAGGTCGCGCGCCGACAGGACGATCACCGGAATGTCGGCGTCCGCCGCGCGGCTGCGCAGCGCATGGAGAAAAGCGAACCCATCCATGATCGGCATGGTCAGGTCGAGAAGGATCATGCGCGGCCGGCTGTTGGCCACATAATCCAGCGCCCGCTGCCCGTTTTCCGCCTCCGCCACGCTCCACCCGTCGCGCTCCAGCGTCTGGCGAAGGCGCGCGCGGGCATCCGGATCGTCGTCCACCACCAGAACGTCGCCGACCGCCTCGCGGAAGCGGTCCATCACGGAGCGGAAGCGCTCCCATTTCACCGGCTTGTCGACATAGTCCGCCGCGCCGAGCGACGAGGCGAGCCCCCGCTCGCTGACGAAGGTGACCATGACCACCGGAATGCCGGCGAGATCGGGATCGGCCTTGAGGCGGCCGAGAACGGTCCACCCGTCCATGCCCGGCATCATCACGTCGAGCAGGATGGCGCGCGGGCGCATTTCCTTGGCGAGCGCCAGCCCCGTCGCCCCGTCGGCAGCGGTCACGGTGGAGAAGCCCTCGCGCGCCAGAAACCGCGTCATCAGTTCGCGCTGCGCCGTGTCGTCGTCGATCACGAGAACGATCTTGGCGGGGTCGATCTCCGAGACCACCGGAAGCTGGGCGCCCGGCGCAGCCTCCTCGACCACGGCGGGACCCGGAATGGCGACCGGGAGCCGCAGCGTGAAGGTACTCCCCTGGCCCTTCTGGCTTTCCACCGAGACATCGCCGCCGAGCATGGCGCTGAAGGCCTTGGTCAGCGACAGCCCGAGGCCCGTGCCGCCGTACTTGCGGGTGGTCGAGGCGTCGGCCTGCGAAAAGCGCTGGAACAGGCGATCGAGCTGCTCCGGCGTCATGCCAATGCCCGTGTCGTGAACGGCGAAGGAAACCTCGTCGCCCTTTCGGCGAACGCGCAAGGTGATGTCGCCCCCTTGGGTGAACTTCGCGGCGTTGCTGAGGAGGTTCAGAAGGATCTGCCGGAGCTTGGTCACGTCCGAATGCAGCGTGCCGACCTCGCCCTCGATCTCGACGCTCAGCTGGTTGTTCTTCTTCTCCACCAGCTTCTGGGCCGTCGTGGCGACGTCGCGCACGAGCTCGGCGACGTCGAAGGTTTCGGCGAAGATGTCCATCTTGCCGCTTTCCACCTTGGACAGGTCGAGAACGTCGTTGATGAGGCTGAGGAGATGGCGAGCGTTGCTTTCGATCTTGGCGATGTCGCCGGAAAGATCCGCCGCCGAGGCGCCGTCCGCCGCCTCCTCAATCAGCATCTCGGCATAGCCGATGATCGCCGACAGCGGCGTGCGCAGCTCGTGGCTCATGTTGGCCAGGAACTGACTCTTGGCGACGTTGGCCTCTTCGGCGGCCTGCAGCGCATCGGCGGCGGCGCGCTCGGCCAGGATTTGGTCCGTAGTCTCGTTGCAGGCGCAGAACAGGCCCGTCACCGTACCTTCGTTGTCGAAGACGGGCGTATAGGAGAAGGCGAAGTGAGCCTCCGCCGTCGTTTCGTTCCGGTCGATGAAGAGGGTGATGTCGTCGAAGTGGACGGAGCGCCCTTCGAAGACCTCCGCGACGAGCGGCGCGATCTCGCCCCAGATCTCGCTCCAAACCGTTTCGAACGCGCTGCCGAGCGCCGCCGGGTGCTTGCTCTGGAGAAGCTGCGAATAGGCGTCGTTGTAGATCATTGTGCCGCGCCGCCCCCAGGCGACGTACATGGGCTGGCGCGAGGCCAGCATCAGCCCGACCAGTGTGCGAAGCGAGCGCGGCCATTCGGACGGGGGCCCGAGCTCGGTCGCGGCCCAGTCGAAGCTGCGCAGACGCGCCGCCATCTCGCCGGTGCCGCTCAGGAATCGGGACGTGGTCATCGAAAGCCATTCCTTTGAGCGCCCGTTCCCGGTGCGGAACGCTGGCGGCGCGGATGCGTAGATATGGGGGAAGGCGACGAGAAACAGACGTCGCGTCGAAAGTTCCAAACTGGTCCGCATCGAGAGTCGGTTCGGCGGGCGACAGGCTCTGCGAAACCTGTCATCGTTGGGACCGCCATCATGCGTTCCGACGCCGAAGATCGGAGGACGACCATGTTCCTCGACGTTCACGACCGAAGTCTGCCCGAGCCGTGGAAGCCCGAACGGCCCAAACCGAGGCTCACCAAACGCCAGGAAAGCGCTCTCGCCTGGATCGTCGGCCTCAACCTCCTCATGCTCCTCCTCGGCCCCATCGCCGGAACAACGGTGATTGACGCCGTCTGGGCGCTCTGGGGCGGTTGAAACGGGAAACGGACGGTCGGCAGCCGACCGCTGCGAAACGGACCATCCGCAAAACTCCCCGACAGCGGATAATTTCGCAGCGCATCACGGGTTTGAGAGAGCGATTTTCCCATTATAAAACTACAAAGGACATATATTTACCGGCGTTCCCGCCCGTTTCCCCATAGGCTGGTCTCACCAGGTTGGGGACCGAAATGAGCAAGACGATCCGTTTCAACGCCTTCGAAATGAACTGCGTCGGCCACCAGTCCCCGGGCCTTTGGCGTCATCCGCGCGACCGTTCCTGGCAGTACAAGGATCTGGAGTACTGGACGGACCTGGCGAAGATTCTCGAAGGGGGGCTGTTCGATTCGGTCTTCATCGCCGACGTCGTCGGCTACTACGACGTCTACAAGGGCAATCTCGACCATGCCTTGACGCAAGGCGTCCAGATCCCGGTCAACGACCCGCTGCAGCTCGCCAATCCGATCGCGCTCGCGACCGAGCATCTGGGCATCGGCATCACCGCCTCCACCAGCTTCGAGCACCCCTATACGTTCGCCCGGCGCCTTTCCACGGCCGACCACCATACCAAGGGGCGCGTCGGCTGGAACATCGTCACCTCCTATCTCGAAAGCGGGGCGAAGAACGTCGGCCAGGGCGGTCTTCAGACGCATGACAACCGCTACGAGATTGCCACCGAATATGTCGAGGTCCTCTACAAGCTGTTCGAGGGAAGCTGGGAAGAGGGCGCGGTGGTGCGCGACCGGGAGCGCGGGATCTTCGCCGACCCCGCCAAAATCCATGAGATCGGCCACAAGGGCACCTATTTCGACGTTCCCGGCTACCATCTCGCCGAGCCATCGCCCCAGCGAACTCCCGTCCTTTTCCAGGCCGGCGCGTCCGGCGCAGGCAAGGCGTTCGCCGCCGGGCACGCCGAATGCGTCTTCATCTCGACGCCGCTGAAAAGCGCGACCAAGGCCTATGTCGCCGACATCCGCGCCCGCGCCGCTGCGCAAGGACGGGACCCGAAGAAGGTCCTGATCTACGCGATGGCGACGATCATCGTCGACGAGACCGATGAGAAGGCCAGGGCGAAGTACGAGGACTACGCAAAATACGCCTCCTATGACGGCGCCCTCGTCCTGATGTCGGGATGGACGGGCATCGATTTCGGCCATTACCGCCCGAGCGACACGGTCAAGAAGGTGAAGACCAACGCCATCGTCTCGGCGGTGGAGCAGCTGGCCGAGGGCGACAAGGTCTGGACCATCGAGGAGCTCGCCCAATGGGGCGGCATCGGCGGCATGGGGCCGCTCTTCGTCGGCTCGCCGGAAACGATCGCCGACCTCCTGCAGGAGTGGGTGGAGGAGACCGATATCGACGGCTTCAACCTCGCTTATGCGCTGGCACACGATTCCTTCACAGACGTCATCGGCTACGTCGTGCCCGAACTCCAGAAGCGCGGCGTCTACACGAAGGCCTACCGGCCGGGAACCTTGCGCGAAAAACTGTTCGGCGAGGGCGCCTATCTCCCCGAGACGCACCCCGCCCACCGCTTCCGCGACATCGAGCGGGTGAAGCGGGAGGAGGAAGCGGCAAGGCGCACCCAAGCCGCCTGACACCGAAGGAGCGTCCCGCCCCTTTCGATCGACGAACGCCGGCGCTTCGCGCGCCGGCGATGGCGGGCGCATGTCCGCTTGATCTCCCGAAACCGGAACCCTTTCAACCATGAGCCACGATCCCGCCCTGGAGGTCCGCAGCGTGTCCCTGTCGTTTCGGGGCGTGAAGGCGATCTCCGATCTGTCGTTTCGCGTCCGGCGCGGCGAGATCTGCGCCCTGATCGGCCCGAACGGGGCGGGCAAGAGCTCGCTCCTCAACATCCTCAACGGCGTCTACGTACCCGATAGCGGCGAGATCGTCTTCGAGGGCGAGCGCTTCGCCCGGATGCGCCCCGGGGATGCCGCCCGTCGCGGCATCGGACGCGGCTTCCAGAACAACGCTCTGTTTTCCGGCATGAGCGTTCTCGACAACGTCATCGCCGGACTGTCGCGGCGCTCAGCCGTGACGCTGATCGAGGAAGCGCTGCGGCTGCCGCGCGCTCGGAACCAGGAGCGCCGTTTCGAAGCCCGGGCGCGCGAAGTCCTTGCGCTTCTCGACCTCGAGCCGCATGCCGAGACGGTGGTCGGCACACTCGCCTACGGCATCCAGAAGAAGGTGGAGCTGGCGCGCGCCATCGTCGCCGAGCCGACGCTTCTTCTTTTGGACGAGCCGCTGGCCGGCATGAACGCCGCCGAAAAGGCTGAGATCGCCGCGCTGATCGCCCGGCTCAACCGCGATCTGAAGCTGACGATCGTCCTCATCGAGCACGACATCGGCATCGTTCTCAAGCTCGCCACCCACGTCGTCGTTCTCGACTACGGCCGCAAGCTCGCCGACGGGGCGCCGGGCACGATCCGCGACAACCCGGACGTCATCGCTGCCTATCTCGGCGCCGAGCATGGCGAGCTCGCCGCATGAGCCTGTTTCTGGAAACGCTGATCGGCGGACTTCTCGCCGGCACCATGTATTCGCTCGTCGCGATCGGCTTCGTCCTCATCTACAAGGCGTCCGGCGTCTTCAACTATGCGCAAGGGTCGCTCCTCCTCTTCGGCGCGCTCACCTTCGTCTCGCTGACCGATGCCGGCGTGCCGGCGGTCGGAGCCGCGGCGATCACGATCGCGCTCCTCGTCCTCACCGCGATCGCGATCGAGCGCCTGCTTCTGCGCCCGCTGACCAACCGCAGCCCCCTGACGCTCTTCATGGCGACGCTCGGCCTGTCCTACGTGGTGGAAGGCGTGGCGCAGGGGGTCATGGGCTCGCAGGTGCGCGCGCTCGATCTCGGCATCGAGGACCTCCCCGTCTTTTTCGGGGACATCCTCGTCAGCCAGTTCGACCTCGTCGCCGCCGGCGTCGCACTCGCGCTCGTCCTCGCCCTGTCGCTCCTGTTCAACCGGACGCGCATCGGCATCCAGCTGCGCGCCGTCGCCGACGATACGCGCGCCGCCCTGTCGCTCGGCATCGATATCAACCGCATCTGGCAGATCGTCTGGGCGGTCGCGGGCATTGCCGGTCTCGTCGCCGGTCTCCTGTGGGGCGCCCGCCAGGGTGTCCAGTTCTCGCTGTCGCTGGTGGTACTGAAGGCGCTCCCCGTTCTCATCATCGGCGGCTTCACCTCGATCGCCGGCGCCATCGTCGGCGGCCTGATCGTCGGAGCCGGGGAGAGCCTTGCCGAAACCTATGTTGGGCCGTTCATCGGCGGCGGCATCACGCCCTGGTTCGCCTACGCGCTCGCGCTTCTCTTTCTGTTCGTGCGCCCGGCGGGCCTTTTCGGCGAACGCCGGATCGAAAGGGTCTGACCCGATGTCGCAAGCCGCGCTTCCCGTCGTCACCCCGTCCCCTGTCCGCTCGGACGCACCTCGCATCGCGCTTCTGATGGCTGCCGGTCTCGTCCTTGTCGCGGTGCCCTTCTTCGCCACGGAATATTGGGTCAACGCGATCGTCGTGCCCTTCCTGATCCTGTCGCTCGCCGGGCTCGGGCTCAACCTTCTGACCGGCTATGCCGGCCAGCTGTCGCTGGGTTCGGGCGCCTTCATGATGGTCGGGGCCTATGCGACCTTCGCCTTCCAGCTGCGCCTTCCCGAATTGCCGCTGCCGCTGGCCCTCGTCGCTTCCGGTGTCATCGCCGGCGCGGTCGGCTTCCTGTTCGGCCTGCCCTCGACGCGCATCAAGGGCTTCTACCTCATCGTCTCGACGCTCTGCGCACAGTTCTTCTTCGAGTGGCTGTTCCTGAAGTTCCCCTGGTTCTACAACGCCAACTCGTCGGCGACGATCGCGCTGCCCGGCGGTCTCCATCTCTTCGGCCTCGACCTCAACGGCCCACATGGACGCTACTGGCTGACGCTTGGGGTCGTCGCGCTCTCGACCCTTCTCGCCCTCAATCTCGTTCGCTCCCAGACCGGGCGCAACTGGATGGCGGTGCGCGACATGGACACGGCGGCGGCCGTGATCGGCGTGCCGGTGCGGCGCGCCAAGCTCCAGGCCTTCGCCGTCTCTTCCTTCCTCCTCGGGATCGCCGGCGCGCTTTGGGCCTTCGCCTATCTCGGCTCGGCCAGCGTCCAGAGCTTCGGCCTGTCGCGCTCCTACCAGATCCTGTTCATCATCATCATCGGGGGTCTCGGCACCATCCGGGGCGCCTATCTCGGCGCCGCCTTCGTCAGCCTCCTCCCGCTCGGCCTCGACTGGCTGGTCCAGCATGTCTTCGCCGGCCAGGTCGACGCCGGCGTCCTTCAGAACGTCCAGAAGGCGATCTTCGGGGCCCTCATCATCTGGTTCCTGATCCGGGAGCCCGAAGGCCTTGCCCGTCTTCTCGGCCTGCGCCCATCGGGCGTTGCCCGCCGCACTCTCTTTCCCTCCGTTCAAAGGTAAGTCCCGTGAAGCGCCTTCTTTCCGTCCTGCTCCTGGCCGGGACCGTCCTCGGGTCCGCCGCCCCGTCCTTCGCCGATGGCGTAACGCAATACGTGCCGCTGCCGACCTACCGCGTCGGGGCCTATGCCTCGTCGGGCGAGCTCTGGTGGGCCGGCGAGCGCGACTATTTCCGCTACATCAACGAGGTGGAAGGCGGCATCGAGGGGGTCAAGCTCGACTACGAGGAGTTCGAGACCGAGTGGAGCCCGGACCGGACCGTGGAGGTCTACGAGCGGGTCAAGGCGGGCAAGAACGGCTCGCCCCTCGCCTTCTTCTTCACCCACGGCACGCCCGCGACCTATGCGCTTCTGGAAAAGGCGGCGGCCGACAGGATCCCGCTGATCGACCCGGCGGGCGGCAAGACCGAGAGCGTCGACGGCTCGGTGTTTCCCTACGCCTTTCCGCTCCTCTTCTCCTATTACAGCCAGGCCTCCACCGGCATCAACTACATCGCCGAGCGGGAAGGCGGCTTCGACAAGCTCAAGGGCAAGAAGATCGTCACCCTTTACCACGACTCCGCCTATGGCCGCGCCAGCCAGCCGGCGGTGGAGCTTCTCGCCGAGAAATACGGCTTCGAGAACATCCAGATTCCGGTCGCCGACCCCGGCAACGAGCAGTCGCCGCAGTGGCGCCAGATTCGCGAGGCCAAGCCCGACTGGATCTTCCTGCGCACCTGGGGCGTCTCCACCGTCGTGGCGCTGAAGACCGCGCAACGTTTCGGCTTTCCCGCCGACCATATCATCGGCGACGTGTGGGCGGGCTCCGAATCCGACGTCATGCCGGCGGGAACGGCGGCGGTCGGATACTCCGCCCTCGCCCCCTATCCCGGCGGCACGGACTTCGAGATCCACAAGCGTCTGAAGGCCGAAATTCTCGACAAGGGCAAATCCGACCTTCGCGACCCCAAGCTCTTCGGCGCGGTGAACTACAATATCGGCCTCGTCAACGCGGCGCTCGCCGTGGAAGCGCTGCGCACCGGCTACAAGCATTTCGGCGCCCGGCCGCTCGACGGCGAGGAAGGCCGCTGGGCCTTCGAGCATCTGGCGATCGACGAAGCGCGGCTGAAGGAGATCGGCTTCGACGGCCTTCTCCAGCCGATCGCCATCACGCCCGCCGACCACGAGGGCGGGGGCGCTGCCCGCATCCAAAGCTGGGACGGGCAGAAGTGGGTTCTGCAGACCGACTGGATCAAGGCCGACCATGACCTCATTCGCCCGCTGATCCAGGAGGGCGCCGCCGCCTACGCCGCGCAGAACAACATCACGCCGCGCACGCCCGAAACCAACTGACGACGTCGATACAAGCGAACCGCGCCGTATCACCCATGGGGGATCCTTTCATGACACGCACCCTTCTGAAGACCACGCTCGGCGCGATGGCCGCTGCGTTGCTGGCCACGGCGGCCTTTGCCGCCGACACGGCACCGGGGCCGGATTCTGACAAGCAGTTCTTTCCCATCGCCAGCTACCGCGTCGGCGCCTATGCCGCTTCCGGCGTTTCCATCTGGGCGGGAATGATCGACTACTACCGCTACATCAACGAGGTGGAGGGCGGTATCAACGGCGTGCCGATCGTCTGGCAGGAATGCGAGACGGAATGGACCGCCGAAAAGGGCATCGAGTGCTACGAGCGCGCGAAGAACGGCCTGAACGGCGCGCCCGTCGCCGCCTACTTCCCGAACGGCGCGCCGGCCGCCTACGCCCTGTCGGACCGCGCGGCCGCCGACAAGATCCCACTCGTGACCCTGGCCTACGGCCGGACGGAAGCCACGGACGGGCGCGTCTTCCCCTTCAACTTCCCCGTCGTCGTGACCTTCTATAGCGAGGCCTCGGCGCTGGTGAACTACATCGCCGAGCGGGAAGGCGGCTTCGACAAGCTCAAGGGCAAGAAGATCGCGACCGTCTATCACGACTCCGCCTATGGCCGCGAAACGCTCGACCCGCTGGCGCTGCTCGCCGAGAAGTACGGCTTCGAGAACATCCAGATTCCGGTGCCCGATCCCGGCAGCGAGCAGAACTCGCAGTGGCGACAGGTTCGCGAAGAAAAGCCCGACTGGATCTTCCTGCGCACCTGGGGCGTGTCGACGCCGGTCGCCATCAAGACCGCGCAGCGCTTCGGCTTCCCCGCCGACCATATCGTCGGCGACGTCTGGGCCTCTTCGGAGGACGACGTGATCCCGGCCGGCGAGGCGGCCAAGGGCTATCTGGCGCTGACGCCCTATCCGGCCGGCACCGACTTCGAGATCCACAAGCGCCTGAAGGAGAACATCCTCGACAAGGGCAAGTCGGACCTCCGCGATCCCAAGCTCTTCGGCAGCGTCTACTACAATTCCGGCCTCACCAACGCGCTTCTCAACGTCGAGATCGTGCGCCAGGCGCAGGCGAAGTTCGGCAACCGGCCGATCACCGGCGAGGAAGGCCAATGGGCGCTGGAGCACCTGAAGCTCGACGACGTGGCCTTGGCAAAGGCCGGCTTCCTCGGCCTGACGCAGAACCTGGCGCTCAGCCCTGCCGATCATGAAGGCGGCGGCGCGGTGCGCGTCCAGCAATGGGACGGGGCGAAGTGGAACCTCATCAGCGACTGGGTGCAGGCGGACCGGCAGACGCTGCGCCCGCTGATCGATGCCAAGTCCGCCGCCTACGCCAAGGAGAACAACATCACCCCGCGCGACGTCGCCAGCCAGTGAACCGCACGCGCCGGGAGTTCCCCCTTCCGGCGCCCTCCCAACCGCCGAGGATTTCGCCCATGGCCAACGCTCCCCTCGCCCCGCGAACGCAAGCCGCGACGCTTCTCGACGTGTCGGGCATCGAGGCGGTCTATGCCAGCGCGATCCTCGCCGTCGCCGACGTGTCCTTGCGCATCGGCGACGGCGAGATCGTCGCCCTGCTCGGCGCCAATGGGGCCGGCAAGAGCACGGTGCTGAAGGCCATCTCGGGGCTGGCCGCCGCCGACCGCGCCAGCGTTCGCCGTGGCCATATCCGCTTGCGGGGAGAGGACATTCTGGGGCTTCCCGCCAACAAGCTGACGGGTCGCGGCATCGTCCATGTCCTCGAAGGCCGGCACGTATTCCCACACCTCTCGGTGGAGGAGAACCTCCTGTCCGGCGCCTTTCTCCACCGGCCCGGTCGGCGGCGCCTGGCAGAGGATCTCGACGAGATCTACGGCTGGTTCCCGCGCCTGAAGGAGAAGCGCCGGGTGCAGGCGGGCCTGACCTCGGGCGGCGAGCAGCAGATGCTGGCGATCGGGCGAGCGCTTCTCACCCGGCCGCGCCTCGTTCTCCTGGACGAGCCGTCCATGGGCCTCGCTCCGCTGATCGTGCAGGAAATCTTCCGCATCATCACCCGGCTCAACCGGGAAAAGGGCGTGTCCTTCCTCCTCGCCGAACAGAACGCCGCCCTGTCGCTCCGGCATGCGTCCAGCGCCGTCGTCCTCGAAAGCGGGCGCGTCGTGGCGTCCGGCACGTCGGCCGAGCTCCTGCAGCGCGGCGACCTCCATCGCCTTTATCTCGGCGGCGCAGCGGACGATGCGCCCGCCGCCTCCCCTCTCCCATTCAACGGTGTATCCTGATGTCGCCCATCGATCGCGGCTGGGGCGAAGGCCCGAGCGAACGCTATGAAACCCTGGCCGGGCGCTTCCGGCCGATCTTCGCCGAGATCGCGGCGGGCGCGGTGACGCGCGAGCTGACGCGCGGCCTGCCGGTCGCCGAGATCGACGCCCTGCGCAAGGCCGGGCTCGGCGCGCTTCGCGTGCCCGAGGCCGAGGGCGGCGCGGGCGCGACGCTGCCCGAACTCTTCGCCATCCTGATCGAGCTGTCGGCTGCCGATTCCAACATCACGCAGGCGCTGCGCGGCCATTTCGGCTTCGTCGAGGACGTCGTCTCCAAGGCGCCGGGCGAGGATCGCAAGCGCTGGACCGAGCGCCTCGCCGCGGGCGATCTCATCGGCAACGCCTGGACGGAGATCGGGCAGGCTTCGCAGGACGGCTTTTCCACCAAGGTCTCCGAGGCGAACGGCGGCCTCGTCCTCAACGGCGCGAAATACTACACGACCGGCTCGCTCTATGCCGACTGGATCGATGTCGGCGTCGCGACGCCGTCCGGCGATGGCGGCACGGTGCAGGTGCGACGGAACGCGCCCGGCGTCGAGGTGGTGGACGACTGGGACGGCTTCGGCCAGATCCTGACGGCGAGCGGCACGACGACGTTCCGGGACGCACCCGTGGACCCCGCCGACCTCGTGGTGGACGAAGACAAGTTCCGCTACGGCGCGGCCTTCTACCAGACGGTGCATCTGGCGACGCTCGCGGGTCTGGCGCGCGCCATCGCCGACGAGACGGCGGCGGCGGTCGCTGCGCGCAAGCGCAACTATACCAACGCCGCCGGCCCGACCTCGGCCCAGGATCCGCAGGTGCTTCAGGTCGTCGGCCGCCTGCGCGGCAACGCCTATGTCGCGAGCGCCATCGTCCTCCAAGTGGCGCGCGCGGTGGAGCGCGCCTTCCAGGCGCATTTCGCCGGCGACGAGGCGGCCGAGGAACGCGCCAACGCGATCGCCGAGATCGAGACCTCGCAGGCCGTCACCGTCCTGACCAGCCTCGTGCTCGAATCGTCGACGATCCTCTTCGACGCCCTCGGCGCCTCGGCGACGAAGAAGCCGAACGCGCTCGACCGCCATTGGCGCAACGCGCGCACACTCTCCTCTCACAACCCGCGCATCTACAAGGACCGCATCGTCGGCGACTTCGCCGTCAACGGAACGCCCCCACCCTATCAGTGGCGTATCGGGCTGGCGGGCACATGACCCGCATTCGCTCGGCCTTATAGATCGTTCGGCTCGCACGCCGACGACGCCCATCGCGGCCGGCCGGAGCGATCCGTCCCCCCGCGATGGGGGCGGCCGGTTCGAGAAAACGAATCTCCGCCTCAGCGACCAAACAGAAAACTATATTTTGTAGATAGATAATTCGGATTTAAGGTGTGGGAACGCTTCGGCGGCGGGCAATGAAGTGCTCTCCCCGATGGTGTCAGATCCGTCGTTCGAGCTGGAACCGTTCCCATGAAGTCGCTGCTTCTCGCCACCGTCGCCACCGCCTTCCTCGGTTTCACCTCGCTCGGCCATGCGGCCGGTCTCAAGGTCGGCGTGACGCCGGGCGCCTATGCCGATTCCGTGGCCGCCGCCGCCGAGGAGGCGAAGGCGCAAGGGCTCGACGTCGAGGTGGTCGAGTTCTCCGACTGGACGACGCCCAACGTCGCGCTGGCAGCCGGCGACATCGACCTCAACTACTTCCAGCACAAGCCGTTTCTCGACAACGCGGTGGCCGAGCGCGGCTACGAGTTCACCGACGTCGGCACGGGTACGCTCGCCAATATCGGCCTTTATTCGCTGAAGCATAAGGGCTTCGACGAGATCCCGCAGGACGGGACGGTGGCGATCGCCAACGATCCGGTCAACCAGGGCCGTGGCCTCCTGCTCCTGGAAAAGGCGGGCCTCATCAAGCTGAAGGACGGCGTCGGCTTCCGCGGGACGCTCGACGACATCGTCGAGAACGCCAAGAACCTGTCCTTCACCGAGGTCGAAGGGCCGCAGCTCGTGCGCGTCACCGGTGATGTCGACCTTGCGCTCGGCTACCCGCATTTCATCGTGGCGGCCAAGGCCTTCGATCCGGCGAGTGGGCTGATCTATTCCGGCATCGACGACCGCCAGTTCGCGATCCGCTTCGTGGCGCGCAAGGACCGCGCGGACGATGCCGACATCGCCAAGTTCGTGAACATCTACCAGAGCTCTCCGAAGGTGCGCGCGGCGATCGGTACCGCCTTCGCCAACGATCCCAAGCTCTACACGATCGCCTGGGAGAACTGAGCGGCCGATCCCGCCCCGCGACGCCGAAGCCTCGATCGGAGCCCGACCATGTCCGAAATGTTTTTGCCCCTCCTGCGCGCAGGCTCCGCCACACCTTCGCCAGCGCGGGTTGGTCGGGCGGCGAAGCTTCGTGTGGGCGACGAGCGCGCGGATACGCCGAGGCGCGCCGGATCGGTCCGCTTCGAACGGATCGGCAAGACGTACCGGGCGGGTTCGGGCGAGGTCAGGGCACTTGGGCACATCGACGCCGACGTGCCCGGAGGCTCGATCTTCGGCATCATCGGCCGCTCCGGCGCCGGCAAGTCCACCCTCCTGCGCCTCGTCAACCGCCTGGAGGAGCCGTCCGAAGGCTGCGTCCTCATCGACGGCGAGGACATCGCGGCGCTGGATACCGACGCGCTCGTCGCCTTCCGGCGCCGGGTCGGCATGGTGTTCCAGCACTTCAACCTCCTGTCGGCCAAGACCGTGCGCGAGAACGTCGCGCTCCCGCTTCTCGTCGCCGGCGTGCCCCGCGTCGAGATCGGCCGGCGCGTCGACGACGTGCTCGCTCTGGTCGGGCTGGTCGGCAAGGAAAGCGCCTACCCCTCCCGGCTGTCGGGCGGCCAGAAGCAGCGCGTCGGCATCGCGCGCGCGCTGGTGTCGAAGCCCGACATCCTCCTCTGCGACGAGGCGACATCGGCGCTCGATCCCGAAACGACGCTCCAGATCCTGGCGCTCCTGAAGGACATCAACCACCGTCTCGGCCTGACGATCGTCCTCATCACCCACGAGATGAGCGTGATCCGGGAGATCTGCGACCGCGTCCTCGTTCTGGATCGAGGCGAGGTGGCGGAAAGCGGCGCCGTCTGGCAGGTCTTCGGAGCGCCGCAACATGCGGCGACCAAGGCCCTCCTCGAACCCTTGGCGCGGGGATTGCCGGACGACCTCGCCACGCGGCTTTCGCCCGACGCCTCGGGGCGCACCGAAGCCATCGTCGAGCTGCGCTATTCCGGGACCGAAGAGCCCGACCTGACGGCGCTCGGCGCTTCCTTTCCCCATGGCCTGCGCCTGCTCGATGCCGCGCTCGACCGTATCGGCGGGCATACGCAGGGTCGCCTGCTGGTCGCCGCGCGCCTCGGCGGCGCGTCCGGACTGCCGGTTCCCACGGATTTGGATGCGAAGGTTCTCGGCTATGTCTGACGCGATGATCGCCCGCATCCAGGCAGCCTTGATCGATACGCTCTCGATGGTCGGCATCTCGGCCGGGATCGCGCTCCTTGCCGGCATTCCGCTAGCGCTGTTCCTGGTTCTCTCGGCGCCCGGCGGCATCGTCGCCGCGCCCCTCGCCCACCGAATCCTGTCGGCCGTGGTCAACGGGTTCCGCGCCACGCCCTTCATCGTGCTTCTGGTGGCGCTCCTGCCGCTGACGCGCCTTCTGACCGGTACGACGATCGGCGTCTGGGCGGCGATCGTCCCCCTGTCGATCTCGGCGACCCCCTTCTTCGCTCGCATCGCGGAGGTCTCGCTGCGCGAGGTCGACGCCGGCCTGATCGAGGCCGCCCAGGCGATGGGCTGCCGTCGCCGGCATATTATCCGGCACGTTCTCCTGCCGGAAGCCCTGCCCGGCCTCGTCGGCGGCTTCACCGTCACGCTGGTGACGATGATCGGCGCTTCGGCCATGGCCGGCGCGGTCGGGGCCGGCGGGCTCGGAGATCTCGCGATCCGCTACGGCTACCAGCGCTTCGACACGACGCTGATGATGGTCGTCATCGCCATCCTCGTCGCGCTCGTCTCGATCGTCCAGTTCTTCGGCGATACCGCCGTGCGCCGCCTTCGCGCCCGCTGAGGAGCCTCGCGCATGAGCCCGGCCCCCGCCCATGTCATCCGCGACGACGCCGATGCGCTCGCTGCCGCCTCGCGCCTCGCTGAGGGAGCCGTCATCGGTGCCGCCGAGCGCGATCGAAACCGCGTGTTCCCACGTGTCGAACTCGATCGCTGGAGTTCCAGCGGCCTCGGCGGGATCACGGTCCCGCGCGAGTTCCGCGGTGCCGACGTTTCCTTTGCGACGCTCGCGGAAGTCTTCGCCACGGTCTCGGCGGCCGATCCCTCGCTTGGCCAAATTCCGCAGAACCAGGTCGGCGTCCTCGCCGTCATCAGCGAGATCGGCACAGCCGAGCAGAAGCGACGCTTCTTCGCCGACGCCCTGGCGGGCCTGCGCTTCGGCAATGCCGGGCCGGAGCGGACAGGCCAGCGGATGACCGACATGACGACGCGCGTCGTGGCAGGGGCGGACGGCCTCCGCCTGAACGGGCAGCGCTTCTATTCCACCGGTGCGCTCTTCGCGCACTGGATCCCGACCCGCGCCCTTGGAACCGACGATCGCCCCGTCTTCGTCTTCGCCCGCCGCGATGCGCCGGGCGTGAACGTCGTCGACGACTGGTCGGCCTTCGGCCAGCGCACCACCGCGAGCGGAACGGTCACCTTCGACAACGTCGCGGTGACGCCGGACGACATGCTGCCGCTTCATGCGATGGCCGACCGGCCGACCTTGGCGGGCCCCGTCTCGCAGCTGGTTCAGGCGGCGATCGACCTCGGCATTGCGCGAGCGGCCGTTGCCGACGCGGTGGCCTATGTCCGCGACCAGGGCCGGCCGTGGATCGATTCGGGCGTCGATCGGGCGAGCGACGACCCGACGATCCGCCATGGCATCGGCCATCTGTCCACCGCGCTCGCGGCGGCCGAAGCCGTGACGCGCGAAAGCGCCGAAACGCTCGACGCGATCGCCGCCGAACCGGTGACGCCGGAAAGCTCGGCCCGTGCCTCCGTCGCGGTCGCCGAAGCCAAGATCCTGACCACCGAGATCGCGCTGGAGGCGGCCGAAACCCTCTTCGATCTGGCAGGCGCCGGGGCGACGCGGGGCACCCACGCCCTCGACCGCCATTGGCGCAACGCCCGCGTCCACACGCTGCACGACCCCGTGCGCTGGAAGTATCATCTCCTCGGCAACTACGCCGTGAACGGCACCTTCCCCCGCCGGCACTCGTGGAACTGATGGCGGCGACGAGACGGAATATGGACACGGCAACCAGACCGGCGGTGCCGGTGATCGAAACCGACGCGGACGCGCTTCGCGCCGCGCATGCCCTGGCGCAGGACTTCGCAGGCGAGGCGGCCCGACGCGACGCCGAGCGCCACCTGCCCTGGGACGAGCTCGAGCGCTTCGTCGCCAGCGGCCTTTGGGGCATCACCGTGCCGCGGGCGTTCGGCGGGGCCGACGTTTCGGCCGGAACACTGGCCGAGGTGATCGCCACGATCTCAGCCGCCGACGGATCGCTCGGCCAGATCCCGCAAAACCACTTCTACGCGCTGGAAGTGCTGCGCTTCTCGGGAAGCGAGGCGCAGAAGGCGTTCTTCTTCCGTCTCGCGCTCGAAGGGCGCCGCTTCGGCAACGCCTTGGCCGAAACCGGCACGCGCGACTTCTCCCGGCGCACGCGGCTCGTGGAGAAGGATGGACGGCTTCGGCTTCACGGCGCGAAGTTCTATTGTACCGGCGCCCTTTACGCCGACTGGATCCCGACCCATGCCCTGGTTCGCGAGGGCGACCAACGCGACACGCGCCTCGTCTTCGTGCCGAGACATGCACCCGGCGTCAGCGTGAGCGACGACTGGGACGGGTTCGGCCAGCGCATCACCGGCTCGGGCTCGGTGCGCTTCGACGATGTCGCGATCGAGCCGGAATGGATCGTGCCGTTCAGCGCCGTCTTCAATGCGCCGACCACCGTCGGCCCGCTCGCGCAGATCATGCATGCGGCGATCGATCTCGGCATCGGCCGCGCGGCCTATGCCGACACGCTCCGCTTCGTTCGCACACGCGCCCGCCCCTGGATCGACGTCGCGATCGAGCGTGCGTCGGACGACCCTCTGACCCTTCGGGAAATCGGCGAAACGGCGGTCCGCCTCCGGGCCGCCGAAGCGCTCTTGGCCCGAGCCGGCAGGACGGTCGACGCCGCGCGCGACGCGCCGGACGAGGCCAGCGTCGCAGCGGCGTCCATCGCGGTGGCGCAGGCCCGCATCCTGTGCGACCGCGCGGGTCTCAGGGCCGCCACCAAGCTGTTCGAGCTCGGCGGCGCCTCCTCGACTTTCGCCGCCGACGGTTTCGACCGCCATTGGCGCAACGTGCGCACGCACACGACGCACGATCCCCTGCGCTGGAAATACCAGATCGTCGGACGATATGCCCTGACCGGCGAGCGCCCGCCGCGCCACGGCGCGATCTGAGAGGGTTCGATGACCGCCCAAAAGGAAATCCTCCTCAACGCGTTCACGATGAACTGCGTCGGCCACATCAACCATGGCCTGTGGACCCATTCGCGCGACAGCTCGCAGGACTACACGCGCCTGTCCCACTGGATCGATCTTGCCCGGACGCTCGAGGCCGGCCTTTTCGACGCCGTGTTCATCGCCGACATCGTCGGCGTCTACGACGTCTACGGGGCCTCGATCGACCTGACCGCGCGCGAGTCGATCCAGCTGCCGGTCAACGACCCGACGCTGCTCGTGCCCGCCATGGCCGCCGTGACGACGCATCTCGGCTTCGGGGTCACCGTCAACACGGCGGTCGAGCATCCCTATACGTTCGCCCGGCGCTTCTCGACGCTGGACCACCTGACGGGCGGGCGCATCGGCTGGAACATCGTCACCGGCTATCTCGACAGCGCCGCGCGCGCGGTCGGGCGCGACGCCATGGCCGAGCACGACGAGCGCTACGACCGGGCCGACGACTATCTCGACTTTCTCTACGGGCTTTGGGAGGCGAGCTGGGACGAGGGCGCAGTGCGGCGCGACAAGGCGGCGCGCCTCTACACCGACCCCAGGGGCCTCCACGAGATACGGCACGAGGGCCCCTACTATCAGGGCCGAGGCTACCACCTCAGCGAGCCCTCGCCCCAGCGAACGCCCGTCCTTTTCCAGGCCGGCACCTCGGGCCGGGGGCAGCGCTTCGCCGCGCGCCATGCCGAATGCGTCTTCATCTCCGCGTCCGACCCAGAAGCGGCGCGCCGGACCTCGCGGCAACTGCGCGAGGCGGTGGTGGCGGCAGGCAGGCGGCCGGACGACATCCGGATCTTCGTCGGCCTCAGCGTCGTGACGGGGGGAAGCGACGCGGAGGCGCAGGAGCGCCTCGCCGACTACCTCGCCCATGCCAACCCCGAAGCGGGCCTCGCCCATTTCGCCGCCGGCAGCGGCATCGATTTCTCGGCTTACGGCCTCGACGACGAGATCGCCTACGGCCCGACCAACGCGATCCAGTCCACCACCGCGGCGGCCCGGCGGAAGGGGCTGACCAAGCGCCAGCTTCTGGACGGGCTGAAGCTCGGCGGTCGCTATCCGCTGATCGTCGGCTCGGGCGACCGGGTGGCCGAGGAGATGATCCGCTGGATCGACGAGGGCGAGATCGACGGCTTCAACCTGACGCGCACCGTCGTGCCCGAATGCTGGCACGACTTCACGCGCCACGTGGTGCCCGCGCTCCAGTCGCGCGGGCGATACAAGACCGCCTATGGCGAGGGCACGCTGCGCCGCCGTCTTTTCGGGGCGGAGGACAGTTTGCCGACCCGCCATGCCGGCGCCGCCGCGCATCTGGCGGCGCGGGCCGAACGCCGCGACGCGAAACCCAGCCATTCGCCGATCGAGGTCGCATGACATCCGTCGCACCCCGCCTCGCCCCTCGCCGCCCGGTCGGCGCAGGTCGCACCGGACACCACGAAGGACATTCAGCATGAGCCGCTCCATTCCCGACGCCATCAACGTCCTGTGGTTTCTCCCCACCCATGGCGACAGCCGCTATCTCGGCACCAGCGAGGGCGGTCGCGCCGTCGATCTTCCCTATCTCCGGCAGATCGCCCAAGCCGCCGACCAGCTCGGCTATTACGGCGCGCTTCTACCGACCGGGCGCTCGTGCGAGGATTCCTGGGTCGTCGCCTCGGCGCTCGCCCCGCTGACCGAGCGGCTGCGCTTCCTCGTCGCCGTGCGCCCCGGACTCCAGTCGCCGACGCTCGCCGCGCGCATGACCGCGACGCTCGACCGGATCTCGAACGGCCGGCTCCTGATCAACGTGGTGACCGGTGGCGATCCGAAGGAAAACGGCGGCGACGGCATTTTCCTGTCCCATGCCGAGCGCTACGAGGTGACGCGCGAGTTCCTGGACATCTACAAGCGCGTGCTCGCCGGCGAGACGGTCGAGCACGAGGGCAAGCATTTCCGCATCTCCGACGGGCGTCTCCTGTTCCCGCCCGTCCAGACGCCGCACCCGCCGCTCTACTTCGGCGGGTCGTCCGAGGCGGCCAACGAGGTCGCGGCCGAGCAGGTGGACAAGTATCTCACCTGGGGCGAGCCGCCGGCACTCGTCGCCGAGAAGATCGAGACCGTTCGCGCCCTTGCCGAGACGAAAGGGCGCTCGGTGTCCTTCGGCATCCGCCTCCACGTGATCGTGCGCGAAACCACGGCGAAGGCCTGGGAAGCGGCCGAAGACCTCATCAGCCGCCTCGACGACGCGACGATCGCCAAGGCGCAGGAGGTCTTCTCGCGCATGGACTCGGTCGGCCAGGCGCGCATGAGCCGCCTGCACGGCGGCCAGCGCGACCAGTTGGAGGTGAGCCCCAACCTGTGGGCGGGCGTCGGCCTCGTGCGCGGCGGGGCCGGCACCGCTCTCGTCGGGGATCCGGATACGGTCGCCGAACGGATCGACGAATACCGGCGCCTCGGCATCGACAGCTTCATCCTGTCGGGCTACCCGCATCTGGAGGAAGCCTATCGCTTCGGCGAACTCGTGCTGCCGCGCCTGCCGCTCGCCCATCCGCTGCGCGCCAAGGCGGCCGGCGTGAACACCGGCCCCTTCGGCGAGTCGATCGCCGGCGACACGCGCCCCGCGCCGCTCGCCAGCCAGTCGTGACGACGGTCGCGATTCTCGGTGGCGGCTACACGGGCGCGGCCGTCGCCTACCATCTCTCGCTGATCGACACCGATCGCCGGACCTCCATCGTCGTCGTCGAACCGCGCGCCTCGCTCGGCGCGGGGCTGGCCTATTCGACAAGCGACCCCGCCCACCGGATCAACGTTCCGGCCGCGCGCATGAGCCTCGACACGCAGGATCCGCAGGCGTTCGAGCGCTGGCTCGCCGCAACCGATGCGCTGGAGGGCGACGAGGACGCGTTCGACGGCTCGGGCCAGAGCTATCCGCAGCGCGGCCTGTTCGGGCGCTACGTCGCCGACTGCCTCGCTCCCCCGCTCGCGACAGGCCGGATCGTTCATCGGCGCGCGTTCGCCCAAAGCGTGCGGCGCCGGGGGGACGGTTCGTTCGAGATCGCGCTCTCCGACGGCGCCTTGCATGCCGATCGTCTCGTTCTGGCGACGACGCACCCGCCCCCGGCCATTCCAGGCGCTTTGCAGGCGCTGGCGGGAAATCCGCGCTTCATCGCCGATCCGACCGAAGCCGGGGCGCTGGCGAGCGTATCCGCGCACGCGCGCGTCCTGATCGTCGGCAACGGCCTCACCGCGGCGGATACCGTCGCCACGCTCGACCGCCTGGGGCATCGCGGCTCGATCCTGATGCTCTCGCGCAACGGCCTGCGCTCGCGCGCCCATGCGCCCGCCCCCGTCGAGCCCTTCGGCGATTTCGTGTCGAAGCCAGCCGGAACGGCCCTCGACCTGATCCGCCGGGTCCGCCGCACGATCGCGCAGGCGCAAGCGCTCGGGCAGACCTGGCACGGTGTTCTCGATGCGCTGCGAGGCCAGGGAACGGAGATCTGGCAAGCCTTGCCCGAGCCCGAGCGGCGAAAGATCGTCCGCCGCCTGCGCAGCTTCTGGGACGTTCACCGCTTCCGGATCGCGCCCCAGGTGGCGGGCGTTCTGGAAAGGCTCGAGGGCGAGGGACGGCTGCGCTCGATCGCCGCCGGGCTCGTCACGTCTCGCACCGCCCCCGAACAGCTTCTCGTCGAATTCCGCCCCCGGGGCACGCGCGAAACCCGGACGCAGGCGTTCGACAGCGTTCTCAACACGACAGGCCCTGCCCATCGCAGCATCGTCGAGCGTCAGCCCGTCCGCTCCCTCCATGAAGAGGGACTGGCGACCCTCGATCGCGTCGGCCTGGGTCTGCAGGTCGGCCCCGATCATCTCGCCGTCGATCGCGACGGCCACGCGGTTCCCAACCTTTTCGTCGCCGGTCCGCTCGCCAGGGGCACGTTCGGCGAGCTCATGGGATTGCCGCAGGTGACGGCGCATGCGCAGGCCGTCGCGCAGGCGATCGCCGAGGGGCTGGGCGAGCCCGGCCGACCGTCTGCCTCGACGCCGCAGAGCCACAGGGCGACGGAGAACATCGAAGCGCACCCCGCGATCGGTTCATAGCCGCGCAATCTTCTCGGCGACGCACCACCGTGCCATCGCACCCGATGCCGAGCGACGAATTTGGGCAGACGATCGCGCTTAAGAGGACGCGACGAGATGCCCGTCGCCCACGTCCTGCAGGGTGAGCCGCGTGGGGGGATCGCCCAACGGTCTCACCGCGCTCGGGATTTCGCCCGTAAGGCGCGAAAAGCCGGCTCGGCGGCGGGCGGGATCGGGCACCGGCACCGCGTCGATCAAGCGGCGCGTATAGGGATGGCGCGGATCGCCGAAGACTTGGGCGGCCGTGCCGGTTTCCACGATCTGGCCGAGATACATCACCGCCACCCGGTCGGAGATGTTCTCCACCACGGCCATGTCGTGGCTGATGAAGAGATAGGCGATCCCGAACTCGTCCTGCAGTTCCCTGAGGAGTTCCAGAACGCGCTTCTGGACCGACACGTCGAGCGCCGAAACGCTTTCGTCCGCGATGATGAGCTTCGGCCTCAGCGCAAGCGCGCGCGCGATGCAGATGCGCTGGCGCTGGCCGCCGGAGAACTGATGGGGGTAGCGCCGCATCGCGTCCGCCTGAAGGCCGACGCGCTCGAACAGGGCCGCGACGCGCTCCTCGCGCTCGCGGGCCGAGCCGATGCCATGGATCGCCATCGGTTCGGCCACGAGGTCGCCGGCCCGGTAGCGCGGATCGAGCGAAGCGAACGGATCCTGGAAGATCATCTGCACGTCGCGCCGCAGCGCCTTGCGCTCGGGCACTGAAAGGCCTTCTCCCGAACGGCCGGCGACCGAGAGCCGTCCCTCGTAGGGGACGAGGCCCGCGATCGCCTTGGCGGTCGTCGACTTGCCGCAGCCGCTTTCGCCGACGAGACTGAGCGTCGCCCCGGCGGGCACCTCGAAGGAAATGCCGGCGACCGCGTGAACCTCGGCGACCGGGCGCCCGAAGAACCCGCCCTTCAGGGGAAAGCGGACCGCAAGATCGCGGATCTCGGCGACGGGCCGCGTCGGCGCCGAAGCAGCGCGCCCCCGCCCGTCGCCCATGCGCGGGACGGCGGCCAAAAGCGCCTTCGTGTAGTCTTCCCTCGGCGCGGCGAAGATCGGGGCCACCGCGCCGTCCTCGACCGCCCGCCCCCCTCTCATCACGATGACCCGGTCGGCCATCTCGGCCACGACGCCCATGTCGTGGGTGATGAGGATCAGCGAGGTGCCGCGCGTCGCCTGGATTTCCTTGAGGAGACCGAGAACCTGCGCCTGGATCGTCACATCGAGCGCGGTCGTCGGCTCGTCGGCGATCAGGACGTCGGGTTCGAGCGCCAGCGCCATCGCGATCATCACGCGCTGGCGCATGCCACCGGAGAGTTCGTGCGGGTGCTGCCCCATCCGCCGCTCGGCTTCGGGAATGCGAACGGCCTCGAGCGCTTCCAGCGCGAGTTGCCGCGCTTCTCGCGCGGACACGTCGCGATGCGCCTCGATCGCCTCCGTGATCTGGCGCCCGACGGTGAGCACCGGGTTCAAGGAGGTCATCGGCTCCTGGAAGATCATCGCGATGCGATCGCCGCGCACCCGGCGCATCCCGCGTTCGGGAAGCGTCATCAGTTCCTCGCCCGCCAGACGGATGGAGCCGCCGGATACGACGGGGCCGGGCTTGGGCAGGAGCCCCATCACGGCGAGCGAGGTGAGCGACTTGCCCGAGCCCGATTCGCCCGCGATGCATAGCGTCTCGCCGGGTGCCAGGTCGAAGGACAAGGCTTCGACAAGCGCGCGCCTCTGCGCGCCCTGCCCGACCGAGATCGTCAGATCTCGAACCGACAGCACGGGCTCGGGAGCCGGCGCCAGGGTGCCGACCTCCCTGTCCATCGCGGGCATCATCGTCATTCGAACACGACGCGCGGGAAGTAGAACGAAACGACCCAGTTCGGCATGTCGACGATCTCGGAGATCCGAAGATCGCCGCAGGCCGAGACGAGCATGTAGGCGTCCACCGGAGCCAGGTTGTAGCGGGCCGCCAGAAGCTCGACCATGTCGGCGACGGCTCGGCCCGCGCCCGTCATCAGGTCGGGCCCGACACCGGTCGTCACCTCGTAGCCCTTGGCGTCGAGATGGCGCGTGACCGGCCCCGGCGTCGTGAAGCGGGGCATGGCGAGATGGGCGCCCTTCACGAGATCGAGCGTCAGGACGGCGTTCATCGGACTTTCGATCGCCGTGCCGCAGACCTCGCCGTCGCCTTGCGCGGCGTGGGTGTCGCCGACCGAGAAGAGCGCGCCGGCCACCTCCACCGGGAGATACAGGACCGTGCCCGCCGACAGGTCCCGGATGTCGAGATTGCCGCCGACCCGGCGCGGCGGCACCACCGAGTGGTGCCCCGGCTCGGCCGGCGCATTGCCGATCGTCCCAGCGAAGGGCTTCAGGGGCACGCGCCCGTGCGCGCCGAAGGCCGCCGGCACGGTTCCGCTCGGATCGTAGTTCCAGAGCGTCAGGGCGGGCTCGGTGAACTGGTCCGCCAGGAGCCCGAAGCCCGGGATGTTGGCCGTCCAGCCGAAGCCGGACGGCTTGAAGCCGTCGATCGTCACCTTCAGCGCGTCGCCGGGCTCCGCGCCCTCGACGAAGATCGGCCCGGAGACGGGGTTGATCTTGCCGAAGTCGAGCGCCGTGACGCTTTCGACCGTGGACGCCGGCGTCAGCTGGCCGGCCGAGGAATCCCGGCATTCGAACTCGATCGTCGAGCCCGGCGCCACCCTCAGCGCCGGTTCGAGCGAATTGTCCCAGCCGAAATGGTGCTGGCGACCGTGGATCGTATAATCGCAGGCCTTGCACATCTCACTTGGTCTCGACGTAGCGATAGTTCATCGGCGTGTTGACCGGATCGACATAGAGTGCGTCGTCGCCGCCCATGCGGGCCGAGCGCATCGTGTAGCGCTTCTCGTTGAAGACCGGGACCCAAGGTGCGTCGGCCATCACCTGCTTGTAGACCTCGCCCCAGGCGCTCGCGCGCTCGGCGGCCTTGGCCGGATCGACCATGGCATCGGCGGCGGCGGCTTGTCCGTCCAGCGCCTCGTTGCAGTATTTCGCCCAGTTCCAGCCGCCGTCCGCCGCGCCCGCGCAGCCCAGAATCGGGCCGTAGAAGTTCGACGGGTCGGGAAAGTCGGCGATCCAGGCCATGCCGCCCGACCAGATCATCGGCGCCCCTTCCGCCGAGCCGCCGGCGGCGATGACGTTGGCCTGAGCCAGACTCTGGATCGAGGCCTTGATGCCGATCGCCGCCAGATCCTGCTGGATCGCCTGCGCGATGCGCGGCTGCGGATCGACGTTGGCGACGAACAGCTCGGTCTCGAAGCCGTTCTCATGGCCGGCTTCGGCGAGGAGCTTCTTGGCCGCGTCCACGTCGTACTTGTAGCCCTCGAAGTTCTGGACGTAGCCCGGCATCGTGGGCGGCAGCGGCTGGTTGGCGGGTGTCGCGCGGCCGTTGATGATCTGGACGATGCGCTCCTTGTTGATCGCCATGTTGACGGCCTGACGCACCTTCAGGTCGTCGAAGGGCGCGGCCTTGGTGTTCATAGTGATGTAGCCGGTGTGGAGCTGCACGCCCTCCACCACCTGCGCGGCCTCGGCGGGATTGCCCATCACCTCGCGGAACTTGGCCGGGGGGATGCCATCGCCCGGCACGTCCACCTCGCCGTTCTGGACGCGCAGGAGCGAGACCACCGGTTCCTGCCCGATCTCGAAGGTGATGCCGTCGAGCTTGGGCGCGCCCTCGCGGTAGTAGTCGGCGTTCTTTTCGAGAACGAGCCGTTGGCCGAGCGTCCATTCCGTGAGCTTGAAGGCGCCGGTGCCGACCGGGTTACGGCCGAAGTCGGCGCCGGACTTCTCGACCTCTTCCTTCGGCACGATGAAGGAGAAGTTCAGCGCCATCACCGAAAGGAACGTCGCGTCCGGGCGCGACAGCGTCACTTCGACCGTCTTCGGGTCGAGGACCTTGACGCCGGACAGCTCGGTCGCGGTGCCGCCCTGCATGGCGTCGAAGCCTTCGATCGAGCCAAGGAAGCCCGCGCCCGGCGACTGGGTGGCCGGGTTGACCGTGCGCTCGAAGGAATACTTGACGTCCTCGGCCGTCATCGCGCGGCCGTTGTGGAATTTGACGCCGTCGCGCAGCTTGAAGGTGAAAACCTTGCCGTCAGGCGAGATCTCGTAGCTCTCGGCCAGCCCCGGCCGCAGCGTGGCGGTGCCCGGCTCGTAGTCCATCAGCCCGTCGAAGATCGACTTGATCATCGAGAAGTTTTGCCAGTCGTAGCCGATCGCCGGGTCGAGCGTCGCGATATCGTCCTTGTAGGTGACGGTGATCGTCTTGGCGTCCTGCGCCAGGGCCGCGGCCGGAGCGGAAAGGAGCGACGCGGTGATGGCGAGCGCCGCGGCGCTCCGCTTGAAGAGGGACGTCATGGGAGGTTCCTTCCTATTGAAGCTTGATGCGGGGATCGATGAGCGGGGTGACGAGGTCGGCCAGAAGGTTGCCGAGGACGATGGCGACCGCCGAAACCAGGGTGACACCCATGATGATCGGCAGATCGACGCGCTGGATCGCCTGCCAGGCGAGCTGGCCGATGCCCGGCCAGCCGAAGACGCTCTCCACCACGACGATGCCGCTCATGAAGAGGCCGATGTCGATGCCGATCATCGCGATGACGGGCAGGATCGCGTTGGGCAGCGCGTGGCGGGCGAGGATCGTCCAGCGCCTGAGGCCCTTGGCGCGGGCCGTGCGAACATAGTCCTGGCGCAGAACGTCCACCATGGAGGAGCGCATCATGCGCGCGTACCAGCCGGCCCCGAGGATGCCGAGCGTCAGCGCCGGCAGGACGAGATGGGAAAAGGTGCCGTAGCCGCCGATCGGGAACCAGCCGAGGCGCACGGCGAAGACGTAGAGGAGAAGAAGGCCCACCACGAACTGCGGCGCCGAGACGGTGACGAAGGAGGTCACCATCAGCGCGTGGTCGCTGGCACGCCCGCGCCGGACGGCGGCCAACATGCCCATGGAAAGGCCGAGCGCGAGTTCGCAGAGGATCGCGGCCAGCATCAGGAGGAGGCTGGCGGGAAGGCGCGCTGAGATCAGGTCGGCGACCGCCGAGCGCTGGAGGTAGGATCGGCCGAGATCGCCTTGCAGGAGGTTGCCGAGATAGCGCGCGTACTGGACGAGGAAGGGCTGGTCGAGCCCGAGCTGGGTGCGAATGCCCGCCACCTGCGCCGCGGTCGCCGTGCGTCCGGCGATCTGCCGGGCCGGGTCCGCCGGCAGAAGGTAGAGCAGCGCGAAGGTGACGAGGCTGACGCCGAGGAGAATGAGAACGGCCTGAAACAGGCGGCGTGCCAGATAGATCGCCATCAGCCGCGCCCCTCCTCGGTCGGGTCGAGGGCATCGCGCAGCGCGTCGCCGACGAGATTGAAGGCGAGCGCGAGAGCCAGGATCGCCGCGCCGGGGAAGAAAACCAGCCAGGGCGCCGCCTGGAAGTAGGTCTGGTTCTCGAAAATGATGTTGCCCCACGAGGCGTCCGGCGGCTGCACGCCGACGCCAAGGAAGGACAGCGTCGCTTCCAGAAGCACGGTCGTCGAAATGCCGAGCGTGCCGTAGACGATCACGGTGGAGGTGAGGTGCGGCAGAACATGGTGGAACAGGATGCGGGACGAGCTTGCCCCCAGCGTCACCTCAGCCTGGATGAACTCGCGTGTCGCGAGCGAGCGCGTCTCGGAGTAGACGACGCGAGCCACCTGCACCCAGTTCACCAGCGCGATCACGAGTGCGACGATCCACAGGCTCGGGCGCAGGACGGCGGCAAGGCAGATCGCCAGGAGCAGCGCCGGAAACGCCATCATCAGGTCGGTGAAGCGCATCAGCACGGTGCCGACGAGGCCGCGGTAATAGCCGGCGACGACGCCGACCAACGTGCCGATGACGAGCGCCGCACCGTTGGCGACGATGCCGATGACGAGCGAATTGCGCGCGCCGTAGAGAAGGCGCGACAGGAGATCGCGGCCGAGAAGATCGGTGCCGAGCCAGTAGGTGGCGGAGGGCGGCAGCGGCGAGCCCTCCAGCGACAGGCCGTCGAAGAACTGCTCGTTGGGATCGAACGGGGCGACGAGCGGTGCGAAGACCGCCGACAGAACGACCAAGGCGATGATCGCGAGCCCGAACACGGCGAGCCGGCGCCCGAGGAGCCGGCGCAGGACGCCCTCGCCGCCCACCGGCGCGGACGGGGGAACGGCGGAGGCCTCAGGCCCGACGAGGACGCTCATCCGAGGCCTCCTTGTTCTTGAGATCGACGACGCGGCGCGCGGCTTCTTCCATCGTCATCTGCCAGCCCATGGCGAGCGCCCGGAGCTGGGCATAGGCCTGCTCCTCGCCGATGCCACCGCCCGACAGGGCGACCACCGCGCGCACGACCGTCTGGCGCTCGGCGATGCGCTCGCGCAGGGCGGCGATCTCCGCTCCGAGCCGCCGCCGCTCGTCGAAGGCGCGCCGGGCGATCAAAAGCGCGGAGTAGACGCCGGCGCTGCCGACGGGTTTCAGGACCTGCGCGTCGGCCCGGTGCGACAGCGCCCATTCGATGCGGCCGGGCGCTTCCGACCCGATCAGCGCCACGAGCGGCATCGGCGCCTCGCCGGGAGCCCAAGGGAACTGCTCGTCGAAGCCGTGGTCGACGTCGAAGAACAGGAAATCCGCTCCGGCGGCCGAGGCCGGCAGATCGGGCCACGCCTGTGCCACTTCCAGCCCGATCGCGCCGAGCTGGCGGATCAGCACGTCGACGGAGGCGTGCTCGCGATGCAGGACGACCGCCCTTGCCCCGCCGAGATTGGGAATGCGCACGGCCCTCGTCATCGCACCAGCCTCAGCTTCGGACGGAACGTGGCAGCGGGGTCGTAGCGCGAAAGATACGGGTCCGCCGCGACGAGCCTCGGGCTTTCCTCCAGCACCTCGAAGCGCGTGCCGCGAATGCTCGCGATCCGGACGGGGAGTTGCGCATGCTGGGTGAGCGGATCGATGCGGATGGGCCCGAGCGCGGTCACATGCGTGCTTGCGGCCATCGCGTGTCGCACCGCATCCGGCTCGTCGCTCCCCGCCGCCTCGATGGCGTCGGCAAGGACGGTTACCGCCGCGTGGGCCGCCGCCTCGAAGGAAGACGTAGGTCCCGGCGCACCGTCATGGACGAAGGGCAGCGACGAAAGGTGTCCTTCGCCATAGGGGGCGATCGAGGGAAGTTCGGCCTCCGTCAGGTTGCAGGACAGGATCGGCCGCCGCTCGGGATGGAAGCGCTCGTCCTCGCGCCCGAGAGCCGCATAGGCTTCGTAGAAGGCGTAGGACGAGGGGCCGATCAGGTTGTTGAGGACGAAATCCGGCGCCGTGGCGCGGATCTCGGCGATCAGCCGGGCGACATCCGTGTCGCCGAGCGGCAGGTAGCGCTCGCCCCGCACCTCGCCGCCGGCATCGGCCACGAGGTCGCGGGCGATGCGGTTCATCTCCCAGTCCCAGATGTAGTTGGATCCGAGGAGAAACGCATCGCTTCCGTAGCGCGCCGCCACATGGGCGACGAGCGGCACGAGATGCTGGTTCGGGGCCGCGTTCATGTAGACGACGTGATCGCTGGCCTCGAAGCCCTCGTAGGGCGCGGGATACCAAAGAAGGCCGCCGTGCTTTTCGAGGACAGGAATGACGTCCTTCCGGCTCCAGGAGGTGATGCAGCCGACGACGTGGCGAACCCTGCTTCCCGTCAGAAGATCGGCGCAGAGCGGGGCATAGCGCTCGATCCGCCCCTCGGGATCGCGCTCGGCGACCTCGAAGCGGATGCGGCGCGCCGGATCGGCATTGATCGCTGCGATCGCCCCAAAGGCGCCCTTGCGGCAGGCCTCGCCGAGCCGGTCGTAGCTGCCGGTCCGAGAGAAGAGCACGCCGATGTCGATGCGATGCCGCAAGTGTCCTGCCCTGAAACGAAAAAGCCCCGAGGTCGCGCCACGACGCTTCGAAGCGTCGTATCGGACTCACGGGGCTCGATTGCCGCCCGGCGATCAAGGCCGGTATGTGGGAGCGATCCTGCGTCAGGTTTTCCAGCGCGTCAACAGGAATTGCCGAGATTGGAGGCCTGCTTATTTTATGCGCAGCGGCCTATCCGGCGTTTGGGTGTCGATATGTCATAGCGTCCCTTTGCCGGCGTCGGAGGCGCCGCGCATGCGCCGAGCGCGCAGGACGAGCGCGGTGGCGAGCGTCAGGCCGATGACCAGGAAGGACACGGCCGTCGTCAGCGTTCCCAGCGCGTAGATCGCCGGCGTCGTGACGGTGGTGGTCAGGCCCTGGAGTTCGAGCGGCAGCGTGTTGGGTCCGCCGATCGCCTGGGAGGTTCTCGCGATCTCGTCCCAGGACAGGGTGAAGCCGAAGAGCGCGACGCCGACGACGTAAGGCGCGATGATCGGCAGGACGACGTGGCGGAACGTCTGCCAGGGCGTCGCGCCGAGGTCGCGCGCGGCCTCCTCGTAGGCCGGATCGAAGCGGTTGAACACGGCGAACATTACCAGCATGCCGAAGGGCAACGTCCAGGTTAGGTGCGCGCCGAGCGCCGAGGTGAAGAGGCCCATCGCCGACTGGAAGCCGGAACCGCCGAGCCCGTAGGCCTTCACGAAATCATCGAAGAGACGGAACTCCAGCGCGATGCCGAGCGAAACGGCGATCGAGGGCAGGATCAGCGAGGCGATCGCCGTGTAGAACAGGAGCGTCGACCCCCGGAACCGCCGGCGGAACGCGAGCCCCGCCAGCACCGAGATCACCACCGTCAAAGCGGTGACGACGAGGCCGAGCCGAAGGGACCGCGCAAACGCCGCCCAGACATCGACGACGCCGAGCCCCGCCCACAGGACGCCGAACCAATGCGTCGACACCCCGTTCATCGGGAAGGTCAGGCCGCCCGCCGGCCCCTGGAAGGACAGGATCAGAACGGTGAGCGTCGGCCCGTAGAGGAAGAGGACGAACAGGGCGAAGAAGATTGACAGGGGCCAGAAGGCGCGCGAGCGTTTCTCGTGCATGGTTCTACAGCTCCTTGCGGATGTCGACGACGCGCAGAAGCGCGAACACGATCAGGAGCACGGTGGCCAGCAGCACCACGGCATTGGCCGCGGCGACCGGGAACTGGAGATAGCTGATCTCGGTCTGGATCGTCTTGCCGACCGAGGCGATCTGCTGGCCGCCCATCAGGCCGACCGTGATGAAGTCGCCCATGACGATGGTGAGAACGAAGATCGAGCCGATGGCGATGCCGGTCTTGGACAGCGGCACGATCACGTTCCACAGGATCTGCCAGCCGCCGGCACCCGCATCCCGCGCCGCCTCGATCAGCGAGCGGTCGATGCGCAGCATCGAATTGTAGATCGGCACCACCATGAAGAAGGTGAACAGGTGGACCAGCGTCAGCGTCACCGAAAAGGACGAGTAGAGCAGCCATTCCAGCGGCCGGTCGATCATCCCGAGGCCGAGGAGGGTCCGGTTCACCAGCCCCTCGCGACCCAGAAGGGGGATCCACGAGATCATACGGATGACGTTGGAGGTCCAGAACGGGATCGTGCAGACCAGGAACAGAACCGACTGGATCGCCTTGGAGCGCACCTCGAAGGCCAGGAAGTAGGCGATGGTGAAGCCGATGCCGAGCGTCAGCGCCCAAACCGTCAGCGCGAAGCTCAAGGTCGAGACATACGTGCGGAACGTCGTGCACAGGGTCGGCAGCCGCGTGATGCAGCGGTCGAAGACGTCCGCGTAGTTCTGCAGGGTGAAGGCGGGCTGGATCTGGTAGTTCTCGTAGGTCCAGAAGCTCACCATCACGATGAAGACGAGCGGCACCACGAGAAACACGAGAAACACCAGCCCGAGCGGCATGGCCTGCAGATAGGGCGCAAGCCCCGTGCGATTGGATGCGGTCATGAGGCTCCGTGGCGGGCGCGCAAGGTGCGGGGCTGCCACCCCGGTCCCCGCCCGGGAAGGCTTCCCGGACCCTTCTTTTCGTTGGATGACCTGTCCCCGACCGGGGCGGGCCCGCGGCCCGCCCCGGTCGGGGAAACCTCCTCAAATGAAGAGGGGTGCAGGGGAAATCATTTCCCCTGCCGGGGTCGCAGGGGCAGCGCCCCTGCCTTCCTCGCGCCTCAAGCCGCGACGAACTCGTTCCATTTGCGGATCATATAGGCGTCCTCGTCCATCACCGCGTTCCAGCAGGCGACGGCGCCCATGCGCTGGTCAAAGGAGCCGCCGTCGCGGGTCGCCCCCTTCAGGGCGATCGTCTGCCCCTGCGGGGACTTGATGTCCTGCTCCGCCGGCTTGCCTTCCATCCAGTAGGCCCACTCGTAGGGCTCCATGGACTTCTGGGCCGTCGTCAGGACGCCGGAATAATAGCCCTGACGGTTCAGGAAGGCGCCGGCCCAGCCGGACAGGAACCAATTGACGAACTCGTAGGCGGCGTCGAGCTTGGGGCCTTCCAGGGTGGACGGCAGGGCGAAGCCGGAGGCCCAGGCGCGGTAGCCCTCCTTCAGCGGCTGGAACACGCAGTCGATGCCCTTGGCCCGCACGGCGGTGACGGCGGGCGACCACATGGACTGGATCACCGTCTCGCCGGACGACATCAGGTTGACGCTTTCATTGAAGTCGGACCAGAGCGCGCGGAACTGACCGGCCTGCTTGGCCTCGATCAGCTTGTCGATCGTCATGTCGATCTCGTCGCGGGTCATGTTGCCCTTGTCGGGATACTTGTAGGCGCCGGTCGCCTCGATCACCATGGCCGCGTCCATGATGCCGATCGAGGGAATGTTCAGGATCGACGCCTTGCCCTTGAACTCCGGGTTCAGGAGCTCGGCCCAGCTTTCGATCGGGCGCCCGATGAGGTCGGGCCGGATGCCGAGCGTGTCGGCGTTGTAGGTTGTGGGGATGAGCGAGATCCACTCGGTCGGCGAGGCGGCGAAGCTCTTGGACTTGTTGCCCTCAAGATAAAGCACCTTCCAAGGGGCGGTACCCTGGTCGCCGATCTTCTTTCCGTCGATCTCGCCCTTGGTGAAGACGGTGGTGATGTTGTCGAATTCGGTGATGCGCTTGGCGTCCATGCCCATCAGGTTGCCGGTCGGCACGAACTTCTTGAGCGCGAAGTATTCGGTGTCGACGATGTCGAACGTGTTCGGCTGGGTGATGATGCGCTTGGTCACCTCGTCGGTGGTGACGGGGATGTATTCGAGCGTGATGCCGAGATCCTCCTTCACCTTGGCGGCGATCTCGGTGGACTGGTTCACGGCGGTGCCGAGATAGCGCAGGGTCTTGGCCTCCTGCGCGCGGGCCGAGCGCACGAAGGGAAAGCCGGTCACGGCCGCGCCGGACACGAAGGCGGCGCCCGCCGCAGCCGTGCCGCCCTTGAGGAAGGTGCGGCGATCGATGCCGACGGAGGGGATCGCGGGCTTCTTTGTATCGGTCATGGGCTGCATCTCCTGGGAAAGATCAAGGAACGGATGGATTGTTCAGGCCGCCAGGGCGTATTCGTCGGCGCGCGCCCAATGCATCGGCCGGGTCTGGCCGAGCTCGGCGGGCGTGCGGGCATAGTCCTCCTCGGCGATCACGGCGGTGATCTCACCGGCCTCGCCGGCCGCCAGCACCACGGTGACAGTGGCGCCGCCGTATTCGACGCCGCGCACCTCGCCGGTGAGCGTTCGAGCCGCCTCCCCGCCCTGCCCGAGGCGCACCCGGTCGGCGCGCACGGTGACGGCGCGTCCGTCGAGGGTCAGGACGTTGTGCCCGCCCATGAAGCGGGCGACGAAGGCGGTGGCGGGCCGGTGGAAGACGTCCTGCGGCGTGCCGGACTGCTCGATGCGCCCGTCCTTCATGATGACCACGAGGTCGGCGAGCGCCATCGCCTCGTCCTGCCCGTGGGTGACGTGGAGGAAGGAGATGCCGAGTTCGCGCTGGAGGCGCTTCAGCTCGGTGCGCACCTTGAGGCGCAGGAACGGGTCGAGCGCCGAAAGCGGCTCGTCGAGGAGGAGGATGCTGGGATCGGTGACGAGCGCGCGGGCGAGCGCCACGCGCTGCTGCTGGCCGCCGGACAGCTGCGCGGGCATGCGCGCCTCGAACCGGTGGAGATCGACGAGATCCATGACGGCGCGCGCCTTGGCGTATCGCTCCGCCTTGGCGACACCCTTCATCTTCAAGGAAAAGGCGATGTTGTCGCGCACCGTCAGATGGGGAAACAGCGCATATGACTGGAACATCATCGCCGTACCGCGCCGGGCGGGCGGAAGGTCGGTGACGTTCGAGGCACCCAGAATGATATCGCCCCCGCTGGCGCTTTCGTGGCCGGCGATCATCCGGAGCGTCGAGGACTTGCCGCAACCGGACGGGCCGAGGAAACAGCAATAGGTCCCGGCGGGAATGCGCAGGTCGATCGCGTCCACCGCGACCGTCTGGCCGTAGCGCTTGGTCAGCTTGACCAGTTCGAGATTGCCTGCCGCCATGCCCGCCTCATCGTTTCCTTCGAACGATGACAAGCAGGAACCATGCCAACCCCAGAGAACCGCTCCCGCGGCGGGACGATTTGGGATTTCACGCTCGAAGGGCGCAGTTCGCACCACGCAGCGCACGGGAAACGGCGCTCAGGAATTCAGCGCCTTGCGTAAATTGTACACAACGATTGTGCGCGATCGGCGATTGGCTGCCCCGTGAACCGGTGGCATGCTGGCCCGTGGCCGATCACTCAAGGGCGGCCAGTCCGCTTGCGACGGAGAAACGACGGATTTGCGGGACGGTTCGCCAGAACGGAAGCGAAGCGACGCATCGTGGCGTCCGATCCACGACGGCATCCTCGACGCCATCATCCGGCATCGCCTCGCGCCGGGCGCCAAGCTGGTGGAGGAGGAGATCGCGGCGCTCTACGGGGTCAGCCGGACCCTGGTGCGTGTCGCGCTCCAGGATCTCGCCCGTCAGGGCGTCGTCCTCCTTCGGCGCAACAAGGGTGCCTGCGTGGCGTGTCCCGGCCCCGAGGAAGCGCGCGAAATCTTCGAGGCACGGGCGTTGATCGAGCCCGAACTCGCGGCAAGGGCCGCCCGCCGAATGCGGCCGGCCGACACGCAGGCGCTGCGCGCGTCGATCGACGCCGAGCACCACGCCCTGCACCTCGACAATCCGCGCGAGGCCGTCTTCCACTCCGCCGACTTCCATCGACGCATCGCCGGGATTGCCGGCCATGGTGTCCTGTCGGACATCGTGGGCGAGCTGCTGTCCCGGTCCTCTCTGGTGATCTCGCTCTACTGGCGCCAGCCGCAGGAACCATGCGCGAACGCGGCCCATCTCCAGCTGATCGAGGCCATTTCCGGCGGCCAGCCCGCCCTGTCCGCCCGCTTGATGCGCGAGCATGTCGAAGCGCTCTTCGATCAGCTCGACCTGTCGCCGCCGCGCGCGCCTTCAAACCTCTCGGTCGCCCTCGGTATCGAAGTGGCGAAAGCCCAATCCACCGATGAAGACTAAATGCGAACTTCCGACCGAAGTGCATGCAATCAGCGTCTGTGGATTTTAGCCAGCTTTCAGGAAGCGTTTGGCTCCTACCCGCCGCGGATGCTAGGTGCCCGGTGCGATGGACGCTGAAGGACGACGGGGCGTGACGAAGGAACTGCTTGCGAACGGGCATGGGGATGCGATGGACCGAGCTTCCGTGATCTGCCGCGCCATCCGGCGCGCCATTCTGGAGCGCGCTCTGGCGCCGGGCGACAAGCTGCCGGAGGACCAGCTCGGCGAGCGCTTCGGTGTCAGCCGCACCCTGGCGCGCCATGCCTTGGGACAGTTGGCATCCGAGGGATTGGTGGAGCTGCGCCGCAACCGGATCGCGGTGGTCGCCACGCCTTCCTTCGAGGACGCGCGGGACGAATTCGACATCCGCATCGAGCTCGAGCGCCTCGTGGTGCGGCGCCTGGCGGGGCGGCTGTCGCCGCGCCAGCTCGCCGAGCTCGCCGCCCATGTGGATGCCGAGGAAGCGGCACGGGGCGGGTCCGAAACCACCTCGCTGCGCCTGGCGACCGAGTTCCATGTCCGCCTCGCCGAGATGACGGGGCGCCCGACGCTGTCGCGCTACGTGCGCGAGACGGCGTATCGTTCCTGCCTGTCGCTGGCGACCTTCGGGCGGCCCCATTCTCCCGAATGCGCCATTTCCGAGCATCGCGACGTCTTGGCCGCCCTGGAGGCGGGAGACGAGGCGCGGGCGGGCGAACTCATGGCCCACCACCTCGATCAGGTGGCCCAGCGCGCGCTCCTGAAGGCGCCGGAGGCCCGGGGCGACCTGATGGACATTCTGGCGCCCTACGCCGAAGCCGAAGCCGTGACCCCGCGCCGACGCCGGCAGGCCGTCGAGAACTGATGCGCCTCAGCGGCGCAGGGCGGGATCCAGGATCCACTCCGCACTGTCGTTCCAGACGTCCATCTTCGTGATGCGCCCGCCCGACACTTCGAAACGATCGACGTAGCGATTGCCGTCGAAAGGCGTTCCATCGGGCCATTCCCCGTAGAGGAAGCCGATCGAGTAGACCACGGTCCGGTCATCCGAGGGCGCGACGTCGAACCGCTCCATCCGCTTCTTCACCCACCTGTAGCGCGCCGCGTTGACCGATGCGGGACCGCGCGGATGGTCGAACACGCGACCGCCGGTGAAGGTGATGGTGCAACCCGGCGCCATGAAGGTTGCGGCGCGCTCGGGGTCGGGAACCATGGATGCGTCGAGATAGGCACGCACGATCTCCACGTCGTCGGCACCGTTCGCAAGCGATACTGTATGCGATTTGACATCCATTCTGTTTTTCCTCTTCACAAAGGCGGATAGGGCCCATACAAATTGACCGGCCGAGTGCATACGACGTTTATGCCTGATTTTTGACCAATCGTGCATCCCTGACGTAACGACCCTCCCCCGCTTTCACGAAGGAGCCGACATGACCCGCATCAAACTGGCCGCCCTGGCGGCCGCCGCGATCGCCTTCGCCAGCCCTGCTCTCGCCAAGTCGCTGACAGTCGGCGCCAATGTCGGCAACGTCCCCTGGGAGTTCCAGGACGCCTCGTCCGAGATCGTCGGCTTCGAGGTCGAACTCGTCCGGGAAGTCGCCAAGCGCATGGGCTATGACGACGTCCAGGTCGAGAACATCCCCTTCAACGGCCTGTTCTCGGCCGTCCAGTCGGGGCGGATCGACGCGGCGATCTCGTCCATCACCATCACCAAAAAGCGGCTGGAATCGGTCTCCTTCGCCCAGCCCTACTACGACAGCGACCAGTCGTTGTCCGTCCTGAAGGCGTCCGGCATCCAGGGCCTGTCCGGGCTGAAGGGCAAGGTGGTCGGCGTCGACACCGGCTCCACCGGCGACATCTACGCCACGGCCCACGAGACGGAACTCGGCCTGTCCGAGATCCGCCGCTTCGAGGGCCTGTCGCCCGCCATGCTGGATCTGGCGGCCGGACGCATCGACGGCTACATCTCCGACATTCCGGCCGTCGCCTACTACATCAAGGACAAGCCGGACTATGCCGTGGTGGAGCGCATCCCGACGGGCGAGCAGTATTCGATCATGTTCGCCAAGGATTCGCCGCTGGTCGCCGAGGCTACCAAGGCGATCACCGAACTGAAGACGGACGGGTTCCTGGCGCAGCTCCACGAGAAGTGGTTCGGCACCAAGCCCGACGCCTCGACCTCGACCGTGAAGGTCGCCGACGCGCCCAAGCTCTGATCCACCCCGACGCTTGGCCGGACGCGGGCGCCGCTCGCGTCCGGTTCCCGATCCCTTCGCAAGGCCCGGCATGGACATCGTCACCACCTTCTTCAACGTCGACGTCCTGTGGCGCTCGATGCCCCAGCTTCTCCAGGGGCTGTGGCGGACCATCCTTCTGGGTGGCCTGTCGATCGTCTTGGGGCTCGTGGGGGGCCTCGCTTTGGCGCTGGTGCGCCTCTACGCGCCCGGCCCCCTCCGCTGGCTCGCGATCGCCTATATCGACGTGTTCCGCGCGTTGCCCGTCCTGGTCTGGCTGGTGATCGTCTACTACGCCTTTCCCTTCGTCGGTATCCGCCTGTCGCCCTTCGCCTCGGCCTGCCTCGCCTTGACCACCGTGTCCTCGGCCTACACGGCCGAGATCTACCGGGCCGGCATCGAGGCGATCCCGCGCGGCCAGTTCGAGGCGGCCCAGTCGATCGGCCTCAACGCGATCGACGTGATGCGCGACGTGGTTCTGCCGCAGGCCGTTCGCATCGTCATCCCCCCGCTCACCAACAACTCGATCAACGTGATGAAGGACACCGCGCTCGCATCCGTCGTGGCGCTGCCCGACCTTCTGAAGCAGGCGACGCAGGCGCAGGCGCTCGCCGCCAACCCGACGCCGCTGATCGGCGCCGCGCTCCTTTATCTCGCGCTGCTCCTACCCTTGGTGCGCCTCGTGGCGCGCTTCGAGAAGCGCTATTCGGCGCGGGAGGCCCGCTGAGATGAGCGCCGAACCCATCATCCGCATGCGCGGCGTTTCCAAGCGCTACGGCACGTTCCAGGCGCTGCGGGGCGTCGATCTCGATGTCGCGGCCGGCGAGGTCGTGGTGCTGCTCGGGCCGTCGGGCTCGGGCAAGTCCACCCTCATCCGCTGCATCAACCATCTCGAGGAATACGACGAAGGGGACGTGTTCGTCGGCGGCGTGCGCGTCGAGCGCGGTCGCAACCTTCTGGCCGTCCGCCAGCAGACCGGCATGGTGTTCCAGGCCTTCAACCTGTTTCCCAACCTGTCCGTCATCGACAACGTGGCGCTGGGTCCCGTGCGGGTGAGGAAGCTCTCCTGGGAGGACAGCCGGGCCAAGGCCAAGCTGCTCCTGGAGCGCGTCGGCATCGGCGCGCAGGCGCAGAAGTTTCCGACGCAGCTGTCCGGGGGGCAGCAGCAGCGCGTCGGCATCGCCCGGGCGCTGGCGATGGAGCCGCGCATCCTTCTGTTCGACGAGCCGACCTCGGCGCTCGATCCCGAAATGGTCGGCGAGGTGCTCGACGTCATCAAGGGCCTCGCTCATTCCGGCGTCACCCTCGTTCTCGTCACCCACGAGATGGGCTTCGCCCGGCAGGTCGCCGATCGCATCGTCTTCATGGAAGAAGGCGAGATCCGCGAGATCTCGACGCCCGACGCCTTCTTCAGCTCGACCCGCAACGAGCGCGCGCGCGCCTTTCTCGACGCCGTTCTCAACCACTGATTCCACTAGACAGGCGCGGGGCAAGACGCGCCGGCAAGGCTGAAACCCATGACCCTCGATCTCGATTTCGTCCGTTCGCAGTTCCCCGCGCTCCGAAGCGAGTGGGCCTACATGGACAATGCCGGCGGCTCCCAGGTGCTGGCGCGCGTCGCGGCCCGCGTGTCCGACTATCTCCTGACCAGCAACGTCCAGACCGGGGCGAGCTACGAGCCGAGCCGCATCTCCACCGCCCGCGTCGCGCAGTCGCGCGAGGCCTTCGCGCGCTTCATGAACTGCGATCCCGGCGAGATCGTCGAGGGTGCCTCCACCACGATCCTGATCCGTTTCCTGTCGGAGGCGATGGTGGGCCGGCTCCAGCCCGGCGACGAGATCATCCTCACCAACGTGGACCACGAAGCCAATATCGGCCCTTGGCTGAAACACGAGGCGCGCGGCGTCAAGATCCGCTGGTGGCGATGCGACCCGGAAACCTTCGAGCTCGACCTCGAGGACCTCAAGGGCCTGATGAACGAGCGCACGAAGCTCGTCTGCGTCACCCACGCCTCCAACATCCTCGGCACGATCAACCCGATCCGCGAGATCGCCGACATCGCGCATGCCGGTGGGGCGGAACTGTGCGTCGACGCCGTCGCCTACGCGCCGCACCGCGCGATCGACGTCAGGGCGCTGGGTGCCGACTACTACATCTTCAGCATCTACAAGGTGTTCGGGCCGCACCATGCGGTCATGTTCGGCAAGCGCGACAAGCTCCTGGAGCTCGACAACATCTACCACTACTTCTTCGACAAGAGCCGGGTGCCCCACAAGCTGGAGCCGGGTAACATCAACTACGAATGCGCGTGGGGGTCGATCGGCGCGGTGGACTATGTCGAGGAACTGGGGCAGCGCGTAGGCGCCGCGCCCGGCCGGGCGGCAATCGAGGCGGGCTTTGCCGGGATCGCGGACCAGGAGCAGGCGCTGACCGAGCGCCTGATGGACTTCCTCGCGAGCCGCAACTCGGTGCGCGTAATCGGGCGAAAGTCGTGCGCGATCGCCGACCGGGTCTCCACCGTCTCCTTCACCGTGCGGCAGGATTCCTCCCGCGCCGTCGTCGAAGCAGTGGACGGCGCCAAGGTCGGCATCCGTCACGGCGACTTCTACGCCAAGCGCATCGTCGAGGAGCACGGGCTGACGCAGACCGACGGCGTCGTGCGCGTGTCCATGGTCCACTACAACACGCCAGCCGAGGTGGACCGGCTGATCGCGGCGCTGGAGCCCGTTCTGTGACGGCGCGCTTCGACCTCGTGATCCGCGGCGGCACGCTCGCCACCGCGTCGGACGTCTTCGCCGCCGACATCGGCATCCGCGACGGGCGCATCGTCCAGATCGGCGAGGCGCTGGAGGCGGGGGCGCAGGAGATCGACGCCACCGGCCGCTACGTCCTGCCGGGCGGCATCGACAGCCATGTCCACATCTCGCAACCGTCCGGCGACGGGATCGTGATGGCCGACGATTTCGAAAGCGGCACGCGCTCGGCGCTCTTCGGCGGCAACACGACCGTTCTTCCCTTCTGCCTGCAGGAGAAGGGCCAGACGCTGCGCGACGCTCTCACGAACTATCACGCGCTGGCCGAAGGGCGCTGCTACACCGACCATTCCTTCCATCTCATCGTGTCCGATCCGACGGCCTCGGTCCTCGGCCAGGAACTGCCGGCGCTGGTGGCGGACGGCTACACCTCGTTCAAGGTCTTCATGACCTACGAGGGCCTTCGGCTGAACGACGCGGAAATTCTGGACACGATGGATGTCGCCCGTCGGACCGGGGCGCTGGTCATGGTCCATTGCGAGAACGAGGACGCGATCCGCTATCTGATCGGCCGGCACGAGGCATCGGGCGATGTCGCGCCGCGCGCCCATGCCACGACGCGGCCCGTCGCGGTGGAGCGCGAGGCGACGCATCGCGCCCTGTCGCTGGCCGAGGTGGTGGATGTGCCGGTCGTCATCGTCCACGTGTCCAACGGGGCGGCGATGGAGGAGATCCGGTCGGCGCGGGCCCGCGGGCGCAAGGTGATCGGGGAAACCTGCCCGCAATACCTCGTGCTGACGGCCGACGATCTCGACGGCATGGACTGGGAAGGCGCCAAGTTCGTGTGCTCGCCGCCCCCGCGCGACCGCACCGCCCAGGACGCGTGCTGGATGGGCCTCGAGACCGGCGTCTTCGACCTCTTCTCCTCCGACCACTGCCCGTTCCGATACGACGATCCGAAGGGCAAGCTGAACCCGAAGGGCAAAGCGAGCTTCCGCCACATCCCGAACGGCATTCCCGGCGTCGAGACGCGCCTGCCGATCCTCTTCTCGGAAGGGGTGATGAAGGGGCGCATCGACCTGCCGCGTTTCGTGGCGCTGACCGCCACCAACCATGCCAAGACCTATGGCCTGGAGAGAAAGGGCCGCATCGCGGTCGGCATGGATGCCGACATCGCGGTCTGGGATCCGGAGGAGCGTCGAACCATCCGCCACGCCGATCTCCACGACGGCGCCGACTACAGCCCCTACGAGGGACTCGAGATCCAGGGCTGGCCGACCACGGTGGTGCTCGGCGGCCGGACGATGATCGAAGACGGCCAGTTGCGCGGCAGGCCCGGCGACGGACGCTATCGCCCGCGATCCCTCCCCGCGATCTGACGAGAGGTCGGCATCGGTCGGCATGGATGACGAACGGGCCCGCGGGCGGGACCGGGGGAGTTGGGCGGGGTTGCGCATGGTCCGCCTCTCCGGTTAGGCCCGGCGTTCCCGAACTCGACGAGACGCCCCATGGATCGCCCCAGCCTGCCGCTCGACGTCGCCGCCATCAGCCACGCATTCGGCGGGGTGCGGGTCCTCGACGAGGTGTCGTTCCAGGTTCCGGCCGGGGGCACCGCGTGCCTCGTCGGATCCTCGGGCTGCGGAAAGACTACGCTCCTGCGCATCCTGGCGGGCATCGAGCGGCCCAAGGGCGGGCGGGTCGAGGCGGGCGGGCGCCTTCTCACCGGCCCGGGCACCTTCGTCGAGCCGGAAGAGCGCGGCATCGGCTACCTGTTTCAGGACTACGCCCTGTTTCCCCATCTCAGCGTTGCCGACAATGTCGGCTTCGGCCTGCGGCGCAAGCCGCCCGAGGCGGCGCGGCGGCTCGGCGCGGAGGTGATCTCGCGCCTCGGGATCGGGCATCTGGCGGAGCGTTTCCCCCATATGCTGTCGGGCGGCGAACAGCAGCGCGTGGCGCTGGCGCGCGCGCTCGCCCCGCGACCGGGCATCATGCTGCTCGACGAGCCCTTCTCCAATCTTGATCGGGGCCTTCGCGAGCGCCTGCGCACCGAGACGCTCGCCATTCTCGGCGACCTCGGCACGACGGTGGTGATGGTGACGCACGACCCGGAGGAAGCGATGTCCTCGGGCGACCGGGTGGTTCTCCTGCGCGCCGGCCGCATCGTCCAGGAGGGGACGCCGAGCGACCTCTTCGACCGCCCGGTCGATGCGCATGCGGCGGAGTTCTTCGCAAGCTGCAACCGGATCGAGGGGACCTGCCGCGACGGCTATCTTCCGACCCCGCTCGGCCGCTTCGAGGCCCCCGGCCTGCCGGACGGCACCGCGGCGACCGCCTATGTGCGACCGCATGCCCTTCGCCTCAGCGGGCCGGGCGGCGGCGTCGAAGGGCGCGTGACGCGCTGCACGCTTCTGGGCGAGATCGAGGAGGTTCAGGTCGCGGTGCCCGGTCTCGCGACCGAACTGCGCGCCCGCTCCACGCAAAGGATGCGGCCCGAAGTGGGGACCGTCGTCACAGTGGAAGCTTCCCAGGAACAAGTCTTCGTGTTCGAAACCTCGGACCGCTCTTAGAAGCATTCCAGACGAGAGTGTCTCCCTTTCAGCGATCGTCTGCTAAATCCTTGAAAATCGAATATCATCCGCAGTCGAAGGAAGTGACGACGTGGGCGCAAGCGCCTCCAGAGCTTTGCGCATCCATCGATACGTCTTTTCATCCTCAAAGGCTGTAAGTTGACCAAAGCGATCACCTATGCGCATGGCGCTCATCGATCGGACAAGCGATCGGTGAGTGGGAAAGGCGGATGGCGATGAACATGCAGGGATACGGAGCGGGGCTCTTCGCGCTGGCTTGGGCGACCGGCGCGACGGCGAACGCGGCGGCGGCCGAACTCAACCTCTACACGACGCGCGAACCCGGCCTCGTGCAGCCGCTGATCGACGCCTTCACCGCCAGCACCGGCACCAAGGTCAACACGATCTTCCTGAAGGACGGCCTTGCCGAGCGCGTTACCGCCGAGGGCGAGCGCTCGCCTGCCGACGTCCTGATGACGGTGGATGCCGGCGTCCTGGTGGACCTCGTCGACCGCGGGCTGACGCAGAGCGTCACGTCGCCGACGCTCGATGCCGCGATCCCGGCCACCCTGCGCGACGACGAGGGGCACTGGTTCGCCCTGTCGATGCGCGCCCGCGCCCTCTACGCCGCCAAGGACCTCGATCTGACGGCCATCACCTACGAGAATCTCGCCGACCCGAAGTGGAAGGAGCGCATCTGCATCCGCTCCGGCCTCCACCCCTACAACGTGGCGCTGACCGGCTCCTTCATCGCCCATCACGGCGCAGCCGAGGCCGAAACCTGGCTCACGGGCCTCAAGGCCAATCTCGCCCGGCCGGCAGGCGGCGGCGACCGCGACGTCGCGCGCGACATCACCGGGGGCCTGTGCGACATCGGCGTCGCCAACTCCTACTATGTCGGCCTCATGCGCAGCGGCAAGGGCGGCCCCGAGCAGCAGCAATGGGCGGAGGGCATCAAGATGATCCTGCCGACCTTCGAGGGCGGGGGCACGCAGGTCAACATCACGGGCGGCGCGGTGGCCCGCCACGCGCCCAACCGCGCGGAGGCCGTTCGCTTCCTCGAATATCTCGTCTCCGACGAGGCGCAGGGCATCTATGCCAAGGCCAACTTCGAGTACCCGGTCAGCACGAAGGCCACGGTCGATCCCCTGATCGCCGAGTTCGGCACGCTGAAGCCCGACACGATCGACATCGTGGAAGGGGTGAAGTTCCGCAAGGAGGCCAGCGAATTGACCGAGAAGGTCGGCTTCGACGGCTGACGAACAGGACCGGCCGGCGGGGCGCGCCACGCTCCTCGCCGGATTTGGCTCGGCTTCCATGCGATCCCGTTTCCCCATGCCGTCGCCGTTCCCGAAAGGGCTGGGATGGCGCCTGGCCGCGTTCGGGGTCGCCGCGCTCGTCTGCCTTCCCGTCGTTTCGCTGGGGCTGATCGCGCTCGGCGGCGGCACGGCGCTATGGGAGCATCTCCTGGGGGCCGTGTTGCCGGGCGTGGCGGTTGACACGCTTCTGCTTCTGGCCGGGGTCGGCCTCCTGACGACGGTGATCGGCACCGGAACGGCCTGGCTGGTGACGGCCTACCGCTTCCCCGGGCGGGGCGTCTTCGCCTGGGCCCTGCTTCTGCCGCTCGCGGTTCCGACCTATGTGGTCGCCTACGCCTATCTCGACATCCTCCACCCCGTGGGCGGAGTGCAGCGCCTCCTGCGCGAGGCTCTCGGCTTTTCCAGCCCGCGCGAGTTCCGCCTGCCCGATATTCGGTCCCTCTGGGGCGCGACGCTGCTTCTGGGCCTCGTGCTCTACCCCTATGTCTATCTCACGACGCGGGCGATGTTCCTGACCCAGGCCGCCAGCCTCGTCGAGGCGTCGCGCACGCTGGGATTGCGGCGGCGAGAGGTCTTCGCCCGGGTGGCCGTGCCGCTCGCGCGGCCGGCGATCGCGGTCGGCGTCAGCCTGGCGCTGATGGAAACGCTGAACGACATCGGCGCCTCGCAATTCCTCGGCGTGCGCACCCTGACCGTTTCGGTCTATGCGACATGGGTCAACGGAAACGATCTGGCGGGCGCGGCGCAGCTCTCGCTTGCCATGCTGGGGATCGTCACCCTCCTGGTGCTGGCCGAGCGCTGGGCACGACGCCGCCAGCGCTACGCGGTGGCCGCCCAGAAGCCGCGCAGCCTCGCGCCGACCCGGCTCGGCGGCCTCGCCGCGCTCGGTGCCACGGCGGCCTGCGCGCTGCCGATCCTTCTCGGCTTCGCCGCTCCCGCGATCTACCTCGCCTTGGAGGCCACCAAGAGAGTCCAGTTCGCCGGCCTTTCTCCGCGTCTCCTCGGCGAAATCGTCAACACCGTCTCGGTGTCGATCGCGGCGACGCTCGCGACGCTGGGTTGCGGCCTCCTCCTCGCCCATGTCGGCCGCGCCCATCCCGGGCGCATGGTGGCGCTCGCCGGCCGCGCCGCCACGCTCGGCTATGCCGTCCCCGGGACGGTTCTGGCGATCGGCCTCCTCGTTCCGGCGGGCGCCTTCGACCGGTTCGCCGCCGATCTCGTCGAAGGACTGACGGGAGTGTCGCCCGGCCTGATCCTCATCGGCTCGGGCGCCGCGCTGGTGCTGGCCTATACCGCGCGCTTCGCCGCGATCGCGCTCGGCGGCATCGAGGCCGGGCTCGGGCGCGTCTCGCCCTCGCTCGACGGGGCGGCGCGCACGCTCGGACAAGGCTCCTGGGGGGTCTTCCGACATGTCCACCTGCCCCTGACGCGAAGCGCGATCGCATCGGCGGGGCTTCTGGTCTTCGTGGACTGCATGAAGGAACTGCCGGCGACACTGCTCCTGCGGCCCCTCAACTTCGAAACCCTGGCGACGCATCTCTACGGCGAGGCCGCGCGCGGAACCTACGAGGAAGCCTCGATCGCGGCCCTTCTGATCGTCGCGATCGGCATCCTGCCCGTCGCTGTCCTGTCGAGGCTGGGGTCGAGGGAGCGCGGCGACTAGCTCGGGCGCGGCGCGACATCCCCGCTTCGAAACGCGCCGCGCGAAGGCGGCCTAGCTCCGAAGCCCCGGCGCCTCCTGTCCGGTGCGCTCGACATATTCGCTATAGCCGCCGCCATAGAGATGAGGGCCCTCCGGCGTCAGCTCCAGGACGCGATTGGACAGCGCCGCCAGGAAGTGGCGGTCGTGGCTGACGAAGAGCATGGCGCCCTCGAAGCGCGACAGCGCCTCCACCAGCATCTGCTTGGTGGCGATGTCGAGATGGTTGGTCGGTTCGTCGAGGACGAGGAAGTTCGGTGGGTCGAACAGCATCCGGGCCATGACGAGGCGCGCCTTCTCGCCGCCCGACAGGACGCGGCACTTCTTTTCGATGTCGTCGCCATGAAAGCCGAAGCAGCCGGCAAGCGCGCGAAGCGGCGCTTGGCCCGCCTGCGGAAAACTGTCCTCCAGCGCCTGCAGCACCGTGCGCTCGCCGTCGAGCAGTTCCATCGCGTGCTGCGCGAAGTAGCCCATCTTGACGCTCGGCCCCCGCGTCACCGTCCCGGCATCGGGCTCCGAGGCGCCGGCGATCAGCTTCAGAAGCGTCGACTTGCCCGCCCCGTTCACGCCCATGACGCACCAGCGCTCGCGCCGGCGCACCTGGAAGTCGAGCGCGTCGTAGATGGTGCGGGTCCCGTAGCGCTTGTGGACGCCCTTGACGGTGGCGACGTCCTCGCCCGAGCGGGGCGCCGGCTGGAACTCGAAGCGTACCGTCTGCTGGCGCTTCGGGGGCTCGACGCGCTCGATCTTGTCGAGCTTCTTGACGCGGCTCTGCACCTGCGCAGCATGGCTGGCGCGCGCCTTGAAGCGCTCGATGAAGGCGACTTCCTTGGCCAGCATCGCCTGCTGGCGCTCGAACTGCGCCTGCTGCTGCACTTCCGCGATCGCCCGCTGCTGCCGGTAGAACTCGTAGTCGCCCGAATACGAGGTCAGCGCGCCGCCGTCGATCTCGATGATCTTGGCCACGATCCGGTTCATGAACTCGCGGTCGTGCGAGGTCATCAGGACGGCCCCGTCGAAGCCCTTGAGAAAGCCTTCCAGCCAGATCAGGCTTTCGAGATCGAGATGGTTCGAGGGCTCGTCGAGAAGCATGATGTCGGGGCGCATCAGGAGGATCTTGGCCAGCGCCACGCGCATCTTCCAGCCGCCCGACAGCTTGGCGACGTCGCCGTCCATCATCGACTGGCTGAAGCCGAGGCCGTCCAGAACCTCGCGGGCGCGCCCGTCCAGAGCATAGCCGTCGAGCTCGTCGAAGCGGCCCTGCACCTCGCCGTAGCGCGCGATGATCTCGTCCATCTCGTCAGTGCGATCCGGATCGGCCATGGCCGCTTCCAGCTCCGCCATCTCGGCCGCCAACGCGCTGACCGGGCCGACGCCGTCCATCACCTCGGCCACCGCGCTGCGGCCCGCCATGTCGCCGACATCCTGGCTGAAATAGCCGACCCTGACACCGCGATCCACCGAGACCTGGCCCTCGTCCGGCAGTTCCTCGCCGGTGATCATGCGAAACAGCGTGGTCTTGCCCGCGCCGTTGGGCCCGACGAGGCCGATCTTCTCGCCGCGCTGAAGCGCCGCCGACGCCTCGATGAAGACGATCTGCTTGCCGTTCTGCTTGCCGATGTTCTCAAAGCGGATCATGCGGGACATTCCAGGGGGATACGAAACGGGGAGCCGCCTCAAACCATCCCGCCCCTCGCAGCGCAAGAGCCGCCGGGTCACATGTCCCGTTTCGTCGGCGCCCTTCCCGGACCGCCGACCCGAAGCGGCGACGGTTCGGTGCAGGCCCCGCTCGGCTGCGATGAGCCCGGGCACGACGCCGAGCAGGACGGCCGCGCCGATGAGTGCGAGTTCAAGCCTATGGATGGACGGGCGGACGCCGCCGCAGGATCATGCCGCCGTGATGGAGCGTGTCGACATCGACGAAGTCGCCGTCGGCGGTGAACCCGGTGTCGTCCCAGTACTCGATGTGGGTGCCGGCCACCTCGTAACGCCCTCGGTAGGCACTTTCCACGGTGCCGCGCGCCTCGTCGTAGCGCCCGTTCGGCAGAAGCTCATGACGCACCTGGCTGTCGTCCGTTACCCAAAGACCGACATAAGGATGGTCGGGCATAGTGGTCTCCTCGGCGTTGGCGGAAAGAATCGACGCGGCCACAAGGGCCGCGACGGCGAGCGCGGTGCGGTGCATCAATGGGCGGACCGCAGGGGACGCACCACGATCTCGCTGACATCGACATCCTCCGGCTGCTCCAGCGCGAAGCGCACGGCCCGGCCGATCGCGTCGGGCGTCAGTGCGATGGAGCGATAAGTCTCCATCAAAGCGGCGGCATCCCCGTCGGTGATGGTCGAGGCCAGCTCGCTCTCGACGACGCCGGGATGAATGCACGTGACGCGGATATCCTGCCTTTCCTGTCGCAGCCCGTCCGAGATCGCGCGCACCGCGAACTTCGTTGCGCAATAGACGGTGGCCGTGGGCGAGACGGCAAGCGCACCGATGGAGGCGATGTTGACGACGTGGCCGGAGCCGCGAGCCGTCATCTCCGGCAGGACGGCCGCGATGCCGTAGAGAACGCCCTTCACATTGACGTCGATCATGCGGTCCCACTCCTCGACCTTCCCCGCGGCCAAGGGGGACAAGGGCATGACGCCGGCATTGTTGACGATCGCATCGACCCGACCGAACTCGGCACGCGCGGCTTCCACGAATGCGGCCACATCGACGCAGTCCGTCACGTCGAGCCGGCGGGTGGCGACGTCGGCACCTTGATCGCGGAGCTCGCTCGCGAGCGTGTCGAGGCGGTCGGTCCGGCGGGCGCCGAGAACGAGCGTCGCTCCCGCCGAGGCCAGTTCGCGTGCGATGCCTTCGCCGATTCCAGACGAGGCGCCGGTGACGAGAACGATTTTGTCGAGAGCCATGATGCCCTCCTTTCCCGATTGGTTCGATCCCGTCCAAACCGCGATCATCAAAGAGCGGTGACGGTTGCCGGGGATTTAGACCTCCTCCATTGTCGCCAGAAGCCGCCTTTTCCTTTACGCTTTGGCAAGAATGGCTAACCAATGCGCAACGATCTGAACGCCCTTGCCTTGTTTACGGTGATCGCCGAGGAAGCGAGCTTGCGGGCCGCGGCCGACCGCCTTGGCATCACGCGCTCGGCCGTCAGCCAGTCGCTCCGGCGTCTCGAGGCCGAACTCGGCGTCGCGCTGGTTCGGCGCACGACGCGCAGCATGAGCCTGACCGAGGAAGGTATGCGCCTGCGCGACGAGATCGCCCCCTCGATCGCCGAGATGCGTGCGGCGATGGAAGATGTGCGAACCCATCAAGGCATCGTGCGAGGCCAGCTTCGGCTTGCCGTATCCTCGATCGCGGAAAGCGTTCTGTCGGGCGCGCTTCTCGCCGACTTCTGCGCGGCGCATCCGGCGGTGCAGCTCGACGTGCTCGTGACGGACGAGGAGTTCGATATCGTGGCCGCCGGCTTCGATGCGGGCGTGCGCCTTGGCGAGGTGATCGAGGACGACATGATCGCGGTGCCGGTTTCCGGAGATCAGCGCCAGGTCGCCGTCTGCGCGCCCGCCTATCTCGCGCGGATCGGTGCGCCCTCGCACCCGCGCGAACTGGTCAAGCATCGATGCATCGGGTGGCGACCGGGCCCCCGCACGGCTCCCTACCGTTGGGAGTTCACCGAGGATGGACGCGATTTCGCAGTCGACGTCGAACCGGAGATCACCACCAACGACATGGAACTGATGGTGAAGCTGGCGCGGGCCGGCGCCGGGGTCTCCTTCGGCATGGAGGAAACGTTCCGAGACGACCTCGCCACCGGAGCCCTCGTGCCGTTGCTCGAGCGCTTCTGCCCGCCCTTTCCAGGCTTCTTCCTCTACTATCCCAGCCGCCGCAACATGCCGTCGAGGCTGCGTGCCTTCGTCGACCACGCGGCGCGCCACCGGCGTGGCACCCGCACGGAGGGCGGAGGCGACTAGGCCGGCCGCTGGTTGGCGAGGCGGCGATGGCCATGCGCATACTCGGCTCGATCTGTGCCGTCAGCGTCTGGCCGAGCCGGGCACCGGCATCGACGCCCTCGGGGGCGATATCGAAATCCCGATCGTTCGACGCGAGCTTCGGCACCATCGGGAGAAGACCGGCGTCGGCTCTCCTTTCGCCGACGCTTCCCGCCGCCTTCTTTTCATGTCGGCCGGCAGCCTCGGCTCGAACGGGACCTCCCGATCCTTCGTGATGCGGATCAACGCCGGCTGCGATACGCAAAGCGGCTCGCTGGCCCGGACGACAGCCGTGGGAAGCGACCCAATCATCGAGGGTTCCTCGGCACGATTGATAAACCTGATCGATCATGGCTAGCGCGACCCAGCGTCTAATCCCATCGACGATCAGTTCCTAGCTTCGGCTTCGAAGCTGATCCTCGCGGCCGTCTGCTCGGCTCGGAGTCGATTGGCTCTGGAAAGAATGGATACATTGATGACGACCATCGACCGCCCGCAGGTGCAGACCGGCGCTGCGTGGAGCGCCGTGTTTTCGATGGCGCTTTGCGTGGCGCTTCTCATCGCCTCCGAATTCATGCCCGTCAGCCTTCTGACGCCGATGGCCGTCGGTCTCGGCGCCACCGAGGGGCAAACGGGACAGGCGATCTCGATCAGCGGTCTCTTCGCCGTCGCCGCGAGCCTTCTCGTCACCACGGCGGCGGGGACGGTGAACCGCAAGTGGGTGCTGGTCGCGATCACGGCGATGATGCTGATTTCGCTCGTCCTCGTCGCCGCAGCCCCGAACTTCGCGACCCTGATGGTCGGCCGAGCTCTTCTCGGCCTGTGCATCGGCGGTTTCTGGGCGCTGGCGACGGCCGTCATCATGCGCCTCGTGCCGAAGTCCGACGTCCCCCGCGCACTGGCCCTCATGTATGGCGGCCAAGCGATCGCCGCGGCCTTCGCAGCCCCGATCGGAAGCTATCTCGGCGGCCTGTTCGGCTGGCGCGAAGTGTTCTCGGTGCTCGTGCCGCTCGTCGCCTTGAACCTGATCTGGCACCTCATCGCGCTCCCGTCCCTGCCGGCGCGGGACCGCCAGGATGTCCGTTCACTGCTCTCCCTCCTGCAACGCCCCTACTTCTTGCGCGGCCTCGTCGCCTCGATGCTTTCCTGGGGCTCGGCCTTCACGATGTTCACGTATCTGCGCCCATTCCTCGAGCAGGTGACGCGGGCCGATGTGACGACCTTGTCGATCCTTCTTCTCGTTCTCGGCTGCGGGGGCTTCGTCGGCACCTAGGCGGCGGGACGTTTCGTCGACGGCCGCGTCGTTCCGCTGCTGAAGCTTCCGACCTTGCTGATGGGTGGCGTGACCCTCCTTCTCCTCGCCTTCGGGCGGTCGGTGGTCGCGACGGGAATCATGCTTGCCCTTTGGGGTGTCATGAACACGGCGATGTCGGTGATCTTCTTGACCTGGATGGCCCAGAACGTCGACGACGCGCCGGAGGCCTGGGGCAGCCTGATGGTGGCCGCCATCCAGACCGCGATCATTCTGGGTGCGGTGCTCGGTGGCCTCCTGCTCGACGGCTTTTCGATCCAGGCGACCTTTATCGGCAGTATTGCGCTTGGGGTGGCCGCGCTCCTTCTCATCCGCGACGGCCGGAGCCTTCTGAGGGACGGCTGACCCTGCCACGCCGGAGTGCTTCACGACCAATCCGGCCCCCACCTGCGGCTATTCACCCGCACGACGCGCAGCGTTTCGCCCACCCAGGCGGGAGAGCGTCTCCTACAGGCTCTCGCACCACGACTGCGGGGGCTCGAAGAGGACTTGGACGCCATCCGGGCCATGCGGGGCACGCCGTCGGGAAGCGTTCGCATCAGCCTTTCGGATCATGCTCTGGAAACCGTAGTGTGGCCCAAACTGCGCGATGTCCTGCCCAACCATCCCGACATCAAACTGGAGTTGAACGGCGACAACGGGTTTCGCGATATCGTGAAGGAGCGGTTCGATGCCGGCGTGCGCCTCGGAGAGAGCCTCGACCGCGATATGATCGCCGTCAGGATCGGACCGGACTGGAGGCTGGTGGCAGTCGCCTCGCCCTCCTACCTCGCGCGATGCGGGACACCGCGACATCCTCGCGACCTTCAGGAACACAACTGCATCAACCAGCGCCAGATTCGGTCCGGCAATCTGTACGCGTGGGAGTTCGAACGCGGCGAAGAGGAACTGCGTATTCGCGTCCACGGCAATCTGATCTTCAACACGGCCTACGCTCAGATCGACGCGGCCGCGAAAGGGTATGGGACTGCCTATCTTCCGGAAAGCACGGTAACGGACGAACTGCGCGACGGACGTCTCGTTCAGGTGCTCGACGAATGGTCGCCGTTCTTCCCCGGCTACCATCTCTACTATCCCACGAGGCGCGAGAACTCGTCCGCGCTATCCTTCGTGATCGACGCCCTGCGCCACCCCGGCTAGACCCGCCGCAAAAGCGCGCCTAAAACTCGCCCTGCCCTTCGAGGTGCCCCAAGGCGTGGGCTCGCCGCCTGCCAGGCCACGGCTGCGCCGCAGGGCACAGCTTGCCCGTCCGATCGGATCTACAACAAACCGCAACTGCGCCGAGCGCCTGTGGGCAAGACCGAAAGGACTGGGGGACCTTGGCCACCCGCTACGAGAAGACAGCCGCAAGCGTCGTTGGCATCCCTCGCCTCAGGGCAGTTCTCGAACCGCTTGGGCGATGACAGGCGGGAAACTCCGACCGGTCATCGATCGGGCAACACGGTGATCTCGAAAGCCCGTGCCGTCTACGCTGCCATCTGCACGAAATGGCCGGGGCTCACCTCCTCGTAGGCGCGCTTAGGCGCGACGTAGTCGAAGGGGCGGAGCGGGCTGCGCAGCTCTTCGGCGAGCTTGGGGGGCAGCGAACCGCGCCGCGACGGATCGGGCAGCGGAACTGCCTCGATGAGGCGCCGGGTATAGGGGTGACGGGGATTTTCGAACACCGAACGGCGCGGCCCGATCTCGACGATCTCGCCGAGATACATGACCGCCACACGATGGCTGATGCGCTCCACCACGGCCATGTCGTGGCTGATGAAGAGATAGGCGAGGCCCATGCGCTCCTGCAGGTCGAGCAGGAGGTTGGCGACCTGCGCCTTGACCGAAACGTCGAGCGCGGAGACGGCCTCGTCGGCGACGATGAGCTCGGGCGACAAGGCAAGGGCCCGAGCAATCGAGATGCGTTGGCGCTGGCCGCCGGAAAACTCGTGTGGATAGCGCGAGGCGACCGAGGGGAACAGGCCGACCTGATCCAGAAGCTCGGCGACTCGCTCCTGCGCGGCGCGACGGTTCATCAACCCGTGTGCCAGGATCGGTTCGGCGATGGCCTTTCCAACGGTGATGCGTGGATTGAGGGACGCGAAGGGATCCTGGAAGATCATCTGCGCCGTGCGGCGCATCGTCTTGAGGCCGGTCCGGCCCATCGACAGGACGTTCTGCCCGCCGATGCGCACCTCGCCTTCGCTGGGCTGCACCAGTCCGAGGATCGTGCGCCCGGTGGTGGACTTGCCGCAACCGGACTCTCCGACCAGCGCCAGCGTCTCGCCGGGCCTGACCTCGAACGACACGTTTTCCACCGCGTGGACGCGCCCACCGGGCACCTCGAAGCGAGTGGACAGACCGGAAACCTCGAGAATCGGCGCAACGTCGGTCTTCGGCTCGCTCGTCGCCGGGCCGTCCTGCGTGACCCCCGTCTGGGGATCGACCTTGGGGAAGCGCCGGGGTACCGACGTGTCCCCCATCGTGCCGAGCTTCGGGATCGCGGCCAGGAGCGCCTTAGTGTAGGGTTCCTGCGGCCGGGCGAAGATCGCCTCGGTGGCGCCCGTCTCCACGAGATCGCCGCGTAGCATCACCACCGTGCGATCGGCGACCTCGGCCACCACGCCCATGTCGTGCGTGATGAACAGAACGGCCATGTTCTCCTCGCGCTGCAGTTCGCGCACGATGTGGAGGATTTCCGCCTGGATCGTCACGTCGAGCGCGGTGGTCGGCTCGTCGGCGATCAGGAGTTTCGGCCGGCACGCCAGCGCCATCGCGATCATCACGCGCTGGCGCATGCCGCCCGAGAATTTGTGAGGGTATTCCGACAGGCGTGAGCGGGCGGCGGGAATGCGCACCCGCTCCATCATCCGCAGCGCCTCGGCCTCGGCCTCCTTCCAGGACATGTCGCGATGGAGCACCAGCGCCTCGGCCAACTGGTTGCCGATCGTGAAGACCGGGTTCAGCGAGGTCATCGGCTCCTGGAAGATCATGCCGATGCGCCCGCCGCGCACACCCCGCATCTCCTTGTCGGACAGCGTCAGGAGATCGCGCCCTTCCAGGAGGATGCGCCCTTGCGTGCGCGATGTCTTGGGCGGCAGCAGGCGCATGGCCGACAGCGCGGTCACGCTCTTGCCCGATCCCGACTCCCCGACGATCGCGACCGTCTCGCCGGCATCCACGGTGAAGGAGATGTCCCGGATCACCGGGCGCCATTCTCCGCCGGATCGAAACGAAGTCGTGAGGTTCTCGATCGACAGAACGGGCTGCGTCTCGCTCATGGACTCAAACCTCCTTGGCAAGCCGCGGATCGACGAGATCGCGCAGACCATCGCCCACCAGTTGCAGCGAGAGAACCGCGAACACGATGGCAAGGCCGGGAAACAGCATCAGCCAGGGCGCGTTGTTCATGAACTCGCGTCCCGAGGCGAGCATCGTTCCCCAGGTCGGCATGTCGGACGAGACGCCGACGCCGAGGAACGACAGGCTGGCTTCCGCCAGCATCGCGCTGGCGAAGATGAACGTCGCCTGGACGAGGATGGGCGAAGCCAGATTGAGAAGGACGTGGCGCAGAAGGATCTGCCAGGTCGGCAGCCCGAGCGCGACGGCGGCCTCGATATAGGGGAGTTCCCGCAAAACGAGCGTCGAGCCGCGCACGATGCGTGCCAGGCGCGGCGCATAGGTGATGCCAAGTGCCAGGATCACATTGACGAGCGAGGGCCCGAGGGCGGCGACGAGCGCGATGGCCAGGAGAATGTCGGGAAACGACATCATGGCGTCGAGGAGACGGGAGATCGGCGCGTCCAACCGGCGGAAGTAGCCGGCGAGAAGGCCGAGGAAGACGCCGAGCACCGTTGCGATGACAACGACGCCGAGGCTCACCAGAAGCGAGACGCGCCCGGCGAAGATCGCACGCGTGAAGATGTCGCGCCCGAACTCGTCGGTGCCGAAGAAATGCGCGCCCGACGGCGGCTTGAGGCGGTTGACGATGGAGAGCTTGGCCGGGGAGTAGGGCGTGATGAGGGGTGCCAGGAGTGCCGCCAGCACGACCACCGCCAGGATGACGATGCCGAGAAGAATGGCGCGGTTGCCGACGAGGCGCCGGAAGCCCTTGGCGACCGGCGACGAAAGGGACAGCAGCATCATGCGCGCACCCGCGGGTCGACGGCGAGATACAGCATGTCCACCGCGAAGTTGATGAGGACGTAGATGCCGGCGACCACCAGAAGCGCTCCCTGGATCACCGGATAGTCGCGGCGCAGAACCGCCTGCACGACGAGATTGCCGACACCCGGCAGACCGAACACGGTTTCCGTGACCACCGCTCCGGCGACAAGAAGCGCGATCGAAAGCCCGATCACCGTGATGATCGGGATGAGCGCGTTCTTCAGTGCATGTTTCAGGATCACGCGTCCGGCTCCGGCGCCCTTGGCGCGGGCGGTGCGAACGTAGTCCTCGCTCAGGACGTCCAGCATCGCCGCGCGCGTGAAGCGCGTGATCAGGGCGGAGTTCACGATGCCGAGCGCCACCGCCGGCAGGACGAGATGATGGAGCCTTTCGAGAAAGGGCGTTCCGGGTCCGCCATAGCCCGAGGCGGGAAACCAGCCGAGCGAAACGGCGAAGGTCTGGATGAGCAGAAGCCCCAGCCAGAAGCTCGGCACGCTGGCCGCGATCATCGTGACGCCGACGACGATCTGGTCGAAGAGCGTTCCGCGTTTCACCGCCGACAGAATGCCGACCGGCAGGGCAATGGCGACCGCGATCAGGATGGAGAACAGGGTCAGGAAGAAGGTGGGTTCGGCGCGTGCGGCGAGCGCCGTCGTTACCGGCTGCCCGAGAAAGATCGACTGGCCGAGGTCGCCGCGCAGGACATCGGCGACGAAGCCGACATATTGCTGGAGAATCGGCGCGTCGAGGCCGAGCCGTTCGCGAAGCGCGGCGATGTCGGCCGGCGTCGCGTCGGACCCGAGCATGACCGCGGCGGGATCGCCGGGAGTGACGCGCACGATCACGAACACGACGGTGACGACGAGAGCGAGCACGACGGCCATACCGCCGGCACGGCTGGCGAACGCCCACATCAGCCTGGACATTGCGAGTCCTCCAAAATCGATCTCCCGGGGCCGAACCGCAGCCTCCCGAGGGCCAAGCACGGTCCTGCGAGGAAAGGCGGGACACATCCGGCGACCGGATGGTCGCCGGATATCGGGGCCGTTTGCCGTCAGCCTTTCGGCGTGACGTTCCAGAAGCGCGGCCAATAGGCCGCCTCATAGCCCGAGACCCCGTTCGCCAGGCCGCCGAGCGCATTGAAATTGCCGACCTTCACGAGCGGCGCGTCGTCGTAGATCACCGCCTGGATCTTCTCCCAGGCCGCCAGCCGGTTGTCGTTGCCGACCGCGTTCAGGAAGGCGCCGACCGCTTCGGTCTTGGCAGGCGAGGTGTACCAGCCGGGATAGGTATCGGTGATCGTGTTCAGCGTGGACGGATCGCCGGGGAAGTTGGAATGGGTGATGAAGATGTCCCACTGCCCCTTGTCGGCGCGGCGTGTCGTCAGCGTCGCCCAGTCGACCACCTGTAGATCCACCTTGAAGCCGGCAGCCTCGAGATAGGCTTTCGCGACTTCGCCGGTCTTGTAGTGGAACTCGTACTGGCGGCTCGTCAGGATGCGGATCGGCTTGCCGTCGTAGCCGCCCTCCTCCATCAGCTTGGCCGCCGCTTCCGGATCCCCCTCGCCGTAACGCTCGACGCCGGCCTCCGTGTGCCAGAAGAAGCCTTCGGGATAGAAGGCGCCGTCCACCGAGAAGAAGCGCTCGTCGGAAAAGGCCGCCAGCATCATGTCGGTCGGGTTCACCGCGACCTGCACCGCCTGGCGCAGCGCCTTGTTGGTCAAGGCGCCTTCCGCCATGTTCATGTTGAGCGAGGTCCAGCCGGCGTTCTCGAAGATGACCGGCTTGGCGACCCCCGATGCCTCGACACGCTCGACGGCGCTGACGGGAAGGGCGTCGGCATAATCGTACTGGCCCGAAAGCAGACCCTCGACGCGGGTGTTGGCGTCGGGCACCGGTACGAAGCGCACTTCGCCCGCGATCGCCTCGCGGCGGCCGGCATAGTTGGCGGGCTCGCCCTCGGGGGACTTGTACCCGTCGAAGCGCACGAACTGGGTGTACTGGTCGGGGCGGCGCTCCTGCAGTTTGTAGGGGCCTGTGCCGACGAACTGGGTGAGTTCGGCGCCACCGAGCGTCTCGGACGGCAGGATCGGCGCCCAGCCTTGGCTGAGGGTGGCAAGAAGCGGGGAGTAGCGGCTCTTCAGCTTGACGGTGACGGCATGCTCTCCGTCGGCCTCGACGCTGTCGACAACACCCGCGACCTGTTTGCCCTTGGAGTTGATCTCCATCCAGCGCTTCAGCGAGGCGACGACATCGGCAGAGTCGAAAGCCGAGCCGTCGTGGAAGGTGACGCCCTCGCGCAGCGGGATGCGATAAGTCAGCCCGTCCTCGGAAATCTCGGGCATGGCGGCCGCCAGGAGCGGGCTCGGCTGCCACTCCTTGTCGTAGGTGTAGAGCGTCTCGAACATGTGCTGGGTGATGGTCAGCACGATGTCGGTCGGCGTCTGCATCGGATCGAGGGTCGGGGGCTCGCCGATCGTGGCGACCGTCAGCACACCGTTTCCGGTTGCCTGCGCCATCGCGGCGGTGCTCGTTCCCGCCATCAGGGCTGTGAGGCCGGCGGCCAGAAGCATTTTCTTCATGACAGGCACTCTCTTCAAGGGTTGCAAGGGTCGCCCTCAGCCGTCGAGGCCGAGAGGATCGGGAACGCGCGGCCAGAGCTCGTGGCTGGCCTTGGCGTAGGGAGTGGTCGCGGGATCGGTCGGATAGCTCGTCGGCGCCGCGACGTAGAGAATCTCGGCGGCGACAGGCGCGAAGCCCGCATGGAAGTGGTTGGTGGACTTCACGAGAAGGATGTCCTTCGCTTCGAAGTCGACACCGAGGTTTGAGAAGATCGTCGGCTCGTAGGTCTGCGTCCGACTGGTGATCAGGACAACGTCGATCTCCGTGCCGAGAAGCCGCACGACCGCCGTTCGCCCAAGCGTGACGCGGCTGTTGCGGAAGGTCTGCCAACCCGTTTCTTCGGTGCGCAGAACGCGCACCCGCGCATCCAGCGGCTCGCCGCCGTGATGAGAGGACTTGCCGCCGAAGCGCAGCAGGATTTCGGCGCCCTCGCCTGCCGCATGGCAGAAGGATACGGCGACCGGATCCCAGATCGTCGCGACAGCCACCTTTCCGATCCCGCGCTCGATCATCCGCCGCAGGATCGCGGTGCCGTCGCCGGCGACGCCCCCACCGGGATTGTCCCAGACGTCGGCGATCACCACCGGCTTGGTCGCGCCGGCCGCGCGAAGCGCGATAGCCCTGTCGAGGCCCGGCTCGGTCGCCAGCATCGGCATGGCCGTATCGCGGCGCATGGCGTAGAGTTCGCGACCCAGGCGCTCGGCCAGCGCGTCGCCCGCTTCCCGTTTATCGTCCGTCACCACCACGATGCGCGTGCCCATGTCCGGCACGTCGCCGGCCATGAACCCGTGGATCACCGAGATGGACAGGATGCCGTCTTGGCCCTCCATCGCCTTCAAGCGGTCGACGAAGGAGCGCATCGGCTCGCGGCTCGTCGGATAGATCGTGATCATCCGGCAGTCGAAGGTCGAGACGACCGGGCGGATCTCGCCTCGTAGGGCCCGCAAGGCGAGATCCACGACATGCTCGCCCCGTTCCTCGAAGTCGGTATGGGGAAACTCGAGGAAGGCCGCCAGAAGATCGAGCTTGGACACGCGCAAGGCGGTCAGATGCGAATGGGGATCGAACTCGGCGGCGACGAGCACGTCCGGCCCGACCAGAGCCCGCACACGGGAAAGGAAGTCGCCCTCCGGGTCGTCGTAGCCCTGCGCCACCATGGCCCCGTGCAGACCCAGCACCACACCGTTCACAGGAAGGGCCGCTTCCAGCTCGCCGAGGATCGTGTCGCGCAAGGACTCGTAGGTCTGGCGCTGAATGAGGCCCGCCGGCTCGGCCCAGCAGGAGGTCCCCTCGATGACCGTGAAATCCTCGGCAAGCCCTCTCCGGCGCAGGATCGGAACGGGCGACGAACACAGGGTCGGCGTATCCGGATGCTCGCCGGGGCCTGCGTAGAAGGCCGCCTTGAAGGACGCGAGATCGGTGGGGACCGGGGAAAAGGTATTGGTTTCGGTGGCGAGCGAAGCGGTGAAGATGCGCATGGGACCCTACCGGGCATCCGTGAAATGAGGTTCGAGCGCGGCAGCTGCGCCTTTCAGGCTGTCGAGGTAGGCCGCGTGGTTCGTCTTCGCGTCGCCGCGCGGGGCGACGATGCAGAGCGTGGCGACGGCCTTTCCATCCGGCCGGCGAACCGGCACGGCAAAACAATGGGTGTAGCTGTCGAGTGCGCTGTCGAACGTGAAATGGCCCGCGGCTCTCGCGCCCTCCACCTCGCCGAGGAAGCGCTCCTCCTCGATCGGCACGCCTCCGGGCAGTTCGAAGTCCCCCTCCCCTAGGAAGGCGCGGATTTCGTCGCGCGTCAGGTGGTCCACGAGAAGACGTCCCGAGGCGGTCCAGGTCAGGGGCACCCGTTCGCCGATATCGGTGGAGATACGAAACGGCCGGGAGCCCTCCTGCTGGGCACCGACATAGTATCGGTTGCCGTCGAGCTTGCAGAACTGCGAGGTTTCCCCGGTCTCGGCGACGATCCGCTTGAGAGCCGCGGTCACCGCCACCTGCCGTCCGGATACGGCGGAATAGGCGGACCCGAGGAGATAGATCTTCTCGCCCAAGAACAGGCGACCATCACCCACGTCCTCCAGGAAACCCCGCCCGAGAAGGAGCGAGGTCAGTTCGTAGACGGAGGAGCGGGGAGCAGACAGGATCACGGCGATCTCGTTCGCGCGCAGCGGCCGGCGCGCCGTAGCGAGGGCGTCCAGGATGTCGAGGGCACGGTCGAGCCCGCGCGAGCGCGCCGACGTCGCGCTTGCCTTGGGCTCCTTGGCGTCCTGCTGCACCGGATCGTCCACCGCTCGGCTCCTTACTTCCGCTTGAAGGCCACGCAGTCGATCTCGACCTTGCAGTCCACCATCATGGAGGACTGCACGCACGCACGCGCCGGCGGAGTTGCACCGAAATACTCGGCATACACGCCGTTGAAGCTCCAGAAGTCGCGGGGGTCGTCAAGCCAGACGCCGACGCGCACGACGTCCTCGAGGCCGTAGCCGGCCTCGGTCAGGATCGCGATCAGGTTCTCCATGGTCTTCTTCGTCTGCTGGACGATGCCACCCGGAACGATTTCGCCGTTCTCCATCGCCACCTGACCGGACACGTAGAGCCAGCCGTCGGCCTCCACCGCACGGGCGAAGGGCAGCGGCTTGCCGCCAGCACCGGTCTCGCCGGCTCCGTAGCGCTTGAGCATATTGGTTGCATCCCCATCAATGTCCACAATAGCGGACATCAGTCTGAAATTTCGGATTGACGTATAAAGGGGCAGGCCTCAAAACAAGTCAAACGGTTTATTCGAGGAGATCATCATGACCGTCCGAGCCCTCGACGACCTCGAAACGCCAGCCGTCGTCGTCGATTTGCCGACGGTTCGCGCCAACATCGAACGCTTCCAGATGCATGCAGACGGCGCGGGTCTTGCGGCGCGGCCCCACATCAAGACGCACAAGCTGCCGCAGATCGCACGCCTCCAGATCGAAGCGGGCGCCGTCGGCATCACCTGCCAGAAGGTGAGCGAAGCGGAGGCGATGGTGGATGGTCTGCCGACCGTCGGCGACGTGATGATCACCTACAACGTCATCGGCAGGGCGAAGGTCGCGCGTCTGGCGTCCCTGGCCCAACGGGTGCGCCTGTCGGTCGTTGCCGACAACGAAACGGTGGTGGCCGGCTTGTCGGAGGGCTTCGCGGGGGCGCCCGAACCTCTCCGGGTCCTGGTGGAATGCGACACCGGCGGACAGCGCTGCGGCGTCCCCTCGCCCGAAGCCGCCTGCGATTTGGCGATCGCCATCGGCAACGCGCCCGCCCTCGTATTCGACGGACTGATGACCTACCCGGCGGCCGGCGGAGCCGAACGGGCGGCGGATTTCCTGCGCGCTGCCAAGTCACGGATCGAGGCGGCCGGCATCCCCGTTCCGCGCGTCACGTCCGGCGGCTCCCCCGACATCTGGACGGCGGCCACGCACGGGATCGTCACCGAATATCGCCCGGGCACCTATGTCTACAACGATCGCTCGCTGGTCGCCCGTGGCGTGGCCGGCCTGGACGATTGCGCCCTGACGGTCCTGGCGACCGTGGTGTCCGTGCCGACCGCAAACCGTGCCATCATCGACGCGGGCAGCAAGGTCCTGACTTCGGATCTTCTGGGTCTCACGGGACACGGCGCGGTTCTGGGCCGACCGGATCTGACGATCGATCAGCTCTCGGAGGAGCACGGCCGGATCGTGTCAAGCGGGAACATCGGATTGAAGGTCGGCGACCGCATCCGGATCGTGCCGAACCATGCTTGCGTTGTGACCAACATGGTCGATGCGGTGCATGTCGTCCTGGAAAGCGGACAGGTGGAACGCTGGCCGGTCGCCGCCCGCGGAAAGGTCATCTGACACTTCGCGGCGACGCGGCCTTAAAGCTTCCGCGTGGGCCGGGAAACCCGACGCATCGAGGCGTATTGGCCTTGCCGCCCGAACGAATGCCGGGATCGATTCGTCGACGGAAGGCAAACCGTCGCGTCGATTTCGGTCGTCCGAACGCGGTGGGGGCTGACGATTGGCTCATCACCCCGCCTAACCCTAAGAGCGGTCGCTACCGAGCCCCTCAAGCGGTCGCTCAGCGCCTGTCCGGGGAAGCAGTCGAGGTCCACACTTCGGCACAACGACCTTCGTTGTGATAGCTTCCTCACCCTATTCAAATCTCGACCTGCGGACTTGGAATCCGACCCTGTTGCTGCTCCGCGCAAGCATCGTGTTCCCGGCAACGCGATTCGAGAATCGCAGCCATCGAAAGCTTGATCACCAAGCGAAACAAACGGATCGAGCAAAAACCGTATGGCGCGAAGAATGGAAATCTAGTTTCTTCAGACGCTCTTCAGTTGAAGCAACTGGGCATCGAACACAATGATGCGAACTGTCATATATCAGTTAGCATATGGTGGGTGATGTAGGGATCGAACCTACGACCCGCTGATTAAGAGTCAGCTGCTCTACCAACTGAGCTAATCACCCGGAACGACGAAGCGCTGTTGCGATCGGCGTCTGAGGGGCTTCTAGTGGAAGCTGGGAGGCTTGTCCAGCCCTAATATCGCAATGCGATATCGGAGCCTTCGGCCTCAGCTGTGAAACCAGGGTAGGCGCTGCACAAGCGCCTGGGGCAGCGGGCGTGGATGGATGCGCAGGCCCTCGTCCGCCGACGCCGCCTCGCGCTCGTGCCCCGAAAAGTCCATTTCGCCTTCCCCCTCTTCCGCGACGTCGAGGAAGTGGATGCCGGCGAAGGCCTCGCGTCGATACACGAGTTTGGCGGGACGGATCGGATCGTCGCCGATGCGGATCTCGAAGACCTTGGGAAGCGGCACGGACGGGTCGATCGTCAACAGGGCGCCGGTCGAGGAAATGTTGCGCAGGACGCAGTCGAAGGTCGAATAGCGGTTGTTGAAGAGGATCTTGGCACTGCGCAGCGTGCGCGTGCGCGGCGCGACCCGGCGCTCGTTGTCGTCGATGGAAGGATGTGGAAGGGCAGACATGCCGAGCCCCTGGCCGATGAACCTGACGCGAACTTACGCGCCCAAAGGTTAGCACCGCTTGAATCTTATCCATCGCATCCAAGCGATGGGCCGGGGTGCGGCCCATCGCTGCTATGGAAGGTTCCTGGCGTCATCGGCTCGCGGGAGGCCGGACCGGCATCCCGCGCGCGACGACTTAGTTGCGAGCCTTGTCCACCAGCTGGTTCTTGGCGATCCACGGCATCATGCCGCGCAGCTTGGCACCCACTTCTTCGATCTGGTGGCTGTCGTTGACGCGGCGGATGCCCTTGAAGCGCGCGGCGCCCGAGCGGTATTCCTGCATCCAGTCGGAGGTGAACTTGCCGGTCTGGATGTCCTTGAGGACGCGCTTCATCTCGGCCTTGGTCTCGTCCGTGATGATGCGCGGGCCCGTGACGTATTCGCCCCACTCGGCGGTGTTGGAGATCGAGTAGTTCATGTTGGCGATGCCGCCCTCGTAGATGAGGTCGACGATCAGCTTCACCTCGTGCAGGCATTCGAAGTAGGCCATCTCGGGGGCGTAGCCGCCTTCCACCAGCGTCTCGAAGCCGGCGCGGATGAGTTCCACCAGACCGCCGCAGAGCACGACCTGCTCGCCGAAGAGATCGGTCTCGCACTCTTCCTTGAAGTTGGTCTCGATGATGCCGGAGCGCCCGCCGCCGACGCCGCAGGCGTAGGACAGGGCCAGCTCCAGCGCGTTGCCGCTGGCGTCCTGATGGACCGCCACGAGGCAGGGCACGCCGCCGCCCTTCTGGTATTCGCCGCGCACCGTATGGCCCGGGCCCTTGGGCGCGATCATCACGACGTCGACCGACTTCTTCGGCTCGATCAGCCCGAAATGGACGTTGAGGCCGTGCGCGAAGGCGATCGCCGCGCCGTCGCGGATGTTGCCCTCGATATCGGCCTTGTAGATGTCGGCCTGGAGCTCGTCCGGCGTCGCCATCATCAGGAGGTCGGCCCACTTGGCGGCCTCGGCCACCGTCAGAACCTTGAAGCCGTCGGCCTCGGCCTTCTGGATCGTCGGCGAGCCGGCCTTCAGCGCGATCGCGACGTTGGCGGCGCCCGAGTCCTTGAGGTTCAGCGCATGGGCACGGCCCTGGCTGCCGTAGCCGACGATCGCGACGTTCTTGGACTTGACGAGGTTCAGATCGGCATCGCGATCGTAATACACGCGCATGGATTCATTTCCTTCCGGTTTGCCCGGCTCTCTGGCCGGATGGGGTCGGGTCGGCCACGTCGGCGGCGCCCGGTTGCGGGAGCCCGTAAAGGGCGAAGAACTGGCGGGTGGCGCGAGCGGCCGCGTGGCCGATCTCCGACCCGGCGGGCGAGGCGCGCTCGCCCAGGAGCAGGCGGATCTGCGTGTCGCGCACCACGAGGCCGAAGAAGGTGGAGAAGGCCTCGTCGGCATCGGGAAAGGCGAGCAGCCCGGCCTTGCGTCCGCTTTCCAGGATGGGAGCGAGGCGGCGGCGCATCGCCGACGGGCCGTTCTCCAGGACGATGGCGCCGAGATCGCGACGGTCCGTGCCGGCATGACCGACCGCCAGCCGGTTGAGCGCGATCGAAGTATCGCCCGACAGAACCGTCAGCCAGTCGGTGGCAAAGCCGAGAAGGCTCGCCTCCAACCTCGACCGGTCCAGCGTATGGGGGTCGAGCGGCACCGCCCTCACCTTGCTCGCCTGCCATTGCACGGTGGCCGTCAGGAGGCCGTCGCGCCCGCCGAACCACTTGTAGAGCGTTTCCTTGGAGCAGCTGGCGCGCCGCGCGACGGCGGTCATCGTCAGCGTCTCGTCGTCGGCGACGAGAAGCGACAGGGCGGCGTCCAGAACCTGACGCTGGCGCTCCGTCATCGGCCGTCCGTCGATCTCGACCGTCGCGCTCAAAGCGTCGCTCCTCCTGACTAATGCGTACCGTACGTTACGGTACGCGGGTTTAGAAGGATGCTCCGCACTTGGCAAGGGCGTTCCTCGATCCGGAGTCTGGTCCTGCGCGAAATCCTGGAACCGATGGACGCTCGACGCTCCTCCGCCGCCCAAACCTCGGAATGCCCTGGGGACGGCGCTCCCGGCGGACATGTCGCGTCCGGGTTGCGCTTTGACCAAAGCGTGATCGGCAGTCCAAACGGCGATTAGGAGGATCGAAACGCATCTCGTCTTGAATAGGCCAATTCGTTCAGGACGTTGCCGATGCTCAAGACCTTCATGCTTCCGACCAAGCTCGTGTGCTCGATCGCCATTGGCCTCGTGGCGATTACCGCGCTGATTGCGGGCTGCGGCTATTTCCTCCTGAACCAGGACGCGCGCGCCGACGCGACGGACCGGCAGGAGGTCAACATGCGCGTGGCCTGGGATGTCCTTGGCAACTACGGCGAAGGTTTCTCGCGGCGCGGCGACACGCTTTATGTCGGGACGAAGGCGCTGAACGATTTCAGCGAGCCGGTGGACCGGATCAAGTCGCTCGTCGGCGGCACGGCCACCGTGTTCCTGGCCGACAAGCGGATCGCCACCAACGTCAAGAAGCCGGACGGCGCGCGGGCGGTGGGGACGAACCTTTCTCCCGGCCCGGTCTTCGACACGGTCCTGAAAGAGGGCAAGAGCTATCGGGGCGAAGCGGACATTCTCGGCACCCCCTTCTTCACCGCCTACGATCCGATCCGCAACGCGGCGGGAGAGGTGATCGGCATCCTGTATGTCGGCCTGCCGCAGTCCGAATTCCTGGCAACCGTCCACGACGTGCAGATCAAGCTGATCGCGATCTGCGCCGGTGCCGCGCTCTTCGTGGGTCTCGTGTTCTTCTGGGCGACGCGTCGCATGCTGGCTCCGTTGCGGACGCTGACGGACGCCATCGGCGACGTGGCGGCCGGGCGCACGGACCATCCCGTGGGAAGCACGGATCGTGGCGACGAGATCGGGATGATCGCTCGTTCCGTCGAGGCGCTGCGCCATTCGGTGATCGAGCGCCACCGTCTCGAGGTGGAAGCGTCAGCCTCACGCTCGGCCGGCGAAACGGAGCGGGCCCGCCGCGCCGCGATCGACGATGCCAAGTCGGAGGACCTGCGCGTCTTCGTCAACGAGGTGGAGGCGAGCTTCGAGCGGCTGGCGGCCGGCGACCTCACGGTGCGCATGCCGGGGCCGGTGGCGGGCGAGTTCGAACCGATCCGCCAGCGCTTCAACGCTTCGGTCGAGCAGTTGGAATCGACGATCGGGCAGGTCGTGGGCGCGGTCGGCACGATGCGGGTAGGCCTCGGGGAAATCGCAGTGGCGGCCGGCGACCTGTCGCAACGCACCGAGCAGCAGGCGGCGAGCCTCGAGCAGACCGTGGCGGCCCTCGCCGACGTGACGCGCGGCGTCGATGCGACCGCTCAAAGCGCCGCCCGGGCCCATGCGGCGGCAGGACAGGCCCGGCAGGAAGCGGAACGGGGCGGCGACGTGATGGCCGATGCCGTGCGCGCCATGGGCGAGATCGAGCAGTCCTCGGCCAAGATCAGCCGCATCATCGGGGTGATCGACGAGATCGCCTTCCAGACCAACCTCCTGGCGCTCAACGCGGGCGTCGAGGCGGCGCGCGCCGGCGAGGCGGGACGCGGCTTTGCCGTCGTCGCGCAAGAGGTGCGCGGGCTTGCCCAGCGCTCGGCGGAAGCCGCCAAGGAGATCAAGGATCTCATCTCGACCTCCACGGCGCAGGTGGGTCAGGGTGTGAGCCTCGTGTCGACGTCAGGCGAGCGGCTGCGCGAGATCGTGTCTCAGGTGGCGGGCGTCGCGGACGCCATCGACAAGATGGCGCGAGGCGCGCGCGAACAGGCGGCGTCGTTGAAGGAAGTCTCCACGGCCGCCGATCAGATGGACAAGGTCACCCAGCAGAACGCGGCGATGGTGGAGGAAACCACGGCCGCCGCGCAAAACCTCACCGGCGAGACCGAGCAACTCGCCGAAATCGTCGCTCGCTTCGCCACGAGCCATGCCAGCGGAACGACGCAGCCCGGTCGCACGAGAAGCGTCGCAGCGCCCCGAAACCATGCCCCCTCCCCGCCGGCCTCGCAGCGTGCCGTTCCGCAGTTGCGGGTGATGCAGGGCGCCAAGCCCGCTTCCCGCCCGGCCACTGAGCGCGACAGCTGGGAGGAGTTCTAGGAGCGCGCGAGGGGCTGCCGCTGCGCCGGATCGGCATGCTGGAACAGCAGGATAGCCCGTTGCGCCACGTCGATTTCCAAGGCCACGAACCATCGTGGCTTTCCGAAGCGGCAGTTCTCTCCACTCGACGAGATCGGCGCTGAAGCATGAGGCACGGAAAACCAGCCAATCTCCGGGTCGGCCGTTCACAGGCCCCGCGCTCCGCGCCTGACTTGGAGTAGGACACGCTGCCACCGCCGGCCCACCGAACCAGCGCAAAAGCGCGAAGACGTTCCGACCGAGGCTCGATATCTCGCCATGCAGCGACGCCATGCGCGCGCCGAGAGGCCAAGTCCTTATCCAGTTCAAACGCGTTTCAGGCCGGCGTCAGCCGGCGCAGGCCTTGATGAAGCGGCGCACGGTTTCGGCCATTCCGTATTCGAGCGCGTCCGCTGTCAGCCCATGCCCGATCGAGACTTCGGCGAGCTGCGGCAGGCGGCGGACCAGCGGCGGAAGGTTCGCCACCGTCAGGTCGTGCCCGGCATTCAGCCCGAGCCCGAGCGCCGATGCGGCATCGCCCGCCGCGCCCAGGGTGCCGAGCCAGCCTTGCGCCGCCACCGGGTCGGAATGCGTGCCGCCATAGGGGCCGGTATAAAGCTCGACGCGATCGCACCCCGTTGCCGCCGCCGCCCCCATGATGTCGGGATCGGCGTCTGCAAAGAGCGAGACGCGCATCCCCTCCCCTTTCAGGCGTTCCACCACGCCTTTCAGAAGAGCTCGATGGGCGCGGAAGTCCCATCCGTGGTCGGATGTCGGCTGGGACGGATCGTCCGGCACCAGCGTCACCTGCTCCGGCCGGCTGTCCCGAACCAGCTGGAGGAAGTCCTCGCTGGGATAACCCTCGACGTTGAACTCCGCGCCCGGAAACTCCTCGTCGATCAGGCGGCGCAGGACGGGCAGGTCGGGAAAACGGATATGGCGCTGGTCGGGACGCGGATGCACCGTCAGCCCATGGGCGCCGGACTGAAGGGCGACACGCCCCAGATTCTCGACGCTCGGCCAGGGCAGGTCGCGCCGGTTGCGCAGCATGGCGACGGCGTTGAGGTTGACCGAAAGCTCGCAGGGCATGGGGTGAAACGTCTCCTCCGGTTGTCGCGTGCGGGCGCCTTGCGCTGATTACTTGACGATGGTCAGCCGCTCGGCCGCGCGCGTGATGGCGGTATAGAGCCAGCGCTCGCGCGAATCCTTGAAGGCCCAGCTTTCGTCGAACAGCATGACGTCGTCCCACTGCGAGCCTTGCGCCTTATGGACGGTCAGCGCGTAGCCGTAGTCGAAATCGTCGTAGCGCTTCTTGGTCGCCCAGGCGATTTCCGCCGACGGGTTCTCGAAGGCTTCCTTCAGAAGCTTGATCTTCGCCATGCCCTTGTCGATCTCGTCGTCCTCGGGTTTGACGAGAAGGCTGGTCCCCGGCTTCACCGTTTCGGGCGAAGCGGTCATCACCTGCCAGAGCGAGCCGTTGAGGAGGCCCTTGGCGGGGTCGTTGCGCAGGCACACGAGCTTGTCGCCCGACTGCGGCAGCGCGCCGGTGAAGCCCTTCAGCTCGCGCAGGCGGTTGTTGTAGAGGCGGCGCGTCCGGTTGGTGCCGACCAGCACCTGATCGGCCGCCAGCACCTCGTCGCGGTCCACCTCGCGCTTGGAGATGACCTTGGCGGCGCCATGGTCTCCGAGCGCGATCGGCCGCCCTTCGCGCGCGTCCAGCGCGAGCGAAAGGATCGGGTTGTCGCGCGCCTGCCGGTGGATCTCGGTGAGAAGAAAGTCCGGCTCGGCCTCCGTGAAGAAGCCGCCGCCCGACACGGGAGGAAGCTGGCCGGGATCGCCGAGCACCAGGATCGGCGTGCCGAAACTCAGGAGATCGCGTCCCAGCGCCTCGTCCACCATCGAGCATTCGTCCACCACGACGAGCTTGGCCTTGGCGACCGGGCTCTGGCGGTTGAGCGAAAAGGTCGGCGACACGCGGCCAGTCCCAGTCGTCTCGTCCTCCGCCGCCTCCTTGCCGCGCGGGCGGTAGATCAGGGAGTGGATGGTCTTGGCGGATTTGGCGCCCTTGGAGCGCAGGACCTGCGCCGCCTTGCCGGTGAAGGCGGCGAACTGGACGCCCCCTTCCACCCCTTCGGCGAAGTGGCGCGCAAGCGTCGTCTTGCCCGTTCCGGCATAGCCGAAGAGGCGGAAGATCGGCTGGTCGCCGCGCTGGAGCCATTCGGCCACCCGCACCAGCGCCTCGTCCTGCTGGGGAGAGAACTTCATGGGCTTTCGCGTCGCAGAAATCGGCCGGCGCGGCAAGCCTTTCAGCGCAGCATCGGCCAGAGCGTCGCCAGGAGCGCCAGCCCCATGGCGATATTGAAGATCCGCAGGCGCTTCGGATCCGACAGGAAGCTGCGAAGGGCGACGCCGAACCCCGCCCAGCTGGACACGCTGGGAAAGTTGACGAGCGCGAACGCGCTTCCCACAAGCAGCACCGACAGGACCGGCCGTTCGGCATTGGTGTAGGCGCCCATCGCGACCAGCGCCATGGCCCAAGCCTTCGGGTTCACCCACTGGAACCCGGCCGCCTGCAGGAAGGTCAGCGGCCGGCTGGCGTCCTTCGCCTCGCCAATGGAGCGGGAAAAGGCGATCTTCCAGGCGAGCCAAAGCATGTAGGCGACGCTCGCGACCTTCATCGCCGTCTGGATCGGCGGATAGGCGTGGATCACCGCGCCGAGGCCGAAGCCGACCGCGATCAGGAGCACGAAGAAGCCGATCCCGATCCCCAGCATGTGCGGGATCGTGCGCCGGAACCCGAAGTTCACGCCGGACGCCATCAGCATCATGTTGTTGGGCCCCGGCGTGATCGAGGTCACGAAGGCGTAGACGAGGAGCCCGAGAAAGGCGTCCAGCGGCATGGGTCGACTCCTCGCGGAAGATGTTCGAGCCCCTAGAGCTCGTGGATCGGGTCCTTGCCGCGGCTCATGGCGGCGACGCCCGTGCGGCACACCTCGACGAGGCCGAGAGGGGCCATGATCTGGATGAACTTCTCGATCTTCGACGTCTTGCCGGTGATCTCGAACACGAAGTGATCGGTGGTGGAATCCACCACCTTGGCCCGAAACACGTCGGCGAGCCGAAGCGCCTCGACGCGGTCGTCGCCGCTCCCTGCGACCTTCACGAGCGCCAGCTCGCGCTCGATCGGCCCGTCCTCGCCCTGGCCCGTCGCCGCCTTGGTCAGGTCCACCACCCGGTGCACCGGCACGATCCGGTCGAGCTGGCTCTTCACCTGCGCGATCACGCCCGGCGCGCCGCGCGTCACCACGGTGATGCGCGACAGGTGCTTGGTGTGGTCGGTCTCGGAAACCGTGAGGCTCTCGATGTTGTAGCCCCGCCCCGAGAACAGGCCGATGACGCGCGCCAGGACGCCCGGCTCGTTGTCCACCACGATCGACAAGGTGCGCGCCTCGATCGGCGGCTTCTCGTCGGAAATGAAGTAGGCGGACGCGGGCGGCTGGACGGGTAGGTTCATGACGGGTCTCGGATGCGGATCGGAGGGGGAATGGGCCGGCGGAGCTTATGCCCCGCCGTAAGCGCTTAGACCAGCGCCTTGCCCTTGGCGTCGATGGCATTGGCGACCGCCTCGTCGCTCGCCTCGTCGGGCAGCAGGATCTCGTTGTGCGCCTTGCCGGAGGGGATCATCGGGAAGCAGTTCGTCAGGTTGGCGACGCAGCAATCGAAGATCACCGGGCGGTCCACCGCGATCATCTCGCGGATACCGGCGTCGAGATCCCCCGCCTTCTCGACGCGCAGACCGACGCCGCCATAGGCCTCGGCGAGCTTCACGAAGTCCGGCATGGCCTCCGAATAGGAGTGCGACAGGCGGTTGCCGTGGAGAAGCTGCTGCCACTGGCGCACCATGCCCATGTACTGGTTGTTCAGGATGAACACCTTGACCGGGGCACCGTGCTGGACGGCGGTGGAGAGCTCCTGCGTCATCATCTGGATCGAGGCGTCGCCCGCGATGTCGATGACGAGTGCGTCCGGATGCGCGATCTGGACGCCGACCGCCGCCGGCAGGCCGTAGCCCATCGTGCCGAGCCCGCCAGAGGTCATCCAGCGGTTCGGCTCCTCGAAGCCGTAGAACTGCGCCGCCCACATCTGGTGCTGGCCGACCTCCGTGGTGATGAAGGTCTTGCGGTCTCTGGTCAGCTCATAGAGGCGCTTCACCGCATGCTGGGGCAGGATGACGTCGCCCTCCTGGCGATAGGCGAGGCAGTTCCTCGCCTTCCAGCCGGCGATCTGGTCCTTCCAGAGGCTGAGCGCCTCGGCGTCCACCTTCGCGCTCGTTTCGCGCCAGACGCCGATCATCGCCTCCAGCACATGCGCCACGTCGCCGATGATCGGCAGATCGACGCGCACGTTCTTGTTGATCGAGGACGGGTCGATGTCGATGTGGATCTTCTTGGAGTTCGGCGAGAACGCGTCGAGGCGCCCGGTGATCCGGTCATCGAAGCGCGCGCCGATGCACACCATCACGTCACAGCCGTGCATCGCGAGGTTGGCTTCGTAGGTGCCGTGCATGCCGAGCATGCCGAGCCAGTTCTCGCCGCTCGCGGGATATGCGCCGAGGCCCATCAAGGTCGAGGTGATCGGAAAGCCGGTCATCTCGACGAACTCGCGCAGGAGGCGCGAGGCTTCCGGCCCGGAATTGATCACGCCGCCGCCGGTATAGAGCACCGGGCGCTTGGCCGAGGCGATCAGTTCCACCGCCGCGCGGATGCGGCCGGGATCGGCGTCGAGCTTGGGCGCATAGCGCTGCTTGGCGCGCGACTGGGACGGGGGCGTATAGGTGCCCGTAGCGAACTGGACGTCCTTCGGGATATCGACGACGACGGGACCGGGACGCCCCGAGGTCGCCACATGGAACGCCTCATGGAGGATCTCGGCGAGATCCTCAACGCTTTTGACCAGCCAATTGTGCTTGGTGCAGGGGCGCGTGATGCCGACCGTGTCGCATTCCTGGAAGGCGTCCGAGCCGATCAGGGTGGTCGGCACCTGCCCGCTGATGCAGACGAGCGGGATCGAGTCCATCAACGCGTCCTGCAACGGGGTCACCGCGTTGGTGGCGCCGGGGCCGGACGTCACCAGCATCACGCCGGGCTTGCCGGTGGAGCGGGCATAGCCCTCCGCCGCGTGGCCGGCGCCCTGCTCGTGGCGCACCAGGATGTGCTGGACCGCGTCCTGCTGGAACAGGGCATCGTAGATCGGAAGAACCGCGCCGCCGGGATAGCCGAAGAGATGCTCGACGCCATGGTCCTTCATCGCCTGAACCACCATCTGGGCGCCGGTCATCTGGCGGATGGAGCTATCGATCGTCGTTGCGGTCATGGGGTCGCCTGCTCGGTTCTTGATGCTTTGGAGCGGTTCGCTCGGGGCTTCGTTTCCAGGGAAATTCGGGCAATAAAAAAGGCCCTTCGAGGGGCCTTGGTTTGCGCACACGTGGCTGGAGCCGGACGGTCGTCAGACCGCCTCGCGTGTGCGCATTCGTACGATAAGGAGCGTGTTCTTCGTCATGGGGCGGGAGACTAGTCGCGTCCCCCCACCCCGTCAACCGCTCAATTCGCCCAATGCCTCATTTCATGTTGGCGTCGACAATGCCGGCGAACTCGCCGGTGGCCTTGGCCAGGTGCAACCATTGGTCGACATAGGCCTTGAACGCCTCGTCGCCGCGCGGCAGCATGATGCCCATCTCGCCGTATTGTAGGGGTTCGTCCGGGTTGATCGCGCACAGGCCCGGATGCAGCTTTTCCTGAAGCTTCACCTCCACCGATTCGGCCACCATCACGTCGGCCCGGCCCTCCAGGATCTCGCGAAAGATCGTGCGGTTGTCGGGAAACAGTGAAATCTCGGCCTTGTCGAAACTGGCGCGGGCAAACTTCTCGTTGGTGCCGCCGGGGTTCACGACGACGCGGGTGCCGGGCTGGTTGATCTTGGCGACGCTGTCGTACTTGCCCTCATCCTCGCAGCGCGCGATCGGCGCCTTGCCGTTGACGAGATAGGGCTGGCTGAAGCCGACCTCGCGCTGGCGCGCGAGCGTCACCGAGATGCCGGACAGGGCGACGTCGCATTTCGTTTTGAAATCGGCGAGGAGGTCCGACCATTTCGTCGCGACGAAGACAGGCTCGGCATCCAGCGATTTCGCCAGCGAGCGCGCGAGATCGATGTCGATGCCTGAAAACTCGCCGCTGTCACCCTCGCGATAGGAGAAGGGGCGGTAGTCGCCGGTGGCGCAGACGTTCAAAACCTTGCGCGCGACAACGTCGTCGAGGCGGCTTTGCGGGTCCGCAGCCTGCGCGAGCGAGCTCGCCGTCAGGAGCGCCGATACGAGGAGGGTGCGCAGAACAACCATCACGGGTAACCACCTTGCGTTTGGAACGATGGTTCGACGGGTATCCTCCACGCGCAAGGCGCGTCAACCGGCGCGCATCACCCCTTCATCCGCGCCAGCGCTGCGGACGGGTCGAGATCGGGCGAGCGAATATGCCCGTAGCGTGACAGGATCAGCGCGTAGACGCCGAAGGCGACGAGGCCGAGCCCCGTCGCGGACAGGAGCAGCCAGCCGTAGGGCCAGGAGCCGATCGCCGTCAGCGCATCCTCTAGCCCCGGCATATGGTCAGCCGACCAGCGCGATGCGCCGGTGAACAGGAGAAACGCGAGCGCCAGAAACACGAGGCCCCGCGCCACCAGGCCGAAGCGGCACACCGCCGTCATCCACCGCTCGTGCCGGGCCGGCAGCGACAGGAAACGCAGGAAGTCGCCGCTCCAGGCCTTCTTGGCCTGCGAGGCGGCGACGCCCAGCATCACGAGGCCGGCGGGGATGGTGAACCAGGGCCCAAACAGCGGCGCCCAGCGATCGAGAATACTGGAGCCGCCTTCCCCTCCACCGGTGGATACGCCGAACAGGAGCGAGCCGGCATAGAGCGCCAGACCGAGATAGGCGAAGCCCGAGGCCAACCGCCCGGCCCGCACCGCCAGTCCCTTGGCGTCCGAACCGTAACCATCGGCATCCAGGATCGCCTGGAGGAAGCGCCAGAACGAGAACAAGGGCAGAGCGATCACCAGAAGCACGAGCATCACGCTACCGAAGGGCGAGCCGACGATGCGCGAGATCGCCTCCTCCTCGCTCAAGGTTCCACCGCCGGCAAAGGCGGTGCGGAAGGCGAAATAGCCGATGACGATGAACACGGCCGCCCGCGCGAGATAGCCGAGCCGGGCGCCTTTCTCGATGGCGTCGCGATGGTCGCGAACGGGGATCGGCGTCGAGGACATGGGCTCTCCGGCAGCGGGTTTGGATCTTGCCGCCGGGGAACGGGTCGATCAGCGACGCGGTTCCCCGGCTAGCCGATCGAGGTCCACCGCCTCGGCATTCTCCACGCGCAGCCAGTCGTCACCGAACTGGTTGCGGAACCAGGTTTCCTGGCGCTTGGCATATTGCCGGCTGCGCGTCACGGCGAGGTCGCGCGCCTCGTTCAGCGTCAGCTTCCCTTCACCGTGCGCCAGAAGCTCGCGAAGGCCGATCGCCTGACCGGCGAGCCCTTCGAGCGCTATCTCGCCGCGCGCCGCGAAGGCTCTGGCCTCCGCCAGGGCTCCATCCGCCAGCATCATGTCGAAGCGGCGGGAGATGCGCTCGCGCAAAACGGCGCGATCGGGCGTCAGCACGAGCTTGCAGGCGCCCGCCGGATCGATCAATGCCCGCCCCTTGCCGCCGCGCAGCTCGCCCAACGGCCGCCCCGTCGTCTCCACAAGTTCCAGCGCGCGCACAATGCGCAACGGGTCGCTCGGGCGGATCGTAGCGCCAGCGGCCGGGTCGCGCCGCGCGAGTTCCGCATGCAGCACCTCCGGCGGCTCGGTCGCGCCGCGCCCGCGCCAGCGACGGCGGATCGCATCGGGGATCTCCGGCAGGTCGTCAAGGCCGCCGAGCAGCGCCTTGAAGTAGAGCCCCGTGCCGCCGCAAAAGACCGCCACCTTGCCGCGATCGAAAAGCTCGCGCAGAAGCGGCTCCACCTCCCGCGCCCAGGCACCGGCGGAATAGGATGCGGCCGGATCCACATGGCCATAGAGACGATGCTCCACACCGCCCATCTCCGCTTTGGTCGGTCTAGCGCTCAGGATGCGCAGGCCGTCGAAAACCTGCATGGAATCGGCGTTGACCACGACCCCGCCGACCTGCGCCGCCAAGCGTACGGCCAGCGCCGACTTGCCGCTCGCGGTCGGCCCGGCTATCAGGATCGCCGTCGGTTTCTCCATGTCAGGTCGGCTCTTCCATGTTCGTGGTCACCCTTCTGTCGGCGCGTCAGGACCCTCGCGTTTCCCGCACCTTGGCGGAAGCCACCGCAGACGAGATCGGCGAGGCCGAGACCGTCTGGCTGGAGCATGACGTCGCCTGCGATCTCGTCACCCGCGAGAAGCCGTCCGCCGCCACGATGGAGCGCCTGCGCCGCCTCGCCCTCGACGAGAGCGTCGATTGCGTGGTGCAGGAGGCGGAGGGGCGTCGCAAGCGGATTCTCCTGGCCGACATGGATTCCACCATGATCGACGAGGAGTGCATCGACGAACTGGCCGCCGCGATCGGCATCAAGGATCAGGTGGCGGCGATCACCGCGCGCGCGATGAACGGCGAGATCGCCTTCGAGCCGGCGCTGCGCGAGCGCGTCGCCCTTCTGAGGGATCTGCCCGTTTCCACGATCGCGGATGTGATCGCCCATCACATCACGCTCGCCGACGGCGGCTCCACGCTGGTGCGCACGATGAACGCGAACGGCGCCCATACGGCGCTCGTGTCCGGCGGCTTCACCGCCTTCACCACGGTGATCGCGGAGAAACTCGGCTTTGCCGAAAACCGCGCCAATGTCCTGAACGTATCGGGCGACCGCTTGAGCGGCACGGTGGCGGAGCCGATCCTCGGAGCCGAGGCCAAGCTCGCCGCCCTGCGCGAGATCGCAGGCCGCCTCGGCGTCACGCCGGATCAAGCGATCGCGGTCGGCGACGGCGCCAACGACCTGCCGATGATCCTGGCGGCGGGCACCGGCGTCGCGATTCATGCCAAGCCCGCGGTGGCCGCCAAGGCGCCGCACCGGATCGACCACGGCGACCTCACCGCTCTCCTCTTCATTCAGGGCTATCGGGCCGGCGAATTCGTCGGCTGATGGATGGTCTGGCGACGGAACGCCTGATCCTTCGTCGCTGGCGCGAGGCGGATCAGCCCATCTTCCATCGCCTCAACGCCGATCCCACCATCATGCGCTTCTTCGACAAGCGTCTGCCGCGCGCGGAAGCCGATGCTGCGATGGATCGCTGGAACGCTGGTCTCGACGAAAACCGCATGAGCTTTCTGGCCGCCGAACGGCGCACGGACGGCGCGGTGATCGGAACGATTGGCCTGTCGCCGATCGTCGAGGACGCCTATCCCTTCGCGCCGGCGGTTCAGATCGGCTGGCGCCTCGTGCCGGAAGCGGAGGGCTTCGGCTATGCGACGGAGGGCGCTCGGGCGTGTCTTGCCTATGGGTTCGAACGATTGGACCTGGCAGAGATCGTCGCCCAGTGCGTCGTCGAAAATCGCGCGTCGGAAGCCGTGATGCTGCGCCTCGGCATGCGTCTTCGCGATACGTTCGACCATCCGAAGGTGTCGGCCGAGACGCATCCCGAGCTTCGCCGCCACAGCCTCTACGCCATCACGGCCGAGGCGTGGCGCGGCGCCTAGTCGATCGGCACCACCACGAAGCGCAGGTCGCCGGCGCGGTCGGCGAGCAGCAGGAGCGCGTTGCGCCGGCCGTCGGCCTTCAGCTTAGCGAGCTTTTCGCGCGCGTCGGCAGCGTCCTTCACCGCTTCCTGTCCGATTTCCTTGATCACCGTGCCCGCTTCGATGCCCTTGTCGCCGGCGGCCGAGCTCGGCGCCACCTCGGTGACGACGACGCCGGTCAGCCCGTCGGCGAGGTCGAAGCGCTTGCGCGATTCGTCGCTGATATCCGATAGCTGAAGCCCGAGAAGCGGCGCGGGCGCGGTTTCCGCCGGTGCGTTCGCTTCGCCTTGCTCCGGCGTATCGTCCTCGTCGGGTTCCGCTTCCTCGCTGTCCTCCAGCCGGCCGAGCGTGATCTCGACCTTCACGGGGCGTGCCGGGGTGTCCAGGTTCTCCTTGCGCAGGATATCGAGCACCACGCGCTTGCCGACTTCCGTTTCGGCGACGATGCGCGGCAGATCGCGCGAGGTCGCGATCTCGCGCCCGTCGAAGCGGGTGATCACGTCGCCGATCTCGATCTGCCCCGTATCGGACGGACCGTCCGGCACGACCCCCATGACCAGCGCGCCCTTGGCGTTCGGCAGGCCCAAGCCGTCGGCGATCTCGTCGGTCACCTCCTGAAGGCGGATGCCGAGCCAGCCGCGCCGCGTTTCGCCGAATTCGCGCAGCTGCCCGACGACGCTTTCGGCCAGAAGCGAGGGAATGGCGAAACCGATGCCGATCGAGCCGCCGGTGGGCGAGATGATCGCCGTGTTGATGCCGATGACCCGGCCGTACATGTCGAACAGCGGACCGCCGGAATTGCCCCGGTTGATCGCGGCATCGGTCTGGATGAAGTTGTCGTAGGGCCCGGCGTTGATGTTGCGCCCGCGCGCCGAAACGATGCCGACCGTGACCGACCCGCCGAGGCCGAACGGGTTGCCGATCGCCATCACCCAGTCGCCGATGCGCACATGTTCGCTGTCGCCGAACTCGACGGCGGCCAGCGGCGCTTCCGGCTCGACCTTCAGGACCGCGATATCGGTCTTCGGGTCGATGCCGACCACGGTCGCGTCGAGCTGGCTCCCGTCGGCGAAGTTGACGGTGATCTCGTCGGCGTCCGCAATCACGTGGTTATTGGTGATGACGATGCCGGCGGGATCGATCACGAAACCCGAGCCCAGCGACTGGACGCGGTTGGAGCCGTCGCCCTCGCCCCCCTTCAGGAGATCGTCGAAGAACTCCTGAAGCGGAGAGCCTTCCGGCGCGCTCAAGGGGGGTGTCGGCTGCGCCTGCCCGCCCTCGACCTTCTGCGAGGTGGAAATATTGACCACGGCCCCGAGCAGCCGGTCCGCGAGATCGGCGACGGAAGCCGGTCCCTGCATGCGCGGCTGCGCGGACCCTGGCGCGGGCGACGGGGGAACGCCGGGTGCCGAGGGGTTGACGGTTTCGCTGCGCGGCGGCTGCGGCGCGATCGGCTGCCCCTCGGACGGCGGAGCGATCACCCCTTGAGCCGAAGCCCCCTGCCCGCCGAGCGCCAGCCCCAGGGTCAGAAGGGCGAGGCGCGAAACGCTGGCCATGCGGGAGTGGGAAGCGATCATGAAGAATCCTCGGCCGAACGGGAGGGGCATGGGCGAGCCGTGGGGGAAAGGCAAGCCGATAAAAGCGTTGGAATCAAGAAGCCCGCCGCCTTTCCGGCAGCGGGCTTCGTATGGGATCGCGTGTTGGATCAGTTGGCCGGTGCGGGCGCCGGGGGAGGCGACGCTGCCGCAGGCGGCGCCGGCGGTGCAGCCGCCGCGGCAGCGGGCGGCGTTGCGGAGGACGCCGAGGCGCTCCCGGCCGCGGGGCCGCCGGGGCGCTCGAAGTAGCGGAAGAACTCCGAATCGGGGCGCAGCAGCATGGTCGTCCCCCCATTTTCCAACGCGGTGCGATAGGCCTGCATCGCGCGGTAGAACTGGAAGAACTCCGGGTCGCGCTGATAGGCGGAGGCGAAGATGGAAGACCGCTCCGCCTCGCCCTCGCCCTGAAGGATCTCGGAGTCGCGACGCGCGTCGGCCACCGTTTCCGACAGGTTGCGATCGGCCGCGGCGCGGATCTCACGGGCCGAAACGCGGCCGCGCGCGCGCACCCGCTCGGCCTCGGCCAGACGCTCGGCCCGCATGCGGGCATAGGTCTGCTGCGACACGTCGTTGGTCAGGTCGGTGCGGCGGATGCGCACGTCCTGCAGATTGACGCCGAGCGAGGCCGCCTCAGGTCTGATGAGATCGCGGACCTCGACCATCATCTGCGCGCGCTCATCCGAAAGGGCGGACTCGAAGTTTCGGCGACCGTAGACGCTGCGCACGGCCGAATCGAACCGATTGCGCAGGCGCTGCTCGCCCTGTTCCACCGAACCCGAAGCCGCCTGCCGGAATCTGGCGGCATCGTCGATGCTGTACACAAGGAACGCGTCGACGATGTAGAAGGCACCGCCCGATACCTGGACCCGGATGTTGTCGAGATCGAGCCGCAGCAGACGGTTCGGCAGGATCTGGATATTGTCAGCGCCCGCGAAGTTGGCCGGCAGCTTGAAGTAAAGGCCGGGGTCGGTGACCACCCTCTGGATCTGGCCGAAGCGGGTCACCACCGCCTGATTGCCCTCGCGGACGATGAAGACGGAATTGTAGAGAACGAAGAGGCCGACCAGAACGACCGCGAGAACGCCATAGACGCGGTTGCTCATCGGGTCGCCCCCTGGACGCTGGAAAGGTTGACGCCCTGGGTCGGCGCGGGCGGTGTCGGCGCGGCGGTCGTGCCGCTGGGCTGGATGGTGCGCGTCCCGCCGACCGCGTTGGGTGCCGACGCGCTCGGGCGCTGAAGCTCGTTCAACGGCAGGTAGGGCACGACACCCTGTCCATTCGCGCTGGGGTCCATGATGACCTTGGCGGAATTTCCGAGCACGCCCTCCATCGTTTCGAAATACAGGCGCTGGCGCGTGATCTCGGGCGCCTGCTCGTATTCCTGGAGAATCGCGCTGAAGCGCTGCGATTCGCCCTGCGCCTCCTGAACCACGCGGTTCTTGTAGGCCGCCGCGTCCTCGCGGATCTGCACCGCCTCGCCTCGCGCGCGACCGAGCTGTTCGTTCTGATAGCGGCGCGCCTCGTCGATGAACTGCGCCTCGTTCTGCTCGGCGCGCTGGACCTCTTCGAAGGCGTCCGCCACGTCGGAGGGGGGTGCGGCTTCTTGGATCGTGATCTGATTGACCACGAGGCCCGACCCGTAATTGTTGAGCGTGTCCTGGGTGATGGCGCGCACCTGCTCGGCGATGCCGGCACGGTCGTCGCGGAACACGTCCTCGACGGGACGCCGGCCGACGACCTCGCGCATGGCGCTTTCCGCAACCTGACGTAGAAGGGACGGCGGGTCCTGGACCTTGAAGAGATAGTCCACCGGCTTCTCGACCCGGTAGTTCACGGTGAACTGGACATCGACGATGTTCTGATCGCCCGACAGCATCAGGCCCGACGTTTCGCCGCCCTGCGTTCCCCCGATCGTCACCTGGCTTTCGGAGGTGGAAACGGTCTCCACCGTCTCGAACGGCCACATCACGAAATGGAGCCCCGGCTCGGAAAGCTGCTCGTTGGGCTTGCCGAACAGGAGTTCGACGCCCCGCTCGTCCGGCTGGACGGTGTAGACCGCGTTCATCAGCCAGACGACGCCGAGGCCGATGACGGCAAGGCCCGCGAGCGCGGCGCCGCCGCCCGAACCCGCGCCACGTCCGCCGCCGCCTCCCGGCATGGCGCGGCGAAGCCGATCCTGGCCGCGACGCAGGATGTCCTCGAGATCAGGCGAGTTGTTGTTGCCGCCGGGGCGCGGACCCTGCGGTCCCTGCCCCCAGGGTCCGCCGCCGCCGCCGCCTTTCCAGCCGCCGTTCCCCGTCTGATTGCTCCAGGGCATGGATGTCCTTCCGATAAACCTCGAGAACGCATTCGGGCCGGATGCCCGGATGCGCGTCGTCAACTCCTTATAGGAACCGCAAAATCGCGTTTCAACGCGCGCTTCCCGCGAATGATCGACCGCCCCGCGCCATGGTTAGCGCCTGCCTCATCCGGCAGGGCGGTGCGGGCATCGCGATCGAGGCTCGCCCGGCGCGCTCAGGCCGCCGCTTGCCGCGCCCGCTCCCAGAGCTCGAAACGCGTGGAGGCGCTGTCGCGCGGGCCTTGAGAGCCCGGCTCGGAGGCGGTCAGCTCGAAGCCTTGCCCTCCCGGATCGGGAAAGAACGCGTCGCCGTCCGGCGCCGCGTCGATCACGGTTCGCGCGATGCGCGCGGTCAGCGGCATGAAGGCGCGGTAGATCTCGCCTCCCCCCGCGATCACGATTTCGTTCGCGCTGCGCCGATCCGCCGCATCGTGCGCCTTGGCCAACGCATCTTCCACCGAAGACGCCAGAATCGCCCCCTCGAAGGGCAGGCTCCCCGCATGGGTCAATACGATCGTGTCGCGCCCGTCGAGCACGCGGCCGATGGATTCCAGCGTGCGCCGGCCCATGATCATCGGCTTGCCCATGGTGAGCGCGCGGTAGCGCTTGAGATCGGAGGGGATCGACCAGGGCATCGCGCCGCGAAGGCCGATCACCCCGTTGCGGGCAGTGGCCACGACGGCGACGAGAGGAAGCCCGTTCGTCATCCCCTTAGACCGCCACCGGCGCAGCGATGTGCCCGTGCGCCTCGTAGCCCTCGATCGCGATGTCCTCGAAGCGGAAGGCGAAGAGGTCGCGCACGTCCGGGTTCAGGACGAGACGCGGCAGCGCGAGCGGCTCGCGCGTCAGCTGCAGGCGGGCCTGTTCGAGATGGTTGTGGTAGAGATGCGCGTCGCCCAGCGTGTGGACGAAGTCGCCGGGCTGGAGGCCGGTCACCTGCGCGACCATCTGGGTCAGGAGCGCGTAGGAGGCCATGTTGAAGGGCACGCCGAGGAAGATATCGCCCGAGCGCTGGTAGAGCTGGCAGGACAGCCGGCCGTCGGCGACATAGAACTGGAACAGGCAGTGGCAGGGCGGCAGCGCCATCTCGTCCACCAGCGCCGGGTTCCAGGCCGAGACGATCAGGCGGCGCGAGTTCGGGTTGCGGCGAATCTCCTCGACGACGTTCGCGATCTGGTCGATATGACCGCCCCGCCCGTCCGGCCAGGAGCGCCACTGCGAGCCATAGACCGGTCCGAGATCGCCGTTCTCGTCGGCCCATTCGTCCCAGATGCGCACGCCGTTGGCCTTGAGATAGGCGATGTTGGTTTCGCCTCTTAGGAACCAGAGAAGCTCGTGGATGATGGAGCGCAGGTGAAGCTTCTTGGTGGTGACGAGGGGAAAGCCCTCGGCCAGATCAAAGCGCATCTGATGGCCGAAGACGCCGCGCGTTCCCGTTCCCGTCCGGTCGCCGCGATCCGTACCGTGGTCGAGCGCGCGGGCCAGGAGATCGAGATATTGCTGCATGATGCCTCCCAAGCGCGGGCCGAGTGCGATGGATTCCCCATTTCGGCCGCCGGAGTCGATACGCCCGAAGCGCCTTTCAACCGATTCCTCCGCCCCGCCCGCGATTTCCCGTCTTTTCACGGCGCCCGGGAAACCCTATATTCCTCCGTGCCGGACTTGTTCCGGCTATGGCGATAAACGGCCGATGAAATAAACCTTTCGGACCCGGGGGCGGTACCCGGCGCCTCCACCTGAGCCCACCCGCGACGCGTGGGTTGAGGCGGGGGCGAAATAGGATCGACGAGGGTGTAAAGATCGTTCTTTCGCTCGGCATGGTACCACCGTCATCGGGCTGTAAAAATAGTTGCCAACGACAACTATGCGGAAGCCCGTCTCGCCGCGTAACGCGGTGCGATAGCTTCGAATCAAGCCCTGTGGGTTCGCACTCATAGGCGGGGTCCGGAGGCACCTGGCAACAGAAGCCTCCACTTCTTTCGAAGGGCCCGGTCGGGGCTCGAAGCCGAGCGTTTGCGAATTCAGGACCACCGATGGGCCAGGACCTTATCCGATACGATGTTCTGGCGCAGGATGCCCTGCGCGGGGTGATCCGCAAGGTGCTGAGCGAGGTCGTGAAGACCGGTCTGCCCGGCGAGCATCACTTCTTCATCACCTTCCTGACCTCGGCGCCCGGCGTGCGCATCTCCTCGCGCCTGCGGGAAAAGTATCCCGAACTGATGACGATCGTCATTCAGCACCAGTACTGGGACCTGTCGGTCAACGACACGGCCTTCGAGGTCGGCCTGTCCTTTTCCGATATCCCCGAGCGCCTCCTGATTCCGTTCAGCGCCATTCGCGGCTTCTACGACCCGGCCGTCAACTTCGAGCTCGAATTCGACGTGCGCGACATGGACGCCGCGAACTCGCAGGACGAGGACACCCCCGCCCCGACCGCGCTGGCGCCGGTCGCCACCGCCCCGGTCGCGGTGAAGCCCGCCCCGGCCAAAGCCCCCGCCGCAAAGGCCGCGGCTTCGAAGTCCGCCTCGAAGGAGGCGGCGCCCAAGCCGGAAGCCGACGATAAGGCGGCATCCGAAAAGGGCTCGGCCGACGTCGTCTCCTTGGACGCGTTCCGCAAGAAGACCTGACCCTTGGGCGAGGTCGTCAATCTGCGTCAGGCGCGAAAGCGCGCCGACCGACAGGCCGCGCAGTCGCAAGCGGCCGAAAATCGTGCCAAGCACGGGCGCACGAAGGGCGAGAAGGCGAAACTGCGCGTCGAAACCGAGCGTGCCGAGCGGCAACTCGACGACGCGCGTCGGGATCGTTCCGATCGGGGCAGCTATTCCAACGACGAGTAGAGAGATGGCGCGTACGGCGATGACAGGACGGGTGTCTGTTTCGCCGCTCTCCTGCCTTGCGTCTCACGCCCGCGAGATCCGGTCCGAGTCCTTTGGGAGCCCTGCTGGAGCCCATTTGCGATGATCGAAAAGCGCTCCCTGTCGATCCGAGGACACCGAACCTCCATCAGCCTGGAGGACGCCTTCTGGCTGGAACTGAAGGCGATCGCCGCGCGGCGCCACACCAGCCTCGCCGCCCTGATCGCCGAAATCGACGGCGCCCGCGCGCCCGAGACCAATCTGTCCTCCGCCATCCGGCTGCATGTCCTGGCCAGCGTCATGGCGCGCCTGCCGACCCACGACTGAGCGAAGAAACCGCGCATCAGCCACGCTTGGGGCTGGCCAAGCGCCTCGCCCGGCCCGAACCTTCCGGAGAGCGGTGATGTCGTCACTGCGCGATCCTCCTTCGGGCCTGCGTTCTCTCGCCCGACTTGGAGGGGCAGACGAAGTTTGGGATCTGTCCGCGACGAGACCGAACTGGTCCTCGCTGGCTCCATCCGCAAGCGACCTCGGCGCCCTCCCAAGTGCCTTCCCCGCCCCGCCTTGGCGGCGTCGAAGAGCCCGCGGCTTCCTCTTAGAGCGTTTTCCGACCGGGTTGAATGGTCGGCAGGCCGGTGGTTTCGCCTCGCGGCAAGACCCGAGGAGGGAGCGATGCCTCCGTATGGTGACGGACGAGCAACGCTGCCGCAAAGCGAAAGCACCCCGCCGCGCAGGCGCGCGTCCGCACGATGATGAGCGCTCGACCCGGTCGAAAAACGTTATAGACCACCGCGCGATCGCGCATCGGACACGACGGGACCGATCGACCGCATTCGGCGCGCCACGTCGCCGAGACGATCGCTCAAAAACGGTTGGGGTCGCCGACGCCCGGCAAGCCGCCGAACCCGCTCGCCGGACGCTCGGGTGCGATCGGCCCAATTTCGAACGAGGGCGTGGGATCGCTGCGCGGTGTGGGCGGCGGAGTGGCGGGGGCCGACGCAGCCGCCTGTGCTGCCGCGCGGCGTGCCGCTTCGTCGCGTTCGCGCGCTTGCTCGGCGGCTCGCGCCGCGCGCTCGGCCTCGGCCGCCTGCCGGCGACGGGCTTCCTCCTCCTCCAGGCGCTGCCGCTCGGCCCGTTCGGCCTCGGCCCTGGTTTCCGCCTCGCGGGCCAGCCGGTCGTCGCGCAGGGCCGCGCGCACCCGCTCGCGCTCGCGATACACCCGCGCTTCCCGGCGCAGCCGCACGGTTTCGCGTAAGTCGTCCTGGAGCGCCTCGATGCGCTCCTGTTCGCGCCGATAGGCGAGCGCCGAGAGATAGCCCGTCAGCGCTTCCACTGAGGCCACGCGCTCGGGCGCCCGCCAGGGCCCCGCGATCCGCTCGCCGATGGCCGGCACCTGGTCGGCGATCGCCTCGTCCGCCGGCGGGGTGAGTGCCAGGGTCAGTTCGGATGCGACATCGCCTCGGCGAAGGTCGAAGGCTGCCGCCGCCCGCAACTCCGCCCCGGGCAGGGACACCGCGACGGGTGCAAGGCGCAGCGTTCCGGCGCCGATCGACACATCCGCGCTCGTGGTTTCCAGCGGAAGCCGGGCGCCGGCGGACAGTTCGCGCACGAGACCGAGAACCGCCTCCGGCGTCGGCTCGAAGCCTTCCTGAGCAGCAGTCTCGAGAACGGGGGGTAGAAGATCGGCGCGCAACCCTTCGAGCGCCCCGTTCGCCAGCGTCACGCGCCCCGTCCCGTCGAGCGAGCCCAGAAGCGCGTCGAAGCTCTGGCCCCCGCCGCGCAGGTTCGCCGTCGCGCTAAGCTGCCCCTGCAGAACGCCGTTGCCGGCGGGAATGGGCTGCTCGCGCAGGGCGAGATCGAGCTCGGTCGACAAGAAGCCTGAAACGTTGCGCAACTCGCCCGATGCCCCAAGGCTCGCCCCGTCGGGCAGAGTGGCCGAGAGCGAGGAAGCGGACAGGCGTGGGCCCTCCCCGTCCACCGCCGCGCGAAGGTTGGACAGGGTGAGGCCGAGCCCCGTCGCCCGCTCGGCCGCCAGCGAAACGCGGTAGGCGCGAGAAGGCAGAAGCGTTGCCGCAAACGGCGCGGCGGCCGCATCAATCGCACCGGACGCATCCGTTCCCGTCACCACCGTCGCCAGCCAGTCCAGCGACAGGTCGGCGAGATCCAGCGTCCCGGACACCGGGGCGCCGGCTTCGGCGTGGAGATCGGCGCCGAGGCGGCTTCCCGCCACGAGGCCGGTGACACCCCCGAGCGACCAACTCGCCCCGCGCCAGGACAGGCGTCCCGACAATTCGGCGGGCAGCCCGTCGGCCGGCTGTCCGGCCGCCACGGCAAGCCGCGTCAGCCAGGGGGAAAGATCGCCGCCGCGAAGCGCGAGATCGAGGTCCGCGCTCTCTACCCCCTGCCCACCGAGCGTCGCCGTGCCCTCTGCGGAAAGTTCGGCATCCGTGGATCTCAGCTTGGCGGAAACCGCGATCGGCTCGTTCGGCACGCCCGAAGCGGAAAGAACCGCGCTCAACGGCTCCTCCTCGCCGACGGGCAAGGTCGAAAGCCCGAACTGCTCGAGAAGCACGGTGGCGTCGTTCTGCGCCAGCGTCAGATCGAGGCCGAAGCGCCCGTTGGCGGTGGCGGCCTCCAGCCCGTTCTGGAGCGCGAGGCGCAGCGCCAGATCGGTTCCGGCCGCCTGCCCCGTCAGGTCGAGCGTCAGGTCGGCGCGGTTGGCTCCCGTGGAGACGGCCGTTCCGCTCAGCGACAAGGGACCCATCGCCCTTGCGCGGGCTTCCAGCGCTTCGGCGAGCGGGCTTTGCGGCAGGCGACGCCGAAGGAAGCTCGCCAGTTGCTCGGGCGCCTCGGCCGAGACTTCGAGGCTGAGATCGGGCCGGGGAAAGCCGAAGGGGTCGGCCAGCGTTCCTTCCGCATGGATGTCGGCACCGGCGAAGTTTCGCGCGTCGAAGCCGGCGAGATCGACGAGGTTGCGATCCAGCGAGAAGTCCATGTCGATGCCGTCGGCGGAAAAGTCGCCGAAGCGCGCGGGGCCGGTCGAGAACTGCACGTCGAACCGCTCGTTCGCCTCGGCCTGCGCCCCGCGCGCGGCTACCATGCGCGCCAGCGCCATGACCGGGCCGAGATCGACCGCATCGCCGCGAAGATCCACCGCGCTGGCGCGCCCCTCGGGCCGCACCGTGCGGCGGATCGAGCCGGCGAGCGTCTGTCCGCCGAGATCCACTTCCAGATCCTCGAAGCTCTGGTCGCTCGCGCTCAAGGCGACCTTGGCCGAGAACCCGGCGCGCGGGAGCGCGGCGAGCGCCGGGTCCGCCGCCCCGCCCGCCCAGCCGAGAAACGCGGCGGGCTGGCGCACGGCGACGAGAAGCGAGCCTCGAAAACCGGGCGCCTCGTCCGTGCGCACGACGCCCGACGCTTCCACCAGGGTGCGCCCTGGCAGTTCCGCCGACAGGGACTGAAGCGACCAGCCGTCGCCGGCGGGCGAGCCGGCGAGCGACACGTTGCGCACCGGCGTGTCGCCGAAGGTGACGAGCGGCAGCGCGAGGCGGACCCGCCCCGGCATGCGGGGCGAGGGAAGCCGCTCCAGGGCGAGGCGCACCGCCTCGATGCGATCGGCAAGGCTCGGCCCTGACGCCTCGGTCGGCTGGGGCGGTGCCACCTCGTCGACGTCGATCGCTTGGCCCTCCAGGGCCAGATCGAAGCGCGGGATCGAGCCGACGTCGATCAGCGCCGAGCCGGTGGCGACATAGGGCGTGTCGCGCCCCCCGACCTCGGCGCGAAGATCGGCCGCGGCAACGGAACTCGGCGTCACCGTGAGCTTGGTGGCAAGGCGCAAGGGGGGCAGAATGGAAGTACGTGCCTGATCGGGCTTTGCGGCGGGGTCGATCGGGCTGAGAACCGACAACGCGCCCTCCACCAAGGGCTCGCCCGGCAGGCTGGAGGCGATGGCGTCCAGCGAAGCGCGCGCGTCAATACGCTGCGAATCCAGCGTCAGACGAAAGGCGAGCTTGCCCTCGCCCGCCCCCGTTCCCGTGGTGAGCGAGGCGGCGAGCGGCTCGCCGTTGGCCTCAAGCGTCGCCGTGCCGTTGAAAGGCCCGCGAAGGGACTGCGCGGACAGATTGCCGTCGATGCGCGACAGCGCGAGGCTACGCCCCGACCGGCGATCCAGAAACAGAGCCGAGCCGCCGGCGATCTCGATCCGCTCCAGAACCACCGTCTCGCTCGGCGGCGCGCTGCCGGCGCCGATCGGCCAGCGGATCGACCCGTCCGCTCCGACCGGAACGCTCAAAGCCGGCCCGTCGAGCCGCATGTGGAAGATGCGGATCTCGCCCGAAAGATAGGGCGCGAGTTCCGCGTCCATGCGGAAGCCGCCGATCTGCAAAACCGGATCGGCCGGATCGTCGCCCACCACGACGTCGGTGAAGCTCAGCGAGGGAAACGGCAGGAGCCGCGCCGAGGCTTGGCCCCGCACCTCCACCCTTTGGCCGAGAATGCGCGAGGCTTCCCGCTCGAAGCTCGAACGGTAGCTCGTCCAGTCCACGAAGCGAGGACCGATCAGGAGCGCGACGAGCGCCAGGATCAGAAGGCTGCCCAGCGCGATGAAGAGTTTCATGCGATCCGCCTGGCCTCCCCGTTCCGCGTTGCGCTTCGCCCGATTTCGATCCCGTTCTTGTGGCACACGCCGCGACGGGAGCAAGGGACGTTACGCCACACGCGGCACGAAAGTGAACACGCGAGCGAGGGACGGGCGCTTTGGAATGTTCCCCTAGTGTTCCCAGCGGAATCGATTAAGTAGGCTTCCATGAGAGAACCCCGAGATCCCAGCGCCGCCTCTCCTGCCCGGTCTCAAGGCGGCATTGCGGCGCGCGCGCTCGCCGCGCGCGGCGGCCCGGTCGCGGCCCCCGCCGCGGACTATCTCGCCGGCCTCAATCCCGAGCAGCGCGCAGCGGTGGAAACCACCGAAGGACCGGTTCTGGTTTTGGCGGGCGCCGGCACCGGCAAGACGCGCGTTCTCACCACCCGCATCGCCCATATCCTGGCGACGCGCCGTGCCTTTCCCTCCCAGATCCTCGCCGTTACCTTCACCAACAAGGCGGCGCGCGAGATGAAGACGCGCATCGGGCATCTCGTCGGCGGCGAGGTCGAGGGCATGCCCTGGCTCGGCACGTTCCACTCGATCGGCGTCAAGATCCTGCGCCGCCACGCCGAGCTCGTGGGCCTCAAATCGAACTTCACCATTCTCGACACGGACGACCAGATCCGCCTGATCAAGCAGCTGATCCAGGCCGAGAACCTTGACGACAAGCGCTGGCCGGCCCGCACCTTCGCCAACATGATGGACGGCTGGAAGAACAAGGGCCTGACGCCGGACACGATCCCCGAGGGCGACGCGCGCGCGTTCGCCAACGGCCGGGGCCGCGAACTCTACCGCGCCTATCAGGCCCGCCTCACCAGCCTCAACGCCGCCGATTTCGGCGACCTCCTGCTCCATCCGATCGCGATCTTCCGTGACCACCCGGACGTCCTGGCCGACTACCACCGTCGCTTCCGCTACATCTTGGTGGACGAGTACCAAGATACCAATGTCGCGCAGTATCTCTGGCTGCGCCTTCTCGCCCAGCATTCGGCCGTGCGGGTCGAGAGCGGTCAAACGGCGGTGAACGTGTGTTGCGTCGGCGACGACGACCAGTCGATCTACGGCTGGCGCGGGGCGGAGGTCGACAACATCCTGCGCTTCGAGCGCGATTTCCCCGGCGCCACCGTGATCCGGCTGGAGCGCAACTATCGCTCGACCGCCCACATCCTGGGCGCCGCTGCCGGGTTGATTGCGGTCAACGAGGACCGGCTCGGCAAGACCCTGTTCACCGACCTCCACGACCCCGAGCACGAGAAGGTCACGGTATCGGCCGGCTGGGACTCGGAGGAGGAAGCGCGCGCCATCGGCGAGGAGATCGAGCAGCTCCAGCGAAAGAGCCACAAGCTCAACGACATGGCGATCCTGGTGCGCGCCTCGTTCCAGATGCGCGAGTTCGAGGATCGTTTCGTCACGCTGGGGCTGAACTACCGCGTCATCGGCGGCCCGCGCTTCTACGAGCGGGCCGAGATCCGCGACGCGCTCGCCTATTTCCGCTGCGTCTGCCAGCCGGCGGACGACCTCGCCTTCGAGCGCATCGTCAATACGCCGAAGCGCGGTCTGGGCGACGCCGCGATCAAGCTCCTGCACGAATACGCCCGTGCCAAGGGCCTGCCGCTCCTGGCGGCGGCGGCCGATCTCGTGCAGGGCGACGAGCTGAAACCGCGCCCGCGCGCTGCGCTCGCCGAGGTCGTGCGCAACTTCGAGCGCTGGTCGAGCCTCCTGTCCACCATGCGCCATACCGATCTCGGCGAGATGGTGTTGGACGAGTCCGGCTATACCGAGATGTGGCAGGCCGACCGCTCAGCCGAGGCGCCGGGACGGCTGGAAAACCTCAAGGAGCTGATCCGCTCCATGGACGACTACGAAAGCCTGCCGGGCTTTCTGGAGCACATCGCCCTCGTCATGGATGCCGAGCAGAACGCCGAAACCGACGCCGTGTCGATCATGACGCTGCATTCGGCCAAGGGCCTCGAGTTCGAGACCGTGTTCCTGCCCGGCTGGGAAGAGGGCCTCTTTCCCCACCAGCGCTCGCTCGACGAGGGCGGGCGTTCAGGGCTCGAGGAAGAGCGCCGCCTTGCCTATGTCGGCATCACGCGCGGAAAGCGGCGGGTGAAAATCTGGTTCGTGTCGAACCGGCGCATCCACGGCATGTGGCAGTCCACCATTCCCTCGCGCTTCCTGGACGAACTGCCCGAGGACCATGTCGACGTTCTGGAACCCTCCACCTCCTATGGTGGCTACGGGGCGGGCGGCATGGGCGGCTACGGCGCCTCGCGCTGGGACGCCAACGCCTTTTCCGCCTCGTCCTACGGGACGCCCGGCTGGCGCCGCGCGCAGGCCGCAGGCTCGGCCGGCGGCTATGCCGGCGGCCGCGGCCGGGCGATCGAATACGGCGAGGGCGGGGTGACGGGAAGCGATGCCGGCTCGCGCGCCGCCGCCAAGGCCGACAAGTACATCGCCCGCGACGGCGGCCGTGCGGGCGGCGGCGGCTTTGCCGAGCCTTCGCAAGCGAGCCCCGAGCGAGCCGGTTTTGCCGGCCGCCTCACCGATCCCCTTTCGGCCGCACGCTCGCGCGGCGCCAACCAGCCGCCCCGCAAGGGCGGCGGGCTCTACTCGTCGGCCCGGGCGGGCGGCCCGCGCGAGATCGAGGGCACGCTGGTGGCCAAATCCGTCGCCGACGAGCCCTCGCGCTTCTCGGCCGGCGACCGCGTGTTCCACCAGAAGTTCGGCAACGGCACCATCGCGCTGGTGGAGGGCAACAAGCTCACGGTGGATTTCGACCGCGCCGGGCAGAAGCGGGTCCTGGACGGGTTCGTAGAAGCGCGGTGACGAAGGTTCCCAGCGCGGGAACAGGTCGCAAAGTCAGGTTCGCGGTTTCAAGCCTCGCTGCGATGTTCGGCACGCGGATTCCAAGGACAGAGCGAGATCCCCGCCTATTCGAGCCAGGGCGCAAGAGGATCGGCGCTAGAGCGTATCCCGACCGGGTTGGATGGTCGCGGTAGGCAAATGATTTTGGTTCGCGACAAGGCGCGAAGAGAGGGCGATGCCGCGCGTATCGCGACAGACGAGCAACGCGGTCGCGGAGCGAAGGCGTCGTGCCGCGAGAGCCGGGGGTCCGCAGGACGATGACGACCGTTCAACGCGGTCGCAAAGCGGGTCAGCCACTGCCTCTTCGAGAAACTGACAGCTACGGAAGACGGACAAGTTTCGAGACCGAAGGGGCTCAGTCGGCGTCCTGATATTTCCCCATTCGCCCGCAGTGTCGGCATTGGAAGCGGTAAGAGGCTGTTTCGAAAGTCCGCCGGGTCGGCTCGCCGGTTTGTTTCGCCGTTCGCTTCGCGGTCGATGCTCGCCGATGCCACTGGCATCAACGGGGCTCGACGTCCGGCGAGACGACAAAAATTCCTCGTCGATTCGCCCTTGGGGACTTTCGAAACAGTCTCTAAGCGGTCGAAGAGCCGTCATTGTCGAGAGCGTCTAGGAATCGGGCCCACCTCGCCCTACCGAACCCGCAATCAGCCGGGATCGCCTCGACTGCTTCATCCCTACGGCCACCGGTTCGCAGTGACCTAACAACCCGGCAATGGCGGCGGCATTGCCGCGATGGCTCCACCACTGCTCCGGCTGCCAGCCGGAGAAACCGGCACGCTCTTCCCCGAGCCGGCAGCGCCAATGCCGATCTCGTCGGTGAACGCGGCATCGAACGTCCGACTTCGCCGATCCATCGGCGATGCATCAGGGGCAGAATTGGTCCTAATACGCCTCAACGGCGGAGGCCGGTCCGACATAGATGAACCCACGCCCTTCGCGGCAGCATAGGCGCTCGATCTGCGATGCCACGATCATCTCGGTCGAGATAGGATCGGGATGGGTCTTGAACGAAGGCAAGGGGCTCATGGCTCAGTCTCGTCCATGATACGTCGGAGTTCGATGCGAGAGCGTTGGCGGATCTGCGGCCATCCCGCCGACCATCTTCTGACAACGCGGCGTTGGCAACTCCCGCGATCCGCCAGCGTATGTCGAGGACGATTGCAGGGGCTGCCCGGTCTACGGGCGCTTTGTGTCTTCCCCCGATCCGGTCCGTGCGGAAAAACGGTTTGCAACGGCGAGGCGAACGCCCAAGATCGGCGATCCATCCCTCACCAAGAGGAGATCGCGCTTCTGGCGACACCGCGAACCGGAAACGTCGATCCCGTCGCCGGACCATCCGACAACGCGGCATCGCGAACGCGAGGGTCCGTCCTCGACCCGCCTCAGGAAACGCCGGACAGAAGCTCGTGGACGCGGCGCAGATAGGCTTCCGTCTGCTGCGCCTTGGCTTCCGCCTCGACGGCGCGCTGCTCGGCGCGCTTGACGCGCATGTCCGCTTCCCACTCGTGGTATTCAGCGTCGCGCGTGGCCGCTTCGGCCGCGATCACCCGCTCTTCCGTCTGCTTGAGACGCTCTTCCATCGCCTGAATGTGGTTATGAAGGCGGTGCTGGTCCTCAGCCGCCCGGTCGGCCAGCGCCTTGGACTGCTTTTCCAGCTGGAGAAAGCGCTTCTCGTAGGCGCGGATCGTGGCGGCCGCGCGCTCGACGAGGGTCAGTGTTTTGGTCCAGTCCGCGGGGCCCGCATCGATCGTCAACTGCCCGACGGCGAGCGCGATCGCCAGTTGGGCGGGGACGGCCTCTCCCGTCCGGGACGAGACGGACTTGTCGCTCCCCGGTCCGACCGCCTCGCCGTCCTCGAAGATCACGGCCTCCCTCACCGCGCTCATCATTCCTCTCCGAAGCGGCCGCTCGCCAGCGCCGCGCGAAGCTCGGCCTCGGCCGCGTCCTCGCCCGCCAGCACCCGCCCGAAGCTGCCGACGATCGCGTCGTGCATCTTGGCGAGCCAGGCTTCGGCCTCGCCGGCCCGCGCCTCGGCCAGACGCGCACGCGCTTCCGTCTCGGCGAGCTTGAGCTCGGTTTCGTCGAGTTGCTCCTGAAGCGTGCGGATCTCGTCGCTCGCGCGCTCGGCATCCAGGCGATGCTCGATCTCCATCTCGGTCGCGCGCTCGTCGCGGATCCGAATGGCCTCGCTCGCCTCGCGCACGAGATCGAGCGCCGCCGACCAGTCGCGCGCCGGCTTCTCGTTGTTGGACACCAGGACGAAGCCAGCCTCGCCGCGCACCGGCGCACCCGTGTGGTCCGCCACGCTCTGCCGCAGGCTCAAACCGATGTCCTCGCTCGCACCATTCGCCATCTTGCCGATCCTTCGCCGCCGCTATTCCCGTTTCGGCTCATCAGCCGAACCCGATCTTCCGATGTTTCGATGCGTCGATTCAATAGGTTGGAGCGCTTTTCGCATGGCCGGCCATCGGCCGCGCTCCCACCCCACCGCTTCGGGCAACGCTTGAAGCGCGGCGCCCGTTTCAGTCTCCCTTTTCGGGGATCGTGAAGGGCCGCACGTTGGATGCCGGCTCGCCCCCCGCCTCGTCGCCGGCGTCCGCGTGGCGCGAGCGCGTGGCGCGCTTGAGGCTTTCGTTCTGGCGCTGCAGCGCCGAGCGGTTCTCGCGCGCGATGTCGAGCGCGCCTTGCGCGAGCGTGCGCTCGGCCTTCTCGTTCTGCAGCTCCTCGATCAGGCGGCGGTTGGCCGCTTCCAGCGTCTGCCGGTCCTGCTCGAAACGAAGCGTCAGCGCCTCCACGCGGTCCGACAGGTTGCCGGCGCGCGTCGTGGCGCCTTCCAGCGAGGCGTCCTTGGCGGCCAGCGCCTTGACCAGCATGTCGCAGCGCGCTTCGAGGTCGGCGCGGCCCTTCTGCGCCTCCTGGAGCTGCGCCAGAAGCCGGCCGGCCTCGCCCTTCGCCCCTTCCAGGCGCCGGTCGAAGGTCGAACGCTCGGCGACGGCTTCCTTGTTGGCCCGCTCGGCCGCGCGCATGGCTTCCTCGCGCTCGCGCAGCTGGCCGCGCACCTGGGCGAGGATCTGGTCGGTCGCCATCAGCCTTGCCGACAGGGCCTCGATCTTCATGTTGGAGCTCGAACGCTCGGTCTTGATGGCGGACAGTTCCGCCTCGAGCTGGCCGATGGCCTTTTGCCGGGTCGCCTGTTCGGAGGCGATCTGCGTTTCCTGAAGCGCGATGGTCTGGAGATGGGCCTCGACCTGCGCTTCCAGCTCGTCGCCCCGCTCGCCGGCATTGACGAGTTCCACGGCCTGCTCCTCGGCGAGGCTCTGGAGGCGCCGGTTCTCCTGCTCCAGGATATGGCGCCGCTCGCTCACCTCCGACAGCATACGCTCGGCGTCGCCGAGCGACTGGTCGGCGTTCTGCGATTCGGCCCGCAGCGTCTTCACTTCGAGGAGCAGCGACTGGTTCTGCTCGACCTCGGCGAGGAGCTGGCGCTCCAAGGCGTTGGCGTGCGTCGTTTTCTCGCGCAGCGTCAGGCGCTGCTCGTCGAAGGCGGTTTCCTGGTCACGCAGAGCGTTCTCCAGCCGGCTGGCACGCGCCACCGCGCTGGACAGGTCGCTGGAGGCGGTAGAATAGCGGCCCAGAAGCTGATCGACCTCGCGGCGCAGCGCCTGCCCGCTTTCCATCTCCTGGGCGAGAAGCGCCTCGAGTTCCAGAACCCGCCCCTTGGATTTCGGCAGTTCCTCGGCGATCGCCTCGATCGGGTGGATCAGCTGCGAGAAATCGTCCGTCAGAGTGCGCAGATCGCCGAGGCGCTCGGCCATCTCGCCGATGCGCACCTTCAGGATCTCGTTGCGCTGGCCGATATTGTCGAGCGGCGGCACGAAGGTGGAGGGCTGAGATGCTGGCGGCGGATTGGGTGCGCGGGGAGGCGCAGGCTCGATCAGGGTTCCCGAAAAGTCCAGGCGCTCGGAGCGCGGCTCCTCCGGTCGCTGGCCGTCCCGGCGGAAGAAGAACGACAGCGGTGAACTCATCCTCGTCGACTCCGGTCGGGGCGCGCCTCTAAGCACTAGGTCTTGCAGGCGTTCTCCACCTGACGCAACACGGTTTACGAAATATTAATCAATTTTTCCCCGGCGACACCGCTTCGCCACAGCCGCTTCGCATCGCGCACGTCTTCGTGCATGGGATGCAAGGCCCGTGCCCGTTCAGGAACCGTTCAGGCGAAGGATTGTTGAGATCGTAAGACAGACTTGTTTCAGCGGAGGTCATCCGATGCGCATCTCGAAACTCTGGGGAGGCCGCGTTCTGGCGGCGGTTCTCGCCTTCACCATGGTGCCGGCGGCCCTGCCGTCGGCAACGCCCCTCGTCGGCGTGACAGCGGCCAAGGCCGACCCGTTCTATCGCCATCATCGCGGCGGTCCCGGTTGGGGCGGCCCGCGATACTATGGCAACCGAGGCTACTATGGCGGTCGCGGCTACTACGGCAACCGCGGCTATTATCGCCATCGCGGCCACAGCGGAGGCGCCGCCGTCGCGGGCGCGATCGTGGGCCTCGGCGTCGGCGCGGCGATCGCCAGCGCGGCGCAGCCGCGATACGTCGAGCGTCCGGTTCGCCGCTATGCCGCGCCGGCCTATCGGGCCGAACCGTGGAGCCGCGAGTGGTACCGCTACTGCGCGGCCCGCTACCGGTCGTTCGATCCCGGCTCGGGCACGTTCCAGCCCTATAACGGCCCCCGGCAGTTCTGCCGCTGACCTATGATCGACGAGGGCGGGAACCGATCCCGCCCTCGGCCACTTTCTCGCCATGATCCGACGAACGGCTGGAGAAGCGAGGTCCCCATGCGTCTTGTGAACCGAGCTTGGATCCTTTGCGCGGCGGGGGTCGCCATCGCGATCGGGTCTTCGATACCGGCCGGCGCGGGCGAATTCGTCGGCCTCGACCCCTACAATCGCCCGGTCTACGCGCCCGCCGGCCCGATCCCGACCGTGCCGCTCGCGGTGGCGCCTCCGGTCTACAAGCGCAATCCCGGCACGTTCGGCGGCCCGCAGGTCGCCGGCCCCCTCTACTACGCCGAACCGGCGCCGCCCGCCCCCGGCTTCTACCGGGACGACCCGGCGCTGACCGCCGGCGCGATCCTCGCCTACGATCTCGACGCCGCGCTCGCTAGCGCCGAGGCCCCCTCGCCTTCCTACCGGCATGATGGGCGCCCGGCGCCCTTCACCGGCGAATGGTACCGCTACTGCGAGGAGCGCTATCGCTCCTTCGATCGCGACACCGGCACGTTCCAGCCCGCCGGCGGCCCCCGCCGGCTCTGCCGCTAGGCGCCGAGCGGCCGGGTCGCGGCTTCCAGCCAGGACCGGTCCTCGGCGGACAAACGCGGCCCGATCTTCTCGCGCACCTCGGCATGATAGGCGTCGAGCCACCGACGCTCCTCGGGGCTCATGAGATCGGCTAGGATCAGTCGCCGGTCGATCGGTGCGAAGGTCAGCGTTTCAAACCCGTGCATGGGCAGATCGCCGCCCGGGATCGGCTCGGCGGGACGCACCAGGATCAGGTTCTCGATGCGGATGCCGAAGGCGCCTTCCCGGTAGTAGCCGGGCTCGTCGGACACGATCATCCCCTCCTCCAGAACGGCCATGCCGCGCTTGGAGATCGACTGCGGCCCCTCGTGGACGGCAAGATAGGAGCCGATCCCGTGGCCCGTACCGTGCGCGTAGTCGCAGCCCGCCTGCCAAAGCGCGCCGCGCGCGAGGGGGTCGAGATCGACGCCTCTCGTTCCGACGGGGAAGCGGGCAAGGGTGATCGCGATCATTCCCTTCAGCACCAGCGTGAACTTGTGCTTCACCTCATCCGGCACGTCGCCGATCGCCACCGTGCGGGTGATGTCGGTGGTGCCGTCGGAGAACTGGGCGCCGGAATCGATGAGGTACACCTCGCCCTCTCCGAGCACCCGGTTCGACTGCCGATTGACGCGGTAGTGCGGCAGCGCCGCGTGCGGGCCGGCGGCGGAGATGGAATCGAAGGAAAGGTCGCGCACCGGCATCCCGTCCGCCTCGCCGAAGCGGATACGGAAACCTTCCAGAGCCTCGGCCGCGCCGATCTCGTCCACCGTGCCGGGTGCCTGCGCGTCGAGCCAGGCGAGGAAGGCCGTGACGGCGGCGCCGTCGCGGATGTGCGCGCGCCGCGAGCCTTCGATCTCCACCGCGTTCTTGCGGGCGCGCGGCAGGCGGGCGGGATCGGGCTTCTCGACGACCGTGCCGCCCGCCCCGTCCACGACCTCGTGCAGCCGCTCGGCGGCGAGCGCAGGATCGAGCATGATGCGGGCACCGTCCGAAAGCTTGGCGAGCGCGCCTTCCAGCGCGTCCGGCGGCGCGATGTCGGCGAGTTCGCGCAAGGCGCCCCGTGCATCCTCTCCTAGCTTCTCGGCGTCGATGAAGAGGCTTGCGCGCCCCTCCGCCGGGATCAGCGCGAAGGAGAGCGGCAAGGGCGTGTGCGGCACGTCCGACCCGCGGATGTTGAAGACCCAGGCGATCGAGGACGGATCGGTGAGAACCACGGCGTCCGCCTTCGCCTTCGTCAAGGCGGCCCGGATGTCGGCGAGCTTCTCGGCGCCCGAGCGGCCGACATATTCCAACGGGTGTGCCGACACCGCGCCCTTGGGCGGCAGGGGCCTGTCCTGCCAGACGCGATCGAGCGGATTGGCCTTCAAGGATACCAGTTCGCCCCCGGCGTCGCGCATCGCCTCGCGCAGCGATGCCACCTCGGCGAGCGTGTGAAGCCAGGGGTCGATGCCGATCCGAAGGCCCTTCGCATGCTCGCGCAGATAGGTGCCGATCGGGGTATCCACCGAACTCTCATAGGAGAAGACGCCGCCGTCGACCTGCGCTCGCACCTGCACGGTGTAGCGCCCGTCCACGAAGATCGCGGCGCTCGTCGGCAGCACCAAGGCCATCCCCGCCGACCCGGTGAAGCCCGTCGCCCAGGCAAGGCGCGCGGCCGAAGGCGCGATATACTCGCCCTGGTGCTCGTCGGCGCGCGGGATCAGGAACCCGTCGACCCCGACCTCCGCCAGGCTCGCCCGGAGCCGCTCGACGCGCGAGGCGCTTTCGCCGGATTCGGAGGTTTCGTCGAAGCTCTGGAACATGGGAGGGAACCCTTCGCTTGAATGTTCCATCCTCTGTTTCAGGCTCCAACGGCGATCTCAAGGGCGGAATTGGATGACGCGGAACTTCTCGTCCCTGGCCCGCGCTCCTTCTTGATCCGGTCACGATCCAGGCGTATATCTCCAACAAGTGACGTTTACGCAAACGTCAAAATTTTGGATCGTCCCGGGAGGGTTCCATGCCGGTCTACCAAGCCCCCGTTCAAGACACGCTCTTCGTCCTCAACGACGTTCTCGGGTGGCAGCGGCACGACAACCTTTCCGGCTTTTCCGACGCCGCACCCGATGTGGTGGAGGCGATCCTCAACGAGGCCGGTCGTTTCGCCTCGGACGTCTTCCTGCCGCTCAACCAGGTCGGCGACCGCGAAGGCTGCCGACGTGCCGAGGATGGGTCGGTCGCGACGCCCACCGGCTTTCGGGAGGCCTACGGGCGGTTCCGCGAGGCCGGCTGGGGCTCGCTGTCGGCCGACTCCGCCTATGGCGGCCAGGGCCTGCCGCACACGCTGGCGGCGGCGGTGAACGAGTTCCTGTCCTCAGCCAACATGGCCTTCGCCATGTATCCCGGCCTGACGCGCGGCGCGATCGCAGCGATCGAAAGCCACGGCTCGCCCGAGCAGAAGGCGCTCTATCTGCCCAAGATGGTGGACGGCGTCTGGACCGGCACGATGAACCTCACCGAGCCCCACGCCGGCACCGACCTCGGCCTCCTACGCACCAAGGCCGTGCCGCAAGGCGACGGCACCTATGCCATCACCGGCCAGAAGATCTTCATCTCGGCCGGCGAGCACGACCTGTCGGAGAACATCGTCCACCTCGTGCTCGCCCGCATTGAGGGCGCGCCGGAGGGCGTGAAGGGCATCTCGCTCTTCATCGTGCCGAAGTTCGTGCCTGATGCGGCGGGGAACGCAGGCGCGCGCAACGCCGTGTCCTGCGGCTCGCTCGAAGAAAAGATGGGCATCCACGGCAACGCAACTTGCGTGATGAACTACGACGGGGCGACCGGCTGGCTGATCGGCGAGGCCGACAAGGGTCTTCGCGCCATGTTCACGATGATGAACGAGGCGCGGCTCGGCGTCGGCGTCCAGGGGCTGGCGATCTCCGAGATCGCCTATCAGAACGCCGTCGCCTATGCGCGCGACCGGTTGCAGGGCCGGGCGCTCTCGGGCACCAAGCACGGCACCAAGGCCGCCGACCCGATCATCGTCCACCCGGACGTGCGCCGCATGCTGATGACGATCCGCGCGATCAACGAGGCGGGCCGCGCCCTGATCCTTTGGACTGCGCTCCAGGGCGATCTGTCCCACCGCTCGCCCGACGACAAGGCGCGCGAGGGCGGCGACGACTGGATGGGTCTCCTCACCCCCGTCATCAAGGGCGTCCTCACCGACAAGGGTTTCGAGAACGCGGTCCTCGCCCAGCAGGTCTATGGCGGCCACGGCTATGTCGCCGAATGGGGCATGGAGCAGTTCGTTCGCGATGCGCGCATCGCGCAGATCTACGAGGGCGCCAACGGCATCCAGGCGCTGGATCTCGTCGGCCGCAAGCTGGCGCTCAACAACGGCCGCGCGATCCAGGCCTTCTTCAAGGAGGTGGGCGCCTTCTGCGAGGAGCACCGCGCCGACGAAGCCATGGCGCCCTTCACCAAGACGCTGAAGAAGGGGCTGAACGATCTTCAGGCCGCAACGCTCTGGCTGATGGGCAACGCGATGGGCAAGCCCGACAACGCGGGCGCCGCCTCCAACGACTACATGCATCTCTTCGGCCTCGTCGCGCTCGGCTACATGTGGGGTCGCATGGCGAAGATCGCGCAAGCGAAGCTGGCGGCGGGCGCGAACGGCGATACATCGTTCCTTGAGAACAAGCTCGTCACCGCGCGCTTCTTCATGGAGCGGCTGATGCCGGAAACATCAGCCCACCTCGCCCGCATTTCGACGGGCGCCGACACGATGATGGCGCTCGACGCCGACGCCTTCTAAGATCCCGGGAGTTTCGACCGATGACGGAAGCCTTCATCTACGACCACGTCCGCACCCCGCGCGGCCGGGGCAAGAAGGACGGATCGCTGCACGAGGTGCCGGCCGTGCGGCTCGGCGCCAAGGTTCTGGAAGCCCTGCGCGATCGCAACGGGATCGAGACGTCCGAGGTCGACGACATCATCTTCGGCTGCGTCGACCCCGTCGGCGAGGCCGGCTCGGTGATCCCGAAGGCCTCCGCCTTCGAGGCGGGTTACGACTTCGCCGCGCCCGGCATGCAGATCTCGCGCTTCTGCGCCTCGGGCCTCGATGCGGTGAACCTCGGGGCGGCTAAGGTCGCGGCGGGGTCGGACGATCTCGTGATCGCGGGGGGCGTCGAATCCATGTCGCGCGTCGGCATGGGCATGTCGGGCGGCGCCTGGATCATGGACCCGTCCGTCGGCATTCCCGCTTTCTTCATGCCCCAGGGCGTGTCGGCCGACCTGATCGCCACGAAATACGGCTTTTCGCGCGACGACGTCGATGCCTACGCGGTGGAATCCCAGAAGCGTGCCGCCCGGTCCTGGGAGGAAGGTCGCTTCTCGCGCTCCGTCGTTCCGGTGCGCGATCAGAACGGCCTCGTGATCCTCGACCGCGACGAGCACATGCGACCGGGAACCGACATGCAGTCGCTCGGCTCGCTCAATGCCTCCTTCGCGATGATGGGCGAGATGGGCGGCTACGACGCGGTGGCGAGCCAGGCCCATCCTGAGATCGAGGCGGTCACCCATGTCCACCATGCCGGCAACTCGTCGGGCATCGTGGATGGGGCGGCGGCCGTCCTCATCGGCTCTCGCCGGGGCGGCGAGGCGCTGGGGTTGAAGCCCCGCGCGCGCATCCGCGCCTTCGCGTCCATCGGCTCCGATCCGGCGCTGATGCTGACGGGGCCGGTGGATGTGACGAAAAAGCTCCTCGACCGCTCCGGGCTCCAGCTGTCCGACATCGACCTCTTCGAACTCAACGAGGCCTTCGCCGCCGTCGTGCTGCGCTACCTCCAGGCCTTCGACATCGACCCCGGCGTCATGAACGTCAACGGCGGCGCCATCGCCATGGGCCATCCGCTCGGCGCGACGGGGGCGATGATTCTCGGCACCGTGCTCGACGAGTTGGAGCGCCAGGACAAGGAGCGCGCCCTCGTCACGCTCTGCATTGGCGCCGGCATGGGCACGGCGACGATCATCGAGCGGGTGTGATGCCCGCCTCAGGCGATCAGGGCTTGGTCGAAACGGTGCGTGGCGCGAACTTGGCTGCCGATCGTCGGCAGGGCTTCGAAGGCGGGCCGGGCGAACCAGTATCCTTGGAAAAGCGCGATGCCGGCCGCTTTCAGGACGGTGAACTCGTCCTCGGTCTCGATACCTTCCGCCAGCACCTCGATGTCGAGCGCGCGCGCGGCCGCCGCGATGGAGGCGACGATCACCTGCCGCGGGCGGCTCGTCTCGATGCCGCGGATGAGCTTCATATCGAGCTTGATGAGGTCGGGCTGGAAGTCGGCGAGCAGCGTCAGCCCGGCATAGCCGGCACCGAAGTCGTCAAGCGCGGTGATGAAGCCCTGCCGGCGGTATTCGGCGAGGATGTTGTGGAGATGGCCGGTGTCGACGATCTCCTCGTTCTCCGTGAACTCGAACATCATCGCTTCGAGCGGAAAGTCGTGGCGGCGCGCGGCAGCAAGCGTCGCGCGCAGGCAGGCGGCCGGCTCGTAGACGGCGTTCGGCAGGAAGTTGATCGACAGGCGCAGGCCTTCCCCGCGCGGAAACAGGCGGGCGGCGAGCTCGATCGCCTTGACGCGGCAGGCCTGATCGAACCGGTACTTCTGCTCGGGCGAGACGCGCGACAAGATGCTGTAGGCCCCTTCGCCGTTCAGGCCCCGGATCAGCGCCTCGTAGCCCCAGACGCGGCTTTGGCGAAGGTCGAAGATCGGCTGGAACGCCATGGAGAAGTCGAAGTCGAGCTTCTCGCCCGATCGGCATCCTTCGCAATCCATGGTCATTCCCGGCGCTCCGCCCTTCCGATTTTCGAATCGACAATAGCCTTCAGATCTTGGGAAATCCTGAAGGTGACTTCGCCAGCACTTCCTTAGCCAAGCAAACATCCGCCTTCATCAAATGACGGCCCATCTTTCGGGAGAGAACCGCATGGATCTTCGCAATTTCACCATCGATATCGACGCGGATGGTCTGGCACTCGTGACCTGGGACATGCCCGATCGCTCGATGAACGTCTTCACCGAGGAAGTTCTCGGCGAGATCGAACGCTTCGTCGATGCTTTCGCAAGCGACGAGGCGGTGAAGGGCGTCGTCATCACGTCCGGCAAGGCGGGCTCGTTCACCGGCGGCGCCGATCTGAAGATGCTGAGCGCCATGTTCGAGGCTTTCCAGGCGAGAAAGGCGACGGATCGCGAGGGCGCGGTGGCCGAGCTTTTCGCCCGCTGCGGCGAGATGGGCCGGATCTGGCGCAAGCTGGAAACCTCCGGCAAGCCCTATGTCGCGGCGATCAACGGCACCTGCATGGGCGGCGGCTTCGAGCTGGCGCTGGCTTGCCACGGGCGGATCGCGGCTCAGAGCGCCAAGATGGGCCTGCCGGAGGTCAAGGTCGGCATCTTTCCCGGCGCCGGCGGCACGCAGCGCGTGCCGCGCCTCGCGGACACGCAAAGCGCGCTCCAGATGCTGTTGAAGGGCGAGACGCTGTCGGCCGCCAAGGCCAAGGGCATGAAGCTGATCGACGAGGTGGTGCCGGACGAGGAACTCGTCGCGCGCGCCAAGGACATGCTGCGCGCCGGCCTGAAGCCGGTGAAGGCCTGGGACGAGAAGGGCTTCAAGCTCCCGTCCGGCCCGGTCTATTCGCCGGCCGGCGCCCAGGTCTGGCCCGCCGTCGCCTCGCTCTACCGCAAGGAAACGGCCGACAACTATCCCGGCGCGCGCGCCATCGTGAAATGCGTCTACGAGGGCCTGCTCCTGCCGATCGACGCGGCGCTCCGTGTCGAGCAGCGCTATTTCACGGAGGTTCTGCAGACCACGGAAGCGGCGATGATGATCCGCTCGCTGTTCGTCTCCATGCAGGCGCTCAACAAGGGCGCCCGGCGACCGGCGGGCGTGCCCGAAACGCGGATCGCCAAGATCGGCGTCGTCGGCGCCGGCTTCATGGGCGCCGGCATCGCCTTCGTCGCCGCGCGCGCCGGCATCTCCGTCGCGCTAGTGGACCGGGATCAGGCCGCCGCCGACAAGGGCAAGGCCCATTCCGCTGGCCTTCTGGAAGCCCTCGTCAAGAAAGGCCGCGCCAAGGCCGATGAGGGCGAGGCCACGCTCGCCCTGATCCACGCGACACCGGACTACGCGGCGCTCGCCGACGCCGACCTCGTGATCGAGGCGGTATTCGAGGACCGCGAGGTGAAGGCGGAGGTGACGCGGCGCGTCGCGGAAGTCCTGAAGCCGGAGGCGATCTACGCGTCCAACACCTCGACCCTGCCGATCACGGGTCTGGCGGAGGCCTTCCCCGATCCGGCGCGTTTCATCGGCATCCACTTCTTCTCGCCGGTGGACCGGATGATGCTGACCGAGGTGATCCTCGGCCAGCGGACGGGCGACCGGGCGCTCGCCGTGGCATTGGACTTCGTGCGCGCCATCAAGAAGACGCCCATCGTCGTCAACGACACGCGTGGCTTCTTCGCCAACCGCTGCGTGCTTCGCTACATGACGGAAGCCTACGACATGCTGGTCGAGGGCGTGCCCCCAGTGATGATCGAGAACGCGGCGAAGTTCGCCGGCATGCCGGTCGGGCCGCTCGCGCTCAACGACGAGACGGCGGTCGATCTCAGCCAGCGGATCATGCGCGCGACGATCCGCGACGTCGGCGAAGGGGCGATCGACCCGCGCCATCTCGCGCTCGTCAACGACATGGTGGACGGCGAAGGCCGGCTCGGCCGCAAGGCCGGCAAGGGCTTCTACGACTATCCCGCCAAGCCTGCGAAGAAGCATCTCTGGCCGGGCCTCAAGGAGCGTTTCCCGCAGCAGAAGGCGGAGGACGTCGATTTCACTGAACTGAAGCAGCGTTTCCTGGTGACCATGGCGCTGGAGGCGGCGCGCACGGTCGAAGAAGGCGTCGTCACGGACCCGCGCGAGGCCGATGTCGGCTCGATCCTCGGCTTCGGCTACGCGCCCTACACCGGCGGAACGATCAGCTATATCGACGGGATGGGCGTGAAGGCCTTCGTCGCCCTATGCGAACGCTTGGCCGAAAAGCACGGCGAACGCTTCGCGCCGACGCCGCTCCTGCGCGAGATGGCCGAGCGGGGCGAAAGCTTCTACGGGCGTTTCGCGCCGGCTGCGGCTGCCTGAAGAATCCGGTGAGGGCTCCCCGGAGCCCTCACCGCGCCTGCTTTTCCTTCGACAGGCTGCGCCCGATCGTGTCGGCGACGCGCGCTCCGCGCTCGCCGAGCGGCTTGTCCGGCACGTCGGTCGTGTCCATCGCGGTCTGGTGTTCCATCTCGGCATTCACCTCGGCGCCGATGATGAAGATGATGGACGAGATCCAGACCCACATCATGAAGCCGATCACCGCGCCGAGCGAGCCGTAGGTCACGCTGTAGTTGGCGAAGGACCGGAGATACCAGGAAAAGCCGATCGAGGCGGCCAGCCAGATCGCGGCGGTCAGAACGGCGCCGAAGAACACCCAGGACCAACGCGCCCGGTTGCGGCTCGGGCCGTAGCGGTAGACCATGCTGATCGCGCAGATGATGACGACGAAGACGACCGGCCAGCGCGCCGCCGCGATCAGCTCGTCCGTGTAGCTCTGCGCCCCCACGACGCTCATCACCACCGGCACGACGCCGACCGACACGAACAGGATCGTGGCGATGAAGAAGGCGCCGATGGTGAAGCAGAAGGCGACGGCGTTGAGCTTCAGGAAGGAGCGCTGCTCCTGCTCGCCATAGGCGACGTTCATCGCCTCGAACAGCGTCTTGATGCCGTTGTTGGCACTCCAGAGCGAGAACAGAAGGCCGGTGACGAAGCTCAGGGAAAGCGAGGCCGGATCGCGCGACACGAGCTGTTCGAGCTGCGAGGTCAGAATGTCGGTTCCCGCCTGCGGCAGGAACTGGCCGATGAAGGCGATGTGGTCGGCGATCGTATTCGGATCTGCGACGATGCCGTAGAAGGACACGAAGACGGCGAAGGCCGGAAACAGCGCCAGAAGCAGGTAGAACGTCGCGCCCGCCGCGATCAGCATCACCCGGTCTTCGAAGAACGAATAGTACAGGCGCCAGGCAATGTCCTTCCAGCCGCGCCAGGGGATGTCGAAGGGCCCGGACGCGTCGCGCCCGCGCCCGGGCTCGCTGGCGCGGCGGCGCGTTTCCTCGGTGGTATTGGGCGCGAAGCGGAAGCCGGCCGAACTCATGGATGCCCTTTCCCAAACACTCGGGACGAATCGAACGCACTGCGGGCGAATTCATAAACTTTCCCAGAAATGCCACATTCCGCCCGAGGGTTCCCTCCAACCCGCGGGAAAGATCGAGGCGCCTCCCCTGGCCTCGCCCCGACAAACGTCTGGAAAACCGGGCGCTTGGTTCGAACAACACTCCGCTCGGTGGGCGAACTTATCGACAGTCGCGCGGCCACGACTTAGACATGGAACGTCCAAGGACTATATTCCTCGGGCATCGCGATCTTTCGCCACGGGCGCGACTCGCGGTCTGCTGCGAAGGTTTGTTTCATGCTGTCCCACGACCACATCTGGAACGCGATCGACGATCTGGCCGAGCGGCTGAAGATGTCGCCGTCCGGATTGGCGCGCAAGGCCGGGCTCGATCCGACGACCTTCAACAAGTCCAAGCGCATGGCCGTCGACGGGCGCCCGCGCTGGCCGTCCACCGAGTCGATCGCCAAGGTCCTGGAGGCGACGGGAACGACGTCGGAAAGCTTCTTCGCGCGGCCCGAAACGGGCGTCCTGTCGCTGCGTCCGCTGCCTTCGCCCCGCCAGGGGGTGCCGCTGCTCGGCTGCGCGGAAGCGGGCGGCGGAGGCTTCTTCGACGATGCCGGCTTTCCCGTTGGTCAGGGCTGGGACGAGATCGACCTGCCGGGTGCCGACGATTCGCTCTATGCGCTGGAGGTTTCGGGCCAGTCGATGATGCCGCTCTATCGCGACGGCGACATCGTGGTCGTGAAGCCCGGCGCGCCCGTGCGACGGGGCGACCGGGTGGTGGTGCGCACCAAAGGTGGCGAGGTGATGGTCAAGATCCTGCAGCGCCAGACGGCGCGCACGGTGGAACTCGCCTCCGTCAACCCGGACTTCCCCGATCGGCAGTTCGCGCCCGGCGACATCGAATGGATCGCGCGCATTCTCTGGGCGAGCCAGTAGAACGCCAAGACTTCCGAATCGGGTCTCGCGCGCTAGAGTCCATGCGACACCCGCCGGGAATGCGCCCCGGTTCGGGATCGAAGAAGGGGATCGTTCTCTTGCAAGCGCTGCGGATCGCCCTCGGTCTTCTCGGCCTCGTCGCCGTGTTCTTTCTCGTTCTTCCCGCCGAGCCGACGCTCTTGGCGGGTTCCGGATCGCAGCCTAACGAAACGAGCGTGGCGGCAATCGGGATCGAGGACGTGCCCTTCTCCCCCGATATGTCGGAGGAGGCGCCGTCTGCTCCCGTGCGCACCATCATTCCCGCGCCCGGCGGGCCGACGCGGCTCACCCGCCTGCCTCCCGTTTCCAGCGGCGCGGCAACGCCGCCCGTCGCGGTCGAGCCGGACGGGACGGGCGACACGGCCGAGGCCGCTCCCCCGCCGCCCGAGCTTCCCATCGTCAGCGCGACGGCCACGCCGCCGGAACCCGCCGATCCGGCCTTGCGCCTCTTCTCCCGGCCGATCGCGGTGGACGCGCGCACCTTGAAGGCCGGCGACATGACGCTGCGCGTGGCGGGTGTCGAGCCCATCGCGCCGGACGTGCGCTGCGTCGACGGGGCGCAGGCCTGGCCCTGCGCGACGCGCGCGAGAACCGCGCTGCGAGGCTGGCTGCGCGGGCGCTCGGTCGAGTGCCGCGTACCCTCCGGCGAGGAGGAAGCGCGCGACATCACCGTGCCCTGCCGCTTGGGGCAAGAGGACGTGGCCAGGTGGCTGGTCACGAACGGCTGGGCGCATGCCGAGCCCGGCAGTGCCTACGAGGATGCCGAGCGCGCCGCGCGCGAGGCGCGGCGTGGTATCTGGGCCTACGACATATCGAACGAGGCTACTCGCTCAGGCGGCTGAGCCGAGCTTTCCGTCCAGCGCTTCGCGGATCAAGCGGCGCGTCTCGTCCACGCCGTAGAGCGCCACGAAGGAGCCGAAGCGCGGGCCCCGCTCCTGCCCGATCAGCACCTGGTATAGCGCGGAGAACCATTCGACCGACACGCCGGGGCCGCCGTCCGGTCCCTTCTTCTTGGCGTCCTGATAGCGCGGCAGGGGCCGCGCGACGTCGAGAACCGCATCTTGGATGGCGCCGGCATCCACCCCCGGCGGAAGCGAGCCGAGCTTCGCCTCCAGCGCCTCCAAGGCGCCGCGCTCGATTTCGTCGGGCGCGCGGAACCGCTTGGTCGGGCGCACGAAGTCCTCGAAATAGCGCAGCGCGTAGGCGACGAGCCGATCGAGCTCGGGATCGGTTTCCGCCGTCACGCCCGGCGCGTAGCGCGAGATGAAGCCCCAGAGCGTCCGGGCGTCCGACGCGTTGGATGCGGACACGAGGTTGAGGAGCAGCGCGAAGGGAACCGCGATGCCCTTCACCGGCGGCTCGCCGTTGTGGATGTGGAACACCGGATTCTGGAGGCGCGACTTCGCGTCCTGCCGATCGAAGGCGGAGGCGAAGGCGTAGTAGTCCTCCACCGCCTTCGGGATCACGTCGAAATGCAGGCGCTTGGCCGCCCTCGGCTTGTTGAACATGTAAAGGCCGAGGCTTTCGGGCGAGGCGTAGGTCAGCCACTCCTCGATCGACAGGCCGTTGCCTTTGGACTTCGAGATCTTGGCGCCTTCCGCGTCGAGGAAGAGTTCGTAGACGAAGTGCTCGGGCGCTTCGCCGCCGAGGATTTCGCAGATCCGGTCGTAGACCGCGGCGTTGGTCTGGTGATCCTTGCCGAACATCTCGAAGTCGACGCCGAGCGCGGCCCAGCGCATGCCGAAATCCGGCTTCCACTGGAGCTTCACTGCCCCGCCGGTGACGGGAAGCGTCGTTTCCGTCCCGTCCTCGTCGAGGAAGGTCACGGTGCCGGCCTTGGCGTCCACATGCTTCATGGGCACGTAGAGGACACGGCCCGACTTCGGCGAGATCGGCAGGAACGGGCTGTAGGTCGCCTGCCGCTCGGGCCCGAGCGTCGGCAGCATCACGGCCATGATGTCGTCGTATCGCTCGGCGGCGCGCAGCAGCACCTCGTCGAAGCGGCCGGCCCGGTAATACTCGGTCGCGCTCGCGAACTCGTATTCGAAGCCGAACGTGTCGAGAAACCGGCACAGCATGGCGTTGTTGTGGGCCGCAAAGCTCTCGTACTCGCCGCCGAACGGGTTCGGCACGTCCGTCAGCGGCTTCTGGAGATAGGGCTCCAGCGCCGCCCGGTCGGGTACGTTGTCGGGGATCTTGCGCATCCCGTCCATGTCGTCGGAAAAGCAGATCAGCCGCGTCGGGATCTCGTCGTTCGTCAGGATGCGGAAGGCGTTGCGAACCATCGTGGTGCGCGCCACCTCGCCGAACGTGCCGATATGGGGCAGGCCGGACGGGCCGTAGCCGGTCTCGAACAGGGCTTCGCGCTTGCCCGTGCGCTCCAAGCGCTGGACGATCTTGCGCGCTTCCTCGAAGGGCCAGGCGGCCGACGCCATGGCTTCGTCCCGAAGGCTGCTGGAAGGCGCGTTCGAAGCCGCGTCGCTGTTTTCGGCCATGGGATCTTCGTCTTTCCTCAGCGTCCCGGCATCGCCGCCGAGACGGCTCCGCGCGTTGGAGCCTCGGTCTATGGATTCTCCGCATGCGGCCCGTCAACGGGCGGTGCCGTCAAAAGGCGCTGACGGGAAAATAGCGCAGGAGAAGCTCCGACATGCGCCCGCTCGCCACGATGCGGCCGATCGCGTAATCGAAGGCGGCGGCCAGATCCTCGTCCTCCGGCTTCACCGCGATGGCGAGACCTTCTCCCATGAAGTGGTCGGACAGGTAGGGCCCGCCGCCGAAGGCGCAGCAATCCTTGGCGTCCTCGCTGGACAGCCAGAAGGACAGGCCGACCCCGTCCCCGAACACGGCGCGAACCCGCTCGGCACGTAGGGCGTTCAGGGCTTCCTCGCGATTGGGGAAGGTCGCCACCTCCGCGCGCGGAAAGAACGCGCGGAGCATTGCTTCGTGCGCGCTCCCCGCCACCGTGCCGATGCGCGTTCCCTGAAGGCCAATCTCGAGGTCCTTGTCGAGCGGCGCGTCACGCAGCGTCACGAAACGCGCGGGATAGCGGAAGAAGGCTTGGCTGAAAGCGAAGCGCGACCGGTTGTCGGCGTCGATCGCCAGCCCCGCGATCACCGCCTCGCCGTCGCCGCCCGCCAAAGCGGACCCCAGTTCGGCGAAGGGACGCGCCTCGATCTGGCAACGCGAGACCGCGTCGAGTTCCTCGCAGATGGCGCGCGCCAGATCGACATGCAGCCCGGCGAGGCGCCCGCGCTGGTCCAGGAAGTTGAACGGGGCGAAGTCCACGGAGGTGAGAAACCGGATGCGCGTTCGATCGGACAGATCGGGTTCGGCGATTCGCTGCCCCTGATCCCAGAAGTTCGGGGTCGGCACCCCTTGCGCCAGCGCACCACCTGAAAGCGTAGAAATCACAACCTGTAGAAGCAGACATCGTGTCAAGATCGCAGCAAAAACACGCATAGGTTTCTTCTTCTCCCAGGCCCACCATCGCAGGATGTGCACTCGATCCCACCGAGAAGGGTTCAAGCTCGTTGCTGCGTCTGACGGAATATTCCCATACCGACGTGGAGGCCAGAGGAACGCTTCTTGGTGCCGCACAGGTTGCAGCCGAAATAGCGGGCGCGCAACGGGATGCGCTGGGTTGCGCGGCGTCGGCCGTCGAGGTCCTCCATCGCATTCTGGAAACCTGCGGGATTACGCAGACCGAGTTCCAGAACGCCCTACTGGCAGCCCGCCTGCATGGGTCGAGCGTGGACGAGGAACTGATGGCGGGGACTGTCGTGAGCGCCCGCGAGCTTGCAAGCGCCACGGCCGAAGCGCTCGGTCTCGTCCAAGAAGACATCGATCCAAACGCAACGCTCCTGCGCGACGGGCGCGGCGCGCTGGCAGCCAGCGAGCGACACGCCAAGACCTGTGACGGCGCCCTGAGGGCCCGGCTCTACCTTGCCCCCAAGCTGGAACGGCTGGACACCCTGATCGCCGGCCTTCGGCGAACACCCGGACTGGCCCGCAGCCTGCGCATCACCACGCTGGCCGACATCGCCGCGCTTCGCGAGGCAGCAGACAAGACCGAACGCTCCAACCGCGCGCGTCTCAGCCTTGCGGCCGATCACAACCGATGGTCGGCGCGCGATGTCCTGACCCCGCTCCAGGCCGCGCTTCTGGTGGTTCTCCTGATGCTCCTGGCCCATGGCTGGTACGCATCCCCGCAGTGGTTCTGGTTCGCGCTCCATGCGACGGCAAGTTCGGCCGCCCTCGGTCTCACGCTGTTTCGGCTGCGCGTCCTCGTCGGGACGGTTCGAGAGCGCTCCCGCGCGCCCTCGCGTCCCCCGCCCCCCGCCGCACCCGACACGGCGGCCCCGCTTTATTCCGTCCTCGTAGCCCTGCACCGGGAGGCGGACATGGCCGCGCCGCTGGCCAAGGCGATGGCCGAACTCGACTGGCCGCGATCACGCCTGGAAGTGTTCTTCGTCTGCGAAGCGAACGACCCCGCCACCATCGCCGCCGTGGAGCGGGCCATCGAACACCAGCCGAACTTCTCCGTGATCGCGACGCCCCGGACCTATCCGACCACCAAGCCGAAGGCCCTCAACTTCGCCCTGCCGCTCGCGCGCGGCGAATATCTCGTTCTGTTCGACGCGGAGGATCGCCCTCATCCCCAGCAGTTGCGCGCCGCGCACGAGGCGTTTCGCACCCATCCGCCGGAGCTCGCCTGCGTCCAGGCGCCGCTCGTCATCCGCAACGCCGGGAACGGCTGGCTGGAGACCCTTTTTGCGCTGGAATACGCCGTTCTGTTCCGGGCGGTCCTGCCCTGGCTGGCGAAACGTTCGCTTCCTGTAACGCGCAAGAACGGGTGGCACGGAGCGGGATTAGGCGGGATTGACCGGGAAATGGTGGTGGAAGCCCTGATCTAGCGGGTTTTGAAGAGCCATTGAGGGCCATTCCAGCGAAAAGCGCCGCGCAAGAACGGATGGCAAAAACGGCGCGATTGAGAGAAGCGCGCGCAAGAACGGATGGCCTCGATTACGGCGCGGGGCGTGAAGCGATCCATTCGGGATCGTCGGTCGTTCGGCCCCGGAGGCCGCAGAAGTCGTTGATGTCTCCCTTATGGGCTCGCTGGCAGCCGTTCAGGCGCGCAAGCTCCGAAATCAGCCTTGGGACCTGGGCGTCGCCGAAGCGTGCGATCAAAGCCTCGTTGTCGTATTGCCGGCGGAGCCCGCACTTGCGGCAGAACAGCCGCAGCTTCGGGCTTTCCCGCTCGGACAGAAGCACTCCGCCATCAAGAGGCATCGTCAGATCATCCGGCCGTACCACATGACGCGGCCGGCGATGCGCAGCAGCTCGATCTGATCGGGCGTCACCGTTTCGTCGAAACCGGCCGACTGGTTGTCGCTGGTGATGACGACGGAGCTGTCGAGCTTGATGCGCAGGCGCTTCACCAGCAGGGCGTCGCCATAGACGAGAACGTAGATCCCGTTATCGACGGCTTGGTCGATGGCCGTGTCGACGATCAGCGTGTCGCCGCTCCGGATCGTCGGCTCCATCGAGTCACCTCGCGCGGTCAGCACCTTCGCCGCGTGAGGCGTAATGCTGCGCGCCCGCAACCAAGCGGCATCAAAGGCGACTCGGCCGATCACGGGCTCGGCCTCGACGATGGTGCCGGAACCGGCAGAAGGCTGCACATCCAGGAGCGGGAGCAACACCATAGCGTCGTCGGCGAGGTCGGACGGGTCGGTGTGGATCACGGCAAGTCCTCCGGTCTGTTCTGGTTGTGTTCCTACACCTAACTGGCGCACCGGGGAGAAAGAGTCACGGGGACCCTGCCCGGTTGCGAGCCAATTTATGTGGACGCCCGTCGCCGCCGCGATCTGCACCAGCTTGTCCAGGCGCGGCATGGCGCCGTCCAGATACTGCCGAAGCAAGCTCTGACCAAGACCGACCTCTTTGGCGAACGAGTTAGCGCTTTTGTGCTCGCCAACTAAGAGCTGCAGGCGATCCTTGAACTCCGCCATCACCATTCCCGAACTGTGAAGTCGGCGCCCGATCGTGGTGATGCATCGTCATTTGCCAAAAGTACCAGCGAAAACAGTGACTTGCTTTACCGCTAACAGGATTAAGCCCACAGCGGAAGTTTGAAGCCCCTTTTTAACACTTTGGCGCTTGATCGATTAACACCTAGACGCTAACTTCGGACCACCAAACGGAACACCGTTTGGACCACCAAACCGAACACCACCCCCGAAAAAAGCTGGCGTGCGGGCCAGCCTCCGGAGAGCTGAATGACTATGGCGGCAACAAAGCCACCCACCGAATGGGACGCGGAGGGCATCAAGGCGGAAATCCGCCGTCAGAACCTCACGATGGCCGAGATCGCGCGCCGGTCGGACCTCCCGGAGCATGCGGTGCGCCGCGCCCTGAAGGGTCTGAGCCGGAAGGGTGCGGACGCCATCGCTGACGCGCTCGGCATCCCCTTCGACACGCTGTTCCCGACCGGTTTCATCCAGAGCCGTTCAAGCCTTCGGAAGCCTATCGCAAACGCGCCTTCGGAGTCCCGCTCAAAGCGCAGTGTCCGCGCTGACGACGCGAGGGCCACGGCATGAGCGCGCTGGAAATCTTAACCATGATCGCTGCCAGCGGCCCCGCCGCCGTGCTGACGCTGGCTATTGGCCTTGCGCTGCTGGCGGTGCTGCTCACCCGTAGGAGCGCCTAATGGCCCACGCGCCGAAGCCGATGCGGCAGATCAACATCAAGGTCTCGGAGAAGGTCTACGAGAACCTCGAGCGTCTGGCGAAGGATGCCGACGCGCCTGTCTCCACCATGGTGGGGTTCCTGTTCGACGCCGCCTATGCCTCGCGCATGAAGGGCACGCCCGACGCCGACCTCGACGCGCATGTCGCTGTGGTCGGCCTCGCCACGGAAGGCAAGGCGACGCGCGAGCAGTTGGCGACCGCCTTGGGGCTTACGCCCGAGGTCGTTCAGCGGATGCAGGACGCCTGGATCATGGTCATGCGCGAGCGGAGACGCGGCGCATGACGGATAGCGCCTGCTTCCGTTGTCCGCTGCCGGACTGCGACGAGCGTTCGAAAGGATGCCTGCTTCGGCAAGCAGCCAATCAGCACTCCCATATTCGCAAACACGCGGGCTCCGAAGCGATCCCACCCGAAGTTCGCGCCGCCTACAACGAGCACTTCCACATCTGGAAGCTCGACGATCTAGCGCGCAAGTCGGAGCGGCAGTCCGACCGATGAGCCCGACGATCGACGAGTTCCTGACCCGTTGCGCCCGGTTCGCCCGCCTTCATCCGGCGGCGGTGCTGGATATGCCGGAGCCGGAGCTGGCCGTCGATCCGAGGGCGCCTGCCCATCATCTGCGCCGGACCCGCGAGCGGGCCAGGGCGCGCATGTTCACCACCGCGCGGCTGGCGCTGAAACCTGCCCCGGCCGCGATCCCCGACCTCTTCACCTTCACCGACAAGCCAGAAAGCCAGACCGCATGTCCGCATCGCGTATGATTTCGATCGCGACCATCGACGCCGGCAACCGCCTGCGCGTCCTCGATCCAGCCTGGGTTCGCACCATTGCCGACGACATGGCCGTAGAGGGCCAGCAGGAGCCCATCCACATCGTCGAGCGTGGCGATCGCTTCCGGCTCGTTTCCGGTGCGCGCCGTCTGGCGGCAGCCGGTCTCCTCGGCTGGGCCGAGATCGAGGCGAAGGTGAAGCCCGCCAGCGCGTTGGCGGACGACGCTTCAGCGACCCTTGCCGAGATCAAGGCCGACATGATGCGCGGCGAGCTGACGGTTCTCGACCGGGCTCGCTACATCGCAGCATGGCGCGAGGTCTACGAGACCGTCCATGTCCCCCCGAAGCGCGGACGCAAGCCGGCGACGGCGCCGACCGAGACCACCGACGAATTGATTGCAAACTTTGCAAACAATTTCACGGACGCCGCGAAAGCCGCCCTCGGCCTGTCGCAACGCTCCATCTACCTCGCCCTCCAAGTGGCTTCGATCGCCCCGGAGCTGACGACGCAGATCGCGCTCCACCCCGTTGCCGGGAAGCAGAGCGAGCTGCTGACGCTGGCCAGCCAAAGCGAGGCGCGGCAAGCGGCCATCGTCGACATGCTGGTGTCCGAGCCGGTCCGCGCGACCAGCGTCACCGAAGCGCTGATGTTGCTCGGGACCACGCCTTCGGTGGCGAAGCTCGCTGCCTACGAGCGCATCCACGAGAAGTTCTCGACGCTGAAGCCGGCGGAGAAGGTCGCCTTCTTCGAACTCAACGCACCGGATATCGAGATCTGGCTCGCGGAGCGCGCCAACACCAAGCGTTCGAAGGCCGCCTGATGCCCCTTCGCCGCGACCCTCACGCCAAGGATCTGCTCGCCTGGGAGGCGCAGTCCGTTCGCCTCGGCTTCAGCGCCGAGGTGACGGGTCGCGGCGACCTGTCCAGCCAGATCGCCCGCCTCGTTTCCCATGCCCTGACCGACGCGAAGGAACGCGGCGTCTGCCGGAACGACGTGGCGCGCCGGATGACCGAGTTCCTCGGCCGGAAGATCACGAAGCCGACGATCGACAAATGGACGAGCGCGGCTGCCGACGATCGTCGCATCGACCTCGACGCCTTCATCGCGCTGATCCACGTGACCGGCGAGCGGCGGCTGCTCGGGTTCATCCCCGGCCTGTTCGAATGTGCCGTGGTCGCGGACCACTACGTCGACCTGATCGAACTCCACGAAATCGAAGAGCACGAGCGCGAGGTCGCCGACCTGAAATCCGCCCTCCTCCAGAAGGTGCGGGGGCGTCGATGAGCGGCGGCCGGCAGATGATCCGCATCGAGCAGCAGATCCAGGAGGCCGAGATCGCCTTCAAGCTGCGCGAGACCGAAATCACCCGAGCCGTGCAGCGGGGGGCGATGCGCGAGGCCGTGGGCCAGTTGCACGTCCAGCGTCTTCGCGCGGCGATGCAGACCCTGGAATGGCTGGCGAAGAACGAGGCCGCCATCAAGGCGAAGGTCGCGTCCGCGACGGGAGCGCAGTCATGAAGGAATGGCTGACCGCGCGCGAGATCGCCGACGCGAACCTTCCGCAGATCCCGACGACCGTGAAGGGCGTTCTCGACCTTGCCGAGCGCGACGGCTGGAACACGGACGAGATCCGCAGCCGCAAGCGGGCCGGGCGTGGCGGCGGCATGGAGTACCATGTCGGCGCGCTGCCGACGCTCGCCCAGGTCGACTACAAGCGCCGCTTCCTTCGTGTGGGCTCGTTGGCGATGCCGGCGGCCGCGAACGACGCCCCGTCCTCACTCGTGCGCAGCAACCTTTCGGCCCGAGCCGCGATCGAGCGGGACGCCCGGCTCGCGATCCTTCGCGCCTTCGACGCTTTCGCCAAGGGGCAGCGTGTGAACAAGGGAGCGACCCGCGACCTGTTCGTGAAGCGCTACAACGCGGGCTATCTCGCGGTCGAACCCTGGGTGCGCGAGCATGTCGCCGCGATCTCGGTTCGCTCGCTGGCGCGCTGGAAGGACGAGGCGAAGGCCGACACGAGCCGGCTCGCTGTCGACAAGGCGGCCAATCGCAAGGGCAAGGGCGTCTTCGACCTCGCCAACGACGGGCAGGTCCGCGTCTTCGTGTTGGCGCTCCTGGCCGACAACCAGCATCTGTCCGCCCACCACATCCGCCAGCTTTGCCGCTCGGAGTTCGGGGAGACGCTGATCGTCTCCGGACGGTCGGTCGAGATGCCGCCGGTTCGCACCTTCCAGCACGCTTTGAAGACCCTTCGAAGCAGCGAGAAGGTGGTGCTGACGAAGATCCAGAACCCGGACCTGTTCCGCTCCACCATGGCGCCGACCGGGCGCGGCGCGCTCGCGGACATCACGGCCGCGAACCAGCTCTGGATGATCGACGCCTCGCCGGTCGATGCGCAATGCACCGATGGGCGCCATTCGATCTACGTCTGCATCGACATCGCGACGCGGCGCATCGTGCTGCACGTATCGAAGACGCCTCGTGCCTCGGCCGTCGCGCTGATGATCCGGAAGGGCATTCTGGCCTTCGGCGTGCCGACCGCGATCAAGACGGACAACGGCTCGGACTTCGTGGCGAAGGAGGTCAACCGTCTCTTCGCGCATCTCGATATCGAGCCGATCCGCTCGAACGCCTATTCCCCGCAAGAAAAGGGGCACGTCGAGCGCGTCATCCGCACCTTCCAGCACGACTGCGCCACCACGCTGCCCGGTTTCGTCGGCCATTCGGTCGCCGACCGAAAGGCGATCGAAGCGCGGAAGTCGTTCGCGGCCCGGCTGGGCGAGAGCGAGGCGGAAGCGTTCGGCGTCAGCCTGTCCGGGGTCGAGCTACAGGACGCCGTCGACCGCTGGGTCGAGTTCGTCTACCACCACCGCCCCCACGAGGGACTTGCCCGGAAGACGCCATCGATCGTCGGCGCGCAGTCGCGCGAGCGGGTTCGCACCGTGGACGAGCGGGCGCTCGATATCCTCCTCCTGCCGGTGGCCGGCGGCGCGACGCGCACCGTCACCAAGCACGGCATCCGTGTCGACGGCCGCCACTACATGACGCCCGCGATCCTGCCGGGAACCAACGTCCTGGTCCGCATGGACGATACGGATCTCGGCCTCGTCTAACCGCCCAGCCCGTCAGACCTGCGGATCGTCTGTGCAGGGCGGTCCGCTCTTCCGTAGGTGATGCGATGTTCAAGAGGATCGTCATGAAGGCCTTCGCCTTCCTCTTCTCCGACCCGGTCCGGCCGCTTGAGGTCTTCTCGGCGGCCGCGCTGGCCAGTTGGGCGATCTTCCTTCTGAACGTCCCGGAAGCTCTCCTGCGCGACACGTTCTCGGCTTTCGACGCCCTGCCGGCCATCTGGTGGTCGGTGCTGATGGCGGCGATCGTCCTCGTCCAGATCTGGGCGATGCTGCCGGACGTTCGCGCCAGCGGTTTCCTCCGGTTCGTAGCCATGGCGCTCGCGGCCGGGACCTGGACCATCGTCGCCCTGAACTTCTGGCGGGCCGCGACGCTTAGCACGGGCGCCGGCGTCTATTCGATGCTGGCCCTGGTCACCACGCTGGCGGGGATTTGGCTCGGATGGGTTTCGAGAAATACATCGGCGAACTGATCGCGACCGGCGGCCCGATCGCCGCCGGCATCGGGATCGTCCTCCTCGTCCTGATCTTCGGCCTGAAGAAGGCCGGCGTCAGCGCCGTGTTCGGCGATCGGAAGACGCTGGTCGACGACGAGAAGCTGACGGCGGTGCAGTCCACCGTCGATAAGATCGACGAGAAGATCGAGACCGTCGCCCGGCGCGTGTCTGCCGTCGAGCGCGACATCGAGCAGCGCGCGACCCGCGAGGAGGTCCACGAGATCAAGATCGCGCTGGCCCGCCATGAGGGTCGGATGGCGGTGATCGAGCAGATCGGCAAGGCCACCAACAGCGCGGTGGAGCGGATCGAAACGTACATGTTCGAATACGGGGTCCAGTCGCAGGCGGCTCGCATCCGGGCACAGATGGCTCGCGAACAGGCTGCCCGCGAGCAGGCGGCCATTGACCAAGCTAGGAACGAGGAATGAACGTGTTCTCCGACTATCCGGAATTTCAGCGACGTGACGCCCGCCTCGTGATGCTCCGTGCCCTTCACGAGCAGTCGGACGACACGTTGAACGAGACGCTCCTCCTGGAGCACCTGAAGGCGTTCGGCTACCGCAAGACGAAGGACTTCGTGCGCACCGAGCTGCGCGTGATGGCCGACCTCGGTGCGATCCGCCTGCACCCGGCCGGCGACTTCCTCGTTGCCGAAATCACCCAGGCCGGTGCCAACCATGTCGAGCGCGTGACCACGATCGAGGGTATCGCGCGCCCGTCGCGGCGCTGAGGGGATAGGCCATGCGCGAGGGACGCGGCCGGCTGAACTCGATCGAGCTTCTGCCCGAGGAAGCCGAGCCGGACATCATCTGGGCGATGGGCGCGCTGCGCGAGCGCGACAAGCCGCAGAACAAGATCCTGGAGGAGTTCAACGGCCGCCTCGCCGATCGCGGCATCGCGCCCATCTCGTCCTCCGCCTTCAACCGGCATTCCATGAAGCTCGCCGCGATCGCGCGCCGGATCGAGTCCACCCGCGACATCGCTGCCGTCCTGACGGAGCGCCTGGAGCCCGGCCAGACCGACGACCTGACGATCGCCGTGGCCGAGATGATCAAGACGCTCGTGTTCGAGATGCTGCAGGAAAGCGACGGCGAAACCACCACGCCGAAGCAGGCCAAGGAAATGGCCGAGGCGATCCGCGCGGCCGTGGCGGCGCAGCACGTCTCGTCCGAACGCCGACGCAAGATCGAAATCGAGATGGCGGCGAAGGTCGAAGACGCCGTGAAGAAGGTCGGTGCCGAGCGCGGCCTTTCCACTGACGTGATCGAGGCGATCAAGGGCGGCATCCTGGGCGTGTCGAAATGACCGCGCCCGTCACGGAAGCCCAATGGGCGGACCATCGCCGGCTGATGCTGAACGAGCTGCCCGAAGTATTGCAGGGCTCCGAGCAGCTGCCGCACGTCCTGTTGCCCTATCAGCAGGAGCTTCTGAAGGCGACGGCCGCCAGCCAGCTCGTGGTGACCGACAAGAGCCGGCGCGTCGGCGCGACCTGGGGGATCGGCGCGGACGCCGTGCTGACGGCTGGCGCGCGCAAGAACGCCGGCGGGATGGACGTCCTGTATCTCGGCTACAAGCTTGGCGATATCCGTTTCTTCGATCGCGATCCGGGTTCGCGGTGGCTCCTGTCTGGGTCGCGTCTGGCCTATGCCGGCAATGAGGCCAAGCTCCCCGCCCTCCCGCTTCTTCTGGAGCAAACCGGGGCGAAGCTCGGCTATGGCGTCGGCCTGGATGTCGTCTACGGCAACGGTCGTTACGTCGGGACGATGCATGCGACGAACGGCGGCGTCACCGTTTCCCTAGACGGGGTGACGTGGTCGACCGATCAGAGCAACAAAGGCAACGCTCGAAACCTTACGTTCGTCAACGGACAGTTCTTCTTGTCGTCGGCGACGGGCTACATTCAACGCTCAACGGATGGCGTGAACTGGACTGATGTTCCCCCTCCTGCGACGGGGAATTCTAGTTTCGTGATGCGGGTTCTTGCCTATATCGGCGGGCTCTACATCGCATGCTCGAACGGGACGACCTCGACCTATTACACGTCGCCCGATCTCGTAACCTGGACGGCCCGGTCCATGCCGGTCGCCAGTAGTGCGATAGTCGGTTTCGCGCGGACGCCGGATTATTTCGTGATCCGTCTGAACAATTCGTCGAGCCTCCATCGCACGGCGGACGGGATCAACTGGACGGCGGTCGGCGCAACCGCCGCCTATCCGACTGGAACCGGGCAACCCTTGGCACTTGTGTGCGACGGATCGCTCTTGGTCGGCTTTCCAAACTCGGCGACGCTGCGGCCATGTTGGTCCGAGGACCAAGGGGTGACGTGGTTCGCAGCTACCGGGGATATCGTTGGCGTCTGCAATGCCGCCGACTACTTCGGTGGCTTGTTCATTGCAGGCAACCAATCCCGAGGCGTCAGCTACTCAACGGATGGGAAAAGCTGGAAGGCCGTCGACCCGGTCGACACTTCGGGCGGCGTCGGCGGGTGCGCGCTCGGCCATGGCGGTGCGATCTTCACCGCAGGAAGCTGGGCCGCCGGCAATACCATCACCCCTTGGCGGTACGGCATCTATCTCGAAGCCCCCGCGATCCGCGTCCCGCTCGCGCGGCGTCCCGCCAGGCCCTACGTGAAGGTGGCAGCATGACGATCGACCTTTATCGCCTCAACGGCGGCCCGCCGGAGGAGCTTCCGGCAATCGCCTACACGGCGGACGGGGCCGCGCGCACCGATCTCGCCAACCAGCCCGCCAGCCTCGTCGAACTCGGGTATGTGCTCGCCCCGCCCAAGCCGGACGACACGGACGCGCAGACAGCGGAATGGGACGCCGAGGCGGAAGCCTGGGTCATGGTCGATCGGCCGCCGCTGCCCCAGCCTCCCATGGTGGAGCCTGTGCCCATGTCGCTCGGCAAGGGCGAGTTCCTTGACCTCGTCCTGTCGACCGGTGCGACGATCTCGCAGGTCCGCGCTGCGAGCGACGATGCACTGATGGCGGACTTCTGGTGGGCGCTCGACCGCTTCTACAGCGAGATCAAGCGTGACCACCCGTCCACCACCCAAGGGCTCGCCGCGATGGTGGCGCTCGGCCACATCACGCAAGCCCAGGCCGATCAGGTGTTCGCGACATGGCCGGTCCGGTAGATCACTGCACCGGCTGGTTCGAGGGTGTGTGGGGCGAGGCGTGCTGCAAGCCTCACGATGATGCCTACGCGCTCGGCGGCTCGCTTCTCCGGTGGCTCGCCTCCAACATGGACCTCGGCACCTGCGTCGCCGCATTCGGTGACCTGTGGAGCCTCGTGAACGCCCCAGCTATGGCGATCGGCACGACGCTCTTCGGACTGCCGTTCTGGATCCGCGCGGCGATGAAGCGCCGCTCGGCCGAGCGCCTCAAAGGCTCTTCGAAGCCGCTTTGACGATGGACGGATCGGCCTGAAAAGGGCACGATGGCACCCGTCTCCCTGACCCACCCATGATGATTGCCGGCGCTGACAAGTGTCAGTCGCTGGCAGCGCCGTTGCCTCGATAGCTTAGGGAACCTTCAGGTTGCCGGAGCCGTCCCCGCATGTCCCTCACCACCGATCACGTCGGCGTCCGCGTCTTCTCCAACCTGTCCGACACGGCCGCCACGATCGATGTGCGCGATAGCACTATCATCGGCATCTCGGCGCCGCTCCCGAACATCCAGGCCGCGAACGAGGCGGCGTTCCCGATCGGGGAGCCGGTGCGCATCGCCATGGACGATCCCGTCCAGCTCGCCAAGCTCGGCCCCGGCGCCGTCTACGACGCGATCCGCGTCATGCGGATGGAAGGGATCGTCACCGACATCCCCTTCGTGCGCGCGGCCACCAAGGCCGACCCGGAGGAGCAGATCGGCGCCATCGCCGGCGACGCCAACCTCGGCACCGGCATGTATGGCCTCCTGAACGCCAAGTCGGCGCTCGGGATCGAGCCCGGCATCCTCCTGTCGCCCGGCTACACGGCCGCGCGTCCCGGCAACGCCAAGAACCCGATCGTCCAGGCGATGACGGCGGTCGCCGACATCATCATCGACTGCATCGGCATGGCCGACACGCCCGACACCAGCCGCGAGGCCGCCGCCGCCTGGGCGTTGGACTTCGCGGCGGTGCGCAACATCGTGGCGATGTATCCGAAGGCGCTGGTGAACCTCGACGGGTCCGTCGTCACCCGGCCGGCCTCGTCGATCCTCGCCGCCATGACCGTGCGGAGGGACAAGGAAGTCGGCAATCCCTACAAGGCCGCCTGGAACCGGGGGAGCCTCGCGCTCGGCGGCACCTCGCAGAAGGTGTCCTATCACGACGGGCGCGTCGAGGGTGATGCGAACTACCTGAACTTCCGGGGCGTCGGCACCTTCATCGAGAACAATCTCCTGTGGGCGCCCTTCACCACGGCAACCGACCCGACCACGGTCGGCTACCGCTCGATCAAGCGCATCCGCACCCGCCGCGCGATCGAGAAGAGCTTCCTGCGCTCGATGCGGGCCTACGCCGCCCAGGATCTCGGGCCACACCTCGTCACCGTGATGTTCCGCACGCTCGACGACGCGCTGGACGCGCCGATCGCTGCCGGCGCGCTGATCAAGGGCTCCGAGGTCATCTACGACGCCTCGCTCAACACCGGCTCCGCCCTGAAGAAGGGCGCGCTGAAGCTGAAGCTGCGGTTCGAGGAGACGCCGGAGCTGGTGGACCTTGGCCTCTACACCGAGCCGCAGCCCGAGGCCTACGACGTCCTGACCGGCCAGATCCGCACCGCGATCGAGGGCCTCGGCAACTCCTCCCTCCGCTTCCTGGCCGCCTGACGCGCCAAGCCCAAAGGCTCTTCCATGACCGATCGCGTTATCCTCGGCGGCAACTGGTACATCCAGGAGATCAACCAGGCGCACCGCATCGCCGAATGCGGCCTGCCGGATCTCCGGATGAACACCGAGCAGTTCGTCATGTCCGGCGGCTACTTCACGTTCGACTCGCCCACCGAAGTCTCGGCGCTCGGCTTCGAAATCGCGCTCCAGGGCGCGCACGAGGCGGTGCGGGGTCGGTTCGGTCGGGAGCCCGGCGACTGGACGACGTTCACCTACTACGAGCGCACCAAGGATCTCGACACCAACAAGAACTTCTCGCGCGTCGTGTCGATCACCGGGCTCGTGAACGGCATCGCCAACCCCCGCATCGTCGGGCGCCGTCCGGGCGTGACGCGATACGCCGGCGGCTCGGTCTGGAAATACATCGACATCCAGGACGGCAAGGTCATCCACCGCTTCGACTTCCGCCGCAACATCCTGGTCGCGGACGGCGTCGAGATCTCGGCCACCGGCAACGACATCCTGCGCATCAACTGATCGGGGCTCGCAACCTCCTCCATCGAGCCCCGTGCCGGGCGGCCGTCTCCTCCCGGCGGCCGCCCGATCTGCTTCCAACGAGAGAACGAGACCGATGACCCAAGGCGACGACCTGTCCCCCGGCCTGCGCGTGAACCCCGGCACCGACTTCCCGCTGCCGCCGGCGGAACTGGAGGCCGAGCTGATGAACGATCCGGCCGGCAGCGCTCCGGAGGCACAGAAGCCCGCAGCGGCGAAGCCGGTCGAACGCAAGGCCGCGACGCTGCGCTTCCTCGGCGGCGCCCCGATCGAGACCGTGGCGCTCGACTATCCCTTCGCCTGGGAGGATCGCGAGATCCGCGAGATCTCCGTTCGCGCCCTGTCGGTCGAGGAAACCGGTGCCGTGGTCGGCGCGATCGGCGACGAGAACCTGACCGTGTTCGACTTCTACGCCGAGATGACGGGCCTGCCGGCCGAGGTGATCCGGGCGCTGCCCGGGCGCGACGGCGAGCGCGTGACCTCGGCGGGCTACGCTTTTTTGCCCCGTTTCATGAAAAGGGCGGGCGGCGACTGAAGGCGGCGCCCGCCTCCTGGCGCTCGCTCGCCATCCTGGCCGCGCGCGCGACCATGACCCCGCTGCCCTGGTTTCTGGACCGCCCCTGGCCCGACTTCCTCCATTGGTGCGAGGAAGCCGGCCTTCTCGGTGAGGATTGATGTCCACCCCGCTCGACGTCGCCCTTCGCATCCGTCTCGAACGCTCCGGCTTCGCCGAAGGGCAACGGGACATGGACGAGCTGCGCAAGGCCGGCGAGCAGCTCGGCGCCACCGGCGGCCGCGCCATGCCGAACGCGATGAAGGCGACGGCCGACGAGGCGCGCAAGGCTAAGGAAGCCGTCGCCGGCGTCGCGCAGGAGGAAGCCAAGCTCAAGGCCGGTAGCGGCGCGAAATCGCTGGAGCGCGACCTCCTGGAGGTGGCGCGCGCCGGCGATCGGGGGGCCGCCGAGATCCAGGCCGTCCGGCGCGAAACCGACCGGCTGGGCGTCGCGCGCGGCGCGGAGCATCTGGCCGCCGACGTCGACAAGGTTTCGGCCGGCGCCCGGCGTGCCGGCTCCGAGATCCGGCAGGTCACCCAGGCCGTCGAAACGCTCGGCCGCGCCCACGGCGTCGACGCCATCACCCGCGACCTCAACGAGGCGACGCGCGCGGCCGAGCGCTTCGGCCGGCAGGCGCGGGACGCTCGCGGTCATGGGTATGGTGGGGGACGCGGGGAGTTCTGGCGCCAGGGCTACGAGCGTGTCGGCGGGACGAGCTTCATGCCGCTCGGCCTGTCGGTCGGCGGCATGGCGGGCTTCGCGGCCGGCGGCGCCGCCCTCGGGGTCGGCGCGCTCGGCGCGTCCTCGGCGCGGCTCGCCATGGGCGTCGAAAGCTCGATGGCCGACGTCGAACGGGCGATGAACGACCCGTCGCCCGCCCAGCTCCGCAAGATCGAGACCGGGGTCGCAGCCCTGTCCCGGCGAAACGGCATCTCCAAGTCGGAATATTTCAACTTCATCACCGAAGCGGCCAAGGGCGGCACGGCCACGGAGGATCTTCTCCCCTTCGCCGACTTCGGCTCCAAGTTCGCGCTGGCCGCCGACATGAACAACGGCGAGGCGGGCGAGGCGCTCGCCAAGCTGCGCAACAACTACGGGCTCGACCTGAAGGGCCTTCGCGACAACGCCGACACGGTGAACTACCTCGCCGACAACGACGCGGCGAAGGAACGCAACATCGTCGACTTCATGCGCCGGTCGGCCGCCGGCGGGCGCATCGCCTCCATTTCGGCCAACCAGATGGCCGCTTTCGGCACCGTGTTCGACTCGCTCGGCACCCCGTCCGAGGTCGCCGGCACGGCGATGAACGCCCTGATCCAGCGCCTCGGCACCGCCGACACGCGCGCGCGCAGCGACCAGGGCTTCCGCAAGTCGCTCGGGCGGCTGGGCCTCAGCGGCCGGGGCGTAAAGGACGATTTCTACAAGGATGGCGCCGGCACGATCGTGGACATCCTCGGCCGGGTGAACGACCTGCCGCAGGAGCGCCGCCTGGAAGTCCTGAAGGGGCTCGGCGGCGAGGAGTTCGGCGACGACTTCGCCGCACTCGCCGGCCAGATCGAGAAGCTGATCGAGACCATGGAGCGGCTCGACGATCCCAAGCGCTCGGGATCGGTGGAGCGTACCTTCGAGATCTTCGATCGCCAGACGGCGCAGGACTGGAAGCGGGCGACGGGCGCGCTCGCCGATCTGGGCTCCGAGATCGGCAAGGAACTCTTGCCCGCGATCCGCACCGTGGCGACGCTGGTCGCGGATCTCGCCGGCGGCTGGGCGGACGGGATCCGCCGATCGCGGCGCGCGGGCGAGCTGTCCGACCAGGTGCTGGATGGCAAGGCTCTCACCGACGACGACAAGGCCGAGCTGGACGCCGACCCGCGCCTGAAGGGACAGGTGGACGGGCGCGTCTTCGACGTCCAGCGCGCCCGGCGTGGCGAGCAGCGGATCGACGAAAACCGCGACCTGCGGATGATGGACGACGAGGCCGAGCAGAAGCGCGCTGCCGGGCGCATCCTCGCCCAGCGCGCCCAAGGCGATATCCAGCGCCAGATCGACGACGCCAAGGTGACGCTCGGAATCCTCTCCCCCGAACAGCAGGGCTACGGCGACACCAAGCGCCAGCTGGAGCAGCTGGAGAAGAAGCTCGACGACATCAACCGGACGCTCCAGTCGATGGACGGCGGGGTGGACCCCGTCGCCTTCCGGGGCGGCGGCGATGCGTTCTTTCAGCAGGCTTCGCTGGGCGGGCGCGGCGGTTCGGGCGGCGGCTTCCGCAGCGCTTATTCCGGCTCGGCCCCCGTCATGGACGGGATGGCCAACGTGCGCCCCGGCGCTGGCGCGGCGATGGGCGTGGGCGGACCGCGCGGCAGCGTATCCACCACGACCAACCCCGGCGGCGCGGCTGGTGAGGTCTATGATATCCTGTCGGCCGACTTCAACGACGCGCAGTCGCTGGCGCTCCTCGGCCACATGGAGCAGGAGTCCTCGTTCGACCCGAAGTCCTTCAATGCGAAGGAAGGGGCCGGCGGCATCCTGCAGTGGCGGGACAACAGGCTGGAGAACCTGAAACGCTTCGCGGCCGATCGCGGCATGAGCTGGCAGGACCGGAAGGTCCAGGCGGCCTTCGTTGCGCACGAAATGCGCAACGACCCCTACGAGAAGCGGCGCTCGGCCCGTTTCCGCGCGGCAACGACCATCCCGGAAGCCTCGGCCGCTCTGAAGGATTACGTTCGCTTCGGCGATGACAGCGCCGGCACCCGCTTGGCCAACGCCCAGCGGTTCGCAGGCGAGTTCGGGGCCAAGGAAACCGGGGGATCCGCCGCGCTCGGCGGCAAGCGCGGATCCGCGAACTTGATGCACGGCCAGTATGGGCCGCCCGGCTCCAACCTCGTGACGATCCAGGCTCCGGGCGGGGCGAAGTTCCAGGTCCACGAAGCGGCGGCATCCAGTTTCCAAGGCTTCGTCAACGAACTCGAAGCCGGGGGCTACGCGATCGATCCCAAGACGTCGGGCGGCTTCAACTACCGCAACAAGCGGGGCGGCGGCGGGCTTTCCCAACACGCCTACGGCAACGCGATCGACATCAACCCTGGCCGCAACCCGATGGGCTCGCGGCTCGTGACCGACATGCCCGCCAACGTCTCGGACATCGCGGCCAAGCATGGTCTGTCATGGGGCGGAGACTGGAAGCGCACAAAGGACGCGATGCACTTCGAGTGGACCGGTGTGCGGCCTGATGCGGATGCCATCGCAGGGATCAAGGGCGCCGTTCCTTCCGGTCCCGTGCCCAAGCCGACCCGCCGTCCCAGCTCCGCTCCGCAGGACGAGCCCATGCCAACCATGGCATCGGCGGGTGGCGGGCGCGGCGCTCCCACGCTGCATCTGACCCAGAACATCCGCGGCGGGTTTGACGCTCGACTTGCGGCCGAGCGGTCGCGCCGCGAGCAGCACCGCGCCATCCGCCTCGCGGAGTCGGGCGCGATGCACGACACGATGGTGCAGCCGGCATGAGCATGGACGTCCTCGCCCAGATCGGGAAGGCGCAGCTGCGCGTCGTCGGTCTCAATCCGCAGCGGCTGGCGACCGAAAGCGAGGCGCGCTTCCCCGGCGCGCCCGCCTGGAACGGCATGGACTACCAAGGGACCGGGCGCGGCGAGCGCCGCTTCCTGATCGAGGCGCGCACCCTGCCGCACGTCTTCGGCGGGATCGACGCCCTGGAATGGCTGATCAAGCACCACGAGGCGCTGGAGCCCGTCGAGTATCTGCGGATGGGGGCGAACTACGCCGCCAAGCGGATCGCGCGCGTCGGCATCCGCAACCTCTTCCACGAGGAAACCAAACAGCACCCGCGCGACGGCGTCGGTCGCATCCTGTCGGTCGAGCTCGACCTCGTGGATCTCGGAGACCGCTGATGGCGACGACGTCCTTTCTCGTCGAGAAGTCCGACCGGATCGATCGGATCGCCCGCGAAGCCTACGGCACGGAAGGGGGCGGCACGGTGGAAGCCCTGCTCGACGCCAATCCGGGCCTTGCCGACGTGGTCGACGCGGTGCCAGTCGGTCTGCGACTGACCGTTCCCGACGTTGTCCAGGCCGGCGACGAAGCCGTCCGGCCGTGGATCTGACCGATGGCGTTTCGCAAACCCTACCTTCGCATTTCGGGCCAGGATGGCACCGATATCGGCCAGCGCCTCGGCCGCGACCTCGTCGGCGTCCAGATCACCGACCTCATGGAGGGCGAGATCGACCGGGCGATGATCCGCCTGCGCCGCACCAAGCCCTATCGGGCCGCACCGCCGGTCGGCACCGTCTTCCAGATCCATGTCGGCTGGGACGAACAGGGCGCCGTGATGACCGGCACCTACAAGTTCATGCAGGTGCTCCATTCCGGCTCGCCGCAGGAGGGCGAGGAGACGGTCCTCGTCTGCGAGGCTGCGGACTTCAACGACAGTTTGAAGCGCGTGGATAGCGAGCACTTCGACGAGGAAACCGGCCACAAAACCTATGGCGACGTGATCCGCACCATGGCGGAGCGCGTCGGCCTCGACGCCTCGATCGACCCGGAGATCGCCAAGATCCCGCTGGCCGGCGGCTACCTCCTGCGCTGGAAGCAATCTTCCATCGGCTTCGTCACCGACATTGCAGAGGAGCTGGGCGCGATCATCAAGCCGCAGGCCGGCTCGCTCACCGTGCGCCGGCGCGGCTCGTTCCAGACGCCGACCGGCCAGCAGCTCCAGACGATCACGATCCCGCGCGACCCGAACTACTTCTTCCAGGTCGATATCACGCCGCGCTACGGCTTCGCCGAGGTGACGACGCCTTGGTTCGACCCGGCCGCCGGCCGCCCCTTCGACACGCTGAAGGCGCTCGGCCGGGGCGCCGCGCGCTTCGCCATGCCCCACATCGTCGGCTCCGAGCAGCTCGCCACCGCCATGTCGGCCGCCGCCGCCCAGCGCCTCGATGCCGAAACCGCCAGCGGCCTCTTTCAGAGCGCCGGCCAGCCCTACGCCGTCGCCGGCTCGCCGGTGGAGCCGCAGGGTTTCGGGCCGGATATCGACAACGTCGACTGGGAAGCCGTGTCCGTCGTCCACGACATCGAGCCCGAGGGTGCCGGCTGGGTGACCACGATCGAGACCCGCAATGCCGAATGACGCAGACAGGAGGATGATCCCATGGCGCTAACGCGTTTTCTGAACAATCACCAGAACCGGTCTAGCGAGCGGGCTGGGCTCGCCCCTCCATCCTCAAACCTTATACAGGCACGAGTTCTCGCAGCCGGGGTTGCCAAAACGGTGAGCATTCCCTCGGAGGCGGCCTACGTCCTATTCGCATCAACAGGGGATTTCTACGCGAAGTTCGGCACTGGTACGGTGGCCGCCTCTGTTCCGAGTGGGGACATCTCCGATGGCGCCGCCAGCGAACTCAACCCTGGTGCGCGAGAGATCCGCCAAGGCGACGATCGCATTTCCTTAGTCGCGCCGGCGGCAACGACGATCACGCTTTCATTCTACCGGGCCTGACATGTTTCAGGCGCCCTTCTCGAGTCGGGGCATTATGAACGCGCCGTTCAGGCGTCGTTCGCTCGCGAGAATTGCATACCCAGACTGGGCTGATCCGACGAAGTCCTTCGAGGTCGATTTCGTCAACGATCGAGCCCATCGGGGCGGGATCGTCGTTCCGATCACTGCGATCGCCTCATGCGTTCGCGCCTCGTCGGGCAAGGCATTCGACGGCGCAGCGTGGACCGACATTGCGGCTAACCTCCTCCGCTACCGGAAGGGCGGAGGGCTCTATGTGGAGCCGGCGCGCACGAACCATATCCGCAATGCGGACATCGCCGGCGTCGACGCTAGCAACAAGCCGACCAACTGGACTTTCAATGTATCGGGCGGCGGCTCGATAACCTACGCGCCACCATCGTCCGAGAACGGCATTCGCTACTCGGAGTTCAGATACCAGCATCCAGGCGGAACGAATGTCGGCTTGACCGTCGATATAGTCGTTGGCGTCGCTTGCGCGATCAGTCAGACGTGGACGCACTCGGCTTACGTTTCAATGCCGGCACAGAAGACAGGTTTCTCCAGCGCCAATATCGGCGGCCGAGCCGGCGGAGGAGCGCAGACCGAGTTTCCAAGCAGCGCTGGGTTCAATCCGGATAGCGGTCTCTCGACGCTTCGAGCGCACACATTCACGCTTCAACAGAACAGCACCGGACTAAATTCTCGGGTTGGCTTCAATGTCGCCAACGGTACACCGATCGACATCGTCGCTCGCATCGGGTTCCCTATGCTCTCGATGGAGCCCGCTCCTGCATCGTTCGTCGCAACGCCGATCGGCAGCGCCGCAACCCGCGCTGCCGATCAGGTTGCTTTGACGCTCCCGTCCGGCGCTCATGACCTGACCTTCACCTTCGACGATGCCTCGACGCAGACGGTCCAGAACGTCTCCGGAAGCTACGCGATCCCGACCAATCTCAACCGCGCCGTGATCGCGAAACTCTCGGGGGTTCGCCGATGATCGATCATGTCCTCATGTTCGGAACGAAGGCGGATCGCCCGACTGGCGACGGCGCGCCCTGCTGGCTCGACGAGGGCGGCCGCACCTGGATGCCGGTCGACGTCATAGTTGTCGAGGCGGCCCAGGGAGAGGCCGAGGACGACCTCTCGCCCGCGATCCATGCTCCCGGCGCGTGGATGGTCATCCGCACGTTGGAGCGAGACGAGGAGATCGAGGAGCATCCTGGATGCTTCCTCGTCTCCGACAGCGAGCGCGCCGCAAGGGGAGAGCCGTTCGTCCTCCTCTCGCGCTTCCAGCCGGAAACGCTTCTCGGCCGGATCACTCCGGTTTTCGCTGGCGACGCATATCCCTTCCCGACCGGGCCGGCATCGAACCTTCAGGCTTTTATGGCAGACGCACCTCCGTGAGGCGGCGGGGGCCGGCGTGAACCGACTACGGGGCCTTGCTTGGCGGCCGACCCCGCACGACGCACAGAAGAGATGACGTCGCCCCACCTTTGTGCTGCCGGGGAAGGCAGCACGGCGAAGGTGGCCGAAACATCTGAAAGCTTCCTCAATGAACGACGACCACCGGCCGGTTTCCCCGGCCGCGCCCGCTGCCGGCTACATCGGCGGCAAGCGCAACCTCGCCGGACGCCTGACCGCCCGCATCGACCAGATCCCGCACGACGGCTACGCCGAGGCCTTCGTCGGGATGGGCGGCGTCTTCCTGCGCCGAAAGCGCCAGCCTCGGTTCGAAGCCATCAACGACCGCTCCGGCGACGTGGCGACCTTCTTCCGCATCCTCCAGAGGCACTACACCCACTTCATGGAGATGCTGCGCTTCCAGATCACCACCCGCCGCGAGTTCGAGCGTCTGAAGGCAACCGATCCGGACACGCTCACCGACCTGGAGCGCGCCGCGCGCTTCCTCTATCTCCAGCGGCTGGCTTTCGGCGGGAAGGTCGAGGGCCGCAACTTCGGTGTCGACACAAGCCAGGGCGCCCGTTTCAATGTCACCAAGCTGGCACCGATCTTGGAAGCCCTTCACGAGCGCCTTGCAGGCGTCGTCATCGAGCGGATGGAATGGCAGACGTTCCTGACCCGTTACGACCGCCCCGGCATGCTTTTCTATCTCGACCCACCCTACTACGGCTCGGAAGGTGACTACGGCCGCGACGCCTTCGACCGTGACCAGTTCGCCGAGTTGGCCGAACGGCTGGCGGAATTGAAGGGCCGCTTCCTCCTGTCGATCAACGACCGGCCGGAGGTGCGGACCATCTTTCAGGCTTTTGAAATGGCCCCCGTACCTACGACCTACACGATAGGGAAAGGCCCCAGTTCGAAGGTCGGCGAGCTGCTGATCGAAGGGCCTTCGAAAAGGGTTTGAAGTGCGGCGAAACTCTTGCCATCCGAAGTTGCGCGCGAGGCCATTCGTTTTTGCGCGCTACACTTCCCCTCCCGCTCGGCGGCACATCCAACCATTTCCGCCGCGCGGCGCTGGTGGAGGTCGGGGGCTGGGACAGCCACAACGTCGCCGAGGATGCCGATCTCGGCATCCGCCTGTCGCGCCTCGGCTATCGGATCGGCACAATTGACTGCCCGACCTCCGAAATCGCCCCCTCGCGGTTCCTCGACTGGCGCAACCAGCGTACCCGTTGGATCAAGGGATGGCTGCAAACGTGGCTGGTCCACATGCGCGACCCAGGCCTCACCCGGCGCCAGCTCGGCTGGAACGCGTTCGCCACGTTCCAGGTCCTGTTCGGCGGCATGATCGCGGCGAGCCTGATGCACGTCATGTTCGCCTTCCACCTCGCGGCGGCGGGCTATGCCTATGCGGTCCGCGGGGAGGCCTATCTCACCGCCGGGATCCTCGCAGCTGTCGATCTCTTCAACATCGCGATCGCCTACACGGTGTTCATCGCAACGGCCCGGCTGGTGGCGAACGATACGGAGCGACCCTTGCTGCGAAGGCTCTGGTCGCTCTGGTTCTACTGGCTGATCGTCAGCTATGCCGGGATCCGCGCGCTGATTCAGCTGTTCCGCGCGCCCCATGTCTGGGAAAAGACCCCGCACCGCGAGCCTGCCGAGCGGAGTTGACGAGGCCGGTGGATCGAACGCCCCGACGCTTCAGCGGGCGTCCGCACCGTCCACCACGTCGGCATGAGGCCGGTCGTCGCCACGCGAAATCTCTTCGTGCCAAACGCCTTCCCGATCCTGGTAGCGGATGCCCTGCGTATCACCCGCCAGTTCCTGGCGGGCCGATGCGTCGCGCGCGGCCGTCAGCGCCGCGTCGTGATTCGGGTAGGTCTCGGAGAACACGTCGCCGACCTTGTAAGCCCAACCGCCGTCGTGTTCGACGATCTGGTAGTGGATATCGGACATGGGTTTCCTCCGGTTTTCCGTGTGTCAGTTCATTGAACGCGGCCGCCAGCTTCTGCGTTCCGCGACCGCCGAACCCGGCCGCCGCCTTGTTCGGTTCGTCACCGGAAGCGCGGCCCCACGCGCGTTGCAACCTTGCCACTCGGTTGCGTCCCTTCGTAAATAATGCAATTTTAGGTTGCAAACCCTCCACAACTCGTCATTAGCTGCGATTGCAACCTTAGGTAGGTTCATCAATCGCAACAAGCGCTCGCATGCCGTGTGGCCGGGCGCGCATCACGTGGGGGCGTCATGCCGCTAACAATTGACCTCGGCGGGGTATTGGAACCCGTTGTCGGAGGCGTTCGGGATCTAGTCGAGATCGATGGCATCGCCAGAATCCTCGGGTTCGGAACGGATGGCGAAATTCTTAACATCGACTTGGAGAATGCATCGATCCTTGGCATCGCTCAGGTCGGAGCGGATGTCCGCTTGACGTTGAACAACGGGCTGCAGATTCTGCTCGTCGGCGTCGACATCAACGCTCTCAACGGCCTGATCCAGTTGGATGGAACGGTTGTCCTCTTCCCCAACGGCGGTGGCCCCATCATCGGTGGCCCGGGGGATGATCCGATCATTGGCGGTCCGGGCGATGATACCATCATCGGCGGTCCCGGTAACGACACCATCATCGGCGGCGATGGAGATGACTCCATCAATGGGGGTGACGGCGACGACTCAATCAACGGGGGTGACGGCGATGACACCATCATCGGCGGTCCGGGCGAAGACACCATCATCGGTGGTGATGGCGACGACTCGCTGATCGGCGGCAGCGAAGACGATACGATCGATGGCGGCGACGGCAACGATTACATCGAAGGCAACCAGGGCAACGATCTGATCGATGCGGGTGATGGCGACAACACCGTCTACGGCGGTCAGGGCAACGACACGATCACGGCCGGCAATGGCGACAACCTGATCTATGGCGGCCGTGGCGACGACACCATCACGATTACCGGCGATGGAAACAACACGGTCTACGGCGGCAATGGCACGAACGACCCGCTGGATGGCGACGATGTCATCACCATCGTCGGCAACGGCAACAACCTCGTCTACGGCAACGGCGGCGACGACAATATCTTCATCGATGGAACGGGCTCCAACACCGTCCAAGGCGGAAGCGGCAACGATTTCATCGCTGTCGGCGCCGAAGACGCGAGCGGCAGCAACCTGATCTACGGCGGCCAGAACGATGCGAAAGGATTGTCGGCGGATGCCGCGCTGGCGGCGCTCTCGCTCTTCACGGGTAACATTCCAGGCGAACCGCCTATCGATATCTCCGTAGCTTTCGTGCCGGAAGACTTCGATGGCTTCGAGGATAACGAAGCGTTCGACGGCCACGACGTGATCCTCGTCGAAAGCAATGGCCGCAACACGATCTACGGCGGCATCGGTGAAAGCGACGTGGCCGACGGCAGCGATGTGATCCTCGTCGAAGGCAATGGCGACAACCTCGTCTACGCCAATGGCGGCAGCGATCTCGTGGCCGTCTACGGCACCGGCAATAACACGATCTACGGTGGCGCAGGTGGCGACATCCTGCTGGCCGGAACATTGGACGGCCTCGCAGGCGGCGAACCCGGCCCGCTCGCACCGGTCAACAACGGCTCCAATCTGATCGTCGGCGGGCAGAACGAGTCCTCCACCTACCGCAACATTCTGCCGGACGGGGTCAACAGTGGCGTTCCAGTCGGCTTCGAGTACTTCGGCGACGACTTCTTTGACGAGTTGGCCGCGCGCCCTGATCTGACCGCCGGCGTCGATGTGATCGCCGTTGCCAGCAACGGCAACAATACCGTCTACGGCGGCACAGGCGCGAACGACACATCGGATGGCGGCGACATCATCGCCGTGATCGGCAACGGCAACAATCTCGTCTACGGCAATGGCGGCGACGACCTGATCCTCGTTTCGGGAGCCGGCGACAATTCGGTTTATGGCGGCTTCGGCGACGATGCCATCTCGGTCAACGGCGGCATCCAGGGCGGTGAAACGCTGATCCTCGGTGGCAACGGGCGAGACAGCATCTTCGTCCAGACCGAAGGTGACGCGACCATCTACGGTGGTAACGAAAGCGTCGACCCACAGGATGGCGCCGATACGATCGAAGCTGCGGTGGGTGGAAACGCGGTGATCTTCGGCAACGGAGGCAATGATTCCATCAGCCTGCGCTTCACCGAAGAGACTTCCAGCCTTGGCCTCTCGTCCATCTTCGGGGGCGTCGGGAACGATACGATTTCGGTATTCGGCGGCGGCCACGACATCCAAGTCTATGGCGGGCAGGATAGTGACGTCATCGATCTCTCCGGCTTCTCGGGCAACGCTACAGTCTTCGGCGGCTTCGGCGCAGTGGATCCGGAGGATGGAAACGACCGGATCATCGGCGGATCCGGGAACGACCTTCTGTACGGCAATGGTGGGAACGACACGCTGATCGGTGGTGCCGGCAACGATACGCTGATCGGTGGCGCCGGCGCAGATAGCCTGACCGGTGGCGAAGGCGAAGACCTGTTCGTTTTCGGGTCAGGCTCGAGCGGGATCACCGCCGGGACCATCGACGTCATCACCGACTTCACGGCCGACGAAGACACGATCAGCTTCGGCCTTGCCGCCGGTTCCGAGACGAACTTCGGCACGGGAACCGCGTCCACCTACGACGTGGCGTTGGCCAACGCCAACTTGGCTTTCGGCACGGCGAACGGGGCGCTGGTCTACAGCTTCCAGGTGGTCGGCTCGGACGGCTACCTGTTCGTGGACGAAGACCAGAACGGAACCGTCGATCAGGCCATCCACCTGGCCGGCGTCACCGATCTCGGCGCCGCCAGCATCGTCTGAGGACATGTGAAAGCGAGCGGGCCGCCCAACGAGGTGGCCCGTTTCCTCAAGGCGGCCTCCTGGGAGCCCCCTTAAGCCTTAGGTCCAGCTGCCTTGCGCGCCCGCTCCTGCCCAAAGGGAGCGGGCGCATTCGCTTTAAGAGACGAGATTCCAGCCGCGCTCGAGGAGACTGGACGGAGCGAACCGCCCCGTCCGCGATGCGCATGCGATCGAACTTCCGAGAAGCGTTGCCAACGCCACGCAACCTCTCCGATGGGACGCCTCGATCAACAGTATGATGTAGGGGCTGGACTCATGACGCCGACGGGACGCGTTGCTTGCGGCCCTGCAAGTCACCGCTCTGACAACACGTGCTCCCCTTCTCGCCACAGCGAGAGCCCACGATCGGCCGCATCACGACATGCAGGCGATCGCCAACTCAACGTCGGTCGATGCGGTGAGTCGGAGAGATGGGATATGAGATACGAAAGCTGACCGAACCCGTTCGACAACCCGGACGCCGCGCCCCTTGCACGTGTCGTTGCTTGCCGCCCCGTTCGGACGGGAGCCCCTCGGCCTTTTGTTCGAAGGATATCAGTCCGGCGAATCCGCGTCTTCGATCTCGGCGATCGCATAGTCGATCATTCCCGCGATTGCAGCATGGCGCGGACGCAACAGCTGGTTCGCCAAAAGCAGAAGTTGGATGGCGGTGCGTTCGTCGAGACGGTCGGCGTGGGGAATGATGGCCTGCTTCGGCTCGCCTTCGCGCCCGTCCGAATGCGTCGAGGCGAAGGAGCCGTCCGCGTTGCCGGACGGTTGGCGACTGGGAAGCGGGATCGGGGCGCTCTCGACTGCCACTGCCCCATCCTCCACACGCTTCGCTTCGCAACACATCGACGGCATCTCGATCCTCCCAACCTCCTACAACATTAGGTTGCATCAGTTGTAGGATGCAATCAAAAGTTTTAGATCGATCGATAGGCGCGAAGGGTTCGCAGAGCTTACGAAACGCTCCCTTCAACGAGAGTTCCCACGAAAAAGCCCGGCCTTGCGGCCGGGCTCGATCATGAAACGAAACGCTTCGGGCGGCGCGTCGGTTCAGCCGTTGGAGGCCAGGAGGAAAGCGGGAAGATCTCCATTGCCCTCCGCCTCGCCTTCCGCATCGTCCTTCTTGCGACGTGCACGAGGCGCCCGGCGCTTGGGTTCGCCATCGGCCGCATCCGGCTCGCTCGGTGCTTCAGTGGCCGGAGCGGCCTTGGCGGCGCGGCGCGGCTTTGCGGGCGGCTTCTCCGCCGGCTCGGCGGCAGCCACGGACGGCGGACCCACGTCTTCGCTCGGCACCGGCGTTGCGGCAACGCCCTCGCTGCCCGAACCCTCGCGACGCCGGCGCGGAGCGCGGGCTCGGGGCTCTTCGAGCTGAGCCGGCACGGATGCCGTTTCAGCGACGACCGGGACGGCCTCCTGTGCGCGCGCCGGTTCGGTGCCCTGCGGGGAAGCAGCAACCGGCGTCGTCACCTCGGGCTGGCGCTCGCTTACGGCTTCGGCGGCATGCGGCTGGGGCGATGCATCGGAAGCGGACGCTTCCTCGCCGCGGCCGTCCTGCCCGTCGCGCGGGCGACCGAAGCGCTCCTCGAAACGGCGTTCGCCGCTGCGCTCGTTGAAGCGGTTGCGATCGCGGCGGTTCTCGCGGCGCCCACCCTCGGGCCGGCCGCCGTCCTGGCGCGGCGCGGCAAATTCACCCTCGCCTTCGCCCTGCGCATAGGGCTGCGGGCCGGTGCCGGGCTGGTTCGGGAACGGGCGGCGGTCTTCGCGGCCCTGCCCCTCGCGCCCTTGGCCATCACGTCCCTGACCGTCGCGGTTCCCGAACGGTCGGTCGCCGCGCCCCTCGCGGCGGTCGTTGTCACGGCGTGGACGCTCGCCCTGCCCGTTGTCGCGGTTTTCGCGGAAAGGCTGGCGCTCGCCACCGCCGTATCCGCCCTGCGGCTGCTGGCGATCGGGCGCGCCACCGGGCGCGAAGCCACCCTCGGGCCCGACGGCCTCGTCGCCGTCTTCCTCGTAGTCGTCGGAATAGTCGCGCTCGCTCTGGGTCGGCTGGAACTGCCCCTGCGCCGCGGCGACGATGCGCCCGTAATGCTCGGCGTGCTGGAGGTAGTTTTCCGCCATGATGCGGTCGCCGGCCGCCGACGCGTCGCGCGCCAGCGTCGTGTACTTGTCGGCGATGTGCTGGGCGGTGCCGCGAATCTTGACGTCGGGACCGTTGGACTCGAAGCTGCGCGACATGGGATTGGGTCCCTTGCGACCACCCCGCCCACGCATGCGCTTGTTCTGCTGCTGGTGCTGCTGCTGTCCTGGCCTCATGCTCATCCTGTCTTCTGGATCGTCCGGCAGTCGGCCGGGTTTGCCCCTTGGGTGCGAGAACGGGTCGATCCGTCTCACAGGAACCTTGTTGTGAGCCTAGCGGCCGGACCCGATGGAGAACCGGCTTGCAACGCCCTGCCTGGAAGTGTGCGGTCCGCAGCGGCGCTCGTCTCGCCGACTTGCCGGACGGGCGGATGTCTTCGAGCGTCCCGAGCGAGAGCGTTCTGAAGCGACTCCACGTTCGAGGGACGTCCCCCTCGTTCTTTCCGCCTTACGAGAAAAGACATTAGTGATTCCCCCTCCCCCTCACAAGGGCAAATCGCGCAAACCCTTGGAAATCAGTTGGTTCAGGCGGAAAAAACCGGTGCATTGTCGCGCCGGAACCACAGGGCGCGGACGATTCCGCCGAGATCGCGGTCCGCGCGGTGCAGCTGGAAGCCGCCGGATCGCGCCAAGGCTTCGACGTCCCCTTCCTGCCCCCGGCCGATCTCGAACAGGAGGTCGCCGTCCTCGCCGAGGAGATCCCGGGCTTCCTCGACGATCCGGCGATAGGCGACGAGCCCGTCCGCGCCGCCATCCAGTGCCAGGGTGGGGTCGAACCGGCGCACGCCGACGTCGAGCCCCGCCAGTTCGCCGGTCGGAATATAGGGCGGGTTGGAAACGACGAGATCGAGGCGCGCGCCCAGCGCCGCCAGATAATCCGAAGCGAGCGGCCAGAAACGCGCCTCGACGCCGGCGCTCGCGGCGTTCTCGCAAGCCGTCGCCAGCGCGCCGGGCGACAGGTCGACGGCCACGCACGTGGCCTCGGGGAAGCGATGGAGGAGGCTGACCGCGATCGCTCCCGATCCGGTTCCGATATCGGCGAAGAGGACGGGACCCCGCCCCCGCTCCGCCATCGCAAGGCTTGCCAGATCCACCAGCGTCTCGGTATCGGGACGCGGCTCCAGCGTTTCCGGCGACAGGGCGAATTCGTGGCTCGCAAAGGCGCGTCGCCCCAGAATGCGGTGGACCGGCTCGCCGGCGCAGCGCCGCTCGGCCCAAGCGAGGATCCGGTGCAACGCGCCTTCCTCCATCGGCTCGGCGCCGCGCAGGATGAAACCCGCGCGGTCGAGCTCCAGCGCTGCTTCCATCAGGAGGCGCGCATCGAGATCCGGGGTCTCAGACCCCGCCTCGCGAAAGCGATCCCGCAGTTCGCGAAGAAGCGCTGAGATCGTCGGCGCTTCCACGACGGTCTTCAGTTGCCGACGCTGGCGAGGCGCGCGGCGCGGTCGTCCGCCACCAGCGCATCGACCAGTTCGTCCATGTCGCCCTCGATCACCCGGTCGAGCTTGTAGAGCGTCAGGTTGATGCGGTGGTCGGTCACCCGGCCTTGCGGGAAGTTGTAGGTGCGGATGCGCTCGGACCGGTCGCCCGAGCCGACCTGCGCCCGGCGGTCGGCCGAGCGCTCGGCGTCGATGCGCGAGCGCTCCTGGTCGAACAGGCGCGCGCGCAGAACCTGCATGGCGCGCGCCCGGTTCTGGTGCTGCGACTTTTCCGAGGAGGTCACGACGATACCGGTCGGCAGATGGGTGATGCGAACCGCAGAGTCCGTTGTGTTGACGTGCTGCCCGCCGGCGCCCGAGGAGCGCATCGTGTCGATGCGGATGTCCTCGGTTCGGATGGCGATGTCGACCTCCTCGACCTCCGGGAGGACGGCGACGGTGGCGGCCGAGGTGTGGATGCGCCCGGCCGATTCGGTGGCGGGCACGCGCTGGACGCGGTGGACGCCCGATTCGAACTTGAGGCGCGAAAAGACGCCGGCCCCGGTCACGGACGCGATCACCTCGCGAAAGCCGCCGGCCTCGCCCTCGGAGGCTTCCATCACCTCGACGCGCCAGCCGCGCCCTTCGGCATAGCGCTGGTACATGCGGAACAGGTCGCCGGCGAAGAGCCCGGCCTCCGAGCCGCCGGTGCCGGCGCGGATTTCGAGGATCGCGCCCTTGGCGTCGGCCGCGTCCTTGGGCAGGAGGAGGATCAGGACCTCGTTCGACAAGGCTTCCAGCCGGTCCTCGACCGGGCCGAGCTCGCTGGCCGCCAGATCGCGCATCTCGCGGTCGGCCGAGGGGTCGGCCATCAGCTCGCGCAGGCCGGCAAGCTCGGTCTCGGCTGCGCGATAGGCGCGGATGCCGGCGACGACGTCTTCCAGACCGGCATATTCGGCGGCGAGCTTGGAGTAGATCTCGTGATCGGGGCCGGACGCCATTTCCGACGCGAGCTGATCCGAGCGCCGAAGGATCTCGGTCATCGTGTCGGCGGGAAGGATGGCCATGCGGGAACTCTCAAGCGGATCGCGGGCGGCCGGGACTCGGATGCGCCCGCCCGGCGCGTCGTCAAAGGGGGATGGCGTTCGCCTGCGCGTAGTCTTCCAGCATCTGCCGGAAGGTCTGGCGCGGGTGGCGCTCGGCCAGATGCGCGGTGATGGCGCGGTGGAGATCGGCGGCGTCGAGCTCGAGCAGCATCGCCTTCACCGGCCCGATCGCCGAGGACGTCATGGATATGGAGCGGAAGCCGAGACCGATCAACGCCATGGCCGACAGCGGGCGCCCCGCCATCTCGCCGCACAGCGTGACGGAGACGGAATGGCGCTGCCCGGCGTCCAGGATGCCGCGAAGCGCGCGCATGAACGGCGTCGACAGGTCGTCGAAACGGCCCGAGATCTGGGCGTTGCCGCGATCCACCGCGCAGAAGAACTGGAACAGGTCGTTGGAGCCGATCGAGACGAAGTCGACGAGCTGCATCAGCTCGTCGAGCTGGAACAGAAGCGAGGGCACCTCGATCATCGCGCCAAGCTTCAGGCGGCGCGGCATGACATGGGCGAAGCGCGTCAGGTGCTTGAACTCGCGTGAGATCAGGTCGCGCGCCTGACGCAGCTCCTCGAGGTCGGTGACCATCGGGAACATGACGCGAAGCTCGCGCCCCGCCGCCGCCTTCAGGAGCGCGCGCAGCTGGGTGCGCATCAACCCCGGCCGATCCAGCGCCAGACGCAGCGCGCGGTAGCCGAGGGCCGGGTTCTCCTCCGGGCTCTGGTGGAGGTAGGGCAGAACCTTGTCGCCGCCGACGTCGAGGGTGCGGAAGGTGACGGGCTTGCCTTCGGCGGCATCCAGCACCGCCGCGTAAAGCCGCTCCTGATCGCTGACCTTGGGCATGGCCGAGGCGATCATGAACTGCAGCTCGGTGCGGAACAGGCCGATGCCGGCCGCGCCCGCCGCCTCCACCTGCGGCAGGTCGACCAGCAGCCCGGCATTCATCAGGAGCGCGATGTCCTGCCCGTCGCGGGTCCGGGCATCGACGTCGCGCAGCGCCTGATAGCGCTGCTGACGCTTGGCGCGGAACTGGACGCGCTCGACGAAGACGTTCTCGACGTCGGCGGGCGGGCGCAGGTGCACGCCCCCTTCCTCGCCGTCGACGATGATGGCGTCGCCCTTCTCGGCCATGGACACGGCGCCCTTGACCTGGCCGACCACGGGAATGCCGAGCGCGCGCGCCACGATCACCACGTGGCTCGTCGGCGCGCCTTCCTCCAGGACGAGGCCGCGGATCTGCTCGCGGCGATAGTCCAGAAGCTCGGCCGCGCCCATGGAGCGCGCGACGATGATCGCGTCCGCGCTCGCCCCGTCGCCGAACGGGTGGCTCCCCTGCCCCATGAGGACGCGCAGGAGGCGGTTGGCGAGGTCGTCGAAATCGTGCAGCCGCTCGCGCAGGAACGGGTCGCTCGCATGCATCATGCGCGCGCGCATGTCGTTCTGCACCTTCTCGACGGAGGCTTCCGCCGTCAGGCCGTTGCGCACCGCCTCCTCCAAGCGGCGCACCCAGCCCCGGTCGTGCGCGAACATGCGGTAGGCTTCGAGGACCGCGCGGTGCTCGCCCTCCACCGCCATGTCGCGACGCTGGAGCATGTCCTCGATCGAGATGCGAAGCGAGGACAGCGCGGTTTCCAGGCGCGAAATTTCGGCTTCGGCGTCCTCGTTGAAGAGGTTGGTGACGACGACGCGCGGTTCGTGAAGGATGACGTGGCCGAGACCGATGCCGTCGGCGAGCGCGATGCCCTCGAAATGGACGGGACGCGACAGGTCGAGAACGACGCCGGGCCGCGACAGGCCTTCGAGGCTGCCGGCCGCGATCATCTCGGCCACCACCATGGCGACCGTTTCCAGCGCCTCGGTTTCCTCGTCGCGGTAGATGCGCTTTTCCTTGTTCTGGACCACCAGAACGCCGAGCGTGCGGCCGGCGCGCAGGATCGGCACGCCCATGAACGAGTAGTAGATCTCCTCGCCCGTTTCGGGGAGATAGGTGAAGGCGGGGTGCTTCTGCGCGTCCTGGAGGTTCAGCGCGCGGGCGGTGGCCGCGATCGTGCCGACGAGACCTTCGCCGAGGCGCAGCTGCGCCAGGTGCACCGAACCGGGGTTGAGGCCTTCGGTGGCGTAGAGCTCCAGCACGCCGTCGGCGCGCAAGACGTAGAGCGAGCACACCTCGGCCACCATGTTGGCGGCGATCTGGCGAACGATCTCGTCGAGCCGCGCCTGCGGCTCGAGCGGATCGGCCATCAGTTCCCTGATCCGGCGCATGAGCATGCGCGGTCCGGAGGAGTCGCTTCGCATCAGAGGCGTCTTCCAGCAGTCGGCGATCGATGGTCGCCCGGCGGATGCCGAACGATGGGGCGAGGATTCGGCTCCCGTCGGAGCGTCGAAATCAAGCTTTGTCGAGACCGTAGACGGAATGCAAGGTCCGCACCGCGAGTTCGGTATACTCGCCGTCGATGAGGATCGAGATCTTGATTTCCGAGGTGGTGATGGCGCGGATGTTGATGCCGCGATCGGCGAGCGCCTTGAAGGCGGTGGCCGCGACGCCCGTGTGCGAGCGCATGCCGATGCCGATCACCGAAACCTTGGTGAGGCCGCGCTCGGACTGGACGACGTCGAAGCGCATGTCGCCCTTGGCGTCCTCGATCACCTTCTGCGCCTTGGCGAGATCGCCGGCGGGCACGGTGAAGGTCATGTCGGTGCGCGTGCCGTCTTCCGACACGTTCTGAACGATCATGTCGACGTTGACGCCGGCGTCCGCCAACGGGCCGAAGATGGCGGCCGCGACGCCCGGGCGGTCCTCCACCCGGCGAAGGGAGATCTGCGCCTCGTCCTTGGCGTAGGCGATGCCGGTGACGACCTGCTGTTCCACGATTTCATCCTCGTCGCAAATAAGGGTCCCCGGAGGGTTCAGAAGATCGCCCATGCCCGGTGCGTCCGGGTCCTCGAAGGAGGAACGCACGAAGGTGCGCACCTTGTGGACCATGGCGAGCTCGACCGAGCGCACCTGCAGCACCTTGGCGCCGAGCGAGGCCATCTCGAGCATCTCCTCGAAGCTCACGCGGGCAAGGCGCCGCGCCTTCGGCTCGATGCGCGGATCGGTCGTGTAGACGCCGTCGACATCGGTGTAGATGTCGCAGCGGTCGGCCTTGAGACCGGCCGCGATCGCGACCGCCGAGGTGTCCGAGCCGCCGCGCCCGAGCGTTGCGATCCGGTTGTCGGGCGCGAGCCCCTGGAAGCCGGCGATGACGGCCACCTGCCCCTCGCCGAAGCGGCGCACGATCTCCGAGCCGTCGATTTCCTGGATGCGCGCGGCGCCGTGCGCGCCGTCGGTGCGGATCGGGATCTGCCAGCCCTGCCAGGAGCGGGCGTTGACGCCCATGTTCTGCAAGGTGATCGCCAGCAGCCCGGCGGTGACCTGCTCGCCGGATGCCACCACCGCGTCGTATTCGCGCGCGTCGTACATGGCGGAGGCTTCGGTGCACCAGCCGACGAGCTCGTTGGTCTTGCCGGACATCGCCGAGACCACCACGGCCACCTGATGGCCGGCGTCCACCTCGCGTTTCACATGGCGCGCGACGTTCCGGATCCGGCCGATATCGGCGACGGAGGTGCCGCCGAACTTGAGAACGAGACGTGCCATGACGATCGATGCCTGCGAGAAGGCGAAAACACGCCACGCGGGCGCCGCCTTGGAAGGAACACATCGCCCGCGCGAAACGCCGAGCCCCATCGGCCCCTCGTCGGCAGGCGGCCCCGGTTAGCCGAAGCGGGGCGGGAGTGCAAGGCAAGCCGATCCGCCGCGCTTGACTTTGACCGCCCGGGCGGAACATCCCGGCTCGAGGGTCAAGCGACGCGAAGAACGGATGACGGTGATGACGGCAGCACGGGCAAGCACGATCGACGCCGGCGAGGTGGAGCGGTTCTCGCGGCTGGCCGCCGAATGGTGGAACCCCGCCGGCAAGTTCAAGCCGCTGCACAAGTTCAACCCGGTGCGCCTCGCCTATATCCGTGAGCAGGTGGCGCTGAACTTCGGCTCCGACCTCCGGTCTCTCACCCCATTTCAAGGCCTTCGCATGCTGGACATCGGCTGCGGCGGCGGTCTGATCGCCGAGCCCTTGGCGCGGCTCGGCGCCGAGGTCATGGGAGCGGACGCCTCCGCCACCAACATCGAGGTCGCGAGACTCCATGCCGAGCAGAGCGGCTTGTCCATCGACTACCGCGCCGAGACGGCCGAGGCGCTGGAATCGGCGGGCGAGCGATTCGACGTGGTGCTGGCGCTCGAGGTCGTCGAGCACGTGGCGGACGTCGATCTCTTCCTGCGCTCGGCCGCGCGCATGGTGAAGCCCGGCGGCCTCCTGTTCGTGGCGACCATCAACCGGACGGCGAAGGCGATGGCGTTCGCCATCATCGGCGCCGAATACGTCCTCGGCTGGTTGCCGAAGGGCACGCACCAATATTCCAAGCTGGTGCGCCCGAACGAGATCGAGGCGCCGGTCCAGGCGGAGGGCCTGCGACTGATCGACGAGACCGGCGTCGTCTACCACCCGCTCGCCGATGAATGGCGCCGCTCGCGCGACCGGGACGTGAACTACATGGTGCTCGCCCGCCGGCCGTGAGCCCGCGCTTCGTCACGGCGATCGTCGACGAAGCCGGCACTCCCATCCAATCGGGCGGCGACGGCGAAATCGCCTGGTGGAGTCTGACCAAGACGGCGATCGCCGCGCTCGCCCTGCGCCTCGCCGAGGCCGGACGGCTGGAACTCGACCGCTCGTTGCCCGGCGCGCCCTACTCGCTCCGTCACCTTCTCAACCACATGGCCGGCCTGCCGGACTACGGCGCGTCGGCAAGCTACCAGGCGGCGGTGGCGGCGGACGAAGCGCCCTGGAGCGACGAGGAGCTTCTGTCCCGGCTGCTGGATGGCCGGTCGCAGCCCGCCCCCGGCCGGGCTTGGCGCACCTCCAATCTCGGGTATCTCCTGGCTCGGCGCCGAATCGAGGAGCATGTGGGAATGGGGCTCGGCGACGCGCTTCGCACCCACGTCCTCGAGCCCCTCGGCCTTTCGCGAACACGAATGGCCGAGACCAGGGCGGACATGGCCGGGCTTCTCTTGGCTCCGCCCCACCCCTATCATCCCGGCTGGGTGTTCCACGGCACGCTGATCGGCCCCGTCGGCGAGGCGGCGCTGTTTCTGCACCGATTGCTGGAGCCGGGTTTCCTGTCGGCCGACGCCCTTGGGGAACTTTGCGCAGCCCATCCCGTGGATCCCTCCCTCGCCGCGTCATACTGGCATGCGCCGGCCTATGGGCTCGGCCTGATGACCGGGCGATGGACGGCGCCGCCCGGACAAAAATTCGAGGTGGCGGGACATGGCGCCGGCGGCCACGGCAGCCATGGGGCGACCTTCCGCGTCGCTCGGGCGGGTCGAAGCGCGACGATCGGCGTCTACGCTTCGGAAGGCGAGAACGCCGAAGGCGCCGTGCTCCGTCAGGCGCTCGAAACGCTTGAGCGAACGAAAGGTCACCATCCCCTTTCCGCGCGGAAAGCGATCTGTTAGGAAAGCTGCCAAGCGCAGTCAGGTTTCGATCCGCCGATGCGGGTCCCCGACGCGAGGCAGGCTCCAAGGATACCCGATGTCAGCATCCGCGACGCGGCTTTCCCTTCCCGATCACGACAGCCGGGTTCTCGCCTTTCCGCGATGTCCGACCGCCGAACGCATGGCCGCGAGCCGTCTGCTTTCGTCCGAGCAGCGCACCGAGTTGGAGCGCCTTCGCTGGTTCGCCCTTCGCTCGCAGCTGGCGCCCCGTTCCGATCTCGAACAGGCCTGCTACATCCTCGCCGGCCAGCCCACGGCCTCGCTCGACCGCCTGGCCACCGTGTTCTTCCGGGGCCTTCGCGAGCGCGCCTCGTCCGAGATGGTGATCTATCGTCCGGGCGCGGCCGCCGTCAGCGACGACGAATGCTGGCTCCTGCGCCTTCTCGCCGCCTGGCGCTCCGGCCAGGATACGGCCGCCGGTGCTCTCGTGTCCTGGCGCGTGGAGCCCTCGGCCCGGCGCTGGATGCGCTTCCTGTCCTCGGCCATGGTTCGGGCGCTCGACGCGCTCTGACGCACGAGCCGAGCGAGCGTCGGCGAGCCCTTTCTCCACACGCTTTTCGTGAACCTTCCGGCTCGATGGCGCATTCTGCATCGAATGCCGAACGAGGGACGGATCGGAGTGCCCGCCTGCCAGTTTAGAATGATTCAAAACAAGGGTTGAAAGCTGTCTACGGAATCGTTAGTTTGGAATTATTCCAATTCGCTTCGCATCCCTGCGAAGCCTGACGATCATCGAACGAGACAAGAACAAGGAGAACCATCATGGGTCTGGTAGCCGCCAAGATCGAGCCGAGCGCCAAGGAAGAGATCGTCAACGGCCTGACGCAGGCTCTCGCCGAGACCGCGATCGAGACGCTGAAGGCGCAGAACTTCCATTGGAACGTTACGGGCATGAGCTTCGGCTCGCTGCACGAGCTGTTCCAGGAGATCTACGAGGATCACTTCGAGGCGCAGGACTTCCTGGCCGAGCGCATCAAGGCGTTCGACGCCCATGCCGAAGGCCGCTTCTCGGTCTATCTGGAGCGCAGCGCCGTCGAGGAGCATGACGGGCGCACCGACGCCCGGACGATGATCGAGGTCCTCCAGAAGGATCAGGAAACCCTCTCCTCCACGCTTTCGTCGCTGGCGCAGGTCGCCGAACAGCACGGCGACTGGGCGACCAACGACATGGCCACCAACCGCATCGAGAAGCACGACAAGTTCGCCTGGATGCTGCGCGCCCACCTGAAGTCGACCGCCGCCTGAGCGACGATACCGCTCGATATAAGAAAGGGCCTGCCGGCGCGATCCGGCGGGCCCTTTCTTATGATACATTCCGCAATCCCGAGGCCTCTCGCATAGCTGGCAACCTCCTGCGCAGGAACGGATAATGTTGCGGAGCAAAGCAATCCAACCCAAGCGTTACAAAACTTTTGGAAGTTGTATCTTCTGTGGCTCCACCGAAAACCTTACGGATGAGCATATCATCCCTGAAGCCTTAAGCGGTGTTGGCCAGCTTGTCTTGGAGAAGGGGACTTGCCGCACCTGCAATAATTTTGCCAATGAGGCCTACGAGCAAACGGCTTTAAACGAGGACTTAGCCCCCATACGGCATATTTTGGAACTTAGACGCAAGAAGCGTGGAAGCAAAAGTAAGCCACGGGAACTTCCTAAAGTCAGCTACGACGTTGATACTCATCCATCCCGTACAGAAATGACGGAGCACCTCGCCGTAGAGAACTATCCTCAGATCTATACATTTGCCATCCATGCGCCCGCAGGAAAGTTGACTGGCGAGGATCGATCCGACGGCATTGAAGGACTCAAAGTTGGCTTCCTGCATCTAGGTCTAAAAAATCGGATTGAGCCATATAGGGTAAGAACGGCTTTGCCGATGAGATTTGGCAGCACCGAGATGGTGGTTGCCAAAATGGCCTACTGTTATGCCGTAGCAGAACACGGAATGAAAATGTTCGACACGTCGGAGATTCGCGACCTTCTACTTGGTCACCGATCAGACGTTTTTAATTTTGTCGGTAGCATTTTGATCGATGAAAAACTGCCTATGCTTGGCCTGCACAAATTTTATATGCGGAAACGTGGCAACCTAAATACAGTGATCGTTCATCTTTTCGCGTCATTCGGGGGCCCGAAGCACGAGGTCGTTATCGGACCGGATCTTTGATCTGAGCAGTTAGCACGCAACCACTCTTCCAACAAAATTAAGTCCCGTCCTCGTCCAACGGGCACGGCACGCCCTCCCGCTCGCACTTGCGGCGATAGGCGATCGCCCAGAAGGCCGGGTTCTTGTGCTCCTCTTCCAGCCGCGCGAGCAAGGTCTCGAAGAAGCGCTTCTTCATGTCGGCGCTGCCCGAATGGGGAAAGGAATCCTTCTCCATCTTGGTCATCATGCAGCCGACGCAGCGCCCGGCGCGCTTGTACTTGCAGACATCGACGCAAGGGCTCGGCGCATCGGCCCAGATCTGCGAGGCGCTCATCGGCCATTCCCAGCTTGGTAGTTTGGAAGGTTTCTAGCTAGGCGGCCCCTTCCCTCTTGTCGAGAGCCTCCAGCCTGTCGAGTGGGCATGGCCGTCCCTTGCGCTCGCAGCGCCGGCGATACATGCGGCTCCAGTAGTCGTAGCGCCCCGCCGCCCGGAGCCGAGCGCCGAGGAGAACGAAGAAGGCCTTCCGCTCGCCCTTGCCGTCCAGCTTCTTGAAGCGCTTCTTCTCGGGCTTGGTCATCCGGCAGGCGATGCACTGCCCTTCGATCCTGAACTTGCAAACCGAGACGCAGGGGCTCGGCGCCTTGGCGAAGGTCTTGGCCATCCCCGTCAGTTCTTGTCTTCGGGCAGCGGGGGCAGCGGCAGGGCGCCGATCCCCTCCTCCAGGAGGCCGCGGACCTGGCCGGGGCTCGCCTCGCCGTAGATCTGGCGGCCCTCGCTTTCACCGTAGTGGATGCGCCGTGCTTCCTCGGCGAACGAAGCGCCGACATAGTCGGCCTTGGCGCGAACCTCGCGCGCCATGTCCTGCAGTCGGCGATAGATCTCGGCCGCCTCGCCGCCCGGCGCGCTCATCACCGGGGCGGCCGGCACCTCGCCGTCCTGCGACGCCGACACGGCCGGGCTCATCAGAGCCTTTCGCACTTCAGCCTTGCCGCAGACGGGACATTCGAGGAGGCCGCGTGCTCCCTGCGCGTCGAAGTCGACTGACGATCGGAACCATCCGTCGAACCCGTGGCCGCAAGGAGCGCACTTGAGCGCGTAGCGGATCATGCGGCGGGGCGGATCTCGGGCGCCTCGAAGGGCCGCCGGTTGCGAAGGTTCGGGATCTTGGCGCGCACGGTGGCGACCAGTTCCGTGTCGATCTCGGCGATCGCCATGCCCGGCTCGTCGCCCTTCACCTCGGCCAGCACCCGGCCCCAGGGGTCGACGATGATCGAATGCCCATAGGTTTCGCGCCCGTCTTCGTGGCGCCCACCTTGCGCGGCGGCCACCATGAAGGCGTTGTTCTCGATGGCACGCGCGCGCAGGAGCACATGCCAATGCGCCTCGCCCGTCTGGCGCGTAAAGGCGGCGGGCGCGGTCAGCACCTCGGCCCCGGCCAGCGCCTGGGCCCGGAAGAGCTCGGGAAAGCGCATGTCGTAGCACACGGCAAGGCCGAAACGGGCCGAGCCGTCGCCGAGCGCGACGTCGGCAAGGCCGGAGCGCGTGCCGGGCTGGTAGGTCGCCGATTCCCGCCAGCTTTCGCCGTTGTCGAGATCGACGTCGAACATGTGGATCTTGTCGTAGGTGGCGATCTCCTCGCCGTCCGGCCCGAACAGGAAGGCCCGGTTGGCCGCCATGCCGCCGTTCGCCGCAATGGCAGTGGAGCCGAGATGAAGGGTGATCGCGTGGCGGCGGGCCAAGGCGCGCGCGGCGGCCACCACGGGATCCTCCTCGGCCGAGCGAAGATGGGCGCGAAACAGCGCGGGGTCGCGGCACAGCATGCCCGTCATCTCGGGCGTCTGGACATAGGTCGCGCCGCGCGAGGCGGCCTCGTCGACCAGTTGTTCCATCGCCTCGATGTTGCGGGCGGGCTCCACGCCGGAGCGCATCTGCACGGCGGCGGCTCGAAACGTCGTCATCTCGCGGCCTCGTTCGTTAAGCCGCCAGAAGCGGGTCGAGTTCGCCGGCGCGCTCCAGGGCATAGAGATCGTCGCAGCCGCCGACATGGCGCTCGCCGATGAAGATCTGCGGGAAGGTCGAGCTGCCGGGCGCGCGTGCCATCATCTCCTGCCGGAACGAAGGGTCGACGCCGGCGTCCTTCTCGTCGAAAGAAACGCCCTTGCGCTGGAGCAGATCCTTGGCGCGCGAGCAGTAGCCGCAGAAGGGCCGGGTGTAGATGGTGACGTTCGGCATCGGTGATCCTCTGGGGGAACGGGCGATGCGCTGATATGCGATCAAGCGCCGTCCGCCGCAACCCTGGCGAAGACGAGAACGTCCACCTCCGCCGCACCCGCCCGTTTCAAGGCGCGCGTGGCGGCCGAAACCGTGGCGCCGGTCGTATAAACGTCGTCCACGAGAACCACGCGCTTGCCCCGGATCTCGTGCGCGCGGCCGGGGGGCACTGCGAAGGCGCCGCGCACGTTGGCCTCGCGCTCGCTCGGGCCCAGCCCGACCTGGGAGTGCGTCGCGCGCGCGCGCTTCAAGCAGAGCGGCGCATAGGGCAGGTTCTCGCGCCGGGCGATCGCGCGCGCCAGCTCGGCCGACTGGTTGAAGCGGCGGCGAAACAGGCGCCGCGGGTGGAGCGGGACGGGGACAAGGACCTCGCAGCCCTCCAGCACCTCGCGCCCACCTCGGCACATCCATCCTGCCATCAAAGGAACGAGATCGGTGCGATCGGAGTATTTGAGGGACGCCACCATCTTGGCAGCGAGATCGCGGTAGACGAGGGCGGCGCGCAGGCGCCCGAAGGCCGGCGGCGAGGCGATCGCTTCGGCTGACAGGAAGCCGCGCCCGAGATCATAGGAGAAAGGAAGTCCGAGCACCTCGCAGAAGGGCCGTTCGATGAAGCGAAGCGTGCGCCAGCAATCGGGGCAGACGGCCGGCGCGTGCGCCAGCGCCGTTCCGCAACCCGCGCACACCGGCGGATACAGGAACAGCCCGATCGGCCTTGCCACCAGGGACAGGCCCCGCCTGACGAACTGCATTCCCGCCTCCCGAGCGACAAACGCTTTTCACGCGCCCTTCCCGACGATACGTCCCTCCTCCGACGCCCCACAAGCCCTCGCGACCATTCGCGCTCCTTGAACCTCGCAGCTGGAACGCCGCCCATGTCCGCCACAGCCCCCTTCGACCGCACCCTGATCGACCGGAGGCGCCTGCGCGCCCTCGAGCGCGGGACAAAGGGTGCCGACTTCCTCCTGAGCCACGTCGCGGCCGAGTTGGCCGAGCGCCTGTCGCTGGTTCAGCGCCGGTTCGCCATCGGCGTCGATCTCGCCGGCCACACGGGCGCGCTGGGAGCCCTGGTGCGCGCCGGGGGGCAGGTGGAGCATCTGGTGCGCATCGAGCGCGACGCCGGGCTTCTGGGCGCGGACGAAGAGGCCGTGGTGGCGGACGAGGAGGCGTTGCCGCTTGGGGCCGAGAGCGTCGATCTCGTCCTCTCGCTTCTTTCGCTGCATCTGACCAACGACACGCCGGGCGTTCTCGTCCAGATCCGCCGGGCGCTGCGGGGGGACGGGCTGTTTCTGGCGGCGCTGCTGGGCGGCGAGACGCTGAACGAGCTTCGCGCCTCGCTGCTCCAGGCGGAGGCGGAGATCGCCGGCGGCGCCAGCCCGCGCGTCGCCCCGTTCGCGGACCTGCGCGAGGCGGGCGCCCTTCTTCAGCGCGCCGGCTTCGCCCTGCCGGTGATCGACCAGGACCGGCTGACCGTGCGCTACGGCTCGATGTTCGAGCTGATGCGCGACCTTCGCGACATGGGCATGGGCAACATGCTGCACGCCCGCTCGCGCGTGCCGGCGACGCGCGCCCTGTTCTTTCGGGCGGCACAGATCTACGCCGAGCGCTTCGCGGACGCGGACGGGCGCCTGCGCGCCACGTTCGACGTGGTCTACCTGTCGGGCTGGAAGCCGCACGAAAGCCAGCAGAAGCCGCTCAAGCCCGGCAGCGCGACGCACAGCCTGGCCGAAGCGCTGAAGCCGAGGAGTTGATTCAGACCGAGGCGCGCCCGAGAACGTCGCCAACGGCGATCATCAGGTTCTGGAAGGCGGAGGAGACACTGTTACCGGTGCCGGCCAGCCCGCCGAGGATTCCGAGGCCGATCAACGAGGCGATCAGCGCGTATTCGATGGCCGTGGATCCCGCCTCGCCGCGAAGCCACGCGCGCGCCGGAACTGCCAGCCGGCTCAGCATGCACCCCTCTGCGTCCCGTCGGGGAAGTAGAGGCAGCCGGCGGGCCGTGCGATCACGGGGGCCGAGCCGATCGCGAAGGTGAAGCGCGAGGACGACACCGAGCCGGTGCTCATCGTGTCGATGCCCTCGGCCCCGTTGGAGGCCACGAGCCGGTCGCCCCCGGAACGGGGCGCGACGCCGAAGGCGAGCGCGGCGGCCAGCGGTCCGAACAGGAGCAACGCCCGCACGAGCGCACCCGCCACACCGGGGCGCCTCGGGCATGGGGATGTCTTGCGCTTTCTGCCGACCCTGGCCATCCGTCGATCCTTCCAAACGCCGCGCGGAACGCGTTCGCCGGACGATGATCCACGACAGCCGTAAAGGCGGCTTTAAGGGGCATGCTTAACGGCGCGGGTTCCCCTGGCCGCGATCCCAGCCCTCGGAGAAATACTCGGCCATGAGATGTTCGACGGCATGGAACACGAGCCCCCCGACGACCCCGGCTCCGAGCATGACGAGCGGGCTGAAATAGGCGGCGGCCGAGACAAGGAGCAGGGAGGCGAGAAGTCCGTTGAGGACGCTCACCAGGAGCGTTCGGGCGAGCGTCGACGGATAGCGACGGCGAGAGACGAGACAGGGAACGCCGATCGGCAGCGACAGGACGAGGATGCCGAGGGCGGCGAAGAAGAGGAAATCCCACCCCATCCAGCCGAAGAGCGCCGAGAATCCCGCAAGAGCTGCAAGCGCACCGGCGACGACGGCGGCCAGAAAGGCCGCAACGGTGGAAATGAGCCTCGTCATGGGCCGTCCCACGCTCGCGACCCTCAGAGAAGATCGGTCAGGAAGGGGATCAGCGGCAGGTCGGCTGGCGGCATCGGATAATCGCGCAGATCCCGGGCGCGCACCCATTTCAGCGCCTGTCCTTCCAGCGAGCGAGGGATGCCCTCGTAGCGACGGCACACATAAAGCGGCATCAGGAGGTGGAAGTCGTCGTAGACGTGGCTGGCGAAGGTCAGCGGCGCCAGACATTCGGCTTTGGTCTCGACGCCGATCTCCTCGCGAAGCTCGCGGATCAGGGTTTCTTCCGGCGTTTCGCCCGCCTCCACCTTGCCGCCGGGAAACTCCCAAAGCCCAGCCAGCGACTTGCCGGGCGGGCGCTGCGTCAGGAGAATGCGGTTGTCGGCGTCCACGAGCGCGCAGGCGACGACGAGAAGCAGACGGGGCGTCGGCATGGCGGCTCCAGTGAGGGGATCAGACGATCAGGCCCGGCGGGGCGCGGTAGACGTAGCGATAGGCTTCCGCGAAGCCGAGCCGGCGGTAGAGCGCAAGCCCCGCCGCGTTGCCCGCCTCGACCTGCAGCCAGCCGGTACGAGCGCCCTTGTGGAGCGTGTGGCGGAGCGCGGTCGCCACGAGGTCGATCCCGATGCCCTGGCGGCGCGAAGCCGGGTCGACCGCGACGTCGAGAATGCCGGCAAGGTCGTTGTCGGTGATGGCGAGCGCCACCGCGATCGGGCCGCCCTCTTCCGTTTCGCGCACGAAATAGGCGGCTGGTGGGCGGATCGAGGCGAGCACCTCTTCCAGACCGTCCCTCAGTTCGGGCGGGCGATGATGGACGAGAAGCGAGGCGTCGAGATAGCGCCGCGCGTCCTGGAGCGGAATGCGGTCGATGGCGGTGGAGAAGTCGAGCGCGGCGAGTTCGGCGGTGAAGACGATGGATTCCCCGAAGCTCGACCACCCCGCGGTATCGAGATGGCGGATCAGGCGCGGGGGCGCGAGCGGCGACTGGCGAAACAGGAGCGGGCGGCCGGCGGCGGCGAACCGCGCCCCGGCGCGCTCGATCCGCGCCTCGATATCGGCGTCGTCGGCCGGGTCGAGCGGATTGACCGAGTTCAGCCGTTTGGCGGGAAAGCTCGTGGTGAGCCGCACCGCCCAGGTGCCGTCGTAGAAGGTGGAGCTCGCCGGCCAGGCGCGAAACCCGGCCGCTTCCAGCCGGCGCACCACCGTCAGGCGCGGCACGCGCTCAGCTCCGGTAATCGCCATTGATCGCGACATATTCCTTGGTGAGATCGCAGGTATAGACGGTCCAGGCGCCCTCACCCAGCCCCAGATCGACGCGGATATGGATCTCGTCGCGCTTCATCTCAGCACTCGCATCCGCCTCGCGGTAGGCCGGATCGCGCTCGCCGTCGACGGCGACGCGCACCGCGCCGAACCAGATCGCCAGCCGATCGCGCTCGGCCGGCTCGCCCGCCTTGCCGACCGCCATCACGACGCGCCCCCAGTTGGCATCCTCGCCCGCCACCGCCGTCTTGACCAGCGGCGAATTGGCGATCGACAGCGCGACGCGCTTGGCGGAGCGATCGTCCACAGCGCCTTCCACCGAAACGACGATCTCCTTGCGCGCGCCCTCGCCGTCGCGCGCCACCTGCCGCGCGAGGTCGAGGAGAAGATCGCCCAGGGCCTCGCGGAAGGGGCCGAGCCGCTCGTCCGCCTCGCTCGTCACTGGTGCATTTCCGGCCTGCCCCGTCGCGAAGAGAAGCAGCGTGTCGGAGGTGGAGGTGTCGGAATCCACCGTCACCGAGTTGAAGCTCGGGCCGACGGCCTCCGTGAGAAGCGCCTGGAGCACGGCAGGCTCGATCGCGGCGTCGGTCGCCAGAAACGAGAGCATGGTCGCCATGTCGGGCGCGATCATGCCGGCGCCCTTGGCGATCCCGTTGAGCCGCACCGTCGTCTCGCCGAGCCGGACCTCGCGCGTCGCGACCTTGGGATAGGTGTCGGTGGTCATGATGGCGTCCGCCGCCTCGCGCCAGCGCGCGCCTTCCTCGCCCGCAAAAAGCGCGGCGAGGTGCGGCGTGATCTTTTGCGCGTCGAGCGGCTCGCCGATGACGCCGGTGGAGGCGAGGAACACGTCCGTCTCCGAACACCCGACGGCTTCCGCCGCGGCTTTGGCCGTCGCCTGCGTCGTCGCCAGCCCCTTGGCGCCGGTGAAGGCGTTGGCGTTGCCGGAATTGACCACGAGCGCGCGCGCCCGCCCGCCCTTCAAGGCGGCGCGGCAATGGTCCACCGGCGCGGAGGGGCATTTGGTGGTGGTGAGGACGCCCGCGACGCTGGTGCCTTCCGCGAAACGCATCACCAGAAGGTCGGTGCGGCCGCGATACTTGATGCCGGCCTCGCCCGTCGCGATGGAAACGCCCGCCACGGGCGGCATGTCCGCGTAGGTCTTGGGCGCGAGCGGCGAAACGGGATGGGACATGGGGCGGTCCTCCGGGCAGGGCGTTCGGATCTCGTCTCCCCTGTGCATCAGGGAGCGCCCCGCCCGCAAGCGGCAGGACGAAAAAGGCGCCGGCTGGGATGCCGGCGCCTCGATCTCAGGTGGGATGCGGGAGCCCGGTGTCAGGGCGTCGGCGCCGGGGCGGCCTCACCGGCCGCTTCCTCGCCGGCGGCCTCGTCGCTCGCCTCTTCCGGGTCCTGCGGCGGGGCCGACATCGCCTTTTCCAGGGTCTCGACCTGTGCCTTCAGCGCCGGATCCTGGTACTCGACCTTCTCCTCGTCGCGTGCGCCTTGCACGATCTCGACATACTTCTCGCGCATCACGACCTGGCGCACCTGGTCCTTGACCTGCTCGAAGGCGGGCGGCTGCTGCGGGCGCTTTTCGAGGACCTCGATCACGTGCCAGCCGAACTGGGTCTGGATCGGCTCCTTGGTGTAGGTGCCGGGCTGGAGGGCGAAGGCCGCCGTCTCGAAGGCCGGCACCATCTGGCCGGGGCCGAAGAAGCCGAGATCGCCCCCTTGCGGGCCGGTCGGGCCAGTGGACTTCTCGGCGGCGACGGCGTCGAAGTCCTTGCCGGCGTCGAGTTCCTTGATCGCGGCGTCCGCTTCTTCCTTGGTCGGCACCAAGATGTGCTTGGCGTGGATCTCGTCCACGGGTTTCAGCGCCTTGACCTCCTCGTCGTAGCGCGCCTTCAGCTCGTCGTCGGTAATCGCGGCGATGCCGGTCTTCTCGAAATAGGCGTTGTGGAGGGCCCGCTCGCGCAGGAAGGCGATGCGCCGGGCGGTCTCGGGATCGTCGCCGAGCTTTTCCGCTTCGCCCTTCTGGGCGAGCGCCTTGATGTCGATGAGGGCGGCAAGGGTCGCCAAGCGCCGCTGCTCGGGCGGCAGCTGGGCGAACTGGGCGCCGAGATCAGCGGCCGCCGCCTCGAGGTCGCCTTCGGTGATCTTGGCGGCGCCGACGGTCACGAGAACCGTGTCGGGAGAAACCGGGGCGGGAGCGGGCGCAGCCGCGGCGGGCGCCGCCTCGCCAGCGGGCGTGGGGGCTTCTTGCGCGTGCGCGCTCGCGGCCAACGTCAGCACGAGGGTGGAGACGGCAAGCCGAAGACGAAGCGATGACAGCATGAGGAGTGGAGCCTTCCCGTGAACCCAAAAACACATGGCGGAGGAGCTGGGGCGCCAAGCCTCCGGCCGGCAGGTCTAGACCAGACCGTTCCCCACGCCAAGAAGCCGACTTTGCGGTGTTTTGAGGGCCGGAAGCCCTGAGGTTCGCGACGTTGACATCCTCAAGGGCCGCTCTTATCTCTCGACCGTTCTGAAAGTCCAGCCGCTGGCCCCTTGCGAGACGGGTCGCGCGGATCGGCGACGATCCCCAAAGCGGCGGACCGCTGGATGCTTCGGGCACCCGCGACAATCGAGTTTCCTGGAAGGACGTTTGGGATGGTGAGTTTCGGCGGTCTGGCCCGCAAGTTGCTGGGGTCCTCCAACTCGCGCCGGGTCCGCAAGTTCGAACCCACGGTGCGCGAGATCAACGCGCTGGAGGCCGAACTTGGCGCCCTGTCCGACGACCAGCTCCGAGCGCGAACGGCCGAGTTCCGACAGCAACTCGGCGCCGGCAAGACCACCGACGATCTTCTCGTTCCCGCCTTCGCGACCGTGCGCGAAGCCGCCAAGCGCGCGCTCGGCCTTCGCCATTTCGACGTGCAGATGATCGGCGGCATGGTGCTGGCGGGCGGCGCCATCGCCGAGATGCGCACCGGCGAGGGCAAGACGCTGGTCGGCACGCTGCCGGTCTACCTGAAGGCGCTGGAAGGCAAGGGCGTCCACGTCGTCACCGTCAACGACTATCTGGCGACGCGCGATAGCGGGCAGATGGGCCGCGTCTACAACTTCCTCGGCCTGTCGGTCGGCGTCATCGTCCACGGGATGACCGACGAGCAGCGCCGCGCGGCCTACGCCTGCGACATCACCTACGCCACCAACAACGAGCTCGGCTTCGACTACCTCCGAGACAACATGAAGTACGAGCGGGACCAGATGGTCCAGCGCGGCCACTTCTACGCCCTCGTCGACGAGGTGGACTCGATCCTGATCGACGAGGCGCGCACCCCGCTGATCATTTCGGGACCGCTCGACGACCGCTCCGATCTCTACCGCACGATCGACGGCTTCATTCCGCAACTGAGCCCCGAGGACTACGAGGTCGACGAGAAGCAGCGTCAGGTGTCCTTCACCGAGGACGGCACCGAGAAGCTGGAGCGGATGCTGGAAGCGGCCGGGCACCTGCACGGCCCCTCGCTCTACGACATCGAGAACGTCACCATCGTCCACCACGTCAACAACGCGCTGAAGGCCCACAAGCTCTTCCAGCGCGACAAGGACTACATCGTCCGCGGCGACGAGATCGTCATCATCGACGAGTTCACCGGCCGCATGATGCCGGGCCGCCGCTTTTCCGAAGGGCTCCACCAGGCGCTGGAAGCCAAGGAAGGCGTCACCGTCCAGCCCGAGAACCAGACGCTCGCCTCGATCACCTTCCAGAACTACTTCCGCATGTACGACCGCCTCGCCGGCATGACCGGCACGGCGGCAACCGAAGCGGCCGAGTTCGCCGACATCTACGGGCTCGACGTCGTCGAGATCCCGACCAATCTGCCGGTCAAGCGTCTGGACGAGGACGACGAGGTCTACCGGACGGCGGAGGAGAAGTTCCGCGCCATCGCCATCGAGATCAAGGCGTCGGCCGAGCGGCGCCAGCCGATCCTCGTCGGCACGACCTCGATCGAGAAGTCGGAGATGCTGGCCGAGCGGCTGCGCAAGGAAGGCCTCAAGGACTTCCAGGTGCTCAACGCGCGCTACCACGAGCAGGAAGCCTATATCGTCGCGCAGGCCGGCGTTCCCGGCGCGGTCACCATTGCCACCAACATGGCCGGACGCGGCACCGACATCCAGCTCGGCGGCAATCTCGACATGCGCATCGAGCATGAGCTCGCGGAGGTTCCCGAGGGCCCCGAGCGCGAGGCCGCGATACAGGCGATCAAGAGCGACATCGCGCGCCTCAAGGCCGAAGCGCTGGAGGCCGGCGGCCTCTACGTGCTCGCCACCGAGCGCCACGAGTCGCGCCGCATCGACAACCAGCTTCGCGGCCGTTCGGGCCGTCAGGGCGACCCCGGCCGCTCGAAGTTCTACCTGTCGCTCCAGGACGACCTGATGCGCATCTTCGGGTCCGAGCGCATGGACACGATGCTGACGCGCCTCGGACTGAAGGAGGACGAGGCGATCGTCCACCCCTGGATCAACAAGGCGCTGGAAAAGGCGCAGAAGAAGGTCGAGGCGCGCAACTTCGACATCCGCAAGAACCTCCTGAAATACGACGACGTGATGAACGACCAGCGCAAGGTCATCTTCGAGCAGCGGCTCGAGCTGATGGACGCCGGGTCGCTCAATGAGACCGTCGCCGACATGCGCCACGAGACGATCGAGACGCTGGTCGCCAAGCGGATGCCGGAAAAGGCGTACCCCGAGCAGTGGGAAACCGCCGAGCTGACGGAGGAGATCCGCGAGCATCTCAACCTCGATCTGCCCATCGCGGCCTGGGCCGAGGAAGAGGGCATCGACGAGAGCGACGTCAGGACGCGCATCGTCGAAGCGGCCGATGCAGCCGCAAGCGACCGCGAAGCGCGATTCGGCGCCGACATCATGCGCTACATCGAGCGCTCGGTGGTGCTCCAGACGATCGATGCCCTGTGGCGCGAGCATCTCGTCAATCTCGATCACCTGCGCTCGGCCGTCGGCTTCCGCGGCTACGCGCAGCGCGACCCGCTCAACGAATACAAGTCGGAAGCCTTCGAGCTCTTCCAGGTCATGCTCGACCACCTGCGCGAGCGCGTGACGCAGCAGCTGATGCGCGTCGAGGTCGTTCGCCCGGAGGAACAGGAGCCCCATCCCCTCCCCTTCATGGAAGCGCATCATATCGACGCGTCCACCGGCGAGGACGAGTTCGGCCATGGCGGCGAGCGCCTGTCGGCGGACTTCAACCCGGCGGGCCAGGACCGCTTCCAGCGCGATCCGGACCGGCCGGAGACCTGGGGCGAGATCAGCCGCAACGAACCCTGTCCCTGCGGCTCGGGTAAGAAGTTCAAGCACTGCCACGGCGCCTACGCGCAGATCGCCTGAAGCGCGAGCAATCTTCGAACCCGAAGCGCGCTTGCCGCTTCGGGTTCGATCAAGGCCATGAAAAAGGCCGGCTTCCCCGAGAGAAGCCGGCCTTTTCTATGGGGTGATACGGCGTGGAAGCGTCAGTCGCTGCCGCCGGGAAGAACGGACTTCTTCTGGAGAAGGTTCTTGAACATCGAGGTCTTCGCCGTCTGGATCGGCTTGCCGTCGCGGTCGTAGCCCTGGCGGCGGTGCTGTTCGGCGGCGTAGGCTTCCGCCGTGATCGGCGAGCCGGTCTTGTAGGTCGACGCGGTGGTGATCGCGAAGTCTTCCGGCGCCATGGTGGAGGCGATCTGCTTCTGCAGTTCCTCGTCCGCCACCCGCTTGGCGATGATGTTTTCCGGCTCAGCGACGGTCGGGCACTGGCCGGCGGCATCGAGCTTGCGCCCATCCGTCAGCGTCTCGTCGAACACGTAGCGCTTCTCGCACACGGCAACGGCGACCGGCTTGTGTGTCAGGTCGAAACGATCGGTACCTTGCTTCAGCATCTTCCAGAAGGCGAAGTGCGGCGAGTTCTGATGGCGCGCCATGTTCTGCGGCGTCATCCGGAACGGCAGGGCCTGGATCTGGATCGCCTTTTGCCCGCCCTTGAAGGCGTGATTGGCCAGCGAATACAGCTCCTCCATCTGCCAATTGTCCATGGCGTAGCAACCCGACGAGTTGCACGAGCCATGGATCATCAGATGGGTGCCGGTCGCGTCGTTCGCCCGGTCGTAGGCGTTGGGATAGCCCATGTCGAAGGCGAGATGGTAGTTCGAGGTCGGGTTCAGGAGGCCCGGCGTCAGGTGGTAGAAGCCCTCGGGCGCCTGCCGGTCGCCCTCTTTCCGCTTGGGGCCGAGCTGGCCGGACCAGGCGCAGATCGGGTAGGTCTTGAGGACCGCGAACGTGCCGTCGGTCTTCTGTTTCCAGATCTCGACCTCGGACTCTTCCTTGTAGAGGCGGATGAGGATCGGCGAGTTCTCGCCCATCTCGTTGGCCTTGATGAGCTTGACGAGGCCCGGCGTCAGCGGCGCGTTGGGGCCGACGAGATCGGCGAACACGTCGTCCTGCTGGCAACCCGAAAGAGCCATGAGGCTCACGGCGAAGAAGGCCATGGTCGCAAGACGTCTTGCCGACATTCCGAACCCCTCGAAGCGGGTCGGCGCACCCCGGCGCCCGCACCCTCGACCGATCCCATACGTCCCAACGCGCTCGAAAGCGAAGATCGGGACACTGCCCCCTTTTCGGACCGGAACGGTTTCCAGATCCTTAACGGACCTATGGGAAATCGAAGAAAATCTTATCCCTTCGCGCCGGCGCGGCTTCGAACGATGTTCGATGTCGCGGCGTGTTCCTTAACGCAGTTTAAGGCCGAATTGAAGCCGAACCGGCGGGTCTTGACGTCAGACCTTGAGTTCGCGCCCGATGGCCAGGAACTTGTCGCGGCGCGCGCTCTTGAGCTCACGGGCGTCGAGGCCGGACAGCTCGGTGAGTGCCGCCTCGATCCGGTCGCCCGCCGTCTGGATCGCCGCCTCCCGGTCGCGGTGAGCGCCGCCGAGCGGTTCGGGCACGATCTCGTCGATGATGCCGAAGCCCTTGAGGTCCTGAGCCGTGATCTTCATCGCCTGCGCGACGTCCTTGGCACGGCTGGAGTCGCGCCACAGGATCGAGGCGCCGGCTTCCGGCGAGATCACGGAGTAGATCGCGTGCTCCAGCATCAGAACGCGGTTGGCGGCCGCGATCGCGATCGCGCCGCCCGAGCCCCCTTCGCCGATGATCAGCGACACCAAGGGAACGCCGAGTCCGAGGCAGGTCTGCGTCGAGCGGGCGATGGCCTCCGCCTGTCCGCGCTCCTCCGCGCCGATGCCGGGATAGGCGCCCGCCGTGTCGACGAGGGTCACGACGGGCAGCGCGAAGCGCTCGGCCATCTCCATCACGCGCACGGCCTTGCGGTAGCCCTCGGGCCGGGCCATGCCGAAATTGTGCTTGAGGCGGGTCTGGGTGTCCGAGCCCTTTTCCTGACCGATCACCGCGACGGACCGGCCCCGGAAGCGGCCGAAGCCGGCGATCACGGCATGATCTTCGGCGAAGTACCTGTCTCCCGCCAAGGGAGTAAAGTCGGTGACGAGGGCTGCGAGATAGTCGGTGCAGTGCGGGCGGTCGGGGTGGCGGGCGACCTGCGTCTTCTGCCAGGGGGTCAGCTTGCGGTAGAGATCGACGAGCGCGTCCTCGGAGCGCTTTTCCAAGCGCTGGATGTCTTCCGAAACGTCGATCCGCCCTTCGCCTTCGCCGATCTTCTTGAGTTCGATGATCTGGCTGTCGAGATCGGCGACGGGCTTTTCGAAGTCGAGATAGTTGTGCATCCAGCCGCGGCCTTCGAGCCGTCCTTCAAGGGATCCGGGGAGGGCTTTCGCCAGCGCCCGCCGAAACGGCCGGCCGGCTGGCTCCGGGCCGCTCGCGGAACCATGGTTCGCGTCGGCGCGCAAACTGGCGATCCGTCATCCGAATGTCAAGGAAGGCGCCGGGCCCGGCCTATTCCCGCCCGAGGTCGGACAGGGGGTGATGGTCGGTGACGAGAGCCAGGAGGCGCTCTTCCAGGACATGGGTGTAGATCTGCGTCGTGCCGATGTCGGCGTGGCCGAGAAGCTCCTGCACGGCACGAAGATCGGCCCCGTTCTGAAGGAGGTGGCTGGCGAAGGCGTGGCGCAGGACATGGGGCGACACGCGCGAGGGCAGGATGCCGGCGCGCACGGCCAAGCTCTTCAGATCGCGCGCGAAGGCTTGGCGGCTCATGTGCCCGCTTTCCGACAGGCCGGGAAAAAGCCAGGCACCATCGGCACCCGGCAGCTCCTTCAGCGATGCACCGAACGCGTCCATCGCATCGCGCGCCCGCTCGCCGATCGGCACCATGCGTTCCTTGTTGCCCTTGCCGCGCACCACGATCAGCCGGTTGCGCGAGCGCAGGACCGCGCGCGGCAGGGCGACGAGTTCGGACACGCGCAAGCCGGTGGCATAGAGGATCTCGACCAGCGCATGCATGCGCCGGGCGCGCGCCAAGGCAGCGCCTCGAAGCTCGGGATCGCCGGCCGAAGCCTCCGCTTCCCCGATCAGCCGGTCGACCTCGGCTTCCGACAGGATCTTCGGCAGGCTGCGCTCCTTGCGCGAACCCTCGATCGGCGAGGTCGGATCGTCGCCGCGCATGTCTTCGGCGTAGAGGAACTTGAAGAACTGGCGGAGCGACGACAGGCGGCGCTGGCGGCTGGAGGCGGCGAAGCCTTGCACGTCCAGCCCCGTCATGTAGTCGCGGATGGCGTCCGTCGTCGCCCCCGACAAGGCGCCGCCCAGCGCTTCGCGGACATGCTCGAGGTCGCGCCGGTAGGCGGCGAGCGTGTTTTCGGACGCGCCGCGCTCCACCGCCATCATCTCCAGAAACGCCTCGATGCGCCCCGCCTCGCTCACGGCGCCACCCCCGTCCGGGTGTTGGGCACGACGGGCGCGCTTTGCAGGGCGGGAATCGGCACCGTTCTCGTGACGGGCACGGGTACCGGTTTGACGAAGGCGACGAGGGCCGCCATCCCGGCCAGAACCAGACCTGCGAGGAGCGCGAGGATCAGGAGAAGGCGCGTCAGTGTCGGCATCGGCAGGGGGCACTCTTCGGATGTCGGGAAGGCGGGACGAGTGAACGCGTCGCAGGCGACACTAGAAACGGTTTTGAAGCGGAAACAAGGCCTCGACCCTCACTATGGGCGCCGAGCCTTGCCTTGACGCTTCCCCCCTTTTCTGGTCTCAAGCCCGGCGAAAACTTGAAGCTCCTTGATACGCGAAGCGATGATCGAGACGACCGGGATCCAGCCCGTCAGCCCCCGCCCCACGCCCACCCTCGCCCGCCGGCCCGTGGTGCTCGTGGGTCTGATGGGCGCGGGCAAGACCACGGTCGGGCGCAAGCTGGCGCAGATGCTGGAGCTCCCCTTCGTCGACACCGACCACGAGATCGAGGATGCCTCGCGCATGACGATCTCCGAGCTTTTCGCCGCCTACGGCGAGCCGGAGTTCCGGGCGCTGGAAGCGCGCGTCGTCGCGCGTCTCGTCGACGAGGGTCCGCGCGTCATCGCCACGGGGGGCGGCGCCTTCATGAACGAGGCGACGCGCAAGCTCTTGTCCGAGCGAGCCGTCACCGTCTGGCTGAAGGCCGAGCTCGACGTTCTGATGGAGCGCGTCTCCAAGCGCCCGACGCGCCCGCTGCTCCAGACCGCCGATCCGCGCGCCACCTTGAAGGCGCTGATGGACCAGCGCTATCCCATCTATGCCGGCGCCGATCTCACCGTCCATTCGCGCAACGTCAAGCGCGAGGTGATCGCGCGCGAGATCTTCCAGTCGCTGGAGCGCCTGCCCTCCTTCAAGGCCGCATCATGAGCATCCCCTCACCCGACACCGTTTCCGCCCAGCGCGTTCGCGTCGAGTTGGGGGAGCGGTCCTACGACATCCTGATCGGTCCGAACCTTCTGGAGCGGGCCGGCACCGAGATCGCCTGGCGCCTTCCCGGCGCGCGCACGCTCATAGTGTCGGACGAGACGGTCGCCGGGCTTCACGCCGAGGCGCTGCTGGCATCTCTGAACGAAGCCGGCATCGCGTCCTCGCTCCTCACCCTGCCACCCGGCGAAACCACCAAGTCCTTCGTCCACCTGACGGCCGTCGTCGACCGCATCCTGGAAGAGCGCCTGGAGCGCGGCGACGCGGTGGTGGCCTTCGGCGGCGGCGTGATCGGCGATCTCACGGGCTTTGCCGCCGGCATCGCTCGGCGCGGCATGCATCTCGTCCAGGTGCCAACCTCGCTTCTGGCGCAGGTGGACAGTTCCGTCGGCGGCAAGACCGGCATCAACTCCCCACGCGGCAAGAACCTCGTCGGCGTGTTCCACCAGCCGGCGCTGGTGCTGGCCGACACCGACGTTCTCGACACGCTGGTCCAGCGCGAGTTTCGCGCCGGCTATGCCGAGGTGGTCAAATACGGGTTGATCGACCGGCCGGACTTCTTCGAATGGCTGGAGGCCAACAGGCAGGCGATCTTCGCCGGCGGCGCGGAGCGCGTCGAAGCGATCGCCGCGAGCTGCCGCGCCAAGGCCGAGATCGTGGCGGGCGACGAGCGCGAGGACGGCAACCGCGCGCTTCTCAATCTCGGCCACACGTTCGGCCACGCGCTGGAATCGGCCGTGCGCTACGACCCGGCCCGCCTCGTCCACGGCGAGGGCGTGTCGATCGGCATGGCGCTCGCCCATCGCTTCTCGCGCGAACTCGGGCTTTGCTCGGGCCAGGACGCCGGACGCGTGGAAGCGCACCTGCGCGCGGCCGGTCTGCCGACGCGCATCGACGAGATTCCCGGCGAGCCGTTCACCGTGGACGGGCTGATGGACAAGATCGCGCAGGACAAGAAGGTGTCGCGCGGCAGCCTGACCTTCATCCTGACGCGCGGCATCGGGCAGGCCTTCATCTCGCGCGACGTTTCGCGGGAAAGCGTGCGCGATTTCCTGGCGGCCGAACTCAAGCCTTGAGCGCTTGGCCCCGGCTCCGGCGATACGGCCGGCGCACGAGATAGGAGCGGCGCCAGCGGCGCGGGATGGCGAGCGCGGCAAGGGCAAGGCCCGCACTTCCCGCCGCCGAGGCGAACACGGCGCCTTCGCCGATGTGGTGCACGAGAACGGCGCCCGCCACAGCCCCCAGCGCCATGCCGCACCAGGGCACGATCTGGACCCACCAGCCGGGCGAGGCCTCGCCGAGGATCGCGCGCGCGATCCCGCGCCCGAAGCGCGACAGGGCGCCGGTCACGTAGGTAAGGCCGAGCGACTGGCCGCCGACCTCCTCCAGCGCGACGTTGATCGCGCCCATCGAAAGAACCAGAACGAGGCTTGCCCCATCCGTCGGCCACAGAAGGCCGGCGAGCGTCGTGGACCCGGCGACGAGGGCGAGGAGCACCGGCTGGCTTCCCCGAGCCCAGCGCATCAGGAGAACGCCGAGCGCGTTGCCGGCGACGAAGGCCGCGAGCAGCGCGCCGAGATGCAGCGCCCGCCCGAACGCGCCCTCGCCGGCTGCGATACCGAGACGCGTCGTATTGCCGCTCATGAAGGATACGAAGTCGCCGGCGAGGAGAAAGCCGAGCGCGTCCGTCATCCCCGCGACGAAGCTGAGGGCCGCCGCGAAGCCGAGGCCCGTCGCAAGCCGGATGCGACCCCGCCGCCCCGCGCGCCGCCGCATGGCGGTGTCAGCCGCGAACCGGCTCGCCGGGCGCCGCCGCCTCGATCGCCAGCGCGTGGACGCTTCCCGCCAGTTCCTCCTTCAGGAGCGCGTTCACCGTGCGGTGGCGCTCCACCCGGCTCTGGCCCGCGAAGCGCTCGGACACGATGCGCACGCGAAAATGCGTCTCGCCCGTGCCGTCGAAGGCGCCGTGATGGGAGCTTGCCCCATGGTGGTGGCCCGCGTGAAGGTGGCTTTCGTTGATCACCGAAAGGCTCGATGGGGCCAAGCCTGCCGTCAGCTTCGCCTCGATGGTCTCGTGCATCGTCATCATCTCGCCTTTCCGATGTCGGATCGCCGTCCGCCGGTGCATTGCCGGCTTCGTTGTGGGCGGGTTTTCGGATCTGTCAATTCTTGTTCAAGCGGGGCCGGAGCCCCATAATCGCCGCGTGATGAAGCTCGATTCCAAATATTTCGACAAGATCCGTGTCCGGTCCGGCCGCTCCTCCGCGCCCGAGCCGACGCGCGCCCCCGTCTGCGCCTGGGAAGGCTGCGAGGAACCGGGCTCCCACAAGGCGCCGCGCGGGCGCGACCACGAGGGCCAGTACCTTCATTTCTGCGTCGATCACGTGCGCCAGTACAACAAGGCCTACAACTACTTCTCCGGGCTCGGGGACGATGACATCCAGAAGTACCTGAAGGATTCCCTGACCGGCAACCGGCCGACCTGGACCATGGGCTCCAACAATTCGGGCGGAGCCATGCCATCGCAAAAGCCGAGCGGGCGCCCGCGCCGCTGGAACGGCGCGCGCCCGCGCGACAGCTTCAACCTCTTCGGCGACGGCGAGGCTGCAGCGCCCGCCCCGCGCCGCAAGGCGCGAACGCTGGAGGTGAAGGCGCTCACCACGCTCGGCCTTCCCGAAAACGCCGGGGGCGAGGCGATCCGCGTCCAGTACAAGGCGCTCGTGAAGCAGTACCATCCCGATTCCAACGGCGGCGATCGCGGATCGGAGGATCGGCTTCGCGAGGTGATTCAGGCCTACAAGCTTTTGAAGGCGTCGGGCTTCTGTTAAGCGAGGACGATTCGGCTTTTCCCGGCCTCGAGCGAAGAGCCATTCCGACGGACCCGACACGCGAGATGCAAGGCCTGCCGAAGCGCGGCAGCGCCCCTGGAGGTATGATGAGTGCAGCGGAACTGGAAGTGGCGAACCTTCCCGACGCCATGGTCTCCGTCCGCGAAACCTTCGGTTTCGACAGCGATCTGAAGGTTCCCGCCTTCTCGACCACAGAGTCCCACGTTCCCGAGATCGACCTGGACTACCTGTTCGACCGGCAGACGACGCTGGCGATCCTGGCGGGCTTCGCCAAGAACCGCCGCGTCATGGTGTCGGGCTATCACGGCACGGGCAAGTCGACCCATATCGAGCAGGTCGCCGCCCGCCTCAACTGGCCCTGCGTGCGCATCAACCTCGACAGCCACGTGTCCCGCATCGATCTCGTCGGCAAGGACGCGATCACGGTTCGCGACGGCAAGCAGGTGACCGAGTTCCGCGACGGGGTCCTCCCCTGGGCCTACCAGAACAACGTGGCGCTGGTGTTCGACGAATACGACGCCGGCCGGCCGGACGTGATGTTCGTGATCCAGCGCGTCCTCGAATCGTCCGGCCGCCTGACGCTGCTCGATCAGGCCCGCGTCATCCGCCCGCACCCGGCTTTCCGCCTCTTCGCCACCGCCAACACGGTGGGCCTCGGCGACACGACCGGCCTCTACCACGGCACGCAGCAGATCAATCAGGCGCAGATGGACCGCTGGTCCATCGTCACGACGCTGAACTACCTGCCGCACGACAACGAGGTCGGCATCGTGCAGGCCAAGGCCAAGCACTTCCAGACCAAGGAAGGGCGTACCCAGGTTTCCAAGATGGTACGCGTCGCCGACCTCACGCGCTCGGCCTTCGTCAACGGCGATCTTTCCACCGTGATGAGCCCGCGCACGGTGATCACCTGGGCCGAGAACGCCGAGATCTTCGGCGACATCGGCTTCGCCTTCCGCCTGACCTTCCTCAACAAGTGCGACGACCTCGAGCGCCCGCTGGTCGCAGAGTTCTATCAGCGCGCCTTCGGGGAAGAACTGCCGGAATCGGCGTCGAACCTCGTTCTGGATTGAACGAGGGGTACGGGCCGCGTCGATACGAACGCCCGTGTGAAGGGGAACCGTCCATGCCGAACCTGAACGATCTCGCTCCGGGGCAGGTCTGGACCTATTCGGACGCGGTTTCCCCCACCTCACGTGTTGTGATCGGGCGTGTGGACGATTTCGGTGACGGCATTCAGGTCGTCTCGATCGCCGTCACCGATGTGCCGATCCCGACCGTGGACGCTTCAAGGCAGACGATCGGGCATATGCCCTTCGCGCCGGACGGGATCCTGCCCTCGCTGATCCGCCTCGAAGAAGACGGCGCGATTTCGGACGGGTTCGAGGACGGCTATGCGACTTGGAGATCGGCCTGGGATGAGGGCCAGGCGGGCGCCTTCACCTTGAGCGTCGCGGACGCCGTGGACGCGATCGCGCAGACCGCTGGCTCCGCTTCGGCCGGCCCCCAGTCCTGACGGGATCAACGACGATGGCGCGACCAGGCGACAACCAGCGCGGCGGCAAGCCGAACAGGACATCCGACCGCGAGCCCTTCCGCCGTGCCGTGGCCGGGTGCATGCGCGCGATCGCGGGCGATGGCGAACTCGAGATCGTCTACGGCAACGAGCGGCCGGGGCTGACGGGAACGCGCGCGCGCTTGCCCGAATTGCCGAAGCGCGCCGTCCAAAGCGACGTCGCGGTGGTGCGCGGGCTGTCGGACGCGATGGCGCTGCGCAAGGCCCGCCACGACGCGCGCATCCACGCGACGCTGTCGCCGGACGGGCGCGGGGCGCGCGCCGTGTTCGATGCGCTCGAACAGGCGCGCTGCGAGGCGATCGGCGCCAACGCCATGCCGGGTGTCGCCGACAATCTCGCCGCCATGCTGGAGGACAAGTACCACCGCTCCAACCTGTCTGATGTCACCGATCGCGCCGAAGCGCCGCTGGAGGACGCCGTCGCCCTTCTCCTGCGCGAGAAGCTGACGGGACGCCCCATTCCGGCCAGCGCCCAGAACCTCGTCGACGTCTGGCGCGACTGGATCGAGGACAAGGCGGGGGCGCGCTTCGAACGGCTGAACGAAACGCTCGAAGACCAGCGCTCGTTTGCGCGCGCCATCCGCGACCTCCTCGTGTCCATGGACATGGCCGAGGAACTGGCCGACGACACGCAGGCGGAGGATGAGGAATCCGACGAGGAGGCCGGCGACAACCAGACGCGCGACAACGAGGACGCGGGCAACGAGAAGGAAGCCGGCCAGGACGAGGCCGAGCCGCAGGAATCGGAGGGCGAGGCCGAGAGCGAGGACACGTCCGAATCGGAGACGTCCGAGACCACGGCCGAGGAAGCCTCCGACGAAGAGGACGAGGATTCGCAAGTACCCGGCGAATCGCGCCGCCCCAACCAGGCGATGCCGCGCGATCTCGCCGACACGGACTACCGCGTCTTTTCCGAAAGCTTCGACGAGACGATCGGCGCCGAGGAGCTTTGCGACGAGGCCGAACTCGACCGCCTGCGCGCCTTTCTCGACAAGCAGCTCGTTTCGCTCCAGGGCGCCGTTGGGCGCCTCGCCAACCGGCTTCAACGCCGCCTCATGGCGCAGCAGAACCGCGCATGGGACTTCGATCTTGAGGAAGGCTATCTCGACACCGCACGCCTGACGCGCCTCGTCACCGACCCGATGCAGCCGCTCTCCTTTAAAATGGAGCGCGACACCGACTTCCGCGACACGATCGTCACGCTCCTGATCGACAATTCCGGCTCGATGCGCGGCCGTCCGATCACGGTCGCCGCGACCTGCGCCGACATTCTGGCGCGCACATTGGAGCGCTGCGGCGTCAAGGTCGAGGTGCTCGGCTTCACGACGAGAGCCTGGAAGGGCGGCCAGTCGCGCGAAGCGTGGCTGAAAGCCGGCAAGCCGCCCCAGCCGGGCCGGCTGAACGATATCCGGCACATCATCTACAAATCGGCCGACGCGCCCTGGCGCCGCGCCCGGCGCAATCTCGGCCTGATGATGCGCGAGGGGCTCCTGAAGGAGAACATCGACGGCGAGGCGCTGATCTGGGCGCACAACCGACTGCTCGGGCGGCCCGAGCAGCGGCGCATCCTGATGATGATCTCGGACGGCGCGCCGGTGGACGATTCGACCCTGTCGGTGAACCCCGGCAACTATCTGGAGCGCCACCTGCGCGCGGTGATCGAGGAGATCGAGACGCGCTCGCCGGTAGAGCTTCTCGCCATCGGCATCGGGCACGACGTGACGCGCTATTATCGCCGCGCCGTGACGATCTCGGACGCGGAAGAGCTGGCCGGCGCGATGACCGAGCAGCTCGCTGCCCTGTTCGCGGACGAAGGCGAAACCGCACCCCGGCGCGCGAAGCGGACGGCGAGCCGGCGATGACGCCCGCTCGGCGCCTCCTGCAGGGCGCAGCGCTGGCCGCGCTTCTGGCGACGAGCGCGGCCCTGGCGCCCGCCGCCCGCGCTGAGACGACCGAGACGCTCGTCCAGTCGCAGCCGATCGCCCGGTTCCATATCGGCTCGGGGGAAACGCGCTTCGGATCGCTCGACTACGTCGGCGGCTTTTCCTACTCGTCCGGCGATCGCCGCTTGTCGGGCGTGTCCTCGATCCGCATGCGCGATGGCGGGCGGTCGTTCCTTTCGGTGACCGATACCGGCTACTGGTTTGCCGGCACCATCCGGCGCGACGCGGACGGGCGACCTGTGGGCATCAAGGACGCGCGCATCGCTTCGATCCTCAACGGCGCCGGTCGCGCCATGCCTTCCAAGGGGCAGGCGGACGCGGAAGGGCTGGCGATCGTCGGAAACGAAGCCTTCGTGTCGTTCGAGCGCGATCACCGGATCGAGGCCTACGCGCTCGCGCCGGACCCGTTCGAAAGCCGGGCGCGGCGCCTTCCCCTGCCCATCCCGCGCCGCGAGCTGCGCACCAATGGCGGGCTGGAGACGATCGCCGCCTCGCCGGAGGACAGCCCCTTGCGCGGCGCCGTGGTGATCGTCGCCGAACAATCGGTAGACACGGCGGGAAACCTTTGGGCCGCGATCCTCGGCCAGGGCCTTTTCACCGTGAAGCGGCAGCTTCCCTGGGCGGCGACCGACGGGGCGTTTCTGCCGGGCGGCGACTTCCTGCTTCTGGAGCGCCGCTTCGAAGGGTTCGGGCGCATCGGCATGCGCATCCGGCGCATCGACGCCGAGGCGATCCGTCCCGGCGCGCTGGTCGACGGTCCCGTGATCATGGAAGCCAATTTCGGCAACGAGATCGACAACATGGAAGGGCTCGACGTCTGGGGGGGCGCGGACGGCCACACCTACCTGTCGCTGATCTCCGACGACAACGGCTCGTTCTTCCAGCGCAATCTCTACCTGGAGTTCCGCCTCGCCGAAGACCGGCAGGCGGGCGCCGAGCCCGCCCCCTGAGGCGTCAGGCGACGGCGGGCGCGTCGCGATAGGGCAGGAAGGCGTTGATCGCGACGCGGTACGGCACGAGGCCGAAGATCGCGATCGTCAGCTTCACGCCGAAGTCGCCGAGCGCCCAGGACAGCCAGCGCGGAGCCTCCAGCGCGAAGAGGCCGAGAAGCGGCGCGCTCTCCAAGGCGAAAGGCTCGTTCGGGCCGAGAAGCACAAAGACCGGCGCGAAGGCGAGCGAGAAGAACACCAGCGTGTCGAGAATCGTGCCGGCGATGCCGCTGGCGAGCGGCGCCTTCCACCAGGACAAGCGGCGCAGCCGGTTGAACACCAGGATGTCGAGAAGCTGCGCGACCAGAAAGGCCGAGCCGCTGGCCAGCGCGATGCGCAGGAGACGCCCAGCCTCCGTCTCGAAGGGCGTCAGGCCGAGGCGATGGAGAATCGGCGGAAACACGATCGAGCTCAGGACCGCCGCCGCAAAACCGAGATACACGACGCGCCGCGCCATGGCAGGGCCGAATAGGCGGTTGTTCACGTCGGTCACGATGAAGGCGAAGGGGTAGACGAAGGCGCCCCAGGTCAGGAGATCGGCGAGCGACAGGGCGCCCACCTGGCCCTCTACCGGAAACTGCACGGCGATGTTGGACAGGAGCACGATGATCGTCATGGCGATCACCGGCAGGACGTAGCGGCGCGAAAGGGTCACGGGCTTGGGTTTCCATTTTTTTAGGCTGGGAGATGGCACCAGCGATGGGGACAAGGAGAACGCACGAAAGCGCCGCCCGGAAGGGGCGGCGCTGATCGAATTCGATTCGGTGGGCCGATCGAGCCTTAGGCTGCGGCCGGAGCCTGGGCTTCGCCGGCGGTCTTCTTGGCGATCTGGCGCTTCAGAAGGCGGGCCTTCTGCGACAGCTCGTGCTCGGCGGCCTTGGCGAGGAAGGCGTCGAGACCGCCGCGGTGCTCCACCGAGCGCAGCGCATGGGCGCTGATGCGCAGGCGGAAACGCTGGCCGAGCGCGTCGGAGATCAGCGTGACCTGGCACAGGTTCGGCAGGAAGCGCCGACGCGTCTTGTTGTTGGCGTGGCTGACATTGTTGCCGGTCTGGACGGCCTTGCCGGTCAGTTCGCAAGCGCGTGACATGGGATCACCTTTCAAACGTTCGATACGGCCTTCCGGGGCGCGCCGCCGCCGGAACGGCAGCGCGATCATCGACCCCATGGCATGATCGGAAAATCGATCGTCCCTATAGTCGCACCCGCCGGGCGCGTCAAGCCGGACGGTGCGCGGAACGGGTGCGGGCATGATGTTGCCGCGATGCCGGGCGAGAAAACCTCTCGCCCTCCCCGCCCATTCGCGCGAAGGTGGCCCCATGCCTCGTGTCCTCGCCCTCCTGCCGCTTCTTCTGGCCGCCGCCCTCTCCACCGTCGCGCCCGCCGGGGCCGAGCCGCTGCGGCTTCGCACGAACTACACCATCTCCTTGATCGGGCTCCCGGTCGGGCGCGCCGAGTTCCGCACGCGCATCGACGGCCAGCGCTACGACGTTTCGGGCACGCTCTCCTCGGCGGGGCTTGCCGAACTCGTGTCCTCGACGCGCGGCACGAGCTCGGTTTCGGGCCGGGTGCGCGGCGACCGGCTCCTCGCCGAGCGCTACAAGCTCGCCTATACCAGCGACGGCAAGTCCTGGTCGAGCGACCTGCGGCTGCGCTCCGGACGCGTCTCGGGGGTGGACGTCGCCCCGCCGGCGCGAACGCCCGCGCCCGCCGACTTCATTCCCGTCAAGCCCGCCGAGCTCGCAGCCGTCGTCGACCCGTTGAGTGGGCTGATGATCAAGCCGGGCAAGCCGGAGGACCTGTGCCGGCGAACGCTCCCCGTCTTCGACGGCTGGACCCGCCTCGATCTGCCGCTGAGCCCCGCCGGCACCAAGCCGGTGCGCACGGAAGGCTTCGCGGGGGATGCCGTGGTGTGCTCCACGACGGTTCGCCCCGTCAGCGGCTATCGCACCTCGTCCAACGGCCTGAAGTTCCTGCGCGGCAAGCGGATCGAGCTCTGGTTCGCCCCGGTGCGCGATACCGGCATCTATGCGCCGGTGCGCGTGCGCATCCCGACCGAGGTCGGGCCGCTGACGCTGTCCGCCTCGCGGTTCGCGGCGCCGGACGCCTAGAGCGTGAGCGTGCCCTCGATCAGAATCTGCGTCTCGCCGCCGACGAGGACGCGGCCGGCCCCGTCGCGGCGAACGTGGACGCGGCCGAGCCGGCCGATCCGGGTGCCCTGGGCCACGGTGTAGGCTTCGGGCAAGCGCCCTTCGGCCTCCATCCAGCGGGCGAGCGCGGCGTTCAGCGATCCGGTGATCGGGTCCTCCTTCACGCCGTGCCAGATATCGATCATCCGCACTTCGAAGTCCGCCGGGCCGCCGGGCCCATGGGGGCCGATCAGCCCGATCCCGCGCTCGTCGGGAAACGAGGCGCCGGTGGCGTCCGCCGCGAGAACCGCGTCCGCATCCCTGAGTTCGATCGCGATCCAAACCGGGCCGTTGGTGAGGCGGGCGGTGCGCACGACATCCGCCGGATCGACGCGCAGGGCGTCCAGGGCCTCGGTCAGCGCTTGCGGCTCCAGCGCCTCGATCCGCGTCGGCGGTGCGACGAAGGCGGGAATGGCGCCGCTCCGGTCGATCTCGACGATGCCGATCGCGCATTCCTGGCGAATCAGGGAAGCATCCTTCGGCACGCCCCCGGCATGGAGCCAGGCGGCGCAACTGCCGAGCGTCGGATGGCCGGCAAAGGGTAATTCGCGCGTCGTCGTGAAGATGCGCACCCGGTAGTCGGCCAGCGCCGGATCGCTCGGGGGCAGAAGAAAGGCGGTCTCGGCCAGATTCGTCCAGACCGCGAAGCGCTGCATGGCCTCCGTATCCAGCCCGTCCGCGTCGAGCACCACGGCCAGGCCGTTGCCGCGCCCGGGAACGGCGGTGAAGACGTCGCACTGGATGAAGCGCCGCTGCATGATCGAACTCGCCCGATATTGGTCCCGGATCCGCTTATGGACCGGAGCGCCGGGGGCGTCCATCGCCGCACCGGCCGGTTTGACCCCGGCTCCCGCCTCCTCTACGGCCGGGCGAGCAGGGTTCGGGAGCGGCGAGATGGCGACGGCATTCGGTTTTCTGGCGATTCTGATGTGGTCGCTCCTGGCGCTGCTCGCGGCGCGCAGCGGCGCCGTGCCCCCGTTCCAGCTCGCCGCCATGAGCTTTGCGATCGGCACCCTCACCTGCCTCGCGCCGCTTCTGCGGCAGGGCGCCAGCCTTTCGGTGTTCCGCCAGCCGCCCGCCGTCTGGCTGCTCGGGATCGGGGGCCTCTTCGGATACCACGCGCTCTACTTCTCGGCGCTGCGCGCGGCGCCCGCCGTGGAGGCCAGCCTCATCTGCTATCTCTGGCCGCTCCTGATCGTCCTCGGCTCCGCCGCCCTGCCGGGCGAGCGGCTGCGCTGGTATCACGCGGCCGGCGCGCTTGTCGGCCTTGCCGGCACCGCGCTTCTGATCGGGGGGAGAGGCGGGGGCGTGTCGTTTTCGGGGGAGTACGCCTTCGGCTACGCCTTGGCCGGCGTCGCCGCGCTCTTCTGGTCGGGCTACTCGCTTCTGTCGCGTCGCTTCGCGGGCGTTCCGAGCGAGGTCGTCGGCGGCTTCTGCGCGGCCACCGCGCTTCTCTCCCTCGTCTGCCACCTCCTGTTCGAGACCACGGTCTGGCCTTCCGCCCCCGGCGAATGGATCGCGCTCACGCTTCTCGGGCTCCTGCCGGTCGGCGCCGCCTTCTTCTGCTGGGATGTCGGGGTGAAGCGGGGCGACATCCAGCTTCTGGGCGCGGCGAGCTATGCCGCGCCGATCCTGTCGACGCTGGCGCTGGTGGCCTTCGGCGAAGCACCGCTGTCCCCCACCGTCCTCCTGGCCGCCGCGATGATCACCGGCGGGGCCGCGCTCGCAGCCCTTCCCGTGTTCCGACGCCTCTCGGGCTTCTGATCAGCGCGCGCCGGGCGCGCGCGGGGTCGGGCGCCAGCCGGGGGGCGCCATCTCGAAGCTCTGGAACGTGAAGCCCGGCGCGACGGTGCAGGTCACGAGCGTCCATTCGCCAAGGCTCGTCGCCGTCTGCCACCAGCCGGCCGGCACGGTGAACTGCGGCGCCTCCCCCGTCAGGACGCCATTGCCCAAACGATGCGCGGCGGCGTCGTGCCCGTTGGGCGAGACGGTGAGGACGAGCGGCGCGCCCGCATGCCAGGCCCAGGTCTCCGCGGCGTCCCGCACCCGGTGCCATTCCGAGGTCTCGCCGAGATCGAGGAGGTAGTAGATCGCGGTGGAGCGCGCCCGGCCCGTCTCGTCCACCGCCGTGTCGCGAAAGGTCTCGCGATACCAGCCGCCTTCGGGATGGGCTTCGAGACGCAGCGCCGAGATGACGTCGCGCGCTCTCAATAGCCGTTCCTCTTCTCGCGTAGCGCCGCGAACACGGAAACCGGGTCCTCCCCCGCCATCCCGAACGCCGCCTGCAGGTCGGGATCGTCGGCGCGCAGGAACGGGTTGGTGCGCTTTTCGCGCCCGAGCGGCACCGGCAGCGTCGCCTCGCCGCGAACGCGCAAGGCCTCCACCTCCTTCACCCGCTCCTGGAGGAGGAGATTGCCGGGATCGACATCCACGGCGAAGCGCGCGTTGGTGGCGGTGTATTCGTGGCCGCAATAGAGCATCGTCTCGTCGGGCAGGGCGCGAAGCCGCCGGAGGCTCGCCCACATGGTCGCCGCATCCCCCTCGAACAGGCGGCCGCAGCCGAGCGAGAACAGGGTGTCGGCCGCAAACAGGGCGCCGGCCGCCGGCACATGATAGGACACCTCGCCCGCCGTGTGGCCCGGCGTGTCGATGACGTGGACGTCGAGGCTGCCGATGCGGATCGTCTCGCCGCCCCGCACCGCGCGATCGAGCCCCGGGATCTTCGCCCGCTCGCCGGCGGGGCCGACGATCTCGGCGCCGAAGCGCGCCTTCAGCGCCTCGTTGGCCGCCACGTGGTCGTTGTGGTGGTGGGTCGTCAGGATATGGGTGAGCCGCCAGCCCTCGCGCTCCAGCGCCGCCACGATCGGCCCTTCCTCCGGCGCGTCGATCGACAGGGTGACGCCGCCCTCCGCGTCGTGAAGGAGGACGCCGAAATTGTCGCTTCGGCAGGTGAACTGGCGGATGGAGGCGGCGGACATCGATAAACCCTCGCGAGGCTGCGTTCACGCGCTAGTTAGGGCGAAGCGCTGGCTCGTCCCGGACTCGGCATGATATCTCGTGGCACCGGCGACTGGAGGCGGATCCCGCATGGCGCATGTCAACGCCGACATCGTCGACCTTCGCGACTTCTACGCTTCGCGGCTGGGCGAGGCCTGCGTGCGCTCGCTCGCCATGGCGCTCTCCCCCGTGTGGAAGCCGATCCGCGAGGAGCGCCTGGTGGGCCTCGGCTACGTCACCCCCTATCTCGACCGGCTGACGGGCGACGCCGAGCGGACGCTGGCCTTCATGCCGGCCGCGCAAGGAGCGGTGAACTGGCCGCTTGGGCGCCCCTCGCTCGCCGCCCTCGTCCACCCCGCCGAACTGCCGCTCGGCGACGCGTCGGTGGATCGCATCCTGATGGTGCACGCGCTGGAATTCGCCGAGGACCCGGCCGAGACCTTGAGCGAAGCCTGGCGCGTCCTGGCGCCCGGCGGGCGGCTCGTCATGGTCCTGCCGAGCCGGCAGGGCGTCTGGGCGCGCTTCGAGCACACGCCCTTCGGCTTCGGGCGGCCGTGGTCGCGCGGCCAGGCGACGCGCCTCCTGCGCGACACGCAGTTCACGCCCGCCGGCTTTTCCGAGGCGCTTCTCTTCCCGCCCTTCCGCCGCGCCGGGCTCCTGAACCTCGCCGGTCCCTGGGAGCGGGCGGGCCGGCGCCTGTGGCCGATGTTCGCCGGCGCGATCGTGATCGAGGCGGTCAAGCTCGTGTATCGCGGCATACCGGTGACGAGCCGCGAGCGAAGCCGCATCCGCGCCATGCGCCCCGTTCTCCTGCCGCAGGGGGCCCCCTCGCCGGCGCTGCACCTCGACGCCGACGCCTGAGCTTCCTAACTCTCGCCCATCAACCGCTGGAAGGAGCGTACCGATGGAACAGCGAAAGCTCGGGTCCGACTTGAGCGTCTCGGCGCTCGGTCTCGGCTGCATGGGCATGTCGGAATTCTACGGCGAAGGGGACGAGGGCGAATCGCTTTCGGTGATCCACCGCGCGCTGGATCTCGGCGTCACGTTCCTCGACACGGCCGACATGTACGGCGTGGGGCGCAACGAGGAGCTTCTGGCCAAGGCGCTGAAGGGCAGGCGCGACCGGGTGGTGCTGGCCACCAAGTTCGGCAACGTGCGCGGGCCGAACGGCGAGCGCCTCGGCATCAACGGGCGGCCGGACTACCTGCGCCGCGCCTGCGACGACAGCCTGCGGCGCCTCCGGGTCGATCACATCGACCTCTACTACCAGCACCGCGTCGATCCCGGCGTTCCGATCGAGGACACGGTGGGCGAGATGGGTCGGCTCGTGGAACAGGGCAAGGTTCGCCATCTCGGGCTGTCGGAAGCCTCGCCCGCAACGATCCGCCGCGCCCACGCGACCCATCCGATCGCCGCCCTCCAGACGGAATACTCGCTGTGGAGCCGCGACCCGGAGGCCGAGATCCTGCCGGTTCTGCGCGAGCTCGGCATCGGCTTCGTGCCCTATTCGCCGCTGGGGCGCGGCTTCCTGACGGGGCGCTTCGAGAAGCCCGAGGATCTGCCCGAAGGCGATTTCCGCCGCGACAGCCCGCGTTTTTCCGGTGAGAACTTCGCCCGAAATCTCAAGCTCGTGGACACGGTCAAGGCGATCGCCCGGCGGCGCGGTGCCACGCCCTCGCAGCTGGCGCTCGCCTGGGTGCTGGCGCAGGGGTCCGACATCGTGCCGATCCCCGGCACCAAGCGCATGCGCTATCTCGAGGAGAACGCGGAGAGCATTCACGTGGACCTGACGGCCGACGATCTCGCGGAGATCGACGAGGCGTTTCCCGTGGGGGTGGCGGCCGGCCAGCGCTATGCGGACGGGGGGATGAAGACGGTCGGGCTCTGAAAGCCCGATCCTTCTCGCGCCTCGCGTGCCCAGCCCATCACGGACCGGGCCTTCCGCAACGTGATCCGGCCCCGCCAAGGCTTCGTCCTTGCGATGCAAACCGAATGTTGATGAAATTCTTATACAACGTGAAGGCGACGTCGTAGGGATCGCCTCCATGCTTCTTCACATGCCGACGTTCCATGTGGTGTTCGCGTCGATCGCTTCGGTCGCGGCGATCATGCTCTTCGTGGAATGGCGCCGAACCAAACTTCGCGCCGTCGCCCTTTGGGCGATCAGCTTTCTCGTCGTCGGCGGCATGGAGCTCGCCACCCTCGCCTTCAACGGGGCGGAGGGCTGGCGCGTCGTCGCGAACCCGGCCCTGCGTCTGTTCTTCTTCGGCCTGCTGCTGCACGGAAGCCTGGTCTTCACCGGTCGGCGCGGCTCGGCTCTCCCGTTTCTGCCGGCCGCCCTCTGGATGGGCACGTGGCTTCTCCAGTGGCACGACATGCCGCTCGGCGAGAGCGAGGGGCAGCGCCAGCTCGCCACCTCGATCGCCTTTGCCGTCCTGTGTGCCGGCACATCCTGGATCTTCGGGACGCAGCGCCCGCAGACCATCTCCAGTCGCGGCCTGGCGATCCTGTTCGCGCTTCACGGCGCGATCATCACCTCGCGCATCATCCTCGCCGGGTCGATCACCCTGCCGCCCGGAACGGCGGCCAGCGATCTCGTCCCCACCCTGTATCTGATGGAAGCGATCGTCTTCGTCTCCATCGCCTCGCACCTGTTCGTGAGGGCCGCGCAGGACGCGGCGGCGAGCCGCTGGCGGATCGCCGCCGAGATCGATTCCCTCACCGGCGTCCTGTCGCGGTCGGCGTTTCTGGAGATCGCCGCCAAGCGGGCGACGACCACGAGCGGCGCGGTTCTCGCGATCGTCGATCTCGATCACTTCAAGTCGATCAACGACGAGTTCGGCCACGCCGTCGGAGACGAGACGCTGCGCGTCTTCGCGCGGACCGTCTCGGCGGCCGTCGGCCAGGGCAGCGTGGTGGGGCGCCTCGGCGGCGAGGAGTTCGCCGTCGTCGTGGAGGCCGATCCTGCGCAGGCGGTGCCGCGGATCGCGCTGTCCCTCCAGATGTTCACGCAGACGGCGGGCGCTCTCCTGCCCATTCCCCGCCCGGTCACGGCCAGCGCGGGCGTCGTGCCCCTCCATGCCGACCTCGACACCGTGCTCCTCAAGGCGGACGCCGCGCTCTACCGGGCGAAGGCGAACGGGCGAAACCGGGTGGAGACGATCGAGACCGACCCCGCGCCTCGCTTCGTCAAGACCGCCGTCAGGGCGCCGGCGACGACCTGAACCGCCGGGGCTGCAGCGTTTCAGCGCTTCAGGACGAACACCGCCTGCGAGCCGAAGAGGTTCCAGAACCACCACGGCATGCTCATGCCGATCCGCTGGCCCGAAGCGTCGAGCGCGATGGCGCTTTCCACCTCGGCCCCGACCTCGCGCGTCAGTTCCACGAAGTCGCGGATGGTGCAGAAGTGGATGTTGGGCGTGTCGTACCAGGAATAGGACAGGCTCCGCGTCACCGGCATCCGCCCCTTGAAGAACAAGGAGGAGCGGACGGACCAATGGCCGAAGTTCGGAAAGGACACGATCGCGCGGCGTCCGATGCGCAGGAGTTCGGCGAGCACCAGCTTCGGATTCTCGGTCGCCTGGATGGTCTGCGACAGGATGGCGTAGTCGAAGGCTCCGTCGGGGTAATGGACGAGATCCCGGTCGGCATCGCCCTGAATAACCGACAGGCCGCGCCGGACGCAGGCGTTGACGCCGGGCTGCGACAATTCCATGCCCCGCGCGTCGATGCCGCGATGGGTCTGCAGCATCTCCATCAAGGCGCCGTCGCCGCAGCCGACATCCAGAACCCGCGTCCCGTCGGCGACGAGGGCCGCGATCGTCTTCAAATCGACGCGCGCGCTGGCGTCCTCGAACGCGACGCCCGCCACGGTGGGAACTGGGGCTTCCTTTATCGCGCTCACAGGAGCCCCCTCGCCTTGGCCGCCGAGGACACGAAGCCCTGCACCGCGCCCGCAAACTCCGGCTCGTCCAGAAGAAACGCGTCGTGGCCCTTGTCGGTCTCGATCTCGACGAAGGAAACCGACGCCGCGTTGGCATTGAGCGCATGGACGACGGCCCGGCTTTCCTCCGTCGGAAACAGCCAGTCCGACGAGAAGGACACGAGGCAGAAGCGCGTCCGGGCACCTCGGAACGCGTCCGCCAGCCGACCGCCGTGCTCGGCGGCGATGTCGAAATAGTCCATCGCCCGGGTCAGGTAGAGATAGGCGTTGGCGTCGAACCGGTCGACGAAGGCGCTTCCCTGATGGCGCAGGTAGCTTTCGATCTGGAAATCGGCCTCGAACCCGTAGCCGAGCTTGTCGCGGTCCTGGAGGTTGCGCCCGAACTTGCGATGGAGCGCGGCCTCCGAAAGATAGGTGACGTGCGCGGCCATGCGCGCGACAGCGAGCCCCTTGTGGGGGCGAGCGTCGTGCTGGAGATAGTGCCCGCCGCGCCAGTCCGGGTCGGCCATGACCGCCTGCCGGCCGACCTCGTGGAAGGCGATGTTCTGCGAGGAATGGCGCGCGCCGGTGGCGATCGGGAGCGCGGCGAAGACGCGTTCCGGATAGGCCACCGTCCACTGGAGGCACTGCATGCCGCCCATGGAGCCGCCGATCACGGCGAAGAGCTGGTCGATGCCGAGCCGGCTGACCAGCATGCCTTGCGCCCGCACCATGTCGCCGATGGTCAGCACCGGCAGGTCGAGCGCGTAAGGCAGCCCCGTCGCGAGGTTGATCGAGGCCGGTCCCGTCGAGCCCATGCACGAGCCGATGACGTTGGAGCAGATCACGAAGAAGCGGTCGGTGTCGATCGGCTTGCCCGGCCCGATCAGCGAGGACCACCAGCCCGGCTTGCCGGTCACCGGGTTGGGGCTCGCCACGTACTGGTCGCCGGTCAGCGCGTGGCAAACGTAGATGGCGTTGGACTTCTCGGCGTTCAGCTCGCCATAGGTCTCGTAGGCGATGTGAAACGGCGAAAGGGTGCGCCCGCCGTCGAGCCGGAGCGGCTCGTCTTCCCCGAAGAAGGCGACCTTGGAGGACGGCTGGCGCGCTTCGCGGGCGCTCAAGCTCTCCTGCGTGACGGGATCGGCGATGATGGACATGGCTCGTGCTATCGCCAGACGTCCGCCAAAGCAACGCATCTTTGCGCGCTTGCCTCGACAGGAAGGGCGGGCGGCGCTATGCGCCAAGCGATTCCTCGCGATTTTCGCAAGTCTTCGACGAACCACAGGATCTCCCATGTCGAACTCCAGCGCGCGTCCAACGCCCAAACCCGGCGTTCTCGACATCGAAGCCTATGTGCCGGGCAAGAGCCGGGCGCCGGACGGCGTCAAGCTGCACAAGCTGTCGTCGAACGAGACGCCCTTCGGGGCGTCGCCGAGCGTGCAGGACGCGCTGCGCTCCGTCGCCGGCCATCTCGAACTCTACCCCGACGGGCAGGCGGGCGCCCTGAAGAGCGCGATCGCGAAGGCCCATGGTTTGGAGCCTCAGCGCATCCTGTGCGGCAACGGATCGGACGAGCTTCTGGGGCTCCTGGCGCAGGCGTTCCTGGCGCCGGGCGACGAGGCGATCCACACCGAGCACGGGTTCCTGGTCTACGACATCTACATTCGCGCGGCGGGCGCGACGCCCGTGGTGGCGCGGGAACGGGACGAGCGCGCCGACGTCGACGCGATTCTTGGCCGCGTTTCGGCGCGCACGAAGATCGTGTTCCTCGCCAATCCGAACAACCCGACCGGCACCTACCTGCCGGAAGGTGAGATCCGCCGCCTTCATGCTAGCCTGCCCTCGCATGTGGTCTTGGTGCTCGACGCGGCCTATGCCGAATACGTCCGGCGCGAGGACTACATATCCGGGCTCGAACTCGTCGAAGAGTTCGACAACGTCGTGATGACGCGCACTTTCTCCAAGATCCACGGCCTTGCCGCGCTTCGCATCGGCTGGATGGTCGGCCCGGAGGCGATCGTCGACGCGCTCGACCGCATTCGCGGCCCCTTCAACCTCAACGCCATGGCGATCGCGGGCGGCGCGGCGGCGATCGCGGACCGCGAGCACGTCGAGAAGAGCGTGCGCTTCAACGACGAGTGGCTGGAAAAGCTGACGCGCGGACTTACCGCGCTCGGCCTTCGCGTCACCCCATCGGTCGGCAACTTCCTGCTCGTGCACTTCGCCGATGAAGCAGGGCGCACGGCGGCGGACGCCGACGCGTTCCTGACCACGCGCGGCTTCATCCTGCGCCGCGTGTCGGGCTACGGTTTCCCGAACGCGCTGCGCCTGACAATCGGCTCGGCGGAGGCCAACGAAGGGGTTCTCGTCGCGCTTGGCGAGTTCCTGCGCGCATGAGCGAGCCCCTGTTCGACAAGATCGCTCTGATCGGCATCGGCCTCATCGGCTCCTCCATCGCCATCAACATCCGCGACCGGGGCCTTGCCCGCCACGTGGCAATCGCCACGCGCCGCGAGGCGACGCTGCGCCGCGCCGAGGAACTGCGACTCGGCACGAGCTACCATCTCGACCCGGCCGATGCGGCCGAGGGTGCCGACCTCGTGATCCTGTGCCTGCCGGTCGGCTCCTGCGGGGCGGCGGCGGCGGCCATCGCGCCGCGTTTGAAACCCGGCGCCATCGTGTCCGACGTCGGCTCTGTGAAGGGTGCCGTGGTCGACCAGATGCGCCCGCACCTACCGGCCCACGTCCATTTCGTGCCCGGCCACCCGATCGCGGGCACCGAGCAGTCCGGCCCGGACGCCGGCTTCCTTGAGCTTTTCGAGAACCGCTGGACGATCCTCACCCCGCTTCCCGAAACCGACGAGGCGGCGACCGAGCGCCTGCGTAACCTATGGCTTGCGACCGGCGCGATGGTCGAGGTGATGACGCCCGAGCACCACGACCTCGTGCTCGCCATCGTCTCCCACGTGCCCCACCTCATCGCCTACAACATCGTCGGCACGGCGGCGGACCTCGAAACGGTGACGCAGTCGGAGGTCATCAAGTTCTCGGCCTCCGGCTTTCGCGACTTCACGCGCATCGCCGCGTCCGACCCGACCATGTGGCGCGACATATTTCTGACCAACCGCGAGGCGGTGCTGGAAATGCTGGCGCGCTTTTCGGAGGATCTCGCCTCGCTCCAGCGTGCCATCCGCTGGGGCGACGGGGAGGCGCTGTTCGACCTCTTCACCCGCACGCGCACGATCCGCCGCTCCATCGTCCAGGCCGGCCAGGACACGGAGGAGGCCAATTTCGGCCGCCTCAAGCCGCGCAAGGACCCTTGGAACGAAGGCGCACCCGGCGAATAGGAATCAGATGCGCGGCAGGCGGCCGAGCGGAATGAAGCCGAGCCGCGCTTCGCCGTCGCGCACCTGGATGTCGAGGATCGTGCGCCCGTTCTCCTCGCGCCCGGCAAGCCCGATGCCGCCCGCCACCGTCGAGGCGATGCCGGCCGAGCCCGGCACGAGAGCGGCGACGAGCGCCGCGATCGCCTGCGGGTTCTCGACGCCGACGCGAAAGTCGCCGGACACCTCGCCCGTTTCCGCCACGCGGTAGGGCCCGGAGATCTCGAGAACGGCACCCACGGACGACTGGAGCCGCAGCGAACGCACGACGCCCGCCTCGCCGCGCAGCGCCGGGCCGATCTGCCCCCCCGGCACGCCGTCGCGCAGCCAGCCGGCCGCCCCGTCCACCGTCAGGTCGGCGGACAGGTCGAAGGCGGGAATCTCGCCGAGCGCCGGAATGGTGGCGACGACGGCCGCGTCGGAAAAGGCGAAGTCCAGCGCCGCGCCGTTCTGACGGGCATGGGCCTCCAGCCGGTCGGAGCGGGCGAGCGGCGTCAGGGCGCCGGCCTCGGCGACGACCGAAACCACCGGTGCGTCCACCGCGATCGAGACGCGCTCCAAGCCTTGCGTCCACAGGCTGGTGGAGGCCTGCGCCAACGACCAGTTCACGTCGAGCGGCGGCAGGTCGGGCGCCGACACGCGCAAGGGGCCGGCGAGCTCGGCGACGATATGGGAGGGCGCGTAGACCTGCGCCGCCGTGCGAAGCGAGCCGCCGGACAGGCGGATGCCGTTTTGCGGCGCATCGACGCCCACCGCGTCGCAACGCAGGCCGATGCGAAAGGGGTAGCCGAAGACGGCGTGGTTGTCGCAGGTGATCGCCGTGCCGCCGCCGGCCGAGGCGTCGAGCGCGGAGGCGACGCGCCGGTCGAGCTCGCCCGCCAGATAGTACCACGCGCCGGTCAACGCCGCCGCCAGGACGATCACCAGCGCGAAGACGCCGGCAAACACGCGGCTTGCCGCGGAGCGACGACGCACGGGCTCGCCATACCCCCTTGACCTTGCCATCGCTCGCATCCTTTCTCTCGCCCTCGAACCGGCGTCTTCATGAAGGACTGCCCGAGGGAATGGCAAGAGCGATGGATGACTTGTGGGTGTTCGCCTACGGCTCGCTGATCTGGCGGCCGGGCTTCGAGTACGAGGAGCGGGCAAAGGCCCGGCTCGCCGGGTTCCATCGTTCGCTCTGCATCTATTCCCACGTCCACCGGGGAACGCCCGAGCGCCCCGGCCTCGTGTTCGGGCTGGATCGCGGCGGCTCCTGCGTCGGCATGGCGTTCCGCGTGGGCGGAGCGCGGCGCGAGGAAACGGTCGCCTACCTGCGCGAGCGCGAGCTCGTGACCAACGTCTATCTGGAAACCACGCTTCCCGTTCGCCTGGAGGACGGGCGCTCGGTGCGCGCGCTCGCCTACGTGGTGGATCGCGGCCATACGCAATATGCCGGGCGGATCGGCATCGCGGAAGCCGCCGCGCTGGTCGCCCGCTCGCACGGGCAGTCCGGCCCGAACGACGAATACGTGCGCTCCGCCCTCACCGAGATCCAGGCCATGGGCCTCAGCGACCGCTGGCTGGAAAGCGTGGTGGCGCGGCTTTAAAGTCCTTGCGTGCCTTCCGGCGCCGTGTGCCGGGGCGCCGGATGAGGATCGTGGCGGGCAAGAAGCTCGGCGACGAGCGGGCTCACCGGCAGGTCCGGCCGCTCCGCATAGGCTTGCTTCAGAAGCGCCAGCGAGCGCTCCTCCACCCGGTCTCGGAGCGCGGCGATGAAGGGCTCACGCGCCAGGCCCGGCGGGATCGGATCCAGGAACTCGGCGTGGATCGTGCCGGGCTGGCGGCGCACCGCCTGACGCGGCCAGAACAGGCCGGAATTCAGCGCCACCGGCACCACCGGCAGGCCGAGCGCGGCATAGAGATAATGGACGCCCGGCCGGTAGTTGGGCGCGGCGCCCGGGGCCGAGCGCGTGCCTTCCGGGAAGATCACGATCTGCCGCCCCTCCCCCAGCGCCTTGCGTGCGCCGGCCAGAAGCGAGGGCAGAACCGCCCCGCGCCGCGAGCGATCCACCGGGATCATCCCCATGCGGCTCGCATACCAGCCGAACACGGGGATGCGCATCAGCTCCTTCTTCAGGATGAAGGTCGGCTTTTCCACCTCGGGGCAAAGCGCGATCACCTCCCAGAAGGACTGGTGCTTGGCGGCGACGAAGCAGGGGCCGGCGGGAATCCGCTCCTGCCCCTCGATGCGCGACGCGGTGCCCGCCACGACGCGCAGGAGCCAGAGGCTGGAGCGCGCCCAGCCCTTGACGATCGCCCAGCACCAGCGCTCCGGCACGAGGAAGAACACCGGCAGATACAGGATCAGCTGGCCGACGAGGTTGGCATAGAACAGGATCTGGAAGAGGACGGAGCGAAACAGCAGCATTCGGGGATCGGAACGGTTGGCCGGGGCGCGCCTCGCCCCCGTCGCCCGTCATACGAGGCTTCGCCCCTGGAGGAAAGGCTCCGGTCAGGGCGCGCGCGACGCCATCCGGTGATGGGTCGAAAGCCCAGGCAGTTCGACCCCGAAGGACAGGCGCGCCTTGACCACCAGAACCTTGGCGTACTCGGTGGCCAGAAGGCGCAGGCCGAGGCGCGTCGGCCAGCCGTCCTGCCGCCAGAGCTTGTCGGGCGAGACGGGATAGGGAACGATCTCGGGCGCCCCCTCGATGCCGCTCATTTCCAGAAGCGAACGCGGGATGTGGTAGTCGCTGGTGACGAGAAGCAGCCGGTCGAACCCGTGCTCGCGCGCCCAGCGCGCCGTCATCTCGGCATTGCCGATCGTGTCCATCGCCTCGTAGTCGAGATCGACGCAGCAATCGATCAGCGCGCGCTCCGTCTCGGTCGCGCGCGCGATCGCGCCCGGGCTCGTGTCCCGGTTGACGCCGCTGATCAGGAGCCGCCGCCCCTGCCCTTCGCGCAGGAGCGAGATCGCCTTGCGAAGGCGCTGCTCGCCCCCCGTCAGCACCACGATCCCGTCGGCTTCGCCCTCCACCGGGGGTGCCGACAAGGCCGCGACGTCGCGCGCGAAGCGCACGAAGCCGCCCGCCAGATAGGCGCTGCCGGCGAGCGCCAGCGCCAGCGCCAGCCATGCGAAGCGGCGCGGCCAACGATTTCCCTTTCGAACGGGGCGGTCAGCCCTCGTCATCGATCGCCTCCCCCGGCACGAATGAACCTCGATCGGTTAATTCCGCGGGGCGACACCGGTTGCATGTCAAGCGCGCTCATCCGTCCACCGGCGAGAGCATGTCGATGGCGGCCAGCTGACTGGTGACGGTGAGACGCGAGGTCACCGCCGTCAGGACGCCGATCAGGACGACGAGGCCGAGCGTGCCGGCATAGCCCCACCAGCCGATGGCGAAGGAGCCGAACAGGGCGTTGATCTGGTCGGCCTCGGGCGTCGCCTGGTTGGCGCGCGTCCACTGCCCGACGGCTAGAAACACGAGGAACGCGCAGAAGCCCCCGACCAGCGCGCCCGTCAGCCCAAGCTTCAGGAAGTGCCGCTGGAACTCGCCGGCGATGAAGCCGCCGCGCGCGCCGACGAAATGGAGGACCTCGATGATGTGCCGGTTGCCCGTCATCGCGCCGCGCGTGGCGAAGACGACGGTCAGGACGGTCGCGATCATCACGAGGGCGAGGATCGCGACCCCGATCAGGACGGTGGCGTGCGCCATGGACACGAGGCGCGACACCCAGGCGCGGTGATCGTCGAGGCTCGCCTGGGGCACGCCCGCACGCACGGCGTCGCGGAGCTTCGCAAAGTCGGGCGGCGCGCGCTCGTCGATGCCCACGATCACGAGACGGGGCACGGGGAGCTCGTTGAGATCGAGCCCCTCGCCGAGCCAGGGCTCCAGAAGCCGGCTTGTGGCCGCGTCGTCGAGGATGCTCGCCGACACGACGCCCGGCGTCGAAAGCGCGATCACCTGGATCTGTTGCAGCGCGCCCGCCATGTCGAGCCCCTCGTCGGGCCGCACCTGGATCGTCACCTCGCGCGCGATCTCGCTCTGCCAGTCCGCCGCCGTGTCGGCCACCAGCGTCACCGCGCCGAGCGTCAGGCTGGCGAGAAAGGTCATGATGGCGATGACGGTCAGGAGCGCGCGGCCCGCGACGTTGCCGGGCGGCACGATCGGGTTCGACCGCGCCTCGCCGCGTCGCCGCCAGCGATCGAGGAGCGCGCGCGGATCAGTCATAGATCTGCAGCCGGCCATCGGCGAGAACGAGGCGGCGCGCCTCGACCTGATCCATCAAGGCGAGGTCGTGCGTGGCGATGACGACGGCCGTTCCCGTCCGGTTCAGCTCCATGAACAGGCGTAGGAGCCGGCGGGCGAGCGGCGGGTCGACGTTTCCGGTCGGCTCGTCGGCGAGAAGAATGTCCGGCCGGTCGATCAGCGCGCGCGCGATCGCCGCGCGCTGCTTCTCGCCACCCGACAGGACCACGGGCGAAGCGTCCATCCGCTCGCCGAGCCCGACCCACTTGATGAGTTCCACGACGTCGTGCCGATAGCTCGCCTCGTCCTTGCCGCGCACGCGCAAGGGGAGCGCGACGTTCTCGTAGGTGGTCAGGTGGTCCAGCAGGCGAAAATCCTGGAACACGACGCCGATGCGCCGGCGGATCGCCGGCAGGTCGGTGCGCCGGAGCGTCGAAGCGTCCTTGCCGAGCACGGTGATCATGCCGCGCGTCGGTTTCAGCGCCAGAAAGAGCATGCGCAGGAGGCTGGTCTTGCCCGCGCCCGAGGGCCCGGTCAGAAACTGAAAGGAGCGCGAGCGGATTTCGAAGGTCAGGTCGCGCAGGACTTCCGGCCCCATGTCGTATCGCAGACCCACGTTCTCGAACCGTATCAAGCCGCCACGCATCCCCTGGAGCTTCCCGCGCGTCGCTCGGAGCGCGGCCTCGCCCTTTCCCTGATCCACCAATCCGGCCGCATTCGGGCCGCGCACCATGCGCACAAGCTTCCGTTAACCATGAGAGCTTAACCGTTCCTGACCAAGCCCTCGAACGGGGCAGTCCGTAGCGGCCGGGAGCCCATCATGGCACGACACGAAACCGCCCCGAGCTTGCGGGCCCCGCGCGCCCAGTTCTGGCGCGAGGCACGCCATCTTGTGATCGAGGGCGAGGCTCGGGTCATCGGGCGAGACACGAGGGGACCCGCCGCATCGCGCGCCGCGCCAGCCGAGCCTGTGTGGGGCTCGGCCCTGCGCGCGGCCGACGCGGCGGCCGCCTCGATGCGCCGCCCGCGCATCGCCCTTCCCGCCGGTCTTGCCTTGTTCGGCCTCGCCGTCCTGCTCCTGGCGCCGGCCGGGCCGGGCGACGGGGCCGGCCATCGGGCGGAAATCGCCCATGCGAGGACCGTACAGTGATCACGCTTCGCGGCAAGTCGCTCGAAGTCCTGTTCTCCGAAGAGGCGATCGCCAGCGAGATCGACCGCCTCGCCGGCGAGATCGCCGCTCGCCGGCCGGACAACCTCCTCGTGGTGGCCGTCCTCAAGGGCTCCTTCGTCTTCGCGGCCGACCTCATCCGCGCGCTCCATCGCCACGGCGTCGCGCCCGAGATGGAGTTCATCTCGCTCTCCTCCTACGGCTCGGGAACGGTCGGCGGCGACGTTCGCATCGTTCGCGACGTGGAAGGGGCGATCGAAGGGCGCAAGGTGCTTCTCGTCGACGACATCCTGGAATCGGGCCGCACGCTTCTCTTCGCCCGCGACCTGATGCTGGCGCGCGGGGCGACCGGTGCCGAGATCGCGGTGCTTCTCGACAAGAGCATGAAGCGCGTCGCGCCGATCGAGGCGGACTATGTCGGCTTCGCGTGTCCGGACCATTTCGTCGTCGGCTACGGCATGGATGTCGGCCACGCGTTCCGCGAGCTTCCCTTCGTCGGGCGGGTCATCGGCTGAGCTTTTCGTGCTTCACCTTCCGTTAGCCCTGTTCGGTAAGGCTTCGCACAAGGATAGGCCTTCATACTCCGGCTTACGGACCGGGTCTTCCCCTCGCGTCCTGTCGGCACCCGCCGGCCGAAGTCAGGAGCAGCGACGCATGGCCCGAATCTTGATTGCCGAAGACGACACCGGCATCCGGCTTCTGGTCGCGCGCGCCCTGCGTCTCGAAGGCCACGATGTCACCGTCGCCGAAGACGGCGAGATGGCGGTCGATATCCTGGCCGAGGAAAACGGCGCCTTCGACCTCCTCCTCTCGGACATCCGCATGCCCGGCATGACGGGGATCGAGCTCGCGCACGCCGCGCACGCGACGTTTGCGGACCTGCCTATCCTCCTGATGACCGGCTATGCCGAGCAGAAGGAGGCCGCCGAGGACCTGTCGGCCTTTATCCTCGGCGTCGTGGAAAAGCCCTTCACCATCGCGGAGATCCGCGGGCGGGTCGCAGCGGCCCTCCGGCAGGGCGCCGGCAATGCCGAGCCCCTGCCTCTTCGCCGCTACGCCTGAGCCCGTTCAGGCGCGGCGCGCGACGAGGAACAGGCGGGGAAAGGCGAGAAGCCGTCGTCCATCGGCACGCCGGGGATAGAGCCTTTCGATGCCCCGCGTGTAGCGATCGGCGAACAGCGCCCGCATCGGGTCGTCCAGCGGATCCAGGAACGGCTTCAGCCCGGTGGACGAGAACCACTGCGTGATCGCCTCGGCACTGTCCATCGGATGGTCGTAGATCGTGGTCCACACATCCGTCTCGGCGGCGAGCGGCGCCAGCCAGTCGTAGTAGCTCGCGCGTGACGGGATGAGTTCCCGCGCTTCGTAGATATCGCCGAGAACGGCGGCGAACGGTTCCTCGCGTGCCAGATCGCGCATGAGAGCCTGTGCGGGCTCGGCCAGGTTGTCCGGCATCTGCGCCGCCAGGAGGCCGCCCGGGCGAACGGTCCGGAAAAGCCGTGGGATCAGCGCTTCGTGGTTCTTCACCCATTGGAGGGCGGCGTTGGAGTAGACGAGATCGAAGGGCGCGTCCGGCGCCCATGTTTCGATATCGGCCTGCGCGAAGCGCACGTTCGGCAACCGCCGCCGCCCCGCCTCCAGCATCGCCTCCGACGTATCGAAACCGATGATCTCGGCCTGCGGAAACCGCTCGGCGAGCAGCATGGTCGAGTTGCCCGGCCCGCACCCCAGATCCGCGATCCGAAGCCCCGCCCCGCCGCCATCCCCCAGCCGGCACCGCGCCAGGAGATCACGCGCCGGCCGCGTCCGCTCGTCCTCGAAACGCGAGTAGAGCGCGGGGTTCCAGTCGGTCATCGGGCAAGCTTTCCGGCAGGTTTTGCTCGTTGCAGCGAGCGGACGAACGAAGCGCCGAAGCGGCGCAGAAGGCGGGAGGCTTCCACCCGGTCCCAGCGCTCACGGCGCTCCGAGATCAGGCATCTCACGAAGTCCCTCGCGGCATGCGCCGCGTATCGCCTGTGCGAGAAAGAGGCGAAGCTGGCGGCCCCCAAGCCGGCGAGTTCGTCCGCAATAGTGCGACTGTCGACGAGGGCGACGCCGCGATGGAACAAGGGAGCCTTGGTGGCGGGATCGGCAAACAGCGTGCCGAGATAGTGCGATGCCGAAAGGACGCTGAACCGACGCGAGCGCGGCTGGAGCACCGGCACGAACAACGGCGTCTGGCATCCCGTTCGCGGAACGAGAACCGTGTTCCCCATCATCCCACGACCCAGAAGTTCGGCGCCGTGACAAGCCGACCCTTCCGCAAAGACGACCGTTTCAGCCTTGCGGTAGTGATCGATCTGCTCGGGATAGGAATGCTCCTCCGGACGGAAGATCGTGAAGCCCTCCCGTGCGAACTGGTGTTCGAGGTATCGCTCGCCCAGGATCCCGCCCGGCACGCCCAATGCCGATCGCGAAACGTAGATCCGCTCCGGCCGCGGCCGATCGCCGAACATCCGATCGAGCCGTCTGGTGGAGTGGGTTCGCAGGAGGTCGAGATAGGCCTCGGTCGGTGGCCCGTTGAGAACGGCGCCCTGTCTGGGGACGAAAAGGTCGTCGACGATCGCGTTTTGATCGAGAACGACGATGTCCTCTTCGCCGACATCCAGAAACTCGAGCACCGAGCGGACATGAGGAGGCAGCCCGGCCCAGTTGCGATGGACCGAATGCCCGCGCGCCGTCACGAAGAGAAGGCGCGAGGGCAGACCTTGCGCCCGTCCGGGCAGGATCCGGTGGACCATCTCGGAAATGAAATGGCCGAAATGGTCGTAGAGCGGCCCGGCATAGGTGAAGCTGCCGGAAAGGCGCTCGTCGTAGTCCGCCCGATCGTCCGGCCGGTCGTAAGGCCTCCACGCTCGCAAGTGCCGGAATTCGGAATGCCGGTCCCCGAGCACGGGGCCGCCTCGGAAGCCGACGGGAAAATCGACGATCGGAGCGGTGAACGCCTGAACCTTCGCATCGCGAAGACGCACGAAGGGAAAGTCCAGCGGCAGGTCAGGTGCGTCCGTCGGCTTCGCCATTTCCACACCGCCCGGTCACATCAGCGCAATCCTCGCGCGCATCGCCTAACCGATCACGGCGTGTGCAGCAAGCGTTCCAGGTATTGCCTCTCCTGCTCGGGGGAAAGCTGGCGGCCGAGGCGGTCGCGGATCTGGTCGAGGATGCGGCGGGCGCGCTGGATGTCGATCTCGTCGGGGACGCCGACGTCCTGACCGAAATCGGGCCCTTGCGTCTGGCGCTCGCGCCCCAGCGGATCGCGCCCCGAGCGCTGCTGGCCGGGCCCGTAGCCCTGCCCGAACTGGCCGGGGCCGGGCTGCTGGCCCTGGCCGGGCTGGCCCGGCTGCTGACCCTGGCCCTGCATCGCCTGCATCTGGTTCATCGCGTCCTGCGCGCCGCGCCGGAGCGCGCTCATCGCTTCGCCCTGCTGGCCGACGGCCTCACCGTCGTCGCCCTGGCCGAGAGCGCCCTCAGCCCGGCCCATGGACTGGCCGGCTTGGCCGAGATCCTCGCTCGGCTGCATGCCTTGGCCCTTCATCGCCTCCTGAAGCGCCTGAAGGTCCTTCTGCAGCTGCCCCTGCTCGGCCTGGAGGCGCTCCTGCATGGCGCGCAGCTCCTCCTCCGACATCGGCGAGCGCTGGCCCGGCTGGCCCTCCCCGCCCTCCTGCCGCTCGGCGGTGCCGCGCTCGTTCTCCATCTGGCGGCGCATCCCCTGGCGGCCGAGTTCGAACGTCTCGTCCATCAGCTTCTGCTGGCGCTGCAGCATCTCGCCGAGCTTGTTCATCTGTTCCTGCATCGGGTTCTGCTGGCCCGACTGCTGCTGGCCGGGATTGGGCCGCATGGCCTGCAGACTGTCCATCATCTCGCGCAGTTCGAAGAGGAGCTGCTGGGCCGCGTCCTTCGAGCCGGAGCGCGCGAGATCCTCGATCCGGTCCAGCATGCGATCGAGATCCTGAGGGCGGATTTCCTGCATCTCGCCCATCTGCGACAGGCTCTGCGGGGGCATGTTGCGCATCGCCTCGGCCATGGCCTGCATATACTCCTGCATGGCCTGACGCAGCTCCTGCATCAGCTTGGCGATCTCTTCCTCGCCCGCGCCGTTCTCCAGCGCCTGAGACAGTTGTTCCTGCAGATCGCGCAGGCGTCGCTCGGTGGCACCGAGATCGCCGTCCTCGATCCCGAGCGCGATCTGCCAAAGGAAATCGACCGCCGATAGGAGCGTCTCGTCATCCTTTGCGTTGGCGACGCGCTCGCGCACGGCGCGCAGCGCCAGATACTGGGATGAGCTGGCGATGAACTCGTCGCCGCGCAGCGTCGCCGCGTCCAGAAGCTCGACGACGCGCGGGGCGGCGTTGGCATCGAGCGCCAGGATGCGCCGCTGCTCCACCACGGCGCGCGCCAAGGGGTCGGCGAAGGGGCGCTCGGGCAGCGTGACCTCCAGCGGCGGCGTTTCTCCGACCTGCCCCGCATCGTCGCGCGCGACCAGGGTCAGCGCCACCTTGGCGCCGGCATAAGGGCTGTCGGCAAGGTTCAGGGTGGTGCGCCCTTCCGCCTCGCCGGCGCGCCGACGCGGCAGCGACAAAGCCGGTTCCGGCGGAGCGATCAGCGCGCGCGCGCCGGGCGCTACCGGCTCGCGAAGGGCGAGCTTCGCCTCGCCGCCGGCGATGCCGTAATCGTCGTTCACGATGAAGGCGAGGTCGAGCGAGCCGTTGCGGCCGGGCTTCGGCTCGCCCTTGAAGGCGATCGTCGGCGCGCGGTCGGGCGTCACCGTGAAGTTCCAGTTGCCGAGCGTGCGGAAGGCGGTGGCGACGCGGGCCGTGCCGCTTCGCTCGAGGCGCTGCTCGTACTCGCCGGGGACGGGGCCATGCGTGACGGCTTCCGCCGCACCATTCCCTTCGGGCGCGGCCGGCTCGATCGCCGCTGCCTCCCCGCCGCCGTCCGGCTGGAAGGTGACCTCGCTGCCCATCCGGTCCGAAAGCCGCAAGGACAGGATCGTGCCCTCGGGCACCTCGATCCAGCGCTCGCCCGGCTCGTCGGCCGACAGAAGGATCGGCGCGCGGCCGGTATAGCCGGGCGGCGTCGCCCAGGCATCGACGCGAACCCCGGCCACGAGCTCGGTGCGCAAGGGCGCCAGCGCGTCCGCGAGCCGCCCGCCGGCGGGACCGAAGGAAAAGGCGAAACCGGTGGCGACCAGAAGAAGCACCAAGGCGCGCAGCCCATAGGGGTCGAGCGCATAGGTGCGGGTGCGCGGCGCGGACGCGCGCAAGGCGCCGAGGCGCTCGGCCATGCGGCGCTGATGCTCTCGCCAAAGGGCGGCGGCGAAGGCATCGCCCGCCGGCACATGGTCGCTTTGCGCCTGGAGGGGCTGATGCGCGAGCGCGCTGTCGGCCTCGATCCGCCGGGCGACGTCGAGACGGCTCGGCCAGCGAACGCCGCGCCCGGCCCAGAGAACGGCGAGAACGAGGGCGCCGAGAGCGCCGAGAATGGCGATCCGGAACCAGTCCGGCACGGCGGCGAAGACGCCGAACCAGCTAACGATCAGGAAGAGGCAAACGAGGCCGCCGAGACGCAGGAGCGTCGGCCAGGCGCGCTCGACCAGGATCGACAGGGCGGCGACGCCGCGCACGCGCATCGACGCGGCGCTCGGCGTCACGGAAGTCGGGGGCGAACGATCCATACCGGCGCTTTCGAAACGGCTGGGAAAGCGGCGCCAATCTCGCGCGCCGTCGCCGCAACCCGTTGCGCGGGCGCCGGGGCATCTTCGTCCCGGCACCGCCTCTGTTCTCGGCAGACTAGCAGCTTTTGAGGCGAAGGCGAGGCGATGACGCGGGCGTGATGCCTGCCGTCACAGCCAGGAGGGGATGCGGTCCAGGGCGATCAGGTCCTCCACCGCGACGCGCGGCCGCACCACGGCGAAGGCGTCGTCCCGAACAAGAACCTCCGGCACCAGGGCACGCGTGTTGTAGGTGGAGGCCTGCACCGCGCCATAGGCGCCGGCCGAGGCGATGGCGAGAAGGTCACCGGCTTGCGCCTCCGGCAGCGAGCGGTCCTTGGCCATGAAGTCGCCGCTCTCGCAGACCGGGCCGACGACGTCCACCGTGGCGTAGGCGGTGTCGCGGTCCGGCTCCACAACGGGGCGGATCTCGTGCCAGGCTTCGTAGAGCGTCGGGCGGATCAGGTCGTTCATTGCCGCATCGACGATCAGGAAGCGGTGGCCCGCCTCTTCCTTCACGTAGATCACTTCCGTCACCAGGATGCCGGCATTGGCCGCGATCAAGCGGCCGGGCTCGAAGATCACCTTGGCGCCGAGATCGCGCACGTGCCGCTTCACCGTTTCGGCATAGGCCGGGGGGCCGGGAGGCGGCTCGTTGGAGTTTCGATAGGGAACGCCGAGGCCCCCGCCGAGATCGATATGGGTGATCGCATGCCCCTTTTCGCGCAGACGCCGCACGAGGGAGGCGAGCTTGGCGAAGGCGAGGTCGAAGGGCTCGAGCTCGACGATCTGCGAGCCGATATGCATGTCGATGCCCGAGACCGTGATGCCGGGAAGCGTGGCGGCCAGATCGTAGATCGCCTCGGCGCGCTCGAAGGCGATGCCGAACTTGTCCGACTTCTTGCCGGTGGAAATCTTGGCGTGCGTCTTCGCATCCACGTCCGGGTTGATGCGGAAGGACACGTGCGCCGTCCGCCCCATCGCACTGGCGCGAGCCGAGATCGCCCGAAGCTCGGGCTCGGATTCGATGTTGAAGCAGAAGATGCCGGCTTGGAGGCCGGCGTCGATCTCGGCCACGGTCTTGCCGACGCCCGAGAACATGATCTTTTCCGGCGGAATGCCGGCAGCGAGCGCGCGCGCGAGTTCGCCTCCCGAGACGACATCGGCGCCCGCGCCGAGCTGGGCCAGCGTGCGCAGGACGGCTTGGTTCGAGTTCGCCTTCATCGCGTAGCAGACGGTCGCGTCGATATCGGCGAAGGCCTCGGCGAAGACACGGTAGTGCCGCGTCAGGGTCGCGGTGGAGTAGCAATAGAAGGGCGTGCCGACTTCGGCAGCGATCTCGCTGACATCGACGCCCTCGGCATGGAGGATGCCGTCGCGGTATTCGAAGTGGTTCATGGCCGGATCAGTTCAGGAGACCGTCGAGAACGAAACGCTTCTTCTCGGCACTGGGATTGGTGGTGACCTCGGTCGGCAGGACCGAACGGTCGGTGGCGAGCGGCGCGATCTTGGGCAGGCGCGCCGTGCCGGCCTGATCGGGCACCACGGCGCGCGACACTTGGCCCCCGGGAAGCGTCGCCACGGGCACCGCCTTGCGGCCGCAACCGCTGAGCACCGTCAGAGCCGCAAGCGCGAGACAAACCGCGTAACCTGATCTCGTCATCGTGCCCGGCATCCCGTTTCCCAACCCCTCGGGCGCCCGGCCCGCTTCGCCTTCGTGCTTAAACCCTTCGGCGCGCGAAATCACCAGCGATCAGCCGTCCCGGCCGAGACGCTCGCGCCAGTTCGCCGCCTGCTGGCGCACGTTGTCCGGCGCGGTGCCGCCGTAGCTCGTGCGGCTGGCGACGGAGGCGTCCACCGACAGGACGGAATAGATCGCCTCGTTAAGCCGCGGTTCGACCGCTTGCAGGTCGGCGAGCGGCAGGTCCTCCAGCGCCACGCGGCGCTCCTCGGCCAGCGCCACGACCCGGCCCGTCACATGATGGGCCTCGCGGAAGGGAAGCCCCAGCTCGCGCACCAGCCAGTCGGCGAGATCGGTGGCGGTGGAGAAGCCGGCGCCGGCCGCCGCGCGCATCTTGGCCGCGTTCACCTGGAGATCGCTGACCATGCCGGTGACGGCGGCGATCGCGAGGGCGAGGTTGTCGACCGCGTCGAAGACCTGCTCCTTGTCCTCCTGCATGTCCTTGGAATAGCTGAGCGGCAGGCCCTTCATGATGGTGAGGAGCGCCACCAGCGAGCCGTTGATGCGCCCCGTCTTGGCGCGCACCAGCTCGGCGGCGTCCGGGTTCTTCTTCTGCGGCATGATCGAGGAGCCGGTGGAGAAGGCGTCCGACAGGCGCACGAAATCGAACTGGGGCGTCGACCAGATCACGATCTCTTCGGCGAGGCGCGACAGGTGGGTCGCTGAGATCGAGGCGAGCGACAGGAACTCCAGCGCGTAGTCGCGGTCCGAGACGGAATCGAGGGAGTTGCGCGTCGGCTCGCGGAAGCCGAGCGCTTCCGCCGTCCGGTGCCGGTCGATCGGAAAGCCGGTGCCGGCGAGCGCGGCGGCGCCGAGCGGCGATTCGTCCATGCGTTGAATCGCGTCGCGCACCCGCCCCCGATCGCGCGCCACCATCTCGACATAGGCGAGGCAATGGTGGCCGAAGGTGACGGGCTGGGCGGCCTGGAGATGGGTGAAGCCCGGCATCACGGTCGCCGCATGCTCCTCGGCGCGGCTGAGAAGCGCCTCCTGCAGGCCGAGAAGCGCGCGGTCGAGGTCCCGGCAGGCGGACTTCACGAAGAGGCGGAAATCGACGGCCACCTGATCGTTGCGCGAGCGCGCGGTGTGCAGGCGCCCCGCCGCCGGGCCGATCAGCTCGGCAAGGCGCGCCTCGACGTTCATGTGGATGTCTTCGCGCGCTTTGGAAAAGACGAAGGTGCCGGCATCGATCTCGGCGCGGATCGCCTCGAGACCCCGCCCGATTTCCGCCGCGTCGGCATCGGAGATGATGCCTTGCGCGGCCAGCATGTCGGCATGGGCGATCGACCCGGCGATGTCTTCGCGGTAAAGGCGCTTGTCGAAGTCGATCGAGGCGTTGATCGCTTCCATGATCGCGCTGGGACCGGAGGCAAAACGTCCGCCCCACATCTCGTTGCTGGTCGTCTTGTTCACCAAAAGGGTCTCCTGCCGATGTCCGACCAGAACCAGAGCCCCGCCCCCCGGCACATGGGAACGAAGCGGATCCTGAGCCTTGCGCTCCTCGCCGGTCTCGCCGCGGGCGCCCTTGGCGTATACGTGATGGAAACGCGCTCTGGCAACGAGACGGCAGGATCGTGCCCGGCCCGAGCGGCGCTCGCGGCCGCGCTGGACGGCACGGCGCGCGGCGAGGTTGCCGCGATGCGCCCGCTGGAAGCGCCCTTCGACGTTTCCAGCCTCGCCTTCAAGGACACGAACGGGGCGGCGACGACGATCGGTGCGATGCGGGGCCAGTCGCTTCTCGTCAATCTGTGGGCGACGTGGTGCGCGCCCTGCCGCGCCGAGATGCCGGCGCTGGACGAGCTGGAGCGGGAAGCCGGCGACGAGAGCTTCGCGGTCGTGCCGATCAATGTCGACATGGGCGACGACGCGGGGCCCCGCGGTTTCTACCGGGAAACGGGCCTTCGCTCCCTGCCCTATTTCCGGGACGAGACGATGGGCGTCTTCAACGATCTCAAGCGCTCGGGCACCGCGCTCGGGCTCCCCGTGACGCTTCTGGTGGACGCTGAGGGATGCGCGCGCGCGGCGATGAACGGGCCGGCCGAATGGGCGAGCCCGGACGGCATCCGGCTGATCGACGCCCTGAAGGGCGGCGGGGCCTGAGGCCGCTCAGGCTTTCTTCAGGAACTCGGTTCGCAGGACGAGGTCCTTCACCTTCTCGGCCCGGCATTCGATGAGGTCCGGGTCGCCGGTGAGGCGGATGTTCTTCACCAGCGTGCCGCGCTTGAGCGTCACGCTGGTGCCCTTGACCTTGAGGTCCTTGACGAGGGTCACGCTGTCGCCGTCGGACAGCGGCGTCCCGTTGGAATCACACGTCGTCTCGCTCATGATGTCTCCCGCGCCTTCAGCGTGTCGGCACGGGGGTTTCCCCGCGATAGTCGTAGAAGCCGCGCTTGGTCTTGCGGCCAAGCCATCCAGCCTCGACATATTTCACCAGAAGCGGGCACGGACGGTACTTCGTGTCGGCGAGCCCGTCGTGCAGCACCTGCATGATCGAAAGGCACGTGTCGAGGCCGATGAAGTCGGCAAGCTGGAACGGCCCCATCGGGTGGTTGGCGCCGAGCCGCAGGGATGCGTCGATCGATTCCACCGAACCGACGCCTTCGTGCAATGTGTAGATCGCCTCATTGATCATCGGGATCAGGACGCGGTTGACGATGAAGCCCGGAAAATCCTCCGAAATCGTCATCACCTTGTCGAGGCTTGCGACGAAGCCCTTGGAGGCTTCGAACGCCGCGTCGTCGGTGGCGATGCCGCGCACCAGCTCGACGAGCTTCATCACCGGCACCGGATTCATGAAGTGGATGCCGAGGAAGCGCTCCGGCCGGTCGGTGGCGGCGGCCAGCCGCGTGATCGAGATGGAAGACGTGTTGGAAGCGAGGATCGCTTCGGGCCGGAGGACGGGGCAGACCTGCGCGAAGATGCGCCGCTTGACCTCCTCGCGCTCCGTCGCCGCCTCGATCACGAGGTCGCAAGGGGCGAGATCGTTCACGCCGTCGGCGGGCTTGAGCCGGGCGAGCGCCGCATCGCGCGAGGCCGCGTTCAGCTTGCCGCCGGCGACGAGGCGACCCAGCCCCGCCGCGATCTTCTCGACGCCCTTGGTCGCGAGTTCGAGGCTCACGTCGTAGAGAACGACGTCGTAGCCGGCGACGGCGGAAACCTGCGCGATGCCCGCCCCCATCTGGCCGGCGCCGACGACGCCGACCGTCCCGATATCCGTCATCTCCGGCAGTCTCCGCTGGGCCTTGGGCTCGAGAATCAGAGCTTTTCCGTCAGCTCGGGCAGGATGGTGAAGAGGTCGCCGACGAGCGCGTAGTCGGCGACCTGGAGAATCGGGGCGTCCTCGTCCTTGTTGATCGCGACGATGACCTTGGAATCCTTCATGCCGGCCAAGTGCTGGATCGCACCCGAAATACCGCAGGCCACATACAGGTCCGGCGCGACGACCTTGCCGGTCTGGCCGACCTGCCAGTCGTTCGGGGCGTAGCCCGCGTCCACCGCCGCGCGGCTCGCGCCGACCGCCGCGCCCAGCTTGTCGGCGAGCGGCAGCATGACCTCCTCGAACTTCTCCTTGGAACCCAGCGCCCGGCCACCCGACACCACGATCTTGGCCGCCCCGAGCTCGGGACGCTCGGAATGGGCGACCTCCTCGGATTGGAAGCGCGACACGCCGGGATCGGCTGCGGCGGATACGGCCTCGACCGGGGCCGAGCCGCCGGTCTCGGCCGCCTCGAAGGCCGAGGTGCGGATGGTCAGGACCTTGACCCGGTCGGTGGAGCGCACCGTTTCCACCGCGTTGCCGGCATAGATCGGCCGCTCGAACGTGTCGGCCCCGTGCACGGCGATGACGTCCGACACCTGCATGACGTCGAGAAGGGCGGCCGCGCGCGGCAGCACGTTCTTCACGGAGGCCGAAGCGGGTCCGACGATGGCCTCATACGAGGGGGCAAGCTGCACGACGAGCGCGGCCAGCGGCTCGGCAAGGTGATGGCCGAGCCCAGCGGCGTCGGCATGCAGCACCTTGGCGACGCCCCCGAGCTTGGCGGCGGCCTCGGCAACAGCGGCGGAGCCATCGCCGGCCACGAGGACATGCACCTCGCCGCCCAGTTGCGTTGCGGCGGTCAGCGCCTTGGCGGTTTCGGAAGACAGGTGGGCGTTGTCGTGTTCGGCGATCAGAAGCGTGGTCATGGAGCGGATCTCGCGGAAACTGGATGGGAAGGGGGAAGCGGTCGCGGATGGTTCAGACCAGCCCGGCGCCTTTCAGGGCCGAGACCAGCTCGTCCACCGAGCCGACCTTGATGCCCGCCTGCCGACCCTTCGGCTCGGCGACCTTCACGACCTCGAGGCGCGGCGTGAGGTCGACGCCGAACTCGGCCGCGTCCTTTTCCTCGAGCGGCTTCTTCTTCGCCTTCATGATGTTGGGGAGCGAAGCATAGCGCGGCTCGTTGAGACGCAGGTCGGTGGTCAGGATCGCCGGGAGGTTCAGCGACACGGTCTGCAGGCCGCCATCCACCTCGCGCGTCACCGAAAGCCCACCGTCCGCCGGCTCGACCTTGGAGGCGAACGTCCCTTGCGCCCAGCCAAGAAGCCCCGCCAGCATCTGACCGGTCTGGTTGCAGTCGTCGTCGATCGCCTGCTTGCCGAGAATGACGAGATCGGGCTTTTCCGCCTCGACGACGCCCTTGAGAAGCTTGGCCACAGTCAGCGGCTCCAGCCGACCTTCCGCCTTCACCAGGATGCCCCGGTCCGCGCCCATGGCGAGCGCCGTGCGGATCGTTTCCTGCGCTTGGGGCACGCCGGCCGACACGACCACCACTTCGCTTGCCGCGCCCTTCTCCTTCAAGCGGATCGCCTCCTCCACCGCGATCTCGTCGAACGGGTTCATGCTCATCTTCACGTTGGCGAGCTCGACGCCCGTCCCGTCCGCCTTCACACGAACCTTGACGTTGTAGTCGACGACACGCTTCACGCAGACGAGGATCTTCATGGGGCTCTTCCGTGGCTTTCGCGCCTGAACGCGCGTTCAGGCCGGTCAACAGGGTCGTTCCCTTCATACGAAGAGCGACGCGGGGGTTCAAGCGAGGCGGACAGTGCGTCCTTGCTCGTTCGCAGACTAGGGTCGACTTACGTAAAGGTCAAAGTTCTTCGCGTTGCACGGTTAGCGGTTCTGGCCGGGAACCCAGAGCACGTCCGCCTGCCCGCGGCCGTTGGCGTGGCGGGCGGCCACGAACAGGAAGTCGGACAGGCGGTTGACGTATTTGAGAGCATCCTCCGACACGCGCTCCCCCTCGCGCCGGGACAGCTCCACCATCTGCCGCTCGGCGCGCCGCGCCACGGTGCGCGCGACGTGGAGATGGCTAGATGCCGGGGAGCCGGCGGGCAGGACGAAGGAGTTGAGCGGCTGGAGATCAGCGTTCAAGGTGTCGATCGCGCGTTCCAGCGCCTCGACCTGGGAGGCGACGATGGCCAGGCGCTCGAACGGCAAGGGCTCGCCGGTTTCAGGCGTCGAAAGATCGGCGCCGAGATCGAAGAGGTCGTTCTGGATGCGCGACAGGAGGGCGTCGAGTTCGGGATCGGAATGAAGGCGCGCCACCCCGATCACCGAGTTCAACTCGTCCACCGTCCCGTAGCTTTCGACGCGCAGATCGCTCTTCAGGCGTCGCTCGCCGCTGCCGAGCGCCGTGGTCCCCTTGTCGCCCGTGCGCGTATAGATCTTGGTGAGCCGCACCATCGCCTTCGCATCCCCATCCGCCAGTGTCCGTCCACAACTAGGACGAACGCGCGCGAAGGGGAGCGTTCGTCCGTCAGCGCGCGAAGTAGAGCGCGCCCACCATCACCGCGACGGCGATGGCCTGAAGCATGACGCGCGCGCGCATCAGCTTTTGCGACGTGTTGCCCGGGCCGCCGCGCATCATGTTGGCGAGGCCCATCACCAAGACCACGGCGACCGCGATCATGAAGACCACGGCGAGAATGGAGAAGATCGTCGACATCTGGCCTTATCCGAAGGGCTCCGGCCCCACCCTCATATAAGCGCATCCGCGCACCGGCGCGAGCGCTTGCGACCTCATGACCTGACGCCGCGACCAAAGCGCAGTGCTCCCGTCGCCGCCGCGACCCCGCCGGCCGCCAGCGCCATGCCGAGAAGCTGCACGGGCGCGAGCGCCTCGCCGAACAGGAGAAAAGCGAGGATCGCGGTGACGGCGGGCACCAGATACATCAAGGACGCGACCTTGGACACAGCGCCCTGGCGGATCAGGTAGAGAAGCAGGAACACCGCCCCGATCGACAGCATTACGGTCAGCCACAGAAGGGCGAAGACGAGTTCGCCCGTCCATTCGACGCGCATCGTCTCGAACGCGTACGCCGCCATGAAGGTCGGCACCAGCGCGCCGACATACTGGACCGCCGTGCCGACGCGAAGATCGAGAGTGCCGACGAACCGCTTCTGCCACACGGTGCCGAGCGAGATCGCAAGCACCGCCAGAAGCGCGGGGGCGAGCTGGCCGAAGGTGAAGCCCCCGGCCGCCCCGAGCTTGGGGGCGACCACGAGCGCCACCCCCAGAAGCCCCACCGCGAGCCCCAGCCAGTGGCGCGCCACGACCCGTTCGCCGACCAGCGAAGAGGCCATCAGCGCGGTCAGGAGCGGCTGCAGCCCGGCCACCAGCGCCGCGATGCCGGCCGGCAGCCCGTGGCGCACGGCGAAGAACACGCCGCCGAGATAAACGCCGTGGATCAGGCTTCCGGCAAAGGCCGCATGGGCGAGCGCGGGCGCGCTGACCTCTGCGCGCGCCCGTGCCCAAGCGAAACCGGCCACCGGCAGGAGAATCACGAGCGCCAGCGCATAGCGCAGCGACAGGAAGGTGAAGGGTTCGGCATGCGGCATCGCATAGCGCGCGCCGACGAAGCCGGTGGACCAGAGAAACACGAAGATCGCAGGGAAGAACGGCAGCAGCCGGGCCAAGGCCTTGCCCTTTCGGTGAACGCCAGCAAGGCGCCGATCGGAGCCCTTCCGCCCTCGCGATACCAGCCGGCGGGACGGCGTCAAGCCCTCGGGCCGTCCGCAAGCCCTCGCGTCCGGCCGCGGGCCGCGCTATGCGCGGGGGAGACCGTCGGCTTCGGGAGCGTCATGCTGCTTGTTCTCACCATCGTCGCCCCGATCTTCACGCTGATCGCGCTGGGGACGATCGCGGTCCAGCTGCGGTATCTTCCCGCCTCGATCGGCGACGCCCTGTCGACCTTTGTGTTTCGCATCGCCGTTCCCGCGCTCCTGTTCCGCACGGTGGCGACCGCCGATTTCGGCGGGGCCGATCCGCTCATCCTGTGGCTCGCCTATTTCAGCGGCGTGGCGCCGATCTATGCCGCCGGGATGATCGTGGCGCGTCGCTTCACGGGGGCAGACCGGCGGGCGGCGGTCATCGCCGGCGTTTCGGCGAGCTTCTCCAACCTGATCTTCGTCGGCATTCCGGTGACGGAGCAGGCGTTCGGCCGGCCGGGCCTCGATGCGCTCGCCCTCATCCTTGCGATCCACACGCCGGTGATGATGCTCGTCTCGACCCTGCTCTTGGAGCGCGCGGCGCTCGGCGACGCGCGCGAGGGCGGAGCGGAGGGCGCCTTTTCGCCGGCCAAGGTGATCGGCGAGGTCGCGCGCAACCTGTCGCGCAACGCCATCGTCGTGGGCCTAGCGCTCGGCGCCCTGTGGCGCCTGACCGGGCTGCCGCTGAACGGGCTCCACGGCGAGGTGATCCGCCTCGTGGCGGAAACCGCGGGGCCGCTGGCGCTCTTCGCGCTCGGCATGTCGCTGCCGCGCTACCGGATCGCCGGCCAGCTTCGGGTTCCCGGCGTCCTGACCGTACTGACCCTTCTCGTCCAGCCGTCGATCGTCTGGGCGGTGGGCACACTTCTCGCCCTTCCCCCGCTCTGGCTATCCGTGGCGGTGGTGGGCGCGGCCTGCCCGATCGGGGTCAACGCCTACCTGTTCTCCACCCATTTCCGGGCCGGCGAGCGGCTGGCGGCGAGCGTGATCCTGGTTTCCACGGTCGCCTCGGCTGTTACCCTCACAGGCTGGCTGGCGTTGATGCACTGAGGCCGACCATCCGCCGGATGTCGGCCGGCGTCAGGCCGGATCGGGCGAAGGCGCGCAGCGAAACGTCGCCCCGGCTCTTGGCGAGCTTGCGCCCATCGGCCCCGAGAATCAGGTCGTGGTGGCGATAGCGCGGCGCGCGAAGGCCGAGCAGCGCCTGGAGGACGCGGTGAACCGAGGTGGAGGGTAAGAGGTCGCGCCCGCGCACGACGTCGGAGACGCCCTGCAGCGCGTCATCGATCACCACCGACAGGTGATAGCTCGTCGGCACGTCGCGGCGCGCAAGGACCACATCGCCCCATACGCCCGGCTCGGCCCGAACGCTCACCTGCGCCTCGTCGTCCCATTCGACGAAGGCCAGATCCTCTCCGAGCCTTGCCAAGGCCGCCTCCATGTCGAGGCGCCAGGCATAGGGCTCGCCGGCGGCGATCCGCCCTTCCCGCTCGCTTGGCGCCAGTGCCCGGTCGAGACCGGGGTAGAGCGGCGCCCCGTCCGGGTCCGCCGGCCATGGGCGCCCTTCCCGCTCCGCGAAGCCTTCGGCGAAGCGCCGGATCTCGCCGCGCGTCATGAAGGCGGGATAGGCGAGCCCCTCCTCGATCAGCGCACCCAGCGCCGCCTGGTAGTCCGCGAAGTGCCGGGACTGGCAGCGCACGGGGCTCTCGTGCCGGAAGCCCAGCCATTGGAGGTCCTCCAGAAGCCCTTGTTCCAGCTCGGGCGTACAGCGCGTGGTGTCGATGTCTTCCAGCCGCAGGAGGAGCCGGGCTCCGGCCCGAGCGGAGAGATCGGCGTTCAGAAGGGCGGAATAGGCATGGCCGAGATGCAGCCGGCCGTTGGGACTGGGGGCGAAGCGGAAGATGCGGGGGGAAGGTTCCGATGCGGTCATGCCTCCCTTATGTGAGGGGAAAGCCCACCGAAGAAAAGTCGAGGCAGAGCCGCGTGCCCGCATTCCCTATGATCCGCACGGAGGCCGACGTGGAACGCGGGCTCGCTCGCCTGCGGGCGATCGACCCGCGCATGGAGGCCGTCTGCCTTGTCGCGGGCGAGGTGCCGCTGCGGGCCGGGCAGCCGGGGTTCGCGGGACTGGCGGCGACCGTGGTTGCCCAGCAGGTGTCGCGCGCCAGCGCGGATGCGATCTTCGCCCGCCTCGCCCTTGCGGTGGATCTCGCCGAGCCGGCCGCCGTGCTTGCCGCCCCGCCCGAAACGTTCCGGCGCGTCGGCCTGTCCGCCGCCAAGGAGCGAACGCTCCTCGCGCTCGCCCGTGCGATCGGCGACGGTTCGCTCAACCTCGCCCGGATCGAGCGCGCCGAGCCGGACGACGCGATCGCCGAACTCGTCGCCTTGCCGGGCATCGGACGCTGGACGGCGGAATGCTACCTCCTCTTCGCGCTGGGGCATCCCGACATCTTCCCGGCCGGCGATCTCGCCCTCCGGGTCGCCGTCGGCCATGCGCTCGGAGTTCCCGCGCGGCCGAGCGAACGCGAGGTGGTGCGCATCGCGGCCGCGTGGCGCCCGGTGCGCTCGCTCGCCGCGCGCCTCCTCTGGCGCTACTACCATGCGATCACGCGTCGCGACGCCGCACCGGCGGGAGGGGTGGCCCCGCTGGCGGGCGGAGACACGAATTCCTAGATCATGGCTGTGCATGGCGTTTTGGCAGCGCCGTCAACGGCTTCACAAAGGCGACACGATACGCCACGATAGTGAAGACGCCTATGAAACGTGCATGAGCATACGGTTTCGCAAAACCGGCTCCCGTTCGAGCGGAACCGCTGCCTTGCGTGAAGGAGAAGCTCCTTGACGATCGCAGTGCCGTCCTCTCTGTCTCCCGCGCTCGTCCTGAACGCCGACTACCGGCCGCTCAGCTATTATCCGCTGTCGCTCTGGTCGTGGCAGGACGCGATCAAGGCCGTGTTCCTCGACCGGGTGACGATCCTGGCCGAATACGACCGGGCCGTTCACAGCCCGACCTTCTCCATGCGCCTGCCGTCGGTCGTGTGCCTGAAGTCCTACGTGAAGCCGGCGCGCCACCCGGCCTTCACGCGCTTCAACGTGTTCCTTCGCGACCGCTTCCAGTGCCAGTATTGCGGCTCGCCGCACGAGCTGACCTTCGACCATGTGATCCCGCGCTCGCGCGGCGGGCTGACCACCTGGGAAAACGTCGTCACCGCCTGCTCTCCGTGCAACCTCAGGAAGGGCGGCCTGATGCCCAAGGACGCCGGGATGCACCCGCATCAGGTGCCCTACCAGCCGACGGTCCACGACCTGCACAACAACGGCCGGCAGTTCCCGCCGAACTTCCTGCACGAAAGCTGGCTCGACTACCTCTACTGGGACTCCGAGCTGGAGCCGGAATAAAAGCCCGCCGCGAACCCCACCGGTTCGCGCGGGCTTTTCCTTATCGGGCCACCGATCGGACGAAGCGGTCGCCGCGCGCCAGCGCGCTGCGCAGCGCGATCGCGGCAAGGCAGGCCGCGATGATCGCGTTCCAGCCGGCGAGCGACAGGCCGAGAATGCGCAAGGCCGCCTCGCTGCAGGACGGAGGACGCACGGCGTCGAGCGAAGACAGGAGATCGCCCGACAGGTCGATCGGCGCCCCGGCCGCGCAGTCCGTCGGCCCGGCCCAGAAGCCCCATTCGACGCCGGCATGGAAGATGCCGAGCCCCATCGCCCACAGCATCAGCCCGCCGACCGCCAGAAGAAGTCCGCGCGTCACGATCGGCGGCGCCTTCAGCCACGAAGCGAGGAGGGCCGCCAGCGCCACCGGCACGCCGATGTAATAGGGCGTTCGCTGCTCCAGGCAGAGCGCGCAGGGCATGTAGCCGCCGACATGCTGGAACAGGAGGGCGCCGCCGACCGTCGCCGCCATGCCCGCGGCCAGGATCGCGGCCGCCAAAGTCTGGCGAAAGCCGGTGCCGGCTTTCAAGGGAATGCGCTCAACCATCCGTGTCGATGCCTTTCGGACCCTTGGCGGGCCGCGCCATGCCGATCGGCCCTGCCTCTAGCACAGGTTCGAGCCGACGCAAGACGGAGCCGGGCAGGCTGGACGCTTGCGCCCTTTCATGGCATGAGAACGCTCGTGAACGCCCATCGGGCGTCCGCCGCATGCGGGTGTGGTGGAACTGGTAGACGCGCCGGACTCAAAATCCGGTTCCGAAAGGAGTGTCGGTTCGATTCCGACCACCCGCACCACCGGTCCTTGATGCTGGACCGGTCCTTGCCCGCCCACCCCTATCGTTTTCCCTCGCCTTCCCGACCGCCGGTTCGCGTCGGTTCGAACCGATGGCCCCTCCCTTCGTTTCGCTGTCGCTCAAACAAGCGAGGACGGCGGGAATGGACGAAACGGAACGGGCGGAGGCACGCTTTGCGGATCTGGAAACGCGAGCGCCCGGCGAAATCCTGGCCGCCCTCCTCGCCGGGCAGCGCGGGGCGCTGGATGCCGTGGAAGCGGCCCTGCCGGCCATCGAACGGGCGGCAACGGCGGCGGCCGAACGCCTCCGGCACGATCCGACCGCCCGTCTCGTTTATTGCGGGGCCGGCACGTCCGGGCGCATCGGCCTTCTCGACGCCGTGGAACTCGGCCCAACCTTCGACTGGCCGGACGCGCGCCGGGTCGTGATCCTGGCCGGCGGCGAAGGGAGCCTTCTGCGGGCCAGGGAAGGCGCCGAGGACGATGCAGGCGCGGCGGCGGACGCGATCCGAGCCCTTCGCCCCGGCTCCAACGACGTGGTCGTCGGGCTGGCAGCGAGCGGGCGCACGCCCTTCACCCTCGACGCCATCCGAACGGCGCGCGAGGCGGGCGCGCTGACGGTGGCGCTTGCCAACAACGCCGACGCTCCGCTCCTTGCAGCCGGCGAGCATCCGATCCTCCTGCGCACCGGCCCGGAAGTCCTCGCGGGCTCTACGCGGCTTGCGGCCGGCACGGCGCAGAAGGCGGCGCTGAACCTCTTCTCGACACTGCTGATGACAAAGCTCGGGCGCGTGTTCCGCGGGCGTATGGTGGAGATGCGTGCCTCCAACGCCAAGCTGCGCGACCGGGCCGCCCGGATCGTCGGCGAGTTGGCTGGATGCGACGAGAGGCAGGCGCTCGATGCTCTCGCACGAAACGGTGGCGCCATCCGCGAGGCGGTTCTTGATCTCGAGCGCGAACGCGAACGCTGAAACGCTAGCTCCGCCTCGGCCAAAGCCGCGCGAGACGCTCGCGCCAGATCCGGCGACGGTTGGCACGGTGGCGGCCGTCCTCGATCGCGCGCGCGCCGTCCGCCACCGCGCCGTCCATCCCCGGCTCCAGACCGATCACCAGCGTACCGACCTCGCGGCGCCCTGGCCAGAGCAGGTTCATCACGCCGTGGTCGGGCACGGTGCAGGAATCGACGCTTCGGATCACGGGGTCGGCGAGAAGCGCCTCCGTCGCCAGCGCGGCGACGAGCGCGCCCGGGCGGCAGGAACGATAGGCCTCGTCGAAGGCGGTCTTCCAGGCGACGGCATGGCCGCCGGAATGGAGCACCACGAGGCTGGCGACGGCTCGGGTGTCGAGGCGCAGCGTGTAGATGCGGACCATGCCGGCCTCGGACAGGCCGTTCACCGCCTCGCGCGCGAAGGCGGCGCGGTGGCGGTCGATCAGAAGAGCGCTGCGCCGCCGCCCCTTCCAGCCGGAGGCTTCGAGATGGAGAAAGTCCTCCAGCGCCGCGCGCACGGGTTCGGGGTCGGCCGCGACCTCGAAGCGCACCGCGCCCATGGCCTGGAGGCGGCGAAGACGGCGGGCGTGGTCGCGCCGTCCCTTGGCACCCAGGTGCCGGCGCAGGACATCGCCGGGATCGCCGGTTTCCGCGTCCAGAAAGGCGCGCGCCCGCCGGTCCGTCCAGGCATGGGCGAGCCCGGCGCCTTCGGCCGCGCGCAGGAGCACGTCGGCCAGACGCCCCGAAACGGGAAGGTCCGGCAGGACCAGGAGCCTGGGCAGCGCATGGCCTGGCTCGCGAAGGGCATCGAGGAGGCCGGCAGCCGTACGGTCCGGCGCGTCGCCGTCGAGCGGGAGAGAGCCGAGGGGGCCGAACGGGTGGGTCCAGGCGCGCACCGCCGTCATCCGCGACGGCGCGCCGAGGCGCTCCACCGAGAAGGGCATCAGGAAGCGCAGGCGCGAGCGCTGCGAGTTCTCGTCGCGCGCCACCATGAGCCGGACCCGGCGCTCGTCGAGGCGCGGCATGGCGGGAGCGAGAAAGCGCGGGGTGAAGAAGACGTTCGCCTCGATGGCGCGCGCACCGAGAAACTCGAGTTCCTCGACGAGATCGAACACGGCATGCGCTTCGTAGATATCGACGCGCCGCGTATCGGGCGGCGTGTCGAACACGGCGAAATCGCCAGGCCGCGGCACGCCCTCGCTTAGGCCGAGCGGCCACGCGGCGGAGCGCGCGGGACTGTCGGCCTTCAAGCTTCGAAGCAGCGTCACGCTCAAACCGTCCTCTGCCCGCGAGGGGACGCCCTCTATGGCCTATCCTACGAACGATAGGGTTTGCCGCGTTAAGGCTTCGTGTTCAGCCGGCGAAGCCGCCCGAATCCAGAAACGCCTGTTCCTCGGGCGTCGAGGTGCGACCAAGGACCCGGTTGCGATGCGGAAAGCGCCCGAACCGCTCGATGATGTCGCGATGCTCGATCGCGAAGGGGACGTTTTCCTCGCCGATCTCCCGCATCCAGCTGATGCAAGCCTCCTGGTCGGCCAAGGCCTCCGAATGCATCAGGGGCATGGCCAGGAACTGGTTCACGTCCTCGCCGACATGCCACTGGTCGCCGCGCTCCAGGGCCGTCTTGGCCAGTGCCAGGGCTTTCGGATCGGTGGCGAAGGCGCGCGGCGTGCCGCGAAACATATTGCGCGGGAACTGGTCGAGGAGGATCACCAGCGCCAACGAGCCGTTCGGCTCGGCCGCCCAGCCATCCAGTTCGCCGAGCGCGGCCCGCTCGTAGACGTCTCGGAAGCGGCGGACGATCGTGGCATCCAGTTCTTCGTCCTTGACGAACCATCGCTCAGGGCCGAGATCGCGCCAGAAGTCGACGACGGACTGGGGATCGATCGAGTATTCGCTCATGACGCCGTTTTTTCGGATGGAACAGGAAAGGTTCGAAGGGTTTGTCCGATGCGCAAGATAGGGGGCCGACCGCGCCCGTAAAAGACGGCGAGGGCGAATCGGCGCTCGACCTTCGCGGGTTGAAGTGCCCCCTGCCCGTTCTTCGAGCGCGCAAGGCATTGTCGCAGGCATGCGGCGGGGCCGAGATCGCCATCCTCGCCGACGACCCGCTCGCGCCGATCGACATCGCCCATCTCTGCCGCACGGAAGGGCATGCCTTGACCATCAGCGAGCTTGCCGGAGGCGGCTGGCGCTTTCACATCCTCGTGGCGGAGGGCAGCTAGAACCCGCGCGAGGCGAGCGCCAGCGGATTGTCGAGAAGCGCGGCGCGGTCCGGCGTGTCGATACGCGGCGCGGCGGTGAAGGCGGCGAAGAGGTCGCGCGCCAGGGCGGCATCCAGTCCCTCGCCGATCAGCACGAAGGCGGTCCGCGGCGCCTCTCCGGCCGGCCAGGCGGCGAGCATTGCGGGCGGATGGAGATAGGTTCGAACGCCGTGCAGCACCAAAGGGCAGCTCGGATCCTCGCGAACCCACACCACCGCCTTCATCCGGAGAAGGCCAGCCCCCATGCGCTCGGTGAGAAGGCCGACGAAGGCCTGCGCATCGCCGAGCGACATCGGGCCGTCATGGCGGAGGGAAAGCGATGTGACGTTGCCGTGCGAGTGAGCGTCGCCGCCGTGATCGTGGCCGCAATGGGGATCCTCGCAGGCCTCGTGTCCGACCGCGTCCCGCCCCAGCCAGCGGGCGATATCGGCCTGCCGGGTTTCGGGGTCCATCAGCCCGCAGCCGAAGAGCTTGGAGACGCACGCGACGTCGACCTCGACCAGCGGGGCGCGCGCATTGAGATGGCGAAGGGCATGAACGAGATCGTCGGTGTCCGCCACGAGATCGGTCTTGGTGAGGACCAGACGATCGGCGCAGACGATCTGCCGCCGCGCTTCGGCCCGCTCGCGCAGCGTCCTGCGTCCCGACTGCGCGTCCACCAGCGCCACCACCCCGTCGAGCGCGTAGTGCTGGACGAGAACGGGATGGCCCATCAGGGAAGCGAGGATCGGCGTCGGGTCGGCCAGCCCCGTCGTTTCCACCACCACGCGCCGCATCGCCCGCAGGCGCCCGGTCTGGAACCGATCCACGAGGTCGGCCAGCGTGTCCACGAGATCGCCGCGCACGGTGCAGCAGATGCACCCGTCCGAGAGTTCCACGATCCCCTCGCCCGAGGCTTCTACGAGAAGGTGGTCGAGGCCGACCGCGCCGAACTCGTTGACGATCACCACCGTGTCGGCGAGCTCGGGATCGCGCAGCAGGCGGTTCAGGAGCGTCGTCTTGCCGCTTCCCAGGAAGCCGGTCAGAACCGTGACGGGAACCGGCGCCGTCATCGCCTTCACGGCGTCGATCCGCTGACGTCGGCGCTGGCACCTGGGCTCGCCGCTGCGGCGCTCGCCTCGCCGGGCAGCGCCTCGCCCTCGTATCCCGGCTCGCCCGGGCGCGCCGGGCGCCAGGTCGGAACGGGAATGCCATAGGCGGCGATCAGCGGAATGCCGGCCTCGATGCCGGGACCCGCCGCCGCGTTGCCGAGCGAAACGGGTAGGGTCACGGGTGGGCGCTCGATTTCGGTCAGGTAGGGCGAGCCGAAGGTTTCCGGGCGCTTTTCCTCGGTTTCGCGCTCGTTGGCGCGGGCGGTGCGCCCGGCCTGCGAGCAGACCTCGGCGCTGATGTCGCCGGGCGCGCCGCTGCCGTTGGGAAGTTCTGCCACCGTTTCGCGGATCGAGCGAGGATTGGTGTTGAAGCCGTTCTCGATGATCTCGGCCGCCGTGCGCTCGCGCACGATCGGCCCTTCGGCACCGAGCACCACGGCGACCAGCGTGCGGTTGTCGCGCGTGGCGGAAGCGACGAGATTGAAGCCCGACGCGCAGATATAGCCTGTCTTCATGCCGTCGGCGCCGGCATAGCGACCGAGAAGCCCGTTGCCGTTCTTCATCACCGCCTCGCCCGAGGCGATGGCTTCGGTGGAGAAGTAGTCGGTGAAGGCGGGAAACTCGCGGCGGATCGCGACGCCGAGGATCGCGAGGTCCTTGGCGCTGGAATATTGCCCCGGCCCCGGCAGCCCGTTCGGGTTGATGAAATGCGTGTCGTGCATGCCGAGCCGCTCGGCCGTCGCGTTCATCGAAGCGACGAACGTGTCCACCGACCCGCCGCCCAGCGTCTGGGCGATCGCCATCGCGATATCGTTGGCCGACTTCACCAGCATCATGCGCAGCGCCATATCGAAGCGAATCACCGACCCCGGCGGATAGCCCATCTTGGACGGAGCCTGCGCGGCGGCCACTCGGGTGACGACGACGGGCGTATCCAGCGAGGCCTTCTGCTCCTGCAGCGCGTGCAGGGCGAGATAGGCGGTCATCAGCTTGGTCGTGGAAGCGGGATACCAGCGCTGCGTAGCATTGCTTTCCGACAGGACCTTGCCGGTCGCCACGTCCACCACGATCGTGTTCACCGCATGGGCGGGCCCCGCCGTCGCACCGGTCAGGGCCAGGAACGCGCCCAGGGCACGGATCGAGAGGAACCGACGTCTGGCTGTCATGGAACCCTTCTCAACGATACGCCGAGGCACCACGATCCTCTTCGCACCCGCGTTCATATCGTGGCAAGATGAAACAAGCTTCTTTCTCAAGACAAACATTTGTCGCCTTTTGATGGCGCCGCACGGACGAACTTCATGGCCATCCTCCCCGACATCGCCGCCCGCGCCACCGAGATCACCACTTGGCGACGCACGCTCCATGCGATGCCCGAGATCCTCTACGACCTGCCCGATACGGCCGCCTTCGTCGCCGACAGGCTTCGCGACTTCGGCTGCGACGAGGTGGCGACGGGGATCGGGCAGACGGGGGTCGTCGGCCTCGTGCGGGGGGCGGCGCCCGGGCGCACGATCGCGCTTCGCGCCGACATGGACGCGCTGCCGATCGAGGAGCGAACGAACGCGGCGCATGCGTCGCGCCGGCCCGGAGCCATGCACGCCTGCGGCCACGACGGGCACATGGCCATGCTGCTCGGCGCTGCGCGGCAGCTGTGCGCGACGCGAAGGTTCCGGGGCAACGTCGCCCTCGTGTTCCAGCCGGCCGAAGAAGGCGGCGCGGGCGCGCTCGCGATGATCCGGGACGGGCTCATGGACCGCTTCGGCATCGAAGCCGTCTACGGCATGCACAATCTGCCGGGCCTGCCGGTCGGGCACTTCGCCATGCGGCCGGGCCCGATCATGGCGGCGACCGACGAATTCCACATCGCGCTCGCCGGCCGGGCCAGCCATGCCGCCATCCCCCAGCAAGGGGTCGATCCGATCCTCGCCGGCGCGGCGCTCGTCCAGGCGCTGCAGCAGGTCAGCGCGCGCAACGTGGATCCCCTCGATTCGCTCGTTCTGTCGGTGACGCAGTTTCATTCGGGCTTCGCGCGCAACATCATCCCCGGCGAAGCGGAGATTTCGGGCACGGTGCGCTCGCTGACGGAGGCCTCGCAGGATCTTGCCGAACGGCGGATCGGCGAGATCGCTCAAGGCATTGCCGCCGCGCACGGGGCGATCGCCGAGCTGACCTACAAACGGAACTATCCGGTGACGGTGAACACGGCCGCCGAAGCGGCCTTCTGCGCGGACGTCGCCACCGAGATCGGCGGCTCGCATGCGGTGGACGCCGCGGCCCCGCCGCTGATGGCGGCGGAGGACTTCTCCTTCATGCTGCGCGAGCGGCCCGGCGCCTTCGTCTTCATCGGAAACGGGCCGAGCGCGGGACTGCACAACCCGGCCTACGATTTCGACGACGGGGCGATCCCTTTCGGATCGTCCTTTTGGGTCCGACTGACCGAGCGGGCGCTCAGGCTCTGAGCCGGTTCAGCGGTTGCTGGACGGGTCGAGCGCGTCGATCAGCAGGCGAAGGCGCTGGCGCACCTCGCCGTCGGGAATGCGCCCCAACGCGATGGAGGACTGCAGCGCCTCGGGGCTGGCCATCGCCGTCTCGTCCTCGGTGCCTTCCGACGCCAGACCGTCGAAGAAGAAGGTCGGGCTGACTTCGAAGACCTGCGACAGGCGAAACAGCGTCGCCGCGCTGACGCGGTTGGCGCCGGTCTCGTATTTCTGGATCTGCTGATAGGTGACGCCGATCTGGCGTCCGAGATCTTCCAGCGAGAGGCGGCGCGACGTTCTCACCAACCGCAGACGCCCGCCGACATGAACGTCGATCGGGTCCCGCTCACTCTTCACAACTGTCACCTTGATACATCCATTTTCACGAAGGCGGCCGCGCGCAGGCGCCAGCCGGCATAAGGCCGACAATTAGTGGTAGCAAGTCGTCATATCAACACCGACAAGTACCATTATCGCGCGAAGCTTCGATGCGCTATTTCGATAGGGTCCGGAGCTTGCGGGTGTCGGGCAGCCGGGTCTCGGGCGGGCGCATCCCTCGCCTTTCCCCGCCGCGCCAGAAGCCGCAGCCCGACGATCGACATCCAGGTCGCCATCCACACCGGGTTTCCGCGCGCGAACAGGAACGATTCCAGGAATGCGTTGAGAAGCGTGAAGCTCAGGACCATCAGAAAGAAATCGGCCAGGCGCGACTCCGCCTCGGTGGGCTGGTCGATCCGCGCGAAATCCGAGAACGGCAGAACCACCAGCATTCCCAGTCCCAGCGCCAGCCCGGGCAGTCCCATGGCAATCACCAGATCGAGATAGCCGTTGTGCGCGTTGACGATCCCACGTGGATCCCAACTCAGTTCCATCGACGGCTCGGTCTGCATCACGGCGGGTGTCGTCCAGAATGCCTCGAAGCCGGCGCCGGTCCAGATCCGGTTGCCCAAGACATCCACTGCAAAGCGCCACAGGTCGAGGCGCCCCGTGAACGTCGTGCCCGGCAACGCCCATTGCAGGAGATCGTAGAGAAGCGGCGACAAGGCTGCCCCCAGCGTCATCGTTCCCATCACGGCCAGGGTTGCCGCCAGAACCAGAACCGGAAGGCGGCGCCCGCCGAAGGCACGCCCGAAGACCACCAGAAGCGTCACGAAGGGCAGCAAGGCGGCGGTGGTCTTGGAGCCGGTCTGGAGAACGAAGACGATCGAGGCGACGGCGATCGAAGCGCCCAGCCAGCGCTGACCGCAGCGCATCAGATACAGCCCCATCAGACACAGGATGGCCATCACCGGGCCGGCGACGTTCTTGTGGGAATAGATCCCCCGCCAAAGACCGATGTTCTGCCCTTCGAGCGCCTCGTTGTGGATCGCGGCGGACGGCAGCAGCGCAACCCCGCCATAGGACAGGGCGAGAACGGCGAGTGCGGCGAAGGCCAGCATCCGCCGAAAGGCGCGCTCGTCCGGCGGCAGACACAAGGCGGCGGTCATGGCCAGCATCGCGGCCAGCGAAAACACCACGGCACGCAGCGAGGCTTCCGGCCAGATGGACTGGAACGACGACAGGAAGAGAAGTCCGGCCATCAACAACCACGCGGGCCGTAGAAGACCGGCGACGACCGACTTCGGCGTGACGCAGGCATGGATCAGAAGGGAGAGAATCCCAAGCCCGCCATAGCCGAGTTGGTTCACGACGTTGCCGCTCCCTTCGGGACCGGTGAAGACCGACTGATACGGCTCGAAGGTGACGAACAGGAGGGCCATGATCACGGCGGCAAGCACCGTGCGAACGGCGGCGCTCTGAGGACCGGTGACCGCGATGGCCGTCATGGATCGGGCCGTCGAGCGGTGTCGTCCGAGGCTCAACCCGGCCACGAACCGTGCGAGCATACCGCGGCGGATCGGAGGAACGTCGGTTCGCATGGCGTTCGATGATGCCGTCAGGCGCTGAAGACCACGTTAAGACGGCGTTTGGAAAAGGACCCTCGCGCCTGCGCGCCATGTCGAACAGGGTCGATGAACCCTTGTTACCAAGACGCCCGCCATCGTTCGATGATGGCGGGCGCTCGTGGAAACGTTGGCGCGGTGTCGATCAAGCGCGCTCGATATCGTCCGGTATGGTCCGATCGCCTTCTTGCGGATCGGGCTCGATCGGTGGGGCTGGGTCTGAGGGCTCCCTGATATCGTCGGACTGAATGATATCCCGACCCGGTTCCACCGCCGGCGGAAGGCTGTCGGGCGGGGATGGATCACGCTCGCCCGAGCCTGGAATTTCCTCGATGTTCGACATGGGCGTCTCCGTCTCTCTTCTTTTCGAAAGAGAGACGGCAAGAAGCGGTGCCGAGTTCCCAGTCGCTTCGATCAGTTTGGCGTCTTGGGATCGGTCTCGGCCTCGTCCCCACCCTCTTCGCCATCATCGTCGAACGGAAAGGCGTCGACCATCTGCTCCACGTCTTCGTAGATCTCGTCGAGGAACTCCATGGCCCCGTCGGCATCCTCGCTCCCTTGGGTGACCAGCATCGCCAGCTGGATCTTCAAGATGCTGGCGACATCGTCGAGTTCCATTCCCTGGAATAAGGTGGAGATCTTCTCGGAGATCTCGTCGGTCTGGGCGTCGGTCAGCATGCCTGTTCTCCTGTTGGCCTTCGAAAAGGGAAACCATCAGCGGCTTCGATGTTCCACGCTGCGAGCGGGGAGCGGCTGATACGTTCCGATGAATCCAAGGTCTGAATGCCTTCGGCTCCTAGCACATAAGAATGACGATCGAACGGGGGAGCGCTCGAAAACCTTCCGACCTTATGTCTCTGGACGCGTCTGCCGTCCTCGTCATTCACGTTGGCGGCGTTTACGGGGATGTAGGTTTATCGCGGGAGCGGTGGGTTCGGGTGTGGGAGGGGTTACCGGAGCGGGTACGGTCTCGTCTGGTTTTGGAGCATGACGACCTGCGGTTTTCGGCGTCGGACGTATTGTGGATATCGGCTCGCACGGGGGTCCGGTGCGTGTTCGACCATCAGCATCACTGGTGCTGGAACCCGGAAGGGCTTGGGGTTCGGGAGGCTTTGGCGGGGATCCTGGCGACGTGGCCTGCGGGCGAGGTTGCCAAGGTCCACTATTCCTCGCCGCGCACGGAGCTGCGCGAGCAGGTGGTAGTGGACAAGGCGACGGGCCGCAAGGTGAAGCGGCTGGTTCCGCCGGTATCGACGGGTCATGCGGACTATGTGAACGCGTTCGAGTTTTCGATGTTCATGGGGCTGGCGGAGGGGCTGGACTTCGACGTGATGCTGGAAGCGAAGGCGAAGGATCTGGCGCTGTTTCGTCTGCGGGGGGATCTTGAGCGCTATGCGCCGGGTGTGGCGCGGCGTTTCGGTCTGGGGGCTGGGGCGTCGCCGATGGAGGCGGATGGCGAGCCCGCGGCGGAAAGCGACTGACCGGGCG
>NZ_CAJCKW010000002.1 GCF_903970965.1 Aureimonas sp. ME7 | reverse complement strand
ACACGTCCACCTGCCGAAGTTTGGCGACGATCTCTTCCGGCTTGTGCTTCTTCTGTCCCATTCTCGTGTCCTCCATCAGCTCGAAAGCCTACTTCAGGGAGGACCACTTTTCAGGGGGCAGACCACTCGTCCGGCCGTGCCCCACGCCCATGGCGCCGCCGCCCGCGTTGCCGGTCTTGGACCTCTGGTGATGCAGAACACGCCGCCCCGCGGGGGCGAGATGTTCCAGCTCGTCGTCGACGTCATCGATCTGCGCCCGGGGTACATCGACAACGCCTCGGCCGACACGCTCATACCGCTGCAGGACGCCTTCTGGCTCCCGCAGCTGGAAAACGTCCCGGAGAAAGCCGTCTACGCGGCCATCCACTCCGGCTCCCTTATCGCCTCTCGGATCGGCCGCACGTTGTACGTGACGAAAGCCGATGTCCTCTCATGGAGTATCGCTTGCCGCGTCCAACCCTGCCAGCCCGCCTTGAGTGGGAACCGCCCAGGTACAACGCAAAGACGGGGCAGCTCACTCACAACGGCAATTGGGTCATCACCGATCGCGGCAAGCGACGTCGGACTGGATGCGGCAAGGAGGACCTTGCTGGGGCTCAGGCAAAGCTTGCCGACTACCTCGCGGAGCAGCACCAGGAGGCCGAGCCCGAGCCCAACTTAGCCGCGAGCCAGATCCTGGTCGCGGACGTCGTCGCATACTACGCCAAGGAGGCCGTGGTGGACGTCGCCAGGCCGAAGGAATTCCTCGCACGCCAGGAGCGCCTTCTGGCGTGGTGGGGGAGCCGCAAGCTGTCGGCCGTCAACGGCTTCACCTGCAAGGCTTATGCCCGCGCCCGCGGATCGCAGAGCGCGGCCCGTCGCGAGCTCGAGGATTTCAGGGCGGCGATCCGGCTCTACGCCGAGAATGGTCTCCTGCGCGAGAACGTGGTCGTCGTCCTGCCGTCGAAGCACCGGAGCCGCCTGACCTACTTCGATCGGGGACAGATGGCGACGCTCCTGTGGTACTGCTGGCGGGCCCGCGAGGTTCAGAAGGGCGTCGTCACGGACAAGCGCCACCGTCGCCACCTCGTCCCGTTCATCCTGACCGCTCTCTACACCGGATCGCGCTCGGCGAAGATCTGGAACGCCAGCTTCACGGTCCAGGAGGACGGTCCCTGGGTCGATCTGGAGCACGGTGTCTACCACCGGCTCGGAACGAAGGAGGTCGAGCAGTCGAACAAGAGGGCGGGCACCGTCCGCATCCCTGGGCGCCTCCTGGCTCACATGCGGAGGTGGCGCCGCGGCTCGTTGAAGGACGGCCGACGCGTCCAGCGCGAGTGGCTCGTGGAGTATCGCGGGCAGCCGGCCGACCCCCGGAAGGCCTTGTCGAAGGCGATGGACCATGTCTTCGGAGAGGGGCACCCCTACGTCCGCCACACTTTCCGGCACACGTGCGCGAGCTGGCTCCTGTGGGCAGGCGAGGACCTGAACGAGGTCGCGGGCTACATGAGCATGACCGTCGACGTCTTGATATCGACGTACGGCCACGACCATCCCGAGGCTAACATGGCCGTCGGGAAGGCGTTCACGGAGGGGCGCGCCGGCCATCGTCGCGGCCGCTCCCGGCGCGAGCGCGGCGCGGAGAGCGCGGTCGCCTGAGAGGGAACCGCGGAGGTTTCCGGTGGAAACACCGGGAACAAACCGGCATTCAGGGGGTCTCGACAACGGCCGGACCCCCTATGCTACAAGGGTTCGGGCTTGGCGGCGTCACGTTCGGGACGAGGGGGTCGCAGGTTCAAATCCTGCCACTCCGACCATTCTTCCGGTCACCAATCTGATTTCCTTCGCTAGTGTGACGCGTGCCGTGCCGGATCGGGCTTTACGCGGTCGGTATTCGTCGGACCGAGGTTTTCCGACATTCGCGCTTGTGGTGGCGGGTTTGCGCCTTCGGCCGCGATCGTGCCGCCGGTGGGGCAAGCCGAGGTTCGAAACCGACTGTGGTGGCGGCGTCGATGCGAACGGCGCGTGGGGATACGAGCGTTCGAACGGAGGGACGATTCGCAACGCGAGCCGCTGCGCTCGATATTTCGAGGAAGCAGCTGGAGAAAGGGACGATCAAAGTGTCGCGAGGACGCCGCCGTCGACGTAGAGGATCTGTCCGTTGACGAAGTCGGAAGCCCTGGAGGCGAGGAAGATCGCTGCGCCCTGCAACTCCTCGACCTTGCCCCAACGACCGGTCGGGGTGCGAGCCTTCAGCCATTCGGTGAACTTCGGATCGTCCACCAGAGCCTGGTTCAACGGGGTCTCGAAATAGCCCGGCCCGATGGCGTTGATCTGCAGTCCGTGCCGCGCCCAGTCCGTGCACATGCCCTTGGTCAGGTTGAGGACGGCACCCTTGGTGGCGGTGTAGGGGGCGATGGAATAGCGTGCGGCCTGCGCTTGGAGACTGGCGATGTTGATGATCTTGCCGTGGCCGCGGGCGATCATGTGCCGGGCGGCGGCCTGACCCGCGAAGAACACCGAATCGACGTTGGCGCGCATGATCTCGTGCCAGGTCTCGGGCGGATAGTCCTCCAGCGGCGAACGCCTCTGGATGCCGGCATTGTTGACGAGGACTTCGATCGGGCCGATGTCCCGTTCGACCCGGTCGATCCCCCCCGATACGGCCTTGTGATCGGTCACGTCGAAGACGGCGGTTTCGGTTTCGATCCCTTCCCCGCGTAGGGCCTCGGCCGCCGCCACCACGGCATCGGCGCGGCGCCCGTTCAGGACGATGCGAGCGCCGGCCCGCCCCATTCCCTGCGCCAGCGAGTAGCCGATCCCCTGGCTGGAGCCGGTAACGAGGACGATGCGCCCGGTCAGATCGAACAGTTTCAGGGACATGGAAAACCTCCGATACGCTTCCGGGCGCTCAGGCCGGCCCTGGGGCTGGGTCGTGTGCGGTTCCCGACCCCTTTTCATCTATCGGCACCGGCACGAGCGGTCCATCCGGTGCGGACGGATCCGAGCTTTCGTTTCCTTGGTTTGCCTCGCCGACGCGATCCGCTTGGAAGAGAGGCGCTTCGCCGGTGGGCGTCTCATTCCGATGCGGAGAGGACGACGAAATGCAGGTTCGGGCATCACGATCGGGCTCGCATGGCGCGAAACACCTCGCGGTCGCGATGGGGATGGATAGCGAACGCTCCAGCGGGAGGACGAGAAGGCTCGTTCCTCACATCCCGGTTTCATAGGGCTTCGAAACGAAAAGAGCCGGATCCCAACTGGGGATCCGGCTCCTTCGATGGTTCGAGAGGGGAAACGGGGGAGGGGATCAGAACTCTTCCCAATTGTCCGTCAGGGTCTTCAAAGCCGCGTTGCCCTGCGCGACCGGTCGCATCTGCACGGACGCACGCGGACGGGCCGAGGGGGCGGACGGAGCGTTCGCAGCGGGCCTGGCGCGCGAAGGGCGCTGGCTCGTCGCCAGTTTGAACTCGGAGATGAGACGGGCGAGTTCGTCGGTCTCGGTGGCAAGCGACTGCGCGGCGGCCGTCGCCTGTTCCACCATCGCGGCGTTCTGCTGGGTGACCTTGTCCATCTGGTCGGCGGCGGTCTGCACTTCCTTCAGCGACACGGCCTGCTCGCGGGCTCTGCGGGCGATCTCGGCAACGGTGCGGCTCATCTCGCCGACCTCGGCGATGATCTCGTCCAGCGAATGGCCCGAAGCCGACACCAGCTCGACGCCTTGTGCGACCTGGCTTCCCGACATCGAGATCAGTTCCTTGATTTCCTTCGCAGCCTCCGCCGAGCGCTGGGCGAGCCCACGCACTTCCTGCGCCACTACCGCGAAGCCACGCCCCGCCTCGCCAGCGCGCGCCGCCTCGACACCGGCGTTGAGCGCCAGGAGGTTAGTCTGGAAGGCAATCTCGTCGATGACACCGATGATCTTGCCGATCTTCTCGGACGACTGTTCGATCGTGCGCATCGCGCCGACGGCCTGGGCGACGATCTCGCCGCCCTTGGCGGCGTTGCGGTTGGCGCTTTCGGCGGTTGCCTGGGCGCGGCTGGCGTCCTGCGCGGTGTCGTTGACGGCGCGCGTCACTTCCGCGAGCGCGGCTACGGTCTGTTCGAGGCTCGCGGCCTGCTGCTCCGTGCGCTGGGCCAAGTCGTTGGAGGCGACGCTGATCTCGCCGAGACCGGTCCGGATCGAGCCGATGGAGGTGACCACGGAGCCGAAGGTGGTTTCGAGCTTTTCCACCGTGCCGTTGAACTGGTTGCGGATCGGCTCGTACTGGGCGGCGACGTTCTCTTCGATGCGCACCGTCATGTCGCCGTCCGACAGGCGTTGGAAGCCCGTTTCGATGGAGGATACGAAACCCTGCAGTTCCGCCGAGTTGCGACGTTCGATGACCGAGAGACGCTCGCGCTCGGCCGCCTGCTCGGTGCGCAGGGCGGCTGCCTCTTCCTCCACGCGAACCCGCTCGATCGCGGCCTGGCGGAAATTCTCGACCGTTGCCGCCATCTGGCCCACTTCGTCGCCGCGCTCCAGCGAGGGGACGATGACGTTGCGATCGCCGGCCGAGAGTTTTTTCATCGTATCGCGCAAGCGCATGATGGGAGCTGCGATGCTGCGCGTCAGCAACCAGCCCAGGAGCAGGCCGGCCAAGAGCAGCGCGACGACGCCGCCCATCATCTTGATGACGCCGCTCTTGAACTTGTCCGCCTGGGCCTGCGCTTCCGCATCGGACTGCGCCAAGAGTTCATTGATGTTGGCGTCCAGGGCGTCCTCGGCCGGGTCGACGAAGGCGTCCGATCGCTTCGAGGCGACAAGGTCGATGCCCTGCTGACGCGTATCGGGGGATGCGGCGAGTTTGATCACGGTGTCGGCGATCTCGCTCCGCCAGCCGTTCATGCTGTTCTGGACGACGCGCAGGCGCTCGACCCGGTTCGGATCGGTTTCCTGGCTTTCCATCTCCGCGAGCTTCTTGAGAAGGTTGCCGTTGTGAAGCTGCACGCGCTCGACGTAGTAGGGGGTGTTGAACAGGAGAACGCCGCGCAGCGAGTTTTCCTGCCTCGCCATGAGGACCCGCGCCGCCTGCGCGTTGCGCAGCTGAAGGTTGGTCTCGATGCTGGCGCGGCGCACGGTTTCGCTGGTCGAGGTCTGATAGTAGACCGACGCGCCCATGGCGGCGGAGCCGACGATCATGATCGCGAAGGATGCCATGATCTTCTTGCCGAGGCTGATATCCGGAAGGCGCATGCTCGAAAATTCCTTTTGAAAAAATCTAGGGAGGAGATGCGGTCCCACGCATTTCCGGGCATGTCGGCGGCGGAGCCTCGATCGGCCGGCTCCGCCGATGCGGACGGGAATGACCCTATTCAGCCGCGATCGCCACCGGCGCCACGTCGAAGCGCGATGTCGCGGCCACGACGTCCACGTCGAGGATGAGCGCGACGCGCCCGTCGCCCAGGATGGTCGCAGCGGCGATGCCGGGAACGTGGCCGTAGTTCGCCTCGAGACTTTTGATGACGACCTGGCGCTGGCCCTGGATCGCGTCCACCAGCAGCGCCGAGCGCTGGCCGTTCTCGGCTTCCACGAGAATGGCGACGCCGTTCAAGGCATCGGTCGGGCGCGAGCGGTAGCCGAGCTGGCGGGCGACGTCGATGAGCGGAAGGAAGCGGTCGCGCACGTTCATCACGTACTCGCCGTCGCCGAAGGACTTCACGTCGTCGGGCTTGGGCTTCAGCGTTTCCACGATGGCCGTCAGCGGAACCACGAGGGTGTGGTCGTCGCAGGACACGATCATCCCGTCGAGAACCGCCAGCGTCAGCGGCAGGCTCATGGAGAAGAGCGAGCCCTTGCCCGGCGTCGAGGTGATCGACACGCGCCCGCCGAGCGACTGGATCGAACGCTTCACGACGTCCATGCCGACGCCGCGGCCCGACAGTTCCGATACTTCCGACTTGGTGGAGAAGCCGGGCAGGAAGATGAGGTTGTCCATCTCCTCGTCCGACAGCTGCATGTCGGGCGCGATCAGGCCCTTGGACACGGCGATGTCGTAGACCGCCTTGCGGTTGATGCCCGCGCCGTCGTCCGAGATCTCGATCACGATGCGGCCCGAGCGGTGCATGGCGGCGACGCGCACCACGCCTTCCTCGGGCTTGCCGGCGGCCACGCGCTTTTCCGGCGATTCCAGACCGTGGTCGATCGCGTTGCGGATCATGTGGGTGAGCGGGTCGGACAGGCGCTCGATGACGGTCTTGTCGACCTCGGTGTACTCGCCCTCCGTCACCAGGCGAACGCTCTTGCCGGTGCGCTCGGCGACTTCGCGCACCAAGCGCGGCAGCTTCTGGAAGACCGACTTCACGGGCTGCGCCCGGATCGCCATGACGCTGTCCTGCATCTCGCGCGTCAGTTGCTCGAGTTCCTCGAGGCCGATGGCGATGTCGGACGCGCGCGCGAGGCCTGCCTGGAGAAGGCGCTGCGACAGCATGACCTGATGGATCACGAGTTCGCCCACGAGATCGATCAGGCGATCGACACGCACGAGATCGACGCGGATGGTGGCACCGGCACCCTGGCTTGCGCCGCCGCGCCCTTCGCCGCCCGCTTCGCCGCCGGCAGCTTCGCCTTCGTTGGCGGCTGCTCGTGCGGGGCGGGGCTTGAGCGCGCCTTGCGCCGGCGCCTCCGGCTGGGCTTCGACCGAGGATCCAGCATCAGGGCCGGCGGAAACGCTCGATAGAAGCGCCAGCATCTCGGCCTGGAGGTCTTCCGCCGAGGGACCGGCGGTCTCGTCCACGATCTCGCGGATTGTCAGTTCGCAGTCGCCGTCGACGAACTCGAAGATTTCCTGGATCGCCGCTTCGTCCTGCGAGGTCGACAGGTCGATGGTCCAGGACAGCGCCGCGCCTTCGGGATCGAGCTCGGCGAGATCGGGGAGGTCGTCGGCTTGGGCTCGGACCGTGCCGGTTCCGAGCTTCAGCGTTTCGCGGATCAGGCGCGCCGCTTCGTTCGCCTTCTCGTAAAGCGAGGGATGGGGGGCGAAGCGGACCTCGTAGCGCTTCTCGGCATCGGAAGCGACGAGAAGGTCCGACAGGTCGATGGCGATCGGCGCGAATTCCGGCTCCTCGTCGGCCGCGGTTTCGAAATGGCCGTCCGCCAACTTGGCGCCGGCCGGCGCATGACCGCCGCCGCCCGCCAGGACGACGAGCTCGCCCGAAACCTCGGCCACGCGCTGCGGATCGACGCTGCCGCCGTCGCGCGCCACGGTGACGAGGTCGGTGAGGACGTCGGCCGAGCGCAGGAGAACGCGCATCACGCCCGCATCCGGGTCGAGCCTTTCGGAGCGAACCAGATCGAGCGTGGTTTCGAACACGTGCGCGAAGGACACGAGGTCGTCGAGATTGAAGGCGCCCGCGCCCCCCTTGATCGAATGGACCGCGCGGAAGACGGCGTTCACCGTCTCGCTATCGGTTTCCCCGCCCTCCATGGCCAGAAGGCCGCTTTCCAGTTCCTGCAACCCTTCGGCACATTCTTCGAAGAATGTCGCCCGGATTTCCTCCATGACGTCCACGGTGCAGGTCCTTTCAGGAAAGTGTTCGGTGCTTCGAGATCAGGGCGCGACGCGGTTGATCGCGTCGACGAGCTTGCGAGCGTCGAAGGGCTTCACGATCCAGCCGGTGGCGCCGGCGGCCTTGGCGCGCGCCTTCTTGGCGGCGTCGTTCTCGGTGGTGAGGACGAGGATCGGGATGGCCCGGCGGCCGGCATCGGCCCGCAGGCGCTCGATGAAGGTGAGGCCGTCCATGCGCGGCATGTTCACGTCGGTGACGATCACGTCGGGCTCGCAGCCTTCGAGAACTTCCAGACCGTGGACGCCGTCCTCGGCCTGCACCACCGAGAAGCCCGCGTCGCTCAAGGCGCCGTTCAAGAGTTGGCGCATGGTGCGCGAGTCGTCGACTGTCAGGATCGTCTTCACTTGTGTCTTCCCTCTCGCGCGGAGTGGATGATTAAAGATAAATCTTACACGAATTACTTACGCTTCGATGAACGGCCGGACGGCCGGGACCTTGGCCGGGCGAAGCGATCAGAAGAAGTCGATGTCGCCGGAAGTTTCCGGCGTAGCGGCCAAGCAACCAGTCAAGCTTTGCGCAAGTTTCGCGAGGCGAACCTCGGACAGCGGACCCGACAAGTCTCGTCGGGTCTCGGCGTCGAAATGGGGCGCGCTGGCATGGAGGAAGGCCGAAAGCTCCCGAAGCGTCTGCTCGGCGAGATCCTGGTCCTGGGCCTTCGCCAGCGCGGCGGCGTCGAGGGAGCCGCCGGGGGAGGGGAGATCCCGAACCAGCTGGGCGAGCGCGGCAAGTTCCGTTGCCACGCGCGCCAGAAGCTGCGCCGAGGTCAGCGCCGTATCGCTGGGAAACGGCGCGTTCATCAGAAGAGCTCAAGATCGCCGCCGCTGACGGGCGCGGCCGCGCGCGGAGGGGGCTTGGCGAAGGCGGCGCGGTCGGTCGGCTCCATCAGGATCTGGCGCGCCCGGCCCGAGACCGGCCAGAACTCGATGCGCCGCCCTTGCGCGCCGCCGGTCGAGCCGCCGAGAAGCGTAATGCCTTCCATCTGAAGGAAGCGCGTGGCGAAGTCGATGTTCTTGGCGCCGATGTCGGACAGCCCGCCGACGGTGCGCGCACCGCCGAAGATCTTGGCTTCCAGCGCGTGGCGCCGGGCGCCCTTCTTGAGAAGGCCGTTGATCAGCACTTCCATGAGATAAAGGCCGTAGCTCTCGACGCGGCTGCCGCCGTCCCCCCCGTCGCCGGGAAGGAGGAAGTGGTTCATGCCGCCGACGCCGGCTCCGGGATCGCGGATGCAGGCGGCGACGCAGGAGCCCAGAAGCGTGGTCAGGACGACATCCGGACGGTCGTCCACCAGGGCTTCGCCCTGGATCAGGTTGATGCGGTGGCGCTCCGGGGCGCGAGCCGCCGATGCAACCGAAGGGGTCATTGCAGGCGCCCGACCACGGCTTCGATCGTCTTGCGCAGCATCGGCGCGGAGATCGGCTTGGCGAGGATGTTGTTGGCGCCGAAGGTCGCCGCTTGTTGGACGAGGGCGCGGTCGCCCTTGCCGGTCAGCATGATGAACGGCGTCTTCTTGGTCGGCGCATAGGAACGCAGGGCGCGAAGCAACTGGATGCCGTCGAGCTTGGGCATGTTGAAGTCGGAAATGACGATATGGCACGGCGTCGACATCATCAGCTTCAGCGCCTCCTCGCCGTCGCAGGCGTAGACGACGTTCTTGATGCCGATCTCGGTCAAGGCTTCGTAGGTCAGCATCCGGCTCGTGCGATGGTCGTCGACGATCATCACCTTGAGTTGTTGTGCTAGGCTCATGGGAACGAATGCCTTTCTGAAATGCTGGTGCCGCTAGTATTGGTGTGCAGGAGCGAAGATTTCGTCAACGCTCCATAGAAATTCGTTCGTCAGCCGAAGATTTCGTCGGCGATCCGCGACAGGGGAACACGCTTCTCGGCAGCTCCGATCTCCCAGGCGACGCGCGGCATGCCGTAGACGAGCGATGTGGCCTCGTCCTGCGCCAGCGTGTGGAAACCCCTCTGGCGCATCTCCAGAAGCCCCTGTGCCCCGTCGCGGCCCATGCCGGTCAGGATCGCGCCCGTGGCACGGCCTTCGAACACGCGCGCGATGGAGGCGAAGAGGACGTCGACGCTCGGGCGGTGCCCCTGCACCGGATCGTGCTCGTCGAGCGCGCAGGCGAGCGAGCCGCCGAGACGGCGGATCGTCAGATGCTTCCCGCCGGGTGCGAGATAGATGTGGCCGGGCTTTAGAACCTCGCCGCTGCGCGCTTCAACCACGTGGGCCGGGGAAGCGTTGTCGAGGCGCGAGGCGAAGGAGGAGGTGAAGGTTCCCGGTAGATGCTGAACGATCATCACCGGCGGCGTGTCGGCGGGAATCTTGGCGACGACCTGGAGCAGCGCCTCGACGCCGCCGGTGGACGATCCGATGCCGACGAGTTCGGGGCCGTTTTCCCGGACGCGCCGAGGCGTGGCGACTGGGCGCCCGGCCAGCCGGTTGGTGCCTGCGCCGATCATGGCGCGCGCCAGCTTGGCTTCGCGCACGAGGCCGGGAAGGGTTGCGAGCGTATCGACCCCGCCCGCCGTCGGCTTGGCGACGCAGTCGAAAGCGCCGAGTTCGAGTGCCGCGAGCGTCGCTTCGGCGCCGGGGCGCGTCAGGGTGGAGACCATGATCACCGGCGTCGGGCGCAGGCGCATGATCTTTTCCAGGAACTCGATCCCGTTCATTCCGGGCATCTCGACGTCGAGCGTCACGACGTCGGGGTCGAGGGACTTGATCTTCTCGCGCGCCTCGTGCGGCTCGGACGCTTCGCCGACCACCTGGATCGCGTGGTCCTTGGAAAGCGCATGGCGCACCAGCGCGCGCATGGTGGGCGAATCGTCGACGATGAGGACGCGGGTCGGCGTCATGGAGGCGTCTCCGCGACCTTATGAGTGTTCAGTTGAGTTGGTAGATCGTGTTGCCGACGAGCGTGGTCTGCTCGGCGGCCGCGCCCGCCATCCGCTCGGAATGGCCGATATAAACGAAGGCGCGGGGCTCGAGGAGCTGGGTGAAGCGACCCCAGATGCGCTGGCGCGTCGGCTCGTCGAAGTAGATCGTGACGTTGCGGCAGAAGATGGCGTCGAAGCGGCCCTTCATCGGCCACTGACCGATGAGGTTCAACTCGCGGAAGGCGACGAGCGCCTTGAGTTCGTCCGCCACCCGGAACTCGCCGCCTTCGCGCGTGAACCACTTGCGCTTCAGCTCGCTCGACACGGGCTTGAGCGCCTCGTCGTCGTAGAGGCCCTCGCGCCCGAACTCGACGACGTTCGGGTCGATGTCGGATGCGAGGATGCGGATGTCGTAGTCCGCCGCGTTCGGCATCATGTCGAGGATAGTCAGGCCGATCGAGTAGGGCTCGTGCCCCTTGGAACAGCCGGCCGACCAGATGCGCACCCGTCCGCCGCGCCTGGCGTTATCCAGAAGCGGGGGAAGCAGCGTCTTGCGCAGATGGTCGAAGTGGTGCGGTTCGCGGAAGAAGTGGGTGACGTTGGTGGTCAGCGCCGCCAGCATGGTGACGCGCTCGGAAGCGCCGGCATGGCTGGTGATCAGCGAGCAGTAGTCCTTGAAGCTCGCGAGCCCGAGCGCGCGCAGGCGCTTGGCCAGCCGCGAGTAGACGAGGGCCGACTTCGACGAGGGCAGGGCGATGCCCGAATCCTCGTAGAGGACCTTGGCGATCAGGAGGAAGTCCTTGTCCGTCATCCGGAACTCGCCGTCCACCGAAGCGTCGGCGGAGGACGAGGCGATCGAGGCGCCGAGCGGTTGTGCCATGGGAGGACCGACTTCTCGAGAAGCGAAAGGCGCTTTAGGCAGCCATGCTGCGGGCGGCGGGCAGGATGTTCTCGATGCCGATCAAGGAGATCATCCGCCCGTCGAGCGGGATCACGCCGCGCACGAAGGTACGGGCCATCTCGGAGGCGACTTCGGGCGTCGGCTGAACCGACTCGTCCATGACCGTCAGGATGTCGGAGACCGCATCCACCAGAAGGCCGACGAGCTGCTGATCGACGATCACGACGATGATCACCGAGCGCTCCGTCGGCTCCGTCGCATCGAAGCCGAGGCGCATCGACAGGTCGATGATCGGCAGAACCGTGCCGCGCAGGTTGATGACGCCGGTCACGTAGCGCGGGGCATGGGGCAGGGGGGTGGCGGCGGTGAAGCCGCGGATCTCGCGCACCGAGATGATGTCGACGCAGAATTCGCGATCGGCCACCCGAAAGGCGATGAGTTCGCGAGCGCCTTCCCGATCCTGCGGTTTGGTAAAGGTCATGTGGGGCCTCGGCTTGGGTCGTGGGATGGGACGGTGCGGTGCGGTTCAGGTCGTCAGCGGGTCGCGGCCGCCAGGAGCGCCGCGAAGACGTCCTCCGGGCTTTCGCCGTCGATGGTATGCTCGTCTGGGGATTCGAGGCGCGTGATCTCGAGCTCGCAGTCGTCCTCGACGAACTCGAAGATCTCGCGAATGGCCTCTTCGCCCTCCGCCGTTTCGAGCTCGATGCGGAAGGCCAGTGCGGCGCCTTCCGGCTCCATGGCTTCCAGGGAGGGAACATCGTCGGTGATGGCGACGACGCGGCCCTCGCCGAGCGCCAGGACCTGGCGGATCAGACGGCTCGCCTCGTTGGCGCTGGCATAGAGCGAAGCGTGCGGGCGGAACACGATGTCGAAGCGACCGCCCCCGTCGCCGACCAGCGTCGAAAGATCGAAGGCGACCGGCTGGAAGCCGAGCCGCTCGAAATCGGAAAGACCGGTGGCCTCCTCGACCGGGGCGGGCTCTTCGGCCGGAACATAGGCGCGGATCTCGTCGCCGATCTCGCAGGTTTCCCGAGACAGCGCGACCTGACCGCGCAGAGTCTTGGCGGAACGGGCGATCAGGTCGGCCACGGCTGCATCAGTGGCGAGGTTGCCGGAGCGGATCTCGCCGAGAAGGCTTTCGAACGTCTTGGCGAAGCCGGTCAGCTCGGCCAGCTTGAACGAGGCTGCCCCGCCCTTGATCGAATGAACCGCCCGGTAGGCGACGCCGATCGTCTCGGCATCCGGCGTGCCGCCTGCAAAAGCCGGCAGGGTGCCGTCCAAGGCCTCGAGCCCTTCGGCGCACTCTTCAAAGAAAGTGGCTCGTATCTCGACCATGGCGTCCACGGGGGCGGTCCTTCTCGATGCGGTGTCGCGGATGAAGACGAAGCTCGGCGGTTACTCGGACGCCGCGAAGTCGAAGGCGAAGGCCGGCTCGTCCTTGCGAAGCTCGGCCATGTCGAGGCCGAGGAGCTGCCAACCCTCCTCGAAGCCTTCCGAGGCCTCCGTCAGCTCGAAGTCCTGGCCGTCGCCGCGCCAGCTTCGCGCCGCCGACAGGAGAACCGCCGCGCACTGGCCGCCGATGCGCTCCACCCCTTGCGCGTTGACGACGATCGGCTGCCCGCGCAGGTCCGAAAGCTCGCGGTGAAGCGGCGTGGCCGCCCGCACGTCGAGCACGGGGCCGAGCGTGACCACTTGAGCCGGCGATTGGTCTTGCATCGGTCGGATCTCCATCGGGCTGCCATAGCCTTCGGGTGCTGGGACCGGGCGGTGGGAACCAACCCGGTAGAGGTATGCGGTCGGGTTCGATGCAGCCTCGCGTGCTCGGCGGAACGGGCGGGGCGGACTTTCAAACCTTCGTCATTCGAAGGATTACTCTGCAAGATTTACAGAAACCTTGATGCGCGACCGTTCGACCGTATTTTTCGAAGGTGCCAACTTCGGCTGGAGGCAGCGGGCGAGTTCGCGACCGGATGCGGACTGAATTCCAAGGCAGGCGAACTTTCCACGAAAAGGCTTTGCGCGGCGCTTTACTTGGAACCACCCGGACCGGTCGGTTCGCTGGCGAAGGCTCGGCCGCCCTTGTGGTCGCAGAGGCTCTGCCGTATCGGAACGCCCTTTCCCATGCCGTGTTTGCGACAGATGGGAGAGGGTTCGAAAACGCGAAGCGATCAGCGATGACACAGGATATACGCCCGGGCGGCCCGGCCCCGCGCAAGCTCAACGGCTTCGAGCACCTCGTGGCGGCGGCCGGCTACTCCGTCGACGGCCTGCGGCGGCTTCTGCGCGAGCCGGCCTTTCGGCACGAAATCCTGTTCGCCGCCGTGCTGCTCGGCGTTCTGGCGATCGACGGCGCCTCGGCCGCCGCGCTCCTCATCCAACTCGTCCTTCTGGCGATCCTCGGCGCGATCGAGGCGGTGAATACGGCGATCGAGCTGATCGTGGATCGCGTGTCGCCCGAATTCTCGGCCTTCGCCAAGCACGCGAAGGACCTCGGCTCGTTTGCGGTGTTCTCGCTTGTGGTCGCCAACGCGGCTTTCTGCGCCGCCGTTCTGTTCAAGGATTCGGCGTCGTTTCTCTAGGCGCTTCGTGCCGATGGCGCTTCGCCTCCGCCCGGCAGCGGTCCGAGCAATACAGGACTTCGTCCCAGGTTCGCGCCCAGGCGCGGCGCCACACCATCGGGCGCCCGCAATGGGCGCAGGGCTTCGAAGGCAAATCGCCTTTTCGGCGCATCTTCGGCATCGCATCCCATCCCGATCCTGATGGGCCGGGAACTTGCGATGTCCGGTCCCAGTTCCGCAAGCGGATGCACCCATAGGCGGAACGGACCGGAATGCTCACCTCGCTTCGCAGGGGATACCAAGCCCTCGTGTTCGGCGCGACGGGCGGAATCGGCGGTGCCGTCGCGGCTCGGCTGGAGGCGGACGCCACATGCGGGCGCGTCGTCGCCCTGTCGCGCCGCGACGGGTTCGATCTGGAGGACGAAGGCTCGATCGCAGCGCAGGCAGCACGGCTGGCGGATCAGCGGTTCGACCTCGTATTCGACGCGACGGGCGCGCTGCAGATCGACGGCTACGGGCCGGAAAAGGCCCTGCGCGCGATCGACCCCGCCGGCATGGCGAGCCAGTTCGCGGTGAACGCGATCGGCCCGGCGTTGATCCTCAAGCACTTCGCGCCGCTCCTGCCGCGCGACCGGCGGGCGATCTTTGCCACTCTCAGCGCGCGAGTCGGCTCGATCGGCGACAATCGCCTCGGCGGTTGGATCTCCTATCGGGCGGCCAAGGCGGCGCTCAACCAGATCCTGCGCACCGCCGCGATCGAGATCGCCCGCACGCACCCGCGAGCCGTCGTCGCTGCGCTGCATCCCGGGACGGTCGCGACCGCTCTGTCCGACCCGTTTGCCAGCGCGCGGGACCGCTTGACGCCGGAGGCGTCCGCCGAGGCGCTTCTTGCCGTGCTCGATGGCCTGCCACCGGAGCGAACGGGCAGCTTTCTCGCCTATGACGGCTCGCCGATCGAATGGTGAGCGGTCAGTCGGCGTTCTCCGCCTTCGCCAGCTTGTCCACCGTCGCGACATAGGCGTCGGCGTCGAACTTCTTGAGGCTGGCCGGGCCGAGATAGCGGATGCTGCCGAACACCGGCCGACGGCCCCAGGGACGGTCGTGCAGGCCGAAGAGCCAAGCGATGTTGGTGAAGGAATTGGCGTCCCGCCCGTCGAGGAAGTAGCGGTTGTTGAGCGCCAGCGCCGTCTTGAACGCGGCTTGCGGAGAGCGCGACCATTCCACGATCTTCTTGCCCCAGTACATGCGCATATGGTTGTGCATGAAGCCGGTTTCGCGCATCTCGCGCATCGCGGCGTTCCAGTATTCGTCGTGCGTTTCTCCCGCCGCGAGCTTCTTCTCCGTGTAGACGTGCTCGCGCTCGTCCCCCTCGTGTTCGCCCAGCGTCTTGCGGCACCAGTCCGGCAGGCATTCGTAGCTGTCGTAGCGTTCCTCGTAGAAGACGTGATTGATCGCCAGCTCGCGGCGAACCAGCAGTTCTTCGAGATAGGCCGCCTTGTCTTCGTCGCCGCCCTTGCGCGCCGCGCGCACGGCCAGCGCGATCTCCAACGGCGCGATCTGGCCGAAGTGAAGATAAGGACTCATGTGCGAGGCCGCGCCCGCTTCCGGATGGTTGCGGTCCTCGCCGTAGGTCGCGAAGGGGCCGGACAGAAACGCCTTCAGGCGCTTCTGTGCCTCCGCCGTGCCGCCCCGGAACCGGCGCACGGAGCCGATCGAGTGGTCGAGCTTCATGGAAGCCACGAGTTTTGCCACGTCCGACAGGTCGAGCGTGTCGCCGAGCTCCAGCCGGTTGCCGTGGCGCTTCAGGTCTCGAGTCTTTAGGGGAACCATGAACTCGTCGCGCAACCGCACGACCTTCGGGCGAAGGGTGCGGGCGGCGTATTCGTGCTTGGGCGAGGCGGTCTCGATGGGGACCACCACCTCCGTCTCGATCTGGATCAACGGGCATTCGATCCGGTCGGCAAGACGCTTGCGCCAGAGCTTCTCGATCTTCAGATATCCGCGGTCGCAGATGGCGAGCGCGGCGTGTTCCGACAGGGCGAGCGCCACTGCGTCCGGGTCGCCGAGCCGCAGGACGAAGCGCACGTGGCGCTTGGCCATTTCCTTCTCGACCTCGGCCAACCCCTCCACCATGAAATGGTAGTGCCGCGCGTTGCCGTCGGGGAAGGCGTCCGTCATGCCGAAGACGCAGACGAGCGGCAGGTCGAGTTCGTTGGCCCGCTCCACCGCGTATTCCAGCGCGTGGTTGGTCGATACGCGCTTGGCCGCCTGCATCCAGTAGAGAACGTATCGCTTGTCTTCGAGCGGTTCGCCGTCCTTCAAGACCATGATGCGCTGCGGCTGGATCGTCATGCGGCTTTCCGTTTCTCGTCCGGGAATCGGGTGGCGAAACGGTATCAGTCCCGGAACGTGACCACAGTCTTTTTCGGCTCCACCAGCCGCGACAATGTGGCTGCGTTCCAGTTCGTCAGCCGCACGCAGCCGTGGCTTTCGGTCTTGCCGATCTGGGAGGGCTCGGCGGTCCCGTGGATGCCGTAGGTCGGACGTGACAGGTCGATCCACATGGAGCCGACCGGGCCGTTGGGACCGGGCGGGATGGTCAGGACGTCCTTGTTCTTGCCCTGCTGGAAGTTCTTGTCGGGATTGTAGGTGTAGTTCGGATCGGGCGCGACCACCTCGACCGTCGCCTCGCCGGACGGGGAGGGCGTATCCTCCGAGCCGATCGAGGCGGGATAGGCGAGAACGAGGCTCCCGTCCTCGGCATAGGCGAAGACCTCGCCTGCCGACTTGTCCACCTCGATGCGCGTGACCTTGGAGCTCGGCTCCTCGCCGATGCGCGGCACGAGGATCGTCTGCCCCGCCTTCGCAAAGTCGGCGTTCGGGTTCAGCGTTTCCAGAAGCTTCTCGTCGATGTGGAAGCGCTCGGCCAGCATCTCGCGGGGCCCGCGAAAGCCGAGATACTTCATTTCCGCCATCTCGGCGTAGTCCTTTGGGATCGATTTGACGTAGCGGCCGTCCACGTCCTTCTCGGTGATCTCGTAGGTGGTCATCGCCTCGCCGCCGTCGACGGACAGAACAGCCCAGAGATCGGCGTCGGGCTCGCCGTCCACCGGCAGGTCGCGCATCGTCTCGTAGGCCCGGACGGCGCGCACCGTGTTGTCGCCGAGAAAGCCGTCGACCACGCCGGGCGAGGCGTTGGCCCGGTCGAGCAGCACCTGCATGCGGATCAGGAACGGGTCGGGCCGGTCGAGCTTGGGCTCGTTCGCTGCCGGCGCCTCGGCCAGGGTTTCCTCGTCGTCGGCCGGGGCGTCGTCGTCCGACGGCGCGGAGGCATCCGCGGGGTTCTCCGCGGCTTCCTGCTCGGCCTTCACACGCGCTTCGTCCAGGCGCTGGCGATATTCGTCGGGCGTCGCCCGGTTGATCGCGTCGGCGGTAAGCTCCTGTGCGCCGGCCGGAAAGGCCACGGTGATCACAAGAAGGGGAAGGATGGTGCGAAGGCCGGAATGCATCGGAGCCGCCATGGTCTGGAATGGTGCGGAACAACGCGGGAAACAGGACCCGAGTTGCCCTCGATCGGCAAAGTTCATTTCGGGTGCGAGAACCTTCGTTCCAGGAGCGTCAACGCGTCGAAGGACAGGATGGCGAGCAGCCCGACGATCGTGGCCCCTTGCACGACGAAGGCCAGATTGTTGGACAGGAGCCCGGCGATGATGACCTCGCCGAGCGTCGGCGCCCCGACCGTCGAGCCGATCGTCGCGGTTCCCAGGCTCACCACCACCGACAGGCGCAGGCCCGCGATCATCAAGGGCAGGGCCAAGGGAAGCTCGACCTGCCACAGGCGCTGCAGCGGGGTCAGCCCTACGCCGCGAGCCGCCTCCACGACGGCCGGCGCGACGCCGCGAAGACCGGCCGTCGTGTTCTCGAAGATCGGCAGCAGGGCGTAGAGGAACAGCGCGATCACGGTCGGCACCGCGCCGAAGCCGACGGCGGGCACCGCCAGCGCCAGGACGGCGACGGGCGGAAAGGTCTGCCCGATGTTCACGAGGCTTCGCGACAAGGGCAGGAACTCGGCGCCGAAGCGCCGGGTCACCACCATCGCGAACCCCGCAGCGACGACGAACGCGGCTGAAATGGCGATCGCGACGAGTTCCAGATGTCGAAGGGTGAGCAACGCGAGGCTCGTCTGCGTGTAGATCGGCGAAGCATTGTTGCCGGCCAGCGGGCGAAGCAGGGGTGCGAAGGTTTCTGGCGCGAGAAGCGCGACCGCCAGGAAGCCGAGCGCAAGAAGGCGCAACCAGGGCGCAAACCCTCTCATGCGGGCCGCGCTGCGCTGGCGATGAGGGCATCACGGCGGATCGTGCCGACAACGCTGCCTTGGCTATCCGCCACCGGCGCTTCCTCCCGGCCCGACCACAGGAGTTCGGCCAGCGCGTCGCGCCGGTTGGCCTCGAACGCGATCGGCGCGCCGGAGGCGTCGCCGGGGCTCACGAGATCGCCGATCCCTTCCACCGAAAGGAGGCGCAGGGCGCGGTCGGAACTGCCGACCATGTCCTCCACGAACGGGTCGGCCGGCCGGGCCAGGATCTCGGCGGGGCTCGCACATTGCATCATGCGTCCGCCGCGCATCACGGCGATGCGATGGCCGAGGCGAAGGGCTTCGTCCATGTCGTGGGTGACGAGGACGATGGTCGTCTCCGTCGCCTTTTGCAGCGCCTGAAGATCGGCCTGCGCCTTGGCGCGGATGATCGGGTCGAGCGCGCCGAAGGGCTCGTCCATCAAGAGAATGTTGGGCCGGGCGGCGAGCGCCCGGGCGACGCCGACGCGCTGCTGCTGGCCGCCCGAAAGCTCGTGCGGGTAGCGGGTGGCGAAGTCCCGGGCCGGCATGCCGAAGAGTTCGAGAAGCTCGCTCACACGCGCGTCGATCTCGCGCCGTTTCCAGCCGATGAGGCTCGGCACGGTCGCGATGTTCTCCGCCACCGTTCGGTGCGGGAACAGGCCGTGGTTCTGAATGACGTAGCCGATGCGGCGGCGAAGCTCGGGGCCGGAAACGCTGCGGATATCGTCGCCGTCGATGCGGATCTCGCCGGCGCTCGGTTCGATCATCCGGTTGATCATGCGCATCAGCGTCGTCTTGCCCGACCCGCTGGTGCCCACGATCGCCATCACCGTTCGCGGCTCGATCGTCAGCGTCACGTCGTTCACGACGGGCTCGGCGCCGTAGCGCTTGGTGACGTTTCGGATCTCGATCATGACGCGAGACGGCCTTTGGCTGGCGAGGAAACCTCGATCGCCGCGTCCAGGACCACGGCGGTGGCAAACGCGAGGATCACGGTCGGAAGCGCGCCCAGGAGCACAAGGTCGGTGGCGTTCTGTCCAAGCCCCTGGAACACGAAGACCCCGAAACCCCCGCCGCCGATCAGGGCGGCGATGGTGGCCAACCCGATGTTCTGAACGAGAACGATGCGGATGCCGACGAGGATCACCGGCAGGGCGAGAGGCAGTTCGACCCTGAGGAGGCGCTGGCGGCGCGTCATGCCGATGCCGGTCGCCGCGTCCTTGGCGGCGGGCGAGACGCCGGCAAAGCCGGCCAGCGTGTTGCCGACCACGGGAAGCAGCGAATAGAGCGTCAGCGCGACGAGAGCCGGGGCGATGCCGATGCCGCGCACGCCGATCGCGGCGGCGCCCGGCACGTGGAGCGCGATCCAGCCGAGCGGCGCGATCAGGAGCCCGAACAGGGCGATGGACGGAACGGTCTGCACGATGTTGAGGGCGTTGAGGACGGGGCCGCGAAGGACCGGCCAGCGCTCGGCCAGGATCGCAAAGGGAATGCCGATGGCGATCGCGATCCCCATGGAGCCGAAGGCGAGCGACAGATGGCGCGCCCCTTCCGCCCAGAACGTGTCCGCCCGCGCCGCGAACTCCTTCATCACCGAAAGGCCGTCGAAGAAGCCGGTGCCGAGGAAAAGGAGGGAAAGTGCCCCGACGCCGGCCAGAAGGGCCAGCCGGAAGGCGGGTCCGGGGCGCTTGCGCGTCAAGGCGTCGGCGAGCGCCAGCGTCATCAGGAAGAAGGCGGTCCAGAATCCGGAAGCCGGGGACACGCGCGCATAGGGGTTGTCCGACGGGGCGAGATGGTCCGGCGCCAGCCCGATCGCCAGGCACAAACCCGCGGTCCCGGCCAGCGCGCCGATCAGCCGCAGGGTGGAGGGAAGGCGAAAGGCGAAGGCCGCCGCGGTGGCGAGGATCGCGAGAAGCAGCATCATGCCGCTTCCCGGAGGCAGCGCGTCCAGAAAACCGTGCGCTTCGCCGGCGACGATTCGGTTGGCCTTGAGGGTAGCGAAGGGGAGCACCCAAAGGGCAAGCGCGATGCCGAGGCCGATGGGCAGGCCGACCTTGTCCGCCTGCAGGCTCCATCCCGTCGCGGGCCCCGGCGACGCGGAGGCCGACGGCGATATGGTCATTCGAACGGTCTCCGAAACTCGGGTCGTGCGGCTGCCCCGCGTCTTCGGGTCGGACGACTAGGGGTTCCCATGTTATGGGGCGCAGGGCGGTTTCGTCACGAAACGTAACAAAACGTCCGGTTGACCCGGGGCCCGCGAGACCCGATGTCAAACTCGCGACACGCTTGTCGGCTGTGGTCGCGCGGACTTCGTCACGAACGGGAATCATTCAGGAATGGCCTTTGGGCTTCGAAGGGTCGTCGCGGTTCTTTTGGCTGTGGGAGCGGGAGCCGGCATCTACGCGGCAGTGCAGGGCGGCGCCGAGCCTTCCGGCGCGGCGGTGATCGACCGCGCCCGCCCGCCCGCCGGCCCGACCGAGCTGGCAAGCTTCGAGGTCGCCACCGTGGAACGGCGCGCCTTCACGCGCGACCTGTCCGTGTCCGGTCCGGTTCAGCCCGTGCGCCGCGCCGTCATCACCGCCGAGGTTTCCGGGCGCATCGCATCGCTCGGGTTCGACGTCGGGCAGCGGGTCGAGGCGGGCGACGTTCTCGCGCGCTTCGACGAGACGCTTCTGCGCTCGACCCTGTCGGCCCGCGAGGCGACGCTGGAAGCGCGGCGCGCGCAGATCGAGCTCGCGCAGTCGGTTCTGGAGCGGCGTCGCAAGCTCGGCACGGCCGGCATCTCGTCGGAGGCCGATCTCTTAAGCGCCCAGTCCGATCTTCTGAACCTTCAGGCGCAAGCCCGCGCTCTGGAGGCTGAGGTCGCCGACGCGCGCAAATCCGTGGGTGATGCCGTGGTCGTCGCGCCCTTTGCCGGCACCATGGCCAAGCGCGAGGTGGAGGCCGGCCAGAGCGTTCCGGTGAACGCCGAGCTTCTCCAGCTCGTGGATCTGTCGAGCGTCGAGATCGCCGCCGCCGTACCCACCAGCCGGATCGCCGAAGTGGCGATCGGACAGGCGGTGAACCTGCGCATCGAGGGGCTCGGGGGCCGGACGCTGATCGGACGCGTCTCTCGCATCGCGCCCGAAGCCGTTGCCGGCTCGCGCACGATCTCGGTCTTCGTCACGGTGGACAATGCGGACGGCGCCATTCGCGGCGGCATGTTCGCGGTCGGCGAGATAGCCGTTCAGACCATCGCCGACGCCGTCGCCCTGCCGCCCGCCGCGATCCGGCAGGACGAGGCGGGAACCTATGTGCTGGCGGCCGAGGGCGGAAAGCTCGTGCGCCGGCCGGTGCGTACCGGCGAGACCCTCCCGCAAAGTGGGCTCGTGGTCGTCGCCGAAGGGCTGGAAGCCGGCGAGGTCGTGGTCACCGCGCCCTTGCCGGACCTCAAGGCCGACACGGCGGTGGTGATCGAAGGCGCGGCATGATCCTCACCCGCATCAGCGTCGCCCACCCGGTCTTCGCCACGATGATGATGGCGGCGATCGTGGTGATCGGGCTGTTTTCCTACAACCGGCTCGGTCTCGACCAGTTTCCCGACGTCGACGTGCCCGTGGTGGTGGTCGCGACCACCTATGACGGTGCTTCGCCACAGGCGGTCGAATCCGAGATCACCCGCCCCATCGAGCAGGCGGTGAACACGATCGGCGGCGTCGACCGCGTGACCTCGCAGAGCTACGAAGGGCGCTCCCTCGTGATCGTCGAGTTCACGCTGGAGACCAACTCGCAGAGCGCCTCGCAGGAGGTGCGCGACCGCGTGTCGCGGGTCCAATCGAGCTTTGCCGACGGCATCGACGCGCCGCAGATCACCCGCTTCAACCCCGACGACCAGCCGATCCTGTCGCTCGCCGTGTCGTCCGCGACCAAAAGCCTGCCGGACCTGACCTCGCTCGCCGATCAGGTGCTCACCAAGCGGCTCAACGTCGTGCCGGGCGTCGGGCAGACGTCGATCCTCGGTGGGGCCGAGCGGCAGATCCAGATCCTGCTCGACCCCGCGCGGATGGAAGCCTTCGGCGTCGGCACGGCCGGCGTGATGGACGCCATCCGCCGCGAGAACAAGGACATCGCGGCGGGAACGCTGACCTCCGGCATTTCCGGCCAGAACGTCACGGTGGAAGGGCGTATCGCGGATGTGCCGGGCTTCGAGCGCATCATCGTCGCCACCGACGGGGGCGCCGCGATCCGTCTGACTGATGTCGCCAGCGTTCGCGAGGGCGGGGCGGAGCTGACGAGCCGCGCCGCCTACGACGGCGTACCGGCGCTCGGCATCGACGTCGTGAAGGTGCAGGGCACCAACACGGTCGCCGTGGCGCGCGATCTTCAGGCCGAGGTCGTCAAGCTCCAGTCCGAGTTCGCATCCCAGGGAGTGCAAATCGCCGTGTCGCGCGACAATTCGCGCGCGATCGCCGCGCAGGTGTCCGACGTGCAGCGCACGCTGATCGAGGGCGCGGCGCTGACCGTCGTCATCGTGTTCCTGTTCCTGAACTCCTGGCGCTCCACCGTGATCACCGGGCTGACGCTGCCGATCTCGGTGATCGGCACCTTCGCCGTGATCCACTTCCTCGGCTTCACGCTCAACACCATGACGCTTCTGGCGCTGTCGCTCGCCATCGGCATCCTGATCGACGATGCGATCGTGGTGCGCGAGAACATCACGCGGCATCTCCACATGGGCAAGTCGCACCGGCAGGCCGCGATCGACGGAACGGAGGAGATCGGGCTCGCCGTTCTGGCGACGACGCTCTCGATCGTCGCCGTGTTCCTGCCCGTCGCCTTCATGGGCGGTATCATCGGCCGCTTCTTCCTTCAGTTCGGCGTGACCGTGTCGGTCGCCGTCCTGATCTCGCTCTTCGTGTCGTTCACGCTCGACCCGATGCTGTCCAGCGTCTGGTACGATCCGGCCTCGCGGCCAAACGCCAAGCGTGGGCCCATCGGCCGGATAGTCGCCGCCTTCGATCGCGGCTTCGAGGGCTTAGCGGCGAACTATGCCAGCGTCATCCGTTGGACCTTCCGGCATCGCCTCGTCACGCTCGGGCTGATCCTCGCCACCTTTGTCGCCAGCCTCATGCTCGTGCCGCGCATCGGCGCCGAGTTCGTGCCGGTCGGCGATCTCGGCGAGTTCACCGTGTCGATCGAGACCCCGGAAGGCTCGTCCCTCGACTACACCGCGCGCAAGGTGTCGCAGGTCGAGCGCGTGCTCGAGGCGATGCCCGAGGTGGCGACGACCTATTCCACCGTCAACGCCGCCTCCGCACGCGGCTACAACTCGGCAAGCGTCGCGGTGACGCTGGTACCGATCGCCGAGCGATCCCGCTCGACGCTCGACCTCTCCACCCCCTTGCGCGAGCGCCTGTCGCGCATCGCGGGCCTGACCGTTTCGGTGAACCAGCCCTCGCTCGGCGGCGGCGGGAGCGGGGCGAACGCCAAGCCCCTGCAGGTTTCGGTGCTGGGCGAAGGCGAGGGCGAGCTGAAGCGCCTGTCCGATGAAGTCATCGCGCGGCTCGGCCGCATTCCGGGCGCCGTCGAAATCGAATCCTCCATCGACGACCGGCAACCGACGCTTGCCGTTCGCGTGCGCCAGGAAGCGGCCAGCGATCTCGGCGTTTCGCTCCAGTCGATCGGCGACACGCTCTATCCGCTGGTCGCCGGCAGCGCGATCTCGGTCTGGAACGCGCCGGACGGGGAAACCTACGACGTCCTCGTCCGATTGCCCGAGGAAGGGCGCGAGCGCGCAGGCCAGCTGCGCGAGCTGCGCATCGCCACCGACCGCCGGGATGCGGACGGGCGCGCGGTGCTCGTCGCGCTCGATCAGGTGGCCGACGTGGTGGATAGCGCCGCGCCCTCCTCGATCGACCGCCGCGATCTGACCCGCGAGGTCCGCATCTCCGCCAATGTGGAAGGGCGCGCGCTCGGCGAGGTGGTGAGCGAGCTTCAGCGGCAGATCCCCGAGATCGCCGTTCCCGCGGGCTACCGTATCTCGTTCGGGGGCGACGCGGAGAACATGGCCGAAAGCTTCGGCTACGCAGTGCAGGCGCTAGCGCTCGCGGTGATCTTCATCTACCTCATCCTCGCCTCGCAGTTCGGCTCCTTCCTTCAGCCGTTGGCGATCATGGTCTCGCTGCCCCTATCGCTGATCGGGGTTCTTCTTGGGCTTCTCGCCACCGGCTCGACGCTCAACATGTTCTCCGCGATCGGCTTCATCATGCTGATGGGCCTCGTCACCAAGAACGCCATCCTCATCGTCGACTATTCCAACCAGGCGCGCGGGCGCGGGCTGACGCTGCGCGAGAGCCTCGCGGAAGCCGGCCAGGTGCGCCTGCGCCCGATCGTGATGACGACGCTCGCCATGATCTTCGGCATGGTGCCGCTGGCGATGGGGCTCGGCGAAGGGGGCGAGCAGCGCGCGCCGATGGCCCATGCCGTGATCGGCGGGCTCCTGTCGTCCACCGTCCTCACATTGATCTTCGTGCCGGTGGCGCTCACCTATCTCGACGGGTTCGCCCGCCGTACCCGCCGCTTCCTCCCGCGCGCGGCGGACGATGTGGCGGCGGAAGGGCGGACGCCGGCCGAATGAAACGAGGCGTGGACGGCGGCGCCCGAGCGATTGCCTTGCCAAGATCGCTCGTCTACCCCCTGATAGCGGAGCCATCCCGGGCGAAAGCCCCGCCCAAGCGCCTCACGGCGACTGATCAGGAGAGTGTCATGACCCCTACGGTTTCCCGACTCGCGATCTCGCTGGCGCTCGCCGCCTGCGTCGGCGGCGTCGCCCAGGCCGCCGATCCCGCATCCTGCGCCACCGTGCGCATGTCGGATCCCGGCTGGAGCGACATCACCTCCACCAACGCGGTGGCCGGCGTCGTGCTCAAGGGGCTCGGCTACGGGCAGAAGGTCGAGACGCTCGGCGTTCCCGTCGGCTACCAATCGCTCGCCAACAGCCAGATCGACGTGTTCCTCGGCAACTGGATGCCGGCGCAGACGAAGTTCCGCGAGGAGCTCGACGCCAAGAAGGCGGCCGAGGTGCTGACGCAGAATCTCGCCGGCATCCGTTTCACGCTGGCCGTGCCGAACTACGTGGCGGAAGCCGGCGTCAAGGACGTGAAGGATCTGGCCGCCAACGCCGACAAGTTCAAACGAGAAATCTACGGCATCGAGCCCGGCGCGCCGGCCAACCAGAACATCCAGTCGATGATCGACAAGAAGGACTACGGCCTGTCGGGCTGGAAGCTCGTCGATTCCAGCGAGCAGGGCATGCTGAGCCAGGTGCAGCGCGCCTCGCGCGCCAAGGACTGGATCGTGTTCCTCGGCTGGGAGCCGCACCCGATGAACAACATGGGCCTGACCTACCTGTCGGGCGCGGACGAGTTCTTCGGCAAGAACTTCGGCGCCGCCGAGGTCTTCACGCTGGCGCGCGCCGGCTACTCGGCCGAATGCCCGAACGCCGCCAAGTTCTTCACCCAGCTCCGCTTCAACGTGGAGGGCGAGAACCAGATCATGGCGCAGCTCGCCGACGGCACCGATGCCTCCAAGGCGGCGACCGACTGGCTCAAGGCGAACCCCGGCGTCCTCGACGGCTGGCTCGCCGGCGTCACGACGCTCGACGGCAAGCCGGGGCTGGAAGCCGTGAAGGCCGAAATCGGCAGCTGATCCGCTTCGCCGGTTTCTTCTATCTGCTGCCGCGGCCGATGCCGCGGCAGTTTTCGTGACACCATCCCGTTCGAGCCCGCGCCATGATGAAGAGCCGCCCCAATTTTCTGATCGTCATGGTGGATCAGCTCAACGGGACGCTGTTTCCGGACGGGCCGGCGAGTTTCCTGCATGCGCCGAACCTCAAGGCGCTGGCCGCCCGCTCGGCCCGCTTCGTCAACGCCTATACGGCAAGCCCCCTTTGCGCTCCGGCGCGCGCGTCCTTCATGAGTGGTCAGCTGCCCTCGAAGACGCGGGTCTACGACAACGCCGCCGAGTTCGCCTCCGACGTGCCCACCTTCGCGCACTACCTGCGCCGGGCGGGCTATCGCACCGCCCTGTCGGGCAAGATGCACTTCGTCGGCCCGGACCAGCTCCACGGCTTCGAAGAGCGCCTGACGACGGACGTTTATCCCGCCGACTTCGGCTGGACGCCGGATTATCGCCGGCCGGGGGAGCGCATCGACTGGTGGTATCACAATCTCGGCTCGGTCACCGGGGCGGGGGTCGCCGAGATCACCAACCAGATGGAATACGACGACGAGGTCGCGCATCTCGCCGGCGCCAAGCTCTACGACCTGTCGCGCGGTCACGACGACCGGCCGTTCTGCCTCACCGTCTCCTTCACCCATCCGCACGACCCCTATGTCGCGCGTCGGCGCTATTTCGACCTTTATCGCAACTCGCCGGCGCTTCTGCCGGCCGTGGAGCGGATCGAGTTCGCCGACCAGGACCCGCATTCCCAGCGCCTGATGATGGCGTCCAACGACCACGAGTATAAGATCACCGACGAGATGATCGCCCGCTCGCGGCAGGCCTACTTCGCCAATATCAGCTATGTCGACGACAAGGTCGGCGACCTCATCGACATCCTCGACCGGACGCGCATGCTGGAGGATACGATCATCCTCTTCGTCTCCGACCACGGCGACATGCTGGGCGAGCGTGGGCTGTGGTTCAAGATGAACTTCTTCGAGGGCTCGGCGCGCGTTCCCCTGATGGTCGCCGCGCTCGGCCTGCCGCCGGGTCCCTACATGCAGCCGGTCTCGACGCTCGACGTCCTGCCGACGCTGGCCGAGCTTGCCGGCGTCGATCTCGGCGAGGGCGCCGAGTGGATCGACGGAAACTCCCTTCTCGACACCGCGCGGCGCGGTGAGCGCGCCCGCCCCGTGCCGATGGAATACGCGGCGGAGGGCACGATCGCCCCGATGATCGCCATCCGGCGCGGTCGCTGGAAGTTCACGCGATGCGCGGCCGACCCGGACCAGCTCTTCGATCTGGAGGCCGACCCCGCCGAGCTTCACGACCTGGCGGGAGATGCGGCGCACCGGGAAGTTCTGGCGAGCTTTGATGCCGAGGCGAGGGCGCTTTGGGACCTCAAGCGTTACGATCGGGAGGTGCGCCAGAGCCAGGCCCGCCGCCTCGTGACCTACGACGCCTTGCGCAACGGTGCCTACTACCCGTGGGACTACCAGCCGCTTCAGAAAGCCTCCGAGCGCTACATGCGCAATCACATGGATCTGAACATCCTGGAGGACGCGCAGCGCTTCCCGCGCGGCGAGTGATGAGCGTCGGAAAGGCGGGATAAGTCGAAATGCTATGCCCGGCAGACCTTTGCCTCGTCATCGAACTGTCATAGTCTCGTCACGCGACTGTAGGTTCGCGCCGCTAGGAGGGCGGTGACGGACCGGGGCCATCAAGGCCCGGCGCTGGGAGCGATTCTTCGACATGACCAAGACAACGACCGCCACGGCGTGCCTTCTCGCCGCCCTTCTGGCCACCACCGTCCACGCCTCGGCGCAGACCGAGATCCAGTGGTGGCACGCCATGAACGGCGCCAACAACGACGTGGTCGACCAGTTGGCCAAGGAGTTCAACGAGAAGCAGTCGGACTACAAGGTGGTCCCCGTCTTCAAGGGCACGTACCCCGAGACGCTGAACGCCGGTATCGCCGCCTTTCGCGCCCGCCAGGCGCCGGCGATCATCCAGGTCTTCGACGCCGGCACCGGCGTGATGATGGGCGCCGAGGGCGCGATCAAGCCGGCAGCCGAGGTGCTGGAGGAGAGCGGCTTCTCCTTCGACAAGTCGAAGTACCTGCCGGGCATCGTATCCTACTATTCCAAACCCGACGGGACGATGCTAAGCTTCCCGTACAATTCCTCCTCGCCGATCCTCTACTACAACAAGGACGCCTTCCAGAAGGCCGGCCTCGATGCGGAGAACCCGCCCAAGGCCTGGCCGGAGGTCTTCGACGCCGCGAAGAAGATCAAGGCGTCCGGCGCCAGCCCCTGTGGGTTCACCTCCACCTGGCTGACCTGGATCCAGACGGAGAACTTCGCCGCCTGGAACAACGTGCCCTACGGCTCGAACGAGAACGGTTTGGCGAGCCTCGACGTCAAGCTTGAGTTCGACGCGCCGATCTTCGTCGATCACTTCCAGGCCATCGCCGATCTCGCCAAGGACGGCACATTCCGCTACGGCGGGCGCACGGCGGAGGCCAAGCAGCTCTTCCTGTCGGGCGAATGCGCCATGCTGACCGAATCGTCGGGCGGCCTCGGCGACGTCGTGAAGTCGGGCATGAACTACGGCACCGGCCAGCTTCCCTACGACCCGAAGGGCAACGGCGCGCCGCAGAACACGATCCCGGGCGGCGCCAGCCTTTGGGTCTTCGCCGGCAAGTCGGACGCCGAATACAAGGGCGTCGCCACCTTCTTCGACTTCCTGTCGCAGACCGACATCCAGTCCCGCCTGCATCAGGTCTCGGGCTATCTCCCGGTGACGCTCGCCGCCTACGAGGCGACGAAGGCCTCCGGCTTCTACGAGAAGAACCCGGGCCGCGAGATCCCGATCCAGCAGATGCTGGGCAAGGCGCCGACGGAAAACTCGAAGGGTGTTCGCCTCGTCAACCTGCCGCAGGTCCGCGACATCATGAACGAGGAGTTCGAGGCCATGCTGAACGGCAGCCAGGACGCCAAGACGGCTCTGGCCAAGGCCGTCGAGCGCGGCAACGCTGCGATCGCCCAGGCCGTTGGCCGCTAACCCGCGCTTCGCCGCTTGCCTCCAGCGTTCCGCCGACCCGGCGGAACGCTTGTCTGTCTTGAAGGACGAGCCACTCGTTGAACACTCGCGTCATCTTTCCCAACAAGTTCCTGCCCTATCTCCTGCTGGCGCCTCAGGTCGCGGTGACGCTGGTTTTCTTCTACTGGCCGGGCGCCCAGGCGCTCTATCAGTCCGTCCTGCGCGAGGACGCGTTCGGGCTGAAGACCGAGTTCGTCGGGCTCGCCAACTTCCGGCAGGTCCTGAGCGACCCGTCCTATCTCCACGCGTTGAAGACGACGGTGTTCTTCAGCCTGTCCACGGCCGTCCTTGCCATGGGGCTCGCGCTGCTCCTCGCGACCTCGGCGGAAAAGGTGCTGCGAGGCCGCGCCTTCTATCGCACTCTTCTGATCTGGCCCTATGCGGTGGCGCCGGCCGTCGCCGGCATGCTGTGGCTTTTCATGTTCAACCCGACCATGGGGACCTTCGCCTATATGCTGCGCTCGGCCGGCTTCGGCTGGGATCCGCTCCTGAAGGGCGAGCAGGCGATGCTGCTCGTGGTGGTCGCGGCGGCCTGGAAGCAGATTTCCTACAACTTCCTGTTCTTCGTCGCCGCGCTCCAGTCGATCCCGCGCTCGCTGATCGAGGCGGCCGCGATCGACGGGGCGAGGGGGCCGAAGCGCTTCTGGACGATCGTGTTTCCCTTGATCGCGCCGACGACGTTCTTCCTGCTCGTCGTCAACACCGTCTACGCCTTCTTCGACACGTTCGGCATCATCGACGCGGTCACCGGCGGCGGACCGGCCAAGGCCACCGAGACGCTGGTCTACAAGGTCTATACGGACGGGTTCGTGAACCTCAATCTCGGCGCCTCCGCCGCGCAGTCGGTGATCCTGATGGCGATCGTCGTGGCGCTCACCGCCTTCCAGTTCCGCTTCGTCGAGCGGCGCGTCCATTACGGTTGAGCCGATGATCGAGAACCGACCCTTCGCCACCGCGATCGCCCACGGCGTCCTGATCCTCGGCGTCCTCGTCGTCGCCTTTCCGATCTACTACACGTTCGTCGCCTCCACCCTTTCGGTGCCCGAAATCCTGCGCCCGCCGCTGCCGCTCGTGCCGGGAGACCGGTTCGCGGAGAACTACGGGCAGGCGCTCTTCGGCGGCGTCGGGCGGATCGGCGGCGTCGACGTCTGGACGCTCCTCTTCAATACGAGCGTGATGGCGCTCGGCATCGCGCTCGGCAAGATCGTGATCTCGCTCCTGTCGGCCTTCGCCATCGTCTTCTTCCGCTTCCCCTTCCGCATGGCCTTCTTCTGGCTGATCTTCATGACGCTGATGCTGCCGGTCGAGGTGCGCATCCTGCCGACCTACAAGGTGATGGTGGATCTTGGGCTGATCGACACCTATGCCGGGCTGATCCTGCCCCTCGTCGCATCCGCCACGGCGACGCTCCTGTTCCGGCAGTTCTTCCTGACCATTCCCGGCGAGCTCGTGGAAGCGGCGCGGGTGGATGCGGCCGGGCCGATGCGCTTCTTCCGGGACATCCTCCTTCCCCTGTCGAAGACCAACATCGCCGCGCTCTTCGTCATCCTCTTCATCTACGGCTGGACGCAGTATCTCTGGCCGCTCCTCGTCACCAACGACAACTCCATGAACACGATCGTCATCGCGCTGAAGAAGATGGTTTCCTTCGCCGATGCCGACACGCCCTGGAACCTCGTCATGGTGACGGCGATCCTCGCCATCCTGCCGCCCGTTCTCGTGGTGGTGCTGATGCAGCGCTGGTTCGTCAAAGGTCTCGTGGAATCGGAAAAGTAATGGCCTCGATCACCCTCCAAGACGTCGCGAAGACCTATCCCAACGGGCAGGAGGCGGTGAAGGGCATCTCGCTCGACATCGCGGACGGCGAGTTCGTGGTGCTGGTCGGTCCGTCGGGCTGCGGCAAGTCCACGCTTCTGCGCATGGTCGCGGGGCTGGAATCGATCACGTCAGGCGAGGTGCGGATCGGAGACCGGCGGGTCAACGACCTCGAGCCTGCCGACCGCGACATCGCCATGGTGTTCCAGAACTATGCGCTCTATCCGCATATGAGCGTTCGCCAGAACCTCGCCTACGGCCTGAAGAACCGCAGGATGCCGGCGCCCGAGATCGAACGGCGCATCGGGGACGCCGCCCGCGCCCTCGAGATCGAAGCCTATCTCGACCGCAAGCCGGGCCAGCTTTCCGGCGGCCAGCGCCAGCGCGTCGCCATGGGCCGGGCGATCGTGCGCGAGCCCTCCGCCTTCCTCTTCGATGAGCCCCTGTCCAATCTCGACGCCAAGTTGCGCGTCTCGATGCGCGCCGAAATCCGCCGGCTGCAGAAGCGCCTGGCGACCACCAGCCTCTACGTGACGCACGATCAGCTCGAAGCCATGACGCTGGCCGACCGGCTGGTGGTGTTGAACGGGGGGCAGGTGGAGCAGGTCGGAACGCCGATCGAGGTCTACGAACGGCCGGCCTCGCTTTTCGTCGCGAGCTTCATCGGGTCGCCCGCGATGAACCTCGTCTCTCTACCCGAAGCGATGCGGATCGAGGGCATGGAACGGGCGATCGATGTCCGGGGTGCGGGCGCGGAGCGCATGCTCGGCATTCGGCCCGAGCATATCGCGATCGTGGACGGCGAGACGGCGGGTCGGCCCACGGTCGAGGTTACCTTGAGCGCCATCGAGCGCGTGGGGGCGGAAACCTATCTCTACGGCACGCTGCCATCCGGGAGCGCCGACATCGCCCTTCGCACGCCCGGCCATGTGCGCAAGGACCTCGGCGAGCGCGTGCGCGTCACCTTCGATCCCGCCGCGCTGCATCTGTTCTCGTCGGAAACCGGCCGGCGCATCGACGCTGCGTGAGGCGAATGCTCACGATTTCATCGGTGGATGCGGATTCTTTGCGCTTGCCCACCGGGCGGCAGCGGCATATCTCAAAGGGATCGCCGCTTGCGGGAGAGACCGGCCGAAAGGCCGGCGCCGAAGGAGCAACCGCCCCGGAAACTCTCAGGCAAAAGGACCGCGCGGCGCAAACCATATCCGGAGAGTGACGTCCCGTTTCGGGCGTCCGCCGAAGGAGAAAGCGGGCGAGGGAATGCCTCCCACCCCGTGAAACTCTCAGGCCAGTGACGGAGGGGCACGAAGCCAGACCCGCGACAAGCGGGGAAAGGATTTATCGTGACCTCAGTCGCCGTGATCGGCGCCGGCATCACCGGTATCACCACCGCCTACAAGCTGCTTTCGCAAGGCCTCGACGTGACGGTCTTCGACCGCAACGCCTATTCGGCCATGGAAACCTCGTTCGCCAACGGCGGCCAGCTGTCGGCCTCCAACGCCGAGGTCTGGAATTCGCCCGCGACCTTCCTCAAGGGTCTGAAGTGGATGCTGAAGAAGGATGCGCCGCTGCTCGTGCATCCCGCGCCCTCCTGGCACAAGCTGTCCTGGATGGCCGAGTTCATCCTGGCGGCGCGCTCCTACGAGGAAAACACGGTCGCCACCGTCAAGCTCGCCATCGCGGCGCGGCGCCACCTGATCGAGATGGCCGATCGCGAAGGCTTCGGGTTCGATCTCGTCAAACGCGGCATCCTCCATGTCTACGAATCGAAGGCCGAGTTCGAGCATGCGGGCCGCGTCAGCCAGCTCTACGCCAAGGGTGGGCTCCAGCGCCGCTCGCTCAACGATGCCGAAATCCACGAGATCGAGCCGGCGCTCGCCGGTCGTTTCCATGGCGGCTACTTCACCGAATCCGATTTCACCGGCGACATCCACAAGTACACGCGCGGCCTTGCCGAGGCGGTTCTGCGCCGGGGCGGCCGGATCCGCTACGAGGCGGACGTGACCCGGCTTGCCGCACGCGCCGAAGGGGGCGCCACCGTGTTCTCGAAACCGCTCGGCGAGGCGGGAGAGCCGACGCGCGAGGATTTCGACGCCGTCGTGGTCTGCGCAGGCGTCGCCAGCCGCCGCTTCGCGGCCGAACTCGGGGACCGGGTCAACATCTATCCCGTGAAGGGCTATTCGATCACCGTGAACCTCACCGACGAAGCGAGCCGCGCTGGCGCGCCCTTCGTGTCGCTGCTTGACGACAAGGCCAAGATCGTCACCAGCCGGCTCGGCGAGGACCGCCTGCGCATCGCGGGCACCGCCGAGTTCGCCGGCGAGAACCGCGATATCCGCATGGATCGCATCAAGCCGCTGGTGGACTGGTGCCGTCATCGCTTCCCCGGCGTGTCGACTGCTTCCGTCGTGCCCTGGGCGGGTCTTCGCCCGATGATGCCGGACATGCTGCCACGCGTCGGACGGGGAAAGGCCAAGGGCGTCTACTACAACACCGGCCACGGCCATCTCGGCTGGACGCTGTCGGCCATCACCGCCGACACGATCGCGGCGGAAGTCGCGGGAGACTTCGCGGCGCCCGGCGTCTTCGTCGCGCCCGAGTTGAAGCCCGTGCCGGCCGTGCGCGCCGAGGCGGAGCGCATCACGCAGGCCGCCTGATCCTTCGCCGGATCGCCATCGCGGGGAGGCGGCTTCTCAACGCTTCCTCCCCGCTTGCCCGTCTCGCCCGATCCTGTTCGCTCCTCGATCCCGGAGCGAACGCCATCATGACCATCACCCCCGAAGTCCTGGCGGCCGCGCGCCGGGTGGAAGCCACGGAGCGCGTGCCCGCGCCCGTTCTCCTGGCGATCGCGCTGGTGGAAACGAGCGGTCGCGCCACCGCCAAGGTCGGCACGCGGAGCGAGCCGTTGATCCGCTTCGAAGGGCATTATTTCGACCGTCGGCTCGACGAGCCCTCGCGCCGCCTCGCGCGCACGGCAGGGCTTTCCAGCCCGAAGGCCGGCGCCGTTCGCAACCCGGTCGGGCAGGAAGCGCGATGGCGCTTGCTGGAGCGCGCCGCGGCGATCGATGCGGGCGCCGCCTACGAATCCACGTCCTGGGGCCTTGGCCAGGTCATGGGCGCGCATTGGCGCCGCCTTGGCTTCGACTCGGTGAACGAGATGGCGGCCTTGGTTCGTGCTTCGATCGACGGGCAACTCGTCGTGGTCGCCCGGTTCCTGCGAGCCGAGCATCTGGAAAGCCTGCTCCCGGCTGGCGATTGGAAGGGGTTTGCCCGTCGCTACAACGGGCCGAACTTCGCCGCCAACGGCTACGACGGCAAGATCATGGAAGCCTACCGCAAAGCCGAACGAGCGGTCGCCGCGTCTATGACGAAGGCATGAAAAGGACCGTTTAGCGGTGGCATTGTGGCGGGGGAGGGCTATCTTGAGCCCCATGAACCTCCCCCCGATGCTCGATCCCGCCCGCCACGCTCTTTTCCTCGACTTCGACGGAACCCTGGTCGAACTGGTGGACCGGCCGGAAAATGTTCGGATCTTGCCGGAAGCCATTTCGCGGCTCGGCGAATTGCAGTCCGGGTGCGACGGGGCCTTCGCGGTGATCAGCGGCCGGCGGATCGGCGATCTCGACGGTTTCCTTCGCCCGCTCGGCTTTGCGGCGGCCGGTGTCCACGGGTTGGAGCGGCGCGAGGCGCCGGGCGCCGAGATCACCTCGCTCGCCGGCGCCGAGGCGCTCGATCCTGTGCGCATCGTTCTCGCGGACGGCGTCGTCGCCGAACCCCGGCTGCGGCTGGAGGACAAGAAGACGGCGCTTGTCGTGCATTATCGCGGCCATCCCGAACTGGAGGCGGCGGCCATTGCGCTCGTCTCGCACGCCGTCGGCGACGAGCCGGGTTATGCGGTGATGAAGGGCGACCACATCGTCGAGGTGCATCTGGGTGGCATGGACAAGGGCAAGGCGATCGCCGCCTTCATGACCCACGAGCCGTTTCGCGGGCGCATCCCGGTCTATCTCGGAGACGACACGACGGACGAGTTCGGCTTCCAGGCCGTCAAGGCGCTGGACGGCGTCGCGATCAAGGTCGGAGAGGGCCCGAGCGAGGCGGACTATCGCCTCGCCTGCGTCGATTCCGTGCATCGCTGGCTCGGCTGCCCGAGCCTCGACGCGGTCGAGACTGCGGAGGCATCCTGATCATGGCGGGAAACAATCATCGCCTCGTCGTCGTCTCCAACCGCGTCGGTCCGCTGTCGGACGAGGGGCGCGCCGGCGGGTTGGCGGTCGGTCTCGCCGATGCCCTGCGCCGGCGGGGCGGGCTCTGGTTCGGCTGGAGCGGGTCGATCTCGGACGAGGGGACGGGAAGCGAGATCCGCACGGAGGAACACGGCAGCACCGCCCTGAAGACGATCGACATGAGCGAGTCGGAGATCGAGGGCTTCTACTTCGGCTTCGCCAATCGCTCGCTCTGGCCGCTGCTTCACTACCGGCTCGACATCGCCGCCTTCGATCGCAAGTCGGCGCAGGTCTACCGCGCGGTCAACCGCCGCTTCGCCGAACGCCTGATGCCGCTTCTGGAAGCGGACGACCTTGTCTGGGTCCACGACTACCATTTCTTCTATCTCGGCAGCGAGTTGCGCCGGGAAGGCTATGACGGGCGGCTCGGCTTCTTCCTCCACATCCCGTTCTGCCCCCCGGACATGATGGCGGCGCTGCCGACCAGCCACGACCTCGTGCGCGCCATGCTGGACTACGACGTCGTCGGCTTCCAGACCGAGAACGACCGGCGCAACTTCGTGGACTTCTGCGTTCAGGAACTCGACGCGCACGACATCGACGGCGACCGGGTGCGCACCGCCGACGGGCGCATCGTGCGCGCATCCGCCTTTCCCATTGGCATCGACGCGGAAGGCTTTGCCGAGTTCGCCCTGTCGGACGAGGCGAAGGAGCACGAGGCGATGGTGCGCGAGATTTCGCGCGGGCGTCAGCAGATCGTCGGCGTCGACCGGATGGATTATTCCAAGGGCATCGTGGAGCGCTTTCGCGGCTTCGAGCAGCTTCTGGAGGACTATCCCGATCTGCGCGGGCAGACGCAGTTCCTGCAGGTCGCGCCCGTTTCGCGCGGCGAAGTCGAGGCCTATGCCGACCTGCGCGTCGAGCTGGAAGGGCTGGCGGGCAACATCAACGGGCGCTTCGCGACGCTCGACTGGAATCCGATCCAGATCATGGTGAACGGCTTCACGCGCCGTGCGCTCGCCGGGATCTACCGCGCGGCGCAGATCTGCATGGTGACGCCATTGCGCGACGGCATGAACCTCGTCGCCAAGGAGTTCGTGGCGGCGCAGGATCCCGACGACCCGGGCGTTCTGATCCTGTCGCGCTTCGCCGGCGCCCGGGCGGAGCTGAACGAAGCGTTGATCGTCAACCCGTATTCGCCCGACGACCTCTCGCGCGCGCTGCATCGCGCCGCCTCCATGCCGCTGGAAGAGCGGCGCGAGCGCCATGCCGCGATGCGGGCCAAGGTCTTCGCCAACACGGCGCACAATTGGTGCGAGACGTTTCTCGCGGTTCTGGACGCGCCGGCCGAGCGCGATCTTCAGCCGCGCTCCTGGTGGTCGCGCCTGCGCTTCGGCACGGCTTCGATGTGGTAGCCAATCGATTGAAATCGGCGGTTTCGGCATGTCGAGGGATCGGCTAAACCGTCGGGCACGATCCGCGACGCGCCGAAAGGACACCGATCCATGACCCAGAAGACCCATGCTCTCCTCGAGATCCTGACCGGACAGCCGGTCATGCCGGTGGTCGCCGTTCAGAGCGCGGCGGAAGGGGTCGAACTGGCGCGCGCGCTGAGCGCCGGCGGCCTGCCGGGCATCGAGGTGACGCTGCGCACGCCCGCCGCGCTCGACGCGATCCGGGCGATCTCGGCTGAGGTCCCCGAGGCGTTGTGCGGCGCCGGGACGATCCTGACGCCGCGCCAGTTCGACGAGGCCGTGGATGCCGGCGCTCGGTTCATCGTCTCCCCCGGCACGACGCACGAAGTGCTTGATGTCGCCAAGACGGCCGACGTGCCGCTTCTGCCGGGCGCGGCGACGCCGAGCGAACTCATGGCGATGATCGAGGAAGGCTACGAGATCCTGAAGTTCTTTCCGGCCGAGCAACTCGGCGGCATTCCCTATCTGAAGGCGCTCGCCCCGGTGTTCCAGACCGTCCGCTTTTGCCCGACGGGCGGCGTTTCGCCCAAGAACGTGTCCGAGTATCTAGCGCTGCCCAACGTGATCTGCGTCGGCGGCTCCTGGGTCGCGCCGAAGGAGTTCCTGGCCGAGCGTCGTTTCGACGAGATCACCGCGCTCGCGCGCGAAGCGGCATCGCTCGGGCGGGCTTGAGGCGGGAAAAGAAGCGCAGCCGCGACGAAGAGTGGCTGGTCCGGGCGGCCGCCCGTTCCATCTGACCGGAGACTTTCCCTTCGGATGCGGGGCGGCTCCTCTTGCGTTTTCTTCTGCGTTTCCTGTCGCTCGCCGCCGTGGCGAGCGTTCTGGCCGCCTGCTCCGGCGCCGCCGTTCTGAACGCCGTCACCAGCCGGTCCGGTTTCGAGACGGTGCGTGGCCTCAGATACATGCCGGGCGATCGCGGCACGTTCGATCTCTACGTGCCGAACGGCGCCACGGCGAGAACGCCCGTGGTCGTGTTCTTCTACGGCGGCAGCTGGGATTCTGGTTCGAAGTCGATCTACCCCTTCGTGGGGCAATCCCTTGCCTCGGCGGGATACATCGTCGCCATCCCGGACTACCGGGTCTATCCGGCGGTGCGCTTTCCCGGCTTCGTCGAGGACGGCGCGAAGGCTGTGGCCGTGGTGGAACGGCTGATGCGCGAAGGCGGCGAGGGCGTTCCGGCCGGGCGGCATCCCGTGTTCCTGATGGGGCATTCGGCGGGCGCCCAAATTGCGGCGCTTCTCAGCTACGACAAACGATACCTCGCGCGGGCGGGCGCAAACGCCGGCGATCTGCGAGGCTTCGTCGGCTTGTCGGGACCCTACGACTTCCTGCCCCTGAAGGAAGAGCGCTACAAACGGATCTTTCCGCAAGCCACGCGCGGCGACAGCCAGCCGGTGCGCTTCGTCACGCGCAGCGCGCCCCCGAGCTTCGTCGCGCACGGGCTGAAGGACACGACCGTCGATCCGGAAAACGCCCGCTCGCTGACACGGGCGCTGGAGCGCGCGAGGGTTCCGGTGACGCTCAAGCTCTATCCGAGCCTCGATCACGTGGGTACGGTCACCTCGCTCGCGACCGCGCTGCCGCTCGGCAATGCGCAACTGCGCGAGGATGTCATCCGCTTCCTGGGAGAGCGATCGAGGTGAGCGTGCAGGATCTGACCCATTGGAGCCCGCGCGAACTGCCGGGCCGCGCATCGATCGTCGGGGAGCACGTGCGCGTCGAGCCGATCCGCGACGCGCGCCGCTTCGCCGAGCTTCATGCCGCCTTTGCCGGGCACGACCGTCTGTGGGACTATCTCGCCTATGGCCCGTTCGGATCGCCGGAGGATTTCGGCCGCTTCGCCAACTCCACCTACCTGACGCCCGACCCGCTGTTCCACGCGATCGTGCCGGCTGCCTCGGGGCAGGCGGAAGGCGTCATGGCGCTGATGCGGCTCGACCCCGCGAATGGCGTCGCCGAGATCGGCCATATCTGCCTCGGCCCCAGTCTCCAGCAGACGCGGGCGGCCAGCGAGGCGTTCCTGCTTCTCTTCTCGCGGGTGTTCGACGAGCTCGGCTATCGGCGGCTGGAATGGAAGTGCAACGACCGCAACGCACCTTCGAAGAGGGCGGCCGAGCGCCTCGGCTTCACCTTCGAGGGCCTGTTTCGCCAGCACATGGTGGTGAAGGGGCACAACCGGGACACCGCATGGTACTCGATCGTGGATCGCGAATGGCCGCGGGTGAAGGCGGGCTTCGAAGCCTGGCTGGCTCCGGAAAACTTCACCGCCGACGGACGCCAGATCCGCTCGCTCGCCCAGGCGCGGCGCTAGAGGTCAGCTGCGCGCGGGAACGATCGTGATCAGCGCGTTGGACGGATAGACGGATTCGTAGAGGACGCCGTCGCCGGGAATGAACTCCAGGACGGTTTCGCCGCCGCCGTCCGCCATGATCAGCGAACCGTCCTGCATCGTCTTCCAATAGGCGACGCGGGCGAGGTCGGGCGAGGAGGCGCAGGCCGGCCCGACGGGGATGCGACGGAAGCCTTCGTCGGCTTCGGCCGGGCCGGCGAGCTTGCAGGTCGCACCCGAGCGCAGGTCGATCAGCCGCACGGCGGCCAACGGCTCGTGAGAGGCGGGCGCCACCGAGCCGGTGATCTCCATCGACGGGCGCATGGCCGCCACGAGGCTTTCGGCAGCGGCATCCGAATGGGTGGGCAGGTTGGCGAGGAGCGTACCGACGAACCCGACGCCGAGCGCCACGGCTGCAAATCTCATGACCCATCTCCGAATGCGCCGCGTTGCCAGGCGGCACGAACACCTTGATTGGCCCGCGGCCCCGAAGGAGCGACGGCTCCCGAACGAATGGGGGGCGGGCGAACAGGCTGGCAGTATCACATCATTAATCTTACCCGAAGGTTAACGAGCGGTCCGCGCGCGCTCAGAACGTCGCCTGCAGGCGCAGTTCCACGGCCCGCGTGTTCTCGACTTGGCCGAAGCGCGCGCGATGCTCCAGCTTCGCCGTCCAACCCGGTGCGAACTCGGCCCCAACCTCGGGCGCCACCAACCATTCCCGTTTGGCGTAGGCGCCGAAATGCTGGGCATTCGCCAGATCCTGCGAGACTTCCACGCGAAGGCTCGGGGAGAGCGTCGTGCCCCATTGCCTCCAGTCGGCGTCGGCCTTCAGGCCCGCAACTCCGAGGGTGCGGTTGGCCCAGACGCGGCCTTCCTCGCCATCGGCACCCGTGCCGAAGTCGGCCCGGACCAGTGTGGATTCCAGGCGGCCATATCGAAACAGCGTGATCGCGCCCAGCCGATCGCGATTGCCGAAGGTCGCCGTGGCAAAGCCGACTTCGCCGCCTGTCAGCGAACCCTCGTCCGGGCGCGCGTCGTTGCGCAGGACGCCGAGCCCGGTTGCGAGATCGAGATAGCCCGTCTCGCCGATCGCGAAGGTGCCGTAGCCCGAGACGCTGGGAAGGCTCAAGGCGCCGACGCCTGCGTCGAAGGCTCGGTTGACCGCCAGCGAGGCGCCGGCCGCGCGCGTCTTCGATAGGGAAAGATCGACGCCTGTCGCCAGATCGGCGTTGGAGGCTGCGGCTGCGAGCATGCCGTCGAGGCTGCGGCCGAACTCGATCTCGCCGTTGCCCCAAAGGTCCACCGATCCCTTGCTTTCGCGCTTTCGCCGTACCTCCAACTCACGGGCCGGATGGGGCCGGCCCTCGAAGGCGTCGTCGAAGAACAAGGGGGGAAGAGCGAGGATCGGCTCTTCCAGAAAGGGATCCAGGGTCCGGTCGGCCTCGACCTTGGCCAAACGCAGGTCGAAATCGACGCCGGACATCTCGACGATCGACGGATCGCGGATCGCCTCGATGCGGCGGTTGATGCGCGCGCCGGCACGGCTGGCGAGGTTTCCGGCCAATGACAGGCTGGCCTCCACCGAAGCGGAGGACGCGGACCAGGAAGGGGAAGGCGCGAAAGCGAACCCGCTGGAAAGGAGAGCGGACAAACCCGCTCCCCAGCGAAGGGAACGCCATCGTTTCGAGCGCCAGAGATCGGACATCGGCCGTCTCCTCGAGTTTCGAACGAAGGGCGTTATCGCAGTGCAGCGTAACGCGAGGCTGGATTACGCCGTCGCGAAGGTGGAGGAAACCCCGCTCAACTTTTCTTGCGCTGGGTGAGGCCCGCCTTGTCGCTTTCGGGCACCGTCGTCGGCAGCGCGTCGCCGGCGAACCACGCCGACAGGTTGTCGGCGACGAGTTGGCCCATGGCCCGGCGCGTATCGCGCGAGGCGGAGGCGACATGCGGCAGGAGAACGACGTTGTCGAGCTTGCGCAGGGCTTCGGGAATGCGCGGCTCGTCGGCAAAGACGTCGAGCCCGGCGCGCGCGATCGTGCCCTTTTCGAGCGCCTCGATCAGGGCCGGCTCGTCCACCGTCGAGCCGCGGCCGATATTGATGAAGATCCCGTCGGAGCCGAGCGCGCCGAGCACGGCGGCATTCACCGCCTTTTCCGTGGACGCGCCGCCGGGCGCGGCGACGATCAGGATGTCCACCGCCTTCGCCAGACCTTCCAACGTGTCGTCGTAGCCATAGGTCACGTCGGTGCGCTGTGAGCGGTTGTGATAGCGGATCGTGACCCCGAAGGCCTCGAGGCGCTTGGCGATGGCGAGCCCGATGCGCCCGAGGCCCATGATGCCGGCGGTCTTGCCGCGCAGGCTGAAGCGGGTGAGCGGGTAGGCGCCGTCCGTTTCCCAGCGGCCGGACCGGGCGTGCTCCTCGGCCCGACCCAACTCGCGCACGGTCATCAGAAGGAGGCCGAGCGTCGTGTCGGCGACTTCCTCGGTCAGGACATCCGGCGTGTTGGTCACCGCGACGCCGCGCGTCGCGGCATGGGCGGCGTCGACCCCGTCGTAGCCGACGCCGAAATGGCCGATGATCTCGAGATGGGGCAGGGCGTCGATCGCCGAGTTGGGAATGTGGCCCGCCACCGCCACCGCGTTCACCTCCGCCCGCTCGGCCTCGCTCAACCCGGAAAGATCGCGTGTTTCCAGCTTGCGCACCGTGAAGCGCTTTTCGAGCTCGGCGATCCCGTCGCCGTTGTAGGGGCCGAAGACGAGAACGGTGGGAGAACTGGAGGTCACGGCGTTTCCTTGGGATCTGTCAGGCGGGTGAGGACGGGTCCGCCCCGCGAAGGACGCTGGAGGAGCGGATGCGCAGTTCGGGCTTGATCAGTTCCAGCCGCTCCTCCGCCGGCTGGCCGGCGAGGCGCGCCAGAAGCGCGTCGGCCGCGCGCTGACCGACTTCGGTCTGCCCGTTGGCGACGGTGGTAAGGGGGGGCATGGCGATGGCGGCCTCGTCGATATCGTCGTAGCCGCACACTGCGATATCGACGCCGGGCCGCACGCCGGCGCGCGACAGGCCGTACATCAGACCCAGCGCGACGAGATCGGAAAAGCAGACGACGGCATCCGGCCGGCCAGGAAGCTGGAGGAACTCGGCCGCCGCGTCGAAGCCGGAATGGCGCGAGCGCGGGCCCTGGATCCACCATTCCGGGCGGAAGTCGATGCCGGCTTGACGCAGCGCATCGCGATATCCTTGCGCGCGGTCGCGGCCGGTTGAGGTCTGCTCCGTGCCGCCGACGAGGGCAATGGAGCGGTGGCCCTCGTCGATCAGGTGGCGCACGACGAGCGACATGCCGTAGGCGTCGTCGCCGCGAAACGAAGCGACGCCCGAGCCTTCCACCGTGCGCGCGATCAGGGCGACTGGCAGGTCGTTGTCTTCGGCGAGGCGAATGTCGGAGGCGGGCGTGCCGATGGCGGGCGACATGATCAGCCCGTCGGCGCCGAGCTGCAGCATCGTGTCGAGAAACGAGCGCTGCTTCGACAGGTCGTCGTAGTGGTTGCATAGGACGAAGGTCTGGCGCTGGCGGTCGAGCTCGTCCTCCACCGCCTTCAGGATCTCGCCGTAGAACGGGTTCATGATGTCGTGCACGCAGACGCCGACGATGCCCGACTTCGACGTGCGAAGGCTGGCTGCTCGGCGGTTGTAGATATAGCCGGAGGTGCGCGCTTCCTCCTTGATGCGCTCGCGCGTGGCTTCGGCGACCAAAGGGCTGTCGCGCAGGGCCAGGGATACCGTCGCCGTCGAAAGGCCGAGCCGTTCCGCGATCGTCGATAGTTTGACCTTTTGCGCCACCTAAGCCCGTTCCATGTCCAAACCGCGCCTTGCCCCGTCGGGTGTAAGGACTGCCCCGCCGCAACGCAACCGGATGGGGTCTACGCCTCGAGATCGTCGCCCGCCGATTGCGGTGCGTCGGCGAAGTTGGCCTCGACACGGCGCAGGAGCTTGCGGAGCCGCTTGGCGTCCTTGCGCTTGATGCCGCGCAAAGCTCTTGCCTCGACGGCCTCCCGGCTGACGCGCACCTCCTCGACGAGGCCAAGCCCCTTCGGCGTCAGGTGGACGACGCTCTGGCGCGCGTCGCCTGGCGATGGGCGGCGCTCGACGATCTCGTGGGCGGAAAGGCGGGTCATCGTCTTGGTGATCGTCGGCGGGCGCACGCTGAGCTTGCGGGCGAGATCGCTCAAGGAGATGCCGTCCTCCTCGGCAATCGCCAGAAGCACGGCGTCCTGGCCGGGATAGAGACCACGCCCGCCAAGCTCCTGCGACAGGGCGTTGCGCACGGCGCGTGCGGCGAGGGCAAGATGGGTGCCGACGGGCGCTCCCTTGATCTTCTTCGGCCCGCTCATGGGTCGTCGCTCCGTTCGCGCGGGTCGCATCGCGGCCTTTTCAGCCGGGGCGCCGGACCCTAAAGGTTGCCGCATCGCTGCGGAGGCATAGCATGGTTCTCGCCCGTCGATTCGAGGATTTGACCAGCGCGACCTTGCGCGAGCGGGCGGGAGCGATGGCGCGCGCGGTGGCCGTCCTGCCGATCGCAGCCGTCGAGCAGCACGGCGAGCACCTGCCGCTCGGCACCGACGCGATGATCGCGGATGCGATGGTGGCGCGTACGATCTCGCGGCTGGCGGGCGATCTCGAAGCGGTGTTCCTGCCGGTCCTGAGAATCGGCACCTCGGACGAGCACCTGAACTTCCCCGGCACCCTGTCGCTGGATTGGCGAACGGGTGCCGAGACGCTGATCCGGCTTGGCGAGGGCGTCGCGCGCGCCGGGTTCACGCGCATGGCGATCGTCTCGTCCCACGGGGGCAACACGCAGGTCATGGAGATCGCGGCGCTCGACCTGCGCCGCCGCTTTGGAATGCTTTGCGCCACGGCCTCCTGGAGCAGGTTTGGGCTCCCGCCCGGCCTCGTCGAGGAAGGGGAGGCCGCGATCGGCATCCACGGGGGGCTCGTGGAAACCGCCTTGATGATGGCGTTCCGCCCCGATCTCGTGCGCCTCGAGCGGACGGTGCCGCGCGCCTCGCTCCAGTCCCGGCTGATCGCGGAGCGCACGCATCTGCGCGCTCACGGGCGGCTCGGCTTCGGCTGGCTCGCGGAAGATCTGAACCCCGTCGGAACGGTCGGCGACGGGACGTCCGCCACGGCGGAGATCGGCGCGGCGATCGCGGATCACCAGTCCGCCGGCTTCGCGGCGCTGCTCGCCGATATCGCTGCTCTCAAATGGCCGCCGGCACCCGTGCAAAACTGAAACGATGGGCCTATATCGGGCGCTCCAGACAAGGAGGCATCCCGATGTCCGACACGAATCAAAGCGCCCAGATCCCCGTCACCGTTTTGACCGGCTATCTCGGCTCCGGCAAGACGACGCTCCTCAACCGCATCCTGTCGGAGGACCACGGCAAGCGCTACGCCGTGATCGTCAACGAGTTCGGCGAGATCGGGATCGACAACGACCTCATCGTCGAGACCGACGAGGAAATCTACGAGATGAACAACGGATGCATCTGCTGCACCGTTCGGGGCGATCTCGTGCGCGTCGTCGAAAACCTGACCAAGCGCTCCGGCCGCTTCGACGCGATCATCGTGGAAACGACGGGCCTCGCCGACCCGGTGCCGGTGGCGCAGACCTTCTTCATGGACGAGGACGTGCGCGCCAAGACCAAGCTCGACGCCGTGGTCGCGCTGGTGGACGCCAAGCACCTGCCGCTGCGCCTTAAGGATTCGCGCGAAGCCGAAGACCAGATCGCCTTCGCCGACGTCGTTCTTCTGAACAAGACCGACCTTGTGACCCCGGAGGAACTTGCCCGCGTGGAGGCGACGGTGCGCGCGATCAATCCCGGCGCCGTGATCCACCGCACCGAGCGTTCCGCCATCGCGCTGAGCAAGGTGCTGGGGCAGGGCGCCTTCGACCTTCAGCGCGTTCTAGATGGGGACCCGGACTTCCTGGAACAGGCCGCGCACGCCCATGACGACCATGTCTGCGGGCCGGACTGCGGCCACGATCACCACCATCACGATCACCACGGCCATGACCACGATCACCATGGTCACGATCATGACCACGGGCACGACCACCATCATCACCACGGCGAGGTCGCCGCGATTCACGACGTGACGGTGACCTCGATCTCGCTACGCGGCGGCGAGCTGGATCAGAACCGGTTCTTTCCCTGGATTCAGAACCTGACCCAGACGGAAGGGCCGAACATCCTGCGCCTCAAGGGCATCATCGCCTTCAAGGGCGACCCGGAGCGCTACGTGGTGCAGGGCGTCCACATGATCGTCGAGGGCGACCACCAGCGCCCGTGGCGGGACGGGGAGACGCGCGAAAGCCGGCTCGTCTTCATCGGTCGCGAGCTCGACGCCAAGCGCCTGGAAGCCGAGTTCCAGTCTTGCGCCGCCAAGTCGCGCGAGACGCAGCCCGCCTGATGCCGCAGATCGCCCCTTATTCGTTCGAAGGCCATGTCGAAACGGCGGGCTTCCTCAAGGACGAGCCCGTCTTCGCGTTGGCCGACGGCACGATCCGTTTTCCCGCCGGTGGGGAAACCGTGCTGGAAGGCCACGAGGGCGGGCTTCTCTGCGCCCGTTTCGACCCGTTCGCGCCGCGCCTCCTGTCGGGCGGCGAGGACGGGCGCGTGGTGGCGACCGGGGCCGACCGGCAGATGGCCGAGGTCGCGTCCGCCGGGCGCAAATGGGTCTCCAGCGTCGCTGGCGGGCCGAACGGGGCGATCGGCTACGGTGTCGGCCGCGCGGCCTTCGTGCGCGACGGGAAGGGGACCGTGCGCGAGTTCGTCCATCCGCGCACGGTGGAGGACGTCGCCTTCGCGCCCAAGGGGCTACGGCTCGCGACCGCGCGCTATGACGGCGCGTCGCTCTTCTTCGCCGGCACCGACGCCCTTCCCCAGAACCTCGAATGGAAGGGCGCGCATACCGGCGCCCTGTTCTCGCCGGACGGGCGCTTCCTCGTCACCGTGATGCAGGAAAACGCCCTGCACGGCTGGCGGCTCGACGACGGCAAGCATATGCGGATGACCGGCTACCCGCAGAAGGTGAAGAGCTGGTCCTGGTCTGCCAAGGGCAAGTTCCTGGCGACGTCCGGCGCGCCCGCCGCGATCCTCTGGCCTTTCTCCGGAAAGGACGGGCCGATGGGCAAGGGGCCGCTGGAGCTCGGCACGCGCGGCGACACGAGCGTCACGGCGGTCGCCTGCCATCCCGCCGACGATGTCGTGGCGATCGGCTACGGCGACGGCATGATCTTGGCGGTGCGCTTTGCCGATGCAAAGGAGGCGCTGCTGCGTCGTGGCGGATCGAGCCCGGTGCGAACGCTCGGCTGGGACGCGAAGGGCCGCTTCCTCGCCTTCGGCACGGAAGGCGGAGAAGCGGGCGTCGTCGATATCACGGGATAGGGAAAGGGCGCGTGGAGGGCGCCCTTCGCGTGTTCAGGCGGCGTTCGCCGCCAGCGCCGTCACGTCCGGCCGCCCGGTCGGCACGATCAGCCCGCCCGCGCCGCGCAAGGTTCCGCGCTCCAGTTCCAACCCGAGCAGGCGGTGGCGCTCGAACGGGCCGGGCATGGCGAGATCGGCGGCAACGTCGGCCCGGAAGCCGAAGCGCTCGTAGAAGGGCGCGTCGCCGACGAGAAGGATGGCGTCGTGGCCGCGAAACGCGGCTTCCGCCACCGCGCGCCGCATCAGGGCGGAGCCGAGCCCCAGCCCTTCGAAGCGCGGATGAACGGCGAGCGGGCCGAGAAGCAGCGCCGGCACATCCGCATCGCCACGCGTGCCCGCCGATACGTTCCACAGACGCACGGTGCCGGCGAGCGCGCCATCCTCGTCTTGCGCCACCAGCGACAGGCCTTCCGCCGGCAGGCGGCCGCGACGGATGGCCTCCGACGACTTGCGCACGCGGTTCGGTCCCATGGCGACGTCCAAAAGCTCCTCGCGCGCGGCAACGTCCGCCGCCGTCTCGGCGCGAAGCGCCAGGACGGGCTGGAAGGGCAAGAGGTCGAACGGGGAAACGGGATGCGCGGCCATGGGGGCGATCTCCGAAACGGGACGAGCGGAAGCGGCGACCGCGATGGGACCGCCGTGCGGATGGGAACGGCCGAGCGCGCGAGCGTCGGCCGGGCCGGTAGCGAAGAAAGGAAAGGCCGGCGCCGATGTGCGGCGCCGAGGGGATCGTCAGATGACGTAGGAGCGGAGCGGCTCGAACCCGTTGAACGCGACGGCCGAGTAGGTCGTCGTGTAGGCGCCCGTTCCCTCGATCAGAACCTCGTCGCCCACCGTCAGCGAGATCGGTAGGGGATAGGGCGTCTTCTCGTAGAGAACGTCGGCCGAGTCGCAGGTCGGGCCGGCGAGCACGCACGGCTCCTTACGGTCGGCGTCGCGCGCGGTCACGATCGGGTAGCGGATCGCCTCGTCCATCGTTTCGGCGAGACCGCCGAACTTGCCGATGTCGAGATAGACCCAGCGGTTCTCGTCGCTCGCGCTCTTGCGCGACACGAGCACCACCTCGGCCTTGATCACGCCGGCGTCGCCCACCATGCCGCGGCCCGGCTCGATGATCGTCTCCGGGATCTTGTTGCCGAAATGGCGACGAAGCGAGCGGAAGATCGAGCGGCCGTAGGCTTCCGCTGATGGCACGTCCTTCAGGTAGCGCGTCGGGAAGCCGCCGCCCATGTTGACGAGCGTCAGCTGGATGCCGCGCTCGGCAAGCTGACCGAACACCATCGAAGCGTCGGAGAGCGCCTTGTCCCAGGCCTCGGTGTCGCACTGCTGCGAGCCGACGTGGAACGAGACGCCGGTGGCCACGAGCCCGAGGTCGCGCGCATGGGTCAGAACGTCGATCGCCATCTCGGGAACGCAGCCGAACTTGCGCGACAGCGGCCATTCGGCGCCCTCGCCATCGGTCAGGACTCGGCAGAATACGCGCGCGCCGGGCGCCGCGCGCGCCACCTTCTCGACCTCCTCGACGCAATCCACCGCAAAGAGCGAGACGCCGTGCGCATGGGCGGCCGCCACGTCGCGCTCCTTCTTGATCGTGTTGCCGAAGGAGATGCGGTCCGGCGTCGCACCGGCATCCAGCGCCATCTCGATCTCGGCGACCGAAGCACAGTCGAAGGACGAGCCGAGCGAGGCCAGAAGACGCAGGATCTCCGGCGACGGGTTCGCCTTCACGGCATAGAAGATCGACGAATCCGGCAGGGCCTTGCGGAAGGCGCGGAAGTTGTCTTCGACGATGTCGAGGTCGACCACGAGGCAAGGCCCGGTGGGACGTCGGGTGGCGATGAAGTCGAGGATGCGCTGCGTAGCCATGGATCAAGCTCCGGTTAACCAAACGGTCGACGAGGAGCGCACGCGATCCGTCCCATGAGCGGCCGGTGGAGACCCCGCTCATGAAGCGAATGCGAAACGCGACAGGACTCGGCTCCTTCACGGCAGGGTGCCGCGAAACGATCCGAACGAAAGTCTGCCATGGCTTGGAGGGCTACGCCCGCCGCACTTCAGGCAAGGATGGTGTGCCTCTGCAGTATTCCCGGCTATGGAGACCGGGAGAGACCAGAAAGGCCCGCACCGTCGTTGCTTCAAGGCGTCCACGATTTCGCCAGCAGCGAAACCGACTGGAGGGATACTCCAGGTACCGTCCCGGCAACCCTCGCATTCGAGGACCGGGGGACGCCCACAGGCACGTGCGACTTTGGGCAAGGCGGATATAAGAAAGCGCTCTGTCATACACAACAGAAAAATTCACCCCCGTCTGCGTTTTGGCGAAAAGGCTGGACTTCCGCTTGACTTGTCGTCACAGGGCAACACCGGTCGGTCTCACGCAAGGAATCTATGCCGATGGACACCCTGACCCGCATGCGCGCCTTTCTGTCCGTCGTGGAGGCTCAAGGCTTCTCGGCGGCCGCGCGCAAGACGGGGCGGTCCAAGGCTCTGCTTTCCAAATACGTGCGCGAGCTGGAGGACGAGCTCGGCGTTCTCCTCATCAACCGGACGACGCGGCAGGTGGCGCTGACGGCGGCCGGCGAGGTCTACGTGTCGCGTGCTGCCGCGATCCTCGCCGATCTCGAGACCTTGAACGAGGAAGCGCGAGAAGCCACGGGGGAGGCGAAGGGGACGCTGCGCGTGACGGCGGCCCGCACCTTCGGGGACGCGGAGCTCGGGCTCAGTCTCGTGGAGTTTTCCGCCGCCCACCCGGATATCTCGCTCGACATCCATCTCGACGATTCCTTCGCCAATCTTCTGGAGGAGAATTTCGACGTCGCCATCCGCATGACGCGGCTGACGGATTCTGCGATGATCGCGCGGCGCCTCGGCTCGCTCGAATTTGCCATCTGCGCGACGCCGGAGTTTCTGGCGGAAAACGGAACGCCGCAGCATCCGAGCGACATCTCGCGCTTTCGCGCCGTGATCGATTCCAACGCCAAGACGCTCTACAACTGGACCTTCCGCGATCCGGTCTCGGGCGATGCGATCCCCGTCGCCGTCTCGGGGCGCTTTTCGGCCAACTCCCCCTATACCGTCCGTGCGGCGACGCTGGCGGGCCTCGGCATCGCCCTGATCCCCGAATTCGTGGTGCGGCGGGACATCGCGGAAGGACGGCTCGTGACCGTCCTCGACGACTTCGTTCCCAAGGATGCGGGCATCTATGCGGTGTTTCCGCATCGCCGGCACCTTCCGGCCCGGACGCGCGTCTTTGTTGACTTCTTGGCAACCTGGTTCCGCAAGAATAGCACCGGCCGAGAACCGGGCGCCGCCGCTGCCTGAACTCTCTATCTCTCTCGGCCCCGATGCGATGCCGAGGTTTCCCATGCGCCGATTGCCCGCTCTTCTCCTTGCCGCCGTCTTGAGCCTGGGGAGCGGGGGCGCCGCCAGTGCCGCCGTGCAGGCCCGCGAGACGGTGTTCATCGGCGACTACGAGCCGGGCACGATCGTGGTGATGACCGGGGCGCGACAGCTCTTTCTGGTGACCGGCCCCGACTCGGCCCTGCAATACGACATCGCCGTCGGCAAGCCGAGCGAACAGTGGTTCGGCACGAGCTGGGTGTCGAAGAAGCGCCTGAACCCGACCTGGGTGCCGACACCCTCCATGCGCGAGAAGAAGCCGAGCCTGCCCGCCTCGATGGGCCCGGGGCCGAACAATCCGCTCGGCAAGCGCGCCATGAATCTTGGCTGGGGCACCTATCGCATCCACGGGACGAATTCGCCGAACTCGATCGGCTCGGCTGCGTCGGCCGGCTGCTTCCGCATGCGCAACGACGACGTGCAGGATCTCTTCGAGCGCGTGCATGTGGGCGCGCGTGTCGTGGTTCTGCAGTAAGGGCGCGCCTCTTTTCCCCACTTTCGCCTTGGTTTAAGCGTCGTTCCCGGAGCGGGGTGAAACCGGGGACGACACATGCGCCGATCATCGATCCTCGCAGCTTCCGTTTGCGCGCTGTCGGCCGGCGGCGCGTTGCCGGCGAGCGCCCATCCGCACGTCTTCTCCGAGTCGCGGATGGAGATCGTGGGAACCCCGGACGGCATGCTGTCCTCCGTGCGCAACATTTGGCGCTTCGACGAGCTGTTCTCGTCCTCCGTCGTGGTGGACTTCGACAAGAACGGCAACGGAACGCTCGACGACGACGAGATCCACGCCGTGTCCGAGACCGTGCGTCAGTCGATCGCGGAGTGGGAATTCTACACGTTTGTCACTATCGGCGGTAAGGACATCAAGCTGACCCCGCCGGGCGAAATCCGGGGGTTATTCGAAAAGGGGCAGCTGATCCTGTTCTTCGAGATGAAGCCGGCCGAGCCGGTCGACCTCAAGGCGTCCGACGTCACCTTCTCCGTCTACGACGAATCCTATTTCGTTGCCTTCGACTTCGCCGACGAGAATTCCTTCCAGCTTCTCGACATGCCGACGACCTGCAAGAAGACGTTCACCCAGCCCAACCCGGACGAGGATGCGGCCGACTGGATGAACTCCGTTTCCATGCTGAAGCCCGGCCAGTCGATCCCCGAGGACGGGGTGAACTTCTCCCAGCTCCTGGCCACGCGGATCGACGTGCGATGCGCCGGCTGATCGGAATTCTGCCGCTTCTCGTCGGCCTGGCGCTGCTCGGCGGCGCGGCGCATGCACAGTCTTCGCTCGGCATCGGCACCGCCGAGGTCACGGCAGCGCCGAGCGGCCTTTTCGCGGGCTTCTTCGCCTGGGTTCTCGCCGTCCAGCGCACCTTCTTCGTCGATCTGCGCCAGGCGCTCGTCGCGCTTCGCGACGGCGGGGGTGGGTTCGGCTGGCTGCTCGGCCTGTCCTTCGTCTACGGTGTGTTTCATGCGGCGGGGCCCGGCCATGGCAAAGCCGTCCTGTCCTCCTACATGCTGGCGAACGAGGTGGCGCTTCGGCGCGGGGTCGCTCTGTCGTTCGGCGCGGCGCTGGTGCAGGCGCTGTCGGCCTATCTCGTCGTTCTTCTCGGCTGGTTCGTTCTTCGCGGCACGGGGCTTTCGATGACCAACCTTGCCTTCGGCCTCGAACTCGGCTCCTACGCGATGATCGCGGCGCTCGGTCTTTGGCTTCTGATACGCAAGGGCTGGCCACTCCTGCGCCCGGCGATGCGGCGGATCGGGGACCTCTCACCGGCCCGGCAGCGCTCCGGCTCGGCGCTGGCCTTCGCCGGGCGCGGCACCTTCACGAGCGCGCAAGCGACGCGAGGCGCCAGCTCCTTGCGCGCATCGGGCGGTTACGGCGCGGAGATCTGCGACGATCCGACGGGCGATGCCTGCGACTGCGGGCGTCCGCACATGCCGGATGCGGCCTCCCTGGCGGATGGGTCCTTTTCCTGGCGCGCCGGGCTCTCCACAGTTCTGGCGATCGGCCTTCGCCCCTGCTCCGGCGCGATCGTGGTTCTGACCTTCGCCCTGATGAACGGTCTTTATGCGGCCGGGTCGCTGTCGGTGCTCGCCATGGCGCTTGGCACCGCGATCACCGTGTCGGCCATCGCCGCGCTCGCCGTCTCGGGCAAGGGACTGGCGCTTCTCCTCGGACGCTCGGGCGGGCGGGGGCGGAGCGTGCGCACCGTTCTGGAGATCGGCGGGGCGGCGCTGCTCGTTCTCGTCGGGTCGGGTCTGCTGCTGGCGTCCTGGCCGGGCTAGCTCAGCGACCGTCCCGGTAGGCGCGGCACGCGTCCCCGAAGGCGGTGAAGATCGCGCGAGAGGCGGGATCGGTGGCCGCCCAGTATTCCGGATGCCATTGAAGGCCGAGCGTGAAGCCCGGCGCATCGCGCACCGAAACCGCTTCCACGGTTCCATCGGGAGCGCGAGCTTCCACGTCGAGCCCGTCCGCCAGCCGGTCGATCGCCTGCCGGTGCAGCGAGTTCACTTCGATGCTGGAAGCGCCGACGATCTCCGCCAACCGCCCGTCCGGCTCAACCGAGACGGGATGGCGGATCGCGAAGCGGGCGTCCTGCTCGGGATGGGTCGGGGCGCGGTGGTCCATGCGCCCGGCCGTCTCCTGGATCTCGGTCGCCAGCGAACCGCCGAGCGCGACGTTGAGCTCCTGATGCCCGCGGCAGATGGCCAGAAGCGGAACGGCGCGCCGAATGGCCGCGCGGATCATCATGTCGGTCAACCTGTCGCGCGCCGGGTCGAAGGGCTCGTGCGCGGCGGTGGGCTCCACGCCGTACCGATCGGGATGAACGTTGGAGGCCGAGCCTGTGACGAGGACGCCGTCGACGCGGTTAAGGATCGCTTCCAATTCGTCCTCGTCCACCACAGCGGGAACGATGATGGGCACCCCGCCGCCGGCCTCGACGATCGCCCGCAGATAGGTGGAGGGCGCGGCATGCCATTCGTAGTTCTCGAAACGGCGCGTGTCGGCCGGCACCGCGACGATGGTGGGGAGGGAGGGCACGCGGGGGAGATCCTTGTCGACGTGATGGGCTTCGTCTGGATCGCGCGACCGCAAGCTCCGGTCAAGCCGGAAGGCGTTAGCTCCGGCGGACTCGGCCGGGGTTCCCCGGTCATCGATCGAGGACCGACGATCCGGCCGGCGTTTTGGAGGGGGTCGCGAATGAACCGCCTTCGCGCCGGTTCACCCGCAGTCCCGGCGTTTCGTTCACGCATGCCGTATTCGCGCATCCGGTGCGTCCGGTCGCCGATTTCAAAAAGGACATTCCATGACGCCCGTTCTTTCGATCGGCTCGCTGAAGACCTCCGGTTCCTCGACGCTCGCGCTGACGCTGGCGGGTGTCGCCGCCGCCGCCGAGATTCCCGTCGTGCTGGTGGACGCCGCCCGCGACAAGGATCTCGCGGAATGGGCGCAGAAGCCCGGCCGCCCCGCGCATATCCAGGTCGAGGTGGCGGACGACGAGATCGCGCTGGAGCGGATCGTACGCGCCGCGCGCCGCCGGGGCGATCTGGCTCTCATCGACGCCGGCGACAATGCCGAGATGATGCGCGCCGGCGCCCGTCTTTCGGACCGTGCCCTCATTCCCGTCCGCTTTTCGCCGCTGTCGGCCTATGCCGCGCTCGCGACCGACCGCATGCTGGCGGCGGAAGCCGGCAAGGGCCGGCGCGGCCGTGACTGGGCCTTCGTCGCCAGCGCAGTCACCACCATTCCGAGCCGCATCGCTCGCACGATCGAGGGCATGATCGAACAGTCGCCGACGCCGCGCCTGGAGATCGGCCTCGTGCTTAGGGCGGCCTATGAAGCGCCGTTCCTCCACGGCGGAACGCTTTTCACCCTGACCGACGACGGCGCGCCGGGGTTGGAGCGCGCCCGCGCCGAGGCGGTTTCGATCGCCTATGAACTCGGCGTCCTCGGCTATGTCCAGCCGACCGAACATCCCGCTCGCGAGATCGACGAACGCGCGGCCTACGCCGCCTGACCTCGACCGAGACCCTTCCAGCATCGGCCTCGTCGCCTTCCGGCGGCGGGGCCGTTTTCGTTGGATGACGGGCGGGGCGGAAGCGCCTAAGTGAATGGGCATGAGCGACGCCGCAGCCCCCACACCCAAGATCCCTCGGCCCATCTCGCGCGAATGGATGTTTCGGGCGGCCGCTCATTACCTCGAACGCTACGCCTCCACCGAAGCCAACCTGCGCCGCGTCCTGGAGCGCAAGGTTCTGCGCCGCGCCAGGGCTCGGGGCGAGGAGCCGGAGGCGTTCGCCGAAATGATCGGCGAAACGGTCGGGCGTTTCGTGGAGCTCAAGCTTCTGGACGACCGGAGTTTTGCCGAATCCAAGCTCGCCAGCCTTCGTCGGCGCGGCACCTCGCTTCGCCAGAGCGCGGCCAAGCTGGCCGAAAAGGGCGTCGACCGCGAGACCGTGGCCGCCGTGATGGCCGGCGACGAGACCGACGAAGAAGAGGCGGCGCGGCGGCTCGCCAAGCGCAGACGGCTCGGCCCCCACCGTCTGCGCGAGCGCGCCGAGCGCCGGGATCGCGACGTCGCGGCCCTGATGCGCGCCGGTTTTTCCTATGGCCATGCGGCGGCGGCGATCGATCGCGAGATCGAAGAGGGCGAGTGAGGCGGGGGAACCCTCGCGGGAGCCGGTCGTTGGAAACGCGAACACCAACATGGGCGGGCCGACCATCGATCTACGGATCGACGATGCCTCGGCGCCCGCAAGGAAAGGTCACCCCGATGCCCAGCATCCGCGAAGCCAAGATCGCCATTCTCGCCACGGACGGCTTCGAGCAGTCCGAACTCGTGCAGCCGCTGGAAAAGCTACGCGCGGCCGGCGCGACGGTCCATGTCGTGTCCTTGAAGGAAGGTGAGATCAAGGGTTGGGACGAGACCGACTGGGGCGACAGCGTTCCGGTCGACAAGGTGCTGTCGCAGGTGTCGGTCTCGGACTACGACGCGCTCGTCCTGCCGGGCGGCCAGATCAACCCGGACAAGCTGCGTGCGGAAGATGCCGCCGTATCCTTCGTGCGTGACTTCTACAATTCCAAGAAGACGCTGGCCGCGATCTGCCACGCCCCGTGGCTTCTGGTGGAGGCCGGCGTCATCAAGGGTCGCGACGTGACCTCGTACAAGTCCATCAAGACCGATGTCGAGAATGCCGGCGGGCGCTGGCACGACGAGGAGGTGGTGACCGACCAGGCGCTGATCACCTCGCGCAATCCGAACGATCTTCCCGCCTTCATCGCCAAGATCATCGAGGAGGTCGAGGAAGGCCGCCACGAGAAGCGCCAGGCGGCCTGAACGTCGGAAATGACGATGGGAACCGGGCGGGGCGTCTTTCGAGACGCCCCGTTTTCGTGGGGGCAGATGACGGGGCCGATTGTCAGCGCGCATGCGTCGCGTATAACTGCGCCCACATCGAATACGAGTGGAAGGGCAGGAGCGGAATGGCCGAGGATCTGGGTTACGAGTGGAAGGGCACCACGATGGACTACGCCGAGCACGACCGGACCTATATGGGCTTCCTCGCGCTCGTGAAGTACGGCTCCATCGCGATCGTCGCGATCCTTCTGGGCATGCTGGTCGGGCTGATCATCGGCGGCGGCATCATCATGAGCGTGCTCACAGTGATCGTCTTCTTCGTGGCCGCGAGCTTCGTCCTGTCTGACTCGAAAGCTCCCAAGACGCACTGACGCCCTTCGCCGGCTGAACGGCCGGACGGGAGGCGAGGGATCGACCGGGCCGCATGCGTGGCCCGAGTCCGGCTGCTTTGGGAGGAGCATTCATGAAGATCTTCGTTTCGCGCGAGCGCGATGCGGGTGAGTCCCGCGTCGCAGCCTCGCCCGACAGCGTCAAACGGCTGATCGGTCTCGGTGCCGAGGTCGTGGTCGAGCGTGGCGCGGGGGAAGGCTCGCGCCTTCCCGACGCCGCCTTCGAGGCCGCCGGTGCGCGCATCGGCGAGGCTGAGGAGGCTGGAAGCGCCGACCTCGTCCTCAAGGTGCGCCGGCCGGATGCCGGGGAGATCGCCTCCTACCGGCGCGGCGCCGTGATCGTCGGTATCCTCGACCCCTATGGGCACGAGGACGCGGTCGCCGAGATGGCGGAAGCGGGGCTGACGAGCTTTGCCATGGAGCTCATGCCGCGCATCACGCGCGCGCAGGTCATGGACGTCCTGTCCTCGCAAGCAAATCTCGCCGGCTATCAGGCGGTGGTGGATGCCGCCGCCCTCTACGACCGCGCCTTTCCGATGATGATGACCGCCGCCGGAACCGTACCGGCCGCGCGCGTCTTCGTGATGGGGGCGGGCGTTGCCGGCCTTCAGTCGATCGCGACCGCCCGGCGCCTCGGCGCCGTGGTGACGGCGACGGACGTTCGCCCCGCCGCCAAGGAACAAGTCGAATCGCTCGGCGCCAAGTTCGTGGCGGTCGAGGACGACGAGTTCCGCGCCGCCGAAACGGCCGCCGGCTACGCCAAGCCGATGTCGGAGGCCTATCAGGCCCAACAGGCCGAACTGACTGCCAGCCACATCACCAAGCAGGACATCGTCATCACCACGGCGCTGATCCCCGGCCGCCCGGCGCCACGTCTCGTCTCGCGCGCGGTCGTGGAAAGTATGAAGCCCGGCTCGGTGATCGTCGATCTCGCGGTGGAGCGGGGCGGCAATGTCGAGGGCGCCGTGCCCGGCGAGGTGGCCGAAGTCGGCCCGGCCCGCGTCGTCGGCTATCTCAACGTGCCCGGCCGCATCGCGGCCTCCGCCTCGCTTCTCTACGCGCGCAACCTGTCGGCCTTCGTGGAAACCTTGATCGACAAGGAAACCCACGCGCTGCGGATCGACCTTTCGGACGAGCTCCAGGCGGCGACCGCGCTGACGCATGACGGCAACGTGGTGCAGGATCGATTCAGGCGCGAGACGCCCGTCGATACCGGCGTCTCGGCGACGGACCAGGGAGGGGATTGATGAACGAGAACGCTCTTTCCCATACGCGCCAGATGCTGGACAGCGCGAGCCAGTCGATCGGCACGGCGCGCGCGAGCCTCGACGATATCGCCATCCAAGCGGGATCGCAGGTCGCCGCGCACGGCTCCGATCCGTTCGTCTTCCATCTGGCGATCTTCGTTCTGGCGATCTTCGTCGGCTACTACGTCGTCTGGGCGGTGACGCCCGCGCTCCACACGCCGCTGATGGCGGTGACCAACGCCATTTCCTCGGTGATCATCGTCGGCGCGGTGCTGACCGTCGGTCTGTCCGCTTCGGGACTTGCCACCGGTTTCGGGTTCGTCGCGCTGGTCCTGGCGAGCGTCAACATCTTCGGCGGGTTCCTGGTGACCCAGCGCATGCTGGCCATGTACCGGAAGAAGGATCGCTAGGACGATGTCCCAGAATTTCGCATCCTTCCTGTATCTCGTCTCCGGCGTCCTCTTCATCCTGGCCCTGCGCGGCCTGTCGCATCCGACCACCTCGCGCCGGGGCAACGTCTACGGCATGGCCGGCATGGCGCTCGCCGTCCTCACGACGCTGGCGCTGGCGCGGCCCTCGCTCGGCGGCCTGGTGCTGATCGTCTTGGGGCTTGGCCTTGGCGGCGGCATTGGCGCCTATGTCGCGCGGCGGATCGCGATGACCGCGATGCCGCAGCTCGTGGCGGCGTTCCACTCCCTCGTCGGCCTTGCGGCCGTGATGGTGGCGGCCGCCGCGCTCTATGCGCCCGAGGCCATCGGCATCGGCGTGGTCGGCGCGATCCACGCCCAGGCGCTCGTGGAAATGTCGCTTGGCGTCGCGATCGGCGCGATCACCTTCACCGGCTCGGTGATCGCCTACCTGAAGCTCGACGGGCGGATGAGCGGCAAGCCGATCCTCCTGCCGCAGCGCCATCTGATCAACATCGCGCTGGCGGTTCTGCTCGTCGTTCTGGTGTTCGTCTTCGCGACGACGGAAAGCCACGCCCTGTTCTGGTTCGTGGTCCTTGCGGCCCTGATGCTCGGCGTCCTCCTGATCATCCCGATCGGCGGCGCGGACATGCCGGTCGTCGTGTCGATGCTGAATTCCTATTCGGGCTGGGCGGCCGCCGGCATCGGCTTCACCCTGCAGAATCTCGCCCTGATCATCACCGGCGCGCTCGTCGGCTCGTCGGGCGCGATCCTGTCCTACATCATGTGCAAGGGCATGAACCGCTCCTTCGTCTCCGTCATTCTCGGCGGCTTCGGGGCGGATGCCGTGGGGCCGGCGAGCGCCGATGGGGTGGAGCGCACCGTTAAGCAGGGCTCGGCCGACGACGCCGCCTATCTCATGAAGAACGCGGCGCGCGTCATCATCGTGCCGGGCTACGGCATGGCGGTGGCGCAGGCGCAGCATGCCCTGCGCGAGATGGCCGACACGCTGAAGCGAGAGGGGGTGGAGGTGAAGTACGCCATCCATCCGGTGGCGGGCCGCATGCCCGGGCACATGAACGTGCTCCTGGCGGAGGCCAACGTGCCCTACGACGAGGTCTTCGAGCTGGAGGACGTCAACTCCGAGTTCGCCCAGACCGACGTCGCCTTCGTGATCGGGGCCAACGACGTGACCAACCCGGCAGCGCGCGACGATCCGTCCTCGCCGATCTTCGGCATGCCGATCCTCAACGTCGATCAGGCGCAGACCTGCCTCTTCATAAAGCGTTCGCTCGGTTCCGGCTATGCCGGCATCGACAACACGTTGTTCTACAAGGACAACACGATGATGCTGTTTGCCGACGCCAAGAAGATGGTGGAGGACATCGTCAAGGCGCTCGCGCACTGAACGAAGAAGGGGAGCCCTCGGAGGGCTCCCCGACTGCCGACTTACGGCTTGTAGATCATCGCGACGGGTTGCGCCTCATCCAGCGTCAGCCGCGCGACGCCGACCGTGGCGTTGACGCCTTCCTGCACCTGAAGGCTGGTCGGCTGCAGCGTGAAGCCACGGTTCGGCCCGCCGATCAGCGACTTGCCGCCGACCCCGGCCGCAAACGAGACGTCGACGCTGGTGCCGAAGTAACGGCCGGCGAGCGAGACCGGCTCGCCCTCCTGGAAGCTCGCGGCCAGAACCGACCACGTCATCAGCGTGCGACCGGTGATGCCGAGATCGACGCCATAGGTGTCGAGCGTGCCGACATAGGTCTCGGCTGCCCGCGTCCGGCCGAACGGGATGTAGTTGCAAAGCACCGTCTCGCTGGACGAGACGATCTGATTGATCGTGCCTTGGCTCTTGCAGACCAAAGTGCCGACCTTGGCGCCGGCCTCTGCGGTGGCGGGAAGGGCAGTTGCCGCCGCGAGGGCGGCAAGGGCGAGGAGGGGAGTTTTCATGGGTTGGGTTCACTCGACTGGAACGATAAGTTCGCGCCGTTAACCTTTGACCCAAGACTTTGTTTCCACGGCTCCTTCGCCGCCCCTTCACGAAACGTGACGAGGCGAAACCTCAGGCGCCCGCCGCCGAGCCCCGCGTGCGCCCGACGCCGTCCTTGGCCGGCTGGTAGTTCGGGTCGAGCTGCGCGGCATGGGCGAAGGAGCGATAGGCCTTGGCCTTGTCGCCGCGCGCTTCCAGGACGAGGCCCTGCGTCGCCCAGAATTCCGCGCGCTTGCCGTCGAGCTGGATCGCGCGGTTGATGTCGTCCGAGGCGTCCTCGACGTTGTTGAGCGCGAGGTAGGACACGGCGCGGGCCGAATAGGGCTCGGGCGCGTTGGCATCCATCGAGATGGCGGTGGAGAAATCCTCGATTGCCTGCCGATGCTGCTTGTCGAGCTGATAGAGCAGGCCGCGATTGTGATAGGCGCGCGGATCGGTCGTGTTGAGGTCGATCGCCTTCTGGAAGTCGCCGAGCGCCTCGCGGTTGCGGTTGGCGATGCGATAGATGTTGCCGCGCCCGATATAGGCCGAGTCGTAGTTCGAATTGATCCGGATCGCCTGGTTGTAGTCGGCGACGGCCTCGGCGTTCTGGTTGGTCTGACGCAGCACCAGGGCGCGGTTCGCATAGGCCTGGTAGAAGTTCGGATCGAGCTGGATCGCGGTGGTGAAATCCTGGATCGCGCGCTTGTTGTCGCCCGACCGGCCATAGGCGATACCGCGCACGTTGTAGGTTTCCGGGTTGCGCGGATCGGCGTTCACGGCGGCGGTCAGCGAGGAAAGATTCTCGGCCGAACCCTGCGCCTGCTCGAGGCTGATCGACTGCAAGGTCGGGCCGCTTTGGCACCCGGCCAGGGCCACCATCATCAGTACGCCCAGCGAGGACACCGCCGGCATGCGGAACGAGGCGGGCGGGAAAGCGCGAATCAGCGAAGACACTCGGCGAAGGTCCTTCAAATGCAAGGGGATGGGCGTGCCCGACAGGCAGCGAACACAAAGAGGGCGGAACGACGACTTGCGCCAGTCAAACTTGGGTCGGCATCGCGCAAAGCCGAACAGGTGATGCGTTCATACCACGACCCATCGGCGCGGTCGAAGCCCGGCGGTGATCATTCGCGCCGTATGTCGCGGGCCTGCGTGCCCCTGAGCGAGGCGGGAATCTCGCTACGTTGCATGCAAACGTTCGATCTTCCCTCGCTTGGACGCGTTTTGATGGGAAAACCGGGCGCGCCGACTGGAAAAATCCGCGCCGCCGCCAAGTTTTCATGAGGTGGGCTTCACTCGATTTCGAGTGGGCGATGCGGTCGAGGCGCCAGGCCTCGCCAGAGTTGGAGTCAATCGTCATGGTCGATGTCGTCGATCGCAGTGGATACGGATCCTTGCCAGTCCGGCGTATTTCCTGGGGAGCCATCATAGCCGGTACGATCCTGGCGCTCGTCATCCAGATTATGCTGGCGCTTCTGGGCATCGGCATCGGGCTGGCGACGCTGGATCCGGAAACCGCCGACAGTCCCGCCCTTTCCACCTTCACCTCGGCCAGCGGGATCTGGGCGATCCTGACGGTCCTCGTCGCGACCTTCATCGGCGCCTTCGCGGCCGCGCGCTTCGCCGGCGCCCCGGCCAAGCGAGACGCGGCGCTGCACGGCATCACCACCTGGGCGACGGCAACGCTCGTCGCGGTCTATCTCCTGACCAGCGGCGCCTCGGCTCTCGCCACCAGCGCCTTCGGAGCACTGGGCTCCACGGTGACCTCGCTCGGCTCGGCGGTCCAGTCGGTCACGCCGGACTCGCTCGACGCCCTGCCGCCCGGCCTGCAGCAGCAGGCGCGCGATCTTCTGGCGCGGGGCGAGAATCAGGCGCAGCAGGCGGCCGATCAGGCGCAAGGGGCGGCTCAGGACGCCGCCGCCGACGCCCGGCAGGCCGCCGGGACGCAGGACCTCGGCGCCGCGGTCTCTCAGATCGTCCAGGGCCTCGGCCAGGATGCGACCCCGCAGCAGCGCAGTGCGGCCGTGCAGCTGATTTCCTCGCAGGCCGGCATCAGCCAAGCCGAGGCGGAGCAGCGCCTCAACCAGTTCCAGGCGCAGTACGACCAAGCCGTCGACCAGGCGCGTCAGGCTGCCGGCAAGGCCGCCAATGCCGCGTCGGCGACCGCCTTCGGCGCTTTCGTCGGCTTGGCCCTCGGCCTGATCGTCGCGGCGCTCGGCGGCATCGTCGGTCGGCCTGCGCGCACCGTCGGCTACTACCGCGACTGAACGTTCATCGCCGGTCGGTATGGGATCCAGGGGGCTTCGGCCCCCTGTTTTCGTTCACGGCGTCCCCTCCCGCGTAAGACCTGATCGGAGGAAAAGCGTATTAAATCCATTGAAATGATGTTTTCACCATCTCCGGTGGATGTTCCCGAAGCAACATCGAGTTCACACTCAGTCCAGCGCCTTTTAATTCAACCGATTTTATTGGTAGCGCAAGATTTTCTGGTCTTGCCGCTGTGTCGCGGCATCTGCATGAAAGCCTGGAGCGCCCGATCGCTTCGCCGGGCGCCTTCATTCTGGGGCAGGAAACGCCGATGCTGAGAACCGATACCGTACGTAAGATCTTGTCCTGGTACGAGGGCGAGACGCCGGGGCTGAAGTCCAACCTGTCGCGTCTCCTGATGCATGGTCGTTTGGCCGGTACCGGCCGCCTCGTGATCCTTCCGGTGGACCAGGGCTTCGAGCATGGCCCGGCGCGCTCCTTCGCGCCCAACCCGATCGCCTACGACCCACACTACCTCTACCAACTGGCGATCGATTCCGGCGTGTCCGGCTATGCCGCGCCGCTCGGGCTTCTGGAGCAGGGGGCCGATACGTTCGCGGGCGAGGTGCCGCTGATCCTGAAGCTCAACAGCGGCAACTCGCTGGTCAACAAGCAGGACCAGGCGCTGACGGGAACGGTGGAAGATGCGCTGCGGCTCGGCTGCGTGGGTGTCGGCTTCACCATCTATCCCGGCGCGGACGATTCCTACGACATGATGGAAGAGCTGCGCGAGATCACGCTTCAAGCGAAGTCGCGCGGCCTGATGACGGTGGTCTGGTCCTATCCGCGCGGCGGCAAGGTGACGAAGGAAGGCGAAACCGGCCTCGACATCATCGCCTATGCCGCGCACATGGCGGCCCTTCTCGGAGCGACGATCATCAAGGTCAAGCTGCCGACCAGCCATGTCGATTTGAAGGACGCGGTGTCCTCCTACGAGAAGAACAAGATCCTCGGCGAAACCGGAGCGGATCGCGTTCGTCACGTCATGCAGGCCTCGTTCGCCGGCAAGCGGATCGTCGTCTTCTCCGGTGGGGCGGCGAAGAACACCGACGAGCTTCTGGACGAGGTGCGCGCCATTCGCGAAGGCGGGGGCAACGGCTCGATCATCGGCCGCAACTCGTTCCAGCGCTCCAAGGAAGATGCGCTGCGTCTTCTCTCGGACGTGATGGACGTCTACGCCTGAAATCGCGAAGCCCGGGCCGTCCATTAAGGCGGCCCGGCGCCGAAGGGAGGGGACGATGCCAATCCTTCGCGATGGTTGCAAGAGAGCTTTTGGTGACAATGCGTCACGGCTTGTTCGTCGGCCGCGCGCACGGGTCGGACCTTCATCTTAAGTCCTCGGTCACATGTAAGGCGCCGAAGTGCTTGATTTGCGGCATAATTATGCCGCTTTCCGAGTCGGGTTGCCCGTCCGTTCGGAAGGCGGACAACGGACCGTTCAAGCGCCGTTCAAGGGGTCATGACGCGAGAGTCCATCACACCTTTCGCAGTTGCGAAAATCTTGGTGAACAATCCGTTGATTGCCGTCCTAAGATGTTGATTTTTTTATATTAAATGCATGGACCCAAGCGGTATGGTTTAAGCAAGCTTTAAGCTTGGGACCGTATTGAAGACGTCGAACGCCATTCTGCCCTGCGCCAAGCTGTTGCACTCAGGTCACATGGCGGTCGGGATCGCTCCAGGTGCCATTGCCTCGGCAGGGGTGCGGACCCTAAATCGCCTCAAGCCCGAAATAATCGGGTCCAGTCTTTCGGGTCGTCGGATCCGTTGGAAGAAACGTCGCCAAGGCGACAGTGGAGTATCGAATATGAAGCGTTTTGCCCTCCTTCTCGCCTCGACGGCTTTCGTGACCCCGGCTCTCGCGGCCGACGTCGTGTACGAAGAGCCCGCCGCCCCCGTGGTCGCGATCGCTCCGGCCTATAACTGGACCGGCTTCTACGTCGGTGGCCAGGCTGGTGTTGCGTTCAACAACGACGCCGGCGACGTCCGCTACAACCCGAACACCGGCGCCTTCGCCACGACCGCCTTCTCGGGCGGCTCGGGCGACAGCGACGACGCGGCCTTCATCGGCGGCGTGCACGTCGGCTACGACTACCAGATCAACAACTTCCTGGTGGGTGTCGTCGCCGACATCAACTACATCGACGCCTCGTCCAACTCGTCGTTCTCGATCACCTCCGCTCCGGGCGTCGTCGACACGTTCGGCGTGTCCTCGGACATCAACTTCGTCGGCACCGTCCGCGCGAAGGCCGGTATCGTTGCTGACCGCTTCGCCGTCTACGCGACCGGTGGTCTCGCCTATGCCGACACGGACACGAAGTACTTCGCTCCGGGCACGCTGACGGCGACCAACGGCTTCGTGCCGACCGTCAACTCCGACTCGGACGACGTCGGCTACGCCGTCGGCGCTGGCGTCGACTACCTCGTCACGCCGAACCTCTCGCTCGGCCTCGAGTACCTCTACACCGACCTCGGCGAGTCCGACACGACCGTGACCTACACGAACGGCACGCTGTCGCAGAACTTCACCGCGACGTCGAACGACGACCTGGACTTCCACACCGTGTGGGCCAAGGCTTCGTTCCGCTTCAACTAAGAAGTGGACTGGCGGGAGACCTTCGGGTCTTCTCGTCGGAACGAACGAAACCCGTCGATCCGAAAGGGTCGGCGGGTTTTTTGCGTTCGAGAACTGTGGTGTGAACCGTGCTGCGGAGCGGGAGCTGGGTCCGGATCCCCTAGCGACATCGCCGCCAGGGGACCCCCGATGATCTCAGACGAGCGGCGGCAGGCCGAGATCCACGCGGCGGGGCAGGTCGGCGCCGCGCCGCGAGCAGGTCAGGGCGGCCGCCCGCACCGCGAAGGTCAGAAACTCGGAAAGCTCCGCTTCCGAAAGCGATGCGACCCCTTCGGGCGACAGGCAGCCGGCTTCGAAGAGACGCGCCAGCATCGTCGCCTGGAACGTATCGCCCGCACCCACCGTGTCGGCGACGGTCACCGACAGGCCGGGCACGCGCACTTCGGTGCCGCCCCGCGTCATCGCCACCGCGCCCTTTTCACCGAGCGTCACCACCGTCAGCGCAGCGCCCGCCTCGATCCAGCCGGACAGGACGGCCTCGATGGAGCGCCCGGGATGGACCTGTTCGAGATCCTCCTCGCTTGCCTTCACCATGGAAGCGAAGGGAACGGTGGCCCCGATGCGGGAGCGCCAGATGTCGAGATCGGGAATCACCGAGGCCCGGATGTTGGGATCGTAGGAGATGAAGCGCCGCCCATGCTCCTGCGCCACCAGACGGGCGAGCGCGCCGGCCGTCGGCTCGGCCACCGTGGAGTAGGACCCGGCAAGATGGATCGCCGCTAGATCGTCGGGGAAGGCGGCAGGAATCTCGCCGGGTTCGATGGAACGGTCGGCCGTGCCTTCGATGTAGAAGTCGTATCGCGGCGTGCCGCCCGCACCCAGCGAGACCATCGCCAGTGTCGTGTTGCGATCCGTGTCGATCACGAAGCGCCGGTCGATCGTCTCGCGGTCCATGAAGGCGCGGATGCGCTGCCCGAACAGGTCGCTGGAAACCTTGGAGAAGAAGGCCGAGCGATGGCCGAGACGGGCAAGGCCCAGCGCCACGTTGAGCGCCGATCCGCCGATCCGGCCGTTCAGCGCGATATGGGAGATGTCGGCGGCCTCGCTGTCGGCGAAGAGGTCGAACAGGGCGTCGCCGCAACTCAGGAACATCGTCAATCCTCCAAAGGGCCCGCGCGGCCCGACTGGGAATCGGCTAGCAAAAAACGGCGGGGCTGGGAACAAGAGCGTCCGATGGCGCATCGAGGCACCGGGGCGAAGGTGGCTTCCGATCCCAATCCCCGGAGCGTGGTGAGCGGCGAGAGGCGGGCATCCGGCTGTGAACCAGGTGGCCTCTTGAAGCTTTCAACTCACCATCTCGGTTGCTGACCCAGATCGGTCAGGCCGATGCGACCAAGCGTTCGGCATAAAGCCCGCGCGCCGTCTCATGCTCAGCCGACGATCGAAAAGCTGCCGAAGCCCGGAACCTTGAGAAGGCCGCGAAACGGATCGACGCCTGCCACGAGACCGAGGATCTGAACCTCGAGCCCGCTCGTAGCCCCGACTGCGACGCCCGCATAGCCGAAGAGCGAGGCGCGGAATTCACCGTCGAAGCTGAGGAGCTTGCCGTCGACCGGAAAGTCTCGTCCTACAGCGGCCGGCGGCAGCACGGCGCCGAGCGAGGGCACGTTGCGCAGGACATGCGCGACGAAGCTGTTGGAGTTCGGACCGGGGAAGATGCGGTATCCCCCGCGCGCCGCGAACGGATAGTCGTCGATGGCGGCGCGGATCTGCGGGATCGCCGTCTCAGCCGCGCGGCCCTGCAACTCGGCGACGATGCGCGGCGTGTTGGAGTACCAGCGTCCGTCGGCGGCATAGCCATTGCGCCGGATGGGCGAACCCCAGCCGACCTTGTCGAAGCGCTCGTAGGTTCGCGCGCCGGCCGGCTTCAGGACGACCCAGGAATGCTCCGACAGCGCCCCCTTCAACCCGCCGGTCCGGGCGGCGAGGATGTAGACGGCGGCTTCCTGCGAAGCGGTCGGAGCCGGCAGGACGGCCGCCGAACTCCAGTCCGCCTCGCGCCAGGACGACGGGTGTTCCCCGAGCTTCCACAGGAGAAGGGAAAGGCCGGCGGGCAGGAGATAGACGACGATCAGGACGAGAAGGAGAATTCGCAACACACGCATCGGCAACTTGATAGGGCGGGAGGTGGTGTCGCATGGTAGGCCCATTCCGACCCATGCCGGCCGGTTTCCCCCAACCTTCCGAGAAGGCCAAGCGAGCCGACATGTCCCAGGATATCGTGATCGAAGTGACGCGCGGCAATGCCGTCGAAAGCCGGCATCGCGCATCGCTGGCCGTTTGCGACCCGCAAGGCCGCGTGGTGTTCGGGGCCGGCGATCTGGAACGGCCGGTGTTTCCCCGGTCGGCCATCAAGGTCTTCCAGGCCCTGCCGCTGATCGAAACCGGCGCGGCCGACGCATGGGGTTTCGATGCGGCCGACCTTGCGCTCTCTTGCGCCTCGCATTCGGGGGAGGAGGGGCATGTGGCGCGCGCCGGCAGGCTTCTCGCACGCGCGGGGCTCGGCGAGCCCGACCTCGAATGCGGCTGCCACTGGCCGTTCGACCCCGCCGTGGCGCGCGATCTGGCGCGCCGCGGGATCGAACCGACGCAGCTTCACAATAACTGCTCGGGCAAGCATGCGGGCTTTCTGTGCACGGCGGTCCATCTCGGCGAGGAAACGCGGGGCTACGTCGGTGCGGAGCATCCGGTGCAACGCCGGGTGAGTGCCGCGATCTCGGACCTGACGGGCGCTCGGGCGGGCGAGGGCGCGCCTGAGGGTATCGATGGGTGTTCGATCCCGACCTATGCCGCGCCGCTGCCGGGCTTTGCGACCGGCTTCGCCCGTCTTGCATCCGGCCTCGGCGTTTCGGCCGAGCGGGGGCGCGCCGGTCGCCGGCTGATCGATGCCTGCATGGCGGAGCCTTGGGCGATGGCGGGAACGGGGCGCGCATGTGTGCGCCTGATGGAGGCGGCTCCCGGCCGCGTCTTCGCCAAGACGGGCGCCGAAGGCGTCTTTTGCGGAGCGGTGCCCGAACTCGGTCTCGGCTTCGCCCTGAAGGCGGAGGATGGCGCGACCCGCGCTTCGGAGGCACTGGTGGCCGCCACGCTCTCGCGGATCTTTCGTGCGAGCGACGGCGCGCTTGCCGAGCGCTTCGATGCCCTGTCGCGCACCATCCTTCGCAACTGGGAGGGGACGCCGGTCGGCGAGATCCGCGTTGCTGAGCTCTGACTTCAACCGCGCGCGCGTCAGAGCCACTTCTTGTATCGGAAGAACATCAGCGGGAAGACGGCGGTCAGCACCATCAGGACGATCGCCAGCGGATAGCCGAAGGTCCAGTTCAGCTCCGGCATGTGCGCGAAGTTCATGCCGTAGATCGAGGCGACGAGGGTCGGCGGCATGAAGCCGACGGCGGCCACCGAGAAGATCTTGATGATGGCGTTCTGCTCGATCGAGATCATGCCGACCGTCGTGTCGAGCAGGAAGGTCGTCTTGTTCGACAGGAAGGACACGAAGTCGTTGAGCGAGGACACGTCCCGCGCCATCGCCTTGACGCGGGCCTTCAATTCCTTTTGCGGCTTGCGCCGGTCCAACACGAACTGGAGGAAGGGCAGGAGCCGATCGAGGGTCGCCAGGCTTTCGCGCGTTCGCGACGACATGTCTCCGGCCGCGCCCAGGCGCTGCAGCAGTTCCTTGAAGTCCGCCGTTGCGGTGGGCGTCTTGGTGTGGGACGAGCGGAAGATATCGGCCCCGATCCGGTCGAGATCGGAGGCGATCGATTCCAGAAGGTCGGCGACGCGATCCACCACGGTTTCCAGAAGGCCGATGGCGATGGAATCGGCCGTAGGCCCGCGCGAGCGCGACGGTTTCGGGGGCGCGGGCGGCGGGCCGTAGACGTTGAGCGCCGCCAGTGCCGGCGCCGAGGCGCCGTCGCTGCCGTCCCGGCAGAGCTTGGTGGCGAAGATCTGGAACGAGCGTGGATTGGTGTAGCGCAGCGTCACCAGGCGCTGGCCGACGAGGATGAACGTCACGGGGCCGAAGTCCGGTCGCCCCTCGTCGAGACCGTAGACGAGGGATGCGGTCATGAAGTCGCCGCCGTCCTCGGAGTAGAGGCGGCTGGACACCTCGATCTCGCGCATTTCCTCGCGCGTCGGCACCTCGATGCCGCACAGGCGCTCGATCGCCTGTTCCTCGTCGCGGGTGGGATTTCGAAGATCGATCCACACGGCTTCGGGGGGAATGTCGTCGGCGCCGAGCGTGGAATGGCGGCGAACCTGCGAACCAAAGACCGTATAGGCGTCGATCATGGGCCATCGTCCTCGTGACGGAGGAAGTGGCGGCCGGCGATTCCGTATCGTGCCGGGTCCGGCGGCCGCGCTTCGCGAGGAGCCAAAGCCTGTGCCGGGCGCAAAGGCAAGCCTCCGGCCGGAGAAAATCCGGTCCGAGGCCCCGGGCGCCCGGCCGCCCGGTCAGACGAAGGGTGCGAGGGCAGGCACCGATGAGATCGCGCGGTTCACCGTGTCTTCGCCCGACGTCGATTTGGAATAGGCGACGAGCTCTTCGGCGACCTGGCGGATCTGCCCCATATCGAGCCCGAGGCCCATGAGCTTGGCACCGAGCGCCATGATGCCCCCGCCCGAAAAGTCGGCGTCGCCCGCCGTGCCGAGCGCCTCGTCGGCTTCCGGCGTTTCGGAAATCATCTGCCCGACGGCCGGATCCGCGCTTTCGGCCTGCATATAGGCCAGGATGTAGCCCACCGAGAGCTTGGCCGTATCGGGCTCGATTTCGGCCGACGCGGCGATCCGGTTCCAGAGTTCGTTCATGATCGTGGAGGGTCCGTAGGGTTCGATGGCGCGGGAAGCGCCTGGAAGGAACGCGAGGATGACAAGACTTGCCCCCGCGCGCAATCGGCCGTCTCCGTCGTTTTGCATGGCACGGCGACCGTCCCGTTGCCGGTTCGACGCCCTATGTCTTGGCTGATCGAACGGGAAGGCGACACCATGCTGGAAGACGGACGCATTTTCCTTGGCGGCATCGGCGCGGGCGGCGGCGAGGGAGGGGAGTATCTCGACCTCGCCTTCGCCAACCGGCACGGGCTGGTGACCGGCGCGACGGGCACGGGCAAGACGGTGACGCTGCAGGTCCTGGCGGAAGGCTTCTCGGACGCCGGTGTGCCGGTGTTCTGCGCCGACATCAAGGGCGATCTGTCCGGGCTGGCGGAGCGCGGCGAGCCGGGGGAAGCGTTCAAGGCGCGAGCGGCCACGATCGGGCTCGAGCCCTACTACAACGACCGATATCCCGCGATCTTCTGGGACCTGTTCGGGCGCAAGGGGCATCCGGTCCGCACCACCGTCTCGGAAATGGGCCCGCTCCTCCTGTCGCGCCTGATGGACCTGAGCGACGCGCAGGAGGGCGTTCTCAACATCGCCTTCCGCATCGCCGACGAGGACGGGCTGCTTCTTCTCGACCTGAAGGACCTTCAGGCCATGCTCGCCCATATCCTCGATCGGGCGGACGAGATCTCGCGCCTCTACGGCAATGTCGGCAAGGCGAGCGTCGGGGCGATCCAGCGCCAGCTCCTGGTTCTCGAGGCGCAGGGCGGCGGGCTGTTCTTCGGCGAGCCGGCGCTGGAGCTTTCCGACATCATGCGCTGCGACCGCGACGGGCGCGGGGTCGTCGGCGTGCTGGCGGCGGACGAGTTGATGCGCAGCCCGCGCCTCTACGCGACCTTTCTCCTGTGGCTCCTGTCGGAGCTGTTCGAGGAGCTCCCGGAGGTCGGCGATCTCGAGAAGCCCAAGCTGGTGTTCGTCTTCGACGAGGCGCATCTCCTTTTCGACGACGCGCCGAAGGCGCTGGTCGACCGTGTGGAGCAGGTGGTGCGCCTGATCCGCTCCAAGGGGGTGGGCGTCTTCTTCGTGACGCAGAACCCGCTCGATTTGCCCGAGAAGGTGCTGGCGCAGCTCGGCAACCGCATCCAGCATGCGCTTCGCGCCTACAGCCCGCGCGAGCAGAAGGCTGTCCGCACCGCCGCCGAGACGTTCCGCCCCAATCCGGCGTTCGATTCGGCGATCGCGATCACCGAACTCGGCGTCGGCGAGGCGCTGGTGTCGGTGCTGGGCAAGGGCGGCGTCCCGACGATGGTCCAGCGGACCCTGATCCGGCCGCCCGCCGGGCGTGTCGGTCCGATCAGCGATGCCGAGCGCGCCGAGATCATGCGCGCAAGCCCCGTCGCCGGGCGCTACGACCATTCGGTGGACCGGGAATCGGCCTATGAGCGCCTGGTCGGTCGGGCGCAGGCGCCCGCCGCCCGCGCCGAGGCGCGAGATGCCGATCGCGACGTCGGGTTCCGGCGCGCGGAGGCCGCCGCCCGGCGCTCGGCTGAGCCGCGCGGGCCCTGGGGCGAGCCGGCGGACAAAAGGCCGGCGGAGCGCGACGAGGCGCCGACGCGCCAGCCCGAGCCGAGGCGCGCGCCCGCGCGGTCCGGCTACCAGCGCCAGACGATCGCCGAGACCGTGATGAAGCAGGTCGGCCGCACGGTGGCTTCCACCGTCACCGGCGCGATCGTGCGCGGCATCCTCGGCTCGTTGAAGCGCGGCCGATAGGTCGTCTCGAAATCGGCCTCCCGCGTTCCCACCTGTCCTGCGACGACGAACGGAGACATCGCGATCATGAAGTCCGGCCCCGCCGCCTTTCTTCTCTGGCTTTGCGGCCTTATCGGCATCTGCGGCCTGCACCGCTTCTATCTCGGCCGGCCCTGGACGGGGCTTTTGTGGCTCCTCACGGTCGGCGTGTTCGGGATCGGGCAGATCATCGACCTGTTTCTCCTCCCGTCCATGATCTGGCAGGACCATCTGGAGCGCCGGCTCGACCGGATGGAAGCGTCCACCGCACTGCGGTGAGAACCGGCCGGGGGTGGCGAGCGCGGCTTTCCGGCTGTATGCCCGATCTGACCCACCATCCCCACCATTCGAGGCCGTCATGAGCACACAACCGAGCGCACCCCGGCTGGAGCCGTGGAAGGTCGGCCTCAGGGGGCGCTGCCCCCGCTGCGGCGAGGGACGACTGTTCGACGGCTTCCTGAAGCTCGCGCCCGGCTGCGAGCGCTGCGGCCTCGATTATTCCTTCGCCGATCCCGCCGACGGACCGGCCTTCTTCGTCGTCTGCTTCGGCTGCATTCCGGCGGTGCTTTTCGCGGTGTGGCTTGAGGTGGCCTACGAGCCGTCCTTCTGGGTCCACGTCTTCGTGTCCCTACCGTTCCTGCTTCTCACCTGCATCCTGCCGCTTCGCCCGTTAAAGGGCTGGCTCGTTGCCAGCCAGTATTATCACAAGGCGGAGGAAGGAAAGCTCGTGCGCGCGGAGGCACCAGCACGGTCGGCGGAGCCGCAGGCTCCGAACACCCCGAATGGGGAAGATAAGGTGGAATAGGTACGGCTGAATTTCCCCGGAAGCCTGTCATCGAATCGTCAAGGCACGGGGCTAAAAGCCACTTCGAAACCACCCGCAGGAGGGCGGCGTTCGGCGTCCCATCCGCCTCGCGCCGCGCCTAGCGACGGGCTTGTCGGACGTCAGTGCAGTTGGGACGGTTTCAGGCCGATGATGTCCAGCGCCACCGAGCAGGCCTCCAGGAAGGCCGCTCGGTCAAGATCGGGATGATGCTCGAAGAAGCGCCGCGCGATGGCGTTGCCGTCGTCTTCCTCCTCGACGAGGCGAAGCACTGTGATGATGGGATCGACCTCTTCCATCGGAACGCCGCTTGTCATTGCACCCCCGCACCGGCGAAATACGGAAGGCATCCCGTTTCGGAAAGGGCTTTGCGGCAATACGCGCCCACCATCCACGAAATTTAGCTGACCAAGGACCCTTCAAGCGCCAGTGGGGGGCTCGAACGAGCGCCACGCCTCGACCGCCGCGCGAACCGTATCGCGCGCCGCGCCGATATGCCGGCCGGCCGATACGAACCCGTGGATCTGGCCGGGATGGCGCTGGAGCACGAGCGGCACGCCGTCGGCCCGCAGCCTTTCGGCATAGGCCTCGCCTTCGTCGTGGAGGATGTCGTATCCCGCGAGCGCGACGAAGGCGGGCGGCGCGTCGGCGAGCGTCTCCACTCTCAGGGGCGAAACGCGCCAGTCCCGCGCCTCGGCCTCGCTTTCGATGTAGTGGTCGCGGAACCAGCGCATGGTGCGGCGGGTAAGGCCGTACCCTTCCGCGTAGCGCCGGTAGCTGTCGGTATCCTGCACCGCGTCCGTGTTCGGGTAGATCAGGAGTTGGGCGGCGACCTGGGGCAGGGACCGATCACGCGCCATCAGGGCGATCACGGCGGCGAGGTTTCCCCCCGCGCTGTCTCCCGCGACCGCGATGCGCGCGGGATCGATGCCGAGCCGGTCGGACTGCTCGTGGAGGAAGCGAAGGGCGGCGGCCCCATCCTCGATCGCGGCGGGAAACGGGTGCTCGGGCGCCAGCCGGTAGTCCGGGCAGGCGACGACGCATCCGCCGAGATTGGCGAACCAGCGACAGATGTCGTCGTGCGACTCGAGATCGCCAATGACCCAACCGCCGCCGTGGAGATAGAGAACCGCCGGGGCGCCCGTTTCCGGTGCGCCGAGCCCGCGATGGATGCGGATGGGAATGGGGGGCCCAAGCCCGGGGACCGTCTCTTCCACGCTGCGTGCGACCGCCTCCCGCTCGCCCTGAAGCTGCGGGTAGGACAGGCGGTAGGCCGCGCGGGCCTCATCCGGCGTACCGTCCTCGAAGGGCGGGGCGCCCGATCGCTTACCCAGACGCAGAACCTCCGCCGCTTCGGGGTCGAGGCTCATGCGGCGGCCCGCGGTTGGCTCAGGAGCGAAGCCGCTTCCTCGTCGCCGAGCGCTGCCGGCCGTTCGGCCGTACCCTCCAAGGCTACAGGCTCTCCCGTTTCGCCCGAGCGAAGGATCGCTTCCATGATCTCCAGGACATGAAGCGCGAGATGGCCGGACGCACGTGCCGGGCGCCCCGTTTCGATCGAGCGGACGAGATCGGCGACGCCGAGCATCCGGTAGTTCGCAAGGCGCGGTGCGTCGAAGGGCCAGTTGAGGGCACCGAAGTCGGAGCCTTCCGTATCGAAATCCGCCCATTCCGCGCCCCGGTCCGACAGCGAGACTGTCCCACCGAACGTGTCGGGATCGGGCAGGCGGAGCGAGCCGCTCGTTCCGTGAAGCTCGATCGGATGATTGGAATGACGAAACACGTCCCACGACGCGCCGAAGGTCACGATCGCGCCGCTGGAGAACTGAAGAAGGGACAGCAGCGTCGTCGGAGTGCCGACCGGAAAGGTGGTATCCTGGAACGGCCCTTCGGCGGTGATCCGCCGCTCGGCCTCGCCCGTGGCGGCGAGCGCCGTGACGCGCGAAACGGGGCCGAGAAGGTTGACCAGCACCGTCAGGTAGTAGGGGCCCATGTCCAGCACCGGACCGCCGCCGGGCTGGTAGTAGAACTGCGGGTTGGGGTGCCAATGCTCCATGCCGCGCCCCATCATGAAGGCGGTGCCGGCTACGGGCTTGCCGATCGCGCCGCCATCCACGAGCGCGCGTGCCCGGCGCCCGGCGGCGCCGAGGAACGTGTCGGGCGCCGAGCCGAGCTTCAACCCACGCCGCTCCGCCTCCGCCACCAGCGCCCGGCCCTCTGCCACCGTGACGCCAAGCGGCTTTTCCGTGAAGACGTGCTTGCCCGCCGAGAGCGCCGACATGGTCACGTCGTGATGGGCGGCAGGAATGGTGAGGTTGAGCACGAGACCGATCTCGGGCGAGGCGAGGAGTTCGTCGACGCTGGAGGCTCGGATGCCGTATTCCGCCGCGCGCCGCTCGGCCATTTCGGGCGCCCGATCGGCGCAGGCGCGCAGTTCGACGCCTGGAAACAGGGCGGCGTTGCGCATGTAGGTCATGGCGATGTTGCCGCAGCCGATGACGCCGATCCCAATGCGGTTCATGCTCGATCGCCTTTCTGCCCTGCGATGAAGTTCGTCACGGCCGTGTCGCCGCGTCGTAGATGTCGAGAACCGCCGTCACGCTTGCCAGGAGAAGCTCGCGCGCCGTCGGCTCCAGCGCGCCGGAGGCGACCGCCGCATGAAGCTTGCCAAGGTGCTGGCCGACGAGTGGAACGGGGATCGGCCGGTCGCCGAGGCGACGCATCAACCGCTCCACCGCCTCCTGGGCTTGGCCGTCGGGCCAGTAGTAGCGAATGCGGTCGCTATAGGAAAAATGGCGCTGGATATGCTGCTCTTCGGCCGAACCGTGGCAGTAGTTCCGCCAGTTGCCCGGCTCCTCCTGCATCAGCGCCTCCATCGCATCGGGCAGCGAAGGCTCGGATGGCGCGGGGTGGAGGATGTCGGCGATGGCGGACAGGCCGTAGAGCGCTTCGCGCAGCGCGAACGTCGCCCAAGGCCCGACCTTCAGGATGGCAAAGCCGTCGCCGACGAGGGAGCGCAAGGCGGAGCCGGGCTGATAGTCGGTGGAATGGGCTTCGAACACCCAGCGCGGCTGATCTCGCAGGAACTGCGTCAGACCTTCCGCCTTCGACGGCTGGTAGACGACGATGTCGGAATGGCCGAACTCGACGCCGGGCTGCACCACCACCGCGATGGCGCGCGAGAAGGCCTCCTCCAAGCCCAGAGCCCGAAACGCCATCTCGTGCACTTCGATCGTGCGGCGGACGGCGGCGGGGTCGGTGATCTCCAGGTGATCCAGCGCGTGCGTCGCGCCGCCGGGCACCGGAACTTCGGTTCCGATCACATAGACCGGCGGCACCAGTCCGCCGCTTCGTACGGCCGCCTCGGCGCGGGCCGCCAGCTGCGCCGCGCGCTCGGCGACGATCTCGTCCGCGAGCGCCGGGAGCTCGCCGGCGCATCCCATGGAAGCGTCGAGATGGAGCTTGGCGAACCCGGCGGCGGCATAGGCTTCGATCATCGCCTCCGCCTTTGCCATGGCCTGTGCCGCAGACAGATGCTTCCACGGGTTGGGGCCGAGATGATCGCCGCCGAGGATCAGCCGCTCCGGTGGGAAGCCGACCGTGGCGGCGATCCGCTCGATGAAGCGGCGGAAGTCGGCCGGTGTCATGCCGGTATAGCCGCCGTCCTGGTTGACCTGATTGCAGGTCGCCTCGATCAGGACGTCGCGCCCGGTCTTGAGACCATGGCGCAGGGTGGCTTCGATCACCAGCGGATGGGCCGAGCAGATCGAGGCGATGCCGGCATGTTCGCCGGCGGCATGACGCGCGGGAAGGGCGCGGAGACGGTCGGCCGCCGTGCTCATGCCGCATCGACCTCGTTCTGGCTGGCGAGGAAGGCGTCGATCTCGGCGCGGAAGGCGGTGCCTTCCATCGGTCCCTTCTTGGCTACCGCCAGCGCGCCGCAGGCATTGGCGAGGCGCAGGGCATCCGCAGGCGCTTCGCCGCGCAGCCAGGCGCACACGAAACCCGCCCCGAAACAGTCTCCCGCGCCCGTCGGGTCGACCTCCTCCGCCCGGAATGCGGGAAGGGCGGTTCGCCCGGCCCGGTCGTAGTGGACGGCGCCCTCGCTTCCCTTCTTGAGGACCACGACGGAGCATCCGCCCGCCAGGATTTCGGCGACGGCGTCCTCCTCCACCTGCGAGCGCGTAAACAGGAACAGCTCGGCGCCGCTCGGCAGGAACACGTCGCATCGCGCCGCCATCCAATGAAGCGCTTCGCGCATGCCGTCCGCCAGAAGCTCGGGCCGAACGTTGGGATCGAAGGACAGGGTGCCGCCGCGTGCCTTGATCCGCTCGACGGCCGTCTTCGTGACCTCGATCGCACCCGCCGAGAACAGGGACGAGCCCATGACGTGGACATGGTCCGCGCGCTCGATCAGCGCCTCGCCCGCGCCATCGAGTGCCATGAGACCGCAGGCGCTGTGGGCGATGTTGTAGACGAAGTTGCGGCTGCCGTCGGCGTTGTAGCGCACGAAGGCGCTTCCCGTGGCCGCGCCCTCGTGGACCGCGATCGCGGACGTATCGACGCCGCTGGCGCGCAGGCGTTCGATGTTGATCGTGCCGAAGTCGTCCGCGCCGACGCTGGAGATCATGCCGCAGGGCTGGCCGAGGCGGCCGACCTGATCGATGAAGATCGCCGGCGCGCCGGAGGGGAAGGGGCCGATCAGCGGGCCCGGCTCCAGAAAGGTCTGTCCGACCCGCGTCGCCATGATCTCGACGACGATCTCGCCGGCCGTCACCACAGTCTTCATCGTTTTCCCTCCGCAGGGCCATACCGCGCCCGCTCCCCCGGTCGCGCCGCACGGCCATTCCCGATCGATGGTCAGGACACGTCCGATGAATGCAAATTCACCGGACGTGTCCTGCCTCCTAGTTCGTCGCATTGCCCGAACGCGAACGCCGGCTCGGCTTTCGCTGGAAATGCTTAGTTCGGCAGCGACACCACGGTCAGTTCGGTGCCGTTGGCGCGGATCCCCGCGCCGATGTCGGGGTCGATCCCCTCGTCGGTGATGAGTTCGCCGATCTGCCCGAGCTGCGCGAAGGTGCAGAAGGCGGGCGCCTGGAACTTGGTGGAATCCACCACGAGCACCGTGCGCCGAGCCGAGGCGATCATGGCGCGCTTGATGGAGGCGACTTCCATCGACGCGTCGGTCAGAAGCGCACCCGTCACAGCGTAGGCGCCGGTGAAGCAGATATCGGCGTGGATCGTCTCGAAGAAGGGCTCGCCCGGTTTCCCGAGCAGGATGTCGGAGCCGGGGCGCAGGGTCCCGCCGGTCACGATGACCCGCCATTCCGGCACGCTCGAGCCGATGCGTGCGATCTCGATATTGTTGGTGACGACTGTGAGCGGAATGCGCCGTGCCGCCGTCGCATGGACCACCTCGATCACGGTGGAGCTGGAATCGAAGATGACGCTTTCGCCGCCGTTCAGCCGCTTCGTGGCTTCCAGCCCGATCGCCACCTTCTGGCGATGCTGATAGTGCGCATTGAGCGCGGGTTCGCGCTCGAACGTGGCGCGCAGCGGCGGGATCAGGAGCGCTCCGCCATGGGTGCGCTCGAGATAGCCCCCTTCGGTCAGCTGCTCCAGATCGCGGCGGATGGTGGACTGCGAGCCGCCGATCGAATCCGTCAGCTCGCCGATCGAGGCCGTCCCGTTGACCTTAAGATAGTCGAGAATCATCGCCCGCCGTTTGGCGGGGATGATTTCGACGCGTTTGGTCGGAGCGTCCATGGCGGGTCCTGACGACACTCGTTTGGGATGGCCAGAGTGGGGCACGTTCACGGCCGTTACCAGATGGTATAGCCGCAATCCACCGTCACGATCGAGCCGGTCATCGCGCTGGCGGCGTCCGTGCTGAGGAAGAGGATCGCGGAAGCGATCTCATCGGCCCGCGCCGGCCGCTTCATCGGCGTGAACTCCATCCAGGTCGGCATCAGCGTGTCGTCGGTGAAGCCGCCGCGCGACATGACCGTGTCGACATAGGTCGGGGCCACCGCGTTGACGCGCACGCCCCGCTCGGCCCACTCGCCGGCGAGCGAGCGGGTCATGTGGTGAACGCCGGCCTTGGCGGCGTTGTAGTGGACCTGCCGCTGCGGCTTGTTGGAGATGAGGCCCGACATGGAGCCGACGGTGACGATGGAGCCGTGCCCGCGCTCCAGCATGGCGCGGCCGAACTCGCGGCAGGACCAGTAGCAGCCGTTCAGATCGACATCGACGACCTTGTGCCAGATTTCGTCCGACATGGATTCGCCCGGCGTGTCGGGCCAGGCAATGCCGGCATTGGCGATCAGGATATCGATTCCACCATGCCGGTCGTTGGCCTCCGCCGCCGCCCGCGCGACCGCCTTGGAGTCGGTGACGTCGAGCGCCACGACGTCGACCTGCCATCCCTTTTCGGCCAGTTCCGCGCGGCCGGCGTCCAGAACGGCCGGGTCCCGGTCCGAGATCACCACCTGGGCGCCGTGCTCCAGAAGCGCTTCGGCTGTGCAAAGACCGATGCCGCGCCCGCCGCCGGTGATGAAGGCCGTGCGTCCCGAAAGGTCGGATTTTTCTTTGTACATCAGTGCATGCCTTGGCTGAGAAGGGTGGCGGAGGGAGCGGAGCTGCGGACGGCTCGCCCGTCGGCCCCGAAGAGGTGGATGCGGGCGGGGTCGGCGCGCAGACGCACCGCGTCGCCGATCGCGGCGGGGGCCTGTTCCGCCGTCTTGACCGTGACGAGATGGCCATCGCCGATGTCGATATGCGTGAGCGTTTCACCACCCAGATGCTCCACCACGGTGACGCGGCCACTCAAGGGGCCGTCCGGCACGACGAGAAGCGCTTCCGGCCGCACGCCGAGCGTCACGGTTTCGCCCTCGGTGATGTCCGGCCTGATGCCGAGCGGAATGGCGGCGCCGTTTTCCAGGAGGACGGCCGAGCTGGTCAGGCGCCCGGCCAGGAGGTTCATCTTCGGGGCGCCGATGAAGCCGGCGACGAAGGTCGTGGCGGGCGACGAGTAGATCTCCATCGGCGCGCCGACCTGCTCGATCCGTCCGCCGTTCACCACGACGATCCGGTCCGCCAGCGTCATCGCCTCCACTTGATCGTGGGTGACGTAGACCATCGTGGCGTCGAGCTCGCGGTGCAGGCGTGCAAGCTCGATGCGCATCTGCATGCGCAACGCCGCGTCGAGATTGGACAAGGGCTCGTCGAACAGGAACACCTTGGGGCTGCGCACGATCGCGCGCCCAATCGCCACGCGCTGTCGCTGGCCGCCCGAAAGCTGGCCGGGGCGGCGGTCGAGATAGGGCTCGAGCTGGAGGATGCGGGCGGCATCGCGCACCTTGGCCGCGCGCTCGGCCTTGCCGACGCCGGCCATGCGCAGGGCGAACCCCATGTTGTCGGCGACCGACATATGCGGGTACAGCGCATAGGATTGGAACACCATGGCGAGCCCGCGCTCGTCCGGCTCCACCTCGTTGACCCGCCGCCCGTCGATCGACAGCTCGCCGGCGGTGATCGTCTCCAGCCCCGCGATCATGCGCAGCATCGTGGTCTTGCCGCAGCCGGACGGCCCGACGAGGACGACGAACTCGCGATCCCGGATCTCGAGATCGACGCCCTTCACGACCTCCAGCGCGCCATAGCTCTTACGAATGTCCCTCAAGGTGACGGTTGCCATATGCGATTCCTACTTGACGGCGCCGAAGGTCAGGCCGCGCACCAGCTGGCGCTGGGTCAGCCAGCCGAACACGAGAATGGGCCCGATGGCGAGCAGCGAGGCCGCCGAAAGCTTCGACCAGAACAGCCCTTGCGGACTGGAGAAGGACGCGATGAAGGCCGTCAGCGGCGTGGCCTGGGACACGGTGAGATTGATGCTCCAGAACGCCTCGTTCCAGGCGAGAATGATCGACAGAAGGGCGGTGGAGGCGATGCCGGGCGCGGTCAGCGGCAGAAGCAGGAAGAGGAACTGCCGGACCGGGCGCGCCCCGTCGAGCCGGGCGGCTTCCAGAATTTCTCGCGGCACCTCGCGGAAGAAGGTGAACAGCATCCAGACGATGATCGGAAGGTTCGCCAGCATATAGAGAAGGATCAGTCCGATCCGGCTGTCGAGAAGGCCCGCGGCCTTGAACATCAGATAGATCGGCACGAGGACGCCGACGGCCGGCATCATCTTGGTCGACAGCATCCACACCAGAAGATCCTTGGCGCGCTTGCCGGGATAGAAGGCCAGCGCATAGGCGGCGGGAAGGCCGACGATGATCCCGAGGAGGGTAGAGCCGAGCGAGATCACCACGCTGTTCATGAAGAAGTGCGGATAGTTCGCCCGGTCCAGAACCTGCTGGAAGGAGCGCAACGTCGGTTCGAAGAAGAGGAGCGGGGGCGTTGCGATCGCCTGCGGCTCGGTCTTGAAGGCGGCGAGCGCCATCCAGAAGATCGGGAAGAACATCAGGAGCGCCAGCCCCCAGCCGATGACGCCCGCCAGGACGCGTTGGCCCATGCGCTTTTCCATGGCTAGCGATCCAGATTGTGCGAGATCGTGCGCACGAGAAAGAAGGCGACGATGTTGGCAAGGATGATGGCCAGAACCCCACCGGCCGACGCGCCGCCGACGTCGTAGTCGAGAAGCGCCGTCTTGTAGATCAGAAAGGGCAGCGTGGTGGAAGCGTTGCCCGGACCCCCGGCCGTCGTCACCAGGATCTCGGCGAAGACCGACAGGAGGAAGATCGTCTCGATCATCACCACGATGGTGATGGAGCGGGCGAGATGGGGCAGGGTGATGAAGGCGAAGAGTTTGAGCCCGCGCGCCCCGTCCATGCGCGCCGCTTCCATCTGCTCGCGGTCGAGCGACTGAAGCGAGGTGAGGAGGATCAGCGTCGCGAAGGGGATCCACTGCCAGGCGACGATGATGCCGACCGAGGTCAGCGGCACTTGAGCGAACCAGTCGACGACGGGCAGTCCGAGCGAACGGGAGATGTAGGCGAAGAGCCCGTTCACGGGATGCATCAGAAGGTTCTTCCAGACCAGCGCGCTGACCGTCGGCATGACGAAGAAGGGCGCGATGCACAGGAGGCGCGCGACGCCCTGGCCCGGGAAGCCCTGATCGAGCGCGACGGCACAGGCAAGCCCCCCGATCACCGAGGCGAGGAGCACGCCGCCGACGAGCAGGACCGTGTTGAGAAGAGCGTTGGCGAGGTTCGGGTCGGAAAGGAGGAACGCATAGTTGCCCCAGCCGACGAACCCTCCGACCGAGGAATCCAGGAGGTTGTAGCGCTGGACCGAGAACCACAGGGTCAGCGCCAGGGGAACGATCATCCACAGGAGCAGGAGGCCGACGCTGGGCGCCAGAAGCGGGCGCGTGGCGACCCTGGGGCCGATCCCTTCCGAGTTGGTAGCGAGCGCCATCAGCGATTCCCGAACGCAAGACCCAAGTTGAACAAGGCGATGGGCGGAAGCGTCGCGACCGAGCCGCGACGTCGCTTCCTCGATTGTCGGCCGGCGCCTTGGGGGCGCCGGCCGGCGAATTCACTTCTTCGGATAGCCGGCCTGCGCCATGGCGCGCGTCGTCAGGTCCTGGGCGGCCTTCAAGGCGTCGTCCACCGACTTCTGCCCCGCGACGACGGCACCGAACTCCTGCCCGACCGAGGTTCCGATCGACTGGAACTCGGGGATGCCGACGAAGCCGATGCCGCGATAGGGCACGGGCTCCTGCGTCGGGCCGTTCACGTCGGCCGACTGGATCGTTTCCAGCGTCAGCTTGGCGAAAGGGGCGGCCTCGATGTACTCGGGGTTGTCGTAGGTCGACTTGCGGGTGCCCGGGGGCACGGTCGCCCAGCCCGTGTCCTTGGCCACGAGATCGATATAGGCCTTGGACGTCGCCCAGTAGATGAACTTGTTGGCGGCATCCGGCGACTTGGAAGAGACCGGCACCGCCAGCGACCAGGCCCAAAGGTAGTGGCTGCCCTTGTCGAACTTGCCGTAGGGCGGATAGGCGTAGCCGACCTTGTCGATCACCGTGCTCTGGTCGGGATCGGCCAGGAACCCGGCGGACACGGTGGCGTCCACCCAGATCCCGCACTTGCCGCTGGCGAAGAGCGCGAGGTTTTCGTTGTAGCCGTTGGACGAGGCGCCCGGCGGGCCGTAGTTCTTGATGAGATCGGTATAGGTGGTCAGCGCCTCGTGCCATTGCGGGCTGTCGAGCTGGGCTTTCCAGTCCATGTCGAACCAGCGCGCGCCGAAGCTGTTGGCCGCCGGCGTGATCTGGCCGATGTTCTCGCCCCAGCCCGGCTTGCCGCGAAGGCACACGCCATAGATGCCATTGGACGGGTCGTGCAGTTTGGCGCCGACCTCGCCGATATCCTTCCATGTCGGGTGCTCGGGCATGGTGACGCCCGCCTTGTCAGTCAGATCCTTGCGATAGAAGGTCATCTGGCTTTCGGCGTAGAAGGGCAGGGCGTAGAGCTTGCCGTCGAACGACAGGCCGTCGCGCACCGACTGGAACACATCGTCGAGGTCGTAGTCCGCCGGCACGTTGTCGAAGGCTTTCAGCCAGCCGCGCTCGCCCCACATCGGCGCTTCGAACATGCCGATGGTCATGACGTCGTACTGGCCGCCATTGGTCGATATGTCGGTGGTGAGGCGCTGGCGAAGCGTGTTCTCCTCCAGAACCACCCAGTTCAGCTTGATGTCGGGATTCTCGTTCTCGAACTCGGTGGACAGCCGCTGCATCACCACCATGTCGTTGTTGTTGACGGTGGCGATGGTCAGCGTCGTCTGCGCGAGCGCGGGCATCGATACGGCGGCGAGCAGACTCGCCAGCAGGATTCTCGTCATTCCCGTTCCTCCCTTGAGCCCGGTCTTGGGCGATGTCTGCAGCGCGGGCTTGGGTGCCCGCGTTCTTCTTCATGCGCGGGCGCGTCGTTCCTCCCGAGACGACATCCGCTCCGCCGAGCCCAAAACCAGAAGGCAGCCGGCGGTGAACGTATCGCCGAGCCCGAGCGTCGTGGTGGGCGAGGCGAGATAGGGGCTGGGAACGGCGATCGTCGCCCAGCCGTCCGTTTCGCGAACCCCATCGAACGGCAACGGATGGAAGCTCGCTCCGTCGGGCACGGAGCGCGGGGCGGCGGGGCGCCCTGCCTGCGAGCGGGCACTGGCGAGAAGGCAGCCGGCGATCAACGCTTCGCGCTCGCTCGCCGGGTCGTCCAGCGTCACCGCGAGCGCCCAATGGTCGGCGTGCACGCAGACCCGTCGAAGGTCCAGCCGACGCGCCAGATCGCGCATGGCTTCCGGCAGGTCGCCATCGCTGATGCCGGACGCCAGATCGCGCATCTCCGAATGGCTCATGCCGAGCGAGGTCACAGCGCCCCGCGCCGCTTCCAGCACCTTGTCGCGCGCAGCCGCGCCGTCATAGGTGCTCATCTCGAGGTGCACGGTCCGCAGGCCGGCGCTTCGCCATTGCCGGGTCAACCCGAACACCCGGTTCGTTTCATCAGCCAGATCGGCGGGCGGCACGCAGTTGAAGCCAGCCACGAGCCCGGCCCCGGCACTGGTCGCCAGATGAGGGGTGAGGCTATCGAAGGCGGCGTCGTGTTCGAGGCCCGGGTCCCCGAAGCGCACGATAATGCGAGAGGAGCGCTGGGGAACGACGTCCGCGACGCGAACCCCGGCGGTGTATTCGAAGATGTAGATATCGGGCCGGCGCTCGCCGCGCGGCTGCACCGAGCGGGCACGAACCGTGCGCTCGCCGTCCGACAGGAGAAGGTTCGGCGGCAGTTGCGCCAGCATGTGGCGGCTGCGGTCGGCCAGATTGACGAGCGCGGGCGCGCCCAGCGTCGTCAGCACCCATCCCGCCTGCGGTCCGACACCGCCCAGCGCGTAGGCGGCCGGGACATGTTCGGCAAGCCATGCCGGCCCACCGGCCCATTCCACCCGCACCTCGCCGCCGACACCTCGCGCGACGCGATCCTTGAGCATGGCGGCGAAGGACACCGCCTCGGCGGTCTCGGCCGACCAGAGCGCTGCCGCGCGCCCAAGCTCGATCTTGGCATCCACGCAGGCGCTCATGCCGCAAAGCGTCAGCGGCGCCGTTTCGGCAAGCGACGGCAGCCGGGTGGCCAGCGCGGCATAGGCGTCATGCCAGTTCGCAATGGTATCGATCATCATCCCAGCGCCAACCGAATTTCCAATCTCGGTCACATTCGGGTTTCTGATTGATATTAGTCAATCAAGAAACGTCATTGTCCCGCAGCATTGTCGTGCTGCGGATGCTCAGTCGTGGCGAGGAAACCTCGTAGATGCGGGATTTGAGAGCTGCGTTCGCATGGGGTTCAACTACGCCGTCCATCAGACTTAAACGGGACTCATTGAAATTTTTCGATTTCCAATGGAATAATTTGGGAGTACGACTCTCGCCGGCCTTGCTTCGACGGTTGCCTCCGGCGCGTCCGCACGGCTCTCGAAGTCAGGGAGGAACGAACCGTGCTACGCTTGGACCAGAAGCTTCAGAAGATCCGCGACGGGCGCTACGCGCCGGGCGACTTCATCATCGCCGACGCGAAGGACAGCGACATGGGCTCGGGGGTCACGGGCACCGGGTTCCTGCGCAACGCGGACGGAACGCAGGGGCGGCGCCGCACGCGCCAGGAGTTTCTCCAAGCCATCGAGGAGATCGTCCGTCAGGATGTCGTCGACATCATGCTCGTCTCGGTCTCGAACCTCGACGAACTCCATGCCCGCGGGGCCTTCGATGGCAGCGCGGTCAAGCCGGCCATCCGAGCCAACGAAACCACCGACTGCTGGGGCGGGGTGCGCCATGAAACCTACGTGTGCCGACCCTCCCACCCGTTCCGCACGGCGCACCTGCCGCAGGTGCGCTACGGATCGGAGGTGCCGCAGCCCGGCGCGCCGGTGAAGGGCACCGATCTCGGCCTTTATTCGGTGACGTTCAACAACGATTTCGACGCCGACATCCGTTCGCTGGAAGCCTTCGCCGATTTCCGCCGCGATGCCGCCGCCAACGAGTTCAAGTATTTCTACGAGGTGTTCAATCCGAACGTCCCGCTGGATCTCGATCGCGATGCGCTCGGCGAATACATGAACGACTGCATTCTGCGCTCGCTCGCCGGTGTTTCGAAGGCCAACCGACCGGAGTTCCTGAAGATCGTCTACAACGGTCCGAAGGCGCTGGAGGAACTGGCCTCGTTCGATTCGACGCTGGTGGTCGGCGTTCTCGGCGGGGGCGCCGGCACCGCGCGCGACACGTTCGAACTGGTGGCGCAGGCCGAGAAGTACGGCGCGCGCGTCGCTCTGTTCGGTCGCAAGATCAATCTCGCGGAATCGCCGCTCGCCATGATCGCCACCATGCGCCATGTCGCCGACGGCGCGCTCGCGCCCGAGGAGGCGGTGCGCGCCTATCACGGCGAGCTTCAGAAGGCCGGGCTGGTGCCTGCGCGTTCGCTGGAAGACGACCGCACCATCACCGAGGCCAACCTGAAGCCGGCATCCTCGCTGCGCGCCGCCTGATCGGCATAGGGAGCGCCCCGTTCATTTGACGGGGCGCTTCTCGAGCTTGCGGGCCAGCGTCCGGCGGTGCATGCCGAGACGCCGCGCGGCTTCCGAAATGTTGAAGTCGGTTTCCACGAGCACCTCGTGGATGCGTTCCCATTCCAGGGTCTTGATCGATGTCGGACGGCCCGTCAAAGGGACGCTCGTGTCGCCCGAGCTTCGGCCGAACGCGTTCTCGATGTCGTCCGTGTTGGCGGGCTTGGCGAGATAGTGGCAGGCTCCGAGCTTGATCGCCTCGACGGCCGTGGCGATGCTGGCAAAGCCCGTCAGGACCACGATCAGCGTGTCCGGGTCGTGCTCGTGCAGCATCTCGACGCAAACGAGACCCGACGCGCCGGCGAGCTTCAGGTCCACCACCGCAAAGCCCGGCGTCCGCTCGTCGAGCAGCGCGCGCAGGGCCTCGGCGTCGGGCGCCACCACCACCTCGTATTCGCGCCGCTCGAAGGAGCGCTTCAACGTCTTGGCGAAGGCTTCGTCGTCGTCGACGACCACCAGCAGGCGCTCACTCATCGTCTCGTCCTTCCGCGATCAAAAGCGCGTCCACCGGCAGGATCAGATCGACGGCGGCGCCGCCATCCGGTCGGTTGACCGCGCGCACGTTGCCGCCGAGCTTGCGCACGACGTTGAAGACGAGGAACAGGCCGAGCCCGCCGCCGCGCTTGCCCTTGGTGGACTGGTAGGGCTTGCCGAGGGCGGAAAGGATCGTCTCGTCGAAACCGGGCCCTTGGTCCTCCACGCGCAGTTGCAGGAGGTCGCCGTCGCGTTCGGCCGTGAAGCGGATCCAGCCGGGCGACACGTCGTAGGCGTTGTCGAGGACGTTGAAGACGACCTGCCGCAGGGTGGATTCGGAGACGATCTCCAGGTCCTGGTCGAACCGGTTGTCGTAGAGGAGGCGCGCGTTCGGGCGCGTGGCGCCCCAGTCCGCCGCGAGCCCGTCGAGGAAGGCGTGCATGGTGGTCACCCCCGCTTCCAGCCCGCGCGCTTCGCCCGCGGAGGCCAGGATGCCGGTGACGATCGACTTGCAGCGCTTCACCTCGGCCTGCATGGCCTCGATCTCGTCCACCAGCTCGGGGTCCTTCGTCAGGGCCGGCATGCGGCGCCAGTCGCCGAGGATGATCGAGAGGGTGGACAGCGGCGTGCCGAGTTCGTGCGCCGCGCCGGATGCCAGAAGACCCATGCGCACGATGTGGTCCTCTTCCGCCGCATGCTGGCGGAGATCGGCGAGGCGCGCGTCGCGCTCGCGGATATTGCGGCTGATGCGTTTCACGAAGACGACGAGAAGCGCCGCGTTCAACGCGAAGCACATCAGCATGCCGAGGATATGGAGGCTGAGGAAGCCGAGCCCTTCCGCCACGATCAGGTCGAGCGGACGATAGAAGACGGTGAGACCGGCAAAGCAGAGGATGGTCAGGACGACGAGAGCGATCGACGACCAGGACTTCAGGAGAATGGCGCCGAGCGTCACCTGAAGAAGGTAGAGGAAGGTGAAGGGGTTCGCCGCGCCGCCGCTGAGATAGAGCTGGGCGGTCAGGCCGGCGACATCGATCAGGAGAGCCGCGAAGAGCTCGAGATTGGACACGCGGAAGCGGAAACGGAGCCGCACGAGACTGGCAAGGTTCAGAAGCACCAGCGCCGCGATGATGCCGAGCATCGGCAGGGTGGGAAGCTCGACGCCCAGAAGCCAGGACACGACGGCGATGCTGACCACCTGTCCGAGCGCCGCGATCCAGCGCAGCTGGATCAGGAGGAACAGGTTCTTGCGCTCGGCCGGATCTTCGAGGGATGCGCCGCCGAGAACGCGGTCGCGCATGCGCCGTAGCCTCGTGTGCGGCGACCGTGCGGCGTCCGCCGTCATGGGTGGATCTCCGCGCCGGCGATCCGCCGCCGCCTCCCGTTGCGCGCGATCCAGATGGCGGCGCCCGCCAGCATCGCGGCGAGGGTGAACCATGTGAGGGCGTAGACGAGATGATGGTTGCGGAAGGCGATCACCGTCAGTCCGCCGATCGGATATCCGCCGGGATTGGCGGTCGCGTCGGCATCCACGAAGAAGGGCGCCACCGCTCCGAGGTTCTTCGACTGCGCGATGGCCGCCACGTCGCGCGAGAACCAGCGGTCGGCGGCGGGGTCGTTGTGGCGCAGGAAGCCGCCGCCCGGCTCGGGGAGGCGCACGAGCCCGATGACCGTCGCGGGCGAGGCGACCTGTCCCGCCTGCCGCGTATCGGGCGAGCGGCGCTCGTTCGGCACGAAACCGCGATTGACGAGATAGGTCGCGCCGTTGCGCTCCACGAGCGGGGTCAGGACCCAGAAGCCGGGGCCGAGTTCCGTGACCGCCTGAACCAGCGTTTCCCGGTCGTGCCGGAAGGTGCCTTCCAGGCGAAGCCGACGATACTCGGCGTCGGCGCCCATGAAGCTCGTCCAGTCGGCGGGCGGGGGAGGGGGAACCGGATCGGCATGAACCCGCGCGTCCACGCGCGCGATGAGGTCGAGCTTCCAGAACAGGCGCTGGACCTGCCAGGTTCCGAGTGCGACGAGCACGGCGAGGACGAGGAGGCCCGCCGCGCCGAGAAGGCCGAGCGCGAGGCGGCTGCGCGGGCGCTGCGCGCCCGAGCCAAGCTCTGTTTCCGGCGCCGGACGCCGGAGATCGCTCACGGCATCTGGCTCATGTCGTGCTGCATGGCCGGCATCATGTTGACGTTGAGATGGTACATGACCCAGAGCGAGCCGGCGATCGTGATGACGACGATGACGATCGTGAAGATCATCGCCAGCATGTTCCAGCCGCCCTCCGACTTGGTGTTCATGTGGAGGAAGTAGACCATGTGGACGACGATCTGCACGACGGCGAGCCCCATGATGACGAGGCCCGCAAGGCGCGTGTTGTCGAACACGTCTCCCATCACCAGCCAGAACGGGATGGCCGTGAGGACGACGGCGAGGACGAAGCCGGTGACGTAGCCCTTCAGCGAGCCGTGGCCGGCCTCGTGGTGGTCGTGCAGAACCTCGACCTGCGCACCGTGATGTTTCTCGCTCATGGCAGCACACCCATCAGGTAGACGAAGGAGAAGACGCCGATCCAGACGACGTCCAGGAAGTGCCAGAACATGGACAGGCACATGAGGCGACGCTTGTTTTCCGGGATCAGGCCGTGGGTGACGACCTGCACCATCAGGACGACGAGCCACAGGGCGCCGAAGGCGACATGGAGCGCATGCGTGCCGACCAGCGCGAAGAAGGACGACAGGAACGCCGAGCGCTGGGGGCCCGCGCCGATCTCGATGAGGTGGTGGAACTCGTAGGCCGTGGCGCCGAGAAAGCCGAGACCGAGAACGCCGGTGACCGCCAGCCAGAGGAGGGTCGTGCCCTTCTGGTTCTTCTCCATCGTCAGCATGGCCATGCCGTAGGTGATGGAGGATACGAGCAGAAGCGCCGTGGAGACTGCCACGAGCTCCAACTCGAACAGGTCGGCGCCCGAGGGGCCGGCGGCATACGACCGGCCGTAGACTCCGTAGCAGGCGAAGAGGACCGCGAAGATGAGGCAATCGCTCATCAGGTAGATCCAGAAGCCGAGGAGCGTTCCGCCCTCGGCGTGGCCGTCCTCTTCGGCGACGTAGAACTTCAGTTCCTCCTCGGGCTTCCCCGAGGCGCTTAATGCGTGTGCGTTCGCCATCCGATCAGACCTTGGCCGCCAGGAGCTGCGAGCGCTCCTCTTCCGTACGCGTCACCTCGTCGGCCGAGATGTAGAAGTCGCGCTTGTAGTTGAAGGTATGGGCGATCGAGTAGACGACGATCGCGGCGAAGGAGAGGGCCGCTAGCCACCAGATGTACCACACGAGGGCGAAGCCGCAGGCCACCGAGAGCGCCGACAGGATCACGCCCGCCCCGGTGTTCTTGGGCATGTGGATCGGGCGGAAGCCGGTGAGCGGGCGGACATAACCGCGCTTCTTCATGTCCCACCAGGCGTCGCCGTCGTGGATCATGGGCGTGAAGGCGAAATTGTAGGCCGGCGGCGGCGAGGAGGTCGCCCATTCCAGCGTACGCCCGCCCCAGGGGTCGCCCGTCACGTCGCGCAGCTCCTCGCGGTCGCGGAAGCTCACATAGAGTTGGATCAGGAACGAGGCGATGCCGAGTGCGACGAGGAAGGCGCCGAAGGCCGCGATCACGAACCAGATCTGGAGCGAGGGGTCCTCGAAGTGATTGACGCGGCGTGTCACGCCCATGAGCCCGAGCACGTAGAGCGGGGCGAAGGCAAACCAGAAGCCCGTCAGCCAGAACCAGAAGGAGAGCTTACCCCAGAACTCGTTGAGCTTGAAGCCGAAGGCCTTCGGGAACCAGTAGTTCACCCCGGCGAACAGGCCGAACAGGACGCCGCCGATGATGACGTTGTGGAAGTGGGCGACGAGGAACAGCGAATTGTGCAGGACGAAGTCGGCCGGCGGCACGGCCAGAAGCACGCCCGTCATGCCCCCGATCACGAAGGTGACCATGAAGCCGAGCGTCCACAGCATCGGCAGTTCGAAGCGGATCTTGCCCCGGAACATCGTGAACAGCCAGTTGAAGATCTTGGCGCCCGTCGGGATCGAGATGATCATCGTCGTGATGCCGAAGAACGAGTTCACGCTGGCGCCCGAGCCCATCGTGAAGAAGTGGTGCAGCCACACGAGGTAGGACAGGATGGTGATGACGACGGTCGCATAGACCATCGAGGCGTAGCCGAAGAGGCGCTTGGACGAGTAGGTCGACACCACTTCGGAGAAGATGCCGAAGGCCGGCAGGATCAGGATGTAGACCTCCGGGTGGCCCCAGATCCAGATGAGGTTGACGTACATCATCGGATTGCCGCCGAGGTCGTTCGAGAAGAAGTTCGTCCCGACGTAGCGATCCATGGAAAGAAGGGCCATCACCGCCGTCAGAACGGGAAAGGCGGCGACGATCAGCACGTTGGTGCAGAGCGAGGTCCAGGTGAAGACCGGCATCTTCATCATGGTCATACCCGGCGCGCGCATCTTGACGATCGTCACGACGAGGTTGATGCCCGACAGGAGCGTGCCGACGCCTGCGATCTGCAGCGCCCAGATGTAGTAGTCGACACCGACGCCGGGGCTGTAGGCCGGCCCCGAGAGCGGGGGCATGGCCAGCCAGCCGGTGCGCGCGAACTCGCCGACGAAGAGCGAGAACATCACCATGATGGCGCCGCCCGCCGTCATCCAGAACGAAAAGTTGTTGAGGAACGGAAAGGCGACGTCGCGCGTGCCGATCTGCAGCGGCACCACGTAGTTCATGAAGCCGGTGACGAAGGGCATCGCCACGAAGAAGATCATGATCACGCCGTGGGCGGTGAAGATCTGGTCGTAGTGGTGCGGGGGCAGGTAGCCCTCGTTGGCGCCGAAGGCCATGGCCTGCTGGGCGCGCATGAGGAGCGCGTCGGAGAAGCCGCGCAGCAGCATCACGATCGCCAGGATGATGTACATGATGCCGATCTTCTTGTGATCGACGGTGGTGAACCATTCGGTCCAGAGATAGCCCCAGAGCCGGTAGTAGGTGAGCGCTCCCAGAAGCGCGGCGCCGCCGATGGCGACCACCGCGAAGGTCACGAGCAGGATCGGGTCGTGATAGGGAATGGCTTCGAGCGTCAGGCGCCCGAAGATCAACTGCTGAAGATCCATATTGGCAAACATCGGTCGGACCTATCGGTTCGCGTCGGGGCCGGTCGAGGGGGAAGGCCTCGGCCGCTCGCTCACTGGTTCTGGTTCAGCTGGCTGGGAGCGGGCGCATCCGCGCCGCCGCTCGGGGCCATCTGATGGTGTTCGTGCCCACCGCTGGAGCTGGGCGCGGAGGGCTGGGTCGCCGGGCCGGTCTCGTCGGACTGCATGCCTTCCGGCTGGTCGGGCGAGCGCGGCGTGCGGCCCGACGCCGGGAACGTCGCGCCCGGTGCTTCCTCGCCCTCCACCTTGGCGCCGGCATAGCCCGAAGGGCCGTGACCCGCGCCGTCATGATGGCGGTTGCCGTCGTAGACGAGACGATCGCGGTTGGCCGCGCTGTCGTGTCCGCCGCCGCCCTGCATGTCGATATGCATCATCTCGTCCATGCACATGCGGCCCGGCTCGACGCACATGTTCAGGATGGAATGGAAGAGGTCGTCGTCCACCGAGGCGTAATAATGGATCGGCTCGGCTTCGCTCGGCTTTTCCACTTCCATATAGCGCGTGCGGTCGAGCGGCTGCCCTTCGGCCTTCACCTTGGCGACCCACGCGTCGAATTCGGCCGCTTCGAGACCATGGAACTTGAAGTGCATGTTGGAAAAGCCGGGGCCGGAATAGTTGGCCGACAGGCCGTCATAAATGCCCGGCTTGTTGATCACGGCATGAAGCTTCGTTTCCATGCCGGGCATCGTGTAGATCATGCCGGCGAGCGCGGGCACGTAGAACGTGTTCATGATCGCGCTGGAGGTCAGCTTGAAGTTGATCGGCCGATCCACGGGCGCCGCGAGCTCATTCACGGTCGCGATGCCGAGTTCGGGGTAGATGAACATCCACTTCCAGTCGAGCGCCACGACCTCCACCGTGATCGGCGGCGTCTCGGCGGTGACGGGGCGCGCAGCGTCGATGCGCTCCAGCGGCCGGTAGGGATCGAGAAGGTGGGTCGAGATCCAGGTGACGGCGCCCAGCGCGATGATGATCATCAGCGGTGCGGTCCAGATCAAGACTTCGAGCTGCGTCGAATGGTGCCAGTCCCCGTCGTACCTGGCGTCCGGATTGCTCGCGCGGTAGCGCCAGGCGAACCAGAGCGTCGCCACGATCACCGGAACGATGATCAGCAGCATCAGCCCGGTCGAGATCAGGATGAGGTTCGCCTGCTGCGAGGCAATGAAGCCGGAAGGGTTCATCACCACGAGGTTGCAGCCGCTCAGGGCGACGAGCGCGAAGAGCAACCCGAGGATGCGTACGGATCTGTTGAGCAAAACGACCATCTCAGTCCCGAAATCTTGGCTTGCGGTGTATGTTTTGCAGCGCGGCATGAGGATTGGACGTTTTGTCCACCCGTCGTCGTTTGACGAATATACGGCGAGCGACCTATTCGACATCGGTGCCAGCGCCATCTTTCTCAAGAGAGCGCTGTGCGACCGGATTCATCAGGAGCTGCGGCATGTCGACGCCGAACCAGTCAGTGGCATCGTCCACGGAAATGGAGCGCGACGCCCGTCTCGTTTCGACGGACGGGCATGTCTCGCCGGGCGAACTCGCGATCGGCGTCATCATCGGGCGCGCGTCCGAGGCGTTCGACTTCTTCGTCTACGGCATCGCCTCCGTGATCGTCTTTCCCGCGCTGATCTTCCCCTTCGCCGACCGGCTGACGGGCACGCTCTACGCCTTCGCCGTGTTCGGTCTCGCCTTCGTGGCACGCCCGCTCGGCTCGATGTTCTTCACCCGCATCGACCGCCGCCACGGGCGCGGCGTCAAGCTGACGATCGCGCTCTTCATGCTGGGCGGCTCCACCGCCGCGATTGCCTTTATTCCGGGATACGAGACGATCGGCACATGGGCGGTGGCCGCGCTCATCGTGTTCCGCCTCGGCCAGGGCTTCGCGCTCGGCGGCGCGTGGGATGGCCTCGCCTCGCTGCTCGCGCTGAACGCGCCCGAGAAGCACCGTGCGTGGTACGCGATGATGCCGCAGCTCGGGCATCCCATCGGCTTCATCATCGCCAGCGCGCTCTTCGCCTTCTTCTATCTCAACCTGTCGACGGAGGATTTCCTCGGCTGGGGCTGGCGCTATCCGTTCTTCGTGGCCTTCACGATCAACGTCGTGAACCTCTTCGCCCGGCTGCGCCTCATCGCCACGGAAGAATATGCCGGCCTCTACGAGAGCCGCGACCTGACGCCGATCAGCGTGCGCGAACTCCTGAACACGAGCGGCCCGGCGGTTCTCGTCGGCGCCTTCGTGCCGCTGGCGAGCTTCGCCCTGTTCCACCTCGTGACGATCTTCCCGATTTCCTACATCGACCTCTTCTCCGACCGCTCGCCCGGCGAATTCCTGCTGACGCAGCTGGTCGGCGCGCTGATCTGCTTGGTGTGTATCATCCTGTCGGGCGTCATCGCCGATCGGACGGGGCGCCGCACTTACTTGGGCGCCTGCGCCATCGCGATCGGCGTCTTCAGCGTGGCGACGCCCTTTCTTCTGGGCGGCGGCGACACCGGGCAAACGACGTTCATCATGATCGGCTTCGCGCTGCTCGGGCTGGCGCACGGCCAGTCGGCGGGCGCCGTGGCGTCGAACTTCGAAGGCCGCGACCGCTACACGGGCTCCGCCTTCACGTCGGACCTCGCGTGGCTGATCGGCGCGGGCTTCGCGCCGCTCGTCGCGCTCGGCGCCTCCAGCCGTTTCGGGCTGGCAGCGGTCGGTATCTACCTGATGTCGGGCGCCGTTTGCACGCTCGTCGCCTTGCGCGTGAACCGGCAGCGCCGGCTGCGGGCCGTCTGACCGGCGCCGGCTACCGCGTCCAAAGGGCGAAGACGAGGCCGCCGATCAGGAGATAGGCGGCGAGGAAGCCCATCAGCTTCGTCATCCCGTGCCTTCGCTGCCGCCGAAGAGGACGCGCCAGATCTTTAGGAGCAGGCCGAGATCGTCGGGCAGACTGTCCATGTCTCGTATCCCGATCGGAATGAGGAAAAGGGGCGCCGAGCGATCGGTGCCCCTTTTCATATCGGATTCAGGGACGCGCTTCGGCGTCCGTCGGGAACACGACGCGCCAAAGCTGGGTCGGCAGGCTGGCCGGGGCGTCCGGCTTGAAGAACGCCGAATCCTGGATGCGCGAGGTCGTCACGTAGATCGACCCGTCCGGGCCTTCCGACAGCGTGTCCGGCCAACGCAGCTGCGCGTCCTTCACGAGGACCTCGGGCTTGCCCTCGGCGCCGGCCGAAAGGTCGCGAACTTTCAGCGAATCGTCCTCGGGCGAAGTGATGTACATCCGGCCGCTGTCACGGCCGATCCAGAGTCCGTCCGCCACGCCGTTCTCGCCGAAGGTCTCGACCTTTCCGGCCACATCCTTGCCCGCGAGCCCGTCGCCCGTCAGGGCGTCGGTGGCGATGCGGTAGAGCGTCCGGCCTTTGATCGCCTGCCAGTAGAGGTAGCCGTCCGCCGACAGGGCAATGCCGTCGGCCGAGAACTCGACGCCGCGCCCGTCCGGGCGACGCAGGTCCTTTCCGTCCGCCTTTACCACGAGGCCCTTTTCGACCTGCGTCGAGGGATGGCCGTCGAGAACGCGCCGGGCCTGTTTGCTTTCCAGATCCACCACGATCAGCGCGCCCTTCGCGCCCGAATCCGTGATGAAGGCATGACGGCCGTCGGCGGAAAACCGGACGTCGTTGAGGTAGGAGCCCTGAGGCGCGACCGTTTCGTCGAAGGCGATCGTCTTCGACGGTTTGTTGGTTTCGAGGTCGATCGCCACGAGCTTGGCGCCGCCGGGAACCAGAAGGCTCTGCGCGGGTGCTGCCGCGTCCAGCACCCAGAGATGACCACGCCCGTCGGCGACAACGCTCTGAACGCAGACGAAATGATCGCCGGGCGAAAGCTCGTCCTTCCTCGCGTTGCGCCACGCGTTCCATTCGTCGTTGGGGTAGGGGACGAGCGCCCCGTCTTTCCACTCGCCGACGGAGATCGGCGAATCTTCCGTCCAGCGCGGGAAGTTCACGAAGATGCGCCCATCCTCCGAAACGCTGACGCCGGTGACCTGATGGGGGAAGTCGGCGACCTTCTGGACGCCGGCGCCCTCCGTCGCTTGCGCGAAAGCGATAGCCGGTGCGGCTGCCAGCCCGATCCCGATGAGGAGGGCAGCGGTGGAATGCTTGAGATGGTTCATCGGACTCAGGTCTCCGAGAGGGGGAAGGGCGTGGCGGCGGGTCATGGGCCGGCCGTGGGCGAGCCCGCGCCCGCGCCGTGCTCCTCGTCGTCGGCAGGCGCGGCGCCGACACTCTCGACGCCCCATTCGTCCTGGGCCTGGCTGGTGGTGCGATTGAGAACCACGGCCTCGGCTTCGACGCGGTCCACGCTGTCGAGATGGATGAAACGATGTTCCCCGTCGGCGGCGACATCGGTGCGCGTCAGCTTGATGCGCTCGCCGTCGAGATGGTCCACCGTGCCGACATGGCCGCCGTCGGACCCCTTCACTTCCATATGCTCGCGTATCGCGTTTCGATCGGCCATCGGGGGCTCCTGTCCTGTCGCTTCGCTCGCTTTCGACCGAAGCCTTGTGGGCCGGAATGGGGCGTATGCGGCTTGGGTTCCGGCGCTCGTCGGGGGACTGGTTGGCTGGGACGCGATCGAAGCGTCCGCCGGTCGCAGCGGGGAGCGAATGGAGCGTGGAGACGTTGGCTCGGGAGTGCCATCCAACGCGAGTCCCCATCCATGTCGGTTTTCAAGTTCGATCCGCCGGAAGCGTTCGCCAAGGCCGTGCGAGACTTCGGTCCGGACCCACTCATCGTGTGCCACAACGACGCGGACGGTCTGTCGGCCGGCGTGATCCTGCGCAAGGCGCTCGAACGGGCGGGGATCGGCAGCGAGCTTCGCATCGTGGGCAAGGGCGAGAACGCCTACTCGGCTGAGTTTCGGCAGGAACTCGGCGGGCGCGCGATGGGTGGGCTGATCATCACCGATCTCGGCGTCGCCGCCACGCTGCCGCGCGACGACGTGCCGACGGTCCTGATCGACCATCATGTCCCGAGCGGCGTGCCGAAGGGCGCCGTCGTCATCAGCGGCGTGGCGGACGATCCGATCCCGACCTCCAGCCTCCTCGCCTATCGCTGCGCCCAGATGCTCGGCGAGGCGGACGACCTTCTATGGCTTGCAGCGATCGGCATCATCGGCGACATGGCCGAGGACTATGGTTTTGCGGAGATGGCGGACGCGCGCTCGCGCTACGGCATCACGGCGCTGCGCAAGGCTGCCTCGCTGGTGAACGCCCCGCGCCGCACGGCGAGCGGAGACGCCTCGGCCGCGTTCGCGCTTCTGGAAAAGGCCGACGGTCCGAAGGCGGTTCTGTCCGGCGACCATCCCGAGACGCAGAGGCTCCTACAGGCCAAGGTCGAAGTCCGCGAAGCCCTGGACGAGGCGCGCAAGATCGCCCCCAAGGTGAACGGCGAGGTCGGGATCGTCCGCTTCGATTCCCCCTGCCAGATCCATCCGCTCGTCGCGCAAGCATGGCGCGGCCGTTTGAAGGACCGGATCGTGATCGCCGCCAATACCGGCTACCGCGAAGGCTGGGTGCATTTTGCCGCGCGCACCGCCACCGATCGCGACATCCTGGCGTTCCTGGCGGAAGCGCGCCCGAGCGGCGCCACCGAGCAATACGGCAACGGCCACCGTGCCGCCTCGGGCGGGGCGCTGCGCAATGCCGACTGGAACGAGTTCGCGCAGCGCATCGGCTTCGGACCGGAGATGTTCGTCGAGGTGTGAGCGCCCGGTCTCCCTTGCGAGGATCAGCGGTTCCCGCCAAGAAGCTCGCGACCCCTTCGAGGAAGCCAGCCCATGTCGACAAACGACCCCTTCGAGATTACGCGCCAGCGCTTCGACCTGCCGCCGGATGTGATCTATCTCGACGGCAACTCGCTCGGCGCCCTGCCGAAGGGGGTCGCCGAGCGCGTGGGGCAAGCGATCACGCGCGAATGGGGGGCTGAGCTGATCGGCGCCTGGAACACGTCGGGCTGGGTCGATATGCCCCGCCGGGTCGGCGATCGCGTCGGGCGGCTGATCGGCGCGCCTGCCGGCACGGTCGTCATGGGCGACACCTTGTCGATCAAGGTCTATCAGGCGCTCGCTTCCGCGCTGGAGCTGCGCCCCGACCGCCGCGTCGTCCTGTCGGACAGCGGAAACTTTCCGACCGATCTCTACATGGCGCAGGGGCTGATCGCCTCGCTGGATCGCGGCCACGAACTGCGTGTTCTGGAGCCCGAAGCGGTGGAGGCGGCGATCGACGAGAGCGTCGCCGTCCTGATGCTGACGGAGGTGGACTACCGGACCGGGCGCCTCCACGACATGAAGCGGCTGACCGAAAAGGCGCACGCCGCCGGCGCCCTGGTGATCTGGGATCTCGCCCATTCGGCGGGCGCCATTCCCGTCGACGTGTCGGGGGCGGAAGCCGACTTCGCGGTGGGTTGCTCCTATAAGTATCTGAACGGGGGACCGGGCGCGCCGGCCTTCATCTATGTGGCGCCCCATCTTGGCGAAACGGTCCGCCCGGCGTTGTCCGGCTGGTTCGGCCACGACGCGCCCTTCGCCTTCGAGCCGACTTATCGTCCGGCCGATGGCGCGGAGCGCATGCGTGTCGGCACCCCGCCGGTCCTGGCGCTGGCCGCGCTTGATGCCGCGCTCGATGCTTGGGAGGGCGTCGACATGGCGGCGCTGCGCCGCCGGTCGATGGAACTTGGGGAGCTGTTCATCGCTCGGGTGGAAGCGGGCTGCCCCGAACTGGAACTGGCTTCCCCGCGCGATCCAGCACGGCGCGGCTCGCAGGTCTCGTTCCGCTTCGCGGACGGCTACGCGGTGATGCAGGCGCTGATCGCCGAAAAGGTCATCGGTGATTTCCGCGCGCCCGACATCATGCGCTTCGGCTTCACCCCGCTTTACCTCAGCGAAGGCGGTGTGGAGCGTGGCGCGGCGATCCTCGTGGACGTGATGCGCTCGCGCCGCTGGGACCAGCCGCGGTTCCGGCAGCGCAGCCGGGTCACCTGACCCCAAACGAAACGGCCGGCCATTCCCGTGGGGGAAGGCCGGCCGTAGATCATCACGCGATGATCGGTCAGACGGTCGCGCCGCCTTCCTGGTTGACGATGACGTTCGCCCCGGAGTCGGCACGGTCGTAGAGGTCGATGATGTCGTGGTTCATGAACCGCACGCAGCCCGACGATACCGCCTTGCCGATCGTCCACCATTCCGGCGTGCCGTGGAGGCGGTAGAGGGTGTCCTTGCCGTCCTTGAACAGGTAGAGCGCACGCGCGCCGAGCGGGTTCTTCAGGCCCGGCTCCATGCCGTTGCGATACACTTCCAGCTCCGGCTGGCGAGCGATCATCTCAGAGGGCGGGGTCCAGCGCGGCCATTGACGCTTGAACTGGACGCGGGCCCGGCCTTCCCAGGCGAAGCCGTCACGCCCGATGCCGACGCCATAGCGGATCGCCGTGCCGCCCGGCTGGATCAGGTAGGCGTAGCGCGTCGGCGTGTCGATGATGATCGTGCCCGGCGCTTCGGGGCCGGCATAGCTGACCTCGCGGCGCAGGTAGCGCGGGTCGACACGCTTGAGGTCGATGCCCGGAATGTTGAAGCCGTTGTCGGAGATCGGGCCGTAGGCCGTCACGTATTCCGGGCTGATGCCGTTCGGGCCGGTGCCGCCGTTGAACGGCGTCAGGTTGGCCATGCGGGCGCGCCCGTCGGTGGTGCAGCCCGAAAGGGCGAGGGCCGCAGCGCCGATACCAAGGCCCTGCAGCACGAAGCGCCGGGACACGGCGCGCGAGTCGGAATTGTGAGACATCATCCAGCCATACACGGGCGACGCACGCGCCTCCTTATGCCGGAGGTTTTCGTCGCGCGCCGCGAACAGAATTCCGTTCAAACGGGTTGGCCCGATATTCGTTCCCAACCCTTAAGAACACCTGATCATCCTCCGGACCTGCTCGCTGCCACGGACTGCAGAAGGGCTATGGCGGAACGGTTTTCTCCGTCCCCGCCGCTTTTCGAGACGGCGCGCGGCTGACAAAAGCGCGCACAGGCTCTAGCTACGGTCCCGGTTCCAGCGCCCGCCGACGCGCCGATTCGCCGCCGGACGGGCTCCTCGAAAGGAGACGACCATGGCCTTTACCCTGCCTGAGCTTCCCTACGCCTACGACGCGCTCGGCCCCTACATGTCGAAGGAAACGCTGGAGTTCCATCACGACAAGCACCATCAGGCCTATGTCGACCAGGGCAACAAGCTGGCGGCCGATGCGGGCCTTGCCGACGCCTCGGTGGAAGAGGTGGTGAAGCAGTCGTTCGGCAAGAATCAGCCGCTCTTCAACAACGCGGCGCAGCACTACAACCACATCCACTTCTGGAAGTGGCTGGCCCCAAACGGCGGCGGCAAGAGCCTGCCGGGCAAGCTGCAGACGGCGTTCGATTCCGATCTCGGCGGCTACGACAAGTTCCGCAACGACTTCATCGAAGCCGGCAAGGGCCAGTTCGGCTCGGGTTGGGCCTGGGTGTCGGTCAAGAACGGCAAGCTCGAGATCTCGAAGACGCCGAACGGCGAGAACCCGCTGGTTCACGGCGCGACACCGATCCTCGGCGTCGATGTGTGGGAGCATTCCTACTACATCGACTACCGCAACGCGCGCCCGAAGTACCTTGAGGCTTTCGTCGACAACCTGATCAACTGGGACTACGTCCTGGAGCGCTACGAGGCCGCCGGCGCCTAATACCCAGCGTCCCTAGCGATAATCGAGGGCCCCGTCGCCACCAGGCGACGGGGCCTTTTTCGTCAGGCGGCCTTCTGGAGCTCGGCCTGTCCCATCAGCTTCAGCGCAAAGGCGTAGATCATCGCCACCTCGTCCAGCTTGGCGAAGCGGCCGGAGGCGCCGCCGTGGCCGGCGCCCATGTTGGTCTGGAGCACGACGGGGTTGCCGTCGGTCTTGAGCGCGCGAAGGCGCGCCACCCATTTCGCCGGCTCCCAATAGGTCACGCGCGGGTCCGTCAGGCCCGCCAGCGCCAGGATAGGCGGGTAGCCTTGAGCCTTCACGTTGTCGTAGGGACTGTAGGCCGCGATGTTGGCATAGTCGGCCTGGGAGGTGATCGGATTGCCCCATTCCGGCCATTCGGGCGGGGTGAGCGGCAGCGTGTCGTCCAGCATCGTGTTGAGGACGTCGACGAAGGGCACCACCGCGACGATGCCGCCGAACTTCTCGGGCGCCATGTTGGCGACCGCGCCCATCAGCATGCCGCCCGCCGAGCCGCCGTTGGCCACGATCCGATCGTAGGCGGTGAAGCGCTCGGCCACGAGATGGTCGGCCGCCGCGATGAAGTCGGTGAACGTGTTGGTCTTGTGCTCGCGTCGGCCCGCCTCGTACCAGCGGAACCCCTTGTCCTTGCCGCCTCGGATATGGGCGATCGCCCAAACGAAGCCGCGATCCACCAGCGAAAGCGCGTTGGTGCTGAAAGAGGCAGGGATGGTCATGCCATAGGAGCCGTAGCCGTAGAGAAGGCAGGGCGCGGTTCCGTCGAGCGGCGTGTCCTTGCGGTAGACCAGCGACACGGGCACGGTTTCGCCGTCCGGCGCGGGCGCCATGATCCGCCTCGTGACGTAGTTCGACGCGTCGTGCCCGGATGGCACCTCCTGCGTCTTCAGGAGGCGGCGCTCGCGCGTTTCGACGTCGTAGTCGAACGTCTGGTTCGGCGTCGTCATCGACGAGTAGGAGAAGCGGATCGTATCGGTGTCGAACTCGTAGGTGCCGCCCAGACCCAGCGAATAGGCCTCCTCGTCGAAGGCCACGACATGCTCGGCGCCGTCGGCGAGACGCTTGACCACGATGCGCGGCAACCCGTCCCGGCGCTCCAGCCAGATCAGGTGCCGTTTCAGGACGAGGTGGCTGAGGATCAGGCGCCCGTCCTCGTGCGGCACGAGATCGCGCCAGTTCTCCTTGCCCGGCAGTTCGGCCGGGGCGGTGACGATCTTGTAGTCCCGCGCGCCGTCCGCGTTGGTCATGATGTAGAGGATGCCGTCGCCCTCGTCGACGTCGTACTCGACGCCGGTCTGGCGTCGCGCCACGAGGCGGGGTTCGGCGGCGGGGTTCGCTGCGGGGATCAGCCAGGCTTCCGACGTCTCGTGGTCGTGGATGTCGATCACGATGAACTGGCCCGACTGCGTTTCGCCGACGCCCATGAAGAAGCCCTTGTCGGTTTCCTCGTAAACCAGCGTGTCGTCGGCGGCATCCGCCCCAAGAGCGTGGTAGAGGACCCGGCTCGGCCGGTGGTTGGCGTCGAGCCCCGTGTAGAAGAAGCCGTGCGAGCGCGAATCCCAAGCGACGCCGCCGCTCGTGTCCTCGATGCGCTCCGCCGTGTCCTGTCCGGTCTCCAGATCGCGCAGAGACACGGCGTAGAATTCCGAGCCCTTGTCGTCGCGCGACCAGGCGAGCCAGCGATGGTCGGGCGAGTGCTCGACGCCGCCGAGCGCGAAGTAGTCGCTTGCGCCCGCTTCCCGCTCGGCATCAAGGATCACCGTTTCCTCGTCGCCCTCGCGCGGCCGACGGACGAAGCATGGATACTCGGCGCCGTGGCGGTACGACACGCCGTAGGCATACGGCCCGTCCGGGGCGGGGACGGAGGAATCGTCCTCCTTGATGCGCCCGCGCATTTCGGCGACAAGCGCTGCCTTCAGCCCGTCGAGATCGCCCAGAACCGCCTTGCAGTAGACGTTCTCCGCATCGAGATGAGCTCGGATGACCGGGTCGAGAAGGCTGGTGTCCTTGAACATCTCCTGCCAGTTCGGCGCGCGAAGCCAGGCGAACTCGTCGGTGCGGGTGATCCCGTGCCGTTCGTCCGAAACGGCGCGCTGCTGGACGGATGGCGGGGCGGGCAGGTCGGGACGGAAAGCGGCAGGCATCGAAGGTCCGATCGTCTGAAGGGCAGGTCGCAGGCGGCAGGAGGCCGGGCGCCGGAGCGCCCGCCGGTTCGCTCTAGCGTCAGTCGCGCTCGAAATTCAACGCGTAGCCGTTCATGCAGTAGCGCAGGCCCGTCGGCCGGGGCCCGTCGTCGAACACGTGGCCGAGATGCGCGTCGCAGTCGGCGCAGCGCACCTCCGTGCGCACCATCATGTGCGAGCGGTCGGTGTGCTCGCTGACCGCCTCAGTGTCGATCGGGGAATGGAAGCTCGGCCAGCCGGTGCCCGAATCGAACTTGGTCTCGGAGCGGAACAGCGGCCGCTCGCAGCAGACGCAGGAATAAAGACCCTCCGCCTTCTGGTCCCAGTTCGGTCCGGTGAAGGGGCGCTCGGTGCCATGTCCCCGCGCCACCTGATACTGCTGGGGCGTCAGGATCGCCTGCCACTCGGCATCGCTCTTGATGACCTTGCGATGGTCGGAATTTTGTTCGCTCATCACGTCCTCGTCAGTTGAGCTTTCGGGTGGCCGTTACCTAGGAAGACAGGCGCACTCTCACAAGCGCGGCAGCACCCGACGTGGGGCGCAAACTGGCCTTTCGCAGGGCTTTTTGCCTTGATTTCCAGGCCTTGCGCCATACGATTCCGGGTACAGCCGCACACGACGACGTTCGAGACGAGGAAAACGGGACGGAATGAACAACCTCTCCGACGGATTGCTCTTTCTGGTCCTCGCACTTCCCTTCATCGGTGCCGCCTTCGCCCCTCCCGCCATCATCTTCCTGAACCGCTTCGGCTCGGTGCTGCTCGCCCTGTTTCCGCTCTCTGCGCTCGCCATCCTGTTCCAGCAGAGCGGAGAGGTTCAGTCCCGCGTGCCGATCCTGTTCGGCTTCGACTGGGTGCCAGCCTTCGACGTGCGCTTCGCCTTCCGGCTGGACGGCCTGTCCTTCGGCTTCGCCTTCCTGATCCTCTTCATCGGCGCCCTCGTGGTCCTGTATTCCGGCGGCTACATGCCGCGCGGCTCCAAGCGCGGACGCTTCAACGCCTATATCCTTCTCTTCATGGGCTCGATGCTCGGCCTCGTGATGGCCGACGATCTCATCACGCTCTTCATCTTCTGGGAGCTGACCTCCATCACCTCGTTCCTGCTCATCGGCTTCGACCACGAGCGGGAAGCGGCGCGGCGCGGCGCGGTCCAGGCGCTGGTGGTCACCGGCGGCGGCGGTCTGGCGCTTCTGGCAGGCCTCCTACTCATCCGCGAGGGAACGGGCTTCAACTCGTTGACGCTGCTCCTCGATTCTCCCGATGCTCTGCGAAACAGCGCCGTCTGCGCACCCGCCCTCGTTCTTCTCCTGATCGGCGCTTTCACCAAGTCGGCCCAGATGCCGTTCCACGTCTGGCTGCCCAACGCGATGGAGGCGCCGACGCCGGTCTCCGCCTATCTCCACTCCGCCACGATGGTGAAGGCCGGCATCTACCTACTCATGCGCATGTTCCCGCTGGTCGGCAACACGCCGGTCTGGGAGGTCGTCCTGCCGATCTTCGGCGGGGTGACGCTGGTGGTGGGCGCGATCCTCGCCATGCGCCAGAGCGACATCAAACTGATGCTCGCCTACACGACCGTGGCCTCGCTCGGGCTCCTGGTCATGCTGCTCGGCATCGGCACCGAACTCGCGGTGGAGGCGGCGGTCCTCTACCTTTTCGCCCACTCCTTGGCCAAGGCCTGCCTTTTCATGGTGGCCGGCTCAATTGACCACGGCGCGGGCACGCGCGACATCCGAGCCCTCGGCGGTTTGCGCTCCAAGATGCCGATCACCTTCGCCGCCGCCCTTCTGGGCGCTGCCGCGATGGGTGGCCTGCCGCCGCTCTTCGGCTTCCTCGCCAAGGAGGAGGTCTACGCCGCCACCGCCATCGGAGACGTGCGGGGCGTCCTGACGACGATCGCCGCCGTTCTCGGCAATTCGCTGATGTTCGCCGTGGCGCTCCTCGTCGCCCTCAAGCCCTTCCTCGGTCCGCTGCCGAGCGGCATGCGACGCGCCCATGAGACCCACCCCCTGATCTGGTTCGGGCCGCTGCTTCTCGGCGTCATCGGATTGGTCGCGGCGATCTTCTCGCAGACGACGCACCAGTTCATCTCCAACCCGATGTCGCCGCCCGCGCTCGACGGGGCGCTCGCGGTGGATATCGCGCTCGGGTTCCACTGGGGGCCGGCGCTGATCCTGTCGATCGCCACGGTGGCGCTCGGAGCGCTTCTGTTCTGGCGGGCGCAGGTCATGCGCGCGCGCATCGCCGCGCTTCTGTCGCGGATCGGCTGGGGGCCGGACAAGGGCTTCGACCAGCTGATGCGAGGCCTCGTGATCTCGTCCTCCGTCATCACCAACCGGCTGCAGCCGGGACGGCTCGACGTCTACATGCGCGTGACCTTCGGCGTCATCGTCGCCACGCTTTGGATCACCATGATCTGGACCCGCTCGCTGCCGGCCTTGCCCCCGTTCCCTCGGCTCTTCTTCTACGAGTGGGCGGTGATCGGCATCGTGGTGCTCGGGCTCTTCGTCGTCGCCTTCTCGTCGAGCCGTCTGACGGCGATCGTCTCGCTCGGCATCCAGGGTCTGGCCGTCGCGCTCCTGTTCATGCTGCTCGGCGCACCCGACCTGTCCTTCACCCAGTTCATGGTGGAGATCCTGTCGGTCTCGATCCTGGCGCTGGTGATGACGCGGCTCCGGCTCATGCCGGCCGATCGCCGGCCCTGGGGCAAGATCCTGTCGGAGGCGGGGCTGGCGGTGGCCGGCGGGGCTGGGCTCGGCCTGTTCCTTCTGGCGGTGACGCAGCGGCCCTTCGACCCCTCGCTCGCTACCTTCTACGAGACCTACGCCTACACGATCGCCCATGGCCGCAACATCGTGAACGTCATCCTCGTCGACTTTCGCGGCGTCGATACGATGGGCGAGATCGCGGTGGTGCTGACGACGGGCGCCGCGATCCTGGCCCTCGTGCGCATCCGGGCTGCCAAGCCGGACGCGCGCCATTCGCGCAAGCGTCGCCGCCGCTCCGGGGAGCTGCATTCATGAGAACCGTGATCTTTCGCGTCACCGCGCCCTATCTGACGGCACTAATGCTCCTGTTCTCGCTGTTCGTGCTTCTGCGCGGGCACAACGAGCCGGGTGGCGGCTTCATCGGCGGGCTGATCGCGTCCTCTGCGATCGCGGTCTACGGCATGGCCTGCGGCGTCGACGCGGTGCGCCGCGCGCTCCACTTCCACCCCATCGCCTATGCCGGGTTCGGCCTTCTGATGGCGGTGGCCGCGGGGTTTCTGCCCATCTTCTCGGGCAGCCCGTTCATGACCGGGCTCTGGGCTTTCGTGTCCGTCGCGGGCGCCGATGTCGCCCTGTCCACGACGCTCGTCTTCGACGTCGGGGTCTTTCTCGTCATCGTCGGGGCGATTTCGGCGATCGCCCTGTCCCTGGAAGAACGGTACTCGGGATGAGGGGAGGGCGCTAAGCATGGAAGTCGCTCTCGCCGGCCTCGTCGCGGTGATGTTCTCCATCACCATCTACCTCCTTCTGTCGCGCTACATCATCCGGATGCTGCTCGGCGTCGTGCTGCTCGGAAACTCGGTCAATCTGTCGCTCTTCGTCGCCGGGCGCATCGATCCGATCGCGCCGCCGCTGATCCCATCGCATCTGAAGGTGCCGCCGCAGGATATCGCCAACCCCGTGCCGCAGGCGCTGGTGCTGACGGCGATCGTGATCTCCTTCTCGTTCTTCGTGTTCCTTCTGGTGCTGGCCTACCGCGCGTATCAGGACCTGGAGACCGACGACACCAACGAGATGCGCGTCGCCGAGCCGGAGGACGAGGGGCTGCCGCCCCTCGGCTATTGAGGAATTTCGATGGAAGAGACTGCGGCTCTCATCGCCGAAGCCATGGTGTTCGATCGGTTCCATGCCGACCAGACGCTGCTCATCGTGCCCGTCGCGATCTGCTTCGTGTTCGGCGCCATTCTCCTGATGATGCGCCGGCGGATGGATCTGCATCCGGTGATCGCGGTGGTCGGGTTGACGCTGCTGCTCCTGGCAGATCTCGCGCTTCTCGTGCGCATCGCCGAGGGCGGGCCGATGTCCATGGCCATGGGCGCGTGGAAGCCGCCCTTCGGCATCTCCTTCACGGCCGACCTCCTGTCCGCCCTGTTCCTGTCGGTCGCCGGGTTCGCGGGTCTCGCCTGCGGGATCTATGCGATCGCCTCGATCGACGAGGAAGGGCGGCGCTATGGGTTCTTTCCGTTCCTGTTCATGGTGATGGCAGGCGTTTCCGGCGCGTTTCTGACGGGTGACATCTTCAACCTCTATGTCTGGTTCGAGGTGATGCTGATCGGCTCGTTCGGCCTCCTGATCCTCGGCTCGGAGCGCGAGCAACTCGACGGCGCGACCAAGTACTGCTTCCTCAACCTCATCGGCGCGACGCTGTTCCTCCTGACGACCGGCTACCTGTTCGGGCTGTTCGGCACCCTCAACATGGCCGATATCGCGCTCAAATCGTCGCGCATGGAGGGCAACGGCATCCTTCTGACGATCGCTTCGCTTTATGTCGTGGCGTTCTCGATGAAGGCGGCGGCCTTTCCCCTGAACTTCTGGCTGCCGGCCTCCTACCATACGCCCCGTTTCGTCGTGTCGGCGCTGTTCGCAGGGCTCCTGACCAAGGTCGGGATCTACGCGCTGATCCGCGTCGTCCTGATGCTGTTTCCGCCCGAACGCGGGGGCCTCGGCTTCGTGATCGCCTGGATGGCGGCGCTGACCATGCTGATCGGCGCCTTCGGCGCGTTGGCGCAGTCCGACCTCCGGCGCATGCTGAACTACGTGGTGATCACCGGCATCGGCACGATCCTCGTCGGCATCGCCATTCCGCCGGTCCTGGAAAGCGCATCGAGCGCGATCACCACCGGGGCGGCGAGCGTCGTGCGCGAGCAGGCGCTCGGGCCCTATTTCGAGAGCGGCATCTCGGACGAGGGGCCGCTTGCCACCGGGCTGTCGGGTGCGATCTTCTACGCCCTCCATTCCATTGTGGTGATGACGGCGCTGTATCTGGCGGCGGGCGTCGCCGCCTTCCGCAACGGGTCGTCGTCGCTCCACGAGATGGGCGGGCTGTGGCGGCGGCATCCGATGTTCTCCGCGCTGATGCTGGTTCTCCTGCTGACGGTCGCCGGCCTTCCGCCGTTTTCCGGCTTCTGGCCGAAGATGCTTCTCGTGCGCGCTTCCATCGCGGCGGATCTGCCGTGGCTGGCAGCGGCCGTCCTCGTATCCGGCTTCCTTTTGACGATCGCCTGCGCGCGCGTCTTCGCGCTGGCGTTCTGGCGCCCGTTCCCGGTCGCGGCCGACGCCGAGCTGCATCCGGGCGAAGAAGCCTTCCGCGCGCCGCCGCCTGGCCGCCCGCTGGCGCTCGTGCCGCTGATCGCGCTCTGCTTCTTCGTCATCGCGATCGGCGTCTGGCCGGAGCCGCTCGCCGAGCTTTCGATGACGGCCGCCCACCAGATCCTGCGTCCCGAAGCCTATCTCACGTCCGTCCTGGGAGCCCGGCCATGAACCCGTTCGTCGCCAATCTCCTTCTCGCCCTGGTCTGGCTGATCGTCACCGGCGGCTTCAGCCTCGCCAACCTGATCTTCGGCTTCCTGCTCGGGGCGGGGACGCTGTTCCTGATCCGCGAACAGGTCGGTGCGGGCAACTATTTCCGGCGCGGGCGCAAAGTCGTCGATCTCGTCCTCTTCCTTCTCTACGACCTCGCCGTCTCCGCTTGGCGGGTGGCGCTCGTCGTCATGCGGCCCAAGCTCGACGTGAAGCCCGGCGTGTTCCTGTATCGTCACCGCGTCCAGTCGGAGTTCGAGATCGCGCTTCTGTCCAACCTCGTCGGCCTGACGCCGGGAACGCTGATCTTCGACATTTCGGACGACGAGCGGACCCTCTTCGTCCATGCGCTGGACTGCTCCGACCCGGATGCACGCCGGCGCGAGATCGCCGAAGGGTTCGAGCGGCGTATTCTGGAGGTGTTCCGATGACGCTTCTCAAGCTGTCGGAGATCGTACTCGATTGGGCGCTGTCGATCGCGCTCGTCCTCCTCTGCGTCTCGCTGATTCTGACGATCGTTCGCATCTGGAAGGGGCCGACCCTGCCGGACCGGGTGCTCGGGCTCGACGTCCTGACGAGCTCGTCGATCGGCTTCATCGCGGTGATCGGCATCGACACCGGCTTCACGCTCTATGTCGATATCGCCATCGCGCTCGGCCTCGTCGGGTTTCTGGCGACGGTTTCCTTCGCCCGCTTCATTCTGGCGCGTGGCGACACGGAGCGATCGCCCGTGTCGGAGCGGGCGGACGAGGAGGTCGATCTGGCCGTGTTGAGCGAGGAGCCGCATCCATGACCGCCGTCGGCAATCTCTTGGCCTCCGTCTTCGTGATCCTCGGCGCGATGTTCGCGCTGGTTGCCTCCGTCGGCATCCTGCGCCTGCCGGACTTCTACACGCGCGTACATGCAGCCTCCAAGGCGGGCACCATCGGCTCGGCGCTGGCACTGGTGGCGCTCGCCATCGTTTCGGTGCAGACGGCCGAAGTCCTGCGCGCCATCGCGGCCATCGTGTTCTTCTTCCTCACCGCCCCGATCGCCGCCCATCTTCTCGGCAAGGCCGCCTATTCGGCGGGCTATCGCATGTGGTCCGGTTCGGTGCTGGACGAGATGCCCGACGCGAGGCGACCCGAAACGGACGATGGCGATCCCAACCAGCGGCCGATCCTGTGAACCTGGACCGTTCTTCCGCATCGTCTCGCGTCTGCCTCGGTTGCGCCGGACTTCTCGGAGCTTTCGGCACCGGTGGAGCGGCCTTTGCGGCGCATGGTGGGGCGAACGCTTGGCTCGCGGGGATTGCGGCCGCGATCGCCTTCGTCCATGCGCCGGCGCTTCTGGCGCTGGCGTTTGCCCCGCGCGAGATGCTTCGCACCCGCCTACTTCCAGCCGGGCTGATGGTGCTCGGCGTCGGGCTGTTTTCCGGCGATCTCGCGATGCGACTGGCGACCGGCGAACGTCTCTTTCCCAATGCGGCGCCGATCGGGGGCTCGATCCTGATCCTGGCCTGGGCGAGCCTGATCCTGCTCGCCGTCTGGCCGCGCCGCGCCACCTGACCCATTCTTCATGACGCTTTCGGCGAGGACGCGATGACGGGTTTCGATTCCCATCTGTTCGAAGGGCGCACCGTAGTCGTCACCGGGGCGGGGCGCGGCATCGGGGCTGCGGTGGCGGCTGCCTTTCTCCATTGCGGCGCCAGCGTGATCGCACATGCCGGCCGCGACCTGTCGCATGCCGAGGGCGATCTCCTGTCGAGGGTCCCGTCCGCCGCGCGCTCGCGCCTCGTGCTTCTGACGGAGGATCTCGCCGCGCCGGATGGCGGTGCGCAACTGGCCGATCAGGTTCTCGCCCGAACCGGTGTGATCGATGTGCTCGTCAACAATGCCGGGACGATGGGCGGGCGTATTCGCGCCGGCGAGGAGACGGCGGAAACCTACGACCATGTCCTCGATCTCAACATCCGATCCGTCGTCGCCCTCACCGGGTGCCTGCTACCGGCGCTGCGAGCGTCCGAGCAGGCGTCGATCGTCAACACCGTCTCGATCTCGGCCCGGGCAGGCGGCAGTGCGGGTTCGGCACTCTATGCCGGAACCAAGGCGTTCGTTTCAGGCTGGACCAAGACCCTGGCCAAGGAGCTTGCGCCGGACGGCATCCGCGTCAACGCCGTATCCCCCGGCACGATCATGACGGATTTCCATCGACGCTATTCGACGCCCGAGAAGCTCGAGGCGACGGCCGCCGCCATCCCCTTGAAGCGTTTGGGCATGGCCGACGATTGCGCGCCGGCCTATGTGTTTCTGGCCGCCGGAAGCCTGTCCGGCTACGTCACCGGACAGGTTCTGGAGGTGAACGGCGGGCAGTTGATGCCCTGAGCCTCGTTAGGGCTGGGCCGGCGGCTCGGGCAGCGCGGCGGCCGGGCCGCCCTGGAGCGCGGCAAGGATGCGCGCGGCCAAGACGTCGTAATTGCCGTCGAAATGATGCCCGCCTTCCAGCGGCAGCTTGGTGACGGCGGCGAGCTGGGGCGTGGTGCAGGCACCGTCGTCCTCGTCCTGCCCGTAGATGCACAGGACGCGCTCGGTCGGCAGCGCCTGGATCGCCTGCACCACGTCGCTGTCGCCCGTCGACAGGCCGAGCCAGCCGCCGACCGAGATCTGGAACCCGGTTTCGGTGGACGGCGCGAGCAGTCCGATCAGCGTTACCCGGCTCGCCCATTCGGGCGGCAATGCGGGATAGGCGAAGGGGAGCGTGTCGGCACCGAACGAGTATCCCATGAGGGCGACCGGGATGCCCGGCGCGGGTGCCGCGTTCCCCAGCATGGTGGAGATGTCGTCCGCCATTTCCTTGGCCGATTTCTCCGACCAGAAGTAGCGCAGCGAATCGACGCCGATCACCTCGACCCCGTGCTCGGTCAGCCAGTCGCCGATGGTCTTGTCGAGATCGCGCCAGCCGCCGTCGCCCGAAAAGAACACGACGACGCCCTTGGGCGCGCCCTTCGGCTTGCCGACCACCGTGGGGAGGTCGGTGAGGTCGGCATCGGCGATGGCGCGCGTCGCCTCGATCACGGCCGTCTGCCGGTCCGGCGCCACGGGCGCCACGCGCAGCCCTGCCTTGATCGGAGCGACGAGCGGCGTCGGCGCCTCGGTGCCGGTATCGGCGACGAAGGTGAAGGGGGAGGGCAGGTCGGCCGTCCGTCCATAGTCGAAGACGCCGGGGCCCGCGGGCGTTGCCGGCGCGCCCTCGCAGACGGGAATGCGCGAATGGGCGCCGTTCGGCGCGTCCAGCGCGACGCCGCCGGCAACGGTCGCCGCCGGCGCATCGGCGACGCTCGCATAGGCAAGTGTCCCGCCCTCGCCGCGGCCGACGACCACGGGATGGAAATAGGTGTCGAGCGAGAGAGCGCGCAGCGCTTCCTTGGCGATCCCCTCGAGATCGGAGCCGAGATAAAGGCACTCGCCGTCCGCGCCGGCATCGGCTTCCAGCCGCGCGCGCCATTGGTCGAGATCCACCGGCAGAACGATCAGGTCGTTGTCGACGAGGGCTGCGGCGAGATCCCGGTCCGCCGGGCTCAAACCGCCCCGGTCCGACAGGAGCACCACCAGACCGGCCGCGTCGTCGTCGGGCGACAGGACGGGAATGTCCTGGAGGTTCTCGTAGGAGATGGTCGTCGCCGCGACGGTTTCGGCTGCGCGATCGATCGCCCGCGAACCGAGGAGGCCACCCAGCGCACCGCCTGCCAGCACGAGGAAAAGCGAGGCGGAGAGAACCGAAAGCGTACGAGTCATGAATCCTGCTTGGGTCGGCCGGAAATCAGGGTGGTCACGTCGACGAGCGCCTTGGCCGTATCGAAGCCGCTCGGGCAGATCAGGTAGTGCGGTGTCCAGACCGGGTTGAACTTCTGCTTGAAGCCCTTGAGCCCGTCGAAATGGTAGAAGTTTCCGCCCTTGCGATACAAGAAGGCGCCGAAGCGGTTCCAGCGCGAGGCGCCCCGCCTGTCCACCAGGCCGGACAAAGGAGCTGCCCCAAGGTTGAACCAGCGGAACCCTTCGTCCTTGCCGTAAAGCAGGAGCCGGGCGAAGAGCGAGTCCATCAGCACCTTGGAAATGTCGGGCAGGAAGCGCATCAGATCGATCGACAGCTCGTGCTTGTCGGCGCCTCGCCAAAGATTGGCGAAGGCAACGATGGCCCCGTCCTTGCGCAGCACCGCCATGTCGAAATGGGCGAGGTAGTCGGCGTCGAAATAGCCGAGCGAGAAGCCCTTCTCGGAGCCCGCCTTGTTTCCGAGCCAGGCGTCGGACACGGCCTTCAGCTCGACGATCGAGTCCACCACCTCTTGCGTGCCGATGATCGAGAACTCGAGACCCTCCCGCTCCGCGCGCCGCGTGGCGGTGCGCAGGTTTTGCATCTTGGCGCCTTCCAGCGTGAACTTCTGAAGATCGACGCGCGCGACCTCGCCGAGCTTCAGCGCGGTCAGGCCCATGTCGAGAAAGAGCGGCAGGCTTTCGGGTCCGACCTCGTAGAACACCGGGCGCTCCGCCTGCCGGTCGGCCAGATCACGGAAGCTCCAGGCGAGTTCGGTGACGACGTCCGGCGGGCCGACCGGCTCGCCGAGAGCGACGAGGCTGCCGCCCGAGCGGGCGTACATGATGAACCCGCGCCGGTCGGGCGAGAACAGGAAACGCTTGTCACCCAAAAGCGCGAGGCAGGCGTTGGTGGACGGCGAGGAGGCGACGATGGCCGGGACTTCCGGCGGGATGGCGCTGAACCGCTGGACACGCTCGGTGCGCCGGTGGATCGCGACGTCGAGCCCGACGGCGGCCACGATCGCGACCGAGACGACGCTGGCGCGCAGGAAGCGCGGCGCGTTGGCGTCGAGCGCGAAGTCCCACCACATCGTGTTGGCGTATTCCACGTGGCGATAGGCGAAGAAGCCGAGCCAGATGGAGGCCATGACGGTGGCGAGAACCGCGGCGAGCCAACCCCAGGTGAGGGCGAACGGGTTGGTGATGGAACGCCGGTAGAACGCGCGGCGGAAGCCGAGAAGCAGCGTCGCCTGAACCACCAGGAGAACGGCCTCTTCCCAGTCGAGCCCTCGAAACAGGGCGAAGACGGAGCCGGCCAGAAGCAGCGCCATCGACACAATCCAGGCGCGCCACAGACGCTTGGCGAGACCGCGCGCGACGATCAGGAGCGCGACGCCGACGAAGCTCGCGGCCAGCTGCGACATCTCGATGAAAGGCAGCGGGACGATGTCGCCGAGAACGCCGAGGCGCTGGGTACCGCTGGGAAGCGCACCGGAGGCGAGGAGGATCAGCCCGCCGCCGAATGTGAGAGCCGCCACCGCCGGCGGCACGATCGGCTCCACCGCCCGCACTAACTCCTTCGCCGGGCCGGTCACGACGCCACGGCGACGCTTGGCCTCGATCAACGCGAGGCCGACCACCGTCAGGACCAACGGGAACACGGTGTAGATCAGGCGATAGACGACCAGCGCGGCCACGACGTCGGCCCGGTCCGACAGACCGAGCGTAACGAGAAGCGTGGCCTCGAAGGCGCCGAGCCCGCCGGGCGCGGAGGATGCGACGCCCACCACCACCGCGATGGCGAAGACGAGGGCGAAGAGGACGAAGCTCGTGACGGTGCCCGCCGGCATGAGCACGTAGAGAACGGCGGCGGCCGCTCCGACATCGACGATGCCGGCAACGATCTGAACGAGCGCGCCCCGGTGGCTGGGCAGGGCCATGTGGAAGCGGCGGAGCCGAACCTCGCGCTGCCCCCGGGACAGCCAGAACACGAAGAGCCCGATCAGCACCACGACGCCGAGACCAAGCGTCAGATCGATGCGCGGATCCACGTCGCGCAGGAACGGCACGCCGCTCGGATCCACCACCAGGGCGATGCCGAGCATGATGGCGAGGGCGAACCACAGGGCGAACCAGGAGGTTCCCACGATCCGCCCGATGTCGGCAAGGTCGATCCCGCCCGACTTGTAAGCGTGGTAGCGCAACGCCCCGCCGGTCAGGAGGGGGAAGCCCAGCGCGTTGGAGATCGCGTATCCCGCCGCGCCCACCGTGGCGGCCACGGGGCGAGATACGCGACCGGGCGCGATCGTCTCGACCGCCACCACGTCGTAAAGCGAGACGGCGGCGAAGCTGACGAAGGTGAAGACGAAGGCCAGGATCAGAGCATAGGTCGGAACGCCGCCGATCGCCGCGCGGATTTCGCCGAGCGACAGGCTTTCCATCATCTGGTGCAGCGTGGCGAAGGCAACGGCCGAGATGGCGAGCCCGATGCCGACGGGAAGCCAGGTCTTCCAGCGGCGCTTCGAGCGGACCGCCGATTCCGTTTCCACTTGTTCGGCCTGGACGCTCATCGATACCCGCACCCGAATGGCTTGCCCGCGGCCATGCTTGGCATGGCCGCGAGGAGCGATTTACCGGAAACGCACAACGCGGCAAGGTTGAACCTCATCGTTGCGCAAATTTAACCCGTGCTCGATCCGATGCCGCTGGCGTTTTTGCTGGGAAGGTCGAGACGTCGCGACGTTCGAGCGAGACCGCCCGAGGATGATAACGCCCGATTGTTTGGTCGTCTCTAGAAGTAACGGAACCATAACGAGGGTTAGCTAGCCTATCCGGGCGATCAAGAGCGGATTCAGGCTGCTTCGCGTCGGCAAAGGCGTGCAACTCAACGTGGTTTCGTCATGTCCATCAATGCCAAGCTCCTGGCGAGCGGATTGATCCTTGGTCTTCTGGGTGCGGGTTTCACCCTCGCGATCGATCGCAGCAATCATGGCATGTTGAGAACGGTGGAGGACGTGTTCCGAGTTGGCGTCGATCCGCTGACGCGCCTGGAAGCTGCGGCGGTTCGATCCGACGAACTGGCGACGCGCTTTCTTCAGTCGGCCAAGTCCAGCGACCCGAACGGCATCGTCAGCCGGGCCGAGACCGTGGAAATGGTGGACGGCTTGTCGAAGATTCTCGCCGACCTGCGTTCGGTGGATGTCGAAGGGCGGCCCGTTGCGATGCAACTCGGCGAGCTGGCCTACGGCATCAACCGGCTGCGGATGACGGACGGGGAGATCACGAGGCGGCTTCTGCGCCGCGAGCTTTCCACGCTGGTCGGCGATTTCGACCGGGCGATCGAGTCGATGCGCCAGGACGTTCAGTCGCTGAAGGACCGTTCCAAGGCGACGAGCTCCCAGTTGCAGACCTATCTGCTGGCCGGGATGTTGACGGGCTCGCTGGTCGGCGCGATGCTTCTGGCCTATCTCTGCTGGAGCATCGGCCGCTCGATCCGGCAGGCTGCCGGGCATCTTTTGCGGGCGGGTGGATCGAGCCACGAGGACGCTCCGACGTCGTCGGGAGATGCGATCCGGCAGCTGGAGCTGGCGATCCGCTTCGTCGAAAGCGCGATCCAGGATCGCTCCGCAGAGGCCCGGCAGAACCAGCAGGCCACTACGGAGCGCCATCAGAAGGAACTGCAGGCGCAGCGGCGCCGGTTCGACGCGGCCCTCAACAACATGCCGCAGGCCTTCTGCCTTCTCGACGACGATGCCGTCGTCAGTGCCAACGAGGCGTTCTTCCGACTGTTTCCCGAAGTGCGGATCGGCACGCGGATGTCGGAAGCCTGGAACGATCCGTTGCTGGCCGGGCTCCTGGCCGTGGACGCGCCGGATGTCGAGCACCGCGAAACGGCCGATGGGCGCGCCTTCGAGTTGCGGCGTCACGCCAACGCGCAGATCGGCGGCACGATCGTGATCTTCGAGGACGTGACGCGCCAGCGGGCCGCCAGCCGCGAGATGGAGAAACTGTCGGGCCAGGACGCACTGACGGGGTTGGCCAACCGCGCCTCCTTCTATGGCCGGCTCCAAGAGGCTCTGCAGGACGGCATGCCGGGGGGCGACATGACCCTCCTGTCGATCGACATCGCTGATTTCAACAACATCAACGCCACTCTGGGGCATTCGGCGGGCGACGATCTCCTGCGCCAGATGGGCGAACGGCTCGGCGCGCTCGTCTCGCCGGACGATCTCGTGGCGCGTCTCGACGGCGATGAGTTCGGCATCCTCGTGCGCAGCGAGGGACCGCCGGCCGCGGCGGGCCGGCGATTGGCCCATGCGATCATGGACGATATCGAGCGAACGCCGATCCGGGTGGCGGGACGCCCGCTCGCCGTTTCGGTCGCGGTCGGCATGGTGGCGATGCAGGCCGGCGATCCCGCCGCGCAGCCGGATGCCCATGCCGTGATGCAGGATTGCGAGATCGCGCTGCAGGAAGCCAAGACGCAGACCGGCCGGCGCTTCAAGCTCTACGATCCGGCACTTCGCGAGGAACTCCAGGCGCGTCAGCGCATGGTGACCGACCTTCGGCTGGCGCTGGAGCGCAACGAGTTCGAGATCCATTTCCAGCCGTTCGTGGACCTTCGCCGCCAGGCCGTTTCCGGCTTCGAAGCGCTGGCACGCTGGCGCCATCCCACGCGCGGGCAGGTCAGCCCAGGCGTGTTCATTCCTCTGATGGAAGAAATGGGCCTGATCGAGCAGCTGGGGCGCTTCGTGCTGACCGAAGCCTGCCGGCACGCCGCGCGCTGGCCTGCCAATCTCTCGCTTTCGGTCAATCTCTCGCCTGTCCAGGTGAAGAACGAGGGGCTGGTCCAGACCGTTCGCCAGATCCTTCGATCCACTGGGCTCGCGCCGGAGCGGCTGCAGCTCGAGGTTACGGAATCGCTGTTCCTGGACGACGCCGACGGCGTGCTTTCTACGCTGGAGCAGCTGCGCAAGCTCGGTCTCGTGATCTCGATGGACGATTTCGGGACGGGTTACTCGTCGCTCGGCTATCTCAGCCGCTTTCCCTTCGACAAGATCAAGATCGACCAGTCCTTCGTGCGTGACATGGAGCGCCCGGAAAACAGCGCGATCGTGCGCGCGGTGATGGGGCTGGGCGCGGCGATGAACATGAGCGTCATCGCCGAAGGCGTGGAAACGGCCGACCAGCTGATGCGGCTGGAACAGGAGGGCTGCGTCGAGATGCAGGGCTTCCTGTTCTCCAAGCCGCGTCCGGCCTCCGACCTGCCCAAGATGCTGACGGAGGTGCGCGAAGGCTTCGCCCAGGGGCGCTACCGCGCCACCGGTTCCGTGGTTCGGCTGAAGGCCTGATCGCGCAACCGTTAGCTGCTCGCAATCCCTGACTTCAGGCGCTTCGACAGCTCGTCGAAGGGGGCGTCGGACGGCTCGTCGCCGGGATGCTGCATCATGCAGCCGTAGACATGGGGCACGAGATCGACTGCCTGGTCGAGCGTCGGGTCGGCACCTCGCTGGTATCCGCCCAGGAGACGCAGGTCGCGCGTGTCCTCGTAGCGCGCGATCATCGCCTTGAGGCGCGAAACGAGCTCGCGCTCCTCCGGCTTCCACGACAGATCGGCCATGCGCGAGATCGACTTCAGAAGGTCGATCGCGGGAAAGCGGCCTTCCTCGGCGATGGCGCGGTCGAGCACGATATGCCCATCCAGCGTTCCGCGAATGGCATCGGCGACGGGTTCGTTGTGGTCGTCGCCGTCCACGAGAACGGCGAAAAGGCCTGTGATCGTGCCGGCGCCCTCCGCGCCGGGGCCGGCGCGCTCCAGAAGGCGAGGCAGCTCGGAAAAGACGCTCGGCGGGTAGCCCCGCGCCACCGGCGGCTCGCCGGCCGCCAGCGCCACGTCGCGCGCGGCATGAGCGAGGCGCGTTACCGAATCGACGATCAGGAGCACGTGCTCGCCACGATCGCGAAAGTATTCGGCGACCGTCATCGCCGTCTTGGGCGCAAGACGGCGCATCATCGCGCTTTCGTCGCCCGTGGCGACCACGGTGACGACGCGCGACAGCTCGCCGCCCATGGTCTCCTCGAGGAACTCGCGCACCTCGCGCCCGCGCTCGCCGACCAGCGCGACGACGACCGTGTCGAAGCCGGGCGAGCGGGCCAGCATGCCCATCAGCGTCGACTTGCCGACGCCCGAGCCCGCGAAGATGCCCATGCGCTGGCCACGAATAAGGGGCGTGAAGATGTCGATGGCGCGAACGCGCGTCGACACCGGCTGGCGGATGCGCGCGCGGCGCATGGCCGCGTCCGGCAGGGTGTCGGTGGCGTAGTTCGTTTCGCCGTCGAGAAGGGGGCCGAGATCATCGCAGGGGCGCCCGAAGGCGTCCACCGTCCGTCCTTTCCAGGCGGGCGAGGGAGCGACGGTGACGGGCCCCCGGCGCCAGGCGAGCGTGCGCACGCCGCTGTGGAAGCGCACGGCGAAGGGTTTGACGGTGGCCGCCGCTTCCTCGACCCGCACCACCTCGCCGAGCTCGGGACCCTGCGGCCCTTCGCAGACCACGCAGTCCCCGAGCCGCACATAGGGGCTGAGGCCGGCGACGCGGAACGACTGGGGTGTGACATCCACCACATGGCCGCTGACGCGGATATGCGGCTCGTCGAGGCCCGATAGATCGACGGCCTTCCGGCGCACCTCACTCACTTGGGCGCGCCGAGCTGGGTGACGGCCTCGTTGAGCGAGGCTTCGGAGGTCTGCACGAGGCTGGCGGCCTGCTCGAAGGCGCGCTGGACGGCGATGAGGCGGGTCATTTCCAGGATCGGATTGACGTTGGAGCCTTCCACGAACCCTTGCGCGACATGATCGTCGTTGAACTCGACGACCGGCACGGCCGCCTGATTGGGAACGACGCCCGACGTGCCGGCCCGCGTGAGGTCCGCCCCGGGGGGCATGCGGAACAGGCCGACGGCGCCGAGCTGCCCGCCGCCTTGCGTGATCATGCCGTCACGCGCGATGGAGATCGGGCCTCCGTTCGGGTCGATCTGGATCGGCGCGCCGCCGACATCGAGGAACGGCTCGCCGTTCACCGTGCGCAACTCGCCCGCATCGTTCATCTGCATGCGACCGTCGCGCGTATAGACCGTCCCGGTCGGCGTCTGGATCGCGAAGAAGGCCTCGCCCGCCACAGCCATGTCCAGCGTGTTGCCGGTTTCCGTCAGCGCGCCGGCACGGGTCGAGATGTAGTGCTCGCCGCCCGAGGCGAAGGCGACGCGCTGGTTGCCGGCGTTGGACAGGATGCTTTCGAACTTCACCTCCTCGGCGCGGAAGCCGGCGGTGCGCGAGTTCGCGAGATTGTTGGCGATCGTATCGAGACGCTTCTCCATGGCGAGCTGCGCGGAAAGGGCGACGGGAAGCGAGGTCTGCATGGGAAGCGGATCCGGGAGGTGCGATCGATAAAGAGCATCCGCTCGCGCGTCGGCGCGGGTGAACACTCCGGCATAATGCCCGTTCCGAATGGATCGAAGCTGACCCTTCGCACGCGCAAAACGCACAGTCTCGCGCAAGTCCGCGCCCTTAATCCTCCTTACCAATTCCTTTATGGTGCAAGGGTTAGCCCGATGGGTATCATTCTCGGCCTTATCGTGACGGTCGGCTGCGTTCTCGGCGGCTATGTCGCGTCCGGAGGTCATCTCTACGTCCTCTGGCAGCCCTACGAGCTCCTGATCATCCTGGGCGCGGCGCTCGGCACCTTTCTCATCGCCAACAACATGAAGGTCGTGAAGGACACGGGGAAGGCCATCATGGAGGCCTTCAAGAACGCCGTTCCCAAGCAGCGCGACTATCTCGACCTCCTGAGCCTCCTCCACTCGCTGATGCGCGAGATGCGCTCCAAGTCGCGCTCGGAGGTGGAAGCCCATGTCGACAACCCTTCCGAATCGGCGATCTTCAGCGCGTTCCCCAACATCCTGAAGAACCAGCCGATGACCAACTTCATCTGCGACTACTGCCGCCTCATCATCATCGGCAACGCGCGTCCGCACGAGATCGAGGCGCTGATGGAGGAAGAGATCCAGACGGTCGCCCGCGACCAGCTGAAGCCCAAGCACGCGATCCAGGACGTCGCCGACGGCCTTCCCGCGCTCGGCATCGTGGCGGCGGTTCTGGGTATCGTCCACGCCATGGGCGCGCTCGACCAGTCGCCGGAAGTGCTCGGCCATCTCGTCGGCGCGGCGCTGGTCGGAACGTTTGCCGGCATCTTCTTCTCCTACGGGGTGTTCGCTCCGCTCGCGACCAAGGTGAAGGGCGTGCGCGAGAAGAAGATGCGCATGTACGTCATCATCAAGCAGACGCTGATCGCCTACATGAACGGCGCCCTGCCGCAGGTGGCGCTCGAATACGGCCGCAAGGCGATCTCCGCCTACGACCGGCCGACCATCGACCAGGTCGAGGCCGAGACGATCGGCGGCGCCGCGCCGGCTCCGGCCGCGTAAGGAGGGGATCATGGACACGATCACCGAACGCAACATCGGCGAGCGTCTTCGCTCCGCCGCCCGGATCGAGCCCGAACGCCTTCCCCGCCTCAAGCTCGTCGGCATGCAGTGGGCCGAGGCGGTGGCCGCCAAGCTGTCCGCGACCCACGCGTCCCCGCTGGCCATCGAATTCGTCGCGTCCTCGCATTTCGAGCTGTCCGCCGGGGCGATCGCGAGTTCCGACACGCAGCTCGCGCTCACCGTGCGCTCGCCCAAGTGGCGCGAAACGGCGCTCGTCATGGCCGATGGGCGCTTCGCCGACACGGTGACGGAAGCCGCCTTCGGCGGCGACGGGCGCAACCCGCCAGCAACGCCCAAACCCTTGAGCCAAGTCGGCCGCTTCTTCGCCGACGCCGCGCTGCGCGCCTTCATCGATGCCGGCAACACGGCCTTCACCGAGCTCCTTCCGCTCGCCATGTCGCCCGATCGCCTGGCGACGGACGAGATCGGCGAGAAGCTGGAGGAATGGGTCGCTCCGGACGCCCGGTCCTTCATCGAGTTCCGCTTTCGCGTGTCCATCGGCGGCTGCGAGGCGGCGCTCAGGGTCGCGCTGCCCGAGGTCGTCCTCGCGCCTCATCGGCGCAAGCTCGCGGCCCCGGTCGACGACGGCCCCTCGATCGTGGATGAGAGCTGGGCGCGCGATCTCGAAGCCGGCTTCCAGAAGACCGACATGCACGTTCGCGCCATCCTCGGCGAGCAGCAGACGACGCTCGGCGCCATCTCCACCTTCCAGGTCGGCCAGACGATCGCGCTCGATGCGACGATGCAGAGCCTGATCCTTCTGGAATGCGAAGGGCAGCGCTTGTTCCGCGGCCATATGGGCCGCTCGCGCGACGCCTACGTCATCAAGGTTGAGGAGCCCGTGGATCCGACGGAGGAGTTCATCGATGACATCCTGGCTCATTGATTTCGTTCTGATCGGAGCCCTCCTGATCACCAGCCTTCGCACCGGCTCCATGTACAAGGAGCTGAAGCGCCTGCGCTCGGAGGAGGTCGGCTTCAAGAAGGCGCTGGAGGACGCGGACGCCTCGATCAACCGGGCGGCCAACGCCGTGGTGCTTCTCAAAAGCGAGGGCGTTCGCACGTTGCGCGCGCTGGAGGAGCGCTCGGCCGAAGCGCAGGAGCTGGCCGAGCGCCTCGATATCCTCCTCGACGCCTACGAGCGCGCTCGCGTCGCGCCGACGCCCGTGACCCCGGACAACGACGCCGTCTCCCGTTTCGCGTCAGTTCCGACCGCTATCCGTTGATCCGTGATCGCGAGAGCGATCCAAGGCTTCCCGAAGGACGACCCCAATGCAGAACGAGACACTGGAACTCGAAGCCGAAACCCCGTTCGGCGGCCAGTTCGGCGCGATGGACGACGATGCGTTCGAGACCGTCGAGACGGTCGAGGACATGAGCTTCGAGGTGCTGGAAGAGGAGCCGGTCGTCGAGGCGCAGCCCAATCTCGACGTCATCATGAACATTCCCGTCACCATGCAGGTCGTGCTCGGTTCGACCGTGATGCCGGTGGCGAACCTGATGAAGCTCGGCCGCGGCGCGGTGGTGAAGCTCGACACCAACATTTCCGACCCTGTGGACCTCATCGTCAACGGCCGCGTCGTGGCGCGCGGCGAGGTCGTGGTCCTGGAGAACGAGGAATCGCGCTTCGGCATCACGCTCACCGAGATCGTCTCGCCGACCGCCCGCCAGCCGCGTTCCAAGAACGGCTGACGTTTCGATGATGCTCGGAGCTTATCAACCGCTGGAGCTTGAAGGGCCGCCGAAGTCTGGCGCGTCCCGTGCGGCGATCCTGCTTCTCACCCTGGGTGGAGAAGGGGCGGCCAAGCTCCTCAAGCATTTCAGCCCGGAAGAGATCCGCGCGTTGCGCCAGAGCGCGACGCTGCAGCAGCCGGTTACCACGAGCGAACTCGAGGAGATCGTCGCCGAGTTCCAGGACGCGTTCCGCACGGGGCCGGCGATGGCCGGCCTGGAGGGTGAACTCAACAAGCTCCTGCGCAACACGTTGTCGACCGATGAGCTGGCCATCGTCTTCGAGGGCGAGAACCTGCTCGGCACCGACAGCGGCGTGCCGGTCTGGCAGGAAATCGAGCAGATGGGGGCGGAAGCCGTCGCCAAGCTTCTCGAGCGCGAGCATCCGCAGGTCGTGGCCTACACGCTCCAGCGCCTGCGCGCCGAGGTCGCGGCGACGGTCGTCGCCGGCATGCCGACCCCGAAGCGCAACGACATCGTTCGCCGCATGCTGTCGGCCGCGCCGCCATCCGAGGCGGTGGCCAAGATGATCGAGCTCCGGTTCCGCGAGGCGTTCGTCGCCGGCTCCAACGGGGCCGAGCGCAAGGCGCGCCATGCGACGCTCGCCGACATCGTCAACCGCATGGAGAAGGCGCAGTCCGACGAGGTTCTGGCCTCGATCGAGGCGAGCGAGCCGGACGAAGCGGTCGCGCTGCGCAAGCTGCTCTTCGCCTACGAGGACATTCTCAGCCTGCCCAAGAAAGCGCGTCTCATCCTGTTCGACGCGATCCCGGCGGAAACGGTGACGCAGTCGCTCACCGGCGCGAACGACGATCTGCGCGAGGCGGTCCTCTCGGCGCTCGGCGCTCGCACCCGCCGCATGGTGGAAGCGGAGCTTTCGCGCGGCGAGGCGCCGGCCGCCGACGTCGTCACGACGGCCAAGCGCTCCATCGCCTCGGCCGCGCTGCGGCTGTCGGCGGAAGGGCGCATCGACCTGACGCAGAAGGCGGACGCCTGATCCCTCTGAACCACCGGCGCCCGACTCGGATTCGAGCCGGACGCCTTTTCCGTTTCGCGAAAGGGCTGATGTGCGATGGCGGAAGGTGCGGACAAGGAGTCCCAAACCGAGGAGCCGACGGAAAAGCGAATTCGCGATACCGTCGAAAAGGGCAACCTGCCGGTTTCGCGCGAAGCGCCAATCCTGGCTTCGCTTCTGGCGGCCATCGCCGTCGTCGTCTTCCAGGCCCGCAACAACGCGGCTCAGCTGACCAATGATCTCAAGGTCACCTTCGAGAATCCGACGCAATGGTCGATCGGCAACGGCCTCGACGCGCTGCAATTTCTGCACATGATGGCGGCGCAGAGCGCCAAGTTCGTTCTGCCGGCCACCGGCATGTTCCTGGTCGCGGGCATCCTCGCCTCGCTTCTGCAGAACCCACCCCAGATCAATCTCGAGCGCATCCGCCCGAAATACTCCAACATCTCTCCCGCCAGCGGCTGGGGACGAATGTTCGGACGTCGCGGATTCACCGAGTTCGGTAAAGCCTTATTCAAGTTCTCCGCCGTTACGATCATCGTTGGTTGGATCCTGTCCGACGAACTGCCCTTGTTGTTGAAGACGATGTTCTCGGACCCTCTGCTCCTGCCCGAAACGATCCTCGGCCTGTCGATGCGGCTCCTCGCGACCGTGTCGGTGGCCACCATCGTTCTCGTGGCGGCCGACCTTCTGTTCTCCCGCATCTTCTGGCGGCGCGACCTGCGCATGTCGAAGCAGGAGATCAAGGACGAGATGAAGCAGAGCGAGGGCGACCCGATGGTGAAGGCGCGCCAGCGCCAGATCGCCCGCGAGCGCACCAAGCGGCGCATGATGGCGGCCGTGCCCGGCGCGACCGTGGTGATCGCCAACCCGACGCACTACGCCATCGCGCTTCGCTACGTGCGCGAGGAGGGCGGCGCGCCCGTCGTCGTCGCCAAGGGCGTCGACGTCATGGCGCTCAAGATTCGCGAGATCGCGGAAGCCAACGACGTTCCCGTCATCGAAGACAAGCTCTTGGCAAGGTCGATGTATGATCATGTCGAGATCGACCAGATGATCCCGCCGCAGTTCTTCAAGGCCGTCGCGGAACTCATCTACTTCCTCCAGTCTCGCCCAGGCGCGCGACTGGAGATCGGGGCGGCCTGAACCGGCCGGCTTGTCGACGAATGCCTTCCTCTTCGGAAGGCGCCCTCTGTCCATCCCGCGTAAAGGTCTTCCATGGGTTCCCACGTGATGCTCAACGTTCGCAACAAGCATGCCGCTGACCGCGAGAAGGCTCTGGCCAACGGGATCAAGGAAGTGGTCGCCGAACTGCGGCTTGTGGACGTGGTGGACTATGTGGCGTTTCTGCGCATGGACCACCTCGGCAACATCGCCGACATCGTGGAATCCTCTGCCCAGCTCTACCTCGCGCCCGGCGCGCTGCGTTTTGCGGGCGGCGGCGACGTGCATCTGACCTGGGGCAGCGCGCCGACGATCGATCTCGATATGGAATTCCATGCGCCGGACGTGACGGTGCATTTCCGCCTCGTCCTGTCGGCGACGCAGGCCGGCGTGCAGATCAACTACATCGCCTTTGCCGAGCCCGACGCCGACCCTGCAAGCAACACCGCGAGGCTGGAGGCGGCGATTTCGGGCGCTCGGCTGCGGACGGCCGGCTGATCGCGACATCCCTGCGGTTCCAACCCTTGAGCCCCGCCGGACCGGCGGGGTTTTTATTTGTCCGCCGCAAAGTCGTTAATTGATATTAACCTTTGTTAGCAATCGGTTAATCCTAATTTTTCTGTAAAACAGTCAGCTTCGGACAAGTGCATCTTCCTAAGAGTGGATCTATCAAGGATCTGTTCGAGGACTTCGGCAGTTGAGCGAGTTCTTTCTTTTCGGGCTGAGTTCCCGTCGCGCCGAGTGGCTGAGCGCCCGCCAGGCCGTGGTGGCGGAGAACGTCGCCAACGCCAATACGCCCGCCTACCGCGCTAAGGACGTGACCGCCTTCGACGACACGATGCAGGCGACCGCGCTTCAGATGTCGGGCTCCAACCCGAGCCATCTCGTGGCCTCGGCGGGACGCGACTTCGGCATAGACGAGCAGAGCCAGAAGCCCTGGGACGTCACCCATTCCGGCAACTCGGTGAGCCTCGAGCAGGAAATGCTGAAGGCCGGCGAGATCTCGCGCGAGTACGCGCTCGACACCTCGATCGTGAAGTCCTTCCACCGCATGTACATGTCGACGCTGAAGGGCTGACGCATCATGGTCGATTCGATCTCCGCCGCCCTCAAGATCGCTTCCAGCGGCCTCGAAGCCCAGTCCGAGCGCCTGCGCATCGTGTCGGAAAACGTCGCCAACTCGCGCTCCACCGGCGAAACGCCCGGCAGCGACCCGTATCGGCGCAAGACGGTGTCCTTCACCAGCGAGCTCGACCAGGTGGCGGGCGCCGAGCTGGTGCGCATCAAGAACGTCGGCACCGACCGGGCCGAGTTCAAGACGGAATACGATCCCGGCAATCCGGCCGCCGACGCGTCGGGCTACGTGAAGATGCCCAACGTCAACATGCTGGTCGAAATGGCTGACATGCGCGAGGCCAACCGCTCCTATGAAGCGAACCTGCAGGTGGTCAAGCAGGCGCGCGAGATCATCAACCTCACCATCGACCTCATGAGAGGCTGACGCCCATGATCCCCGCCCTCGGCAACGCGCTGCCGCGTCTCGACACGCTCCGTCTCGACGGAATTTCCTCGCCCACGACCTCCGCCGCCTCGACGGCGTCCGCCGGCCAGGGTTTCGCCACCGCCATGGCCGACATCGCGCGCGAAGCGGCGCAGACGATGAAGTCGGCCGAAGCGACCTCCATCCAGGGCGTCAACGGCCAGGCCTCGACGCAGGCCGTGGTGGATGCCGTGATGGGGGCCGAGCGCACCCTTCAGACCGCCGTCGCGCTGCGCGACAAGGTGGTCTCCGCCTATCTCGAACTTTCCCGCATGTCGATCTGAAGAAAGACAAACCAATGCGCGCCCTTGCGATCGCCGCGACCGGCATGAACGCCCAGCAGACCAATGTCGAAGTGATCGCGAACAATATCGCGAACATCAACACCACCGGCTTCAAGCGCGCCCGCGCCGAGTTCACCGATCTTCTGTATCAGGTGGAGCGGATGCAGGGCGTGCCGGCGCGCGGCGGCGAGAACGTCGTGCCGGAAGGGGCGCGCATCGGCCTCGGCGTGCGCACCGCCGCCGTTCGCGCCGTTCACATCCAGGGCGCTCTGGAGCAGACCAGCAACAATCTCGACGTCGCGATCAACGGGCAGGGCTGGTTCCAGATCCAGGGTCCGGGCGGCGAGATCCTCTATACCCGCGACGGCGCGTTCAACAAGAACGACACCGGCCAGATCGTGACGCTGGACGGCTTCACCGTCGATCCCGGCCTGACGATCCCGGAAAACGCGACGGACGTCACGATCAACGGTTCCGGCGAGGTCTACGCCACGGTGGAAGGCGAGGCGCAACTCGTCGGCCAGCTGTCGATCGTCAACTTCGCCAACGAGCCGGGCCTGGCGGCCGAGGGCGGCAACCTGTTCCGCGAGACGGCCGCGTCCGGCGCCCCGATCGCCGGCGTTCCGGGTGATCCGGGCTTCGGCGTCATCAAGCAGGGCTATCTCGAAAACTCCAACGTCGACCCGGTGAAGGAAATCTCGGAGCTGATCTCGGCGCAGCGCGCCTACGAGATGAATTCCAAGGTGATCCAGGCCGCCGACGAAATGTCCGGCGTCGTTTCCAAGGGCATCCGCTAAGTCATGACCCTCGCCTCCCGCTTCCGAGCTTCGGCCGCAGCCGCTTTCGCGCTCGTCTCGACCGCCGGCATGGCGGGAGCGGCGGACCTCAACCTTCCCGTTCCGACGGCCGTGGTCTATCCCGGCCAGAGCGTTCTCGACCGGGGCGTCATCTCCGCGCGCTTCACCGTGCCCGGCACCCAGCTTTCCGCCTATGTGGTGGAGGAGGGGATGCTGAAGAACCGGCTCGCGCGGCGCACGCTCCTGCCCAACAAGCCGATCCTCCTCAGCGACCTGAAGTCGCCCGACGCGGTGACGGCCGGCGTTCCGACCACTATCGTCTATCGCGAGGAAGGTCTCTTCATCACCGGCAAGGGCATCCCCCTCCAGTCGGTGGAAGCCGGGCAGCCCGTGCGCGTTCGCAACGCCGATAGCGGCGTGACGATCAGCGGCGTCGCCTCCGAGGACGGCTCGATCGAGGTGTCTTCGCGATGAGCCGCCGGATCTTAAGTCGGTCGCTCGCCGGCCTTCTGCTTCTGGGTGTCGCGCTGCCCGCCGATGCCGCGGACTACGGCGGCCCGTCCTTCGGCTACGGCCAGGCCGGCATCGGTGCGCACGAGAACTTCAACCAGATCATGCCGCGCGCCCGGCCTTCCGGCGGGGTGCGCATTAAGGACGTGACCACGATCAAGGGCGTGCGCGACAACCAGCTCGTCGGCTACGGCTTGGTGATCGGCCTCCAGGGCACGGGCGACAGCTTGCGCAATTCGCCCTTCACCGAGCAGTCGCTCCAGGCGATGCTGGACCGCATGGGCGTCAACGTACGCGATGCCAAGCCGCGCACCCGCAACGTCGCGGCCGTGATCGTGACCGCCGATCTGCCGGCCTTCGCCGGCATCGGCTCGCGCATCGACGTGTCGGTGTCCTCGCTCGGCGACGCGTCCTCGCTGATGGGCGGCACGCTCGTGATGACGCCGCTCTATGGCCCGGATGGCGAGATCTACGCCGTGGGACAGGGGGCGCTCGCCGTCAGCGGCTTCTCCTCGGAGGGGACCAGCGAAAGCCTCACGCAGGGCACGCCGACCACCGGCCGTATCGCCGGTGGCGCCTTGATCGAGCGCGAAGTTCCACGCGCCACGGTCGACACGCCCGTGATCACGATGGAGCTGCGCAATCCGGACTACCGGACCGCGATCCGCGTCGTCGACGCGATCAACGCCTATGCCGGGCGCGCCTACGGCAAGCCGGTGGCGCGCGAGCAGGATTTCCGCACCATCTCGCTGACCCGGCCCGCCAAGCTGTCCTCCACCCGTTTCCTCGCCGATCTCGGCGACCTGATGATCACGCCCGATCAGGCCGCGCGCGTGGTGATCGACGAGCGCACGGGAACGGTGGTGATCGGCAAGGAGGTGCAGATCTCGACGGTGGCCGTGACGCACGGCAGCCTGACCGTGCGCATCACCGACACGCCGAACGTTTCCCAGCCCGCGCCCTTCAGCGACGGGCAGACGGTGGTGACCGCCGACACGACGGTGAACGCCGAGCAGGGCGGCGGAAACCTTGCGATCGTGCAAGGCGCCAACCTCGACAGCGTGGTGCGCGGGCTCAACCGTCTCGGCCTGAAGCCGACCGGCATCATCGCCATTCTTCAAGCTATCAAGACGGCCGGCGCCCTGCAGGCCGAGATCGTGGTGCAGTGATGTTTAGCCCCGCCGTTTCCCCGTCGCGTCCTGCAACGATCGGCGCGCTGGTCCTGTCCGGCTGGCTCTTGGTGCTGGGCTCGGGTTCGGCCTTGGCCGAGGAGGGGGCTGCTGCCGCGCCCTCTCCGCCCGCAGGCCCCGCAAAGGTCCGGGTAATCGGCGAAGACGGCAAGGAAGTCGTGCCGCCGGTGGTACAGATGACGGATGTGGAGCGCTACTGCGCCAACATCTCCAACCCGGCGCTCGACGCGCGCAACGCGCTTCAGCTTCAGGACATCAAGCAGGCGGAAGGCGAAATCACAGCCAAGATCGACGAGCTCGACGCCAAGCGCGAGGAAGTCGAGAAGTGGCTGAACGAGCGCCGCTCCTTCATCGAATCCACCTCCAATATCGTGATCGACATCTATGCCGGCATGAAGCCGGACGCGGCCGCCGCACAGCTCGCCGGCATGGAGCGTCCCGTCGCGGCCTCGCTGCTGACGCGGCTGAAGTCGCGGCAGGCGAGCGCGATCCTCGCCGAGATGCCGGCGCCGGTCGCCTCCGAACTCACTGCCCTGATCGTCCAGAAGACCGACCGCGCCTCGGCCGAAGTGGCTGACAAGGACGCCAGCAAGGAAAAAAGCCTGTGAGAGCCATCGCGCCGCTTCTGGCTGTCGGTCTCCTGGCCGGCTGCACGACCTCGCGAGAGGACCTTCTGAAGGAACCCGTCCTGTCTCCGGTCGGCACGGGTCTCTACCAGTACGCGCCGATCGTCCAGCCCGCGCCGGGCCCCGGCCCGGACGAGCTGCCGCGCCATGTCAACTCGCTGTGGACCGGCCGCAACGCCGATCTCTTCCGCGACACGCGCGCGCTCAACATAGGCGACATCGTCACCGTCCGCATCAAGATCGACGACAAGGCGACGCTCGACAACAACACCAAGCGCTCGCGCGACGCGGGCGTCAGCGTGGGGGCCGACTTCGACGGCTCGCTCAGCGGCACGTCGCTCGGCACGCTCGGCGCGACGCTCGGCCTGAAGAACGGCACCAAGACCACCGGCAAGGGCAAGGTCGACCGCAAGGAGGAGATCAACGTTTCGATCGCTGCCGTGGTCACGCAGGTCCTGCCGAACGGCAACCTCTACATCGCCGGCCAGCAGGAAGTGCGCGTCAACTTCGAGGTTCGTGTTCTGTCGATCGCCGGGATCATCCGGCCGGGCGATATCCTGCCCAACAACACGATCGACTATGCCAAGGTGGCCGAAGCCCGCATTTCCTACGGTGGCCGCGGCCGTCTGACCGAGGTGCAGAACCCGGGTTGGGGCCAGCAGGTGCTCGACAACGCGCTTCCCTATTAAAGGGCTCCGGCGCCTGGTCGCGTAGGCTGACGCTTTCGCGCGGCAAGGCTCGCGACAGCGCTATTTCTTAACAGTTCCCTACCGGACGGCGGCGCCCGGTGGGATGCTCCCACTCCAGATCCGCGCCCGGCAGCTTTCTTCCATGCCGCCGGAGCGCCGTATGACCGAGCTCAGCCCCGAAACACTGGCCCTTCTGCCCGAAGGATTCGCGCAGCCCAAGAAGGCCGGACCGCTCCAGACGATCGGCGCGGTCGCCGGCCTGACGGTGATCGCCCTCTTGGGCGGCAGCGCGCTGGGCTTCCTTCTGAAGAAGGACCCCCCGCCGCCGGCGCCCGCCGAGGCCGTCTCGACGGACCCCGTCACCGCGGCGGTGGACACGCCGACGGCCGATCTCGGGCCGAAGGAGATCATCCAGCCGATCGAGCCGATCCTGACCGATCTGTCCTCGCCGGTCGGAACGCAGGTTCGCCTGGAAGCCAGCCTCGTCATGAAGGTGACGGACGACGAAGGTCCGGATCAGGCGCTTCTGGCCTCGCAGGTTCAGGCCGATACGGTGGTGTTCCTGCGCACGCTGGAACTGGCGCAGATAGAGGGGGCCCGCGGCCTTCTCCATCTGAAGGAAGACCTGCTCGAGCGCGCGCGCCTGCGCTCTTCGTCGGTCAGCGACATCATCGTGCGCGCACTGATCGTCAAGTGAGACGCGCTGCTCTCTGCCTCGCGCTGCTGGCCTTGAGCGCGCTGCCCGCCTTCGCTCAGGATGCCGTTTCCAGCGCCGCAAGCGACATCGCCGCGCTGATCCCGGCCGGGGACTCGGCCGTGTCCGGCCGCATCGTCCAGCTCTTCGGGATCGTCACCGTGCTCTCGGTGGCGCCCGGTCTCCTCGTCATGGTGACGGCGTTCACCCGCGTCGTCATCGCGCTGTCGATCCTTCGCACGGGCCTCGGACTCCAGACGACGCCGGCCAACCTCATCCTCATCTCGCTGTCGCTCTTCATCACCTTCTTCGTAATGATGCCGACCTTCGACCAGGCCTGGCGCGACGGCTTGCAGCCGCTGATGCGCGGCGAACTCACGGAAGAGGAGGCACTGCCACGCATCGCCGAGCCGTTCCGGGGGTTCATGCTCGATCAGGTGCGCGAACAGGATCTCGCGCTCTTCAACAACATCAACGAGGCCTCAATCCGCGACCGGCTTCCGGCGGTGGAACAGGGATCGAGCGAGGGCCAGGTCGTGGACTTCCGCATCCTCGTTCCCGCCTTCATGATCTCCGAGCTGCGGCGTGGGTTCGAGATCGGGTTCCTGATCGTTCTGCCGTTCCTGGTGATCGACCTCATCGTGGCGACGCTCACCATGTCGATGGGCATGATGATGCTGCCGCCCACCATCATATCCCTGCCGTTCAAGATCCTGTTCTTCGTCCTGATCGACGGTTGGAACATGCTGACCGGAAGTCTCGTGCGCTCCTTCATGTAGCGAGGATTACCTGCGGTCGGGCCTTTGGCGAACCCCGGATCGAAAGATCCGGGGTTTTTGCTTTGGGTGATTCGCGCAAGCAATTGATTCGGCGCATGAAACGATCGCCCGATGCGCGGAGGTAACGCCTCGGGTCGTGCACAGGCGCAACACTGTGCCTTTTCGGTCCTTCAACCTTCATCATTCGGTAAGGTCATCACGCCCGCGCAAGCTTGTGCGGCCAGATTGCCCCCATCACTTCCCGCATCCGCAGGCGAACGTAATGGCGATGGTCGCTCGGGCCGAGGCCCAAAAACTTCTGTCCAATCTTCAGGGGCTGGGTGGCCGCAAGCTCGGCGCTCTGGCGCTGGTCGGCGTTCTCGCCATCGCGCTGGTCAGTCTGGCCGCGTTCTACCTGTCCAAGCCGACGATGGAGGTTCTTTATTCCGGCCTCGATCGCCAGGACGTCGCGCGCATCGGTTCGGCGCTGACGGAAGCGGGCATCCCCTTCGACGTCAACGCCACCGGCGACACGGTGTCGACCAACTTCTCGCAGACCGCCAACGCCCGCATGCTGCTCGCCGAAAAGGGCCTGCCGCGCTCGGAGAACGCCGGCTACGAGCTGTTCGACTCGATGGGCTCGATGGGCCTGACGACCTTCATGCAGGAGGTGACCCGCGTTCGCGCCCTGGAGGGCGAGCTCGCCCGCACCATCCAGACATTGAAGGACGTTCGCGCCGCGCGAGTTCACATCGTCCTGCCCGAGCCGGGCTCGTTCCGGCGCGAGCAACAGGCGCCGTCGGCCAGCGTCGTGATCCGCACCGACAACTCGGAAGATTTCGCCAACGCGCAGGCGATCCGCCACCTCGTATCATCCGCCATTCCCGGCATGCAGGTGGATCAGGTCACCGTTCTGAACACGGACGGAACGCTGCTTGCCTCGGGCGACGATGCCTCCAACGCCACTTCCACCAAGCAGCTCGGCATGGAAGGGATCGTTTCTTCCTCGATCCAGGAATCGATCCGCCGCACGCTGGCGCCGTATCTCGGCGTCGACAACTTCCAGACCAGCGTGATCGCCCGGCTCGACACCGATCGCCGCCAGACCAACTCGCGCGTTTTCGATCCGGACGGCCGTGTCGAGCGCTCGACCCGCACGGTGCGCGAAACCGGCCAGTCCAACGACACGGCGGCCAACGACAACGCCGCGACGGCGGCCCAGAACGTGCCCCAGGCCGAGCCGCAGGCCGCCGCCGCGGGCACCTCCTCTTCGGAAGCCAAGGAGCGCCGCGAGGAACTGACGAACTACGAGATCAACGAGACCACGACGCAGACCGTATCCGACGGCTACGACGTCAAGAAGCTCTCGATCGCCGTCGTCGTGAACCGCGCCCGCCTTGCCGCCACGCTCGGCGAGAACCCGACGGCCGAACAGATCAACACGGCACTGGCAGAGGTGAAGGCGCTCGTGGCCTCGGCCGCAGGCATCACCGACGCGCGGGGCGACCAGCTCGAAGTGACGGCCGTCGACTTCGTGAGCAACGGTCAGGACCTTCAGCCGGTCCCCTCGGTCGGCTACGGCGAAATGCTGCTCAAGCAGTCCGGCACAGTGGTCAACGCTCTGACCATCCTCGTGGTCGCGATCCTCGTGATCTGGTTCGGCCTGAAGCCCGCGATCCGCGCCATCGCCGCGCCCGCCGCCAACGAGAACGAGCCGGCCCTCCTGGATGGCGACAACTCGGTCGAGCTGCGCAACCCGCTGCTCGACGGTGGGGACGAGGGCGGCTCGCTGTCCGGCCTGCCGCCCGGCTTCGGCACCGATCTCGTGGCCTCGCTCGGCTACGGCGATGCCGGCCCCTCCGACGACATCCTCGAAGAACTCACCCGCAACCGCGCCAACTCGCCCAAGGTCCGCATCGAGAAGCTCGTCGATTTCGACGAGCAGCAGGCGGCGGCCATCCTGAAGCAGTGGATCCAGCAGAAAGAAGCGGCATAAGCCATGATTCCTCTCGCCCAACTTCTGCTCGACGAAACCGAGGACGAGTTCGTTCCTCTGCGTGCCCAAGCCCCGCGCCGGGCAGCCCCCGCGCCCCGCGCCTTCGAAAGCGCCCTGCCGCGCGTCACGTCTCCTGCCCCGGTCGCAGCGCCCCGGGCGCCGGCCAAGGCCCTGGTGCCTGCTCCGACCCGTGCGGTCGCGGTGCCCGCACAGGCGCTGAAGGCGGCCGGCGTCGCGCCCGCGCCGCGCCAGCCGGCGGCCGAGCCGCGCGTTCCCCTGCGTGAGCTCGAAGCCGAGCGCCGCGCCTGGGCGCAGGAACGCGAAGCGCTGATGCGCGAGCATGAGGCGGCTCTGGCGGAAGCGCGCGAGACGAGCGCTGCACAAACCGAAGCCACCGTGCGCCAGGATCTGGAGCGCGTGTCGGCCGAGCGGCTGGACGAACTGCGCCAAACGCTCGCCGCCGACAGCGACGGCGCCATGGCCGAGGCGCGCCGCGTCTGGGTGGAAAGCGAGGGCGATCGTCTCGCCGATCTCGTGATCCTTCAGATGGCGGTGTTCGAGGACACGCTGAAGACGACGCTGACCGCGCTTCTGCGCCCGCTTGTCGTCGACGTGCGCAAGCGCGCCACCGTGGACGAGCTCGCCGGCGCGGTGAAGACCATCGCCTTCGACGGCTCGGCGGTGAAGATCGCCGCCTCCGGCCCGAGCGACCTTCTGAACGCCCTCGAGGACAAGCTCGGCGACCATGCCCGGCACGTGTCCTTCGACACGAACGAAACCCATACCGACGTGCGCATCGACGCCAACCAGACCGTGATCGAAACGCGTCTGGCGGCTTGGCTGAAGGCCGTCGAGGAGGCGCTCTCGTGAGTGCAGGCGAACTCGAGCGCCAGGAAATCATCATCGTTCGTCGCAGCGGTGAGGTCGAGGACGGTCACCACGGCGGTGCCTGGAAGATCGCGTTCGCCGACTTCATGACGGCCATGATGGCCTTCTTCCTCGTGATGTGGCTGACATCCGTGTCCGACGACGCGACGAAGAAGCAGATCGCGCAATACTTCAACCCGATCGAACTCAACAGCACGCTGCCGCCCACGACCGGGCTCGGCAAGGACCAGAACTCGCGCTCGGGCGACTTCAAGGACACGTCCACCGGCCCTTCCGCCCAGCAGGGCGAGCCCGGCGGTAAGCCCGTGGGCGGTGCCGCGACGGGTGGCGAGGATCAGGCGCTGTTCCGCGACCCCTATGCGGTTCTGGCCGAGATCGTCGCCGAAGGCGGCCAGGCCGTGCAGGACGGAACGGCGCCCGGCAAGCCGAACGGGACGGGCCTTCCCGGCCTCAACGGCGGCGACGCCTATCGCGATCCGTTCGATCCGACCTCCTGGCAGCTGACGCCGAACGCCCAGACGGGCGTGGCGACCGGCAAGGTGGACGTATCGCCCGACGATTTCGCAACGGTCGCCAGCGCGCCGCAAGCGCCGCCCGCCGTGCCCGAGACGCCGCCCGCCGTCGCTCAGACGGCCGAGCAGGCCGACGCCGCGCGTCTGGAAAAGGAGATCGAAGCCAGCGACCCGACCAAGTCGGCCGACGTGCAGGTGAAAAGCGGCGAGGCGGGCTCGGGAACGGTGACGATCTCGCTCGCCGATACGCTGGACACCGGCATGTTCCAGATCGGCTCGGCCAAGCCGACGGCGGATGCGATCCGCCTGATGGAAAAGATCGCCGCGATCCTGCAGCAGCGCCCCGGCACCATCGTCATTCGCGGCCATACGGACGCGCGGCCCTATTCCAACGGCCAGCTCGACAACTGGCGCCTGTCCACCGATCGCGCCCACATGGCCTATTACATGCTGCGTCGCGGCGGCCTGGACGACAGCCGGGTCGAAGCCATCGAGGGTGTCGCCGACCGTCAGCCGACCGACGCCGCCGATCCTGATGCGGCCAGCAACCGCCGCATCGAGATCCTCCTGAAAGAACCCAAGGCGTGACCAAGACTTCTCGGCTCCTTCTCGGCGCCTGGCTGCTCGGCGCTTCTGTTCTGCCCGCCGCCGCGATGGAGGCGGACGCGGGGTCGGAGACGCCCGCCCCATCGGTGGCGGACGCGCCCGCCGACCCCACACCGGCGGATGCGCAGGATACGCACTGGTCCACCACGCGCCCGCCGATGCCGTTCGACGTGATGCGCTCGGTGCAGTTCCTGCAGGATCAGGTGGCGCGCGGCAACGACCGGGCGATCCGCGTGCAGGCGCTGCTTCTGCGGCGCTTCGGCAATTCGTTCCTGAACGCCGATCCCGTAGTCTGGACGGACGATCGCAACAAGCGGGCGGCCATCCTGTTTCTTCTGAGCGGCGGCACGCCGGACGTGGTCGATCAGCTGATGCGCAGCGATCGCTTCGACGAGGCCGACCGGCCCCTCTTCGAGGGGGCGCTGGCCTATGTGCGCAACGATCTGGAGACCGCCGCCAAGAAGCTCGAAGCCATTCCGATCCTCGACATGGAGCCGGTGCTGGCGGCCCAATTGAGCCTCGTGCTTGGTCAGATCCACCAGTTCGACAAGCCCGCCGAGGCCGTGCACCGCCTCGACCAGGCTCGCCTGCTGGCGCCCGGCACCTTGATCGAGGAGGCGGCCCTCCGTCTGGGCGCACCGCTCGTCGACGACGCGGGCGATCATGCGGCAGCCGACCGGCTGGCGCGTCGCTACTTCGACCGCTACGCCGACTCCAGCTATGCCGCCAATTTCGAGACGCGCTATGTCGCCATGGTGGTCGGACGCGCCATTCCCGACGGGCAGGCGGCGCTTCTGGCCATGGACGGGGTGATCGGACCGCTTTCCGTCGATCGGCGCCAGCGGCTGTATCTGGCGGCAGCGCGCCGCTCGTTGGTATCAGGCAATCTCGGCTTCGCGAAAGCGGCCGCCGGCCGAGCGGTGGAGAGCGGCTCTATGCAGCCGGGCGACGAAGCGCGCGGCACCCTTTATCGAACCGCCGCTTCGCTGGGGACGGAGGATCCGGACACGTCGCGCGCCGCGCTGGCCGCGATCGATCGTGACATGCTTCACCCCGAGGACCAGAAGCTCCTGGATGCGGCCTTCGGCGTGCTCCAGTCCATGGCGCGGCCGGCCCTGGTGTCGGAAGCCGTTCTCGATTCGAGCGCCGCCGCCGACACGCCCTCCGTCCTTGCCAGGGCGCGCGAAGCGCTCAACGCGGCTTCCCGCCAGATCGAGACCTCCAAGCCATGAAGATCGACATGCCCGTGATCCCGGTGGACAAGGACGGAGCCAGCCGCGCGCCGACCAAGGGCGACAAGGATTTCGGCCGCGTGTCGGCGGCCTTCGACCAGGCGGTGCGCGAAGTCGGCGGTCAGGATGCCGCCGACACCGGGCGCCGCACGAGCGCGACGTCCCCGGCGAAGGGCCGGACCGACGACGAAGCGGCCGAGCCGCTGGACGACGCCGGAAACACCATCTCCGACCCCAAGGCCGAGACCGCCGAGGGGAAAAGCAGCACGTCGGAGCTGCGATCGCTGCAAAGCCTTCTGGGAGCGCTCGGAAGTCCGGCGATCCCTGCGAAAGCCGAGCGGCAAGCGGGTGATGAGCGGAAGGCGGGCGAGGACGCTCTCCCCGCCAAACCCGAGACTGCGACACCGGCCGTCGATGGGGAAGCCATCGCCGAAACCAGGAACGGTCGCGGCATGCGTCTCGACGTTCTGGAGATGGAAACGCATTTCGAGCCCGGCCAGGACGGCATGGTCCTGGTGCGGCCGACGGAAAAGGGCGACAAGACGGACGGGACGGTCAAGACCGAGAAGACGGCGGCAGCGAGCGGGATCGCGGAACTCCTCCCGAAGACGACGGAAGCTGCCTCCGCCAAGCCCGCCGGCAACGACGCGGCGGCCTCCGTTCGCGTCCGCTTCGACGAGGCGGTGGCGCAGCTGGGGCAGGGCGGGCGCGAGGCGTCCGGCGAACGGGGCGGGCGCGGTGGCTCCTCGGGCGGCTCGTCATCGACGTTGAGCGACCTCGTCAGCCAACGCGGAACCTCCCGGAGCCTCGACGCGGCCCTCTCCGTTTCTGCGCCTGCACCTGCCGTCGGTAATCTCGGCACGGCTTCGCCGTTCGGCCTTCTGGATCAGGTTGCCGGCCCCATCCTCCAGGCGCTCGGCGACGGCGGGTCGTCGGCGGCTGCGTCCTCGGCGCCGTCCACCGACGCCCATCTTCGCATGCGGGCGGGCGGCGGCGCGTTGAAGACGCTGACCATCCAGTTGCATCCCGAGCACCTGGGAACGGTGGATGTCTCGCTGCGGCTCAACGACGGCCAACTGACCATCGAGCTTGCGGCCAGCCAGAGCGACACGGCGGCGATGCTGCTCGACGACCGCGCGTCGCTGCGCAAGCTCTTGGAACATGCCGGCTTCTCGCTCGACGACGCCGCCATTTCGGTCGTGACCCGCGACGCGACGACGGCGCGCGCTGCCGACAGCACCGACACGGGCGCTCAGTCGCGCAACTCGTCGAACGGCTCCTCGTCCGACAACCAGCGTGCGCCCGAGCGAGACGGGTCCCGATCTTCGGGGGAGGAGCCAGAGCGCCGCCGCGCGCCCGCTCGACCGCCCGCGGACGCGCCTTCCGCGTCCGCCCGTTCGGGCTCGACCTACCTCTGATCTTCCCGCGTCGCTTTCCAAGGGCGGCCGCTGCGTAGCGGTCGCCTTTTTCGTCGGCTTTTCCCCCTTCCGAGGTCACTGACGGCAAGGTGCAAGCTTCGGATCAGGATGCTCGCATAGGTTGCGGTTCCATAGGTTGCGAAACTATCGTGTTCCTGAAGAAAGCTTCGCAAACGCTTCCAAAGTCTAAAGCTTTCGGCTCGGCGTTTTCATTCCGTTAACCCTATAGTGATTTTTGGGGATAGGCCGATTCGGACCCGACCGGTTATCTTTTTCCTAACGAAACGCAAGTGATGCGGCGGGGACAGATGATCGTAGTTGTGGACAATCGCGAGCTTGTGACGAGCGGCTACAAGTCTCTTTTCGGCACCGAAGGCGTCTCTTCCGCAGGGTTCGGCGTGGACGAGTTCCGCGACTGGGTGGAAAGCGCGTCGGCCACCGACATCTCCTCCGTGGAAGCCTTTCTTCTCGGCGACTTCCCCGAGCGCAGCTCGTTCACCCGCCTCGTTCGCAGCCGGTCCTCCGCCCCGCTGATCGCGCTTGCCGAGGCCAAGGCTCTCAACTCGACCCTCGACCTCTTCGCCGCCGGCATCGACGACGTCGTCGCCAAGCCGGTCCATGTGAAGGAAATCCTCGCCCGCGTCGGCGCCATTCGTCGCCGCGACGTGGCGGTGGATCGCGGCCGCACGGTGGTGGACGAAATCTGCGTCTTCTCCGACGGGCGCGACGCCGAAGTCGCCGGCGAGCCCATGGTCCTGCCGCGCCGCGAGCGCCGCATCCTGGAATATCTGGTCGCCAACAAGGGGCGCCGGGTTTCCAAGCAGCAGCTGTTCTCCGCGATCTACGGGATCTTCGACGAGAACGTCGAGGAGAACGTCATCGAAAGCCATATCTCGAAGCTGCGCAAGAAGCTGAAGATGCGCCTCGGCTACGACCCGGTTTCCTCCAAGCGCTACCTCGGTTACGGCATCGGCGTCTGACTTCTTCCAAATAAAAATTATTATCTCCTAAGTAAGCCCGCCATCCAAATGGCGGGCTTCTTCATTTATTAAAATATACTTAACGCGCTATAAGATGAAGAATGTATGAAAGCAGCTTCGCGCAAGCCTCGATCCCTAAGTTCGCCGTAACCCCAGGTATCGGACGAGGCGGACCAGCATGAGCATCGGCGGACTAATGCGCACCAGCGTTTCGGGCATGAATGCTCAGGCGACCCGCCTCAGCGCCGTGTCCGAGAACATCGCGAACTCGAACACCAACGGCTACAAGCAGACGACCACCGAGTTCACCTCGCAGCTGCTCGCCCATAGCAAGGGTCAGTACAACTCGGGCGCCGTGGAAGCCAATGTCCGGACGCTGATCAGCGAGCAGGGCGGTCTGACCTACACCGCCAACTCCACGAATTCGAAGAAGATCGATCTGGCGATCGACGGCCAGGGCTTCCTCGTGGTCGGCGACGGCAACGGCGGCAGCTTCCTCACGCGCGCCGGCTCGTTCACCCAGCAGGCCGACGGCACGCTGGTCAATGCGGCGGGCTTCGTCCTGCAGGGCTATCCCGTGGATACCGATGGCACCGACTACGTCCTCAACGGCTTCGCCGGCCTCAAGGACGTGAACATGTCGACGGGTCTTCTGAGCGCCAACCCCTCGTCCTCCGGTACGCTGTCCGCGAACCTGAAGAAGGGCGCCGACATCGTGGCCGCCGCCAAGTTGCCTTCGGCCGTAACGGCCAAGGATACGGCGGTCGCCTATACGTCGTCCAGTTCGATCACCGTCTACGACAATTCCGGCAAGGCCATCAAACTCGACATCTACTACTCGAAGACGGGTGTCGACGCCGATGGCAACGATACCTGGGACGTGTCCGTATTCAACGCGGCCGATGCATCCCCGTCCTCCGGTACCGGCGCCTCGACCACCGCCCCGTTCCCTTACGGCGGAACGACCGGGACCGGGAAAGGTCCGATCGCCAACTACACGTTCGCGTTCGATCAGACCACGTCCAAGCTGACGTCCATCACCGACGAACTGGCCACCACCCCGACCGCGGTGGATGTCGATACGATCGCCCGCGACGGCTTCATCAACATCGATCTGTCGGCGGACGGCGCGGACCTGAACGGCGGCGTCGTCAAGCTGAACGTCAGCGACTTCACGTCGTATTCGAAGGACTATCTGCCGCTCGCCGCAAGAGTGAACGGCAATCCGGCCGAAGTGATCGACAAGGTATCGATCGGCACGGATGGGACGGTCACCGCCACCTTCACCTCCGGCACGACGCGCGATCTCTACAAGATTCCGCTCGCCATGGTCGCAGCTCCCGACAACATGACGGTGATGGCCGGCAACGTCTACAGCGCCGGCGTAGAGTCGGGAACGGTTCTGATGGGCTTCGGCGGGGAGGGCGGTCTCGGCAAGCTGGTCTCCGGCGCGCTGGAGAATTCTACCGTCGATCTCGCCTCCGAGCTGACCACCATGATCGAGAGCCAGCGCTCCTACACCGCGAACTCCAAGGTCTTCCAGACCGGTTCGGAAATCATGGACGTCCTCGTCAATCTGAAGCGCTGATCGCGGCGAGGGGCTCGCCCCCGCTTGATCCCCTGCGTCGCCGGACGGCGGCGCAAACCATGCCGCTTGTCCTCCGCTCCCCTTCCGGACCATTCCCATGTCGCTTTCAGCCGCGCTGAACACCGCGAAGTCCTCGCTGGCCGCGTCCCAGGTCCAGACCGGGATCGTTTCCAGCAATATCGCCAACGTCAACACGCCGGGCGCCACCCGCAAGGTGGCCAGCCTCGTCAGCGGCGCCAACGGCACCGTCCATGTGAGTTCGGTCGCCCAGTCGTCGAACTCGATCCTGTTCCGCAACATGCTGGACGCGACCTCGCAGCTGTCGCGCTTCAACGCGCAAGGCGATGTCTTGTCGCGCCTGAACGAGATCGTCGGTGACACGACGGACAAGCAGTCGCCGCAAGCGAGGATTTCCGCCCTCAACGACGCGCTCAGCGATCTCGCCAACACGCCGGGCAACTACGATCTCGCCCGTGCCGCCGTCCAGGCCGCGCAGGACCTCGCCAGCACGCTGCGCGACAACGCCGACGCGGTGAACACCATCCGCCGGGATGCCGACACGCAGCTGTCGACGGCGGCCACCGACATGAACCGCATCCTGGCGGAGCTGGAAACGGTCAACCGCCAGGTCGTGGCCGGAACCACCAAGGGCTCCGACGTCACCGACCTGTCCGACCAGCGCGACCGCCTGGTGAAGGAACTGTCCAACTATGTCGGCCTCAGCGTCCAGACGCGCGGCAACAACGACATGGTCGTCTATACCGACTCGGGCGTGACGCTTCTGGAAACCCAGGCGCGCAACGTCTCCTTCACGGCCACCAATCCGCTGGTGGCCGGCCAGCCCGGCAACGCCTTCTATATCGACGGCGTCGCGGTCACCGGCAACAATTCCTACATGCCGATCAGAAGCGGCCTCGTGGTCGGCCTGACCGACGTGCGCGACGACATCGCCGTCACCTACGGCAAACAGATCGACGAGATGGCGCGCGGCCTCGTTTCCGCCTTCGCCGAATACGATCAGACGGGCAGCGGCGCCGCCAAGACCGGCCTGTTCACGACCACGATGCCGATGTCGGTGGCGACGGATGCGGTCGCCATGGACGCCTACGCCGCCGATGCGCCGGCCAACGGCGACGAGCTGTCGTTCTCCGTGACCTACCAGGGCACGAAATACACCGCCAAGGGCAAAGTGACGATCCCCGCGACGGCCGCCGAGTTCGCCGCGCAGGTCCAGACGCTCGCCGCCAAGGCGACGGCTGCGGACGGCAGCGTCTTGGGTGCCGGCCATGTTGCCGTTTCCGACAACGCGGGCAGCCTGTCCTTCCAGGCGACGGGAGTCGGCACGGCGATCGGCTTCCAGATCGGCGACGTGAAGAATCTGACGAACGCGGCCGGCGGCGTCGGCGGGCTCAAGGCGGTTGCCAGCGTCAACGAAAATGCGATCGACACCGCTGGGCTGGCCGCGAGCCTCACCCTGGCGGCGGGGCTGACGAGCGATCCGACCAAGGTCCGGGACGGCGTCAACTACGACTACAACGCCTCCGACCTCGGCGGCTTCAGCGGACGCATCAACGCGTTGACGGCGGCGTTGGGAACCGCGCGCGGTTTCTCGGCGGATGCCGGCGCGGTCACCAAGGCGACGCTGGCCGATTTCGCGTCCTCCTCGATCAGCTGGCTTCAGGACAGCCGGTCCACCGTGACGAAGACCGTGTCTTCCAAGGAAACGCTCGTCGCCAAGACCACCGAGACCCTGTCCAACGAGACGGGGATCAATCTCGACGAGGAACTGACGCGCCTCCTGGAGCTGGAGCGCTCCTATCAGGCGTCGGCCAAGATCATTTCAACGGTCGACCAGATGATGGCGGCCCTCCTTCAGTCCATCTGACGGACCCTTGCAATCATGATGATTTCATCGCTCTCCTTCAACGCCGCGACCCGGACCACGATCCTCAAGCTGCAGAACGAACTGAACAAGGCGAATGCGGAAGTCGGCACCGGCCGGCACGCCGATGTCGGCTTGGCGCTCGGCCGCCTGACCGGGGAGGCGGTGCGCTACCAGTCGCAGGCGAGCTCGATCGGGCGGATGCTCGATTCCAACAAGCTCGTGACGACGCGTCTGGAAATGATGGACGACACGATGGCTGGGCTGACGAACTCGGCGCAGAGCCTTTCGTCGTCCCTGACGACCATGCTGAGCACCACGGGCAACGCGGTCGGCGTGACGGCGGTGGTCGATACGGCGAAGGCCTCGATGCAGTCGATGATCGGCGCCCTCAACATCAACGTGACCGGGCAGTACCTCTTCGCCGGCGCGCAGACCGACCAGATGCCGATGAAGGACGGCAGCTCTCAGGTCGCCGACGGGTTCAACGCCTTCCTTCAGGCCGTCGGCACTGCCACGGGCACCACGGTGACGGCAGCCAACGTCTCGCCGGAGGTGATGGAAGCCTATCTCGGCAAGGACGGCTACACGGCCGGCGGCACGACCTACAAGTTCGACGATCTGTTCGCCGACGGCGCGAGCTGGGATGCCTGGTCCAACGCCTCCGACACGCCGGTGGTTTCCCGCATCACCAAGAACGAGACGCTCGATTCCTCGCTCAGCACCAACGAGACAGCCTTCCGCAAGCTGACGGCGGCATACTCGCTCCTGACCAATGCGGGCCTTGGCGAAATGTCGGCGGAAACGCGTTCGGTCGTGGCGAAAGCGGCCCTGACGCGCGTCAACGAAGGCATCAGCGGGCTGACCTCGCTGACCGCCGAAGTCGGCACGAGGATCAATCGCGTCGAGCTGGCGAACACCAGCCTGACCGCTCAGAAGAAGCTGGTGGACGAATCGATCGATCGCCTGGAGGGCGTCGATTATGCCGAGGCCACGCTGCGGGTCACCACTCTGGAGACGCAGCTCAAGGCTTCCTACGAGGTGACCGGACGTTTGAGCGGTCTCAGCCTTCTCAACTACCTCTAAGTCTCAAGCTCTCCACGGCGCATGGCGGCCAGGAGCCGCTGCGATCGAGCCTCACGGGATACGAAGCATGTATCAGTTTTCCTATGCGGAAGTCAGCTCGGAGAGCTCCGCGACGGCTCGCGACCGGGAGCGCGAGGCGCTGGACCGCACCATCGACGCGCTCCAGCGCGCAGAGGCCGCCGGTCCCGGCTCGCGCGAGGCGACCGAGGCCATCTATCTCACGCGATCGCTCTGGAGCGTTCTCGTCGAGGACCTCGCCAGCCCGGAGAACTCGCTGCCCGAGGAACTGCGCGCTGCGCTGATTTCCATCGGCCTGTGGATCATGCGCGAGGCGGAAGCCATTCGCCTTGGCCGCTCGGCAAGCTTCGCCACCATGATCGAGATCACCGCCATGATCCGCGACGGGTTGGGGGAATAACCATGTCCACCCTTCGCATCACGCTTCGGGCCGGCGAACGGATCTTCGTCAACGGCGCGGTCATGCGCGTCGATCGCAAGACGCATCTCGAGTTCATGAACGACGTGACCTTTCTTCTGGAAAGCCACGTCATGCAGCCCGAAGACGCCAACACGCCCCTGCGCCAGCTCTACTTCATCGTACAGCTGATGCTGATCGATCCGGCGGGCGCCAAGGATGCACGGGCCGCCTTCTCGCGGACCTATCCCGCCCTTCTGGCCGCCTTCTCCTCGTCCGAGATCCGCTCAGGGATCCAGGATGTGGTCGATCTAGTGGAGCGCGAACGCAATTTCGAAGCCCTGAAGCGCCTTCGCGCCCTCATCCCGTCCGAGGATGCGGTCCTGAACAGCGAGACGATGAGGGTTCCGTCCATCGACGCGATCGCCCGCCCGGCCGTCGCCATGGGAGCTCGCTGAGCCATGACCACCGTATCCTCGACCACGAGCACCGCGGCGGCGGCCGTTTCCACCGCCACCACGAGCGAGATGAAGACGGGCCTCGACTACGACGCCTTCCTGAAGCTCCTCGTCGCGCAGATGAAGAACCAGGATCCGCTCAATCCGACCGATCCGACCCAGCAGATGAGCCAGCTGGCCTCCTTCTCCAACGTCGAGCAGTCGATCAAGCTGAACCAGAAGCTCGAAGCGATGACGACGCTCAACTCGCTGACGCAGGCCAACAACCTGATCGGCCGCACGGTCACTTCGGGCGACGGCGATGTCAGCGGCGTCGTGAAGTCGATCCAGGTGACCAAGGACGGAACCGTCGCGACCCTGGCTTCGGGCAACACCCTGCTTCTCAGCTCCGGCGTGAAGGTCGAGTAGCGTGAACGAGGCCGACGCCATCGATATCGTCCAGTCCGCGATCTGGACCGTCGTCGCCGCCTGCGGGCCCGCCGTCGGCGGGGCTATGCTGGTCGGCATCGTCATCGCGCTGTTCCAGGCGCTGACGCAGATCCAGGAAGTGACGCTGACCTTCGTGCCGAAGATCCTGGCGATCTTCGTCATCATCGCCTTCACCGCGTCCTTCACCGGCGCGCAGGTCTACGCCTTCACGCAGGAAACCTTCTCGCGGATCGAACACGGGTTCTGAGCCCCCCATATCCGCGATACCTTTAAAGGGCCCGTGCCGGGAAACCGGCGCGGGCCTTTTCGCGTCGCTCAGCCGCCAGCCCTGCACCAGTCCGAAATGGCAAACATCCGTTAACGATTTCGCGTCGGGGCCGATGGGCCCGGGCGCCGTGCAGGACGATGCGCATGGCCGTCGATACGCTCAAGATCCCTTCATCCCCCGCGCTTCCCAAATCCAGCGCCCGCGACATCGGCTTCGCGCTGGGCATTGTGGCGATCCTCGCCGTTCTGTTCGTGCCGATCCCGGCATTCCTGATCGACATGGGCCTCGTGATCTCGATCGCGCTGTCCATCCTGATCCTGATGGTGGCGCTCTGGATCGAAAAGCCGCTCGACTTCTCGGCCTTTCCGACCGTCCTCCTGCTTGCCACCATGCTGCGCCTGTCGCTCAACATCGCGACGACGCGCGTGATCCTGTCCCATGGCGACCAGGGGCACAACGCCGCCGGCTACGTGATCGGCGGCTTCTCGCAGTTCGTCATGGGCGGCGACTTCGTCATCGGCATCGTGGTCTTCATCATCCTGATCACGGTGAACTTCCTCGTCATCACCAAGGGCGCGACGCGTATCGCGGAAGTGGGCGCGCGCTTCACCCTCGACGCCATTCCCGGCAAGCAGATGGCGATCGACGCCGATCTCTCGGCCGGCCTCATCGACGAGAAGCAGGCCCAGACCCGCCGGCGCGAGCTCGAAGAGGAAAGCTCCTTCTTCGGCTCCATGGACGGTGCCTCGAAGTTCGTGCGCGGCGACGCCATCGCCGGCCTCATCATCACCGCCGTCAACATCTTCGGCGGCATCATCATCGGCGTCACGCGCCACGGCATGGACGCCAGCCACGCGGCCGACGTCTTCGTCAAGCTCTCGGTCGGCGACGGTCTCGTGACCCAGATCCCGGCGCTCGTCGTCTCGCTCGCCGCCGGCCTTCTCGTGTCCAAGGGCGGAACGCGCGGGGCGGCCGAAAGCGCCATCATGACGCAGCTCGGGCATTACCCGAAGGCGCTGATGGTCGCCGCCGCGCTCCTCGGCGTCCTGTCGCTCCTGCCCGGCCTGCCGTTCATGCCCTTCGCCATCACCGGCTGCCTGATGGCGAGCATCGCCTATGTCATCCCGCGTCGCCGCGCCACGGAGGCCGAGCGCGTCGAGAGCGCCAAGCGCGAGCAGGAAGCACAGGCGATCGAGGCCGAGCGCCAGTCGGTCAAGGAGTCCCTGCGCATCATCGAGGTCGAGCTCGTGCTCGGCAAGCAGGTCGCCGCGCACCTGTCCTTCTCGCGCGACGAGCTGGCCAACCGCGTCGGCAAGATGCGCCGTCGCTTCGCCTCGCGCTACGGGTTCGTCATTCCCGAGATCAAGCTCTCGGACGACCTGTCGATCCCCGCGAAGTCCTACGCCATCAAGGTCCACGGGACGACGGTGGCGACCCAGCCCGTGCGCCTCGGCGACCTCCTCGTGATGCTCGGCGACGCGCCCGCGCCCGACATCCCACACGACCTGACCAAGGAGCCGGCCTTCGGCCTGCGCGCCGCCTGGATCTCCGAAACCTTCGCCTCGGCGGCGCGCCGCGCCGGTTTCGAGCCGGTGGACACGCTGTCGATCATCCTGACGCACCTGTCCGAGGTTATGCGCAACAATCTCGCGCATCTCTTGTCCTACAAGGACATGCGCTCGCTGCTCGACCGGCTGGAGCCCGAATACAAGCGGCTGATCGACGAGATCGTGCCGACCCACATGAGCTATTCCGGCCTTCAGGCGGTCCTGAAGCTCTTGCTCGCCGAGCGCGTCTCGATCCGCAACCTGACGCTGATTCTCGAAGCCATCGCCGAGATCGCACCTCATGTGCGCCGCTCGGAAAAGATCGTCGAGCATGTGCGCACCCGCATGGCGCAGCAAATCTGCGGCGATCTCCTCCACGACGGCCAGCTCGCGGTGCTGCGCCTCGGCAACCGGTGGGATCTCGCCTTCCACCAGGCGCTCAAGCGCGACGTCAAGGGCGACGTCATCGAGTTCGATATCGACCCGCGCCTCGTCGAGCAGTTCGCGACGGAGGCCTCCAAGATCATCCGCGAAAAGACCGACCAGGGCGAAAGCTTCGTGCTCGTCGCCTCGCCGGACGCACGCCCCTACGTGCGCATGATGATCGAGCGCATCTTCGTGAACCTGCCGGTGCTCTCGCACCTGGAGATCGCGCGCGGGGTCGACATCAAGGCGCTGGGTTCCATCTCGTGACCCCCGAAGCCGAGATCCTGATCCTCTCGGTCTTCCTGGTGTTCTGCCGGATCGGAGCGTGCCTGATGGTGCTGCCGGGCTTCTCCAGCCTGCGCATTCCCTCGCAGATCCGGCTGTTCGTGGCGGTGGCGATCGCGCTTGCCGTGTCGCCGCGCCTCCTGCCCGACATCATGCCGCTGGTTCGCGTCGCTTCGGACGACATGCGCATCGCCATGATGTTCGGCGAGATCCTGAACGGCCTCCTGATCGGGCTTCTCGGCCGCGTCTTCATGATCGCGCTGCAGTTTTCAGGCGGCGTCATCGCCAGCGCCATCGGCATGGGCCAGTCGCTCGGCGTGCCGATCGAAGGCCACGAAGCCGATCCCGCGCTCGTATCGCTGATCACCCTGACGGCGACCGTCCTGATCTTCTCGCTGAACCTCCACGCCGAGATCGTTCAGGCGCTCATCGCCTCCTACCGCGCGATGCCGGTGGAACTCGGCTTCTCGATCCGCTCGGGGCTTGCCGCGCTCGTCGACAATCTCGACACGACGTTCCACCTGTGCCTGCGCATCGCGAGCCCCTTCGTCGTCTACGCCGTCGTGGTAAACTTCGCGGTCGGTCTGGCCAACAAGATGACGCCGCAGATCCCGATCTACTTCATCTCGCTTCCCTTCGTTCTGGCTGGCGGCCTCGTGCTCCTCGGCTTTTCGATCGGCGACTACCTGACGCTCTTCATCGAGGGCTTCCGCAACTGGGTGCTGAACGGATGAACGCGCGGGGCAAGGGTGAGCGTCTGGCCCGCGTGCGCGACGTACAGGAAAAGATGCGTCAGATCGAGGAATGGCGTCTCGCCGAACTCGTGCGCGAGGAAAACCGGCTGGTGGAGAACGAGCGCGAGCTTCTCGAAACGCTTGGCTCCCAGTCGCTGATGCACGGCCTGTTCCTCGACGCCAAGGTCTCCGCGCTGCGCCGCAATGACATGGCGCTGCGAGAGACACGTTCGCGTGAAGAGGAAGCGCGCCGCCGCGTTCGCGATGCGCACGCGGCTGAAAAGCGCGTCGAGCGTGCAGCTGAGCGGGCGCAGGCGCTGGAAGCGGCGGATCGCGAGCGCGACGAACTCATGAGCGCGCTGGAGGATCATCTCGCCGCCAAGGCCGCAAGTTTCGAATAAGTGGGCTGCCTTACAACGGTCTCTATCGAATCGGGGTTCGAACTTCCGGTTTCGCGATCAACTCGTTCAGGCGTTCCGTGATGACCGTACTTCCCGTTTCCTCCTCCCTCCCGCGCGTCGAGCGTACGGCCTCCGCGCCGGCGGCGCGCGTCGAGGCGGGCGATCAGGCGGTGTCGTTCGAAGGGACGATGAATGCCGCCGCGAGCGAACAGTCGGGCGCGGCCGAGAACATCGATTTCCACCACCAGTCGTCGCGCAGCGCCGAGCTGAAGCCGCTCCAGCGGTTCGAAAGCTTCGTCCTGCGCTCCTTCATCGAGAACATGCTGCCGAGCGAAAACTCCAGCTTCTTCGGGACCGGGACGGCCGGCAACATCTGGCGGTCCATGCTGGCCGAACGGATCGGTGACGAAATGGCGGCATCGGGGGGCATCGGCATCGCCGAGATGCTGGGCAAGAGCCGCGACGTGGATCCGAAGACGAACACCGCCATCAACGAAACGAAGTGACGCAACGAAGCCGAGAAAAGGCTTCGGGACGACACACGACATGCCGCGGCTTCGGCCGCCAGAAAAAAGGGTAGGACATTGGAAGCGGTTCTGACTCAAGCCATCAACCGGCTCGAAGCCGTTCTCGCGGGCGAGATGATGGCGCTGCGCGCCAGCGATCACTCGGGCCTCGGCGAGATCAGCCACCGCAAGAACCAAAGCCTCATGGAACTGACGCGCATCGGGCGCGGGCTGGAGCCGCACGGCATGAGCGGCGAGCTTCAGGATCGGCTCCTCGTCCTGCGCGAGCGCCTCACCGACAACAGCCGCCTTCTGGAGCTCCATATGGAGGCCACCGCCGAGGTCGCGGGCCTCATCACCCGCGCCATGGCGGAAGCCGAGTCCGACGGCACCTACGGAGCGTCCGTCAACGGGGCGAAGCGGATCGGATGATCAAGCTCCTCGGCATCGGCGTCTGGGTCTGCCTAGTCACGTTGGGATCGGGCTATGCGGTGGCGAACCTTGCCGGCGCCTCCGCATCCGAGGCGCCCAAGGCACCGGATTACTTCGAAGGTCTCGACTACAAGAAGACCGACAGCATCGCCGTGCCGGTGATCGCCGAAAACGCGATTCAGGGCTATGTCATGGCGCGCTTCGTCTACACGATCGACGGCGAGACGGCATCCAAGCTGGCCGTGCCGCCGGAGCCGATCATCCTCGATCAGGCGTTCAAGACGGTCTATTCCGTGTCCGACTTCGACTTTCAGCACCCCGAGCGTTACGACCTGTCGGCGCTCATGGCGTCGCTACGGGACGGGGTCAACGCCAAGTACGGACGCAAGGTCGTCGAGGAGGTCATGGTCGACCAGTTCGACTTCCTGCCCAAGAACCAGATCGGCGGCGAGGCCTTCAAGACGCACTGATGGAGATCGGTTTACGTCGGGGTAACGACGTTCGCCGATAATCCACGGGCAAACCGCCCGGCTTCCCGGCCGGCGATACGACAAGGCTCAAGCCGGTGCTCTCGACGCTTCTCAACTACCGGCTCTATGCCAACGACATTGCCAAATCGATCCAGCGCGTTTCGGATCAGGCCACCGTCGAGCGGGAGGCGGCCTACTACAAGGCCAACATCGGCAAGGTCGAGACGGTCGACGATCTCCTGAAGGACTACAAGCTCTATTCCTATGCGATGAAGGCCTATGGCCTCCAGGACCAGATCGCTTCGAAGGGCTTGATGAAGAAGGTCCTCCAGAGCGATCTGACGGACGCCAACAGCTTCGCCAACAAGTTGACCGACCAGCGCTATCGCCAGTTCGCCGCTTCGTTCAATTTCTCCTCGACAGGCACGAAGGCGATCCAGACCCCGGCGCAGACGGGGCTTCTGACCGAGGCGTACAGCGAACACCGCGTCCGCGCCGCCGCTAAGGTCTCCGCCACCGTCACTCAGTACGGGAACGCCGTCCAGTCGATCACCAACGTCGACGATCTTCTGGCCGATCCCGTCCTGTTTGCAGTGGTCGCCAAGGTCGCCAACCAGGACCCGGCGACCGCCGACAAGGCCGTGCTCCGCGATGCGTTGCTGAACGGAAGCTCGTCGTCCAACACGGGGTTGGCGGGCCTTCGCTCGATGTTCAACTTCCAGGCCGACGGCACGTTGCAGGCCGGGAACCCGGTCCAGACCGCCTCGCAGATCGCCGACATCTCCGCGACCTACTTCGATCGCATGGGGGCAGGGGCGAGCACCCAGGCCGCGGCGCTGAAGGTCAGCTATTTCAACGACCGGATCGCCGGCATCACGCAGGCCAGCCAGATCACCGACGACGAGCAGTTGTTCGGCTATGTCCTGACGGCGTTCGGGCTCGACCCCACAACGGAGTCGCCGAGCTTCGTCCTCAACATCCTGAATTCGCAATCCGGCGACGCATCCAGCGCCCTGGCATCCATGCCGACATCGACCAGTGGCGAGATCACCCGCAAGAACAAGTTGGTCGCGCTCAACGCGGCCTTCAACTTCACCGGAACGGGCGCGGTGCCCGCCGGCGAAACGGCTCTCGACAGCGCCACGACGACGGCCTCGCTGGAGCAGAAATTCTACGCCAACTATCAGACCAGCGCCAATTCCGACGACGCGCGCCGCACGTCGGTGATGGAGGCGCGTCTTTCCAACATGAAGACGATCAACGACCTCCTCGGTCGCGACAGCGCGTTCGGCAAGGCGGCGTTCGACTACATTCTCACCGCGTTCGATATCGATCCGACGACGGAATCGTCCGCCAAGATCCGCAAGGTTCTTCTCAGCGACCCGTCCGATCCCAACAGCTACGTCAGCAAGCTGAAGGACGAACGCTACGAGAAGCTGGCAGCCGCCTTCAACTTCGACGCGGCCGGCAAGGTCACGACGCAGCGCCTCGCCCAGTCCGTCTCGTCTCAGACGACCACCGGCTCGCTCTATGCCGCGACCTTCGGCAAGGATGTCAGCACGGCGCAGAAGTCCCTGATCACGGCTGCCACCAAGGACTACCTCACCGCCATCGGCGAGGTTCGCTCGCTCGACGACTTCCTGTCGAACGACAAGCTCGTGAAATACGCGCTGACGGCCTACGGGCTCGAAAAGGAAAAGATTTCCGCGAGCGATCTGAAGAAGCTCATGACGAGCGACCTGTCGGATCCGAAGAGCTTCGCCAACACCAAGGGCGACAAGCGCTACGTGGATTTCGTCTCCGCCTTCAACTTCACGCCGAAAGGGCTGATCGCGCGCGAGGCGGACGGCGTGCAAGGCGGAGCCAAGCTGCTGACGACGCAGAACCAGTACGTCCTCCAGACAATGGAGGAGCAGGTCGGAGAAAACAGCGAGGGCGCGCGCCTCGCGCTCTACTTCCTGCGCAAGGCCCCGAGCATCACGACGGCCTACGGCGTCCTCGCCGACAAGGCTGTGTTCGAGACCGTTCGCACCGCGCTCGGCCTGCCGGCCAGCATGGCCAACATGTCGATCGAGTCGCAGGCCAAGCTTCTGGAAAGCAAGATCGACTTCGGCGACTGGCAGGACACCAAGAAGCTCGACAAGTTCATCACCCGCTTCTCGGCGCTCTACGATATCGCGAACGGCAGTTCCTCCTCGTCGTCTTCCGTCCTGTCGCTGTTCGGCAATTCGAGTTCGGGTTCGACCGCCGGCAGCCTCCTGTCCTATCTCTGAGGGCCGAGCCGTCAGCAGCCTCTGGCGTTGACGTAGATCGAATAGAGCGAGCGCGTTCCGGCAATGAAGAGGCGGTTGCGCTTGGGGCCGCCAAAGCAGAGATTGGCGACCACCTCCGGAACCTTGATCTTGCCGAGCCGCGTGCCGTCGGGAGCGAAGCAATGCACCCCGTCCGCCGCGCTCGACCAGAGATGGCCCTTCGTATCGACGCGGATGCCATCGGGAATGCCGACGTCGATCCGGCAGTGGACGCCGTCGTCGATCAACCTCTCGCCCTCCACGCGGAAGCGACGGATGTGCCGGGGATGGTCCGGGCTATGGCTCGCCCCGGAATCGGCGACGTAGAGAAAGCGCTCGTCGGGCGAGAAGGCAAGGCCGTTGGGCTGAAGGAAGTCGTCGATGACGCGGGTGATCGCGCCGCTCGCCCCGTCCACGCGGTAGACGCCGCGCACCGGCTGCTCCGGCTCGGCGGCATATCCCTCGTAGTCGCTCAAGATTCCGTAGGTCGGGTCGGTGAACCAGATCGAGCCGTCGCGTTTCACCACGAGATCGTTGGGCGAGTTGAGACGCTTGCCCTCGAACCGGTCGGCGATCACCGTGATGGAGCCGTCGATCTCCGTGCGCGTCACGCGGCGCGTCCCGTGCTCGCAGGACAGGAGCCGCCCTTCTCGGTCGCGCGTGTTGCCGTTGGAATTGTTGGCCTCGTGGCGGAACACCGAAGTGCCGACATTCGGGATGAAGCGCATCATGCGGTTGTTGGGGATGTCGCTCCACAGGAGATGGCCGGCATCGCCGAACCAAACCGGCCCTTCCGCCCAGCGGCATCCCTCGAACACCTGCTCGAGCTCGACGTTCAGGAGTGTCAGAGCGGAAAAGCGTACGTCGTCCACCTGGTACGGGGTCATGATGGCCATGGTGGACTCCTTCAGTTCCGGCCCGTGCGCGGGCCGCCGGCAAGCGTGATGATGGCGATGATGATGAGGCCGGTGAGGAGCAGGCGCAGGCCCGCTCCGACGCCGAACGTGTTGAGCATGGTGACGAGGAGGTAGAGGAAGATCGACGCCCCCCAAAGGCCCGTCACGTTGGACTGGCCGCCCGACACGGACGATCCGCCGACGACCACGACGGCGATCGAGGCCAGCAGATACTCCTCGCCCATGTTAAGCGAGGAGCCGCCGGAAAAACCTGCGAGGACGGCGCCGCAAAGACCCGCCAGCACCGCCGACAGAACGTAGGTCGCCCAGCGCACGCGCTCGACGGGGATGCCGGCAAGGCCGGCCGCGCGCGTGTTCTGGCCGATCGCTGAGATCGAGCGGCCATAGACGGTGCGATGAAGAAGGATGCCCATCAGCACGCAGAGCCCGAGCGTCGCGATGGCGAGATAGGGAATGTCAGCGACGCGCCCGGTCGCGAACTCGGCGAAGCCGGAGGGCGGGCGAACGCGCAGGCCGCGCCCGTAGGCGATGGCAACCGACTGGATCAGGAAGCTTGCCGACAGGGTCGCGATGATCGGCGGGATCTGGAGAAGGCGGATCAGGGCGAAGTTGAAGCAGCCGACCGCGACGCCGACACCGAGCGCTGCAAGCAACCCCGGCACGATCATCGCGTCGCTGCCGCCCATCACGGTCATCGACACCGCGCCGGCCAGGGCGATGGTCGAGGGGATCGAGAGATCGACGTTGCCGGGGCCGGTGGTGATGACGAACATCTGCCCGAGCCCGACGATCACGTACATCGTGGCGAAGGTAAGGGCGGTGGAGAGGATCTGCGCGGCGCCGACGCCGCCGGTGAAGGCGATCGTAGCACCGAAGACGGCGGCGGCGCCGAGGAACGAGAAGAGCCAGGGCGCCTGAAGCTTCCGGCGCGGTGGAACGACGGGGGAGGAGGGGGCAGCGCTCATGCGGCTTGCCTTTCCACCCGGTTCACCAGCGCGCGAAGCGCCAGGACCACGATCAGGATCGCCCCTTGCGCGCCGATCTGCCAGTCGGGTGAGATGCGCAGGAACGACAGGAGCGAGCCCGCGAGCGTCAGGGTCAGGGCGCCCAGGACCGCGCCGATCGGCGAAACGCGCCCGCCGGTGAACTCGCCGCCGCCGAGGATCACCCCGGCGATGGACAGAAGCGTGTAGCGCAACGCGATGTTGGCGTCGGCCGAGGTGGTGAGGCCGACGAGCGCCAGACCCGACAGGACGCCGAAGAAGCCGCAAAGCGCATACATCGTCATCTTGGCGCGCAGGAGCGACCAGCCGGCCCGCTGCACGGCCTGCGCGTTACCGCCCGCGCCGCGCAGCACGGTTCCGAACGAGGAGCGCATCAGGAGGAAATGACCGGCGAGCGCCAAGGCCGCGCTCGCCACGATCGCCAGCGGCACGAAGGGCAGCTTGTACTTCATCGCCCCCGCCAGCCATGCCGGGGCGCTGCCGCCTGGGCTCGGAAGCAGCAGCACCGCGGCCCCCAGCCAGACGAAGCTCATGCCGAGCGTCACCACGATCGAGGGCAGATTACGCAAGTGGATCAGCGCGCCGAGAAGCGCGTAGACCCCGATGCAGCCGACGAGCGCCGCGACGCCGAGAAGCGGCGTGTCGTTGAGGAGCGTCGCGCCGATGCAAGCGGCAAAGGACACGAAGGCGCCGATCGACAGGTCGAGATCGTTGACCGCGATGACGCAAAGCTGCGCCACGGTCGCGAGCGCGATCGGCAGCGCGAGGTTGAGCATCAGGGACAGGCCGAGATAGCTCATGGCGCGCGGCTGGATGACGAAGATCGCGACGAGGAGAAGCGCCAGCGAGACCGGCGGCAGGAGATCTCGCAGCGTGCGGGCGAGAGCGGGGCTTCGCGTCATGCCGCGTCGTCCGCGAAGGAGGATTGGAGCACGCGCGCTTCCGACAGTTCGCTGCGCGCCATGTCGGCGACGATGCGGCCCGATCGGAAGACGTAGGTGTGGTCGCAGGCGCGCAATTCGTCGAACTCCGTCGTGTACCAGAGGAAGGTCCGACCCTTGGCGGCCTCGCCGCGGATCAGGGCGTAGACTTCCTGCTTGGTGCCGATGTCGACGCCGCGCATCGGGTCGTCCATCAGGATGATATCGGCATCGGACGCCAAGGCGCGTGCGAACAGCGCCTTCTGCTGGTTGCCGCCGGAAAGGGTGAGGATGCCGTTGCCCATGTCGGGCGTGCGAATGGCGATCCGCTCCTTCCACTCGGCTTCCATCGCCCGCTCGGCGCCGGCGTCGATGAGACCGAACCGGCGCATGCCGCGGAGCGAGCGGACGGTGACGTTCTCGCCGATCGACCAGAGTGGAAACACCCCGTCACTCTGCCGGTCGCCCGCCACGAAGGCGACGCGCCCTTTCAGTTCGGCAAAGCGCGAGCGATGGCGCGCCGCGTTCTGGAGGAGCACGAGAAGCGCGGTCTGGCCGTGGCCCGCCAGCCCCCCGAGCCCGACGATCTCGCCGCGCCGCGCTTCCACACGCCGCCCATTGCCTTGGCGCGGTGGGGCGGCGGAGGCGACGACCGCAGCGCTCGCAAAGCTCGTGTTAACATCGTCTTCTGTTTCGGCATCCTCGTGCGCGACATGGCCCATGGTTTCCACGAGCGAGGCACGGGTGAACTCGCTCGCGGGCCGATCCGCGACGACGCGGCCGTCGCTCATGACGGTGATGCGGTCGCAGGTTTGCAGGATCTCCCCGAGGATGTGCGAAATCAGGACCACGCTTCCGCCTGCCGATACGAACCGGCGCACATGGGCCAGGAGCTGCGCGGCGACCTGGGCATCCAGCGACGAGGTCGGTTCGTCGAGAATGACAAGGGAAAGCGGCGTTTCCCCCGGCGCGAAGACGGTCGCGATCTCGACCATCTGCCGCTGGCCGAGGGCGAGGTCGGACACGAGATCGCCCGCCCTGATGCCGTGGCCGGGAAAGATCTCGTCGAGCTTTTCGAGGATCAGTTTCGAGGCGCGCGCCCGCCAGCCGAACCCGCGCAAGTATGCATGCCGAATGCGCGCGTTCTCCGCCACCGTCAGGTTGGGACAAAGCGAAAGCTCTTGGAACACGCAGCGAACGCCGAGCCGCCCGGCGCGCTCGACGGAGTATCGCCCCGCTTCATTCGAGCCGCCGACATGGAGCTCTCCGGCGTCGGCCCGGACGTTGCCCGCCAGCACCTGCATCAGCGTGGACTTGCCGGCCCCGTTATGGCCCGCGAGCCCGACGCATTCGCCAGCCCGCACGGCGAAGTCGACGCCCGCGAGGGCTCGGACCGCGCCGTAGCTCTTGGCGACCTCGCGAAGATGAACGAACGGCGGCGGCGCGTTCGCGGATGCGGCGAATCCGCCGACGGCTGCACTCATGGCATGGCACTCGGAAAGGCTGGCGCGGACGAGGACGGGCGAGGCGGCGGAGCTTGTCGCCCCGCCGCCGTCCGAAGGCTTACTTCGCCTCGGCGATCACCTTTTTGGCGTCGTCCTGGCTGTACTCGACGTTGGCGACACCCCCATCCGGCGTCGTCTTCAGAGACTCGTCGAGCCCCGCCTGATCGATCGACAGGAACGGAACGACGAGGTCTTTCGGGACCTCCTGCCCGTCGAGGATCTGCTGCGCCACCCAGAAGGCGAGCGTCGACACGCCCGGCGCGATGGAGACCGACATGGTCTCGTATCCGTCCTTATCCTTCTGCGTCTTCCACCAGGCAAGCTCGTCCTGCCGGTTGCCCATGATGATCGTGGGCGTCGGGCGGCCGGCGGCGGCGAAGGCTTCCGCCGCGCCGAACCCGTCGCCGCCCTGCGTGACGACACCCACCACCGGCGGGATGCTCGGAAGGACGCCGGCGACCGACTTCTGCGCGACCGTCTGGGTCCAGTCGCCCTGGACCTCCGACACGACCTTGAACTTCGAATGGGTCTCCAGCCCCGCCGCGATCCCCTCATGGATTTCCGTATCCACCGAAGTGCCGGCAAGGCCGCGGATTTCGAGGAGGTTGCCGCCGTCGGGATAGCGCTCGGCGAGATAGTCGAGCTGGCCCGACCCCATCTTGCGGAAGTCCACGGCCACGCGCCACGCGCAGGGTTCGGTCACGATGCCGTCGAAGGACACGACGGTGATGCCGGCGTCGCAGGCTTCCTTGACCGCGCCATTCAGCGCGGTCGGCGAGGCGGCGTTGATGACGATGGCGTCATAGCCCTGCAGAATCATGTTCTGGATCTGCGCGGCCTGTTCGGTGGCTTGATTCTCGGCGGTGGTGAAGGCGTCCGCCGCCTTGACGACGCCGTCCGAGACGGCCTTGCCCGTCACCGTCTTCCAGCTTTCCAGCATGGCCTGACGCCAGGAATTGCCGGCATAGTTGTTGGACAGGGCGATGCTCTTGCCGGCTGTCTCGGCTTGGGCCGGCATGACGGCGAAAAGGCTCGCCGCAGCGACGCCGGCCAGCAGGAAACGCTTGGCGATCATAGGTTCCTCCCATGGGCCCTCCGGCCCTCGATTCGTCGAGCCCATGCGCCGCACGGGGTCCGGCCGCTCCCGACGGCCGGGGAGGAGTGTGGTACGGCGGGGGCTCGTCTGTCCAATCCGATCCGCGCAGGGCCTTTGCGGGTTCCCGCAAACCGGCTGCCGGTTTCGCCGCCCCGCGCATGCTTTCCGCGCTGGCGGGCGGGGGGCAAACGTGGTGCGATCGACGGATGAGCATGGCCCCCGTTCCCGTTCGACCCGCCCGCAACGCCCGGGCGTTTCCCTCACCCGAGGCCGTGTTCGGGCATCTCCTGCGCATCTCGCGTGCGCTGGCGGGCCACCTCGATCTGCAATCGGCCATCCAAGCGGTGTCGGAGGAGTTGGACGACGTCCTGCCGCACGACCATCTCGACGTCTGCCTCCTCCGGACGGGCGAAAACGTCCATGTTGCCTACGAAGCGGGCCTTCATACGGACTGGAGCCTCGCCGAACACCCGATCCCGGTGAGCGGCAGCCCGATCCGCAGCATCCTCCTTGGAGAAGCCCGCGAGCTTCTGACCGGGGACGCCACGACCGATCCGCGCTTTCGGTTCGAAGGCGCGTTCAACCATCCGATATTCGATCAGAACCTACGCTCACGCATCCATGTCGCCCTCGTGGTGCGGGGCGAGGTGATCGGTGCCTTTTCCTGCTCCAAGCACGACGCGGGCTTCTACCGGGACGAGGACGTGACGATCGCGGGCCACGCCGCCGAGATGCTGGCTCCTTATTTCTACGCCCTGCGCGCCAGCCAGGACGCGAAGCGCCTCGCCATCGAGGAAGCGGAAGGACGCGCTCGCGAGGAGGGCCTGCGCGAAGGCGCCCTGCGCCTGACGGAGGAGTTGGAGCGCGAGCGCCAGCGCATCGGCATGGACCTTCACGACCAGACGCTCGCCGACCTGACGCGCGTCGTCCGACGACTGGAGGGCTTGCGCGATGGCGAGGATCGAACGTCCGAGGCTCTGGCGCCGGTGATCGGAAGTCTTCACCGCTGCATCGGCGAACTGCGCGAGATCATCGACGACGCGCGGCCCAACATTCTCGAACTCTTCGGCTTCGCCGAAGGCGTCGAGGATTTCCTCGTGCGCGCGCTCGCCGATACCGGCATCGTCTGGAACCTGTCGGATCGGAGCGAGGGGGCGGTCGACGCGCTCGGCCCTTCGCTTCGGGTCGCTCTGTTCCGCATCGTCCAGGAGGCCGTCAACAACGCGGTCCATCACGCCTCGCCCGCTCGGATCGACGTCGATCTCGAAAGGTCTAGCGAGGGCGGCATCCAGATCGCGGTGCGGGACGACGGCGTCGGCTTTGCGCCTATTCCGCAACGCCGCCGCATCGGGGGCATCCGCAACATGCAGACGCGGGCGCGCCTGATCTCCGCGAGCTTCTTCCTGGATCGTCTGGCGGACGGACGGGGCACGCTGATGTCGCTGTCGCTGGGCGCGCCGACGTCGGGGGAAGGAGAGGGGCGATGACGAACGGCGAAATCCTTCTCGTGGAGGACGACGCGGTGCACCGCGCCTTCTTGCGCGAGGTCATCCACGCAACGCTGCCGGGGCGACCGCTGCTGGAAGCGCAGGACGGCGAGGAAGGAGAGCGTCTGGCGCGAAGCCACAAGGTGCGCTCGCTCGTCGTGGACCTCCAGATGCCGCATCGGACCGGCGTCGACATGGCGCGCGCCCTTTGGCGCGACCAGCCGGACACGAGCATCATCTTCTGGTCGAACTACGCGGACGAGGCCTATGTGCGCGGCGTGTCCCGCATCGTTCCGGCGGGTGCTGCCTATGGCTACATCCTGAAATCCGCTTCCGAGGAGCGTCTCGGGCTGGCGCTGCGCGGCGTCTTCGTCGAGGGCCAATGCGTCATCGACCGCGAAATCCGGACGGTCCAGCAAAAGGCGGCGAACCGGTCCGAAGCCTTGTCGGAGGTGGAATACGAAATCCTCGTCGATCTCGCCCTGGGGCTGACCGACCGGATGATCGCGGACCGGCGCTCGGTATCGCTGCGAAGCGTCCAGAACCGTCTGCAGCAGATCTACGAGAAGGTCGGCGCCTATGAGGGCTCGGCCGGCGCCGACACCTTCAACCTGCGAACCCGCGCCGTCAGCTTGGCTTTGATGCGGCGCCTCCTCAACCGAACCGGTCTGGAACAGGCGGAAATCGAGTTGCAGGAATGGCTGCGGCGAACGTCGGGCGTTCGGACGTCGAACTGAACGGAAGTCGGGCGCGGCACCGCTGGGAGTGCCGCGCCCGTTTCATTCTCAGTTGGCCGGTGCCGGTGTCGGCGCCGGGGCGTTGCTCGTCGAACTCGTGGCTTCGCCGGATGTCGCCGAGAAGGCCGCCGTGAGACGCTCGGTCGCCATCGTCATCGCTTCCTTGGCTTGGGGCACCACCGTGCCCATGCCGAAGAACTCGTGCGTCGCGCCCTCATAGGTCTTCTGCTCGGTCGCGACGCCGGCGGCCTTCAGCTTCTCGGCATAGGCTTCGCCTTCGGAGCGCAGCGGATCGATCTGGGCGTTGATGATCGTGGCGGGCGGCAGGCCCTGGAGATCGGTGCGACCGACGAGGTTGAGACGCTTGTCCGCCGTCTGCGACTTGTCGGCGAAGACGTTCGAGACGAACCATTCCATCGCTGGCTTCGACAGCGGCTGCGCCTCGGCGTTTTCCTGGTAGGACGGCGTCATCATGTCGTTGCCGGCCACCGGATACACCAGAAGCTGATGGATCGGCTGCGTGATCTTGGCATCACGCGCCATGATCGCGACGTTGGTCGCAAGGTTCCCGCCGGCGCTCTCGCCCGCCACCGCAATGCGCGTGGCGTCGGCGTTCATCTCGCCCGAATGCTCGACGATCCACTTGTAGGCGGCGAAGGCGTCCTCATGGGCTGCCGGGAACTTGTGCTCGGGCGCATGGCGATAGTCCACCGAGACGACGACCGCCTTAGAGCCGGCCGCAAGCGAACGGGCGCTGGCATCGTAGGTGTCGATGTCGGCGATCACCCAGCCGCCGCCGTGATAATAGACGACGAGCGGGAAGGGGCCGGAGCCGGGCGGCGTATAGACGCGTGCGTCGACCTCGCCTCCCGCACCGGGGATCTTGATGTCGCGCGTCTTGATGGCCGCGGCCATCGGGTCGGGCGCAATGGACTTGTCCTTCATGACAGCCATCACGGCGTCCGCCGGGGTCGGCTGGGCGCGGGTCTGCTCGACCGACAGGGTGCCGATCGGCTTGGCGCCGAGATCGACGAGCTTGTCGAGGATGCTTTTCATTTCCGCGCCGGGTTGCGCCATCCGAGGCGCGGCCTCGTTCTGCGTAGCGGGCGCTGCCGTCTGGGCCGAGGCCAGCGAGCCGAAGGACAGGATGGTGCCGACGGCTAGAAGGGCGGCAAGGGATTGGGTCGTTGTGCGCGACATGAGGTTGGCTCCCGATGAATCAGTCGCACTGGGAAGGATCGCCGGAGTGCTATCGTTCCGGAGGATCGCGCGCGACCCTTGCGATTTCCAATGGGCGGCTAAGCGTCGCTGGCGTGTCGCGGACTTCGCTTCCTTCCGCAAAGAAGCCTTGCTCGGCGTATTGTGTTGGTGCAGTCCGATCGCCGGGAGGATCCTATCATGAGCGCAGCCGTCCAAACCCCCAACCCCGATCCGGTCGCCCTTCGGCAGATGATGGTCGATCGCTTCGGACCTCGCTCCGTGTTGACCGAAGCCGCCGATACCCGGCGCTATCGGCGCGATTGGCATGGCGACGCGGAGGGCGAGGCGGTCGCGGTCCTGCGCCCCGCTTCGACCGCCGAGGTGGCCGAGATCGTCCGCTTCTGCGCGGAGCGGAACCTCGCCGTCGTTCCGCAGGGCGGCAATACCGGCCTCGTTCTGGGCGGCATCCCGACCAGCGCCGACGGGCATGTCCTCCTGTCGCTGGAGCGGATGAACCGCATCCGGACGATCGACGCGGCGGACTTTTCCGCCGTGGTGGAAGCGGGCTGCGTCCTGGCCGCGATCAAAACGGCCGTGGAGGCAGAGGACCTTTTCTTTCCCCTGTCGCTGGGTGCCGAGGGGAGTTGCCAGATCGGCGGCAACATTTCCACCAATGCCGGCGGCATCAACGTCCTGCGCTATGGGATGACGCGCGAGATGATCCTGGGGCTCGAGGTCGTGCTCGCGGACGGCACGATCTGGAACGGCCTGTCCACCCTTCGCAAGAACAATAGCGGCGTCGACCTGAAGCAGCTCTTCATCGGCGCGGAGGGAACGCTGGGCATCGTCACGGCCGCCGCGATCCGCCTCGTGCCGAAGCCGACGCGAACCGAGACGGCGCTCCTGGCGCTGGCCGATCGAAGCGACGTGATGGCGCTCTACGCGCTGGCTCGGCGCGAATGCTGCGATCTTCTGTCCGCCTTCGAGCTCGTGCCGCCCGAAGGCATGATGTTGGCCAAGGAAGCCGATCCGAACCTCGCCCTGCCGCAGATCGCGCCCGCGCCCGCCTATGCGCTGATCGACGTTTCTGCGACCGGTTCCCTCGACCTCAAACCCCTCGTGGAACGCTTCTTCGAGACGGCGATGGAGCGGGGTCTGGTGATCGACGGCGTTCTGGCCTCATCCGAGTCGCAGGGCGCCGATCTCTGGCAGATCCGCGACGGCATGAACGAGGGACAGGCCAAGCGCGGCGTCCACCTGCGCACCGATCTATCCGTGCCCCCTTCGAAAGTCGCCCCGTTCATTCAGGAGGGGATGGAGGAGATCGCACGCTGCCTGCCGGACTGTCTTCCCGTCGCCTACGGCCATGTCGGGGACGGCAACATCCATTTCAACGTGCTGCCGCCGGCGGGGCTCGAACGCGCGGAACGGGACGCACAGCTGAAGACGGCCAAGACGATCCTTCAGGCGATCGTCGATCGCTACGACGGGGGTATCAGCGCCGAGCACGGGGTCGGCCGATTGAAGCGCGACGACTTCGCCACGCGCCGCTCGCCCGTGCAGGAACGGCTCCTGCGCGGCGTCAAGGCGCTGCTCGACCCGAGGGAGATGCTGAACCCCGGATGCCAGCTGCCCTCGGCGCGGGATGGACGCGACCTGACGGTCTTCTAACCGGCGACCGCGTCGCTCAGCGTTCGCCGCAGCGCGCGGGACCAGCCGGCGAGCTTGGCGCCGCGCGTCACCGCGTCCATGCGCGGCTCGAAGCGGCGCTCCAGCTTCCAGCGAGCGGCAAAGCCGTCCATTCCCGGCCACGCCCCGCAATGGTGGCCGGCGAGCCAGGCGGCGCCGAGCGCGGTGGTTTCCAGAACGGTCGGCCGGTCGACCGGGGAGTCGAGAAGGTCGGCGAGGCGCTGCATGGTCCAGTCGCTGGCAACCATGCCGCCGTCGACGCGCAGCACCGTATCCGCCGCCCCCGGCCAATCCTGCCGCATGGCGTTCAGGAGGTCGGCGGTCTGGAAGCACACCGCCTCCAGCGCCGCACGGGCGATCTCGTTCGGGCCGGTGTTGCGCGTCAGCCCGTAGAGCGCGCCGCGTGCTTCCGGGTCCCACCACGGCGCGCCGAGCCCCGTGAAGGCTGGCACGAGATAGACGTCCTGCGCGTCGTCGGCCCGCTCGGCCATCGGCCCCGTCTGGGATGCGTCGGAGACGATGCGCAACCCGTCGCGCAGCCATTGAACGGCCGCGCCCGCGATGAAGATCGAGCCTTCGAGAGCATAGGTCGTCTGTCCGCCCAGACGATAGGCGATCGTGGATAGAAGGCGATGCCGGGACGGCACGCGCTCCGCGCCCGTGTTGAGAACGGCAAAGCATCCGGTTCCGTAGGTCGATTTCATCATGCCGGGCTGGAAGCAGGCATTGCCGAGGGTCGCGGCATGCTGATCCCCCGCCACCCCGCGGATCGCTATCGCCTCGCCGAACAGCGCCGGGTCGGTCGTGCCGAAGTCGGCGGCGCAGTCCTGCACGTCGGGCAGAAGCGCGCGGGGCACGCCGAAGAGACGAAGAAGCTCGTCGTCCCACGTGTTGGCGAGGGTGTCGAACAGGAGCGTGCGCGACGCGTTGGTCGCGTCCGTTGCGTGGACGCGCCCGCCGGTCAGGCGCCACAGGAGGAACGTGTCCACCGTGCCGAAGGCGAGCTTGCCGGCTTCCGCCTCGGCTCTCGCGCCGTCCACGTTGTCGAGAAGCCAGGCGATCTTGGTGCCGGCGAAATAGGGGTCGATCACGAGCCCCGTCTTTTCAGCGACAAGACCTTCGGCGCCGTCGGCAATGAGATGGCGACAGCGCTCGGCGGTTCGCCGGTCCTGCCAGACGATCGCATCGTGGATCGGGCGGCCGGTCTCGCGGTCCCAGATCAGCGTCGTCTCGCGCTGGTTGGTGATGCCGATCGCCGCAATGTCGCGCGCCGAAAGCGACGCGTCGGCCAGCGCCGCGCGGACCGTTTCCACCACCGAGCACCAGATCTCTTCGGGATCGTGCTCCACCCAGCCGGAGCGCGGCAGGATCTGCTCGAACTCCTGCTGCGCGATCCCGACGACCCGGAACGCGTCGTCGAAAACGATGGCGCGGGACGATGTGGTGCCCTGGTCGATCGCCAGCACGTATCCGGACATGCCTGTCGCTTTCCTTATTCCGCCGCCTTGGTCACCGGCTCGGCGTGTTCGATGCCGCGAACCAGATAGGCTTCCAGCGAGGCCGTCTGCTCGGCGTCGAAGCGCAGGCCGAGCTTGGACCGGCGCCAGAGGATGTCCTCGGTGCTTCTCGCCCATTCGCGGCCCACGAGCCAGTCCACTTCGCGCTCGCTCAAGCCATGCCCGAGATCGGCACCCCAATCGCCGTTCACTTGCTCCGCAAGCGTCAGCGCATCTGTGCCGTAGGCGGCGACGAGCCGCGAGATCGTCGCCTTCGAAAGGCCGGACGCCAGCGCGCTCAGGCGATCCTCAAGCGCCGCGACGCCCTCCACCGGAAAGTCTCCGCCCGGCAAGGGGGCGTTGCCCGTCCACGATTGGCCGCGTTCTCCGAGGCGGTGGCCGATATGGCCCAGCGCATCTTCGGCGAGACGGCGATAGGTGGTGATCTTGCCGCCGAAGATGTTGAGAAGCGGCGCGTCGTCCCCGTCCACCTTCAGGACATAGTCGCGCGTCGCCTCCTGCGCCTTGGTGGCATGGTCGTCGAACAGCGGACGCACGCCGGAAAAGCTCCAGACGATGTCCTCGCGCGCCAGAGGCTTGGCGAAATACTCGCCGGCCGCCTGAAGGAGGTAGTCGATCTCCGCGTCCGTGATTGCGGCATCCGCCGGATCGCCCTCGAAATCTTGATCGGTCGTGCCGACCAGCGTGAAGTCGCTGTCATAGGGGATGGAGAAGATGATCCGACCGTCCGCGTTCTGGAAGATATAGGCCCGGTCGTGGTCGAAAAGGCGGCGCATCACGATGTGCGAGCCCTGGACGAGGCGGATGTTATGCGCCTCCGGCCGGCCCGCCGACGTTCGAAGCACATGGTCCACCCAGGGGCCCGCCGCGTTCACGAGAAACCGAGCCGCGACCTCGCGCCGAAGGCCGGTCTCCGCATCTTCCAGCGTGATCCGCCAGAGGCCGTCCACCGGTCGCGCTGCGACGACCTTCGTTCGAACCAGGATCTCGGCGCCGTGCGCGGCGGCGTCGCGCGCGTTGAGGATCACCAGTCGGTTGTCATCCACCTTGGCGTCGGAATATTCGAACCCCTTCGTGAACTCCGGCTTCAACGGTGCTCCGAGGGGACCGGCGAGCGTAACGGAACGGGCGGCGGGAAGCGCTTTGCGCCCACCCAAGTGGTCGTAGAGGAAGAGGCCGAGGCGCAGGAGCCAGCGAGGCCGCAGGCCGGCATGATGCGGCAGGACGAAGCGAAGCGGCCGGATGATGTGCGGCGCGATCCGCCAGAGAACCTCGCGCTCCATCAGCGCCTCGCGCACGAGGCGGAACTCGTAGTGCTCGAGATAGCGCAGGCCGCCGTGGATCAGCTTGGTGGACCAGGAGGAGGTGCCGCTGCTCAAGTCGCGCGCTTCGGCCAGCCCGACGCTGTAGCCGCGACCGGCCGCGTCGCGCGCGATCCCGCATCCGTTGATCCCGCCGCCGATGATGAAGACGTCGAATGTTGGCATGTCGCTAGCGCTTTCGCCGAGGCTTCGTCCGGTGCACGACGGGAATTTATGCGTTTCGGTTTCGAAATCAAACGAAACCGAAGCGAAAGTCAGGTCGTCAGATCGGCGACGTCGTTTCCACCAGCCGAACGCCCGCCTGACGGCAGATGTCGCGCACCGCTTGCGAAGGGCAACGGTCGGTGACGAAGCTGTGGACCTGCGAGAGATGGCCGATCCTCACCGGCGCCGTGCGTTCGAACTTTCCGGCATCGGCCACGAGAATCACGTGCCGGGCGTTGGCGATGATCGCCTGCGCGACGCGCACCTCGCGGTAGTCGAAGTCCAGAAGCGCCCCGTCCGGGTCGATCGCGGAGGCGCCGACGATGGCGAAGTCCACCTTGAACTGAGCGATGAAGTCGATCGCCGACTCCCCGACGATGCCGCCATCGGTTCGCCGGATCATACCGCCCGCCACGATCACCTCCACGCGAGGATTGCTGCGCATGGCGTTGGCGACATTGAGGTTGTTGGTGATGACGAGAAGACCGGAATGCTGCGACAGAGCCTGCGCGGCGGCTTCGGTCGTGGTGCCGATATTGATGAAGAGCGAGGAGCGGTCGGGCACGAGGTCGGCCGCTGCGCGCCCGATCGCGGCCTTCTCAGTGGACGCGATGGCGCGCCGCGCCTCGTAGTCGACATTCTCGGCGCCCGAGCCGAGAACGGCCCCGCCGTGGATGCGCGACAGGAGACGCTGGTCGCAAAGCTCGTTCAAATCCTTGCGGATGGTCTGGACGCTGACCTCGAAACGCGTGGCGAGTGCATCGACGAGCACAGTGCCTTCCCGCTTGGCGGTTTCCACGATCCGGGTCTGGCGTTCCGTCAGCATCGGCTCTCCCGAGGGTTGAGAAGCGTAGGGGATCGAACCTATCGTGCAACGATACGAAACATTGTGTCAGTTGCAACCGAACGACGGTCCGACCAGATTTCCAACGGCAGCCGGCTGACGGAAAATTCTGGCATTCGTCATTTGACTTATCCGTCAGTCGCACTATTCACGCGCCGTCGCGTGAATGCCAAATTCGTATGGTTCATGCGTCGGGAGGGACAGTATGGAGAGTTTGAAGGAGAATCGGATGGCGCAAGCTGCCCATTACGCGCTGACCCGCGACGACCTGGTTCGTCAGGAGGGGATCGATGCCGCTCAGAGCAATCGTACGCGCAAGGACAACCCTTACCGTCCCGGCAGCGCCGATTGGCGCGCTTGGACTTCGGGCTTCGACGCCCGCGGCTGACTTCGTCGGCTAGCCGGGGGCGGTTCGCAGGGCGGACCGTCCCCTCGACTTCAGCTCGTCGATCGACGACAGGCCCATCAAACCCAGCGTGACGCCGATCTCAGCCGCAAGGGTCTCGATGACCGCCGAGACGCCTGCTTCCCCGCCCGCGGCCGCTCCGAACGCGTAGGCCCGGCCGAGAAGCACGCCCGACGCCCCCAGCCCCAAAGCCTTGACGATGTCGGTTCCCCGTCGGAACCCGCCGTCGATCAGCACTTCCATGCCATCCGCCGCATCCACGATCTCCGGCAGAACGGAGATGGTGGAGGGCGCTGTGTCGAGTTGGCGGCCGCCGTGGTTGGACACGACGATCGCGTCCGCTCCGGCCGCCTTCGCACGCGCCGCGTCGTCGGCGTGGAGGATGCCCTTGATCGACAGACGGCCCTTCCAACGCTCGCGCAGCCATTCGACGTCCGCCCAGGATAGGGCCGGGTCGATCAGGCGAGAGAGCGTCGAGGCCTGTTCCAGGATGCCGTTGCCGAACTCGGCGCGTCCGCGCACCGCGCCGACGCCGGGGCGACCGGCGCGGGCAAGGTCGAGACACCAGGCGGGGCGCAGCGCCAGCCCGAAGCCAAGACGCGGCCCGATGCGCGTGACCGCGCGAAACCCGTTGCGCGCATCGCGCTCGCGGATGCCGGTGATGGCGGTGTCAACAGTCAGGTGCAGCGTTTCGACGCCGGCCGTCTCGGCCGCCTGCACGAACTCTTCCGCCAGCCCGCGATCCTTGAGGACGTAGAGCTGGAACTGCGGCTGGCCGGCGGCCCCGTCCGCCTTCAGGTCGGCCAGCGAGGCGATGGAGAAGTTCGACAAGCAGAAGCCGGTGCCGGCACGATGCGCGGCGCGCGCGGCGAGGATTTCGCCTTTTCCCGCAAACAGCCCGAGGAAGCCGACCGGTCCCAGCATGAAGGGCAGGGCATGGCGCTGACCGAGATAGCGGGTCGAGAGATCGGCCGGCTGGAACCCCGCCAGAACGCGCTGCTCCAGCCGCCAGCGGCCGAAATCCTCGCGGTTGGCGCGCAGCGTTTCCTCGCCCGACGAGCCGCCGTCGATATAGTCGAAGAAGATCTTCGGCAGGCGCCGTTTGGCGATCCTCCGAGCATCTTCGACGTTGAAGATTCGCGACGTCATGTCGGCCCTACCGCTTTAGGATCGCGTCGCGCATTTCGGACACCGCGTTCTCGTGGCTGGAAAAGCCCTCGTAGCGGGCGAGGCGGCGCGCATGGGTCGCGAGTTCGGGGTAACCGGCGGAGGTGACGTAGCCGATCGAGGAGCGCTTGAGGAAATCCGTCACCGAAAGCGGACCGTAGGTGCGCGCCCAGCGGCTCGTCGGCAGGACGGCGTTGGGGCCGAGCACGAAGTTGCCGAGCGTGACCGGCGTGTGCGGCCCCATCAGGATCTCGGCGGCCTCGGTGATACGGCCGAGATGGCGGAAGGGCTCGGTGGAGAGAATTTCAAGGTGCTCGGGCGCGTAGTCGTTGATGAATCGGTAGCTGTCCTCCAGCGAGGCCGTCAGCACGATGCCGCCAAACGGGCCTTGCAGGACCTTCTTGCTGAATGCCACGCGCTGCTCGGTCATCTCCCTCCAATAGCCCGGCAGCGCCTCCCGCGCGGCCTCGGCCACGCGGCGGTCGTGGGTCACGAGATAGGCCGAACTGTCGGGCCCGTGCTCGGCCTCGATCAGGAGATCGAGCGCCGCCAGAGCGCCGTCCACCGTTTCGTCCGCGAAGATCACGGCCTCCGAAGGCCCGGCCGGCAGGCCGGTGTCGAGCACGCTGGCGAGAAGGCTCTTGGCGGCGACGACGAAGGGCGAGCCGGGGCCGACGATCTTGATCTTGGGCCTGATCGTCTGCGTGCCGTAGGCGACGGCGGCCACCGCCTGCGCGCCGCCGACCTTGTAGACCGTCTCGACGCCGGCAAGGCGCGCGGCGACGAGGGTCGCGGCGTCCACCGAGCCGTCCGGCGTCGGCGGCGTGACGATGCAAAGGTCCGGCACCCCGGCGACCACGGCCGGCACGCTCGTCATCATGGTGACGGAGGGGAAGGCACCCTTGCCGCGCGGCACGTAGAGCGCGGCGGACTGGATCGGCGTCCACCGATCGCCCGCGAAGGCGCCGGGGCGGATCTCCTTGAACCACATGGGCTCGGGCCGCTGCTCTTCGTGGAAGCGGCGGATGTTGTCGATGCCGAAGCGGATGGCCTCGATCACCTCCGGCTCGACGGCACGGAACGCCGCGTCGAACTCCGCCTCGCTCGCCTGGAGCGCGCCCTCGCTCACGTCGGCCTTGTCGAACTCGCGCGCGAAGCGGACGAGCGCGGCGTCGCCCTCTGTGCGGACGGCCTCGATGATCGGCTTCACGCGGTCCTGGAAGCCCGAAAGGTCGGTCTCGGAGCGCTTCAGGAGCGCCGCGCGCGCGTCGGTCGAAAGTGTGGCGAGGTCGTGGAAGGAGCAGATCGCGGTCATGGCGTCACTTCGATTTCAGGAAGATGTCGAGCCCGACCAGCCGGTCGAGCAGGAGAATGGCGGCGGCCGCGCAGGCGATGAAGATCACCGACACGGCGGCAAGATCGGGCGTGATGATGGAGCGGATCGAATTGTAGATCTGAACGGGAAGGGTGACGATCCGCGCGTCCACCAGGAGAAGGCTGACGAGGAACTCGTTGAGCGCCAGGATGAACATCAGGAGCGAGCCGGTGATGACGCCGGGCAGGACGGCCGGCAGCGTCACGAGGAGGAACGTCTGGAGGGGGGGCGCGCCGCAGTTGGCGGCGGCGAGTTCCAGGTCCGGGTCGAGCGCGCCCGCGCTCGCCGTGACCGCCCAGATCATGAAGGGCAGGTTGATGACGCAGGCCGCGAGCCCGACCGGCCAAAGCGAGCCGAGAACGCCGGCCTCGCCGAACACCAGCATGAGCCCGATCCCCGATCCGATCAGCGGAATGGTGAAGGGCAGGAGCAGGTAGACCTGGAACAGGTTGGCGAAGCGCACCCGGTACTTGGCGAGCGCCAGCCCGGCGAGCGTGCCGGCGGGAATCGCAATGAGCGTGCACACGAAGGCGACCCAGAGCGAGCGCCCGAAGGCGCGGCGCAGATCCGAGGCGCCCGCGACCTTGGCATACCATTGGAGCGAGAACCCGTCCGGTGGGAAGGCGATGATGTTGCCGCCCGTGAACGAAGCGCCGAGCACGACGAGGGTCGGCGCTGACAGGATCAGGAGCGAAAACGCGACGAGCGCGCCGAGCGTCAGCGATTTGCCCCGCGTGCCGGTCATCGGCGGCTTCCGCGCATCGATAGGGTGCCCGCCCCGAACAGCGCGAAGACCGCGCCGACGATCGTCGAGCCGAGGAGAACGAGAAGCAGCGTCAGCGTCGAGCCGAGCCCTTGGTCGGAGGTGCGGAAGAACTGGTCGTAGATCGCGTTGGCGATGAAGTCCTGGCCGCCGCCGCCCAAAATCGCGGGAACGGCGAAATCGGTCAGCGACAGGGTGAAGACGACGAGCCCGGCGCCGACGAGGCCGGGTTTCGCCATCGGCAGCACGACATGGGTGAAGGTGCGCACCCAGTCGGCTCCGAGCGAGCCCGCGGCCGCCTCGATCTCGTCGGGAATAGCGGTGAGGGCCGGGGCCAGCATGAGGACGGCGAAGGGCAGCATGTACTGGACGAGGCCGAACAGGACGGCCCAGTAGTTGAAGAGAAGGCGCTGCGTCCCGAGGCCGAGAAGCGCCAGCGCCTCGTTGGCGAGACCCTGGTTGCCCAAAATGATCAGCCAGCCATAGGCGCGCACGACCTGCCCGATGAAGAAGGGCAGGAACAGCGCGATCAGCAGGAACTTGCGCCACGCCGCGGAGCCGGTGCGCACCATGACGTAGGCATAGGGGAAGGCAAGGACGAGCGTCGCGAGCGTGACAAGCGCCGCACCGCCGAGACTGCGCAGCGCGACGTTCAGGAACAGGGGTTCGGTGAAGGCGCGGGCGTAGTTGGCAAGCGACCAGCTTTCGGAGGGAAGGAAGGTCGCCGTGTCCAGCGTGCGCAGGCTGGAGTCGCCGATGGCCGCGAGGCCGAGGACGAGCAGCCCGACGAGGAGAAGCGCCGGCAGGAGCATAAGATAGGGCAGCCCCTTGGCGAAACGGCGCGGCCAAAGGAAGGCGGCGATTCGCTCCGCCCCGTCGAGAAGGCGCCACGACAGGGGATAGGCGTTGCGGGAGGGGCGAAGCGGCATCGTCGTCCTTCGAACGTCTCATGCGGCGGGCCGCGAAGAGCCCGCCGCCCTATGCGCCCGGGGCCGAGCGCATGGGAACTTCGGTATCAGCTCTGCATGATCGCCTTGAACTTGGCGAACCATTCGCTCTGGTTCTCGACCTGCACCTTGGACGAAACGCGGATGAGATGGTCGAAGTCGGCCGGCTTCGTCGGATAGGAGGGATCGTTCGTCAGATCGCTCGGCGGGGTCAGGCCTTCCACGACGCCGGGCAGGCCGAGACCGTCGAGCCAGACCTGCTGGGCGTCCTTGGTGATGGCGAAGTCGATGTAGCGCTTCGCCCAGTAGAGCTCGTTCTCCGGCAGACCCTTGGGGATCCAGAGCCCGTCCGTGTCGAACTTGGCGCCTTCCTCCGGCACCACCCAGGCGACGTCGATGCCGTTCTTCTTGGCCTCGCGCGCGTTGGTCGAGATGGTACAGGCGACGTCGATCTCGTTGTTCTGGAACCAGGTCGTGAAGTCCGGGTCCTCGCCGAGCAGGGGGGACTGCGCCTTCACCTGCGTGATGAAATCCCAGGCCGGCTGCATGTTGGTGGGGATGTCCTCCAGCTTGCCGCCGCCCGCCACCTGCGCCGGGAAGTGGAGGCCGATGCCGTCGTTGTAGAGCGCGACGCGGCCCTTGAACTTCGGGTCGAGCAGCACCTTCCACGAGGTCGGCGGCCCGTCCGGGAAGGCGCCCGGACGATAGGCGAGGACGTAGACGTAGCCGTAGGTGTTGACGATGGGGAAGCCGTCGAGGCCGACGGGCCTAGCGAGCTCGGTGACCTTCGACAGGTTGGAAAGGTCCGACAGGTCCTCGGTCACGCCGCGTAGCGCCGACTTGGTGGCGTTCACCGTCGTGTCCCAGTTGACGTGGATCGGGGGCACGCGCTTTTGCGCGACGGCGGCCCAGACCTTGGGCTGGATCTCGTTGTCCTCGGTCAGATCGTGGCGCACGGAGATGCCGGTGGCGGCGGTGAACGGGTCTGACACGCCGGCCTTCAGCGCGTCCACCCAGGACCCGCCCCAGGCGCGCACGATGATCTCGCCCGGCTTTTCGGGCTCCTGCGCGAAGGCGCCGCGCAGGCCGAGCGCCGAAGCGCCGGCCACGGTGCCGAGCGCGGCCGCGCCGTGCAGGAAGCGACGACGATCGAGTTCGAAGCGGGACGGCTTGGCATCGGTCATGCAAGTTGCTCCTGTCGGGAACGGGAAAAGGGATCAGGCCGGATAGAACAGAACGTCGCGCCGGTTCCAGCCGAGCGAAACGGAGGCGCCGACGGCGTGGACGGCATGCTCGGCGGGATCGTGGTCGAAGACGCGCAGGGTCCGGTCCTCAAGGGCCGGAACGCGGATCTCGTAGACCACGCGCTCGCCCTCGAAGATCACGTCGACGACCGTACCGGACGTCACGGTCTCGAGATTCGAAAGCGGCTCGGCGCTTGCGCTCAGGCGGATCTGCTCGGCGCGCAGCGCGCCGAGCACAGCACGACCGACGGCCGTCGGCTCGCAACCCACGGGGAGCGTCCCGGAAATCTCGAGCTCGCCCGTTCGAGCGGTCGCCCCGCCGGCGTCGGTGCGAAGCACCGCGGCGGGAAGCTTGTTGGTCACGCCGATGAAACCGGCGACGAAGGCATCGGCCGGGCGGCGATAGGTGCTGGTCGGGTCCGCCTTCTGGAGGATGGTGCCGCCGTCCATGACGACGATCTCGTCCGACACGACGAGCGCCTCGCGCTGGTCGTGGGTCACGTTGATCGTGGTCACGCCGAGCTCGCGCTGGATACGGCGGAACTCGAGCTGCATCTCCTCGCGCAGCTTGCGGTCGAGCGCGGCCAAGGGTTCGTCCAGAAGCAGGAGGTCCGGCTCGAACACGAGCGCGCGGGCGATGGCGACGCGCTGCTGCTGGCCACCGGACAGTTCGTGGATGCGACGATCCGCAAAGCCGCCGAGCCGCACGAGATCGAGGAAACGCTCGACGCGCGCCGGGATCTGCCGCGCGTCGAAGCGGCGCATCTTCAAGGGAAACGCGACGTTCTCCGCTGCCGTCATATGAGGAAACAGCGCGAGCTTCTGAAACACCATGCCGATCGAGCGGCGGTGCGGGGGCACGGCGGACACCGCCTCGCCGTTGATAGCGATCTCGCCACTGGTGGGGGACTGGAAGCCGGCGATCATGCGTAGCAGCGTCGTCTTGCCGGAACCCGACGGCCCGAGGATCGTCAGGAAGCGCCCGGTTTCCAGATCGAAGGACGCATCGCGCACGGCATGCTTGCCCGAATACACCATCGAGACGTCGCGAACCGAAACGGCGGGCGTGGCGGGGACGCTGGTCGAGGTCTGGGTCTGCGTCACGCCGGGGTGCCGTTCGTTTCAGGACATGTCGTTTCCCCCTGCTAACCCGATGGCGCAAGGCAGCGCAATCGTCCGCGCTGGGGAAACTTTGGGCATGTCCCGCTAAATCGAGGCGAGAAACCCGCCATCCACCGCGAGGCACTGGCCGGTGACGTAGCGCGATGCGTCGGAGGCGAGGAACACCGCCGCGCCGCCGAGGTCCGTTTCCTGGCCGAAACGGCCAAGCGGCAGGCGCTTGGCGATGCGTCCCTGCCAGGCGTCGTCCTCGTAGAAGGCATCCGTCATCGCGGTTCGGAAATAGCCGGGGGCGATGGCGTTGACGCGGATGCCGAGCGGCCCCCATTCGGTCGCGAGCGCGCGCGTCATGCCGAGGAGGCCGCTCTTCGACGAGCCGTAGGGAACGGCGGTCGGCACGCCGACGAAGGAGGTCAGCGAGCAAAGGTTGACGATGCTGCCGCCGGTGTCCCGCATCAATCTGGCTGCCGCCTGCGCCGCGAAGAAGGCGCCTTTCAAGTTGGTGTCGAGGATGCGGTCCCACAGCGCTTCCTCGACGTCGAGGGACGGGCAGACCTTCTCCGTGCCGGCGTTGTTGACGAGGATATCAAGGCGACCGAAGGCCTGAGCCGCCTCCGCGATCCCCGCACGGATGGCGGGAACGTCGGTGACATCCATCGCAAGGCAAAGCGCACGTTGCCCGGTTTCTTCGACAAGGATTCTGGTCGCTTCCAGATCGGCGATGCGCCGGGCGGACAACACGACGTCCGCCCCGGCTCGCGCAAGCGCCGGAGCGATCGCCGCGCCGAGACCACGGCTGGCACCCGTGACCAGGGCGACGCGCCCGGACAAGTCGAATTCGGACATTCCAGCTCCTAAAGCTTACGTGTGGCGGCGGGCTTTCACGTGCCGCAGAAGGTGCGATAGGGCGCGGCCGGGCCGGGATCGGCCCAGCGCTGGGCCTCCGGCTGGTCATCGTAGGGGCGCGACAGGGCGGCATGGAACGCCCGGAACGGTTCGAGATCGCCGTCGTCCACCGCCGCGCGGATGACCTCCTCGACGCGCTGGTTGCGCGGGATGAAGGCCGGGTTCTCGCGCCGCATGTCCGCCGCACGCCCTTCCACCGATCCGGGCTCGTGGGGAAGTCGCTCACGCCACGTTGCGAGCCAGTCTTGAAGCTCGGGGCGTTGAATGAGCGTGCCGGCTTGGTCGTCCGAAGCTTCCGCCGATGCGAGGTTGCGGAAGGTCGCGGTGAAGTCGGCTTTCGTTTCTCCCATGCGCCGAAGAAGCTCCTGCGCGAGGGTCCAGTTCGCTTCCTCCGCGTCATCCGAAAGGCCGATCTTGCGCAGGAGCCCGGCGCGGTAGGCGGCGTTGAAGCGTTCCGCGAAAAGGGTCAACGCGCCGGTCGCCTGCCCCATCGCTTCCGCCTCGTCGGTCGACAGAAGGGGCAGGAGGCATTCGGCGAGCCGCGCGAGGTTCCACTGGGCGATGGCCGGCTGGTTGGCATAGGCATAGCGGCCGCCGCGATCGATCGAGCTGAAGACGCTCGACGGGTCGTAGGCGTCGAGAAAGGCGCAGGGGCCGTAGTCGATCGTCTCGCCCGATATCGCCATGTTGTCGGTGTTCATCACGCCGTGGACGAAGCCGAGCAGCATCCAGCGGGCGATGAGATCGGCCTGGCGGATCGCGATGCCGTCGAGAAGCCGCCGGTATCGGTCGGGGGCGTCCACCGCGTCCGGCTGATGGCGGGCGATGCTGTAGTCCGCGAGCTCACGTAAGGCCGCCTCGTCGCCTCGCGCGGCGAAGTACTGGAAGGTGCCGACGCGGATGTGGCTTGCGGCGATGCGCGTCAGGACCGCTCCGGGAAGCTCGGTTTCGCGGTAGACGCTTTCGCCGGTCGACACGATCGCCAGCGAGCGGGTCGTCGGCACACCGAGCGCATGCATCGCCTCGCTGACCAGATACTCCCGCAGGACGGGCCCGAGGGCCGCCAGTCCGTCGCCCTGGCGCGAAAAGGGTGTCGGCCCGGAGCCCTTCAGCTGAATGTCGCGCCGCTGCCCGTTGCGATCCACCACTTCGCCGAGAAGCAGCGCCCGGCCGTCGCCGAGGCGCGGTACGAACTGGCCGAACTGGTGCCCGGCATAGGCCAGCGCGATCGGGTCGGCGCCTTCCGCTCTGGCGCTGTTGGACAGGATCTCTGCACCCTCGGAGGTGAGAAATTCGGTGTCGATGCCGAGTTCCTCGGCGAGCGGTCGGTTGAGCTGCAGAAGCTTCGGGGCTGCGCGGCGTTGCGGCGCGATCGCCATGTGGAAGGAGGCCGGCAGCCGCGCATAGGTGTTGTCGAACGGGATAAGGGCGCCCATGCCGCTGGTCTCCATGCTCTTCGATTCACCGTGCCATATGGGCACCCCAGCGGCGAGACGCCATCGCGATCCTCGAATGCCGCCCTTGATCTCGCGCTGGTATCATCAGTATCCATCGAACCGTCACGCCGCCGGATCAGCAGAACGGCGCCGAGACGGGCAGGGAGGGCCGGAATGCTGATCGGAATCGACTGGGGCGGAACGAAGATCGAGGGGGTCGCGCTCAGCCCCGACGGCCAGGAGCTTGCGCGCTTTCGCGAGGACACGCCGCGCCACGACTACGACGGCTGCATTTCGATGATTGGATCGATCATCGCGCGGCTCGAAGCCGCGACGGGACAGACGGGGTCGGTCGGCATTGGCATTCCCGGCTCGCTCGAGCCGAAGTCGCGCGTTGGTAAGGGCGCGAGTTCCACCTGGCTTCTCGGCCGCCCGGTGGAAGCCGATCTTCACGAGCGGCTCCGCCGTCCCCTGCGGGTGGAGAACGATGCCGACTGTCTTGCGGCCTCCGAGGCCGTCGACGGAGCGGGGGCGGGCTACAACGTCGTCTTCGCGGTGATCCTGGGAAGCGGGGCGGGGGCCGGGATCGCGGTCGGCGGCCGGGCCCATCACGGGCCGAACAATTCCGCCGGCGAGTGGGGCCACAATCCGTTGCCGCTCCCGCATGCCTCCGAACTGCCCGGCCGGCCGTGCTATTGCGGAAAGCACGGGTGCCTGGAAACCTGGGTGTCGGGCCGCGCCTTCGAGGCGGAATATGAGCTTCACACCGGCGTCGAGACCAAGGCGCGCGACGTGATGGACAAGGTGCGCGCGGGCGACCGGCTGGCCGGTCTGATCTGGGACCGCTACCTCGATCGGGTGGCGCGCGGGCTTTCCGTCGTCGTCAACACGCTGGACCCGGACGTGTTCGTGATGGGCGGGGGCATGTCGAACATCCCCGAGCTATACGATTCCCTGCCGCAGCGAATCGCCAAATATACGTTCTCCACCGTGTTCCATACGCCGGTGGTGCAGTCCCGGCACGGCGATTCGAGCGGCGTCCGGGGCGCCGCCTGGCTGTGGAAGGACGCTTGAGGATGCCGGCTGCCGATCCGTCCCAACCGCATGAAGGCTCATCCATGACAACCGTCGAACTCGACCGTCGTTTCGAATTCGCGTCCGCTCTCGTTCGCGAAGCGGGGGAGGTCGCGCTCGGTTTCTTCCACCGTGTGGAAACCCTCACCGTTTCCTCCAAGGGGCTGCAGGACGTCGTCAGCGAGGCGGATGTCGAGGTCGAGAAGCTGATCCGCGCCCGGTTGGACGAGGCCTTTCCGCAGGATGCGTTCTTCGGCGAGGAAAGCGGGCGTAGCGAGTTCGCGCCGGGCCAGGGCATCTGGGTGGTGGACCCGATCGACGGAACGCAGCCCTTCGTCAACGGCATGAGCGGCTGGTGCGTCTCGATCGCCTTCGTGGAAGGCGGGCGCAACCGGATGGGCTTCGTCAACGCCCCGGCGCGCGGCGAACTGTTCGCCGGAGGGGCGGGTCGCGGGGCGACGCTGAACGGGCGCCCGATCCGTGTGCGCTCGGCGACAAGCGTTCGCGAGGGGCTGACCGCGATGGGGTATTCGCCGCGCGTTCCGCCAGTCGAGTTCCTGCCGGCCTTCGGACGCGTCCTGGAAGCAGGCGGCATGTTCTATCGCGACGGCTCCGGCGCGCTCGCGCTCGCCTATCTCGCGGCCGGCCGGCTGATCGGCTACATCGAGCCGCACATCAACTCCTACGACTGCCTCGGCGCGATGGGGGTGATCGAGGGAGCCGGCGGGCAGGTCAGCGATTTTCTGGCGGGCGACGCGCTTTTCAAGGGCAACTGGCTGATCGCCGGCTCGCCCGAACTCTATCCCCAGCTTGCCGAACTCGCCGGGTACGAATAAGCGCCCGGCCGGGCGACACGACCATGTCGCCCGGCTTTCCCGCTAGGTCCGGTTGGACACCTTGAGGCTGCCGTCGCGGTAGCGCTTGGCCATGTCGGCGAGCGCGATCGGCTTGATCTTCGGCGCATGGCCGGCCGTTCCGAACTCCTCGAAGCGCTGGCTTGCCAGCTTGGTGATCGCGGCCATGCCGGGGCCGAGATACTTGCGAGGGTCGAACTCTTCCGGGTTCTCCGCGAACACCTTGCGGATCGCCCCGGTGAGCGCCAAGCGGCAGTCGGTGTCGATGTTGATCTTGCGTACGCCGTGGCGGATGCCGCGCTGGATCTCCTCGACCGGCACGCCCCAGGTCGGCTTGATGTCGCCGCCATACTGGTTGACGATGTCCTGCAGGTCCTGCGGCACCGACGAGGAGCCGTGCATCACGAGATGCGTGTTCGGCAGCTTGGCGTGGATCGCCTCGATGACGTTCATCGCCAGGACCTCGCCGTCCGGCTTGCGGGAGAACTTGTAGGCGCCGTGGCTGGTGCCCATCGCGACGGCGAGCGCGTCGACATGGGTGTCCTCGACGAAGCGGGCGGCTTCCTCGGGGTCGGTCAGGAGCTGGTCGTGCTCCAGCGTGCCTTCGAAGCCGTGGCCGTCCTCCTGCTCGCCACCGCCCGTCTCCAGGCTGCCGAGAACGCCGATCTCGCCTTCCACCGATGCCCCGCACCAATGCGCCATGTCGGCGACGCGGCGCGTCACGCCGGCATTGTAGCGATAGTCGGCGAGCGACTTGCCGTCTTCCAGAAGCGAGCCGTCCATCATCACCGAGGTGAACCCGTGCTGGATCGCGGTGATGCAGGTGGCTTCGTTGTTGCCGTGGTCGAGATGCATGCAGATCGGGATGTCGGGGTGCATCTCGGCCAGACCCTCGATCAGCCGCGCCAGGATCAGGTCGTTGGCATAGGCGCGCGCCCCCCGGCTCGCCTGCAAAATCACGGGCGAGGAGGTCTTGGCGGCCGCGGCGAGAATCGCGAGACCCTGTTCCATGTTGTTGATGTTGAAGGCGGGGACGCCGTAGCTATGCTCGGCGGCGTGGTCGAGGAGCTGGCGAAGGGTGATGAGGGCCAAGGGGAAACTCCGGCGGTCCGTTCAGGACAGGGACGAGACGACGTCCGAGACGATGGAAAGATAGCCGTCCGCATTCCAGGCGGAACGGCCGATGAAGAGACCGTCGATATGCTCCTGCGCGGCGAGCTCGACGCAGTTTCCGGGATTGACGCTGCCGCCGTAGAGGACGGGCAACGCGAAGCCCAATCGCGCCTTCGTCAGTTCCTTGATGCGGGCATGCTGCTCCTCGGCGAAGCTCGGCTCGGCCGGCGTGCCGCCTTCGCCGATCGACCAGACCGGCTCGTAGGCGATGACGACCTTGGCGGGCTGGCTCCATTCGACGCGCGAGATCAGCGCTTCCGTCTGGCGCTGGAGCGCCTCGGCCGTTCGGCCGGCGTCGTATTCCTCCCGCGTGTCGCCGATGCAGACGAGCGCGACGAGGCCGTGGCGCACGGCGGCTTCGGTCTTCAGCGCCACCGTTTCGTCGGTTTCGCCGAAATGCTCGCGCCGCTCCGAATGGCCGATCTCGACGAGGCGTCCGCCGCAGTCCAGGACCTGCAGCGGCGAAACCTCGCCGGTCCAGGCGCCGGCGTCCTTCCAATGGGCGTTCTGCGCGCCGACGATGATGTCGGTCCCGTTCAAGGCCTCGGCCACGCGGTGGAGAACGGTGAAGGGAGGGGTGACGAAAAGCTGCGCCCGGTCGTCATGGGCGAACGGCGAGCGCGACACCGTCTGGCAGAAGGCATCCGCTTCCGCGATCGTCTTGTTCATCTTCCAGCTGGTGCCGATCCAGGGCCGCTTGGTCATCTCGCTCGATCTTTCCCGTCGGTGGCGGTGTGTTCGCGCGGCCCTTGCGCCGCAGCTTGCGAAAAAAGGGCCGGTCGACGACGATCGACCGGCCCTTTCGAAGTCTCCTGACCCGAGGTCAGCCCTGGACCTTGGAGCGCGCCTTGTCGGCGACCTTCTCCGGCGTCAGCCCGAAATGCTTGTAGAGGTCGGCGCCGGGCGCCGAGGCGCCGAACGTGGTGAGGCCGACGACGTCGTCCTCGTCGGCCACGAAGCGCGTCCAGCCGAAGGGGCTCGCCGCCTCCACCGCGATGCGCGGCGCCGATCCGAGAACCTCGTCGCGGTAGCTCTTCGGCTGCTGCGCGAAAAGCTCCCAGCAGGGCAGGGACACGACGGCGGCGCGAACCCCGGCGTCCGCCAGGATCTTGCGCGCGGCGACCGCGATCTCGACCTCGGACCCGGTGGCGAGGATCGTCACCTGGCGCGCGCCGCCCTCGGCCTCCTCGAGGACGTAGCCGCCCTTGGCCGATAGGTTCTCGTCCGTGGCGCCGGTGCGCAGCGTCTTCAGGTTCTGGCGCGACAGGACCATCGTCGTCGGCGACTTCGTCGCCCGGAGGGCGGCTTCCCAGCACTCGGCCGTTTCGACGCCGTCGGCCGGACGCATGACCAGCATGTTCGGCATGGCGCGCAGCGACGCAAGGTGCTCGATCGGCTGGTGCGTCGGGCCGTCCTCGCCCTGACCGATCGAATCGTGCGTCATCACGTAGACCACCGGCTGGTGCATCAGCGCCGAAAGCCGCATCGCGGGCCGGGCATAGTCGGCAAAGCACAGGAATGTGCCGCCGAAGGGCGTGAAGCCGCCATGGAGCGACAGGCCGTTCATCACGGCCGCCATGCCGTGCTCTCGCACGCCGTAGTAGATGTAGTTGCCGGTGGCGTCCGACGGGGTGATCGGCTTGGCGGCGCCACCCTTGGTCAGGTTCGAGCCCGACAGGTCGGCCGAGCCGCCGATCAGCTTGGCGGATGCGGCCGATAGCGCCTCGATCACCGTCTGGCCCGCCTTGCGCGTGGCGACGGAGGGCGCCTCGGAGGCGAACTTGCGCTTGACCTCGGCAAGGATCGCGGCCGGATCGCCGTCGAAGCCATCCTTCATCACGCGGTCCCAGTCGGCGGCATGGGCGGACGCCGCATGGCGCTTTTCCCAGGCGTCGGCTTCCGCCGCGCCCCGGCTGCCGACCGCCTTCCAGAAATCGGTGACGACATCCGGGAGAACGAACGGCTCATGAGCCCAGGTGAAGTATTCGCGGGCATAGGCGATGCCCTCGGCGCCGATGGGCGAGCCGTGGACGCCGGACGTGCCGGCCTTCTTGCCCGCGCCGTAGCCGATCGTGGTGCGGCAGGCGATCAGCGTCGGCTTGTCCGAGCCGCGCGCCGCTTCGATTGCGGCGGCGACGGCTTGGGGATCATGGCCGTCCACCGCAGCCGTGTTCCAGCCGGACGCCTCGACGCGCTTGGCCAGATCGTCCGAGGTCGAAAGGTCGGTCGCACCGTCGATCGTGATGCGGTTGTCGTCCCAAAGGACGATCAACTTAGAAAGCTTCAGGTGGCCGGCGATCGAGATCGCCTCCTGGCTGACGCCTTCCATGAAGCAGCCGTCGCCGGCGATCGTGTAGGTGTAGTGCGAGCAAAGCTCCTCGCCGAAGCGCTCGCGCAGGATCTTTTCGCCGAGCGCGAGGCCCACCGCTGTGGCAAGGCCCTGGCCGAGCGGACCGGTGGTCGTCTCGATGCCGGCGCCCTCGCCGAACTCGGGATGGCCGGCGGCCTTGGAATGAAGCTGGCGGAAGCGCTTCAGCTCGTCGATCGAAAAGTCCTGGTAACCCGTGAGGTGCAGGAGGCTGTAGAGCAGCATCGAGCCGTGGCCGGCCGACAGAACGAAGCGGTCGCGATCCGCCCAATGGGGGCGGGCAGCGTCGAACTTCATGAAGCGGCTGAACAGGACGGTTGCCGCGTCGGACATGCCGAGCGGCATGCCGGGATGGCCCGAATTGGCCGCTTCCACCGCATCCATCGACAGGAAGCGGATGCCGCTCGCCATCGCGCGGATTTCCTGGGGGTCGAGATGGGGGAGTTGTGCGGTATCCACGGCGTCCAGGTTCCCTTCGCTGGCCCGCGCGAAACGCGAGCGAATGATCGGAATCGCCAAGTCGATGCGACAGGCCTCCCAACCGTTGTGCACACCACAAACACGAGTGGGCGCTTGAATCAATCGTGGCCCCGTGAAAAACGTTCATATGAACGCGTTCGTATCATATGAACGGCTGCCGGACCGGTGATGGCTTCTTGGACGACATAGTACCATCCGAGATCGACACGATGATGAAGGTCGCTCGCCGCTACTACGAGGGGCAGGCGACCCAGGCCGAGATTGCGGCCGAACTCGGCTTGTCGCGCATGAAGATCAACCGCCTCCTTCGGCAGGCGCGCGACGCCGGCATCGTGGACGTGCGCATTCGCGTCCACCGCGCGGTCGAGGCGGAACTCGAGCGGCGGCTGCGCGAGCGCTTCGGCGTCAAGGCCGCCTTGATCGCGGTGGACCGGCGCGACGCCGACACGCAGCGCGCGGAGGTGGCGCTGTTGGTGTCGGACTATCTGGAGCGCCACCTTTTCGAAGGGGCGACGGTCGCGGTCGGAATGGGACGCAACGTGGCGGCGGTAGCGGACACGCGGGGGCGCGCGTTCCTGGAAGCGGCGACCTTCGTTTCGGCCACGGGCGGCGCGCATCAGGCGGGAGAGCCGGCCAATGCCGACCATATCTGCCGCAAGCTGGCGCGCCGTTTCGGCGGTCTGCCCGAGACGCTCTATGCGCCGGCCTATGTGCCTGACGCCGGCTTACGCGACGCGCTTCAGCGCAATCCCACCGTGAAGCAGACGCTGGATCTCGGCCGCAGCGCCGACTTCGCTCTAGTCGGCATCGGCGATCTCGGCGAGGAAAGCCATATGGTGCGCATGGGCTGGTTCAAGCGTGAGGAAATCCTCGCTGCGCGCGCCGCCGGCGTCGTCGGCGATCTCATGGGCTACGACTTCTACGATCTGGAAGGCCGGGAGCGAAACGAGATCATCGGCGGACGGGTCGTCGGGCTTCGCCTCGACGAGATCCGAGCCATCCCCAACGTCATCGCCATCGCTTCCGAGCCGACGAAGACCATGCCGATCCTGGCGGCCCTGCGCACCGGCGCGGTGGATGTGATCGCGACGTCGCTCGCCAACGCGCATGGGATTCTGGCGCTCGATCAGGCGGGACGGGCCGGGTCGTAGATCGATCCACTCTTGATCGTTTGAACGGGTGGCTGATATTATGAACGGAAGGCGCGACCTCGCGCCACGGCATCGGCGGAGCGGTTTCCGCCCTTTTTCCAGAACGGATGACATCCATGAAGATCGTGATCGGTGGCGACAGCGCCGGAAAGCCCTTGGTTCAAGCCATCAAGGAGCATCTCGGCTCGCGCTCGGACCTGACGGTGGTGGACGCCAGCGATGCGCCGGACGGTGCGTCCGAGCGCTACGCCACGACCTCCGAGCGCATCGCACGCGCGGTGGTGGACGGCGAGTACGACCGCGCCATCCTGTGCTGCGGCACGGGCATCGGCGTCAACATCTCGGCCAACAAGGTGCCCGGCATCCGCGCCGCGCTGACGCACGACACCTATTCGGCGGAGCGCGCCGCCAAGAGCAACAACGCGCAGATCATCACCATGGGCTCGCGCGTCATCGGTCCCGAGCTCGCCAAGGCGATCGTCGACAAGTATCTGGAATCCGAGTTCGACCCGGCCAGCAGCTCCGGTCCGAACGTCGAGGCGATCGACGCGCTCGACCGCAAGTACAACGCCTGCTGAAACCAGCGCTTTGATCGACACATGAAAAAGCCCGCCGCGCTCGAAGCGCGGCGGGCTTTTTCGTTGGTTTGGTCCGGCCGCTTAGTTGAAGCGGTAGGAAAGCTTCGCCGTCACCGTGTGGAAGTCGAAGTCGCCGTTGGAGCGGAAGTCGGTGAACTGGCCGGGGATGACCGCCGTGCCCGAACCGTCGAACGGACCGCCGTTGAGGCGCGTCGAGGAGTCGCTGTCGCCGAGGTTGGTATAGAGGTATTCCGCGCCGAACGAGATGTTCTGCGTGACCTTCACTTCCATGCCGCCGCCGACGGAATAGCCGAAGTCGTCGGAGTCCGAGTTGACGACGGCCGGGAAGGCCGCGGTAATCGCCGGGCTGTTGGACGTGAAGCGGTAGTCGCTCTCGCCGTAGGCAAAGCCGCCGGTGGCGTAGGCCAGCGCGCTGTCGGTCACGAGATAGCCGGCGCGCAGGCGGCCGGTCACGAGGTAATCGAGGCTCCGCTCAGCGGTGTAGAAGGCCGGCGTGTTGGAGAAGGCGCTGGAGCGCTGGGCAATGTCGAGCGCGTTGATGTCGACGAGCGCACCGACCACGAAGCGGTCGATCTGGTAGTCGTAACCGATATGCGCGCCGCCGATGAAGCTCGACTCGAACTCCGAGGAGAAGCTGTTGCCGAAGGCGTTGGTCAGGAACGTGGCGCCGGCGCCCGCGAAGTTCGGGACGATCGACAGGTTGTCGCCGTTGTCCGGGTTGAAGGCGCCGCCGGCCTGAACGCCGAGGTAGAGGCCGGTCCAGTTGGAGACCGGGGCGATGGCGATCGGTGCCGCCGGCTCCTCGTAGACGACATCGGCGGCCAGAGCCGGCGTGACGAGGGCGGCGGATGCCAAAAGAAGGGCAAGACGCTTCATGGTTCCAAGGCTCCAGCATACCGCTGCACGGCGGGGCCGAGGCGGATTTATATTTGATCGGGAGGTGACGGTTCGTACCGCTTCCGTGCGTTCTACAGATAAGATCCGGCTGCTCTCAGCAAGTATGCCTGGGGCATCTGGCGCTCCGGTGTGGCATAGGAAACACGCTCACATAGCCAGCCAAGCACATGCGACGCATCGAGGCCTAGAGTTGGCAAGTGACTGTTATCGTTTGGTGATATCGGGAAGACGAGGTCGTTCTCCTCCGCAATCCTCATGTTCGGCAGAATATCGCTCACGAACGTTTGAAAGCGGCCAGATGTTTGCGAGCGCTTGGAAGCGATCAGAAAGCTCCGGCTCGGAGAGTGGAAAGTCGGTCCACCCCAGATCGAGACAATTTTAGGCGGTCCGGAGGATCGTCTTAAGCATGCGCGATGGAAGTTGCCGTATTGGCCCGCGGTTTACCCTTGGGAAACATGGCGATGGGGATAGTCCGCCGTAACTGATCGCCCATCGGTAGGATATCGCCATGGATACTTTCGTCACGAGAACCGAACGGCCGCTGTTCGTCGATCTCGACGGGACCTTGATCCGTGGCGATCTCCTTTGGGAAAGCCTCTTCCTCTTCGCCCGGCAGGAGCCTCTGTCGTTCTGGCGCCTGTTCGGATGGATGTTCCGGGGCAAGGCGGTCATCAAGGACGAACTCGCCGCCCGCATCGACATCGACGCCGCGACGCTTCCCTATCGCGAGGAGGTCGTGGCCGCGCTTCAGGCCGAGCAGGAGGCGGGCCGTCGGATCGTTCTGGCGACCGCTTCCAACGAGCGCCTTGCCAAGGCCGTCGCCGACCACCTCGGCCTGTTCGACGAGGTGATGGCCAGCGATCGAACCACCAACCTTTCTGCGCGCACCAAGCTCGACCGCATCCAGGCGCGCTGCGAGGGCGGGGCGTTCGACTATTTCGGCAATTCGCAGGACGATATCTGCCTGTTCGAAGCTGCCGAAACGGCGACCGTGGTGCAGCCCGATCGCTCCGCGCGCCGCTGGCAGGCGAGCGCTGCCCGCCCCGCCCGGCTGATCGAGGACGGACGCTCGACGTTGCGCGCCATGGTGAAGGCCATGCGACCGCATCAATGGCTGAAGAACCTCCTCGTCTTCGTACCGGTCGCGCTCAACCACGAGTTCCTCGACGTCTTCATGGTGCTGAGCGGCCTCGTCGCGTTTCTCAGCTTCTCGCTCGCCGCCTCGTCGGTCTACATCTTGAACGATCTTCTGGATCTGGCCGCCGACCGGCGGCACAAGACCAAGCGCAACCGGCCCTTCGCCAGCGGGCGCGTGCCCATTCCCGTCGGGCTCGGACTGGCGGCCGGACTGCTGGTCGGCTCCGTCGCGCTGTCGCTCCTGCTTCCGATCGGCTTCACGGCGATCCTTGCCGCCTATCTCGTCGCGACGACGGCCTATTCCCTCGCGCTGAAACGGATGCTGCTGATCGACGTCCTGACGCTGGCGGGCCTTTACACGCTGCGGATTCTCGCGGGCGCGACGGCGGTTCAGTCCACCGAGTCCTTCTGGCTTCTGGCCTTTTCGATCTTCTTCTTCCTGTCGCTGGCGCTGGTGAAGCGCTTCGTCGAGATCTCCGAGTTCGAGGCCGGGGCGAACCGCTCGTCCACCGGGCGCGGCTATGTGGAGATGGATCTCGACACGGTCGGGCAGGCCGGCATGGCGTCGGGCTTCGCCTCCGTCCTCGTCCTGGCGCTTTATATCGACAGCGACGCGGTGAGCGAGCTCTACCGCCACCCCTACATTCTCTGGCCGCTCTGCCCGCTGGTTCTCTACATCATCGTGCGGATCTGGGTGCTCGCGCGCCGCCGCCAGATGTATGACGATCCGATCGTCTTCATCATGCAGGACTGGCGCTCGCAGATCATGATGGTGCTGGGCGCCGCCATGTTCCTGGTCGCGGCCTATGTCTGACCCCTACGGCAACTGGGGCCGGACGCCGGCGCCTGCCGGCGGTCGCCGCGCGATCGCGATGGGAGTGGGGGATACCTTTCCTGAACCGCACAAGGGCTTGTGGCTCCTGCCGCGCGGCAACGGGCGCTCCTACGGCGACACCTGTCTCAACGACACCGGCACCCTGATCGACATGCGGGGGCCCCGGCGCATCCATTCGTTCGACCGCGAAACAGGCGCGATCGAGGTCGACGCCGGTGTGATGCTGCACGAGATCACGCGGCACGTCGCGCCGCACGGCTGGTTCCTGCCGGTGACGCCGGGCACGCAGTTCGTCACGCTCGGCGGCGCGCTGGCCAACGACGTCCACGGCAAGAACCATCACCGGCGCGGAACGATCGGGCGCTGGATCGAGGGCTTCACGCTTCTGCGCTCGGACGGAACCGTTCTGACCTGTTCGCGGGACGAGAACGCCGACATGTTCGCCGCCACGATCGGTGGCATGGGGCTGACGGGCATCGTCACCCGGGTCCGCCTCGCGCTGATGGCGGTGCCCTCGCTGACCATTCGTCAGCGGACGGTGCGCCTATCCAACCTCGCCGACTACTTCGCGCGCGCGGGCGACGCCGACGACGCGTATGAATACGCCGTCGCCTGGATCGACCAGCTGGCGCGTGGGAACAGTTTCGGGCGTGGTCATCTGATCTGCGGCGACCATGCCGGATCGGGCGACCGGCAGGGCGAAGCGCGCCCGCCCGTCGCCTCCGTTCCCTGGACGCCGCCGATCAGTCCCTTGCGAGGGGTCGCGCTCCGGGCGTTCAACGAGGTCAACTTCCGCAAGCTGCGCCGGGCCGAGGTCGTCACGTCGGTTCCGTTCGACAGCTTCTTCTACCCTCTCGATCGCGTGCGCGACTGGAACCGCCTCTACGGCCCGAACGGGTTGCTCCAGCACCAGAGCGCCGTGCCGATGGAAAACGGCTACGAGACCGTGCGCGCCTTAATGGAGTGCGCGGTGGCGGCTGGGCAGGGCTCGTTCCTTACCGTTTTGAAACGCTTCGGCGACCTCGACAGTCCCGGCACCTTCAGCTTTCCCCGGCCGGGCTACACGCTGACGCTCGACTTCCCCCATCGCGGCGAGCGCACGCTGAAGCTCATGGCCGAGCTCGACCGTATCACGATCGAGGCCGGCGGCGCGGTGAACCCCTACAAGGACGCGCGCATGTCGCCCGAAACCTTCGAAGCCTCGTTCCCGAACTGGCGGCGCCTGGAAGCCATGCGCGATCCCGCGATCCGCTCCGACTTCTGGGCGCGCACGGCGCTTCGGTTGGCCGATCACCGGGCGCCGGTCGGCATCGCGGCCTGAGGCAAGGTTTCGGTGACCTTCCCCAACGGAAATCGTCCGATACAGCGCCTTTTCGCTGAAGGCTTAACCCGATCGGAGGCGGCAAGCGTCACGATCCGCCCCATTCGAAACGAGCCGGGAAGGCTTCGCGCATGAGCCGCTACATCCCCTTCATCCTGTTCACGGTGCTGACCAACGCAGCGGCGCAGATGCTCCTGAAATACGGGATGATGCAGCTCGGCCCCTTGAGCTTTTCGGGCGTCAACCCGGTGGTGAAGATCCTGTCGATCGTCTTCAGCCCGTTCGTGTTTCTGGGGCTTTGCGTCTTCGTCGTCTCGATGGCCTCCCATCTCTTCGTCCTGTCCAAGGTCGATCTCAGCTACGCCTACCCGTTTCTCAGCCTCGCCTACGTGGTGGTCGCCTTCGCGGCCTGGGCCCTGTTCGGCGAACAGATCAACGCATCGGCGATCGCGGGCATCGCCCTGATCTGCCTCGGCACCGTCTTCATCGCGCGCGGCGGCAGCCAGGCGCCGGCGGCCGCCGAGGTCGAGGCGCGGGCCGACATTCATTCCACGGAAGGAACCCTTCGATGAAGCACGTGATCTTCGGCGGCGACGGCTTCGTCGGCCGCCATCTGGCACAGCGTCTCGTCGCCGATGGCGAGGAGGTCGTGGTGGCCGACATCGCGCGAAGCGATCTTGCCCATTACGCCCGCTCGACGCATCTGACGGTCGACGTGACCGACGCGGCCGCCGTCGGCGCGGTGCCGATCGCGCCGGGCGACATGATCTACAACCTGTCGGCCAAGATGCTGTCGCCGCTCCAGGTGCGCGCCAAGCGCCGCGAGTTCTTCTATCCCGTGAACTACGACGGGACGAAGCACATCATGGAAGCGATGGGCCGCGCGGGCGCGGATCGGCTCGTCCACTTCACCACCGACATGATCTACGGCCATACGGTGACGACGCCGATGACGGAGGACCACCCCGTCGCTCCGCTCGGCGAATACGGGCAGTCGAAGCTCGACACCGAGCATCTGGCGGCCGAATGGCGGGAGCGCGGTATGCGCATCTCGCTGTTCCGCCCGCGCCTCATCATCGGGCCGGGGCGCCTCGGCATCCTGGAAAAGCTGTTCAAGCTGATCGACGCGAACCTGCCGGTTCCAATGATCGGCTCGGGTAAGAACCCCTACCAGTTCATCTCCGTCTTCGACTGCGCCGAAGCGGCGCGTCTCGCCTGGAAGGCCGACGTGCCGAACGAGGCCTACAATCTCGGCTCGCTGAACCCGCCGCCGGTGCGCAAGCTCCTCGGCGATCTCGTCCGGCATGCCGGCTCGAAGTCCATCCTCCTGCCAACGCCGGGCTTTGCGGTGAAGCGCACGCTGGACCTTCTCGACTGGATGAACCGGCCGCTGATGGACCCGGAGCAGTATCTGATCGCGGACGAGGAATGTGTGCTCGACGTGTCCAAGGGCCGGCGCGACCTCGGCTGGGTTCCACAGTACCGCGACGAGGACATGCTGATCGCCGCCTATTCCGAATATCGTGCCAAAAAGGAAGGCCGGCCGGTTCCTTCCGGCGCCTTCGCGCAACCCGCCGAGTGAGGATCTGAACCGATGCTGGACCGTCCGACGACCCTGGCGCCCTCGCTCGATGCGCCGCACCGGCAGGGGCCGCCCAAGCCCGACATGCTGACCCTCGACCAGGCCAAGGCGATGGACGTCGCCACCATGGCGGACCTGTTCAAGGAGCATATCAACCCCGGCCAGTTCCACTTCATGAAGCTGCTCGGCTTCCACAAGGTGAAAGTGGAACGTGCCGAGGGCATGTTCTACATCGATCAGAACGGACGCCGGATCCTCGATTTCTTCGGCGGGTTCGGCTCGCTCGCCTTCGGCCACAACCACCCGCGCATCCTGGCCGCCCGCAAGACGTTCCAGGACGAGAAGCGGCACGAGATCGCCATCGCCTTCCTGTCGCAATATGCGGCGGCGCTGGCGAAGAACGTCGCGAGCTGTAGCCCCGGCGAGCTCGACATGGTGTTCCTCGGCTCTTCCGGTTCGGAAGCGATGGAAGCCGCGATCAAGGTGGCCGAGCGGGCATCCGGTCGGAAGAATTGTAAGATCGTCCACGCCGAGAACTCGTTCCACGGCAAGACGAAGGGTGTCCTGTCGATCACGGATTCGCCGCTCTACAAGGGCGAGTTCAAGCTTGTCGAGAACACCTACCGCGTGCCCTTCGGCGATCTGGCAGCGCTCACCGCCGTGGTGCGCTCCGACCCCGATGTCGGCGTCGTCGTGCTGGAAACGGTCCAGGGCGGGGGCGGCATCATCGAGGCGCCGACCGAATACTGGCAGGGCGTTCGCGCGCTCTGCGACGAGCACAAGGTGATCTGGGTCGCCGACGAGGTGCAGTGCGGATACGGGCGCACGGGACGCTTCTACGCCTTCGAGCACCACGGCGTGGTGCCGGACGTGACGGCGCTCGCCAAGAGCTTCGGCGGCGGCAAGGCGGCAATGGCTGCCATGGTCGCGCGGCGCGACGTTTACATGCGCGCCTATGGTACGCCGAAGACCGCGATGATCCACGCGCACGCTACCTTCGGGGGAATCGGCGAGGGCTGCGCCACCTCGATCGAAGCGCTCAACACGCTCTACGACGAGGATCTGATCGGCAATGCCGAGGTGGTCGGCGCCTACTTGAAGGAGCGTCTGGAGGCGATCCAGGCCAAGTACCCGTCGATCATCAAGGACGTGCGCGGGCGGGGGCTGATGCTGGGCCTCGAGTTCCACGACTTCTCGCAGACGCTGCCCTTCGCGCTGCGCCCCGTGGTGGCGCTCCTCGACGAAAAGCTCAAAGGTTCGCTGTCCGGCTTCATCGGCGCGCTCCTCCTGAAGGACTACGACTGCCTCGTCGCGTTCACCGAGTACAACCGCAACGTCATCCGGCTCGAACCGCCGCTGATCTGCTCCCATGACAACGTGGACCAGTTCTGCGACGCGCTGGATGCGCTTCTCGGGCGCGGCATCGTGTCGATCGTGACGAGCTTTGCCAAGACGCAGATGGGCTGAGCCCTTCGAACGCGAATGGAAACGACAAAGGCCGGATCGAAGGATCCGGCCTTTGTCGTTTGCGCTTGTCTCAGAGCGTGCCGGAAAGGCCGGCGCGCACGTAGCCCGTCCAGCACCGGCCGAGCGGCACGGTCGTCCGTCCCTTCAGGCCGTCGGCGTAGATCGCCTTCAGCTCCTCGTTGGACGTGGTGATCGGGCATGTCGGATACAGGATGAGGTCGGCGTCGCGCACCGCTTCCAACGTCTGTGCGTCGAGCGGCGGTACCGCGCGGAACGGGTCTGCCCCGATCGCGATGTGAAGGGGCGCCTTGCGCTCCAGAAGGTAGGGGAAGGGGTTGACGAAGTTGAGGCTCATGACCGTCTCGAACCGCACGCCGCGCTCGGCCTCCAGGGCGCGGACGGCCTCCACCGCTTCCTCGAAGGTCATGAGCAGGGAGGCCTGGAAGTCGAGGTCCGAATAAAGTCCGAACGTCGGGAGTTGTCCGCGGGTCGCCAGATCGCGATAGGTGTCCGGGAAGCCCGCGTAGTTGTCCAGCATCGCGGTCGCACGTTCGAGAACCTCGGGCCGCTGGGTGACGCTGAACAGCATCTTGAGATCGGCGACTGGTACGCGGGGGTAGGCGAGTTGCCCGACGATCGCCCTCGACGAGCGATGGAGGACGTTGACGAAGGGCGGCATGGCGGTCGCCGCGACGAGAACGAGAACCGCGACCGTACCTCGGTTCGAGTGGCGCGACGCGTTGCAGGCGATGGAGAGGAGGATCGGCCAGACGAAGAGAAAGGCTTGGCTGCCTGTGTTCTGCGTTTCGAAGAACAGGCCGGCGAACAAGGCGGCCGCCAGCCAGAAGGCGTTGCGGTCCAGAAGCGTCGTCCAGCCGCGCGCGGCCAAGGGATGGCGAGAAAGCGCCTGCGCATCAGCAAGAACGCTGCGGCGCTCGGTCAGAAGAAGGGTGAGCACGAGAAGGCAGCCGGACGCGAGGATGCCGAAATGCAGCGACGAGGCCTGCAGGAAGCGCGAAAGCAGGACGCCTTCGTTCATGGAAACGAGAAGGGCTATGTCCGAAAGGTAGGCCGTCGTCAGCCCGAACCCGAGCTGCAGCAGGCCGAGCACGACGGCAAAGCCGAGAAGCGCGCCGAGCGCCGTCCGCAGCCGGACGCGACCCGCCGCGAAGGCGAAGGCGCAGAGCATTCCGCCGGCGACGAAACCCGTGATCTTGGTCAGGAACAGGGCCGTGCAGATCGCGCCGACGACGCAAAGAAGGACACGCTGGCGACGCTCGAACACCAGCGCCACCGCAAGGGGGTAGAGGAGCTGCGCCACGTGGCGGTTGTAGATGCCGTAGCCGTCGAAGCTAGGATAGGTCGAGTACTGCTCGAGATTGGTCGGCAGGAGCTGGAACACGAGGAAGGGTAGGAGCAGCGCCAGCGCCAGGGCGCGTGATCCCCGATCCACGCGCTGGAGGACGGGCAGGAGCGCGCCGAGCGTGATCGGCATTACCATCCACTGCGCCAAGAGGACCGGCTGCGCCTGCGGAAACAGCTTCATTCCGGCTGCGAACAGCCAATAGCCGAGCGGGCCGATCGGGGCGAAGAAGTCCACGGCCGGGATCTGGCCGGAGAGAACGCGCCATCCGCCGTCGATGTAAACGACGACGTCCCAGTACATGGGCCCGAGCGGCAGGGAGATCGGCAGCGAAAGAAGGATCGCGCAGGCTGCGAGAACGAAAAGGCCGATCGCTAGGGGAGACAGAGCCGTTCGCCGCCACCCCGGTGCCAGGGAAACGGGCGCTCGCACCGACGGATCGAGAGGGAGCGACATCGAGGGTTCCTACAGATCGTGCCAGACGGGGCACTCTTGCAGATTGTGGTTAAGCCCCGCTTACGGAAGGTCGACAGCCGCTTGCGCCGGAGGGCGATAAGGTAGACCATCCCGGAATGAGAACCCTGGCCCGTCTTCTCGGTGCGGCGTCGTTCCTCGCTTCCGGTACGCTCGTCGTCCGGGCGGAGCCGGTGGATGTCGAACTGGTTTTGGCGGTGGATGTGTCCTGGTCCATGGATCGGGGCGAACAGGAAATCCAGCGAAACGGCTATATCGCGGCGCTCAGAAGCCCCGAGCTTCATGCGGCGATCGCCGATGGCGCCTATGGACGCGTCGCGATCACCTATGTCGAGTGGGCGGGCGACACGTCGCAGACGATCGTCCTGCCCTGGACGCTAATCGACGGCAAGGCGAGTGCCGAGGCCTTCGCCTATCGCTTGGCAGCCGCCGAGCCCGACCGAAGGCGACGGACTTCGATCTCTTCGGCGATCGATTTCGCCGCCGATCTCTTCGATCGCAACGAGTTCGAGGGCACGCGCCGGGTGATCGATGTCTCGGGCGACGGTCCCAACAATCAGGGACGCCCGGTGACGCAGGCCCGCGATGCGGCGACCGCGCGCGGCATCACGGTCAACGGCCTCCCGTTGATGACGCAAGGGGCCGGGGACGGCTATGGATCATGGGGTTCGATTCCCGATCTTGATCGATACTACGAGACTTGCGTGATTGGTGGGCCGGGCGCCTTCATGATCCCCGTCAACGACTGGGAGCAGTTTCCGGAGGCCGTGCGGCGGAAGCTCGTTCTGGAACTGGCCGATGCCGCGCCTCGCTTGGAACAGGTGCCAGCCGTGTCGAAGGTCACCTACGAACCCGCCGAGGCGAACTGCCTGATCGGCGAGACCCTATGGCAGCGCAACCGGGACTGACCGGACGGTCATCGGCCTCATCCCGGCGATCTCGCCCCGCCCGCACCGCGTCGGCGCTGACGCATGGCGTTCTGCTCGAACACGAGCACGAAGATGATCGCCACAGCGAAGGGCAGGAGCAGATACAGGATCCGGAAGACGAGGAGCGCGGCGAGGACGTCGGTTTCCGGAACGTCCGAAAGGCCGGTCAGGAAGGTGACCTCCAGCACGCCGAGCCCGCCCGGCGCGTGCGAGACGAGGGCGAGCGAGAAGGAGATGACGAAGATCGCCAGCACCACGACGAAGCCGGGATGGCTTTCCGGGGGCAGGGCGAAGTAGATGATGCCCGCCGCGGCGACGATCTCCAAAGGCGCGGCGACGAGTTGGCGGAGAACGACGTCCCGACGGGGATACTGGAGGAGAAACCCCCCGATCTTGCGGGGGCGGAACCCTTTCAGGCTGCCGAAAATGTAGAGCCCGACAAAACCGAGAACGACGACCCCGATCGAAATCGGCACCATCGGCGCGACATCCACGTATCGCCGGATCATCGTCGGGTCGATCAACTGCGTCACGGCGGCCAGAACCAGGACGCCGAGCCCGAACGTGAAGGAGCAGAAGGCGATCAGGAGGGCGATCTCGGAGGGTGTCAGACCCTGCGAGCTGTAGGCGCGATACCGCACCACCGCGCCGGAGAAGACCGAAGCGCCGATATTATGGGACAGGGCATAGGTGGTGAACGAGGTGGCGGCCACGAAGGGCATCGAAACCTTGCGGCCGAGGTGACGCAGCGCCAGCCTGTCGTAATAGGCCAGCATCGCATAGGCGAAGAGCGCGCAGAAGACGGAGAGCAGCCACTGGTGCCAGCCGATGTTCTGGAAGCTCGCCCAGACGTCGTCGAGGGAGAGACCCCGTATCTCATGGTAGAGCAGCCAGCAGGAGAGAACGACGGCGCCCAAACCAACGCAGGGCCAGATGGCGTCCTTCCACTTCATTCCGTCTCCTTCCGTCCGATCCGCAAGCCGCATCCTCCGGCACATCGGTTCGCCCCTGGCCAGACATAAGCCTTCGACCCCATCAGGGGAAGCAATCGAACTTCAACAGTCCGACAAATGCGCAGTGATCGGCAAAATTCCTCCCGCCGAGGTGGGCGCGCGCGATTTCAGATCGCCAGAGCCGCATTTCGTCCGCGACAAAATGGAACCAAGTTGTGGCGCTGCCGTTATCCTGCCGCAATCGGGACCCTGAGGAGTTTGGTCATGATCCGTCGCATTTCCGTCGTCGCCGCAACGCTCGCCGCCGTCATGGCGGTGTCTGGCTGTGCCAATACCGTTCGTGGCGTTGGACGCGACGTGGGCAACACCGTCGATGCGACCGGCGCGGCCGTCAAAGACGTCGCTCGCTGAGGGCGATCGCCGGCCACGGTCGGCGTACACGAGTTTGTCCAACGGGTCGGCCATGCCGGCCCGTTTGTCGTTTCTGTCTGCGGACATCATCGAGATCGGCGGATTTGTCCGAGCGAGCGACCTCCTAGCGGTCGCCTCGTGGTCTTCACGTGCTCGGAATGGCGCGCAGGATATCGGCCGGGCGGAAAGGCTTCGAAACGCTGGGCACGTTGTGAAACTGCGGAGGAAGCTTCGAAAGGCTGGACGACACGAAGCAGAATGGAATGTCGTGGGCGCGTAGATACGATGCGACCGGTAGCGAGTTGTCACCGCCCAGATCGAAGTCGAGAAGGGCGAAATCGATCCCTTCCGTGACCCTGCGCATCCCGTCCCGCAGATCCTTCGCCCAGACGCAGTCCGCCGCCACCGCATCGGTGACGATGTCCTCCAGATCCATCGCGATCAACGGCTCGTCTTCCAGTATCAGGATACGCATGTCCGAAACCCCCGTTTCACCAAGAACGGTCGCTTCGTGTATTGGTTCGGTTTAGTCCAAAATAAATATCAAGTATAAATTAGTAAATCGTTCACCATAGTTCAGCGCAATCCTCTGCGCGTGCGACGGTGGATCATCAGGTCCCGTAGCGTGCCGGAGCAGATTGAGCGGTGTCGAGCCGTGTCCGCATCCAATCCGACAGCGCCTCTTGCGCAACGCGCTCGGCCGGCTGCGGCCTGCCGAAGAAGTAGCCCTGCAACTGGTCGCAGCCGATCTCCCGCAGCATATCGGCCTGCGCGGGCGTTTCGATGCCTTCCGTCACCACCTTCAGCTTCATGTGGTGACCGAGGCTGACGATGGCCTCGATGATCTGGCGCACGTTGGCCTCGCCCTGGTCGAAGGCCACCATGAAGGACTGGTCGATCTTCAGCTTGTCGAAGGGAAAACGCCAGAGATAGCCGAGCGAGGAGTAACCGGTGCCGAAGTCGTCCATCGCGATCGATACGCCGAGCGACTTGAGCGCCTGCAACTGGTCGATGATCGCATCCGATCGTTCGAGAAGGAGGCTTTCCACGACCTCGAGCTCCAGCCGCGATCCTGCGATGCCCGCCTGCGCGAGCGCCTTGCCCACGATCGCGACGAGATCGCCGTCCCGGAACTGCACCGCCGACAGGTTGACGGATATGAACAGCTCCTCCGGCCACAGCGCGATCTGGCGAGCCGCCTCATACAGCACCCAAGTGCCGATCGCCTTGATGTAGCCGCGCGCCTCGGCGATCGGAATGAACATCGAAGGCGGGATGTAGCCGCCTTCGCCGTCGGGTAGGCGCAGCAGGCTTTCGAAGCCGAGGAGGCCTCGATCGCGCGCGTCGACGATCGGCTGATAGAAGAGTTCGAACTCGTTCCCGTCCAGCGCCTCGCGAATCCGTCGCTCGATGCGACGGCGTTCGTTGGCTTCCTCGTCCATGGACGGTTCGAACAGGATGAACTGACCGTGCCTGGAGCTTTTGTGCACCGTCAACGCCAGTTCGGCGTGGCGATAAAGGTCGCCATAGGTGCGTCCATGGTCGGGCACCACGGCGACGCCGATACAAAGGCGAGGGGTGATCGTGTGCGCCTCGATCTCGATCGGGGCTTCGACTTCATGCACGATGCGCTTGGCCAAGGCCTCGATCGCATCGCGCTCTTCGGCGCGCCGCTGGATCACCACGAAATCGTCGGCCCCTAATCGTGCGGCAAGGTCGCTCCGATCCACCACCTTCAGAAGTCTTGCGGCGACCGTTCGCAGAACCTCGTCACCATTGGCCTGCCCGATATTGTTGTTGATGTCGGCCATTCCCTCGACGTCGAAGGCCCAAAGCGCCAGCCGCTCGCGCGTGGCGCGAGAGGTGGCGAGGATCCGATTGGTTTCCTCTTCTAGGCGCTTGCGGTTGAGAAGGCTGGTCAGCGTATCGTGGTTGGCGAGGAAGCGGATGCGCTCGTCGGCCTGCTCGATGCGGCGCTTCCTGCGCATGTAGATCAGAAGGGGGATGCCGGTGGACAGAACCAGTACGCTGACGAGGCCGAGCATCATCATGCGGACGATGTGGGCGTATCGCGACTGAAGAAACGTGACGTCGGGCGTCACGGCGATGAACCCCAGCCGCGTTCCATTATGATCGAAAGGCCGGATGAAGGTCGCTCGCCCGCTCTCGTCCTCGGCGACCTCCTGCCATGTGCCGGGCCGCGAAACAGCGGCTTCGGCGAGTTGATCAAGCCCCGCGATGCCGCCGGGCCGTTCGCGCAGGAGCCAGGCGTGGCTCGCCGAGCGCGGCGAGAAGACGGGGCGGCCCATGGCGTCGAAGATCGAGAAGTTGGCGATGCCGGAGGCATCGGCCACATCCCGGATCTGGTTCTCGATATCCGGGTTCCGCGACAGGCCGGTGACCAGCGCCGCCAATGCCCCCTCGGTTTCCACGAGATAGTGCGCGAAGCTCTCGCCACGCTCCAAGGTCGTGGCGGAGAGAAGATGCGAGACCGATAGCTGGCTGAGATGCAGCCCGGCGGCCAGCAGTGTCAAAACCACAGCCCCGGCTCCGGCCGAGGTGGCCGAGTATCGTTTGAGGAATTGGATCATCGCACCACTGCTTTACGCCGTGGCACGATAGAACCCGAAGGTTAAGAAAGGTATGGCTGCATGAGCGTCGGCGCGAGATCGTCCGAAAGCCGCGACGGTAAGCCTAGATCTGCCAGCGGCGGTGGAACCACATCCATTGTTCCGGTGTCTCGCGCACCCAGGCTTCCACGACATCGTTGAGCTTCTGGCAACTCGCCCGAACGTCGATCTCGCCGGTCGGCGTGCGAGGCAGTTCGAGCTTCGGCTCCAGTGACAGGCGGTAGCGCCCATCGGGCAGCCGGATGCAGCGCGCGGGATGGACGTCGCAGTCGAACTGGCGCGCGAGCTTGGGAAGGAGCGGGTTCGTCCGGCAGGGACGCCCGAAGAAGGTCGTCAGCTCGCCGCGCTTGAACTTCTGGTCCACCAGCATGCCGACATTGCCGCCGCCCTCCAGCGTGCCGGCCAGCGCCCAGGCGGCGCCCGCCTTTGACGGCACGAGATGGCCGCCCTTGGTCTTGCGGGCCGACAGGACTTCGCGGGCGATATAGCGGTTGTTGGGCTGGCGGAAGAGGGCGGTCAAGTGCAGGTCGAACGTCGCCGCGCAGATCGGCAGGAGCTCGAAACAGCCGAGATGCGCGGTGAAGAAGACGATCGGCTTCGGGTTGTCGCGCAAAGCCAGGAAGGTGTCCATACCTTCGACCTCGATCAGCCCCTCGCCGGTCTGTCGGTCTGGGTCGAAGTCGAAGATCTCGTCGAGGAAGACGTATTCGGCCGCGATGCGACCCATCTGGCCCCAATTGCGCCGGGCAAGATCCTCGATCCAGGCTTCGTCCCGCTCGGGAAAGGCTTGGCGAAGGTTGTCCTTCGCCAGCTGGTGACGCGAGGTCCACGGTCCGATCCAGCGGGCGAGCCGATCGGCGATGCGAAGGCCGGTTTGCGCGGGAAAGCGGCGAAGCACGCCGAGCAGCGTGAAGAGCGCCCGCGCGATCAGCCAATCGCGCAGCTGCCGCTGCTGCTTCCAAAGCTTCGCCAGTCCCCGCTTCATGCCGCTGATGCGTCGTCCACGTGCAGGATGATCTTGCCGAAGACGCGGCGGCCTTCCATGCGCTCCAGCGCGATCGCGATGTCGTCGAAGCCGACCTCGGTGTCGATCACCGGCTTGACCAACCCGCGCGCCATCTTCTGCATGGCGTCGGCCATGTTCTCCATGCGGCAGCCGAAGGAGCCGATGAGCTTCAGCTGCTGCTGGAACAGCATCATCAGGTTGACCTCCGTCGACACGCCCGACGTCGAGCCGCATGTCACCAGCCGCCCGCCGCGCTTGAGACACAGCATGGAGCCGGCGAACGTGTCGGCGCCCACATGCTCGAAGACGACGTCGACACCCCGCTTCTTCGTCAGCTTGCGCACGACACCTTCGAACCGGTCGGAGCGGTAGTTGATGACATGATCGGCGCCGAGCGCCTTGGCGGGCTCGATCTTGTCGTCCGAGCCGACGGTGGTGATGACGGTCGCGCCCTGGCGCTTGGCGAGCTGGATCGCCGCCGTGCCGATGCCCGAGCCGCCGGCATGCACGAGGATCGTCTCGCCCGGCTCCAGCTTGGCGTTGTCGAACAGCATGTGCTCGACCGTGCCGAAAGTGACGGGTGCGAGCGCCGCGCCCACCGCATCGCAGCCGGGAGGGGCGGGCACGAGAAGGCGGGCGGGAAGATTGATGCGCTCCTGCGCGAAGCCGTCGAGATGGAAGCCGTGGACGCCCGATACGTGTTCGCAGAGATTGTCGCGACCCTCGCTGCAGGCCCGGCAAAGCCCGCAAGTGCGCGCGCCGTAGATCGAGACGAGCTGCCCCGGCACGAGGCCGGACGTGCCCGAGCCCAGCGCTTCGACGATGCCGGACGCTTCGGCGCCGATCGTCAGCGGCAGCTTGCGCTTGGCGAACGCCATTCCGCGCCAACCCCAGACGTCGATGTGATTGAGCGCGACGACCTGGATCCGGACCGTGACCTCGCCCGGACCCGGCTCGCCCGGCTCCGCGATATCGACACGCCTCAGGTCGCGGTCGGCGACAAGTTGCAGGGCTCGCATGGGGTTTCCTTCGTCAGGCGGTTCAGGCGCGCGGTTCGCGGCCGAGAACGAGCGATACGTTCTGGCCGCCGAAGCCGAACGAGTTCGACAGGACGGCCGACACGTCGGCGACGCGTGCGACGTTGGGGATCGTGTCGAGCGGAATGGCGGGGTCGGGCTGCTGGTAGTTGATCGTCGGCGGCAGGGTCCCCTCGCGCATGGCGAGCAGCGAGAACACGGCCTCGATCGCGCCCGCGGCCGTCAGCGTATGTCCGATCATCGACTTGTTGGAGGAGATCGGAACCGAGCCGATCGCATCGCCGAATACGGCGGCAAGGCCGGTATATTCCATCCGGTCGTTTTCCGGCGTCGAGGTGCCGTGGGCGTTGATGTAGCCGATGTCGGCCGGCGTCAGCCCGGCATCGTCGAGACCGGCGCGAATGGTGGAGATGATGGGCGAGCCGTCGGGCTTGGAGCGCGTGCGGTGGAAGTCGTCGGCCTGCTCACCGATGCCATGGACGACGCCGAGCGTCTTGGCACCGCGCGCCCGCGCCGCCGACAGCGATTCCAGAACGAGGGCCCCGGCGCCCTCCGCCATGACGAAGCCGTCGCGGTCCTTGGAAAAGGGCTTGGAGGCCGTCTGCGGCGTATCGTTCTGCGTCGAGAGAGCGGACAGGAGCGAGAAGCGGATCAGCGCCTCGGCTCCCACCGAGCCGTCCGTTCCGATGACGATGCAGCGTTCCGCGTCGCCGCGACGGATCGCTTCCAGCCCGAGCTGGAGCGCGCTCGCGCCCGATGCGCAGGCGGTCGAAAGCGTGATCGGCAGGCCGCGCGTGCCGAGCTTGTCGGCCAGCCGCTCGGAGATGCCGCCGAACAGGGTCAGGTCGTAGATCGCGCGCGAGCGGTTGGAGCGGGCCAGCTCCAGAAGGCGATCGTAGCCCGCTTCCTCGCGCGCCTCGCCCGGCAGCCTGTCGAGCAGGAGGCGCTGCGACCATTCGAGCTCGATCGGCGGCGCTGCCAGGAACAGCGGCGCGCCGAAGTCTTCCGTGTCGAGGCCCGCCATGGCGATCGCCTCGGTGCCGGCAGCTTCCGCCAGCGCATAGGACAGGTCGATCCCGCTCCAGGGCTCGACGTTCATGAAGTCGATCGTGCCGGCAATGGTGGTGCGAAGGTTGTCGGTCGGGAAGCGCGTGATCGGGTGGATACCGGAGCGGCCGGCCGTCAGCGCGGCCCAGTTGTCCGCGACGCCGCGTCCGAGCGAGGACACGACGCCCAGCCCCGTGACCGCGACGATGGGGCGGCCCTGGAAATCGAGATCGTTAGAAGCCATCGGTTCCATCCGTACTCGGCCGGCGATCCGGCCTGTCCCATGCTTAGCCGCCGTTCAGCGCGGCTCGATCGCCTCTACGACGCAGACGCCTTCGCCGCGCACGTGGCCGACACCGGTCACCAACGCGCGGCGCGGGGCGAAGCCTGCCGGCCGCTCCTCGCCGCCGGATGCGGGGGCGGGGAGGCGCCCGGCCGAAAGCAACATGGCGGCGGCCGCCACGCCGGTCGGAAACTGCGCCTCCATGCCGTGGCCGAAGGCGCTGCCGACCGTGCGCAGTGCTGCGTTCGGAAAGCGCTTCGCCAGGAGACCCAGTTCGGCGTCGGTGATCGGATCGATGCCCGTCGCGCCCGATAGGATCAGGAGGTCGTCGTCGCCCAAGCCGCTTTCGTCCAGAAGTTGCCCGAAGCGCTCCTCGAAACGTGCCGGCTCACGAGAGCCTCGATCGCCTGCCACGAAGCGGAGCCGACCATAGGCAACCGCCCCTCGCTCGGCCGCATGGTCCGCATCCTCCAGGACGAGGAACGCCCCGACGCTGCCCGGTGCAAACCCCGCCGAGGCTCCGTCGCGAGCGGGAACCGGCCGCCATTCGTCCCGCGACAGGAAGCCGCCGAGCTCGTAGTTCAGGAGAAGATCCCGGCGCTCGGCCGAGAAGGCACCGCCGACGAGGCAGATTCGGCTCTGGCCGGCACGAATGCGGGCCGAGGCGACCTGGATGGCCGAAATCCCGGCGCTTTCCTCGCCCATGAAGGTGCGCGAAGAGCCGGTCACCTTATGGACGATCGAGATGTTGCCGGCGAGAAGGTTGGACAGCTGCGCGAGAAACAGCGTCGGGCGAAGCTCGCTCGACAGAAGCTCGTTCATCAAAGGCTGCGGATCGTTCGCGCCGCGCGTCCTGGCCATCACGAGGGCATCGACGTCCGGATCGCGCTCCCCGCCGCCGGCCGCCACGATCATGTCGACCCGGGCCCGCGTCGCCTCGTCGGGTTCGACCTTGGCGTCCTGAAGCGCCAGGCCCGCCGCGTAGACGCCGAGCTTCTGCCAGGTTTCCATCTGCCGCTGATCGCCTTTCTTGGGGATCTGCTGGCTCCAGTCCACCGCCGGCAGCGGATGCACGAAGTAGGGGGCGAAGGCCGAGCCTTCGATCGCCGGCTGAAGGCCCGTCGGCGCGGTCAGCCGGGCAAGATGAGCCTCGACGCCTTCGCCGAGCGAAGAAACGAGGCCGACACCGGTGATCAGCACATCGCGCGCGTTCTGGTCCATCTTGGGGTCCCGCCGAAATCAAAGACGCGGGCGTCAGGGACGCCCGCGGGGAATCACGAAACGACGACGAGCGTCCTCAGACCGCCTTGGCGGCCCGCAGCTCGTCGATCTTGGCGCACAGGTTCTTCATCACGAAGTATTCCTCCGTGTTGGCCTCGCCCTCGTTGACGCGCTGGGTCCACTTTTCCAGCGGGATCTTGATGCCGAATTCCTTGTCGATCGCGAACACGATGTCGAGGAAGTCGAGGGAATCGATGCCCAGATCGTCGATCGTGTGGCTTTCGGGGGTGATCTGGTCGCGGTCGATCTCGCTGGTTTCAGCGATGATGTCCGCTACCCGGTCGAAGGTTGAAGACAAGGGAGCTTCCTCGTAAATCTGTCCGATCGTTCAAGCGGCGAACCTATAGGCAATCCTCCCCGTTTTGCAAAGCGAAGCCGTTCCAACATCCGCAACCGAAAGGTGGAGCCCCATGCCGGGCTCGAAAGAGCGTATGCGAACCTACCTGCCGATCCGCTTCGCGGTCGCTCCCATGATCGACTGGACCGACCGACACTGCCGGTACTTTCACCGGCAGCTGGCCCCGCACGCCCTCCTTTATACTGAGATGGTCGTGGCGGATGCGATCCTGCACGGCGATAAGGATCGTCTGCTCGGCTTCGATCCGGCCGAGCATCCGGTCGCGCTGCAGATCGGCGGCTCCGATCCGGGGAAGCTTGCCGAGGCGGCGGCTGCCGGAGAGGTCTTCGGCTACGACGAGATCAACCTGAACGTCGGCTGTCCCTCCGACCGTGTCCAGTCCGGAGCGTTCGGTGCCTGTCTGATGCGCGATCCCACCCTTGTCGGGCGGTGCCTCGAAGCCATGCGGCTGGCCGTTTCGATCCCGGTCACGGTGAAGTGCCGAATCGGCGTCGACGATCAGGACCCCGGCCCGGCGCTCGATCTCCTCGCCGACCATGCCGTCGGTGCGGGTGTATCGGCGATCTGGGTGCACGCGCGAAAGGCGTGGCTCCAGGGCCTCAGCCCGAAGGAGAACCGGGAGATCCCTCCACTCGACTACGACCGCGTCTATCGGCTGAAGGAGCGGCTGCCGGATATGTTCGTCGGGCTGAACGGCGGGCTCGCGACGGTGGAGCAAGCGGCGCGCCATCTCGGTCGGGTGGACGGGGTGATGATGGGGCGCGGGGCCTATCAGAACCCGTCCGATCTCGTTCATGTCGGTCCGCTGATCCATGGCGCGGCGGCCCGGCCTTTCGACTATCCCCGATTGATGGCGACGATGGCCGCCTATGCCGAGCGGCATATCGAGCGCGGGGGAAAGCTCGCGCAGGTGACGCGCCACATGACCGGTCTGTTCGCCGGCCTTCCGGGCGCGCGGCGCTGGCGCCAGCTCCTGTCCGAGAGAGCGGTTCGGCCGGGCGCGACGCCCGATCTCATTCACGAAGCCTTCGCCGAGATCCGGTTCGAGCCTTCGGCTTCCGTGGCGGCCTGAGGAAAGGACGTCCTCGGCGCCGAATCAGTCGGTCAGAATCAGCCGGTCCCCTCGAAAATCGAGCGACGACAGGGTGCCGAGAAAGCTCATGCCGAGGAGATTGACGCCGATCCCGTTGCCCTGCGTCACGACGGCGGCCACGCGCCGGCGCTCGATGTTTCCGACGCGGACGCTGTCGAGCGTCACCGGCGCGGCTACGGTGTCGCCGTTGGCGGTGCGGATCTGCGCGGTGTAGCGGAGTGTTCCGACATCGAGCCCGATCGCGGCCGCCGTGTCGCGGTCGATGGCGATCAGGCTGGCGCCGGTATCCACGAGGAACGGGATGCTGCGCCCGTTCACCTCGGCGTTCAGATGGAAGTGGTTGCCTTCGCCCCGCGCGACGAGAACCTGCCCGCCGTTCTGGCTCAAGGTGACGGTGCGGCCGGGAAGGAGAACCGCCATCATCCTGTCACCGGCCAGTTGAAGCTCCGGCCCGAAAGCGTAGGCGGCGATCAGGGCGGCGAACGCGCCGAGCCAGATGACGGCGTTGCGCAAGGCTTCGCCCCAGCGCCCGCGAACGGAGAGGAGAAGGCCGGAGCCGACAAGCGTTCCCCACAGCCCGATATAGACCAGAGACGCGAAATCGTTGTCCTCGAGGCCGAGGACATGGCCCCCGCCCATCGTCAGCATCAGGATCGCGCCGGCGATGATGGCAAGGAGGAGGATCAGGACGCGACTGGAGCGCATGTCAGCCCACAGCCTCCGAAACGCTCGCCGAAGGCCCGGCCCATCCCCTTCTGCCGAGATCCGCCATCACCTGGAGCCGGGCTTCCTCGCTCATTCCGCCCCAGTTCACGATCTCCCCGAGCGTGCGTCCGCAGCCCTCGCAAAGCCCCGTGCCGTCGTCGATGACGCAGACGCAAATGCAGGGCGAGGAGACGGTCGGGAGACGAGCGATGGTCATGGCAGGGGAGATAGGCTCGAAGGCTTCGCGCGCAACGCGGCGGGCGATCAACGATCAGTGCAGCCCGGCCACGGCGGGCATGACTTCCAGCACCCGCGAATGCGGAAACACGGCAAGTGCCTCGGTCCCTTGTCCTGGTTCCGATTTCAACTCGAATACGCCGTCGTGCAGGCTAACCAGCGCCTGGACGATGGGAAGGCCGAGGCCGGTGCCCTGTTCGGCGCTCTTGATGGCGCTGGAGCCCTGTCCGAAGGACGAAAGGACGACGGACATTTCCTCGGGCGGGATGCCGGGACCGTCGTCGCGCACCGAGACATACTGTCCGCCGCCCGCCGTCCAGCCGACGCGCACCACGATGCGTCCGCTCTGGGGCGTGAACTTCACGGCGTTCGACAGGAGGTTGAGAACGACCTGCCGGAGCGAGCGGGGATCGCCCCAGAACTGGGGCAGACCGTCCTCGAACTGGCCTATCACCTCGATGCGCTTGGCATCGGCCTTCATCTGGACGAAGCCGATGCCGCTCCGAGCGATGGCGACGAGGTTCAGCGCTTCCTCGTTGAGCGTATATTTGCCGGCCTCCACCCGCGACAGGTCGAGGATCTCGTTGATCAGATCCAGGAGGTGCTGCCCCGAGTTGTGGATGTCGCGGGCATATTCGCGGTAGGTCCCGTTGCCGACAGGGCCGAGGATCTCGTTGGTGATGACCTCCGAGAAGCCGAGGATCGCGTTCAGCGGCGTGCGCAACTCGTGGCTCATGGTTGCCAGGAACTGCGACTTCGCCATGCTCGCGTCCTCCGCCCGGCGCCGCGCCTCGTCGGACGCCAAGCGGGCGGCCTCGATCTCGAAGGCGAACTGCTCCCGCTCCGTCCTGTGCCGGATGCGCTCCTCCTTCACCATTCGAAGGCGCTCCGACACGATGGAGAAGAACGGGACGGCGGCGAAGAGAACGCCGTACAGGGCCAAGCTCAAGGGGTCTTCGGCGCGAAGCGCCAGAAACGCCAGTGCGAGAAGCAGCGGCGCGAAGCTCCACACGACGACGCCGCGCAGGCAGGCGCCGATCATCGCCGTCGCCCCGATGGCCGCCATGGCTCCGGCGAAGCCGACGGCCTGCAGGCCGGGAAGGCTGCAGCTTTCGCAGACGGGCCACAGCAGGAGAAGCGCCCAAGGCAGGCCGAGCGCGAGATGGCTCAGGCGAAACAAGCGAAGCCAGAAGGCGGGTAGCACGATGGAAGGCTGCGCATGGCCGAACTGGCGCACGGTCGCCACGATCGGCAGCGCGAATACGCCGTTCACCGCGAGCCACACGGGCAATGTGCTGGGATCGGCGAAGGCGAGCATCGCGCCGGTCGCCAGGACCAGGACGAGATAGGTCGCGAGCGCCGCGATGACGTTCCGGGCATGCTGGCTGAGAAGCTCGAGCTCGATCCTCGACGGCGTGCCGTCCGTCGCCGTCAGCCGGTCCCGGGTCAGTCGCAGCGTGCGGGCCAGCTCGATTCGCCTTGCCGCTCCTTCACGGGGCGAGCCGGCCTTGTCCAGGTGGGAGGAGTGGGCAAGCGACATCGGGCACTCTGACCAGGAAACTGATACACGCAGGCGGTCGAGGCATATCTTGTTGCGGAAAACTTAAAGAATTGGCTTAAGAAACTTCGAAAGGCGACGCCGCCGGAAGGCAGGGTCGTTTGTGATGGATGGGATTCGCGTAGCCAGCTTCCGGCCCTGCGCTTCAAGACTGGAGGGTTCGTTCGTTGGACCGATTGGACAAGAAGATCCTGCGACTGCTTCAGGAAAACTCGACGCTGGCCGTGGCGGACGTCGCCAAGCGCGTCGGCCTTTCCACGACGCCATGCTGGCGCCGCATCCAGAAGCTGGAAGAAGAGGGCGTGATCGTGCGCCGCGTGGCGGTTCTGGATCCCGTCAAGGTGAACGCCAGCGTCACGGTGTTCGTGTCGATCCGCACGAACTCGCATTCCACCGAATGGCTGAAGCGCTTCTCCGAGGTCGTCCACGAGTTCCCGGAAGTGATCGAATTCTACCGCATGAGCGGCGACGTCGACTATCTCCTGCGCGTCGTGGTGCCCGATATCGCGGCCTATGACGCGTTCTACAAGCGGATGATCGCGCGCATCGAAATCCGCGACGTATCCTCCGCCTTCGCGATGGAGCAGATCAAGTACACGACCGAGCTGCCGCTGGACTACATGATCCTGGAAAAGGAGCAGCGGGAGAGCTGAGCCCTCCCGCCGCGAGGTTTGGCTAGCGGTTCAGCCGCGCCAGGAGGGACGAGGTGTCCCAGCGCTTGCCGCCCATCGCCTCCACCTCGGCGTAGAACTGGTCCACCAGCGCGGCGACGGGAAGCGAGGCGCCGCTGCGTCGCGCTTCCGCCAGGCAGATGCCGAGGTCCTTGCGCATCCATTCCACCGCAAAGCCGAAGTCGTATCGACCGGCATCCATGGTCTTGTGCCGGTTTTCCATCTGCCAGGAGCCGGCCGCCCCCTTGGAGATGACATCGACCACGGTGGCGATGTCGAGCCCGGCCTTCTGGCCGAAATGCACCGCTTCCGAAAGCCCTTGGACGAGGCCGGCGATGCAGATCTGGTTCATCATCTTGGCGAGCTGCCCCGCGCCCGTCGGTCCCATCAGTCCGACCATTCGAGCATAGGCTTCGATCGTAGGCTTGGCGTCGGCGAAGGTCGCCTCGTCGCCGCCGACCATCACGGTCAACGCGCCGTTCTGCGCGCCTGCCTGCCCGCCGGACACGGGCGCGTCGAGAAAGCGCTTGCCGCCCGATTCGAGCGTGGCGCCAAGCTCGCGCGCCAGTTCGGCCGATGCGGTCGTGTGGTCCACCAGGATCGCGCCCGGCTTCATGCCCGCCACCGCGCCATCGGGGCCGAGCGCCACGGAGCGGACGTCGTCGTCGTTCCCGACGCACATGAACACGACGTCGGCGTTCGCCGCAGCCTCACGCGGGGTCGGCGCGGCGCGTCCGCCATGCTCCTTCACCCAGGCTTCGGCCTTCGTGGCCGAGCGGTTGTAGACGGTGACGGAATGACCCTTGGCGGCGAGATGCCCGGCCATCGGATATCCCATGACGCCGAGGCCGATGAATGCGGAAGTGACCATACTGTGCTTTCGAGGTTTTCAGTGCGGCATGCGCCGCAGTCGATATGGGCGACATTATGGCATGAATTTCCAGGGACCGTCTTCCCTTCGCAAAAGCGGCCTAAGGTGGAAACAACGAATTCGTTCATGATCTCGATGTCGCCTCGCTGCAGGCGGTTCGATTCTCCGAAGGAACGTCGTTTGTACCCAAAGGCTCAGGTCGGAGACGACGCGATCGATCTGAAAGAGGTGGATCAGAACGCAGGCGCCCGTAGGCGAGGGCGCCCTTCGAAGAAGGAAGCCGGCGATCTTTCCCGGCGCATCGTCGAGGCGGCTGCACGACAGTTCCTCGAAGCCGGCTATCAGGCGACGAGCATGGACGCGATCGCAGCCGAAACCGGAAGCTCGAAGCGCACGCTCTACGCGCGCTTTCCTTCCAAGCTGCATCTCTTCGAGGCGGCGATCACCCAGCATTCCATGCTGGATCACGCCGAGCTTCGAAAGTTCGAGAACCGTCCGGGATCCGTGGCCGCAACGCTGGAGGAGTTCGCCGTCTGGCTCGGCCGACGCACGACCCATATGCGAAACGTCGCCTTTTTTCGCATTCTGGCGGCCGAAGCGCATCGCCATCTCGAACTGCAGGAGTTCTACGAGCGAAACGTGGTGAAGCCCATCGTCGAGACGGTCGGCCGAATCTTCGAGATCGGAATGGCGCGCGGCGAGATCGCGGACGCGGATAGCCGCTTTCTGGCGGAGCAGTTTCTGGAAGCGGTCTGCGCACGCGAGATGCGGCGGCGTATCTACGGTCAGACGTCCGCCGGCGAAACCCGAGAATCACGCGAGCGGATCCGAAGCGCCGTTCGCCTGTTCCTGCAGGGCGCTGAACAGCACTAGACCTCAGCGACGAAGGTGGCGCGTCAGCCGGCTTTCGGCTGCATTCGTCAGGTTGCGCACGATCTCGACGATGACGAGGTAGAAGACCGCCGCCCAGACATAGGTTTGGAAATCGAAACTGCGCGAGAAGGCACGCCGCGTTTCGCCGAACAGGTCGAAGACGGTGATGATAGCGACGATCGCCGACGACTTGACCATGAGGATCAGCTCGTTGGCATAGGGCCGCAGCGCCACCATCAGCGCTTGCGGGACCACGACGCGCCGCACGGTCACCCTACGAGGTAGCGCCAGCGCCTTGGCGCCTTCCCATTGCCCTTTAGAAACGCTTTGGATCGCGCCGCGCAAAATCTCGCATTGATAGGCCGCCGTGTTCAGCGACAGCGCGAACACCGCGCAATACCAGGCATCGCGAAAGAACCACCACAGCCCGACCGCTTCGAACGCGCCCCGGAAGCTTCCAAGTCCGTAGTAGACGAGGAAAATCTGCGCGATCAGCGGCGTGCCGCGAAAGAACGAGACATACCCGAACGACAGCGCCTGCGCCCAGCGGCGCGGCGACATGCGCCCGAGCGCGAGCGGCACCGAAACGAGGGCCCCAACGCCGTAGGAGATCGAGACGAGCACGATCGTGGTCCACAGGCCCCGGGCGTAAGCCGGCCCGTAGGTTGCGACCAGTTGAGGGTTCCAGGCTCGGACGAGATAGACCACGAGCGCGACGGCGGCGAGTGCCCAGATGCCGAGCGTGATCCGGCCGAACCAGCCGGAGCGCGGGCGTGCGGGGGGAGGGGCGGCAACGCTCATCGGACAGCCTCGCCGCGCTGCGTCCAGACCTCGATCCGCCGGAGGACCACGGCGGAGACGATCGTCAGGAGAAGGTAAAGGACGCAGGCGAGACCGAAGAACAGGAAGGGCTCGCGCGTGACGCGAGCCGCGACCCCCGTTTCGCGCAGGATATCGGCGAGTCCGATGACCGATACCAACGCCGTGTCCTTCAGGAGGTTCAGCCAGACGTTCGACAGGCCGGGAAGGCTGATGCGCAGAAGCTGCGGGAAGATCACGAGAAGCTGGATGCGCGCGCGCGACAGGCCGAGGGCGCGGCCCGCTTCCCACTGGCCGGAAGGGATAGCCCGAAAGGCGGACAGGAACACTTCGCTGGAATAGGCCGCGAACACGAGGCCCAGCGCGATCATGCCGGAGAGGAAGTTGGATAGGGTCCAGGGCGCGAGCCCGGCGGCCGCGGTGGCTGTGTTGAGGAGGTTCTGCCCGCCATAGTAGACGAGAAACAGCGTCAGCAGTTCGGGCAGGCCGCGAAAGATCGTCGTGTAGATATCTGCGGACAGTCGAAGCGCCCGATCTTCACCCCGTTTGGCCAAAGCGAGACCGAGGCCTAGCACAAAGCCGAACGGAAGCGTTGCCAGAGCCAGCGAGGCGGTCACGAACAGCCCTCGAGCCAGTTCGTCCCCCCAGCCATCGGATCCGAAGGCGAGTAGCTGAATGATATCCATCAACCGGTACGGTCCGTCAGCATGGTCATGACGAACGGGGAGCCGGAGCGCTCGTCGCGCTCCGGCTCCCCGTTATGTTTACGGTTCGAGATGCCGGCTCACTCGCCGTAGACGTCAAACTTGAAGTACTTGTCGTTGACGCTCTTGTAGACGCCATTGGCGCGAATCGCGACGATGGCCTCGTCGAACATCGCCTTGAGCTTGTCGTTGCCCTTGCGCAGGGCGATGCCTGCGCCCGGACCGTAGATCTTTTCGTCCACAGGCAGGGTGCCCAGAAGCTTGCAGCAGGCCCCGGCCGGGCTTTCCAGCCACTCCGTCAGCACCACCACGTCGTCGCTCACCGCATCCAGGCGACCGTTCTCGATATCGAGCTTGTACTCTTCGGCCGTCGGGTAGATGCGGACGTCCGCCTCCGGGAAGAAGGTCTGCACCGCCTGGGCATGGGTCGTCGAGCCCTGGGCTCCGACGGCCTTCCCCGCCAGGGACGCGGCGCTCGTATCGGCGATCGTCGAGTCCTTGGGTACGGCGACCGCGCCCGGAGAGTTGTAGTACTTGTTGGTGAACAGCACCTGCTCGGACCGCTCGGGCGTGATCGACATCGAAGCGATGATGGCGTCGAAACGGTCGTTCTGGAGTGCCGGGATGATCCCGTCCCAATCCGACGTGACGAACGTGCATTTGACTTTCATCTGGTCGCAGAGCGCGTTGGCGATGTCGATGTCGAAGCCCAGGAGCTTGCCGGACGCGTCCGTGTAGTTGAACGGAGCGTAGGCGCCCTCGGTGCCGATGCGCACTTCGGTCCACGTCTTGTCGGCATCGGACTGCTGAGCCGCAGCCGGCAGGACGGCGAGCGTCGCAAGAAGGGCGGCGGTGACGCTTTGCACAAGTTTCATGGGATCGCGGGTCCTGTTGATGGCTGCTTTGAAAATGCGCAGGGCATGCGCATGCTCCGAATGAAGGCGATCATGGCGCCTTCCGCGTGTTTGGCAAGTCGCTCCGTGCTCGGATGTCGTCGCCATCCCCTGAAACCGACCGTTCTCGGGCCAATTTCAGATCTTCCGGCGTGTTCACGTTGAAGAACGGGTCACCATAGGGTGCGCTCGCCTGATGCGGAAACGCTACGACCCTGTGGGGCCGAATCTCGATCATCGAGCGCAGCGGCGGGGACCGTGCGGCACCCAGTTCGACGTCGAGAATGCTCAAAAGAGCGTCGCGGGGCCATGCGGCACAGGTCGGCTGGAGCCGGCCGCTTAAGGCCGCGACCTGCACCTCGTCCAAGTCAGCCTCCGAAACGAGCCGGGGGACGAGGTCGATCGGAAGAAACGGCGTATCGCCCGGCACCGTCACCAGCCGGAACGGCTCGTCCGAAAGCGCCCGGCAAAACGCGGCGGCAGCCTTCAGGCCACCGATGGGGCCGAGATATCCCGTTTCGGGATCGGGCAGAACCGTAGCCTCTGGGCGCGCGAAGAGCGCGGGCTCGTTCGCCGAGATCAACAGCGCGTCGACATTCGGCCGGAGGCAAGCCATGGCGCGATCCAGCATAGCGATGCCGCCGACCGCCAGGAGCGGTTTGGGGATGCCCAAACCCATTCGTGAGGAACGGCCGCCGGCCAGGACGAGGCCGTAGGTTCTCACTCTCCCGCCCCCAGGAGGGCAGCCCGGCGCGCGGCGCGAGCGACGCGTCGTTCCCGATGGATCGTGTAGAGGCCGCTGCCGACGACGATCAGCGAGCCCATCAGTTCGTTGCCCGTCGGACGTTCGGCAAACATTAGGAACCCGAGGATCATCGAAAAGATCAGGATCGTATATCGAAAGGGCGCGACGAAGCTCATGTCGCCAATCCGGACCGCCGAAACGATCAGCGCATAGCCGAGCGAGATGAAGACGGCGGCGCAGGCAAGGGTCAGCCACAAGGCGCCCGTCATTGGGCGCCATCCCACCACCGGAAGAAAGGCGAAGCCGGTCAGCATGACGGCGAAGCACGTGATGCTGGCGATCTCCAGCGAAGAGATCGACGTGGGCATCTGCCGGGTGATCACGTCGCGCGCCGCCGCGAAGACCACCGAGGCCAACACCCAAAGGGCCGGCGCGCCGAACCCGTCCGCGCCCGGATTGAGGATCACGAGCACGCCGACGAAGCCCGCGCCGATCGCGACCCATCGTCTCCATCCCACGACCTCGCGGAGAAACAGCACGGCGCCGATCGTGATCGCGAACGGCAGCGCCTGGAAGATCGCGGATGCATTGGCAAGCGGAAGATGGCGGAGTGCGGAGATGTAGCACACCGTCGTACAGATGTCGGCCAGCGCGCGAAGGAAGACGGTGCGCTCGCGAAGGATGCCGAGCGACAGGGGTACGCGGCGCCACTTCGCGATCGCGATCAGCAACACCGAGGCCATGACGCCGCGAAGCGCCATGATCTGCATCGGCTCGATCGCCTGCGACGCCAGTTTCGTCAGCATGTCGTTGCAGGCGAACGCCGCCATCGACAGGCACATGAAGATGCTGGCTTGGACGTTTCCGCTGAGGGAGGCGATGCGTCGGGGGGGAAACGGCACGATGGCGGCACTGTGGTTTCGGCTGTCAGCCCCGTAGCCGAAACCTCCAGTGGTGGCGATCCCTTCGGGGATGACTTTTCATCTCAGTCTTGCACGGGAGGACAGCGAGACTAACACGCGAAAACGCCCCGAAGCCTAACTCCGGGGCGCCATGAAAGTCGGTGTGCGATGCGGATCAGTAGTAGCCGCGATTGCGCCCGGACTGGTTGCCGATCACGGCGCCCGCCGTGCCGCCGGCGAGGCCGCCGATCACCGCGCCGCTCGAGCCGCCTACAGCATTGCCGACCACGGCTCCGCCGACGCCGCCGATGGCCGCACCACCCACGGTGCGCTCCGTCGTGGTGCAGCCGGCGAAAGTCAGAAGCGAGGCACCCAGCACCACCGCGGTTTTCCAATTGGACGTCATGACGCGCTCCCTTACGCTTCTACCATCGAACTGCCCGTACAATGCGGGTTGGGACAAAGCGTTCCGCGCCATCGACCGGGCGATCCTATCCTCCGGTCACGCTCATGTGACGCGACACGGCCGGACGCTTCGTCGTGCGATCGATGACGAAGTCGTGTCCCTTCGGCTTGCGCGAGATCGCCTCGTCGATCGCCCGGTGCAGCGTTTCGTCGCTTTCCGAGCCGCGCATCACGGAACGCAGATCGGCCGCGTCCTCCTGGCCGAGGCACATGTAGAGCGTGCCGGTACAGGTCAGGCGGACCCGGTTGCATCCTTCGCAGAAGTTGTGCGTCATCGGCGTGATGAAGCCGAGCTTGCCGCCCGTTTCCTCGACCTGTACGTAGCGCGCCGGACCGCCGGTGCGCTCGGGCAGGTCGGTCAGCGTGAACTCCTGCGCCAATCGATGGCGGACGGTGCTGAGCGGCAGGTAGCGATCGGTCCGGTCCTCGTCGATCTCGCCGAGCGGCATGGTCTCGATCAGCGTCAGGTCCATGTTCTCGCCGTGCGCCCAGCGGGTCATTTCCGAAAGCTCGAACTCGTTGACGCCTTTCAAGGCGACGGCGTTCAGCTTGATGCGGATGCCGGACGCCTGCGCCGCGCGGATGCCGTCCATCACGCGCGCGAACTGGTCTCGTCGCGTGATCTGGCGGAAGCGTTCGGGGTTCATCGTGTCGAGCGAGACGTTGATCCGGCGCACGCCGCAATCGGCGAGTTCGGCGGCATGCTGGGCGAGTTGGGAGCCGTTGGTGGTGAGCGTCAGTTCCTGAAGCGCCCCGCTTTCGAGGTGGCGCGACAAGCGGCGCACGAGCTGCATCAGGTTGCGGCGCACAAGAGGCTCTCCGCCTGTCAGCCGCAGCCGACGCACCCCACGCTCGACGAAGGCGCTCGACAGGCGATCGAGTTCCTCCAGCGTGAGAAGATCGCGCTTGGGAAGAAACTGCATGTCCTCGGCCATGCAGTAGACGCAGCGAAAGTCGCATCGGTCGGTGACCGAAACGCGGAGATACGTCACCCGTCGTCCGAACGGATCGGTCAGCCCCGAACGGGCAGGAAGTGATGTCTGGACGTTGGCGGGAATGTCGAGCATGCGCGAGGCGGATACCGCCCTTTCGTGGCTGGGATGCTTGCGAATGTGGAAAGGTTGGGTCATGAAATCAACCCGTTGAGCCGGGAAGACTGGTGAGCCACGACATGAGCCGAACGCAATCCCCGACGCCCGACGAACTCGTCGTTTCCAAGGATCGTCGCCGTTTGACGCTGCGATATCCCGGCGGGGAGGCCTCGGAACTGACCGCCGAGTTCCTGCGCGTCATCTCGCCTTCGGCCGAGGTCCAGGGGCATTCGCCCGACCAGAAGGTGACGGTCGCCGGCAAGCGCGACGTCGCCATCAGCGATATCCGACCGATCGGTCACTATGCCGTGCGCATCGTCTTCGACGACGGCCACGATTCGGGGCTTTATACCTGGAGCTACCTGTTCCGGCTGGGCGCCGAAAAGGATGCGCTCTGGCAGGCGCATCTCAATGATCTCGCGGCGAAGAAGCTCAGCCGCTGACGCCGGCCGGTTTCAAGCCGACGGCGCCTTCGGCTCGAACGAGGGCAAGCTTTCGAAGGCCGACTTGAGAGCGTCCGACCAGCTGTCCGAGATCGCGCGGTAATAGGGATCGCGGTGATCGAAGCGCTGGCGAAAGCCCGCTGCGAGACTGTCCGTCTCGTAGCCCTGCACGTCGATCGGCAGGCCGACCGAGAGGTTCGACTTGATGGTCGAATCGAAGGACACGAGAAGCAGCTTCACCGCCTCTTCGAGCGGCATGTTCGGCTCGTAGGTCCGCACCAGGATCGGGCGACCGTACTTGTGCTCGCCGATCTGGAAAAACGGGTTGTCGGGACCCGCCTCGATGAAGTTGCCTTCGGGGTAGATCATGAAGAGGCGAGGGCGGCTGCCGGCGATCTGGCCGCCCAGAATGAAGCTGCCCATGAAGCGGCTCGAGGCTTCCTGGCCGCCTTCGGTCGTGTAGGAGATGACCTCCTTCAGCGTTTCGCCGACGAGCTTGGCCGTTTGGAACATCGACGGCTGCGCCAGAAGCGACGACTTGCGATGCGAGGGGAGCCGGCAGCGCTCCTCCAGAAGGGAGATCGTGGACTGCGTCGTCGCGAGATTGCCCGCGCTCAGAAGGCAGAGGAATCGTTCGCCCGGCACTTCCCAGGTGCGAAGCTTGGTGACGACGGAAATGTTGTCGATGCCCGCGTTCGTCCGGGTGTCCGACATGAACACCATTCCGCGTTCCAGAAGAAGTCCGACGCAGTAGGTCATTGCCTTCCGCTCCCCGTCGCTCGATCGCCATCCCAGCGCCAAAGCTTGGCAGCCGGAGGTAGCGGTATTCCTACCGATAGCCCATGCGACAAGGGGGCGAAGCGAACTTCGTCCCGACTGCGGCATTCCCGCCGCACAGAACGCGCTGTCGGGTCAGGAGTAGAAGCTGTAGGCGCGGGCGATCTCGTTCGACAAGCGGTTGTTGGCGACGATGATTTCCTCCAGGAATTCATGCAGCCCGTTGTCGATGATGTCCTTCACCGTGCCCGCCTCCAGACGGGCCGCGATGGAGCGCGCCGTTTCGTGGGCCTCGTGCTCCGCGCCGTAGGCGCGGGAGAGAAATTCCAGACTGTCGTTGATGCAGCGATAGGAATAGGCGAGCGATCGCGGCATGCGACGGTTCAAGAGCAAGAAGTCGACGATGTCGACCGCCCGGAAGTCCGCATCGTATTCCCAGGCATAGGAGCGCAGCGCCGACACCGAACGCAGGATCGAGCCCCATTGGTAGTTGTCGAGCGAGGAGCCGACGGAGGAATGCTCGGGCAGAAGCACCCAGTATTTCACGTCGAGGATGCGGGCCGTGTTGTCGGCGCGCTCGACGAAGGTGCCGAGATTGCAGAAGTCGAAGATCGAGTTGCGAAGCATCGTTCCGTAGAACGAGCCGCGGATCAGCGCCGTCTGCGCCTTGACCATGGCCAGCACGGCCGGGAGATCGTCCACGGGGCGCGACAGCTGGCGCTTGAGCACGATCCAACTTTCGTTGATCGCCTCCCAGGTTTCGCGCGTCAGGGCCGTGCGCACCATGCGCCCGTTGGTGCGCGCGACACCGATCGAGGACAGAACGCTCGACGGATTGTCGAGGTCGCGAAGCATGTAATCGACGATATGAGTGGGGTCGAACTCGGCGTATTTCGTGAGGTATCCGGTCTCGACACCCGCCGAAACCAACACCGACTGCCACTCGTCGGGCTCCGACGACAGGTTCGTCAGGGATAGGCGGAGCCCGGCATCGAGCAGGCGTGCCATGTTTTCCGCGCGCTCGATGTAGCGTTGCATCCAGAACAGGCCGTTGGCGGTGCGTCCGAGAAGAGGCATGGGGTGTGGTGGTGTCCTATGGCGTCGACGCGATGGGCGGGAGCGGGCGGAAGCGCTAGTCCTCCAGCACCCAGGTATCCTTGGTCCCGCCGCCCTGGCTGGAATTGACCACGAGCGAGCCCTCGGTGAGCGCGACGCGCGTCAGGCCGCCGGGGATGATCTTCACCGTGTCGGACACGAGAACGAAGGGCCGGAGATCGACGTGGCGGGGCGCCAGGCCCTTTTCCGTGAGGATCGGGACGGTGGAAAGGGCGAGCGTCGGCTGCGCGATGTAGTTGCCTGGCCGCTCTCGCAGCTTGGCCGCGAAGGTTTCGCGCTCGGCCTTGGACGCGGCGGGGCCGACCAGCATGCCGTAGCCACCCGAGCCGTGAACCTCCTTGACCACCAGCTCGTGCAGGTTGTCGAGCACGTGGGCAAGGCTGTCAGCCTCGGCGCATCGCCATGTCGGCACGTTTTCGAGGATCGCCTTGCGCCCGGTATAGAACTCGACGATCGCCGGCATGTAGGAATAAATCGCCTTGTCGTCGGCGATGCCGGTGCCCGGCGCGTTGGCGATGGTGATGCCGCCCGACCGGTAGACGTCCATGATGCCGGGCACGCCGAGCACCGATTCGGGATTGAACGTCAATGGATCGAGATAGGCGTCGTCCACCCGGCGGTAGAGGACGTCGATCGGCAGGTAGCCTTCCGTCGTGCGCATGGCGATGCGCCCGTCGATCAGCTTGAGATCGGAACCCTCGACGAGCTCGACGCCCATCTGGTCGGCCAGAAAGGCGTGTTCGTAATAGGCGGAGTTGTGGATGCCGGGCGTCAGGATGGCGACGCGGGGGACACCGCGCGTGGCGTCCGGCGCGGTCGCCTGCAGCGAGCGGCGCAGGTGCCGCGGATAGTTCTCGACCGGGCGAACCCGGTTCTGCGCGAAGAGTTCGGGAAACATCTGCATCATCGTTTCCCGGTTCTCGATCATGTAGGACACGCCCGACGGTGTGCGGGCATTGTCCTCCAGGACGTAGAACTGGTTCTCGGCAGTGCGAACGATGTCGACGCCGATGATGTGCGTGTAGACTCCGCCAGGGGGACGAAACCCGACCATCTGCGGAATGAACGCCTCGTTCCCATCGATCAGCCGTCGGGGGACGATCCCGGCTTTGACGATCTCCTGATCGTGATAGATGTCGTCGAGGAAAGCGTTGAGGCCGCGCACCCGCTGCTCGATGCCTTCGGCCAGCGCGCTCCATTCCCTCCCCGAGATGATGCGCGGAACGAGATCGAATGGGATCAGCCGTTCGGCGGCCTCCTCCTGGCCGTAGACGTTGAAGGTGATGCCCGTTCGACGGAAGAAACTCTCCGCTTCGCTGGCCTTGGCAGCCAGCGTCTGCGGCACCTGGTTCTCGTACCAGGACTGGAAACGACGATAGGGGGCTCGAACACCGTTCGTATCGACCAGCATCTCGTCGAATGTCGTCAAATCCCGTGCTCCTCGCTGACTTGCAACATCAGAATGCGTCAAATCGGCAAGATTCCAAGGTCTCTTTCCCACCGGTTGCGATATTCTCAAGCGGATTGGGCAGATCTTGCCGACGATGCATCGACCTTCATCGCGCGGATGCCCAATGAATGAGCAGATCAGGGAGACGGTCCACATGAGTAGGGCAACGGAGGATGCCGGAGGCCGCCTGGACGACGCCGCCAGAGCGGGCTGGCTCTACTACATCGCCGGCAAGACGCAGGAGGAAATCGCCGCCCAGCTCGGAATTTCGAGACAGGGCGCGCAGCGACTCGTTTCACTCTCGGTTTCGGCCGGGCTCGTGAAGGTGCGCATCGATCACCCAATCGCCGCCTGCCTCGAGCTTGGCCGCCGGCTCCAGGACAGGTTCGCCCTGACGTCGGTGGAGGTCGTGCCGTCCGACGAAACCTCCCCGTCCACCACGCTCGGCATCGCGGAAGCCTGCGCCAGCCGAATCGAGCGCACGCTCCTCCAGGCCGAACCGCTCGTCATCGGCATCGGCACGGGGCGCACGCTCCGCGCGGCGGTGGAGAACCTTCCGCGCATCCGCTGCCCGCAGCACCGCCTCGTATCGCTCACCGGTAACATCGCGCCGGACGGCTCGGCCGCCGTCTACAACGTCATCTTCTCGCTCGCCGACAAGATCGACGCCGCCCACTACCCCATGCCCTTGCCCGTCGTTGCCTCCTCGCCCGGCGAGCGAAGCCTTCTGCATCAGCAGAAGGTGGTGCAAATCTCGCTGCAGCTGGCGCGTCAGGCCGACATCGCGTTCGTAGGGATCGGCGAAGTCGGGCCGCAGGCGCAGCTCCTGATGGACCGCTTCATTTCGGAAAGCGAACGCGACGAACTCGTGGCCACAGGGGGGATCGGAGAGATCGTCGGCTGGGTCTACGATCGCGACGGGCATATCCTCGACTGCGCCTTCAACAAGCGGGTCGTCAGTGCGCCGTTCCCATTGCGAAAGAGTGCCGAAGTGGTCGGCGTCGCGATGGGGGAGCCCAAACGCGAAAGCATTCTGGCGGCCCTGTCGGGCGGCCTCGTCGACAGCCTGATCACCGATGAACAGACCGCCATCGCGCTTTTGTCGTCCGAAACGTCCAGCGCGCAGCCGGTATCGAAGTTCGCGGCCACGCGAGGATCGGGATAAATTCAATTCGTTCGGCGTTGCAAAACGGGAATCGATTGACTTGCCCGAAACTGGATGAGAATTTGCCCGAGGATTGGGTATTTGCCCATGGAATGGCTCGGGAGGCCTTCATATGACGAAACGGCTTGGGTTCGCTTGCGCGATCGCGCTCGCGGCGTCGGTTGCGATGCCGGCGATGGCGCAGACGACGTTGACGATCGGCACCGTCAACAACAACGACATGATCCGCATGCAGGGTCTGACGTCGGAGTTCACCAAGGCCCATCCGGACATCATGGTGAACTGGGTCACGCTTGAGGAGAACATCCTTCGCCAGCGCGTCACCACCGATATCGCGACCAAGGGCGGCCAGTTCGACATCATGACGATCGGCACCTACGAGGTTCCGATCTGGTCGAAGCAGCAGTGGCTGTCGCCGCTCGAGAACCTCGGCACCGAATACGACGCCGACGATCTCCTGCCGCCGATCCGCGCCGCGCTTTCGACGGATGGCAAACTCTTCGCCGCGCCGTTCTACGCCGAAAGCGTGATGACGCTCTACCGCAAGGACCTCCTCGACAAGGCCGGGCTTAAGATGCCCGAGAAGCCGACCTGGGACTTCATCTCGGAAGCGGCCGAGAAGATGACCGACAAGAACGCCGGGGTCTACGGCATCTGCCTGCGCGGCAAGCCGGGCTGGGGCGAGAACATGGCGTTTCTCGGCAACATGGCCCGCGAGTTCGGCGCGAACTACTTCGACGCCGACTGGAAGCCGCAGTTCGAAAGCGAAGGCTGGAAAAAGGCCGTGTCGCTCTACGTCGACCTGATGACCAAGTACGGTCCTCCGGGCGCGGCCTCCAACGGATTCAACGAGAACCTGTCCTTGTTCGGCCAGGGCAAGTGCGGCATGTGGATGGATGCGACCGTGGCCGCGTCCTTCGTGACCGATCCGAAGCAAAGCCAGGTGGCCGACCAGGTCGGCTTCGCGCCGGCGCCTTGCGGCACGGACAGCTGCCCGAACGAAGGTGCCAACTGGCTCTGGGCGTGGTCGCTCGCCATTCCGGCTTCCTCGCAGAAGAAGGAAGCCGCCGAGACCTTCATCTCCTGGGCGACGTCCAAGGCCTATGCCGACCTCGTGGCTTCCAAGGAAGGCTGGGCCAACGTGCCTCCGGGTACGCGCACCTCGCTCTACGCCAACGACGAGTACAAGAAGGCTGCGCCCTTCGCCGAGCAGACGCTTGCCGCGATCAACCGCGCCGATCCGAGTTCGGGACCGGACAAGCCCTATGTCGGCCTCCAGTTCGCCGCGATCCCCGAGTTCCAGGGCCTTGGTACGGCGGTCGGTCAGGTGATGGCAGCCGCTCTGTCGGGCCAGCAGACCGTGGATCAGGCGCTGGCCGCGGCGCAGGCCCAGGCGACGCGCGAGATGACGCGCGCCGGCTACATCAAGTAGCATCTCGAAGCGCGGCCCCAGGCGATGCGCCGGGGGCCGCGGTCGAAATCGACGTGGCGGGCCCTCCGGCGGCCCGCCCGCAATCGTTTCCCCCGAGCACCACTCCGATACGGTCTTGGCCTCGCGCGAGCGGGCCATAGGTTCCGTTGGACGAACGATCTGGACCGATCCCCATGGCGACAACGCATACGAGGTCCGCGGCGCGGGCGATGATGGCGCCTTCGGTGATCGCGCTCTTCATCTGGATGCTCGTGCCACTGGCGCTGACGCTGTGGTTCTCGACGCTGCGCTACACGTTCTACGATCCGCTGACGCCGTTCATCGGGATCGAGAACTACACCTACTTTCTGACAGACCCGCGCTTCATCAGCGCGTTCCAGAACACGCTGATCCTCGTTGCCGGCGTTCTCGCCATCACCGTGATCGGCGGCACGCTGATCGCGCTTCTCCTCGACCAGCAGTTCTTCGGCCAGTCGCCGGTGCGCCTTCTCGTGCTGGCGCCATTCTTCGTCATGCCGACGGTCGCCGCGCTGGTCTGGAAGAACATGATGATGAACCCGGTCTATGGCGTGATCGGGCAGGCGCTGAACGCGATTGGCCTGCCGTCGGTGGACTGGCTGACGAACTATCCGCTTCTTTCGATCATCATCATCGTCGCCTGGCAGTGGTTGCCCTTCGCCACCCTGATCTTCCTGACCTCGCTCCAGTCCCTCTCGGAGGACCAGAAGGAGGCGGCCGAGATGGACGGCGCCAAGCCGTTGTCGATCTTCTTCTACATCACCCTGCCGCACATGAAGCGCGCGATCACGGTGGTGATCCTGATCCAGACGATCTTCCTCCTGTCGATCTACGCCGAGATTTTCGTGACGACGGGCGGCGGCGTGTCCTCGTCCAACCTGCCGTTCCTGATCGCCTCGATCATCTCGCTGGAAGGCGACGTCGGAACGGCGTCGGCCGGCGGCATCGTCGCGGTGGTGCTCGCCAACATCGTCTCGATCTTCCTCGTGCGCCTCGTCGGCAAGAACCTGGAGGCCTGATCCGTGGCGCGCCGCGTTTCCACCCAGCGTAAGATCGTGATGACCGTCCTCGCTTGGGCGGTCGGTCTCTTGATCTTCTTCCCCATCCTCTGGACGGTCCTGACCTCGTTCAAGTCCGAGCTCGACGCGATCTCGATCCCGCCGAAGTTCGTCTTCTTCAACTGGACGACGGAGAATTACGCCGCCATCCAGGAGCAGAGGAACTACTTCTCGTTCCTTCTGAACTCGATCTACCTGTCGCTCGGATCGACGCTGCTCGGCCTCGTTTTCGCCATTCCCGCCGCCTGGGCGATGGCCTTCTCGCCGACGCCCAAGACGCGCGGCGTACTTCTGTGGATGCTGTCGACGAAGATGATGCCGGCGGTCGGTGCGCTGGTGCCGGTCACCATCCTGTTCCGCAATTTCGGCCTTCTCGACAGCCGCATCGGGTTGATCGTCATCCTGTTCCTGATCAACCTGCCGATCGTGGTGTGGATGCTCTACACCTACTTCAAGGAAATCCCTGGCGAGATTCTGGAAGCGGCGCGCATGGACGGGGCGAACCTGCGCCAGGAACTGTTCCGCGTGCTGGCTCCGATGGCGCTGCCGGGCATCGCCTCGACGATCCTTCTCAACGTCATCCTCGCCTGGAACGAGGCGTTCTGGACGCTGCTTCTGACCACCACGAACGCGGCGCCGCTGACCGCATTCATCGCGTCGTTCTCCAGCCCCCAGGGCAATTTCTACGCCAAGCTTTCGGCGGCCTCGACGCTCGCCATCGCACCCATCCTGATCATCGGCTGGTTCTCCCAGAAGCAGCTCGTCCGCGGCCTGACGTTCGGCGCCGTGAAATGAAGCCCATTCGCCTGAGGTCCGAGCCATGAGTTCCATCACGCTGCAGAACGTCCAGAAGCGCTTCGGCGACGCGGAGATCATTCCCGGCATCGATCTGGAGATCGGGGACGGGGAGTTCGTGGTCTTCGTCGGTCCGTCCGGCTGCGGCAAGTCCACGCTTCTTCGCCTGATCGCGGGACTGGAGGACGTCAGCGGCGGCCAGATCCGGATCGACGGAACGGACGTTACCCACGCGGCGCCCGCCAAGCGTGGGCTCGCCATGGTGTTCCAGTCCTACGCGCTCTATCCGCACATGACGGTGGCGGCCAATATCGGCTTCCCGCTGAAGATGGCCGGCATGGACAAGGCGGCGATCGACGCCAAGGTGAAGGGCGCAGCGGCGACGTTGAACCTCACCGACTATCTCCACCGCCGCCCGCGCGAATTGTCCGGCGGCCAGCGCCAGCGCGTCGCCATCGGTCGCGCCATCGTGCGCGAACCGCAGGGCTTCCTGTTCGACGAGCCCTTGTCGAACCTCGACGCAGCCTTGCGCGTCAACATGCGCCTCGAGCTGTCCGAACTGCATCAGCAGCTGAAAACGACCATGATTTACGTCACCCACGATCAGGTGGAAGCCATGACCATGGCCGACAAGATCGTGGTTCTGAACCGTGGCCGTGTCGAGCAGTTCGGCTCGCCGCTCGAACTCTACACCCGGCCCGCCAACCTCTTCGTCGCCGGCTTCATCGGCTCGCCGAAGATGAACTTTATCGCCGGCCCCTACGCGTCGGGTTTCCAGGCGGCGACCGTCGGCATCCGTCCCGAGCATCTGGCGATCTCCAAGAGCGAGGGCGTGCTGCGCGGGACGGCGGGTGTGTCGGAGCATCTCGGCTCCGACACCTTCGTCCACATCACGCTCGACAACGGCGAGCCTGTCACCGCGCGCTCGCCCGGCGACTTCCGTGTCGCTCACGGCGACACGGTGTGGCTGACGCCGGAAGCCGATCGTATCCACCGCTTCGACGAGAAGGGATTGGCCATCCGCTGATCCCCGTGATGGGGGCATCCTCGTGGGTCGAGGAGGCGATCCCCATCATTCCGCCGTTGTCTTGCCGTTTCCATCGCTTCGGAACCGCTGCATGCGCCGGCATGCGGCGACAGCCGGCGTTGTTCGGAACGTTTCCATTTTGCGTGGAAACGTGACAATGGCATGCGCTCCGAAACTGGATACCGAAAGATCGATCGCTTGGAACTGATGAAGCAGCAGGGCGCGCGTCCCCATACGGTCGTCGCCATCATCGCGCTCTACAACGGAGCGGAGTTCATCGAACGATCGATCCGAACCGTTCTGGCGCAGACGCGTCAGCCCGACGAGTTCATCGTCGTCGATGACGGCTCCACCGACGACGGCCCCGCCATCGTAGAGCGGCTGGCGGTAGAGTTTCCCTCCATTCGCCTTCTGCACAAGGAAAACGGCGGCCAGTCGTCGGCTCGCAACCATGCGATCGCCAATTCGACGAGCAGTCTGATCGCGCTTCTGGATCAGGACGACGGCTGGTATCCCGACCACTTGGAGGAATTGGCCAAGCCCTTCGAGGAGGAAGATCACTTCAAGCTCGGCTGGGTCTACAGCAATCTCGACGAGTGCGACCGGTTCGGGCGAATGCGCAACCGACGGATGCTGAGCCTAATGCGCCAGGAGCATCCCAAGACGCGGCTCGAGAAGTGCCTAGCCGACGACATGTTCATCCTCCCCTCGGCTTCGCTGATCCTGCGTGAAGCGTTCGAATCGGTCGGGGGCTTCGACGAGCGCCTCAGCGGCTACGAGGACGACGATCTGTTCGTCCGGCTGTTCCGCGCCGCCTGGAACAACGTCTTCATCGACAAGGCGCTGTCCTACTGGTGCATCTATACCGGATCGACCTCCTACTCGCCGCGCATGGCGCGCTCGCGCATGATCTATTTCGAAAAGCTCTACGAGGATTTCGACAATTCCGACATGCCGGCGCAGACGCAGTGGAAGGATGTCATCGTCCACCGCTTCTATATGATCGTGCTCAGCGAGATGCATCGCGCCTCGCTGCTCGGCGACGAGGCGCTCTACGAGAACTCCGTTCGCGACATCGAACGCATCATTCCCTTCCTTCCCGCCCACAGCAAGCGCAAGGCCAAACTTCGTATGGCTGTCATGCGGTCCTACCCGCGCGCGCGCTTCCTGCGCCGGGTCGGGGCTTTCAAGCTCATGCGGACCGGTCGCAACCTGATGCTACGCAGAGGCTGAGCGGAATCAGCTCTTGAGAGAGGCCTGATAGGCCTCCAGCACCTCGTCGATCCCGCCTTCCATGCGCTTGCGCCCGTGCTCCATCCAGATCGCGGTGGTGCACCATTGGCGCAGCAACTCGTCGGAATGCGAGGCGATCACCAGAAGCCCTGCTTCGCCGATGAAGGCGCGCATGCGCTCCTTCGCTTGCTGGATGAAGGCGGCGTCGCCGGCGCCGATGCCTTCGTCGATCAGAAGGATATCGGGGCGGATGGAGGTCGAGACGGCAAAGGCGAGGCGCGTCGCCATGCCGGTGGAATAGGTGCGCAGCGGCATGTCGAGGAAGGCCCCGAGATCGCTGACGGCGCCGATCTCGTCCATCCGGCGACGGATCTCGGACTTCGAATAGCCGAGGAGCCGTCCGCGCAGGACGATGTTGTCCCAGCCCGTGGCGTCCGGATCCATCCCGAAGGCAAGATCGAACATCGGCGCGGTCTCGCCTTCGACGCGGACGTGGCCTCCCGTCGGGGCATAGATGCCCGCCATGACGCGCAGGATCGTGGATTTGCCGGCGCCGTTGTGCCCGACGAGGCCGAGGCGCGTGCCGTGTTCGAGGTTCAAGGACAGGCCGTCGATCGCGCGCACGCTGAGGCGTTTGGTGTCGCGCGGGCTGATCTGCCCGCCGGTCGCCGCGGAGATGATGTTGTTCTTCAGCGAGCGGTTGCTGGCGTTGAAGACCGGAATGTCGACCGAGACGTTTTCGAAGGTGACGGAGGCCATTTGGGGTCAGGCCCAATATGCGATGCGCGTGCGATAGCGCGAGAAGAAGGTGAAGGCGACGAGGCCCATGACGATCGTCATGCCGATGCAGGCGAGCCAGTTCTGTAGGAGGGCAGGGCTGCCGAGGAGCGGATCGCGCAGGATCTCGATGAGGTGGTAGAACGGATTGAGCGTCAGGAACACGGCGCGGTCGGGCAGCATGGTGGCGTTCCAAAGGATCGGCGTCATGAAGAAGACGACCTGAACGACGCTGCTGACGATCAGCGGAATGTCGCGAAAGCGCGCGCAGAGGGGCCCGAGGATCATCGCGGCGAAGACGCCGTTCAGAAGCAGGATCGCCAGCGCCGGAAAGAACAGAAGACCCGTCACGCCCGGCCAGATGTCGAAGATGATGGCGACGAGGATGTAGATGACGAAATTGTGCCCGAAGGTCAGGAGCTGCCGCCACACGAACTGCAGGATGTAGACGCTGAGCGGCATTCGGATCTGCCGCACGGAAGCGGCCGCCGAGGAATAGATCTCGCAGGCGCCGTTGATGAGCCCAGCAATCAAGCCCCACATGATGAAGCCGATTGCCAGGAACGGCAGGTAGGTCGCCACGTCCTGCTTGAAGATCTGCGAGTAGAGGACGCCGAGGCCCGCCACCATCACGCCCATCGACAGCGTCAGCCAGAAGGGCCCTAGCACCGAGCGGCTGTAGTGCTTCTTGACGTCGCGCCAGCCCAGAAACAGCCAGAGCTCGTGCAGCTTGATGGCTTCGGAGAAGTCCTCGCGCGTTTCGCGCATCATGGCCGGGCGATCCCGACGGCCGTCGGCGACCCACGTACGGGCGGCGGTGGTGCCTGCTGTCACGCGTTCCATGTCCTTCAAGTCGTCTCCGGTCAGCACCCAGACAGCGAACCGTTCCGGCCCGCCCGTCTTGCCGCCGGAGCGGCACCTGATACTCCGATGTCGCCCGGCGTTACAAGCGCGGCCCGTTCAGCCGCGCGACTGCGCCGCGATCTTCTGCAGGTAGATGCCGTAGGTGCTCTTGCCGAGCTCGCGGCCGAGGCGCTCGAGCTGGTCGGCGTCGATGAAGCCGAGGTTGAAGGCGATTTCCTCGGGGCAGGAAATCTTGAACCCCTGCCGGTGCTCCAGCGTGCGCACGAATTCCGACGCTTCCAGAAGCGAATCGGGGGTCCCCGTGTCGAGCCAGGCGAAGCCCCGTCCCATGCACTGGACGCTGAGCGAGCCTTCCTCGAGATAGAGGCGGTTGAGATCCGTGATCTCCAGCTCGCCGCGCGGCGAGGGTTTCAGCTGGCGCGCCAGCGACGAAGCGCGCCCGTCGTAGAAATACAACCCCGTCACCGCCCAGTTCGAAGCGGGGTTGGCAGGCTTTTCCTCGATCGTCGTCGCCTTGCCCGCCTTGTCGAAGGACACGACGCCGTACCGCTCGGGATCGTTGACGTGATAGGCGAAGACGCTCGCCCCGGTCGGCTTGGCGGCGGCGCCCTGGAGAAGCTCCGGCAGGCCGTGGCCGTAGAAGAGGTTGTCGCCCAGAACCAGCGCCGAAGGCTCGCCCGCCACGAACTCCTCGCCGATCAGGTAGGCCTGCGCCAGACCGTCCGGGCTCGGCTGCTCGGCATAGGTGAAGGACACGCCCCAACGCTCACCGGTGCCGAGAAGCGCGCGAAAGCGCGGCAGGTCGTGCGGCGTCGAGATGATCAGGATCTCTCGGATGCCGGACAGAAGCAGGGTCGACAGCGGATAGTAGATCATCGGCTTGTCGTAAACCGGCAGCAGCTGCTTGGACGCAGTCAGCGTCATCGGGTGGAGACGCGTGCCGCTGCCGCCTGCGAGAATGATGCCCTTCATGCCGATGCCTCTTTTCGTCCGTCGTCGTGCGGGAGGTTGCGGCGGTGGTGTATCCGTTGGCGGCCGAACTTGCCAGTTGGATATGCCGATCGCCCCACCATCGCGCCGCTTTTCCTTGCAGCGTGGGCCGCGATGACGCAGAAAGCGTTCCGACCGAACCAGCACGAAGGCTGCCCCATGCTCGATATCCGGCCCTTGGATATCCCCGAGGTTCTCGAACTCAAACCCCGCAAGTTCGGCGACGACCGGGGCTTCTTTTCCGAAACCTTCAACCGGCAGCGGCTGAAGGGGCAGGGGGTCGATATCGACTGGATGCAGGACAACCAATCCTATTCGGCTGAAGTCTTCACGCTGCGCGGCCTGCACTATCAGGAGCCGCCCTTCGCTCAGGACAAGCTGGTGCGCGTCCTGCGCGGCCGCATCCTCGATGTGGCGGTGGACATCCGGAAGGGCTCTCCGACCTATCGGCGATGGGTCGCCCTCGAACTTTCGGCGGACGCGTTCAACCAGATTCTCGTGCCGGTCGGCTTCGCGCACGGGTTCCTGACGCTCGAGCCGCATACGGAAGTGTTCTACAAGGTGTCCGCCCCCTATAGCGGCGAGCACGACCGCTCCATCCGCTTCGACGACCCGGATTTCGCGATCTCCTGGCCGCTCGACGGCCGCGATCCCGTGCTCTCGGCCAAGGACAAGGCGGCCCCGCGGCTCGCTGAGATCGAATCCCCCTTCGTGTATTCGGGAGCATCGGCGTGAACATTCTCGTCACCGGCGGCGCCGGCTTCATCGGCTCGGCCGTCTGCCGGCATCTCGTGCGCGACACCGAGCATTCGGTCGTCAATCTCGACAAGCTGACCTATGCTGCGAACCTCACCTCGCTGAACGCCATCGAGAACAGCCCGCGCTATCGCTTCGTGCAAGGCGACATCCTCGACCGCGCGCTCGTGGCCGATCTCCTGCGAGAGCACGAGATCGACGCGATCATGCATCTGGCGGCGGAAAGCCATGTGGATCGCTCGATCGATGGTCCGGGCGACTTCATCCAGACCAATATCGTCGGCACCTACGAGCTTCTGGAAGCCGCTCGTGCCTACTGGTCCGGGCTGACCGGCGCGAAGAAGGAGGGTTTCCGCTTCCATCACATCTCGACCGACGAGGTGTATGGCGATCTTCCGCTGGACGACAGCCTCTTCACGGAGGAAACGCCCTACGCGCCGTCCTCGCCCTATTCTGCGTCCAAGGCCTCGTCCGATCACCTCGCGATGGCGTGGCACCACACGTATCACATGCCGGTGGTGCTCTCGAACTGCTCCAACAACTACGGTCCCTACCATTTCCCCGAGAAGCTGATCCCGCTCGTGATCCTCAACGGGCTGGAGGGCAAGCGCCTGCCGGTCTACGGCAAGGGCGAGAACGTGCGCGACTGGCTCTATGTCGACGACCACGCCCGCGCGCTGGCCCTCGTCGCGACCAAGGGCGAGCCGGGCCGCTCCTACAATATCGGCGGGCGCAACGAGCGCTCCAACCTCGCCGTCGTGGAGACGATCTGCGATACGCTGGACCGCTTGTCGCCGCTGGAAAACGGGCGCTCGCGCCGCGAGCTGATCGACTTCGTTTCCGACCGTCCGGGGCACGACCTTCGCTATGCCATCGACGCGACGCGCATCGAGACCGAACTCGGCTGGCGCGCGGAGGAAACGTTCGAGACCGGTCTCGAAAAAACCATCGCCTGGTATCTCGAGAATCCGGAGTGGTGGCGGCCGATTCGCGAGAAGCGCTATTCCGGCGAGCGTCTGGGTGCGGCGAAGGCGCCTGCCGCATGAGGCTTCTGGTCACCGGGCGCGAAGGCCAGGTCGCCCAGGCCCTTCTCGGCGCGGCGGGCGAGGGCGTCGAAGTCTCGGCGATCGGGCGCCCCGCGCTCGACCTGACGGACCGCGCCTCGATCGACGCCGCGATCGCCGGTGTTCGGCCGGACGTGGTGGTGAACGCCGCCGCCTATACGGCGGTGGACAAGGCCGAAGGCGACGAAGCCGCCGCCTTCGCGATCAACGCGCAAGGGGCCGGGAACGTCGCCGCGGCCGCCGCCGAAGCCGGCCTTCCGGTGATCCACATCTCCACCGACTACGTGTTTTCCGGCGACAAGGCGGGGCCCTATGTCGAAACCGACGCGACCGGACCGAAGGGCGTCTACGGTCGCTCCAAGCTAGTGGGCGAAGAGGCCGTCGCACGTGCCAACCCGTCGCATGTCATCCTGCGCACGGCCTGGGTCTACGGGCCCTACGGCAACAACTTCCTGAAGACGATGCTGCGGTTGGCCAGCGATCGCGACACGCTGCGCGTCGTCGGCGATCAGCACGGTACGCCGACCTATGCGCCCGACATCGCCGCGGGCATCCTGACGGTTGCCCGCTCGTTGGTGGATCGCGGCGAAGATGCGCCCTTCGGCACCTACCACATGGTGGCCGACGGCGAGACGACCTGGGCGGGCTTCGCGGCCGAGATTCTGGCGCGTTCGGCCGAACTCGGCGGCGCGAGCGCGCGGGTTGAGGCGATCGGCACGGCGGACTACCCGACGCCCGCTGCGCGACCTGCCAACTCGCGGCTCGACACGGCGAAGTTTCGCTCGGCCTTCGATCATGCGCTGCCGGACTGGCAGAGCGGCGTCGTGCGTTGCCTAGCCGCCTTGCGCGCCGCCGCCTGACGCATGAGGGGTGTTCCGGTCGTCTTCGTCCATGTCCATTATCCCGATGTTTGGGCGGAGATGGCGGCCGAAATCGGCGCCGCCTTTTCCCGGCCGTTCGGGCTGGTGCTGACGTGCCGCGACGAAGGGATGGAACTCGCCGCCGTCGACAGCCCGCATCTGGCCTTTTGCGAGCGGGTGACGGTCGAAAACCGGGGGCGGGACGTTCTCCCCTTCATGAAGGCGCTGCAGGCGCGGTCCACCGGTTTCGAGATCGGGCTGAAGCTGCACACCAAGCGCTCGACGCACCGCGAGGACGGCGAGGACTGGCGCCGGTTCCTCGCGCGCTCGCTTCTGGCAGGTGGGGGCGGCAATCCCTTTGTCTTGGACGCGATGGAGCGCGAGCCTCGGATCGGCCTCGTCGCACCCGAGGCCCATCTTCTGGAGCTGCGCTCGCGCATCGTTCTCAACCGGCGCATCACGCGACGCATGATCGACGCCATGTCGCTCGATCTCGACCTCGGCGCGCTGGAAACCCGACGCTTCGCCGCCGGGTCGATGTTCTGGTTTCGTCGGGACGCCCTTCTGCCCTTCGCCGATCCTTCGCTCGACCGGCTATTCGTGGCCGAGCGCGGACAGTTGGACGGGACGGCCGCGCATGCGGCGGAGCGCCTCTTTGCGGCTGTAGCGGAAACGCGCGGATATCTGGCGACCGCGACGGAAGCGCTGGAGCCGCTGTCGCATCTCGATCCGGCGAAGGCGCCGCTGGACGACTTGCGGCGCGTGTCCGAGCGGGCGGTCGCGAGCAGCCGCAACCCTTTCATCCTGCCGCTCGCCCAGTTCTGGCGCCGCTATCCGGTGGCGCTTGTCGCGGCGCACTACCTTTATGCCTATGCGCCCAAGCCCGTTTGGCGCACCGCGCGCGCCATGCTGAAACGCTTCACGGTCGATCGCTGAAGCGGTCGAGAATGCCGAGCACCGCGATCGACTGCGCCAGCGGCATCACCGGGCTGTCCGTCGCGCCGGCATGCATGAGTTCGGCGAAGTGATCCGCCTGATATTGAAGCCCGGTTCCGCGATAAAGCGTCGGCACCGGACGCTCGCGCCACTGCGACAGGAAGCTGCGTAGGGCCTTCGACCGCCCGCCCTGCTTGCCGGGTAGTGGTTGCATTAATGGTTTCCCCTCCGATGGCGAGGAAGATCGGCGCAGCGATACGGATGGCGGGCAGAGGAACGGCGCCTGGATGCGCAACCGTCCGCCTGTACCCGACAGATGAGCATCGTTTCGCCCCTCCGCCAGAAACGAGAAACCGAGCGTCGCCACCGCGTTCGGATAGCGCAGGAGGAGGCCGCCGGCCATCGGCACGCCGTTCGGCGCAGGTATCGCGGTGTGCGCGACATCTTCGGGCGGTCCCAGCAGGTGAAACGCTAGCGAGAGCGGGTAAACGCCGAGGTCGAGATGGGCGCCGCCGCCGAGCGCGGGGTCGAAGAGGCGGCTTCCCGGATCGAACGCGTTGGGGTAGCCGAGCTGCGCCTCGAACTGCCGGATCTCGCCGATCCAACCGTCGTCTAGCATCCGCTTGGCGGTCTGAATGCCGGGTGTGAAGCGCATCCACATGGCCTCCATGCACAGAACACCGATACTCGAAGCCGCCTCGGCAATCTCGCGTGCTTCGCTCGCGCCGGCCGCCAACGGCTTCTCGACGAGAACCGGCTTTCCCGCCGCGATCGCGGCCAGCGCATGTGTCCGGTGTTGGGCCGTCGGGCTCGCGATGTAGACGGCGTCGACCGAGGGATGCGAAAGGACCTCGTCGAGCGTTCCTCCGAACGCGCCCGGGGCGAGGTGCCCTACCAACGCACGGGCGCGGTCCGCGTCGCGCGAGGCGACGGCCGCGACACGGCCGCTGGCGGAATGGAGGAGGTCGCCGCCGAAGCGCTCGGCGATCACGCCGGTGCCGACGATGCCCCAGCCGATGCGGGCGGGCGCCACCGGCGCGGCCCCTCGCTCAGCTCGCGCTCCGAACCGGACGCCGCGCCCGCCGATCCCTGCCGAAATGGCGGCTGCCGACGACCGTCGCGATCGCGGTGACGGCGAGGATTCCGAGAAGAAGAATGAGGACGGTGCCGCCGGACATTTCGGTCAAGCCCTGCGCGCCCTTCATGCCGAGCCATCCCGGGGCGAACATGGCCGGCGCCCAGACGACGGCCGAGAGGACGTTGGCGAGCTGAAACCGCTTCTGGTCCATCGCCATCATGCCGGCGACGAGCGGCACGGTGGACCGGATCGGCCCGAGGAAACGCCCGAGGAACACCGCCCAGAAACCGTAGCGGCGGAAGAACAGCCGGGTCTTGGCCACCGCATGGCGATACCGGCGCAAGGGGCGGCGATGCACGATGCCGGGGCCGAGCCAGCGTCCGAGAAAGTAGGAGATCACGTCGCCGACCACGGCACCGACGGCGGCGGCGATCAGCGTGGTCACGGGATCGATGACGCCCGAGCCCATCATGCCGCCGATCAGCAGCATCACGGCGGTTGCCGGAATGACGAGACCGACGAGCACAAGCGACTCGCCGAGGCAGATTCCCGCCACGATGACGGCTGCCCAGCCTGGATTGGCTCGGATCAGTTCACCGAGTTCGACAAGAAAGGCGTCCATCGTGAGTGCTGCCGCGCAAGAAGTATGGCCGGATCGGAGCGCCCAGCATCGGGGCCGAGCGCGACGAAGGAATGACGAGGCCCGATCCTAGACCGGATCGGGCCTCGATTTGGTAAACGATTGCGTGGCTTGGGTAAAAGATCAGATTTCGTCGAAGCCGCCGCCGTCGTCGAAGAAGCCGCCCTCGTCGGCGGTCTCGTCGACGGCCGGCTCGTGCTGCTCCGGCTCGGACGCCGGGGTTTCGGCAGCCTGCGCTTCGCCGCTGCCGAACATGCCCCCGATCGCGTTGCCCAGGAGGACGCCGCCCGCAACGCCCATCGCGGTCTGCGCTGCACCGGCGAGGAAGCCCCCGCCGCCGCGCCCAGCCATCATGCCGCCCTGCGGGGCCGCCGCGCCCGCCCCGCCCCAGGGGCCGGCACCGGACCCCGGACGCGCGGCCTGCGGTGCGTAGGCCGGAGAAGGCGCTTGTCGTGCGGGAGCCTCGTTGCCGCCGAACATGCGCGACAGGAAGCCGCCGCCGCTGCCCGCCTGCGGAGCGCGCGCGTTCGACGCGTCGGCGCGAAGCGCGTCGAGTTCGCGCTGCTGGTTCTCCAGCGCCGCCTGCTGCATCACGATGGTCTGCGCCATGTAGTAGGGCGAGGCCGGCTGCTGGCCGATGCGCTCCGCGATGAAGCGCTCGGCTTCCGCATCCCGCTGCGGCATGTCGCGCTCGACGGTGCCGAGCTTGTCGAAAAGGCCCGAAATGGCCTGACGGTCGTTGGTGTCCATCTGTCGTGTCCTGTTCCGGCCCGGCCTACTCGCGCTCGCCCGTGAAGTTCAGAAGGAGCTGGAAGATATTGATGAAATTGAGGAAGAGGGAGAAGGCTCCGAACACGGCCATCTTCTGACGCGATTCCGCTGAGATGTTCTCGGCGTACTGTTCCTTGATGGTCTGCGTGTCCCATGCAGTGAGACCCACGAAGACCATGATGCCGATCACCGAGATCGCGAACTGAAGCGCCGACGAGCCGATGAAGATATTGACGAGGCTGGCGATCACCACGCCGATCAGGCCCATGATCAGAAGCGAGCCGAACTGCGTCAGGTCGCGCTTGGTCGTGTAGCCGTAGAGGCTGGTCGCGCCGAACATCGCGGCCGCGATGAAGAACGTGTTGGCGATGCTGGCGCCCGTGAACACGAGGAACACCGAGGCGAGCGACAGGCCCATCACCGCGCAGAAGCTCCAGAAAAGGGCCTGCGCCGCGCCTGCCGAAATGGCGTGGATGCGGAAGGAGAAGAACAGCACGAAGGCGAGCGGCGCCAGCATCACCACCCATTTCAGCGGCGACTGGAAGATCGGCACGTAGAGCGCCGGCGTGTTGCCGACCACGAAAGCGACGATGCCGGTCACGACGAGGCCGAGGCCCATGTAGTTGTAGACGCGCAGCATGTGCTGGCGCAGGCCCTCGTCGAAGACGGCCTGCGACTGGTAGGCGCCCGTATCGCGGACGCCGAACCCCCGGAAGGGTGAGTTCATGGATCTGATCTCCGTTGTGGATCGTGTCAGTAGAGCGTTCGCGCCAGCGTGCCGGCCCACTGGCCGAGCTGTGCGCGATCGAGTTCGGGCGCGACGAGCGCATAGGCGACCTCGCCGATCTGCCAGTAGGCCGCGACATCGCCGGGCGACGGGGTGAGCCGCGCCTCCGTCACATCGAAGGCGCCGGGTCGCACCGCGTAGAGGGAAAGCGATTCGTTTCCCGGCGCCCGAAGGGCCAGTTCGACGCTCGGACCGTAGGTCGATGGAAAGATCTGGACGTCGGTGACCGTCCAGTCGCCCGGCAGGGTCGGCATCGAGATGGCGGTGGCGGACAGGATTTCGGCCGGGTCGTAGCGCTTCGTTTCCGGCTGCGAGGCCATTCCCGCCCGGATGAGGCTGGTGCGATGGGCGCGCATCGCATCCTCGACGAAGGCGGGGGGCCTTGCGGACGCCACGCTTTCGCGAACGCCGAGCGGGCCGAACTGCGAATGCGCGACCCAGCCGACGGCCAGGAGGAGACCGATCGCGGCGAAGCGTCGAAACACGGGCGCCAGTCGCCGCCGCGACCTCGCACCCTGGAGCCGGCGCGCCGCGTCGCTCGTGCGCGGACGCTCCATGCCCGCAGTCGCGCCCAGCGCGAGGCGCAGCTCGGTGTTCAAACGCAGATCCGCCATCACGCTGGCGGCCTCCTGCGGGTGGCTCGCGAGATGCCCCTCGATGAGCGAACGGCGCTGGAAAGGAAGCTGTCCGTCGACATAGGCGGCGAGATCGAACTCGCCGATCGGATCAGGATGCGCGTTCATCATGGTCTCCGCGAGCCTTGAAGGGGACGACGTTGCCGGATGGATCGGCGTCTGCCGCGCGCAACTGCGCCCGGGCGCGCGACACGCGCGACACCAGTGTGCCGACCGGAATGGCAAGCGATGCGGCCGCCTCGTCGTAGGAAAGGCCCTCGACCGCGACGAGATGGAGCGCCGCTCGCTGTTCCTCCGGCAGTGCCATGAAAGTGCGGCGGACGTCGGCAAGGCGCATGGACGCGTCCTGTCCGGCCGGAACGGCGGCATCGGCACCTTCCGAGCCGTCGACCTCGATCGCGGCGCGAGTGCGCGAGCGCCGCCGTGCGTCGAGAAACGTGTTGTGCAGGATGGCGAAAAGCCACGAGCGCGCCTCGGCGCCCGGGCGGAAATGCCCTTCCTTTTCGATCGCCTTCACCAGCGTGTCGTGAACGAGATCCTCGGCATCCGCCGGGTTCCGCGTCAAAGACAGCGCATAGCGCCGAAGGGGGGCGAGCTGCTGGAAGATATCGAAGGGTTTCGGCGGGGTGGGCATACCCGGATATACGGATGGCGCCCCCATTCCATCCCGTAAGGGCGGGTCACGATGTCTTGACCCGTCCCATGTCGATAGACCTAGCTCAGATCGCGCAGAGCCTCGAACCCGGCTTCGAGATCCGTTTGAAGATCCTTCACGTCCTCCAGTCCGACTTGCAGTCGGATCACCGGCCCTTCGCTCGGCGCTTTGGCGAACAGGCGGTCGGACAGGTCTACTTCGAGCGCCAGACTTTCGAACCCACCCCAGGAATAGCCGAGGCCGAACAGCCGCAGCGCATCCAGGAAGGCTGCCGCCTCGCGCCGCCCGCCGCCCGCCAGAACGAAGCTGAAAAGCCCGCTCGAGCCGCCGAACTGGCGCCTCCACAGGTCGTGGCTCGGAAACGAGGGAAGGGCGGGATGGAGAACCCTGGCGACCTCGTCCCGCGTTTCCAGCCATGCGGCGAGCTGGAGCGCGGCATCGCGATGGGCGGGCAGGCGCACGCCCATCGTCTTCATGCCGCGGAACACGAGATAGGCGTCGTCCGCCGAAACGTTGATGCCGAGCTGCATCTGCGCATCGCGCAGGCGATCGAACGTATCCTTCGTCGCCGACACACTTCCCATGAGAAGGTCGGAATGTCCCCCGGGATATTTCGTCAGCGCATGGATCGAAAGGTCCACGCCGAAGTCGAGCGGCCGGAAGTAGAGCGGCGTCGCCCAGGTGTTGTCGAGCATGCTGACGGCTCCGCCCGCCCGCGCAATGTCCGCGGCCTCCCGAACGTCCAGGATCTCGAACGTGTTGGACCCCGGTGCTTCCAGAAGCACGACACGGGTGTTGGGGCGCATCAGGGCGCGAAGGCCCGCACCGATCGCCGGATCGAAATACTCGGTCTCGACCCCCAGACGCTTGAGCATCGTGTCGCAGAACAGGCGGGTGGGGCCGTAGACGCTGTCGACGACGAGGCAATGATCTCCCGCCGACAGGAAGGCAAGGAGCGGCAGCGACACCGCGGCAAGGCCCGAAGGAACGAGAACCGTGCCGTGTGATCCCTCCAACTCGTCGATGGCTGCTTCGAGGGCCCGAAGGGTGGGGGTCCCCCGCAGGCCGTAGGTGAAGGGCTGGCCTCGCCGCCGCATGGTGGCGGTGTCGGGAAACAGCACCGTCGACCCTCGAACGGTGGGCGGGTTGACGAATCCGTGAGCATTCGACGGGTCGTGACCTGCCCGGAGTTGGCGCGTCGATGACGACCAATTCGGGTCGTCCTGAGAAGAATCACGGCTCAAGTTTTAGCATCCTGCAGCAATTTTGAGCACTCATCGCGAAATTTGATGGTTCCCATTGGAAAATTTCATCACTCGCTTGACCTGCCCATTCTGATGGCATGAGATCGTGTGCGCATACACGTTCGCACCGTCGGAGATCGGTTGCCTCGTCACGAACTGCCGAGCCCCTCTTCAGCATATCAACAACCGGATGAACTTGAAGGTATCTCGATGAAACTGAAGCTCCTGACCGCAGCGCTGTGCCTTTCCACCCTCGGGGTGGTCGCGACCCAGGCGTCCGCCGCGACACTGGACGACACGAAGTCGCGCGGCACCGTTCGCTGCGGTGTCAACACGGGGCTTCCGGGCTTCGGGTTCCAGAACGACCAGGGGCAGTGGGCCGGCCTCGACGTCGACTACTGCAAGGCGATCGCCGCCGCGATCTTCAACGACCCTTCCAAGGTCGTGTATTCGCCGCTTTCCGCCGTGCAGCGCTTCCCCGCCTTGCAGAACAGCGAAGTCGACATTCTGGCGCGGAACACGACCTGGACCATGAGCCGCGACACCTCGCTCGGCCTCAAGTTCGCGGGCGTGAACTACTATGACGGCCAGGGCTTCATGGTTCGCAAGGAGCTCAACGTGAACTCCGCGCTCCAGCTCTCGGGCGCCACGGTCTGCGTGCAGAGCGGCACGACGACCGAGCTGAATCTGGCCGACTACTTCGCTTCCAACAACATGCAGTACAACCCGGTCGTCATCGAGGCGCAGTCGGACGTCAACAGCGCCTACGACAGCGGTCGCTGCGACGTCCTGACCACCGACCAGTCCGGCCTCTACGCCTCGCGTCTCGAGCTGGCGACGCCCGACGACCACGTCGTTCTGCCGGAGATCATCTCCAAGGAGCCGCTCGGCCCTGCCGTCCGCCAGGGCGACGATCAGTGGTTCAACGTGGTCAAGTGGACCCACTTCGCCCTTTTGAACGCGGAGGAACTCGGCGTGACGCAGGCGAACGTCGAGGAGATGAAGTCCTCGGCCAACCCCGAGATCCGTCGCCTTCTGGGCGTCGAAGGCACGTTCGGCGCCGATGCCGGCTTGTCCAACGACTTCGTGGTCAACATTGTGAAGGCCGTCGGCAACTACGGCGAACTCTTCGAGCGCAACATCGGCACCGGCTCGCCGCTCGGCATCGCGCGCGGCCAGAACGCGCTGTGGACCAAGGGCGGCCTCCAGTACGCGCCGCCGATCCGCTGATCTCCAGCCTTCGGATCCGCCGCCTTTTTGGCGGCGGATCTCTCGTCCCGTTTCCGTAGCCAAGGATCTTCATGACGGCCAGCATCGGCACGACGCCACGGGAAACCCGGAGCGATTCTCTTCTGACCAACCCATGGGTTCGCAGCGTCGTCATCCAGGTCGTCCTGGTCGGCTCGCTGGCCTTGTTTGCATGGTGGATCGTCGGCAACACGGCGCAGAACCTGCAGCGCGCCAACATCGCCTCCGGCTTCGGCTTTCTGTCGACGCGCGCCGGCTTCGACATCTCACAGGTTCCGATCGACTACACCAACAACGCGAGCTACGGGCGCGCGATTCTGGTCGGCGTCGTCAACACGCTGATCGTAGCGGGAACCGGCATCGTCGCCGCGACCGTTCTCGGATTCCTCGTCGGCATCGGCCGCCTGTCGCACAACTTCCTCGTGCGCGGCCTCTCGACCGTCTATGTCGAGACGTTCCGCAACATCCCCCCGCTGCTCGTCATCCTGTTCTGGTACTTCGGCGTGCTTTCGGTGCTGCCGCTGCCGCGGCAGGCGATCGAACTGCCGTTCGACTCCTTTCTTTCCAATCGTGGGCTCCAGACGCCGAAGGCGATGTTCGAGCCTGCCGCCTTAGCGACGCTGGCGGCGCTGGCCGTCGGGATCGTGGCGACGCTCGTTCTGTCGCGCGTGTTCGCGGCGCGCCAGCGCGCCACCGGTACGCGCCCCGGTCTGCTCCTGCCCGCGCTGGGGCTCGTCATAGGCCTGCCTCTCGTGGTCTTCGCACTCAGCGGCTTTCCCGCGACGCTCGAGGTTCCTCAGCGCGGCACCTTCAACCTCAGCGGCGGATTCCAGATCCGGCCCGAGTTCCTGGCGATCTTCCTGGCGCTTTCGGTCTATACGGCCGCCTTCATCGCCGAGATCGTGCGCGCCGGCATCATGTCGGTGTCGAAGGGGCAGAGCGAAGCCTCTGCGGCGCTCGGCCTTCGGCGCGGCTTGGCGCTGCGCCTCGTCGTCGTGCCCCAGGCGTTCCGGGTGATCATTCCGCCGCTCACCTCACAATATCTGAACCTCATCAAGAACAGCTCGCTCGGCCTCGCCATCGGCTATCCCGAACTCGTCGCGGTCGGCTCGACGGTCCTCAACCAGTCCGGCCAGTCGATCGAGGTCGTGGTGATCTGGATGTCGGTCTATCTCGGAATCAGCGTCGCGGTGTCGCTTCTGATGAACTGGTTCAACCGCCGCATGAAGCTCGTGGAGCGCTGAGGGAAACGATGGAAGAACAGGTTTCCCACTTCGTCGCGCGCGGCCAGCTTCAGCCGCTTCCCCCACCCAGCAGCGAGACGGGCTTTGCAGGGCGAGTGCGCAAGCATCTCTTCGCAACGCCTTTCGACGCCGTCCTGACGATCCTCTTCGCGCTGGCGATCGCTTATTTCGGCTCAGCCATCTTCCAATGGGCGGTGACGGACGCCGTCTTCACCGGAGCGGACCGAACCGCGTGTCTGGCAACAGAGGGCCGCCCGGTCGGCGCCTGCTGGGCCTTCATCTCGGCCAAGTTCAGCCAGTTCCTCTACGGCACCTATCCGCTCGACGAGCGCTGGCGGGTGGATCTGGTGTTCTGGCTGCTCGTCGCACTGATGGTGCCGATCGCCATTCCGCGCGCGCCGTTCAAGCGGCTGAACGCCGCGCTTCTGTTCCTCGTCTTCCCCCTCGTCACCCTGGTCCTCCTGACCGGCGGCCGGTTCGCCCTTTCGGGCTCGGGGATCGGCGTCGTGTTCGCGCTGGCGGCGGCTGCGACCCTTTTTCTGGGAAGCGGACGCAGCAGCACGGTGATGCGCTCGCCCGCGATGAAGGCGGCGGTCTGGCTGGCCCTGGCCGGCTTCGTCCTGTCCTTCGCCTCCTTCTACGTGTCGAGCGGCCGGCAGACGTTCCTGACCTTTCGCTTCGAAATGTTGAGCCTTATTGGTTTCGCGGCCGCCGTTCTGGCGATCGTGCTTGCGGTCGTGGCGACGGTTCGAAGCGCGGAAGAAGGGGCGGGCCTCGTCTCCCTTCTCGTTCCGACGATCGTCGCCATCGCCTTCGTCCTGATTCTGACCACCAACTTCTGGCTGGAGCACGTGCCGACCAATCTCTGGGGCGGTCTTCTGATCACCCTCGTGGTCGCGCTCACCGGCATCGCAGCCTCACTGCCGCTCGGCATCCTCCTGGCGCTCGGGCGCCAGTCGCATATGCCGGCGGTCCGGCTTCTCAGCGTCGTCTTCATCGAGTTCTGGCGTGGCGTTCCGCTAATCACCGTCCTGTTCATGGCGAACTTCATGCTGCCGCTGCTGCTGCCGAGCGGGGTGAGCTTCAACCAGCTGCTGCGCGTCCTCGTCGGCGTGTCGCTGTTTGCCGCTGCCTACATGGCGGAGGTGATTCGCGGCGGCCTCCAGGCGATCCCGAAGGGTCAGTACGAGGGCGCCGACGCGATGGCGCTGACCTACTGGCAGAAGATGCGCATGATCATCCTGCCGCAGGCGCTGACGCTCGTGATCCCGGGGATCGTGAACACGTTCATCGGGCTCTTCAAGGATACGAGCCTTGTCTACATCATCGGCCTTGCCGACCTTCTGGGCACGATCCGTCGCGGTTTCGGCGATCCGATCTGGATCACGCCCTCGACGCCGGCCACGGGTCTCGTCTTCGGCGCCTTCGCCTTCTGGCTCTTCTGCTTCGGCATGTCGCGATATTCCGTCTTCATCGAGCGGCGTCTGTCGCGTGGGCACAAGCGCTAGCCGGTCGCCTTCCGGCCGGCGCCTTTCCCTTCAGTTCCAGGACCATCCCATGAGCGAAACCTCCTCCCTGATCGACACCGGCCCCAAGGGCGGGACTGCGATCGAGCTTGTCGGCGTCAACAAGTGGTACGGCGAGTTCCACGTGCTGCGCGACATCAATCTGCGGGTGAAGCGCGGCGAGAAGATCGTTGTCTGCGGCCCGTCCGGCTCGGGCAAGTCGACGATGATCCGCTGCATCAACCGGCTGGAGGAGCACCAGAAGGGTTCGATCGTCGTCGACGACGTGGAACTCACCAACGATCTGAAGAAGATCGATCTGGTGCGCCAGGAAGTCGGCATGGTGTTCCAGCACTTCAACCTCTTCCCGCATCTGACCATTCTGGAGAACTGCACGCTCGCTCCGATCTGGGTGCGCAAGATGCCCAAGAGACAAGCCGAGGAGGTCGCCATGCACTTCCTCACGCGCGTGCGCATTCCGGAACAAGCCAACAAGTATCCCGGCCAGCTATCGGGCGGACAGCAGCAGCGCGTGGCGATCGCCCGCGCGCTCTGCATGCGCCCCAAGGTCATGCTGTTCGACGAGCCAACCTCCGCGCTCGATCCCGAGATGGTCAAGGAAGTGCTCGACACGATGGTGTCGCTCGCCAACGAGGGCATGACCATGATTTGCGTGACGCACGAGATGGGCTTTGCGCGCCAGGTGGCCGACCGCGTCATCTTCATGGACGCCGGCCAGATCGTCGAGGAGAACGAACCGAACGCCTTCTTCTCCAATCCCCAGCACGAGCGCACCAAGCTCTTCCTCAGCCAGATCCTGCACTAGGAAATCAAAGAAGACGGGCCGAGCCCTCTCGACTTCCGCACGCGGCTCCCGGTTTTCGGACGGAAGAGCGTGCTTCGGAAACCGTTTGGGATCGGAATCGATTCCAAGCGGGACGGCCCGGAGGGGTATCTCCGGACGGTACGGGTTGTTAGGGAGAGGGACAACCTCTCGCCGCAAGGAATTCGCCTGTGCCTCCCGAGTCGAAGCCCGAGCCGCGAGAAACCACCGTCGCACCGCCGACGATCGGTCTCGTCAACCAGCAAACCTTCCAGATCGGCCCGCGCTGGGCGGTGACCGGCATCTTTCTGATCCTCCTGTTCGGCGCCCTCTACCTTTCCGCCAGCTTCATCCTGCCGGTGGTGTTCGCGCTGCTGTTCATGCTGGTTCTATCGCCCGTGGTGCGCTTCGCCCAGCGGCGCCTGCGGATCTGGCCGCCGCTGACGGCCGCCGCGCTGGTGTTCGGCACCTTTCTCGTTACGCTGGGCGGCTTCTACTTCCTGACCGGCCCCCTGGCGGAGCTTGCCGAAAACGTCCCGCGATACGTTGCGGCGGTCAACGACGAGGTGTCCACGATCCGCAATCGTCTGACGCAGTTTCAGGGCGCGAAGGTCGAAGCGCAAGAGGCCGTCCAAACGAAGACGACCGGCGCCGGCGAGGGCGAGCAGCCTCAGAGCGTCATCCTCGATGGGCCGAAGCTCCTCAACAGTGCGGTGGTCATGGTGCCGCAGATCGGCGCGAGCATCGCCTTCGCCCTGATTTTCCTGTTCTTTCTCCTGTCGTCGGGCAGCCTCTTCTACCAGAAGCTGATCGAATCCATGCCGACCTTCTCGGACAAGAAGGTCGCGTTGACAATCGCGCACGAGATCGAAACGGAACTGTCTCGCTACCTCCTCACCATCACGACGATCAACGCAGGCCTCGGGATCACGATCGGCACGCTGATGTGGGCGATCGGGCTGCCCATGGCGCCGGTCTTCGGCGTTCTCGCCTTCGCGCTGAACTTCATTCCCTATCTCGGCGCCTTGGCCGGGATCGTTCTCGTGGGGGTCGTCGGCCTCGCCGAAACGGGCAACGTGTCGAGCGGGCTCCTGCCGGCGCTCCTCTACTTCGGCGTCACGACGCTCGAAGGGCAGTTCATAACGCCGATCCTCGTGGGCAAGCGCCTGGCGATGAACGCGGCGGCGATCTTCCTGGCCGTTGCGTTCTGGGGCTGGATCTGGGGGGTCGTCGGGATGTTCCTGGCGGTGCCGATCATGGTCGGCGTGCGCATCGTCGCGCAATATGTCGAGAGCCTGGAGCCGCTGGCCAACTTCCTTTCGGCCGATCGCAAGGCGACGGCGGAGGACGGCGACAGCGGATGATCGTCGTCGCACGGTTGGAGAGGCGGACGATGCACTTACCGTCCGCCTTCACCATCAGCGGTTCTGCGCGGACTCGACAGGCTTCACAAGGGCGGTGATGCGGCGCAGCGTCACCCGCCGGTTTTCGCGATTGGCCTCCTGCGTGTTCACCTTCAAATCCTCCTCGCCGTAGCCCTGCGTGACGAGGTTTTCCGGCGGGATCTCGAAATAGTCCGTCAGGGCCGAGGCGACGGATTCCGCGCGCCGGTCCGACAAGGCGAGGTTCGCGACGTTGCTGCCGACCGCATCCGTGTGTCCTTCCAGAAGGAACACCTCGCCGGGATTGCGATCGATCACCCGCTTCACGGCATCGGCCAGCGCCTGAAGGTTCTCGACTTCACCCTGCTCGATCGTCGCCGATCCGAAGCCGAAGTTCACCGTGTTCAGGTCGATCCGGCGAACCTTGTCGCGGATTCGGGTCGAACGGCGGACCTCGTCCAGCGAGTAGATCCGCTCGACGGTTTCCACCGGCGGGGCGACGATCGTGTCGTAGTAGAGATCCTCGTCCGGCTCCGCGACGTCGACGATATAGCGATCGCGCGGGATTTCCAGCCGGATCGGGGGCAGGTCGGCGCCCGCGTCGCGGTAGTAGTCCGGCCGTTGATCGTTTTCCGCGTAGGGGTCGTAGAACAGCACGGTCTCGCGGCCGTCCGGCGCGATGCGCGAGCGCTGGATCACGTCGCCGTACTCGTTCTCGATGGTGACGATCCGCACCCCGTTCGGCCGCGTGATGGTCTGGCGCGACAGGCCGCGCGGCAGTTGCTCGAACTCGACGTCGCGCGAGTTGCGGGTCAGCCGGTCGTTGTCATCGGAGCGGATGAAGTAGGCGGCAAGCCCACCGGCCGCAGCCCCGGCCACACCGGCGCCGACAAGCGACAGGATATCGCGGTCTCCGACACGCTGGACGACCTGCACGTCCGGCGGCAGCACCACCTGGGGCGCGGCTTCCAGACGCTGGCCCTCGACCGCCGTGATCGGACGGATTTCCACCGGCGCCGCCAACTGCTGAACCCGAGCGTCGCTCGCGCCAACGCCACCTTCGGGCACGGGCGCCGTCTGAATGTCGGCCGCGACCGGACGCGGATTTTCGGTCGGCGGCGGGGGCGGAGCTTGCGTCTGCTGCTCCGATGCGGTGCCGGCCGGCGGCGCGGCAGGGGCAGCGCCCGGGGCTGGCTGTGCCGCAGGTGCCGGGCGAGCGCCGGGCGCCGGAACGGGCGCCGCGCCGCCGGGGGCGGGAGGCGCCGGCGGGGTGCCCGGTTCGACGGGAGCCGCCGGCTGTGTCGGCTCGCGCAGGTTCGGGTCGGTCGGAGCCGTCGGCGGGGCGGCCGGCGCGGCCTGCTCGGCAGGCTCCTCTCCGGGCGTCGTCGGCTCTGCGCCGGGGGCCGGCGGAGCGGGTGGTTCGACCGCCGAGGGCGGGGCGGGCGGTGCCGCGGGTGTCTCACCGACTTCCGGAGCAGGGGCGGCCGGAGGTTCCGCTGCGGGCGCGGCGGGACGCTCGCTCGAAGCGGGAGCAGGAACTGGCGCCGCGGGCTCGGGCGGAGGCGTCGGCGCTTCCGCTGGGGCTGCCGGGCTGGCGGGTTCGGCCGAGCCGTTGGAAATGTCGTTCTGCGTTCCGTCGTCGGTCGGCAGGTTCTGCGGGTTGCCGATCGGCGGGTTTTCCGCTGGCCCCGTATCGGGTGCGGATCGGACGGAGGCGTCCGGCGCATCGGCGGGCTCCGGCGCGGCGGGTTCGGGCGCTTCGGGAACTGGGGGCGGGGGCGGTGATTCCGGTTCCGGCGCAGGTTCCGCCTGCGGCTCGGGCGCGGGGGCCGGCGGCTCAGCCGGGACTTCCGGCGGGGCTTCCTCGATCTGCGGCGGCGGGGCGTCCGCTTCCTGTGCAAGGGCGGAAAGCGGGCCGGCCATCGCGGTGGACGCGGCCAGCGCCGTCACCGTGAGAAGTCGCCCCGTGCGTTTCAGATTCAACATCGATCGGCCTTTCGTATCGTCCCTTGCGATATCGGCCGCCTCCCGCTGCCGTGCACTTGCGTGCCGGCTGGGGAGGCACCCGGTGTCGCGGAACATCTAGGCCGGATGGGCGCGAAGGGAATGAAACGGTCGTCTGTCAGCCCGATGGCGGATCCAGGCGTTCGGCACGCCAATCGTAAAGCCAGGACAGGTCGCGGCGGAGCGAAGCATCGGAGCGCAGCCCCAGCGCGAGATCGCGCGCTGAGGAAAGGGGAGGCGCCAGATGATACACGCGCCGATGGAACGCGACGCGGCGCAGGACCCGTTCGACGCGCGGAGCGCGAAGCGCCTCGTAGCGGCGCAAGGCGCCCTCGCGATCGGCCTGCGCACCGAGGCATTGGGCGAGAACCCAGGCATCCTCGATCGCCATCGCCGCCCCTTGCGCCGCATAAGGGAGCATCGCATGCGCAGCATCGCCGACGAAGGCAACCGACCCGCCGCTCGACCAGCGCGGGGCGACCGTCGCCATCGGCCAGGACCCGAGCGCCTCGCCCTCTTCGATCGCGCGCGCAAGCGCCGGATCCCATTCGAGGAACGGCTCCAGCCTCCGATCCCCTTCCGGCACGATCAGGACGAGGTTGCGATCGCCTCGGGCGTTGACGGGATATCGAACGGCATGCCGCTTTGGGCCAAGCCACGCCTCGATCTCGGTGGGTCCGGAGGGCCCAGCGGACGCAGGGATCATCATGCGAAGGGCGACCGCGCCCGACGAGACCGGGCCGGCGAACCCGAGATGAGAGGCGACGGCGGAGCGGACGCCATCCGCCGTGACCAGAATGGCTCCTTCTTCGCCGGGCCAGCCGTCGAACGACGCGCGAACGCCGATAGCCGTCGGCTCCAGCGAAACGAAGGCGTGTCCGAGTTTCAGCGTGATCCGCGGATCGCGCTCCGCCGCCTCGACCAGGACGCGCTGGAGATCGGCGCGATGGAGGACGCGGTAGCCGCGCCCGTCGCCGGCCGCGACCGGCACGCGTGCGAGTTGCCGCCCCCCGCGTGCCGAGCGCAGAATCACGTGATCCGCGCCGAGGCCGATTTGGGATAGGGTATCTGCGAGGCCGAGGCAGGCGAGGACGTCGAGCGCGTTGGGCGACAGTTGCAGGCCCGCGCCGACCGGGTCGAGATGCTCGGCGCGCTCGAAGACGCGAACCTCGTAGCCCGTCAGAGCCAGCGCCAGCGCCGTCGTCAGACCCGCGATGCCGGCCCCGGCGACCAGGGCGACGGGCATTCGGCGAGCCTTCCGGTCAGGCGGCCTTTTCGCGGTAGAAGCAGCCGGGCGGAATGCTTTCGTCGCGCTTCAGCGCCGTGTTGTGCTTGTAGAGCGTCGAGCAGTAGGGGCAGACCTTCTCGCCCTCGTCGCCCATGTCCAGAAACACGTGCGGATGGTCGTAGGGCGGCGTCGCACCGACGCACATGAACTCCGCGACGCCGATCTCGATCACCGCATGTCCGGCGTCGTTCTGAAAATGCGGGGTTCCGTAATCGGCCATGGCGCCGTCTCCATTCGCTCGAACTCGAAGCGGGCGGAACTTATCGACCTCGAAGGCAAAAGAACAGGGTGGTTATCGGCTGCCCGTTCGCGATATCGAGGCCAAGAGCGATCCATCAGAGCAGTCCGCCCATGCCCGAGTTCCACAATGCCGGCTTCCGCCTCCACTTCATCGACGAGGGGGACCCGAATGCGCCCGTCGTCGTGCTGGTGCATGGGTTCGCCTCCAACATCCGCGTCAACTGGGTCGACCCGGGCTGGGTCGATACGTTGACCAAGGGCGGCTACCGCGTTCTCGCCTTCGACCATCGCGGGCACGGAGAAAGCGACAAGCCGCGCGAGGCCGAGGCCTATACGCCCGAAGCGATGGGCTCGGACATTCTGGCGCTTCTGGACGGGCAGGGGATCGAGCGGGCGGCGCTCTTCGGCTACTCGATGGGGGCGCGCGTGTCCGCGTTTTCCGCGCTGGCCGCGCCCGTCCGTTTCCCGCTGCTGGTGCTCGGTGGGCTCGGCATCGGGCTGGTGGAAGGGGTCGGCGACTGGGATCCGATCGCCGAAGCGCTTCGCGCCCCTTCGCTGGACGACGTGTCGCATGAGCGCGGACGCATGTTCCGCAGCTTCGCCGACCGCACGCGGAGCGATCGGCTGGCGCTTGCCGCCTGCATCGCCACCTCGCGCCGGGAACTGACACGCGACGAAGTGCGTGCCATCTCGCAGCCGACCCTCGTCGGCGTCGGCACTCGCGACGACATCGCGGGCTCCGCTGAAGAGCTCGCGGAACTCCTGCCTCACGGGGAAGCGTTCGAGATCGCCAACCGCGATCATATGCTGGCGGTCGGCGACAGGACGTTCAAGGCCGCCGTCCTCGAATTCCTCGACCGGCATCGCGCGTCGATCGAGAGCTGACAGGCGAACGTTTCCAAATCTGCGGAGTTTGGATAGGAGTTCGCTTTGGTGAGGACCTATATCCCTCCTATGTTCGTTGTCCGCCGCAGGTTGCAGGAGCCGGGACGCAAATGACGATGACTGTCTTGGGCAAGCCTGTTGCCGAACGCATTCCGGCCGTGGACCCGATCTGGACCGCCGTTCGGGACGAAGCGATGGCGGCTGGCGAACGCGAGCCCGTGATGGCGGGGTTCCTCTACGCGGCGGTTCTCAACCACGACACGCTGGAAGCGGCGCTCGCCCATCGCATCGGCCAACGTCTCGACCATGCCGACCTTCCGGCCTGCCATATCGAGCGCGCCTTCGAAGAGATGGCGGCCTCGCGCGCCGATTGGGGCGGCGTCCTGCGGATCGATCTTCAGGCGGTCTTCGATCGCGATCCGGCCTGCGAGCGCTACATCGAGCCCCTCCTGTACTTCAAAGGCTTCCACGCCATCCAGACGCACCGGCTGGCGCATTGGCTCTGGCATGGCGGGCGCAAGGATTTCGCGCTCTATCTCCAGTCACGCTCGTCGTCGGTCTTCCAGACCGATATCCACCCGGCCGCTCGCATGGGTCGGGGCATCTTCCTCGACCACGCCACCGGGCTCGTGGTCGGCTTCACCGCGGCGATCGGCGACAACGTGTCGATCCTGCAGGATGTGACGCTCGGCGGCACCGGCAAGGAGTTCGGCGATCGCCATCCCAAGATCGGAAACGGCGTGCTGATCGGCGCGGGTGCCAAGATCCTCGGCAACATCAAGGTGGGCGACTGCTCCAAGATCGCCTCCGGCTCCGTGGTGCTGGCCGAGGTTCCGCCCCACTCGACGGTGGCTGGCGTTCCCGCGAGGATCGTCGGCGGTTCAGGCTGCGCCGAGCCTGCGCGCTCGATGGACCAGAAATTCACGCGCGCCGAATGATCGGCCGCGCCCCGACTTCTACGGCGCGCCCGCGCCCCAACGGAGAGAAAACCCCGTGAAGCCTGACGAAATCCGCAAGCTCGAGGCCTATCTGAACCGGACGTTCAAGACCTCCGGCATCCAGGTCAAGGCGATGCCGCGCAAGAAGGATACGGCCGAGGTCTATGTCGGCGAGGACTTCATCGGCACGATCGGCAAGGACACGGACGAGGGCGAAACCTCCTATCACGTGACCATCACCGTTCTGGACTACGATCTGGAACAGCCGGAATAGCTGAAGGCGAACATGAAAAAGGCCGGCGGATCGCCGGCCTTTTTTTCGTCCGATGGGCCAACCCGATCAGCGCACGCTGCCGACCAGGGTATCGCGCCCGTCCTCGATGGCCACCCACTTGGCGGAATTGGCCTCCGACTGGCGCTTGAGATAGCGATAGGGCGTCAGCGTCCAGTCGAGCGCGCGCTTGTCGAGATTGTCGAGAACGATGTCGCCACGATTGGTGCGCACGGTCAACACCGCGTGGCCTTCGCCGTTGGGCTGGCGCACCACGGTCATCAGAAGCGCCGAGCGCGGAAAGCCTTGGCGCTCCAGCATGTACTGCTTCAGGAGTGCGAAGTCCTCGCAGTCCCCCTCGATGGACGGGTAGGACCACAGCTCGGCGACGCCGTGCATCTCCATGTCGGTGCGCGGGATGATGCCTTCATTGACGACGTTGTTGACCTCGATGATCGACTGCCAGTTCCGATCCGTCATCTGGATCAAGCCGATCTGCTTGTTCGGCCCGCAGGTCTCGGGGTAGGACCGGCAGAATTCGTAGTGGCCGACCGGCTGCGAGGTCGCCCCGCGCAAGACCATCTGCGCCTGCGCCGACCCGGCTCCAAGAAGAGCGAGCGCGAAGCCAACCAGCAATGTCGTCAGGCGATTCGAAATCAGCACGATCGGTCTCCAGCCGTGATGCGGTGACAATCGCAGGCCGGATTTACTTCGCTTCCAATCGCGAGGCGCGGATTTTCATCAACTGATCGTCGAATTGTTCAGACCTTGTACTTTCCTCCGCCTGAACGAACTCGCTTAAGGAAAGCTTGGATCCCTCCACGATCCGGTAAGCATGGCCGGCACGCGTCCACCTTCGTGAAGGGCGGCGATACCGGGAACCCTCGGCGGTGGCGGCAGGGCGAAGGCGCGTTAACGAAAGGACGGCCCGTCCGTTAAGGATTGCGGCTCGGGAAGAAGGGTCTGAACGCAGCACGCTTGCCTCACTCCTTAATAAAGGATGAACGAGACCCTAACAGGCTCCGGCAGGTGGCGACGATGGGGAGAAAAATACTCCCCGCTATCCACAGACGCGGGGAAAAATATGAGCGGCTAAGGGCTCAGCCGAGCTGTTGATCGAGCGACTCGCGCGTTTGCAGCGAAGCGAATTCGATCGCCACGCCATCCTCGATCTGGCGCACGACGCGCCCGCGCATCGTGCCGAGGACGAGGCCAGTTCCGATCGCCGGACGCACGGCGCAATGCACCGCAGCGCCGGACAGGGACAGATCGATGATGCGGACCTCATAGGCGCGTCCGTCGTCGAGCACCATGCGGATGACGGGGTTACGCGGCTGAATGCGCTCGTGGCGTCGATCCTCGGGAAGGGCGAGTTCGGATCGGTTCGCCAGCCAGACAAGCTGAGCCGCGAGTTTCTGGCGCTTGCGCTCCGTCGCCTGGAGGACCATCGCGAAACCGCCGTTGAAGTTGCGGACCACCGAGCCCTCCAAGCGGCCGATCTGGTCGGCGTAGAGAATTACCCGCTCGCCGTCCCGCGGCTCGACCGGCGTGATGACGGCGACATCTCCCGGCGACATGTTCTCGACGCGGCAGGGGAACTCGCGCTGATCCTCCAGCATGAACCGGCCGAGCAGATCGATCCGCACGCGCTTGTAGCGGCGGCGGTCGTCGGTGACGGCGGGAACGGAGGGCAGGGTGTTCAGCATCGTCTCTCAAGCCGTCGCGTTTCGGTTGTATAAAATACGGACAAACCGTTAACGAGCCCTTTGCGCGGAAGCTCGATTGAAACGGATCGAAAACCACATGCATCGGCCGTTGCGCATTGCGTATCGGGGGGTGGGCGATAGAACGGGCATGCCAACAGGAGATCGCCCTTGTCTCTCGACCCCCAGCCTCGCATGGCGCCGCCGCCGCCCCGGCCCCGCGTCCCCGCGTTCAACGTGCCGACGGTGGTTCTCGTGCTTCTGGCGGGGCTGGTGATCGTGCATTGGGTGCGTTCGAGCTGGCTTTCGGATTTCGGCTCGGCCTTCGTGCTTCTGAACTTCGGCTTCTTCGCGGGGTGCTATGGATCGGCCGAGGATCTCTGCCAGCTCCGCGAGGCCTTCGCCCCCGTTGCCTCGCCGCTGACCCACGCGTTCCTGCACGGCGACTGGACGCATCTCGTCACCAATGGGGTGTGGATGCTGGCCTTCGGCACGCCTGTCGCCCGCCGGCTGGGGAACGGGCGGTTTCTCCTCTTCTGCGCGGTCGGGGCGATCGCCGGGGCCGCCATGTTCTACGCGCTCAACCCAGCGTTGATCCAGCCGATGATCGGGGCGTCCGGCGTCGTTTCCGCCCTGATGGGGGGGGCGGCGCGCTTCGCCATCGGCTCGAGCGGCATGGGCGGGCGAGGCGACGTCGCCTTCGCGCCTCGTTTGTCGATCGCGCGCAGCCTAACGGACCGCACCGTCCTGTTCTTCACGATCGTCTTCTTCGCGACCAACTTCGCGCTCGGATCGGGCAGCGGCTACCTCTTCGGCGAAGCGGGGGCGATCGCCTGGGAGGCGCATGTCGGGGGCTTCCTGTTCGGCTTCCTCGCCTTTGCCGCGTTCGATCCGCGCCGTCAGCACCCGATCGGGGTGAACTGAAGGCGCCGGTTGCAGCCTTCTCCGCTTCGTCGCACCATGGTCGCGTGAACAGCGGCGGGAGGAGGCCCCGATGAGCATACGCCAGATTCTGGAAGCCAAGGGGCGCGACGTGGTCGAGATCGATCCGGGCGCCACGATCGCCGAAGCCGTCGCCCTTCTGGCGGAGCGGCACATCGGCGCACTGGTGGCGACGGCCGGCGATCGAGCCGTCGCCGGCATTCTTTCCGAGCGCGACATCGTGCGTCTCCTGGCCGAGGGCGGAACGGACAGTCTCGCGGGTTCGGTCGGCGAGGCGATGACGCGCAACGTCACCACGGCCGACGAGGACACCACGGTGGACGAGGCGCTGGAGGTGATGACGCGCGGGCGCTTCCGCCATCTGCCGGTCTGCGAGGAGGGTCGGCTCGTCGGCATCGTGTCGATCGGCGACGTCGTGAAACGGCGGATCGAAGCGGTGGAACAGGAAGCCGAGGAGATGCGCAACTACATCCACACCGCCGCGGGCTGAAGACGCGCCGGCGGTCAGGCGGGCGGCAGACATTCCTGCAGGCGATGGATTTCCGGCATGGCGCGCATCGTCTCCTCGTAGCCGAAGGCGATGCATTCCTTGGCCCGGTAGAATTCCGGAAGGCCGATGTCGCGCACGCGAGGGTGGATCGAAAGATCCGGCGGGTCGCCGGCGAGGCGCGAGCGCGAGATGCGGTCCTGGATGATGTTGAAGGCGTCCACCACCGACCGGGCGACGCCGACCTTGTCGCGCGGCGTTTCGGCTGCGAGACGCTCACCCAGCAGCGGATCGGCCAGGGCGTCGACATGCGCACCGGCCGGGTCGCTCGCCTCGGCGCGCATGCGCAGGACGGCGGCGCGGCCGAACAGGTCGTAGTGCAGGTTCACCGCCACCACCAGCGGCTGTTCGTAGGCGCGGCAGACCGAGACCGGAACGGGGTTCACGAGGGCTCCGTCGAAGAGGCGACGGCCGCCGCACTCCACCGGATGGAACACGCCGGGCACCGCGTAGGACGCGCGCATGGCCAGGACCAGCGCTCCGGAGTCCAGCCAAACCTCGTGACCATGGCGCGCTTCCGTCGCCACCGCGACGAAGGGTCGGTCGAGGTCTTCGATGCGGACGTTGCGCAACTGCTCGACCAGCCGGGCGTTCAGGCGCATGCCGCCGATCAAGCCGGCGCCGCCGAGGCGGAAGTCGAGAAAGCGCATGATGCCGCGCCGCGTCAGCGACAGGGCGAAATCTTCCAGCTCGTCGAGCCGCCCGCCGAGGTAGCAGCCGCCGACCAGCGCGCCGATCGATGTGCCGGCGATCATCGAGATCGGCACCTCCGCCTCGTCCAGCGCCCGCAGGACGCCGATATGAGCCCAGCCGCGCGCGGCACCCCCGCCGAGTGCCAGCGCGATGCCGCGTCGCGGCCGGCGACGGGGTGCGCCGGCACCGATCGACACCGTCTCGCCCCCGCCCATGATCGTCACGCGGTTGCCCCGCCTGAAAACCCGATCCAGCATCATGTCCTGCACCCCGCGTGCCGGTCCCTAGCGAGAAGGATGGGGCAGGCGGGTTTCCGCTCCACTCACAAACAGGATGAACGCGGACACAAGATATGTCGCGTCGCAAGAAAGCCGTCGTCAGTCCTGGCGCAGCGCGCCGCCGCCTTGCCCAAGCTCGACGCTTCGGTAGAAGCAGGTCGGGCGGTGGGTGTGGCAGGTGTCCTCCGGCTTGGCGACTGCGACCTTGATCCACACGGCGTCCTGATCGCAGTCGACCCGCATTTCCCGCACCGTTTGAAGGGCGCCGGACGTTTCGCCCTTCTTCCAAAGCACTGAGCGCGAGCGGCTCCAGTAATGGGCGATGCCGGTCCGGATCGTCAGATCCAGAGCCTCGGCGTTCATGTGCGCGACCATCAGGAGCGTACCCGAGGCTTCGTCCGTCACCACCGCCGTGACGAGGCCCGCCGCGTCGAAGCGCGGGGTGAGCATCGCGCCTTCCTCCAGCGCTGCCTTGTCGCCGGGCGCCGGAAAATTCGCTGCGCTCACTTCGCCCCGACCATGGCGAGGAAGCGGGCCTGCTCGGCGCGGTCGTTGCGGAAGGCGCCGTAGAAGGAGGTCGTCACGGTGGTCGACCCCTTGGTGCGGATGCCGCGCATGGACATGCACATATGCTCGGCTTCCAGCATCACGGCGACGCCCTTGGGCGTCAGCGCGCCGTCGATCACGGCCGCGATCTGCTCGGTCAGCTTTTCCTGCGTCTGGAGACGCCGGGCGAAGATCTCGACGACGCGCGGCACCTTGGACAGGCCGAGCACGCGGCCGTCGGGAATATAGGCCACATGCGCCTTGCCGATGATCGGCACCATGTGGTGCTCGCAATGCGAGGTGAAGTCGATGTTGCGCAGGAGCACCATCTCGTCGTAGCCCGCGACCTCCTCGAAGGTGCGCGACAGGACGTCGGCGGGCTGCTGCTCGTAGCCGCCGTAGATTTCCTCGTACGCCTTCACGACGCGGCGCGGCGTATCGATCAGCCCCTCGCGCGTCGGGTCCTCGCCGATCCAGCGCAGCAGCGTTTCCACGGCGGCCTCGGCGTCTTCGCGCGTCGGCCGCTGGACGGGCTCGGAATGCGCAGCCGGGGCGATCTTGCGGATGGTGGCGTCCATGATGAACCTTCGGTCGAAGCGTATGCGCCAGCGTGGACCGCCGATCGGCGACGGGCGAGGCGTGTTGATGTTATAGAGTTACATCGACGTCAAGATGCTTGCAGCTCGTATCGTGATGCGGGCAGCCTTACGAGCCCGGATCTGCGATCCTATATACGCGGTGCCGACGCGGCTTTGTAGGTTGCCCTTTTCGCAACGCACCTTTCGAAGAGCATGTGATGATCGACGATCTCTACAACAACAGAATCCTCGATCTGGCCGGCAACATCCCGCGTATCGGGCGCCTTCCCGCGCCGCACGGAACCGCCAAGGCCCATTCCAAGCTGTGCGGCTCGACGGTGATCGTCGATCTCATGGTGGAGAACGGCGTGGTCGTGGACTTCGCGCACGAGGTCCGGGCCTGCGCGCTCGGCCAGGCCTCGTCCTCCGTGATGGCCCAGAACGTCGTCGGCGCGTCCGCAGAGGAGCTGCGCGCCGTTCGCGAGGCGATGGTGCGCATGTTGAAGGAAAAGGGGCCGGCACCCGAAGGGCGGTTCGCGGACCTGCGCTTCCTGGAGCCGGTTCGCGCCCACAAGGCGCGCCATGCCTCGACGCTCCTGACCTTCGACGCCGTGGTGGAAGCGCTGGCCAAGGCGGAGGAGGGCGCCCGCGTTCCGGCATGACGGGCGGGCCCTCGCTTGATCGGAACTACCGAGGGCCGTGGCGTCGCACGCCCGGGCGCCTTTTCGGCACCGGTCTCGTTCGCCTCTACCAGCTGACCTTCTCGCCGCTCGTCGGCGGCCATTGCCGCCACGTGCCGACTTGCTCGGAATATGCCTACGAGGCGATCGCCCGCCATGGGCTTTGGCGCGGGAGTTGGCTGAGCGCTGCGCGTGTCGCACGATGCGGCCCGTTCGGGCGCGGCGGGCTCGATCCCGTGCCCGAGAAGACCCACCCGCATCGGCACTGACGGGTCCGCGTTCGCCTCGCCTTGCGTCCTTTCCCGGCGATGGTAGAAGTCGCGCCTTCGGGCGGGACGACGCCCGTTCGACCGAGCTTTCCCGCATGGTAGGCGGGGGTGAGCGCCAAAAGGACAGTTCCCATGATCGATGTGACGTTTCCCGACAATTCCGTGCGCTCCTACGAGCCGAACGCCACCGGTGCCGAGATCGCCGCCGGTATCTCGAAGTCTCTCGCCAAGAAGGCGATCGCCTATGCGCTCGACGGCGAGGTGCGCGACCTGTCCGACGCGGTCGGACGGGCCGGACGGCTCGAGATCCTGACACGGGACGATCCGCGCGCGCTGGAACTGATCCGGCATGATGCCGCCCACGTCATGGCCGAGGCCGTGCAGGAGCTCTGGCCGGGAACGCAGGTCACGATCGGGCCGGTCATCGAGAACGGCTTCTACTACGATTTCGCCAAGGAAACGCCCTTCACGCCCGACGACCTGCCGGTCATCGAGAAGAAGATGCTGGAGATCATCCGGCGCAACGCGGCCTTCACCAAGGAAGTCTGGTCGCGCGACGAGGCGCGCCGCGTGTTCGGCGAGAAGGGCGAGACCTACAAGGTCCAGCTCGTGGACGCGATCCCCGAGGGTCAGGATCTCAAGATCTACCGGCAGGGCGACTGGTTCGACCTGTGCCGTGGCCCGCACATGGCTTCGACGGGTCAGGTCGGCGAAGCCTTCAAGCTGATGAAGGTCGCGGGCGCCTATTGGCGCGGCGATTCGAACAACCCGATGCTGACGCGCATCTATGGCACGGCCTGGGCGACGCCGGACCAGCTGAAGTCCTACCTCCACATGCTGGAGGAGGCCGAGAAGCGCGACCACCGTCGCTTGGGCCGCGAGATGGACCTCTTCCACTTTCAGGAGGAAGGGCCGGGCGTCGTCTTCTGGCACCCGAAGGGCTGGTCGCTGTTCCACGACCTCGTATCCTACATGCGTCGTCGTCTGCGCGGCGACTATGCCGAGGTCAACGCTCCGCAGGTTCTCGACAAGTCGCTTTGGGAAACGTCCGGCCACTGGGGCTGGTACCGCGAGAACATGTTCCAGGTGCAGTCGGCAGGGGACGAGGCGGAGGACAAGCGCATCTTCGCGCTCAAACCCATGAACTGCCCCGGCCACGTGATGATCTTCAAGCACGGGCTGAAGTCCTACCGCGAACTTCCGATCCGCTATGCCGAATTCGGTACCGTTCATCGCTATGAGCCGTCCGGCGCCATGCATGGCCTCATGCGCGTGCGCGGCTTCACGCAGGACGACGCCCACGTCTTCTGCACGGAAGAGCAGATGGCCGCCGAGTGCCTGAAGATCAACGACCTGATCCTTTCGGTCTACGAGGACTTCGGCTTCGGGGAGATCGTCGTCAAGCTCTCGACGCGGCCTGAGAAGCGCGTCGGCTCCGACGCGCTCTGGGACCACGCCGAAGAGGTGATGACCAAGGTTCTGGGAGAGATCGAGGCGCAGTCGGGCGGGCGCATCAAGACCGGCATCAACCCTGGCGAGGGCGCGTTCTACGGGCCGAAGTTCGAATACACGCTCCGGGACGCGATCGGCCGCGAATGGCAGTGCGGCACGACGCAGGTGGACTTCAACCTGCCGGAGCGCTTCGGCGCGTTCTATATCGACGCGTCGAGCGAGAAGAAGGTGCCGGTGATGATCCACCGTGCCATCTGCGGCTCGATGGAGCGCTTCCTCGGCATCCTGATCGAGAACTTCGCCGGCCATTTCCCGCTCTGGCTGGCTCCGGTTCAGGTCGTGGTGACGACGATCGTCTCGGAAGCGGACGACTACGCGCGAGAGGTCGCCGCACGGCTTTCGGCCGCCGGCCTGCGGGTCGAGACGGACCTTCGCAACGAGAAGATCAACTACAAGGTCCGCGAACACTCGCTCGCCAAGGTTCCAGTAATCCTCGTTTGCGGCAAGCGGGAAGCGGAGGAGCGCTCGGTGAACGTGCGCCGCCTCGGCTCGCGCGACCAGGAAAGCCTGAGCCTTACGGATGCGCTGGCAATGCTGAACGACGAGGCGGTGGCCCCCGATCTCAAGCGGACCCGCAAGGGCGACGCCGGGCTCGCGGCCTGACTGAGTATTGAAGCCGGCGCTCGCAGGGGCGCCGGCTGCTAGTCGCCCGTCCCGACTTCCGGGTTGTTCGGATCGAGGAGGTCGCTGGTCAGAACCTCGACCTCCTCGTCCGCGCCCGGCTCCACCGTGACCTGGCGCTGGAAGATGCGGTCCTTGTTCTTGGCGACGAGGATGTAGTTGCCTTCCGACAGGACCATGGATGCGAAGGCTCCGACGCTTTCGCGGATCATATCGCCTTGGTCCGAAGTCACCGACCACGCGGTGTCGGCAAGCGCCTCGCCGCCCGGCTCCCGCACCAGTTTCATCGTCACCTCCGCCGCGCGCTGGCGCAGCGTCGCGTCGGTGATCTTGCCGGACTCGACGCGAATTTCGGAGCGCGCGACGGCGTTCACCGAGCCGTATCGCGACACGACCTGATAGTCCCCCGCGTTCAGTCGCACCACCTTGCCCGGTTTGACGTCGGCCGCGATCAGTCGCCGCTCGCTGCCGTCCTTGGCGTCGCTATAGACCTCGAAGGTCAGTTTGTCCGGCGGGATGGTCTTGTCGTTCGGGTTGTTGGCGTGGAGCCGAAGGCCGCCCGCTTCCACCACGACGGTCTCGTGCGTTTCCTTGCCGCTGAAACTGATGCGCTTGGTCATTCCCGCCCGGCCGAAGCCCACATGGAGGAGGTAGTTCCCCTTCGGCACGTCGAACACGGCTTGGCCGCCCTTCGCCATGGCGATCACCGGAAGCTTGCCGTCCGGGCCGGGAAGGGGGGAAAACAGTCGCCACACGAGATCGGAGGGAATTTCGGGACCGTCCTTGCCGAGAGTCGCCTTCAGCCGAAGATTCTCGGTGGGGCGGGACAGGTCGAGGCGCGGCGCGGGCTGGGCCGCGAAACCGGGAATGTTGGGAAGATCGAGCTCGGGCCCGAGGGGCCCGACCGGGCGCTCGGGCAGCTGGATCGGCTCCAGCTTGCGGAGCGCGCCCGACGGCGCCATGCCGATGTCGCGCGAGTTCGGGTCCTGCGGGATGGCGGAAGGCGAGGCATAGGCGCCCGGTCCCGCGTCGTCCCTCCCGCCCATTGGCGCCGCGTCCTGCCCAAGGCTCGGGCCGGAGACAGAGAGAGCGCCGAGAAGAAGGGCGATTCGAAGGGCGTTCTCGCTCAATGGATGGTCTCCCGCCTTCGGTCCCGGACGGCCATGAAAGACATTCCCTCGTTCATTTCAAGGCGCCTTGCCCGGATCGGGTGTCGACATGTTGGCGAGGCGCTCCCACATCGGCTAGCACGCATGTAAGACGCCAAGAGGAATCCGAAGACATGACCGACGCACAGACCCTGCTGGCCACCCGCCGATCCGTCGCCATCCCGGCGCTGCGCGAGCCGGGGCCTTCGCAGGATCAGCTGACCGAGATCTTGACGGCGGCCTCGCGCGTTCCCGACCACGGCAAGCTGGCGCCCTGGCGTTTCGTCCTGTTTCGCGGTGATGCGGCGCCCGCCATCGGGCATGCGCTCGCCGACTTGGCTGAGCGAAAGGAGGGCGCGGCCTTGAGCGAAGGGCGGCGCACCTTCGAGGAGCAGCGCTTCACCCGCGCGCCGCTCGTGATCGCGGTCGTTTCCACCGCCCGCCCGCACTTCAAGATCCCCGAATGGGAACAGGTCCTTTCGGCCGGCGCCGCCACGATGAACCTGATCCATGCCTCCCACGCACGCGGCTTCGCGGCGAACTGGATCACCGAATGGGTCGCCTATGACGAGGACGCCAAGGCCCTGATGGGCATCGCGCCGGAGGAAAAGGTCGTCGGTTTCATCTATATCGGCACCCCGGCGGAGGCCCCGAGCGACCGGCCGCGCCCGAACCTTTCCGCGATCGTCAGCGACGCGCCCCTGCCGGTGGCGCACTGATGTTCTACGAAACCGCCGCCAACGACCACGGGCTGCCGCACGATCCGTTCAAGGCGATCGTCGCGCCGCGCCCGATCGGCTGGATCTCGACGCGCGCCCGCGACGGCGCGGTGAATCTGGCGCCCTACAGCTTCTTCAACGCCATTTCGGACAAGCCGAAGCTCGTGATGTTCTCATCGTCGGGGATGAAGCACGCGGCTTCGATGGCGATCGAGACCGGCGAGTTCGTCGCCAATCTGGCGACGCGCCGCCTTGCCAACGCGGTCAACCGCTCGTCGGCCAACGCCCCGCGCGGGACCAGCGAGTTTGCGATCGCGGGTTTGACGGAAGCGGCGTGCCGGCTGGTATCGGCACCCCGCGTGGCGGAGGCGCCGGCCGCCCTTGAGTGCCGGCTGACGCAATGGTTCCGGCCGGTCGGGCTGGACGGACGCGAGGGCGAATCGGTCGTCATCATCGGCGAGGTCGTCGGCGTCCATATCGATGAAAGCATCCTGCGCGAGGGAATGATCGCGCTGGATCTCGCAGAGCCACTGTCGCGCCTCGGCTATCTCGATTATGCGGCCGTCGGCGAGGGCTTCCAGATGCGACGCCCGAAACGCGAGGACGGCCAGGACGTGCCGCTCTGACGGGGGTTAAGCAGGTGTGGAGAAGCGTGGTGAACGCTTTCTAAACGGTTTGGCGCGCACGGTGGCCGGCAACGTTCATCGGGTGGGCCGTTCCGTCATGCTGGCACAACATTTCGTTTCCTGGTGCGAGACCGCGACGGTAAGCGAGCGCTGCGCGGCGGTGACCATGCTGGTCGAGGCGGTGGTCGGCCGCAAGTTCCTGCCCGGCGATATCCGGCAGGCGGAAGCAGCCCTGATCGTCGCGGCCGCGGATCCGTCGCCACGCGTTCGCCGGACGGTCTCCGAAGGCGTTTGCGCCGCCCGCAACGTGCCTGGCTCCCTCGTTCGCACGCTTGCGGGGGATATCGACGAGGTGGCGCTTCCGGTCGTGTCCCGTTCGCCGCTGCTCAACGAGGTCGATCTTGCGACGATCTCGCGAAGCGGGCGGGGCGTCCTGTGCCGCGCGGTCGCTCGCAGGGAGTGCCTGCCTGCGCAAGCTATCCACGAAATCGTGCGTTCGGGCGACGAAGCGGCATGCCTGGAGCTCATGGCCAACGAGTCGTTGACGATCGAGGCCTACGCGTTCGCAACGCTCGCCCAGCGTTTCGCCGGTCATGGTGAAATGCGGCACCGGATGCTGCACCGGAACGATCTCCCCTCCGCTCTTCGCGACGAGCTTCTCGGCCATTTGGGCCAAGTCCTTTGCGCTTCACCCTTGGTAGCCTGCGTGCTTGGTGGGGAGCGCAGCGGCCGGCTGGCCGAGGACGTTCGCGAACTGGCCACCGCTTCGGTCATCGAACAGGTGGAGGCCAACGAACTCGCGGATTTCGTGGAGCATCTGCGCGGTGTCGGGCGTCTCAACGCCGCGATCCTCGTTCGCGCCGTGTGCATGGGGCGGATCGACCTGTTCGCCGCCGCACTGACACGGCTCACGGGCCTTTCCGAGCGACGGGTCCGCGCCATCGTGGCGGACGCGCGCGAGCCCGCCTTCGTGGCGCTGGCTGCCGCCGCCGGTCTGCCGGGAGGTATCGTGCCCCTTCTCCTGTCCACGGTTCGTGCCTGGAAGGACATGGCCGGCGAGGACGAGGTCGATCCGGAGGATGTCGCGACGGCGGTGATGGACCGCGTCGTGGTCGCGTTCTGGGGGCGTGGCGAGCAGAGCGAGGAACTGTCGCGACTGATCCATCGCTTGGCCGGTGAAACGCAGGCGCAGGCGAGTCGGCGCCGGGTCGGGCGTTATCTCGCCGCCTGATCGGCTCAGTAGCGGAACTGCTCGGCCAGGATTCGCTCGTCCCAGGAATGCTCGGGATCGAACAGGATCAGGCTGCGGAGATTGGCCGCTTCGCAGATGCGGATCGAGCGGACCGACTTCACCTCGCGATGATCGGCCACGGCGTTGACCGGGCGCTTGCCGGCCTCCAGCACCTCGATATCCACGACCTGATGGCGCGACAGGAGCGCTCCGCGCCAGCGACGCGGTCGAAAGGCGCTAACGGGCGTGAGCGCGAGAAGCGGCGCGCTGATCGGGATGATCGGCCCCTGCGCCGAAAGATTGTAGGCCGTGGAGCCCGTCGGCGTCGCCACGAGGACGCCGTCGCACACGAGTTCCTCGAGCCGCGTGCGGCCGTCGATCGAAATCTTTAGCCGCGCGGCCTGATAGGACTGGCGGAACAGCGCCACCTCGTTGATCGCCAGCGCCGAATGCGTCAGCCCGTCCTCGTCCACCGCCGTCATCTCCAGCGGATGGATCACCGTTTCAACGGCCCGGTCGAGGCGATCCGACAGGCCGCCGTCGCGGAACTCGTTCATCAGAAAGCCGACGGTGCCCTTGTTCATGCCGTAAATCGGCTTTCCCGTGTCCATGAAGCGATGGAGCACCTGGAGCATGAACCCGTCGCCGCCGAGCGCGACGATCACGTCCGCCTCCTCGGGCGGCACCGTCCGGTAGAGCGCGGACAGCGTTTCCGCCGCCTCCGCCGCGTCGGGTGTCTCGCTGGCCAGGATGGCGATGGGTCGCGACGTGCTCTGCATGACGATCCGATTTCGGGACGGCCGGGCCGCCGACAAGGCTCGAAGGCGAACCTAGCCGTGGCGAGGCAGGGTGCAAGCGTTTTGCGAGATCGTTTCCGACGCTGGCTGCTCGAACCGGGAGCGCGGGCGGTAGGGCATGGCGAAGCGATCGGCGTTCTGCGCGACGATGGAAAGCTCGGTCACGTGGAGCGAGAAGGCGCCGCCGAGGCGAAACGAGCGTCCGCTGCGTATCGAATCCGCCATGCGCGCGGGACCGCGCATGAAGTCCATCCGGGACGACGTTTCGGGGACCGACGCCGCGCTCCTGCGCACCCCGATTCGTTGGCCGAACCAGTGGCGAAACGGGCGGTTCCGCTCCAATCGTCGCGCGATGCGGCCGAGAAGGCGCCAGCGCGGCTGCCAGTGGCCGGCGTGGTCGCGCAGATAGATCGGCGACTGCGCGTTCCAGCCGTCGGTGATCGACAGGACGCCCTGCGTGCCGACGAGATGGAGCGACCGGTCGACGGGCGCCGCCAGCCCGCAGGTCAGGCGCGCCACGGTCCCGCCTGCGAAGCGCAGGCAGGTGACGGACAGGTCGTTAGCGATCTCGCTCGGTGCCTGCTCGGTTCCCTTGTCGGGAAAGAGCTTGGCGGCAAACGCCGTCATTTCGACGACGGGTCCGAAGAGGTCGCAGAGCCAGGTGAGGTAGTAGCCGGCATGTTCCAGCGTGCAGCCGGTGGCGAACTCGTCCTCCGCCGGCCAGGGGGCGCCCGACGCGCTGCGCCAGGACCGGTAGCTTTCGCGAAAGACCATCGAGTCTTCCATCTCCGCATAGACGAGGCGCACGTCGCCGATCCGGCCGTCCCGAACCGCTTCGCCGAGTGCTTCGGCCGTCTCACCGAGAACGGAGGAGGGGGCCGATGCGATCTGGAGGTTCCGTGCGGCTGCGACCGCGACGAGGTCCCCCGCATCCTCGATCGTCATCGCCAACGGCTTTTCGCAATACACGTGCCGCCCGCCCTCGAGGCAGGCGCGGGAAACCGCGTAGTGGCTCGACGGATTGGTGAGGTTCAGCACCATCTCGACGGACGGATTGGCGAGTAGATCGTCGAGACTGTCGAACGAGCGAACGCCGTGGAAGGCGGCGAAGCGACGGGCGGCGTCGGGGTCGCGGTCGAAGGCGCCGACGAGGCGAAGCTCGGGATGGTTCGGCAACGTCGTCATGTAGTAGTCGGCAACGAAACCGCAGCCGACGATCGCGATGTTCATGGCCACCCCGCGGCGCGAAGATTCGTCCCGCAAGGTTCTGCCACTTCACCCGATAAGGAATCGCGAACGCCCGTCCTCAGGCGTCCGCCGCCGAGGCGGCTCGCTCCGCTTGCGGAGCGGATACGTGCGCGTTCGGGTCGTAGCGCCGAAGCGCGCTCGGTAGGATGCCGCCGGCCGCCAGCGCGGCGGCAAGGGCGAGCGATACGCTCAAGGGATGGCTGGACACAAGGCCGAGGATGACCGCGACGAACGCGACGCCGGTGGACTGTCCGACCAGCCGCGCGGTGGACTGGATACCGCTCGCCCCGCCGCTCCGCTCGCGCGGGGCGCTGGAGATCAGGACCTTGTTGTTGGGAGTCTGGAACAGACCGAACCCGAAACCCGCCAGCACCAGACGCCAGATCAGGTCCGCATCCGAGGGCGCCTGCGGAAGAAGCGCCAGCGAAACCAGGCCCGCCGCGAAAAGTCCGAGTCCGATGGCTGAAAGGTAGCCTGGGTTGAACCGGTCGGCGAGGCGGCCCGAAATCGCCGCAGCGATCGCGGTCGCGATGGGCCAAGGCGTCAGTAGGACGCCGGTCTGGGCGGCCGAGCGTCCGAGTTCGTCGTGGAGAAGGAAGGGAAGGGTTACGAAAGCGATTCCTTGTGCCGCGAAGGAGCAGACGGAGGTCGTCGCCGACAGCGCGAAAATGGGCCTGCGAAGAAGGTCGACGGGCAGCATCGGCTCGTCCATGCGCAACTGGCTGCGCACGAATACGGTGCCGACGACGAGCCCGGCGGCGATCAGCCCGAGCGACCAGACGAGCCCTTCCGAATGGCCGATGCCGTTGATACCCGAGATCGTCAGGCCGAACGTCGCCGCACTCATGATGGCGCTTCCCCAATGGAAGCGCTGGTCGGACAAGGGCGTTGCCGGCAGCGTCTTCGAGCCGGCGACGATCGCCAGGATCCCGACCGGGACATTGAGTAGAAACAGCGTCTGCCAGGACGACACCGACAGGACAGCACCGGCGATCGACGGGCCGGCGGCTGAGGACACGCCGACGATGATGGCGACCCGCCCCACGGCACGGCCTAGTCGCGAGGCGGGAAAGATGAAGCGCACCAAGGCGATGTTGACGCTCATGATGCCCGCCGCGCCCGCGCCCTGAAGAACGCGCGCCGCGATCAGCATGGGAAGCGTGTGCGAAAGGGCGCACAAGAGCGAGGCGAGCGTAAACACCACGAGGCCGGACAGATAGACCTTTCGATAGCCTACGATCTCGCCGAGCCGGGCCAGCGGCAGGAGCAGCACCGTCACGGCGAGCTGGTAGCCGTTGACGATCCAGATCGCGTCGAGCGGCGAAATGTCGAGATCGCGCGTGATCGGGGGAAGCGCGACGTTGGCCACCGTTCCGTCGAGAACCGCGACGAAAAGCGCCATCCCGATCGTCGCGAAGGCGAGGCGCCGACGAAGCGGAGGAAGTCCGTCCTGATGCATGGGAAAGGCCGATCTATGGGAATCGGGTGCGGATGCAAGCACCCCTTAGCATTCTAGTCCGGGGCTCCGACGAAACCAGTTCTGGATCGTTGAACGGTGCGGGCGATATCGTGTCCCAACAGCGAACCGAATGCGGAAGCCGACATGTGCAATCTCTACTCGATCACCACGCCGCAATCGGCCTTGCGTGAGTTCCTGAAGGCGACGCGAGACATCGTCGGCAATCTCGCCGCCATGCCCTCGGTGTTTCCCGATCAGGCGGCGCCGATCGCGCGGATGCGCGACGGCGAGGTCGAACTGGCGCTGGCGCGGTGGGGTATGCCCTCGCCGCAGTTCGCGTTGAAGAACCGAACCACGGATCCGGGCGTCACCAATATCCGCAACACCACCAGCTCGCATTGGCGCCGATGGCTGGGGACGGAGCACCGCTGCCTCGTACCGTTCAACGCCTTCAGCGAATACGAGGGGGACGAAAAGGGCAAGAAGGTGCCGGTCTGGTTCGCCGCGAGCGAGGATCGCCCACCTCTCGCTTTTGCCGGACTTTGGACACCGTGGACCAGCACCCGAAAGAGGTCCGAGGGCGAGGTGAGCGTCGATGCCTACGGATTCCTGACGACGGAACCGAACGCGGTGGTCGCTGCCATTCATCCCAAGGCCATGCCGGTGATCCTGACGACGGCGGACGAAATGGAAATCTGGCTGCATGCTCCTTGGCCGGAAGCCAAGGCACTGCAACGGCCGCTGGCGAACGACGCGCTACGGATCGTGGCGCGCGGCGCCCGGGAAGACGGCACCGCGCAGGAGAGCTTTAGGCTTTGAAGTCGAGCTCTTCCCGGCTTCCCGCGACGCGATCTTCCCCCTGTTGGCGGACTGCCTCGTCCTGATCGGCGAGACCGTCGTCGTTCTCGTCGTAGCCCGTGCCGGGAAGCGGGGCAGTGATCTCGCTCAGCGGCTCAGCCCGGATGTCGGACCGGACATCGTCGTCGTCGGCCAGAGTGCCGGGCTGCCGGTCTGCGGCGTCCCGCTCGGCTTCCGCCGTCGCGCTTTCCAGAAGCGCGCGGTCGGCGGGCGACAGATCGGCGGTTTCGGCAAATTCGCTGCGCTGCCGATCGTTGGGGGAGCGCTGCTCCGGAAAATCCTTGACCATGATGGGCTCCTTCGCTGATCGGTTCAGGGCTTGCCGCCCTGGGACGGAACGGTGTTGTCCGTGTCGGCATCGTCGTTGGCGCCGATCGTCTCGCGCGCCGCTTGCCAGCTCGGGCCGCGCGCTCCTTCGCCCATGTCGGTCATGCCGGGGAACTCGCCCTGGTTTTCGAAGGCAATGGCCGGCTCGACGGGAACGTCCTCGGTTTCCGAAACGTCCCGCAGGGTCGTGCCGTAGCTGTCGCGAAGGGCAACGATCTCACGAGCTTCGGCCCAATGCTGAGCGGACCGGCCCTCCGGCCGTCCCTCGGCTTCCCACAACTCGTGCGCCTTCTGGCGGACCCGGTCTTCGTCCAGCGTCGTGCTCATCGTCTCGTTCCCATCCACTGCGGGCAGGCGGCTCCAAACTCTCGGGCGCCCTTCGAAACGATTACGCGCGAACCGGGCCGGCGGTTGCATCGGGAAGCGCCGCGTTGGAGCGGCAACAGCGAGACCCCGTGCTTGACCCCGCGATGGTCCGTCTAGCTCGCCGTCGATCCGGCATCGAGCTGGCGGGCGAGTTCCACGGCCGTGCCGGAGAAGGTTTCGCCACGGCGCGGGTCGCGAAAGCACTTCCAAAGGCCGGTCTTCTTGTCTCGCTTCCATCCGGCCTTGGCGATCCGGGCCTCGGCTGCGGTCTCGGCGGGTGTCTTGAAGGCCATGTCGGGGGATCCTCGCTCGCGTCGGAAAGACCCATAGCCGATGGGTCGCCTGCCGCGAAGCGTTGTCGCACCGCAGCGTATTCGCACCCTTGGTCGGCAACCAAATTCGGCTTGGCCGCCTTCCCGACCCGATATGGCCCCCGTGGCGGAATAGGTTCGAGAAGGACGACGATGACGAGAACGGTGGTGATCACCGGCGGTACGGCCGGAATCGGGTTGGCGACGGCGGAGAAGTTCGCGCGCGACGGCTGGAACGTTGGCATCCTGGCGCGGGGCGAGGAACGTCTGCGCGAGGTGGAGGAAAGGCTTGCCCGCTTCGGCGTCAAGGCACTCGGCATCGCGGCGGATGTCGCCGACCAGAGGGCGGTGGACGCGGCGGCCGATCGCTTCGAGAGCGAGCTCGGCCCGATCGAGGCCTGGGTCAACAACGCGATGGCGACCGTGGTCGCCCCGGCGGACAAGATCTCGGCCGAGGAATATCGCCGTGTCACCGACGTGACCTACCACGGACAGGTGTTCGGAACGCTGGCGGCGCTGCGCCACATGCGCGGGCGCAACCGGGGCACGGTGGTGCAGATCAATTCGGTTCTGGGTATTCGCGCCTTCCCGCTCCAGTCTGCCTATGCCGGAGCGAAGGCGGCGGCGATCGGCTATACCAACGCGCTGCGCAGCGAACTCGGGCATCAGGGCAGCGCGGTCCAACTGGTGTCGGTATTCCTGCCGGCGGTGAACACGCCGCAGTTCGGCGGCTGGGCCCGCAACCACATGGGACGGCGGCAGATCGCGCCCGATCCGGTCTACGATCCGCGCCTGTGCGCCAATGCGATCCATTTCGGCGCGACGAACCCGCGCCGCGACATCTGGGTCGGCCGCACCTCGATTCTGGCCAGCGTGCTTCAGCGGATCTGGCCCAACATCGGCGACGTTCAGGCGCGCTCCGGCTGGGAAGGCCAGCTGTCGGACGAGCGGATCGACGAGTTGGAGGGCAACCTGTTCGAGCCCGGCAAGGGGTCCGCGCAGATCGATGGCCCGTTCACCGACCGGGCGCTCTCCTCGCGCGAAACCTACGTCACCAGCCGCCAGCGAGACGCTGCGGTGCTAGGTCTGATCGGGGTCGGCGTGCTCGGGTTGGCATCGGCCATCGGTCGACGCCTGCGCTGACATCTCACCGACCAAGCAAGGTCCGCCGAGCGATCGTGACGGCGGGCCTTGGACGTCATGGCCCCCCGGCAACGGAGCCCATCACCACCATCACGAGATCGTCGAGGTTGACCGGCCCGTGGATGGTTACGAGGTCGGGGGACGCTTCGACACGCAGCGACGAGCCGCTGTTCTCCGCCTGCCGCTTGAGTTCCTCGACGATGGCTTTTCGGATTTCCGTCTCGACGGTCATTTCGATTCCTCGCCGCCACCGCTGGTCTTCACGTCGGGCGGGTATTGGAGCCCGCCCGCGCTGGTCTCGTCCAGATCGTCCTCCGGGCGCTTCTCGGTGAACGTCTCGACGTCGACGAGATCGTTTTCGACATCGGCGAACTGATGCTTGAGTTGCGCTTCCTCGACCTCATCGTGGTCCTCGACCGATTTAGGCGTCGCGTTCGACATCATTCCCGGCTCCTTCACCCCACTTCCGTCTCCCTTGGAGAACGCAGGTTTGAGCGTTCCGATCCTCGTCCGGGCGCCAGGGCTCACCCGGTCGTTATATCGGATCTCCTGTCCGGGCCGGGATATCGGCGAAGGGCATCCTATGTGAGGTGCAGCGGCCTTGCCGCTGCCGCGACGATCCAGGAGTTTGCCGATGACCAAGTTCGACAAGCCGCTCAACCGCAAGTCGGGATCGCTATGGGCGATCGTGACGGCCGTCATCGTGATCGCGGTCCTTTACTTCATGTTCTTTTCGAGCCGCGACGGAGAAACCCCGTCGGCGACACCCGGCGGCACCGTGACCACGGGTGCGACGCCCGCGGGCTCGGCGAACTGACGAAGGCGACCTCAGCCCCGTAGCGCGGGACGCCTTCCATCGCGTGGCCGGGGGCCGATGAGGCCGACGATGGCTGCCCCCGCCAGAAGGACGATCGCATCCTCGGCGAAACCGGTCGGCACCTGGCCGTGTCGCGCCATGGCCTTCTTGCGCAGGGCAAGCCCCACGAAGGACGAGCCGAAGGCGGCGGCGATGGCGAGCGCGGCGCCTTCCATCCGCTGTTCGCGCGGCGCGAGCGACGCGCCGGCGAAGGCAGCCGTCAGGGTCCGCGCCAGGAGCCCTGCCACGACCGTCCGGTCCGGTGCGGTGCGCATCTTGTCACCCGCCATTTCCGCTGCCGCCAGAGCGACGGCACCACCCGTGACGACGGGAAGCCGCAGGAGATCCGCCAACGGACCGGGCGGTAAAGTGTTTTGTCGCGCAGCGCCCGCAACGACGGCAAGGGGCGTCATCGCGCGCTGGCCCGCGACAAGGCCGATCAGAAGAGAGCGAAGCATGGCAATCCGTATGTCCTCGTGTGTCGATCGTTCGGCGAGAGAACATTCGGGCCGGCGCTTTGTATCCAGGCCAACTCGAACGAAGGTGACTGATCGACCTATTCGACGGGACGATTTGCTGCGCACCCCGCCAACGACGCGATGGCATTCCTTGAAGATGCGCTTGAACGCTTAGATCTTAGGCACACCCGAATTCACCTGTAAGGTTTCTCTCCATGCTCCGCCGTTCGCTTCTCACCCTGACCTTCGCCCTGGCCGCCGGAAGCGCGCTCGCCGGCAGCCTGCAGGACATCCAGTCCGCCAAGGCTTTGCGGATCGGCACGGAGGGCACTTATGCGCCGTTCACGTTCCATGATGCATCGGGCAAGCTCGTCGGCTTCGATGTCGAGATCGGCGAGGCGATCGCCCGTAAGCTCGGCGTCGAGCCGGTGTTCGTCGAAGGCAAGTGGGACGGGCTGATCGCAGGGCTCGCCGCGGACCGCTACGACGCCGTGATCAATCAGGTCGGCATCACCGAGGAGCGCAAGGCGCGCTTCGACTTTTCCGATCCCTACATCGTCTCCAAGGCCGTGCTGATCACCAAGGACGGCAATTCCGACATCAAGTCCTTCGCGGATCTGAAGGGCAAGCGTTCGGCCCAATCGCTGACGTCGAACTTCGGCAAGCTCGCCGAGGCGTCGGGCGCCACGCTGGTGGGAACGGACGGTTTCGACCAGTCGATCCAGCTCGTGCTGACGGGCCGCGCGGACGCGACGATCAACGACAATCTGTCGTTCCTGGACTTCAAGAAGCAGAAGCCCGACGCGCCGGTCGCCATCGTAGCGAGCGAGGACGAAGCTTCCGCCTCCGGCGTCATCGTCCAGAAGGACAATCCCGATCTCGTCGCCGCGATCAACAAGGCCCTGGCCGAGATCAAGGCGGACGGTACCTATCAGACGATCTCGCAGAAGTATTTCGGCGCGGACGTCTCGAAGTAAGCCGGTTGCGACAGGCTTGAGGGAGGCGGCCCGCCGGCCGCTTCCCGCTTCGACAGGACCGCCATCGCCTTGCCGCCGTTTCTCCAGCTCATGCTCGATTCCCTTTGGCCGCTTCTGCGGGCGGGGATCGTCTTCACCATTCCGCTCGCGATCCTGTCCTTCGCGATCGGCATCACGCTCGGCTTCCTGACCGCCGTGGTGCGCCTTTTCGCGCCCGGCCCGATCGCTGCCGTCGCGCGGTTCTACGTCTGGTTCATTCGTGGAACACCGCTCCTCGTCCAGCTTTTCGTGATCTTCTATGGGCTACCAAGCGTCGGCATTTTGATCGATGCCTTCCCGGCCGCCTTGATCGGGTTTTCGCTCAGCGTTGGAGCCTACACGTCTGAAATCATCCGCGCCGCTTTGTCCTCCATTCCCAAGGGGCAGTGGGAAGCGGCCTATGCGATCGGCATGACGAGGGGCCAGGCCATGCGGCGCACGATCGTTCCGCAGGCGGTGAGAGTCGCCGTTCCCCCTCTGTCGAACTCGTTCATCTCGTTGGTGAAGGACACCTCGCTCGCCGCCGCGATCACCGTGCCCGAGCTGTTCCAGCAGGCCCAGCGGATCGTCGCCGTCACCTACGAACCCCTGATCCTTTATATCGAGGCGGCGCTTCTTTATCTCGTGTTCTCGTCCGTTCTTTCGGCTGTTCAGGCGAGGCTGGAACGGCGGTTCGCCTCCTATGGCGGCTTCCTGGAGAACCGCGCGTGATCCGCCTCACCGGCATCCATAAGACGTTCGGGACCAACCCGGTGCTTCGCGGCGTCGATCTCGACGTGCCGCTCGGCCGCGTGACCGCATTGATCGGGCCGTCGGGGAGCGGCAAGAGCACGCTTCTGCGTTGCGTCAACCTCCTCGAGATTCCCGAAGCCGGGCGCCTCGACCTCGACGGACTGTCCCTATCCTTCGATGCGAAGCGGCTGGATCAGAAGAGCATCCTCGCCGTCCGCAGAGTCACCGGGATGGTGTTCCAGAACTTCCAGCTCTTTCCGCACCGGACGGCGGCCGACAACGTCGCAGAGGGTCTGGTGACCGTTTTACGCTGGCCGGCAGACAGGGCCCGTCGGCGCGCGCTCGAACTTCTGGACAAGGTCGGCCTCGCCGACAAGGCGGACGCTTGGCCCGCGACGCTTTCGGGCGGTCAGCAGCAGCGCGTGGCGATCGCACGCGCGCTGGCCTCGTCGCCCAAGCTCCTCCTCTGCGACGAGCCGACGTCGGCGCTCGACCCGGAGCTCTCGGCCGAGGTGGTGGAGGTTCTGGGGCAGTTGGCGGGTGAGGGCACGACGATGCTGATCGCCACTCACGACCTGCGCCTTGCCAGCCGCATGGCGCATCAGGTCGTGTTCCTGCAGGACGGCGTCATCGTAGAGCAAGGCTCGCCCGACGCGGTGTTCCGCCATCCGGCGGACCCGCGCACCATCCGCTTCGTGCGCACCCTTTCCGGCGCCGCCTGATCAGCGGCTGCTCTTCATCAGCCGCGAGATCAGGAACACCGGCACCACAATCGCCGCGCCCAGAAGCACGTATTCCACCGCGCGGTTCAGCGAGCCGAAGACGCTGACCCAGGCCCAGCGAACGAAGTCGACGGACCAGTCGATCAGGTCGTAGGGGCGCAGGTCGAACCAGGACAGAAGGATTCCGACCAGCAGCGAGATCACCAGAAGCCGGACGACGACCGACAAGGGAGAGCCGCCCAGGAAACTCGTCACGCGATCGGCCATATGTCTCTGCTCCGTTTCGAACCGCTTGGAGGTAGAGGGCCGATTGTGGCGATGCAAGCGGGCGGACGGCCATAGGTATGAACGCAAAGGCGCTCGTCAGGTCGCGATCATCGCCTGCAAGGTTTCCAGCCGGTCCGCCTCCGCCGCCGGCTTGTCCCAGCGAAGGCGGGACACGCGGGGAAAACGCATCGCGACCCCCGACTTGTGACGGGTGGACCGCGCGAGCCCCTCGAACGCCACCTCAAGCACCAGCCCGTGATCGGGCTCCGCGCGCACCGAGCGGACGGGGCCGAAACGGCTGATCGTGTTGTCGCGGATGTATTTGTCGAGCTGCTTCAACTCCTCGTCGGTGAAGCCGAAATAGGCCTTGCCAACGGGTACGAGTTCGGGCGCGTCGTCCGGCCCGGTCCAGACGCCGAACGTGTAGTCGGAGTAGAAGCTCGACCGTTTCCCATGCCCGCGCTGGGCATACATCAGGACGGCGTCGATCAGGTGCGGGTCCTGCTTCCACTTGAACCAGGGCCCCTTCGGGCGGCCCGGCACATAGGCCGAATCCCATCGCTTCAGCATCAGGCCTTCGATCACCGGATGGGGCGGGTCGGCGCGCAGGCGCGACAGCGTATCGAAGTTGGAGAAGGGTACGAAGGGCGAGATGTCGAAGCGGCTCGGCTCCAGCTTTTCCACGAACCGGTCCAACCGCTCCCGGCGCTCGCGGAAGGGCAGGGCGCGCAGATCCTCGGCCCCGTCCTGCAGGAGGTCATAGGTGCGAAGAAAGACCGGATGCTTCTTCAGCACGGCGGCCGACACCGTCTTGCGGTTGAGGCGCTGCTGGAGGTCGGAAAAGGTGCCGACGACGATGTCGTCGCGCACCGCGCCCTGATGGGGGTGCACCTCCGGCTTGGAAGATTTAGGCGAGGCCGGGCGCGCCACCAGGAGTTCGCCGTCGAGCGAGCCTTCGAACGTCATGTAATCCAGAAGATCCGGGAAGGCGCCCGAAACGTCGTCGCCGGTTCGTGAATACAGGCGCTTCACGCCGCACTCCACCGTCGCCTGGACGCGGATGCCGTCCCACTTCCATTCGGCGGCATAGTCCTCGGCGCTGATCCGCTCATAGTCCGGGGCCTCGAGCGGCTGGGACAGCATGACCGGGCGAAAGGGGGAAGCGGCAGCCGACACTGGCTTTTCGGCGGTTCCCTCCAGCCAGGCGAAAAGCTCTTCGTAGGGCGCCCTCAGCCCATGCCACAGCTCCTCGATCTCGACGATGTCCTTCTGTCCAAAATCGGCCAATGCCTGCTTGGCGAGACGCGAGGACACGCCGATGCGCAGGCTTCCCGTGACCAGCTTCAAAAGCGCGTAGCGCCCCGACGAATCCAGTTTGTCGAGCCAGCCTTCCACCAACTTCGGGCCTTCGGTCCGTGTCGCGGCATCGAGTTCGTTCAGAACCTCCGCCAGCGTCGGCACGTCGTTGCGTCCGCGAAGCTCGCCGTCGTGGGGGGAGGGCCAGACGAGCGCGATGGTTTCCGCGAGATCGCCGACATAGTCGTAGGAATAGCCGAACAGGACCTCGTCCATCCGCTCGGCCATCAGGCCGCGCAGCATCGCGGGCTTCACGGAGCGGATGTCGAGCTCGCCCGTGATCGCGGCCAGCGCGTAGCCGCGCTCGGGATCGGGCACCGCGCGGAAATAGTCCGCCATCAGCCGCAGCTTGCCGTTGCGCGACGGGGTCAGGACGAGGCGGTCGAGAAGGTCGGCGAAACGCTGCAAGGGATCGAGAGCCGCTGGACGAGGGTTCCAATGTAGATAGCCGCCCGACCGCGGTGGACCAGCGTCAGGCGTCTTGCGGCAGCAGGCGTGCGATCGCGGCAAGCTGGGCGCTTTCGCGAAGGTTCAGGTGGTGACGCGCGGTGTGGACGGCATCCGCGTCCATTTTCGGCTCGCGCACCAGCCATTCGAGATAGTCCGTCGGCACCTCGCGCATCGGAACGTGCTTGTGGCGGCCGAAGCGCAGCCGCGCCAGAAGGGCGGGTTCCGTCGATACCCGCTCCGCGCGGGTGAGGAAGTCGTCGATCCCCGCGCAGCGCGGCAGAAGTTCTTCGGCGATACGCCGCAGGAGAACCGCCGTGCAAAGAGCGTCGTAAAGCGCGCGATGCGGGTGCGAGCCCTCCAACCGCTCAGTGACGTCGCCAAGATCGAGCGGCAGGTATTTCACCAGCGACTGGAGCCCATGGGCGCGCGTGTCCGGGAAGGCGCGCAGCGCCAGCTTGTAGGTGCAAAGCCAGCGACCCGGCAGCTTCAAACGCGAGCGATCGAAGGACGCGCGCTGCGCCGCGTAGATCGACGCGCCCCGGAACGGGACGATCGCGTCCGCGAACGGCGGTGCCCCTTCCAGCATCTCGTCGCTGATGCGATGCACCCGGCGGGCGGACGGATTGATTTCGATGGGTCCGGGATGGGCAAGGCTTTCCATCGGGTTGAAGATCCGCCCGGTTTCAAGATCGAGATCCACCGAGCCGATCTCGATTACCGCGTCATCTTCCAGCCGGTGGCCCGCCGTTTCCGTATCGATCACGCGAACCACCGCTGCGGGTGTGTCCGGAAAAGGCGTCGCGGGAATGGGGGCGGAAGGGAACAGATCGGCCATCCCTTTCATATCGGCCGTCCTTCGTCCTCGCGCCAGCGATGCGGCGAAGTGGAGCAGGGGAAAGCCACCTTGTGATCGCCGATCGATGCCAACACGCCGCCAGGACTTGGCGAACAGCCTCGGCTTGGCCTAGGCTGCACTCTTACGTATACGTCAGAATATCGGAGGCTTCGATGACACTTCCCGCCGTGCTGCAAGGCCGCCTCCGACTGCCGATGATTGCGGCGCCGCTTTTCATCATTTCGCATCCCCCGCTCGTGGTCGCACAGTGCCGTGCGGGGATCGTCGGCTCGTTTCCCGCGCTCAACGCGCGGCCGGCGGAACAGTTGGACAACTGGCTGTCGGAGATCGGCGAGACCCTGTCGCAGCCGATCGACGGCAGGCGCCCCGCGCCCTTCGCGGTCAACCAGATCGTCCATCGCTCCAACAAGCGGTTGGAAGCGGATCTTGCCGTCTGCGTTCGGCACAAGGTTCCGATCGTCATCACCTCGCTGGGTGCGGTCGAGGAGGTGAACCAGGCCGTCCATTCCTATGGCGGCATCGTTCTACACGACGTGATCAACGACCGCTTCGCCCACAAGGCGATCGAAAAGGGCGCGGACGGCCTCGTCGCGGTGGCGGCGGGCGCGGGCGGACATGCGGGAACGCTCTCGCCCTTCGCGCTCGTATCCGAGATCCGACAATGGTTCGACGGTCCCTTGTTCCTGTCGGGCGCGATCGCGACGGGCGGCGGGGTTCTGGCGGCGCAAGCTGCAGGGGCCGATGGCGCCTATGTCGGCTCGGCCTTTATCGCGACCGACGAAGCGCGCGCCGACGAGGCCTACAAGGGAGCGATCGTCGATGGGTATGCCAAGGATATCGTTTATTCCAACCTCTTCACCGGCGTTCACGGCAACTATCTGCGCGCCTCGATCGAGAAGGCGGGTCTCGACCCCGATCACCTGCCCGAAAGCGACCCCAGCCAGATGGACATGAACGCCGACGCCGGTGCGAAAGCCTGGCGCGACATCTGGGGCAGCGGCCAGGGAATCGGCGCGGTCACGGCGGTCGTCCCGACCTCCCAACTGGTGGATCGCTTAGCGCGCGAATACGACGACGCGCGCCGCCGCGTCCTCGGCTCGGCCGCGGCGATTGCCGCGAGCCCCCTGCCTGCATAGCCCGAGGGTCGCGAAAATCGCTCTTGAAACTCGCATGATTTGCGGTTATCAGACGCCCATCCGCCGCAACCCGAACGTTGCGGCCGGGCCGCTTTAGCTCAGTCGGTAGAGCACATCATTCGTAATGATGGGGTCAGGTGTTCGAATCACCTAAGCGGCACCATTCTTTTAGGTACTTAGTGTGATATTTGGATCCGGCGTTTCCCAGCTTTTGCAATTGGGAAACGAGGTCAGACGTCGCCAGATCGTATGGTCCTCGTGGTGTGACACTCCAGCCGTTGGTCGAAGGCGATTCACGCCAGGTCCTCCAAATGCTGGCGCTCGTCCTCGTCCAGCGCAGGGGCCGTCAGGATCTCGGCGGTGACGGCCTGCCGGATCTCGGCCTCGAACAGTTCGAGCATGGCTTGAGACATGGGCTGGTCGAATAGGAGCACGGCCACGGCGGCGGCGGTGCGGCCAATCGAGGCGCACAGGAGGAACAGCTGGGGATGGCGGGTTGGGCTCGGCCAGGACGGCCGGGGGAATGGTGACGCCGCGCAGGATGACGGGCGGGCTGGCGGCGTGCGCCGGGTGAACGTGGACGTGCATGGGGCATCCCTTGAGAATGCAGAAACGGTTTTCCATCATCCTGACGGGATGACACCGGCCCGAATGATGCTGTTGATGGTCGCCTACCTCGTCGTCGTGAACGTCGCGGGCTACGGCGCCATGGTCCTCGACAAGGGGAAGGCGCGGTGCGGAGATCGGCGCATTCCCGAGAGCAAGCTTCTTGGGCTCGCCCTGATCGGCGGAAGCGTTGGGACTATCCTTGCTCAGCAGCTCATGCGGCACAAAACCCGCAAGGAGCCGTTCCGAACCATCTTGATTGCCATCGTCGCCCTGCAGATCGCGTTGCTGCTGGCTCTCGCGACCGCCAGGCCGGAACGCTTCGCTGGATGGCTGTCGTGGCGCTAGAGCCAAGCGCGGTAGATCAGCGGGCTGATTGATTCCTATCCCCCTTATTCGTTCGACTTGTTGTTCGGTTGTCGGCGATGCCGGTCGCAATGGCGATCGGCCAGTCGAAGCCTTAACGCGCGATTGAGCGGGGGGGGGCATGGTCGCTGACTTTCCCGCTGTTCTCGCTTCTCCGTCCGATTTCTTCGAAGTCACAGCGACCGTCATTCCACAACGCCTCGGCAGCTTCACCAGCGGCAATAAGCTCAGCACGCTGAGATATCTCGTGCTGCTCGTGGGTCAGCACGTCAGTGTGTGGGTCGGCCTCGTCGTAAAGCCAAGGAACGTGAAAGCATCGAATCGGCCTATCTCATGCGAATGGGCTCATATGTCGAACCGATGGTGCGGGGAGAAGCGTATGCTTACGAGATGCCAAAGGCCCATCCTGAAACCTGTCGGATGTACAGTGCCTGCGTGTCGCAAGTGGGAGCCAGGCGCCCGGCCTTCGCGGCGGCTTGAGCCTCGTAGCACCGTCCATGATATGAACAGATCTGCGACCCTCGCCGGACGGAAGCCGTTCGGGCGAGTGAGGTGCGAGCGCCCATTTTCGAAAGGGCTCAAGGTCGGATCGAATGCCTCGAGCCGTCCGAATGCGGATGGTTCGCTTTCGGACGGCGGCTTGCGTGGGTGACCGCGGACGGTCCGCTTCCGCATTCGAAGAGTCGGAAGCGTTCCCGGACGTATAGTCCCTTTCTAGACCTGTTTCATGCCGCCATCGACGCATAGCTCAGCGCCGGTGATGAAGCTGGCTTCATCGCTGAGAAGAAACAGCGTGGCAGACGCCACTTCGTCGGGACGGGCCATTCGCCCCATCGGGATCGGCGCGACAAGAGCCGCACGCGCTTCCTCTGATACGGCCGCCATCATGTCCGTATCCGTTGGACCAGGGGCCACGACATTTACGCGTATGCCGCGCGGCGCGAGTTCGGCAGCCCAGGTGCGGGCATAGGATCGCACCGCTGCCTTGGTGGCGGCGTAGGTGCCGTAGGGCGGAATGCCCATCGTATCGGCGATCGACCCCATCAGGACCACCGAGGCGCCGTCGCCCATCGCGGGTAGGGCCGCCTGCAGGCCGAACACCATGCCGCGCACGTTGACGGCGAAATGCCGGTCGAAGTGATCGGGCGTCTGGTCGGCGAGGGAGGCGGGCTCGGACAGTCCCGCATTGAGAACGAGAAGGTCCAGGCGCCCCTGCGCCTGCCTCACGGACGCGACGACGCGCTCGAGATCCTCCGGCGAAGCGGCATCTGCCACGAGGCCACGCGCGGCGCCGCCCAACTTGCGGGCCGCCGCCTCGACCTCGTCGGCGCGGCGTCCCGTCAGGAAGACGGTTGCGCCTTCCCGCGACAAACGTTCGGCGACCGCCAGCCCGATGCCCTTGGCGCCCCCGATCACGAGAGCGGTCTTGTTTCCGACACGAGCCATCGCATGGTCTCCTTGTTCAACGACGGCATCTAGATATACGACGGGTATCTAGTCACAAGAACGCACTTTAATGAGCCTAGATATGACGGACGATACCGAACTCGAACTTCTGTCGGAGCAAGCGCGTACCGACATGGCGCACATTCGGCCCGTTCTGGATCGGATCGCCGATAAGTGGACGATCCTCATCCTGACGGTGGTGTGCCCCAAGCCGGCGCGCTTCAACGAGATCAAGCGGCGGCTGGACGGCATCACCCACAAGGCCCTTGCCGACGCGCTGAAGCGGCTGGAACGCAACGGGCTCGTCACGCGGACCGTCCTGCCGACTCAGCCGATCGGCGTGGAATACGCGATCACACCGCTCGGCCACTCGCTGCGCCAACCCTTCGAAGCCCTGTGCGCCTGGGCGCTCACCCATGGCCCGGAGATCGAGCGGGCGGGTGTTAGCTTCGATCGGGCCAAGAACGCTGGATAGCCAAGCCGCGAGGGCGGCGTCGCCGGCCGAACGGGTAACGGAATTTCGGCCTCACCGCAGCGTACGGTCGAAGAAAGCGAGCAGCTCGTGCCAGCCATGCTCGGCGGCGGCCTCGTCGTAGACAGGAAAATCGGGCTTCATCCAACCATGGGCCGCCGGATAGGTTTCGGAGCGGAAGGTGACGCCAGCTCCGCGCAGTGCCCGCTCCAGCCGTTCGGCCATGGCCGGCGGATAGCTCGCATCGTCCGTCGCTGCCGCTATGTAGAGTTCGGCTTCGAGGTGGGGCACGTAGACGTGCGAGCTGTCCGGCTTGTCGGTAGCAAGATTTCCCCCGTGAAAGCTCGCCACGGCAGCGAACCGATCCGGATGGGTCCCGGCCGCTGCGATCGCCATGCCGCCCCCCATGCAGAAGCCGACCGCGCCAAGCTTTCCCAATACGTCTTTCCGGGTATCGAGATAGGCCAGGAGCGCGCCCGTATCCTCGGCTGCCTTCGCGTTGCCGGTCGTCGCCATCAGGGGGCCCAGCGTCGCCATGAAGTCGCCCTGCAGAACCTCCACCGGGTCGAACGGCCCATAGGCGCCGTAGCGGTAGAAGAGATCGGGCACGAGCACCAAGTAGCCGGCGTCCGCCAGCCGCTGCGCCATGGCGAAGACGGCGGGACGGATGCCGCCGGCGTCCATGAAGAAGACGACGGCAGGTCCCGCGCTCCGGCCTTTGGGAGTGAAGGCGTAGGTCCGGCAAAGACCGTCGGGGGTGGTGAGCGCTATATCTTCACGCGGCATCGAAGCGGCCTTCGGAAAAGAGAAATGCGGAGGGTGGAACATCCGCTCAACGGTATGTGAATCTCGTAGTAAAATTGTATATGTGCATATGTATCTGCGAGTCGATAGCGGAGATCGGAGCGGAAGCGAACGATGGAAGGCGATAACGTCCTGTCGACGCCGGGGCACCTTGTCAGTTTGGCCGCGCGGGGCTTCGCACGCCTCAGCGAAGCCCGGCTGAAACCGCTTAGGTTCGGGGTCGGCCACTTGCCGGTTCTCGTGGCTCTGCGTGACGGGAAGGCCAGCACGCAGCGCGACCTCGCTCGCTTCGCCCGCATCGAGCAGCCGCCCATGGCGCAGATGCTCGGGCGCATGGAGCGGGACGGTCTGATCCGTCGCACGCCGGATCCGAACGACGGCCGAAGCCAGCGTGTGATGCTGACGGACGCTGCGCTCGCACGCCTACCGGAGGCCGTCGCGGTTCTGTTCCGAGGCAACCGCGACGCGCTGAACGGATTCACGCAAGGCGAAGCCGAGCAATTCGTCGCGCTTCTCACCCGCCTTCTCGCCAATCTCGATCGTCTAACGGACGATCGTTCGGCGTCCGCCTGATGGTGGAGCCGTCATGCGAAGCGACGTCTCGGCGAGGATCGACCTTTGCGGCATTGTTCCAGGTGCCCAGGTCGTTCAGGCAGCGAGGACGTAGCGGCCGTTGCCGAGATCGGCGAGAAGATCGAGTCATGCGGGCGACGCTCCGATGGCCGCCGCCCACGCGAGTAACGACGGCGCTTTCTACGCTTCTTGCATGGCGGCGCTCCCCTGCCGGACGATCCTCGGGCTCATTTCACCCGAAGCTTTGCAGCCGGGTTGAATGGTCGTCTGCCGGTCCGACGCTTGGGCAAGCGACGACGAAGCGGACTCTTGAGCCGACGATCGGGTCATTTGCTGGGATTCACATTGGGAGAAGGAAGCTCCGTCAGATCCATATGTCGTTGACGGCCGTTCGCTCGCTCGGCCGCTCGTCGCCGGTGTTCACGACGCCCCGCGGCTCGATCAGAAGCAACTTCACCTCGCGCTCCGCGAACGGCTTGTGCTCCTTGCCCTTGGGAACGACGAACAGATCGCCGGTCGTCAGCGTGACCGCACCGTCCCGAAAGTCGAGGCGCAACGTTCCGTCCAGGACGAGGAACGTCTCGTCGGTATCGGCATGGCTGTGCCAGATGAAGTCGCCTTCGAGCCGCGCGATCTTGAACTGGTAGTCGTTCATTTCGGCGACCACCTTGGGCTGCCACTGCTCGGAAAAGAGATCGAACTTCCGGGCGAGAGAAACGGGGGCGTAGGGCATGGGCGAAGCCTTTCGAACAATCGAGGCCCATTTGCTCGGCACGAAGGGCAGGCGTCTTGAACGATCGTGCGAGGCCCGTCACGGCGGCGACTGGAGCCGGAGCCATTGCGACGGGGTCAGGCCGAAGGCGCTCTTGAAGTGCCGGGTCATATGGCTCTGGTCGGAGAAGCCGCTCGCCGCGGCGGCATCGGCCAGGGGATGGCCGGCCCGCATCAGGGCTCGAACGTCGTCGAGCCGCCGCAGCACGAGGTATCGGTACGGGCTGGTGCCGAAAAGTGCGCGAAAGTCACGCGACAGACTCCATCGGTCACGGCCCGTGAGGCGTTCGAGAAGGCCAAGGTCGACCGCGGCGGGGCGGGAGTGGAGGAAGGAACGCGCCCTCTCCGCCGAGCGATGATCGATGATCCGTGCCGCCTTTTCCGGCCCGCGTTTCGAGAGGCAAGCGAGCGCCATGGCCAGATCGTACACGCCATCCTCGCGCTCCAGGGGATCGAGCGCTCGATCGAGCCCCGACAACAGGCGGGCGATCGCAGGCAGCAACCGCGCGTCGGCCGACAGGCCACCCTCGACGAAGGGGAGCGGCTGCCCGCCGAGCGCCGCCTGGATCATGGCGGGCTCGATATAAAGCATGCGATACCGGAACCCGCCCTCGGTTCCGGCCTGTCCGTCGTGCTTCTCGTCGGGATGGAGGACCAGCGCACCGCCCGCCAGGCCGTGCCGGACCCTGCCGCGATAGTGGAAACTCTGCACGCCGCTCAGCGTCAGGCCGATCGCGTAGGTATCGTGCCGATGCATCTCGTAGCCCTTGCCGTCGAAAAAGGCTTCGATCCGCTCGAGCCCTTCTCCGCCCGAAACCCGGCGGATCCAGTTCGTTCGATGCGGTTGGTCGATGACGCCAAGTCCGGTGTCACGCACGGCGTGTAATTCCTGTAGTTGCATCTGCGATCGGTATAGCGCCTAGCCCGTCGGGCCCAAGGTCCGTACGACGACCTGGACCTCTCATCCGGGTCGGCGGCGTCCGATATGTTTGCACCCAAACCCGGGTCTGATCCGCGCGGTGCGGCACCGGAAGCTCTTCGACATGCCGTCTTACTTGGCTTGGTCTGTTAGACGAACTCTGCCGCGACGCGGTGCAGGATGGTGTGACGCCGCGATAGGGTTTCGATGTCGCGCGAGTAGCCGCCGCCGATGACGCCGGCGAGCGGGATGCCGTGCTCGCGGAAGAAGCCGATGACGCGGCGATCGCGCTCCGCCAGCCCTCGATCGGACAAGGCGAGGCGGCCGAGGCGGTCGTCGATATGGGGATCGACGCCGGCGTTGTAGAAGACGATGTCCGGCCGCGCTTCTCGCATCGCTCTTTCGAGGAGTTCCGGCAGGAGCGCGAGATAGGCCTCGTCCCCCGTGGCGTCGGGCAGGGCGACATCGAGGTCCGACGTCGCCTTGGGGTGGGGATAGTTGCGCTCTCCATGGACCGAGAGGGTGAACACGGCAGCGTCGTCTTGGAAGATGCGGGCGGTGCCGTCGCCTTGGTGGACGTCGCAGTCGAACACCAACACGCGGCCAACCGAGCCCTGCGACAGGAGCACGCCGGCAGCAACCGCCACGTCGTTGAAGACGGAAAAGCCGGCGCCGCCTTCGCGCGCGGCATGGTGGCTGCCGCCAGCGGTGTTGCAGGCGAGCCCATGCTCCAGCGCAAGCTCCGCCGCCAGAACCGTTCCGCCCGTGGCGCAGCGCGAGCGGAGCGCCACGCGCTCGTCCACGGGAAAGCCGATCGCTTTCTCGGTTGCCCCACCGACGCGCGCATGGAGGACGGCGGCGACGTAGGCCGGATCATGCGCGAGTTCGAGCCAGTTTTCCAAAGCGGGAACGGGCTGATGGAACCCGGTCGGCACCAGTCCATCCTCGACGAGGATTTCGGCGAGCCGCGTGAACTTGCGCATGGGAAAGCGATGCGCCGCGTCGAACTCGGCGTCGAACGCGGGATGGTGGACCAGCGGAAGTGGCATGGGCCGAAGCGCCGCTCAGTCGCGTCCGAGGATCACGCTCGCCGGGCTTCCCAGCCGAGCGGCGGATCGCGCGACAGGATCTCGTCCACCTTCGTGTCGCGGATGGACGAGATCGTGTCCGACCCGGCCTTGTCGAGATAGCGGGACAGGCCGTTCAGGATGCGCAGCGGCAGTTCCGGGCCCCCATAGACGAGCGCGGTGTAGAGTTGGACGAGGTCGGCGCCCGCTTCCATCTTGCCGAGCAGCGTGCGCGCGCTTTCCACGCCCCCGACGCCGATCAACGGGAAGTCAGGCCCCATGGCGCGGCGGAACAGCGCCAGCACATAGGTGGAGCGCGAGAAGAGGGGGCGCCCCGACAGGCCGCCGGCCTCGCTCGCATGCTTTCGTCCTTCGACGCCGTGCCGCGAAAGGGTCGTGTTGGAAACGATCAGCCCTTCCACTTGGCGGTGCTTCACCGTGTCGGCGATCGACCAGACCTCGTCCTCCGTCAGGTCCGGGGCGACCTTAACGAACACCGGCTTCGGCTGCGTCGCCGAGATCGCGGCAGCCCCATCGCGTGCGGCCATCACGTATTGCAGGAGCTTGTCGAGATCGGAGCCCATCTGCAGCTTGCGCAGACCCGGTGTGTTGGGCGAGGAAATGTTGACGGTGAGGTAGCTCGCCATCGCTTCGAAGCGGTGAATGCCAGACACGTAGTCGGCGATCCGGTCTTCGGAGTCCTTGTTGGCGCCGATGTTGACGCCGACGATCCCCGCCTTGCGCGAGCGGGCCTCGAGGCGCTCGGCCATGTCCGCGTGGCCGTCGTTGTTGAAGCCGAGCCGGTTGATCACCGCGGCAGCTTCCGGCAGGCGGAAGATGCGTGGCCTGGCATTGCCCTCCTGCGGTTGAGGCGTGACGGTTCCGACCTCCACGAAGCCGAAGCCGAGGCGCAGCGCGGCGTCGGGAACCTCGGCGTTCTTGTCGTATCCGGCGGCAAGCCCCAGAGGGTTCGGGAAGCCGATGCCCGCCACTTCGATACGCAGCCGCGGATCGAGCGGCAGGTTTCGACGCGGCATTATCCCATGCTTCAGCGCCCCGATCGACAGAGCGTGGGCGCGCTCGGGGTCGATCTGGAACAGGAGCGGGCGGGCGAACTGGTAGAGGCGGCTCATCGAACGCTCGGAGGAAACACGTGAACCCCGTCCGTGCCGAGCGGCAGGTCGGCGACGTAGACCACGGCCGACATCGGCAGGGGGCCGTAGAGATGGGGGAACAGGTCGCCCCCGCGCGAAGGCTCCCAGCGAAGCGCCGTCCCGAGCGGCGCCGGGTCGATCGCGGCCAGGATCAGCGCGTCCTGGCCGGAAAAGTGGCGCGCTGCCGTTTCGCGGACCTGGGAAGCGGTCGAGAAGTGGATGAAGCCGTCCGATAGATCGACCGGCGCTCCCTCGAACTCGCCGGAGGCTTCCGCATCCAGCCAGGCGGAGCGCGGAGACAGCTTGAAGATGAGCGCTTGCGAAGTCATGTCTTCTGGCCTGCCAGAGGCGTGTTTCCCCGTCAATCGATGACTGCCGAAGGAGACGATGCGTCGCTGATGCAGGGAGGGGCATCAGCGCGGATTTTCCGCCTGATTGGCGCGTAAGGACGGCTACGTGTATGGCGTCGGGTGCCAAGGCTCGCGGAGGGTTCGTTGCAACCGATCGACCACCAGTTCCTGCATCGCCTTTCCGTTTCGACGCGCGGGCAGGGCTTCACGGACGTTTCCTCGCGGATTGCGGACATCCTTCGCGAACAAAGCGCGGGAGATGGACTGCTGACCGTCTTCATCCGTCATACGTCGGCGTCCCTGACGATCCAGGAAAACGCGGACCCCGATGTTCGCACCGACCTTCTCGGCGCTTTCGATCGCCTCGCGCCGGAGAACGGATGCTATGTCCACACGATCGAAGGGCCGGATGATATGCCGGCGCATATCAAGACGGCCCTGACCGACACCAGCCTGTCGGTTCCTGTATCCGATGGGCGGATGGTGCTGGGCACCTGGCAGGGCATCTACGTCTTCGAGCATCGTCGCCAGCCGCACCGGCGCGAGATCGTCCTGCATTTCCTGGGCACAACCCGGTCCTGACCGCTCGCCTTCCGGTTGCTTCGCCTTCGCGCTGGGCTAAGCTCCACGCCTGACGGAGTGGCGAAGAGGGACGTTGCCATGCTCAAGGAGTTTCGCGAGTTCGCCCTGAAGGGCAACATGGTCGATCTGGCGATCGGTATCATCATCGGCGCGGCCTTTTCCGGGCTCGTGAATTCGATCGTGGCCGACCTCATCATGCCGATCGTCGGGCTGATCACCGGCGGGGTGGATTTTTCCAACCAGTTCGTCGCCTTGAGTTCCAACGTCACGGCGACGAGCCTCGCGCAGGCGCGCGAGCAGGGCGCGGTTCTGGCCTACGGCAACTTCCTCACCCTCCTGATCAACTTCATCATCGTCGCCTTCGTTCTGTTCATGGTCGTGAAGGGCATGAACCGTCTGAAGCGGAAGGAAGAGGCCAAGCCGCCGGAGGTCAAGGAAACGCCGGCTGAGGAACGGCTTCTGGAGGAGATCCGCGACCTCCTCGCCAAGGGCGCGCGCCCCGCCAACCCTGGTCAGGTGCCCGGCAGCGGGTTCTGAGCCGCGCGCCATTCGGCCGACTTCGGAGCTTCAAGGCCCAAGTTCGGGGTTGACGCGCTCGCGCGAAAGATCGAGTCCCCGTCGAGCCGCATCGCCGCGCGGGCGGTGCGAACCATCGATCGGGTCCCTCTGTCCATGCCTCCCGCCATTTCCCTTCGTCCCGCCGCCCTCGCCGCACCCGAGAGCGGCATAGTCGCCCTGATCAACCATGCGAGAGGGCGAGAGGGGCTGATCCCGCTCTGGGCGGGGGAAGGAGACCTTTCCACCCCCGCCTTCATCGCGGACGCGGCGGCCGAGAGCCTGCGAACCGGAGAAACCTTCTATACCTGGCAGCGCGGCATTCCCGAGCTGCGAGGGGCGCTCGCCGCCTATGTCGAGCGGCTCTACGGACGGGCGACCTCGCCCGAGCGCATCTTCGTCACCGGGTCGGGCATGCATGCGATCCAACTCGTGATCTCGGCGCTGGCGGGCGCCGGGGACGAGGTCGTCTTCGTTTCGCCGCTCTGGCCGAACTTCCAGGCGGCGGTCGGGCTTGCCGGCGCGCAAGCCGTCGAGGTCCCGCTGCAGTGGTCCGGCGCGGAGTGGGCCCTCGATCTCGACCGGCTGCGCGCGGCGATCGGACCCCGCACCAAGGCGATCTTCGTCAACACGCCGAACAACCCGACCGGCTGGACCGCCGACGCCGAGACGCTCGCCGCCATCCTCGACATGGCGAGGGGGGCTGGCATCGCCGTCGTCGCCGACGAGATCTACGGGCGCTTCTTCTACGCCGCCGCTCGCGCGCCCTCGTTCCACGACGTGATGCGGGAAGGCGATCCCCTCGTCTTCGTGAACTCCTTCTCCAAGAACTGGGCGATGACGGGGTGGCGCGTCGGCTGGATCGAGGCCGAGGCCGATCTCGGTCCCTTGTTCGAGAACTTGATCCAGTATTCCAACTCGGGTGTCGCGACCTTCATGCAACGCGGCGCTGTGGCGGCCATCCAGGAAGGAGGGGCCTTCGTCGAGGAGCAGGTCGTGCGTGCCGCCAAGGCGCGGCAGATCTTCACGAGCGCGCTGGCCGCGACCAACCGCGTTTCGATCAGCGCGCCGGAAGGTGCCTTCTATTCGTTCTTCTCGATCGACGGGATCGCGGACGGGCGTGCCGCCGCATTCCGCATCGCCGACGAGGCACTGGTCGGTCTCGCCCCGGGAGCCGCCTTCGCGCCCCATACGCCGAACTTCCTGCGTGCCTGCTTCCACCGGCGTCTGGACGAAGTCGAGGAAGCGGCCGACCGGCTGGCACGCTGGATCCGTCGGCAGGCATGACACGAACAACAGGTGGCATGGGGGCAGCGGCGCTGACGCTTGCCATCGGAGCGGCCGGCGGCGGTCTCATGACCGCGATCGGGCTTCCCGTCGGCTGGCTGATGGGCGCCACGCTGTCCGTCGTCGGCGCGATCTTCTGCGGCTTGGAGCTGCGCGTTCCCGACAGGCTTCGGGATGCGACCTTCTTCGTCCTCGGCATCCAGGCGGGATCGGGCGTGACGCCCGAAGTCGTGTCGCAGGTCGTGATCTGGCCGCTTTCCTTCACGATCCAGATGGTCGGCGTCGCGCTTCTCGTCGTCGCCACCAAGGCTTTCCTGGAGCGCGTCTTCGGATGGGACCGGGAAACGGCCCTCTTCGCCTCGCTGCCGGGCGCCATGTCCTTCGTGCTCGCGGCGGCTTCCGAAACGCGAGCCGATATGACGCGAATCGTGGTGGTCCAGTCCACCCGGCTTCTCCTCCTCATCGGCGCTCTGACGCCGCTCTTAGGCTGGCTTGAAGGGGGCGAGGTTTCAGCCGACGGCCTGCGCGGCGGGGTAATCGGCGAGCCCTGGCAATACGCAGCCCTGATCGGGCTCTGCCTCGCCTTGGCCTGGATCGGTATCCGAAGCCGCCTGCCGGGCGGCTTGATCCTGGGCGCGCTGATCGGAAGCGCTCTTCTGCATGGAACGGCTGTGGCGCCGGTGGCGATCCCGAGCTGGATCGCCGGTCCGGCTCTCGTCGTCCTCGGATGCTCGATCGGCGCGCGCCTGCGTCCCGAACATCGCAGGGCGATCGTGGAACTCCTGGCGGCCTCGCTGAGCGCCTTTGCGATCAGCCTTTCGATCTCCGCCGTGGCCGGTTTCCTCGCGGTGCTGGCGCTCGGGCTGACCTTCGGAAAGGTGGCGCTCGCCTATGCGCCCGGCGCGCTGGAGGCGCTGACGGTTCTCGCGTTCCAGTTCGATCTCGACCCCGCCTATGTCGCGGCCCATCACGTGATCCGCTTCGTCGGTCTGGCGCTGATCGTGCCGGTTCTCGCCCGGCGCCTGCCGCGCAACCGAACGCCCGAAAGCGTGGTGCGCAAGGAAGCCGCGCCGATCGAATCGGCGCACGATTCGGAGATCGACCCCCGAAATGACTGTTGAAGCCGATCGAAAGGGTTAGCCGCCCGCCTTGGAAACCAGAAGGGCGGGAACCGCGTCGCTCTCGTCCGAACGCGCCGGGCGCTCGGAGGCGAAGGGGATGCCGAGCGCCGTCCAGGTTTCGAGCAGCGCCGCGGTCAGCTTCGCCACCAGCGCATCGTCGTGCAGCGGCGTCGGCGTGATGCGAAGCCGCTCCGTGCCGCGCGGCACGGTCGGGTAGTTGATCGGCTGGATATAGATGCCGTGCCGGTCCAGTAGTCGGTCGCTTGCCTGCTTGCAGAGTTCGGGGTCGCCGACCCACAGCGGCACGATGTGCGTGTCCGACGGCATCACCGGCAGGTCGGAGGCAGTGAACTCGGCCTTGACCTTCGCGGCCTGCCGCTGCTGCCCCGCGCGCTCTGCGCCGGAGGCCTTGAGATGGCGGATCGAGGCGGTGGCCGCCGCAGCGAGGGCCGGGGGCAGGGCGGTGGTGAAGATGAAGCCCGGCGCGTAGGAGCGCACCGAATCGACGAGCGCCCGCGAACCGGCGATATAGCCTCCCAGAACGCCGAACGCCTTGGCGAGCGTTCCCTCGATCACGTCGAGCCGGCCCGCGACGCCGTCCCGTTCCGAGATGCCGCCGCCGCGCGCGCCGTACATGCCGACCGCATGCACCTCGTCGATATAGGTCATCGCGTTGTAACGCTCGGCGAGATCGCAGATCGCCTCGATCGGCGCGACGTCGCCGTCCATCGAGTAGACGCTTTCGAACACGATCAGCTTGGGACGCTCGGGATCGGCCGCCTTCAGGAGTTCTTCCAGATGCGCGAGATCGTTGTGACGGAACACCTGCTTCCGGCAGCCGGAGCGGCGCACGCCCTCGATCATCGAGGCATGGTTCAGCTCGTCCGACAGGATCAGGCAGTCGGGCAGGAGCTTGGCGATGGTGGAGATCGACGCGTCGTTGGACACGAAGCCGGAGGTGAAGACGAGCGCCGCTTCCTTGCCGTGGAGATCGGCCAGCTCGGCTTCGAGTTCCACCAGCGGGTGGCTCGTGCCGGAGATGTTGCGCGTGCCGCCAGCACCCGAACCCATGGCGGACAGCGTGCCGGACATCGCATCGACGACGGCGGGGTGCTGGCCCATGCCGAGATAATCGTTGGAGCACCAGACGGTGATTTCGCGCGTTTCGCCCTCGTGACGCCAGATCGCGGCGGGGAAGCGCCCGGCGATGCGCTCGAGATCGGCGAAGACACGATATCGACGTTCTGCGTGGAGGGCCTCGATCGCGGACTCGAAGTGCGACTGGTAGTCGATCATGCGGAACTCCTTCGTGAGAAGGGTTCTAAGATTGGGACGCGCCGAAGTCTACCCGGACAGAATGTCCAAGCCTCGTACTCATTCGTCGGTGTCCGTGTCGCTCGCTTCGTCCGTGTCGGCCGGCGCTTCGGTTCGCCCGCGCGCCTGTTCCTTGCGCCGCTTCAGGTTCTCGCGCAGCGTTTCCTCCAGCCGCTTCTGGCGCTTGAGCTTGGCGGGGTCGATCGGGGCGTGGTTCATGATCCCGACCTCAACGCGTCGTGCGAGCGGCGTTCGCGCGCTGCTCGCGAAGGGTGCGGCGCATGCCCTCTTCGGTGGTCTCGATCGGACGCCAACCGAGACGGGCCCGGAACGCCGCGTCATCCACCACGAGCGAGCCGAAGACGTGTTCGTATTGCGCCGAGCGGTTCATCAGCCGCGCCACCTCGGCGGTGAAGCCGGTGGGCAGCGAGAAAAGGCGCGGGGCGCGGCCCGCCTCCTGCCGCGCGAAGGCGACGATCTCACCGAGGCTCCAAGGCTCGCCGTCCGCGACCAGGAACGTCCCCCCGGCTGCCTCCGGCGCGAGCGCCGCGTGGGCGAGGGCGCTCGCCGCGTTGGCGATCGACAGGAGGCTTCGGCTGGCGCTCGGCGAGGCGAGCGGCAACGGCACGGGGAAAGAAGCGACGCGAAGGAGGGTGGAAACGCCGCCGCGCCCGCCGGGACCATAGATCGGCGGAAGACGCAGGATCGTGCCTTCCGTCCCGCTTCCTTCCAGCGCACGCGCCATCGCTTCCTCGCCGGCCAGCTTCGAAGCTGCGTAGAGGTTTTGGGGGCGATGCGGTGCACGCTCGTCGAAGGGCTCGGCGCTCAAGGGATGGATGAGGTTGGTGGATGCGTAGACGAAGCGCTTCACACCGCGATCGGCGGCGAGCTTCGCCAGCGCGCCGGTGCCCGATGCGTTGGCCGCCATCAGGGCTGCATCGTCGCGGGCGGCCGGGTCGGAGCGGACGGGGTTGAGGGCGCCGAGATGGATCACCGCTTCCACGCCGTCCGGCCAGCCCGTCCATTCGCCGATGCGGGCGAGATCGAAGGGCACGCCGTTTTCGCCACGCCGAAGCGCGACGACCTCGTGTCCGAGGCCGGCCAGATGCGGCACCAGTGTCCTGCCGACAAAACCGGTCGAGCCCGTGATCAGAATGCGCACCGTTGATCGCTTCCCTCTTGCCCCGGCCATCGTCTTGCGGCACTCGCCTTTGACATGAAGCGCGTGTTCGACATCGTGGCAAGCTTTCTCGGCCTGATCGTGGCCGGTCCCGTCATCGTTGCACTGGCGCTGTTGGTTCGGCGCGACAGTTCGGGGCCCGGCATCTTCGCGCAAAGGCGGGTCGGGCGGCGGGAACGGGTCTTCACCTGCTACAAGCTTCGCACGATGCAAACGGGCACGGTGTCCGCCGCCTCGCACGATACGCCGGCCTCGGCCGTCACAGAGCTCGGAACGGTTCTGCGCCGCTGGAAGCTCGACGAACTGCCTCAGCTCTGGAACGTTCTCAAGGGCGACATGAGCTTCGTCGGGCCGCGTCCCTCGCTTCCCATCCAGGACGAGGTGATCGGGGAGCGCCGCAAGCGCGGCGTCCTGGCGCTGCGCCCCGGCATCACCGGTCTGGCGCAGGTTCACGACATCGACATGTCGGACCCCGTCAGGCTTGCCGAAACGGATGCGCGCTATCTCGAAACGCGCAGTTTCTTCGGCGACCTCGTTCTGATTCTCCAGACGCTGACGGGCAAGGGCAAGGGCGATCGTGTCGGTTCCGCCGAGCGTTGAGCCGCGCCCGTTCCGGGTCGCGACCTGGAACGTCCACGGCTTCATCGGCGAAGGGCGGCGGCCGGACCCGGACCGGACGCTGCGCCTGATCGAGGCGATCGACCCGGATGTGATCGCCCTTCAGGAGGTGGATGGTCGCGCCCGGCTGGGTCGGCTCCCCCGGGCGTTCGAGCGGCTCGGGTCGTCGCTCGGCGACCACTTCGTGCCCGCTCCCCTCTTCGGCCGGCCGGGCGAGGAATACGGGATCGCGCTCTGGTCTCGCCACGCCATCGCTCGCGTCGTGGTCCACAAGCTGCCGGGCCCCGGCATCGAGCCGCGCGCGGCGATCGACGCGACCATCCAAACACCGATGGGCGACTTGCGTGTCGTCGCCACGCATTTTGGCCTGAACCCACGCGGACGGAAGGCACAGGCCGCCGTCTTAGCCTCGATCGTCGATCCGAGCGAAGCGGCGATCGTCATGGGGGACTTCAACGAATGGCGTTCCGACGGCGCCGTTCATCGAACCCTCGTGGCTGCCCTGCCGACCCAGGCGGCGGGCGTTACATGGCCGGTTCGCCGCCCGATGTTCGGCCTCGATCGGATCTACGCAAGCAGGAGCGTCGGGATCCAGGGGGCCGGATCGTTTCGGCAGGCTGCGCCTGCGTCCGACCATCTGCCGCTCGTCGCCGACATCGCGTTCTAGCCCTGCCGCGTGCGCGGGTCGAAGTGGTCTCGCAGACCATCGCCGACGAGGTTGAAGCCAAGGACGGCGAGCGCGATGGCAAAGCCCGGCGCCAGTGCCAGCCAGGGCGCGGCGCCGAGATAGGTCTGCGCCTCGGCCAGCATCCGCCCCCACGAGGGAGCCGGTGGGGGAAGTCCGAGGCCGAGAAAGCCGAGACCGGCTTCGGTGAGGATCGCGAGGCCGAATTGGATGGACACCTGGATCGCCAGGACGCCCGCGATGTTGGGCGCGACGTGGTGTCGAAGGACAGCCGGTCCGCCTCGCCCGAGGCTGCGCGCCGCCAGAACGAAATCCTTGACGAGGACGGAACGGGCGGCTGCCCGCGTGATGCGCGCGAAGACGGGGGTGGTGAATAGGGCGATGGCGGCGACCGCGCTCCAGAACCCGGTTCCAAGCGCCGCGCCCAACATCATCGCCGACAGGACGGGCGGGAACGCGAAGAGGACATCCACGGCGCGCATCAGCGCGGCCCCCGGTCGCCCGCCGATCTCGGCGGCGAGGAGGCCAACCAGAATCCCGAGCGCCCCGCCGATCAGAACGGAAACGAGAGCCGTCGCCAGACTGTTTCCGGCGCCCAGCATCAGAAGGGACAGAACGTCCCGGCCGAGCTGGTCCGTGCCGAGCCAGGCGTCCGCAGCGGGGGGGTGCAGGCGCGATGCGATGCGCATGCGCATGGGATTGGGCACCGGCGTCCAGCCCCGCGAAAGGATCGCGGCGAGACCGAAGAGGAGGACGATGCCGACGCCGATCCGCAGCCGCCAGTTGGGCGATCGTGCGCGCCTCATCCGTCCGCTCTCTGTCGGGGGTCGATCCAGACCTGAATCAGATCGACGAGGGCGTTCACGACGACGACGCCGGCGGCCAGAACGAGGGCCACTCCCTGCATCGTGACGAGATCGCGCTGCGACAGCGCCTGATAGGCGAGCTGGCCGAGACCCGGCAAGGCGAAGACGTTCTCGACCAGGATCGCGCCGCCGACGAGAAAGGCGAACTGGAGACCGAGGATCGTCAGGATGGGCGGAAGCGCGTTGGGCAATCCATGGCGCAACAAGGCCGTCCGCTGCGACAGTCCCTTGGCGCGGGCGGTTCGCATGAAGTCTTCGCCCACCACCTCGATGACCGCGCCGCGCGTTACCCGTGCCAGCACCGCCGCCTGCGGCAGGGCGAGCGCCACGGCCGGCAGGGCGAGAGCGGAAAGAGCGGCGAAAATTCCGGCGTCCCAGCCCGGAAAGCCGCCGCTCGGAAACCAGCCAAGCCCGATCGAGAGGCCAAGGATCAGGAGAAGGCCGATCCAGAAGTTCGGAACCGCGATGCCCGCTTGCGCGAACACGAGGCCGAACCGATCCCCCGCCCCACCAGGCTTGGAAGCGCCGGCGAAGCCGACGAAGCCGCCGAGTACGCAGGCGATCGCGAAAGTCAGCGCGCCGAGCGGAAGGGTGACGGCCAGCCGCTGCGCGATCAACGAGCCGACGGGCATGCCGTAGGTGAGCGAGCGCCCGAAATCGCCGGTGGCGGCCGAGCCGAGCCAGGACAGCCAACGTAAGGCGAGGGGGCGGTCCAGCCCGAGTTCCAGCCGAAGTGCGGCGAGCGTATCGGGCCGCGCCGCCGTACCCAGCATCACGGCCGCCGGGTCACCCGGCAGAAGGTCGAGGACGACGAACACGCCGAGCGAGACGACGAGAAGCAACGCCGCAAGGCCGATCAACCGCTTGAGAAGAAAGCCCGCCACGTCCGAAGCCGCTAGATCAACGTCAATCGACCCAGCGAACGTCGGTCAGATCGTTGGAGGGGATGGGTTCGTTCGTCCACAATCCCTTCACCCGGCGATCCCACAGGCCGAGCTTGGGCATGGCGAAGAGGTAGAGCGCCGGCAGATCCTCGGCCAGGATCTCCTGCGCACGGCCATAGGCGGCGAGGCGCGCCGCATCGTCCGCCGCCGTTTCGGCCGCCATGTTCGCCGCGTCGAAGGCTTGCGAGCGGTAGCCGAAATAATAGTCGGGCCTCGCATAGATGCCGATGTCGAGCGGCTCGGCATGGGCGACGATCGTCATGTCGAAGTTATGCCCCTTCAGAACCTGATCGACCCAAACGGCGGGAAAGTCGGTCGGCACGATGTTCAAGGTCACGCCGATCTCGGCGAGGAACCCTTGCAGGATTTCCGACGAGCGCGTCGCATAGGACATCTGCGGCGAGCGGATCGTCGCGGTGAAACCATCGGGATATCCGGCCTCGGCCAGAAGGGCCTTCGCGCCATCCGGATCGTAGGGCACCTTGGCGGCGAGATCGACGAAGCCGGGGTCGTTCGGCGTGTAGTGGCTGCCGATCGGCTCGCCGTAGCCGCTCCAGGCCGCTTCCACCAAGGCGGTCCGATCCACAGCCATCATCAACGCCTTTCGAACGCGCGGATCGTCGAACGGCTTGCGGCGAAGGTTCATGCCCGCCACGACCTTGAGTTCGGTATGGCCGACCACGGTCGACAGTTGCGGGCTGCCTTCGAACGTCTTGTAGAGTTCGGGCGCGGCGAACTCGGGGATGGCATCGACGCTTCCCGATCGGATGGCGGCGGCCTGCGCCTGCGCGTCCTTGATGAAGCGGAACTCGGCGGTGCCGAGAGAAGGCACGGCATCCTTGTTCCAATAGTCGTCGATCCGCTCAAGGACGACCTTGTCGCCCGGTCGCCATTCGGCGACGCGGAACGGGCCTGTCCCGACCGGCTGCGCGCGGTTGGTCTCGGCCGTACCGGGCTCCACCATGACCGCCGCGGGCCAGGCGAGCCAGTAGAGCAGATTGGCCGAGCGCTCCTTGAGATGGAGAACGAGCGTCGAAGCGTCCGGGGTCTCAATACGCTCGATGACCTCGAAGAACTGCTTCTGCGGGTTCGTGGACGCCTCGCCGCGCGCGCGGTCGAGCGTGAACTTCGCCGTCGCGGAGTCGAAGCGAACGCCGTTCTGAAAACGCACGTCGTCGCGAAGGTGGAAGGTGATCGTCCGGCCGTCGTCGCTCGCGGTCCATTCGCGTGCGAGCTGGGGAAGAACCGTGCCGGCCTCGTCGATCCGCGTGAGACCCTGGAATACGTTCTGCCAGACGACCTGACCGATGGCGACGGGCGCGGCCACGGTCGGGTCGAGCCCCGACGGCTCGATGCTCATGGCCAGCGTCAGATGGTCCTTGGGATCGGCCCGAACGGGCGACGCGATCGTCGCGGCGGCAAGAAGTGAGCCGGCCAGGATACCCAGGAAACGCCCGTAACGGTTCGAAATCACCATCCTTCACCCCGATCGTGGCAACGCCATGGGCCGACTCTTCCAGCTCTCGGCGCCCGATCGGGCATACGCACCATAGGACTCCGTCAATGTCGAGGGAGCGCGCGGAGAAACAGCGGTGCGGTGCGCGATATGTAATCTTGACCACGCCCATCCACAAATCGTAGCCAGACCCCATCGTCGAGAACGAGCGCGCCGTTGCAGCTCGGCCGGCGATCCAGTCTTGCGAACCGGGTGGAGTGCATCGGATCATGCTGCAATCGAATCTTTCGATCCGGGTCGACGATCGCGACGGATTCATGCGCCATCTCCTGGAGCATCTCGACGAGGATCAGGTGCAGCGGGCGGAGCCGGACGGGGAAACGGTCGTCAGCGTCTACAATTCGGTGACGCGCCTCCGCTTCGAGGGCGACCGGATGGCGGTGGTCGTGGAGGGTACGGACCCGGCCGACCACGGCGTCGCCAAGGGGTTGGTAGCCTGGTACGTCCAACATATCCTTGGCGATGACTGCCCGGAGATCGTCTGGGCGGGCGACGGCGCGGACACGCGGGAACTTCCGCATTTCCGCGAACTGACCGTGGTTTCGTCGACGCAGCTGACGCCTCGGATGCGCCGGGTGCGCCTGTCCGGCGCCAATCTCCAGCGCTTCGCGGGCGAGGAGCTGCATGTGCGTCTTCTGTTTCCGCCCAAGGGTCGCACTCCGGTCTGGCCGCATGCCGGACCGGCGGCATTGCCGGTCTGGCCGACGGGAGAGGACGAACTCATAGCGCGCGTCTATACGATCCGCGAGATCGATGCGGAGGCGGGCCACCTGGATATCGACGTCGTGCTGCACGATCCCCCAGGCGCGGGATGCGCCTGGTCTCGCGAGGCGCAGGCCGGCGATTTCGTCGGAATGCTCGGGCCCGGCGGCGGGCTTCTCGGGCCGGGCGAGCGTCACCTGATCCTTGGCGACGAGACGGCGCTGCCGGCGATCGCGCGCATGCTGAAGCGGATGGACGCGGGCGTGCGCGCGGACGTCTTCATCGAAGTCGCCGGGCCGGAGGAGGAGCAGGCGCTCGTTCACCCGGACAGCGTTTCCGTCCGCTGGCTCCATCGCAACGGGGCGCCTGCCGGGACGACGACCCTTCTGGAAGATGCGGCGCGCTCGGCCGTCGCGCCGGGCGAGACGCCCTTCGTCTGGTCCGGCACGGAGTTTTCGGCCTTCAAGGCGATCCGGCGCTTCTGCCGGAAGGACCTCGGCCTCAAGAAGAATCAGCATCTCGTGGCCGCCTATTGGCGACGCGGGCAGCGCCAGGGCGAGGGCGTCGCCGCCGCGGACGACGACGGCTGACGCTCCTCTCCCGTGCTCAGGCGGTAAGAAGGACCTTGACGCTCTGCGTCCGGTCCAGCGCCAGTCGGAACGCGCTCGGCGCTTCCATCAACGGTCGGCGGGCGGTGACGATGGACAGGACGTCCACCGCGCCCGATGCGATCAGGCCGACGGCCTCCGCGAACTCCTTGTCGAAGCGGAACGAGCCGCGCACGTCGAGTTCCTTCGACATGATGGAGTTGGCGGGGATCGGCAGGGGACCCGCTGCCAGATTGCCCACCTGAACGACGGTGCCGCCGCGCCGAACGCCGGCGATCGCCGAGGAAAGGCCGGCCGGCGTGCCCGACACCTCGAACACGACGTCGGGCGGCGTGATCTTGGAAAAACCCTCCGCGTCCTTCGATAGGTCGATCACCTCGTCGGCGCCGAGCTTGCTGGCAAAGGCGAGCGGGGCAGCCGCCATGTCGACGACCGTGGTGCGGCCCGCGCCCTTCAATCGCGCCGATAGAAGCGTGAACAGCCCGATCGGGCCGGCGCCGACGACGGCGATGGATCGGCCGGAAAGGTCGCCCGCGCGTCCGACGGCGTGAAGGCAGACGGCGAGCGGCTCGGCGAGCGCGGCAGCTTCCAGCGAAATCTCGTCCGGCACCGGGACGCACTGTTCCGGCGTCGTGTCGAAATGCGACGAAAATCCGCCCTGCATATGCGGGTTCTTCGAGGCCGACCCCATGAAGAAGACGTTCTCGCAAAGGTTCGGCCGCCCTTCCGCGCACCGGGCGCAATGCCCGCAGGGGCGGAAGGGGTTGACGGCGACCCGTGTCCCGGGCGCGATCCCTTTCACCGCCGAGCCCACGGCCTCGACGGTTCCGGCAATCTCGTGGCCGAGGACCAGCGGCTCGCGCACGACGTAGTCCCCCGTTCGGGCGTGGCGGAAGTAGTGCATGTCCGATCCGCAGATTCCGCCGGCTCCGAAGCGGATGCGCACGCGATCGGGGGGCAGGGGGCCGAGGTCCCGTTCGACGATCCGGAGGTCCTCGGGGGAAAAGATCGTGGCGGCGTGCGCGGTGCTCACTGGATGAGGCCCATCTGTGTCGGAAGCCAAAGGGTGACGATCGGGAAGAAGGTGATGATCAGGAGCGCCATGAACAAGGGGACGAGCCAGGGCAGGATCGCGATCGTCGTTCGCTCCACCGACAGTTTGGCCACTCGCGACAGGACGAAGAGGACCATGCCGAGCGGCGGGTGCAGAAGACCAATCATCAGGTTGAGCGTCAGGATCAGGCCGAAATGGACCGGGTCGATGCCGAGCCGAAGGGCGATCGGCAGGAGGATCGGCACCACGATGGTGATCGCGGCGATCGTATCCAGGAAGCAGCCGATCACGAGAAGCAGGATGTTGACGAGGATCAGGAACACCCAAGGATTGTCGGTGATCGCGAGGATCGCATCCGACATGAGCTGAGCCGCCTGGCTGACGGTAAGGAGCCAGGCGAAGACGGAGGCGGCCGTGACGATGAAGAGAACCGAGGCCGTGGTCTCGATCGTCTCGAAGCTGGCCTTCGCCAGGGTGCGGAACGTCATGGTGCGATAGCGCACGAGGCCGAGGAAAAGCGACCAGATCACCGCCGCGACGGCGGCTTCGGTCGGGGTGAACCAGCCCATGGTCATGCCGCCGATCAGGATCACCGGCGTCATCAGCGCCATCACGGCGGAGAAGTCGTAGTGCCAATCGAGCGCGACCAACGCCGTCAGGGCGATCAACACCGAAAGGTTGAGGGAAACGCCGGCGAGCGTCAGGACGTAGACGAGAACCGGGAACGAAAGGACGATGACGACTTCCAGCGAGGCCGAAAGGAGGCGGCGCATCTCGAAGTTCGTGTCCGAGCCCCAGCCCTTGCGATAGGCGAAGACGGCCACCGTGATCATCATCAGAAGCGTCATCACGATGCCGGGCAGGATACCGGCCATGAACAGGGCGCCGATGGAGACGTTGGCCATCATGCCGTAGATGACGAAGGGCAGGGACGGCGGGAAGATGGGCCCGAGCGTCGCCGAGGCGGCGGTGACGCCGACGGCGGCCTCGACGGGGTAGCCGTGATCCTTCATCGCCTTGATCTCGATCGTACCGATGCCGGCGGCGTCCGCCAGCGCGGTGCCCGACATGCCCGAAAAGATCACCGAGCCGATGATGTTGACCTGCGCGAGGCCGCCCTTCATCCAGCCGACGAGCGCGACGGCGAAGGCGTAGATGCGGCCGGTGACGCCCGCGATGTTCATCAGGTTGCCGGCCAGGATGAAGAAGGGCACCGCCAGGAGCGGAAAGCTTTCCACGCCCGCGATCATGCGCTGAGCGACGATGATGTCCGGCGCGATCCCGTAGATCAGGAGATAAAGCCCGGACGCGACGAACATGGATATGGCGACGGGCACTCCCACCACCATGAGCACCAGAAAGGCGCCGATCAGAAGCAGCATCGGTTATTCCCCCAAGCCATCGAACGCGCCGGGGCGCTCAAGAACCGAATAGCCGCGGCGCCAGTTGCCCCAGGCCACCTGCAGCGAGCGCAGGAGCATGAGAACGAAGGCGGCGAAGACGGTGTAGAAGATGATGGAGCGCGGCAGGTCGATCGTGACCATCCGCTCGCGCGAGACGACGTTGACGTAGCGCCAGAGGAGGTAGGTCGCGTAGGCGAAGAACGCGATGCGGATGACGTCCACGAAGCTCGAGAGAAGACGGGCCAGCGCCGGGCGGATGTAGTGGTAGAGAACGTCGACGTGGATATGCCGTGACATGCGCACGCAGGCGACGGATCCGAGAAAGACCACCACCACGAGACAGTTGATGGCGATCTCCTCCGTCCAGGCGAGGCTGTTGTTGAGGACGTATCGCGTGAAGAACTGGAGAAAGACGCAGAGCCCCATTCCCCAGAACACGGCAAGGGTGATCCAGTCCTCGACCGAGAACTCGGACAGGTCCGCTTCGGGTGCCGGCTCCTCGAAGGCGTGGGCGATCTCTTCGGGTGTGGTCTGGGTGTGATGGTCTTCGGCCATGGCGGCTCCTTTCGCGGGCGCATGGTGCGGCGGCGACGGGGCGTGGCGGCGGGGCCGCCGACGGAACGGGTGGGTGGGGAAGGGCTTCGTCCCCTCGTGGACGGAGCCCTATTGGGAGGCGCTTACTGGACGGCGCGGATGGCGTCGTAGTCGGCCTGACGGTAGCCGTAGCTTTCGAGCGGCGCCTTTTCGAGGACGTTCTTCTGGAAGTCCGCCTTGTCGACCTCGACGACGTTCAGTCCGCGATCCTTGAAGGTCTGCACGAGAGCGGCCTCGCGCTCCTGCACGATCTTGGTGGCGCGTGTCGCGGCTTCCAGCATCACGTCGGTGAAGATCGTCTTGTCCTCGTCGGAAAGCGACGCCCAGCGGCTCTGCGAGACCACCGTGTTCAGGTGATCGACGATATGGCCGGTCAGCGCGATCGTTTTCTGGACCTCGTAGAACTTCTTGGCCTCGATCGCGGTCAGCGGGTTCTCCTGCGCTTCCACCGTGCCGTTCTGGAGCGCCAGATACACTTCGGCGAAGGCGATCGGCGCGGTGTTGGCGCCGCAGGCGCGCGGCATGGCGAGATAGGCCGGAACGTCCGGCACGCGCATCTTGACGCCGGCAAGATCGGCGCAGGTCTTGATGTCCTTGTTCGCGGTCGTGTGGCGCGTTCCGTAGTAGGTCACGGCGGTGATGTGATGGCCCGATTCTTCCTCGTAGCCTGCCGCGAGCGTCCTGAAGATGTCGCTCTTCGTGTAGGCGAGAAGGTGCTCCGGGTTGCGGAAGATGTAGGGGTAGTAGGTCACCCCGATCGGCGTGAACTCGCGCGAGGCGAAGGACGAGCCGGAAATGATGATGTCGACGGTTCCCAGCGTCAGGCCCTGGTTGAGATCGGCCTCCTTGCCGAGCTGCGAGGCAGGAAAGACGTTGATCTCGTAGCGACCCTCGGTGCGCTTCTTGATCTCCTCGGCCGCCCAGAGCGATTCCGTGTGGAAAGGCTCGGTGACCTCGTAGACATGACCCCATGTCAGCTTGGTCTGGGCGAGCGCGCTCCCGGACATCAGAAGCGCGGCTGCGATCGTACCCAGCGCGATCGTTCTCGAATGCATGACGTTACCTCCCGTTCGAACCCTGCGCGACGGCTTTGCCGTCTCGTCCCTTGACGCGACCCGGCGTCCTCCCGCCGGATCGTGTAGTGCCCGCTTCCTCGCCGAAGCCGTGCTGGAAGCGAATCTGAGAATTTCGAAGATGCGAACGCATCGCCCGTTCGGCGCCGTCCGGATCGCCCGCCGCGATGGCGTCGCGAACGATCCGATGCTCCTCGTAGGCGAGGCGCCAGGTTTCGCCGGTTTCGAAATATTCCGACAAGCGCTCGAAATACGGCGTCATTCGCTGGTCGAACAGCTCGCCGACGAAGCGCACGAGAACGGCGTTGGAGAGGATGCCCGCGACCGCGACGTGGAACTGGCGATCCAAAGAGATCGTCTCGGGCGAGGGATGGTTGCCGCGTTCCATCGTGCCGAGAACGGCGTCCAAAGTCGCGATGTCCTCCCGCTTGGCGAGAGCGGCCGCCTCGCGAACCAACGCGCTTTCCACAAGCTCGCGTGCGCGCAGAAGTTCGAACGGCCCTTCACCTTCGAAGATCGAGTCCTCGTCATGGCGAAGCGGCGGGGCCGTCACGTAGATCCCGGAGCCGACCCGGATGCGGATACGCCCTTCCACCTCGAGGGCGATCAACGCCTCGCGCACGGTCGGCCGCGAGATGCCGAGACGCTCCGACAGTTCGCGCTCTGTGGGAAGACGCTCGCCGACGCCGTATTCGCCATTCTCGATCAGGCCGCGGAGCTGGTCGGCGACCTGACGATAGAGGCGGCGGGGTTCGACGGCTTCCAAGGGCATTGCCGGCCGGCCCTCCCAAGCCTTCGACATTTGGCCAATCGGTCTGACCAATTGACGCGAACGTGGCTCGGGCCGCCGTTCCTGTCAAGACACTATCGATCAGCCCCCGATCCCGAGGAAGCGCGCCGTCTCCGCATCGACGGGAATGCCGTTTGCCATGCGTTCGGCCGCGACCGCCCATTCGCGGTCGCCCGGCGCCATCACCCGGCCGCCTTCGACGGCGGGAACGGAGCGCAGGGCATCGAGATACCGGAGCATGCCCTTGGCGAAGAGTTCGGAACCGGCGAATCGCTGTGGGTCGATGGCCAGGAAGAAGTGACCCATGTTGCGCGGGGTCGAGATATCGTCGCCGCCGACCATCGGAATGAAGTCGGGGTCGAGCGTCGTGCCGTTCAGGATGCCGGTCAGAAGCGTGGCGACGCCCGCGAGCGCTGCGCCTTTGAACCCGTAGCCCTCGCCGCCGAGTGGCAGGAGCATTTCTGCCGCTTCGGCGTCCCGTGTCATCCCGCCGTCCAGCGCCGCGGCGACGCCGGCGGGAAGCTCTTTCGCCAGCGCGCGGTAGAGCAGAACCCGGTTCAGCGGGATCGACGAGGTCGCCATGTCGAGGAGCCAAGGCCGCGCGCCGCCGCTGGGCGCGGCGAAGGCGAGGGGGTTTGTGCCGTGGAAGGGCTTGGCGCCGTCGAACAGCGTGACGACGGCATCGGTGTTGGTGGTTGCGAAGCCGATCATGCCTTGGTCGGCGATCGCGGCCGCATAGGCTCCGGCAGCTCCCAGATGGGACGACCGGACCGCGCCGACCGCGCCGACCCCGCTTTCGCGCGCCAGTTCGATCGCGAACTCCGCTGCGCGGTAGCTCGTCAGGTGGCCGAGGCCGTCGTCGCCGTCCACGACGCCGGTCGCCGCCGCCGTGCGTTTGCGCGTGACGTTCGGCCGGCCGTTGACGCGCCCCCCCGCGATCACCCGGCAGTAGTGGGGAACGAGGCGAACGCCGTGGCTGTCCACGCCGATGCGCGACGCGTGCATCAGCGCGCGCGTCGTGGCCTCGACCGATTCGTCGCAAGCGCCCGCTCCCCGCAGCGTCGCTTCGACACGGGCAGCGAGCTGCCTTTCCTCCACCAGAACCACACTCATCGCATCCTCCCGACCGCTGATTTGGATCGCTTCGGGGGTAGAACGAAGGTTTTCGTCGTGCAAACGGCTTCTGCATTCGATAGCTGTGGAGCGAGCGCCCAGCGCGTATCGAACCCCAAGGACCATCGGATGACCGAGCGCCCGTTGATCATCGCCGCCCCGCACCCGCGCACGCTGGAGATGATCTTCACTCCCGATTCGCTGGGCACGCTGCGTGAGCGCTACGAGGTCGTAGAAACCACGGATGATGCGATCGAGGGTCTGGCGCCCGACCTTCTGGCGCGCGCCCGCTATCTCGTCGGTCAGCCGCCGCTTTCCGAAACGCTTCTGGAGGCGATGACCGAGCTTCGCGCGGTGGTGAACGTCGAGGGCAACTTCCTAGACAACATGCCCTACGACACGTGCCTCCGACGCGGAATCCATGTTTTGATCACCAGTTCGGTCTTCGCCGAGCCGGTGGCGGAGATGGGCCTTGGCATGGCGCTCGCGCTGCATCGCGAGATCGCCAGCGCCGACGCGGCCTTCCGGCGGGGCGAGGAGGTCTGGGGTCTCGACGGCAACGGGTCGGCGAGGCTCCTATCCGGTTCGCGGATCGGCATTGTGGGCTTCGGCGATCTCGGCCGCTGCCTGCATCGTCTGCTGGCAGGGTTCCGGGCCGAGGTGTCGGTCTACGACCCGTGGCTCCCGGCTTCCGTGATCGCCGATCATGGCGCGGTGGCCGCATCGCTCGAAACAGTTCTCCAAACGTCGGACACGATCTTCGTCACGGCCTCCGTGACCGCCGACAACCAGCACCTCTTCGACGCGGCCGCCTTTGCCGCCATGCGCCCCGGGGCGGCCTTCGTTCTTCTCAGCCGAGCCGGCATCGTCGATTTCGACGCCATGCGCGAAGCGGCGGCCGGCGGCCGGATCAAGGTGGCGACCGACGTGTTCCCGCACGAGCCGCCGAGCCGCGACGATCCCGTTCGCCAAACGTCCGGCATGCTGCTGTCGGCCCACCGTGCCGGGGCGCTCGACGTCGTCTTCCAGCGCATGGGCGATATCCTCCTCGATGATCTATCGCTGATGGATCGCGGCCTGCCGCCCGTTCGCGCCAAGCGCGCCGAGCGCGAAACCGTTCGCCGCATGCGTTCCAAACCCGTATCCAAGAGCTGAAGGCTTATCCGGATGTTGAAGACCATCTCTCCGATCCTCACCCCCGAACTCCTGACCATCCTGGCCGAGATGGGCCACGGCGACGATCTCGTGCTCGTGGATCGCAACTTCCCGGCCGAATCCACGGCGGCGGAAACCACGACCGGGCAATGCGTCCAGTTGGCCGGTGTCGGCACCACCGAGGCGGCTCGCGCCATCCTGTCCTTGCTGCCGCTCGACTCCTATGTCGACGCGCCCGTTCGTCTGATGGAAGTCGTCGGCGACCCGAAGGCCTATCCCGACGTTCATCGCGAGATGCAGGAGGTGGTCGACGCTGCCGAAGGCAAGTCGATCACGATCGAGCGGGTGGAACGCTTCGCCTTCTACGACGCCGCCAAGACCGCCTATGCCGTGGTGCGCACGACGGAAGCACGCCCGCACGGCTGCTTCATCTTCAAGAAGGGCGTCATCTTCGACTGATTGCCGTCAAAGTTGACCACAGCGGTCCGGTTTTCTACAGAACCGCTGGTTTCCGGTTTTCAAAAATAGGAGCGGTTCGGCGCGCGGCGGATGATCCCGGCGGTGCCGAGCCCTCGACGAGGTTCGCATGCTCGCGCGTTTCTTTGCCTACTACGCCCCATGGCGCGGGCTCTTCGTGCTGGACTTCTCCAGCGCCGTCATCGCCGGTCTTCTTGAACTCGGCTTTCCGATCGCGGTGAAGCTCTTCGTGGACGACCTCCTGCCGAGCGGCAACTGGGGGATGATCGTCCTCGCGTCCCTCGGCCTCCTGGCGATCTACGTCCTGAACACGGGACTGATGGCGGTGGTCACCTATTGGGGCCATATGCTCGGCATCAACATCGAGACCGAGATGCGCCGCAAGGCGTTCGAGCATCTGCAGACGCTATCCTTCGGCTATTTCGACAACCAGAAGACCGGCCATCTCGTCGGCCGTCTGACGAAGGATCTGGAGGAGATCGGCGAGGTCGCCCACCACGGGCCGGAGGACCTGTTCATCGCCGTGATGACGTTCATCGGTGCCTTTCTTCTGATGCTGAACGTCCATGTCGAGCTGGCGCTGATCACAGCCCTCGTCGTGCCGCTCGGCTCGTGGGTCGCGGCGCGCTACGGCAGCCGGATGACGAAGACCTGGCATGCGATCTACGGAAGCGTCGGCGACTTCAACAGCCGGATCGAGGAGAATGTCGGCGGCATCCGCGTCGTCAAATCCTTCGCCAACGAGGCGCACGAGCGCGCGCTCTTCGCGCGCAACAACAGCGGCTACCGGGCGCGTAAGCTCGACGCCTATCGCATCATGTCGATCAGCCAGTCGCTGAACTACCTGACCATGCGCCTGACCCAGGTCATCGTGATGCTGGCCGGCACCTGGTACGTGATGAACGGCGAGCTGAGCTATGGCGGCTTCGTCGGTTTCCTGCTGCTCGTCGGCGTGTTCTTCCGCCCGGTCGAGAAGATCGCAGCTGTTCTGGAAACCTATCCGAAGGGCATCGCAGGCTTTCGCCGCTACACCGACTTTCTCGACACAAAACCCGAGATCGTCGATGCGTCGGATGCGGTCGAGTTGACCGGCGTGAAGGGGGACATCGCGTTTCGCGACGTGGCGTTCGCCTATGCCAATGGGCGACCGGTGCTGGACGGCGTCGATCTCGACATCCGCGCCGGCGAGACGGTGGCCTTCGTCGGCCCGTCGGGCGCAGGCAAGACGACCATCTGCTCGCTCGTGCCCCGATTCTACGAGGCGACGGGCGGCGCCATCCTGATCGACGGGATCGACATCCGGCAGGTGACGCTGGAATCGCTGCGTCGCCATATCGGCGTCGTTCAGCAGGACGTCTTCCTGTTCGGCGGGACTGTGCGGGAGAACATCGCCTACGGTAAGCTGGATGCCAGCGAGGCGGAGATCGTCGAGGCCGTCGAACGGGCGCACCTGACGCAGACCGTCGCCGCTCTGCCGGACGGGCTCGATACGGTGGTTGGCGAGCGCGGCGTCAAGTTGTCCGGCGGTCAGAAGCAGCGGCTGTCGATCGCCCGCATGTTCCTGAAGAACCCCGAGATCCTGATTCTGGACGAGGCGACCTCGGCCCTCGACACCGAGACCGAGCGCGCGATCCAGGCCTCGCTCGCGGAGCTGGCCAAGGGGCGCACGACCCTCGTGATCGCCCATCGCCTGTCCACCATCCGCCACGCGGACCGCATCGCCGTCGTGGCGGACGGGCGCATCGCCGAGCTCGGCACCCATGCCGAGCTCATGGCGCGCCGCGGCGCCTATCATCGATTGACAACCTCGCAGGATCGGCTCGACCTCGAATATCGCGGCGAGGACCTCGCCGCGATCTGACCCGTCAGGCCGCCGCCATGGTTCGCCAGCCCCAGCGCTCGGCGAGCGCGAGGCAGTTCGCGGCGGTTTCGACGCTGCCCGTCGTGCCGACGCTGCGGAGCGAGGAGGCGGCGCAGGCATGAGCAAGGCGAAGACCGTCTTCGATCGGCCGCCCTTCGTGGTGGCCGTACATGAAGCCTGCCGCGAAGGCGTCGCCCGCGCCGTTGGCGCCCTTCACCTCGTCCTGCGGCACCGCGACGGACGGTTGGCGGAACGTTTTCCCGCCGCGCGAAAAGGCGAGGGCACCGCTTGGGAAATGGATCGCCAGAACCTCGATGGAACTGGCCGCCATGATCCGCGCTCCAGCTTCCTCGCAGGCGGCAAGGTCGGTTTCGCCGTCCTCGGTGGTCCGCAGGCCGGTGATCGCCCCGATCTCGTAGTCGTTGACGACCAGCGTATCGAGGTGGTCGAGGCAGGGTTCGGCGAGTTCACGAAGACGCTCGGGGGCGATCTGCAGAAGCTCGAGATTGGTCTCCAGACCCGCCGCACGCGCCGCCTTCAGCGTCGCCACCCAGCCGTTCACCTCGCCCCCCCAGGCACTGTCCATGATGTCGTGGATGCCGGGAAGGCCGAGATGGAAGATACGCGCATTGGTGTCCGAGAAGTCGAAATGGTCCGGCGAAAGGAGCGCGCTCGTTCCCTGGTGGAAGATGTGGGTGCGCTTGCCCGTGGAGCGGGCGCTGAAGGCGTCGGTGTAATTGGTGCGCCCGCCCTCGATGACGCGCATGCCTCGGCGATCGATGCCGTTATCGTCGGCGTATCGCAGGAGAATCCGTCCGTCCTCGTCGTCGCCGACGCAGCCGATCGTGGCCACCGGCATGGTCGGGTCGAGGCGGCGGATGTCGATGCCGAAGTTGCAGGCCGAGCCGCCGCCTTCCACCGTTTCCGATAGGATGCGGGTCACGGTTTCCTCGACCGGCCAGCGGTCGAGGAGCTTGTTGTGGTCGGCGCACCAGGTTCCGCCCGTGAGAAAACCGCGCCGCTGAACAGCCGACACGTGTCAGGCTCCGAGCTTGAGGGACGGATCGGTGACTTCGAGATCGTCGGCGAGCGGCTTCTTCGACCGGATGCCGTTCTTCTGGAGGTGGTCGTGATAGACCTTCGTGGCTTCCTCCGAGGAGATGTCGTCCTCGATCACCGAGCGCATGGCGCGCACGATGGCTTCCGAATCCTCGGCGAAGAAGATCTTGCGCCCGAAGAGGGCGACGCGCGCGCCGTATTTTTCCGCCTGCTTCACCATCTCGAGCGTGTCGCGCGTCGTCGACGACGCCCCGCCGAGAATGCCGACGATGAGGTTTCCGGGATCAAAGGAGGCAAGCTCCTCCGTCGCCTTCGGCCCGTTATAGACGACCTTCAGGAACTCCGGCCGGTCGAGCCTCGACACGCCGGCGAGCACCTTGGCGATGGCATCGTTGTTGTAGGTGAAGAAATCGGAGCCCGGCGCCTTCACCTCGAACTGCGGATTGAACACCTCCAGGAAGTGACGCACGCCGGCGGCCGAAGCTTCGTCGCGAAATTTGGCATAGGCGTCGAGCGTCCGCAGGTCCTGGTCGAGGTCGTTGAAGAAGGTGATGGCGTAGAGGCCGAGATCGGCCACGGGCTTCACCCGATCGAGACGGGCCGTGCGGAAGGGCACGGTCGGCAGGTGCTTGTAGTTCGCGCCACGCCAGTGCCAGATGTCGCTGCCGTCGTTGAGCCGGACGGCGGCCGTCACGTCCGTGTCGCCGTAGACGCCGCGCGCCTGAAGATGCTCGGCCGAGGACAGGGACGTCAGCATGATGTCGACGAGGCCGGACCGGACCATCGTCTCCATCGCGTCGCGATAGACCTTCAGCGGGCGCGTGCGGCCCGTCGGCTTGCCCTCGGCGTCGAGCTCGGGTCCTGAAACGCCGACGCCGAGCGCCATATCGCCGTCCTTGGCGTCGGCGATGATGAAGTCCTTCGGCGTGTATTCGCCGCGCCGGATGCGCGCGAGCTTCTGGTCCATCCGTTTGGAGGTGGTCATGCGGGAATGCTCCGGGAGTGCCGTGTTGGGGGTTGAGGTCAGGCGGAGACCTTGCGGATCCACTGATCCAGGCCGACCGCCACGATGATGAGGATGCCCACGGCAAATTCCTGCCAGAGGGCGTCGAGGCCCGACAGGGCGAGGCCGTTGCGGAACACGCCGACGATCAAGGCGCCGATCAGCGTGCCGACGATCGAGCCGCGCCCGCCGAAGAGCGAGGTGCCGCCGATGACGACGGCGGTGATGGAATCGAGATTGGCGGTGCCGCCCGATGTCGGGCTGATGGCGCCCACGCGCCCGATCAGCACCCAGGCGCCGAGCGCGCAGATCGCGCCGGCCAGCGAGTAGACGGCCAGAAGGACGCGGCGCGTGTCGATGCCCGAAAGACGTGCGGCCTCCGGGTCGTCGCCCGTCGCATAGACGTGCCGGCCGAAGGCGGTCCGGTTGAGGAGGTACCACGCGGCGGCCGCGACGATCAGCGTGAACACGGTACCGAAGGTCAGCCGCGCGCCGCCCCACTGGATCGCGGTCGCCGTCAGCTGCAGGAACGGAGCTTCCGCCGCGACTTCCTGCGAGCGGATCGTCTGCGAGCCGGAATACCAAAGGAACGTCGCCCCGAAGATGCTCCACGTGCCCAGCGTCACGATGAAGGGAGGCAGCTTGATATAGGTGATCAGAAGCCCGTTCAGGACCCCGCAGCCGAGGCCGACGGCAATGCCGATCAGGAAGGCCAGTTCGGCCGGAACGCCCATCGAAACCGCGAGGCGCCCCATGACCACGGTCGCGAGGATCATGATGGCGCCGACCGAAAGATCGATGCCGGCGGTGAGGATGACCAGCGTCTGCGCGATGCCGATGATTGCGATGATCGTCACCTGCTGCATGATCAGCGACAGGTTGAACGGCTGGAAGAAGCGATTGCCGACGATCAGACTGAAGGCCAGGAGCCCGACACCGAGCACCACGAACGGCACGATCGTGGGATATTGGTGCAGGATATGCTGGAGACGGCGCAAGGGGGAACGCCGTTCTTCCGCGAACTGTGCGACGGCGTCCGCACCCGTCGGGTTGGCTTGGCTGCTGGACATGATCGGCGGTCCCCTCCCGGCTCGCGTGTTCGAAACGGGATGGGGCGAGCGATCGTCCCATCCCGCGCACGTTCAAACAGTTCCGATCAACCCCAGCACTGCTTGAGCGCTTCGGCGGAGGTGATGGACGGAACGCCGTCCACCGGCTTGTCGGTGACGAGGGTGACGCCCGTGTCGAAGAAGTCGAGACCGGCGGTCGCGGCCGGCTTTTCGCCCGACTTCTTGAAGTTGACGATCGCCTCCACGCCCTTGGACGCCATCAGAAGCGGATATTGCATGGAGGTCGCGCCGATGACCCCGGCCTTGACGTTCTCGACACCCGGGCAACCGCCATCCACGGAGGTGATCACGACCGAACCGTCCTTGCCGGCCGCCTTGATCGCCTCGTAGGCGCCGGCCGCCGTCGGTTCGTTGATCGTATAGAAGACGTTGAGGTCGGGGTCCTTCTGAAGAAGGTTTTCCGCGCCCGTCCGGCCACCTTCCTCCGACCCCTGGCCCCATTGATGGCCGACGATGCGCGCGTCGTCCTCGTCGAGATAGCGCGCCGGATCCTTCGGATCGATGCCGAAACCCTTCATGAAGCCTTGGTCGCGCGCGACGTCGACCGTGGGCTGGGTCTCGATAGCGTCGAGAAAGCCGATCTTGGAGGTTTTGGGATCCGCGACGGTCTTGGCCGCCCATTGCCCGATCAACTCGCCCGCCTTGAAGTTGTCGGTCGCGAAGGTCTGGTCGGCGGCGTTCGCGGGATCCAGCGGCGTATCGAGCGCGATCACGAGGATGCCGGCCTGACGGGCCTGTTCGAGAACCGGCGTGATCGCCTTGGGGTCGCTCGCGGCGATCAAGATGCCGCTGGCGCCGGCCGAGATCAGGTTCTCGACGGCTGTCACCTGCGTGTCGTGATCACCATCGTACTTGCCGGCGAAGCTTTGGAACTTGACGCCGAGCTCGGCGGATTTCTGGCTCGCGCCCTCGCGCATCTTGGCGAAGAACGGGTTGGCTTCCGTCTTCACCACAAGGCCGACGAGGATGTCGTCGGACTGTGCGTTGGCCGGCCCAACCGTGGCTAGCACACCAAGCATGGCCGTGCCGGCGATCAGCTTTGCAAATCGATGGAATGCGATGTTCGTCGTCATGCTTCCTCCCTTTTGCCTTCGAACACGAAACGTCGATGCCGCGAAGCGACCGTGCGTCTCCCCTGGAACTTGATCGACAGCCCCCTCCCACAAGGACTTCGACCGATCCGAGGCCTGGCGGGGGCGGTGTAGCCTTGCGCCCCACCGCCCTTCGTGGACTCGATCCGTTCCCGGCTGAGTAGATGCGCGATCGCTGTAAAACACAATCGCCTTTGCGCATGGTCCGTTCTTTTTGCGCGTTTTTGGAACGATCCCCGATACCGCGCGGGAGGATCGATGCATCCTGGCTGTCGATCTCATCGAAACGCGCACATCGGCCTCGCTCCGGCAGGACGAGTTGCGCCGGATATCGTATCGATTGAATACGGAACTCGCCGCCGACGAGCGGTCGACACGCCATTTTCGCCATGGATCGTGGGCCGGAGACGCGCTAGGGCAGGGCGCACCATCGCCTCCGATCGACAGTCCCGAAAGGTTCGACCATGACGCAGCCCAAACGCATCGCCGTCACCGGCGCCGCCGGCCAGATCTGCTACTCACTTCTGTTCCGGATCGCCAATGGCGACGTCTACGGCAAGGACACGCCGGTCGCCCTGCAGCTTCTCGACCTGCCGCAGGCCCAGAAGGCCGTGAAGGGCGTCGTCATGGAGCTGGAGGACTGCGCCTTCCCGCTTCTCCAGGATGTCGTCATCACCGACGATCCGAAGACCGCCTTCCGCGACATCGACGCCGGTTTCTTCGTGGGTTCGCGCCCGCGCACGCAAGGGATGGAGCGCCGCGACCTCCTGAACGCCAATGCCGAGATCTTCCGCGTGCAGGGTCAGGCGTTGAACGAAGCCGCCAAGCGCGATGCGAAGGTGATCGTCGTCGGCAACCCCGCCAACACAAACGCGATGATCCTGGCCGCCAACGCCAAGGATTTCCCGACCGAGAACGTCACCGCGATGCTGCGGCTCGACCACAACCGCGCGCTCACCCAGTTCGCGCAGAAGGCCGGAGTTTCGGTCGACGAGATCCAGAAGTTCGTGGTCTGGGGCAACCACTCGCCCACCATGTTCGCCGACTGGACCAACGCCACGGCGGGTGGCAAGCCGCTGTCCGAGGTGATCGGCGACGAGGCCTGGTACAAGGAAACGCTGATCCCGACCGTCGCCAAGCGCGGCACGGCGATCATCGAAGCGCGCGGCGCGTCCTCGGCGGCCTCGGCCGCCAACGCCGCGATCGACCACATGCGCGACTGGATCAGCGGCTCGAACGGCGACTGGGTGTCGATGGGCATTTCGTCGGACGGCTCCTACGGCATCCCCGAAGGTCTGATGACCGGCGTGCCGGTGGTGGCCGAGAACGGCTCCTACAAGCGCGTGACCGGGCTCGAGATCGGCCCGTTCCAGCAGGAGATGCTGGACCGCACCGTGAACGAGCTGAAGGAAGAGCGCGAGGCCGTGTCCGCTCTTCTCTGATCTTCCGCGAAGATCTCGAGGGCCGCCGTGCGCAAGCGCGGCGGCCTTTTCGCGTCCGAAAGGATCAACTGCTTCTTAAGCTTCCCCAGCGAAATTCGCCCGACGTTGCAAGCGGGCCGCATCATGTCGCCGAACCAGTTTTTCCTCCTCGCGAGTGCCGGCGCGCTTCTCCTCGTCGGCGGATGCGCCAAGGTTCAGCCGCGTATGAGTTCGCAGGAATGCCTCGCTCGCGCGATGTACTTCGAATCCAACCGGTCGAGCGAGGCCGGCATGCTCGCCGTCGGCACGGTGGTGATGAACCGCCTGGAGTCGGGCCGATATCCCCAATCCGTTTGCGGCGTCGTTGGGCAGAAGAACCAGTTCGCGCCGGGCGTCCTCTCGAAGCCGATGGGCAAGGGCCGCGAGCTGGCGTCGCAGACGGCCGGTCGCGTCCTGAAGGGCGCGCGCCACCCGGAGGTGCAGAAGGCCATGTTCTTCCACACCGCCGGCTATTCGTTCCCCTACACGAACATGCACTACCTGACGATACAAGGCGGCAACTCGTTCTACGAGAAGCGCAAGAACGCGACCTCGACGCAGGCGATGGTTGCCGAACGCCAGCGCTCGGAAAAGGAAGGGCGTTTGCCTTTCAACCCGGCCGCGCGAAACATGCCGACCGAGGTCGCCGTGCGCACGCCCGAGCCCGCGATCATGCGCGCTCCGGTTCGCCAGAGCCGCATCGCGCGCGAGGTCGCGCGCGGCGCGGGCGCGGTCTCCGCTCCCCCGTTGGAAGCCATGAGCATCGAAGACCTCATCCAGCAGAACGGGGGATGACGACGCGGATCAGGCCTCCGGGAAGTCCGCCGAAAGGCTTTCGCCTTGCAGGGCCTCGATCTCCGACAGGCGGGACCGCAGCTTGGCGATGACGCCCTCGAAGGCGATCTTGCCGAGAACGAGATGGCGCGGCGCCTTTTCCATTTGCGTGGCGCGGATCATCGCCTCGCCGGCGCGAACCGGGTCGCCCGCCTGCTTGCCGCTGATATCGGACGTCGCCTGCAGACGCTTGCCCGCCGTCGGCGCATAGTCCTCGATGCGGTTCGGCGTCTGCCGGAGCGAGCGTCCGGCCCAGTCGGTGCGGAACGGACCGGGGGCGACGCAGGTGACCTGGATGCCGATCGGCTCGCCCTCGGCGGCCAGGGCATCGGAGAAACCTTCTACCGCGTGCTTCGTGGCGGCGTAGTAGCCGGAACCCGGGAAACCAATGAAGCCGGCTTGCGAGGTGAGGTTGAGGATGCGGCCGGATCGCTGCCCGCGCATCACCGGCAGGACGGCGCGGGTCATGGCGAAGAGGCCGAAGACGTTGGCGTCGAACTGCGCGCGGATCTCGGCGTCGTCGCCTTCCTCGATCGAGGCCTGATAGCCGTAGCCCGCGTTGTTGACGAGAACGTCGATCCGCCCGAACCGGTCCACCGTCGCCTTCACGGCCGCGTCGATCGCAATCGTGTCGTTCACGTCGAGCGACAGGGCGAGAATGTCGTCCCCTCCGCGCTCCACGAGTTCCCCGAGCCGGTCCTTGTCGCGGGCCGTCGCCACGAGACGCCAACCACGTCCGAGAATGAGCTTGGCGAGTTCGTAGCCGAAGCCGGTGGAGCATCCGGTGATGAACCAGACGGGGGTCGCGGAAGATGCCATGAGACGAGCCTTCGTGTTTTGGAAAACCGGCGTTGGACCCCCTATCTGGGGCCGCCGAGGTCGTCGGCCAGCGAAGGCCGCTTCCGGTTCCGGCAAACGAAGACAAGTTTACGGAAACGACTCGCGTGCTACTCCCAGCGTCTCGATCGCTCCTCTGCGTGGAACAGCGTCCCGTGAAGACCATCTCCGCCGTCCGCCCATCGCGCAAGCGCTCCGCCACCCTTCTCATGGGCCTGGCACTTTCGGTCGCGCTGGCCTCGTGCCAGTCGATGGACCTGTCGCGCGGGGATGTGCGCGCGGGCCTTCTGCCGACCACGAAGGTGCCCGCCCTCGTGCTCGGCGCCGAAGAGGTCGCGGTGCGCACGCCCGCCGCTCTCGTCGTGGACGCCGACAGCGGCCGGGTTCTCTATGCCGAGGACCCCGATGGGCTGCGCCACCCGGCCTCGATCACCAAGCTGATGACGCTCTACCTCCTGTTCGAGGCGGTGGACGCCGGCAAGCTTTCGCTGGATGATGGGCTCGTCGTGTCCTCGACCGCCGAAGCCAAGCCGCCGTCGAAGCTCGGGCTCCGGCCGGGCGAAACGATCCGGGTGCGCGACGCGATGTATGCGCTGGCCGTGAAGTCGGCCAACGACATCGCCTCCGTGGTTGCCGAGAACCTGGCCGGATCGGACCAGGCGTTCGCCCTGCAGATGACGCGCAAGGCCCGCCAACTCGGCATGACGCGCACCAACTTCGCCAATCCATCCGGCCTGCCGCATCCCGATCAGATCTCCACCGCCCGGGATCTCGCGATCCTCGCGATGCAGATCCGCAAGCGCTTCCCGCGCTACGCCGAGATCTTCAAGACCGAATCCTTCGACTATGCCGGGCGCCATTACGCGGCGACCAACAAGCTCCTCGGCCGGGTGGCGGGCGTCGACGGCATGAAGACCGGCTTCATCGGCGATTCCGGTTTCAACCTCGTCGCCAGCGCCCGGCGCAACGGGCGCGGCGTCATCGTAGTGGTGATCGGCGGCAAGACGGGGCGCGAACGCGACGCTCGCGTCGAGCAGTTGATCGACACATATCTCGGCCCCGCTTCCTGAAAGCTCAGAGCGTCTTCAGCATGCCGCCGTCGACGAAGTAGGTGGAGCCCACGGAGTAGCTCGCCTTGTCGGAGCAGAGGAAGACGAAGAAGTTCGCCAGTTCCTCCGGCGTGCCGAAGCGCTTGATCGGCGCGTGCTCGTCGGCGACGCCCTGCAGATAGCCTTCCCAGTCGCCGCCGCTGTTCTCGGTGAGTTGGCGTGCCGTCTTCTTCCAGTCCGGCGTCAGGATCAGACCCGGGTTGACGCAGTTGACGCGGATGTTGTCGCCGACCACCTCGGTCGCCAGACACTTCGAAAACATCATCAGCGCCGACTTGGTGACGTTGTAGATCGGCTCGTACCACAGCGGCTGCACCGCGCAGATGGAGGCGTTGTGAAGGATCACGCCGCCCCCACGCTGGCGCATCTGCGGGATGACGCCGCGCGCCAGGCGAACCGCCGCCATGACGTGCAGGTCCCAGTAGGACTGCCACTTCTCGTCGGGCGCATCCATCACCGTTTCGTTGGAGCCGGTGCCGGCATTGTTGATCAGGATATCGGCACCCCCGAACCGCTGCTCCACGCCTTCGATGATGGCGTCCACACCTTCCACCGTCGCCACGTCTGCCGAGATGCCGAGGGCTTCGACGCCGAAGGTGGAGGCGATCCGGGCGGCCTCCGCGTTCGCCCGCTCGCCGTCGCGCGCGGCCAGAACGACGTTGGCTCCCTCGGCGGCGAGACCCTCCGCCACGGCGAGGCCGATCCCGACCGAGCCGCCGGTGACGATCGCGACCTTGCCCTTCAAACCCATGTCCATCCGCAGCACTCCCCCTGTTGGCCTGGAGCCTGCAGTGTGCTGTGTCCCAGCGGTTCGCGCCAGGGGATCGCGGAGGGATATCAGTCGGAATAGCGCTCTTCGGCCCAAGGGTCGCCCCGATTGTGATAGCCACGCATTTCCCAGTAGCCGGGATCGTCCTTCGTCCGGAACTCGATGCCGCGCAGCCATTTCGCGCTTTTCCAGAAGTAGAGATGCGGCACCACGAGCCGGACCGGGCCGCCGTGCTCTTTCGAGAGCGGCCGCCCGTCCCAGGAATGCACCACCATCGCGTCCCGTGCCGTGAAGTCCTCGAGTGTCAGATTGGTCGTGTAGCCGTCGTAGGAGGACAGAGCGACGAAGGCGGCTTCCGGTTTCGGGCGCACGGCCGCGACGATCTCGTGCGTGGAAACGCCGGTCCAGCGGTTGTCGTAGCGAGACCAAGTGGTGACGCAGTGGATGTCGCTCGTCTCCTCCGCCTGCGGCTGGGCGGCGAAGCGCTCCCAGTCCCAGATCGTCGGGTTCTCGACGGCGCCGTTGATCTGCAGCCGCCAGCGCTCCTGCGACACGCCGGGGTGCAGGCCGAGGTCGAGTACCGGCCAGTCGCGCACGAGATGCTGCCCCGGCGGCAGGCGCTCGCTCTCGGGCCGCGAATGTCGGCCGGTCAGGAAGCGTCCCTCCTGCGCCCAACTCTGCTTGGTGCGGGTCAGCTTGGATTCGGGTGGCGGGGCGTCGGATGGGTCGGTCATGAGGTCTTTCCGGGAACACGAAGGGCAGGGCGGAGCATCGATCGACCACAACCAATCTGGGGCTTGAAGGCCGCCCCGTCATCCGTATCTAGCGATCCATGGTGAAGTTCGCAGCACAACGTTTCGGCTTGAAGGATTGGGCGCGCTTCGTGATGTTCCTGTCTGTCGTCGCCTTCGCCACAGGCTATCTCGCACCCGGCGCGATGCCGGCCCACGCGCATTCGGGCGCGCCCGCGATCGCGGGCGATTGTGCGGGAATGCAGCGCATGGGGGCGCAATCTCCGAAGGTCCCGGTGAGCCAGCATGCGGCGATCTCCTGCTGCGTCGCGCATTGTCTGCCGGCCGTGCCGATCGCTTGGCCGGTTCTGCCGGACGCGCCTGCCGAAGCGGTGCGCATCCTAACGATCTGGGAAGCACGCTCCGACGGGACGACGCTTTCCGTTCCTCTTCCGCCTCCGCGATCGCTCGTCCAACGCTGACGACATCGACGGCGCGTCGATCCCGATGCGCCTCACCGGATTACGAAGAAGGAACCAACCCATGACCATGCCGACGCATGACATGACCGCCTGCATCGAGGCGTGTCTCGCCTGCTATCGCACCTGCCACTCCACGGCGTTGCACCACTGCCTGGAAGCGGGCGGCCGGCACACGGAACCGGATCATTTCCGACTGATGGCGGCTTGCGCCGAAATGTGCCGCGCCTCGGCTCACATCATGATGACGGGCTCGTCCGCGCATCGCCATTCCTGCCGGGCCTGTGCCGAGATTTGCGAGGCCTGCGCGGCGGATTGCGAGCGGGTCGGCGATATGGACGCGTGCGTGCGCGCCTGCCGCGAATGCGCCCGATCCTGCCGCGAGATGGCGGGAGCGAATTGATGCGCGCTTCCCCCACGATCCGCTCGGCAGCCGTGATGCTGTCGCTTTTCGCCGCGCCTGCGCTCGCGCAGGAGCCCGATCATTCCGACCAAGGCCAGCACGGCGCCATGTCGCCTGCCAGCGAGCGGATGATGCAGGCGATGGACACGATGAGCGCGGCGATGAAGGCTTCGCCGATGACGGGCAAGCCCGGCGTCGATTTCGCCGAGATGATGATCCCCCATCACCAAAGCGCGATCGACATGGCGGAAGCCTATCTGGCTAGCGACGAGAGCGATCCGACGCTGACCCGGATCTCGCGCGACGTCATCTCCTCTCAGGAAAAGGAGATCGCCGAACTGCGGGATTGGCTTAAGGCGCATCGCGGCCAGTAGGGTCGCCTAGCGCTCGATAGGCGGGGCGGCTCGAGGCCGCCTCGCTTGGCCTGGGCCTCGCCGAGGTGGAACGTCGCCTTACTTTGCCGGCGATGGATCAGATCAATCGTTCCCCGTCCCGAAGCCGCCAGCCCGAGCCGATCGGCCAGGTTCCCATCCTTCGCAAGGTCGAGGTTCAAGGCCTTCTATCCCTGACGCTCGTTTCCGCGCTGCTTCTCGGCTTCGTACTGGTGGCCGGCTGGGTGCAATGGGGCGATGCGGGGGCGTTCGACGAAACCATCCTGCGATGGTTCCGCAACCCCGCCGACCCCGCCGACCCGATCGGACCGTTCTGGGTGGAGGCCGGGTTTCGCGACATCACCGCGCTCGGCGGCTATACCGTCCTGTCGCTGTTGACGCTCTTGGCCGTCAGCTATCTCCTGATCGAGGGCAAGCGCGCATCCGCGCTTCTCGTCGCCGCCGCCATCCTCGGCGGCACGATCCTCTCCAATGTCCTGAAGTTCGGCTTCAACCGGCAGCGACCGACGGTGGTGGATCATCTGATCGATGTGCACAGCCTGAGCTTTCCCAGCGGACACGCCATGCTGTCCGCCATCGCCTACCTGACCCTCGGCGCGCTTCTGGCGCGCACGCAGCGCAACATCGTCACGCGCACCTACATCATCGGCGTCGCGATCTTCCTGACGCTGGTGATCGGGATCAGCCGCATCTTCCTCGGCGTTCATTACCCGACCGACGTTCTGGCCGGCTGGTGCGCCGGATCGGCCTGGGCGTTCCTGTGCTGGTGGCTCGCCCGCTGGCTGCAGAAGCGGGGCAGCGTCGAACCGAGCACCTGAAGTCGAAGGCGCCGACCGGGCTGGCCGGCGCCCTCCTGTTTCTCAGAAGTCGAAGTTGTTGATGTCCGTCTTGGTGAAGACCTTCGGGGGGCCGAGCAGGATCTGGCTCTGGTTGATCACCTGCAGATCTCCGAGGCGCCCGGCCTTGAAGGTCGTGTCGCCCGGCTTCAACGTTCCGTCCGCGACCGCTCGCATCGCAAGGCCCGCGGCATAGCCGAGATCGACCGTCGACCAGAGGATGGTGGACTTGATGCAGTCGTTGTTGACATAGGGCTTCATGGCGTTCGGAAGCGCGAGGCCGACCACCGCGACCTTGCCGCACAGGTTGTTCTGCTGCACGGCTTCGGCAGCGGCCGGCGTCGCGACCGACGTCATGCCGAAGATGCCCTTGAGCTCGTCGCCGTACTTGTTGATCAGCGTCTGGGCCTGGTTGAAGGAGAGGATGTTGTCCTCCTGCGCTTCCACCGTTTCCAGGAACTTGATCTTCGGGTGGCACTTCTCGGCGTAGGCGCCCATCTCGGTGATCCAGCGCGCCTGATTGGGCGTGGTGAACGTCGATGTGACGATCGCGAACGAGCCTTCCTCGCCGACCTCCGACACGAACTGGTCGATCATCGCCTTGGCGACGCCGTTCGGCTCGGCCTGCGTCACGAACCACTGGCGCGCGTCCGGCTCTGCGTCGGCGTCGTAGCCGACGACGTTGATCCCGGCCTCCAGGGCGCGCTTCAGGACGGGAGCGATCGCCACGGGGTCGTTGGCCGCGTAGAGAATGCCGTCGACGCCGGAGGTGATGTAGTTGTCGATGAAGGTGATCTGCTCGTCGATATTCGCCTTGGTCGGACCGTCGGTGGTGACGGTCATCGAGCCGAGCTCCTTGGCCGCTTCCTGGATGCCGCTGGCGGTGGAGTTGAAGTAGCCGACGCCGACGAGCTTCGGAATATCGACGACCTTGAGCTCCTTGCCCTTGCGGTCGGGCGCGCCGGTCGGTGTGCCGCCGTTGTAGTCGCCCGGCGGAACGGCGGTGACGCTGGCGTCGCAGGCCAGCGGATTGGCCGGCTGGTCGTCGCCGCCCGTCCAGGCGCTCTGCGCCATGGCCGGGGCGGTGAGAAGGCTGGTGCCCATGAGAAGGGCGATAAGCGTGCGCATGATATGTGTCTCCTCCACGATGACGATGGCATTTCCTTCCGCGTCTCGCCCCTCCCGGGTCGAAGCGGATGTTTCTCAGTCGCTGGAATAGCGGCTGAGGAAGTTCGAGATCAGGACGGCCAGGATCAGCACCACGCCGATGATGACGATGGTGCCATCTCCTCGAACGCCCGATAGCGCGAGACCGTTCTTCAGCACCTGGACGAGGCAGAGGCCGAGAAGCGTGCCGACGACGAGACCCCGACCACCGAAGATCGACGTGCCGCCCAGAACCACGGCGGTGATGACGTCGAGCTCGATCCCGCTGCCCATGTCGGAGCGCGTGGTCGATACGCGGCTGACGAAGACGACGGCCGCCAGCGCCGACACGAAGCCCGCCGCCGAGTAGATCCAGAGCTTCGTTCGCGCGACGTCGATGCCGGAGAATTCGGCACCCGCCTCGTTGTTGCCGATCGCATAGGTGGCGCGGCCGAAGGCGGTGAAGCGCAGGATGAAGAAGCCGATCAGGGCGACGGCGGCCAGAAGCCAGAGCTGCGTCGGGATGCCGAGCACGTTGCCCTGGCCGAGCACGAAGAACCAGGACGGGTATCCGCGCACCGACTGCGCTTGGCTGATGCCCTCGGCGAGGCCGCGATAGAGGGCCAGCGTCGCCAGCGTCGCAATCAGCGGGGGCACGCGGAAGCGCGTGATGATCAGCCCGTTGACGAAGCCGGCCAGCGTGCCGACGACGAGCGAGAGCACGATCGCGGCCGGAAGGGGAAGGCCGAGGTTCTTCCAGAACACGCCGATCAGAATCGCGCAGAGACCGAGGATCGACCCGACGGACAGGTCGATGCCGCCGGTGACGATGACGAAGGTCATCACAACGGCGATCAACCCGACCTCGGTCATTAACCGGCCCTGGTTGAGAAGGTTGGCGGCGGTCAGGAAGCGTTCGTTGTCCCATGCGAGGACGACGAGCGCGAGCGCGAGGATGAGAGCCAGAATGGCCTCGTGGCGAAGGAGCGAGCGAAACGACATGGTGTCAGCCCCCTCAGCCGGTTCGCCCGCGCCGGGCCATGTCGGCCAGGACGGTCGCGAGAATGAGAATGCCCTGAACCGCGCGGAGCCAATAGGCCGACACGTTGAGGAAGATCAGCGAGGAGCCGATGGCGGCGAAGAGGATGGCCGCGAGCGTCGAGCCGACCACGGTGCCGATGCCGCCGAGGATCGACACGCCGCCGACCACCGACGCGGTGATGACGATGAGCTCGAGCCCGTTGGGAACGGTGGACTGGATGACCTGGAGCTGCGTGGCGAAGAGGATCGCCGAAACGCCGGCGATCAGCCCGTGCAGCCCGAACACTTTCACGATCGTCGCCTTGTAGGGAATGCCCGACGCTTCGGCGGCTTCTGCATTGCCGCCGACAGCGTAGATAGACCGGCCGAAGGCGGTGGAGCGCAGGACGAAGGCCATGGCGATCGTCATCACGAGCATGAACCAGACCGGCGAGGGGACGCCGAGGAGGCGGAATTGCGCCAGCTGGAATTCTGGGGGCAGGCCGGAGATCCAGGCTCCGCCGGTAACGGTGATCAGGCCGCCGCGCAGGATCGACAGCATGGCGAGCGTTGCGATGATCGAGGGGACCTTCAGATAGGCGATCAGGGCGCCCAGACCCGCGTTCACGACGCCGCCGATCAGGACGGGAAGGACCCAGGCGAGCCAGACGGGGTAGCCATTGGTGACCAGCAGCCCGGAGATCGTCGCCAGAACGCCGATCAGCGCGCCCACCGACACGTCGATATGACCGGAGATGATGACCATCGACATGCCGATCGCGGCGACCGCGATATAGGCGTTGCCGACGAAGATCGAGGTCAGGTTGTTGGGCGAGACGAAGCGCGGGTTGACCCAGCCGACGACGAGAAACAGCGCGGCGATCGCAACGACCAGAAGGATTTCCTGGCCCGACGAGGACAAGCGGCGGGAAAGCGTCGGCCCCTTCATGCCGCGTGCCCCCGCATCATCGCCGTGCCGACGGCGTCCGGGCTTGCCTCGGCGCGGTCAAGGACGGCGGACACGCGCCCGCCGTTCATCACGAGGACGCGGTCGCTCATGCCCAGCACCTCCGGGAGCTCGCTGGAGATCATGACGATGGCGAGACCTTGCCGTGCGAGTTGGTTCATCAGCTTGTGGATCTCGGTCTTGGCGCCGACATCGACGCCGCGCGTCGGCTCGTCGAGGATCAGGATGCGGGGATCGGTCGCCAGCCACTTGGCGATGACGACCTTCTGCTGGTTTCCGCCCGATAGCTGCGCGACGACCTGGTTCGGGCCCCGCGCGCGGATGGCGAAGCGCTGGATCGCGTCCTCGGCGATGGTCCGCTCCCGCCTGGTATCGACGACGGAGCGGCTGGTCAGCCGTTTCAGGATCGCCATGGAGACGTTCTCGCGGATCGACTGCGGGCGCACGAGGCCGTGGTTGGCACGGTCCTCCGGCACATAGGCGATGCGATGGGCGATGGCCTCTCGCACGTTGCCGACGCTGACGGGCTTCCCGTCGATGAGGATCTCGCCGCTCGTGGCGGGCGTCACGCCGAAGATCGTCTGCGCGAGTTCGGTGCGGCCGGAGCCGACGAGGCCGGCGATGCCGAGGATCTCGCCGGCTTTCACCGAGAAGGAGATGCCCTGCACCTTCTGCCCGAAGCTGAGGTTCCGCACCTCGAGCACCGTCTGGCCGATCGGGATGTCCTCCTTCGGAAAGAGCTGGTCGATGTCGCGACCGACCATCATGGATACGAGCGCGGGTTCCGTGACTTCGCCGGTCGGGCGCGTTCCGATGGTCTTGCCGTCGCGCAGCACGGTGACGCGATCGGAAATCTCGAAGATTTCGTTCATCCGGTGGCTGACATAGACGATGCCGACACCCTCGGTGCGCAGCGAGCGCACGACGTCCAGAAGACGGCGAACGTCCGCTTCGGCGAGCGCCGCCGTCGGCTCGTCCATGATGAGGACGCGCGCGTTCTTGGACAAAGCACGGGCGATCTCGACGCGCTGGCGGTTGGCGACGGAAAGCTTCGACACCTTCTCGTCCACGTCGAGGTCCGGGCAGTCGAGGCGATCGAGGATGGCACGAGCGCGCTCGCGCATCGCGCTCCAGTCCAGAGTTCCGCGCGCCGTCTTCGGCGCATGGCCGACGAAGATGTTCTCGGCGACCGTCAGGGCGGGAAACAGCAGCAGTTCCTGATGCACCACCGCGATGCCCTTGCCCTGGGCTTCACCGGGACCTGCGAGACGCACCGTCTGCCCATCGATCTCCACGGTGCCGGCGTTCGCCTGATGGGCGCCCGACATGATGCGGATCATGGTGGACTTGCCGGCGCCGTTCTCGCCCATCAGCGCATGCACCTCGCCGGCGCGCAGATCGAAGTCGATGCCTTTCAGGACGGAAACGGGGCCGAAGGATTTCTCGACGGCGCGCAGCGCGATGATCGGGGCGTCAGTTGGCAAGGAAGCCCCCTTCCACAGGCAAGGCGTGGCCATGGATCATCGCCGCCGCGTCCGACAGGAGGAAGAGGATGGCCTCTGCGACATCGGCCGTCTCGGCGAAGCGCCCGACGGGCGTGCGGCTCATCATCGGCCCCGCCTTTTCCGGCGCGCTCCAGGCGACGCGCGCCAGCTCGGTCAGCGTAATGCCGGGGTTCACCGCGTTGACGCGGATCCGGTGCGGGCCCAACTCGTTCGCCATCACCCGCGTCAGCCCGTCCAGCGCGCCTTTGGATGCGCAATAGGCGGCGTGGTCGCGAAAGCCGAGGAGGGACGAGATCGACGACACGTTGACGATGGCGCCGGGCGCAGAGCGGCGGATTAGATCACGGGCAAAGACCTGGGAGACGATAGCGGCGGCGCGCACGTTGATCGCCTGAACCGTGTCGAAGGACTCGTCCTTCATCTCCAGAAACGGCTCCAGAATGTTGATCCCGGCGCAGTTCACCAAAAGGTCCGCCGGCAGCGCCTCGGTTGCCGCGAGGCGAGCGGCGGCGCCGTCGGCCAGGTCCACCGTGATCGTCCGGCAGCCGGTGGCGCCTTCCAGCGTTTCGAGATCGGCCTTCGTGCGTCCGAGCGCCACCACCTTGGCCCCGCGCTCCGTGAGGAGTTCGGCGACATGGCGCCCGATGCCTTTGCCGGCACCGGTGACGATGGCGGTCCTGCCTTTGAAATCCAACGCGTCGTCCCTCCCAAGACTTCAGCTGCGGGCCTTTGTCCGATCTAGCCGGGCAGTCCCATCTCGATCTGCATCTTCACCTCGCCCTTCGGCGAAGTGGCTGCGAGTTTAAAGGCTTCGACGCTTTTCTCGAACGGGAACGTCCGAGTGATGAGCGGCGACACGTCCACCGCGCCGGACGCCAGCATGGCGACGCAGCGGGGGAAGACATGGGCGTATCGGAACACGTGCTCGACCCGCGCTTCCTTCACCATCGCCGCCGACACGTCGTAGGACGCGGGGTGCAGGGGAATGCCGACGAACACCACGACGCCGCCGGGGCAAAGCGGCTCGAAGATGCCGGCGATCGCCTTTTCCGAGCCGGCGCATTCGTAGATCACGTCCGCACCCCAGCCTTCGGTGCGCGCTTTGACGACCTCGGCAAGGTTTTCGCGCGCGACGTTGACCGTGGAGACGGAGCCGAGCTTTCGGGCGATCTCCAGCTTGGTGTCGTCGACGTCGCTGACGATCACGTGCGCACAGCCGCCGGCAAGCGCAGCCAGCACGGTGACGAGGCCGATGGGCCCGGCACCGATCACCACGGCGACGTTGCCCGGCGCGGCCTTGGCCTTGGTGACGGCGTGAACGCCGACGGCCAGCGGCTCCACCATGGCGGCGGCGGCAAAGGACACGTTGTCGGGCAGTTTGAAGGTGAAGGCTTCCGGATGGACCACGCTCGGACGCAGGACGCCATGCACCGGCGGCGTCGCCCAGAACTGGACGGCAGGGTCGAGATTGTAGAGACCGAGGCGCGTCGCGCGGCCGTTGGGATCGGGCACGCCCGGTTCCATGCAGACGCGGTCGCCCGGCTTCAGCGTCGTCACGCCGGCGCCGACCTCGGTGACGATGCCGGAGGCCTCGTGTCCGAGGATCATCGGTTCTCGCACCACGAACGGCCCGATCGCACCGTGCGTGTAGTAATGAACGTCCGATCCGCAGATGCCGACCGTGTGGATCGCGATGCGGACATCATGATCGCCGAGCGTCTCCGGCAGATCGTAGTCGCGCAGGGTGAGCCGGTCCTTTCCCTCCAGAACGAGGGCGCGTCGATCGCTTTGCGTCGAGGAATTCAGGTCGGACATGGTCGACATTTCGTGGCTCCCTGGGTCGGCACGTTTTCTCGCAAAGCTAAGGTTCGAACCCGCCTGCCGCGACGCCTGACGCTGCGCGCTTGCAAACTTTGTTGGCCCTTGCTCAGGCGGCCTGTGGATGGAGTGCCGGACCCAGGCGAATGCTGCGCGCGCGCTCGCGGTACGCGGACGGCGTCTGCTGGCAGACGGCATGGAACTGGCGGTTGAAGTTGGCGGTGTTGTTGTACCCGACCTCGTAGCAGATCTGCGTGACGGGCATGTCCCCTTGCGCGAGCAGCGCGCAGGCTTGATGCACCCGCAGCCGGTTCACGTAGGACGTGAAGTTGTGGCCGGTCTGCTGCTTGAAGAAACGGGAAAACGCCGTCGCCTCCATGTTGCAGACGGCTGCCGCTTCGCCGAGCGTCACGTTGCTCCGGTAGCGCTCGCCGAGGAAGGCGATCACCCGGTCGAGGCGGCGCGAGGCGGCGGTGTGCATTCCGAGCGCCGGAGCGCAGCGGGACAGGATGCGTCGATCCTCGGCGCGCGACGACAGGTCCGACATCAGCGCGATGAACGACAGGAGGCGGCTCGCGCCCTTTTCGTTCTCCATCGCGCAAAGTTTTCTGCGCGCAATCTCCGCCGTCGCGCCGGTGAACTCGACGCCGAACGCGGCGTCCTTCAGGAGGGTGCGCATCTCGGACAGTTCGGGAAACCCGGAGATCAGCGTATCGGCGACCTGGGCGTTGAACTGGATCAGGACGTCGCGCCCGGTCAATCGCTCGTCCGCCTCCAGGTCGCTGATCCAGTGGTGGGGCAGGTTCGGCCCGGTGAGAACGAGACAGCCTTCCGCGAACGGGCCGACATGATCGCCGATCATCATCCGCCCCCGGCCCCTCGTGACGAGATGCAGCTCGTATTCGGGATGGCGGTGCCACTTCGCCAGATGATGGGGATAGTCGTGCTTCGCCCAGCGAAACGACTCGCCGGGGACGCAGATGATAATCTCGTGCGCGGGATCGCAGGTCTGGCCGGGAGCCGCGCGAATGTTCATCGTTTGCAAGGTCATGGCGTCAGCTCCCGTTCTTGGACCTCGGCCCGGGCGAGCCATGCGGCGCGGTACCGGGAAAGGTCGGGCAGGACGGCGTCATCGTCGGCATTTCCATCATCCGAGGCAAGGGCGCCGTCGGGCCCGAGGGCAAGAAGCGCCGCGCCCGCACTGGTGCCTGTGCCGTCTGCCGAGGCGCTGACCTTCCGTTGGGTCAATTGGCGTAGGGCGCTCAAGTAGATCGGGTTGCGCGCGAATGGGCCTTCCACGACGATGGTCCCCTCCGCACCGATCAGTTCCAGCACGGCCTGCGTCGACAGCGCTGCGTAGAGGCTGGCGGCGACGCAGCGCTCGGTGGGGGAAAGGGAGGCGGGCGCTTGCGACCAGCCCCCTTTCGCATGTGGAAAGGGGCCGGTTCCCGGCGTCTGGCCGGGGTGGGCCATAATCTGCCGATCTATCACCTTTGCGATGTCGTCCGCTGTCGGCGAGGCAGTGCTGCGCTCGGTGAGGAGGTCGAACTCGCGCCCGCCCATGAAGATGCCGGACGGCACGGGCCGACCGAACGCATCGACGTTGGCCATGGTGCTGAAGCCAGGGCGGAGCGCGATCGCCCGCCCGCCGATGGAGAAGCTGACGACCCAGGTGCCCGTGGAGACTACGGAGAACGGTGTCTGGCGCGACAGGAGATGAGGCAGGAGCGAGGCGTTGGAATCGTGGATGCCGCACAGAACCGGCAACGGGTCGCTCTCCGACATGCCGATCCGTGCCGCGAGATCGGTGCGAAGCGGAGCGACGACGTCGAATGCCTGGCGGCGGGTCGCGAAGAGGGGACGCCAGCCCATGCGATCCACGAGGGAAGAAAAGTCGTTGCGCGCCGGGTTCCAAAGGTCGGTGTGGCAACCCACCGAGGTCGGCTCGAACGCGAGTTCGCCCGTCAGCTTCCAAACCCAATATTGCGGGTAGGTCATGATATGGCGGGTGCGGGCGAACTCGTCGGGAAACCGCCTCTGCAACCAGAAAAGCTGGCGCCCGACATTGAGCCCGGCGCCCATGGACGGTGACTGGGTTTCGGAGAAGGGCGGGCGGATCGTCTCGTATTCGTCGCTTTCCGGCCCTGAAATATCGAACTCGTAGTCGATCATCGGCAGCGCAAGACCGCTGTCGTCGATCAGGACGGCCGACGCTCCGTGGGTGGTGATCGAGATGGCATCGATCGGGTGCAGCGCCGCGATCCGACGGATCGAATCGAGCACGAACGCGAAGAGGCGGTCGAGATCGAAATGCGGGTAGGGCCCGTCCTGACGGACCTCGTTCACCACCGAATGGAAGCCGAGGTCGCGCCGCTCCAGAAGGTCGTGCAACACGACCTTGGCATTGGTCTTGCCGATATCGACGACGGCGACGAAACGGATGGCTCGCGGCATCGGCTCAATCCATCCTGAACATGGGTTCGAGCGGGGTCACGACGGGCGACTGATCGGAGTTCGTCTCCATGATGTCGGCCATACCCGTCCACCAACGCCGCATGATCTCGCTGGCCGCCAGTGCGTCCATCCGGTGGTCCGCGGGGCGTTTCAGAACCGCGAAGAGATGGTTCGTTTCGGGATCGAGGTGAATGGAGTAGTCGCGAACACCTGCACTTCGCAGAAGAGCCACAAGCTCGGGCGGGATCGCATCGTGCCGGCGCCGATATTCGTCGGCGCATCCGGGGGGCAGTACCATGCGGAAGGCGAACGTTTCCTCGCTATTCGGCATCATGGCCACCCTGTTCCAAGCCGGCCACGACAAGCCTTACGCCGGCCGCTTCGACCATCGAGGCTGCGGCATCTGTTACGCCTTCGTCGGTGATCAGGATCGCCGCACGCTCCAGGGGCGCCAGTACGAGGCTGGAGCGCGTCTCGAACTTCGAGCTGTCGGCCAGGATCACGAGTTCGTCGGCTTGGCGCATCAGGCGCTGCTCGGACTGGATGATCAGCGGATCGGTCTCCGCGAAGCCGAGGGCGGAGATGCTCTGCACGCCCATGAACATGCGGCGAGCGCGGAAGTGGGCCGTGCCGTCCGCCTCGAACGGAGAAAGGATCAGCCCCTGATCCCGGTAGATCGCGCCGGCCGGGAGGAGAACGGTGCAGCGGGAATGCTGGAGAAGATGATCGGCGATCGGAAACGAGTTGGTCATGACCTGGATCGACGCGTCGGTCAGAAAATGCACCATCTGGAACGTGGTGCTGCCGCCGTTGATGATCGCGGCGGCCTCGTCGTCGCAGAACTTGGCGGCTTCTCGAGCGATGGCGCGCTTCTCTGCCACGCGCAGCGTCTGCGCTTTCGCCAGATTGGAGCCGCCCGGCAGTCCACTGGGGGCCGTGTTGAGCGTTTCCGCGCCGCCGCGCACCTTTCGGAGCCGCCGCGCATTGGCGAGCGCCTGGATATCACGGCGGATCGTCGCCTCGGACGCGCCGGTGAGCGCCGCGAACTCCTGCACGGTTCCCACGGAACGCCCTTTGATGGCGCTCAGGATCATCCTGTGGCGTTCGCGTTCGTGCATCCATTCCTCCCAGCTCGAAGATCGACGCAACGCCTCAACCTGTCAATCACTTCCGCGCACAATCAATCATATTGCGATGCAGCATGATTGATTGTGATTATGATGATTGACACGTTTGCGGAGCGAGAGGATGTTCGGCCGCGAAATCGAAGCCCCTTTTTATTCACTCGCGCTCCGCGCAGTCGAACCCGGTTGGGAAGGTCGGAAGATGACGTCAGCGACGACGAAGCTCCTGGAGAACCGCTGGGACGATGCCCTTGCGAACGGCATGAGCGAGCCCGAGCGCCTTCTGTATCGCTCCAATCTTCTCGGCTCCGACAAGCGAATCACCAACTTCGGCGGCGGCAACACCTCGGCCAAAGTCTCCGAGCGCGATCCGCTGACCGGGGAGGACGTCACGGTGCTCTGGGTCAAGGGCTCGGGCGGCGACGTCGGCACGATGAAGCTCGACGGTTTCGCGACGCTCTATCTCGACAAGCTGGAGCGGCTGCGGGGCATCTATCGCGGGCTGGAGCACGAGGACGAGATGGTCGGGCTTCTCAGCCACTGCACCTTCGATCTCAATCCTCGCGCCGCCTCGATCGACACACCGCTCCACGCCTATCTGCCCTACGCCCATGTCGACCACATGCACCCCGATGCGGTGATCGCGATCGCGGCGACAAAGCGCAGCCGCGAGCTGACGAAGGAGATCTATGGCGAGGAGATCGGTTGGCTCGGCTGGCGGCGCCCCGGGTTCGAACTCGGTCTCGAACTTTCCCGATTTGCCGCCGAGAACCCGCACGCCAAGGGCGTGGTCCTCGAAAGCCATGGGTTGTTCACATGGGGGGATACCGCCAAGGACGCCTACGAAACGACGCTGCGGATCATCAACAAGGCGATCGAGTGGTTCGATGCCGCCCTGGCCGGCAAGGCTGCCTTCGGCGGCAAGGCGGCCGAAACGCTTGCCCCGGAGGAACGGCGCGCCGTCGCCGCGCGGCTGATGCCCGAAATTCGCGCCCGGATCGGTCAGGACGAGCGCAAGATCGGGCACTTCGACGATTCGCCGGCGGTTCTCGAATTCGTTGGATCGCAAGATCTCGGCTCTCTCGCCGCGCTGGGAACGTCCTGCCCCGACCACTTCCTGCGCACCAAGATTCGCCCCTTGGTCCTTTCGCATGGCGGCGACGCGGAGGCGCTCGTTTCTGGGCTCGACGCCGCGATCGAAGCCTATCGCGACGATTACCGCGCCTACTACGAGCGCAGCCGCCGCGCGAACAGCCCCGCTGTCCGCGATCCGAACGCCGTCATCTACCTCGTGCCGGGCGTCGGCATGTTCTCCTTCGCCAAGGACAAGGCGACCGCGCGCATCGCGGCCGAGTTCTACGTCAACGCGATCAACGTCATGCGCGGCGCGTCCGGCGTCGATACGTATCAGGGCCTCGATGAGCAGGAAGCCTTCGATATCGAATATTGGCTTCTGGAGGAGGCCAAGCTTCAGCGAATGCCGAAGCCCAAGTCGCTGGCGGGGCGCGTCGCCTTCGTCACCGGGGGCGCGGGCGGGATCGGGCGCGCCACAGCCGAGCGACTTCTTCGCGAAGGCGCCTGCGTTGTTCTCGCCGACATCGATGCCGGCGCGCTCGACACGGCGAAAACAGAGCTTTCGAAGGCGTTCGGCGCCGATCAGGTCGCGGACGTCGTCGTCAACGTGACTGACGAAGACGCGGTCGCCAAGGGGTTCGCCGATACGATCGCCGGGTTCGGCGGGCTCGACATCCTCGTATCCAACGCCGGCATCGCCTCCGCCTCCGCAGTGGAAGACACGACGCTGGAGGTCTGGAACCGCAATATCGACATTCTGGCGACCGGCTACTTCCTCGTCTCGCGCGAGGCGTTCCGGCTGTTCCGACGGCAGAAGCTCGGCGGCGCCATCATCTTCATCGCATCCAAGAACGGCTTGGCGGCGTCGGCCGGCGCCTCGGCCTACTGCACCGCGAAGGCGGCCGAGATCCACCTTGCACGCTGCCTTGCGCTGGAAGGGGCGGAGGCGGGGATCCGCGTCAATACGGTCAATCCCGACGCGGTCCTGCGCGGCTCCAAGATCTGGAACGGGGAATGGCGCGAACAGCGGGCCGCTTCCTCGAAGCTGCAGACCGACCAGTTGGAAGAGCATTACCGGCAGCGCTCGCTTCTGAAGCGCTCGGTGTTCCCGGAGGACATTGCGGAAGCGGTGTATTTCCTTGCCAGCGATCAGTCGGCCAAGTCCACCGGCAACATCCTCAACGTGGACGCCGGTAACCCAATCGCCTTCACGCGCTAAGGTCCCGCCTTCTTTCGTTTCAACCGCCGGGGAGGGCGGATCTATGCGAATCACGACGGACGTCATCGAAGCGTCCAACCAGCGCCTGCGTGCCGATCTCGAACGCGACTACGAGAGCCTTGGCGAGCGCCTCGACCGGCGTGGTATCGCGATCGACGAGATCGCTCGAAAGGTCTCCGCCTTCACGGTGGCCGTGCCTTCCTGGGGGGTGGGGACGGGCGGGACTCGCTTCGCCCGGTTTCCCGGGTTGGGGGAACCGCGTGGCATCTTCGAGAAGCTCGATGATTGCGCCGTGATTCAAGACCTCGGTCGTGCCACGCCGGCCGTGTCGCTTCATATCCCTTGGGACAAGGCGGATCCGAAGGACCTTCGGGACAAGGCCTCCGAACTCGGCCTTTCCTTCGATGCGATGAACTCCAACACGTTCCAAGACCACCCTGACGATCCGCGCCAGCCGCTATCCTACAAGTACGGCTCGTTGTCTCATGTGGACCAGGCCGTTCGCGCGCAGGCGGTGGAGCATAATCTGGAAACGGTGGAGATCGGCGAGGCCATCGGCTCCAAGGCGCTGACGGTCTGGCTCGCGGACGGTTCGAACTTCGCCGGGCAAAGCGATCTCGGCCGCGCCTTCGACCGGTATATCGGCGCGATGAAGGACATCACGGCAAAGCTCCCGTCCGACTGGCGCATCTTCTCCGAACACAAGATGTACGAGCCGGCCTTCTACTCGACCGTGATCCAGGACTGGGGTTCGAGCTACCTCGCTGCCATGGAGCTTGGCGAGAAGGCCTTTTGTCTCGTCGATCTCGGGCACCACGCGCCCAACGTGAACATCGAGCAGATCGTCTCCCGACTGATCCGTGCGGGTAAGCTCGGGGGCTTCCACTTCAACGATTCGAAATATGGCGACGACGACCTCGACGCCGGTTCGATCGATCCGTTTCGCCTGTTTCTCGTCTTCAACGAACTCGTCGGTGCCGGAGCGGCGCTCGACGCGCTTCGACCCTCCTACATGATCGATCAGTCGCATAACGTGACGGACCCGATCGAAAGCCTGATCCGGTCCGCCAATGAAATTCGCCGCGCTTATGCGCAGGCGTTGCTCGTCGATCGCGAGGCGCTTGGCGGTTTTCAGGAGGCCAACGACGCGATGATGGCATCCGAGACCTTGAAGGTCGCGTTCCGAACCGATGTCGAACCGCTCCTCGCCCGCGTTCGCGCAGAAGACGGCGGGGCCATCGATCCGATCGCGGCCTATCGGTCAAGCGGCTACCGGGGACGGGTCGCCGAAGCACGGCCCGCCGCCAGGGCTACCGGCGGCGGGATCGTTTGAAGAATGGGACGGGGGTCATCATGAGCAATCTCTACAGAACCGCGCTGGACGAACTCGCTCGGGTCGCCGACCGGATCGACGATGCGTCGGTGGACGAAGCCTGCCGCCGCATCGCCGCGGCGCGTCACGTCTGCGTCTATGCCGGTGGGCGCGAAGGGCTGCAGCTCAAGGGCTTCGCCATGCGCCTCTTTCATCTCGGACGCGCCGTTTCGGTGGTTGGCGACATGACGACGCCGCCGCTTGGGCCGGGCGATCTGTTCCTGGTCGTCTGCGGTCCCGGCGAAATCTCGACCTCGGTGGCGCTCGTGGGCGTCGCCAAGTCGGCCGGGGCGGATGTCCTGGTGATCACGGCGCAACCATCCGGGCGAGTGCCGTCGATGGCCGACTTCGTTCTGACCGTACCGGCTCAAACCATGGCAGACGACCAGGGCGCAGCCGCGACGTCCGTGTTGCCGATGGGCTCGCTTTTCGAAGGAGCGCTTTTCGTGCTCTTCGAGGTGATGGTGCTGAAACTGAAGACGCTTCTCGCGGTGTCGCCCGAATCGATGCGGGCTAACCACACCAACATGGAATAGTCAGGAACTCTCGCGCGTCGGCATGGGTCTTCACGACAAACCTGGATCGTGAGGCCGACATGCCCCGTGGAGACAAGTCGGAATATACCGGCAAGCAGGAACGGAAGGCGGATCATATCGCCGAAAGTTACGAGGCGCGGGGCATCGACAAGGACGAAGCGGAGCCCCGAGCCTCAAGCCACCGTCAACAAGGACAGTGCCGGTGGCAACAAGAGCCGTTCGAGGCGCGGGCATCCGGAATCGAACGCCTCGGCCCGAGAGGGCGGTCACGCATCGGCGTCGCACACGGCCGAAGAGCGCTCGGCCTCCGCCAGGAAGACTGCCGCAACGGAGAAGTCGTGACGCGGAACTGAGAGCAAACAAAAACGCCAGCCGGGAGGGCTGGCGTTCCTGTCGTGCGAGCGAAAATATCAGTTGGCCGGGGGAGCCGCCGTTTCGGCGCCCGCGCTGGTTCCCGGAACCGGAGCGGCCCCTTCCTTCGGAAGCGGCGCGGCGTCCGAGCCGACGACCACAGTGCTTGCCGCGTCGGCGGGCATGGTGGAGTCGATGCCGCTGTTGTTGCCGGGAACCGGAACCGAGCTGGTGCCTTCCGCCGTCGTGGCGACCGGCGCGTCGCCCGGGGTCACGACCGCGCCGGCCGCGTCGGCCGGGATCGTCGAGTTTTCACCTTCGCTGGTGCCGGGCACCGGATTCGTCGTCTCGGACGTCTGCGCATAGGCGCCGGTCGACAGGATGGCGGTGGTGGCGAATGCAATCAGAAGGCGCTTCATCGGGAACTCTCCATGAAAGGTGACTGACGGACCCGCCGCCAGCAACGCAAGAACTCGTCGCTCTCTTTGGATCTCGTTCTCAACTTCCACGGGTCGCCAAAGGTTCCCGTAATGACGTTCGCCAGGCTGACATCCGTTCGACTGGTGGACAGGAGGTAAGCGCCGCATCTCTAGTGAAGACGTCTGCGCCGTTATGGCCTTCAGGCGATGATCTGACTCAATGCTTTGACGAGCGATCGCCCGTCGCAAGGTTTGTTGTAGACGCCGACGCCGGGATAGCGCTCCAGAAGGACGGCCCGCTCCCCTTGTCCGGTGTGGAAGATGAAGGGGATATCCATGTGCGCCAGCCTGTCCGCGACCGGGTAGGACGGCTTCCCATGCAAGTTGAGATCCAGGATCGCCGCGTCGAACAGGCCGGCGTCCACGCATTGTTGTGCGCTGGCGAGCGAGCCGGCACAGACGACCTTGGCTCCCGAATCCTCCAACTCGCACTCGATATCCATGGCGACGAGGAACTCGTCTTCCACCAGAAGAACCCGCTTGCCTTCGAGCGAAGCCACTTTACTCACGAACCACGCCTCGCCTTATCGAACCGACACACGCTGGAGCGACGCGCCGTGCCGGTCACCGACCCCACGCGCCCCGTCCGAAAGAGGTGTTCGAGGCTAGGCTCGAAACACCTGCCGAACAGATAACGCGCCGTTCGTAATTGTCCGCCCCCGAGCCCGATTATTGGCGTCGCCGCCGGAGCTGGTCGAAATACACGATCACGATGATCAACGCACCGGTGATGATCCGCTGCCAGAACGAGTTGACGTTCAGAAGGTTGGCCCCGTTGTTGATCGTGGCGAGGATGAAGGCGCCGATGAGGGGGCCCTGGATCGAACCGACCGCCCCGAACAGGCTGGTTCCTCCGATCACCGACGAGGCGATGGCCTGCAACTCCCAGCCTTCGGCCTGCGTCGCGTTGCCGACGCCGATACGCGTCGCCAGAAGGATGCCGACGAAGGCGGCGCAGACGGCCGACAGAGAATAGGCGAGATAGATGATGCGCGAGACGTTGACCCCCGAAAGGCGGGCGGCCTCGGGGTTGGAGCCTACCGCGAAGAGATAGCGGCCGAAGCGCGAGCGATGCAGGAAGACGAAGGCGGGCACGGCGACGAGGATCACCATCCAGAACAGGTTGGGGATGCCGATGAGGCTGCCGCGCGAGAACGCGTTGAAGGCCGGATCGGTGATGGAGATCGTCGAGCCGTTGGTGATGACGAGGCCGATGCCGCGCAGCGCCGTAAGGGTCGCCAGCGTGATGATGAAGGGCGGTAGCCCCATCTTCACGATCCCGAACCCATGGAACAGGCCGATCGCCAAGCCCATCAGAAGCGTCAGGACGACCGCTGCCCAGACGGGAACGCCGGCTTGGAGAAGCCATGCGATGACGGTGGTGGAGAAGCCGACGATGGCGCCGACCGAAAGGTCGATGCCGGCGGTGATGATGACGAAGGTCTGGCCGATGGCAAGGATCGCGATCATCGAGCCCTGGCGCAGGAGGTTCGAGATGTTGTTGCCCGTCGCGAAGGTCGGTGTCGCGAAGGCCAGGAAGACCCAGAGCGCGACGAGCAAGCCGAGAAGCGTCAGCGCGAACAGGAAGCCGAAGTTGCGCCGCGGCTTGTGGAGTGCGGCGGCGGTATCGGCGTTGGTGCTTGGGATGGTCATGATCGCCCCTTCGGGTCAGACCCCGATGGCCTGGGTGAGGATGTCTTCATGCGTGCCTTCGTGGAAGGCGCTGGTGCCGACGAGCCGCCCAGCGCGAAACACGTGGAGCGTATCGGCGAGCTCGTAGACCTCGGGCAGGTAGGACGAGATCAGGAGGATGCCGGCGCCGTTCTTGAGGAGTTCGCCGAAAAGCCGGTAGATCTCGGCCTTGGTGCCGACGTCGACGCCCACCGTCGGCTCGTCGAAGATGAAGAGTTCGGCACCGTGGTTCAGCCACTTGCCGATCACGATCTTCTGCTGGTTCCCTCCCGACATGGAGGAAGCGAGAGAGCGCGGGCTCGGCGTCTTGATCGCGAGGTTGCGGATCTGCCGCTCGGCATGCTCGCTCTCCGCGCGGGACGAGATGGTGATCCCGCGCGTCAGGCGGCGGTAGATCGGCAGGTTGAGGTTGAGCCCGATCGGCAGGTTGAGAGCAAGGCCCTGATCGCGACGGCTTTCGGGCGCGAGCGCGATGCCAAGGTCGATCGCGCGCCTCTCCGTCCCGATATCGACGGGCTGACCCTTCCAAAGGATCTGCCCACCGGTTTTTGGATTTCGCCCGAAGAGGCTAAGCGCGAACTCGCTGCGCCCCGCGCCGATCAGGCCGTAGAGCCCGACGATCTCGCCGGCGCGCACGGTGAGGGACACGTCGGAGAACCCCGTTCCCGACAGGCTTTGCGCCTCGATCAGCGGAGCGCCGAGCGGCACCGTCTCCTTGTGGTAGATCTGCTCAAGCGACCGGTTGATCATCATGGCGACGAGCTCCGCCTCGTCGGTCTCGCCGATCGGCCGCGTGCCGACGAGAAGCCCGTCGCGCAGAACCGAGACTCGGTCCGCCAGCTCGAACACTTCTTCCATGCGGTGGCTGATGTAGACGATCGTAACGCCTTCGCCCTTGAGCCTTCGGATCAGGGTGAAGAGCTGCGCCGCTTCCTGACGCGTCAGGTAGGCCGTCGGCTCGTCGAAGATCAGGAAGCGCGTTCCGCGCAGCGACGCGCGCGCGGTGGCCACGAGCTGCTGCTGCCCGATGGTCAGCGATCCCAGCTCCACGTCGGCCGGAAGCTGGAATCCGAGATCGTCGAGGATACGCTGGGCGTCCCTGTTCATGTCGCGCTTGCGCAGGAGACCGAAGCGGACATGCTCGTCGCCGAGGAAGATGTTGGCGGCGACCGACAGGTGACGGCACAGGACGACTTCCTGATGCACCGCGTTAATGCCGTGGTCGATCGCCTCCTGCGGGGTCGCCAGTTCCACCGGCTTGCCCTGCCAAAGAATCTCGCCCCCGGACCGGCGGATGACGCCGGTCAGGAGCTTGATCAGGGTGGACTTGCCGGCCCCGTTCTCGCCGACGATCGCGTGGACCTCGCCCGGCTCGAAGGCAAGCGAGGACGGTTTCAGGGCCAGGACCGGACCGTACCGCTTTTCCAGGCCGCGCAGTTCCAAAATAGGCTGGATCGGCTCGGGCGAGACGTCTTGCGGGGTCCGGGAGGGGGCGTGGAGCGGTTCATCTCGAGCTTGGGGCACGGCACTCTCCTGTTGGGGCCGCCCGGCGCGCCGCTCCGAAGAATGGCGAAGCCAGGCGACGGAGCGCACGGGCGGCACGCGCCGCCCGCCGTCGCTGGAAGGTCAGTTGACCTTCGGGTTCAGGAGTTCCTGCGAGCGCGGCTCGTCCATGTTCGCGGTGGTAATCAGGTTGGCGCCGGTGTCGACGTTCTTCTCCACCGTTTCCTTCTTGGAAGCGGCGAGCGCGGTCTTGATGCCGTCGTAGCCCATTCGATAGGGGTCCTGGACCACGAGGGCCGAGATGACACCGTCGCGCAGGAAGCCGACGAGCCGGTCGTCGCTGTCGAACCCGATCAGGGCGACCTTGTCCTTGACCCCGTTCTCGGCCACCGCCTGGCCCGCGCCCTGCGCCATGATGAGGTTCGAGGCGAAGATGCCGACGAGGTTCGGGTTGGCGGTCAGAAGGTCGGTCGTGATGTTGAGCCCGGTCGCGGCCTGACCGTCGGCGTAGCGGTCCGCCACGAGCTTGAGGCCGGGATATTTGGCAAGCTGCTCGATAAAGCCCTTCTTGCGCTCCTCCAATGAGCCGGCGTTCGGCGAGTTGGTGATCAGCGCGACATCGCCTTCTTCCTTGCCGGTCTTGGCCTTGATGGCCGCAGCCAGACCATCGGCGGCAATGCGCCCGCCCTGGACGTTGTCGGTGGTCAGGAACGAGGTGAAGGCCGTGGATTCGGCCGAGGAGTCGATGCCGATAACCGGAACCGACTGGGCGGCCTCCGTGATCGGGGGGCCGAGCGCGGTGCGCTCCGTCGGGGCGATCACCACGGCGGCCGGGCTGCCGGCGACGGCGTTCTCCAGGATCGAGATCTGGCCGTTGATGTCGGTTTCCGCCTGGGCGCCGAGTTCGGGCACTTGGACGCCGAGATCCTTGCCGGCCTGACGCGCGCCGGCCAGCACGATCTGCCAGTAGAAGGACGTGGTGTCCTTGACGATGATCGGAATGGTGGGCTGCTGCGCGAAGGCAGGGCCGCTTGGCGCCGCCATGAAGCCGGCCGCGAGAGCCAGCGTGCCGAGCGCCAAGCGGCGCGTCACTTTCTTCAAAAGCATAAGGGTTCCTCCCAGAAATAGACCGGTTGTTCCGGTTCTTATCGTTTTGGATAAATCAAACCGTATCTGCTCTATTTTCGACTCGCAAGATCGCCGAAGGCATTCGCAAAACTTCTTCTCGCGCCCGTCGAATGCTTGAGTGGCAGTTCAGATATTGGTCCACCCGCCGTCGATCGAAATCGCTTGTCCGGTCACGAATGCCGCCTCGGGCGAAGCGAGATAGACGGCGAGGGACGCGATCTCCTCCGGCCTGCCCAGCCGACCCATCGGCTGGCGCGCCGCGAAGGCTCGGCGTGCCGCTTCCAAGTCGCCGGTGGCCCGCATGCGGTCTTCCAGCGATGGGCTTTCCACCGTGCCGGGACAGATCGCGTTGGCGCGGACGCCCTGCGACACGAAGTCGGCGGCGACCGACTTCGTCAAGCCGACCACCGCCGCCTTGGACGCGCCGTAGGCGAAGCGGTTGGGTGCCGCGATCACCGAGGACGCAACCGAGGCGATGTTGACGATCGACCCACCGCCGCCGTCGATCATCCACGGAAGAAAGGTTCGAACCATGCGGAACATGGACTTCACGTTCAATGCGAAGGCGAAGTCGAACTCTTCCTCCGTGCAGTCGAGGATGGTTCCGGCATGAACGAAGCCGGCGCAGTTGAAGAGGATGTCCGGCCTGCCGATGTCCTGCGCGAAGGCGGCGATCGCTTGTGCGTCGAGAACGTCGAGTTGGCGCGTTTCGATGCTGGGTATGCCGTCGAGTTCGGCGAGTTTTGCTCCGTTGAGATCGGTCGCCACGACCTCGGCACCCTCGCGGGCAAAGGCGAGAGCCGTCGCGTGGCCGATGCCTTGCGCTGCCGCCGTGACGATGGCGCGCTTTCCCTTGAGTCTATCGGTCATGAAATGCTCCCTGATCGCGCCGCCGCGCGCTGCTGGTTTCGTTTCGCTTCGTCGCCCGATAGGGCAAAGCCGATCTGGCGTGCGGCATCGCGCACCCGTTCCAGCAAGACGTCCGGCTCGATGGGGGCGTTCAGAATCCGGATGTGCGGGCAGGTGAGTGCGGCGACGGCGCCCCCCTCTTCACGGTCGAAGACGGGGGCCGAAATATCCGTCACCCCTTCGGCGATGCTGGAAGGGCGCACCACGAAGCCGGATCGCCGGACCGTTTCGAGTTCCACTTCGAACGCCTTCGCATCCTCTCCCGAATGCTCGCGCCCGATCGCCTCCAGCGTCCTTATGCGGCGTGGTTCGGACATGAAAGCCAAAAGATTGCGGCCCGAGCCGGTGCGGATGAGCGGCTGACGGTATCCGACGCGTACGGAAAAGCCGATATGCGACACGCTTTCGACGCGCGCGACGACGACCATCGACGTGTCGCTGGCAACGGCCAGATGGCAGGAATATCCGGTCTCCTCGGCAAAGGCCCGCATTACGGGCAGCGCGCTTTCCAGAAGCGATCGGTAGATCGGTCGGTTGAGCCCGAGCCGGAACAGCTTGTCGGCCACCACGAACCGATCCGGCGTCTCACGCTCGATATAGCCCCGCGCTTCCAGAACCGCGACCATCCGAAAGATCTCGCTCCGTGTTCGACCCAAGCCATCGCAAACGTCGCTCAGCGAAAGCGCCGAGCGCGTCGCCGACAGGTATTCCAGGATATCCAGCCCCTTTTCCAAGGCGGGCGCACTGTAGCGAGGCGAGGTCTCGCTTTCGTTGATGTCGATTGACATGTCTGTTCGCTGGTGGTTTCCAGTTTCATATGTAAACAGGAAGCCGTTCGTCATGTCTACCCGCATCACTCGCTTCGAAACGTTCGACATCCGCTTCGCCACCTCGATGAAACTCGATGGCTCGGACGCGATGAACCCCGACCCTGATTATTCGGCCGCCTACGTCGTTCTCCACACGGACGACGAAGCTTTGTCCGGGCATGGGCTGGCCTTCACCATCGGGCGCGGCAACGATCTCGTGACCCTTGCGATCCGCGCCGTTGCCGAACGGCTGGTCGGCGCCTCGCTGGACGAGATCACGGCCGACATGGGCGGCTTCTGGCGCCAAATGACGGGCGACAGCCAGCTTCGCTGGCTCGGGCCGGACAAGGGGGTCATGCATATGGCCATCGGCGCGGTGGTCAATGCCGTGTGGGATCTTCGGGCGAAGCGCGAGGGCAAGCCGGTCTGGCGGCTCGTCGCCGACATGACGCCGGACGAAGTCCTCGATCTTCTGGACTTCCGCTACCTGACGAATGCGCTGACGCGGGACGAGGCTAAAGCCATTCTGGAGCAAGCGGCTGTTGGCAAGGCGGAGCGAATCGCCGTCTTGAACGACCGCGGATACCCGACCTACACGACCTCCGCCGGCTGGCTCGGCTACGACGACGACAAGATGCGCCGCCTGTGCCGAGAGGGGATGGCGGCGGGATGGACGCATTTCAAGCTCAAGGTCGGGCGCGACCTCGAGGACGATATCCGCCGTTGTCGCATCGTTCGCGAGGAGATCGGCCCCGATCGCACCTTGATGATCGATGCCAATCAGGTGTGGGAGGTCGGAGCGGCGATCGAATGGGTGAACCGCCTTTCCGAATTCCGCCCCTGGTTCATCGAGGAGCCGACGTCGCCCGACGACGTCCTCGGCCATGCGGAAATTCGGCGCGGCGTGGCGCCGGTTCAGGTCGCGACCGGCGAGATGTGCCAGAACCGCATCCTGTTCAAGCAGTTCCTGCAGGCGGATGCGATCGACGTCGTGCAGATCGACGCCGCGCGCGTCGGTGGGTTGAACGAGAACCTGGCGATCATGCTGCTCGCCGCCAAGTTCGGCAAGCCCGTTTGCCCCCATGCCGGTGGCGTCGGACTTTGCGAGTATGTGCAGCACCTTTCGATGATTGACTATCTCGTCGTGTCGGGCACGATGGAGGGCCGCGTCGCCGAATATGTCGATCATCTCCACGAGCATTTCGTCACTCCCTGCGACGTGCGCGAGGGGCGCTATATGCCGCCCGTGGCGCCGGGCTTCTCGATCGAGATGAAGCGCGCCTCGATCGAGGCTCACCTGTTCAAGCCGTGACGGCGTTTGCGCCCAGGAGAAGATGCCCGCTGCGTTCGCGTTGGATGTAGCGGGCGCTCATGGCGACGGCGGCGACGAGCAGGCCTCCCGCAAGCCCCCACCAGATGCCCTTGCCGCCCCAGCCGAGCGGAAACGCCAGCACATAGGCCATCGGCATGCCGACCACCCAGTAGCTGGCGACGGCGATGATCATCGGCGTTCGTGTGTCCTTCAGTCCGCGCAGGATGCCGCTCGCCGTCACCTGTACGGCATCGACGAGCTGAAACGCGGCTGCGATCGCCAGGAGCGGGATCGCGGTCGCAAGGGCCCGGGACGCCTCAGCTTGTTCGAGATCGAGATAAAGCGAGATCAATCCGCCGGGGACGGTCCAGAACAGAAGCGCCGCACAGGTGGCGGACGTCAGCGCGACGCCCATTCCAACGCGAGCCGCGCGAGCGATGTCGAGGGCGCTCCGCCGGCCGTAGGCGAGGCCGACGCGAATGGTCACGGCGTTGGAAAGACCCAGCGGCATCATGAACGAGGTGGAGGCGAGTTGCAGCGCGATCCCATGGGCCGCCAGTTCCGTGGTTCCGATCCAGCCCATCATGACCGAAGTTGCGGTGAACAGGCTCACCTCCGCCAGGATCGTCGCGCCGATCGGCCACCCCAGAAGCGCCACCTCGCGAAACATCTGCCAATCCGGCTGGAAGAAGCGGCGCCACACTTCGAAAGCCGCGAAGATCGGCGTGGCCCGGGTATAGGCGACGAGACACAACACGATGAAGGTCGACGTCGAGACGGACGCGATGCCCGAGCCCGTGAGGCCGAGCGCCGGCATACCGAAGTGCCCGAAGATCAACGCGTAGTTCGCCAACCCGTTGAGGAGTGCGCCGAAGAGAGTGATGACGAGAACGGGGCGCGGACGCTCCAGAGCGCTCAGAAACGAGCGCAGCACGAACGTCGAGAGGTAGGGCAGCATCGACCACTGCAGGACGCGCATGTAGCTGCCGCTGAGGGCAGCGACCTCCGGGTCTTGGCCGAGCCGCAGGAGGATCCATTCGGTGAACCAGAGCGGCACCATCACCGCCAGACTGTAGAATGCGACGACCCAAAGCCCCATGCGTACCGAGCGCCGGACCGAGCGGGTATCGTCTTGCCCGCTGGCCGCGGCGACCATGGGCATGACCGCATAGGCGAAGCCGGAGCCGAACATCCAGAACAGGTAAAAGGTCTGAGTCGCCAGAACGGCCGCCGCCAGCTCTACCGGCCCGAGCCAGCCGATCAGGATCGTGTTCGTCACGTTGATCGACATCTGCGCCAGTTGCGCGCCGATCAGCGGCAGGCCGAGAAGCAGCATTCCTTTCAGATGAACGCTCCAGGAGGATGGTCCGGTTTTCGGATCGTGCCTCGCTTCCGCCAGCGCCCTCATCTCCAGATATCTCCCCTGGCGCGACGCCACCTCAGCGCGAGAGCCGTAGTTCCGGCGTCATCGTCTGTCCAGGGTCTGCGGGAGGCTTCGCGGAGTGCTGCGGCGCAGCGTGGAAATGGGCGCGACAGCCGCGTCTCCGTCCTGCGTTTCGATTGACAAGACTGGAGCCGTTCGAAATAACGCAGACAATTGGGCGGTCGTTATGAAGGCTGTCCTGGGAGCTGCTGTTCCGGCGGCTTCGTCGTCCTCTCACCCTGCTTGGAACGCCGATGTCCCTTCGCCTTCTTCAGATCAAAGACGCGCACGACACGATCCAGGTGGTGGCCGCCGGGGCGGATGGGGCCGGGCACGTGGTGCCTGGATATTTCTCCACCTTCGATCTGGCGCAGGCGACGGTCGCGCGCGGCAGCACGCTCGGCGAAGAGATCGAGCGCGCCGGGCGGGGTGCCGAGGTCGATCTGGACGCGGCTCTGGCCGAGGGGCGCGTCCTTCTGCCGATCCACCACCCCGATCCGGCTCACTTCGTCGTCGCCGGCACGGGGCTGACGCACCTCGGCTCGGCCGACGGGCGCGACAAGATGCACAAGGCGCAGGCCGGCGAGCAGGTCACGGATTCGATGCGGATGTTCCGCATGGGGGTCGAGGGCGGCAAGCCCGCGCCGGGGCAGACCGGCGTCCAGCCGGAATGGTTCTACAAGGGCGACGGCTCCTGTCTCGTCGGCCCGGGCGAAGCGTTGACCTCGCCGAGCTTCGCCGAGGATGGCGGGGAGGAGCCGGAACTTGCCGGCATCTACCTGATCGGTCCCGACGGCACGCCGTTCCGTCTCGGCTTCTGCCTGTCGAATGAGTTTTCAGACCATGTGACCGAGCGCGGCAACTACCTGTGGCTCGCCCATTCCAAGCTGCGTCAGGCCTCGCTCGGGCCGGAGCTTCTGATCGGCGACCTGCCGGATTATGTCGAGGGCACTTCGCGCATTCGGCGCAACGGCGAGCTCGTCTTCGACAAGCCGTTCCTGTCGGGCGAGGCGAACATGTCGCATTCCATTGCCAATCTCGAGCATCACCACTTCAAGTACGATCTGTTCCGCCGCCCGGGCGACCTCCATGTCCACTTCTTCGGAACGGCGACGCTTTCGGTGACGCACGGCGTGAAGACCGAGGTGGGCGATCGCTTCGAGATCGAGGCCGCGCCGTTCCGCCTGCCGCTGGTGAACACCTTGGCGCAGGCCGGCGCTTCCCCGGTTTCCGTCCGCACGCTCTGAAAGCCTGCAGCATGACCCTACGCGTCGCCATCGTTGGCCTCGGCAAGATCGCCAGGGATCAGCACGTGCCCTCGATCGCGGACGTCGACGGCGTCGAACTGACCGCCGTTGCCAGCCGCAACGCCGATCAGGACGGTGTGCGCAACTTCGCGACGATCGAGGAGCTTCTTTCCGAGCCAGCCCTCTTCGACGCCGTGGCCCTTTGCACGCCGCCGCAGGTTCGCCACGAGCAGGCTCTTCTGGCGCTGTCCGCCGGCAAGCACGTTCTCTTGGAGAAGCCGCCGGGCGCCACCGTTTCGGAGATCGCCCCGCTGGTAGCACTTGCGGTGGAGAAGAACGTGACGCTGTTTGCGACGTGGCATTCGCGGTTCGCACCGGCGGTCGAGCCGGCACGGCGGTTTCTCGTCGAGCGCGGGCTTCGGTCCGTCCACATCGAATGGAAGGAAGACGTCCGCAAGTGGCATCCCGGCCAGGCGTGGATCTGGGAGCCGGGCGGGCTTGGGGTGTTCGACCCCGGCATCAACGCGCTGTCGATCGCGACCGCGATCCTGCCGCGTTCCGTTTATCTCACCTCGTCCGAGCTTTCCTTCCCGGAGAACCGCGCCGCGCCGATCGCCGCCGATCTTCGCTTCCATGATGCGTCCGGCTTGGATGTGACGGCGGAGTTCGACTGGCGCGAGACGGAGGGCGAGACATGGAATATCCACGTTGAGACCGATCGCGGCCGGCTTTCCGTCAGGGACGGCGGCAAGCGTCTGGTTCTGGACGGCGAGGTTCTGGTCGACGAGCCCGATGCGGAATATCGCGGCATCTATCGCCGGTTCGCCGAACTGATCGCGGCTGGGGGAAGCGATGTCGATCTGACGCCGCTGCAGCATGTCGCCGACGCGTTCCTTCTTGGGCGCCGGCACGTCGTCGAAGCCTTCGTGGAGGCGTGACGATGGGCATCGGGGAGGGAGCGACGGTGCGGGCCTGGGGAACGCTGCGCGACGGGCGCGCGGTGGATCTCGTCGAGCTTTCGTCGGGCACGATCCGGGCGCGGATCTCGACCTTCGGTGCCGTCCTGCAGGGTCTTCTCGTGCCCGACCGCGATGGCCGACTGGACGATATCGTGTTCGGCCACGACGATCTCGGGCCTTACGAGAACGAACGCAACTTCTTCGGCGCGACGATCGGTCGTTACGCCAATCGTATCGCAGGCGGCACGTTCGAACTGGACGGGCGGAAGGTCTCGATTGAACCCAACGACGGCCCCAACGCACTTCATGGCGGCTCCGTCGGCTTCGATCGCCATCTCTGGCAGATCGAGGAGATGGGGCAAGGCGCTGAACCTTTCGTTCGGCTCGCCCGGGTCAGCCCCGACGGCGAGGAGGGCTTTCCCGGCACGCTTCATTGCACGGTGACCTACCGGCTCCGTTCTTCCGAGCTGGAGATCGCGTTCGAGGCGCGGACGGACGAGCCGACCGTCGTCAACCTAACCAACCACAGCTTCTTCAACCTCAGCGGATCCAACCCAGTGCGCGATGTTCTCGGCCATCGGCTGACGGTCGCTGCCGAGCGCTTCCTGCCCGTGGATGGTGACGCCATCCCGCTTGGCGAAGCGGCATCGGTTGCCGATACGCCGTTCGACTTCCGCGAAGGACGCGTGATTGGCGAATGGATCCGCGCGGACGACGAGCAGATTCGCCTCGGCCGCGGCTACGACCACAACTTCTGTCTCGATGGAACCTCCGGCGAGCCAGCGCTGGCGGCGATCGTCGAGGACCCCTTGAGCGGGCGCGTCATGCATCTCCTGACGGACCAGCCGGGGCTGCAGGTTTACTCCGGCAACTTCCTCGACGGAACGGTGGCGGGCAAGAACGGGCTGTCCTACCGGATGGGCGATGCGCTTTGTCTGGAGCCGCAGCGATTTCCCGATACGCCGAACCGGCCGGGCTATCCAACGGCCCGCCTCGACCCGGGCGAAATCTACCGCCATCGTTCGATCTATCGATTCTCGACAACGTAAAGCATAAGGCCTCGCCGAACCGGCTTCGAGGCAGAAGGAGAAGTGGGAATGAGCAACGAGCTGACGAAGTCGGAAAGTGAACTGACGACCCCGGGCGGCGATCGCGGACATCAGCGGGCCTCCACCAAGCTGCGCTCCCGCGCTTGGTTCGACAACCCCGACAATGCCGACATGACCGCGCTCTATCTCGAGCGCTACATGAATTTCGGCCTCAGCCAGGAGGAGCTCCAGTCCGGCCGCCCGATCATCGGCATCGCGCAGACCGGCTCGGACCTCAGCCCTTGCAATCGGCACCATCTCGAACTCGCCAATCGCCTGCGTGAGGGCATCCGTGAGGCTGGCGGCATCGCCATCGAGTTTCCGGTGCATCCGATCCAGGAAACCGGCAAGCGTCCAACGGCGGGCCTCGACCGCAACCTCGCCTATCTCGGCCTCGTCGAGATCCTCTACGGCTATCCGCTCGACGGGGTGGTGTTGACGATCGGCTGCGACAAGACGACGCCGGCCTGCCTGATGGCGGCGGCGACCGTGAACATTCCCGCGATCGCGCTCTCGGTCGGTCCGATGCTGAACGGCTGGTTCCGGGGGCAGCGCACGGGTTCGGGCACGATCGTCTGGAAGGCGCGCGAACTGATGGCCAAGGGCGAGATCGACTATGCGGGCTTCGTGAAGCTCGTCGCGTCCTCGGCCCCGTCCACCGGCTATTGCAACACGATGGGTACGGCGACGACGATGAATTCGCTCGCCGAAGCGCTCGGCATGCAGCTGCCGGGCTCGGCCGCCATCCCAGCGCCCTACCGCGACCGGCAGGAAGTGTCCTACCGCACCGGTCTTCGCATCGTCGACATGGTGCGCGAGGACCTGAAGCCGTCCGACATCCTGACCAAGGATGCCTTCATCAACGCGATCCGCGTCAACTCCGCGATCGGCGGCTCGACCAACGCGCCCATCCATCTCAACGCGCTCGCCCGCCACATCGGCGTCGAGCTGACGGTGGACGACTGGCAGACGTTCGGTGAGGACATCCCGCTGATCGTCAACCTCCAGCCGGCCGGCGAATATCTCGGCGAGGACTACTATCATGCCGGCGGCGTGCCGGCGGTGGTCAACCAGTTGATGACCCAGGGGCTCATCAACGAGGATGCGATGACCGTCAACGGACGCACCATCGGCGACAATTGCCGGGGCGCGATCATCGAGGACGAGAACGTCATCCGCCCCTACGACCGTCCGCTCAAGGACAAGGCGGGCTTCCTCGTGCTAAAGGGGAACCTGTTCTCCTCGGCGATCATGAAGACCAGCGTCATCAGCCCCGAGTTCCGCGAGCGCTATCTGACGAACCCGAACGACCCCAACGCCTTCGAGGGCAAGGCGGTGGTGTTCGACGGGCCGGAGGACTACCACCATCGCATCGACGACCCGGCGCTCGGCATCGACGAGCACACGGTTCTCTTCATGCGCGGTGCCGGCCCGATCGGCTATCCCGGCGCCGCCGAGGTCGTGAACATGCGCGCGCCAGACTACCTGATCAAGCGCGGCGTGACCTCGCTCGCCTGCATCGGCGACGGTCGCCAGTCCGGCACGTCCGGCTCCCCGTCCATTCTCAACGCCTCGCCGGAAGCGGCGGCCGGCGGCAACCTCGCGGTTCTGCGCACGGGAGACCGGGTTCGCATCGATCTCGGCCGCGGCTCGGCCAACATCCTGATCTCGGACGAGGAGCTGGCCGAGCGTCGCGCCGCGCTGAAGGCGGAAGGGGGCTACAAGTATCCCGACCACCAGACGCCCTGGCAGGAAATCCAGCGCACGCTGGTCGGCCAGATGGAAACCGGCGCGGTTCTGGAAAACGCGGTGCAATACCAGCGTCTCGCCCAGACCAAGGGTGTGCCGCGCGACAACCATTGATCGCGCGTTCGGCAACCCTTCATCCGTCTGCCGCATAGGACGATCATGGAAAAGCCCGACGTCGAGATCCTCGACTGCGACCCGTGCCATCTCGGCGAGGGTCCGACCTACGATGTGTTCAGCCAGACCGCTTGGTGGTTCGACATCGTCGAGCGCAAGCTCTTCGAGATGCGCTGGAGCGACCGGCGCGTGCGCACGCACGAGCTTCCGTTCATGGCGAGCCAGCTTTGCTTCGTCGATGACGGGACGCAACTCTTGGCGACGGATCGCGGACTTTACCTGCGCGATGTCGGCTCGGGTGCGCTGACACATCATCTCGACCTCGAAGCGGACAACACGCGGACGCGCTCCAACGACGGGCGCGTGCATCCGTCCGGTGCGTTGTGGATCGGCACGATGGGACGGCATGCGGAAGAGGAACTCGGTTCGATCTATTGGTATCGCGGCGGCGAGCTACGTCGGCTCTACGCTCAGATCACCATTCCCAACGCCATCTGCTTCTCGCCGGACGGCGGGGTCGGGTACTTCGCCGACACGGCTCTCGGAACGGTCCACCGTGTGCCGCTGGATCCCGAAACCGGGTTGCCGACCGGCCAGCCCACCGTGTTCATCGAGGCGGATGCCTCGGCCGGCGGACCGGACGGCGCGGTGGTGGATGCGCAAGGGCGCTTCTGGAACGCGCGGTGGGGCGCTGAGCGGATCGACGTTCATTCCCCGGATGGCAACCGGCTCCGTTCGATTGTGATCGCGGCGAAGCAGCCGAGTTGCCCCGCCTTCGTCGGCCCCAATCTCGACCACCTGCTGGTTACGACGGCCTTCGAGGGCATGGACGAGGCCGGGCGATTGGGCGATCCGAACGCCGGGAAAACGTTTCTCCTCGATATAGATGCCAAGGGAATCGCGGAGCCCCGCGTGAAGACCGTACGATGACCGAAATCGCCTATGCCCTCGTCGATTGGGGCACATCCTCGTTTCGAGCCTGGGCCTGTGCCGCCGACGGCCATGTCCTCGGCGAACGCCGCTCGGGCGATGGGCTCTTGAATGTGGCCGATGGCGGCTTCGCGACTGTTCTGGAAGGACATCTCGAAGCTCTCGGCGTTCCCGCCGACGCGCCCGCCATCCTGTGCGGCATGGTCGGTTCGCGAACCGGCTGGGTAGAGGCCCCGTATCTCTCGGTGCCCACCGACCTAGCAGAAGTCGCACGGCGCTCGCAGCTCGTGCCCCACGCCCGGCGCCCGATCCATATCCTGCCGGGCTTGAGCCAGCGCGGAGCCGCGCCGGACGTCATGCGCGGCGAGGAAACGCAGCTCCTGGGGATCGTTGCCGAAGGCTTTGCGACCGGTACGGTCTGCATGCCGGGCACGCACTCCAAGTGGGTGAAGCTTCATGAGGGGCGTGTGATCGCCTTCTCGTCCTTCATGACGGGCGAGCTTTTCCAGCTTCTTCGCACATCGTCGATCCTGAAAGCTGCGGTGGAAACCGAGACTGGGGTCGATCCGAAGAACCCTGCGTTCGCCGACGGGTTCGGCATCGGCTTTTCCGATGCCCGGGTCGTTACCAACGCCCTGTTTCAGCTGCGCGCCGGCTGGCTTCTGGACGGTCTCGACGCGAGCGACCAAGCGGCAAGGCTGTCCGGCCTCCTGATCGGCCTCGAGTTCGCCGGAGCAGGCGAAAGGCTCGGGAGGGATGGTCGTCATGCGCTTCTGGCGTCAGGCCCGATCGCGGGGCTCTATCAGGCAGCCTTCGACCTGTCCGAGCTTTCCGTAGATCGGACCTTTGACGCGGACGGTTGCGTTCGCCATGGCCTGCGCGCCGCCGCTCTTCTTCTGCATCCCGAACGGACCGAATCATGACCTCGATGAGCTCTCGCACGCCTTGGCCCAACCTGCGGCGCTCGCTCGTCGCGATCCTGCGCGGCATTCGGCCGGAGGAAGCGGAAGCCGCCGTATCGACGCTGATGGAAGCGGGCTTCGAGGCGATCGAGATTCCCTTGAACTCGCCGGATGCTTTCCGCTCCATCGCAGCCGCCGCCAAGCTGGCCGGGCCGGATCACTACATCGGCGCGGGAACCGTGCTTACGGTCGAGCACGTCGACAAGCTTGCGGAGGCGGGCGGACGTCTTCTCGTCTCGCCCAATGTCGATGCGGCGGTTCTGGCTAGGGCCGGCGATTACGGCATGGTCACGATGCCGGGCGTCTTCACGCCGACCGAAGCCTTTCAGGCGCTGCAGGCAGGCGCTTCGGCCCTCAAGTTCTTTCCGGCCAGCGTGCTGGGTCCAGCCGGCGTGTCGGCGATCATGGCCGTTCTGCCGAAGGACCGTGAGATCAGCGTCGTCGGCGGTGTGTCCGAAAAGGACTTCGAAGCCTACGCCAAGGTCGGGGTCCGAACCTTCGGTCTCGGCTCCTCGCTCTACAAACCGGGAATGACGGTTGAGGATATCCGCTCTCGCGCGGACGGCGCTGTCTTGTTGTACGACCGAATTTTCGGTTTACAATAAATCAGAGCGCGGAAAAAATCCGTTGTTCACGACGAGACGATCGGATAATTCATCAGACAAATGAACTTCTGGCACCGCGGGATAGGCGGAGTGGTGCCAGGGGGTCGGGCGAAGCCGGGGGTGCCGAAGCGGTTCCGGTTTGGGTTTTTGAGGCGCGAAGAGTTTGCGTCGCTTTCGGACGGTCGCCGCGGCGCCGTCGCGATGGGAGGTAGAGCATGATCCGAATGAAAGCCTTGCTGGCGGCAGTAGCCATCGGCGCGATGACATTGGCCGGCGGCGCTTTCGCGCAGGACAAGGGCACCGTGGGCGTCCTGATGCCGACCAAGGCGTCCGCGCGCTGGATCGCCGACGGCGACAACATGGTCAAGTCGCTGCAGGAGCGCGGCTACCAGACCGATCTCCAATACGCCGAAGACGATATTCCGACCCAGCTCTCCCAGATGGAGAACATGGTCGCTTCCGGCGTGAAGTACCTCGTCGTCGCCTCGATCGACGGCACCACGCTGACCGACGTCCTCCAGCAGGCCGCCGACAAGGGCATCAAGGTGATCGCCTACGATCGCCTGATCCGCAATTCGCCGAACGTCGACTACTATACGACCTTCGACAACTTCCAAGTCGGCGTCCTTCAGGCGCAGTCGCTGGTTCAGGGCCTCAAGCTTGAGTCGGAAGCCGGTCCGTTCAATGTCGAGCTCTTCGGCGGCTCGCCGGACGACAACAACGCCTTCTTCTTCTACAACGGCGCGATGAGCGTTCTGCAGCCCTATATCGACCAGGGCAAGCTTGTGATCCCGTCGGGCGAGACCGGGATGGACCGCGTCGGCACGCTGCGCTGGGATCCGGCCGTGGCCCAGGCCCGCATGGACAACCTCCTGTCGGCCTATTACGGCGACAAGACCGTGAACGCGGTTCTCTCGCCCTATGACGGCCTTTCCATCGGCATCATCTCCGCGCTGACCGCGGTCGGCTACGGCTCGGGCGACAAGCCGATGCCGGTCGTCTCCGGCCAGGACGCGGAAGTGCCCTCGGTGAAGTCGATCGAGAACAACCAGCAGTACTCGACCATCTTCAAGGACACGCGCGAGCTCGCCAAGGTCACGGTGGACATGATCGACGCCCTGGGCACCGGCAAGGAGCCGCAGGTCAACGATACCAAGACCTACGAGAATGGGGTCAAGGTCATCCCGTCCTACCTTCTGAAGCCGGTCCTGGTGACGAAGGACAACATCAAGGCGACGCTGGTCGACTCGAACTACTACACGGCCGACCAGATCAAGCCCTAATCGACACGCGGGAGCGATCCCGCCCCATCAAACAGAGCCGGCCGGCGCGAGGAGCGCCGGCCGTTTCCGGATCGAAACTGGCGAGGTGCCCGATGGCAGCCATTCTGGAGATGCGCGGCATCACCAAGACGTTTCCGGGCGTCAAAGCCCTCGACAACGTCAACCTTCGCGTCGAGACCGGCGAGATCCACGCGATCTGCGGCGAGAACGGCGCGGGCAAGTCGACCTTGATGAAGGTGCTCTCCGGCGTTTATCCCTATGGAACCTACGAGGGCGATATCGTCTACGACGGCGAGGTTCGCAAGTTTCGCGACATCCGCGATAGCGAGCATGCCGGCATCATCATCATCCATCAGGAACTGGCGCTCGTGCCGCTCCTGTCGATCGCCGAGAACATCTTCCTCGGCAACGAAATCTCGCGCGCGGGCGTGATCGATTGGGACGAGGCGTTCCGGCGCACGTCCGAACTTCTGGCGCAGGTCGGCCTGACGGAAGCGCCGACGACGCTGGTGAAGGATATCGGCGTTGGGAAGCAGCAGCTCGTCGAGATCGCCAAGGCCTTGTCGAAGAAGGTCCGCCTTCTGATCCTGGACGAGCCGACCGCGAGCTTGAACGAACGCGATAGCCAAGCGCTCCTCGATCTCCTTCTGGAGTTCAAGGCGCAGGGTATGACCTCGATCATGATCAGCCACAAGCTGAACGAGATCAGCCGCGTCGCCGATTCCATCACCGTGATCCGCGACGGGTCCACCGTCTCGACGCTGGACTGCCGCCAGGGCGTCAGCGAGGACCAGATCATCCGCGACATGGTCGGTCGCCAGCTCGACGATCGCTATCCGCCGCGTCATCCCAAGATCGGCGGGATCCTGTTCGAGGTTCGGAACTGGAACGCCTTCCACCACATGAACGCCCAACGCCAGATCGTGAAGGACGTGTCTTTCAACGTCCGGCGCGGCGAGATCGTCGGCGTGGCGGGACTGATGGGAGCCGGGCGCACCGAGCTCGCCATGAGCGTCTTCGGCAAGTCCTATGGCCGCAACGTTTCAGGCGAGGCCTTCATGGACGGAAAGCCGGTGGACGTATCGTCGATCCCGAAGGCGATCGCGGCCGGTCTTGCCTATGTCACGGAGGACCGGAAGCAGTACGGCTTGATCCTGGAAGAGGATATCCGCCAGAACGTTTCGCTCGCCAACCTGCCCGGCATTGCTAAAAGCGGCGTGATCGACGCGGACCGCGAGCGAGCCGTCGCGGAGGACTACCGCAAGAACCTCCGCATCCGCTCGGCTGGTGTCTTCCACAAGACGCTCAACCTTTCGGGCGGGAACCAGCAGAAGGTGGTTCTCTCCAAATGGTTGTTCTCCGACCCGTCGCTCCTCATCCTGGACGAGCCGACGCGCGGCATCGATGTCGGCGCTAAGTTCGAAATCTACTCGATCATCGAGCGGCTGGCGTCGGAAGGAAAGGGGATCCTGATGATCTCCTCCGAGATGCCCGAGCTCTTGGGAATGTGTGACCGCATCTACGTCATGAACGAAGGACGTTTCGTCGCCGAGATGGCGCGAGGCGAGGCGACGCAGGAAAGCATCATGCGCGCCATCATTCGCTCCGCAGGAAGGAATGCCGCATGAGCATCAAGACCGTCGACGGCACGTCCTCGGCCGACGAGGGCGTCGCCAGCATGGACTACTTCAAGAGCCATCTGCGCGAATACGGGATGCTGGTGGCGCTGTTCGCCATCGTCGTCTTCTTCGCCGTTTACTCGGCCGCCACGGGGCGACCGACCTTCGTATCGGCTTCCAACCTCACCAACCTGTTCCTTCAGAACAGCTACGTCATCATCATGGCGATCGGCATGCTGCTGATCATCGTGACCGGCCATATCGACCTGTCCGTCGGCTCGGTGGTCGGGTTCGTCGGCGCCATCGGCGCCGTCCTGATGGTTCTCTACGGCATACCCGTGCCGATCGCGGCCGCGATCTGTTTGGCACTCGGCGCCCTGATCGGTGCGGTGCAGGGCTATTTCGTCGCCTTTCTGAAGATCCCGTCCTTTATCGTGACCCTGGCGGGCATGCTGGTGTTTCGCGGGCTGACCTTCATGGCGCTCGGCGGCTCGTCCTCGATCTCGCCGATCCCGCCTTCGCTGCGCAACCTTTCGACGGGCACGATCCCGAACCTCGTTTCGGGCTTCGGTCTCGCCCACGCTACGACCATGATCATCGCGGTCATCCTGGCGGCCGCCTTCGCGATCTTTTCGTTCCAGAGCCGCGCCCGCAAGGCCCGTGTTCGTCCGGTGGACGAGCCCTACGGCTTCTTCCTCGGCCGCGTCGGTTTCGCGGCGCTGATGATCCTGGGCATCGGCTATCTTCTAGCTAGCAACCGCGGCTTGCCCAACGTCCTCATCCTGATGGCCGTGCTGATCGCGATCTACGCCTTCGTGACGACCCGCACCACGATCGGGCGCCGCGTCTATGCTGTCGGCGGTAACGAGAAGGCGGCCAAGCTGTCCGGCGTGAAGACCGAGCGGATCGTTTTCCTCGCCTTCGTCAACATGGGCGTTCTGGCGGCGATCGCGGGCATGGTGTTCTTTGCCCGCGTCGGCTCGGCCACCGCGCGCAACGGCACGGGGCTGGAACTCGACGTGATCGCGGCCTGCTTCATCGGCGGCGCCTCGGCCTATGGCGGCGTCGGCAAGGTGATGGGCGCGGTGATCGGCGCCTTCATCATGGGCGTCCTGAACATGGGTATGCAGAGCGCCATGCAGCTGTCGATCGACTACCAGCAGCTCGTCAAGGGCATGGTGCTCCTCGCAGCCGTTTGCTTCGACGTCTACAATCGCAACAAAGCCTGATCGGCCGAACCCGACTGGTGGTTTTCGAGCGCGGCATGGAGCTTCTCCATGCCGCGCTTTTCGTTTCGAAGCGCGTTTTGCTCTGGTCGGCGTGTGGGTATACGACCGTTGGAGAAATGGTTCAGGAGTTCTCGATATGCCGACCAGCAACGCTCGCGTCGTGACCCAAAGCGCCAGCCGCTACCTTCAGCAGCTCTGCAAGCACTGGGCCCATAAGTTCGAGGTGGAGTTCGATCCGCATCACGGAACCATCGCGCTACCAGCCGGCCGAACGACCCTAGATGCGACCGACGACGCCCTTAGGGTTGCCATATCCTGCGAGGACGCAGCGGACCTCGATCGGATCGAGGCCGTGGTCGCCGACCACATCAAGCGTTTTGCGTTTCGCGAGGAACTCGAGTTCGCCTGGGTTCGTGATGAGGCGGGCGCTTAAGATACGAGGGTCCAATTCGGTCCGTAGGTCGTAAGCCCCTCGGGTTCCCACGCGGTACGTATCAGCTTTCCGTCGAAGTGTTCGAACGGCGGAGCAGGGCGGCGTAGATCTCGTCGTCGCCGCAAAGGCCGGAAATCTGCCCCGATGCATCCGTCAGGACGATCGGATGCGCGCTCTGCCGTTTGGCTTCGATCATCGATCGAAGCGTCGACGTTTCCGACGCGACGGCGATGTCCGGGCGGCTGCCGGAGGCTTCGAGCGGCCCGAACGAGCCGTTGCGACCATCGATCCGCACCGTGGCCATGCGCCCCAGCTCGTCCATGCCCAGACGAATGTCGGACTTGCCGTCCAGCACGAGTTCGGCGCCCTCGCGCGCGATCGCTTGGACCGGTCGCATGATCGCCGAGGCGGGAAGCACGTTGAGCGGGTTCGTGTGCTGCACGAATTCCGCGACATAAGGCGTCGCCGGCCGCAGCAGGATATCCTCAGCCGTGCCGTTCTGGACGACGCGCCCCTCCTGCATGATGGCGATCCGGTTGCCGAGCTTCATCGCCTCGTCGAGGTCGTGGCTGACGAAAAGGATCGTTTTTCGAAGCTGGCGCTGTAGCTCGAGAAGCTCGTCCTGCAGGCGGGCGCGGATCAGCGGGTCGAGCGCGGAAAACGGCTCGTCCATCAGCAGGATGTCGGCGTTGGTGGCGAAGGCGCGCGCCAGACCCACCCTCTGCTGCATACCTCCGGACAGCTCGTTCGCGTAGCGGTCCGCCCATTGCGTCAGGCCTACGAGGGCGAGCTTCTCGTCCACCGTGCGCCGGCACTCGGCGGCCGAGAGACCCTGGAGCTCCAGTCCCAGCCCGACATTCTGCCGGACGGTTCGCCATGGAAGCAGAGCGAACTGCTGGAACACCATCGAGACGCCGTGCATGCGAAGGTCGCGGAGCGTAGCGTCCGCACAGCTCGCCACGTCCACCTGGCTGTTTTGATGGGATACGAGAACGCGGCCTCGGCTGACCTTGTTCAAACCGTTGACGCAGCGAAGGACCGTCGATTTCCCCGAGCCCGACAGGCCCATGAGGACGCAGATCTCGCCCGGCTCGACGATGAGGTTCACGTCGGCCGCGCCCACGACCGAGCCTGTGGCACGCAGGATCTCGTCGCGCGTCGCCTGCGCGTCCAGCATCGGCAGGGCGCGATCGGCGCCCTTGCCGAATACGATATCGACGTTCCGGAACTCGATGGCGGGATGGCTCATGGCAGTTTCCGCGCGGCTCCCGATCGCATCGGCTGCTTGCAGATGCGATCGAGGAGAATGGCCAAGATGACGATCGCAAGACCGGCCTCGAATCCCATCCCGACATTCACGGTGTTCAACGCGCGAACCACCGGCTTGCCGAGGCCATCGGCCCCGACGAGGGCGGCGATCACCACCATCGAAAGGCTGAGCATGATGCATTGGGTGACGCCTGCCATGATCGTCGGCATCGCGTGCGGCAGCTCGACCTTGAAGAGGAGTTGTCGCCGCGTCGCGCCGAAGGCGAGCGCCGCTTCGCGCAAGGGTTCGGGCACGCTGGAAATGCCGAGATGCGTTAGGCGGATGGTGGCCGGCACGGCGAAGATCACCGTCGAGATCAGCCCCGGCACGACGCCCAAGCCGAACAGGATCAGCGTCGGGATCAGGTAGACGAAGGTCGGGATGGTCTGCATCAGATCGAGAAGCGGGCGGAGTACCCAGTAGAATCGAGGCCGATGGGCCGCCACGATGCCGAGGGGGATACCGATCGCGACGCACACCGCCGTCGCGCAGAACACGAGCGAAAGCGTCTGAACCGCTTCCGTCCAGTATCCGAGGTTGATTACGAGAAGCAGGGACAGGACGGCGAAGACGACGAGCGAGAGCGAACGGTGCAGGAACCATGCGCCGACCGCCACGATCGCGACGAACAGGAGCGGGGGGATCGCCATCAGGCCCGCTGTCAGGCCGTCGATCAGCGTGCCCAGAACCACCGATATCGTGTCGAAGAACCCTTGCGCGTTCGTCGTCAGTGCATCGACGCCCGAGCGCAGCCATGCGCCCAGCGGAATCTTATGGTTGACCAGCCAATCGTTCATCGTTGGGCGTCATCTCGAATGCGAGAAGCATCGCCTGGCATCGCAACCCGCCTCAAGGCTTCAGCTTGGCCTGGACGGCCGCGGCGCCCGGCTCGCCGGCGAAGGTGGTCACGCCTTCCAGCCAGCTTGCGTAGGCATCCGGATGGGCCGTCAACCACTCGCGCGCCGCCGCATCGGGCGCTTTCCCGTCGTCGAGGATCGCGCCCATGATCTCGCTTTCCATGGGAAGGGTGAAGGCGAGATTCGCCAAAAGCTTGCCGAGGTTGGGGCACTCGGTGGACAGTCCCTTCCGCGCCAGCGTATGCACCGTCGCGCCGCCGAAATTGGGCCCGAACACCGCGTCGCCGCCTTCCAGATAAGACAGTTGGAAATTGGTGTTCATCGGATGGGGCTCCCATCCGAGGAAGACGATCGGCTTCTTTTGCCGAGTTTCGCGCGCGACCTGCGCGAGCATTCCCTGCTCGGAGGACTCCACCAGCTCGAACCCGTTGAGGCCGAACTGTCCCCCCTGGATCATGCCGAGGATCAATCGGTTTCCGTCGTTGCCGGGTTCGATCCCGTAGATGCGGCCGCCGAGCTGTTCGCGGAACTTTCCGATATCGTCGAAGGTCTTCAACCCGGCATCGTGCAGATAGGTCGGCACCGCCAGCGTGTACTTCGCGCCTTCCAGGTTGGTCCGAATTTCCTCGATCGACCCTTCGGCGCGGAAGGGGGCGAGGTCGGCTTCCATCGTCGGCAGCCAAGCGCCGAGGAACACGTCGATATCGCCGTTCTTCAGCGAGGCGAAGGTGACGGGCAGGGCGAGCGTGTCGACCTTCGGCTGGTAGCCCAGCGCATCGAGAACGACGCCGGCCAGGGCGGTCGTCGATGTGATGTCCGTCCAGCCCACATCCGCGAACCGGACGCTCTGACAGGACGCCGGCTCCGCCGCATGGCCGGGAGTTGCCAGAAGAAGCGACGCCGCCACGATCGAGCCGGAAACAACGGAACGCGAAAGGCTCGTCATAGGGTCTGTTCTCCCGATCTGCCGAACGTGGCACGACCGGCATCTTACACAGTTCGCATCGTCCGACGACCGAAATATTCGAGCGCCCCAGGGCGTTGGCGTCGGCTGTCAGTCGATTGCGTGATCGATATTGCCCAATGTGCAAGGTGCTCGGAGAAACGGCGTCCTGATGCTGATTTCATAGGCGTGGGAAATGGTATTCGTGCGTCGAGGCGCCGGCCGTGCAAGGAACTCCATTTTGGATCAGCCGCATGGGGCGTGCGGGATATTGGTCCGATGACAGCGGACTCAATGCTCCGACGTTGTCCGATTCGGCTATCGAAACACACCGTACGTTCTTCCTCCGGCCAAATCTTTCCACCTATCGGCGACTTTTGTGCTGCATTGGAGGCCGCGATCTCCTATCCGGGAAGGCAGGACGATTTGGAGTGATTCAAGGCCGGGGAACGCGAAGATGCTGCACGAGATGCCGCTGATCGAAACGATCGTCGCCGGTTTGGGCTTGGCCTTCGTGTTCGGCTCCCTCGCCAACCGCCTCGGCATATCGCCCATCGTCGGCTATCTCCTGGCCGGCGTCAGCGTCGGCCCGTTCACTCCGGGTTTCGTGGCGGATCAAGGCCTCGCGACGGAGTTGGCCGAGCTCGGCGTCATTCTCCTCATGTTCGGCGTCGGTCTGCATTTCTCGCTGAACGACCTTCTGTCGGTGCGAGCCATCGCGGTGCCCGGCGCCATCGTCCAGATCGCCTGCGCGACGCTGCTCGGCATGGGGCTGGCATGGCTTCTCGGCTGGTCGGCCGGGGCGGGTCTCGTGTTCGGCCTCGCCCTATCGGTCGCCTCCACGGTCGTCCTCCTGCGCGCGATGCAGGAGCGGCGGCTGATCGAGACGGGCAAGGGGCGGATCGCGATCGGCTGGTTGATCGTCGAGGACCTCGCCATGGTGCTGACGCTGGTTCTCCTGCCGGCCTTCGCCTCGGCGCTCGGCGGCACGGCGCCCGAAACGGGAACCGGCGTCTTCACCGATCTCGGGCTCGGCGTGTCCGGCGTCATCCTGATGACCGTCGTCAAGCTCTGCGTCTTCGTGATCCTGATGCTGGTCGTTGGGCGGCGCATCATTCCCTGGGCGCTGCAGATGACGGCGAGTTCCGGCTCGCGCGAGTTGTTCCGGCTGGCGGTGCTGGCCATCGCGCTCAGCGTCGCCTTCGGTGCGGCCTCGCTGTTCGGCGTGTCTCTGGCACTCGGTGCGTTCTTCGCCGGGATGATCATGAGCGAGTCGGATCTCAGCCATCAGGCCGCCGAGGATTCGCTGCCGCTCCGAGACGCGTTCGCGGTTCTGTTCTTCGTTTCGGTCGGCATGCTTTTCGACCCGCGCAGCCTGATCGAGGATCCGCTGCCGATCCTCGCCACGGTTCTGATCATCATCCTCGGCAAATCGCTGGCCGCTTTCGTGATCGTTCGCGCCTTCGGCCATCCGGTGGCCACCGCGCTCACCATCTCGGTATCCCTCGCGCAGATCGGCGAGTTCTCCTTCATCCTCGCCGAACTCGGCGGCCGGCTGGGTATCCTGCCGGAGGCGGCGCGCGACCTGATCCTGGCGGGCGCCATCCTGTCGATCATGTTGAACCCGATCCTGTTCAGCTCGATCGACCGGCTGCGACAGCTTCTGGAGCGAGCGCCGACCGACGAGCCGCCTCGCGTCCCTCCCGTTACTCGTCCACATCCTTCCGCCGAAGGGCGCGAGCCGCAGCAGCAGCCAGCCGCCGGCGCGCCGTCCCATATCCCTGCCGGGAGCGTGGCGATCGAGGCGGACAACCTGTCGCCGACGGCACTCACCGACCATCTCGTTCTCGTCGGCTATGGCCGCGTCGGCTCGAAGATCGCGCAGCGGCTTTCGGACGCCGGGCGCAGCTTCGTGGTGATCGAGGACGCGGACAAGCGCGTGTCGCGCGTGCGCAAAGCCGGGATCGAGGCGATCGTCGGCAACGCGGTGAAGGCAGAGATCCTGGAGGCGGCCAATATCGGCGCCGCGCGTGATCTGGTTCTTGCCTTTCCCAACAGCTTCGAGGCGGTCGCCATCATCCAGGCGGCACGCAGCGCCAACCCGGACGTGCGCATCACCGCCCGCGTTCATTCGGGCGAGCAGCGCGACCGCTTGATTCAGGCGGGCGCGGATACGGTGGTGAACGGCGACGAGGTGACGGCCGAGTCGATCGCCAATCAGGTGCTGGAGCATCGACCGGATGTTCCGGGCGCGGATGGACCCATTCTCGGGACCGATCCCATTCCCGGCATGGAGCCGGCGGACTCGAAGGCGTTGACAGCGGACGGCGAACGCTTAACCTGAGGCTCATCCAGGGGGAGTTCCGGCAGGGAACTGAGAGGCCGACGATAGGCGCGGCGACCCCACGAACCTGATCCAGTTCGCACTGGCGTAGGGATGGAGTCGAGCCGCTCCGATTGAGGTCGAACCGTGGACGGGTATTCCGTCCGCCACGTTCGCTTCCGCGGCTCCGCCGAGTTTCCATTCGTCGCTGCGAGCGCTCCGGGGAGCGACGATGACCATTCATGTGCTGGGAGCCGGCGTTGCCGGCCTGTCCACCGCGCTGCGTCTGGCGGAGGCCGGTCGACGTGTCGCCGTGCACGAAGCGGCAGCCGATCTTACGCGCTCGGCGTCCTGGTTGGCCGGTGGAATGCTGGCGCCCTTCTGCGAAGCGGCCGTTGCCGAGGACGCGATCATCCAGCCCGGACTCGACGGGATCGAATTCTGGTCGCGGTTCGGAAGCGCCGAGCGCAACGGCACGCTGGTGTTGGCGTCGGGCCGCGACGGTGGAGATTTTCGCCAGTTCGCCGTTCGCACCCGCCATCACCGGCTCCTCGGCCCCGCCGAGATCGAGGCGCTGGAACCCGACCTCGCCGGGCGTTTCCCCAGCGCATTGTTCTTCGAGGAGGAAGCCCATCTCGACCCGCGCCGGACGCTCGTCGACATGACGGCCCGCATCGAGGCGCTGGGCGGCGCCGTGCACTTCTTCTGCGCGCACGATCCCCAGGACTTCGCGGGAGAGCGGGTCGTCGATTGTCGTGGCACCGCCGCCGATGCGCTGCGTCTTCGATCCGTGCGCGGCGAGATGGCGATCGTGCGGTGCCGCGACGTGTCGCTCTCTCGCCCCGTTCGCCTGCTCCATCCCCGATGGCCGATCTATGTCGTACCCCGTCGGGACCACACCTTCATGATCGGTGCGACGATGGTTGAAAGTGCCTCCGAGGCGCCGGTGACCCTGCGCTCGGCGGTGGAACTCCTGACGGCGGCCTTCGCGCTTCACCCGGCCTTCGCCGAAGCGGAAGTGCTGGAACTGGCCAGCGGCCGGCGGCCCGCCTTTCCCGACAACTTGCCGAAGGTGGAGCGAACCACGACCGGTGTCGTCTTTTCCGGCCTTCATCGCCACGGGTTCCTCCTGTCGCCGACCTATTCGCGCATCGCTGTCGATGCCTTGATCCAGGAGAAGGAAGCGGCATGAGAATCCAGTTGAACGGCGAGCCGCACGAGACGCTGGCGAGCGATCTCGCCTCGCTCCTGCGCGAGCTCTCGCATGCGCCGGATGGCGTGGCGACGGCGCTGAACCGCGAATTCGTGCCCCGTTCGGAGCGGGCTTCGACGCCGCTCGGCGAGGGGGACGCGGTGGAAGTGCTGACGCCGATGAAGGGAGGCTGAGCGATGCGGCTCTACGATCGGACCTATTCGTCGCGGCTCATGCTGGGCACGGCTCTGTATCCCTCTCCCTCCACTATGCGCGAGGCGATCCGACGCTCGAGGGCGGGGATCGTCACGGTGTCGCTGCGCCGAGAAATGGCGGGGAGCGGTGCGGGCGGGCCGGGGTTCTGGAGCGAGATCGCCGATCTCGGCGTCGATTTCCTGCCCAACACGGCCGGATGCCATACGGCGAAGGAAGCGGTGACGACGGCACGGATGGCGCGCGAGCTGTTGGGAACGTCGCTCGTCAAGCTCGAGGTCATCGGCCATGCCGATACGCTCCAGCCGGACGTCTTCGCCCTCGTGGAGGCGGCGCGTATCCTGACGGGGGAGGGGTTTCAGGTGCTGCCTTATACGACGGAAGATCTGGTGGTCGCGGAGAAGCTGCTGGATGCCGGCTGCGAGGTGCTGATGCCATGGGGCTCGCCCATCGGTTCGGGTCTCGGCCTCAACAACCGCTACGGTCTGCGCTCGTTGCGGGCGCATTTTCCCGATGTTCCTCTCATCGTCGATGCGGGAATCGGCCGACCCTCCCATGCGGCGGACGCGATGGAGCTCGGCTACGACGGCGTTCTCTTGAACACCGCGGTGGCGAGCGCCGCCGATCCGGTGGCGATGGCCGATGCGTTCCGGCTCGCGGTGGAGGCGGGGCGGCAGGCCTTCGAGGCGGGAGGCATGGAGCCGCGCGACATGGCGGCGCCTTCCACGCCCGTGTTCGGGCGGGCGGTGCTGGCATGATCTCGGCTTGCGGTTGGCTCGATCCGTTCTATCCGGTCCTGCCCGATGCCGGATGGATCGAGCGCCTCGTTCCCCTCGGTGTGCGCTTCGTGCAATTGCGCGCGAAGGACATGGATCGGGACGAGTTGCGGCGCGAGATCCGTCGTTCCGTTGCGACCTGCCGGCGCTTCGGCTGCACGCTCGTCGTCAACGATCATTGGCAGCTGGCGATCAAGGAGGGGGCTTCATTCGTTCACCTCGGGCAGGAGGATCTCGCGGAGGCCGACATCGGCGCGATCCGGGCCTCGGGGCTGCGGCTCGGCGTATCGACGCATGACGAAACCGAACTCGCCACCGCGCTGTCGGTGAACCCGGATTACGTGGCGCTCGGACCGATCTGGCCGACGGTGCTGAAGGCGATGCGATGGGCTCCGCAGACACCGGAGCGTCTGCAACATTGGCGGGCGGCGATCGGCGATGTCCCGCTCGTCGCCATCGGAGGGCTCTCGGTTGAACGTTTGCCGGAGGTGTTCGGCCATGGGGCGGACATCGCGTCCGTCGTCACCGACATCACGCGTCACGAGGACCCGGAAGCCCGAACACAGGAGTGGATTGCGGCGACGCGAACACCACTCGCAGGAGTAACGTAAAAAAGACTGCAACCCGATGCTCGCATGGGTTGCATAATCGCATAAGTTGTAGCTAGATGGTCCGGTCTTCCGTAGGATATGAAACAGGAAACGGTCCATGTCCCTTGCCAAACCCTTCAATACCCGCCCGCTCTACCAGCAGGTGGCCGACGAGTTCATCTCGCGGATCGTTTCGAAGACCTGGGCGCCGGGACAGTCCATCGAGAACGAGGCGGAAATCGCTCGCTCGCTCGGAATCAGCCTGGGAACGGTTCGGAAAGCGTTCGATATCCTGACCGAACACAAGCTTCTCGAACGCCACCAGGGCAAGGGCACGATCGTCGCCGATTTCGATGGCGGCAAGATGAGAAGCCGGTTTTCCAACGTGTTCGACCGGTCCGGGAACAGGATTTCGGGCGAGGTTTCGGTATTCAAGGTCACCCTGGCGACTGCTACGCCGGACGCGGCGGAAATCCTGCAGGTCAACGGTCGCACGCCCGTTCTCCAGTTCGAGCGGCGGCGCACGCATCTCGGCCGATTGTTCATGACGGAAGAGGTGTATCTACGCGTCGATGCCAACGCCAAGACGCTGTCGCAGGACAGTCTGGAAACGATGGCGTCGGCTCGGTGGACGGGGCAGGATCTGGCGACCTACAAGCGTGAGAAAGCGGTGGCCGAAGCAGCGACGGCAGCCGACAAGCGCAACTTCAAATTGCAAGGCGATGCCGCCGTCCTGAAACTGACGCGCGTGATCTGCTCCTATCAGGATCGCCCGTTGGAGCTGCGAATTGGACGTTGCAGTCTGGGCAACGATCTCGTCTACGCGACGAACTGACAACGGCGATCTGCCGCATGGAAAGTTTGCAGCGGCAGTTCGATGCGCGTCGTTGATCGCTAAGTTCCCTCACACCAGGGAGCTTCGCGCAGCGGTTCCCGCAGCATGGGTCGGTCCGGAGCGCTTCTTCCTAGGCGCGAGGCGAACGATAAGATCGTACCCACCCCGCCTAGCCGGTTAGCCATGACGATCGATAAAGGCGATCAGCGCCTGCATGGCATCGGCGCGGTGCGGCTCGATCTCGTTCAGGGTCTCGTGTCGCGCACCCTCGACGATGCGGGTTTCCACATGGCGCGACCCTCCCTCCGACAGGATGCGGCCGAGATCGGCAACGGCCTTGCCGCCTTCGGTCGCTGGGTCCTGCGTGCCGCCCAGAAGGTGCAACGGAAGGTCGGAAGGTAGGGACGCGATGGCTTCGGGCTCGCCCGCGCGGCGCAGAAGCGCCAGAATGTCCTCGACCATGGAAACGGTGGGCGTCCAGCCGCAAAGCGGATCACGGATATAGGCGTCCACCACGTCCGGATCGTGGCTGAGCCAGTCCGCCTGCGTGCGCCTGTCCGGCACCGAGCGCGCCCAGGCGTCGAATGTCGAGCGGGCGAAGAGTTGGCTCGCGACGTCCGAGCCCTTCAGCATCTTCTCGACCCGCAGGGCCGCCGTGCCGAGCCGCTCCTGCCAGCCGAAGCGGATGGCCGCGTTCCAGACGAGGACGCCACCAAGACCCGCTCCGTAGCGTTCTGCGTAGATCAGGGCGATCGTTCCCCCCAGCGAATGGCCCAGCACGAAGATCGGCGTATCCGGATGCTCGGCCTCGGCCCGTTCGCGCACGGCATGCGTATCGCGCAGGACCTTGGAAGCGCCATCGCGCGATGCGAAGCGACGCAAGGGTGCATCCTGCGCCGTCGTCGATCCGTGACCGCGATGATCGTGGGCGTAGGTTTCAATACCCTGCGCGGCGAGCTCGCGCGCGGCCCGGTCGTATCGCGCCCCATGCTCGGCCAGCCCGTGCTGGATCAGGAGAACGGCGCGCGGCGCCATGGCACGCCAGCGCCGCACGCAGAGGGCGGCGCCCGTCGGGCTGTCCAGAACGAACCGATCGGCGAAGGTGGTGGGGGGAGCCATCGTTGGAGAAATAGCGCTCGAACCGATATGAGGGTGGAAACGGCAAGGGAGCATGCGCGTGGCGCCAAGAACAGCTTCGACGATCGCAGCGCTCGCGCTTCTGGCACTCGGAGGGAGCGGTGTGTCCGCTGCGGCACAGGTTCCGATGGTCGGCATGTTCGTTGCCGAGGCGAGCTGCTTCGCGACGCCCTCCATCCGCTCGGAGGACAATCCGGGCCGGATCGTCACGGAGCCCGGCCGCGCCTACGACCTGATCGGACGCAACGCTTCGCCCGGCAGCCACTACCTGATCCGTGTGCCGGACGCGTCGCCCGACCGGCGATGGGTGGCGTTCGGGTGCGGCCGGATCGAAGAGCCCAGTCGATCCGCGACATCGAAAGTCCCGTCTATTGCTCCGAAGACGAACGGTGCGCGCCGCGACCACTACGTGCTGGCGGCCAGCTGGCATCCGGCCTTTTGCGAGAGCCGCCAGTCCGCCCGCGAGTGTCGCAGCGGCGGGGTGGCGCAAAACGGCTTCTCGCTGCATGGCCTCTGGCCACAGCCGAGGGGGCGCGAGTATTGCGGTGTTTCACAGCGCATTCGGGAAACGGATCAGCGCGGCGATTGGCGCTCGCTGCCCGACTTCGACGTGTCGGAAGAGACGCGCCGCGCGATCCGGGAGGCGATGCCGGGCGCGGATGCCGGTCTCGATCGCCACGAATGGTGGGTGCACGGCACGTGCTTCGGCGGCGACGCCGACACCTACTTCGTCGAGGCGATCCGCCTCCTGAACGATCTCAACGGGTCGGCTGTTCGTCGCCTGTTCGACGACTCGGTGGGGCGGCGGCTCGGCGCGGACGAGGTACGCGACGCCTTCGACGAGGCCTTTGGCCGGGGAGCCGGCAAGCGAGTTCTCGTGGATTGCGCGGACGACGCCGCAGGGGCGCCGATGATCCGCGAATTACGCGTGGCTTTGGCAGGCGACCTTTCGGATCGCGAGACCCTAGGGGACCTCATCCGGCAGGGCGAGGTCATGCCGCGTGGATGCCGCGGCGGGCGCGTCGACGCGCCGGGCTTCGACTAGGCGTTCCCGTCAGGTCCGGTCGGGCACCTCGTAGTCCGCCGAGTAGCGAATCTCGCGAAGCGGGCGCACCCGGCGTGTGGATTCGGCATAGATCGGATCGGCCTTGTAGGCGGCCAGCGCCTCGGCATCCGGGAATTCGGCATAGACCACGACGTCCACGTCGTTGCCCATCGGGTCGACGCGCGCGTTCTCCACCACCTCGAAATGGCTGTGGTGGGCGATCCGGCCGAGCTCCGACAGTCCTTCTCGAATGCGCGGCAGATCGCTTTTGTCCTTGGCGCTGAAGAAGACGATGTGGCGGATCATGGGACGACATTCCGAAGGGTGACGATCAGCGTTCCTTCGGGTCTGCGGTTGCCGAGGTCAAGCCATGGGAGGTGCGACCCCTCGCCGGCTCGCCCGGCGCAGGGCGAGATTTTCGCACCGATTTGTTGCCCCGCACGCGCTCATGGCTTACCTGTGCGCCAACTCAATTTCCCACCGGTTTTCGGAGACGCGCGCTCGATGGCACGCCAGTTCATCTATCATATGGCCGACCTGACCAAGGCCTACGGCAACAAGAAGGTTCTGGAGAACATCCACCTGTCCTTCTATCCCGATGCCAAGATCGGCATCCTGGGGCCGAACGGCGCGGGTAAGTCGACGCTCCTGAAGATCATGGCCGGCGTCGACAAGGAGTTCACGGGCGAGGCCTGGGCGGCCGAGGGCGCCACTGTCGGCTACTTGCCGCAGGAGCCCAAGCTCGACGAGACCAAGACCGTCTTCGATAACGTGATGGAAGGGGTCGCCGACAAGAAGGCGGTTCTCGACCGGTACAACGAACTGATGATGAACTACTCGGACGAGACGGCCGAGGAGGGCGCCAAGCTTCAGGACGTCATCGACAGCCAGAACCTATGGGACCTGGAAAGCCAGGTCGAGATGGCGATGGACGCGCTTCGCTGCCCGCCGGGCGATGCCGAGGTCGGCCCGCTGTCGGGCGGCGAGAAGCGCCGCGTGGCGCTTTGCAAGCTCCTCCTTTCGAAGCCCGATATCCTTCTCCTCGACGAGCCGACCAACCATCTCGACGCCGAGACCATCGCCTGGCTGGAGAAGCACCTTCGCGAGTACGAAGGCTCCGTCCTGATGATCACGCACGATCGCTACTTCCTCGACAACGTGACGGGCTGGATCCTCGAACTCGATCGCGGCCGGGGCGTGCCCTACGAGGGCAACTACTCGACCTATCTCGAGAAGAAGGCCAAGCGCATGCAGCAGGAGGGTCGCGAGGAGGACAGCCGCATGCGCGCCCTGTCTCGCGAGCGCGAGTGGATGCTGCAGGGCGCCAAGGCGCGCCAGTCGAAGTCCAAGGCCCGTATCAAGGCCTATCATGAGCTGGTGGAGCTGGCCGAGAACCGTCGCCCCGCCGACGGCAAGATCGTGATCCCGACCGGCGAGCGCTTGGGCACCAAGGTGATCGAGGTCGAGAACATCTCGAAGAGCTACGGCGACCGGGTCCTGATCGATGGCTTGTCGTTCAAGCTGCCGCCTGGCGGCATCGTCGGCGTGATCGGACCGAACGGCGCGGGCAAGTCGACCCTGTTCAAGATGCTGACGGGCCAGGAAACGCCGGATGCCGGCGAGGTCAAGATCGGTGAAACCGTCGATCTCGGCTATGTCGACCAGAGCCGCGACCATCTCGATCCCAACAAGAACGTCTGGGAAGAGGTGACGGGCGCCGTCGATATCATGAAGCTTGGCAAGTACGAGATGAACTCCCGAGCCTATGTCGGCAACTTCAACTTCAAGGGCCCGGACCAGCAGCAGAAGGTGGGGACGCTTTCGGGCGGCCAGCGCAACCGCGTCCACCTCGCCAAGATGCTGAAGACCGGCTCCAACGTCATCCTCCTCGACGAGCCGACCAACGACCTCGACACCGAGACGCTGGCCGCGCTGGAGGACGCGCTGGAGGAATACGCCGGCTGCGCGGTGGTGATCAGCCACGATCGCATGTTCCTCGACCGGCTCGCGACCCACATCCTCGCCTTCGAAGGCGATAGCCATGTGGAATGGTTCGAGGGCAACTTCGAAGACTACGAGCAGGACAAGATCCGGCGCCTCGGACCGGAGTCGGTCAACCCCAAGCGCCCGACCTACAAGCGCCTCACACGCTAAGCTGGAGATACGCGAAAGGGCATATGTCGGGGTTATTCCCTTACAGGATGCCCAATCTATATCCCGCGACGATCCCGGTTCCGTCGCCTGCCGCAACCGACTGCGGCAGGCGGGGAAACCGGCCGTCACAGGGAGCGCGACGAGTGACCGAATGGACAGGTTGACCTTCGATCAGTTGTTCCTGGCATTGCCGGGCCCGCACATGATCGTCGACGAAAGCTTGACGTTCGCGGCGGTCAACGGCGCCTACGAGGCGACCACCAACCGCCGCCGGGCGGATCTGGTCGGACGCAATCTCTTCGAATGTTTCCCCGCGGAAGGCGAGGCGCGCGACCGGGTCGAGAACTCCATCCGCCGCGCCTTCGCATCCGGTCAGCCGGATACGCTCGCCTTCATCGAATACAAGATTCCGCGATCGTCCGACCCGAGGGATGGGTTCGAGCACCGTTTCTGGTCCGCCATCCATTCGCCGCTGAAGGACAGCGCGGGCCGCGTCATCTTCGTTCTCCAGAACACCGTCGACATCACCGAAATCGTGCGCCTTCGCACGGTGGTCGGCGGGGACGCGGCGGTTCCCGCCAGCGAACTGGCCCTTCTGCAGCGCACGCAGGAGGTGGAGGAAGCGTATCGCGCATCCCGCAGCCAGCTCGACCGCTTCAAGCATCTCTTCGAGCAAGCGCCTGGCATGGTCGCCTTGCTTCGCGGACCCGACCATGTCTTCACCTTCGCAAACCGGGCCTACCGTGTGCTGGCCGGCGACCGTGAACTCGTCGGCCTCTCGATGGCGGAAGTTTTTTCCGATCGCGAAGCGCGGGGTCTTGCAGACCTTCTCGACAAGGTGCTGAAAACGGGCGTCGCGGCTTCGGGTAGCGATTTGCGCGTCCTCCTGCGCACTCCCGACGGCACCTTGCGTGAGTTGTTCCTCGACATTTCCTTCAACCCGATCCGCAGCGAGACCGGCGAGGTCGAGGGCATCTTCGTACAAGGCTACGACCGGACGGAGAACGTGCGTGCCGACCAGCGGCAGCGCCTTCTGATCGACGAGTTGAACCATCGCGTGAAGAACACGCTGTCCACGATCCAATCGCTCGCTCGGCCCTACTTTCACGGCGAGAAGGACCGGGGCGAGGCGAGGGCAACCTTCGAAGCGCGGATCCTGACGCTATCCAACGCCCACAACCTTCTCAGCGACCGGCATTGGGAATCGGCCGAGCTCGCGACGATCCTGCGTCTGGAACTGGCCGCGCTCGACGTCGATCGTGTGGAGGTGGATGGCGATGGCATCACGCTCAACCCGAAAGCCGCGATCGCGCTGGCCATGGTGTTTCACGAACTTGCCTCCAACGCGCTGAAGTATGGCGCATTGAGCCATTCCGCCGGCCGTCTCCGGATCGCATGGCACCGCCATGGCGACACCGTTTCGATCGCCTGGCGCGAGCTTTGGCCGGCGGAGGATATCCGCATCGAACGCGGCTTCGGTATGCGAATGCTGGAGCGCATCGTGAAGGGCGAACTCGACGGACGGCTCAACACGGATGTCGGCGACGGCGGTCTCGTCTGGACGATCGAGGTTCCCATGATCGAAATCGAGGATATTCCACGCCTTGTCGTATCGTGATTCCCGAACCTGTCGCGGCCTGCGCGTTTTCGCCGTCGAGGACGAAAGCCTCGTCGCCATGCAACTCGAGGACATTCTGGAGGAACTGGGATGCGAGGTCGCGGCGCTGGCCATGAAGCTGTCGCGCGCGCTGGAAGCGCTCGACAAGGGCATCGAGGCCGATGTCGCCGTGCTGGACGTGAACATCGCCGGAGAGCAGGTCTATCCGGTGGCCGAGCGGCTCCGCAGCGCCGGCGTGCCGATCCTTTTTGCGACCGGCTACGGGCGGCAGGGCGTCATCGACGAATGGCAGCACTGCCCGGTGGTCCAGAAGCCTTATACGGCCGACCAGATCGAAGCGGCGATCCTCGAAGCGCGGTCCTGACCTCGGCGTAACGTTTCCGCTCGCCCGCGTGCGTGATAGGAGCGGACCGAACCCGATCCCGAGACGTTCGACCAAGGACCCATGGATACCTTCGTTCAAAACCTGATGCAGGATTTCGGCGTTGCCGGGATCGCCTTCTTGATGTTTCTGGAAAACATCTTCCCGCCGATCCCGTCCGAGATCATCATGCCGCTCGCCGGCTATCAGGCGGCGACCGGCCAGCATTCGCTGGTCGCGGTCATCGTGGCGGGGACGATCGGCTCGATCCTCGGGATCCTGCCCTGGTATTATCTCGGCCTTTGGTTCGGAGAGGAGCGGATCGTCAAGCTGGCCGATCGCTTCGGCCGCTGGATCACGATGAACGCCGAGGATGTGGAATCGGCCGACCGCTGGTTCCGCCGCTACGGGCTGTGGGCGGTGCTCTTCGGACGACTGATCCCGACCGTTCGCACCCTCATATCCATCCCCGCGGGCCTCGCCCGGATGCCGATGGCGACCTTCCTGTTCTTCTCCGCGATCGGAACCCTGATCTGGACCACGGGCCTTGCGCTCGCCGGTTATCTCCTGGCCTCGCAATATGAACTCGTCGACCAGTATATCGGCCCCGTGTCGAATGCGGTGATCGCGATCGTGGTCGTCATCTACCTATACCGCGTCGTGACCTTCAAGCCGTCGCGCCGAAAGGTGGACCTGAAGGCGGGGGACGAGCCTCGCTGAACGCGGGATCGATGCGGTCCGTGAGGAAGAAGCCCTTCACGCTGGTCGGCGCAGTCGACGGGCTTTTCCTGGCCGAAGGCAAGGGGTTCGAGACGGCCTGCGTTCCCGGGCTCGACCTGACGTTCGAGGGGATACCGGGCGACGCGCATTCTGGCGCGACCCGGCGCTCGGGCGGCCGGGAGCCCTGGTATCCCCGCCGAACCGAAATTCGCAACGAGCGCCAGATCTCCGTCGTCTCGCACATGGAACTCGCCGAAATCGCCAAGGGGCTCGGCATCGACCGACTTGCGCCGGAGTGGATAGGGGCGAACATCGCGATCGCAGGCATCGAGCGCCTGTCGTCCCTTCCGGCGCGAACGCTCCTGTTCTTCGAGGGCGGCGCGACGATCAAGATCGACGGCGACAACGCCCCATGCCGCAAGTCGGGGCGCGCCGTCGCGGCCCATGTCGAGGGGCGGGCGGATATCGAGCGAACCTTCTCGCGCGAGGCAAGGCATCGTCGAGGGCTCGTGGGTTGGGTGGAAAAGCCTGGTCGGGTGGCGCTTGGCGAGAGCGTCGAGATCCGCGTGCCCGAGCAGTGGATCTACGAATAGGGCCGAGGGGTCAGTCAGCGTCGGGGCGGGGACGCTCGCGCGGCTTGAGGATCGCTTCGGCCGGTTCCTCCAACTCCCGGTCTTCGGGCTCTGAACTCAACTGGCGGGTCGCGCCCCATCCATCCAGCACTTCGTTTATTTCGTTGAGGACGAAAAACAGGGCCTCGTCGCGTTCGTATCCCTCGTCTCGCAAGGCATCGTATTCGGTGTGCTGGTGGCGGATATGCGCCAGCGTGGCGAGCCAGACGGCGCTTGCCGGCGACAGGTCCTTCATATGGCGCGAACCCGCTGCATCGCGGATCGGCTCGGCGTCCGAAAACGGGACGCGCGGGATCAGCGCGGTGAGGTGCCGTGCAATGGCCTTCTGCCGTTCCGTCGCCATTCAGTCCTCCGGCGGTCGATCGACGCTCGGCAGATAGGGCTTGATGTCGAGAAGCGGAGTGCGGTCGAGGACGTCGATCGCGTCGAGCCGCACCACCCCCTTCGCCATGTCGAGTTCCATGATGCGCACGAGATGGAGGCCGATCGGGTTGGGGCGCACGGGCGAGCGCAGGGAAAACGTGCCGAGTGGCTCGCTGGCATGCCGGGGCATCTGGAGCGCGAGGTCGCGGCGGCCGCGATCGAGCCAGGTGAGAACGTGGATCCACTGCCCCGACTGGAGGGACGTCAGGGCGGGACGGAAGGCTTCCTCGATCTCCAGATGGGCCCAGCCGTCGCGCTCCCTAGCATCTCGAAGGTTTTTCGGGCACTGGCCGCGTTCTTCCCAAGGCGATCGCACGAGGCCGATCGGGTGAACGGTTTGGCCGGGGTCGAGTGAGACGTCGAGTTCGAAGCGAAGCTCCCCGTCTCTGATCCACGTTTCAGCGCTCATGCACCCCATCCCCTTTTGAACATCGGCTTGCCAAGCTGATACTCGACATATAAAGATATCTTTATATCATTCTCGGCTTCGGAAGGGGTTCGACATGCATCCTTCTTTCGATCTCGCGGTAGAAACACTGAAGGCGGTCGCCGAGCCGACTCGCCTGCGGCTGCTGTTTCTCGTTTCGGCGCAGGACCTCACCGTCACCGATCTGACCGCGATCCTCGGCCAGTCGCAACCCAGAATTTCCCGGCATCTTAAGCTTCTGGTGGAGGCAGGCGCGGTGGTGCGCCATCAGGAAGGGTCCTGGGCCTACTTCCGCCTGTCCGACCTTCCGCTGGTGTCGCGCATCGTCACGACCTTGAGGGAATGCGTTCGCGACGAGGATGGCGCCCTGGCCCGCGATCTGGAAGGCTTGGAGCGGGTTCGCCGAGGGCGCGCGGAGCGGGCGGCGAGCTATTTCGCCCAGAATGCAGCGCAGTGGGACCGTCTCCGCTCTCTGCACGTGCCGGATGCCGATGTCGAGGCTGCGCTGGTGGAGGCGGTCGGTGGCACGCGCGACTTCGGTTCGCATCTGGATGTCGGAACCGGTACGGGCCGAATGCTGGAACTCTTCGCCGGGTGCTGCGACAGGTCGGTCGGGATCGACGCCTCGCGCGAAATGCTGTCGATCGCCCGCGCCAAGCTGGATGCGGCCGGACTGTCGCGCGCCAGCGTTCGGCAGGGCGACGTCTACCGTCTTCCCGTTCCGCGCGGCAGCTTCGACCTCGTGACGCTGCATCAGGTGCTTCATTATCTGGATGACCCGGCATCGGCCGTGCGGGAAGGGGCCGCAGCGCTTCGCGACGGCGGACGGCTCGCCGTGGTCGACTTCGCGCCGCACGACCTCGAATTCCTGCGCACCGAGCACGCTCACCTTCGCCTCGGCTTCAGCGAAACCGCGTTGCGCCAGCTTCTGGAAGGCGCCGGGCTTACCGTCGAGAGCGTTCGTACGCTGGCTCCGGCCGACCATGCGCGCGATCGGCTCGTCGTCACCATCATCGTCGGCCGGCGTTCTCTCGGAGAGCCCGATCGGGCTTCGGGCGATACACCGGCCCTCGCCGTCGCTTAAGGATTCCATTCATGGTCCAACGTCGCAATCCGCGCTCGCCGATCGAAGTGTCCTTCGAGTTCTTTCCGCCCAAGACGCCTGCGATGGAAACCTCGCTGTGGAGCGCGGTCCAGCGTCTGGCGCCGCTGAAGCCGTCCTTCGTTTCGGTGACATACGGAGCGGGCGGCTCGACCCGCGAGCGGACGCACCAGACGGTCGAACGGATCTTGAAGGAAACCGATCTGCGCCCAGCCGCCCACCTGACCTGTGTCGATGCCTCGCGCACCGAGGTGGACGACGTGGTCCGCCAGTATCGCGCCACCGGCGTCCGGCATTTCGTCGCGTTGCGTGGCGATGGTCAGGGCGGGGCGGGGGCGGCCTACACGGCTCATCCCGACGGATACAGGAACGGCGCGGACCTCACCGCCGGCATCAAGGCGATCGATCCCGAGATCGAGGTTTCGGTATCCGCCTATCCCGAGAAGCATCCGGAAAGCCCCGACTTCTCCACCGACATCGACCTTTTGAAGCGCAAGGTGGACAACGGCGCGACGCGGGCGATCACCCAGTTCTTCTTCGACAACGATCTCTACGAACGGTACTGCGAGCGAGCCCGCCGCGCGGGGATCTATATCCCCATCGTTCCCGGGATCGTGCCGATCCACGATTTCACCAAGGTCGCGCGCTTTTCGGCTGCCACCGGAACCTCGATCCCGCTTTGGCTGGCCGAGCGGTTCGAAGGTCTGGAGAACGATCCGCAGACGGCAAGCCACGTCGCGGCGGCGGTGTGCGCCGAGCAGGTCCTCGATCTGACCGAGCGCGGCATCCAGGATTTCCATTTCTACACGATGAACCGAGCGGATCTCGTATATTCGATCTGCCACATCCTCGGGCTACGCGAGAAGGCACCCGTCGAAGCCACCTCGGTCGCAGCCTGAGACCGGACGGAACGAAAAAAGGCCGGGAGCGCCGGGCCTTTCTCAATTCAGTCGAAGTGCAGCTCCGTCAGGAAAAGACGCCGCTGACCATCACGGCGACGAAACCGAAGGCCGCGCAGATCATCACAAAATTCACCGAGCGTGTGAGTTCCAAGGTTCGGCCTCCCATTCACGAGATGTCACGGATGTTAACTGACGCTTAAACTTCGTAAAGAGCGTTTCGTTGCGAACTCGGGGGCCTTCGAAGGAAAAGAATCCGTGGGGGACCGTCGCGAGGGAGACGTCGCGAAGTGCGTGGTTTCCTCCGGTCGTTTTCCTGACATCCGCCTGACCTATCTGTTCACGCTCGCATTGGTTGGAGAAGCGTGTTGCAGAAGTTCGAGACCGCCCAGGACGCCGCCCTGACCCTGCGTCCCGACGTTCCCGTTTATTGTTTTCGACCCGAAGTGCTGCGACAGGATATCCGTCGCTTCATGGATGCGTTTCCCGGGCAGACGGCCTATGCCGTCAAGACCAACGGCGAACCACTGGTTCTCAACACGCTTGCGAAGGCCGGGGTCACGAGTTTCGACGTGGCGTCGCCGGCCGAGTTCGCCTCGGTTCGCGCCGCCGCGCCCGAGGCCGAGATGCTCTACATGCACCCGATCAAGGCGCAGTCCGACATCCGGCTGGCGCTCGAAACCTACGGGATCCGCGTTCTCGCGCTCGACCACGAGGACGAGGTGGCCAAGATCCTGCGGATCGTGCGCGCCCTCGATCTCGACCCGTCCGCCATCACGATCTTCGTACGGCTCCAGACCAAGGGCCACGCGGCCTACGAGCTTTCCAAAAAGTTCGGCGCGGCGCCCGCTCACGCGGTCGAACTTCTCCAGCGCTGCCACAATATCGGTTTCCGCGTCGGCCTCTGCTTCCATGTCGGCTCGCAGATCGAGGAGCCCGAAACCTATGAGCGCGCGCTGGCCTCTGCCGACTGGGTGCGCAACCGGGCCGACGTTCCGCTGGCGGGGTTGGATGTCGGCGGCGGCTTTCCCGCCGAATACGGGCACGACCCGCGCCGCAAGAAGAAGGCGATGCCGAGCCTCGACGAGATCATGGCGCGGCTACGCTCCGACATCGCGGAATGGGGCTTCGGCGATCTGCCCCTCGTCGCCGAGCCGGGCCGCGTCGTCGTCGCGCGTGCCTTCTCGCTGATCGTTCGCGTCCTTCTGCGCAAAGGGCGGCGGCTCTACATCAACGACGGGATCTGGGCGTCCCTGTCCGACTCGTGGACGGGCAAGATCACGCTTCCGGCGCGCTTTATTCCCGATCCGGCGCGGCGTACGCGCCACGGCAATCCGGAGACGATCGGCGCCTTCCGCGTCTGCGGAGCGACCTGCGATTCAGTGGATATCCTGTCGCGCCCGTTTTGGCTGCCGGAAACGGTCGACACGGGCGACTGGATCGAGATCGGCCATATCGGGGCCTACTCGATGAGCCTGCGCACGCGCTTCAACGGGTTCTATCCCGACACGTTCGTGGAGGTCGCGACCCCGTTCGGCGAAGGCGGGGGCGCGGAGGGCTTCGCGAGCCTAGAAACCATGGCGGACTAGCGCCGAGGCGTCACGTCCTTCAACTCGGTGGGCTCCATGTCGAAATGATCCAGGATGATCCGGATGTTTCGCTTGTGCGCCTTGAAGTAGACGTCGAACACATCGCCGGCGAGCGGCACCGCACCCACCAGGGCATCGACGCCGATGTTGGCCACCATGCGCGCGAGCTTGTGCGGGGGCACGCCGAGCCGGCGCGCCTCGTTGACGATGAAGAGACCGATAAGCGCGCCGCCCGCATCGCCGATGCCCGGGACGAGGCCGATCAGCGCGTCCGCGCCGAAGCGGATATTGGTGCCGGGAACGCGGATCGCGGTGTCCATCAGGCGCGCCAGCGCGTTGAGCCGGCCGATGCGGCGGGCGCGATCTTCCATCCAAAACTCGTCCGTGGCTGCATAAGCGGTCATGGCGTTTCGAACTCCTTCCGGCCGTCGATCGACCGCAACCCTCATGTGGTAGGGGCGCCGATCGGTTGCGAGATCGTGCTGCGGTATTTCCTCGCGGGACGCTGCGCCTATGTCCCATCCTCACGGACAGGTGAGAAAAGGCGGAACGGCGATGGAATGGCGCGGTCGACGCGAAAGCGGCAACATCGAGGACCGTCGGGGAACCGGGGGCGGGTTCGGCGGGGGCGGGGGCATGCGCATCCCGATCCGCGCCGGCGGCGGAGGCGGCATCGGCCTCATTATCCTTCTGGGCATCCTCTGGATCGGCTTCGGCATCAATCCCTTGTCCGTGATCGGTATGGACGACGGATCGCAGACGACGCAGACGTCTTCGCGTTCGGGCCCCGGTGTGTCCGGAACGGCGGACGAGACGGACAATTTCGTTGCCGTGGTGCTCGGCGATACCGAGGACGTCTGGAACCGTCGCTTTCAGGAGATGGGCCAGCGCTACCGCGAGCCGACGCTCGTTCTCTTCGACCGTCAGGTGGCTTCGGCCTGCGGAAACGCATCCTCCGCGTCCGGCCCGTTCTACTGCCCGAACGACCAGAAGCTTTACATCGACCTCAACTTCTTCCGGCAGCTCGAAGGACAGCTCAACGCGCCGGGCGACTTCGCGCAGGCCTATGTCATCGCGCACGAGGTCGGACACCACGTCCAGAACCTGACCGGCATCCTGCAGAAGACGACCGCGCTGCGCCAACGTTCGTCGGAAACCGATGCGAACGCCATTTCGGTCCTGACCGAGCTTCAGGCCGACTGCTATGCCGGCATTTGGGCGCACGATACGCAGCAGGCAGGCTATGTCGAGGATGGCGATATCGACGAGGCGCTGAACGCCGCCAGCCAGATCGGCGACGACACGCTGCAGGAGCGCAGCCAGGGCACGGTCGTGCCGGACAGCTTTACCCACGGCTCCTCGGCGCAGCGGGTCGAATGGTTCAAGCGGGGCGCGACCTCTGGCGACATGAACCAGTGCGACACGTTCCGGGGTCGGCTGTAGGAGGTCTGCCCCAAGCGGTTTTCCTTGCAATCGGGGTGACGGCATGGTGTGACGCCGCGACCTTCTCCAAAGCCGCGACGTGTGACGAACCATGCCCGACCTGCTTCTCGAACTTCGCTCCGAAGAGATCCCCGCCCGCATGCAGCGCAAGGCGGCGGGCGATCTGAAGAAGGCGGTGACCGACGCCTTCGTCGGTGCCGGGCTCACCTACGAGGGCGCGCGCGAATACTGGACTCCGCGCCGCATCGCCTTGGACATCCGTGGCCTCGATGCGCGGTCCAAGGACACACGCGAGGAGCGCAAGGGACCCCGCACCGACGCGCCGGAAAAGGCGATCGAAGGCTTCCTCAAGAGCGCCGGGCTTTCCTCGATCGAGGAAGCGCATCGCCATTCCGACGGAAAGAAGGGCGAGTTCTTCGTCGCGGTGATCGAAAAGCCGGGACGCGCCGCGGAGGAGATCGTCGCCGAGGTGATGCCTGCGATCGTGCGCGACTTTCCCTGGCCGAAGTCGATGCGCTGGGGTGCGGCCTCGGCGAAGCCCGGCTCGCTGCGCTGGGTGCGCCCGCTCCAGTCGATCCTCTGCGTCTTCGGGCCGGAGAACGGCGAAACGGCCGTGGTCGATTTCGAAGTGTCCGGCATTCGTTCGGGCGACCGGACCGTGGGGCACCGGTTCCACGCACCGGCCGAGTTCAAGGTTCGCCGCTTCGAGGACTATATCAGCCAGCTGGAAAAGGCCTACGTCGTTCTCGACGCGGAGCGCCGCAAGGAAATCATCCGCACGGATGCCGACAATCTCGCCTTCGCGCAGGGGCTCGAGGTTGTGCCGGACGACGGGCTTCTGGAAGAAGTGTCGGGCCTCGTGGAATGGCCGGTGGTGCTCGTCGGCCAGTTCGACGAGGCGTTTCTGACGATCCCTTCGGAAATGATCCAGTCGACGATCCGCGCCAACCAGAAGTGCTTCGTCACGCGCGAGCGCGGCTCGGAGCGGCTCGCCAACCGGTTCCTGATGGTGGCCAATGTCGAGGCGAGCGACCACGGCGCCGAGATCGCGCGCGGCAACGGCAAGGTGGTGCGCGCGCGCCTGTCCGACGCCCTGTATTTCTGGCAGACGGATCAGGCGAACTTGCCCGATCTCGCCGCCCTCGAAACGTCGGCAGCCGATCTCGGCCTCGACCTCGCCAAGCCGCTCGACCAGCGCATGGCCAAGCTCGACGCGCTCGGCGTGACGTTCCATGCCAAGCTGGGCACGCAGGGGCAGCGGGTCCGCCGCATCGTCGATCTGGCAGGCGTTCTGGCGCCGCTCGTCGGGGCCGATGGCGCCGCCGCCCGTCGCGCCGCCCTTCTGGCGAAGGCCGACCTGACGACCGAGGCGGTCGGCGAGTTCCCCGAGCTTCAGGGCCTGATGGGTCAGAAGTACGCCGCTTTGCAGGGCGAGGCGGAGGCGGTGCAGGCGGCTGTGGTGGACCACTACCGGCCGCAGGGACCGGGCGACAGGGTGCCGACCGATCCCGTGGCGATCGCCGTGGCCTTGGCCGACAAGCTCGACACGCTGGTTGGCTTCTGGGCGATCGACGAGAAGCCGACGGGGTCCAAGGACCCGTATGCGCTACGTCGCGCCGCGCTCGGCGTTATCCGCATCATTCTCGACAATGAATTGCGCCTGAAGCTTGGGACGCTTCTGACCTCCGGCGATCTCCTGTCCTTCTTCCACGACCGGCTGAAGGTGCAGCTTCGCGAGGGCGGCTCGCGGCACGACCTTCTGGACGCCGTTCTCGGTGGCGAAGCGGAAGGGCAGGACGATCTCCTGGATGTCGCCCGCCGTGTGAATGAACTCGGCCGCCTGCTCGCGACGGAGGAAGGCGCGAACCTTCTGGCCGCCTATCGGCGCGCCGCCAACATTCTCGCAGCCGAGGAGAAGAAGGGAACCCAAGTCGCGGTTTCCGTTGATTCTTCGCTCCTGCAGGAGGTGGAAGAAAAAGAACTCGCATCCGCAATCGAACGGGCCGAAGGCGAACTGGCGGCGGCTGTCGAGACCGAGGACTACGCGAACGCGACCTCCGCCTTGGCGAGGCTACGCGCCCCGGCCGATGCCTTCTTCGACAAGGTCCTCGTTAACGCGGAGGATGAGCGAGTGCGTGCCAACCGATTGGCGTTGCTGGCCCGTATCCGTTCGGCCTCTTCCAAACTTGCGAACTTCGACCGGATTGCCGGTTGAGGTAACTCTCTCGCGTCCAAGTTCGGACAAGCCCCGCAGCGTTTCATGATGCGATGCGGCATCGATGACTGAATGGTTTTTGTAACAATTCGTGATCGCCGTGCCCGGAACCTGCCAGATTGGCAGGAGATACATCGCCGCGATCGCACGGGGCCGAAAGCCCGGCGGTTTTCGACGGAGGGGTGAGGCCGAGCATGACCCGGCCTCGTTTCGTCTGACCTGGACTGCATCCGGCTGCCGCTCGCGCGGTGGCGGTTGCTCGACGAGGGGATACCCGGATGCCGAGAATGCGCGCCGCCTGTGCGGTAGCCATGCGTTGGGTTTGTGCCATGGCGGCTGGGGCCGTGATGGCGGGCGCCGTGCCTGCGAAGGCCGAATGGGATCGTCCCTGGCGCAACGAGGACCTCGCTCTCGTCATCGACGCCTACGAGTTCAATCCGATCAATTGGAAAGAACTTACCAGCAACAAGCGCATCGCGGCCTTCATCAATAAGGCGTCCGATGGGCTGGCGCCGTCCTGGACCTGCCGCGGCCTGTCCGGCGACGAGGAAAAGCTCTGCAAGAACCGGTGGTGGAAGTATTCCGTCACGCAGGAACTCTACATGACCCGCCGCGAGATGGCGAAGACGCTCGGCCTGAAGTGGGGCGCGTACCATCTCGGCCGTCCCGGCAACCCTCGGGAGCAGGCCGACCATTTCGTGGACTTTGCCAAGCCCGAGCCGGACGAGCTGATCGCGCTCGATATCGAGGACAACGACCCGACGCAGTGGATGTCGCTGGCCGAGGCGGAAGAGTTCGCGCGCCAGATCAAGATCCGTCTCGACCGCTACCCCGTGCTCTACACCAACGGCTCGACCGCCGCCTACATCGCGCAGAACAGGGAGACCTATCCGCTCCTGTCGCGCATGCAGCTCTGGTACGCGCGCTACCGCGACGACCTGACCGGCGTGTTTCCGGAAGGCCATTGGGACAAGTATGCCCTGTGGCAGTTCTCCTCCATGCACAACTGCAACAAGCGCTCCTGCCCCTACCGCGTGCCGGGCGCCAAGGACGACATCGACGTGAACGTCGCCGCCGTCGATGTCGAAGGCCTTCGCAAGGCATGGCCCTTCAACGGCCTCGTGGAACCGGAGACTGTGCCGGATGCGGGTGCCCTGATCGCTGAAGTCGGCGCAAAGACGAAGGATGCGGTTGCCGAAGCGGCCACGGAGGTCGCGAGCCTGGTGAAGCCGAAGGAAGCCGAAGCGGGCGAAGTGGAGCCGACCGTTCCCGGAACGCTCGCCGCCGCCTACGGCCCGGCGACGCACGCGCCGGTGGACCCTTTGAAACTCCTGACGGAGACCGCTCTTCAGGAGCAGCGCGCCAAAGCAACGCACCCCCCGGTTCTGTCCGCGCTCACGCAAGGCGCCAAGACCGAGCCTACCCCGCCGGCCGATCGCCACCCCGTGCCGGGTTCCTTCGCCGCTCAGGTGATCGCGACGATCGGGCAGCTGCGCGAAGAAATGAAGGCCGTGCGGGCGATTCTGAACGATGTCGACGCCCTGCCGGGCGAGGCGCTGGCCACGACGCCCCAGTCCCCGGCCAAGGCGGAGGTGCTCCGCTCTCGCATTCTGGAAATGATGAAGGCGGCGGAAGCCGCGGTGCAGGACGCGCCCGCGGAAAAGCCGGTGGGCTCGCCGAGCGCCGAGGAGCGGGCCGAACTCCAGAAGCCGCGCGGTGGCTGGACGCTTCTGTCCAGCTACACGCCCGGCGAACGGCGTGTCGCCCGCGCTTTTCATGCAACGCGCTGACGCTTTCCACCCTTGACGATCTGAGCGGTTAGAATGCGGCGCGGACCTTGCGTCGGACTATTCCAATCGCTCGAAGTGGCGACACGGCTTTTCGACGACGCGGCATCGGCCTAGACGTTTGCCCATGATCCCGACGAAACGAATTCAGCTCAATTCCGCTGCGGCCGAAGAAGAGGTCGCGTCCCGCTTGGCGCGAGGCGAACTCGTCGCCGTGCCGACCGAGACGGTCTATGGCCTCGCGGCGGACGCCGCCAATGGTGCGGCTGTCGCCCGCATCTTCGAGGCGAAGGGGCGTCCCCGTTTCAATCCCCTGATCCTGCACGTCGTCGGCTGCGCGATGGCCGAGCGCTACGCTCGCATCGACGATGTGGCCGCGCGGTTGATGGAGCGCTTCTGGCCGGGGCCTCTGACCCTGGTTCTCCCTGTCGTTGAGGGCTCGAACATCCATCCGCTGGCGCTTGCGGGACTCGATACGGTCGCGCTGCGCGCGCCGCGCGGCGCCCTGCAGCACATCCTTGCTCTTCTGGACCGCCCGGTCGCGGCGCCGAGCGCCAACGCGTCGGGCCGCGTCAGCCCGACCACCGCCGACCATGTTCTGCGGACCTTGAACGGGAGGATCGATGCGGTGGCGGACGGCGGCCCCGCGGTGTTCGGGCTGGAGTCGACGATCGTGCGCCCGCTTGCCGATCGCATCGTCCTTCTTCGTCCCGGTTCGGTGACGCCGGCTGAACTGGAGGAAGCCGCCGATTTACCCGTCGTGCGAAACACCGATGCGGCCATCACCGCACCCGGGCAACTGGCCTCTCACTACGCCCCGCACGGCCGCGTTCGTTTAAACGCCGAAGAGCCGAAGGACGGCGAGCATTTCATCGCTTTCGGCCCGCTCGCGCAGCCCGCTTCCAGTCGTGCCGCGGCGATATTCCAACTCAGCGAAACGGGGGATCTGCGCGAGGCGGCGGCGCGTTTGTTTACGGCGCTGAGTTCTTTCGATGCGCCGGAGATCGAGCGGATAGCCGTCGCTCCGATCCCGTCCGAGGGGCTGGGCGAAGCCATCAACGACCGCTTGGCGCGTGCGGCCGCCGAGCGCTGAGATCGAAGGACGCTTGAATATGCCGAACGCCCAGGAACCGCTTTCCGACGATCTGCGCGCTCGCTTCGCCGCGCTCTTGCCGCCCGGACGGGCGCTGACCGAAGCTGCGGATCTTGCTCCGTTCCTTCAGGAAACGCGCGACCTGTTTCCGGGGCGCTCGCGCCTCGTCCTGCGCCCGTCCACGGTGGTGGAAGTGTCGGCGATCATGCGGCTCGCCTTCGAAACGCGTACGCCCGTGGTTCCGCAGGGCGGCAACACAGGGCATGTCGGCGGCCAGATGCCTCGCAGCGAGGCCGAGATCGTGGTTTCGCTCTCGCTCCTGAACGGAATCCGCGACGTGGACCCGGTCGGGCATACGATCACCGTGGATGGCGGGGTGGTGCTCCAGCGGGTGCAGGAAGCGGCCGACGCTGCCGGCCTCCTGTTTCCGCTCTCGCTCGGCTCGGAAGGGTCCTGCCAGATCGGCGGCAATCTGGCGTCGAATGCGGGTGGGACCGGCGTTCTCGCCTATGGCAATGCGCGCGAGCTATGCCTTGGTATCGAGGCGGTTCTGCCGTCCGGCGAGGTGTTCCACGGCCTTCGCCGTCTGAAGAAGGACAATCGCGGCTATGATTTGCGTCAGCTCCTGATCGGGTCGGAGGGAACGCTCGGCCTGATCACCGGCGCCGTTCTCAAGCTGTTTCCCAAACCACGCGGCCGGGAGGTCGCCTATGCCGGTCTATCGAGCGCCGATGCGTTGCTCCGGCTGTTCGAGCGGGCGCAGGCAGCGGCGGGCGGGTCGCTGACGGCCTTTGAGATCATGCCGCGCATCGCCATGGAGTTCACACTGCGCCACACGGCCGGCGCGCGGGATCCGATGGGGAACCCCCACGCCTGGTACGCGCTCCTCGAAACCTCGTCCAACCGTTCGCCGGACGATGCGCGTGCGACGATGGAAGCGATTCTCGCCGCGGCGCTGGAAGCCGGTGAGATCGAGGATGCCGCGATCGCGCCGTCAGAAACGGACTCGAAACTGTTCTGGCGCATGCGCGAGGAGATGAGTTGGGCGCAGAAGCCGGAAGGCGGCTCCATCAAGCACGACGTGTCCGTGCCGGTGGCGATGGTGCCCGAGTTCCTTCGCTGGGCCGACGCGGCGGTGCTGCGCGCGATCCCCGGTGCGCGTCTCGTTTCCTTCGGGCACCTCGGCGACGGCAACATCCATTACAACGTCTCGCAGCCCATCGGTGTCGACAAGCAGGCGTTCCTGGACCGGTGGGGGGAAATCAACACCCTGGTCCACGGCATCGTCGCCGAAATGGGCGGCAGCTTCGCCGCCGAGCACGGGATCGGCCAGCTGAAGCGCGACGAACTCGCGCGCACCAAGCCCGCCGTCGAGATGGATCTGATGCGGGGGATCAAGCGTGTGTTCGATCCTTACGGGATCATGAACCCCGGAAAAGTCGTTTAAAGTTATGTTCAAACTTACGATTTGAATACCCTGTTTTCGGTCATGTTCACTTAACTGCCTTTCTTAGGCCGCCTGCAACATGCACCCGATAGTCTGCAAGCATCGAAGGCCGGGATACATCGGCCGTGCAGGGGAGATCGAAAGAAGATCTCCACACAGACAGACGGGGACACGACATGAGCGTGGTTCATCATCAGAACGCAGGCCGGCCGGAATGGGCGAACATGCCGATCCGGCTCGATCCCGCCCTTGCGGATCGCAAGCAGAGCTTCGAGCTGGTCCAGGACGGGGAACTCGTTTCCTACCGCGTCGATCGGCGTGGGGCGATCGTTCGCCGGCAGCTGGAACAAAGCGGCCTGCCGGTCGCCATCGCGCTGCCCTCGCGCTCCTTCAAGGGCGTCGCCGCCCGCGCCATGGAGGACGCGAACGGCGACATCACCGTGACGCTGGAGCTTCACCACGAAGACCCGCGCATGTCGGTGCCGCTTCTGGTCGCCTGCGATCTCTACGACGTGGCGGCGGACTGGCGCGGCTGGTCCGACCTCTTCTCTCTGCCGATGCTCATGGTGGAGGCCGACGGCACCGTCACGGCGCTGGAGGACACGCTCGGCCGCGTGCGCAAGGGAGAGCCTTCGGTCCGCCGCGCCGCCAGCCATCGCGGCCGGCGTCCGCGCTTCCTGGCCCGCCGCAAGCCCGGTGGTCTCGGCATGCGCATGATCGTCCAGGGCGAAGAGATCATCGCCCGCAGTTAAGTGTCAGTAGATCCGTGGGAAGGACAGGATCCATAGGCTGGAGAAGACGAGCCCGAGGAAGACGATCCAGCCGAACAGCGAGTTCGACTTGAACAGCTTCAGGCACTCGTCCGGGTCGTCGATGGAGAGGTTCCGGATCTGCCAACCCATCTGGACGGCGCCGAGCAACAGCCCGGCATAGGCCGGCCAGGATGGGCCGGCATTGCCGGCGTTGGCGACGAGATAGGCCGCGCCGAACAGGGCGATCGCTCCGCCATACAGGAGAACGAGCGCCGTCTTCGTTCGGCTGCCGAACAAACGAGCCGTCGAGCGCACGCCGACGAGGGCGTCGTCCTCGCGGTCCTGATGCGCGTAGATCGTGTCGTAGCCGACCGTCCAGAGCACGGCGCCGGCGTAGAGCAGGACCGGCGGCAGCGAAAGCGTCCCCCAATAGGCTGCCCAGCCCATCAGTGCCCCCCAGGAAAACGCGAAGCCGAGGCCGAGCTGCGGCCAGTCCGTCACCCGTTTCAGGAACGGATAGACAGCGACGATCGCGAGCGACGCGATGCCGAGCAGGATCGCGAAAAGGTTGAACTGCAGGAGCACGGCAAGGCCGACCAGCGCCTGAAAGACGAGGAACGCCTTGGCCTGGAGGCCGGAAACGCGGCCCGAGGGCAGGGGGCGCGAGCGCGTTCGCGCGACCCTCGCATCGATGTCCCGATCCACGAGGTCGTTATAGGTGCAGCCCGCGCCCCGCATCGCGACCGATCCGACCAAGAACAGGACGAGGTGCCAGAGATCCGGCAGGCCGATATGCACGGCCGACGGCGCTGCCCATTGCGGGGCGAGCGCGGCCGACCACCAGCACGGCCACATCAGAAGCTGCCACCCGATCGGCCTGTCCCAGCGCGCGAGCTGCGCATAGGGCCAGAAGGGCCGAGGCAGGACGCGGTACACCCAAGTATCGGATGGAGCGTCCGCAACGCGGTCGGACGATGGCGTGGATGGGTGGTGTAAGCGCATCGGCAACGCAAAAGCCTCGGGGCGCGCCGGCCGTCAAGTCCCGAACGGGCAGCGGCAAAAGACTTGACCCTTCCCGCCGGCAACCTCTATCGCCGCCGGGAACCCTCGCGCGCGTCTGTCTGGAAGCACGAAACCCTCATGACCATCGACGTTCTTCTGATCGGATCGGGCGGCCGCGAACACGCCTTGGCCTGGAAGCTCAAGCAGTCGCCGGAGCTGGGCCTCCTCCATGCCGCGCCGGGCAACCCCGGCATCGCGGAACTGGCTGAGATCGCTTCGATCGACGTCGCAGATCATGCGGGGGTCATCGCCTTCTGTCGGGACCAGCGGATCGGCCTCGTCGTCGTCGGCCCCGAAGTGCCGCTCGTCGCCGGCCTTGCCGACAGCTTGCGCGACGCGGGCATTGCCGTGTTCGGCCCGAGCGCGGCGGCCGCTCGGCTCGAGGGCTCCAAGGGCTTCACCAAGGAGCTTTGTGCGGCGAAGAACATCCCGACCGCCGCGTTCCGTCGCTTCTCGCGGGCTGAAGAGGCCAGGGCCTATATTCAGGAGCAAGGGGCGCCGATCGTCGTCAAGGCAGACGGGCTGGCGGCGGGCAAGGGAGTCACCGTGGCATCGAGCGTCGAGGAAGCCGTTCGGGCGGTGGACGATTGCTTCGAGGGCGCCGCCGGTGCCGAGGTGGTGATCGAGGAATGCCTGTCCGGTCCCGAAGCCTCCCTGTTCTGCCTGTGCGACGGCGACATCGCCTTGCCCTTCGGGACGGCGGAGGATCACAAGCGCGCGTTTGACGGGGATGAAGGTCCGAACACCGGCGGGATGGGCGCCTATTCGCCCTCCGGCCTTATGACGCCCGAACTCACCGAGCGCGCGCTTCGCGAGATCGTTCGCCCGACGCTGGAAGGCATGCGCGAGATGGGTGCGCCGTTTCGCGGCGTTCTTTATGCCGGTCTGATGCTGACGGCGGAGGGGCCGAAGCTGATCGAGTACAACGTGCGCTTCGGCGATCCGGAGGCGCAGGTGCTGATGCTTCGCTTGCGAAGCGATCTCCTGCCGATCCTGCTGACAGCCGCCACGGGTTCTCTGGCGGGCGTCGAGCCCGAATGGTCGCCCGAGCCGGCGGTCACCGTCGTGCTCGCGGCCAAGGGGTATCCCGGCGCGGTGCGCAAAGGCACGCCGATCCGGAACATCCCGGCCCCGAAGGCGGACGAGATCGTCTTCCATGCGGGAACGACGAGGCAGGGCGACGAGATCGTCGCGAACGGCGGGCGCGTTCTCAACGCAACCGCGCGCGACGCCGATATCGGCTCCGCCATCGCGAAGGCCTACGCCCTGGTCGATCGGATCGACTGGAGCGACGGCTTCTGCCGCCGCGACATCGCCCATCGCGCGCGCACCACAAGCTGACGATTGCGCGGGGCTCCGGTGACATCGCCGCGAGCGCGTGTGGCAAAGCTTGGAATCGGTCATATCTGGGACGTATGACCGAGCGCGGCGGGGCAACCGGCCGCGCATAAGTCTTGGGAGGTAAGACGATGTCGTTTCGCATGGACCGCCTGACCCGTCCGATCTATCGATGGGCCAAGACCGCGATGCCGCCGATCTCCGAAACGGAGAGCAAGGCCATCGACGCGGGCACGGTCTGGTGGGACGGCGAGCTTTTCAGCGGCGCGCCCGACTGGGAAAAGCTCCTCGCCATGGCCCCGGCCAGCCTGTCCGCCGAGGAGCAGGCGTTCATGGATGGTCCCGTCGCCGAGCTCTGCTCGATGATCGACGAATGGCGGATCGTCTGGCAGGATCGCGACCTTTCCCCGGACGTCTGGGACTTCATGAAGAGCCGCAAGTTCTTCGGGATGATCATTCCGAAGGAATACGGCGGTCTCGGTTTCTCCAACACGGCGCATTCCGAAGTGGTGCGCAAGGTGTCCTCTGCCAGCGTCGCGGCCGGTGTCACGGTAATGGTGCCGAACTCGCTTGGGCCGGGCGAACTCATGCTGCATTTCGGCACGCAGGCGCAGCGCGATCATTGGCTGCCGCGCCTCGCCGATGGGCGCGAGATCCCCTGCTTCGGCCTGACCTCCGATCGCGCAGGGTCGGACGCGGCGGCAATGACGGATCGCGGCGTCGTGGAATATGGCGAACACGAGGGAGCCCGCGTTCTCGGCATTCGGCTCAACTTCTCCAAGCGCTACATCACGCTTGCCCCCGTGGCGACCGTCATGGGCCTGGCGTTCAAGCTCTACGACCCGGAGGGTCATCTCGGACGCGGCGAGGAACTTGGCATCACCGTCGCGCTGATCCCGACCTCCACCCCCGGCGTTCGCCACGGCGATCGGCATATTCCCGGCTTCACCTTCTTCCAGAACGGCCCGCTTCACGGCGAGGACGTCTTCATTCCGATGGACTGGATCCTCGGCGGCGAGACGCAGATCGGCGAGGGGTGGACCATGCTGATGAAGGCTTTGGCGGCAGGGCGCGGGATCTCGCTTCCCTCGCAGTCCGCCGCCGCCGCTGCAATGGCGGCGCGGATGACCGGGGCTTACGCGCGCGTCCGCACCCAGTTCAACCTGCCGATCGGCATGTTCGAGGGCATCCAGGAGCCGATGGCGGAACTGGCCGCCAACGCCTATCAGGTGGACGCCGCGCGCCGGCTGACGGTCGCGGCGCTGGACGAGGGGCATCGTCCGTCCGTCGTGTCGGCCATCATGAAGTCCAACGCCACCGAGCTCATGCGACGCTCGATCGCGCATGCGATGGATATTCAAGGTGGCAAGGCGATCATCGACGGGCCGATGAACGCGCTCGGCCCCCAGCACCGCTCCGTGCCGATCGGCATCACGGTCGAGGGCGCCAACATCCTGACGCGCAATCTGATGATCTTCGGGCAGGGCGCGATCCGCGCGCACCCCTACATGCTGAACGAGATGCGCGCGCTCGCCAACCCCGACGAGCGCGAGGGCCTGCGCGAGTTCGACAGGCACTTCTGGGTCCATGTCGGCCATTCCGTCACCAATCTTCTGCGCACCGCCCTGTTCGGCTGGACCGGTGGGCTTGCCGCCCCGGCCCCGCGCGGTGCGGCCTTCACCAGCCACTGGCGTCAGCTTTCGCGCTATTCCGCCGCCTTCGCGCTGCTGGCCGACCTCGCACTCCTGACGCTCGGCGGCAGTTTGAAGCGGCGCGAGATGCTGTCGGCCCGGCTCGGAGACATCCTGTCGGAGCTTTATCTCCTCGGCGCCACGCTGAAACGGTTCGAAACGGACGGGCGGCCGGAAGCCGATCGCCCGATCGTCGAATTCGTCATGCAACGCGGCATCAACCGGATGGGCCGGGCGTTCCACGGCATCTTCGCCAACCTGCCGGCACGCTGGGCGGCGATCGCCGCCCGTATCGTGGCGTTTCCTCTAGGGATTCCGATGCGCCCGCCGGCCGACGAGCTGGTACGCGAGGTCGCCGAGATTCTGATGCGTCCGTCTTCGCAGCGCGACCGGCTAACCCCGAACCTTTATCTCGGCGAGGGCCGCGAGGACCATCCGATCGCGGTTCTGGAGCGCGCATTCGCGCATGTGACCGACGCTGCGCCGATCGCCAAGCGGATGCGCGAGGCGAAGGTCCGCGATGCGAGGAAGGCGCTGGAGCAGGGCGTGATCACCGAAGCCGAGTTCCAGCAATTGGCTGATATGGACGCGGCCGTCGATCGCGCCATCGCCGTCGACAGTTTCCCGATGGAGGACATCTCGCCCATCGCCAGCCAGCACAGGCCCGACCGCAAGAAAGCGTCGAACGAAGCGCCGCGCGCGGAGGCGGCGGAATGAGCCGCGCGGTCTATCTCGTCGACGGCGCGCGCACGCCCTTCATCAAGGCGCGCGGCAAGCCGGGGCCATTCACGCCGGTGGATCTCGCCGTCCTGTGCGGTCGCCCGCTTCTGATGCGCCAGCCGTTCGATGCCGATCTGATCGATCTCGTGGTTCTGGGCTGCGTCAACGTCGTGGCGGACGAGATGAACCCGGCGCGCGTCGCCGCGCTCCGCCTCGGCCTGTCCGACACGGTGCCGGCGCATACGGTGCAGATCAACTGCGGCTCCGGCATGCTGGCGATCGACGACGCGATGCGTGCGGTCGCCGATGGCCGCGCGGAGATCGCGCTGGCCGGCGGGGCGGAAGCGCTGAGCCATTCGCCGCTGGTTCTGAGCAGCGACGCCGTGCAGTGGTTCGCGCGGTTGAATGGCGCGCGCACGACGGGTGATCGGTTGAAGGCGATCTCCGGGCTTCGCCCCGGCTATCTGAAGCCGGTCATCGGCCTGGAGCGAGGTCTCACCGATCCGATCACCGATCTCAACATGGGCCAGACAGCCGAAAAGGTCGGCCACCTCTTCGGCGTGACGCGGCGCGAAGCGGATGAATATGCCGCCGAAAGCCACCGACGCCTCGCCGCCGCGCAGGGCGACGGTACGCTGGAGGGAGAGGTCGTGCCGATGTTCTCACGGCGCGGCGACGTGTTCGAGCGGGACGACGGGGTGCGCCCTGATTCCACCGCTCGAACGCTAGGCGGTCTCAAACCAGTGTTCGAGCGGCCCTATGGCAACGTCACGGCCGGCAACTCGTCGCAAATCACCGACGGGGCGAGTTGGACGCTGATCGCCTCGGAAGAGGCGGTGAAGCGGCACGGGCTTCAGCCGCTCGCGCGCATAGCGGATGTGCGCTGGGGCGCGCTGGATCCATCCATCATGGGGCTCGGACCCGTGGTGGCGATCGCGCAGCTCTTGAAAACGCACAAGCTTTCGCTCGCCGATATCGGGCTGTTCGAGATCAACGAGGCATTCGCCGCGCAGGTTCTCGCCTGCGTCCGGGCTCTGGCCGACGACAAGGTCGGCCGGGAGGTGCTCGGCTTCGACGGGGCGGTCGGGGAGATCGCAGCCGATCGTCTGAACGTCGATGGCGGGGCCATCGCGCTCGGGCATCCGGTCGGCACCAGCGGCAACCGCATCACGCTTCACCTCGCCCATGCCATGCGAAAGCGCGGCGCGCGGTTCGGCATCGCCAGCCAGTGCGTCGGCGGCGGCCAGGGTGGCGCGCTGCTTCTGGAGGCTGCATGAGCACCGTTCGCAAGACCAAACCCCGTAGCGCCAAGCGGGCTGCGCCCGACATCCGCGAGCAGGCCGCGATGCTGGATGCGCTGGCCGACCGGGCGCTCGAGCTTTCCGCCGCCGCTGGCGTGGAGCCGACCGGAAACTGGCGCTCGGGCCGCGACGAGGATGGCGTCGCCTGGTGGGTGCTGGACCGGCCGGGCAAGTCGGTCAACACGATCGACCGCAGCGTTCTGGAAGAGCTGAACACGTTGATCGACGAGGCGGAGGCCCATCCGCCGAAGGGCGTCGTCATCCGCTCGGGCAAGCCGTCCGGCTTCGCGGCGGGCGCCGATATCGCGCAGTTCGTCGGTGCCTCGACCACCGAGATCTCGGCCATGCTGGCGGACGGGCACGGTGTGCTGGATCGCCTGGCGGCGCTCCGCATGCCGGTGATCGCCGTGGTTCACGGGCACTGCCTGGGCGCTGGACTCGAACTCGCGCTGGCCTGCCGCTTTCGTCTCGCAGTTTCCAACGCGTCGCTCGGCTTTCCCGAGGTCATGCTCGGCCTCCATCCGGGGCTCGGCGGCACGTTCCGTTCGCTAAAGGTGGCCGATCCGATCGAAGCGATGACGATGATGCTCACCGGGCGCAACATGCCCGCTCGCCGGGCGCGCAAGATCGGGCTGGTGGACGCGGTCGTGGAAGAGCGGCACGTCGTCAACGCCGTGCGCGCGGCGACGGGCGGCGAGCTGCACCGGCCGGACCGTTCGTTGCCTGCCAGGGCCTTCGCCTTGAAGCCCGCTCGCAGCATCGCGGCCCGGCGGATGCGCGCGGAAGCTCGAAAGAAGGCGGACCCGGCGCACTATCCCGCGCCGTTCCAGCTGATCGATCTTTGGGAGCAGCATGGCGGCAGCGAAGAGCGCCTGCGCCGCGCGGAGCTCGAAAGCTTCGCCTCGTTGGTGGAAACCCCAACGGCGCAGAACCTCGTTCGCGTCTTCTTCCTGCGGGAGGCCATGCGGGCGCAGAAGGACGGGGCGTCCGGCATCAAGCGCGTCCACGTCATCGGGGCGGGCGCCATGGGCGGCGATATCGCGGCCTGGGCTGCGCGGGAAGGTTTTCGCGTATCCCTGTCGGATATCGACAACCGGCCGATCGGCGAAGCGCTGCGCAAGGCCGCCAAGATGCTGGAAGGCACGCTCAAGGATCCGCTAAAGGTCCGCGATGCGCTGGACAGGCTCGTGCCCGATCCAGCGGGCGCCGGCATGGCGGGCGCGGATCTCGTCATCGAGGCGGCGCCCGAAAGGCTGGAGTTGAAGCAGTCGATCCTGCGCAAGGCGGAAGCGCGGATGAAGCCGGGCGCGATCCTGGCTACCAATACGTCGGCGCTTCCGTTGCCCGATCTGGCGCAGGGCCTTGCCGACCCCTCGCGCCTCGTCGGCATCCATTTCTTCAACCCGGTTTCGCGCATGCAGCTGATCGAGGTCGTGAAGCACGACGCTCTCGCGCCGGACATGTTGAGGCGGGCGACGAATTTCGTCGTGGAACTCAATCGTCTTCCGGCACCCGTTCGCCCCTCGGCGGGCTTTCTCGTGAACCGCGCGCTCACTCCTTACATCGCCGAGGCCATCCTCCTGGCCGGCGAAGGCGTTCCGAAGGAGCGGATCGACGCGCGGGCGGAAGCGTTCGGCATGCCGATGGGCCCGATCGAACTGGCCGATCAGGTCGGTCTCGACATCGCAGTCGAGGTGGCGCAGACGCTGGCCGAGCGGGTCGGCATGCCGCTTCCCGAAATGCCGGGCTGGTTGCATCAGATGGTTCGCGAAGGGCGGCTCGGCCGCAAGACCGGCGGCGGGCTCTACGACTACGACGCCGAGGGCAAGCCCAAGAAGGTCCATCTCGACGCGCTGCCCGACAAGTCCGCCGACGACCCCGATCTCGTGGACCGCCTGATCCTGCCGATGCTCAACACCGTGGTCGCCTGCCTGCGCGAAGGGGTGATCGAGAGCGAGGATCTCGCCGATGGTGCCATGGTGTTCGGCACCGGCTTCGCGCCCTTCCGGGGCGGTCCGATGCGCTATGCGCGCGATCGCGGCATCGACGATATCCTTTCCAAGCTGCGCGAGCTGGAGATGACGCATGGCGCCCGCTTCCGGCCTGATCCGGGATGGGATCGGCTATGAGCCATCTTTGACGTAAACGTCAAATGACGATAGCTTCGACGTCAGTATTGGAATGGTCGTGGAGGTGAGGACATGTACCGGGCGCCTGTCGAGGAAATCAGCTTCACGCTGAAGCATGTCGCTGGTCTGGAAGCCGCGATCCACGACGGGCTCGGCGGCGAACTGACGGCGGACCTTCTGGACGCGATCCTCTCCGAAGCCGGGCGCTTCGCCGACGCGGAAGTCGCGCCCTTGGCTCAAACGGGCGATCGGCAGGGGGCCGCGTGGCGGGACGGTCGCGTCACGATGCCGGACGGCTGGCGCGATCTTTATCACCGCTGGGTCGAGGGCGGGTGGAACGGGCTGACCGGGCCGGTCGCGCATGGTGGCCAAGGCCTACCGACCGCGCTGTCGGCAGCCGTCTACGAGATGTGGAACGGCGCGTCCATGGCCTTCGGCATCGGGCCGACCCTGACGCTCGGCGCGGTCGAGGCGCTGGAAACGCACGGGACGCCCGAGCTTCGCGCCCTCTATCTCGACAAGCTCGTTTCCGGCGAGTGGATGGGGACGATGAACCTTACCGAGCCGCAGGCGGGCTCCGACCTTTCCTCCCTGCGCACTCGGGCGGAGCGGCGGGACGACGGAACCTACCGCCTGTTCGGCTCGAAGATCTTCATCACCTATGGCGAGCACGATCTGACTGACAACATCGTCCATCTCGTTCTGGCGCGCCTTCCGGACGCGCCGGCGGGAGTGAAGGGCATTTCGCTGTTCCTGGTTCCCAAGCGCCTCGTTGCGCCGGATGGGACGCTCGGAGCCCGCAACGACGTGTTCTGCCATTCGATCGAGCACAAGCTCGGCATCCATGCTTCGCCGACCTGCACCATGGTGTTCGGCGACGGGGTGGGTGAAATGGACGAGGCCGGCGCAGTCGGCTGGCTGATCGGGGAAGAGAATCGCGGCCTCGCCTGCATGTTCACGATGATGAACTCGGCGCGCATCTATGTCGGCATCCAGGGTCTCGGCGTCGCGCAGGCGGCTTTTCAGAAGGCGCTGGATTTCGCCCGCGAGCGCCGGCAAGGGCGCTCGAAGACGGGACAGAGCGTCGAAATGGCGCCCATCGTCGAGCATGCGGACGTCGCCCGCATGCTGCTGACTATGAAATCCTTGGTCTCGTCGGCCCGCGCGATCGCCTATTCCTGCGGACATGCGCTGGATATGGCGAAGGTCGTGGAGGGTGCGGACGAGAAGCGCTTCTGGTCGGAGCGCGCCAGCCTTCTGACGCCGCTCGCCAAGTCGTTTCCGACCGATGTCGGCGTCGAGGTCGCCTCGCTCGGCATTCAGGTGCATGGCGGTATGGGTTTCGTCGAGGAAACGGGCGCGGCGCGTCTCCTGCGCGACGCGCGCATTGCCCCGATCTACGAAGGCACCAACGGCATCCAGGCGATCGACCTCGTCACGCGCAAGCTCCCGCTATCCGAGGGGAGAACGGTCGAGGCCTATATCGCCGAACTCGAGGCGATCGCGGAAGCACTGTCCGCCAGCAACCGACCCGGTTTCGCCGATACCGCAGAGCGACTGCGCGAAGCGCTGGGGGCCCTGCGCGAAGCGACACGTCAGCTTCTGGAATGGGTACGAGGTGGTGAGACCGATCGCGCACTCGCCGGCGCTACCGCGTATCAGCGCTTGTTCGCGCTGACCGCCGGCAATTGCTATCTGGTGAAGGGTGCGCTGGCAAACGAGGGCGACGCCGCCCGGGTCGCGCTGGCACGCTACATGGCGAATGGGCTTCTGCAGGAGGTTCACGCACTCGCCGCCGAGATCCGCGATGGCGGGGACAGCCTCGAATCGGCGCGTCAGGCCCTCGACTGAGAAGGAGGGGTTCGATGAGCCAACATATCCGCACGAGCATCGAGCACGGCGTTCTCACGATTCGGATCGACCGACCGGACAAGAAGAACGCGCTCGACCGCGCGATGTACGCGGCGCTCGCCGATGCGCTGCGGGCCGGCGAGGGGGACGCCTCGGTCGGCGCCATCGTGTTTCTCGGCGTGCCGGGCGCCTTCTCGTCGGGCAACGACATCGCCGACTTCGCCGCCTTCGCGAAGGGTGACGCGTCCATGGCGGAGCTCGAAGCCTTCCTCCATGCGCTCGCCGAAGCCGGCAAGCCGCTTCTCGCCGGGGTGGACGGGTTGGCGATCGGCATCGGCACGACGCTTCTTCTCCATTGCGATCTGGCGTTCGCAACGCCGCGATCGGTGTTTCGCACGCCGTTCGTCGATCTCGGCCTGGTGCCGGAAGCCGCTTCCAGCCTGCTGGCGCCCCGACTGATGGGACACAAGCGGACGTTTCAGCTTCTGGTGATGGGCGAGCCGCTGGATGCGGTAACGGCTCGCGAGTTCGGTATCGTCTCGCATGTCGTGGAGGACGCGGAGGCCGGCGCGACGGAAGCCGCGAGGCGCCTTGCCGCCAAACCCCGCGAGGCAGTCCGCCTGTCGCGCCAGTTGCTGCGCGCAGAGCCGGCAGAGGTGGTATCGCGCATCGAACTGGAAGCCCGACATTTTCTCGAGCGCCTGCATTCGGGCGAAGCTCAGGCGGCCTTTGCCGCTTTCATGCGGAAGGGTTGAGCGGGTCGTCGGCACCTTGCGCGGCCGCCTTCACACGGCGGCGAAACCCGAGGATCGTCAGCGTCGTCAGGGTCAGGAACACGACGGCGATCGCGACATAGGCCCGAGGGCTGCCGTGCAGATAGGTGTTGATTCGCTCGCCAAGGATGTACGAGCCGAACCCGTAGGCTCCAGACCAAAGGGCGGCCCCGGCGGCGTTGTAGAAAAGAAACCACCACCACGGGAAGCGAAGCGTTCCTGCCGCGAAGCCGCAGACCTGACGCAGGATCAGGATGAAGCGCGCAATTAACACGATTGGGGGGCCGACGCGCCGGAAGCGCGCCTCGACATATCGATACTTCTCTTCCGTCAGCCCGAAACGATGGCCGTAGCGCGATACGAAGCGACGGCCGTAGCGGTGACCCAGCCAGTAGCCGAGATTGTCGCCGAGCGTTCCCCCCGCCCAGGAGCAGAGAAACACGCCCCAAACGTTGAGCTGACCATGCCCGGCCATGATGCCGGCCGCGATCAGGATGCTTTCGCCGGGGAAGGGAAGGCCGGTCGATTCCAGGAAGATCGACAGGAAGATGATGCCGTAGCCGTATTGCTGCAGGAAGCCCGTGATCGTTTCCAGCATCGCCGCCTCTACCGCTCGAACAGGGCGACCGCTTCGACATGGTGCGACCATAGAAACTGGTCGACGGGCGTCACCGAACGCACCGCATAGCCGCCCTCGATCAGAATGCGGGCGTCACGCGCCAGCGTCGTCGGGTTGCACGATACCGCGGCAACGCGGCGGACGCTGGACTGCGCGAGTTCCCCGGCCTGCGCTTCGGCCCCGGCGCGCGGCGGGTCGAACAGGACGCCATCGAACCTGGAAAGCTCCTTGGCCGTCAAAGGGCGACGGAAAAGATCGCGGCGTTCGGCCGTGATCGGCTTGAGGCCCGGTACCCCGCGCTTGGCCGCATCAAGCGCGGCGAGTGCGCCCGCGTCGAATTCCACCGCATGGACGCTCCGCCGCTCCGCCAGCCGCAGCGAGAAGGCGCCAAAGCCACAGAACAAATCCGCGACCGGACCCCGGCTGTCAAAATGCGGCAGAGCCAGCCGCGCCATTGCGTCTTCGGCCGATGCCACGGCCTGCAGGAAGGCGCCGGGCGGAAATGGAACGGAGATCGACCCGGCGTCGATCCGCGGCGCCCGGTTCTCGATCAGCGTTTCCCCATCGACCGACAGTCGCGCCACCGCCCCGTCCGCCCAGGCTATCGCGGACTGGCGCAGGGCGGGGGTGATCTTGGCGGTCTGTTCGGCCGCGATGTCGAAGCCGCTCTCGGTCCGCGTCACCGTAAGCCGAAGCTCTCGGCTTCGATCGATCAGGATCTCGGCCAGCGCCTCGAAGCGGCGAAGACGTGAGGCGATCTCCGGCACGACCACGAGGCACGTCTTGATCGGGACGACCCGGTGGCTCAGCGCTTCGTGATAGCCGAACAGGATACGCGGACCGGCACGCACGGCGGTGAACACGGCCCGCCGGCGCGATTTCGGCGGGCAGGCGATCACCTCGCCGATCGACGGCTCCAACCCTTCGCGGCGGAACGCCTCGACCACGAGATCGCGCTTGAAGCTCGCATAGAACGGCTCGCTGGCATGCTGCAGTTCGCAGCCGCCGCAGCGCCCGAAATGCGGGCAGGGCGGCTCGCGCCGCTCCGGCGAAGGCGTTTCGATCGCGACGATCCGCGCGCGCTGCCCCTCGCGCTCGACATCGACGATCTCCCCCGGCAGCGAGAAGGGAACGAACACGGGTCCGCCGCCGGACTGCGCGATGCCGTCGCCCTTGGCGCCGAGCGCTCGGATCTGCAGTGTTTCGGTCATGTCTTTCGGCCCGCAAGCAGGAATTCGACGTTCCCGTCTCCGCCTTTGATCGGGGATGGATGCCAGCCGAGGCTGTGCCAGCCGGGCTGTGACCCAAACCAGCGCGACAGGTCGTCGGCGATATCGGGGCCGATGGCCGGATCGCGCAGAAGGCCGCCCTTCCCGATCGCCTCACGGCCGGCCTCGAACTGGGGCTTCACCAGGAGAACGGCATGCGACTCGGCTTGGGCCAGCGTCAGCGCGGGAGGCAACGCAAGCTTGAGCGAGATGAAGCTGACGTCGGAAACCACGAGATCGATTGCGGCGCCCGCGAGATCGGCTTCCGTCAGCGCTCGCGCATTCAAGCCCTCGATGTTGCGCACACGCGGGTCGGCGCGCAGCGACGGGTGCAGCTGGTCATGGCCCACATCCAGCGACACCACCGACGCTGCGCCGCGCTCCAAGAGCACCTGCGTGAACCCGCCTGTGGATGCACCGACATCGAGCGCTTGGCGGTCCCGGCAGTCGATCTCGAACGCATCGAGCCCGGCGATCAGCTTGAGCGCCGCGCGCGAGACGTAAGTCGACGCCGCGTCCTCGATCTCGATCCGTGCGGCGGGGTCGGTCGGCTGGCCGGGCTTCGTCGCGGCCACGCCATCGACGCGCACGCAGCCGCGCAGGATCGCATCGCGCGCCCGAGCTCGCGATTCCAGAAGGCCTCGGTCGGCAAGAAGGATATCCAATCGCGGACGCGCGGCGCTCATCGACGGACGGTGTGGCTCAAGCCCGCAGAACCCGCTGTGCCCGATCCCCGAGCGCGCGGAAGACGGTTTCCACGATCGCGGTCCGATCGAGACCGGCCGACTTGATCATAACCTCTGGTGCCGCATGCTCGACGAAGCGGTCCGGCATGGTCAGCGGGCGAACCTTGAGGCCGTGGTCGAGAAGGCCATGGCGGGCGAGATGCTCCAGCACCTGCGCCGCGAAGCCGCCGGACGCGCCCTCTTCGAGAAGCACGAGAACCTCGTGGTTCTGCGCCAGCCGACGGATGAGGTCGGTGTCGAGCGGTTTGGCGAAGCGAGCATCGGCCACGGTGGTGGACAGGCCGAAGCCCTCCAACTCTTCCGCCGCCGCGACCGCATCAGTGAGGCGCGAGCCGAAGGACAGGATAGCGACCTTGCCGCCTTCCCTCACGATGCGTCCCTTGCCGATCTCCAGCGCCTCGCCGCGCGCCGGCAGATCGACACCCGTGCCGTTGCCACGCGGGTAGCGGAAGGAGATCGGGCCGTCGTCGTAGAGCGCGGCGGTTCGCACCATGTGCCGAAGCTCGGCCTCGTCGGCCGCCGCCATGACGACCATGCCAGGCAGAGGGCACAGGAAGCCGGTGTCGAACGAGCCGGCATGGGTCGGCCCGTCGGCGCCAACGAAGCCGGCGCGGTCGATCGCAAAGCGCACGGGCAGGTGCTGGATCGCCACGTCGTGGACGATCTGGTCGTAGGCGCGCTGCAGGAAGGTCGAGTAGATCGCGACGAAGGGCTTGAAGCCTTCCGTGGCAAGGCCTGCCGCGAAGGTGACGGCGTGCTGTTCGGCGATGCCGACGTCGAAGGTGCGCTTCGGGAAGGCTTCACCGAAAAGATCGAGCCCCGTGCCGTCGGGCATGGCAGCGTTGATCGCCACGATCCGCTCGTCGTCATGCGCTTCCTGCACGAGCGTTTCGGCGAAGATCCGCGTGTAGCTCGGCGCGTTCGCCTTCGGCTTCGACTGCGTGCCGGTCACCACGTCGAACTTGGAGACGCCGTGATACTTGTCGGCGCTGGCTTCCGCCGGCGGGTATCCCTTGCCCTTCTTGGTGACGACGTGAACCAGCACCGGCCCGTGGCCGGTGTCGCGAACGTTCTTCAGGACGGGCAGAAGGTGATCGAGATCGTGCCCGTCGATCGGGCCGACATAGTAGAAGCCGAGCTCCTCGAAGAGCGTACCGCCGGTGAAGAAGCCGCGCGTGTACTCCTCCGTCTTGCGCGCGCCTTCGCGCACAAATTCGGGCAGTTTGTTGGTGACCGCCTTGGCGCGGTTGCGCAGCGTCCTGTAGGTCTTGCCGGACACGAGGCGGGCGAGATAGGCGCTCATCGCGCCCGTCGGCGGGGCGATCGACATGTCGTTGTCGTTGAGGATGACGATGAGGCGCGCGTCGAGCCCCCCCGCGTTGTTCATCGCCTCGTAGGCCATGCCGGCGCTGATCGCCCCGTCGCCGATCACCGCCACCACATGGTTGCGACGTCCTTCGAGATCGCTGGCGACGGCCATGCCGAGACCGGCCGAGATCGAGGTGGACGAGTGGCCCGCGCCGAAGGGGTCGTATTCGCTCTCCGTCCGCTTCGCGAAGCCCGACAGGCCGCCTTCCTGACGCACCGTGCGCATCGCCTCGCGCCGTCCGGTCAGAAGCTTGTGCGGATAGGCCTGATGCCCGACGTCCCAGATCAACCGGTCGCGCGGCGTATCGAACACGGCGTGGAGGGCCACCGTCAGTTCCACCACCCCGAGACCGGCGCCAAGATGGCCGCCCGTCTTCGACACGGCATCGATCAGATCCTGGCGAAGCTCGTCGGCCACCTGTTTCAGCTTGGCTTCCGGCAGGCGACGAAGATCCTCGGGCGAGGCGATTTCATCCAGAAGCGGCGTGGACAGAGGTTGGGACAAGAGCATCTCCTGATGCGGCGCAGGCGGGCGAGCATCGCATGCTCTGAAGGTCGTGTTTCTTAGACCGGTTTCAAGCCGAGTTGTCCACCGCGCGGCCCTTCGAGGCCTTGAGGCTTGGCCTCGCGTCAGGCGGGATCGAGCGGCTCGACGTCGGTCGGCTTGCCGGCGCGCGAGAGCTTGATCTTCTCGACCTTGTCCTCGGCGGCGGACAGGAGGCGGTCGCAGTGGGACTTCAACTTCTCGCCCCGCTCGTAGATGCGGATCGAATGCTCCAGCGGCACATCGCCGCGTTCGAGATCGGAGACAATTCGCTCCAAGGCCGCCAGCGCTTCCTCGAAGCTCATGCGGCGAATGTCGCCGTCATCGGCGGGAATGGTGGCGGTGGTATCGGACATAGACGAACCTTGTCTGGTGGAAATCAGCCGATCATCAGCCTTTGAACATGGGCCGCGACCGACTGCTGCAAACCCTTCAGGTCGTATCCGCCTTCCAGGATGCTGACGAGTCGATTTCCGGCAAAGCGCCCCGCGACCTCCAGGAGTTGTCCGGTGGCCCAGTCGAAATCCGCCTCGATCAGATTGAGGCCGGCCAGCGGATCGCGATGGTGAGCGTCGAATCCGGCGGAAATGATGACGAGGTCCGGCGCGAAGGCATGAAGCGCCGGCATAACCTTGGCGGAGAAGGCCTCGCGAAACTCGTCCGTGCCGTCGCCTTCGCGCAAGGGGACGTTGACGATGTTGCCGGCGCCGGTCTCCTCCGGCGCGCCCGTGCCTGGATACAGCGGCCATTGGTGCGTCGAAACGTAGAGAACCGACGGATCGGACCAGAAGATGTCCTGCGTCCCGTTTCCGTGGTGGACATCCCAGTCCACGATCGCGACGCGCTCCAGCCCATGAACGGCCTGCGCATGCCGCGCAGCGACGGCCGCCTGATTGAACAGGCAGAAGCCCATGGCGGTTTCCCGCTCGGCGTGGTGGCCGGGGGGACGTGCGGCGACGAAGACGTTTGCCGCCTCGCCGGACACGACATCGTCGACGCCCGCGCAGGCGGCGCCGACCCCATGCAGCGCGGCGGTAAAGCTCTTCGGGCTGATCACCGTGTCGCCGTCGATGCGCACGAGGCCTTCCGTCGGCGTGGCGCGGGCGATCTTGGCGACGTGCCCCACCGAATGGCAGCGATAGATCGCCTCCAACTGGCCTTCGGGCGCCAGGGCGCGATCGAGATCCTGGAAGGGCTCGGCCTCCAGCGCCGCAGCGACGGCCGCCATGCGCTCGGGTCGCTCGGGGTGGCCGGGTCCGGTCAGGTGTTCGGCGAAGATCGGGTGGTTGTAGAGACGCGTCATGGGGCGGCTACGTCTCCGAAGGAGATGGGAACGGACAGGACTTCAACGCGGCGCGAGCGCCGCCGGTTCAACGACCGGTCTGGCCACGATGCCGGAGAAAGTGATCCGCGATGGCGCAGGCGACCATGGCTTCGCCGATCGGCACCGCGCGAATGCCGACGCACGGGTCGTGGCGCCCCTTGGTCATCACCTCGACCTCGTGTCCGTCCGCGTCGATCGAGCGGCGGGGCGTGAGGATGGAGGAGGTCGGCTTCACCGCGAAGCGCGCGACGATCGGCTGGCCGGTCGCAATGCCGCCGAGAACGCCGCCGGCATGATTCGAGAGGTATTGGGGCTGCCCATCCACGCCGATGCGGATCTCGTCGGCATTCTCCTCGCCCGACAGCCGGGCGCTCTCGAAGCCGTCGCCGATCTCGACGCCCTTGACCGCGTTGATCGACATCAGGCCGGCGGCGATATCGGCGTCGAGCTTGCCGTAGAGCGGGGCGCCGAGACCGGCGGGAACGCCTTCGGCCACGATCTCGACCACGGCTCCGATGGAGGAGCCGCGCTTGCGAACCGCGTCGAGAAGCTCGGCCCAGCGGTCCACCGTCCCGGCGTCCGGGCAGAAGAACGGGTTGCGCCGGGTCTCGTCCCAGTCGAAACGGGCGCGATCGATCGCGATGTCGCCGATCTGGACCAGCGCGCCGCGTACCGTCATGCCCGGCACGACGAGCCGGGCGATGCCGCCGGCCGCCACGCGCGTCGCGGTTTCGCGCGCCGACGAGCGTCCCCCGCCGCGATAGTCGCGGATGCCGTATTTTGTGTCGTAGGCGATGTCGGCGTGGCCGGGCCGGTAGCGCCGGGCGATCTCGGAATAGTCCTTGGAGCGCTGGTCGACGTTCTGGATTTCGAGGGCGATCGGCGTTCCGGTGGCGATCAGTTCCCCCTCCGCCTCGCCCGGCATGGTGCCGGACAGAACGCGGACCTGATCGGGCTCCTGGCGTTGCGTCGTATATCGCGACTGGCCGGGCCGGCGCTCGTCCAGCCAGCGTTGGAGTTCGGCCTCCGAAAAGCGAAGGCCCGGCGGCGTGCCGTCCACGACGCAGCCGATCGCCGGCCCATGGCTTTCGCCCCAGGTGGTGACGCGGAAGAGATGGCCGAAACTGTTGTGCGACATGCCGAGATTTCCGATCCGGTGTGAGCGGGGAGACGCCGATCACGCTGCTTCGGGTGATGCGATGAAATCGACAACCGGGCAAGCGCCCCGGCGCTCGAAAAAACCATAATCGTTCGAGAACCTCGGCTCCGGCGACTCGACGGACTGACGGGTCGTGCCGTTCGCTCGAGCCTTCCGGACGAGACCTCATGACAAGACGCGTCGTCGCTTTCTTCGCCTGCTCGTTCCTGTCCGTTTCGGCGAGCTACCCGGCTCTCGCCAGGGAAGCCGACGGGATGATCGAAGAGATCGACCCGGAAGACGCGTCGATGCGTCTCGCGGACGGTAGCACTTATCTCCTGCCGGCGGACTTCGACTACGGCGTCGTCAGGCCGGGCATGCAGGCCGTCGTCGTCTACGAGCTCGTCGGCCAGCCGGCCTAGACCCAGGCGATCACGCCGTCCTGGATACGCAGGATACGATCCTGCGGAATGTCGATATGCGAGGCGTCGTGCGGCGTGTATCCGCCGAACACCTGCAGAAAGGTGCGCGTGATGCCGCCATGGGCCACCACGACGGCCGGCGTCGTCAACTCGCGGAACACGGGCGCGACGCGCTCGGCGAGGCTGGCGTAGGTTTCGGCACCGACGCCGGGGGGGCGGAAGTTCCACTTGTCCCGTTCGCGCGCGTCCGCTTCGGTCGGCGAGCGCTCGCGAAGCTGGCGGACGGTGAAGCCCTGCCAATCGCCGAAATGGATTTCCTTCAAGCGCTCGTCCGCTTCGAAGCCCTCGGGATCGAGGCCGATCTCCTGCCGGATGATGCGCATCGTATCCGCCGCGCGCTGCATCGGGCTGGACACGAAGCGGAACCCATCCGCTCCGGCGCCCAGCACATTGCGAAGATACCGACCGTTGCGCTTGGCCTGCGCAAGCCCGACCCGGTTCAACGGAATGTCGCTTTGCCCCTGAAGGCGCCCGGCGGCGTTCCAGTCGGTCTGCCCGTGCCGGCAAAGGTAGATCAGCGGAAGAGGGGACATGCGGTGGGCCGGATCAGTCCTTGACGACGGAAATGTCCGGCGCGTCCACCGCCTTCATGCCGACGACGTGATAGCCGGAATCGGCGTGATGCACCTCGCCGGTGACCGAGCGCGAAAGATCGGACAGGAGGTAGAGGCCGACGTCGCCGACTTCCTCGATCGTCACCGTGCGGCGGAGCGGCGCGTTGTACTCGTTCCACTTGAGGATATAGCGGAAGTCGCCGATGCCGGACGCCGCGAGCGTCTTGATCGGCCCGGCGGAGATCGCGTTGACACGGATGTTCTTCGGGCCGAGATCGACCGCCAGATACTTGACGCTTGCCTCCAGCGCGGCCTTGGCGACGCCCATGACGTTGTAGTTCGGCATGACCTTCTCGGCGCCGTAGTAGGTCAGCGTCAGCATCGAGCCGCCGTCCGTCATCAGCTTCTCGGCGCGCTGGGCGACAGCCGTGAAGGAGTAGACGGAGATCAGCATCGTGTTGGTGAAATTGGCCTGGCTGGTATCCACGTAGCGCCCGGTCAGCTCGTCCTTGTCGGAAAAGCCGATGGCGTGAACGAGGAAGTCGAGCTTGCCCCACTTCTCCTCGATCGCGGCGAAGCAGGCGTCGATCGAGGCGGCATCGCCCACGTCGCAATGGCCGCACACGAAGGCGCCGAGTTCGGCCGCCAGTGGCTCGACGCGCTTGCGCAGGGCATCACCCTGGTAGGTCAGCGCGATTTCCGCCCCTTGCGCGGCGAGGGCCTTGGCGATTCCGAACGCGATGGACCGGTTGTTGGCGACGCCCAGGATGAGGCCCCGCTTGCCCTTCATCAGGCCGACCGAATCCACCATGGTCGAACTCCTTCCACTCGTTTCGCAAACTGCCGTAGGGCCGGCGGTATGGCATAGCCGCTTACCGCCAGCAAGGTTGCCGAACCTTTTGTGCTTAGCCGGAGCCTGTCAGCCCGCAGCGTCGCGGCGCGTTTGAAGAAGCGCGACGAGTTCGGCATCGGGCTCCGCCGGCAATGCGATGGCGAGCGTGACGAGGATATCGCCGCGCGCGCCATCCTTGCGCGTCAGCCCCTTGCCCTTCAACCTCAGGGTGCGACCGGAGTTCGTCCAGGGCAAAATTTTGGTGGCGACGCGCCCGTCCAGCGTCTCGATGGTGATCCGCCCGCCGAGCACAGCGGTTTCGAGATCCACCGCCTGATCGAGGAGAAGATCCCGATCCTCGACGATGAAGCGGGGATGGTCCGCGAACGAGATGGTGACGAGCGCATCGCCCGCCGGTCCGCCGTTGAACACCGCCGGCTGGCCCTGACCGCGCAGGCGGATCACCTGACCGTCCTCGACGCCTTCCGGCAGGCGGATGGCCAGACGCTTGCCGTTCGGAAAGATCGCCTCGACCTTTTCGTCGGACACGACGTCTTCGAGCCGAACCTTCAGCGTGGCGTTGATGTCGTCGCCCTTGGAGGGCGTGTTGCGCGCCGCCGTGAACCCGGAGCGTGCGTTGCGCCGGCCACCGAACGCCTGTTCGAAGAAGTCGCTGAACGTGCTTTCGGAGCCCGAGAAATCGCCGCCGCCGCTCCGGAAGTCGAAGCCGGCCGAGCCGCCTGCCGATTCGCCGAACGGGTTGCCGCCGGAAGCGTATCCCGAGAAGCCCTGGAATTTCGGCTTGCCTTCGCCGTCGATCTCGCCGCGATCGAACTGCGCGCGCTTGTCCTTGTCGCCGAGGATCTCGTAGGCTTGGTTGGCCTCGTTGAAGCGCGTTCTTGCCGTCGGATCCTCGCCCGTCGCGTCCGGGTGATACTTCTTGGCCAGCTTGCGGAAGGCGGACTTGATCTCCGCCTCGCTGGCGGTCTTGGCCACGCCGAGAACGGTGTAGGGGTCACGCATACGGGCTTTGTTTCCTGGTGGTCGAGCTCAAGATCTCCCGCTTAAGGCATCGGGAATCGCCGTCAAGACAAGCGACGAATGTCCATATGGCGAGGCCTGGGGCGAAATTGAAGCCGTGCCCGGTCGTGCGCGCATCAGCGCCCCTCGGAAAACCGCGTCAAGGTCCATTCCCCCTGACCCTTGGTGCAAGCCTCGCCCGCATAAAGGACGATCCCGTCGAACCGCTGGCGGGATGTCGTGAACGTGCGGCAGATCTGATCGCCCGCCTTGGTCTCACGGATTGCGGTGATCGTCCCCGTCGCACCCGTGTCGGAGTTCGCCCAGGCGAGCGGGGCCGATTCGTCGCCTTCCAGACGGGCGGCCGATACCGCGTTGCGCACGGTGCGGCTGTCGGACAGGGTTTCGGCGGCGACCGCCGGGTCGGTTCGCGGAATGGAGGCCGTCGTCAGGCTCTTGTCGACCGCAACTTCCTCCAACGCGCTGCCGTTGATCACGGTGCAGCCGGACAGGCAGGCGGCCGCGATGGCAAGAAGGAGAAAGGGCGTGCCTGCGAGCATCGAACTCTCGGTCTTTGCCACCGGCGCGGCCTGACGTAGGAACCGGTGGACCATCATTCGCAAATTGGACCCAAGAATGAACAATTCGACCTTAATGTTCGGTGAAGGCGGTCTGCCGGAAGACCCCTACGAGGCGCTGGCGATCTGGCTTCGCGAAGCCGAGGAAACCGAGATCAACGACCCGACCGCGATGGCTGTCGCCAGTGTCGACGAAGATGGGCTTCCCGATGTCCGGATGGTCCTCCTGAAAGGATACGACGAGCGGGGTCTCGTCTTCTACACCAATTTCCAAAGCCGGAAAGGGGAGGAGATCCTCGGTCAGCGCAAGGCTGCACTTTGCATGCATTGGAAGAGCCGGCGGCGCCAGTTCCGAGCGCGCGGCTCAGTGGAGGTCGTGACGGAGGCGGAGGCGGACGCCTATTTCGAGGGTCGTCCACACGGCAGCCGAATCGGGGCCTGGGCATCGGACCAGAGCCGGCCGCTGGAAAGCCGCTCTGTTCTGGAAGAGCGCGTTGCCGATGTGGAAGCGCGCTTCGGGGAGGCCGTTCCGCGTCCGCCCCACTGGTCGGGCTTTCGCATCATGCCAACGGAAATCGAGTTCTGGCAGGACGGCGAGTTCCGCCTGCACGACCGATTCCGCTTCACGCGTCCGCCGGGTGGCGCTGGTTGGGACATCCAGCGCCTGTATCCCTGAACACGGCTCGGCGGGATCAGGTCTCCGTTCCGCCGACCGTGATCTGGTCCATGCGCAGGTGGGGCTGGCCGACGCCGACCGGCACCCACTGTCCGGCCTTGCCGCAATTGCCGATGCCCCGGTCGAGCGAGGTGTCGTTGCCGACCATGGAGACGCGGTGCATCGCGTCCGGTCCGTTGCCGATGAGCATCGCACCCTTGACCGGTTCGGCGACCCGGCCGTCCCTGATGCGATAGGCCTCGGTGCAGCCGAACACGAACTTGCCCGAGGTGATGTCCACTTGCCCGCCGCCGAAGGAAACGGCGTAGATCCCGTCCGTCACCGAGGCGATGATCTCGTCCGGCGTATGGGGGCCGTTCAGCATCATCGTGTTGGTCATGCGCGGCATCGGCGCATAGGCGTAAGACTGACGCCGACCGTTGCCGGTCGGCTCCATGCCCATCAGGCGGGCGTTCTGCCGATCCTGCATGTAGTTCACGAGCTTGCCGTCCTCGATCAGGACGGTGCGGTTGGTCGGCGTTCCCTCGTCGTCCACCGAGATCGAGCCGCGCCGCTCCGAGATCGTACCGTCGTCGACGACCGTGACGCCTCGCGCGGCCACTTGGCTGCCGAGGAGCCCGGAAAAGGCCGAGGTCTTTTTCCGGTTGTAGTCGCCCTCGAGCCCGTGCCCCACCGCCTCGTGCAGCATCACACCCGGCCAGCCGGACCCAAGCACAACGTCGAACGTCCCCGCGGGGGCCGGCACGGCTTCGAGGTTGAGGCGTGCCTGGCGCAGCGCCTCGTCCGCGATACCCTGCCACCCTTCGGTGGCGATCAGCGGGTCAAACGCGTATCGGCCGCCCGCGCCATGGCTGCCCGTTTCCTGCCGATCGCCGCTTCCGGCGACCACCGAAACATTGAGCCGCACCATAGGCCGGACATCACGCACGAGTTGTCCGTCGGCCCTCAGAATCTCCACCACCTGCCATTGCGAAGCGAGCGACACGCTGACCTGGCGGACCGCGTCGTCCTTAGAGCGCAGGTATTCGTCGATACGCGTGAGAAGGCGAACCTTCTCCTCGAAGGAGGGGGACGGAATCGGGTTCTCGGCGGAATAGAACTGGCGGTTGGTTCCGCGCGGCGCCTGCGCCACCGTGCCGGAATGTCCCGATCGAACGGCGACAACCGAATCGGCCGCTCGCTTGAGCGCCGCGCCCGAAAGATCGCCGGCATGGGCAAAGCCGATCGCCTCACCCGCTACGCAACGAAGGCCGAATCCGCGATCGGTTGAAAAATCGCCTGCCTTCAGCCGCCCGTTGTCGAACAGGAGCGATTCGTGTTCGCGATATTCGAGGAAGAGTTCCCCGTCGTCGGCGCCTGCCAGGGTCTGCGACACGACCCCCTCGATCTCCGCCCGGGACAGGTCGAACAGTTCGATCAGGGAAGAGGTCATCGTCGCGCTCCGCTATGCCATGGGCTTCGCGCTGAGATAGGGGCTCGCACGAGCTCTGTCACGCCGAGAGGGGAGGGGGGCGATCAGGGGAGGGCGTCGAACCCCTCGCGGAAACCCTTGAGGTCGACCGGAATGCCAATTCCCTCTTCGGGCGTCTGGAAGACGATGAACGTGGCGGAGGTGCCGGTGGACAGCGTCTCGCGCAGCGTATCTTCCAGAATCACCTCGGCATAGCAGCCGTCCTCGAAGCAACGCACGAACTGGGCGCGGCCGATGTCCTTGCCGTCCACGTAGAGACCGAGCCCGTTGGGCAGAAGGATGCCGAGCGGGGCGAGCACCCGCAGAATCCGCGCCTTGCCGTCGGCCGTCTTGAGCGCCAGAACCGAAAGTCCAACCTCCGGCCGGTCCTCCGCGACGACGTTCTGAAGAAGCGCGCACTGCTCGCCCGCCGCGCCCGCCGGCTGGTCGCAGACGACCGCCCAGGCGCCGTGCTGAGATTTGACCGTCCCGGTCTGCGCGTCGGCCGCCGAGGGCAGGAGGGCGGCGAAGGCTGCAAGAGCCGCGAGGGGTGCTGACTTCATAGACTCTTTCCATGGGATCGGGCGGGCGCTTCACGTCCCGGCTGACGCGGCGGAGGTTAACGCATCGGCGGATGCGGCGTCGAGCCCGCTGCGCGCGACCGGCGGGACGGGTGCGCGCGGCCGGCAACAATCGCACTATGTCGCAAGCGCGCATGTCGCCCACTTGTTGCGAAGAAGGCCGTTTCGTGGTTGAAGCGCAGCGAGGTACCTGCACATTAGCGGCATTCGATTTTGCGGCCGAAGCGCCACGATCCGATCCTGTGATACGGTCCCGGACTGAGGGTTTATACCCTTTGCACGAGGGAGAGCATTCGTGAAGAGAACAGCCCTTGCAGCCGCGGTGCTGACCGGCTCGTCCGTGGTGGCAACCGCGCAGGAGGCGTTGCATCCGGGCCAGCCGCATCCCTGGCAGATCAACCTCCAGGAAGCGCTCTCTCCCATCGAAGAGCAGATCCACTGGTTCAGCGCCTATACGCTCTGGTTCCTGGTGCCGGTCGTCATTCTCGTGGCCGCGCTTCTCGCCTGGGTCGCGATCCGCTACCGCGAAGCGCGCAATCCGGTGCCCTCGCGCACCAGCCACAACACGGTGATCGAGATCATCTGGACGCTGGCGCCCGTTTTGATTCTTCTGTGCCTCGCGATCCCGTCCTTCCAGCTTCTTACCGCTCAGTACAATCCGCCGCGCGAGCCGGAGCTGACGGTGAAGGCGACCGGCTACCAGTGGTACTGGGGCTACGAGTACCAGCCGGAGCAGGCTGTCGCCGCCGCAGGTTCGGCCGCCGCCGGAACGGCTGCGAACCCGGCCGAGCCTGCCGCCGAGCCTTTGTCCTTCCTGTCCTATCCGATCACGGACGACGCGCGCGCAGCTGCCAACAAGGAAGATCGGGGCGTCTATCCCCGCCTCCTGGCGGTCGACAACGAGATGGTCGTTCCCGTGAACACCGTGATCCGCCTTCTGTCGACGGGCGGCGACGTGATCCATTCCTTTGCGATGCCTTCGCTGGGTGTGAAGGTCGATGCCGTGCCCGGGCGCATCAACGAATACTGGTTCGAGGCGACGCGCGAAGGCATCTTCTACGGCCAGTGCTCCGAGCTGTGCGGGCGCGATCACTACAACATGCCGATCGCGGTGCGCGTCGTCAGCCAGGAGCAGTTCGCCACTTGGCAGACCGCTGCGCGCGAGAACCTCGACAACGCCAATACCCAGCTGACCGCCGAGATCGCCGCTGCGAGCTCGGTCGTCGCCCAGCGCTGAACCCCTCGCAGGGAACATACCCATGGCTCACGCAGCTTCACACGACGCGCACCCGCATCATCCGACCGGTTGGGTTCGCTGGGTCAATTCGACCAACCACAAGGACATCGGGATCCTCTACCTCATCTTCGCGATCGTCGCGGGCCTGATCGGCGGCAGCCTTTCGGTCGCGATCCGTGCGGAGTTGCAGGAGCCGGGCCTTCAGATCTTCGGCAACCCGCAGATCTTCAACGTCTTCACCACCGCGCACGGTCTGGTGATGGTGTTCTTCATGGTCATGCCCGCCCTGATCGGCGGCTTCGGCAACTACTTCGTGCCGATCATGATCGGCGCGCCCGATACCGCGTTTCCGCGCGTCAACAACATCGCCTTCTGGCTCCTGCCGCCCTCGCTGCTCCTGCTCATCCTGTCTATGTTCGTGGAAGGCGCGCCGGGCGCCAACGGCGCAGGCACCGGCTGGACCCTGTATCCGCCGCTCTCGACGGCCGGCCATCCGGGACCTGCGGTGGATCTCGCGATCTTCGCACTGCACCTGTCCGGCGCCTCGTCGATCCTCGGCGCGATCAACATGATCACCACCATCCTCAACATGCGCGCTCCCGGCATGACGCTGCACAAGATGCCGCTCTTCGCCTGGTCGCAGCTGGTGACGGCCTTCCTGCTGCTCCTATCGCTGCCGGTTCTGGCCGGTGCCATCACGATGGTGCTGACCGACCGCAACTTCGGCACGACATTCTTCGCGCCGGAAGGCGGCGGCGATCCGATCCTCTACCAGCATCTGTTCTGGTTCTTCGGCCACCCCGAAGTCTACATCATGATCCTGCCGGCCTTCGGCATCGTCTCGCACATCATCTCGACCTTCTCGCGCAAGCCGGTGTTCGGTTATCTCGGCATGGCCTATGCCATGGTCGCGATCGGCGTGGTCGGCTTTGTGGTGTGGGCGCACCACATGTATACGACGGGCCTGTCGCTCAACACGCAGCGCTACTTCGTGTTCGCCACGATGGTGATCGCGGTGCCGACCGGCATCAAGATCTTCTCCTGGATCGCGACGATGTGGGGCGGCTCGCTCCGCTTCACGACGCCGATGCTCTGGTCGATCGGCTTCATCTTCCTGTTCACGGTCGGTGGCGTGACCGGCGTCAAGCTCGCCAACGCCGGCATGGACCGGGTGCTGCACGACACCTACTATGTCGTCGCCCACTTCCACTACGTGCTGTCGCTCGGCGCCGTCTTCGCGATCTTCGCCGGCTGGTACTACTGGTTCCCGAAGATGAGCGGCTACATGTACAACGAGACGCTCGGCAAGCTGCATTTCTGGGTCATGTTCGTGGGCGTGAACCTCGTGTTCTTCCCGCAGCATTTCCTCGGCGCCGCCGGCATGCCGCGCCGCTATGCGGACTACCCGGACGCCTTCGCTGGCTGGAACTTCGTGTCATCGATGGGATCCTACATCTCGGGCGTTTCGGTTCTTCTGTTCCTCTACATCGTCTGGGAAGCCTTCGCGAAGAAGCGCCTCGCTGGTGCCAACCCCTGGGGGCAGGGCGCGACGACGTTGGAATGGCAGCTGTCCTCGCCGCCGCCGTTCCATCAGTGGGAAGAGCTGCCGCGCATCCGCTGAGCGGACTTGGAAGGCACGACAAGCGATCCCGGCTCCCGCCGGGATCGATCGCATGAAGAAGCCGGCTTTCTCCGGCGATCCAGCGGTCGCCCTTAAGCGCCGCTGGAATTGGTGAAAGGCATGACGTTGAGCGCCATCGACTTCTCAGCTTCCGGTGAGGCTCGGCCCGGCATCAGTCTGGCCGAACCCGGCGACTATATCGCGCTTCTCAAGCCGCGGGTCATGTCGCTCGTCATCCTGACCGCCGTCGCCGGCATGCTCGCCGCGCCCGCAACGCTCAACCCGGTCCTCGCCTTCGTGTCGCTGCTCGCCATCGCGCTGGGCGCTGGCGGCTCCGGTGCGCTCAACATGTGGTACGACCGCGATATCGACCGTGTGATGACCCGCACCGCGAATCGTCCGATCCCGGCGGGCCGGGTCACGCCCGAGAACGCCCTGGCGTTCGGCCTTTTCCTTTCGGTCTTCTCGGTGATGCTCCTCGGCCTTGCCGCAAACTGGTTCGCCGCAGGCTTCCTTGCCTTCACCATCGCCTTTTACGCCGTGTTCTACACGATGTGGCTGAAGCGGCGGACGGTGCAGAACATCGTGATCGGGGGGGCGGCGGGCGCCTTTCCGCCCATGGTGGCCTGGGCTGCGGCGACCGGCGGCGTGTCGTGGGAGGGTTTCGTCCTCTTCCTGATCATCTTCCTCTGGACGCCGCCCCACTTCTGGGCGCTCGCCATGTTCAAGATGAAGGACTACGGCGCGGTCGGCATTCCCATGCTGCCGAACGTCGCGGGGGAGCGTTCGACGCGCATCCATATCTTCGTCTACTCCCTGATCCTGGCGCCGGTCGGTATCCTTCCCTTCGCGCTGGGTTTCGCCAGCCCGATCTACGGCGTGGTTTCCGCACTCCTCGGGTTGAACTTCGTGCGCCTCGCCTACGGTGTTCTCCGCATGGTGGATGGCGACGCGACGATGACGCCGGCCAAGAAGCTCTTCGCCTTCTCGATCGTCTACCTCTTCGCGCTGTTCGCGCTTCTCCTCGTGGAAGGGCTGGTCGCTCGCGGAATCGGCTTCCATGGTCTTTGATCCGCAGCAGGAAACCGTGCGGCTCAACGAGGCGGAAGCGCGTGCCCGTCGCAAGCGCTCGCTGGCGATCGGCGCGGTTCTCGTCGTTCTTGTCGTCCTGTTCTACGTCGTAACCCTGTTCAAGATCGCAGGTTGAGGATGTCGTCGTCCACCCGTCCGACCCCGGCCGAAGCCGCCAAGCGCGCCCGCGCGATCGCGCTCGGCTGCATCGTCTTCGTTTTCGGCATGGTGGGCGCGGCCTACGCCTCGGTGCCGCTCTATCAGCTCTTCTGTCAGGTGACCGGCTACGGCGGCACGACGCAGCGCGCCGAGTTCGCCTCGAGCAACGTCGCGAGCGAAAAGGTCACGGTGCGGTTCGACGCCAATTCGTCGAGTGGCGTGCCTTGGTCGTTCCAGCCGGTGGAGCGGGAAATTCGGTTGAATCTTGGCGAAACGCGCCAGACCGCCTATCGCGTTCGCAACCGGTCGGACAAGCCGGTGACGGCGCAGGCGACCTTCAACGTCACGCCGCTGACGGCGGGGATCTACTTCAACAAGGTCCAGTGCTTCTGCTTCACTGAGCAGACGCTGCAGCCGGGCGAGGCGGTGGACATGCCGGTGGTCTTCTTCGTCGATCCGGCGATCAAGGACGACCCCGACCTGAAGGACATTCCGACGATCACCTTGTCCTATACGTTCTTCCCGGTGGCCGAGCCGAAGACGCCCGTGGCGGCGGCTGCCGGCGGCTCGGACCCGAAGGGGCTATGACTGACGCTTCCGTCGGGGGACGGGAGCTATTTCGAAACTGGAAATTGGCATCGATGCGCATAGACTGCCCTGAGGCAGAGGGGTGCGGGAGAAGCGGGACGGACCATGGCTGACACGCATATCAAACATCACGACTACCACGTCATCGAGCCGAGCCCCTGGCCGTTCGTGGCGTCCGTGGGCGCGTTCTTCCTCCTGTTCGGCGCCGTCGGTCTGTTCCGCCATGTCTCCGGTACGCCGTTCATGGTCTTCGGCGCCAACCTGGCGACGCCCTGGATCTTCGCCTTCGGCCTCGCCATCGTGCTCTACACGATGTTCGCCTGGTGGTCGGACGCGATCAAGGAAAGCCATGAAGGGCATCACACGCCGGTCGTTTCGATGCATCTTCGCTATGGCATGATCATGTTCATCGCCTCCGAGGTGATGTTCTTCGTCGCGTGGTTCTGGGCCTTCTTCGACGCCAGCCTGTTTCCCGGCGAGGCGATCCAGGCGGCGCGCGTGCAGGCGCTCGGCGGACAGTGGCCGCCAGTCGGCATCGAGGTGATCGACCCGCTCCATCTGCCGCTCTTCAACACGATCACGCTCCTGCTTTCGGGCACCACTGCGACGTGGGCGCACCATGCGATGCTGGAAAACGACCGCAAGTCGCTGATCACCGGTCTCGCGCTGACCGTCGCGCTCGGCGCGATCTTCTCCTACGTCCAGTTCTACGAATACGCGCACGCCCCGTTCGCCTTCTCCGGCTCGATCTACGGCGCGACGTTCTTCATGGCGACCGGCTTCCACGGTTTCCACGTGTTCGTCGGCGTCATATTCCTGGCCGTCTGCCTGCTTCGCGCGATCCGCGGTCACTTCACCCCGTCCAAGCATTTCGGCTTCGAGGCCGCCGCCTGGTACTGGCATTTCGTCGACGTCGTCTGGCTCTTCCTGTTCTTTGCCGTCTACGTCTGGGGTGGCTGGGGCGCCGAGATCCACGGCGGCTGATCGAAGCCCCGCCAATGCGAACTTATGAAAACGGCGGCCGTTCTCGCGGCCGCCGTTTTCGTTGAGATGCCCCCTCGAACCCGTCGCATCTGCGAGTGCCCATGCAGGACTTCGATCCCAACGAGACCATCGAACCGAAGCCGATGACGCGTGGACGCATCGCGGCGGTCGTCGTCGTCTGTCTGGGTGCCATCGCCGTCCTGACCGCGCTTGGTGCCTGGCAGGTCGAGCGCTTGTTCTGGAAGGAAGGGCTGATCGCGACGATCGATGCCCGCATCCATGCTGCACCGGTCGATATCGCCACGGTTGAGGATCGCGAAAGGCAAGGCGAGGAGATCGACTACACACCCGTTCGCCTGGACGGTCGCTTCCTTCACGACGGAGAACGGTACTTCCTGGCCACCAACGAGGGAGCCGCGGGTTGGCATGTTCTGACGCCGATGGTGCTGGGCGATGGGAACACCGTGGTCTTCGTCAATCGCGGCTTCGTCCCCTATGATCGCAAGGACCCGGCGACGCGGGTCGGTGGAAACCCATCGGGAAGCGTGTCGGTCACGGGGCTTGCGCGTGCGGCGCCGACGAAGAAACCGAACTATTTCGTGCCGGACAACGACCCCGCCCGGAATGCCTTCTTCTGGCGGAGCATTCCGGATATGGCGCAGGGCCTCTCGCTCCCCGCAGGAGCGACGCTGTTGCCTTTCCTCGTGGATGCCGATCGCGGCGACGGCGATCCGGCGGGGCCGGTCGGCGGAACCACGGTCGTCGAGATCCCCAACAACCATCTGGAATATGCGATCACCTGGTTCGCGCTCGCCTTCGCTCTTATGGTGATCTTCCTTCTCTTTCTGCGCTGGCTATGGCGCAGGCCCAAGGCGGCGGCTTCGGAGGGTTGACAGGACCCCGTCCGATCCCTTCATTCCGCGCAAGACCCGAGCGCCGGAGAACAACTTGTCAGCCATCGAGGCGAAACCCACCGTGACGATCCGCCTGTGCGAGCCGCGCGGGTTTTGCGCGGGCGTGGACCGGGCCATTCAGATCGTCGTCCTGGCGCTGAAACGCTACGGCGCGCCGGTTTATGTCCGGCACGAGATCGTCCACAACAAGTACGTGGTGGATGGGCTTCGGCAAATGGGGGCCGTCTTCGTTAAAGAACTCGATGCGATTCCCGACGATGGCCAGCCCGTGGTCTTCTCCGCGCATGGCGTGCCGAAGTCCGTACCGGCCGAGGCGGAACGCCGCGAGCTTCTTTATCTCGATGCGACGTGCCCGCTCGTTTCCAAGGTCCACAAGCAGGCGATGCGCCATGTGCGTCTCGGGCGGCAGGTCCTGCTCGTCGGCCACAAGGGGCACCCGGAAGTGATCGGCACGATGGGGCAACTGCCGGAAGGGGCGGTGGTGCTGATCGAGACCGAGGAGGACGTGGCGAGCTTTGCCCCCGCCGACCCGGCGGCGCTCGGCTTCGTCACGCAGACGACGCTCTCCGTCGAGGATACGGCCGGCATCATCGACGCGCTGCAGCGCAAGTTCCCCGAGATGCAGGCGCCGTCGTCCGAATCCATTTGCTATGCCACGACCAACCGGCAGGACGCGGTGAAGGCATCCGCCGCGGGCACCGATCTCTTTCTCGTCGTCGGAGCGCCGAACTCATCCAATTCGCGCCGTCTCGTCGAAGTGGCCGAGCGGGCGGGCGCGTCGCGCTCGATCCTCGTCCAGGGCCGTCAGGATGTGCCGATCGAGGACGTGGCGCCCGGCTGGGTGATCGGCATGTCGGCAGGCGCGTCCGCGCCGGAAGTGTTGACGGACGAGATCATCGCCGCCCTGCGCGAGCGCTTCGACGTTCGGATCGAACTCGTCCAGACCGCGATCGAGGACGAGAACTTTCCCGTCATGCGCAGCCTTCGCGACGTGCCGCTGACGTCGGCGGACATGGCCTTCGTCAACGGCGACCGTCCGCTTCTCAATACGAGGCTCATCTGAATGGCCGTTTATACGGAGGTCGGCGAGGCCGATCTCGCCGCCTTCCTGTCGCGTTACGATCTCGGCCAGCTTCTCAGCTACAAGGGCATCGCGGAAGGGGTCGAGAATTCCAACTTCCTCGTTCGAACGGAACGGGGCACCTTCATTCTCACGCTGTACGAAAAGCGTGTGAACCGAGCAGATCTGCCCTTCTTCATCGGCCTTCTCGAGCATCTCGCCGATCGCGGTCTGTCCTGCCCGTTGCCCGTCCAGCCGGTTTCGGGCGAGGCGCTCGGTGAGCTGGCCGGTCGCCCTGCGGCCCTTTTCACTTTCCTGGAGGGGATGTGGACCCGCCGACCCTCCGCCGAGCAATGCGGCGAGGTCGGGCGGGCACTCGCCGATCTCCATGCCAAGTCCGGCGGTTTCGCGCTGACCCGCGCCAACGCGCTCTCGGTCGGCGGTTGGCGCCCGCTGTACGACGGCTGCGGCCCGGAAGCGGACAAAGTGTCGGACGGCCTCCTGGCAGAGATCGGATCTGAACTCGCCTTCCTCGAGGCTCATTGGCCGAATGGGTTGCCGACCGGTATCATCCACGCCGACCTCTTCCCGGACAATGTCTTCTTCCTACGCGGGCGCCTATCGGGGCTGATCGACTTCTACTTCGCCTGCGAGGACATCCTCGCCTATGATCTGGCGATCTGCTTGTGCGCTTGGTGCTTCGAGCTGGACGGCGCCTTCAACATCACCAAGGGGCGCGCCCTGATCGAGGGCTATCATTCCGTTCGCCCCTTGAGCGACGACGAACTCGCCGCCCTCCCGATCCTGGCCCGCGGCGCGGCGCTGCGTTTCCTGCTCACTCGGCTCTACGACTGGATCCATATCCCCGACACGTCGCTCGTCACCAAGAAAGACCCGCGCGAGTATCTTCGCAAGTTGCGCTTCCACGCAGGCGTCCGCACCGTGGCGGACTACGGGTTTCAGCTCGGCGGAGAGGCGGCATGAGCGAAACGGCGACGCGCGTCGATATCTTCACCGACGGCGCCTGCTCGGGAAATCCGGGGCCCGGCGGCTGGGGCGCGATCCTGCGCTTCGGCGCGACCGAAAAGGAGCTCTCGGGCGGCGAGCCAATGACCACCAACAACCGCATGGAACTTCTGGCTGCGATTGAGGGGCTTGGCGCGCTTAAGCGAGGCTGCGCGGTGCACCTCCATTCCGACTCGCAGTATCTGCGCGACGGGATCACGAAATGGATCCATGGGTGGAAGCGCAACGGCTGGCGCACGGCCGACAAGAAGCCAGTGAAGAACGCCGAGCTCTGGCAGCGGCTCGACGCCGAGCGCCAGCGTCACGAAGTGACGTTTCACTGGGTGAAGGGCCACGCGGGCCACGCCGAGAACGAGCGGGCGGATGCGCTCGCCCGCGCCGGCATGGAGCCGTTCAAGAAGGCTCGGCGGACGGGCGTTCCGTCCGCCGGCTGAACGATCAGATCTGATCGAAGAGCGTGTGTGCGGACGAGGTGTCCGCCTGACCCGGGCTCGGCTCGACGTTGAGCTGCTTCACGACGCCGTCCTCGACCAGCATCGAATAGCGCTTGGAGCGTATGCCGAGCCCGCCGGCCGAGAGATCGGCGTCGAGACCGACCGCCTTGGCGAACGTTCCGTTCCCGTCCGACAGGAAGAGGATGCGATCGCCCGCACCCGTATGCTTCTGCCAGGCCTTCATAACGTGGACGTCGTTCACCGCGACCACCGCGATCGTATCGACGCCCTTGGCGCGCAGGTCGTCGTTGAGTTCCAGGAAACCCGGCAGATGGTTCATCGTGCAGGTCGGCGTGAACGCGCCGGGCACCGCGAAAAGGACGACGCGCTTGCCCTGGAAGAGTTCGCCCGAAGTCAGCGTGGCCGGGCCGTCTTCGCCCGGCGTGCGAAACGATGCGTCCGGGAGGTGTTCGCCGATGGTGATCGTCATGTCGGATAGATCCCTTGGGTGTCAGCGATCTCGACCCGGCGAATCGGGCGGATCGACCTGAACGGAGCGTGATAGTTGCGCCTTTTCGGCGGCAATCAAAAGTATCGAAACATGCATCGGGACCTGAGACCCCGAGGGTCGCGCGAGAACTGGAATCGTGAAGGATGGCCCCGTCGGGGTCGACGTCGGAATAGGGGGCCCGAACGACCATCCCGGACTCGCGTCGATGAACGCATCCGTCACGCCGGCAAGCGATCCGACCTCGAGGCCTGACAGATCCTGGCTCCACCGGACGGAACGAGGTGCCAGCGAGCCCGCCTCGGCCGGCAATGCCTCCTTGGCCGATAGAACCAAAGCCCGATCGGAAAGACCCTCGCTCGGGAACACGCTGAGGCGAGCGGCGAGGGGAACGCAGATTTCGCGGCAGACACCGATGAGGATATCGGCTTCGATCCGTGGCATCGCCTCGATCGCCTTTGCCTCGAAGAACACGGCCATTGGCTCCGCATAACCGACGCTCTCGGCGTCGCCCTCCGCGAAGCGGGCGGGGATCGGATACTGCAAGACGGGATCTTCGATGCCGGTGCTTTCAGATAGATCGATACGAGGCGCGAGGCCGACCGGACCGGGGGCGGTCCAGTAGGTTTTCCAGCCGGGCGCCAGTTCGATCGATAGAGCGCCCCGGACCATGCCATCGGCATCACCCTTCAAGGCCACAAGCCGCAGCGTCGCCCCGTCGGAGCGCAGTTCAGCGTTCTGATCGGCTGGGGTGATGGCCTGCGCAGGGAAGGCGGCAAAAGCGAGACCGCACGCCAGCAACAGCCGCGACACAGCTTCGGCGCGGAGGCTGGTGCAAAAGCCAATCGACATGTCTATCTTCTTCCCATGGACCTAGAAAACATGCGTAGCCGATCCGATGACGAAACCCCTTCGCTGGAGGGGCATTTTCTCATCGCCATGCCCGGTATGGAAGACGAGCGCTTCGCGCGCAGCGTCGTCTATGTCTGCGCGCATTCGGCCAACGGCGCCATGGGCTTCATCATCAACAAGGCACAGCCCCTCAGCTTCGCGTCTCTCCTGAAGCAGCTCGATATCGTCACCGATGCCGACGAGATCCGGCTGCCCGAAAAGGGGCGTGAGGTGTCCGTCTGCGCCGGAGGACCGGTGGAGCAGGGGCGCGGCTTCATCCTCCATTCGGACGACTACGATTCCGAATCCACCGTCGAGGTCGACGACGGCATCTCGCTGACGCCGACACTCGATATCCTGAAGGCGCTTTCGCGCGGCGACGGCCCGTCCAGCGCGATCATGGTCTTAGGTTATTCCGGGTGGGGCGCCGGGCAGCTCGAATCCGAGATCGCCGCCAACGGCTGGCTGACGTGCCTTGCCGACCTCGACATCGTGTTCGGCAACGAGCTGGACACTAAGTACGGCCGCGCGCTCGCGATCCTCGGCATCGATCCCGTGTTCCTGACGAGCGAGGCCGGCCACGCCTAGCCCGTGCTTCGGCGGCCGTTCCGCTCCTGCAGACGCCGCCGCGCTTCTTCCGCCGAAAGCGGCTGGCCGTACATGAAGCTTTGCGCATATTCGCAGTTGAGCTTGCGAAGCTGAGCGATATCGGCATCGTTGTCCAAGCCTTCCGCCACCACGGCGAGGCCAAGTTCGTGCGCCATGGTCACGATGGAATGCACCAGGATCGGGCGCTGCGGCACCTGCTCGCCGCGCAGGAACGACTGGTCGATCTTCAGCGTGTCGAACGGGAAGCGCAGGAGGTAGGACAGGGACGAATAGCCCGTTCCGAAATCGTCGAGCGACAGCCCGACGCCCATCTCCTTCAAACGCGCCAGGAGCTTGGCCGAACGCTCCGGGTTGTCCATGACCAGCGACTCGGTCAGCTCCAGCTTCAGCGTTTCTGGCGCGAGCTGGTAGCGCTTCAGGATCTGGCGGACATCGTTCAGAAGATCCTGACGGATCAGCTGGCGGCTCGAGATGTTGACCGAGCAGAACAGCTTGGTCTGGCCCGGCAGCCGTTGCCAGTCCGACAGGCGCCGTGCCGCCTCGTCCAGTGCGAACTGGCCGAGCTGAACGATCAGCCCCGTGCTCTCGGCGAGCGGAATGAACTCGGCGGGAGAGACCGGGCCTCGCTTGGCGTGATTCCAGCGGAGCAGTGCCTCGAAGCCCGCGATCTCACCGGTGGCCAGCCGCACGATCGGCTGGAAGGCGAGCGACAGCTCGTTTCGCCCGAAGGCGCGGCGCAGATCCGATTCCAGCTCGACGCGGCCGGAACTGTGCGTCTTGAAGGCGGGGCGGAAGGCCTCAATGCGATCGCCGCCAAGGCGTTTCGCCTGATACATCGCGAGTTCGGCCTCGCGTAGCACCTCGTCGGCGCCCGCGCCGTCCGTCCAGCCGGTCAGACCGACGGAGGCCGTCAGGATGATGTCCTGGTTGGAGAAGGCGATCGGCGCGCGAACCGCGTCCTGAAGCGTTTCAGCAAAGGCACCGACGGCGGCCACATCGCTTTCCGACATGAGGATCAGGCCGAACTGGTCGCCGGACAGGCGGGCGAGCGAATCCTGGGGTTTCAGAACGCGCTTGAGGCGGCGCCCGACCGTCAGGAGGATCGTGTCTCCGGTCGCGATGCCGAACTCGTCGTTGACCTGTTTGAACCGGTCGATGTCCACCACGAACAGCGTCGGACGAACGTCGGTGCGGGTGGCGGCGAGGCAGGCGATCGAATCCAGTCGGTCGAGGAACAGCTCGCGGTTGGGCAAACCGGTGAGTTGGTCGTGCAGCGCGTCGTGCAGAAGGCGCTCTTCGGCCTTCTTGCGCTCGGTCACGTCCTTCAACGTTCCCACGCAGCGCACCACCTCGCCGTTGCTGCCAAGGACCGGGCGCGCCTGAAGGCTCATCCAGTGGTAATGCCCGTCGTCGCTGCGCACGCGAAAATCCTGTGAGATGCGCCCGCGACGGTGTTCCAGGATGGTGTCGAGCGTGACCTTGAACCGGTCGCGATCGTCGGGGTGGAGAATCGGAAGCCAGTCGCGCGCCGGGCCGTTCATTGCGGCGACGGGCATCCCGTCGAGCCCCTCCGTGTCGCACCCGGCGAAGATGCGGTCGCGCGCCACATCCCAGTCCCAGATCGCGTCGCCCGTACCCGCCAGCGCCAGCGAGCGGCGCTCCATGTCGGACAGGAGACCGCCGGCGAAGGATCCGCCGGCAAAGGCATGCTGCATCACCGTGAAGCCGATCAGGAGGACGATGAGCACGAGTCCGCCGCCGAGCGCGGGCTGGATGATGTCGTTGTCGATCCGCCCGCCGACCGTCGCCCAGGCCGCGCCGAGCCAGACGATGATGAGAAGCCAGGTCGGGATCAGCATGATCGCGCGGTCGTAGCGCATCACGGAAAGATACAGGATCAGAAGGAGGCCGATGCCGGCCGTCGCCGCCATCGACATGCGCGCGATGCCGGCAGCGAGCGGCGGGTCGAAGGCGGCCAGGACGCCGAGCGCGCCGAGACCGGCGAGCCAAAGGCCGGTGAAGGCCGAAAGAATGCCGTGCCAGCGGTTCAGGTTGAGATAGGCGTAGAGGAAGACGAGCAACGTGAAGGCGAGAGCGACCTCGGTGCCCGCCCGCCATATCCGCTCCTGCCCCGGCACGATGGGCACGAGCTTCTGCCAGAAGTCGAAGTCGATGCAGATATAGGCGAGAACGGCCCAGGCGAGCGCCGCGGTCGCCGGGAACATCGGCGAGCCCTTGACCACGAAGAGGATCGTCAGGAACACCGCGAGGAGGCCTGCGATGCCCAGCACGATGCCGCGATACAGGGTGAACGCGTTAACCGTGTCCTTGTAGGCGTTCGGCTCCCACAGGCGGATCTCGGGAAGCCGGTCGGTGGAAAGCTCGGCGACGAAAGTCACCACGGTTCCCGGATCCAGCGTCACGGAAAACACGTCGGCCTCCGGGCTGTCCTGCCGGTCCAACGCGAAGCCTTCCGATGGGGTGATGGCGACGATGCGCTGCGAGCCGAGATCGGGGCGCAGGAGGCCGGAATCCGATAGGCGGAAATGCGGCGCGACCACCATGCGGTCGATCTGCTCGTCGCTGTTGTTGGCGATGGCGAAGACCGCCCAGTTTCCCGACGGCTTCTCGGAGTTCGATTCGATCTCGATGCGCCGGACCACGCCTTCGGCGTTCGGCGCCGTGGTGATCTGGAAGTTCTCGCCTCGGCCGAGATGCATCTCCACCGCCGGTTCCAGATCGATCGCCACGTCCTCCCGGCCGATCGAAACCGGCGAAAGCGCAAGGCTCGGGGACGCGCCGACGCAGCCGGCCACGATGGCCAGGCAGAAGAGAACGCGGCGAAGAAGGGAAGTGGGGTTCGGCATTACGATCGGGGACGGCTCATGTTCGCGGTGGATCGTCGTTCGAAGGTCAGGTCGCGGGTGGCGAAACAGGGTTCGGCGTCGCTCCGTCCTCGCTCAAACGCGAATACAGAAGGTGATCCTCCCAAACACCGGCGATTTTCAGGTAGCTTCGCAGATAGCCCTCACGGCGAAAGCCGGATCGTTCGAGAAGCCGGATCGACGGCTCGTTGCGTGGGAGGCAAGCCGCCTCCAGGCGATGCAGTGCCAGGACGTCAAAGGCAAAAAGGGAGATGGCATCCACCGCGCGGGACATGACGCCTTTCCCCGCGTAGGGTTTGCCCATCCAGTACCCGATCGTTCCCGTCTGCGCGACCCCGCGCTGGATTCGACCGAGCGTCAGCCCTCCCATCAGCACGTCGCCCCCCCGATCGAAGATGAAGTAGGTGTATCCCGTTCGCTGCCGCGCTTCCAGACGCGATCGACGCAGGCGCAGGCGGAAGGACGCGCGGCTGAGTTCGTCCCGCGTCCAGCTCGGTTCCCAGGGTGTCAGGAAGTCGCGGCTTCGCTCGCGCAAATGGCTCCATTGTTCGAAGTCAGAAGCTTTCGGGATACGCAGCAGGATATTGCTGCCGGTGAGCGTCGGCTGGATCGGTGCCTGAGCCCAATCGAACAAGGCCATGGCCGGAACCGATCAGCTGGCGGCCAGGGCTTGTCGCGGCTGGAGCGTGGAAGCCGGGCTCCGCGCGCCCGCCAAGACGTCGATGGATGGAAGGCGGCTGACGGGGCCGATCGCGGCCAGGGTCGGGATCGTGTCGAGGAAGGTGGCGGCCGCCAGATCGGCAAGGCGGGGCGCCGTGATTGCGGCGAGGCGATCGAGGAGTTCGGCATTGTCGATCACCGAACCCTTGAACATCAGCTGCCGCGCCATCTGCCCTGCGCGGGAAGCCGGGCTTTCCTGGCTCATGAGGAGACTGGAGCGCATCTGTGCGCGGGCGCGCACGACCTCCTTCTCGGTGATGCCGTCCGCCGCCCGCACCAGCTCCTGCATGATGACGGGGGCAAGCTCGGCCAGTTCCTCCTCGCCGGTCGCGGCATGAACGCCGAAGATGCCGGTGTCGGAGAAGCTCCAGTGGAAGGCGGAGATCGCGTAGCAGAGACCGCGCGTTTCGCGGATTTCCTGAAACAGGCGGGACGACATGCCCCCGCCCAAAATGATGGAAAGAACCTGCGCGGCATAGAAGTCGCGCTGGTAGTACGGCCGTCCGGGAAAGCCGATCACCATCTGCGCGTCGGCGAGGTCGCGCTCCTCGCGAAACTCGCCGCCGGTGTAGAGGGCCGGAGGGTGCTCCAAGGCGATGCCCGGCAGGCGGGCGACATGCGAGCCGAAGGCGGCGGAGACGCGGTCCACCAGATCCTGGTGCGACACGGCGCCTGCCGCCGAGACCACCATCTGCTCCGGCGCGTAGTGCCGCGACAGGTAGGAGCGGAGCTCGTCCGGCGTGAAGGCGCTCACCGTCTCCCGCGTGCCGAGAATCGGGCGGCCGAGGATCTGGTCGCGATAGGCGGAGGCCTGGAAGTGGTCGAAGACGATGTCGTCCGGCGTGTCTTCGGCCGCGCCGATCTCCTGGAGAATGACGTGCTGCTCACGGACGAGTTCCTCCTCGTCGAAACGCGAGTCGAGGAGGATGTCGGTCAGGATATCGACCGCGAGCGGAACGTCGTCCTTCATCACGCGGGCGTAGTAGGCGGTGGTCTCGACGCTGGTGGAGGCGTTCAGCTCCCCGCCGACGTCCTCGATCTCCTCGGCGATCTGCCGTGCGCTGCGCCGGGTCGTGCCCTTGAAGGCCATGTGCTCGAGGAGGTGGGCGATGCCGTGCTCGTTCGCCGCCTCGTCGCGCGCGCCGGCCTTGACCCATATGCCGAGCGCGGCGCTTTCCAGGGTCGGCATGTGTTCGGTCGCGATCGTCAGCCCGTTGGACAGGCGCGTGATCTCGACGCTCATGCAGCGGCCCCGAAGCGGACGGCGCGGCTGCGCTCGCGGATATAGGTCTGAAGCTGGCCGAGATCGTTCGGCAGAACGTCGAAGCGCTCGCCTTTCGTCATCAGATCGGCATGGCTCGGCGGCAGCGCCGGTTCGGTTCCGCAGGCAGCCTTGACGGCGGCCGGGAACTTGGCGGGATGCGCGGTGCCGAGCGAGATCATCGCGGTTTCACCTAGCCGCTTCTCGGCGACCGAGACGGCGACCGCCGTGTGCGGGTCCAGAAGATAGGCCGTGGTCGCCAGCTGCTCGCGGATCGTATCGGCCGTTTCGTTCTGGCTGGTACGCCCGGCGTCGAACTCGGAGCGGATGGACGCGAGAACATCCTCGGGAAGCGTGAAGGCGCGCGACTGCTGCAACTGTTGCATCAGGCGGCGGATGGTCTGCGCGTCGCGCCCGCTCGCCTCGAACAGGAGACGTTCGAAGTTCGAGGAAATCTCGATGTCCATGGAGGGCGACGTAGTCGCGTGGACGCCCTGCATCTCGTAGCGCCCATCCCGCATCGTGCGCTCCAGGATGTCGTTCTCGTTGGTGGCGACGATCAGGCGCTCGATCGGCAGTCCCATGCGCTTGGCCGCGTAGCCGGCGAAGATGTCGCCGAAATTGCCGGTCGGCACCGTGAACGACACGCGGCGGGCCGGTGCGCCGATGCTGGCGGCGGCCGTGAAGTAGTAGACGATCTGGGCCATGATCCGGGCCCAGTTGATCGAGTTCACGCCTGAAAGCGCCGTTTCGCGGCGGAAGGCGGCGTCGTTGAACATCGCCTTCACGAGGGCCTGACAGTCGTCGAACGTGCCTTCGATCGCCACGGCATAGACGCTCGCCGAGCCGCCGGTCGTCATCTGCCGCTGCTGGACGGGCGAGACGCGGCCCTTGGGGAACAGGATGAACATGTCCGTCCGGTCGGTATCGGCGAAGGCGGCGATCGCCGCGCCGCCCGTATCGCCCGACGTCGCGCCAACCACCGTCGCGCGCTGCCCGCGCTGCTCCAGCGCATGGTCCATCAGGCGCGCCAGCAACTGCATGGCGACATCCTTGAAGGCGAGAGTCGGCCCATGGAACAGCTCGAGAACGAAGTGGTTCTCGCCGATCTGCACCAGCGGGGCGACCGCCGGATGGCGGAACGTCGCGTAGGCCTCGCGCACCATCCGCTCCAAGGCATCCGGTGCGATCTCGTTGCCGACGAAAGGCTTCAGGATCTCGAGGGCGACGTCCGCATAGGGGCGCCCGGCGAAGGAGGCGATGGTTTCGGGCTCGATCTGCGGCCAGGTTTCCGGCACGTAGAGGCCGCCGTCCGTGGCCAGGCCCGCTAGGAGCACATCGGCGAAACCCAGGATCGGGGCTTCCCCCCGCGAGCTGATATATCTCACGACATCTCCCACGTCTTTTCGATCGGGCTCCGGCCGAAGCGGTGCCCGCGCCACGTTTTCGTGACCATCAAGGTCGAAACGGGCATAGGGGCCTGATATAGAACGGCTCGACATGGTATGGGAAGAACCGCAGCATGCATAAGTCCAAGCTATCGTTCGCCCGGAAGGCCGCGGCCCTCGCCACGGCCTCGCTGGTTCTGACTGCCTGCAATACATCCGGCGGCAAGCCGACCGCCCCGCCGCCCGCGCCGCAGCAGCAGGCCAGCGCGCAGGCCGGGGTCGTGCCGGATTATTGTCCCCAAGTCAGCCTGCGGGAGGGGACTGCCATCCTTCGCAAGGGTTCGGGCGACGATCTCCAGTACATCGCCTCCATTGCATCGACGACGCGCGCCTGCCGCGTGCGCGACGGCGAACTCTACATGGAGGTCGGTGTGGCGGGGCGCCTCGTGCCGGGCCTTTCGGCGCGCGCGGGATCTGCGGAATTGCCGATCCGCGTCGCGGTGCTCGATTCGGGCAAGGTCGTCTACAGCCAGCTCGGCAAGCAGTCGATCTCGACCGACCCGTCGGGCGGCCCGAAGGAGTTCCGATACGTCGACCGCGCCATCCGCATTCCGGTGCCGGCCGGGCGCACGCTGGTGGTCTATGCCGGCTTCGACGAGGGGCCACAGGCGGGCTCGGCGCGCAAGCCCGGCTCCTGACGCTTCAGACCTGCTCCCACTCGGCCAAGGCTTCTACAACGGCCGGAAATTCGGTGAGGCGCCGGATGATCGTTTCGGCGCCCGCTTCGGTGAGCGAATCCGCGTGTCCGGGATAGGTGTGCTGGCCGCCGACGAAGCCGACCACCCGGCAGCCCGCCGCCACCGCAGCCGCCACGCCGTGAACCGAGTCTTCGAGAACCACCGTCTCGGACGGTGGGAAGCCCAGTTCGCGGCAACCGTGGAGATAAACGTCCGGCGCCGGCTTTGTCCGGCCCGTGCCGACTTCGCGCGCGGCGAAGACATAGGGGCGGAAGCGGTCCCATAGCTTGACCCGCTCCAGCATCAGCTGGAGGCGCGCGGAGGACGAGTTGGAGCAGATGGCGCGCGGCAGATCGATGCGATCCAGCATCTCGTTGACGCCCGCGATCGCCTCCACCTCGGCGGCAAGGCGCCGGTCGAGCTCGGCGCTCTGGCGCTGGACATAGTCTTCCGGCAGGTGGAGGCCGGCCTCGCTGCGCAGGAGTTCGGCGATCCGGTCCTGCGTCAGGCCTGAGAAGCGCTCGGCGATCTCGGTCGGCGAAATCTCGTAGCCGATCTCGCCCAGGAGCTTGGAATCGACCTTGGCGGAGATGATCTCCGAGTCGACGAGAACGCCGTCGCAATCGAACAGGACGAGAGAAAGAGGCATCTGACGGGCCTTCTTCGAGAACCGGTTTGGATGGGATGGGGCTCCGGTAGCATGCACCACCCGATATGACCACCTCCGGCGAAAAGCGCGCCGGTTTCACCGATCGTTAAGCTCGTTCGGTAACCATGTCCCCTGTCACGAGTTGCGAGTTACGGGTGGTCCGATGTCGAGAATCCAGGCGATGCCGTCTTCCTACCAGTCCGCGAAAGCGCCGGAATGGTTAAACACGATCATCAAGGGAGACTGCGTCTCGCGCATGGCCGCGCTGCCGGAAAAGTCGGTCGACGCGATCTTCGCGGACCCGCCCTACAACCTTCAGCTCGGCGGCGACCTTCATCGCCCGGACCAGTCGAAGGTGGATGCCGTCGACGACGCCTGGGACCAGTTCGAGAACTTCGCGGCCTATGACGCCTTCACGCGGGCTTGGCTTCTGGCCGCGCGACGGCTTCTGAAGCCCAACGGCACGATCTGGGTGATCGGCTCCTATCACAACATCTTCCGCGTCGGCGCGATCATGCAGGATCTCGGCTTCTGGATCCTGAACGATGTCGTGTGGCGCAAGACCAACCCGATGCCGAACTTCCGTGGCCGCCGCTTCCAGAACGCGCACGAGACGATGATCTGGGCATCGAAGAGCCCGGACGCGAAAGGCTACACGTTCAACTACGAAGCCATGAAGGCTGCCAACGACGACACGCAGATGCGGTCCGACTGGCTGTTTCCGATCTGCTCGGGCGGCGAGCGGCTGCGCGGCGACGACGGAAACAAGGTTCATCCGACGCAGAAGCCGGAAGCGCTGCTCGCCCGCGTGATCCTGTCGTCCACCAAGGCCGGAGACACGATCCTCGACCCGTTCTTCGGCACGGGAACGACAGGTGCGGTGGCCAAGCGTCTCGGCCGCAACTTCGTCGGCATCGAGCGCGAGGACGACTATATCGAGGCCGCCGCCGATCGCATCCTTTCGGTCGAGCCCCTGAACGCGGAAACGATCCGCATGGCGACCAGCAAGCGGGCCGAGCCGCGCATTCCCTTCGCCACGCTGGTGGACGCCGGGCTCGTGGCGCCGGGCGCCGAGCTGACGGACGCCAAGGGTCGCTGGCAGGCGAGCGTTCGCGCCGACGGGACGATCGCGGCCAACGGCGAGACGGCGTCGATCCATCGGATCGGGGCCAAGGTCCAAGGGCTCGAAGCCTGCAACGGCTGGACATTCTGGCACGTTCGCGAGAACGGCCGGCTGAGGGCAATCGACGAGCTGCGCAACGAGGTGAGGCAGGAACTCGCCCGCCTGTCCGCGTAAACCTTCAGGCGATCGGGGCCGCGCTGCGCTCGATCACCTTGCGCATCAGGGTCGGCAGGGCTTCGCCTTCGAGCTGCGCGGGCGTCGCCCACCATCCCTCGATCGGAGGCATCGTATCGGCTTGGGCGGACCAGACCTCCAGCGTCAGGTCGAAATGCGTGAACCCATGCTCGACGAAGCCGGCCAGATGCCAAGCGGCCTCGATTGGGGCTGCCTCCTTGCCGAGTGCGCCATCCCCCTTCGAACTCCATGCGGAGGAGGGCGGCTCGCTCATGCCGCCGAGCATGCCGGTGGGCGGGCGGCGGCGCAGCCAGACCGCGCCGTCACTTCGGCGGCGCAGCACGAACACGGCGCCGCGCCGCGCGGGCTTGGCCTTCTTGGCGAGCTTGACCGGAAACTCCTCCTGCCGCCCGAGCCGCCGTGCCTCGCAGTGGTCGGTGACGGGGCAAAGCACGCAGGCCGGCCGACGCGGGGTGCAGATCGTCGCCCCCAGATCCATCATGGCCTGCGCAAAGTCGCCCGGCCTCAGCCTCGGCGTCAAAGTCCCCACGAGTTCGCGGATCGCCTTCCGCGCGGCCGGTAGCGGCGTCTCGATCGCCGCGATGCGCGTAGAGATGCGCTCGATGTTTCCGTCCACCACCGCCACCGGCTCGTCGAAGGCGATGGCGGCGATGGCGGCGGACGTGTAGTCGCCGACGCCCGGAAGCTCGCTCAGCGCTTCGGCGGTCGTCGGGAACACACCGTTTCGATCGGAGGCGACGACCCGCGCGCAAGCCAGAAGATTGCGGGCGCGAGCGTAGTAGCCAAGGCCCGCCCAGGCGCCCATGACCTCGGCATCCTCGGCGGCGGCGAGCGAGGCGACGTCCGGCCAGCGCTCGGTGAAGGCTGCGAAATAGCTTTTCACCGCCGCCACGGTGGTCTGCTGCAACATGATCTCCGACATCCACACGCGGTAGGGGTCGGGCCGTACCCCGCGTCGCAGGTCGTCCGGCGAAACGCGCCAGGGGAGAACGCGGGCATGCCGGTCGTACCATTCGAGCAGAATCGCGGCGAAGGGGGAGGGCCCGTTCGCATCCGCCTCAGCTTGACTTCGGGCCGAGCGCCGTCCATCCGAGCCCCAGTCCGGCTCACCGGCGCCTGCGGATGGGACTGTCTTCGTGCGGATCGACTTCTTCGTCATCAACCTCGACCGGTCGCCGGAGCGTCTTGCGGATATCCGGGCGGATGCAGCCGCGCATGGGATCGAACTGATACGGATCGCCGGCGTCGATGGAAAGACGATACCGGACGACGAGCGCACGCTTCTCGACCGGCAGGCCTTTCTCGCCCACCACGGCAAACGCCCGATGCCCGGCGAATACGGATGCTATGCCAGCCATCTAAAGGCGCTCGAGGCGATCGCGGCGAGCGACTGCGAGGCCGGCGTCGTCCTGGAGGATGACGTTCGCCTGCGCGAGGAATGCGTCCCGGTTCTGCAAGCGTTGCTGACGCGGGACGATTGGGACGTCGTGCGTTTTGCCCATCATCGGCGGCCGAAGCGGCGCGTGCTTCGCGCGCTGCCGCATGGACGGCATCTCGCCGTTCCCTTCTTCGGGCCGACGGGCAGCGCGGCGGCTTACATCGTGCGGCAATCCGCCGCCGAGCGGCTGGCCCGTGCCCTCGTGCCGATGACGCTTCCCTTCGACGTGGCGCTGGAGCGCGGCTGGGCGACGGGTCTTCGCACCCTGGACATCTGGGACGATCTCGTCCGGTTCGGGCCGCTTTCGAAATCGAGCCTGACGCAGGAAGGCGAGCGCTACGCCAGCCGCAAGCTGAAGCCGTGGCGGCGACTGCCGACGCTGGCGTTTCGAACGCGCGAACTCGTTCGGCGCGCTCGCTATGCCGGAAAGGCGGGGCGACCTTGAGCGTCAAGCGCATTCTTCTACTGCGTCGCCGACTGGATGCGATGCTGCTCGGTGCCGGCATCTTCGGCCTGACGCTGCTCGTATCCGTCGCGAAAGCCGCGTTTCTGTTCTTTGCCGCCTGCGGCATCTATCTCGCCGTCTTCCGCCCCAAGACATGGCGCGGGATGCCGCGCGCCTTCATCGGCGCGCTGGTCGCCTGGGCGATCTGGCAGATCGCCCTGAGCCTCGCGCGTGGGGAGCCGCTTTCCGGCAATCGCACCCTGTCCTACGCGGCGCTTGAATTCGCCTGCGCCTTGCTGCCGCTGGGGCTCGGGCTCGTTCGTCGTCCGGCACAGATGCTGGCGCTGGGCGCGCGCCTCGCTCTCCTGGCGCTTCTCGTTCTGACACCGATCGAATATTGGCGGACGGGCATGCGGGTCGGCCTCGGGGGTAACGAGGCGATCTTCGCCTTCGTGGTCGGTGTCGCCGCGCTTCTGGCGCGGATTCCGACCGGCAACGCCTTCCGCTTCCTGCCGGACGGCATCGCCTGGACCTATCTCGGCGTGGTTCCCATCATTCTCAGCGGAACGCGGGCGGCCATGCTCCTGTTCGTCGTGACCGCGCTCGTCGATGCCGCGCGTTTGCTGCCGCGCATCCGGGCGAGCGGTCGGCGCCGGGCCGGAATGGTGGTCGGGGGGCTGGTGCTGGTATCGGTCGCAGCCGTTCCTCTGATCAGCTTCGTCGGCGCCCGCATCGAGACGGGTGTGGCGGAAATGAACGCCTACGAGGAATCGGGGCTGGCGTCCGGCTCGGTGGACGTGCGCCTTGCCATGTGGTCGAGCGCCGTCGCCGTCCTCGCGGAACGCCCCTTCGTCGGGGTCGGCGGCATGTCGCGAATGGAGGAAGTCGGGCGGCTGGCCGGTCCGAATGCGGGTGCCGTCCTACGGTACCAGCATCTGCACAATCTCGTTCTCGACGAGGCGCTTTCCAGCGGGCTGATCGGTCTCGCCCTGATGCTCTCCGTGTTCGGCCTCTTCCTCGTGGACGTTTCACGGCGTTGCGCGAGCCGCATCGTTCGCGACGTTTCGACGGTGCTGGTCGTTTACGTCTTCGTCTTCGGTCTGTTCCACGGTGTTCTGTTGAACGAATGGATGCTGCTCGCCATCTTCGGCAGCATGGCCACCATCCTCACCGAATTGCGAAGGCCGAGGCCGTTCGGCCTACCCGGCCTCTCCTCCCGATGACGGAGGGTGCTCAGCCCGGGAGGCCGATCCGCCGACGTGGCGCGCGGCCGATCGGCGATCTCGTCTCGACGCTGGTGGAGCCGATCGTCGCGCGCAAGGCCGGCATGACGCTCGGTCTCATCTCGGCTTGGCCGGAGATCGTCGGGGCCCGGCTGGAAACCGGCTGCCGGCCGGAAAAGCTCACTTGGCCGAAAGCGTTCGACGGGGAAGCCGATCCCCCGCCCGCGACCCTTGTGGTGGCGTGCGAGGGTGCGTTCGTGCTGCGCTTGCAGCATGAGACACAAGCGATCCTGCAGCGCGTCGATGCCTTCTTCGGCTATCACGCGGTGTCACGCATCAAGATCGTCCAGCGGCCGGTCCATGTCGAAAAGCGGAACCGCAAGCCGGCGGTCAAGCCGTTGACCGCGCGAGACCGCGACACGATCGCCGAGGTGACGTCCCGCATCGAAAGCACGAGGTTGCGTCAGGCCCTGGAACGGTTGGGCGAGACGGTGATCGGGCGCAACGCCGCCAAACCCGGCCGGGACCTGTCCTGACCCGCTCTCGGGATTTCGTCTTGACGTCGGTCCCGTCTCGTCGGATCGCCATAATCGGCGGATTACCTCGTCGCCAGCGAATCGCCCCCTGAACGAAAGGCCCTCCGGCTCATGCTCGTCCACTTGCCCGAATCCGCCGCCAAGTTTCGTCGCGTGCAGCGCCGATCCGCGTTGCCGGCTCTTCTTCTCGGCGTCGCGCTGGTTGGAGCCGTAACGGCGCTTCCCGCGGTCGCTCAAACGGAAGCGACCGCTCCGGCGGCATCGGCGAGCGCACCCAAGACCAACCCATCGGCCGCCACCGCGCCCGAGCCGCAGGGCAAGGCGGACGTCGCCAAGCTGATGGCGTCGCAGGCTTTGCCGGATGTCGTGATCGGCAATGCCGACGCGCCCGTCACCATCATCGAATACGCCTCGATGACCTGCAGCCACTGCCGCGACTTCCATTCCGAGTCCTATCCCGCGATCAAGGCGGACTATCTCGACACCGGCAAGGCCAAGCTGATCCTGCGCGAGTTCCCATTCGATCCGCGCGCGCTCGGCGCCTTCATGCTGGCGCGCTGCGCCGGCGACGACAAGCGCACGGCGATGGTGGACGTCCTGTTCGACCAGCAGCGCGAGTGGGCCGGCGCCGAGAACGCTTCCGTCGCGCTCCTCAAGATCGCACAGCTGGCGGGAATGACGCAGGACCAGTTCACCGCCTGTCTGCAGGACACCGAACTGCAGGGTAAGATCGTCGCCGTTCAGAAGGCGGGACAGGACGAGTTCGGCGTGAACGCGACGCCCACTTTCTTCATCAACGGCGACAAATATGCTGGAGCTCTTTCTGCGGACGAGATGGCAGCGGTGATCGAGAAGCATCTCTGACCGACCCCGTCGCCCGGCATCATCGGTCCACACGGCCGCCATGCCGGGCGACTTTTGCGCCGCAGCAATTGGCGCGAGACAGGGTTTGACCTATGTGTGTCGGGCACGATCCGCTTCGAGCGCATCTTTTTCGAGACCTTGACCTAGTTCCCATGGCGAAGAGACTGTTCACGTTCAAGCGTGGCGCGGCGGATCGTACGGCCGATCCGACCGAAGCGCTTGGGCTCAAGGGCTCCAATCTCGCGCTTCTGGCGTCTCTCGATCTTCCGGTGCCGCCGGGCTTCACCATTTCGACGGCTGCCTGGCGCGAGGCGGAAAGCGCCGGTGCCCAGCCGGCCGCACTCCGCAACGAGCTTCTGGCCGGCATCGAATGGTTGCAGGAGGTCACGGGCCGCGTCCTCGACGGCGCCGAAAGGCCAATGCTTCTTGCGGTGCGCACGAGCGCCCGCTCCGCCATGCCGGGGCTTGCCGATACGATCCTCGATCTCGGCCTGAACAGCCGAACGGTGGAACTCCTGGCCCGCGAGCTCGGCGATGTCGGCTTCGCGTTCCGCGCCTATCGTCGCTTCATCGAAAGCTATTGCAACCTCATTCATTCGATCGATTCCTCCGACTTCGAGGAACTGGCCGATGCCGAGCGTGAACGCGCTGGCTGGATCGGCTCCGAGCCCCAGTCTCTGGTGGACTGGCGTGCGCTGATCGATGCCTACCTGCGGTTCATCGAGGACGAACTCGGCAGTTCCATGCCGCAGACGCCCTTCGAACAGCTTCAACACGTGATCGAAGCGAGCTTTGCGAGCTGGCGAAGCCCGGTCGCGCGTGCCTTTCGTCTGGCGCATGGGATATCCGAAAACGCTGGGCTCGCCGTCACCGTCCACTCGATGATCTTCAACGAGCGGGGCGAGAAGTCGGGGACCGGCCGCGCCCTTTCTCGCGATCTGAAGACCGGGCAGTCCAGCCTGACCGGCGAGTTCATCGTCGGCGCGCGGGATCAGGAGGAACTGGGCCTCAAGCGGCACACGCTGAACCTTGCGGCGCTCGGGCAGGGGCAGGTCGCCTTTCCCGCCGATCCGAATGCCTTGGCCGACTATGTCCGACGCATCGAGACCCATATCAGCGACGTCGCCGAAGTGGACTTCATGGTCGGCGACGGCGAGCTGTTCTTTCTCCAGTCTCGTACGGCCAAGCGCAACGTGGCCGAGGCGATCCGCGTCGCCGTCGAGATGGCGCGTGAGGGGATGATCGCGGAAGAAGACGCCCTCCTGCGCATCGAGCCCTCTTCGCTCGACCAGCTTCTGCATCCGACGATCGAACGGGGCGAAGAGGTGATCGTGATCGTCAAGGGCATGCCCGCATCGCCGGGCGCCGCGAGCGGCGAGATCGTCTTCACCTCGGAACAGGCGATCGAGCGTGCGGGCGAGGGACGTCCGACCATTCTCGTGCGCAACGAGACGCTACCGGAGGACGTGCACGGCATGCACGTCACCGAGGGTGTTCTGACGGTTCGCGGCGGAACGACGAGCCACGCCGCTGTGGTGGCGCGTGGTATCGGCAAGCCCTGCGTGACGGGGGCGGGCTCGCTGCGCATCAACCACGATGCGGGAACGCTGATTGCGCTTGGACGAACGCTGCGCGTGGGCGATATGCTGACGATCGACGGCACGTCGGGTGAGGTCATCATCGGCTCGCCCAAGCTGAAGCGTCCGACCCTGACGGGTGACTTCGCGACCTTGATGACCTTCGCCGACCGGGCGCGGCGCATGGGGGTTCGCACCAACGCCGAAACGCCGGCGGAAGCGCGCGCCGCCCGTGCCTTCGGGGCGGAAGGCATCGGCCTTTGCCGGACCGAGCACATGTTCTTCGAGGGGGAGCGCATCAGCATGATGCGCGAGATGATCCTCGCGCATGACGAAGCGGGCCGACGCGCCGCCCTCGAGCGCCTGCTGCCGATCCAGCGCTCGGACTTCATCGAACTGTTCGAGATCATGGCGGGCATGCCCGTCACCATCCGCCTGCTCGACCCGCCGCTCCACGAGTTCCTGCCGAAGGGCGAGCAGGAGATCGCCGAAACCGCCGTGATGCTCGGCATCGGCGCTGAGGTCGTGGCCGAGCGGATCGACGCGCTCCACGAGTTCAATCCGATGCTGGGGCATCGCGGCTGCCGTCTCGCGATCTCGCATCCCGAGATCGTCGAGATGCAGGCACGGGCGATCTTCGAGGCGGCGATCGAGGCGGGCGAGCGCAAGGGCAAGGCTGTGGTGCCCGAGATCATGGTTCCCCTCGTCGGCCTCCGGAAGGAGCTCGATTTCGTCAAGACGCGGATCGAGCGGATCGCCGAGCGGGTGATGGCGGAGCGCGGTCGATCGGTCACCTATCTCGTCGGCACCATGATCGAGCTGCCGCGCGCCATCGTGCGCGCCGACACGATCGCCGAGGTTGCGGACTTCTTTTCCTTCGGTACCAACGACCTGACCCAGACCGTCTACGGCATTTCCCGCGACGACGCGGCCAACTTCCTGTCGACCTATGAGCGACAGGGAATCATCGAGCGCGACCCGTTCCAGTCCCTCGACATCGAGGGTGTGGGCGAGCTCATCGCGATGGGCGTCGAGAAGGCGCGCCGCACGCGGCCCGATATTTCGCTCGGCGTTTGCGGCGAGCAGGGGGGCGACCCGGCGTCCATCGCCTTCTTCGAGCGCACCGGCCTCGACTACGTGTCCTGCTCGCCATATCGCGTGCCGATCGCGCGGCTGGCGGCGGCGCAGTCCGCCATCCGCTTCGAGCGTTCCATGCGCGCGGCCGCCTCGCCTAAGACGCGCGGGCGACATTGAGCTCGCGGCTGCGCAACTTAGCCGGGCTGTGCGGCTGTCGAGCCGTAGGATAGTCTGGCGCGGCTGATACGACGGATCGAGGCGAGGCAGCTTGGCGGGACACTACATCAGATCCAGGGCCCAAACCGCGGGATGGGCCTGGAGCTTCGCCGCCTTCGCGCTGGTGCTCCTCCCGCTCGGTATCGTCTTCTATCGACTGGACCTCTTGGATCTGTCTGCTCTCGCGTGGGCATTGCTCATGGCCGGCGGATTGGCGGCACTTGGCTGGCTCCTGGCCGCCGCCTCGATTGGCTTCGTCTGGATCAAGGGCGCGCTCGGCGGCGGTCGAGCGATCGCCGCGCTGTTGCTGGCAACCCTCGTTCTCGTCCCGTTCGCGGGCGCCGCTTATCTCTACCACCTGTTTCCGAGCGGCGCCGCTGCCGAAACGGCCGGCTTGGGTGAAGCGACGGCGGTGACGGGCGCCGCAGGCGACGAAAGACCTCTCATTCCGGGCCGGGACTACCAAGCGACGGCATCCATGGTCTACGAAGCCGCCCGAACCGCGATCGAGGGGGCGGGCATGGAGATCGTGGATGTGCGCACCAGTGCGATGCCGCCCGCGCAGAGCGACGATCTCGGCATCAGCGGAACGGTCAGTGTTCCCGTCCCGACGCTGCGCTCCAGCCTGCCGGACGAGAGTTCGGACCCGTTCGCGATCAAGGATGCAGGCGACTACACCATTCAGGCGGTCGCCTATGCACCACTCTTCGCCTTTCCCAGCGATGTGACGATACGGATCGCCGAGGACGGCGCGCAGACCTTTGTCGACATGCGCTCCGAATCGCGCACCCTCGATATGGATCTCGGCCAGAACCGGCGCTTCGTCGCCGGATTCCTTGCCCGCCTTGACGAGGCGATGCGCGCGGCCGAGGGCGTCGTCTCGGAGGAGTAGCGACTAGACCGGTTGGATCCGGCTCGTTAGCTCCAGCGGTCCCTGGGTGGAAACCAGTCCGCGCTCGACTAGGCTTTCCAGATGGGCCATCACCGATAGAGCTGCCGCCCCGTGAAGCCGGCGATCCGTGCTTCGGTAGATCTCCGTCACCAAATCGGGAATCGTCGCGACTCCCGCTCGAACCTTCGCCAGAATGGCGTTTTCCCGCATCACGCGGTGGGTGCGGATCGCCCGTACGAATGCTGGCGGGTTCTCGACCGGGCCGCCGTGGCCTGGAAAATAGCGTCTGTCTTGCCGCGCCAGCATCACCTCGAGCGATCGCATGTAGTCGCTCATTCGCCCATCTGGCGGCGCGACGACGCTGGTTGCCCACGCCATGACGTGATCGCCGGAAAACACCAGTCCGGTGTCATGCACAGCGAACGCCATATGGTCGGCGGTGTGGCCAGGGGTATGGATGCCTTCGATCGTGAAACCGGCGAGGTTCAGCCGGTCGCCATCGTTCAAGGCGATATCGGGACGGAAGCCGTGATCGAAAGCGGTGTCCAACCGAACGTTATCATCGCTCCGCCGCGACCGGTCTCCCGCGTAGGCGACGAGCGGCGCGCCGGTGGATCCCGCCAGCGTTCGTGCCAGCCCGGAGTGGTCGAGGTGGGCGTGGGTCAGGAGGACGGCATCGACCGGCCGGCTTGCGATTGCAGCCTGGACACAAGCCAGATGCTTCGCATTGGCTGGGCCGGGATCGACGACGACGATCCGATCGTCTCCCACGAGATAGGTGTTGGTGCCGTGAAACGTCATCGGTCCGGCGTTCGGCGCCGTGATCCGCACGATTCGGTCCGCAACGGGCACAGCCGCGCCGTGTTGCGGATCAAACGCTGTATCGAACGCCGGGGCGGCGGACTGGCGTCCGACGGGTGGCTTGTCTTCGGATGGCATGCGAACTCGATTGTTCCGATCGACCCGTTCGCGATATAGCGGGCGCCATGACATGGACCATCGCCGCGCTCTACCGCTTCGTTCCCATAGCGGACCCCTCCGATTTTCGCAGCCGCCTTTTGGACTGCTGCAAGGCGAATGCCGTCTGCGGGACGATCCTTGTGGCGGAAGAGGGCGTCAACGGGACGATCGCGGGGTCCGCCGAGGCGATCGGGGCCGTTCTCGATCATCTCGACCGCGAAGCGGGCATCCGTGAGGGGGAGGTGAAGTTCTCGCATAGCGAAGCCAAGCCGTTCGCCCGGCTTCGGGTGCGCGTGCGGCCCGAGATCATCACCATGCGCGCTTCAGAGGCCGATCCTTCGCGCCAGGTCGGCACCTACGTGAAGCCGCAGGACTGGAACGCGCTGATCGCCGATCCCGAAGTCCTCGTCGTCGACACACGCAACCGCTACGAGACGCGGGTCGGAACGTTCGAAGGTGCCCTCGATCCCGACATTCAAAGCTTCACCGAGTTCAAGGACTTCGTCGAGCGGGAACTGGACCCCGCCCGGCACCGCAAGGTGGCGATGTTCTGCACCGGCGGAATCCGGTGCGAGAAGGCGTCGAGCTACATGCTTGCGCATGGGTTCGAGGAGGTGTTCCACCTCCAGGGCGGCATCCTCAAGTATCTGGAAACCGTACCGGCCGAAATCAGCCGCTGGAATGGCGAATGCTACGTGTTCGACAACCGGACGGCGGTCGGAAATGCGCTGTCCCCATCGGACTGGGAGATGTGCTTCGGATGTGGCAGCCCGCTTTCCGCGGCCGACCGGGAAGCGGCTTTCTATGAGCCGGGAGTGTCCTGCCCCCACTGTCATTCCAGCCTGACCGAAGAGAAGACGGCCAGGCTGCGGATGCGGAACTCGCAACTTTCGCGAGTCCGCGACACTCGCTGATTCATTGCGTTGCAACAAATTCGCGATCTAAACGTTTGAACCGCATCACTCCCGTTCAGGAGATTCGCCGTGCAAGCGTTACGACGTCGCAAGCTTCAGATTGCAGGTCTCGCCGGTATCAGCCTGACGGCAACGGCGCTTCTCGTTCGCGAGCTCGACGCCTCTGCAATGGCTGGAGACTCACGCAACGTGGACTCCATCCTCAACGATATGCGCGCCGCCTTGCCCGAGGCGCAATCCGACGGTTCGATCCTGGAAAACATCGACTTCGACGGGCGCCGCGTCCGCCTCGAGTTCGTGGCCGACGAGCGGGTGAACCTTCGCCTGCTTCGCGATGGCCAGCGTGCAGAGCGCTGCGGTGTCTGGTACGGCCCCCTGCGCCGTCAGGAGGTGCAGGAGATCGAGTATCAATACCGGCAGGACGGCGCGACGTCCTCCACACACCTGAACGCGGCCGTCTGCGGCTGAAGCATCGCCGCCCTTACGGGCGACGGTTGGGCTTTCCATCCCGGCCCTTGAACTTCGAAGGCCGCGGCTTGTCGCCATCTCGGCGCTTGGCGAACGCCTTCTGAGCCTTGGGGGGCCGTCCAGCCTTGCCCTCGCCGCTCTGGTCGCGCGGCGGAGCACCGCCTTCCAGCATCGTGATCGTGATGTCGTCGTCGCTGCCGCCTGCAGACGACGCGAATCGCTGCGATGCGTCGGCGCGGATCTCGAACTTGGTTTCCTTGTCGAAGATGCGGATCGCGCCGATGTCCTCGCGCGTGACCTTACCCCGTCGGCAGAGAAGCGGCAGGAGCCACTTCGGGTCGGCGTTGTTGCGACGACCGATATCCATGTGGAACCACGTGGTCGGCCCCATCGAGCGACGGCCGCCCTCGTCCTTCTGGCGCGGCGCGTTCGCCTTTGTATCGTCGAACGAGCGCGTCCGCGACTTGTCGTCCCGGCCCGGACCCGGGTCGTAGACGTCCTCGGGCGCCGGAAGCTTCTGGCGATAGAGCTTGGCGAAGGCGGCGGCGATCTTTTCCGGCCCGAAACGCTCCAGAAGAGCCTTGGAGGTCGCGTCGTCGTCGTCGTCGACCTCTTCGCTGAACAGCGGGTCGACGAGAAGACGTTCGCGATCGAGGCGCCGGATCTCGTCGGCCGAAGGCGGCGCCGTCCATTCGGGCCGGATCTTGGCGTCCGTCAGCAGGCGATCGGCCTTGCGCTTGCGCGACAGCGGCACGAGCAGCACCGAAACGCCCTTGCGACCGGCGCGGCCCGTTCGCCCGCTGCGATGCTGGAGCGTTTCCGCATCGTTGGGCAATTCCGCATGGATGACGAGGCCGAGATTGGGCAGATCGATGCCGCGCGCCGCGACGTCCGTCGCGACGCATACGCGCGCGCGCCCATCGCGTAGCGCCTGAAGCGCCTGATTGCGCTCGGCCTGCCCAAGCTCACCCGACAGGGACACAGCACCAAAACCCCGATCTAGGAGGCCGGAATGGAGGTGACGCACCTGCTCGCGCGTGTTGCAGAAGACGATCGCGGTCGGCGATTCGGCTTGGCGGATCAGGTTGACCACCGCGTGCTCGATCTCGGTGGGAGCCACGCGGATCGCACGATACTCGATATCGGCATGGGCGCGCGAATCGGCTGCGACCTCGATACGCAGCGCGTTGTTCTGATATCGCTTGGTCAGCGAGACGATGGGCTTGGGCAGCGTCGCGGAGAAGAGAAGCGTACGCCGCTCAGCGGGCGTCGCCTCCAGAATGAACTCGAGATCCTCGCGGAAGCCGAGATTGAGCATCTCGTCGGCTTCGTCGAGCACCACCGTCTTGAGCGCGCCGATGCGCAGGTTGCCGCGCTCGAGGTGATCGCGAAGGCGGCCCGGCGTTCCCACCACGAGGTGGACGCCACGTGCCAATGCGCGCTGCTCGGTGCGTGCATCCATGCCGCCGACGCATGTGACGATGCGAGCGTTAGCGTCCGCGAAAAGCCATGTCAGCTCGGTCTGCACCTGCATCGCGAGTTCGCGGGTCGGCGCGATGACGAGGCCGACGGGATCGCCCGCTTCCCCCAGCGTCTCCGCTTCGCCAAGAAGCGTCTGACCCATCGCGAGGCCGTAGGCCACCGTCTTGCCCGAGCCGGTCTGCGCGGACACGAGGAGATCGCGATCGGCCGCCGCGAGTTCGCTGACGGCTTGCTGAACCGGCGTCGGTTCGCTGTAGTTGCGGCTTTCGAGCGCGCGGGTGAGCGCCGGATGAAGGGGAGGGAAGGCCAAGCGGAACGTCCTTGGAAACTGCGGCGTCCCTTGGGACGTCTAGAAAAGCGCCCAAGTCCCGATCCGACCGGAAGAGCCGAACGAGCGATCGATGGTCGCAGATGATGGCGGATGCCGAGAGGGCGCGTACCGCCTTCGAAGAGGAGCAGTCCGGCTCATGCAGCGCGGAGCTATAGACTCATTCCGTGGAGATTGCGAGAGCGGCCGCGAATTTGCCGTGGGCTCTAATCACTGCGTCGAGTTTTCGGCCGCCGCCGCCGCCCGATCCTCACATCCGCGCGGCGGCGCCATCGACGTACGAACGGCATGTCGATGGATAGAACGACGAGCCCGAGCGGTAGCATCCAGAGACCCAGAACGGGCAGGAAGCTGAAGATGCCGCCGATGATGAAGGCGATGCCGACCGCGATCCGCGCCATACGGTTCGCCGGCAGCTGAAAGCGGCGGCCGAGGAGATGGACCGTATGTCCGCGCAGGCGAAAGAATTCGCGCCGCTTGCCTGTCGAACCGTTCACGATCGTCATCGTCTCCCGCCGCATCCTATCATCGGATAGTGATCATGCTCCTCGGCTTGCCGCCAAACCGCGTCCGAAACGAGGCGGCGAATTATTTTGCCGAATTGGCCACGGATGGGTTGGCAAACGCGAATACCCTTTGATATACGCAGCCTCGTTCGCAGGGCGGACATCTTCCCCGGTAGCTCAGTGGTAGAGCAATCGACTGTTAATCGATCGGTCGCTGGTTCGAATCCGGCCCGGGGAGCCATATCATACCAAAAAAGTCGAAGCGAAAGCCGCTGATCGCCAGCGTTGGCTCGTTGATCGTCTCGTTCTCAGGCGGCACGTGTGGGTGGGCATGCCGCACTTTCAGTCGAGTCTACTTCAGTCGATTGGCGCGATGAAACCGGCCGGAATCGATTTCCCGCTGACGACCTTCGAGATCCACGATAGACGTGGCTTCGTTCAGGTAGGCGGTAGCAGCATCCTGCGGCATGGCGCAGGCGACGGCATTTCGAAGACGTTGGGTAAAGCGCACGTTCGTTCTCCATGAGTGGTGATCCCCAGAGAATGAGGAACCCTAGCTCGTGTTGCAATGCAGCATGATGCAACCTTGGTATGCACCTGATGCATCGCCAAGGGCGAGACGCGTCGTACCGTTGGTGTTGCGCCAGTGTTCCTTCGAATAAATCTTGCGTGCGAAGATCAAAACGCCGTCGGGTGCCGATTGCCAACATGTGCGGACAGCTTACACTGCGTCACCTAATGCCCCGTCAGAGGGCCATGGGAGGGTGGAGTATGCTGAAGAAGGCGACACATGATCCTTTGGAGGCGCCGCGCGCGCTGGTTTGGGGCGTCGTCGCCTCCACGATCCTATGGCTTTCGGTTCTGAACCTTCTGCTTCTCGTTCGAAGCTGACCCGGTCGCCCTCAGCCCGAAGTCTTGGCACGCGGTTCCGGGGTGGCCATCGTGTCGCTTAAGGCACGGAGCACCTGCGCGATCTCCACCGGCTTCGCGAAATGCGGGACATCCTTGAAACGGGCAGCCACCAGCGACGGGTCGTAGGCCGTCAGGAACACGAACGGGATGGCGCGTCGGGACAGGTCGTAGGCCACCGGATAGCTCATCTCGCCCGCCAGATTGACGTCGAGAAGGGCGCCGTCGAGATCGCTCGTGCCGGCGATCAGCGCGATGGCGTCTTCGATCGAACGGGCCGGGCCGACGACTTCCGCTCCTTCGTCCTCCAGTGCGTCGGCCAGATGTTGCGCGACGACGTATTCGTCTTCGACGATCAGGACTTTTCGATTTTTCAGCATGGCTTCATTCGTTGGTTCTGGATGCGCCCCCATGTCGGCGGCTTGCGCCAAACGCGCTGGCGCGCCGAATGGTTCGCGCAAACGGCTGCCATGTGCCGAGCCGATGTCGATACGCCCTCGAAGCTTCTCGATTGGGCCTTGCACAAAGCCATCGGCGCAAGTAGGAACCGCCTCGTTGGGGCCTCGTGGCGGAGTGGTTACGCAGAGGACTGCAAATCCTTGCACGCCGGTTCGATTCCGGCCGAGGCCTCCATCATCGTCTCTTCCCCCGTTCCCATCCAACCGCGCGGCCCTACGGCGTCCCAGCGGACCTTGTCAGTTTTGAACGCTGCGAATATGGGAGGGACAGACAATCGAGCCGAGGCCTTCAGATGGATTTTGCTGCCGCCCGCGTGAAGATGGTGGACAACCAGATCCGCACCACCGACGTGACCTCGCATGAGACGCTTCGCGCGTTCCTGAGTGTCCCGCGCGAGGCGTTCGTGGCTCCCGAAAGGCAGGCGCTGGCCTATATCGACAGCGATCTTCAGGTGGGCAAGGGGCGCTATCTCATCGAGCCGTCGCCGCTGGCCAAGCTGATTCAACTGGCCGGCATCGATCGCCAGAGTGTGGTTCTGGATGTCGGATGCGCGACGGGCTACTCGTCGGCCGTCCTGTCCCATCTTGCGGGTTCCGTCGTCGCGCTCGAAGAAGACGCGGAACTCGCCGCGAAGGCGACGGCGACGCTGGACTCCCTCGCCATCATGAACTGCGCCGTGGTTTCGGGACCGCTATCGGCCGGGTGGCCCAAGGAAGCGCCTTTCGACGTGATCCTTTTCGAGGGCTCCGTGGAAGAAATCCCGCAAACCTATTTCGAACAGCTGAAGGACCGCGGGCGTCTCGTCGTCGTGCTGCGCGAGGGACCGCAAGGCATCGCGAAACTCTATACGAAGGAGGACGGCATTCTTTCGGACCGTTTCGCCTTCAACTGCAATATCCCGGCTCTTCCGGGATTCTCGCGAGCCCGCGCCTTTCAGTTCTGATCGATCGCGCCCGAGCCCTCCCGGCGCTCGATCGGCAGGTGCCGCGTGCAGCCGACGTTCCGTCTTTACATTCGCCAAGTGTTTTTGCGGCGCCACACTCCGGTGCAAAACGAAGCCGGCGGGCTCGTGTGGGCTGGTATTGGCTCCGCGTCCGGTTCATTTCCTTAACGAGTTGAACGTCAGCTTCGCTTGAGGTTCATGTGTATCGATGCCGTGCCTGCGTCCTTTTGGCACGATGATCCGATTTCGGAGTGGGCCTTTGCGCAACAAGACGTGGATTCTGGCTACGCTTTCGGCGGTGCTCCTGGGAGCGACCGCCGATATCGCCAGTGCCGAAACTCTCCGGGCCGCGATGGCGAAGGCCTACGCGAACAACCAGGATCTGAACGCCGCGCGCGCCCAGCTGCGCGCGACGGACGAGAATGTGCCGCAGGCCCGATCCGGCTTGCGCCCGACCGTCAACGGCGTGGCCACCGCCCAGGCCAATCGGTCGAAGACGACGTATGGCGACAATATCCGCAAGCAGTACGGCCGCACGGGCGCGCTCGTCGCCGGGATCCAGATCAACCAGGTCCTCTTCGACGGCTTCCAGACGCCCAACAACGTCAATGCGGCGCAGGCCCAGGTGCGAGCCGCTCAGAAGAACCTCGACAACACCGTTCAGGATACGCTTCTCAGCACCGTCACGGTCTATATGAACGTTCGTCGCGACCGCGAGATCGCCGCCTTTCGCCGGCAGAGCCTCGCCTTCCTGAACGAGCAGGTCCGCGCCGCGCAGGCCCGTTTCGACGTGGGCGAGGGAACGCGCACGGACGTTGCCCAGGCTCAATCGGAACAGGCACTCGCAACGGCGCTTCTCAACACGGCCTTGGCCCAGGTTGCCAGCAGCGAAGCGCAATATCTCGATGTCGTCGGCGATCCGCCGACCCAGCTGGATGCCGGCACTCCGCCCAACTCCAAGGCAATTCCCACCTCGATCGCGAGCGCGATCCGCGTTGCCGAAGACCAGCACCCCGCTATCCTCGCGACACAGTTCACGGTGGATGCCGCCTCCTTCGAGGTGAAGTCGGCGGAAGGGCAGCGCTTGCCGACCGTCAGCCTGCAAGGCGAGGTCAACAACACCTACGCGCTTTCCGACCAGGATCCCGATCCCGCCAACTTGCCAGGCGTGGTCACGCAGAACGAGGTGGCTGGCACGGTGACCGCGCAGCTGACGGTTCCCATCTATCAGGGTGGCCTCGTGTCGTCGCGCGTGCGGCAGGCGAAGGAAGTCCTGTCCCAGCGGCGCATCCAGGTCGATGGCGTTCGCGATCAGGTTCGCTCGGCGGTTGCCAGCGCTTGGGCGCAGCGGCAGGCGGCGGACGCGAACGTCCAGGGCTACAGCGCGCAGGTGGCTGCGGCACAGCTTGCGCTGAACGGCGTCGTGGAAGAGCGCAACGTCGGGCAGCGCACGACGCTCGACGTTCTGAACGCCCAGTCGGACGTCATCACTGCGCAGATTCTTCTGGCCGGTGCGCAGCGGGATACGATCGTCGCCGCCTATACGCTGGCTTCCGCCGTCGGCTCGCTTCTGCCCGAGCGCATGGCTTTGGCGGTCGATCGCTACGAGCCGGAAGAGCACTATCAGGCGGTTCAGGACAAGTGGTTCGGCCTGCGCACGCCGGACGGTCGTTAACGGTTTGATACCCGTTCGGGCACGTCCGTCTTAAAAATTCGTTTATAAGACGGACTTTCGCCGGATCGGGGATTCAATCCGGCGAACCTTGCGTCTAGCATGCTCGTGAGATTCGCGCCGGGTGGCAAACGCGAATCCGGAGCGGGTGCGAATTCCATGAGCAAGGCCAGTGTCGCGCAAGAGCCGTCGATGGACGAGATTCTTGCCTCCATCCGTCGGATCATCGAGACCGGGGACGAGCGTTCGGGCTCCGGCGAACCGAACAGGTCGTCCGCATCGACCGCGCAGCGCCGGGTGCCGGCGTTCTTGGCCGACACGATCGCCCCCGAGCCCGTGATCGATGAGGCGGGGACTGCCCGTGCCCCCGATGCCGCGAGCGAAGCGTCGCCGGTCGATGGCGGCGTGCAGGATCAGGCCTGGCCCAACGTTTATCGCGTCGAGCCTTTCCGGCCCGCAGGTGCGGCTTCGGTCGAGAATGCTTCAGCCTCGCCGATCGAGCCTTCGCATGAGGACGCCGCACTGGAGGCGGAACTCGAGACCGAACTGGCCGCCACATGGCAGCGGATCGAGACCGCCGACGAACGTTTCTCCATTGCCGCGATGCCCTCGGCCGGTGGCTCCGACGCGAGCCTGGCTTCGGCCCCGCCCGTCGAGGTTGCGGGAATTGAACCCCATCACGCCGCTGCGGCGGACGTCCACCATTCGCACGGCGGCGAACGCGACCGGTCCGTGACCGATGTCCAGAAGGAGGAGCCGGTGTCCGAGCCGTATTCGGAGCGCGCTTCGTTCCATCCCGCCAATACCGACGCCGTGGAGCCGCAGGCTCCTGCCGGGTCGTCGTCCCGCTATGGGGATACGCCGGCTCCTCTCGCGTCGCGCAACACCGGCGACCTTGTCGGAGCGTCGTTCAACGAGTTGGCCGAGGCCATCCGCCAGGGCGAGTTGAAGTCGCTCGACGAGATGGCACGCGAGATGCTGCAGCCGATGCTGCGCGACTGGCTGGACGACAACCTTCCTCAGATGGTGGAGCGGCTGGTGCGCGAAGAGATCGAGCGGATGGCGCGCGGCGGCAAGCGCTGACGCATCGCCGAACCATCCAATGACCCTTGCCGGGGCACGCCGATCATCGGCGTGCCCCTTTTCGTTTGCCCGATATCGCCAGCGTGCGAAGCGCTTTCGTTGACAGCGTGGAAACCTTCCCTGTAACCGAAACGAAAGTCCCCGAGAGTTCTGGAAGTCCGATGATGGAGAAGACCTACGATGCCGCCGCGATCGAGCCCCGGGTGGCGGATCGCTGGGAAGCGGCGGACGCGTTCCGGGCCGGTGCGGGCGCCAAGCCCGGTGCACCGGCCTACTCCATCGTCATCCCGCCGCCCAACGTCACCGGATCCCTCCATATCGGCCATGCCCTGAACAACACGCTTCAGGACATCCTGGTGCGCCATCGCCGCATGCTCGGACAGAACGTCCTGTGGCAGCCGGGCCTCGACCATGCGGGCATCGCGACGCAGATGGTCGTCGAGCGTCAGTTGGCCGAGCGCCAGGAGCCCGGTCGGCGTGCGCTGGGCCGCGACGCCTTCATCGATCGTATCTGGCAGTGGAAGGGCGAATCCGGCGGGGCGATCCTGCGCCAGCTACGCCGGCTGGGCGCCTCGTGCGACTGGTCGCGCGAACGCTTCACGATGGACGACGGGCTTTCGCGCGCGGTGCGCAAGGTCTTCGTCCAGCTCTACCGCGACGGCCTGATCTACCGCGACAAGCGGCTGGTGAACTGGGATCCGAAGCTTCTCACCGCGATTTCCGACATCGAGGTGGAGCAGCGCGAGATCAAGGGCAACCTCTGGCACTTCCGCTATCCGGTGGAAGGGCGCAGCTACGATCCGCAGGATCCGCAGAGCTTCATCACGGTCGCCACGACCCGGCCCGAAACGGTTCTGGGCGACACCGGCGTCGCCGTGAACCCCGAGGACGAGCGCTATCAGGCGCTGGTCGGGAAGAACGTCCGCCTGCCTCTGATCGGGCGTGTCATCCCCGTCGTCGCCGACGACTACGCCGATCCGGAAGCCGGCTCGGGCGCGGTGAAGATCACCCCGGCGCACGACTTCAACGATTTCGAGGTCGGCGAGCGCAACGGGCTGCGGCGCATCAACGTGATGGCGCCCGATGCCACCATCGCGATCCGCGACAATGCCGACTTCCTCGAGGGCCTCTTCCCCGCCGACGGCGAGCGGGCCGTCGGCATGTTCGAAGGGCTGGACCGGTTCACGGCGCGCAAGCTCCTGGTAGACTGGATGGAGGCGGAAGGCTATCTCGCGAAGGTCGAAGACCATGTCCACATGGTGCCGCATGGGGATCGCGGCGGCGTGCCGATCGAGCCGTATCTGACCGATCAGTGGTACGTCGATTCCAAGACGCTGGCCGAACCCGCGATGGCGAGCGTTCGGGAAGGGCGCACGATCTTCGTGCCGCGCAACTGGGAAAAGACCTATTTCGATTGGATGGAGAACATCCAGCCGTGGTGCATCTCGCGCCAGCTCTGGTGGGGGCATCAGATCCCGGCCTGGTACGGCCCGGACGGCACGGTCTTCGTCGACGAGGACGAAGAGGCGGTCGCCGGGGCGGCGCTGGCGCACTACGTCACCAACGGCACGCTGACGGACGCGCAGGCCCGCGAGATGGCCGAAGAGGGCACGCTCTTCGACGGCTTCATGCGCCGCGACGAGGACGTGCTCGACACCTGGTTCTCGTCCGGCCTCTGGCCGTTCTCGACGCTCGGCTGGCCCGATCGGACGCCCGAGTTCGAGACCTACTACCCGACCAACACCGTGGTCAGCGGCTTCGACATCATCTTCTTCTGGGTCGCCCGGATGATGATGATGGGCCTTTATTGCACCGGCAAGGAACCGTTCGAGACGGTCTACATGCATGCCCTCGTTCGCGACAAGAACGGGGCAAAGATGTCGAAGTCCAAGGGCAACGTCATCGACCCGCTCGACCTCGTGGACGAGTTCGGGGCCGACGCGCTCCGCTTCACCCTCGCCATCATGGCGGCGCAAGGGCGCGACGTGAAGCTCGATCCGCAACGGATCGGCGGTTATCGCAACTTCGGAACCAAGCTCTGGAACGCGACGCGCTTCGCGGAGATGAACGGCGCGGTTCATGGCGAGACGATCGATCCGGGCGCGCTGGCGCTGCCGCTTAATCGCTGGGTCGTCAGCGAACTCGCGCAGACCATCTCGGAGGTCGATTCGGCGCTTGTCGCCTATCGGTTCAACGATGCGGCCGGCGCTCTCTATCGCTTCACCTGGAACACGGTCTGCGACTGGTATCTGGAACTGGCCAAGCCGATCTTCATGGGCGAGGACGAGGGCGCCAAGAACGAGACGCGGCGTGTCACCGGCTATGTTCTCGACCGGGTCTATGCCCTGCTTCATCCGTTCATGCCCTTTCTCACCGAAGAACTTTGGGCGGCGACGGAAGGGAGCGCGCCGCGCGCTTCGCTGCTTTGCCACGCCGAGTGGCCGACGCTCGCCTTCCATGATGCGGAAGCGGCGGGCGATCTGAACTGGCTGGTTCGCCTCGTCGGCGAAATCCGTTCGGTTCGCGCGGAAATGAACGTTCCGCCGGGGGCGGAAGCCGCCTTTTCGGCCGTCGCGGTGGATGCCCAGACACAAGGCCGCTTGCAACGCCACGACGCCGCGCTGCGTCGGCTGGCGAGGCTTTCGAGCGTCGAGATCGTCGCGGCCGCGCCGCCGCAATCGGCCCAGTTCGTTCTGGAAGGGCAGAGCTACGCCCTGCCGCTGGCCGGAATGATCGACGTTTCGGCCGAACTGGCGCGGCTGCGCAAGGCCGAGGCCAAGGCGAGGGACGAGGTGCAGCGGATCGACCGGAAGCTGTCGAACGAGAAGTTCGTGGCCAATGCGCCGGACGACGTCGTCGAACAGGAGCGGGAGAAGAGGGCCGGCTACGCGGCGGAAGCCGACAAGCTCGCTGCCGCTATGGCGTCCCTCCAGTAGGTGGAACGCTCCCGGAGCATGTCGCCGGGTTGTAGCGTTCCGGCAACGGTGGCAGGATTCTTCCGTTAACGGAAGCCGGAGGGCTGTGCCGCTGCAACCCGTCGTCATGCGCATCCACCGTTCTTTCGGTTGAGGCATCTCTCGTACTTTCAACGGGTTGCGCATTGATGCGCAACCCGTTTATGATTCTTCTGGCCGTTCGACGAAGCTGGATCGAGGACGTTCGCCATCGGTTCGTCACTATTCCCAAAGCGCATCCGCCATGACACGCTTTCCCCAACGAACACATGATGTTCGAAAGACTTCGTCTGGGGGGAATGGGAATGAAGTTCGCTGGTTTGTCGGGCGTGGGGGCGTCCCTGATCGTGCTGGTTGCGGTTTCGAATGCGCAGGCGGGAGGCTTCCAGCGTGGGACCGCCGACACGGACGTTCTTTACGACGCGACGCCTTTCAGCACTCGGCTCGGCTTCACCTATGTCAGCCCGCAGCGCGGCTTCGAGACCGTGCAGGGCGTCGCCGGTAACTACGGCGACTATACCGGCTCCTACCAGATCCCCAGCGTCGCGCTGAAGCTCGGCAACGATACGGTCGCGTGCGCCGGCAACTACGTCGAGTCCTTCGCGGCCGAAGGGGACTACTCGTCTTTGCCCGGCGGCGCCCAGCCAGCCGCTTTCCCCGGCGGTTCGCGCGTTCGCGATCTCGAGTTCGATTCCGACGAGATCAGCGCGACCTGCCGCGTCAGCTACACGACGAACGGAATGCGCTTCAGCCTTCTCGGCGGCATCTTCGGTGAGGACTTCAGCTTCAACGGCACCAGCCTAGCCACGCAGAACATCGGGGCAACGCTGCCCGCCGGCCTGCGCGCGGCGCTCGCGGCGCAAGGGGCGCAACTGTTGCTTCCGGTGGCTCTGACGGCCGAAACCGATGCCGACTACACCGCCGGTTTCCGTGTCGGCGCGGCGTTCGAAATGCCGGAGATCGCCCTTCGCGCCCAGATCCTCTACCGGTCCGAGGTGGAGCACGACGACATCGCGGGCACCGGTACGCTGGTCGCTGCCAACGACGCGTTCGTGCGCTTGGGCGACGGGCGTCAGGTTTCCGTGCCGACCGCGGCGGCTTTCCTTGCCGCTCAGGGGATCGCCGTTCCTCCCGCTCTGATCGGCGCGCTGCCGACTGGCGGGACGGTTCTCGCCAGCGGCCTGCCGGCCTCGCTCAACACCGCCACCAGCCCGCAGAGCCTCTACATCAACGCCCAGACCGGCATCGCGGAGGGAACGCTCCTTCTGGCCTCGTTCCGCTGGACGGATTGGAGCACCAACAACGCCGTGGTCACGACCGTTGCCGGTAATTCCAACGTCAGCCCGTACTACTGGAAGGACGGCTACACGGCGAGCCTCGGCATCGGGCGGGCCTTCAACGAATACGTCTCGGGCAGCGTTTCGATCGGTTACGACAGCGGCGTTTCGACCGGCGCGGAGACGACCTACACCGACCTCTACACCTTGTCCGGCGGCCTTGCCCTCAAGAACAGCGACTGGGCCGAACTTCGATTCGGCGGCTTGATCGGCTACTGGACGGACGGCGACCAGCGCGTGTCCAACGGAGCGGTCTTCGACGCGACGGTCGGGGACGACTGGGTCTATGCCGCCAACGTTTCGCTCAAGCTGACATTCTGATTCGGGAACTGCGCCGTCATGCCGCTTCACCCCCGCCGGGTGAGGCGGCATCGTCGTATCTGTGCATGCGTATGCTCATGCGCGAAGGTGTTGAGCGCCGGCAACACTATTGCGACCAAGCATCATTTATAAAGGTGCTCGATATGGGATGCCGTGCTGCCGCCATAAACTCCGATCACCCCAATTGCATGTCGGGGCGGTGTTGGCCGGACCGGGCGGTTTCGATGCCGGGATCGAGGAAGAGGGGGACGCCATGACGAAGATCGAGGGGAAGTCTCTTCTCCGTCGTGCCGTACTCCGCTTGAGCCGCAGTGCGATTCTCCCGACGTTCGTTTTCGCCGTTCCTCCGAGGGACGCTTATGCGTTGTCTTGATTATCTGCGCCTCAGTGTGATCCTGGGCGCGATCGCCGTTGCGCCGCACGCGCAGGCCCTCGATCCCAGTGCCGTCACGAGCGACCCGTCGAGCCCTCGCGATATCTTCTCGCTCGGCTTTGCGGCCTACAAGCGCGGCGAAACGGCCGCTGCGATCGACGCGCTCCACCATGCGGCGGAACTCGGGCATCCCGGTGCTCGCTGGAAGCTCGGCCAGATGTACGCCGATGGCGATGGCGTTGCCGAGAACGACTTCGAAGCCTTCAAGATGTTCGAGCAGATCGTGCGGGACCAGGAGGACGACACGTCCTCCTCGCCGAACGCGCCGTATGTCGCGAGCGCCGTGATGGCCTTGGCGGAATATGTCCGCTCCGGCATCGCCGGCACGCCGGTGAAGGCCGACCCGTCGCAGGCGCGCCAGCTTTACGCCCATGCCGCGACCTATTTCGGCGACGCGCGGGCACAGTTCGAACTCGGCCGAATGCTTCTGGCGGGCGAGGGCGGGCGCGCCAACCCTCGTCAGGCGGCGCGCTGGCTGAAGCTTTCCGCGCACAAGGGATATGCCAAGTCGGAAGCGCTGCTCGGCTATCTTCTGTTCGACGGCGAGGCAATCTCGCTTCGGGCCGAGCCGGCACGGGGCCTTGCGATGCTGACGCGAGCCTACAAGTCCGCGACCGACAAGGACCGGGACTGGATCCGCCCGCTTCAGGAAGAAGCCTTTTCGCTCTCCAGCGAGGACGATCGCAAGACGGCGATCGCCTATGCCGAGCGCGAGACCGACCTCATCAAGTAGCCGCTAGCGCAGAGCCGCCGGGTCGAGATCGACGACCACCGGCACATGGTCGGACGGCTTTTCCCAGCCGCGCACATGCTTGTCGATCGCAACCGAGCGAAGGCTCGACACCGCCTCTGGCGACAGAAGAACGTGATCGATGCGGATCCCGTTGTCCTTCGGCCAGGCGCCGGCTTGGTAATCCCAGAACGTGTAGGTCTTGGCCGCGTCTGTGGTCGCGCGCAGCGCGTCGGTCAGTCCGAGATTGAGGAGACGGCGATAGGCGCCTCGGCTTTCCGGCTGGTAGAGCGCGTCCCCGGTCCAGGCAGAAGGATTCCGGACATCCTCCGGCTGGGGGATGACGTTGTAGTCTCCGGCCAGGATGAACGGGACCTCGTCACGCAGGCGTGATGCAGCGTGCCGTTCGAGCCGCTCCATCCAGGCCAGCTTGTAGGGAAACTTCTCCGTACCGAGCGGATTGCCGTTCGGTAGATAAAGGCAGCCGAAGCGCAACTCGCGCCCATCGAATTCCCACAGCCCTTCGATGAAGCGCGCCTGTTCGTCCGCTGTGTCGCCCGGAAGGCCGCGCTCGACGCTAGTCGGCGGAGTCTTGGACAACAGCGCGACGCCGTTGAATCCCTTCTGGCCATGCGTTTCCACATGCCACCCTCGCCCCTCGAGCTCGGCGCGCGGAAAGGCTTCGTCGACGCTCTTGATCTCCTGGAGCCCGACGATGTCGGGCTGGCGCTCGTCGAGCCAGGCCAGGAGGACGTCGAGGCGCGCCTTGACGCCGTTGATGTTCCAGGTGGCGACGAGCATGAGGCGGCCTTCTCGATCAGGGTCGAAACAGACCCCGGGCATGCCCCGCGGCCGGTGTCGCTGTCAAATCGAGAAGGATGTCCCGCAGCCGCAGGCAGCCGTCGCGTTCGGATTGCGGATCTGGAACGACTGGCCCATCAGGTCGTCGACGAAATCGACCACCGAGCCGTCGAGATAGGCGAGCGAGACCTGATCCACGAGAACGCGCGCGCCGTTCTTCTCGATCACCAGATCGTCTTCAGCCTCATCATGGGCGAGATCGAACTTGTAGGAGAAACCAGAGCAACCGCCCCCTTCCACCGAAATGCGCAGCGCGTTTTCGGCTTCGTTCTTCGAAAGGATGGCAAGGATGCGCCGCGCGGCGGCATCGGAAACGGTGATGGACGTGTCGAGCGTGTCGCTCATGAGCGTTCCGGAGCTCGGGAGAGAAGGCTCCGGCCTCTTGTTGTTGGGGTCATGGACGTAAGGTATGGATGCGCCGGAGCGGGGTCAATCTCGCAAGGCTTCGGAGTCGCACGGCACCGCCTGGAGCGATCCGCACCGGCGGGGAACGGGGGACGATGTCCGAGGGTAGGGAGTCGCGGATCGGAACGGGGCAGGATGGTCTCGCTCCCTATGCCGCGCATGCCGACGCTTCGCGTGGGCGTCTGGTCTTCGAGCCGAGCAGCCGAACGCGCACGCCGTTTCAGCGCGACCGCGACCGGATCGTCCATTCCACCGCGTTTCGCCGGCTCAAGCACAAGACGCAGGTCTTCGTCGCCTACGAGGGCGATCATTTCCGCACGCGTCTGACGCACACGATCGAGGTCTCGCAGATCGCAAGAGCCTTCGCCCGCGCGCTGCGTCTCGATGAGGACCTGACGGAGGCGATCGCGCTGGTCCACGACTTCGGCCATACGCCCTTCGGTCATGCCGGCGAGCGGGCGCTCGACCGCAAGCTGCAAGGCTGTGGTGGCTTCGACCACAATGCTCAGTCGCTCCGCATCGTGACCGCGCTGGAGCGGCGCTATGCGGAGTTCGACGGGCTGAACCTGACCTTCGAGACGCTGGAAGGGCTGGTGAAGCACAACGGTCCGGTGCGCGGCGTGGGGTTGGGCGCGCCGCTACCGCCCCAGATCGCAGAGTTCGATGCGCGCTTTTCGCTGGGGCTGGAGCTCTTCGCCGGTCTCGAAGCGCAAGCCGCCGCGATCTCTGACGATATCGCCTACAATACGCACGACCTCGACGACGGGCTGCGCGCCGGCCTCATTCATGTCGACGACCTCCAGCAGCTCGATCTCGCCGGCGACATCCTGCGTGAAGTGCGGGATCGCTATCCGGCGCTCGATCCCGTTCGCACCGGACACGAGATCATGCGCCGGCATATCACGCGGCTGGTGGAGGACGTGATCACCGCTTCGCTCGCACGCCTCGAGGCGATCGGCCCTCGCACCATCGACGACGTTCGGGCCGCCGGGCAGACGATCGTCGACTTCTCGGCCGAAATGCGCACCCAGGTGGCGCAGACGAAAGCGTTTCTTTTCAAACGCGTATACCGCGATCCTCGCGTCATCGGCGTGATGGGCTTAGCGGAAGGTGTGGTCGAGGATTTGTTCGATCGGTTCGTCTTGCATCCCAGCGACCTTCCGACGGCTTGGCGCGAGCAGGCCGATGGACTGGGCGACGTGGCGCTCCAACGGCATGTCGGGGACTATCTTTCGGGGATGACCGACAGTTTCGCGCTGGCCGAGCACCGGCGCTTGTTTGACCATACGCCGGATTTGAGCTAGCGCCGCAGTTTGGATCATGACGCTCGCCAGCGCGGGCGCGGCATTTCAATCAGTTGGATACCCCTGATGAACATCTTCGCCGACTTCGAGCATCGCATTCGTGAACGCGTCGAAGCCGTTCTTCGCGAACGCGGATCGGGCGAGGCGGACCTGTCGCGCATTGGTGTCGAGCCGCCGCGCGATCCGTCCCACGGGGATCTGGCGACCAACGCCGCGATGGTGCTGGCCAAACCCCTCGGCACGAAGCCGCGCGAACTGGCCGAAGCCTTCGCTGAGGCGCTCAGGGCGGATGCCGACGTCGCTTCGGTGGATGTCGCCGGGCCAGGCTTCATCAACCTGAAGCTCCATTCCCGCTTCTGGACCGAGCATCTGGGTGCGCTTCTACGCCAGGGCCTCGACTACGGTCGCGGCGCGCCGACGGGCCACAGGGTCAATGTCGAATACGTGTCTGCGAACCCGACCGGGCCGCTGCATGTCGGCCATTGCCGGGGCGCCGTGGTGGGCGATGCGATCGCCAACGTCATGGCGTTCGCCGGCAACGACGTGGCCAAGGAATACTACATCAACGATGCCGGCGGGCAGATCGGCGTTCTCGCGCAGTCGGTTTACCTGCGCTACCGCGAAGCGCTGGGCGAGGCGATCGGCGACATTCCTGCCGGGCTTTACCCTGGCGACTACCTGAAGACGGTGGGCGCGGCGCTTGCCATTCGCTACGGGCGCGATCTTCTGGCGCAGGACGAGACCGAGTGGATGCCGCTCGTCCGCTCCTACTCGATCAGCGCCATGATGATGTCGATCCGCGACGACCTTCGCTCGCTCGGCATCGCGCAGGACGTGTTCTTCTCCGAGAAGACGCTGCACGAGGGCGATCCCAGCCGCATCACGCAGGCCGTCGATGCCTTGCGCGACAAGGGCTTTGTCTACCAGGGAACGCTTCCGCCGCCCAAGGGGCAGACCCCGGAGGACTGGGAGGACCGGGAGCAGACCCTTCTGCGCTCCACCGATGTCGGCGACGACATGGACCGTCCGCTCGTGAAGTCCGACGGGGCCTACACCTATTTTGCCGCCGATGTGGCGTACTTCGCCGACAAGTTCGCGCGCGGCTTCGACGAGATGGTCTACGTGCTCGGCGCCGACCATGGTGGCTACGTCAAGCGGTTGGAGGCGGTGGCCAAGGCGGTGGCCGGCGAGAAGGCGCATGTCGACGTCGTGCTGTGCCAGCTCGTGAAGCTGTTCCGCAACGGCGAGCCGGTGAAGATGTCGAAGCGGGCGGGCGAGTTCGTCACGCTGGCCGATGTGGTGACCGAGGTCGGGCGCGATCCCGTGCGGTTCATGATGCTGTTCCGCAAGAGCGACGCACCGCTCGACTTCGACTTCCAGAAGGTGACCGAGCAGTCCAAGGACAACCCGGTCTTCTATGTCCAATACGCGCACGCTCGGGCGCGCTCGATCATGCGGCAGGCCGCCGCCGAAGGGATGGACGTCTCCGCGCTGGCCGAAGTCGAAACGGAAACCCTGGCGCTACTGGCGGACGAGGGCGAACTCGGGCTCGTGCGCAAGCTGGCGGAGTATCCGCGCCTGATCCAGGCGGCCTCGCTCGCCAAGGAGCCGCATCGCCTGGCCTTCTATCTCTATGAACTCGCGTCCGCCTTCCACGCCCAGTACAACCGAGGCAAGGATCAGCCGGAGTTACGCTTCGTTAAGGTTGACGATGCGAAAATAACCGGAGCGCGCCTCGGGCTGGTGCAGGCCGTGGCCTTCGTCATCGCTTCCGGCCTCGGGCTCGTCGGCGTTCAGGCACCCGACGAGATGCGCTGACGGGACCACGCTTTGAACAAGTTCGCACCCTAGGGGCAGGCTTGGGAAACGGCGTCGGGTCCCGCCGGATCGAGGCCGTTTCGCGGGACATGGGGTGAGGTCATGAAGGACGTTAAGGGCGCCGGCGCCTCGAGGGTAGGCGACGTTGACGATTTCCTCGGCCATGCGACGCCTGGCCGGGACGGACCCTCCGCGAGCCGCGCCGACGGGCGAGCCTACGGCGGCTTCGAGCCTGTGGAGGTTCGCAGCTCCGACTGGGAGAACTTCACCTACCAGCCGACGTCCGCCGCGCCCCCCGTATCGATCGCTCCGACCGAGCGTCCCTTGACGGAGACCGTGTCGCGCGGCGGTCTGCCGCGCGGGATCAAGGGGTCGGGCGATGCCGACCATCAGATCGACGAAGCGCTGTTCGGCCTTAGCCAACCGGCGCGCCCCCGCAACACCAATCCGGCGGAAACGCAATCCTTCGCGCCGGCGCGCGATTCGGAATTCGAGCTCGAACCGCGCCAGGCGATCACGCTGGACGATTTCGACGAACTGATTTCCAGCGAGCTTGCGGCGATGCGCGGCTCGGGCGCGCCGCCGCAGCAGGACGACGATTACGCGCTCGGCTACGAGGACGCGGACGATCAGCTCGAACCCTACGAGTACGACGACTATCCCGTTCGCACCCGCTCGCGACTGAAGAGCATCGCCCTCATGGGCGGTGTGGCCGTGATCGCGATCGTGGCCGTGGCGGGTGCCGCCGTGACGCTGCTCCCGGGCAGCGAGCGCGGCGACGATTCCTTCCTGATCACCGCTGATACCGAACCGTTCAAGATCGCGCCGGCCGACCCGGGCGGACGTTCGATCCCGAACCAGAACAAGGCGGTCTACCAGAAGGTCGCGGGCGTTTCTTCGCAGACGCCGCCAACCCAGCAGTCGCTGGAAACGGCAATGGAAGAGCCGCTCGATATCGCGGCCGACGAGGACGTTCCGCCCGAAAGCCTTCCCGGCGTCGACATGGGCGAGGAGATCGCGCTTCCCGACGAAGAGCCCGCCGCCACGCCGGCCGCGGAACCGACGAGGACGGCTTCGGCCGACGACGGGACGCTGCAGCCGCGCAAGGTCCGAACCATGACCGTGCGCCCGGACGGGACGCTGGTGGCTTCCGAGGCTCCGGCTTCCAGCCTCCTCAGCGCATCGTCGATGCAGGCGCATGCCGCGACGCTGGATCCCATCGCAGGCATTCAGCCGACGATGCCCTTCGGCGACAGCGCCGACATCACCACCGCTTCGACGACGCCCGCCCCAGTGGAAGCGCCTGCCGCTCCGCAGCCTATGCCCGTTCCCGAAGCGCCTCGGCAGGTTGCCGCCATCGCGGAGCAGCCTGCGCCTGCGGATGCCTATTTCGTCCAGATCGCTTCGCAGCCGTCCCAGGCGGCAGCCGAAGAATCGATGGCCAATATGGGTCGCCGCTTTTCGAGCGTCATCGGCGGGCGCTCGCTCGGCATCAAGTCGGCCGAGATTCCCGGAAAGGGAACCTTCTACCGGGTGCGCGTGACTGCGGCTTCGAAGAACGAGGCGAACTCCCTGTGCGAAAGCCTGAAGTCGGCCGGCGGCAGCTGCTTCGTGACGCGCTGACGCTGGGTGTGGCCGCCGGGCTTGCGGGCTTGGGCGGCGGCTCGCTGCAGGGTTTCGAACGCGGGAAGGCGGAGCGGATTCCATCCGGTCGCGCCGATGGAAGAGCGAACATGAGTGCTTCGAAGGCTTGGATCTCCGGCTGCATCGGCCATGCCCTGACGGCGGACGAGCGCGCCTTCTTCGCCGACGAGCGGCCATGGGGCTTCATCCTGTTCGGACGCAACATCGGCGATCCGAATCAGCTGCGCGACCTCGTCTCCGAGTTGAAGGACGTGTCGGGTGGCGACACCGTTCCCGTCTTGGTCGATCAGGAGGGGGGCCGCGTTCAAAGGTTGCGCCCACCGTTCGCGCCGCGCTTTCCGCCCGCCGCCGCGATCGGCGAGATCTATCGTGCGGACCGGGCGAAGGGTTTGCGCGCCGCTTGGCTGCAGGGTCGCCTTCTCGCCGACGATCTGCGGACGGGTTACGGCATCACGGGCAACTGCATTCCCTGTCTCGACCTGCCCGCGCCGGGCGCCCATTCCATCATCAGCGACCGGGCCTATGCCGATGACCCGATCGCTGTCGCGGATATGGGACGGGCGGCGGCGGAGGGCTCGACAAGCGGCGGTGTCCTGCCGGTGATGAAGCACATTCCGGGTCACGGACGCGCCGAGGCCGACAGCCATCTCGAACTTCCGACCGTGCGCGCTTCGCGGGCGGAGCTGGAAGCTCACGACTTTCGGCCCTTCGGAGCCCTGGCCGATCTGCCGGCGGGTATGACCGCACACATCCTGTTCGAAGCGCTCGATCCCGATCGTCCCGCGACTCTTTCCCCGCGCGTAATAGCCGACATCATCCGCGGTGCGCTCGGCTTCGATGGCCTCTTGATGAGCGACGACATGTCGATGAAGGCACTGCAGGGCGATATGCACGAGTTGGCTGGACGCGCGATCGCCGCCGGCTGCGATCTGGCGCTTCATTGCAACGGCGATCTCGAAGAGATGCGCGCGGTGGCTTCGGCCGTGCCTGAACTCGCCGGTGCCGGACTACAACGCGGGAACCGCGCGCGCGACATCATCGCCAAGGGTGCGGATGCTCCGGCCACCGATGCGATGCGCCAGGAATTCTTCGAACTCCTTGGCGTTGGCGCCTAAGTATTCAGGCTTGGGTGGTGGTAGACTGCCTTCGGCGACCTCATATCGAAGAGATAGCCCTTCGCATCGCCGGCTTGCGTCGTATGCTTGCCACGATCGTTGGCGAGAACGGAAACTCGCCGTCCAGTCAGCCGTGATTCTTCAGGTCGACTTGGCCGACGAGAACGTGAAGGACGGAACTCTTGCTCGGGCCGAGCGCGACAGTGTGAATGACGTCGTCGTATCCGTTGATCGACAAGACGTTTTCGTGCTTGAAGGCTTGGACGGATCGGCGTGAACCGGATCTAGGGCGCACGGCGCCTAAAGGAGAATCGATATGGGAAGCTTCAGCATCTGGCATTGGCTCATCGTGCTGGCGGTGGTGCTGCTTCTGTTTGGGCGAGGCAAGATTCCCGAACTCATGGGCGATGTCGCGAAGGGCATCAAGAACTTCAAGAAGGGTATGGCCGACGAGGATACGGCGGCCGTGCAGGAGCGCCGTTCGCTGGAAGCTCGCGAGGGCGACGCGCTGAGCACGGAAACACCCGTCGAGAAGTCGCGCATCTGAGGTCGATGGCGGAGCCTTGGCTCCGCCACCTTCCGCATGCGGCAAGCCCATGTTCGATATTGGCGGACTTGAACTCCTCGTCATCGCGATCGTGCTGATCGTGGTCGTCGGGCCGAAGGATCTTCCCAAGATGCTTCGCACCTTCGGCCGTGTCAGTTCGCAGATGCGACGCATGGCAGGCGACTTCCGCCGCCAGTTCGACGAGGCCCTCCAGGAAGCGGAACTCGACGAGCTCCGCAAGACGGCCGACGAGGTGCGCTCGCTCGATCCGCGAAACGCGATCCAAAAGAACCTCAATCCCATCAGGGCGGTGGGCGACGAGATTCGCTCGTCGCTGAAGGCTGCCACCGTCGCCGCGCCCCCGCGTGTTCCGCAGGCGGGCGAGCCGGCGGCCCCGGCCGAGCCCCCTATGACGATGTCATCCAATCCGAACGGGTCGGGACAGGGTTCGCCACCGGCCGACGGAATGGCCAGTTCGGTTGTCGAAGCTGAACCCGTCTCGCCGACGCCTCCCAAATCCGTCGAGACTCCTTCGCGAACGGGAGAGCCGACGTGAAGCGTTCGGAAGCCGATATCGAGGCGTCGTCCGCGCCGTTGATCGAACATCTCATCGAGTTGCGCCGTCGCCTGATCTGGGCGATCGCGGGCTTCTTCGGCATGTTCCTGATCTGCTTCTTCTTCGCCAAGCAGATCTTCAACGTGCTCGTGGTGCCCTACCAGATCGCCACGTCATGGGCCGGGCTCGATCCGGCCGCCGTCGAGCTGATCTATACGGCGCCCCAGGAATATTTCTTCACGCAGGTGAAGGTCGCCGCGTTCGGCGGCTTCTTCCTCGCCTTTCCGGTGATCGCGATCCAGATCTACAAGTTCGTCGCGCCGGGCCTGTACCGCGACGAGCGCTCGGCCTTCGTGCCGTTCCTGGTAGCGACGCCGCTTCTGTTCCTGCTCGGCGCGCTTCTCGTCTACTTCTTCTTCACGCCCATGGTGATGTGGTTCTTCCTGTCGATGCAACAGACGGGCGGGGGCGGCGATGCCGCGATCCTTCTTCTGCCGCGCGTGTCGGAATACCTGTCGCTAATCATGACGTTGATCGTCGCCTTCGGGCTCGTGTTCCAACTGCCGGTGATCGCCTCGCTGCTGGTGCGGGCGGGGATCATCGGTTCGCAGAGCCTGAAGGACAAGCGCAAGTACGCGATCGTCATAGCATTCATCGCTGCCGCGATCCTGACGCCGCCCGATCCGCTGTCCCAGATCGGTCTTGCGATCCCGACCATCATTCTCTACGAAATTTCGATCATCACGGCACGGTTGATCGAGAAGAAGCGCGCCGAGCGCCTGGCGGAAGCGGAAGCGTCCGCGGAGTGATCCTCCGCGACCTCCGGTCCGCCACGCGCGGACTGGAGAGACATGCTCGACCTGAAATGGATTCGCGAGAACCACGAACGTCTGGACGAGGCGCTGCGAAGCCGTGGCGCCCCCCCGGCTTCGGCCGAGGTGCTGCGTCTGGACGAAACGCGGCGCGAACACCTGACGACGCTGCAGACCTGGCAGGGGCGCCGTAACGAGGCCTCCAAGGAGATCGGCAAGGCGAAGGCATCCGGCGACGCCGCCCGGGCCGATGCCGTCATGGCCGAGGTCGCCGACCTCAAGGCCAAGATCCAGGATGGGGAGCGGGAAGAGCGTCGCCTCGACGCCGAACTCACCGACTTCCTGGCCGCGCTGCCCAACATCCCGCTCGACGACGTGCCGGAGGGAGCCGACGAGGCCGGGAATGTCGAGATTCGGCGCGGCGGCGCGAAGCCGCAATTCGCCTTCCCGCCGAAGGAGCATTTCGAACTCGGCGAAGCGCTCGGTCTCATGGACTTCGACGCGGCGGCGCGCATGTCCGGCTCGCGCTTCACGGTGCTGAAGGGCGGTCTGGCGCGTCTGGAGCGGGCGCTCGGCCAGTTCATGCTGGACATCCACACCGCCGAGTTCGGCTACGAGGAAGTCTCGCCGCCCATTCTCGTGCGTGACGAGGCGCTCTACGGCACCGGCCAGTTGCCGAAGTTCGCGGAGGACCTGTTCCGTACGACGGATGGCCGCTGGATGATCCCGACAGCAGAGGTCTCGCTGACCAATCTCGTGCGGGAGCAGATCCTGGACGGCGCCGCCTTGCCGCTGCGCTACACGGCGCTGACGCCCTCGTTCCGATCCGAGGCCGGATCGGCGGGTCGCGACACGCGCGGCATGCTGCGCCAGCATCAGTTCTACAAGGCCGAACTCGTATCGATCACGACGCCCGAAACCTCCACCGACGAGCACGAGCGCATGACGCGCGCGGCCGAAACGGTGCTGGAGCGGCTTGGGCTCCACTATCGCACGGTCGTCCTTTGCACGGGCGACATGGGGTTCTCCTCTCGCAAGACCTACGACATCGAGGTCTGGCTGCCCGGCCAGGATGCGTTCCGCGAGATTTCGAGCTGCTCGGTCTGCGGCGACTTTCAGGCGCGGCGGATGAACGCGCGTTTTCGGCCCGCCGGTGCGAGCCAAGCGCCCCGGTTCGTCCATACGCTGAACGGCTCGGGAACGGCGGTGGGGCGCGCGTTGATCGCCGTCATGGAAAACTATCAGACCGAAGCGGGAGCGATCCGCATTCCCGATGCCTTGCGGCCGTACATGGGCGGCATCGAACTGATCGGCAGGGAGTGAACGCTTGCGCATCCTTCTGACGAACGACGACGGTATCCATGCGCCGGGCCTGAAGGTCCTGGAAACGATCGCGCGTCAACTATCCGACGATGTATGGATCGTAGCGCCGGAAACCGACCAGAGCGGTCTGTCGCACTCGCTCACCTTGTCCTCACCGTTGCGCGTGCGCCGCGAGGGCGAGCGCCGTTTCGCGGTGACGGGAACGCCGACGGACTGCGTTATCATGGCGGCCAAGCACCTGATGCCTGATGAGCCGGACCTTGTGCTGTCCGGCGTCAACGCCGGCCAGAACATCTGCGACGACGTCAGCTATTCCGGCACGGTGGCCGGTGCGATCGAGGGCATGATGCTCGGCTATCGTTCGGTGGCGCTCAGCCAGTCCTTTCGCGCGGATAGCGATCGCGATGCGCTTTGGTCGACGGCCGAAACGCACGGCGCTGACGTCATCCGCAAGCTCCTGACCGTTTCGGCGCCGAAGGAAACGCTCTTCAACGTCAACTTCCCCGCCGTCGCGGCGGGCGAGGTGAAGGGCGTCGAGGTCACGCGGCAGGGCAAGCTCGACTACGCGCTGGGAATCGAAGAGCGTCAGGACGGGCGGGGTCTGCCGTATTTCTGGCTGAAGTTCGGTCGCCAATCGGGGCCGGAGATGGAAGGGTCGGATCTTGGCGCCATCCAGGCCGGCTCGATCTCGGTGACGCCGCTGCAACTCGACCTGACACATCATGCGCTGCGCCAGGAGATGCGCGCGGCGTTCTCCGGCAATTGACGGACGCGGCGTGACGATGCCGGCGGATCGCGAGGGTCTGGCGTCGCTCCTGATGCGCATCCGCTCCGAGGATGCGGTTGCAGGGCGCCTCATGGAAGCGGTGGAGGCCGTGCCGCGCCGTCCGTTCGTGCCGGCGGGCGTCGAGCACCCCTATGGCGACCACAGCTTTCCCATCGCCTGCGGGCAGACCATGCCGAGCGCGCGAACGGCGGTGCGCCTTGCGGCGGCCCTGCGAATGCAGCCCGAGCACCGCGTTCTCGAGATCGGCACGGGGAGCGGCTATGTGACCGCGCTTCTGGCTCGGCTCGCGGTGCAGGTGGTCAGCGTCGACCGCTACAAGACGCTGACGACGCAGGCGGAAGCCAGCCTGCGCTCCTGCGGCATCGGCAATGTCACCTTCGTCCATGACGACGGGCGAGGGGGCTGCCCCGATCAGGCGCCGTTCGATCGGATCATCGTGCACGGAGCCTTCGAGCAATTGCCCAAGACGTTCGTCGAGCAGATGGCGTCGGGGGGAATCCTCGTCGCGGCAATCGGACCGGCACAGGGCGAGCAGCTTGTGGTGCGGCATCAGAAGCAGGGTAGCCGCTTCGAGCACACAGAGCTTTTTCCCATCCGTCTGCAGCCGCTCGAAACCGGCGTTGCCACGGTTCTGTAAACGTCTTTCCGGTTTTGCCCGATCGGCTTAACCGCCGGGTAACATTAACGCGCTCTAATGCTCCCAAGGTTGGGCGAATGCATGGGGACTGCGATGCGCACGCATATGATGCGGCTTTTTCGGAAACGGCTTGTTCTGTCGGTCGCCATGATGTCGGTGGCGGCGGTATCCGCCGGTTGCAGCGCGGACGCGACGCGGCTTCAGGACGGTTTCTACACAGGAGCGATCCCGAAGGCGTCCGTCGGCAACCAGCAGATTGCCGCGGCTCCGTCCGCACCGGCCGCTCCGTCCTACGGAACGCAGGCGTCGGAGACGTATGCCGCAGCGACCCCGTCCGTGAGCCGTTCCTCCCTGCCGCCCCCGCCGGCCTCGTCATACGGAAACGGCGGTTCGAGCTACGAGCCGCCCGCTCAGCAGGCCGCCGTCTCGTCCGCGCCGATCGGGCAGTCGCAGATCGGGGAAACGCAGGCGTCCCGCGCCATGGCATCTACGCAGCCAGTGCGCAGCACGGGCGGTGCTCGTAGCGCCAGCGTGACGGTCGAATCCGGCGACTCGCTTCTCGGCATCGCTCGTCGCAACGGCGTCAGCATCTCGGATCTTCGGGCCGCGAACAACCTGAGCGGCGACAACATCCGCATCGGTCAGAGCCTCGTCATTCCCGGCGGCTCCGCTCCGGCCGCCGCCGGCAACACCCGGGTGGCCTCGCTCGGCGCGCCGCCGACGACGCTTCAGGCGCAGGCCGCCGCCATTCCGGCCCCGCGCGCCGCGCCGGCCAACCGTCCGATGGCTGCCGCGCCTGCTGCCGCCCAGGCCCCGCATACGCCGGCCGCACCGCAGCCGGTTGCCACGGCCCAGGCGCCGGCCGCGACGATGCCCGCGGCACCCAAGGCGGCCGATACCACCGTGGCCTCCGCCGCTCCGGCTCCCGCCACCACGGTCAAGGCCGAGGAGGAGAAGCAGGAAGCTTCGCTCGCGCCCGCCTCCACCGGCATCGATCAGTTCCGCTGGCCGGTTCAGGGCCGAGTGGTCAAGAATTTCGGAGACAAGGTCGGCTCGCGTCGCAACGACGGCCTGAACATCTCCGTGCCGCGCGGAACACCGGTCAAGGCTGCCGAGAACGGCGTCGTCATCTATGCCGGCGAAGGGCTCAAGGAATTCGGCAAGACGGTTCTGATCAAGCACGACAACGGCTTGGTCACCGTCTACGGCCACGCCGACGACATCCTGGTTCAACGCGGCTCGACCGTGAAGCGCGGTCAGGAGATCGCGAAGGCCGGGATGACCGGCGACACCGATAGCCCAATGCTGCATTTCGAGGTTCGCAAGGACTCCTCGCCCGTGAACCCGATGACCTATCTGCGCTGAAGTTTCGCGTATCGCAGATTGGAGAAGCCCCGGCGCTGCCCGCACCGGGGCTTTTTCGTATCCGCGACTAGAGTTCCAGCTTCTGGCCGAGACGCCCGGCGAAATCCTGGACGAACTGGAAGGCGACGCGGCCCGAGCGGCTGCCGCGCGTCGTCGACCATTCCAGCGCCTCGCGGCGGACCGTCTCCGCATCGGCGGCGATACGCGACTGACTGATATAGCCATCCACCATCGCGAGGTAGTCGTCCTGCGAGCATTTGTGGAAGCCGAGCCAAAGGCCGAATCGATCGGAAAGCGACACCTTCTCCTCCACGGCCTCGCTCGGATTGATGGCAGTGGACTGTTCGTTTTCCATCATGGTCCGAGGCAGAAGATGCCGCCGGTTCGACGTGGCGTAGAAGAGGACGTTGTCCGGCCGGCCCTCGACGCCGCCGTCCAGCGCCGCCTTCAATGATTTGTAGGACGTGTCGTCGTGGTCGAAGGACAGGTCGTCGCAGAACAGGAGAACCCGGAAGGGCTGTTGGCGTAGGACATTCATCAGGCCGGGCAGGGCGTCGATATCCTCGCGGTGGACCTCGATGAGCTTCAAGGGCAGCTGCTCGCCCGAACGCTCGCGGTTGACGAGTTCGTGCGCAGCCTTCACCAGCGACGACTTTCCCATGCCGCGAGCGCCCCAGAGAAGGGCGTTGTTGGCGGCGTGTCCGCTTGCGAAGCGTCTCGTGTTGTCGAGGAGAATGTCCCGCGAGCGATCGATTCCGCGAAGAAGCTCGACGGCGACGCGGTTGACCTTGGGAACCGGCTGGAGGGCGAGGGGCGGCTGAAACACGAAGCAGTCCGCGACGCCCAAGTTGGCGGGGTGCGCGGGAGGCGGGGCGAGCCGCTCCAGCGCGTCGGCGATACGCTCGAGGAAAGCGAGTTGAAGGTCGTTCGATCCGGTCACAGTCTCGCTATGTCCTTCTACGTCCGCGAGCTTGGCGCTCTCGCCATTCTCGGCTCCGGTTGCATTCAAGCCGACCGTTCGTATATTGCGCGCGACTTGTGAAGGGCGCTTTCGGCCCTTTCAGACCTCCGAGGAGTTGTTGATGTTCGCCACCCCGGCTTTCGCCCAGACCGCCACCGCTGCCGGAGGGCCGGAAAGCATTCTGATCAGCATCCTTCCGTTCATCGCGGTGTTCGCGATCATGTATTTCCTGATCATCCGCCCGCAGCGCACGACGGCCAAGAAGCGCGACGAGATGCTGCGCAACATCCGTCGCGGCGACACGGTGGTGACCGGCGGTGGCATCATCGCCAAGGTGACCAAGGTGATGGATAACGGTGAACTGGAAGTGCAGATTTCGGAGCAGACGAAGATCCGCGTCCTCCAAGCCATGGTGGCGGATGTTCGCACCAAGGGTGAGCCGGTGGCGGCCAACACGAAATAGCCTCCTTCGAGGCTAGGAAAGACCAGGCGCCGATACTTATCGGCGTTCGGGAACAAGCCGGACTTTCGACTGCCACGGGCGGGGGCGCGAGCCTTCCGCCCCTTCGTCATGTTTTGGAACCGCCATGCTTCATTTCACTCGCTGGAAAACCGTCCTCATCTGGCTCGCGGTCCTGGCCGGCGTTCTCTTCGCGCTTCCGAACCTTCTGACGCATGAGCAGAGGGAAGCGCTCCCGCGCTTTCTTCCGCACCAGCCGATGACGCTGGGGCTCGATCTGCAGGGCGGCTCCTACGTGCTGCTCAAGGTCGATCGACCCTCGCTGGTCAACGACCGTCTTCAGACGCTCCGCGACGACGTTCAGCTTTCTCTGCGCAACGCGAATGTCGGTTTCGCCAACGTGGCGGAGCGTGACGGTGCCGTCGTCTTCACCCTGCGCGATCCTTCGGGCGGGGCGGCCGCGCGAACGGCGCTGCAAAGCCTGACCTCGCCGATCTCCACCAGCCTTCTGGCGGGCGGCAGCGTGACCGAAGCCGAATTGACGGAAACCGAGCCCGGAACCTTCCGCCTCGCGCTGACCGAGCCCGGCATCAACTATCGCCTTTCCACCGCCGTCGCCCAGTCGATCGAGGTGGTCCGCCGCCGCGTCGACGAGCTCGGCACGACCGAGCCGGTGATCCAGCGGCAGGGTCTCGACCGCATCATGGTGCAGGTCCCGGGCCTTCAGGACCCCGCGCGTTTGAAGGCGCTCCTGAACCAGACGGCGAAGCTGACCTTCCGCCTCGTGGACGTCAACAATTCGCCCGAAGCCGTGCAAAGCGGCGCGCAGCCGGTTCCGGCCGGCAGCCAGCTCCTGCTCACCAACGACAACCCGCCCGCACCCGTTCTCGTCCAGCGCCAGGTGATGATCGCCGGCGATAATCTGACCGACGCTCAGGCCGGCTTTGACCAGCAGAACAACCAGCCCGTCGTCAACATCCGGTTCGATGCGCGCGGCGCGCAGCGCTTCGGCGAGGTGACACAGCAGAATGTCGGCCGTCCGTTCGCCATCGTTCTCGACGACAAGGTTCTGTCCGCCCCCAATATCCGCGAACCGATCCTCGGCGGTCAGGCGCAGATCTCCGGCAACTTCACGGTTCAGACCGCCAACGATCTCTCCGTGCTGCTTCGGGCGGGCGCGCTTCCCGCCACGCTCGACATCATCGAGGAGCGGACGGTCGGCCCCGGCCTTGGTGCGGATTCGATCTCGGCCGGTCAGAATGCCGGCATCATCGGCGGCGTCCTCGTGGTCGTCTTCATGATCGTCGCCTACGGGTTCCTCGGCCTCATCGCCAACGTCGCGCTTCTGATCAACGTCGTGCTGCTCGTGGCACTTCTGTCGGTGCTCGGGTCGACCCTAACGCTTCCCGGCATCGCCGGCATCGTTCTGACGATGGGCATGGCGGTCGACTCCAACGTCCTGATCTACGAACGAATTCTGGAGGAGCGGCGAAACGGGCGATCCGTCGTTCAGTCGATCGACGCCGGCTTCCATAAGGCACTCGGAACGATCATGGACGCCAACATCACGACGCTGATCGCGGCCGTGGTGCTGTTCTTCCTCGGCTCGGGACCGGTGCGCGGATTCGCCGTCACGCTGGCGCTCGGCATCTTCACCACGATCTTCACCGCGCTGACGCTGACGCGCTGGCTGGTGGCCTTCTGGGTCCGCCGGCGCCGTCCGAAGGAAGTGCCGAAGGGCTGGGTGTCCTTCGTACCGCACGGGACGGCCATCCGCTTCATGGCGGTGCGGAAATGGGCGTTCGCAATCACGATCGGGCTTTCCATCGCTTCGATCGGCAGCATCTTCGTCGGCGGCTTGAACTTCGGTATCGATTTCACCGGCGGTACGGTTCTGGAGGTCAAGTCGAAGGCTCCGGAAGCCGACGTCGCCAAGCTTCGCGAAGACCTGACGCCGATCATCGAAGGCGACATCCAGGTTCAGGAGTTCGGTTCCGCTCAGGACGTCCTCATCCGCTATGCGGTTCAGCAGCAGGATCTGCAGACGCCGCAGGCGAGCGTGAACGCGGTTCGCGCCGCCTTGGCCGACGAGTACAACTTCGAGCGCGTCGAGGTCGTGGGGCCGACGGTGTCGGGCGAACTCGCCTGGGCGGCGATCCTCGGCGTCGGGGCCTCGCTCTTGGCGATCGCAGCCTATGTCTGGATCCGGTTCGAATGGCAGTTCGCCATCGGCGCGCTTCTGGCGACGGCGCACGATGTGGCCATGACGATGGGTTTCCTCGTCGTGTCGCAGCTTGAGTTCAACCTGACCTCGATCGCCGCGCTTCTGACCATCGTCGGCTATTCCTTGAACGACACGGTCGTCGTGTTCGACCGCATCCGCGAGAACCTCCGCAAATACAAGAAGATGTCGATTTCGGAGATCATCGACCGATCGCTGAACGAGACCCTGTCGCGCACAATGCTGACGGCAGTGACTCTCGTTCTGGCGCTCGTCGCACTCTACGGGTTCGGCGGCGATGTGATTCGCGTGTTCGTGGCGCCGATGCTGGCGGGCGTGCTCGTCGGCGTCTACTCCTCGATCTTCATCGCGGCTCCGGTCCTGATCTACTTCAAGCTTCGGCCCGAAACGATCCGCGGCGGTGATCCGAAGGATGCGGTCGAGGCGTCCCCCAACGCCAAGCCGCTGCCTCGCACCGGGCGGGCCTGATCGGTGAGCGACGCGGGAGGGCGCGCGCCCGAAATTCGCGATGCGCATTATCCGCGACGCGCGCCCATAGACGCCTATGGCAACGGCGGCTTCCGCTTCGCCGACATGTCGCATCGCGGCTCGATCCTGTGTCTGCCGTCCGGCATCTACGGTTGGACAGGCACGGAGGAGCAGCCGTTTTCCGGCGATCGTCTTCTGAAGGTTTTCGACGAGGCGGACGATATCCGCTTCCTCCTGTTCGGAACGGGACGGGACATCCGCCGTCCGCCGGCAGCGCTTCTGGCTCGCCTGCGCGAGCGGGGAATTTCCTGCGATCCGATGTCGACCGGCGCGGCGGTGCGGACCTACAACATCATGCTTTCCGAAGGTCGGCCGGTGGCCGCGGCCTTCGTCGCGATCGATTGATGCGGGACGCGACGAACGCCTCGCCTCATTCGACCGCCTATGCCGAATGCGCCCGTATCGTTCAGGAGGGAAGTTCCGATCGGGCGGTCTCGATCGGCTTCGCACCGGAGCAGCATCGCAACGCGCTTTGGGCACTCTATGCCTTCGCGCTGGAAACGGCCCGTGTCCCCGATCAGGTCAGCCAGCCGCTGCCGGGGGAGATCCGCCTTCAGTGGTGGCGTGACCGGCTACAGGCCGATGATGCCGAGCCGGACGTGGCGGGGCAGGGATCGCTTGTCGCCGTCGCCCTGATCGATACGGTGCGGCGTTACGAACTGCCGTTCGATGCGCTGGACCGCTATCTGGAAGCCCGCGTCTTCGACCTTTATTCCGACCCGATGGGCGAGCGCGCTGCCTTCGAGGCATATGCCGGCGAGACCGCTTCGACGATCGTCATGCTGGCGGCGATGATCCTCGATCGTGCGGCAGCCCCGCAAGCCGCGCATGCCGCCGGACATGCGGGCGTTGCGGAAACCGCGGCATCGGCGATCCGCAACGCCGACCGACACCGCGCCCGCCATCAGGTCTACGTGCCCTCGGATATTCTGGCGGCGACCGGAACGGCGCCGGAGATCTGGCTTGGCGGCGGGGCCTCGGCTGAGGCTGCCGTGCAGGCCTTCACGGCGTATGCCAACGAGCATCTGCGCAAGGCCGAAAGCGGTTTCGCGGCGCTGCCGGCGTCGCTGCGCCCGGCATTCCTTCCCGCGCTCTACCGCGCGCGGCAACTGACGGCGTCGCAAGAGACCGTGTGGACGCCGCTGCGTCGTCTCTGGTCCTATTGGCGGGACATGCGGCGATGACGGCAGCCGAGCGGCGTCCGACGAAGCCTTCCCCGCTGCAACGCGTCGCTCGGCTGTGGCGATCCCTCCTGGTTCGCGGGGCAAGCGCATCGTTCCGTTTTCCCGTTGCTGCGCTTTGCATGGCGGCGATCGGGTTTCTCGCAAACTCGATCGTCGCGCGGGAGGACTATTCCGAAAGCCAGAACAGATGGCTTCTCGCGCTGGTCGCCGGGGCGGCGGCATCGGTCGCCTTCACGCTTTTCGCCGAAGGGCGAGGCGCGAGGCTGACGGTCGCACGACTGGCCGGCGCGTTCGGTTTCCTGGTTGCCTTCCTGCCGATCTGCTTCGTCGAGCCGCTATGGCTTTATGGCCCCGCGCTGCTGCTCGCTGCGATCTCGATCGTTCCCTTGGCGCCGTTCATCGGACGGGGAAGCTCGCGCGAGTTCTGGGATTTCGCGCTTTGGACTTGGCTCGGCGTCGCGCTGGCCTGGGTGTCGGTGCTCATCTTCCTGCTCGGCTGCACCGCCATTCTCGAGATGATCCGCTACCTCTTCGGTATCGGGATCCGAGCCCAGGCCTATGGGCATCTGTTCGCGACGGGTCTTGGGTTCGTCGGCCCGCTCTTCGCGCTGGGGCGCATTCCTCATCCCAGCGACACGACACGGGAAGACGTTGCCACCGAGCGTCTGGCCCAGGCGGTTCGCCCGCTGTTCGAATGGGTCATGGCGCCGCTGGTATGGGCCACCGCGATCGTGATCCATCTCTATGCGGCACGGATCCTCGCGACGGGCGACGTGCCGAGCGGCGAGATCGGCTGGCTCTTTGTGACCTATGCCGCGCTGGTCCTGGCGCTGCGGCTCGCCTTGGAGCCCTATCAGCACAAGGCGCAGCTGCCGGGCCGCCTCTTCCTGCGATGGTGGCCGATCCTCCTCGTGGTTCCAACCGCCTTGTTCGCCTACGCGCTCCGGCTTCGTATCGACGACGAGGGCTGGACGGTTGCCCGCTACTACGCAGCCCTATTCGGTTTGGGTGTGGTGGCGGCGGCTGGGATGCAGGCGCTGCGGCGGATGCGCGCCGACATTCGGTTCGTCGCCGCCCTGCCCCCCACCTTTCTTGTTCTTTCGACGTTCGGCCCCTGGGGCGCCGGTGCGATGGTCGAGCGTAGCCAGACTGGTTTGATCGAACGCCAGTTCGGGGACGCGCTGCGCCAGGGCGAGGATGCGGTTCGCGCGCTGTCCTGGAATGAACTGTCGCGGCTCCGCTCGCGCATGGACGCGCTTTCGGAAGTCGGTCGCACCAGTCGGCTGGAGGCGGCGCTCGGAGCATTTGCCGGCTCGACGGGAACGGAGCGCCTTGCATCGTTGGAACGCGCTCGCGACCAGGGCGGAGCCACTCCCCGAGCCGACCGCCCCGTCGATCTTGGTTTCGAGGCGCGAGGGGCCATCGATACTAGCGGGTTCGACCGGGTGATTCCCGGCGTGGATATGTATTCAGTTCCCGATGACACCATCGACCCACCTGCGGATACCGCGTGGCTTCGGAACGGCCGGATGACGTTGCGCTACGGCGGAACGTCCGACGAAATCGACTTGGGTTCCGTCATGGCCGGGAGGCCATCGACGACGTCCGGCACGGCACCACCGTTCTCCCGCGATCTGCGGTCGGCGGGTGGTAGGACCGTTCGGCTACGTATCGAAGTCGCGACGCTCGGGGCCGGCGACACGGTCACCTATCTCAAAGCCAGCATCGCCCTCCGCGACGGGGAATGGGCTGCGCGCTGACGCAGCCCCGTCCTCACTCGGCGGCGATCTTCCGTCCGCCGGCTTGATCGCCGAGCCATTCGGCGAAGTCGCGCAAGGCCCGATTCGCCAGAGCCTTCTTCTTCGCGATCGTCTTCTCCTTGCCGCGCAACCGCTTGCCTTCCTCCCTCGGTACCTCGACCGGGGGGAAGAGGCCGAAATTGACGTTCATCGGCTGGAACGACCGCTTGCCGCTTTCTTCCTCCGTCGTGATGTGACCGCCGGTGATATGCCCGAGGAGGGCGCCCATCGCCGTCGTCGCCGGCGGCGGCGAGATTTCGAGACCGAGCGCTTCACGCGCGGCGAAGCGACCGACCATGAGACCGACCGAGGCGGACTCGACGTAGCCCTCGCAGCCCGTGATCTGCCCGGCGAAGCGCAGCGACGGGCGGCTGCGCAGGGCGAGGGTGCGGTCGAGCAGCGTCGGCGAGTCGAGGTAGGTGTTGCGATGCAATCCGCCGAGACGCGCGAACTCGGCGTTCTCCAATCCCGGAATGGTGCGGAAGATGCGTACCTGCTCGGCGTATTTCAGCTTCGTCTGGAAGCCGACCATATTGTAGAGCGTGCCCAGCGCGTTGTCCTGGCGCAGCTGCACCACCGCATAGGCTTTCACGGTCGGATTGTGGGCGTTGGTAAGGCCCATCGGCTTCATCGGGCCGTGTCGCAGGGTTTCGGGCCCGCGCTCGGCCATCACCTCGATCGGCAGGCAGCCGTCGAAATAGGGTGTGCCTTCCCATTCCCGGAACTCGGTCTTCTCGCCGTCCGTCAGCGCCGCGATGAAGGCGGCGTACTGATCGCGGTCCATCGGGCAGTTGACGTAGTCCTTGCCCGTGCCGCCGGGGCCTATCTTGTCGTATCGCGACTGGAACCACGCCTTGTCCATGTCGATCGAATCGAAATGGACGATCGGCGCGATCGCGTCGAAGAAGGCCAGCGATTCCGCACCTGTCTCGGCGCGGATGGCTTCGGCGAGGCTCGTCGCGGTCAGCGGGCCGGTCGCGATGATGCTTGGCCCCCATTCGGCGGGCGGAAGCTCGTCGATCGCCTCGCGCCGGATCGAAACCCGCGGATGCGCGGCGAGGGCGGCGGTCACCGCGTCGGCGAAACCGTCGCGATCCACCGCCAGGGCGCCGCCGGCCGGCACTTGATTGGCATCGGCGCATCGCATGACGAGCGATCCGGCGAGGCGCATCTCCGCATGGAGAACGCCGACCGCGTTGGTTTGCGCGTCGTCGGAGCGGAAGGAGTTCGAGCATACGAGCTCGGCCAGCGCATCCGTCTTGTGGGCGTCGGTGCCGCGCGTTCCCCGCATCTCGTGCAGGATGACGGGGATTCCCGCTTCGGCGATCTGCCATGCGGCTTCGGATCCGGCGAGGCCGCCGCCGACGATGTGAATGGGTTCGTGTGTCATGGCGGTTCCATATCACCGGGCGTCCCGGCACGGAACACCTCACCCTCGGATGACCGGCGCGACGGCCTTTCTGTGGCGATATCGGCGTTTTCGCCTTTGACCCTGCCGAGGCCGATGATATAGAGGCGCGCCGCGCCGGCTGACGTGGCACGGGTTCGGAGCGGGTGTGGCGAAATTGGTAGACGCACTAGATTTAGGTTCTAGCGCCTAACAGCGTGGGGGTTCGAGTCCCTCCACCCGCACCAGATCAGCGGAAACAGATTCAAAACGGGGGCGGCGACGGTCATCCAGCCGCCGGTCCAGACCATAAAGGGTTGACGATGCAGGTTAGGGAAACCAAGGCCGAAGGCCTGAAGCGCGAGATCGAGATCGTCGTGCCGGCGTCCGATCTTGAAGCGCGGCTGCAGACCCGCCTCTTCGAGATCAAGGACCAGGTCCAGCTCAAGGGCTTCCGCCCCGGCAAGGTGCCGATGAGCCACATGCGCAAGTCGTATGGCCGTTCGGTGATGGCGGAGATCGTCAATCAGATCCTGAACGAGACCCCGCGCACCGTGATCGCCGAACGCAACGAGCGCTCCGCGATGCAGCCGGAAATCCAGATGACCGAGGACGAGGGCGAAGCCGAGAAGGTGCTTCGCGGCGAGGGCGATTTCCGCTTCACCTTGTCCTACGAGACCCTGCCGAGCTTCGAGCTGAAGGGTACCGACGCCATCAAGATCGAGCGTCCGGTGGTCGAGATCGCCGAGGACGAGGTCGAGGATCAGGTCAAGCGCATCGCCGAGAGCGCGCGCACCTTCGAGCCCAAGGACGGTGCGGCCGAGACCGGCGACCGGGTGACCATGGACTTCGTCGGCAAGGTGGACGGCGAGGCGTTCCAGGGCGGTTCGGCCGAGGATTCCAACCTCGTGCTCGGCTCCGGCCAGTTCATTCCCGGCTTCGAGGACCAGCTCGTCGGCGTGAAGGCCGGCGACGAGAAGCAGGTCGAGGTCAAGTTCCCGGAAGATTACGGCGCGGCCCACCTCGCCGGCAAGGATGCCGTGTTCGACGTGACGGTGAAGGCGGTCGCCAAGCCGGACGAGATGGAGCTCAACGACGAGCTCGCCAAGAAGCTCGGCCTCGAGTCGATCGACCGTCTTCGCGAGATCGTTCGCGGCCAGATCGAGTCGCAGTTCGGGCAGGCCACGCGTCAGAAGGTGAAGCGCCAGCTCCTCGACCAGCTCGACGGCGATTATTCGTTCGAGCTGCCCGAGAAGCTCGTGGAAGCCGAGTTCAACAACATCTGGAATCAGGTGTCGAAGGAGCTCGAGCAGAGCGGCAAGTCCTTCGAGGACGAGGACACGACCGAGGAGAAGGCTCGCGAGGAATATCGCAAGCTGGCCGAGCGCCGCGTGCGCCTCGGGCTCGTCCTGTCCGAAATCGGCGAGAAGGCTGGCGTCACGGTTTCCGACGAGGAGCTGCAGCGCGCTGTCATCGAGCAGGTGCGCCAGTATCCGGGCCAGGAACAGCAGGTCTACGATTATTTCCGCAAGACGCCGGAGGCCATCCAGGGTCTGCGCGCGCCGATCTACGAGGAAAAGGTCGTCGACCACCTGCTCGCCACCGTGGACGTGACCGACAAGACGGTTTCCAAGGAAGAGCTTCTGAAGGACGACGAGGAAGAAATGTCCTCGGCAGCTTGACCAGCCATCCGATCGTTCGATCAAGAGGCCGCTCCCATCCGGGGGCGGCCTTTTCTTTTGCGCGCGAACACGAATGCGGGGGAATGTCACAGGATGGTCGCAAGCCCTCACTAGTTCGGCCCGGACCCATGGGGCCGGCATCCAGAGCCAGTCCAAATCCTCCACGCTCGTGACGGACCGGACCTCGATGATCCGACAAACCGGCATTCGCGCATTCGCGCTTTCCTGCCTTGCCCTGCTGACCCTCATGATCTGGCCTGCGATCGGCTTCGCGCAGGTTCCGTCGGTGTTGAACCCCGCCGTAAGCTCCACGAACTCGACGGCGCCTGCGGAGGCGACGAGCGCAGCAGAGCGCGCATCGCTCGATGACCTGATCCGCATCCTGGAAACGGAGGCGACGCGAAACCGTCTGATCGAGTCCTTGAAGGCTTCCGCCTACCAAAGCGGGACGCCGGCGGCGAATGGAGCGGTTTCGGCGACCGAGGAGACGCTGGGGGAATCCGTCCCGGCCTATCTTGCGAGCTATACGCGGTCCAGCATTAAGACGGCACAGGAGGGTATGACCGAGTTCGGTGCGCTGCTGACGCAGGCGGGCCGCTTCCTAGCCGGTGCGAAGACGATCAACCTTCCGCGTGTCTGGGCCGCGGTCCTGCCTGTTTCCACCGTCGCCCTGACGACGCTCGCAGCCTTTGCCGTGTTTTCACTCATTCGCCGTCGCGCCTCCCATTGGCTGGGGGCTCGCGCGAGTGCGAAGGCGCCGGTGCTTCGGGTGGCGCTGGCGGCGCTTTCAGTGCTGGCGGATGCTCTGGCGGTTCTTCTGGCCGCCGCCGCCGGGCATCTGGCCTCAGTCGTCCAGTCCGGAGGCCCGCCGGACCTCGACGAGGCCTTGTTCCTGAACGCTTTCGTGCTGACCGAACTCGTCAAGGCGGGGCTCACCGGCTTCGTGTCGCCCGCCCAGCCCGCCCTGAGGCTGACGCCCTTCAGCGACGGTCAGGCGCGATACTGGTACCGCCGACTGGCCTTCGTGGTCTCGTTGCTCGGCTACACCTTCCTGTTCGTCGCGCCGATCGTTCAGGCGAACTCGAGCATCGCGGCAGGCAATGCCGTGCGCTTCCTCGTCGTGTTCGCCGCCTTCCTGATCATGCTGTTCCTGATTCTGGCCAACCGCGAGCGGGTCGCCAGACGCCTCCAGCGCGCGCACCGCGAAGGGGCTCGAAACTTCCAAGCCCGCTTCTACAATGCGCTCGGGCATGTCTGGTGGCTGCTTGCCGCATCCTTCGTCAGCGCGCTGTTCGCCCTTTGGATTTCCAGCCCGCGCAACGGCTTCCAGTTCATGCTCGGCGCCAGTCTGGCATCGATCGCCGCGATGGCAGTCGGCGGACTGATCGTCTCGATCCTGACCAAGTTCATCATTCGCGGGTTCAGGATACCAGCGACCACCAAGGATCGATTTCCGCTTCTGGAGCGCCGGGTGAATTCATTCATCCCGAAGCTCCTCCTCGTGGTGCGCGTCATCGTCATCGCGGTCGTTTTCGGGGTGATCCTCGACGCATGGTCGGTGGTCGAGTTCGACGCCTTCCTGCAGGGCGAGTTCGGGCAGCGCATCGCGCGCGGGCTCGTCGGCGCGCTGGTCATCCTGACGATCGGATTCTGCGTCTATCTGCTGATCTCGTCGTGGGTGGAATATCGGTTGAACCCGAATTTCGGAACTGTGCCGACGGCGCGAGAGCGCACGCTTCTCTCGCTGTTCCGAAACGCGATCACCGTGGCCTTGGCGGTGGTCGTGTTCATGCTGGTGCTGTCGCAGATCGGTATCAACATCGCACCGCTTCTCGCGGGCGCCGGCGTCGTCGGTCTGGCGATCGGCTTCGGTGCGCAGAAGCTCGTGCAGGACATCATTACCGGCGCCTTCATCCAGATCGAGAACGCCTTGAACGAGGGGGACGTGGTCCAACTCGGCGCGGTGTCGGGCGTGGTGGAGAAGCTGACGATCCGCTCCGTCAGCCTGCGTTCGCTCGACGGGACCTACTACCTGATCCCGTTTTCGTCGGTCGATCAGGTCGCCAACATGACAAAGGACTTCTCCAACTTCGTCGCCGACGTGTCGGTCGCTTATGGCGAGGACGTCGGCGAGGTGAAGGACGTCATGGCGAGGGCGTTCGATCGCGTTCGCGAAAGCCCCGAGGGGATCAATATCATCGCCGACTTCGAGATGCTGGGCGTGGAAACGCTCGTCGACAATGCCGTGACGGTGCGAGGTCGGATACGAACCCTGCCGGGCAAGCAATGGGCGATCGGGCGGATCTACAAGGAGGTCGTGAAGGCGCTTCTGAGCGAGCGCGACATCGAGAGCCCCTTCGCCCGCACGGCCTTCCTATCCGGCGACATCGCGCATCATCCGGGCGCGGAGGCAAAGCCTGGCGTTCGCCCCAAGTTTCCGAAGACCGTCTCGCGCAACCCGGACGGCAGCCTGATCCCACCAGACCCAAAACCCGACGATGATGGGGACGAGGACTCCCGATGATCGGGCGGCACCGGTGCGCCGATCTCGGGCTTCTTGCGCTGGTCGCCTTCGGCACCCTATCTAGGTCGTCGAAACACCCCATCCGATTCGACCGGCCGGATCGACGGCCTCTTCCCACGAACGAGAGACGACCATGAAGCACCCACTCGAGACCGCGATGAACCTCGTTCCGATGGTCGTCGAGCAGACGAATCGTGGCGAACGAGCCTACGACATCTTCTCCCGTCTTCTGAAAGAACGCGTGATCTTCATCACCGGACCGATCGAGGACGGCATGTCGACGCTGGTCTGCGCTCAGCTCCTGTTCCTGGAAGCCGAAAATCCGAAGAAGGAGATTTCGCTCTACATCAATTCGCCGGGCGGCGTGGTGACGAGCGGTATGGCCATCTACGACACGATGCAGTTCATCAAGCCGGCCGTCTCGACGCTCTGCATCGGGCAGGCCGCTTCCATGGGCTCGCTGCTGCTTTGCGCCGGTCACAAGGACATGCGCTTCGCAACGCCCAACGCGCGCATCATGGTGCACCAGCCCTCGGGCGGTTTCTCCGGTCAGGCGTCCGACATCGAGCGCCACGCGCAGGACATCATCAAGCTGAAGCGCCGCCTCAACGAGGTCTACGTCCAGCATACCGGCCAGGACTACGAGACCATTGAACGCACGCTCGATCGTGACCACTTCATGACGGCGGACGAGGCGAAGGATTTCGGTCTGATCGATAAGGTCTACTCGTCCCGCGAGGCGCTGGAAGCAACGGTCGGATCCTGATCCGAACTCCCGTCCTTGATGTCGCCACGAGCGCTTTCTACCGTGCGGCCGGTGGCCGCATTAAGCGTCGATCAAGGATACGCCCGCTAGATTGATCGAGATGCGGGTTCGGCCTCGACCGAATCCGCGTCGGCGGGCCGGCGGTTGCTTTGTGCGCGTTGCAGCATAGGATGAGTTAAAGGTCACTCGACCTATCTCCGGACCTCCGAAGTCCGAGGTGCGGAACGGAAGGAAGAACGATGAGCAAAGTGAGCGGCGGCGACAGCAAGAACACGCTCTATTGCTCTTTCTGCGGAAAGAGCCAACACGAAGTCCGCAAGCTGATCGCCGGGCCGACGGTCTTCATCTGCGACGAGTGCGTCGAACTGTGCATGGACATCATCCGGGAGGAGAACAAATCCTCCATGGTGAAGTCGCGCGAGGGCGTGCCGACTCCGCAGGAGATCATCGCCGTCCTCGACGACTACGTCATCGGGCAGGGCTTCGCCAAGAAGGTGCTCTCCGTCGCGGTGCACAACCACTACAAGCGGTTGGCGCATGCGGCCAAGAGCAACGACGTCGAGCTTGCGAAGTCCAACATCCTGCTGATCGGCCCGACCGGCTGCGGCAAGACGCTGCTCGCGCAGACGCTGGCGCGCATTCTCGACGTGCCCTTCACCATGTCGGACGCGACCACGCTGACCGAGGCCGGCTATGTCGGCGAGGATGTCGAGAACATCATCCTGAAGCTGCTCCAGTCGGCCGACTACAATGTCGAGCGCGCGCAGCGCGGCATCGTCTATATCGACGAGATCGACAAGATCAGCCGCAAGTCGGACAACCCGTCCATCACGCGCGACGTGTCGGGCGAGGGCGTCCAGCAGGCACTTCTGAAGATCATGGAAGGCACCGTTGCCTCCGTCCCGCCCCAGGGGGGCCGGAAGCATCCGCAGCAGGAGTTCCTGCAGGTGGACACGGCCAACATCCTCTTCATCTGCGGCGGTGCGTTCGCCGGCCTCGACCGCATCATCTCGGATCGCGGCCGCAAGACCTCGATCGGCTTCGCGGCCAATGTGTCGTCGCCGGAGGATCGCCGCACGGGCGAGCTGTTCCGTCAGGTCGAGCCCGAGGATCTTCTCAAGTTCGGCCTGATCCCCGAGTTCGTCGGCCGTCTGCCGGTCCTGGCGACGCTGGAGGACCTTGACGAGACGGCTCTGGTGCAGATCCTCGTTGAGCCGAAGAACGCGCTGGTGAAGCAGTATCAGCGCCTGTTCGAGATGGAGAACGTCGAGCTGTCTTTCCACGAGGACGCGTTGAAGGCCATCGCCCGCAAGGCGATCGAGCGCAAGACTGGTGCGCGGGGCCTTCGCTCCATCATGGAAAGCATGCTGCTCGACACGATGTTCGACCTGCCGACGCTGGAAGGCGTGCGGGAAGTCGTGATCTCCGAAGAGGTAATCGACGGCAACGCCCGGCCTCTCTACATCTACTCGGACCGCAAGGACGAGAAGGAAACGGTCAGTGCCTGACCAGCTCCGCTCCATCCGCTGATCCAGGTTCGAGCCCGCTCCGGTCCACCGGGGCGGGCTCTTTGCTTTCCGGTTCTCGAACCGTGACCGAAGTGTCCACAATCCATGACGTTGGGATGACGGCCTTCGGGTTGATTCCCCCTCTTATCGCAACCACATTGCACTTGCGAAATGGCTCTTCATTCCGATGCCGAACGGGTCGGATCGAAGGGGCCACCAGCGGCCCCGGCCGCAGAAAGGACAAGCATGTCAGACCCGACATCCGCCACTGAGGTTTCCGGCGAGGCGCTGCAGTATCCCGTACTGCCGCTGCGCGACATCGTCGTCTTCCCGCATATGATCGTCCCGCTCTTCGTCGGCCGCGAGAAGTCGATCCGCGCGCTCGAAGAGGTGATGGGCGCCGACAAGCAGATCCTGCTCGCGACGCAAAAGAACGCCGGCGACGAGGATCCGTCTCCCGACGCGATCTACGACCTCGGCACGCTCGCCAACGTCCTGCAGCTTTTGAAGCTGCCTGACGGCACCGTGAAGGTGCTGGTCGAAGGCGTTTCGCGCGCGCGCATCACCCACTTTACCGAGCGGACCGACTGGCACGAAGCGCTGGCCGAGATCGTGCCCGAGATCGAGGAAGATCCGGTCGAGGTCGAGGCTCTCGCGCGGTCGGTGATCGCGGAGTTCGAGAACTACGTCAAGCTCAACAAGAAGATCTCGCCGGAAGTCGTTGGTGCTGCAGGGCAGATCGACGATTTCTCGAAGCTCGCCGATACCGTCGCCTCGCATCTCGCGATCAAGATCCCCGAGAAGCAGGAGATGCTCGGCATCATCAGCGTCCAGCAGCGGCTGGAGCGGGCGCTCGGCTTCATGGAATCGGAAATTTCCGTTCTTCAGGTGGAGAAGCGCATCCGCTCGCGCGTCAAGCGTCAGATGGAGAAGACGCAGCGCGAGTACTATTTGAACGAGCAGATGAAGGCGATCCAGAAGGAGCTCGGCGACGGCGAGGAAGGCCGTGACGAGCTTGCGGAGATCGAGGAGCGCATCAAGAAGACCAAGCTTTCCAAGGAAGGCAAGGAAAAGGCCTCGGCCGAGCTGAAGAAGCTGCGGCAGATGAGCCCGATGTCGGCGGAAGCCACCGTGGTGCGCAACTACCTCGACTGGCTGCTCGGCCTGCCGTGGGGCAAGGCTTCGAAGGTTCGCATCGACCTGAAGAAGGCCGAGGAGATCCTCGAGGAGGAGCACTACGGCCTCGATAAGGTCAAGGAACGGATCGTCGAGTATCTGGCGGTGCAGAGCCGTCAGGCGAAGCTCAAGGGTCCGATCCTCTGCCTCGTCGGCCCTCCGGGCGTGGGTAAGACCTCGCTCGCCAAGTCGATCGCGCGTGCCACGGGCCGTGAGTATGTGCGCATGGCGCTGGGCGGCGTTCGCGACGAGGCGGAAATCCGCGGCCATCGCCGGACCTATATCGGCTCCATGCCCGGCAAGGTCATCCAGTCGCTCAAGAAGGCGAAGCGAAACAACCCGCTCTTCCTGCTCGACGAGATCGACAAGATGGGCCAGGACTTCCGCGGCGATCCGTCGTCGGCGCTTCTCGAAGTGCTCGATCCCGAGCAGAACTCGACCTTCATGGATCACTACCTGGAGGTGGAGTACGACCTGTCGTCGACGATGTTCGTGACGACGGCGAACACGCTCAACATCCCGGGTCCCTTGATGGACCGCATGGAGTTGATCCGGATCGCGGGCTACACCGAGGACGAGAAGGTCGAGATCGCCAAGCGGCATCTTCTGCCGAAGGCGATCAAGGATCATGCGCTTCGGCCGGAGGAGTTCTCGGTTGCCGAGGACGCGCTGCGCGAGATCGCCCGCCGCTATACTCGCGAGGCTGGCGTTCGCTCCTACGAGCGCGAGCTTTCCAAGCTGGCGCGCAAGGCGGTGACGAGCATCCTCAAGGGTGAGGTGACGTCGGTTGCGGTCACGGCCGCGAACCTTGCCGACTATCTCGGCGTGCCCCGTTATCGCTACGGCGAGGCGGAAGCCGAGGATCAGGTCGGCGTGGTGACGGGCCTGGCCTGGACCGAGGTCGGCGGTGAGTTGCTGACGATCGAAGGCGTCATGATGCCCGGCAAGGGCAAGATGACGGTCACCGGCAATCTGAAGGACGTGATGAAGGAGTCGATTTCGGCCGCCGCATCCTACGTTCGCAGCCGGGCGATCGAATACGGCATCAAGCCGCCGCTTTTCGACAAGCGGGACATCCACGTCCACGTGCCGGAAGGGGCGACCCCGAAGGATGGGCCGTCGGCGGGTATCGGCATGGCGACCGCCATCATCTCGGTGATGACGGGGATTCCGGTTCGCCGCGACATCGCGATGACGGGCGAGGTGACGTTGCGCGGTCGGGTTCTGCCGATCGGGGGCTTGAAGGAAAAGCTGCTGGCGGCTCTTCGCGGCGGGATGACCAAGGTGCTGATCCCGGCAGAGAACGCTAAGGATCTGGCCGACATCCCGGACAACGTGAAGAACGGGCTCGAGATCGTCCCCGTGTCGCGCATGGGCGAAGTCCTGCAGCACGCCCTCGTTCGCGTTCCCGCTCCGATCGAGTGGTCGGAAGAGGAGGCAGCCGCGCATCTGGCTGATTCGCGAGATGAACCGCACAGCGCCGTGGCGCACTGATTTCCCCTTCGGAAATCTGGGAAATGCCGCCTTCGGGCGGCATTTTTCGTTTGGAAGCCTTGTTTCCTGGGCTTTGGCCCCATCTCGGCCTTGATGGGACGTCTTCTTTTGCCCATCGTGTCGCACCGAGTCGGTTCGACTGATTTCAACGCTGGAGATTGTGCATGAACAAGAACGAACTGGTGGCTGCCGTCGCGGACAAGTCCAAGCTTTCCAAGCAGGAGGCCACGGGCGCGGTCGACGCAGTGTTCGACGTCCTGCAGGAAGCGCTCGCCAAGGGTGACGACGTTCGCCTCGTTGGCTTCGGAACCTTCGGCGTTTCGCACCGCGCCGCCTCCAAGGGCCGCAACCCGTCCACCGGCGCCGAGGTCGATATTCCGGCCCGCAACGTGGCGAAGTTCACGCCGGGCAAAGGCCTGAAGGACGCGATCAACACCGGCAAGTAACCGGTCTCGTCGGTTTCAGGCGGCTCGCGCTGATATCGCGGGCCGCCTTTTCCATGCCCGCATCACGCACTGCTCTGCGGGCACGTATGTTAGGCTATTCGCTTCGCTCAAACAGGGAAGCGTCCGGGGTTGGCGGCTATTGACTGCCGTGATCTCCGTGGCCCGGCATCCCAGCCTTGCCTGCTCCCTTCGCCTCGACCTTAAGGACGACATCCACAGTTCCGGCCTTCTCGAAGCTGAGCGTCAGGGGAACGGACTCGCCGGCTCGAAGCGGCGCTTGCAACCCACCCAGCATCAGATGCAGACCGCCGGGTTCCAGAACGGCGCTGCCGCCGGCCGGGATCGATACCCCGTCGGGCAGCGCTCGCATCGTCATGACACCGTCCGTCATTTCCATGCGATGCACGTCAGCGGTTTTCGCGACGGGCGTGGACATTTGAACCAGCCGATCGGGCTCTCGTCCCACGTTCTGAATGACGAGATATCCGGTTCCAACCTTGGCACCAGGGGGCGTTGCCCGCGTCCACGGGTGTTCGATATGAAGGGATCCAACGTGGTAATCGTGTGCGCTTGCAGCGGAAGTCGTCGAAACGCTGCCGGAAAGCGCAACGGTCAGCGCCGTGATGAATCCCATAGCCCGACGGCGCGACGAGGGCCTTAGCGGGGTTGCGCCTGGGCGCTCAAGCGTGTCGAACATGCGAAGAGCCTTTTCAGGAACGAGCGGCAAGCTTCTGCCAAGTCTGTCGTTGAAATGCTTGGAAGATCGATCAGGCGTCCGCAAAGTTCTGCCCTTTCCTGGCGCCATACCAGCGCAGTCCGTCGATCGCGACGAATACGGCGAGACTGATGCCAAGCATGGGAAGACACCAACCTAGAAACGCTCCCGAGGCCAGGCAAACCGCCTTGGCGACCGGCGAGAGTTGCAGCCAGACGAGCATCAGGGTTCGTGGAAAAGCATCCGCGGGCGGGCGCTGGTTCCACCAGATTCGGTAGCCGTAGATCACGGTGATGCACAATGCGATGCCGAACCCCGCGAGAATGAACTGGTTCACGGGGCCGAACAAAACCCCCATATGGGCGTCGATGCCCCAACGGATCAGCTTGGCGACCCAAGGAAAAGTAGCGAAGTCACTACGGGACATGATGTCCAGCGTTTCCGGATGAACGGCGACGGCATCCACCTGGGTCGGCCACGAGCGATCATATTCTCGAACGGCCCACGCTTGGGTCTCCGTGGGGAAGCCGATTTCCACCATCGGCGAGTCGATCCCTGCCGCTCTGGCCGCCCTCAATACGTCGTCGATACTCCGGGCGGGGTCGGCCATGGTCGGCATCGCTGTCATAGCGGAGCCATGCCCATCGTGATGGGCATGCCCGTCGTGCTCGGCGATGGGGGGTGCTGAACCCAGGCTCAGGTTCAGAGGCGGCGTCACCCACCCAAAGGCACTGCGGGCGTCGGAGATGCGCGCGCCGGCCCATTCCGACCATGTCAGGCCGGTCGCGGAGATAAAGACAAGGCCAACCAGGAGGACGACCCCGGTAAGGCCGTGCCGATGTCTTAGGCGTATCGCCGCATGGTCCGGCTTGCGACTGCGCATTCGCCCCGTGTTCCTCCAAAGGAAGAGGCAGAGCCCACCGAGAGCCAGGATCCAAAGCCAAGACGCTGCCAACTCGCTGTAGGCGCGGCCGAGTTCTCCAAGCATCAAGCTGCGATGGAGGTAGTCGAGGGTGGTGCGGAACGGCAAGATTCCGCTCGTGCCGTAGGTCACGAGATCGCCGGTAATGCGCAAGGTGAAGGGATCTACGAACACCGTTCTGTACTCGGACGGACCAAGATCTGGCGCCGCGAACATGATGCGGCTGACGTCGCCTGGATGGGGAGCCGGACGAACGGCGCGGGGGCTTTCGGCCGTCGCCATATGGAGTTGGGCGGCTTCCACTTGCGCCGCGAGGGAAGCGGGGTTGCCCTGCGAGTTGGTGTGAAGCACCTCGCGATAAAGGGAAGCCTCGATCTGGGGCGTAACGACGTAGAGCGTCCCGGTGAGCGCGGCGATAAGGATGAAGGGGCCGACGAAGAGGCCGGCATAGAAATGTAGGCGAGCCACGAAGGCGCGGATCGAACCGTTGGGTCGCGCGGAAGCTGCGATCGACGGCCCTGAGCGATGCGGGGTCGGGTCACGCATGATGCGGTACCCTCAACGACATTCGACCGGCTGTGGGTGAAAGGCGATTTGGCACGCAGCCATAGGCTGGTGCCGGGACGACAAACGACATGAGGAAGCTCCGAAACAACGATGGGGATCGGTGTCAGGCGGAGCGAATGGGCGGACCTGTGGGGAATGGGATGGTGCCCGCATCCAGCAGCGGAACGGGGATCGCTTCTAGACCGGAATAAAGCAGGCTGACGGCGCCCGACGCATCGTAGGCTGCGCCGCCTTCCAGGAAATCGATCTGACCGACCGACCCAATCGTCGCGGTGCAATGCGCGATACAAGACAACTCGCGTTGTTCGGAGGGCGAGTCTTTGCCGCCGATCAAGGCCGATCCGATCGATGTGCCGCCGGCGCCGTGGCAGATCACGGTGCCAGATCCGCTGGATTCTGCCGCATGCGATCCGCATGTCCAGCCGGCGAGGGCGAGTTGCGCGACGACGAAACCGATCGTCAGGAGGGTAAGAACTCCTCCAGACCAGACATCACCAGCAAAGAGCCTGAACCCGCGCATTCGCTCGATACTTGGCAGAACGATGTCGCTTTGTCACCTTCGAGCCGGACGGACATTTCGTCCGGGATCGATCGCGCGGATTCGGCATGAGGAGTACTCGCACCTTGGTCGAAAGCAATCGGGAAAGCGACCTTATGGAGTTCGGGAACGACGACATCGAAGCGGCGGTCCGGCTTCGCCGTACCCTTCACCAACGTCCGGACCTATCCGGGGAAGAGAGGGAGACCGCGCGAACCATCTGCGACTTCCTTGCGATGGCGTCGCCGGATCAAATCGTCGAAGGGTTGGGTGGTCACGGCGTCGCATCTGTCTTCGCGGGCCTGGATCCGGGCCCAACCCTTCTTCTGCGTGCCGAACTCGATGCTCTTCCGATCGAGGAGGCTTCCTCGCTTCCCTATCGCTCGCATCGCTCGGGCAAGGCCCATCTCTGCGGCCACGATGGCCATGCCGCGATCCTGTGTCTGGTCGCGCTGCATCTCAAGGATCATCGTCCGGCGCGTGGACGCGTGGTTCTGCTCTTCCAACCGGCAGAAGAAACCGGGGAGGGCGCGGCTCGCGTCATCGCGGATCCGAAGTTTCAGCCGCTACGGCCGGACAGGTCGTTCGCCCTTCACAACATGCCGGGACTCCCCTTGGGGTTTGGCGCCATCCGGGCCGGCGCCGTGAACTGCGCCTCGCGCGGGCTCAGGATTCGCCTAGGCGGATCGACGGCACATGCCTCGACGCCCTGGACGGGGCGTTCGCCGGTCGCCGCAGCGATCGACCTCATGCAGGCCTTGCCGAGCCTCGGGAGGCGCGGTCCGCTCGACGAGACCTATCGCTTCGCGACGCTGACGCACGTGCGCATCGGCGAGCCGACCTTCGGCGTTTCGCCGGGGGAAGCCGAACTTCTGGTGACGCTGCGAACCATGCTCGACGCGGGCATGGACGATCTCTGCCAACAGGCCGAACGCATGGTGCAGGAAAGAGCCTCGGCGGAAAACTTGGCGGCTTCCTGGTCTTACGAGGACATATTCCGGCACTGTCTCAACCACGGAGACTGCGTCGGTGCGTTCCGCTCGGCGATGTCATCGATCGGAATGGCACAGGGGCCGGGCGAGCCGATCCACGCTTCGGAGGACTTCGGCCTGTTCGGCGACCTCGGACCCTCGGCGATGATGTTCCTGGGCGCTGGCGTCGACCGGCCTGCGTTGCATGACCCAGCCTACGAGTTTCCCGAGGAACTGATCCCTACCGGTGCCGGGGTCTTCTCGCGCATCGTGCGGGATGCGTTGGGCTGACGCAGGAGTCGCGGTCAGGGGAAGGTCCAGGCCGTTGCCTCCGTGGCGAGCTTGTCGGCCGACGAGCGCAAAGTGAAGATCAGGCCCTCGGGACGGTAGTCCAGTTCCGCAATGCCGGCGAATTCCGCAGCCAGCACACGCTCCACGATGCGGCTACCGTAACCCTTCCGGATGGGCTCCTGGATGGGGGGGCCGCCATTTTCCTTCCATTCGAACCGAAAGGCTCCGTCCTCCATGGACCAACGGATGGCAACGGTGCCGGTGCGGTTCGAGAAACTGCCATATCGCAAGGCGTTGTCGGCGAGTTCGTGCAGCGCCAGTGAGAGCATGGTCGCCACGCGCGGTTTGAGGCGCACTTCAGGTCCTGCCACCGTCAGGCGGTTCCCGATGCGCTCGTGGACCGGCTCAAGAGCTCCCTTCACCACGTCGATCAGGAGCGCGCTCGCCCAAGCCTCGTTGGTGAGAACGTCGTGGCTTCGCGCGAGCGCCTGAAGGCGACCCGACACTGCCGCTGCCACCGACTCGGGCACGCTGGTGTCGCGCAGGGTTTGGAGAACGACGCTCTGGACCGTGGCCAGCGTGTTCTTGACGCGGTGATCGAGCTCCCGGTTCAGGAGGAAGCGATGCTCTTCGGCGCGCTTGCGATCGGTGACGTCGAACTGCGACGCGAAGAAGTAGGTGAGCTCGCCGTCTTCGAACACGGGTGAAACGAGGAGGGCGTTCCAGAAGGTCGAGCCGTCCTTGCGATAGTTCAGAAGGTCGATCTCGATGGATTCCCGGTCGCGAACGGCCTTGCTGACCTTCGCGATGTCCTCGACACGTGTCGCCGGACCCTGCAGGAAGCGGCAATTGCGCCCGATGATCTCCTCGCGCGCATATCCGGTCAAACGGAGGAACGCGTCGTTGCAGAAGACGATCGGGTTGTCGGCGACGCGCGGGTTCGTCACGATCATCGGCATCCTTGTCGCGCGGACGGCGGATGCGAACGGATCGGAACTGGTCCCGGACTGCTGACTGAGTTCGTGGTCGACGCGCTGACGTTCGTCTTCGTTCATGAACGGTGGGGTCCGGTGCTGCGGTGCGTCGTGGCCACAAGTCCGATTCGAACCGTAAGCCGTCCATCAACTACCGGCTTTGCCGCGAAGTGCAACCATGGCGCATCGACGCGTGATAGGCCTGACACGGCGTAAGATCGGCGATGCATGGAAAATCGGGAATGGAGCGGACGATGGGATTCGAACCCACGACATCCTGCTTGGAAGGCAAGAGCTCTACCACTGAGCTACGTCCGCATGCCAGGCACAACAAGGAAACGTTGACCGACGCGGATTTCATACCGCGCCGGTCGGTTGCTGGCAAGGCGGGAAACGGATCTCCGTGCGTCAGCCGTTTGCCGATTTGATCTCTTCCGCCGCTCCGTCCTTGGATGCTCTGTCGTGCCCTCGCTCCTCGATGATGCGCTTGGCGTCCTCTACGGAGATTCCGTGCTTGGCGGCGAGTTCCTCGGCCTCGTTGTCGGGCATGCCGTTCGTTTGATCGGTGACGGGGACGTTCGACATCGCTTTTCTCCGTTTCGGTTGCTCTGTGAACGCTCGGCGCCAGAGAAGGTGCCACTCCGAACGGCGGTCTTTGCAAGAGGTTTTGCCTCAAGTCGCCTCGGCGACTTGTGTTTCCGGTCCTCACTCGTTATGTCGCGGCCCAGTCCTAGCAAGGCGCAAGGTAGAGATCATGGCGAAATCGAAATTCGAGCGTACGAAGCCGCATGTGAACATCGGGACGATTGGTCACGTTGATCACGGGAAGACGTCGCTGACGGCGGCGATCACGAAGTACTTCGGCGAGTTCCGTGCGTACGACCAGATCGACGCGGCGCCGGAGGAGAAGGCGCGCGGCATCACGATCTCGACGGCGCATGTGGAGTACGAGACGGAAGCGCGTCACTACGCCCACGTCGACTGCCCCGGGCACGCCGACTACGTGAAGAACATGATCACGGGCGCAGCGCAGATGGACGGGGCGATTCTCGTTTGTTCGGCGGCCGACGGCCCGATGCCGCAGACGCGCGAGCACATCCTTCTGGCCCGTCAGGTCGGCGTTCCCGCGATCGTGGTGTTCCTGAACAAGGTGGACCAGGTCGACGACGCCGAGCTTCTGGAGCTCGTCGAGCTCGAGGTTCGCGAGCTTCTGTCCTCCTACGACTTCCCGGGCGACGACATTCCGATCGTCAAGGGTTCGGCGCTGGCCGCGCTCGAGGATTCGGACAAGACGATCGGCGAGGACGCGGTGCGTCAGCTGATGAAGGAAGTGGACGCCTACATCCCGACGCCGGAGCGTCCGATCGACCAGCCGTTCCTGATGCCGATCGAGGACGTGTTCTCGATCTCGGGCCGCGGCACGGTGGTGACGGGCCGTGTGGAGCGCGGCATCGTGAAGGTGGGCGAGGAAGTCGAGATCGTCGGCATCCGCGACAACAAGAAGACGACGGTGACGGGCGTCGAGATGTTCCGCAAGCTTCTGGACCAGGGCCAGGCGGGCGACAACATCGGGGCTCTCGTTCGCGGCGTGGACCGTGAAGGCGTGGAGCGCGGTCAGGTTCTGTGCAAGCCGGGTTCGGTGAAGCCGCACACGCGCTTCATGGCGGAAGCCTACATCCTGACGAAGGAAGAGGGTGGCCGTCATACGCCGTTCTTCACGAACTACCGTCCGCAGTTCTACTTCCGCACGACGGACGTGACGGGCGTGGTCACGCTTCCCGAGGGCACCGAGATGGTGATGCCGGGCGACAACGTGACGATGGACGTCAAGCTGATCGTTCCGATCGCGATGGAAGAGAAGCTGCGCTTCGCCATCCGCGAGGGCGGCCGCACCGTCGGCGCCGGCATCGTGGCGTCCATCGTCGAGTAAGTTCGAGCCTTGAAGTTCGATCTGTGGAACGGGCCCTTCGGGGCCCGTTTTCGTTTTGGGCCAGCGATATTGGAGGCGTTCTTGCTTGTGGGTGCCAAGTCCCGAGCTTAGAAGCGACTTCGAACGAAAAAGGGAATGCTCATGTCCGCCGAGATCGCGCGCATCTTCATCGGCTTCGATTCGAAGGAAGTCGTCGCCTACCACGTGCTCGCGCAGAGCATCATCGAGCATTCCTCGATCCCGGTCATGTTCTGCCCGATCGTGCTTCCGCATCTCGATGCGACGTTCAAGCGAGAGCGCAATGCGCTGCAGTCCACCGAGTTCTCGTTCTCGAGGTTCCTGGTGCCCTATCTCAGCGGCTACGAGGGCTGGAGCCTCTTCATGGACTGCGACATGCTGATGCGTGCCGATATCGCAGAGCTTTGGGCGCTGCGTGACGAGGCGGCGAGCGTGATGTGCATCAAGCACGATTATCAGCCCAAGGTGGAAACCAAGTTTCTCGGTCAGGTGCAGACCAAGTACGAGAAGAAGAACTGGTCGAGCGTTCTCCTGTTCAACAACGCGAAGTGCGGTGCCCTGTCGCCCGACTTCGTCAACACGGCATCGGGCCTGGAGCTTCATCAGTTCAAGTGGCTGGACAGCGACGACCAGATCGGCGAGCTGCCGGCCGCCTGGAACTGGCTCGTCAACGAGTACGACCATGACCCCGCCGCCAAGAACGTCCACTTCACGGATGGCGGCCCGTATTTCGACGAGTATCGGAACGACGACTATGCGGAGGAGTGGTTCGCGATGCGCGAGCGCGTTCTTCATGTGACGCAGCGGGCACCCAAGGACTGATCCGTTGGGCGGCGCTCTTCCGCAAGGTGCAGCCGGGGAGGCGAGCAATGCCTGGCGCGCGTTCTTCGCGCGCTACGAGACGATCGTTCTCGTCGCCAACAGCGACGCCGTTCGCATCGATGAGCTGCGTCGCGCCTTCGGCGAGCGCACGCTCTTCGTCTTCTTCAATAAGGTCTACAAGGTTCTCGCGGAGCCGTTCGACGGAGAGTGCGTTCTCGTCGCGCGCTCGAGCCCCGCTGGCGCCAACATCGTTTACCGGCGCGAGGTGGACGACGTCCTGCGGCTCGTCCGCTCACCGGCGTTTCGCGGCATCGTCAATCTGCGTGCCGGCACGCACGAGCGCTTCAGTTCCGTGGAGGAATTCGGCGGAGCGACGGATATCGGCCACCTAGATCTGGCGCCGACGATGGCGGGGTTCTATCCGTCGGGTCAGGTGGCGACGAGCGGTTTTGCTCTGGCCGTCTTCCTTGCCGAACTGGACTTGTCGTCGCGCATCGTGCTGGCAGGTTTTACGGCTCGGCGTAGCAAGCGCTGGAAGCTCTTCGCCGATCACGACTGGACTTTCGAGCAGATCGTTCAGCGCCTGCTTCTTCGCGGCGGCCGGCTTCATACCGCCGGACCCATGCCGGACGATCTGTTTCGTAACGTCACGCAGCGCTTTCCAGAGTTGACCAGTGGCGATGTCGCCGTCGTCGCCGGCGAAGTGCTGGCCGAGCGGCTCGACGGCGCGAATTCCGCGATCGACGACCTTCTGCGCACCACGCGGCCGCAGCGGCGCATCGGCGACTGGGTGCGCTCGCTCAAGCCGAAGACGCGCAAGGCGAAGCTGGCCGAACGCGAAACGGGAAAGGGGCGGGGATAGTGCTTGCCAAACGCGATCGGGCGGATTATTCGGACTGACGCTTCGGCGCGTAGGGGTATAGCTCAGTTGGTAGAGCGGCGGTCTCCAAAACCGCAGGCCGTAGGTTCGAGCCCTACTGCCCCTGCCATGGAACGTCTCCTCAATTAGTCCAGTCCTTTCCCCTTGTGAATCACACAGGGTCCGGTTATGTAGTCTTTAACAGACACGTGGCGCGTGGGGCTGGTTGGCCAGCCTTTGCGTGCCCGCTGCCGTGAGCGGTGCATGGCCTCCAAGACGAATCCTTTTACGTTCATCCAGCAGGTGCGGACCGAAGTCGCCAAGGTGACATGGCCGACACGGCGCGAAACGCTGATTTCGACGATCATGGTGTTCATCATGGTCGCGTTCGCGGCGACGTTCCTTTTCGTCGCCGATCAGCTGATCGCCTATGTGATCGGCTACATCATGGGCGGCGGTCGCTGATCGTCGATCGCTGGGTAGAAGCAGGAATTTCATGACCGCTCGCTGGTACATCGTCCACGCCTACTCGAATTTCGAGAAGAAGGTCGCGGAGTCGATCGAGGAGCAGGCCCGCCAGAAGGGTCTGTCGGAGAAGTTCGAGAAGATCCTCGTGCCGACCGAGAAGGTGGTCGAGGTTCGTCGCGGTCGCAAGGTGGATTCGGAGCGCAAGTTCTTTCCGGGCTACGTCCTGGTGAAGGCCGAGCTGACCGATCAGGTGTTCTCGCTCATCAAGAACACGCCGAAGGTGACCGGCTTCCTTGGGCCCGACAATCGTCCGGTTCCCATTTCGGAAGCCGAAGCGAACCAGATCCTGAGCCAGGTTCAGGAAGGCGTCGAGCGGCCGAAGGCGACCGTTCTGTTCGATGTGGGCGAGCAGGTTCGCGTGTCGGACGGTCCGTTCGCATCCTTCAACGGCGTGGTCCAGGAAGTCGATCAGGAGCGCGCTCGCCTCAAGGTCGAGGTTTCCATCTTCGGGCGTGCGACGCCCGTCGATCTCGAATTCGGTCAGGTCGAGAAGGTCTGATCGCAAGGGCGGTTCGCCGCCCGCATCGTGCGGAAGGGGACTGCGGCTGAAGCCGGCCGCAAGAGATCCGTACCGCACTCCTGCGTGGTCGCTCCGGCGACCGAACGGCCGGCTCGCCGGTCCAACATGAAGGCAGAAGCTTATGGCTAAGAAAGTAGCAGGCCAGCTCAAGCTCCAGGTCAAGGCCGGCTCGGCGACTCCGTCGCCCCCGATCGGTCCGGCGCTGGGTCAGCGCGGCATCAACATCATGGAGTTCTGCAAGGCGTTCAACGCGCAGACCCAGGAGATGGAAAAGGGATCGCCCGTTCCGGTCGTGATTACCTACTACGTCGACAAGTCGTTCACCTTCCAGATGAAGACGGCTCCGGTCAGCTTCTTCCTGAAGAAGGCGGCGGGCCTGACTGGCGGCTCCAAGGAGCCCGGCAAGGTCAAGGCCGGCTCGGTGACGTCCGCGCAGGTGCGCGAGATCGCCGAGAAGAAGATGAAGGACCTGAACGCGAACGACGTCGATGCGGCGATGGCGATGGTGATGGGCTCCGCCCGTTCCATGGGCCTGGAAGTGGTGGGCTGAAGACCATGGCGAAGATTGGCAAGCGCATCACGAAGGCTCGCGAGGGCATCGACCGCGAGAAGCTCTACGACCTGTCCGAGGCCGTGTCGCTTCTGAAGGATCGTGCGTCGGCGAAGTTCGACGAGACGATCGAAGTCGCGATGAATCTCGGCGTCGATCCACGCCATGCGGACCAGATGGTTCGCGGCGTCGTCAACCTGCCGAACGGTACGGGCCGCACGGTTCGCGTGGCGGTGTTCGCGCGCGGCGACAAGGCCGAAGAGGCGAAGGCGGCCGGTGCCGACATCGTCGGCGCGGAAGACCTCGTCGAGAAGGTGCAAGGCGGTCAGATCGACTTCGATCGCGCCATCGCGACGCCGGACATGATGGGCCTCGTCGGACGTCTGGGCAAGGTACTCGGGCCCCGCGGCCTGATGCCGAACCCGCGCGTCGGCACGGTGACGCCGGATGTCGCAGCAGCGGTCAAGGCCTCGAAGGGCGGCGCCGTCGAGTTCCGCGTCGAGAAGGCCGGTATCGTCCACGCCGGCGTCGGCAAGGCCTCCTTCGGCGCCGATGCGCTGCTCGAGAACATCCGTGCCTTTGCGGATGCGGTCCAGAAGGCCAAGCCTTCCGGCGCCAAGGGCAACTACGTCCAACGCGTCGCGGTGTCCTCGACGATGGGTCCGGGCATCAAGATCGATCCCGCCACGGTTCGCGCGGGCGAGTGATTTGCATTCGGGAGGTCGCGGACTTATGTCCGCGATCTTCCCACAGTTTCGCGTCGCTTCGGCAGCGCGGAAAGGACGAGAGCTTCGCGGCTCTCGTCTTCCTGTCCGAGATTGCGGGCGAGGAAGCGCTTTTCGAAGCGTTTCGTCTTAATCGCCAAGCCCGCATGAGACGGGGAAAGATCCGATTTCGTCGACCGCAAGGTCGAGACCCTCGGTTCGAACCTCTGAATGCCTTGTGCCGACTGCCGGTTCCGTCATGGATCCCAGAAGCCAAGGGGACAGGATCCTCGAGCGTCGTCCGATCCGTCGGGCGGCAAACGGCAACCGGAATGCAGCCGAAAGGGTGCGTTCCAACTGGAGAGTGGCAGTGGACAGAGCGGAAAAGCGCGAGTTCGTCACGGAGCTGAACGAGACCTTCAAGGCCTCGGGCGCGATCGTGGTGGCTCGTTACGCCGGTCTCACCGTCGCGCAGATGAACGACCTCCGGTCGAAGATGCGCGCGCAGGGTGGCACCGTCAAAGTCGCGAAGAACCGCCTCGCCCAAATCGCTCTTCAAGGCACGGACGCCGAGACGATCTCGGAATTGTTTCAGGGCCAGACCCTGATCGCCTATTCCAACGATCCGATCGCGGCACCGAAGGTGGCCAACGACTTCGCCAAGGGCAACGACAAGCTCGTGATCCTCGGCGGCGCCATGGGCACCACCGCTCTCGATGCGGAAGGGGTGAAGGCTTTGGCCGCCCTTCCGTCGCTCGACGAACTGCGCGGAAAGCTGCTGGGCATGATCCAGACCCCGGCTACCCGCATCGCAGGCGTCGTGGCGGCACCTGCGGCTCAGCTCGCACGTGTGTTCGCGGCATATGCCAAGAAGGACGAAGCGGCGTGAGGCTCGTTCCTCAGCTTATTCAGAACATTCGAACCTTAAGGGAATACTACCATGGCTGATCTCGCTAAGATCGTTGATGACCTGTCGAGCCTGACCGTCCTCGAGGCGGCCGAGCTTTCGAAGCTGCTCGAAGAGAAGTGGGGCGTTTCCGCCGCTGCTCCGGTTGCCGTTGCGGCTGCCGGCGGTGCGGGTGCCGCGGCTCCGGCCGAGGAAGAGAAGACCGAGTTCGACGTGATCCTCGCCGAAGCCGGCGCGAACAAGATCAACGTCATCAAGGAAGTCCGTGCGATCACGGGCCTCGGCCTCAAGGAAGCCAAGGACCTCGTCGACGGCGCTCCGAAGCCGGTCAAGGAAGCCGTGTCGAAGGACGAGGCCGCCAAGATCAAGGACCAGCTCGAGAAGGCTGGCGCGAAGGTCGACGTCAAGTAAGACGGCCTTCGGGCGTCTTGCAGTCAAGTCTGGTGGGCGGGACGGCAGTTTGCCGTTCCGCCTTCCGTGCTCGGATCGAAGGCCGCATATCATGCGGTGCCGATCCGGGGTCCTTGTCTCCCGATATCCCGTGCGTGTGGGGACATCGGGAGACGTGGGCAGGCCGCTCCGGCGGCCCCCTGGCGGACCCGCCTCCGTTCGCGGCGGACGCGGATTGTCCTCGCCCGAGGACATGAAATTCGAGCCCTCCGGTCAAGGGCAGTACGAGAGCAAGGAGCGACGATGTCTCAGACGACGACGTTTAGCGGTCGCAGGCGGGTGCGCAAGTTCTTCGGGTCGATTCCCGAAGTCGCCGAAATGCCGAACCTCATCGAGGTTCAGAAGGCTTCCTACGATCAGTTCCTGATGGTGGACGAGCCGGAAGGCGGGCGCCCGGACGAGGGCCTCCAGTCGGTTTTCCGCTCCGTGTTCCCGATCTCCGACTTCTCCGGCCATTCCATGCTGGAGTTCGTGAAGTACGAGTTCGAACAGCCGAAGTTCGACGTGGACGAGTGCCGGCAGCGCGACATGACCTTCGCCGCGCCGCTCAAGGTCACGTTGCGCCTCATCGTGTTCGATGTCGACGAGGATACCGGCTCGAAGTCCATCAAGGACATCAAGGAGCAGGATGTCTACATGGGCGACATGCCGCTCATGACGTCCAACGGCACGTTCATCGTGAACGGCACCGAGCGCGTGATCGTCTCGCAGATGCACCGTTCGCCGGGCGTGTTCTTCGATCACGACAAGGGCAAGTCGCATTCGTCGGGCAAGCTTCTGTTCGCCGCGCGCGTGATCCCGTATCGCGGCTCGTGGCTCGACATCGAGTTCGACGCCAAGGACGTCGTCTTCGCGCGCATCGACCGCCGCCGCAAGCTGCCGGTGACCTCGCTTCTGATGGCGCTCGGCATGGACGGCGAGGAAATCCTCTCGACGTTCTACAACATCATTTCCTTCGCTAAGGACAAGAACGGCTGGCGCGTACCGTTCTCGGTGGAGCGCGTTCGCGGCCAGAAGGCCCTGACCGACCTCATCGACGCGGACTCGGGCGAAGTGCTGGTGGAAGCCGGCAAGAAGATCACGGCGCGTCAGGCTCGCCAGATCAAGGAGAAGGGCGTCGTTGCCCTTCGCGCCACCGAGGAAGATCTCTACGGCAACTACCTCGCCGAGGATATCGTCAACTACCAGACGGGCGAGGTTTATCTCGAGGCCGGTGACGAGATCGACGAGAAGACGCTGAAGGTCCTGCTCGACGCCGGGCACGAGGAGTTCTCGGTTCTCGACATCGACCACGTGACGGTCGGTGCCTATATCCGCAACACGCTGGCGGCCGACAAGAACGAGAACCGCCAGGACGCGCTGTTCGACATCTACCGCGTGATGCGGCCCGGTGAGCCGCCGACCATGGAAACCGCGGAAGCGATGTTCCAGTCGCTGTTCTTCGATGCGGAGCGCTACGATCTGTCGGCCGTCGGCCGCGTCAAGATGAATATGCGTCTCGACGTGTCCGCCGAGGACACCGTGCGCGTTCTGCGCAAGGAGGACATCCTCGCCGTCGTCAAGACGCTGGTGGATCTGCGCGACGGCAAGGGCGAGATCGACGACATCGACAATCTCGGCAACCGCCGGGTGCGCTCGGTCGGCGAACTCATGGAGAACCAGTACCGCGTCGGTCTGCTCCGCATGGAGCGGGCGATCAAGGAGCGCATGTCGTCGGTCGAGATCGACACCGTCATGCCGCAGGATCTGATCAACGCCAAGCCGGCGGCCGCCGCCGTGCGCGAGTTCTTCGGCTCCTCGCAGCTGTCGCAGTTCATGGACCAGACCAACCCGCTCTCCGAGATCACGCACAAGCGTCGCCTTTCGGCGCTCGGCCCCGGTGGTTTGACGCGTGAGCGCGCCGGCTTCGAAGTGCGCGACGTGCATCCGACGCACTACGGCCGCATCTGTCCGATCGAGACGCCGGAAGGCCCGAACATCGGTCTGATCAACTCGCTTGCGACCTTCGCGCGCGTCAACAAGTACGGGTTCATCGAGAGCCCTTACCGTCGCATCATCGACGGTAAGGTGACGAACGACGTCGTCTACCTGTCGGCCATGGAAGAGGCCAAGCACCACGTCGCGCAGGCGAACGCGGTGCTGACGGACGACGGCAGCTTCGCCGAAGACCTCGTGATCTGCCGCCACTCGGGCGACGTCATCATGACGCCGCGCGAGAACGTCGATCTCATGGACGTTTCGCCCAAGCAGCTCGTGTCGGTCGCGGCCGCGCTCATCCCTTTCCTCGAGAACGACGACGCGAACCGCGCTCTCATGGGCTCGAACATGCAGCGTCAGGCCGTGCCGCTGGTGCGCGCCGAGGCTCCGTTCGTCGGCACCGGCATGGAACCGGTGGTAGCGCGCGACTCGGGCGCGGCGATCGGCGCCCGCCGCACGGGCATCGTCGACCAAGTGGACGCGACGCGTATCGTCATCCGCGCGACCGAGGATCTGGAAACGGGTCGTTCGGGCGTCGACATCTACCGCCTGATGAAGTTCCAGCGCTCCAACCAGAACACCTGCATCAACCAGCGCCCGCTGGTCGCCGTGGGTGACCGGGTGCGCAAGGGGGACATCATCGCTGATGGTCCGTCGACGGACTTGGGCGATCTGGCTCTCGGCCGCAACGTTCTCGTCGCGTTCATGCCGTGGAACGGCTACAACTACGAGGACTCTATCCTCCTGTCCGAGCGCATCGTCGCCGATGATGTCTTCACCTCGATCCACATCGAGGAGTTCGAGGTCATGGCGCGCGATACCAAGCTCGGTCCCGAGGAAATCACGCGCGACATTCCGAACGTTTCGGAAGAAGCGCTGAAGAACCTCGACGAAGCCGGCATCGTCTATATCGGCGCGGAAGTGCAGCCGGGCGACATCCTGGTCGGCAAGATCACGCCGAAGGGCGAGTCGCCGATGACGCCGGAGGAGAAACTCCTTCGCGCCATCTTCGGCGAAAAGGCTTCGGACGTTCGCGATACGTCGAACCGTATGCCTCCGGGCACCTACGGTACGGTCGTCGAAGTGCGCGTGTTCAATCGACATGGCGTCGAGAAGGACGAGCGCGCGATGGCGATCGAGCGCGAGGAGATCGAGCGCCTCGCCAAGGACCGAGACGACGAGCAGGCGATCCTCGATCGCAACGTTTACGGACGTCTGGTCGAACTCCTGTCCGGCAAGCCGGCGATAGCGGGGCCGAAGGGCTTCCGCAAGGGCTCCGAGCTTTCGGCCGAAGCGATGAACGAGTATCCCCGCTCGCAGTGGTGGATGTTCGCCGTCGAGGACGAGAAGCTGCAGGGCGAGCTCGAAGGGCTGCGTCAGGTCTACGACGACTCCAAGAAGCTCTTGGAAGCGCGCTTCATGGACAAGGTCGAGAAGGTCCAGCGCGGCGACGAACTGCCTCCGGGCGTCATGAAGCAGGTCAAGGTCTTCGTCGCCGTCAAGCGCAAGATCCAGCCGGGCGATAAGATGGCCGGTCGTCACGGCAATAAGGGCGTCGTTTCGCGCATCGTGCCCGTCGAGGACATGCCGTTCAACGAGGACGGCACGCACGTCGACATCGTGCTCAATCCGCTCGGCGTGCCTTCGCGCATGAATGTCGGGCAGATCCTCGAGACGCATCTTGGCTGGGCCTGCGCCGGCATGGGCCGAAAGATCGGCGACATGCTGGAAGCCTATCAGCAGAGCCGCGACGTGCAGCCGCTGCGCCAGGAGATCGCAGGTCTCTTGGGAGACAGCGACCGGAACGAGCGCGTCGCGAATTATGACGACGATTCGGTTCTGACGCTGGCCAAGCAGATGAAGCGCGGTGTCTCGATCGCGACGCCGGTCTTCGACGGCGCAGTCGAGCATGACATCGTCGAGATGCTGGAGAAGGCCGGTCTCAACGGTTCGGGTCAGGTGACGCTCTACGACGGGCGCACCGGTGAGGCGTTCGATCGTCAGGTGACCGTCGGCTACATCTACATGTTGAAGCTGCACCATCTGGTGGACGACAAGATCCACGCCCGTTCGATCGGCCCCTACTCGCTGGTCACCCAGCAGCCGCTCGGCGGCAAGGCGCAGTTCGGCGGACAGCGCTTCGGCGAGATGGAGGTCTGGGCGCTGGAAGCGTACGGTGCCGCCTACACGTTGCAGGAAATGCTGACGGTGAAGTCGGACGACGTCGCGGGCCGCACCAAGGTCTACGAGTCGATCGTTCGCGGCGACGACGCGTTCGAGTCGGGCATCCCGGAGAGCTTCAATGTTCTCGTCAAGGAAATGCGCTCGCTCGGCCTCGACGTCGATCTGTCGCAGTCCGTGCCCGACCAGCTTCCCTCGAGCGCCGGCCCGCTGCAGGGTCTGCCCGACGCGGCCGAATAGGCCGCCACGCAAACGCCGCCTTGCGCGGCCATGGTAGGCGCTCCATCTGAGGGCGCCGATCGGACTTTGCGGATGATCTTGGCACCGGCTCCGCCCGGCGCGTTGAGGGGCATGCGGCCCCAAAAGGAGACAGCACCATGAATCAAGAGGTCATGAATCTCTTCAATCCTCAGGTGCAGGCACAGACGTTCGATTCGATCCGGATCTCGTTGGCGAGCCCGGAGAAGATTCTTTCGTGGTCGTTCGGCGAGATCAAGAAGCCGGAGACGATCAACTATCGTACCTTCAAGCCGGAGCGCGACGGCCTGTTCTGCGCGCGGATCTTCGGCCCGATCAAGGACTACGAATGCTTGTGCGGCAAGTACAAGCGCATGAAGTACAAGGGCATCATCTGCGAGAAGTGCGGCGTCGAGGTTACGCTTTCACGCGTTCGGCGCGAGCGCATGGGCCATATCGAGCTGGCAGCGCCTGTCGCTCACATCTGGTTCCTGAAGTCGCTGCCGAGCCGCATCGGCACGCTGCTCGACATGACGCTGAAGGATATCGAGCGCGTCCTCTACTTCGAGAACTACATCGTCACCGAGCCCGGCCTCACCGCGCTGAAGGAGCACCAGCTCCTGTCGGAAGAGGAGTACATGATCGCCATCGACGAGTATGGCGAGGACAGCTTCACGGCGCTGATCGGCGCCGAGGCGATCCAGGAGCTCCTCGGTTCGATGGAGCTTGAGCGGATCGCGGGCGACCTGCGCGAGGAACTGGCGACCACGACGTCGGATCTGAAGCAGAAGAAGCTGATGAAGCGGCTTAAGATCGTCGAGAACTTCCTTGAGTCGGGCAACCGACCCGAGTGGATGATCATGAGCGTCATCCCGGTCATCCCGCCGGACCTGCGCCCGCTCGTCCCGCTGGACGGCGGCCGCTTCGCGACGTCGGATCTGAACGATCTGTATCGCCGCGTGATCAACCGCAACAACCGCCTGAAGCGCCTGATCGAGCTTCGCGCGCCCGGCATCATCATCCGCAACGAGAAGCGCATGCTTCAGGAAGCGGTGGATGCGCTGTTCGACAACGGCCGTCGCGGCCGCGTCATCACGGGCGCCAATAAGCGCCCGCTGAAGTCGCTGTCCGATATGCTGAAGGGCAAGCAGGGCCGCTTCCGGCAGAACCTCTTGGGCAAGCGCGTCGACTATTCCGGTCGTTCGGTGATCGTGACGGGGCCCGAGCTGAAGCTGCACCAGTGCGGCTTGCCGAAGAAGATGGCGCTCGAACTCTTCAAGCCGTTCATCTACGCGCGCCTCGACGCCAAGGGCTTCTCCTCCACGGTGAAGCAGGCGAAGAAGCTCGTCGAGAAGGAGCGTCCGGAGGTTTGGGACATCCTCGACGAGGTGATCCGCGAGCATCCGGTGCTCTTGAACCGCGCGCCGACGCTGCACCGCCTGGGCATCCAGGCGTTCGAGCCGACGCTGATCGAAGGCAAGGCGATCCAGCTTCATCCGCTGGTCTGCACGGCCTTCAACGCGGACTTCGACGGCGATCAGATGGCGGTGCACGTGCCGCTGTCGATCGAGGCGCAGCTCGAAGCACGCGTCCTGATGATGTCGACCAACAACATCCTGCATCCCGCGAACGGCCAGCCGATCATCGTGCCGTCGCAGGATATGGTGCTCGGGCTCTACTACCTCTCGATCATGAACGAGAACGAGCCGGGGCAGGGGATGGCGTTCTCCGACATAGGCGAGATGGAGCAGGCGCTGTTCACCAAGGCGGTGACGCTGCATACGAAGATCAAGGGCCGCTTCAAGACGGTGGACGCCGACGGCAACCCCGTGTCGAAGATCTACGAGACGACGCCGGGACGCATGCTGATCGCGCAGCTTCTGCCGAAGACGCACAAGATCCCGTTCGACATCGCCAACGACCTGATGACGAAGAAGAATATCTCGCGTCTGATCGACCAAGTGTATCGTCACTGCGGCCAGAAGGACACGGTGATCTTCTGCGACCGCATCATGCAGCTGGGCTTCAAGCACGCTTGCATCGCCGGCATTTCCTTCGGCAAGGATGACATGGTCATCCCGGAGACGAAGCCGAAGATGATCGGCGAGACGCAGGCGCTCGCGAAGGAATACGAGCAGCAGTACAACGACGGCCTCATCACGCAGGGCGAGAAGTACAACAAGGTGGTCGACGCCTGGGCCAAGTGCACGGACAAGATCGCCGAAGAGATGATGGGCCGCATCAAGGCGGTCGAGTTCAATCCGGAAACGGGTCGGCAGAAGCCGATGAACTCGATCTACATGATGTCGCACTCCGGTGCGCGCGGCTCGCCCACGCAGATGCGTCAGCTTGGCGCCATGCGCGGCCTGATGACCAAGCCGTCCGGCGAGATCATCGAGACGCCGATCATCTCGAACTTCAAGGAAGGCCTGACGGTTCTTGAGTACTTCAACTCGACCCACGGCGCCCGGAAGGGCCTCGCGGACACGGCGCTGAAGACCGCGAACTCGGGCTACCTGACGCGTCGTCTCGTCGACGTGGCGCAGGACTGCATCATCACGCAGCCCGATTGCGGCACCGAGAACGGCCTGACGATGCAGCCCATCGTCGATGCTGGTCAGATCGTGGCGACGCTCGGACAGCGCATTCTCGGCCGTACGGCACTGGAGGACATTCTCCACCCGGCGACCGGCGACGTCCTGGTGAAGGGCGGCGTAACGGTCGAGGAGAAGGACGTCGAGGTGATCGAGAAGGCGGGCGTCCAGTCCGTCAAGATCCGCTCGGCCCTGACCTGCGAGATCCGCACCGGTATCTGCGCCGTCTGCTACGGCCGGGATCTGGCGCGCGGCACGCCCGTCAACATGGGCGAAGCCGTCGGCGTCATCGCGGCTCAGTCGATCGGCGAGCCGGGCACGCAGCTCACCATGCGCACGTTCCACATGGGCGGCACGGCGCAGGTGGTCGATCAGTCGTTCCTGGAAGCGTCCTATGAGGGCACGGTCCAGATCCGCAACCGCAACGTGGTGCGCGATTCCGAAGGGCGTCTCGTCGCGATGGGTCGCAACATGGCGGTGCTGATCCTCGACCCGTCCGGCAAGGAGCGCGCGTCGCACCGCGTCACCTACGGCAGCCGCATCTTCGTGGACGACGGCGATCAGGTTCGTCGTGGCCAGCGTATCGCGGAATGGGATCCGTACACCCGTCCGGTTCTCACCGAGCTCGACGGCACGATCGAGTTCGAGGATCTGGTCGAGGGTCTTTCGGTCTCCGAGCAGGCCGACGAGTCGACCGGCATCACCAAGCGGCAGGTCATCGACTGGCGTGCGAACCCGCGTGGTTCCGACCTGAAGCCCGCGATCGTCATTCGTGCGGCGGACGGCTCGGTGGCCAAGCTGGCTCGCGGTACGGACGCTCGCTACTTCCTGTCGGTAGACGCGATCCTTTCGGTCGAGCCGGGCGCGAAGATCCGGGCTGGCGACGTCCTTTCGCGTATTCCGATGGAGTCCGCGAAGACCAAGGACATCACGGGCGGTCTGCCGCGCGTGGCCGAACTGTTCGAGGCTCGCAAGCCGAAGGACAATGCGGTCATCGCGGAGATCGACGGCACGGTGAAGTTCGGCCGCGACTACAAGAACAAGCGCCGCATCATCATCGAGCCGCATGAGGATGGCGTCGAGGCCGTGGAATACCTGATCCCGAAGGGCAAGCCGTTCCATCTCCAGGAAGGCGACGTCATCGAGAAGGGCGACCACATCCTCGACGGCAATCCGGCACCGCACGACATCCTGGCCATCCGGGGCGTCGAGGCGCTGGCGAGCTACCTCGTGAACGAGATCCAGGAAGTCTATCGTCTCCAGGGCGTTCTCATCAACGACAAGCACATCGAGGTGATCGTTCGCCAGATGCTGCAGAAGGTCGAGATCGTCGAGTCGGGTGATAGCGGCTACATTCCCGGCGACCATGTCGATCGGATCGAGCTGGCCGAGATCAACGAGCGTCTGGAAGAAGAGGGCAAGAAGCCGGCCTCCGGCAACCCGGTCCTCCTCGGCATCACCAAGGCCTCGCTGCAGACGCCGAGCTTCATCTCGGCGGCGTCCTTCCAGGAAACCACGCGCGTCCTCACCGAGGCGGCGGTGGCCGGCAAGATGGATACGCTGCAGGGCCTCAAGGAAAACGTCATCGTCGGTCGCCTCATCCCGGCCGGTACGGGCGGCATGATGACCCAGGTTCGCCGTATCGCGACCTCGCGCGACGACCTGATCCTCGATGATCGCCGCAAGACGTCCAACGTCGCCGCGGCCGATCGGATGCTGACGGATCTGTCCAGCGCCGCCGAGTAAGCGCTGGATACGAAATAGGGGAGGGCCGCTTTCGGGCGGCCCTTTTCATTTGCGCATACTGCTCCATAGCCGACAGGCTGGGGTTGACCTGCGAGGACAGAATCGTTAAACACCCGCCAACAGAGCCGATGTGAGGCATCGCTTTTTCGTCGCCACGATGAGAACCAGCGCTTCAAACAAGGCTTCGTTCAACGAGACGTACATCGCTAGTCGCATGATCGCGGTTTTGCCCGTGATCCTCTGCCTCGTCCCGGCCAGATCTCTCACAGAATGAGATCGATGGCCGGTTTCTTGTATGAGCCGATGGCTTGTCGGGTCGATGTGCCGAGCGTTTCGAACCGAGATTTGAAGAGAAGGAAGGTTGGAATGCCGACCATCAACCAGTTGATCCGGAAGCCCCGCGTCCGCCCGAGCGAACGCAACACCGTTCCGGCGCTCCAGGCCAATCCGCAGAAGCGCGGCGTTTGCACCCGTGTCTACACCACGACCCCGAAGAAGCCGAACTCGGCTCTTCGTAAGGTCGCCAAGGTGCGCCTCGTCAATGGCTTCGAGGTCATCGGCTACATTCCGGGCGAGGGGCATAACCTTCAGGAACACTCCGTGGTGATGATCCGCGGCGGCCGCGTGAAGGATCTTCCGGGCGTTCGCTACCACATCATCCGCGGCGTTCTCGATACGCAGGGCGTGAAGGATCGTCGCCAGCGTCGTTCGAAGTACGGCGCGAAGCGTCCGAAGTAATTCGCAGACCGTTCGAGATTGAGAGACTAAAAAATGTCCCGTCGTCACTCTGCAGAAAAGCGCGAGATCAACCCGGATCCGAAGTTCGGTGATCTTGTCGTCACGAAGTTCATGAACGCCGTCATGTACGACGGCAAGAAGTCCGTCGCCGAGCGCATCGTTTACGGCGCCTTCGACGTCATGAACGAGAAGACCCGTCAGGACGCGATCGCGATCTTCCATCAGGCGCTCGACAACGTCGCGCCGCATGTCGAAGTCCGTTCGCGCCGCGTCGGCGGCGCCACCTATCAGGTGCCGGTCGACGTCCGCCCCGAGCGCCGTCAGGCTCTCGCCATCCGTTGGCTCATCACGGCCGCCCGCAACCGCAACGAGACCACCATGGTGGACCGTCTGTCGGGCGAGCTTATGGATGCCGCCAACAACCGCGGCACCGCGGTGAAGAAGCGCGAAGACACGCACCGCATGGCGGAAGCGAACCGCGCGTTCTCGCACTACCGCTGGTAAGCCCACTCGTTCGAAAGGCGACGCCCCATGGCCCGCGAATATAAGATCGAAGACTACCGCAATTTCGGCATCATGGCCCACATCGATGCCGGCAAGACCACCACGACCGAGCGTATCCTCTACTACACCGGCAAGTCCCACAAGATCGGCGAAGTCCACGACGGCGCCGCGACCATGGACTGGATGGAGCAGGAGCAGGAGCGCGGCATTACGATCACGTCCGCTGCGACCACCACCTTCTGGGAAGGTCGCGACGGTAAGAAGCGTCGTTTCAATATCATCGACACCCCGGGACACGTCGACTTCACGATCGAGGTCGAGCGCAGCTTGCGCGTGCTCGACGGTGCGATCGCGCTTCTCGACGCGAATGCTGGCGTGGAGCCGCAGACGGAGACCGTCTGGCGCCAGGCCGACAAGTATCACGTGCCGCGCATGATGTTCGTCAACAAGATGGACAAGACCGGCGCCGACTTCTACCGCTGTGTCGAGATGGTGAAGACGCGTCTCGGTGCGAAGCCGATCGTCGTCCAGCTGCCGATCGGCGCCGAGAACGAGTTCAAGGGCGTCGTCGATCTCATCGAGATGAACGCGCTCGTGTGGCGTGACGAAAGCCTCGGCGCGAAGTGGGACGTGGTCGAGATCCCCGCCGATCTCGTGGACCGCGCCAACGAATACCGCGAGCAAATGATCGAGACGGCCGTCGAGGTCGACGAGGCGGCGATGGAAGCCTACCTCGAGGGCAACATGCCCGACAACGATCAGCTTCGTGCGCTGATCCGCAAGGGCACCTGCGAGGTGACCTTCACGCCGATCTTCTGCGGCTCGGCCTTCAAGAACAAGGGCGTGCAGCCACTTCTTGACGGCGTCGTCGAGTTCCTGCCGTCGCCCGTCGATGTCCCCGCCATCAAGGGTATCGATCCGAAGACCGAGGGTGAGACCACCCGCGTGTCGTCGGACGAAGAGCCTCTGTCGATGCTCGCGTTCAAGATCATGAACGATCCGTTCGTCGGTTCGCTCACCTTCTGCCGCATCTACTCCGGCAAGCTCTCCAAGGGTACCGGCGTCCAGAACACGGTAAAGGAGAAGAAGGAGCGCATCGGGCGTATGCTGCAGATGCACTCCAACTCGCGCGAGGACATCGAAGAGGCCTATGCCGGCGACATCGTCGCTCTGGCTGGCCTCAAGGAAGTCACCACGGGTGACACGCTCTGCGATCCGCTGAAGCCGGTCATCCTCGAGCGCATGGAATTCCCCGATCCGGTCATCGAGATCGCGATCGAGCCGAAGACCAAGGGCGACCAGGAAAAGATGGGCCTCGCGCTCAATCGCCTCGCTGCCGAAGATCCTTCGTTTCGCGTTAAGACGGACGAGGAGTCGGGGCAGACGATCATCGCCGGCATGGGCGAGCTTCACCTCGACATTCTTGTCGATCGCATGAAGCGCGAGTTCAAGGTCGAGGCGAACATCGGCGCTCCGCAGGTGGCCTACCGCGAGACGATCACGCGTGGTGCCGACGTCGACTACACGCACAAGAAGCAGACCGGTGGTACGGGCCAGTTCGCCCGCATCAAGATCCATATCGAGCCGGGCGAGGCCACGACGGGCTTCGTGTTCGAGTCGAAGATCATCGGCGGCGCGGTTCCGAAGGAATACATCCCGGGTGTCCAGAAGGGCATCCAGTCGGTGATGACTTCTGGTCCTCTGGCGGGCTTCCCGATGGTGGACATCAAGGCCGAGCTCCTCGACGGCGCCTACCACGATGTCGACTCGTCGGTTCTTGCCTTCGAAATCGCCTCGCGCGCCGGTTTCCGCGAAGCCATCCAGAAGGCCGGTCCGAAGCTCCTCGAGCCGATCATGAAGGTCGAGGTCGTGACACCGGAAGATTACGTCGGTGACGTGATCGGCGATCTGAACTCGCGTCGCGGTCAGATCCAGGGCACGGAAGCTCGCGGTATCGCGACGGTCGTGAACGCGATGGTGCCTCTGGCGAACATGTTCGGCTACGTGAACACGCTTCGCTCGATGAGCCAGGGCCGCGCGCAGTACACGATGCAGTTCGACCACTACGAGCAGGTTCCGAACCAGGTCGCGGAAGAAATCCAGAAGAAGTACGCCTGAGGCCTTCCGGCCTCGGCACACCCCTCTGAAGCCCGTTTGGGCGAATTGAATTGGAGAGCCTATCATGGCGAAATCGAAATTCGAGCGTACGAAGCCGCATGTGAACATCGGGACGATTGGTCACGTTGATCACGGGAAGACGTCGCTGACGGCGGCGATCACGAAGTACTTCGGCGAGTTCCGTGCGTACGACCAGATCGACGCGGCGCCGGAGGAGAAGGCGCGCGGCATCACGATCTCGACGGCGCATGTGGAGTACGAGACGGAAGCGCGTCACTACGCCCACGTCGACTGCCCCGGGCACGCCGACTACGTGAAGAACATGATCACGGGCGCAGCGCAGATGGACGGGGCGATTCTCGTTTGTTCGGCGGCCGACGGCCCGATGCCGCAGACGCGCGAGCACATCCTTCTGGCCCGTCAGGTCGGCGTTCCCGCGATCGTGGTGTTCCTGAACAAGGTGGACCAGGTCGACGACGCCGAGCTTCTGGAGCTCGTCGAGCTCGAGGTTCGCGAGCTTCTGTCCTCCTACGACTTCCCGGGCGACGACATTCCGATCGTCAAGGGTTCGGCGCTGGCCGCGCTCGAGGATTCGGACAAGACGATCGGCGAGGACGCGGTGCGTCAGCTGATGAAGGAAGTGGACGCCTACATCCCGACGCCGGAGCGTCCGATCGACCAGCCGTTCCTGATGCCGATCGAGGACGTGTTCTCGATCTCGGGCCGCGGCACGGTGGTGACGGGCCGTGTGGAGCGCGGCATCGTGAAGGTGGGCGAGGAAGTCGAGATCGTCGGCATCCGCGACAACAAGAAGACGACGGTGACGGGCGTCGAGATGTTCCGCAAGCTTCTGGACCAGGGCCAGGCGGGCGACAACATCGGGGCTCTCGTTCGCGGCGTGGACCGTGAAGGCGTGGAGCGCGGTCAGGTTCTGTGCAAGCCGGGTTCGGTGAAGCCGCACACGCGCTTCATGGCGGAAGCCTACATCCTGACGAAGGAAGAGGGTGGCCGTCATACGCCGTTCTTCACGAACTACCGTCCGCAGTTCTACTTCCGCACGACGGACGTGACGGGCGTGGTCACGCTTCCCGAGGGCACCGAGATGGTGATGCCGGGCGACAACGTGACGATGGACGTCAAGCTGATCGTTCCGATCGCGATGGAAGAGAAGCTGCGCTTCGCCATCCGCGAGGGCGGCCGCACCGTCGGCGCCGGCATCGTGGCGTCCATCGTCGAGTAAATATCGACTTCGGAGCGCGACGGGACTAGCCGTCGCGCTCCGATGGCCTTATAGGCCGGTTCAAGCGCCCTTCCATGGGCGTTTTGTTTCAAGTGGATGAAGACTGTTTAGCGCTCGGAAAGCGCCGGATCTCCGGCATGGCTCCGACGAGAGGACGAATGCAATGAACGGCCAGAATATCCGCATCCGCCTGAAGGCGTTCGACCACCGAGTCCTCGATGCCTCCACCCGCGAGATCGTATCGACGGCAAAGCGTACTGGCGCGAATGTGCGCGGGCCGATCCCGCTGCCGACGCGCATCGAGAAGTTTACGGTGAACCGCTCGCCGCACGTGGACAAGAAGTCCCGGGAGCAGTTCGAGATGCGCACCCACAAGCGCCTCCTGGATATCGTGGATCCCACCCCGCAGACGGTGGATGCACTGATGAAGCTCGACCTCGCCGCAGGCGTCGACGTCGAGATCAAGCTCTAACGAGCGACCATGAGCCGACCGGGTGGATAAGCCCCTAAGGCTCCTCTGAAGGAAGAACGACATATGCGTTCAGGTGTCATTGCACAGAAAGTCGGCATGACCCGCATCTACAACGATGCCGGGGAACATGTGCCGGTGACGGTTTTGAAGATCGAGAACCTCCAGGTCGTCGGTCAGCGGACCCAGGAAAAGAACGGCTACACAGCCGTGCAGCTCGGCGTCGGGCTTGCCAAGGTGAAGAACACGTCGAAGGCCCTTCGCGGTGTCTTCGCACAGGCCTCCGTCGAGCCCAAGCGCAAGGTCGCCGAGTTCCGTGTTTCCGAGGACAACCTCGTGGACGTCGGCGCCGAGATCACCGCCGAGCACTTCGTCGCCGGTCAGCTGGTGGACGTCACCGGCACCTCGATTGGTAAGGGCTTCGCGGGCGTCATGAAGCGCCATAACTTCGGCGGTCTTCGCGCCACGCACGGTGTTTCGGTTTCGCACCGCTCGCACGGTTCGACCGGTCAGCGCCAGGATCCGGGCAAGGTCTTCAAGAACAAGAAGATGGCTGGCCACATGGGTCAGACCCGCGTGACCACGCAGAATCTCGAAGTCGTCCGCACGGACGCCGAGAAGGGTCTCCTCCTGATCCGCGGCGCGGTTCCGGGTTCCAAGGGCGGCTGGATCTACGTGCGCGACGCCGTGAAGGCGAAGCTGCCCGAGAACGCGCCCAAGCCGGCGGCACTTCGCCAGGCTGCCAACAACGGCGCTTCGGCCGCTTCCGAGGGAGCTGAGTAATGGATATCGCAATCAAGACCCTTGCCGGCGGCGACGCCGGGTCGGTCACCCTCGCCGACGAGATCTTCGGCCTCGAGCCGCGCGAAGACATTCTGCAGCGCATGGTTCGCTACCAGCTTGCCAAGCGTCAGCAGGGCACGCACCAGACACTTGGCCGCGCCGAGATCGCTCGCACGGGTGCCAAGCTCTACAAGCAGAAGGGCACCGGTCGCGCCCGTCACGGTTCGGCTCGCGCTCCGCAGTTCCGCGGCGGTGGCAAGGCCCACGGCCCGGTGTCGCGTAGCCATGCTCACGATCTGCCGAAGAAGCTCCGCGCGCTGGCTCTGCGTCACGCTCTTTCGTCCAAGGCGAAGTCCGGCGGCCTGATCGTCGTCGACGACCTGGTGTCGGAAGGCAAGACCAAGGCTGTGGTGGCACAGTTCGCGGGCCTCGGCCTGACGAACGCGCTGATCATCGGCGGTGCGCAGCTCAACGAGAACTTCGCTCGTTCGGCTCGCAACATTCCGAACATCGACGTTCTGCCCATTCAGGGCATCAACGTTTACGACATCCTGCGCCGTCAGACGCTTGTCCTGTCGAAGGCTGCCGTCGAGGCTCTCGAGGAGCGCTTCAAATGAGCGACCTGCGCCATTACGACGTCATCACCAGCCCGGTCATCACCGAGAAGTCGACGCTGGTTTCCGAGTTCAATCAAGTGATCTTCAACGTAGCGAAGACCGCCACAAAGCCGCAGATCAAGGCGGCCGTGGAGTCCTTGTTCGGCGTCAAGGTCACGGCCGTCAACACCCTCGTCCGCAAGGGCAAGGTGCGGCGGTTCCGCGGTCGTCCGGGCCGTCAAAGCGATCAGAAGAAGGCGATCGTGACGCTGGCCGAAGGCCAGTCCATCGACGTCTCGACCGGTCTCTGACGGCTGGCTGCGAGGATAGAAGATCATGGCACTGAAAAACTTCAAGCCGGTCACCCCAAGCACCCGTCAGCTGGTGCTCGTCGACCGCTCCGCACTCTGGAAGGGCAAGCCGGTCAAGCAGTTGACCGAAGGCCTGACGCAGAAGGGCGGCCGCAACAACACCGGTCGCATCACAGCCCGCTACCAGGGCGGTGGTCACAAGCGCACCTACCGCATCATCGACTTCAAGCGTCGCAAGCTGGACGTCGTCGGAACGGTTGAGCGTCTCGAGTACGATCCGAACCGTACCGCCTTCATCGCGCTGATCCGCTACGAGGACGGCGAGGTTGCCTACATCCTGGCGCCGCAGCGTCTGGCCGCCGGCGACAAGATCGTCGCGGGCCTCAGCGGCGTCGATGTCAAGCCGGGCAACGCGATGCCGCTTTCGGCGATGCCGGTCGGCACCATCATCCACAATGTGGAGATGAAGCCGATGAAGGGCGGCCAGATCGCTCGTTCGGCTGGCGCCTACGCGCAGCTCGTCGGTCGCGATCAGGGCATGGCGATCCTTCGCCTGAACTCGGGCGAGCAGCGCCTCGTTTCGGGTTCGTGCTTTGCGACGGTCGGTGCCGTGTCCAACCCGGACCACGGCAACATCAACCTCGGCAAGGCCGGTCGCTCGGTCTGGCTCGGGCGTCGCCCGCACGTTCGCGGCGTCGCGATGAACCCGGTCGATCACCCGCACGGTGGTGGTGAAGGTCGCACCTCGGGTGGCCGTCATCCGGTCACGCCCTGGGGCAAGCCGACGAAGGGCAAGCGCACGCGCCAGAACAAGGCGACCGACAAGTTCATTGCGCGCTCGCGCCATCAGCGCAAGAAGTAAGGGAAACACTCCATGACACGTTCAGTCTGGAAAGGTCCGTTCGTTGATGGCTACCTGCTGAAGAAGGCCGAAAAGGTCCGCTCCGGCGGTCGCAACGAAGTCATCAAGATCTGGAGCCGTCGTTCCACGATCCTGCCGCAGTTCGTCGGTCTGACGTTCGGCGTCTACAACGGCAACAAGCACATCCCGGTCTCGGTCAACGAGGACATGGTCGGACATAAGTTCGGCGAATTCTCCCCGACCCGCACCTATTACGGCCACGGCGCCGACAAGAAGGCGAAGAGGAAGTAACAATGGGCAAGGCCAAGGCCGAGCGCGCGCTGAAGGACAACGAGGCGAAAGCAGTCGCCCGTACGATCCGCGTCAGCCCGCAGAAACTGAACCTCGTCGCTCAGCTGATCCGCGGCAAGAAGGTCGATCGCGCGCTTGCCGATCTGACGTTCTCGCGCAAGCGGATCGCCGAGACGGTGAAGAAGACGCTGGAAAGTGCCATCGCGAACGCCGAGAACAATCACGATCTCGACGTCGACGCCCTGGTCGTCGCCGAGGCGTTCGTCGGCAAGTCGATCACCATGAAGCGTTTCCACGCTCGTGGTCGTGGTCGTGCAAGCCGCGTGGAGAAGCCGTTCTCGCACCTCACGATCATCGTGCGCGAGAAGGCCGAAGAGGAGGCTGCATAATGGGTCAGAAAGTCAATCCGATCGGTTTGCGCCTCGGCATCAACCGCACCTGGGATTCGCGTTGGTTCGCGAATACCGGTGAGTACGGTCAGCTGCTCCACGAGGATCTTGCGATCCGCAAGTACCTCCTGAACGAGCTGAAGCAGGCGGCGGTCTCCAAGATCGTCATCGAGCGTCCGCACAAGAAGTGCCGGATCTCGATCCACTCGGCGCGCCCGGGTATCGTGATCGGCAAGAAGGGTGCGGACATCGAGAAGCTTCGCAAGAAGCTCTCCGCGATGACCAACGCCGAGACGCACATCAACATCGTCGAGGTCCGCAAGCCCGAGACGGACGCCACGCTGGTCGCTCAGTCGATCGCGCAGCAGCTGGAGCGTCGTATCGCGTTCCGTCGCGCCATGAAGCGTGCCGTTCAGTCGGCGATGCGCCTCGGCGCGGAAGGCATCCGCATCAATTGCGGCGGTCGTCTGGGCGGTGCGGAAATTGCCCGTATGGAATGGTACCGCGAGGGCCGCGTTCCCCTGCATACGCTGCGTGCGGATGTTGACTATGGAACGGCGGAAGCCCATACGGCGTACGGCGTTTGCGGCGTGAAGGTCTGGATCTTCAAGGGCGAGATCCTTGAGCACGATCCGATGGCTTCGGAGCGTCGTGCGGTCGAGGGTGACGCGTCGGGCAGCGGTAGCGGCAATCGGCGTCGCGAGCGCGATCGCGAGCACGCCTGATAGGCGAAGTTCTGGAGTAGATTGAGATGTTGCAACCAAAGCGAACCAAATTCCGGAAGGCGTTCAAGGGACGCATTCACGGAAACGCTAAGGGCGGCTCGTTGCTCAGCTTCGGGACCTTCGGCCTCAAGGCCCTGGAACCCGAGCGGGTGACGGCTCGCCAGATCGAGGCGGCTCGCCGCGCGATCACGCGTCAGATGAAGCGCCAGGGGCGTGTCTGGATCCGGATCTTCCCGGATCTTCCGGTCACGGCCAAGCCGACCGAAGTGCGTATGGGTAAGGGTAAGGGCGCGATCGAGTACTGGGCGGCCCGCGTCGCTCCGGGCCGCATCATGTTCGAGATCGACGGTGTGGCCGAGGACGTCGCCCGCGAGGCGCTTCGTCTGGGTGCTGCCAAGCTGCCGATCCGTACCCGTTTCATCCAGCGCATCGCTGAGTAAGGGGAAGTTTCCATGAAAGCCTCCGATCTCACCACGAAGACGCAGGACGAGCTCACGAGCGAGCTTGGCAAGCTGAAGAAGGAGCAGTTCAACCTGCGCTTCCAGCGCGCCACCGGCCAGCTCGAGAACACGTCGCGCGTCAAGGAAGTCCGCCGCGACATCGCCCGGATCAAGACCATTGCCCGCCAGAAGGCCGGCACGGCCAAGGCCTGAAGGTAGTCAACTATGCCGAAACGCGTTTTGCAGGGGACCGTGGTCTCCGATAAGAATGACAAGACGGTCGTCGTGCTCGTGGAGCGTCGCTTCACGCATCCGCTCTTCAAGAAGACCGTTCGTCGGTCCAAGAAGTACAAGGCGCACGACGAGTCCAACCAGTACAAGGTCGGCGACACCGTCTCCATCGAGGAGACCAAGCCGATCTCGAAGGACAAGACTTGGATCGTCGTCGCCTCCACGGCTTCGGCTCAGTGAATAACAGGTCGGGTGCAGCGCATGATCCTGCGCTCCCCGACTGCTCGTGATTTGAAGGCGGCCTGACATGATTCAGATGCAAACAAACCTCGACGTGGCGGACAATTCCGGCGCACGTCGTGTCATGTGCATCAAGGTGCTGGGCGGCTCGAAGCGGAAGTATGCCTCGGTGGGCGACATCATCGTCGTTTCCATCAAGGAGGCCATTCCGCGCGGCCGCGTGAAGAAGGGTGACGTGATGAAGGCGGTCGTGGTTCGCACGGCCAAGGACATTCGTCGCGCGGACGGCTCCGTGATCCGCTTCGACCGCAACGCTGCGGTCCTGATCGACAACAAGAAGGAGCCGGTGGGTACGCGTATCTTCGGTCCCGTGCCGCGCGAGCTGCGTGGTCGGAACCACATGAAGATCATTTCCCTGGCGCCGGAAGTTCTGTAAGGAGCCGGATCGATGCAGAAGATCAAGAAAGGCGACAACGTCGTCGTGTTGGCCGGCAAGGACAAGGGGCGTACCGGCAAGGTGCTCCAGGTCATCCCGAAGGAAGAGCGCGCGCTCGTCCAGGGCGTCAATCTGGTGAAGCGTCACCAGAAGCAGACGGCCAGCCAGGAAGCCGGAATCGTTTCGAAGGAAGCGACCATCCACCTCTCGAACCTCTCGGTCGCCGACCCGAAGGATGGCAAGCCGACCCGCGTCGGTTTCAAGGTTGTCGGCGAAGGCGAGAGCGCGAAGAAGGTGCGTTTCGCCAAGCGTTCCGGAGAACAGATCGATGGCTGAGACCAGCTATACGCCTCGGCTGAAAGGCGTCTACAACAGTGAGATCCGCAAGGCGCTCCTCGAGCAGTTCAACTACTCGAACGAGATGCAGGTCCCGCGCCTCGATAAGATCGTGATCAACATGGGCGTTGGTGAAGCCACCGGCGACTCGAAGAAGCCCACGGTTGCGGCGGAAGATCTGGCGAAGATCGCCGGTCAGAAGCCTGTCATCACCCGCGCCCGCAACTCGATCGCCGGGTTCAAGGTGCGCGAGAACATGCCGATCGGCGCGAAGGTCACCCTTCGCAAGGACCGGATGTACGAGTTCGTGGATCGCCTGGTGCAGATCGCTCTGCCCCGCGTGCGCGACTTCCGCGGCCTCAACCCCAAGAGCTTCGACGGCCGTGGCAATTTCGCCATGGGTCTGAAGGAGCACATCGTGTTCCCCGAAATCAACTACGACAAGGTTGATCAGATGTGGGGCATGGACATCATCGTGTGTACGACGGCGAAGACCGACGACGAAGCTCGGGCCCTTTTGAAGGCGCTCAACTTCCCGTTCCGCCAGTAACGGCAGGCGAAAGGATAGATTATGGCCAAGAAGAGCGCCATCGAGAAGAACAAGCGCCGGCAGAAGCTGGTTGCGAAGTATGCGGCCAAGCGCGAAGCGCTGAAGGCTGTGACGACCAATCAGGAAGCCACGATGGAGGAGCGCTTCCGCGCTCAGCTCCAGCTCGCCGAGCTTCCCCGCAACTCCGCGAAGGTGCGCGTGCGCAACCGTTGCGAGGTGACCGGTCGTCCGCGCGCCTACTATCGCAAGCTCAAGATGAGCCGTATCGCGCTTCGTGACCTCGGCAACTCGGGGCAGGTCCCCGGCGTCGTCAAGTCGAGCTGGTAAGGAGGCTGAATCATGGCACTTTCCGATCCCCTCGGCGATATGCTGACCCGCATCCGCAACGCTACGATGCGGAGCAAGTCCACCGTCGCGACTCCGGCCTCCAAGCTGCGTGCCCGCGTGCTCGACGTCCTGAAGGACGAGGGCTACATCCGCGGGTACACGGAGACAAAGTTCGAGAACGGCACGGCCGAGTTCAACATCGAGCTCAAGTACTACGAGGGCGCTCCGGTCATCCGCGAGATCGCCCGCGTTTCCAAGCCGGGCCGCCGCGTCTACGTGTCGGCGAAGACCATTCCTCATGTCGCCAACGGGCTGGGCATCTCGGTGCTCTCCACTCCTAAGGGTGTCATGGCGGATCACGCCGCTCGCGAACAGAACGTCGGTGGCGAGATTCTCTGCCGCGTCTTCTGACGCGGCATCGAGAAGTCTCGAACGACAAACGGACAGGGTCTACGATGTCACGTATTGGCAAGAAGCCCGTCGCCGTTCCGAGCGGTGTCACCGCCTCGGTCGACGGTCAGACGGTCCGGGCTAAGGGCCCGAAGGGCGAGCTTTCCTTCGTCGTCAACGACGAAGTGCTGGTCAAGCTGGAAGACGGATCGATCAAGGTCGATCCGCGAGACGAATCGAAGGCTGCGCGCTCGAAGTGGGGCATGTCCCGCACGATGATCGTGAACATCCTTTCAGGCGTGAAGGACGGTTTCGAGAAGCGTCTCGAAATCAGCGGCGTCGGCTACCGTGCGGCCATGCAGGGGAAGAACCTCCAGCTGGCTCTCGGTTTCAGCCACGACGTCGTTTATCAGGTGCCGGAAGGTATCCAGATTGCAGTCCCGCGTCCGACGGAAATCGTGGTGACCGGGATCGACAAGCAGCAGGTCGGCCAGGTTGCGGCGGAGATCCGCGAGTATCGCGGTCCCGAGCCCTACAAGGGCAAGGGCGTGAAGTACGCGGGCGAGAAGATCGTCCGTAAGGAAGGCAAGAAGAAGTAAGGTCCGGGATATGGCTACGCAGAAGGAACTCCTCCGGCGCCGCGCATCCCGCGTTCGCCGCACTCTCAAGGCGGTTGCGAACGGGCGTCCGCGCCTGTCCGTTCACCGCTCTTCCAAGAACATCTACGCTCAGGTCATCGACGACGTCGCAGGCCGCACGCTGGCCGCCGCTTCGACGCTTGAGGCCGATCTGCGCGACAGCCTGAAGACGGGCGCCGACACGGCGGCCGCCGCTGCCGTCGGCAAGCTCGTTGCCGAGCGCGCCAAGGAAGCGGGTGTGACCGATGTCGTGTTCGATCGCGGCTCGTTCATCTACCACGGCCGCGTCAAGGCGCTCGCCGACTCCGCCCGCGAGGGTGGCCTGAACTTCTGATCGATCTGGCTTCGAGCCCGTCGGTCTCCAGCACGTTTCGCGGTCCGGCGGGTTTTCTCGCCGGCCGTGTCGTGCTTTAAGCCGCGTGCGCTCAGCGCACGCATTCTCAGACGCCTCCGGAAAAAAACAAGGAACAGGATATGGCGCCTCGTAACGAACGGAACGACCGCGAAGAGCGGGATGACGGTTTCGTCGACAAGCTGGTTCACATCAATCGTGTCGCCAAGGTGGTGAAGGGTGGTCGTCGCTTCGGCTTCGCCGCTCTCGTCGTCGTCGGTGATCTGAAGGGCCGCGTCGGCTTCGGCCACGGCAAGGCGCGCGAAGTGCCGGAGGCAATCCGCAAGGCGACGGAAGCCGCCAAGCGCGACCTGATCTTCGTGCCGCTGCGCGACGGCCGTACGCTTCACCACGACGTGCATGGTCGCCACGGCGCCGGCAAGGTTATCCTTCGCACGGCGGAAGCTGGTACCGGCATCATCGCCGGCGGTCCGATGCGCGCCGTGTTCGAAGCGGTCGGCATGCATGACGTCGTCGCCAAGTCGCTGGGTTCCTCGAACCCGTACAACATGGTCCGCGCGACGTTCGACGCGCTGAAGGGTCAGATGCATCCCAAGGACGTGGCAGCGCGTCGTGGGCTGAAGTATTCGACGCTTCAGGCTCGCCGTCGCGACCTGGTGGGTGCGGAGGACTGATCGGATCGGCGAACTTGCTTCTCGAGCGAGCTTGCAGTCCATCGTCCCAGATCGAAGGAGCCGACATATGGCTGAGAACAACCAGGGCAAGACGGTCACCGTCGAGCAGATCGGAAGCCCTATCCGCCGTCCGGGCGATCAGCGCGCGACGCTGATCGGGCTGGGCCTCAACAAGTTGCACCGCGTACGGACGCTGGAGGATACGCCTTCGGTTCGTGGCATGATCGCCAAGGTCAGCCACCTCGTCCGCGTCGTCGACGGCCAGTAAGCCGGGAGTCATCGAGATGAAACTCAACGAGATCGCCGACAAGGACGGCGCCACGCATTCGCGCAAGCGTCTGGGTCGCGGCATCGGCTCGGGCTCCGGCAAGACCGGCGGGCGAGGCGTCAAAGGTCAGAAGGCCCGTTCGGGCGTCGCCATCAACGGCTTCGAGGGCGGTCAGATGCCGCTCTACCGGCGCCTGCCGAAGCGCGGCTTCGTCAACATCTTCGCCAAGGACTACAACGTCGTCTCGCTGGATCGCATCAGCAAGGCGATTGAGGCCGGCAAGCTGGACGGCTCCGCCACGATCGACGTGACGGCGCTGAAGTCGGCTGGGCTCGTCCGCCGCGTTCTGGACGGTGTTCGTGTTCTTGGTGACGGCGAAGTCTCCGCCAAGCTGACCATCGTTGCCGCCGGTGCTTCGCGCTCGGCTATCGAGAAGGTCGAAAAGGCCGGTGGAACGCTGAGCGTGCCGCAGAAGGCCGAAGCGGAAGCCTGATTCGAACAGGCCTTCGTCGAAACGAACGAAAGCCGCTCCCTTACAGGGGCGGCTTTTTCCGTATCCGGGGCATGCCTTGATGCCGATTTGTCTTGTATTTCGTCGCCATAGGTCGTTCTAGATAATCATTCGTGCGGAACGGAATCGTCGACGCGACCCTCGCGGCCGTCGGATTGCGCCGCAACGGTTCACCCGAAGAGAGTGCAGATATGGCATCGGCCGCGGAACAACTTGCCGCAAATCTGAACTTCGCCGCCTTTTCCAAGGCCGAAGATCTGAAGAAGCGGATCTGGTTCACGCTGGGCGCGCTTCTCGTGTATCGGCTGGGCACGTACATTCCCATGCCCGGTATCGATCCAGACGCGCTAGCGCAGGCGTTTCATCAGCAGTCCACCGGCATCCTCGGACTGTTCAACATGTTCGCCGGCGGTGCCGTGGGACGTATGGCGATCTTCGCGCTCGGGATCATGCCGTATATCTCCGCATCCATCATCATTCAGCTGATGACGTCGGTGATCCCTTCGCTCGAGACCTTGAAGAAGGAAGGCGAGGCGGGCCGGAAGGTCATCAACCAGTACACCCGCTACGGCACGGTGCTGCTGGCGACCGTGCAGGCCTACGGTATCGCGGCGGGCCTTCAGTCCACGAGCAACATCGTCACCAATCCCGGCACGTTCTTCATCCTGTCGAGCGTCATCACGCTGGTGGGCGGGACGATGTTCATGATGTGGCTCGGTGAGCAGATCACCGCCCGTGGCATCGGCAACGGCATTTCGCTGATCATCTTCGCCGGTATCGCCGCCAACCTGCCCTCGGCGCTCGCCAACCTTCTGGAGCTCGGACGGACGGGCGCGCTTTCCACGACGATCATTGCGCTCGTTGCGATCGTCGTCGCGCTTTGCATCGCCGGCGTCGTGTTCTTCGAGCGGGCGCAGCGGAGGCTGCTCATCCAGTATCCCAAGCGTCAGGTCGGGAACCGGATGTTCCAGGGCGACACGTCGCATCTGCCGCTGAAGCTCAACACGGCGGGCGTCATTCCGCCGATCTTTGCCTCGTCGCTCCTGCTGCTGCCCGTGACGATCGCGAACTTCGCCGACACGAGCACACTGCCGTCCTGGGCGACGACCATCATCGCGTCGCTGGGGCACGGCCGTCCGCTCTACATGGCGCTGTACGCCGGTATGATCGCGTTCTTCGCTTTCTTCTATACGGCGATCGTCTTCAATCCGAAGGACACCGCCGACAATTTGAAGAAGCATGGCGGCTTCATTCCGGGCATTCGCCCGGGCGAGCGGACCGCGGACTATATCGACTACGTTCTGACCCGGATCACGGTTGTCGGAGCGATCTATCTCGTGTTGATCTGCCTGCTTCCCGAAATTCTGATTTCGGCGGCCGGCATTCCGTTCTACCTCGGCGGCACCTCGCTGCTGATCGTGGTCTCGGTCACGATGGATACGGTTGCGCAAGTGCAGGGGCATCTGCTGGCACATCAATACGAAGGGCTCGTCAAGAAGGCGAAGCTGCGCGGAGGAAGGCGAGGAACTCGATGAGGGTCATTCTGCTGGGACCCCCGGGGGCGGGGAAGGGGACTCAGGCGCAACGTCTGGTCGAGCATCACGGAATTCCGCAGCTGTCCACCGGCGACATGTTGCGGGAGGCGGTGGCCAACAGGACGGAGATCGGGTTGAAGGCCCAAGCCGTCATGGACGCCGGTCAGCTCGTTTCGGACGAGATCGTGATCGGCATCGTCGCCGATCGCATCGACCGGGACGACGCTCGCAAGGGATTCATTCTGGACGGCTTCCCGAGGACCGTGGCCCAAGCGGCCGCGCTGGACACGATGCTGGCCGAGCGCTCGCTGCGGATCGACGCGGTTCTCGAATTCCAGGTCGATGAGGGGCGTCTGGTCGAACGTATCGAAAAGCGGGCGCGAGAAACGGCGGAAGCCGGCCTTCCGGTTCGCAAGGACGATACGCCGGAAGTCTTCAAGCGTCGGCTCGGCGAGTTCCGGCAGCTGACCGCAGCGGTGTCCCCGTTCTACCGCGCCAAAGGCCTGCTTCGCGAGATCGACGGTATGGCCTCCGTGGAAGCCGTCACCGCGCAGATCGAGAGTGTGCTCGGCGAACGCGTCGGTGCCTGATCCTCGATCGGGTGGTTGACGTGCCGGACCGGAATCTTATAAGGACCGGTCCAAATCGACAATGATCATGCGATCGACACCGCTCCGCTTGGAGGGCACGGTGGTCGGTCGCTCCATGTTTCGGTTTTGCCTTTCCATAAGGCTACCGTTTTCATCGTGGCGGATCCACGATCTAAGGAGGCTTATCTTGGCCCGTATTGCTGGCGTCAACATTCCCACCAACAAGCGCGTCGTCGTTGCGCTTCAGTACATCCACGGCATCGGCCCGCGTTTCGCGCAGGAGATCATGGAGAAGGTCAACCTTGCGGCCGAGCGCCGCGTGAACGATCTCTCCGACGCTGAAGTCCTGCAGATCCGCGAGATCATCGACCGCGACTACCGCGTCGAGGGCGACCTTCGCCGCGAGACGTCGATGAACATCAAGCGTCTGATGGACCTCGGCTGCTACCGCGGCCTGCGTCATCGTCGCGGTCTGCCTGTCCGTGGCCAGCGCACGCACACCAACGCCCGCACCCGCAAGGGTCCGGCGAAGGCGATCGCCGGCAAGAAGAAGTAAGCGAGCGGCTTCCGAGGGTTCGGAAGCGTTCGATCGGTTTTCGACGGTAGCTGATGCTGCCGTCGGGTGGAGCCGCCGGAACTACGGCGGTGTCGAGATCCAAGGAAGAAGAGAATGGCCAAGGAAGCACAGCGCGTTCGTCGCCGCGAGCGCAAGAACATCACCTCGGGCGTCGCCCACGTGAACTCGTCCTTCAACAACACGCTGATCACCATCACCGACGCGCAGGGCAACACGATCGCCTGGTCGTCGGCCGGTGCTCAAGGGTTCAAGGGTTCGCGCAAGTCGACGCCGTTCGCCGCGCAGATCGCCGCCGAGGACGCCGCCAAGAAGGCGCAGGAGCACGGCATGCGGACCCTCGAGGTCGAAGTGTCGGGCCCCGGTTCCGGCCGCGAGTCTGCCCTTCGCGCTCTCCAGGCTGCGGGCTTCACGATCACGTCGATCCGCGACGTGACGCCGATCCCGCACAACGGCGTTCGCCCGCGCAAGAAGCGCCGCGTCTGAGCCTCAGGCCGCTCCAGAACTTGCCGCGCAGCCCCTCCGGGTTGCGCGGCTTTCGCCGTATTCGGGAAGCCGATCCTTCCCTTGCAGACCTATCGCCACGATTGGATGGTGGCGAGGTAGCTGAAAGGCAAACGACATGATCGCCAGCAACTGGCAGAACCTGACGAAGCCCAATCAGGTCGTCTTCAAGAGCGGCGGCAGCCGCACGAAGGCGTCGCTGGTGGCAGAACCGTTGGAGCGCGGCTTCGGCCTGACGCTCGGTAACGCGCTGCGCCGCGTGCTTCTTTCCTCGCTGCAGGGCGCGGCCGTCACCGCGATGCAGATCGACGGCGTGCTGCACGAGTTCTCCTCGATCGCAGGCGTGCGCGAAGACGTGACGGACATCGTCCTGAACGTGAAGGAAATCTCGATCGGCATGCAGGGCGACGGCCCGAAGCGCATGGTGCTTCGCAAGTCCGGCCCGGGTGTCGTGACGGCCGGCGATATCCAGACGGTCGGCGATATCGAGATCCTGAACCCCGAGCACGAAATCTGCACCCTCGATGAGGGCGCGGAGATTCGCATCGAGTTCACGGTCGATACCGGCAAGGGTTACGTCCCCGCCGATCAGAACCGCGCCGAAGACGCGCCGATCGGCTTGATTCCGATCGACGCGCTGTTCTCGCCGGTGAAGAAGGTGTCCTACAAGGTCGAGAACACCCGCGAGGGGCAGGACCTGAACAAGGACAAGCTGACCATGGACATCGTCACCGACGGGTCCATCAGCGGCGAGGACGCCGTGGCTTATGCCGCGCGTATCCTGCAGGATCAGCTTTCGGTGTTCGTCAACTTCGAGGAGCCGCAGCGCGAAGTGCGCGGCGCCGAAGAGCAGATCGCCGAGCTCGCGTTCAACCCGGCGCTTCTCAAGAAGGTCGACGAGCTCGAGCTATCGGTGCGTTCGGCGAACTGCCTGAAGAACGACAACATCGTCTATATCGGCGACCTGATCCAGAAGACGGAAGCGGAGATGCTTCGCACGCCGAACTTTGGGCGCAAGTCGCTGAACGAGATCAAGGAAGTGCTGGCCTCGATGGGCCTACACCTTGGTATGGAAGTCAGCGCCTGGCCGCCAGAGAACATCGACGATCTGGCCAAGCGTTACGAGGATCAGTACTGATCTCCGCGTGAATTTCGCCCGCCGTTCCGACGGCGGGCGATCTGGACCACCCCAACGATTCAAAGGCACATGCACCGGGCTTCGTCCGGGATGCGAGGATGCCGACCCCAGGCCTTGAGGCCGGAACTGACTGAGGACAAGAACGATGCGTCACGGAAACAGCGGCCGTAAGCTCAACCGCACCCACGAGCACCGCAAGGCGATGTTCGCGAACATGTCGGCCTCGCTCATCGAGCATGAGCAGATCGTCACCACCCTGCCGAAGGCCAAGGACTTGCGTCCGATCGTCGAGAAGCTGATCACGCTCGGCAAGCGCGGCGATCTGCACGCTCGCCGGCAGGCCATCAGCCAGATCCGCGACGAGGCGGCTGTTCGCAAGCTCTTCGACACGCTGGCTTCGCGCTACGCCGATCGCAACGGCGGCTATTGCCGCGTGCTGAAGGCCGGTTTCCGCCGCGGCGACAACGCGCCGTTGGCCGTCATCGAGTTCGTCGATCGCGATCCTGAAGCCCGCGGCGCGGCCGATCGCGCTCGCGTCGAGGCGGAAGGCGCGGACGAGGCGGCCTGATCGCTCTTCGATGGATTGAAAAGGGGCCCTCCGGGGCCCTTTTTTATTGGCTTGATGTGTGAAGCGGAGGGTTCGGCGATGGATGATCTCGTTCTGGTGACCGGAGCCTCGGGCTTTATCGCCAAACACATCGTACTGCGTCTCCTGCAGGAGGGCTGGCGGGTTCGTGGCACGGTGCGCGGCCAGGAACGGGCCGACGAGGTGCGGAGCGTCGTCGAAGTTCACGGAGGCGATTCGTCCCGTCTCGAATTCGCCTTTGCCGATCTGTCTTCGGGCGAGGGCTGGTTCCAGGCCGCAGGCGGGTGCCGCTACCTCGTTCACACCGCCTCGCCCTTTCCCTTGATTCCGCCGTGCGATGCGGACGGGTTGGTCAGCCTCGCCAAGCGGGGAACGGAGTATGTCCTGCGAGCAGCGGCAAGGGCGGGAACGGAGAGGGCAGTGGTCACGTCGTCGGTCGCCGCAGTTCTTTACGGGCACCCCGCCGGTCGCGCCTCCTCGTTCGCGGAAGCGGACTGGACGAACACTAAAGCGCGCGCCGTGTCGAGCTATGCGCGGTCGAAAACCTTGGCGGAAAAAGCTGCCTGGGATGTCGCGCGGGAGACGGGGCTTTCGTTATCGACGATCAACCCGGGGCTCGTGTTCGGACCGGTCCTCGACAAACGCTTGGGGACCTCGGCAGAGCTGGTGGCCCTATTGTTGCGGGGTAGGGTTCCGGCCTTGCCGGACATCGCGTTTCCAACGGTCGACGTCCGCGACGTGGCGACGGCGCATGTTCGGGCGTTGACCGTGCCGGTAACAGGACGTCGTTTCCTGCTTGCGGCGCCGGACGAACTGACCCTGCCGGGTGTGGCGGCTGCCTTGTCGGAAGCATATCCCGATCGCCGCGCGAAGCTCCCTCGCCATCGCATCCCCGCGTCGTTGCTGCGGATGGTCGGCCGGTTTTCACCGGGCGTCGCCATGCTGGCGGACGATATCGGTCGGGCAAAAACCGTCGACACGACCCCCGCCCGCGAGCTTCTCGGTCTCGATTTCATTCCGGCCCGAACCGCCGCGCTCGACCTCGCCGAAAGTTTGTTGCGGAACGGTTGCGTTTGACGACATCGATGCGAAACGCCCCGCTTCTACACAGTCCTTCATATCCTGTGGGATGTTGCAGCGAAGCGATAGCGGACGCTCGGACCCCATGCGATAGGTGGTGCAACGGCAGCTCCGCACAAGCTTGAAAGATCGACCGCAACCTTTTTCGGTTCGTGGCATTTTCTTGTCAAATGGGGCTTTCGCCGGACGGGGCAGCGCGGCGAGTTTAGACGGATTAAACGGATATCATGGAAAATCGAACCGCTTTCACTCCTACGAGCGAGTTCTCGATGCGTCGTACTGTGCTGACACTTCTGGGTGCGGTGTTCGCCTTCGGAATTCTGACCGCGAGCTACGCCACCGCCGAACTTCCCGCTACGGCCGCAGTCGTCAGCGAAGAAACGACTGTCGCTCGCTGAGCGTCGAAAAGCTTGAATATGGAGAAAAGGGCCGCAAGGCCCTTTTTTCGTTGCAGAGCGCCAGCATATCAGACGGCGCACAAGTCCAACGTCCGAAAGATGAAGCTGATGATCGCATCGCGCCGCGTGCTGGGTCTCGGGTTGCTCGCGTCCATTCAGATCGCCTCGCCGGGTTTCGCCCAAGGGACACCGGCTCCGGCACCCATCGCGCCGGCCGCGCCAGCCGAGCAGGTTCCCGGATCGAAAGCGGAGGTGCGGCTGACCTTTGCACCACTGGTGCGAAAGACGGCGCCGGCGGTGGTGAACGTGTATGCGGCACGACGCGTGCCCGTGCGCAGCCCGTTCGCGGGTGATCCCTTCTTCGAGCAATTTTTTGGGCGTGGCGAGAACCGGGTCCGACGCGAATCGTCGCTCGGCTCAGGCGTGATCGTGGATTCGTCCGGTTTGGTGGTGACGAACCAGCATGTGATCGCGGACGCCGACGAAGTCCGTGTCGCGCTCGCCGATGGGCGGGAGTTCGACGCGCAAATTCTTCTGAAGGACGAGCAGGCCGATCTGGCGGTTCTGAAGATCGAGAGTGACGAAGCGTTCCCGAGCGTTGTGATCGCGGATTCGGATACGGCAGAGATCGGCGATCTCGTTCTGGCGATCGGCAATCCGTTCGGCATCGGCCAGACCGTGACCAACGGCATCGTGTCGGCGCTGGCGAGAACGCATGTCGGCGTCAACGACGTCGGCTATTTCATTCAGACGGATGCCGCGATCAATCCCGGCAACTCGGGCGGCGCGCTGATCGACATGCGCGGCGAACTGGTCGGGGTCAACACCGCGATCTTTTCCCGCTCCGGCGGCTCGAACGGGATCGGGTTCGCGATCCCCGCCAACATGGTTCGCGCCTTTGCGGCCGCGGCCAAGGAAGGGCGCGCGTTCGAGCGGCCCTATATCGGCGCGAGCTTCGTGCCGGTGACGGCGGATATCGCGGAAGCGCTGGGGCTCGAGCGCCCGACCGGCGCTCTGGTTCAGGCGGTGCGGTCCGACACACCGGCCGACGCCGCGGGGCTGCGGGAGGGCGACGTGATTCTCTCGATGAACGGCTTCCCGGTCGAAAACCCCGATACACTGGGATACCGACTGGCGACGGCTGGGCTCGGCGGCGAGGCGGACCTCGAAGTCCTGGCCAGTGGCGGGAAGAGGGAGGATGTTCGGATCGCGCTGGCGTCCGCACCGGAGAAGCCGGCACGCGACGAACGCACTCTGGATGGCGAAACGCCTTTCGCGGGTGCCACTATCGCCAACCTGTCGCCGCGGCTCGCGGGCGAACTCGACATGGCGCAGACGGCGACGGGCGTCGTGGTCACCGGTGTGGTGCGCAATTCGCCGGCGGCCCGGCTGGGGCTTCGTCCCAAGGATATCATCGTGTCCTTGAACGGGCAGGACCTCGCTTCGACGCAGGAACTCGAAGACGATGCGGCGAGCAGCCGTCGCGGCTGGCGGATCGAGGTCGATCGCGCTGGGCAGCGGCTGGTTCAATCGGTGCGCTGAGCGGGCGAAGGACCATGTCGGACCTGTTCGGCTCCCCGCCGCCTCCCCAAAGGGAGACGTCGCGCCCGCGCGCGAAAGACGCGACCGGTCCGTTGGCGGAGCGCCTACGGCCGACGAGCCTCGGTGAGGTCGTCGGGCAGGAGCATCTGACGGGGGCGGACGGCGTGCTGACGCGCATGCTCGGCAGCGGAAGCCTCGGCTCGGTGATCTTCTGGGGGCCGCCGGGAACAGGAAAGACGACCGTTGCGCGGCTTCTGGCCGACGACGTCGGCTATGCGTTCGAGCAGATTTCGGCGATCTTTTCCGGGGTCGCCGATCTCAAGAAGGTGTTCGAGGCGGCGCGTTTGCGTCGCTCCAATGGCCGACAGACACTTCTCTTCGTGGACGAGATCCACCGCTTCAACCGGGCACAACAGGACTCGTTCCTTCCTGTCATGGAGGATGGGACGATCGTCCTGGTCGGAGCGACGACGGAAAATCCGTCCTTCGAACTGAACGCCGCGCTCCTGTCTCGCGCCCGCGTGCTGACCTTTCGATCGCACGATGCGGAAAGCCTCGCGCGCCTTCTGGAGCGGGCCGAGGCGGCGATGGCTCGCCCGCTACCGCTGGAGCCCGGCGCAAGGGACGCGCTGATCCGCATGGCGGACGGGGACGGGCGCGCCGTGCTGACGCTGGCGGAAGAGGTCTGGCGTGCGACGCGCGAAGGCGAGACGCTGGACGGCGAGGGGCTGCAGCGCGTGGTGCAGCGCCGCGCTCCGATCTACGACAAGGGGCAGGACGGGCACTACAACCTGATCTCGGCCCTGCACAAATCGGTGCGCGGCTCCGATCCGGACGCGGCGCTCTACTACCTCTGCCGCATGCTGGATGCCGGCGAGGACCCGCTTTATCTCGGCCGGCGGCTGGTTCGCATGGCGTCCGAGAATATCGGTCTGGCCGATCCGCGCGCGCTTCTCGTGGCGAGCGCGGCGAAGGATGCGTTCGACTACCTCGGCTCGCCGGAGGGCGAGCTCGCGCTCGCGCAGGCGACGGTCTATCTGGCGACGGCGCCCAAATCCAACGCCGTCTATACGGCCTACAAGGCGGCGATGCGGGCGGCCAAGGAGCATGGTTCGCTTCTGCCACCGCGCCACATCCTCAACGCTCCGACCAAGCTGATGAAGGAGGATGGGTACGGCGATGGATATGCCTACGACCACGACACGCCGGACGCCTTTTCCGGCCAAGACTACTTTCCCGAAGCGATGGGTCGCTTGAGTTTCTACCAGCCGACGGGTCGTGGCGAGGAGGCTCGGATCGCAGACCGGATGGAGCGTTGGGCGCACCTTCGAAAGGATCGCTCGCGGTGATCTGCTTCGACGATGAGGAGAAGAAGGGGGACTTCCATGCTGAATCTGGCGCTCGTGGCGCTCGGCGGAGCCTTGGGTTCGACGGCCCGATATGCGGTGGGCTTGGGTGCCACACGATGGTTCGGGTTGGCGGTTCCCTACGGGACGATGTTCGTCAACATCACCGGATCGGCGATGATGGGGTTTCTCGTGGCTCTCTTCGCCCGCAAGATCGACGCCTCGCCGGAATTGAGGGTGTTTTTGATGGTCGGGATTCTTGGCGGCTACACCACGTTCTCGTCCTTCACGCTGGATGCGATGGCGCTTTGGACGAAGGGGGCGGAGGTTTCGTCCGTGCTCTACACGCTGCTTTCGGTCAGCGGTGGGCTTCTGGCTTTCTTCCTCGGTGCTTCGCTCGCGCGGCAGATCGTCTAGCTGCGAAGGCTTCGAGGTTTCCGCTTCGGCCGCGATGCTGTATCGCCTGACAGGAACGGCGCGAGGTGAGTGGTGATGTCGGCAGTCGAGCAGATCAGGGTCGATCCGGACGAGACGGGACTGCGTCTCGATCGCTGGTTCAAGCTGCATTATCCCGGCCTCGGCTTCGGCCACCTGCAGAAGCTTTTGCGCTCGGGTCAGGTCCGTGTCGATGGCGGGCGAGCGAAGACGGATACGCGCATCGAAGCCGGGCAACTCATTCGCGTGCCGCCGATGGGCGCGGACGCCGCGCGGCTGAAGACGCCGGTGCTGACGGCCAACACGATCCGCGACAAGCACGACGGCGACGTTCTCGGGCAGATGCTGATCTACGAAGACGAGAAGGTCTTCGTCTTCAACAAGCCCGCCGGGCTCGCGGTGCAGGGCGGCTCGGGCGTTTCGCGCCACGTCGACGGCATGCTGGAAGCCTGGCGCAGCAAGAAGGGTGAGAAGCCTCGGCTCGTCCACCGTATCGACCGCGACACGTCCGGCATCCTCGTCGTCGCTCGCACGCGCGGAGCGGCCGTGTCGCTCACCAAGGCGTTTCGTGAGCGCGACACGACGAAAAAGTACTGGGCCTTGGTGAAGGGTGCGCCAAGCCCACGCGAAGGGCGGATCTCGACTTACCTCGTCAGGGAACCGACGCTCGATGGTGACCGGATGCGCGTGGCCAAGCACGGGGAGGACGGCGCCGATCATGCGCTGTCGCACTATCGCATCATCGACCAGGTGGCGCAGCAGTTCGCCTGGATCGAGATGGAGCCTTGGACCGGGCGCACGCACCAGCTCCGCGTCCATGCCGCCCATATCGGCCACCCGATTCTTGGGGATCCGAAATATTTCGAGCACGACACCAACTGGGAGTTTCCCGGCGGCGTGCAGAACCGGCTGCACCTGCATGCCCGGCGCATCATCATTCCCCACCCGAACGGCGGGCGCATGATCGACCAGATCGCCCCGCTGCCGCCGCATATGGTCCAGACCTGGAACCTCTTCGGCTTCGACGAGACGGCCGAGAACGACTGAACGATGAAGGCCATCCTCTTCGACTGCGATGGAACGCTGGCTGACAGCTTCGGTCTGATCATCGGCACGATGCGGCAATGTTTTGCCGCTGCCGGTCTACCGGTGCCGGACGACGCCGCGACGAGCGGCGTGATCGGCCTTTCGCTGGATCTCGCCATCCACCAATTGGCACCGACCCTGCAGGCGGAAGAGCTTCCCCGAATGGTGGCGCTCTACAAGTCGGAATTCCAACGAGTTCGTGCGGCAGGAACGTTTCCGGAAGCCTTGTTTCCCGGTGCTGAAGACCTCCTACGCCGCCTAGCGCGCCGAGAGGACGTGCTTCTCGGCATGGTCACCGGCAAGTCGCGACGCGGCGTACGGTCCGTGATCGAGACGCATGCGCTGGACGGCGTCTTCGCCGCCATCCGCACGGCGGACGATTGCCAGTCGAAGCCGCATCCCGCCATGGTTCTCGAATGCTGCGCCGAGCTTGGTATCGAGCCCGCCGATTGCGTCGTCGTCGGGGACGCGATCTTCGACATGCAGATGGCCGTCTCAGCCAAGGCATCGGCGATCGGCGTATCCTGGGGCGCCCAGCCGGTCGGGGCGCTGACGGCCGCTGGCGCAGGTCGCGTGGCGGCCACGATGGGCGAGCTTTCCGAACTGCTGGAGGAATGGCTCGAGCTCCGGCCGGCGTTCACGCTGGAAACGCAGGTTTGAAACCGAACCCCACGAACACGTAGACCGAGCCCATGTCCGACACGATCCAGAAGCCTGAACTGCCGAAGCGATTCTACAAGGAGGTCGCCGTCGAAGAGACGGAGGCTGGCTTCGAGATCAGGCTGGACGGGCGCGGGGTGCGTACACCCGCGCGCGCGCTTCTCGCCGTGCGCAAGCGCGAGGCGGCAGAGGCGATCGCGGCCGAGTGGCAGGCGCAGGGAACGCATATCGACCCCGCCACGATGCCTGTGACCCGCTTGGTCAACACGGTTCTCGACGGCGTTTCCCAAAACCTCGACCTGACGCGGCAGGACCTGGGACGCTACGCCGAGACAGATCTCCTGGCCTACCGGGCCGATGGCCCGGACCGGCTGGTCGCGCGTCAGCGGGAAATCTGGGACCCGGTCCTGCGTTGGGCGGAAGAGCGGTTCGGAATCAAGGTCGCGGTCGCCAGCGGCGTGATGCACGTCGCACAGTCGCCTGAAATGCTGGATGCGCTTCGCGCCTGGCTCCGTTCCGAAGCGGACCCGTTCCGCCTCGCCGCCATCCATCAGATCACGACGCTGACCGGATCGCTTCTCCTTGCCCTGGCTGTGTCGGAAGGTCATCTCGGCGAAGCGGAGGCTTGGCACGCCGCCCATGTCGACGAAGACTGGAACATCGAGCTTTGGGGCGACGACGAGGAGGCCAAGGCTCGGCGGACATCGCGCTTCGAAGACATGCGGGCCGCCGCGCTTCTGCTACGAAGCTAGTCAGATCCCTGCAAACCAGTCGTAGCCGCGATCTTCCCAAAAGCCGCCGCCGCCTTCGCCATAGGGAGCGAGATTGTCGGTGACGACGATGGCGCGGATGTATTTGGCCATCTTGTAGCCGAGCTGCCGCTCGACGCGAACGCGCAGCGGCGCGCCGTTGGAGACGGGCAGGGCGGTGCCGTTCATGCCGTAGGCAAGGATCGTCTGCGGATGGCGCGCGTCCTGCAGGTCGATCGATTCGTAGTAGCGGACAGGGCCGGTGAAGCTGTTGGCCAGCGTATCGAAGCACAGGAACACGACATAGCGCGCGGACGGAAGGACTTCCGCACGATCCAGGACGGCACCGAGCGGCGTGCCGGTCCATTCCGCGATGCAACTCCATCCTTCGACGCAGTCGTGGCGCGTGATCTGCGTTCGCGCGGGCATGGCGTGGATATCGTCGAGGCTGAGTGAGAGCGTGCGCTTGACGGCACCCGAAACCGAAAGGCGGTAGCCGGAAAACGCATTTCGCGCGAGCGCGAGATAGGGCTCGTCCTGAGGATTGGTGGAGCCGTTCGGCCGCATCGGCTGGCGGATGTCCGACTTCGCGAACTCCGGCGCGAGCGTGTCGCTGCCCAACAGCAGGCGCTGCGCCCGGTAGGTCAGATCGTTCGCCTTCGCCAGAACGTCGCGTACCTGCGAATCGCCGCCGACGAGCGGATCGAAGCATCCCGATATAGGAAGGGTAGAGGCGGCGGCCGCAGCGCCCATGAGAAAGCGACGACGATCGGTTCGAAGGGTCATCGTTCGCTCTCCACCTCGTCCACGCGCATCCAGCCGGTGATCATCGATCGAAGCTCGTTGAACGGGCCGGCGAGCACGACCATGGCGATATGAACGACGAAGAAGGCGAGGAGCAGCAGCATCACGCCGAAATGGATCGTGCGCGCCGTCTGTCGTCCGCCGAAGAGATCCAGCATCCAAGGGGCGAAGGCGTTGACGCCGGGAGACATGGTCAGGCCCGTGGCGACCATCAACGGCAGCAGGACGACGAGGACGGCAAAGTAGGAAAGCTTCTGCAGCGGGCCGTAGCGCCGCTCATGGCGAAGGCGAAGCCGGGCGTGGTCCGTCACATCCTGCGGAAGCGCTCGAAGGTCGCCGGGCCTTGGCACGATATCGCGCGTCAGGTGTCGGTTGAGAAGGCTGGAGACGAGCCAGACGAGGAGCGTTCCGGTAAGCGCCCAAGCGAAGAAGAAATGCACCACGCGACCGGTCGCAAGATCGCGGTAGGAGGGGACGGTGGCCCAACCGGGGAAGGTCTGCTGCTGGAGGTTGCCGTTCGCGTCCTCGATGGCGCCCAGATGCCCCGTCGTGTCGAAGGTGCGACCAAGGATCGTCGTGTAGCCGCGAAGCCGCGACCCCTCGAAACCCGCACCGATGCTGAGGACGGAATTGTCGAAGGCGAAGCCGGACTGGCGACCGACATAAAGATCGGGCCTCGCGGTGAAGATCTGCAGGCCGGACAGGAGGAGAAAGAAAAGGCAGATCGCCCAGGCCCAATGCGTTATCCGCGTCATGAAGGCCTGACGATGGACCAGGGGGCCGTCGCGCCGTGCGAAGAGTTTCATCGACGATGATCCCGGGAGTTGTCGTCCTGGAGATACGGTCTCTACGTCGGTTCAGACGCAGCCGGCTCGGAGGTCAGTCGGCGCAGCAAGCGATCCAATTCCTGCCGGAACCGCGATCGATCGGCCGGACCGAAGGGCTTGTTGTACCCGGAGGAGGCGCCGGTTTCCCGCAGATGCTGGTTGAAGGACCGGAAGGACAGGGCTGCCCCGATGTTTTCCGGCGAGAACGGCCGGCCGTCGGGACCCAGAACGCTCGCCCCTTTCTCCAGCGCGCGGGAAGCCAGCGGAATATCGGCTGATATCACGACGTCGCGACGTGTGGCGTCCTCGACGATCCAGTCGTCCGCCGCATCGGCGCCGCTCGGCACATTGACGATGCGCGCGCCGGGATAGCGCGAGGGGCGCATTCCGCCGTTCGATACGAGGACCACCGCCGCACCGAACCGGCCGGCGACGTCCAGCACCTCGTCCTTCACCGGACAGGCGTCGGCGTCCACAAGAACACGGATCGGGGCGGACACGGCATCAGCCATTGAGGACGTCCGCCGCTGGTCCTGAAAGCTGTCCGGTCACGGGAACCGTCGCGCCGAACACTTCCTCGAAGCGCGCGCGCAGAAAACTATCGACTTCCAGCATCGTGACCGGAATGCCAAGATCGGTCAGGCTGGTGACGCCATGTCCGCGAATGCCGCAGGGCACGATGCCGTCGAAATGGTCGAGATCAGGATCGACGTTCAAGCTGATTCCATGGAACGAGACCCAGCGCCGGATGCGGATGCCGATCGCGGCGATCTTGTCCTCGGCCGTTTCGCCCTCGATCGTGGGCGGACGCTCCGGCCGGCGCACCCACACGCCGACGCGGCCCTCGCGTCGCTCGCCCTTGATATGGAAGTCGCCCAGCGTCGAAATGACCCAGCGCTCCAGCGCAGCTACGAAAGCGCGCACATCTTGGCGGCGACGCTTCAGATCGAGGATGACGTAGGCGACCCGCTGACCGGGCCCGTGATAGGTGTATTCGCCACCGCGACCGGAGGCGAACACGGGAAACCGGGCGCCGTCGAGAAGGTCGGATGCCTGCGCGCTCGTGCCTGCCGTATAAAGAGGCGGGTGCTCGACGAGGAAGACCGCCTCGGGAGCCTGTCCGCCTGCCACGAGCGCCGCGCGTTGTTCCATCAAGGCGACGGCTGCAGGGTATTCCATGGCACCGTCGAACACCGTCCATTCGACAGGCGGGGTGTCGGCGCGCGGAAGGAAGAGGTCTCCGGCCAGGGCATCGCGGGGAATGGGCGCATCCATTTCCGGGAGATAGCGCTCCCTTGAGCGCGGTGCAAACACGAGGAACCACGCCCCACATCGACTGGCGGAAAAGATATCGCGAAGCCCTCGCGAAAAAGGCTTGTGCGGTCGGGAGTCGTTTGTTACATCGCCGCCACCGGTCGAGACAGACCGGCCCGATCACTACCCGATCGGAACACGGCGTGCGGTCGTGGCGGAATTGGTAGACGCGCAGCGTTGAGGTCGCTGTGGGGCAACCCGTGGAAGTTCGAGTCTTCTCGACCGCACCAGCCTTTCCCGGCGACAAGGTCGCCGGATACTCACCTATCCCTATACGAAGCAACGATGTTCATGGTTGTGGACGTTTGCTTTGCGATGCGGTCATTTGACTTCTTCGGGAAACTGGTTTGTGTCCTGGTGCCGTAGAGGGGCCTGGCATGCGCGATTACTACACGATCACCGAGCTGACGCGGGAGTTCGACATCTCCACGCGCACCATCCGCTTCTATGAAGACGAGGGCCTGATCTCGCCGATTCGGCGCGGTCGCACCCGGCTGTTCCGGCATTCCGACCGGCAGCTGCTGAAGATGATCCTGCGCGGCAAGCGCCTGGGGTTCTCGATCGCCGAAATCCGGGAGATCATGGCCATGTACCGCACGCCGCCCGGCGAAGCGGGGCAACTGCGCGCAATCGCCCGGCGAATCGGCGAGCGGCGCGCCGAACTGGAACAGAAGCGTCGCGATATCGAGGACCTGCTGGCCGAACTCGATCAGGCGGAAGAGGCCTGCCTGACCCGCATGGCCGAGCTCGGCATTCCGCCGAGTTCCTGATTCGTCAGGGCTCGGACGCGAACGAACACTGATCCACCGTCCGGCGAACGGACTGGTGCTGGTCCTCGTTCAAGCGCCCGGCGAGAAGATCGGCGAGAAGCTGGTCCTTCTCGAGCGTCGTGCGAACGCAGCCGCAATAGCGATCGCAGAACCCTCCGTCGCGCGTTTCGAGGCAGCTCTGCCGGCAGCTGCGATCGAAGGCGGCGGTCTGGTCCGGCGGCGCGATGTAGGCCGCCAGGGCGATCAGCCCGATCGAGACCGGTTGGTGGATGAGGTAGAACGCCAGGGAATGGTGGCCGAGGCGGCCGAGCCAGTGCGCAGGGCCGAAGCGCCCGTTTATGCGCCGCAGCGTGGCCCACCCGCCGAAACGCTCCAACAACTGGCTTGTCGCGATACCGGTCAGCACCGGTGCCAGCCAGGGGACGAGCGGCACGAAATCGTTCGAGATCGGCGGATCGGCCGAGAGACCGATCCAGGCGAGCCAGCGAGGGTCCGTCCAGGGCGTCGAGACATAGGCTGGGAGAAGGACGAGGACGACCGTCAGTCCTAAGTTGACGATGGCCGGCAGTCGGATGGCGACGAGACCGAGGACGCTGGCGAGCGCGATCAAGTGCAGGATGCCGAAAAAGACGAAGGTCGCAGGGGTGAATAGATAGGTGGCGACGCTGATGGCCGCCGCGCCCGCCACGATCTGAACGAGGCGTTTGCGAAACGAGGGCCAGCGCACGTTCCGACCGTGAGCGAGATGCAGGCCGATGCCGACCATGACGAGAAAGCTCGTCGCGATGGCGCGTGCGTAAAGGCGCCAGCCCCCGACCTGGGCGAAGCCGGGATCGAGGTATCCGAAGAACTCGAGGTCCCAGGTGAAGTGGTAGCTGGCCATCGCGAGAAGGGCGACGCCGCGTGCCACGTCGAGCGCCTCGATTCGCGAGCCGAATGTCGGAGCGGGCTGTTCACGCATCGGAGCGTCCTCTGGTCCTCATCCGCAACCGCCTATCTGAATGGCGAATGCGGCGCGACTGAATTTCGTGTGCCGGAAACGGAGCTTGGGGCGGAATGAAGATCATCGAGGCGAACGGCGCGAGGATCCCGGCGATCGGGCTGGGGACGTACAAGCTGAACGGCAGCCAATGCGTCGACATGGTCGAGCGCGCGATCGGTGCCGGGTATCGTCATATCGATACGGCCCGAATGTATGGAAACGAGCGCGAGGTCGGCGAGGGAATACGGGCAAGCGGCATCGCACGGGGCGACCTCTTCGTCACCACCAAGATCTGGTGGGAGGATATCGGCTCGGACAAGCTGTTCCGCACGGCGGAGGACGCGCTGGCGGCACTCGACGTCGGGCCCGTCGATCTCCTGCTGATCCATTGGCCGAACGCCGACGTTCCTTTGGAGCAGTCGATCGCGGCGTTGAACCAGGTCAAGGATCGCGGGCTGACGCATCATATCGGCGTCGCGAACTTTCCGAGCCGCATGCTGGAGCAGGCAGCGGCGGCCTCCGCAAGTCCGCTCGTGTGCAATCAGGTCGAGTATCATCCGCGCCTGTCGCAGGAAGAGGTCTTGCGCTCCTGCGAGCGGCTCGGCATGGCGCTGATCGCCTATTCGCCGATCGGGCAGGGCAAGGATCTGCTCACCGACCCGGACGTCGTCGAGATTGCGGAGCGGCTCGGCCGTACGCCGGCGCAGGTCGTGCTGCGCTGGGAGATCGAGCAACCGAACGTCGGGGCGATCCCGCGCACCTCCAACCCGGATCGGCTGGCCGAGAACCTCTCCGTCTTCGACTTCGAGCTGACGGAGAGCGATCGCGCAACGCTTCGTGAGATGTCCAGGAATCGTCGCCGGTTGGTCGATCCGTCCTTTGCCCCGCATTGGGACGAGCGATAGGAAACGGCTTTGTCCGCGTGCTTCGGCATTCCACCAGCATAGGCCTTCATGTTCTTCGCTCTGTCTAAAATCGCCTGGTATCTCGTCCAGCCGCTCGTGATCATTCTGCTCGTGGGGCTGGCCGGCGTCGTGGCCTACCTGTTCCGGTCTCCCAGGCTCGGGATGGGGTTGGTGTCGACCTCGTTGCTGATCCTGGCAGTCGTCAGCCTCACGCCGCTCGGCCTCCTGATGCTGAGCGTTTTGGAGAACCGTTTCCCCAAGCCGGATCTGCCGGAGAACGTTGCCGGCATCGTGGTTCTCGGCGGCTCGTTCGATACGCGGATCGGGCGTACGCGGGGCGTGGCGGAACTAAACGAGGCCGCCGATCGCATCACCACGACGCTGGCGCTGGCGCGGCGCTACCCGAACGCGCGCGTCGTCTTCTCTGGAGGTGCTGCGGCGATGTTCGAGGAGGACGTGACGGAAAGTTCGCTGGCCCGGAAGATGTTCGACGAACTCGGTCTGCCGCCCGAGCGGCTGGAACTCGAGGACCGATCTCGCAACACGACCGAAAATGCGCTCTTTACGCGCGAGATCGCGCAGCCGAAGCCGGGAGAGACCTGGGTTCTCGTGACCTCGGCGGCGCATATGCCGCGTTCGATCGGATGCTTCCGCATCGCCGGGTTCGACGTCGTGCCTTACCCGACGGACTACCAGACCCCGTCGGGAAGCGCCCTCTACCGCCCTTCCAGCGCAACGGTGCGCAACCTCGAGAAGGTTCACTTCGCGATCCGCGAGTATCTCGGACTGGTCGTGTACCGGCTGACGGGAAAGACCGACGCGCTGTTTCCCGCGCCCTGACGCTCACGCCTTCGGGGCGAGCCGGTAGATCCCTTTCAGATCTGCCGGCGCCAGGGGCTTGCCCTTGCGCTTGATCACCAGATTGCCGGCTTCGGCCAGCCGAACGGCTTCCTGCCGGATCGGCTGCATGAGAAGCCGCCATTCCTTCTCGTTGGACCCAGCAAGCGCGCGTGCGACTTCGGATGGACACACCGTCTTGTCGGGCCCTCGCTCCTCCACCATGCGCAACATGGTCTGACGAAGGGTCTCGGCGGAAAACTTCGGCTTCATCGCACTCACGAAAGGCAGCGGTTGGCGTCGGAATAGAACTGTCGGTGGCCGAGGATCAGGATCACGAGGCTCGTGGTCCCGACCAGCACCCAAGGCCCGATGAACCAGCCGAGATAGCCGAGACCGAAGAAGATGCCACGCAGGCCCGAGTTAAAGTGGCGGGCGGCGATGCGGTTCATCGTCAGAGCGCGCTGCAAGGCCGCTTCGGCGACGTCCGGTTCGGCATCGGCCTCCTGGCGCATCGGGATCGCGCCGATCAGGATGGTGCAGTAGTTAAAGAGGCGATAGGCCCAGCCGAACTTGAAGAAGGCGTAGGCGAAGATCGTCACGAGCCCCAGGAGCTTCGCTTCCACCAGCGAACGCTCGAAGCTGCCCTGCAACGGCAGATCGGTGACGATCGCGGCGATCTGTTGCGCCGAGCCGAGAAGCGCGAAGCAGCCACCGATCGCGAAGATGCAGGCGGACGCGAAGAAGCCGGTTCCCTGCTGGAGTCCGGCCATGATCGCCGTGTCGATCATGCGGAGGTCGCGGCGCAGGAGCGTGCGCATCCAGACCTCGCGTTGACGGTTCATCAATTGGCTCATGCCCCGATGCGCGAGCGCTGGCATTTCCACGACGAAGGAATAAGCGATCCAACCGCCCACGAACGCGATGAAAGCCAGAAGGTTGGGAAGATCGAAGATCTGATCGATGCGCATGGGCCGGATCGCAAGCCTCGAAACGGTCGGAAGTTCGCGTCCTTGTCCTATGCCGCCCGACCGTTCGCAAGGGCGGACGCGCGCCGTCCTTGACGGATCGCATGCGCGGACGCAAAACCTGCCCCATGCCCCTGCATATGATCAAGCTCTGCGTCGGTGTCGAAAGCGTCGAAGACCTGCAGGCGCACGTTCAGGCACGATTGGCCGGCGTTCCCGGCGCCGAACAGGGGCATATTACCCGTGTGACGCCCAAGAGGGCGTCCGAGATCCTCGATGGCGGCTCTCTCTACTGGGTGATCAAGGGGCAGGTGCAAGTGCGCCAGCCGATCCTGCGGTTCGATCCGATCCGGACGGAGGACGGCATCGAGCGCTGCCGGATCGTCCTGCGTTCGGAGTTCTACCGGACGCGGCCGCTGTTGAGGCGGCCTTTCCAGGGATGGCGGTATCTTCTCGGGGACGATGCCCCCTCCGATGCGAGCGAGGCGGATCTCGCAGATCTGCCCCCCGCGCTACAGCGCGAACTCGTGGAACTCGGGCTCCTCTAAAATCGGGGCTGTCGTTCAGGCGTCGAAGGCGATCCGAACCGCCGGCCGACCGCTTGAGGACTGGACGCTGAGACGAAGCTCGGCGCGGGGCTGAGACGAACGCCAAGCGCGGGCGCCGTGGCAGAGCAGGAGACCCACGAGGTCCTTGGCGCGCAGGCGCGTCCGGCCGTCGCGATAGTCGGAAAGGCGCGATGCCGCTTGGTTCAGTGGGTGCAGCCCGACCACCGACGCCTTGGCTTCCAAATGGACGAGATTGGTGCTTTCCGTTTCGAAGGTCATGGGTCGCCTCGGGTCATGCTGACGGCTGCAGGGCGTGCGGGTTCGTTCGCGAAGGCACGCGCTGAGGACATGGAAGATGGATGGAGCCCGGCCGGTGCCGGGCCTGATGAAGATCAGTTCGCCGCGATCGCGTAGCAGGCGTAGGATCGGCTTTTCAGCGCTTCGCAGGCGGCATTGGCGGCGGCCTTGTCGGCAAAGCCGGAGAACCGCGCGCGGTAGAGGGTCTGCGATCCGCTCGAAACGGCCTCGGTGAAGGGGCTGGCGCTGGCGAGCGCGCTGCCCGTGCGCTGGCGGGCTTCGGCCAGGATATCGTAGGCGGTGGCTTCCACCGGGGTCGCCGCGATCTGCACCACCCAACCGGACGAGGGCTGGATGGCCGCCGTGCGGGTCGAGGGTACGGGCGAGGACGTGCGCGTCACCACGTTCGGGATCGATGCGCGCGGCACGGGGCCGGGCGAAGCGAGCGCGGTGGCGACGGTGCCGAGCGAGCCGCCGTCGTTGGCTTCGAGCGCTTCGCGGATCGCGTCGCGTCCGACTACGGGGCGCCGGCTCGGCGCGGTGATGGCGTTCATCGCGCCGGTCGCGTTCGACCCATAGGCTTCCGCGACGCGCTCGTTGATCGCCGAGGAAGCGATGCGACGGGTTGGCACGGGAACGCTGGCGGGCAGGGCGGCGACGTGGCTGGCGACGGACGGGCCGCGCGCGCTCGGGCTGTAGGACGCGATCAGCGCCGAGCCGTTGCCGGAGCTGAGGCTCGGCAGATACTTGGTGACGAGCTCGGCCATGTGGTCGTCGCGCGAGCGAGCGGTGCGCCCGCCCATCACCACGGCGACCAGCTTCTTGTTGCCGCGCACCACCGAGGTGACGAGGTTGAAGCCGGAGGCGTTGATGTAGCCCGTCTTGATCCCGTCAACGCCGTCGATGCGGCCGAGCAGGCGGTTGTGGTTGCCGATCGTCTGGCCGCGGAACTTGAAGCTCCGGGTGCTGAAGTACTTGTAATATTGCGGGAAATGCTCGCGCAGCGCGATGCCGAGCGTCGCCATGTCGCGCGCCGTCGTCATCTGTGCGTTGTTCGGCAGGCCGTTGGCGTTCTGGAACGTGGTGCGCGACATGCCGAGCTTGCGAGCCTTGGCCGTCATCATCTCGGCGAAGCGCGTCTCGGTGCCGCCGAGATATTCCCCGATGACCACGGCCGCGTCGTTGGCAGAACGCGTCACCAGGCCGAAGATGGCTTCCTCGGCCGAGATCGTCGATCCCACCTTCATGCCCAGCTTGGACGGGGGGCGAGCCGCGGCGTAGGCCGAGACCTTCATCGGGGTAGAGAGCGTCGCGCGCCCGCTCTCGAGCGCGTCGAACAGCATGTAGAGCGTCATCATCTTGGTGAGCGAGGCGGGATAGCGCCGCTCGTCGGCGCTGCGGTCGAACAGGACCTTGCCGTTGCTCGCATCGATGACGATGGCCGAGTACCGCTCGTCGGCTGCCTGCGAATGCGCGATCGAGGCGTTGAGTAGCACGCTGCTGCCGAGCGCCGCCGCCATCAGGGACCGAGACATGCGTTTTGCGGCAGCTCGGATCGACGTAAACGCTTGCGGCATTTGCGGCACTCTCGGTTCGTGTGTTCGAGATGCTGCCGCCGATTCGCGCCGTGGCGCACGAACGGGACCCAAGACTGTGTCTTCGCGATCTCTTCTTGAGGGAAAGATACGCAGGGCGGTCTTACCAATCCGTTTATGGTTGCCGGAACCTTGTGATCGAGTTGCGGCGGTTGAGTCGAATTGTTGTGAACTCCGGCATCCAAGTTGCGGTGCAGCAAGGTACAATCAGGGCTTGCATAAATTTGTGCAGTGCAATATGAAAGGGACATGGCGGATTGAGTTGGTTTGGGTGCCGCCACGTTTTCGCGAAGGGAGAGACTGCGATGAACGCATATGCCGATGCCAACAAGTTCGGGAAAGAGGGCGTGGACAATGCGCTTCGCTCCCTTTCCGCCATGACCAAGGGTTTCCAGCAGATCGCCTCGGAGACCACCGAATTCACTAAGAAATCCTACGAGCAGTCGACGCAGCTTTTCGAGCAGATGTCGCAGGTTCGCACGCTGGACAAGGCGCTCGAGGTCCAGGGCGATTACGCCCGCAGCGCCTACGAGGCTTGGATCGCGCAGGCCAGCAAGGTCGGCGAGATCTATTCGGAGATCGCCCGCGAGGCCTATCGCCCGCTGGAAGGCTCGGTGTTCTCGTTCAACCGGTTCGTGCCGGGATCGTCGCAGCAGACGCCCTGAACCGAACGGCCCATCGATTTTGGAGAAAAGGCTCGGCGCTTCGCCGGGCCTTTTTTCGTGGCGCTTGTCCATCGGTGGATTATGGTCGGGGTTGATTTGCGCGACGATTCCGTCGCGACACGAGTTGCAACCCGATTCCTAGAACGCCCGAACGAAATTTTGCCGCATGCCACAGGCGTCTTAAATTGTCGTTCCGCGCACATACATATCGAGCGATGGCGAAAGTGAACTCTTCGAACGATCGGGCCACTCGGCAACGGATCGCGGCCCATGCCCATCGCCTTCAAGGCGACGAGGGCGAGCGCGGCGGCGGGACGGATCGCGGCACGTCCGTGATCACGCGGACGAAGCCCAAGACCAAGAAGCCGAGCCTCTACAGGGTTCTCCTTCTCAATGACGACTACACCCCGATGGAGTTCGTCATCCATGTTCTCGAGCGGTTCTTTCAGAAGGATCGGGAAGCCGCCACGCGCATCATGCTGCATGTGCACCAGCACGGCGTGGGCGAGTGCGGCGTCTACACCTACGAGGTGGCCGAGACCAAGGTGACGCAGGTCATGGATTTCGCTCGCCAGCATCAACATCCGCTTCAATGCGTGATGGAAAAGAATTGAGGTGAAGCTTGCCGACATTTTCACAAAGCCTGGAAAAGTCCCTCCATCAGGCGCTCACCTTCGCCAACGAGCGTCATCAGGAATTCGCGACGCTCGAACATCTGCTGCTCGCGCTTCTCGAAGATAAGGATGCCGCCGCCGTGATGCGCGGCTGCAGCGTCGATCTCGACACGCTGCGTGCGTCCTTGATGGAGTACATCGATACCGAACTCGCCAATCTCGTAACCGGGCATGACGAGGATTCGAAGCCGACGGCGGGCTTCCACCGGGTGATCCAGCGTGCGGTGATCCATGTGCAGTCTTCGGGCCGCGAGGAGGTGACGGGCGCCAACGTGCTCGTCGCCATCTTCGCCGAGCGGGAAAGCCATGCGGCGTTCTTCCTGCAGGAACAGGAGATGACCCGTTACGACGCCGTGAATTTCATTTCTCATGGAATCTCGAAGCGTCCGGGCGCCTCCGAAGGCCGCACCGTGCGAGGTGCGGAGGACGAGCAGTCTGTCATGGGTAGCAGCGAGGAAGAAGGTCGCCGCAAGACGCCGCAGGATGCCCTCACGGCCTACTGCGTCAACTTGAACGAAAAGGCGAAGACGGGCCGGATCGATCCCCTGATCGGCCGCGCCAACGAGATCAACCGGACGATCCAGGTCCTGTGCCGCCGCTCCAAGAACAACCCGCTTTACGTGGGCGATCCCGGCGTCGGCAAGACGGCGATCGCGGAAGGGTTGGCCAAGCGGATCGTCGAGGGCGACGTGCCGGAAGTCCTGGCGGACGCCACGATCTTTTCGCTTGACATGGGCACGCTTCTTGCCGGCACGCGCTATCGGGGCGACTTCGAGGAGCGGTTGAAGCAGGTCGTCAAGGAGCTCGAGGAGTTCCCGGGCGCCGTCCTGTTCATCGACGAGATCCATACGGTGATCGGCGCCGGTGCCACGTCCGGTGGGGCGATGGATGCGTCCAACCTTCTGAAGCCTGCGTTGTCTTCGGGTGCGATCCGCTGCATCGGCTCCACGACGTACAAGGAGTATCGCCAGTTCTTCGAAAAGGACCGGGCTCTCGTCCGGCGCTTCCAGAAGATCGACGTCGCCGAGCCGACGATCGAGGACGCGATTGCGATCCTGAAGGGTCTCAAGCCCTATTTCGAGGACTTCCACCACGTGAAGTTCTCGAACGACGCGATCAAGTCGGCCGTCGAGCTATCCGCGCGCTACATCAACGACCGCAAGCTGCCGGACAAGGCGATCGATGTGATCGACGAGACCGGCGCGTCGCAGATGCTGCTGCCCGAGCCGAAGCGGAAGAAGAGCATCGGCGTGAAGGAGATCGAGGCCACCGTCGCCACGATGGCGCGCATTCCGCCGAAGTCGGTTTCGAAGGACGACGAGGAGGTTCTATCCAACCTTTCGGAGCAATTGAAGCGCGTCGTCTACGGGCAGGATGCGGCGATCGAGAACCTGACGACCGCGATCAAGCTGGCGCGCGCCGGCCTGCGCGAGCCGGAGAAGCCGATCGGTTCCTACCTGTTTTCCGGCCCGACCGGCGTCGGCAAGACGGAAGTGGCCAAGCAGCTGGCCTCGGCGCTCGGCATCGAACTCCTGCGCTTCGACATGTCGGAGTACATGGAGCGGCATACCGTGTCGCGGCTGATCGGCGCGCCTCCGGGCTATGTCGGCTTCGACCAGGGCGGTCTTCTGACCGACGGTGTCGACCAACATCCGCACTGCGTGCTTCTTCTCGACGAGATCGAGAAGGCGCATCCGGACCTGTTCAACATCCTCCTGCAGGTGATGGACCACGGTAAGCTGACGGATCACAACGGCAAACGGATCGATTTCCGTAACGTGATTCTGATCATGACGACGAACGCCGGTGCTTCGGAGGCCCAGCGCGCGGCGATCGGCTTCGGCTCGACGCGGCGTACGGGCGACGACGTGGAGGCGATCAACCGCCTGTTCACGCCGGAGTTCCGCAACCGTCTGGATGCGATCATCCCGTTCGGCGCTCTGCCGACGCCGGTGATCCACGAGGTCGTGCAGAAGTTCGTCATGCAGCTGGAAGCACAGCTGTCCGAGCGCGGCGTCACCTTCGATCTCGACGCGGCGGCGATCGCCTGGCTCGCGGACAAGGGATACGACGAGTATATGGGCGCACGCCCGCTCGGCCGCGTCATCCAGGAATACGTCAAGAAGCCGTTGGCGGACGAGGTTCTCTTCGGCAAGCTGAAGCGCGGCGGCACGGTCAAGGTGACCGTGGTCGACGATGGAAGCGGCGGAAAGAAGCTGAACCTCGAAGCCATCGCCGACGAGAGCTTCACCAAGCCGCGCAAGGCCGGAGAGGCGAGGGGCCGCGTGATGGTCGGGCCGGATGGCGAGGAACTCGACGAGGAGTCCGCCGACTACGACGAGGAGGATGCGGACGACGATGCACCTTCCGTGGCCGAACAGTCGGCCGCGCCGAAGGAGCGTTCCGAGAAACGATCGGGCACCGTGCCGAAGGTACCGCGCAAGCCCGCCGAATGATCTAGAAAGGGCCGCCGCAAGGCGGCCTTTTTCTTTCGGTTTCGATTCGCCAACGACTGGAACATCATGGACGCGAGAACCGAACCGACCGACGACAGTGCGTCGGTCTGGATCCTCCGAGGCATGCGCCAGGTGCTGAGCGCTCCCGCCCTGATCCTCATCGTGGCGCATCTGGGATTTGCCGGCCTTGCACGTGAAGCCGGAGTCACGTGGGTTCAGGCGACCTTCATGGTCGCGACCATCTGGGCGCTGCCGGCCAACCTCATTCTTCTGGGCGCGATCACGGCCGGGCTGTCGCTGGCCGCGACCGCGCTGGCCGTCGGCCTCTCGTCCCTGCGGCTGATGCCGATGGTGATCGCGCTGATGCCCGATCTTCGAGGCCCGGGCTCGCGCAAGGCAACGCTTCTCTTCCTGTCCCACTTCATCGCCGTGACCGCTTGGGTGGTCGCGCTCGCCAAGCTGCCGCATGTGCCGCCGGAGCGGCGTACCGCCTTCTTCGGAGGTTTCGCCGTCACGCTGACTGCGCTGAATACGATGGCTGTGGCCTTGGCCTTCAACTTGATGGGCCAGCTTCCGGCGCTCGCGACAGGCGCCTTCGCGTTCCTCACCCCCGTCTACTTTCTGACCTCGCTCTACGGATCGGCGCGCGAGACGGCATCTCGTCTGGCCTTGCTGACAGGGCTTCTGGCCATTCCGATCGCCAACTGGTTGGCGCCCGAGTTCGACATCCTCCTTGCTGGGCTGGCCGGCGGGGCCATCGCGCATCTCCTCGCGCGTACGAAGCTTGCGCGAGGAGGCGTTCGATGACGGGGCTGAGCTACCACTCCATCGCCGAAACCTGGTGGCCCTACGTCTTCATTCTGGTCGCGGGATGGCTGCCAACCGATGTCTGGCGTTGGCTCGGGGTTCTGTCGGCGGGCCGGCTGGACGAGCGATCGCCTGCGATCGCGCTGGCGCGCACAATCGCGACCTCGCTGGTGGCCGCGGTGATCGGACGTCTCGTTCTTCTGCCGGGAGGCTCGCTGGAGGCGATTCCGCTCGGCTTTCGCGTCGCTGCGCTGGCCGGAGGCTTCGCCGCCTATTACTGGCTGGGGCGGCAGACGCTGGTGGCGATCGTGGTCGCCGAGGTCATCCTGCTCGCCGTGCCGTGGGCGCTCGGCATCATCTGACTTTCAGCCGAGCTCGGCGCGGATCGCCTCGGCATGCTCTCGTAGGAGTTCAGGGTCGGCGAACCCTTGCGCATGGCGCTCGAGCTCGACGCCCTCGTAGCGCGGGATGACGTGGAGATGGAGGTGGAACACGGTCTGGCCGGCCGGCGCCTCGTTGAACTGCGTCACCACGACGCCGTCCGCCTGGAACGCCGCCTTGGCCGCGCGAGCTAGACGAGCAACTTCCGGGAGCGCGCGCGACAGCACGGTGTCGTCCGCGTCCAGAAGGTTACGCGATGGCGCCTTGGGCAACAGCAGGCAATGGCCCTTGGACTGCGGCATCGCGTCCATAATCGCGACGAAGTCGTCGGTCTCGAAGATCTTGGTCGAGGGGATCTCTCCGCGCAGGATCCGGGCGAAGATGTTGGTGTCGTCGTAGCCGGCCATGCGGGTGCCTTCGAATCGAGAACGTTCGGCGCGATCTTAGCGAAGGGCGAGGGAGCGTCTACTCGCGCTCCGGTCCGCCCTTGCGAAAGGGGGTCGCAGCGGCGAGTTCCGGCTGGACCTCGTCGACATGCCGTCGTTCGCGCTCGAGATAGTCCTCGATCGCGTTTCGTAGGCCGGAATGGGCGACGAAATGGGCCGAATGGGTCAGAATCGGCTCGTAGCCTCGGGCGAGCTTGTGCTCCCCTTGTGCGCCGGCTTCGACGATCTCCAGCTTGTGTGCGATCGCGTAGTCGATGGCCTGATGATAGCAGACCTCGAAATGCAGGAACGGGTGTTCTTCCGTGCATCCCCAGTAGCGCCCGAAGATCCGCCCATCGCCCACGAGGTTCAAGGCGCCGGCGATGTAGCGGCCGTTCCGCTTCGCCATGACGAGGACGAGCGCGTCGGCCATCCGCTGTCCTAGAAGCGAGAAGAAGCGACGGTTCAGATAGGGCCGACCCCACTTGCGGCTGCCGGTGTCCATGTAGAACGCGAAGAACGCGTCCCACGCCGCTTCCGTGATGGCCGCGCCCGTCAGTTGCTCGATCTCGATACCGTTCGCCACGGCCTCGCGGCGTTCCTTGCGCAGTGCCTTGCGTTTGCGCGACGCCAGCGTGTCGAGGAAGTCCTCGTAGGTTTGATACCCGCGATTGACGAAGTGGAACTGCTGGTCGGTCCGATGAAGGAAGTCGGCGCTCAGCATCGGCGCGAGATCGGCGGCGTTCAGGAAGGTGGCGTGCGCGGAGGAAACACCGGTCTGCGCGACGTAGCCTTCGATGCCTTCCACCAGCGCGGATCGCAGGATATCGCCGCCCGCACCACGCCCGACCAGAAGGCGAGGGCCGGTGACGGGCGTGAAGGGGACGGAAATCTGCAGCTTCGGGTAGTAGCGCCCGCCCGCGCGCTCGAACGCATCGGCCCAGCCGTGGTCGAATACGTATTCCCCCTGGCTGTGACCCTTGAGATAGGCGGGCGTTGCGGCGAGCAATCGGCCGGAGGCATCTTCCAGAAGGAGATGCTGCGGCAGCCAGCCCGTTCGCCCGCCGACGCATCCCGCTTCCTCCAGCGAGCGCAGGAAGGCATGGCGAACGAAGGGATGGGGTGCTTGCGCCGAAGTGCCTGTATTGGCAAGCGCGTCCCAGCTTGCTGGATCGACGGACGCAAGGTCCTCGACCACCCGTATAGTCAGGCCGGGTGAAGCGGATTGCTCACTCGTGTCATCACCCGTTTCGCGATCGTGCATTGGAAACTCTCCGTCCTGCGGCCATCACGACGCGGGAGGACGAAAGCCTTCGAACGTCATCTGATCGGCATGCGAGGCGCTTCGTGCCACGTCGTCCGGCGTGCGCACCGTCCAACTGATCACCGGCGCTCCGCGATTGCCCCGCACCCAATCCACGAAGGAATTGGGCAGATGATGGACATTGTAGGACACGAAGGAACAGTTTCGCGAGAAAGCGTCACGATGCCGCTCCAGAGCGTCGGCGCGCGTTCCTTCCGCCGTCAGTCCGAGAGGCGTGCCCGACTTCAGGTCCGCCGACTGGTCCAGGATCCAGTGATCGAAGGACATCAGCGCGATGGGGCCTTCGTAGACGGCCAGAAGGGCGTCGAGTTGCGCGAGGAAGCCTGCGTCCGTTTGCGCGTCCGTTCCCTTCACCTCCACCACGAGGGGAACGCGCCCTGCGACCAGATCGAGAAGCTCGCGCAACGTCGGCACGCCGTCCTGCGACCCGGCAAGGCGCAGCCCCGCAAGCTCGGCAGCCGTGCGACTGCGCAAGGGGGTGTCCTCGCCCGTCAGCCGAAGGAGATCGTGATCGTGGAACACGACCGAAACGCCGTCGGCCGAGCGCTGGATGTCGCATTCGATCGCGTATCCCGCCTCGACCGCGAGCCGAAAGGCGCTCAGCGAGTTTTCGGGCACGGAGCGGTTCCCGTCGTGCAGCCCGCGATGGGCGATCGGACGGGCGGTCAGCCATTCAAGGGATGTTGCAGAAGCGGCCATCGGCGTCACGCGACCTCGAAAACGGCCTCGATCTCGACCGCGGCATCCAGCGGAAGCGCGGGAACGCCGACGGCGGAGCGGGAATGCTTGCCCTTTTCGCCGAGGATCTGAACGAGGAAGTCCGACGCTCCGTTGGCCACCTTGTGCTGTTCGGTGAAGCTGGGGGCGCTGGCGACGAAGACGGTCAGCTTCAGGAGGCGGCCGATCGTTTCGAGATCGCCGAGCGCGGCCTTGGCCTGGGCGAGAATGTTCACCGCGCAAAGCTTGGCGGCGCGCTGCCCTTCTTCCAGGGAAACGGCCTCGCCGAGCTTGCCCGTCACCGCCAGCTTGCCCGCGTCCATCGGCAATTGGCCGGAGGTCTGCAGGATATTGCCGTAGCGCACGAACGAGACGTAATTCGCGGCAGGTGCCGCTGCGTTCGGCAGCGAGATTCCGGCTTCGGACAGGCGGGCTTCGATCGAATCGGTCATCGTCATTCCTCGGAGCGGTTTGCGCTTGCCACCGCTATCAGCTTTTATCGGTGAGTTCGATCGTGCGAGCCGTCCCTCGGAAAGTCCCAAGTCTTGAAGCATTTCGCCTTGCCGCTGGTCGCGCTCATGCCGATCGCCTTCGATGCCGCGCCGGCTAAGGCCTTCGATCTCCAGCCGCACGAGGCGGTCTATGATCTCGAACTGGCGACCCAGACGCAAAACTTCAGCCAGGTGGAAGGGCGAATCGCGCTCCAGCTGAAGCCTGACACTTGCTCCGGCTTCGTGCTCGACTACCGCTTCCTCGCGCGGTTCCACGAAGAGGACGAACTGACCGTCACGGATCAGCAGACGTTGGCCAAGGAAACGCGCGACGGCAAGAGATACGAGTTTCGCACGCGAACCATCGTGGACGGAACCGAACAGGGCGTTGTCGAGGGAACCGCCAGCAACGAAGGCGCACAAACGAGCGTGACCTATACCTCCCCCGTCCAGAGGGAAACGACGTTGCCTTTATCGGTCTTTCCGCTCGGCCACACCGCGCAACTGGCGGAGCGCGCCAAAGCGGGGGACAGGGTCGTGCAGTCCAAGCTTTTCGATGGCGACGACGAAGCCGAGAAGCAGCTGACGACGACCGCGGTCCTTTTCCCGGCGAAGGCCGAGGACGTGCCCGCCAAGCCTGAGATCGCCACGCTGGTGGAGGGCCTGCGTGCCTGGAACGTCACCGAATCCTATTTCAACGATGACAGCAACGACGACGGGATGCCGATCTTTGAAACGCGCTACCGACTTTACGAGAACGGCGTTTCGGACAAACTCTATCTCGACTTCGGCGACTACACGCTGAAAGGCGATCTGAGCCGTTTGCAATATTACGACCCGGCGGCCGACTGCGCCGCCACCCCCTGATCCGACCACCCCGAAGCTTGCCCGATCCATCCCGATGGTGTATGGGCGCCCCCATTCCACACACGGAAGTTGGGCATGGGGAAACCTTTCGTTTTCCTTTTCCCTCCGGTGGCGGCCTCCGGCCGCTTCGTTCCGTGGAGGCTCAACCGGTAAGGACGAACACGATGGCATTACCTGATTATTCCATGCGCCAGCTCCTCGAAGCGGGCGTTCACTTCGGCCACCAGACGCACCGCTGGAACCCGAAGATGGGCCCCTACATCTTCGGCGCCCGCAACAACATCCACATCATCGACCTCGCGCAGACGGTTCCGCTTCTGCACCGCGCGCTGCAGGCGGTGTCCGACACGGTGGCCAAGGGCGGCCGTGTGCTCTTCGTCGGCACGAAGCGTCAGGCGTCCGAGATCATCGCCGATGCGGCGAACCGTTCGGCGCAGTACTACGTCAACGCCCGTTGGCTGGGTGGCATGCTCACCAACTGGAAGACCATCTCCAACTCGATCCAGCGCCTCCGTAAGCTGGACGAGCTTCTTTCGGGCGAGGCCCAGGGCTTCACCAAGAAGGAGCGCCTGACCCTGCAGCGCGAGCGCGACAAGCTCGACCGCGCGCTGGGCGGCATCAAGGACATGGGCGGCGTGCCGGACATGATCTTCATCATCGACACCAACAAGGAAGCGATCGCGATCGACGAAGCCAAGCGCCTCGGCATCCCGGTCGTGGCCGTGGTCGATTCGAACTGCGATCCCTCTCGCATCGACTTCCCGATTCCGGGCAACGACGACGCGGCTCGCGCGATCTCGCTCTACTGCGACCTGATCGCCCGTTCGGCCGTCGACGGCATCGCCCGCCAGCAGGGTGCGATGGGCGTCGATCTCGGTGCCATGGAAGAAGCGCCGACGGAAGAGGCCTTGGGCGAAGTCGAGGCTCCGGCCGGTGAAGAGCAGGCCGCTTCGGCCGCCTGATCCGCTTCCCCACGATCATCAGGGTGACGGCGCCGACGCGCCGTCACATGACCGGCGCACATCTTCGGACGAAGCGGTGCGCCCATTTTTTATCCGAGAGGCCAATCCGATGACGATCTCCGCTGCGATGGTGAAGGAACTGCGCGAAAAGACCGGCGCAGGCATGATGGACTGCAAGACGGCGCTCGCCGAGACCAACGGAGACATGGAAGCCGCGATCGACTGGCTGCGCGCCAAGGGCATTGCCAAGGCCGACAAGAAGTCGGGCCGCACGGCGGCCGAAGGCCTCGTCGGCGTGGCGTCCGAGGGCACCGCCGCCGTGGTCGTCGAAGTGAACTCCGAAACCGACTTCGTCGCCCGCAACGACGCCTTCCAGGCGCTGGTGCGCAACGTCGCCGACGTCGCTCTCAAGACCGATGGTTCGGTCGAGACGGTCGGCGCCGCGAACTACGCCGGCGGCGAGAAGACGGTCGTCGACACGATCAAGGACGCCGTCGCCACGATCGGCGAGAACATGAGCCTGCGCCGCTCGGCCAAGCTGACGGTCTCCGAGGGCGTCGTCGCCACCTACATCCACAACCAGGTCGTCGATGGCCTCGGCAAGCTCGGCGTCCTCGTCGCGCTGGAATCCACGGGCGACAAGGCTGCCCTCACGACGTTCGGCCGTCAGGTCGCCATGCACGTTGCCGCGACCAACCCGCTGGCGCTGACCGACGGCGAGATCGACCCGGCCACCGTCGAGCGCGAGAAGGCGATCTTCTCCGACCAGGCTCGCCAGTCCGGCAAGCCGGAGAACATCATCGAGAAGATGGTGGAGGGCCGCCTGCGCAAGTTCTACGAGGAGGTCGTCCTCCTGAAGCAGAACTTCGTCATCAACCCGGACCTGACCGTCGAGAAGGCGCTCGAGGCCGCGGCCAAGGACTTCGGCGCGCCGGCCAAGATCGTCGGTTTCGTGCGCTTCGCGCTTGGCGAAGGCATCGAGCGCGAGCAGAGCGATTTCGCGGCCGAGGTCGCGGCGGCCGCTGGCAAGAAGTAAGCACCTTCGTCAACCGACGAACTGGTGATCATGGAAGGGCGTCCGCTTGAGAAGCGGGCGCCCTTCCTGTATCGCAAGCCGGCATCATCCGAAGGGCATGGCATGACGATCCGCTTCAAACGCGTTCTTCTGAAGGTTTCCGGCGAAGCGCTGATGGGGAGTCAGGGCTTCGGCATCGACGTCGCCGTGGCCGATCGCATCGCGGGCGACATCAAGGAAGCGCGCGATCTTGGCGTCGAGATTTCGCTCGTGGTCGGGGGCGGCAACATCTTCCGGGGCGTCGCCGTCGCGTCGAAGGGCGGGGACCGGGTGACCGGCGACCACATGGGCATGCTGGCGACCGTCATCAACGCCTTGGCCTTGCGCACTTCGCTGAACAAGATCGGCGTCGATGCGGTCGTTCTGTCCGCCATCGCCATGCCGCAGCTTTGCGAGAGCTTCTCGCAGCAGGTCGCGTTGGCGCATGCGGAAAAGGGCCGTGTGGTGATCTTCGCCGGCGGCACCGGCAACCCGTTCTTCACCACGGATTCGGCCGCCGCCCTGCGCGCCGCCGAGATGGGAGCGACCGCCCTGTTCAAGGGAACGCAGGTCGACGGCATCTACAGCGCCGATCCGAAGCTGGTCCCGGACGCCACGCGTTTCGACACGCTGACGCACGACGACGTCCTCGGGCGCGGGCTTGCGGTCATGGACGTGACGGCCGTGGCGCTGGCGCGCGAGAACGGTATTCCCATCGTCGTCTTCTCGATCCACGAGAAGGGCGGCTTCGCCCAGATCCTCTCCGGCGGCGGTCGCTCCACGATCGTCACCGACTGATATTCGTTCGTATTCTTACCGTATGAAAGGGGCTGACATGGCCGTTCTCGATCTCAATGAACTGAAGCGCCGCATGGACGGTGCGGTCACGTCGTTCAAGGGCGATCTTGCCGGCCTTCGCACCGGCCGGGCCTCGGCCAACCTTCTCGATCCGATCGTCGTAGCGGCCTACGGCTCCACCATGCCGCTGTCCCAGGTCGCCAACGTGTCCGTTCCCGAGCCGCGCATGGTCGCCGTCTCGGTCTGGGACAAGTCGATGGTGGGCGCGGTCGAGCGCGCGATCCGCGAAAGCAGCCTCGGCCTCAATCCGATCACCGACGGCACGACCCTTCGCATTCCCTTGCCCGAGCTCAACGAGCAGCGCCGCAAGGAGCTCGTGAAGGTTGCCCATACCTATGGTGAGAACGCGCGGGTCGCCGCCCGCCACGTCCGCCGGGACGGGATGGAAACCTTGAAGAAGTCCGAAAAGGACGGCGACATCAGCCAGGACGACAGCCGGGTGATGTCGGAAAAGGTGCAGAAGATGACCGACGAGACGATCGTCGAGATCGACAAGGCGCTCTCCGTAAAGGAAGCGGAAATCATGCAGGTCTAGGCTGATCGGGTTTTGACCGGCAGCGACGGCTTTAGGGCGGGCAGGGACGATGGCTGACAACGTGCGGCATCCTCGACATGTCGCCATCATCATGGATGGCAACGGACGGTGGGCCAAGGAACGTGGCCTTCCCCGCACGATGGGGCATCGGCGCGGCGTCGAGGCCGTGCGCCAGGCCGTCCGCACGGCGCGCGAACTCAACATCGAGTATCTGACGCTCTTCGCCTTCTCGTCCGAGAACTGGCGCCGGCCGGCGGACGAGGTGGGAGAGCTTCTACGCCTCCTGAAGTTCTTCATCCGCCGCGATCTCGCGGATCTGCACCGCGAAGGCGTTCGGGTCCGCGTCATCGGCGAGCGCGAGGGGCTGCCGGCCGACGTTCGCAACCTTCTCGAAGAAGCCGAGCAGTTGACGATCGCCAACGATCGCAACACGCTCCTGATCGCCTTCAACTACGGCGCACGGGACGAGATCGCCCGGGCCATGCGACGCATTGCCGAGAAGCTCGTCAGCGGCGAGACGAGCGTCGAATCGGTTACGCCCGAACTCCTCGACGCGCATCTCGACACGGCCGGTATTCCGGACCCCGACCTCATCATCCGCACCAGCGGCGAGCTGCGCCTTTCCAATTTCCTCCTCTGGCAGGCGGCCTATTCCGAATTCTCCTTCATCCCGTGCTACTGGCCGGATTTCGATGGCAAGGTGTTCGCCGAAGCCGTTCGCGAATACTCGATGCGGGATCGGCGTTTCGGCGGCTTGAGCCGCGAGATCGCGTCCTAGCGGATGGGTCTTGGGCTCGGACGCCTCGCTTCCAGCGCATCCTGGACGGATCTGAGGTCCAGGCTCATTTCCGCCTTGGTGCTAGGCATCGCCGTTCTCTTGCTGACGGCGATCGGCGGTGTGGCATTTCGGCTTCTGTGCTGCGCCACCAGCGTCATCGTGTTCGACGAATGGGCGCGAATGACGCGGGCCAAGCGGGCAGGCGATATCTATCTCTTCGCCTGGCGCGCGCTCTTCGTCGGTCTTGCCGCGTTCTTCTTCGGTTTCCATGCCGTCGCCGTTGGCGTGGTCGTGCTTTCACTCGCTTTCATCGCCATCGTCGATCGAGGCGAGCGCAAGGCCGACTGGGTCATGGGCGGGCTGTTCTATGCGGCACTGGCGGGCATCGCACCGGGCCTCCTGCGCGAGGACGGGGCCGAGGGCTTGGCCGTTCTCGGATTGGTGATCTGCGTCGTCTGGGCAACCGATGTATTTGCGTACTTCTCCGGGCGAATCGTCGGTGGCCCGAAGCTGATGCCGCTGGTTTCCCCGAAGAAGACGATCTCGGGCGCGATCGGCGGGCTGGCCGCGGGTGTGGCTTGCGGGGCCGTGTTCTCCATCTGGCTCGTCGGTTCGGTCAGCGCGATCACCCTGGTTCTCTGTGTTCTCCTGTCTGTTCTCGGGCAAGCGGGCGATCTCTACGAGTCGTGGGTGAAGCGGCGGTTCGGCGTGAAGGATTCCGGCCGGCTGATCCCTGGCCATGGCGGCCTGATGGATCGGATCGACGCGTTGATCTTTGCCACCGGTGCCGCCTGGATCTTCGGAATGCTCGTGGCGGGGGCCGATCATCCGGCCAGGGCCTTCTTCCGCCTTTGACGGGCACGAGATACGTTCGACATCGTGGGCCCGACCCCACGCATCTCCTCAAGCATATGGAGAGTTCAGTTTGGAAACCTGGCTGACGACCCTTTGGGACTCCGCTCTCATCCGCGTCGTGCCGTTCCTTTTCGTGCTCACCGTCATCGTGTTCTTCCACGAGCTCGGGCACTACCTCGTCGGTCGGTGGTCGGGCATCCGCATCCTCGCCTTTTCCGTCGGCTTCGGGCCTGAACTTCTTGGCTTCACCGACCGCCGTGGAACGCGCTGGAAGCTTTGCGCCATTCCTCTCGGGGGCTACGTCAAGTTCTTCGGAGACGAGAACGCCGCCAGCGTTCCCGACCAAGCCGCGCTCAAGCGGATGTCGCCGGTGGAACGCAGCGGCGCCTTTCACACCGCCAGCGTTTCGAGGCGGGCCGCAACCGTCGCGGCCGGTCCGATCGCGAACTTCATCCTCGCCGTCGCGATCTTCGCAGGCACGGCCTATGCCACGGGCATCGTGGTCGGCGACCCGATCGTTTCGGAGGTGCGTCCCGGGTCGCCCGCCGAGGCGGCGGGCGTCCTGCCGGGTGATCGGGTCGTTCGAGCCGACGGGACGACGATCCGCTATTTCAGCGACTTCCAGCGCTACGTCTCGCAGCGCGCGGGCGTGCCGATCGCGGTGGAGGTCGAGCGACAGGGTCAACCCGTCGCGCTGACGATCACGCCGCAGGAGCAGACGCAGAAGGACGGTTTCGGCAACGAGTTTCGAACGGCCGTGATCGGCGTCGTCGCCAATGCGGAAGAGGGCGCGTTCCGAACGCAGGAGCTCGGTCCGCTGGAAGCGTTGCAGTATGGCACGTCGCAGACGTGGTTCGTCACCAAGAGCACCGTGGATTTCGTCGGCGGAATCTTCCGGGGGTCGCAGCCGACCGATCAGATCGGAGGCCCGATCCGCATCGCGCAGGTATCGAGCCAAGTCGCGACCCTGGGCTTCGCGCCGCTTCTCAATCTCGCCGCGCTCCTGTCGGTCTCGATCGGCCTCCTGAACCTTTTGCCCATCCCAATGCTCGATGGAGGACATCTCCTGTTCTACGCGGCCGAAGCGATCCGTGGAAAACCGCTCAGCGAACGCGTTCAGGAGTTCGGATTCAGGATAGGGCTCGCCCTCGTCCTGATGCTTATGGTATTCGCGTTCTGGAACGACCTGTCGAATCTCGTTTGACGGTCGGAGGGGACATCGAGGGGATTTGCGAAGCCTTAACCATGTCGGTGGCCTGCGTGGCCGCTCTGCAACGGTTTTCCGATTCCTAAACGGAATCCCGCCACTTTGGTTGAACGCGTCCGCAAAGCCGATAGAAACGCACGAGTATGCCGAGCTTGGTCAGCGTGCCGTCGGCGGAATGAGAAAAGGTAGTAGCCCTATGAAGGCTGGATCGAAGCTTCTAAGCGCCGTATCGGCGGCTGCACTGTCGTCCACGGTCCTTGCCGCTTCGGTCGTTACTATTGAGCTTGTCAGCCTGTCCGAGGCTGGAGCAGCGGTGGTCAACCGCATCGAGGTGCGCGGCAATCAGCGCGTCGATGCCGAGACGGTCCGCAACATCGTTCAGATTCGCACCGGGCAGAACGCCTCGGACGCCGATGTCGACGCGGCGGTGACGCGGCTGTTCGCGACCGGCCTCTTCTCTGATGTTCGCGCTCGGCAGTCCGGCGGAACGCTGGTGGTCGAAGTCGACGAGAACCAGATCGTCGGCGAGGTGGTCTTCCAGGGCAACAACAAGATCAAGAACGAGCAGCTGGCCGCCTCGGTCCAGACCGCGACGCGCGAGCCCTACAACGCCTCCACCGCGCAGGCCGACGTCGAGGCGATCCGCGCCGCGTATACCCGCATCGGCCGCTCCGATGCCGTCGTGTCGGTTCGCACCATTCCGGCCGAGGGCAACCGCGTCAACGTCGTCTTCGACATCCAGGAAGGCGACCGCACCAAGATCGAGAGCATCAATTTCGTCGGCAACAACGCGTTCGGCGACGGGCGGCTGAAGGAAGTCATCTCGCTGCGCGAGTCCGGCATCTTCAGCTTCCTGCAGCGCAACGACATCTACGACGAGGATCGGCTGCGCGCCGACGAGGAAACGCTGCGCCGCTTCTACTACAATCGCGGCTATGCCGACTTCCGCATCGTGTCCTCGGTGGCCGAGCTCGACGCCTCGAAGAACCAGTACTTCGTCACCATCACGGTCGATGAGGGCGAGCGCTACACCTACGGCAACATCAACATCGATTCGACGGTTCCGGGCATCGACGGCGAGGAGCTTCGCAAGGAGCTCAAGACGCGCACCGGCGATGTCTACAGCGCCGAACAGATCGAGGACTCGCTCGTCGAGCTGACGAATGCGGTGGCCAACCGTGGCTACGCCTTCGCGCAGGTGACTCCGCGCGGCGACCGCGACTTCGCCAACAACACGATCTCCATCGACTACGTCATCGACCAGGGCCCGCGCGCCTATGTCGAGCGGATCGAGGTGCGCGGCAACACCAAGACACGCGACTACGTCATCCGACGCGAGTTCGACGTGTCGGAAGGCGACGCGTTCAATCAGGTTCTGGTGCAGCGCGCCAAGAAGCGCCTCGAATCGCTTCGCTTCTTCAAGACCGTCAACGTCTCGACCGCGCCCGGCAGCCAGCCGGACCGTGTCGTCGTGGTCGTGCAGGTCGACGAGCAGTCCACCGGCGAATTCTCGGTCGGCGGCGGCTACACGACGGGCGGCGAGAACTCCGGTCCGGTGGCGGAAGTCAGCGTGACTGAGCGCAACTTCCTCGGTCGCGGTCAGTTCGTGAAGGTTTCGGCTGGCTTCGGCGAGGAAACCCGCAGCTACAACCTGTCCTTCACCGAGCCGTACTTCCTCGGCCGTCGCTTGGCCGCCGGCTTCGACATCTATCGGACGGAAAATTCGTCGTCCTCGGCCTACGACATCACGCGCACGGGCGGCGCCTTGCGTCTGGCGGCGCCGATCACCGAGGATCTGACGGCCCAGATCGCCTACAACTACAAGGAAGAAACCTTCGGCGACGACAAGGGCGGCATCTACCAGTACGACGCCAATGGCCTGCCGATCGTCGTCAACGGCGTGCCGGTTCAGTTCAACTGCTCGAACTCGCCGACCCCGCCGCTCTACACGCTTTCGTCGATCATCAACGAGGCGATCTGCGACAGCCCGTACTCGACCTCGTCGGTCTCCTACGCGCTCACCTACAACACGCTGGACAACCAGCAGGACCCGCGCAACGGCATCTTCGCGCAGGTCGGCCAGGAAGTGGCAGGCCTCGGCGGCGATGCGAGCTTCATCCGCACCACGGCTCGTGCCTCTTGGTTCAGCCTCCTTTCGGAAGAATACGATCTGATCGGTCAGGTGAGCGGTGGTGGTGGCAACGTGTCGGCGCTCGGCGACGATCTGCGCGTGTTCGACAACTTCTTCAAGGGCCAGGACATCGTTCGCGGCTTCAAGTATCAGGGCCTCGGACCGCGCCAGAACGGCGTGGCGATCGGCGGTACGAACTACGTGAACGCTTCCGCGGAAGCGACATTCCCGCTGCCGCTGGTGTCGCGTGACTTCGGCTTCCGTGGCGCGGCCTTCGCCGACGCCGGTTCGCTCTGGGGTCTCGACAACACCGAAGGTCAGCTCGGTATCGAAGGCGAAGACTTCGCGCTCCGCGCTTCTGCCGGTGTCGGTCTGATCTGGGCCTCGCCCTTCGGCCCGCTGCGCGTCAACTACGCCGTGCCGCTGGCCAAGGAAGACTACGACCGGACGCAGGAGTTCTCCTTCGGGTTCTCCTCGCGCTTCTGATCCCCGTCGGTACGCCGTAAGGCTGGGTATGAGCACGACATTTTTCCAGCTCGGCGAGGGGATCACCCTCGCCGAGCTTTCCCTTGCATGCGGCGCGAGCGTTGCGTCCGATAGCGGGTCGCGCATAGTGCGCGCGATCGCATCGCTCGAATCGGCCGGTCCCGACGACCTCAGCTTCTTCGACAATCCGAAGTATCGCGATGCGTTGGCGGCAACGCGCGCGGGCGCGATCGTCGTTTCCGAGCGATACTCGGCGTGGCTGCCGGAAGGTGTTCCTGCCGTTGTTGCCCGAAACCCGGGGCTTGCCTTCGCGCTGGCTGGGCGCCTTCTTCATCCGGACGCGGTCGCACCGGCGTCGTCTTGGACGGCAGGTCATCGATCGACGGAGACCTCCATTCACCCGACGGCCGTCCTGGAAGACGGTGTCACGGTCGAGCCGTTTTGCATCGTCGGGCCGAATGTCTCCATCGGGCGCGGGACCGTTGTGTCCGGCGGCGCCCATATCGGCGCGGGTTGCCGGATCGGTCGGGACTGCCGGATCGGTCCGAGCGTTAGCCTGCAGCACGCACTGATCGGCAACGGCGTCATCCTGCATCCCGGCGTGCGAATCGGTCAGGACGGATTCGGCTACGTGCCGGGTCCTGCCGGGTTGGTGAAGCAGGTGCAGGTCGGGCGCGTCATCATTCAGGACTATGTCGAGATCGGCGCCAATTCCACCGTGGATCGCGGTGCCGTACGCGATACCGTGATCGGTGAGGGCACCAAGATCGACAACCTCGTCCAAATCGCCCACAACGTGGTGATCGGGCGGCATTGCGTCATCGTGGGCCAGGTCGGAATCGCGGGCAGCGTGACGATCGGCAACGGCGTGGCGATCGGTGGTCAGACGGGCTTCAACGGCCATGTCAGCGTCGGGGATGGCGCCCAGATCGCGGCGGTCAGCGTCGTGACAGGCGATGTGCCGGCGGGAGCCCGGTGGGGCGGGGTGCCGGCGAGACCAATCAGGGAATGGCTGCGCGAGATGACGTATCTGCGCAACCTGTCAAAGGGTAAGCGAGGAGCGAGCGGTGAGCACGGCGGAAACGACAACGCTTGATAGCGTCGACATTCTGAAGATCATGCAGCTCCTGCCGCATCGCTATCCCTTCCTGATGGTCGACCGGATCGTCGATATCGACGGGGACCGAAAGGCGAGGGGCCTGAAGAACGTCACCGCGAACGAACCCCATTTCCAGGGGCATTTCCCGGACTATCCGGTCATGCCCGGTGTCCTCATCATCGAAGGCATGGCTCAGACGGCCGGAGCGATCTGCCAAAAGGCGACGGGTGGGGATTCGACCTCGATCGTGTATTTCATGACGATTGACAACGCCAAGTTCCGCAAGCCCGTGGTGCCCGGCGATCTTCTCGAATATCACGTCACGCAGACCAAGAAGCGCGGCAACATCTGGCGCTTCGATTGCCTCGCCGTGGTCGACGATGCGAAGGTCGCGGAAGCGACGATCAGCGCCATGCTCGTCGCTGCGTCCGAGAAGTGACGATGGCGGCGTATCGCGTTCATCCTTCTTCGATCGTGGAAGACGGTGCCCGGATCGGCGACGATTGCGAGATCGGCCCTTTTTGCCACATCGGCCCCTCCGTGGTGCTGGGCCCCGGGGCACGGTTGAAGTCGCATGTCGTTTTGGCGGGCAACACTACGATCGGCGACGGCGCGCGAATCCATCCCTTCGCCTCGATCGGCACCGAACCTCAGCATCTCAAGTATCTTGGTGAGGACACCCGTCTCGTCATCGGTCGGAACTGCCTGATCCGCGAACATGTGACGATGAATGCCGGCACCGTGCAGGGGCGCTCGGAAACGACGGTCGGCGACAATTGCGCCTTCTTCACCGGTGCCCACGTCGCGCACGACTGTGTTTTGGGCGACAACGTCACGCTGATCAACCACGTCATGCTGGCCGGCCATTGCACGGTCGGAGATTTCGCGACGATCGCGGGCGGTTCGGGCATCCACCAGTTCACCCGCATCGGCCATCATGCCTATGTCGGCGGGTTGGCGGCGGTCGAGGGCGATGTCATTCCGTTCGGCATGGTGCTTGGCAACCGGGCCTATCTCAGCGGGCTCAACGTCATCGGCATGAAGCGTGCGGGCTTCAATCGCGACGCCATCCGCAACGTCCGGAAGGCCTATCGCATGCTGTTCTCGGATGACACGACGTTCCGCGAGAACCTGGACGAGGTGGAGGCGGAGTATCCGAACGACCCCTTGGTTCAGGACCTTCTGGGTTTCGTGCGCTCGGGCGGCGATCGCGCGATCTGCTTCCCCCGCAGCGTCCGGCCGAACTGACACTCGGTCGCCCTAAGATGATCGAAGCGGGCGCGCCGATCGGTATCATTGCCGGGGGCGGCGAACTGCCGCATCTCGTCGTGGCGGCCGCGCGAAGCGCCGGCTACGCGCCTTTTGTCGTCGCGATTGCGGACGGACGGAACGCTGATTGGGGCGTATCGCCGGTCTCCTCGCTTCCTTGGTCTAAGACGGGCGAGGTCTTTCCTCTTCTGGCGCGGCGGGGGATCCGTCACGTCGTTTTCTGCGGCACGATCTCGGCCCGGCCGGATTATCGATCACTCACTCCCAGCCTTCGCACGCTGCGACTGCTACCCGAAATCCTGAAGATGCTTCGAGGGGGCGATGACAGCCTTTTACGAGGCGTCGCAAGCCTTTTCGAACGCCGTGGGATCGAGGTTCTGCCGGTTCAAGCGGTACTCCGCGATGCCCTGATGCCGCACGGCGTCTTGACGAGGCGAACACCCACCGACACGGAAAGGCTCGCGGTCGAACGTGCTGCCGATGCGGCGCGGCAAATCGGGCGGATGGATATCGGTCAGGCGGTGGTCGCCTCCGCCGACCGTGTCATCGCGGTGGAGGGGATCGAAGGAACCTCCGCGATGCTCCGGCGTGTCGCCGAGCTTCGCCAGGCAAAGCGGATCGGCCAGCGCGAGGCCTGCGTCCTCTTCAAGGCGTTTAAGCCGCAACAGGACGAACGATTCGATCTTCCCAGCATCGGCCACGAAACGGTCCTACAGGCGACCGAAGCGGGTTTGGCGGGCGTAGGCCTGACGGCAGGTCGGTCTCTCCTGATCGATCCCGCTCGGATCGTCGACGATGCCGATCGTGCGGGTCTCTTCGTTCTAGGTGTCGCCGATCCGACGGAAGGGGGCTTGCAATGAAGATCGCGTTTCTCGTGGGCGAGGAATCGGCTGATCGAATCGGCGCCGACGTGCTGAAGCATTTGCGCGAGCAATCCGCGGCCGAGATCGAGGCGATCGGCCTCGGCGGCACGGCGATGCGAGAACAAGGTCTGGAAAGCCTCTTCGATATCGAGGAGCTCTCGATCATCGGCGTCGGCGCCATCGTCGCGCGGCTGCCGAGCCTGCTGGGTCGCTTGCGACAGACCGTCCGCTATCTTGTTGCCCAGCGCCCCGACGTGATCGTGACTATCGACAGCTTCACCTTTACCAACCGGGTGGCGCTCAAGGTGCGCAAGGCGCTGCCAAGTGCGCGGATCGTCAATATCGTGCCGCCAGCCATCTGGGCCTATCGCCCGAAGAGGGCGGAACAGCTTGCCCTGGCTGTCGATCGAAGCCTGTGCCTGTTCCCGTTCGAACCGGAGGCCATGCAGCGATATGGTGGGCCGCCCGCCACCTATATCGGCCATCCGCTGATGTCGGAGCCGCATCTCCGTCGCATCATGGAGAAACGGAGCGAGCCAGCGGACAGATCGGCGAGATCGCCTCGGCTTCTGATCCTGCCGGGTTCGCGACGTGGCGAGATCCATCGCCTGATGGACGATTTCGGGCGGACCTTTGCGGAGCTGAAGTCGCGCGTGCCTGCGGTTGAAGCGGTGCTACCCGCCGTGCCCCGGGTTCGGGCGCTGATCGAGGACAAGCTTCGGCAATGGCCTGTTCAGCCGACGCTTCTCGACGGGGAGGATGCGAAGTGGGAGGCCTTCGCAACGAGCGATGCCGCCTTGGCAGCGTCCGGAACCGTCGCTCTCGAACTCGCACTGGCTGATGTTCCGATGGTGCTTGCCTACCGTCTCGACCCCTTGTCCTATCAGCTTCGCCACTTGATGACCGGCTGGACGGCGGCGTTGCCGAACTTCATCGCCGGCCACCCGCTGGTGCCGGAGCATTTCCACGACATGGTCGTCCCGGAAATGCTGGCGCGAAAGCTCGAGCGGCTCTTGGCGCCGAAGCCGGAACGCGCCGCGCAGCTTGCCGGATTTCGCGACATCCGCGAGCGCATGCTCGTGCCCGAACCGCCGGGAGAAGCCGCAGCTCGCATCATTCTTCAGATGGCCGATGAAGCGCAAACGGGCGCCGAAGCGCCCGTTGTTGGTCGGTCGAGCTGAGGATCAGCCCCGGCTGTCGAGCGACGCGTATTCGCGCTGCGCGGCGCCTGTATAAAGCTGGCGCGGGCGTCCGATCCGCTGATGCGGGTCCTCGATCATCTCCTTCCACTGCGCGATCCAACCGACCGTGCGCGCGACGGCGAAGAGAACGGTAAACATCGTCGTCGGGAAGCCGAGCGCCTTCAACGTGATGCCGGAATAGAAATCGACGTTCGGGTAGAGTTTCTTCTCCACGAAATACGGATCGTGCAGTGCGATCTGCTCGAGCTCCATCGCGACTTCGAGGAGCGGATCGTCCTTGATACCGAGCTCGGTCAGAACCTCGTGGCAGGTCTGCTGCATGATTTTCGCGCGCGGGTCGTAGTTCTTGTAGACCCGGTGGCCGAAGCCCATCAGACGGAACGGATCGTTCTTGTCCTTCGCGCGGGCGATGAACTCGGGGATGCGATCCTTCGTGCCGATCTCGGCCAGCATGTTGAGCGCGGCTTCGTTGGCGCCGCCGTGGGCCGGGCCCCAGAGACAGGCGATGCCGGCCGCGATGCAGGCGAAGGGGTTGGCACCGGACGAGCCGGCCAGACGCACGGTCGATGTCGAGGCGTTCTGCTCGTGATCGGCGTGGAGGGTGAAGATTCGGTCCATGGCGCGCGCCAGAACCGGATTGATCTGGTACGGCTCGCAAGGAACGGCGAAGCACATGTGCAGGAAGTTTTCCGCGTAGGACAGGTCGTTGCGCGGATAAACGAAGGGCTGGCCGATGTGGTACTTGTAGGCCATGGCCGCCAACGTCGGCGTTTTCGCGATCATGCGGATCGACGCCACCATCCGCTGATGCGGGTCGGTGATGTCGGTCGAGTCATGATAGAAGGCTGACAGGGCGCCGACCGAGCCGACCATCACGGCCATCGGGTGCGCGTCGCGGCGGAAACCCGTGTAGAAGCGGGACATCTGCTCGTGCACCATCGTGTGCCGCGTCACCCGGTAGGTGAAGTCCGACATCTCTGTCCTGGTCGGCAATTCGCCGTACAGAAGCAGGTAGCAGGTCTCAAGGAAGTTTCCCTGTTCCGCCAACTGGTCGATCGGATAGCCGCGATGCAGGAGGACGCCCTCGTCGCCATCGATATAGGTGATCTTGGACTCGCACGACGCGGTGGACGTGAAGCCCGGATCGTAGGTGAACAGGCCTGTGTTCTTGTAAAGGGACGCGATGTCCACGACGTCGGGGCCGATCGTCCCCTGGCGGAGCGCCAGTTCCGTTTCCTTCGCCCCCAGGGACAGTTTCGCGGCTTCGGTCATGCGTTACCCCTTCTAAAAAGGCCTCGAAACAGGGCTTCGAGGAGCTGGTCCGCCGATCGAGCGCGAGGCGCCCGTGGCATCGATTTCGAGTCCGATTTATTGCACCGCAACCGCCGGAAAGCCAGCGGCAGCGGCATGGTCATGCCGCCTGATCGCGCAGTCTGTCCAAGCTTTCCTCACGCCCGACGACATCGAGAACGTCGAAGACGCCGGGCGATGTGGATCGGCCGGTCATGGCTGCGCGTAAGGGTTGGGCAATCTTGCCGAGCTTGAGACCCTTCGCCTCGGCAAATTTCCGAACGACCGCTTCCACGCTCTCGGCCGACCAGTCGGATACACCTTCCAGGGACGGCAAAAGCTCACGAATGACGTCGCGCCCGCCCGAGTTCAGAATTTCGGCCGCCTTGTCGTCGAGCGCGAGGGGGCGCGATGCGAAGAGGTAACTGGCACTATCCGTCAGTTCCACCAGCGTCTTGGCCCGCTCCTTGAGGCCCGGCATCGCCCTCTGGAGCTTCGATCGCTCGGGGTTTTCGGAAGCGTCCGCGAGGATCGAGCCGTTCGGCAGGTATGGCTGTGCCGAAAACAGGGTGTCTACCAGCGCTTCGTCGTCCATCGCGCGGATCCAGTGGCCGTTGACGGCGTCGAGCTTGGCGAAGTCGAAGCGCGCCGCGCCTTTGTTGATGTCGTCGATATCGAACCAGGCGATCATGTCTTCGGGCGAGATGATCTCCTCGTCGCCGTGGCTCCAGCCCAAGCGCACCAAATAGTTTCGCAAGGCGACCGGAAGATAGCCCATCTCCCGATACGCCTCGACGCCGAGCGCACCGTGCCGTTTCGACAACTTGGCGCCGTCCGCTCCATGGATCAGAGGGATATGGGCGAACACGGGGATATCCCAGCCCATCGCGTCGTAGATCATGGTCTGGCGTCCGGCATTGGTCAGATGATCGTCGCCGCGAATGATATGCGTCACGCCCATGTCGTGGTCGTCCACGACGACGGCATGCATGTAGGTCGGCGTTCCGTCGGAGCGCAGGAGGATGAAGTCGTCGAGATCCTTGTTGGGGAACCGAACGTCGCCTTGAACGCGGTCACGCACCAGCGTCTCGCCCTCCAACGGCGCGCGAATGCGAATCACGGGCTTCACGCCCACCGGCGCTTCCGCCGGATCGCGGTCGCGCCAGCGGCCGTCGTAGCGGGGAGGGCGCTTTTCCGCCTTGGCCTTCTCGCGCATCTCGTCGAGTTCGGCAGGCGTCGCATAGCAGTAGTACGCACGTCCCGCGGCGACGAGTTCCTCGGCGACCTCGCGATGGCGTGCGGCCCGTTCGAACTGGGAAACGGGTGGTTCGTCCGCTTCGAGGCCCAGCCAGCGAAGACCTTCGATGATCGCGTCCACCGCCGCGTCGGTGGAGCGCTCTCGATCGGTATCCTCGATACGAAGCAGCATCCGGCCGCCCATCTTGCGGGCATACAGCCAGTTGAAGAGCGCCGTGCGTGCTCCGCCGATATGAAGATATCCGGTGGGAGACGGGGCGAACCGTGTCACGACGCGGTCGGTCATCGAACGTCCTTGAATATGCGAGGTCTTCGGATCCCGGCTCGCCGAACGGAAGCGGGGTATAAGCGGAGCGCGCACGAAGAGCCTGACTGTCTTTTCCGCCGCGTTGTGTAGCATAGGGCGCCGGCGAGACAAGCGAAGCGAAAAGGGTGGAGACGATACCCAGTCAGTCGATCCCCGGATCTCGCGATACCGTCGCAGGCGGTTGGGGCGATTCCGTTCGCTTTGCGCTCCTCGTGTTTCAAAGTTGGACGGCAAGACAGATCGAGCTCGAACGGCGATCGCGAACGGCCTTCGCGCTCTTCCCCATCGGAATGATCTGTTCGATCTGCGCATACTACACGATCGCGATGCGGCCGCCGATCTGGGTCGATATCTCGACGGCACTTGTCGCAATCCTTCTGACGTTCTTCGCGCCCTCCCTGAAGGGAGCTCGAACGGTCGGCCTTCTCGTCGCCGGAGCCGCCGCCGGCCTTTTGGCCTGCGAGTTCGAAGTCGCCCGCACCCGGACCGTCATCCTGTCGGGCGACGCCACCGTTCGGATCACCGGCACCGTGCTGATGCGCGAAGCGGACGAGCGCGGGCGATACCGCTACACGATCGAAATCGCATCGACCGAACGCCCCGTCCTGTCGCGGCCGCCCGGGCGCGCCCGCATCGTCGTCCCTTCGAAGCACGCGGCGCTCGATATCGGCGACACCTATGTCGGCCTCGTGCGACTTCGCCCGCCTGCCGGGCCGGCCTTTCCCGGCGCCTACGACTTCGCCTACGCACCCTACTTCGACGGGCTCGGAGCGTATGGTTTCTCGCTGGGTGCGCCGGCACGGGGCCCGCCGCTACGCCCGCCGACCTTCGCCGACCGGGTGGCCGCTCTCCGCTTGTCGATGGGGGATAAGATCAGAAGCGCCGTGCCGGGACCGACGGGTACCGTGGCGGCCGCGCTGATCACGGGCGAGAGGGCGGGAATCCCTGAGAAAATCAACGACGATCTGCGGGTCACCGGTCTCGCGCATGTGCTGTCGATCAGCGGCTATCATATGGCGCTGGTGGCCGGCCTTTTCATGCTCGCCGTGCGCGCGATGGCCGCCCTGGTGCCCGGTCTTTCGCTTCATCGGGCGACGAAGAAGATCGCAGCCGTCGTTTCGCTCGGCGCGACGACGTTCTACTTCCTGCTGTCGGGCGACAACGCGGCGACGGAGCGATCCTACATCATGATCGCGGTGATGCTGGGCGCGGTGCTCCTCGATCGTCCCGCCTTGACGCTACGGAACGTCGCCATCGCCGCCATCATCGTGATGGCCTTATCGCCGCATGTGGTGTTGTCCGCGACGTTTCAGATGTCGTTCGCGGCAACCGCCGCGCTGGTCGGGGCCTACGGCGCATACTCGCGGTGGCGAATTCGACGCCCGAAGTCCTCCTCGGCCGGTCTCTTCAGTCCGAAGAATATCGCGCTGATCCTGTTCGGTATGGCTTTCTCGTCACTGATCGCGGGGGCGGCGACGGCACCCTTCGCGGTGTATCACTTTCAACGCGGAGCTCCATTCGCGCTGTTCGCCAACGTGCTCGCGTCGCCTCTGTTCAGTTTCTGGATCATGCCGTTGGGAATGATCGCGGTCCTGGCGATGCCTTTCGGACTGCAGGATCTCCCGCTTCGAGGAATGGGCGCGGGACTGGACGTCGTCTTCGCGATGACGGCGTGGCTTGCCGACAGGTTTCCCGACTATCCGACGGGAATGATCAGCGCGCAGGCGCTGCTCCTGTGGACAGCGGCAATCCTGATCCTGTCGTTCTCCGCAAGCAGCTTTCGCTGGTTCTGTGCGCCTTTGACGCTCGCGGGCTTCCTCGTCAGCCAGCCCCCAGACCCGCCGGAACTCCTGGTGTTCGAGAGCGGTAGGGAGCTCGCACTCATCGAGGCCGGCGGCGCGCTGCATCCCATTCGAGACAGGACAGCCTCCTTTGTCTGGGACCAGTGGAAGCGAGCGTTCCCGAACCATCCAGCCTCGGGCTCCGAACCGTCGTCGACGACAAGCGTCGGATCGAGCGGGACGGACCGCTTTCGATGCGAGAACGAGATATGCCGTGGACAAACCCGATCCGGACTGCGGATCTCCTGGAGCGACGACTACACGCGGCTGGCCGACCTTTGCGAGGGGACGGATGTCGCGATCGTCGCGCGCGCGATGGTTGCAAAGGTCTGCGACAACGGAACGACGCTTGTGACCCTTCGCAGTCTGCGACGAACCGGATCGCTATCCATCAGCCGTTCCGCCGATACGGGTTTGCCGGTTCTTCAACCTTCGATCGCCGATGCGCCGGCCGAATGGAACGCCCACCGCAACGCTCCATGGCCGGAATACTGGCGCAAGCCAGCCAATTCAGGCCCAGACGCGGACAACCCAGGTCGGAGGGTCAGTGATACCGACGGATCAGCCCGACCAGACGACCCTGCACCTTGACGCGGTCGGCACCGAGAAGACGGGTCTCATAAGCAGGGTTCGCCGCTTCCAGCGCGACCATGCCGTCCTTCCGACGAAACGTCTTCAAGGTGGCTTCCTCGTCGTCCACCAAAGCCACGACGATATCCCCCGCGTTCGCGACGTCGGACTTGAGAATCACCACGGTGTCGCCGTCGAGAATGCCGGCCTCGACCATGGAGTCACCCTTGACTTCCAGCGCGTAGTGCTCCCCTGCGCCGATCATTTCGGGGGGGACGACGATGTCGTGCGTGTTCTGCTGGATGGCCGAGATCGGTACACCTGCCGCGATGCGGCCCATGACGGGAACGGACAGGCTATTGCCGCTCGGAGCGGGGCGCTGCTTGAACAGCGGCTCGACGTTGGATCGGTCGCTCGGCGTGGCTGTGGGCTTGGCACTCACCACAGCGTCCCCCTTCCCATGAGAGTCGGGCAACTTCACGACTTCGAGAGCGCGGGCGCGGTTGGGCAACCGTCGAATGAAGCCACGCTCCTCCAAGGCCGTGATCAGACGATGGATGCCGGACTTCGAACGAAGATCGAGCGCATCCTTCATCTCGTCGAAGGAAGGGGGAACACCGGCGGACTGGAGACGCTCATGGATGAACATCAGCAGGTCGTGCTGCTTACGCGTCAGCATCAAACGAATCCCTGAAACAAAACCTGAACAAAGCTATCTGTTCTGTATGTGTTCCGCAAGGATCACGTTGTCAACGGAATGAAAAGGCATTCTTCCCCCGCAACTGCGGCAGGGGCGTGGGCTGGACGGATCAGCAGCGCGTCCGCTTGTGCGAAGACGGAAAGGAGGGACGAGTCCTGCCTCGGCAGCGGCGTGACGATCGTTCCATGGGTGTCCGCGTCGTAGTGAACTGTGGCTCTCAGGAAGTCCGTTCGGTGGTCGTTGGCTTTCACCGCGGTCCCGAGAAAGCCCTTCCGCTCGAGTCGCTGCGCCGGGCGACCGGCCAGTCGCTCCACGAGAGGCTTCAGAAACAGCTCGGCCGTCACCAGGCAGGATGCAGGGTTTCCGGGAAGACCCAAGACTCGCATGTCGCCCTTGCGCCCCGCCATCAGCGGTTTGCCGGGCCGCATCGCGACCTTCCAGAAATCGAGCGATACGCCCTCGCGGCGCATCACCGGGCCGACGAGATCGTAGTCCCCGACGGACGCGCCGCCGATGGTCACGAGGACATCCGCGCCCTCGGCTTCCGCCCGGGCTAGGCAGCGAACCAGTTCCTCGTCCTTGTCGCGAACGATCCCGAGATCGAGCACCTCGCCGCCTGCCGCCTCGATGATTCCCGCTAGGGCGATACCGTTGCAGGCGATGATCTGAGACGGGCCGGGCAATGTGCCGGGAGGGACAAGCTCGTCGCCGGTCGCGGCAACGGCCACCCTCGGACGACGCACAATCTCGACTTCGGCATGGCCACCGCTGGCGATCAACGCTGCGGAGCCAGCGCCAAGCCTGGCACCCTTCGTTGCGAGAACGGCTCCGGCGGAAAAATCGTTGCCGGCGAGGCGGACGTGGCCGCCGTGCAAGATGGATTGGAGAATTCGAACGCGATCCTGGTCGATCCCGGTCGTGTTCTCTTGGATCACCACAGCGTCTGCGCCGGCCGGTATGGGCGCGCCGGTGAAGATGCGAACCGCTTGCCCCGTCCGCAGGGCTCCCTCGAAGGCACGCCCCGCCGCCGACTCGCCGATCAGGACGAGATCGATCGGGCAATCGGCGACGTCCTCGGCACGCACGGCGTATCCGTCCATCGCGGAAGCATCGAAGGACGGCTGGGTTCGAAGGGCGCCAACGTCGCCGGCCAGCACCCGACCCGTGGCCCGGAGGATCGACACGCGCTCGGTGGCGGCGACGGGATGGACATCGCTCAGCAACCGCGCACGAGCGTCCTCGAACGGGAGGAGGGTCACGAAGCCGTCCAGTGGCCCGAACGACCGCCGGACTTTTCGAGAAGACGGATACCCGTGATGGTCATCTCGCGATCCACAGCCTTGGCCATGTCGTAGATCGTTAGACACGCGACGGATACGGCGGTCAGCGCTTCCATCTCGATCCCGGTCTTGCCGCTGACGCGCGCGCTGGCCGTCACGCGGACACCGGGAAGCGCCGGCTCCAGCTCGATCTCCACGACGATCTTCTCGATGGGCAGCGGATGGCACAGCGGGATCAGCTCGTGGGTTCTCTTCGCCCCCATGATCCCGGCGATCCGCGCAACCGAAATCACGTCGCCTTTCTTGGCGGCGCCGGCGCGGATCATCTCCAGCGTTTCGGCCGCCATCAGCACTAGCCCTTCCGCCGTCGCCTGCCTGCGCGTCACGTCCTTCTCGCCGACATCCACCATGGAGGCGTTTCCGCCGGCGTCGAGATGCGTGAGCCTGGCGTCAGACACGTTGCGCGTCCCCTTCCAGAAGGGATCTCGTCGCCGCTTCGACGTCTTCCTGCCTCATCAGGCTCTCGCCGACGAGGAAACTTCGGATACCAAAGGCTTCCAGCCGTCGGCAGTCGGCGTTGGATGCGATCCCGCTTTCGCCGACGAGGATGCGGTCGTCGCCGACCATGCGCGACAGGCGCTCGCTGATGCCGAGGTCGGTCTCGAACGTGCGTAGATTGCGGTTGTTGATGCCGACGAGGCGGGAGCGAAGCCGAAGCGCGCGTTCCATCTCCGCTTCGTCATGAACTTCGATTAGCGCGTCCATTCCGTAGGAGATGGCGGCTTCCTCGAGGTCCGAAGCCAGCGCGTCGTCCACGGCGGCCATGATGATCAGGATCGCGTCGGCGCCCCAGGCGCGCGCTTCGGCGACCTGGTAGGTATCGAACAGGAAGTCCTTGCGAAGGGCGGGAAGTCCGGTCGCGTTGCGCGCCGCGACGAGAAACTCCGGCGCTCCCTGGAACGACGGCTTGTCGGTCAGAACGCTGAGACAGGCCGCGCCCGCGCGCTCGTACGCCGCCGCCAGGGACGGGGGGTCGAAATCATCCCGAATGAGGCCTTTGGACGGACTGGCCTTCTTCACCTCGGCGATCAGCGCATAGCGACCAGCGTCGAGCTTACGCTTGAGAGCGTCGGCAAACCCACGGGGCGCCGTTTGTTGTCCGATGCGAGTTTCGAGATCGGAGAAAGGCGTCGCCATCTTCGCGGCCGCGATCTCTTCGCGCTTGTAGGCTTCGATCTCTCTCAGAAAGTCGGCCATGATCAGTTCGCCCTCGCTTCGGCCGTCGCGGCGATCAAGCGCTCCAAAGCCTCCAAAGCCCGACCGCTCGAGATCGAGTCGCGAGCCATATCGAGCCCGGACGAAAGGTCGTCCGCACGCCCTGCGACGACCAGCGCCGCCCCTGCATTCAGGACGACGATGTCATGATACGCGCTGCCCTCGTTCCGCAGAACGGCTCGAAGCGCGCGGGCGTTCTCCTGCGCGTCGCCGCCCACGATTTCGGAAAGCGAACGCCTCGCGAAGCCGTAGTCGGCCGGCTCCAGCACGTCCTCTACGATCCCGCCGTCTTCGATCCGGGCGATCATGGTCTTGCCGCAAACGGTGATCTCGTCCAGCCCGTCCCCGTGGACGACCCATGCCGCCTTCGTATCCAGCGCCAGAAGCGCTCCGGCCACCGGGCGAACCCATTCGGGCGCATAGACACCGACGAGAAGGCGCTTGGCGCCGGCTGGGTTCGACAGGGGCCCGAGCATGTTGAAGATCGTGCGGGTGCCGAGCTCGACACGCGATGGACCGACGAAGCGCATCGCCGCATGATGGGTGGGCGCGAACATGAACCCGATGCCGGCTTTCGCGATGGTGCGCGAAATCTCGGCGGGTTTCAGGTCGACGTCGACACCGAGAGCGGCGAGAACGTCGGCCGCGCCCGAGCGGGAGGAAAGCGCCCGGTTGCCATGCTTGGCGATCGTCACGCCACATCCGGCCACGACGAAGGCCGAGCAGGTCGAGACGTTGTAGGTCCCCGCATGGTCGCCGCCGGTTCCCACGATGTCCACCGCGTCCGCCGGCGCCGAAACGGTCGCCATGTTGGCGCGCATCACATCCACGGCGCCCGCGATCTCCTCGACGCTTTCGCCGCGAACGCGAAGCGCCATGAGGAAGCCGCCGATCTGCGAAGGCGTCGCCTCGCCGGACATGAGGATGGAAAAGGCCTGCCGCGCTTCCTCGCGCGTCAGCCGATCCCCGCCCGCGACCTTGCCGATCAGTGGTTTGAGGCTGGAGCTCATCGAGCTCCCACCTTGGCCTGCTGGAGTGCCGTGTTGTTGTAGTTGACGGGGATGGTGCTTTCCAGAAGCGCGACGTAGCTCTGGAAGAGGTCTTCGCGCAGCACGTTGTCGAGGTTGCCGCGCGACTGCGCCGAAACCGAGCCGGCCGCGTCGGCCGGCGCGATGACGTCCGTCACCTGCAGGACGACGGCTTCGCCGGACTGAAGGGACGGTGCCTCGGCGACGGTGCCGGACGGGCCGGAGAAGGCTGCCCTCGTCGCCGCTTCGCCAATCTCGGAGCGGCCGCTTTCGCGGCTGATCGCGTTGGCGGTTTCGACGCTCAAGCCCTCCACTTCGGCAACCTGGGCGAGGCTTTCGCCGCCGCGCACACGCTCCGCCAGCGCTTCGGCGCGCTCGGTCATCAGGCGTTCCGCCTCGTCCACCTTCCAATCGGCCACGACACGCTCGCGAACCTCGGCGAGCGGGCGATCGCGTGCCGGCGTGATGTCGCCGAGTTCGAAGAAGACGTAGTTGTTTCCGTCGTAGTTCACCGGCTGGGGCGGGACGCCCTGTTGCGCGGCGAATACGGCGGCGAGCAGCTGAGCCTGCGCGGGCAGGTCGGCAACCCTGGCGTCGTTCGGCGTCGTTCCGTTGCTGTCCACGGCCTCGACGGATCTCGCCGTCTGGTTCGCCTGCTGCGCGGCCTCACCCAACGGCGCGCCGCTCGTAAGCGCGTCGGAGATCGTATTGTAGGCTTGGGTTACGGCTGCGTTGGCGGCTTCGTTCGCCAACGTCGTACGGATTTCCTCGCGCACTTCGTCGAGCGGGCGGACGACCTCCGGCTCGACCCGGTCGGCCAGAAGGATCACCGGACCGAAAGGCCCGTCCACCACCGGCGTCGGTGTTCCCGGCGTCGCGGAGAATGCGGCTTCCGCCAAGGCGGGGTTGGGGATGGCGGAGCGCGCGACCGAGCCGAGATCGGCGACCTGCCGGCCCTCGGCGGTCGCTGCCTCCGCGAACGGGACGCCGGAGCCTAGCTGCGCCGCCGCGCGGTCCGCCGAGGCTCGGTCGGCGAACACGATCTGGCGGACGGCGCGCTTTTCAGGTGTCGTGAAGCGAGCGCGGTTGGCGTCGTAGAACTGCGCGATCGCCTCGTCCGTGATGCTCGACGGATCGGCAACGGCGGCAGGCGTGAGGGATACATAGGAGAAGGCTCGGTATTCCGGCGCGCGGTAGCCGTCCTGCCCTTGCGTGAAGAAATCGTCCAGCGCCTCGTCGCTCGGCTCCTCGACCGTATCGACGGACGGAGGCGTGAGGCGGAAGTAGCTCACGTTACGGCGTTCGCCGTTGTACTGGCCGACGGCATCGACGAAGGCGGCGGGCACGACGGCGCCGTCCGACAGCGACGCGATCATCTGGTTGCGGATCGCGCTGCCGCGAAGATCCTCCAGATAGGACTGTTCGGTGATCTGCGCATTGGCGAGAACCGCCCGCATCGCGTTGCGCGAGAAGTTTCCCGACTGATCCTGGAAGGCGGGCTCGCGCTGGATGAGCTGGATCAGCCCGTCGTCCGAAACGCCGACGCCGAGCCGCGCCGCATTCTCATCGAGGAGCGCACCGGCGCTCAGCTGCGAAAGGACGGCCTGATCGAGACCGAACGCTTCCGCTTCATCCGCGCTCGGGCGGCGCTGGAGCTGCTGCGAAAGCCTGTTCAGACCCTGCCGATAGGCGAGCTGGAACTCTGGCACTGTCACGCGCGTATCGCCGGCGGAGATGACGGTGCTTCCGCCGTCGCTTCCGCGCAGGACGTCCGCGACACCCCATCCGACGAAGCTGACCGCCAAGGCGCCGAGGAAAATCCGGGCGACCCAGCTCGACGCGCCCCGCCGCATCTGATTCAGCATCGCCTGTCTCCTGTCTCGTCCTACGCTTCGGTTTCTCGGGGGATAAGCGCTTTGACCATCGAAGGAAAGCGCGCAATCGCGCCCTCACGCTTGATTCAATCCATGTGCTGCCGGTAGCACGAACGGGACGACGCCTTGCAGGATGCGAAAGGGAGGACGGGGATGGCTGTGCGCAGGAAGCTGATCGCGGGAAACTGGAAGATGAACGGTACGCGCGGGGCGTTGGCCGACCTCGCCGAAATCGTCGCAGATCTTCGTGCCTCACCCTTGCCGGACGCCGACGTCCTAATCTGTCCCCCGGCAACGATTCTGCGCGAAGCCGCGCAGATGAGCGAAGGCGCGATCTCGATTGGGGCGCAGGACTGCCACTCCAAGGTGAAGGGCGCGCACACCGGGGACATTTCGGCGGAGATGATCCGTGATGCCGGCGCGACCCACGTCATCCTCGGCCATTCCGAGCGGCGCACCGATCATGCCGAAACCAGCGCAGCGGTTGCCGCAAAGACCTCCGCCGCCTGGGAGGCCGGTCTGGTGGCCGTCGTGTGCATCGGCGAAACGCAGGAAGAGAAGGATGCCGGTCGTACGCTCGATGTCCTCGACGATCAGATCGCGCATTCTCTTCCCGAGAATGCTTCGCCTTCGACCTGCGTCCTTGCCTACGAGCCTGTCTGGGCCATCGGAACGGGGCGCACGCCGACCGTTGCGGAAGTCGGGGAAACGCATGCCTTCATCCGGGGCCGCTTGGCGCAGCGCTTCGGCGCGTCGGCCGCCGCCGAATTCCAGATTCTCTACGGCGGTTCGGTGAAGGCCTCAAACGCTGCCGAGCTCCTCGGCCTCGACGATGTGGACGGCGCTCTCGTGGGCGGAGCGAGCCTCAAGGCGGCGGACTTCTTGCCGATCTGCCGCGCCGCCTGAACCTATCATGGAAAGCGGTTGGAATAGTTCGGCGCCTCCTATAGAAGACGCGCAACTCTAGATCGATAGCGCCCGAGCTTATGCAGACCGTTCTGATCGTCATCCATCTCCTGATCGTCCTGGCCCTCGTGGTCGTCGTTCTCCTTCAACGTTCGGAGGGCGGCGCCCTCGGGATGGGTGGGGGCGGCGGCGGCCTGATGACGGCGCGTGGCGCCGCCAACATGCTGACCCGCACGACGGCGATTCTCGCGACCGCCTTCTTCATCACTTCCATGGCGTTGGCCTTGATGGCCCGCTACGGCTCGGACGGGCTCGACATCCTCGACCGCGTTCCCGCGCAGACGGCGCCGGCCACCGGCGGCGCGGCAGGCGGCAACCTTCTGGATCAACTCGGCGGCCTGCCGCCGAGCGGCGGGGCGGACGCTCCGGTGGACGTGCCCGCTGGCGGCACGGCGCCGACCATTCCGGCGGCGCCTACCCAGGCACCCGTGACGCCGGCACCCCCAACAGAAGGCGTTCCGACCGGCGCTTCGGCGCCTCAGATTCCGGCCAATCCGGCACCGGAGGCATCGACCGCGACGGACGTGCCGACGGTTCCGCCGGTCGAGACCCCGGCGGCTGGTACGAGCGAGCCGGCGCAGCCCAGCCAGCCCTGATCGGCTGGTCATCCGGCATCCTATCTGGGGCGCTCCGGCGCCCCTTTTTCGTTTCCAGTCGATATTCCGGCTGGTGGAATCTGGCTTGAGCGAGTATCGGGAAGGCCCATGGCGCGATACATTTTCATCACCGGCGGCGTGGTTTCATCTTTGGGCAAGGGGATCGCGTCCGCGGCCCTCGGCGCCCTACTACAGGCGCGCGGATACCGCGTGCGGCTGCGCAAGCTCGATCCCTACCTGAACGTCGATCCGGGCACGATGAGCCCGACGCAGCACGGCGAAGTCTTCGTGACGGACGACGGGGCGGAGACGGATCTCGATCTCGGGCACTACGAGCGCTTTACCGGCCGCTCGGCCAACCGAATGGACAACGTGACCACCGGGCGGATCTATCAGGAGATCATCGCCAAGGAGCGGCGCGGGGACTATCTCGGCGCGACCGTTCAGGTCATTCCGCACGTCACGGACGCGATCAAGTCCTTTGTCCTCGAAGGCAACGAGGACTACGACTTCGTCCTGTGCGAGATCGGCGGAACAGTCGGCGATATCGAGGCCATGCCGTTCATGGAAGCGATCCGCCAGCTCGGCAACGACCTGCCGCGTAACGGCGCGGTCTACGTGCATCTGACGCTGATGCCCTACATCCCGACCGCCGGCGAGCTGAAGACCAAGCCGACGCAGCACTCGGTCAAGGAGCTGCGCTCGATCGGTATCCAGCCGGACATCCTTCTCGTCCGCGCGGATCGCCCGATCCCGCAGGAGGAGCGTCGCAAGATGAGCCTCTTCTGCAACGTGCGGGAAACGGCTGTCATCCAAGCGCTGGACGTGGCGACGATCTACGACGTGCCGATGGCCTATCATCGCGAGGGGCTCGACACCGAGGTGCTCGCCGCCTTCGGCATCGATCCAGCCCCAAAGCCGAAGCTCGAACGCTGGATTCAGGTCGTCGAAAACGTCGCCAAGCCGGAAGGCGAGGTGACGATTGCCGTGGTCGGCAAGTACACGGGGCTCAAGGACGCCTATAAATCCTTGATCGAGGCGCTGCAGCACGGCGGCATCGCCAACAAGGTGCGCGTCCATCTCGACTGGATCGAGTCTGAAGTCTTCGAGAAGGAGGATCCGACACCCTACCTCGAGAAGGTCGGCGGCATCCTCGTGCCCGGCGGCTTCGGCGAACGTGGTGCGGAAGGCAAGATCAGCGCCGCGCGGTTCGCGCGCGAGCGCAACGTGCCGTATTTCGGCATCTGCTTCGGCATGCAGATGGCGGTGATCGAAGCGGCTCGCTCGCTGGCGGGCGTCGAAGCGGCGAGCTCCACCGAATTCGGCCCGACCTCCGAGCCCGTCGTCGGGATCATGACCGAGTGGATGCGCGGCAACGAGCTGGAGCAGCGCGCGGCCGAGGGCGATCTCGGCGGCACGATGCGGCTCGGCGCGTATAACGCGAAGCTCGCGGAAGGCTCGAAGATCGCCGACATCTACGGCTCGACCACGATCCAGGAGCGCCACCGCCACCGCTACGAGGTCAATCGCGGCTACCGCGACAGGCTGGAAGAAGCGGGCATGCTGTTCGCCGGCATGTCGCCGGACGGGCTGCTGCCCGAAACCGTCGAGCTTCCCGATCATCCGTGGTTCATCGGCGTCCAGTATCACCCGGAGCTGAAGTCCCGGCCGTTCGAGCCGCATCCGCTGTTCGCCTCGTTCATCGCCGCGGCGATCGAACGCTCGCGCCTCCTCTGACCGCCCGCGAAAGGTCTCCCATGATCGCTCCGAACGCTTCGATCCGGTTGCGCGGCGTCGAGTTCTCGCAAAGCCTGCCGTTCTCGCTGATCGCGGGCCCCTGCCAGATGGAAAGCCGCGATCATGCGCTGATGATCGCCGAGCGCATGAAGCGGGTGACCGCCGATCTCGGCATCGGCTACGTGTTCAAGGCGAGCTTCGACAAGGCGAACCGCACGAGCCGTGAGGGCCGGCGAGGCATCGGCCTCGCCGAAGCCCTGCCGGTCTTCGACGAGATCCAGAGCCAGTTCGACCTGCCGGTGCTGACCGACATTCACAACGAGGCACAGTGCGAGCCGGTCGGCGAGGTCTGCGACGTCCTGCAGATTCCGGCCTTTCTTTCACGCCAGACGGATCTCCTTGTCGCCGCCGCCAAGACGGGCCGTGTCGTCAACGTCAAGAAGGGGCAGTTCCTGGCCCCTTGGGACATGCGGCACGTCGTTGAGAAGGTGACGAGCAGCGGCAACCCGAACGTGCTCGTCACCGAGCGTGGTGCTTCGTTCGGCTACAACACGCTGGTGACCGATTTTCGCGGCCTGCCGATCATGGCCGAGATCGGCGCGCCCGTCGTCTTCGACGCGACGCATTCGGTTCAGCAGCCTGGCGGGCAGGGCGGTGCATCGGGCGGCGAACGGCGCTTCGTGGAGACCCTCGCGCGCGCGGCGGTCGCCGTCGGCGTTGCGGGGCTGTTCATCGAAACGCATGAGGACCCTGACAATGCGCCTTCGGACGGCCCGAACATGGTCGCGCTCGACGACATGCCCGAGCTTCTGGAGCGCCTGCGCGATCTCGACGCGGTGGCCAAGGCGCTTTGATCTGATACCCAGCCGACACTTCCCAAGCGTCGGCTTCTTCGTTCAACATCTTCGACCACGCCCAGGAGGGACGGACCATGACCGCCATCATCGACATTATCGGACGCGAGATCCTCGACAGCCGCGGCAACCCGACCGTCGAAGTCGACGTCGTTCTGGAAGACGGCTCGATGGGTCGCGCGGGCGTTCCGTCCGGTGCCTCGACAGGCGCGCATGAGGCCGTGGAGCTTCGCGACGGCGACGAGCGCTACGGCGGCAAAGGCGTTCAGCAGGCAGTTCAGGCGGTCAACACAGATATTCTTGAAGCCATCGTCGGCTTCGAAGCGGAAAACCAGATCCGTATCGATTCGGTGCTGAAGTCGCTGGACGGCACCGCCAACAAAAGCCGCCTCGGCGCCAACGCCATCCTCGGCGTTTCGCTGGCCGTCGCGAAGGCGGCTGCGGAAGCGGCCGGCTTGCCGCTGTACCGCTATGTCGGCGGCGCCAGCGCGCACGTCCTTCCCGTCCCGATGATGAACATCATCAACGGCGGGGCGCATGCCGACAATCCGATCGACTTTCAGGAATTCATGATCATGCCGGTCGGCGCGGAAACCTTCGCCGAGGGGCTGCGCATGGGCGCCGAGGTGTTCCACACGCTGAAGAAGGCGTTGAAGGCCGCCGGCCACAACACCAATGTCGGTGACGAAGGCGGCTTCGCGCCAAACCTCGAATCCGCTAAGGCCGGTCTCGACTTCGTCATGGCCTCGATCGAGAAGGCCGGCTACCGCCCGGGCGAAGACATCTATCTGGCGCTCGACTGCGCTTCGACGGAGTTCTTCAAGAACGGCCTCTACGATCTCGAAGGCGAGAAGCGGAAGCTTTCTGCCGACGACATGGCCGGCTACCTCGCCGAACTTTCGGCCGCCTATCCCATCATCTCGATCGAGGACGGCATGGCTGAAGACGACTGGGCCGGCTGGAAGTCGCTGACCGACAAGGTCGGCAGCAAGGTCCAACTCGTCGGCGACGACCTCTTCGTCACGAACTCGGTACGCCTTCGCGAAGGTATCGAAAAGAAGGTCGCGAATTCGATCCTCGTGAAGGTCAACCAGATCGGCACGCTGACCGAAACGCTCGACGCCGTCAGCGTCGCGCACCGCGCAGGCTACACCGCCGTGATGTCCCACCGCTCGGGCGAGACCGAGGATTCGACGATCGCCGATCTCGCCGTCGCGACGAATTGTGGGCAGATCAAGACCGGCTCGCTTGCGCGCTCGGACCGGCTCGCGAAGTACAACCAGCTCCTGCGCATCGAGGAAGAGCTCGGCGATCAGGCTGTGTACGCCGGCCGCTCGATCCTTCGCGGCTGAACCTGTTTGATCTGATCGGAGGCGAGGCGCTGCAAGGCGCCTCGCTTTTGCCGTTTGGTAGCCTTAACGGCGCGTGAACATCTCTACAGTATCGTCGGACCCAAGAATGGAGTTCGACATGCATACGAAGCAAAAGCGGAAATCGTGGTTGCAGCCGCTGATCGTCCCGGCGATCACGCTTCCCTGTCTCGCCTATTTCGCCATGCACGCTCAAAGCGGGCGCTACGGTATCGAGGCTGGCGCCGCACTGCAGACCGAGCTCCAGCAAAAGTCGTCCGTGTATGACGAACTCGTTTCTCAGCGCGAGGCGCTGGAACAGCGTGTCGAGCTCCTCAGCGATGGAACGCTCGAACGCGATATGATTGACGAGCGTTCCCGGGGATCCTTGAATCTCTCGACCGCTGACGAGGTCACGATCCTTCTAGGAAGCCGCGATCGGGAATAACCATGTGTGAGTTAAACAAAGCGCAATTTTACTGGTTTAACCTGACGTAGGTTACGACGACTGCTGCTTCTTGCGCGGTGTCCAAGTCCGACTATACTCCCACAAATCGATAGCCTCTCTCATATCGGGGCTGCAGGGTATGGGAGCCTTCATGGCCGCTGGTAAGAAGCAAACCGTTGGCGAGCCGGGATCGGCCTCGCAGGCCGGTTCTACCACAAACATCGAGCAGACTCTGAACCGATTCTCGCCGCCGGCGCCTGCCTCCTTCGGCCGCGATGAGGAGATGAGCGCCTATCGCGAAATGCTGCTGATCCGCCGTTTCGAGGAAAAGGCCGGCCAGCTCTACGGTATGGGCTTCATCGGCGGCTTCTGTCACCTCTACATCGGCCAAGAAGCGGTCGTCATTGGCATGCAGATAGCGATGAAGGAAGGCGATCAGGTCGTCACGGGCTACCGAGATCACGGGCACATGCTCGCGACCGGAATGGAATCGCGCGGCGTCATGGCCGAACTCACGGGTCGCCGCTCCGGCTACTCGAAGGGCAAGGGCGGCTCCATGCACATGTTCTCCAAGGAGAAGCACTTCTACGGAGGCCATGGCATCGTCGGGGCGCAGGTTTCGATCGGCACCGGTCTCGGCTTCGCAAACCGCTACCAGAGCAACGGCTCGGTCGCGATCACCTATTTCGGGGACGGTGCCGCCAATCAGGGGCAGGTCTACGAGAGCTTCAACATGGCCTCGCTGTGGAAGCTCCCGGTGGTCTACGTCATCGAGAACAACCGCTACGCCATGGGCACATCGGTGAACCGCGCCTCGGCGGAAACGAACTTCGCCCATCGCGGCATTTCCTTCAAGATTCCCGGCATTCAGGTGGACGGCATGGATGTCCGCGCCGTGAAGGCGGCGGGCGATCTGGCGCTCGAGCACTGCCGCAGCGGCGAGGGTCCGATGATTCTCGAAATGCTGACCTATCGCTATCGCGGTCACTCGATGTCCGACCCTGCGAAGTACCGGACGCGCGACGAAGTCCAGAAGATGCGCGCCGAATCGGACCCGATCGAGCAGGTTCGCCAGCGCCTGATCGAGACGCACGGCGCCTCGGAGGACGATCTGAAGGCGATCGACAAGGAGGTGCGCGACATCGTGGCGGATGCTGCGGAATTCGCACAGAACGATCCTGAGCCCGACGTGTCGGAGCTGTGGACCGACATCTACGCCGATGCCGTACCGCAGGCAGCCGAGTAAGGAGCAGGACATGCCGACAGAAATCTTGATGCCTGCCCTTTCGCCGACCATGGAAGAGGGCACGCTTTCGAAGTGGGTCAAGCAGGAAGGCGACACCGTGTCGCCTGGCGACGTGATCGCCGAGATCGAGACCGACAAGGCCACCATGGAAGTCGAGGCGATCGACGAGGGTCGCATCGGTAAGATCCTGATCCAGGCCGGCACGGAAGGCGTGAAGGTCAACACGCCGATCGCCGTTCTGATCGGCGAGGGCGAGAGCGCCGACGACGTGGCGACGCCCGCGAAGGCACCGGCGCCGTCAGGGAGCCAAGCGCCGATCGAGGCGAAGCCCGATGCCGCCGAGGGCGACAAGTCGACGCCGGCTCCGGTGCCCGCTCAAGGCATGTCGCATCCCAAGGTCGACGATGCGGACGGTGACTACGCCGAAGAGATCCCGGCCGGAGCCAAGCTGAAGACCCAGACGGTTCGCGAGGCGCTTCGCGAGGCGATGGCCGAGGAGATGCGGGCCGACGAGCGCGTGTTCCTGATGGGCGAAGAAGTCGCCGAGTATCAGGGCGCCTACAAGATCAGCCAGGGTCTTCTCGACGAGTTCGGCGCGCGCCGCGTGGTCGATACGCCGATCACCGAGCACGGTTTTGCGGGTCTGGGTGTCGGTGCGGCGTTCGCCGGGCTGCGGCCGATCGTCGAATTCATGACGTTCAACTTCGCCATGCAAGCGATCGATCAGATCATCAACTCGGCCGCCAAGACGCTTTACATGGCGGGTGGGCAGATGGGCTGCCCCATCGTGTTCCGCGGCCCGAACGGCGCGGCGGCGCGTGTGGCGGCCCAGCACAGCCAGGATTATGCCGCCTGGTACAGCCACATTCCCGGCCTCAAGGTCGTGCAGCCCTATACGGCGGCGGATGCGAAAGGCTTGATGAAGTCGGCGATCCGCGATCCGAACCCGGTGATCTTCCTCGAAAACGAGATCCTCTACGGTCATTCGTTCGAGGTTCCCGATACGGACGACTGGACCGTTCCGATCGGCAAGGCTCGCATCCACCGCAAGGGCAAGGACGTGACGATCGTCTCGTTCGGCATCGGCATGACCTATGCGGTCGCGGCCGCCGAGCAGTTGGCCAAGGAGGGCATCGACGCCGAGGTTCTCGACCTGCGCACGATCCGCCCGATGGATGTCGACGCGATCGTTCGATCGGTGAAGAAGACAAATCGCTGCGTAACCGTCGAGGAAGGCTATCCGCAGAACTCGGTGGGTTCGGAGATCGCATCGCAGCTCATGGAAAAGGCGTTCGACTATCTCGACGCGCCGGTTCTCAAGATTTGCGGCAAGGACGTTCCCATGCCGTATGCAGCCAACTTGGAAAAGCTCGCGCTGCCTTCGGCCAAGGAAGTGGTCGAAGCCGTCAAGGCCGTCTGCTACCGCTGACGCCGGCAGCGGCTTCGCTGCCGAGCTCAGGTTTTGCGGCGGATCGTTCGACGGTCCGCTGCGTATGGCCGGTCCGATGCGATGCGCCATCCGTCGAGGCGGCGGGCGGTTTTGCGGCTCATATCGGATCGCGATGATCATCGACGGCGCCGGCACCGGCTTTCGGTCCGGTGCTTGGTATCTCTGCAGGATGGCTTGACGCGCCGATTAAGAGCGCGTCGTTCGTCGCAAGTTCTAGGCCCGGCTGAAGGGCAACCCAGGAGACGTCCGCCCATGCCCATCAACATCACGATGCCGGCCCTTTCGCCGACGATGGAAGAAGGCAACCTTGCGAAGTGGCTGGTCAAGGAAGGGGATCGCGTTTCCGCCGGTGACGTGATCGCCGAGATCGAGACCGACAAGGCTACCATGGAGGTCGAGGCGGTGGATGAGGGAACGGTCGCCAAGATCGTGGTTCCCGCCGGCACCGAAGGGGTGAAGGTCAACGCTGTGATCGCAGTTCTGGCAGCCGAAGGCGAGGACGCATCGAAGGCGACGGCCGGAGAAGCGACGACCCCGGAGCCCAAGGCATCGGTTGCGGCCGATCAGCCGGTGACGGGCACCGAAAGCGACGCCAAGGACGCATCGCAGCGCGGCTACGAGCGGCCCGCCGAGATGGCGACCGGGACGGGCTCGCAAGCATTGAAAGCGCCGGAGCCGAGCGACAAGGGCTCTCGCGTCTTCGCGTCGCCCCTCGCGCGTCGTATCGCCAAGGACCAAGGTGTCGAGCTTTCAGGGATTCAGGGCAGCGGGCCCCATGGGCGTATCGTGAAGGCGGACGTCGAGGCGGCTACCAAGGGCGGCGCCAAACCGGCGGCACAGGCGACCGATGCTGCAGCGCCGGCCCCGACGGCGTCGGCGGAGACGGCCCCGGCCGCGCCGAAGCCTGCAAACGACGACGCGATCACCAGGCTCTTTGCCGAAGGCTCCTTTGAGAAGATCCCGCACGACGGCATGCGGCGCACGATCGCCAAGCGCCTTGTCGAGTCCAAGCAGACCGTTCCGCATTTCTATCTGTCGCTCGACTGCGAACTCGATGCTCTCCTCGCGTTGCGCAAGCAGCTCAACGGCGCGGCGCCGACGGTGAAGACCGAAGCGGGCGAGCGGCCCGCCTACAAGCTTTCGGTCAACGACATGGTGATCAAGGCCATGGCGAGCGCGCTTGTGGCGGTGCCGGATGCCAACGTTTCCTGGACCGAGAGCGCGATGCTCAAGCATCGCCACGCCGATGTCGGCGTCGCCGTCTCGATCGAAGGCGGCCTGATCACCCCGATCATTCGCCGTGCGGACGAGAAGACGCTGTCCACCATCTCCAACGAGATGAAGGACCTCGCCAAGCGGGCCCGTGGCCGCAAGCTGAAGCCCGAAGAGTACCAGGGCGGCACAACGGCCGTTTCCAATCTCGGCATGTTCGGCATTAAAGACTTCTCGGCCGTCATCAACCCGCCGCACGCCACCATTCTGGCTGTCGGCGCTGGCGAGGAGCGGGCGGTGGTCAAGAACGGCGCGGTCAGCGTCGCCACTGTCATGACCGTCACGTTGTCGACGGATCACCGCGCGGTGGACGGTGCTTTGGGGGCCGAACTCATCTCCGCGTTCAAGCGGTTCATCGAAAACCCGATGAGCATGCTGGTCTGAGACGGGGCTCGGCTGTGGTCCGGACGATCCTCTGCTACGGCGATTCCCTGACTTGGGGGTACGATGCCGCCGGGCCGAGCCGTCACGCTTACGAGGATCGGTGGCCGAGCGTGTTGCAGGAGGCTCTTGGCGCGGGCGCACGGGTGATCGTCGAAGCTCTGAACGGTCGGACGACGTCCTTCGACGATACGTTGGTCTGGCAGGACCGAAACGGCGCGCGCGTACTGCCGACGGTCCTCGCCTCGCATGAGCCGCTCGATCTCGTCATCCTCGCGCTCGGGACCAACGACTTCAAGCGGCATACCGGCGGCGGAAATGCTTCGCAGTCGGCGCGGGGAATGAAGCGGTTGATCGAGATCGTGCGAGGTTTCCCCTCTACCTTCGGTTATGCCGCGCCCGAAATCCTGCTCGTCTCGCCGCCGCGGCTCGCGACGTCGGACAACGCGGATTTCCGCGACGGGCTGGCTTTCGCGGCTGGTGAGGTCGCCCGGCTTCCGCAACTCTATGCAGAGCTTGCGAGCCAACACGGTTGCGATCATTTCGCCGCATCGAATTTCTGCGAGGCGACGCCGCTCGACGGCGTGGATCTCGACGCGGCCAACACCCGCGCTTGGGGACGAGCGATCGCGCGGCATCTTCAGCAAGATTGAACAGCTGCAGCGGGCGCCCCGGCGCCGATGAAGCGGCAACGAACACGGGAAGACGATCATGGCCGATACCTACGACATCCTGATCATCGGCGGCGGACCCGGCGGCTATGTCGCGGCGATCCGCGCCGCGCAGCTCGGCTTCAAGACGGCGGTGGTAGAACGCGAGCATCTGGGCGGCATCTGCCTGAACTGGGGCTGCATCCCGACCAAGGCGCTGCTTCGCTCTGCGGAAGTGTTCCACTACGCCGAGCACGGCGACAATTACGGCCTGCAGATCGCGAAACCGCAGTTCGACATCGGCGCCGTGGTGAAGCGTTCGCGCGGGGTTTCCGCTCAGCTGAACGGCGGCGTCGCCATGCTGATGAAGAAGAACAAGGTCGATGTGATCTGGGGCCAGGCGAAGGTCACCAAGGCGGGCAAGGGCGGTCCGGTCGAGGTCGAGGTGGGCGAGCCGACGAAGCCGGCCGTTCAGCCTCAGAACCCTGTTCCCAAGGGCGTTCTCGGGCACGGCACCTACAAGGCGAAGCACGTCATCGTCGCGACCGGTGCGCGCCCACGTGTCTTGCCCGGCATCGAAGCGGACGGCGACCGGATCTGGACCTATTTCGAGGCGATGAAGCCGCAGGCCATGCCCAAGTCGCTGATCGTCATGGGCTCGGGCGCGATCGGCATCGAGTTCGCTTCGTTCTACCGGACGATGGGGGCCGAGGTCACCGTGGTGGAACTCCTGCCGCAGATTCTCCCGGTGGAGGATGCCGAGATCGCGGCCGTCGCGCGCAAGCAGTTCGAGAAGCAGGGCATGAAGATCCTCTCGAACGCCAAGGTCGCGAAGGTGACCAAGTCCGCCGGCGGCGTCGAGGTGACGGTCGAGCAGGATGGCAAAACGCAGGTCCTCCAGGCTGAGCGACTGATCTCTGCGGTTGGTGTCCAGGGCAACACCGAGGGTTTGAACCTGGAAGGGGTCGGCGTCGAGATCGATCGCGGCCTCGTCAAGATCGATGCGTACGGGCGGACGAACGTCGAGGGCATTTACGCGATCGGCGACGTCGCGGGTGCGCCGATGCTGGCGCACAAGGCCGAGCACGAGGGCACGATCTGCGTCGAGAAGATCAAGGGCCTGGACGCGCATCCGATGAAGCGCAGCCAGATCCCCGGCTGCACCTATTGCCAGCCGCAGATCGCCTCCGTCGGACTGACCGAGGCGAAGGCAAAGGAGAACGGCCGTGAAGTGAAGGTCGGCCGCTTCCGCTTCGTGGGCAACGGCAAGGCGATCGCGCTGGGAGAGCCGGAAGGCATGGTGAAGACCGTCTTCGACGCCAAGACCGGCGAGCTTCTGGGCGCGCATATGGTCGGCGCCGAGGTGACCGAGCTGATTCAAGGCTTCGTGATCGCCATGGGCCTGGAAACGACGGAGGAGGACCTGATGCATACGGTGTTCCCCCATCCGACCTTGTCGGAGATGATGCATGAGAGCGTTCTCGACGCCTACGGCAAGGTTATCCACATGTGAGACACGTCGAGGCTGGACTGATCGGCATATTCGCCGCCTGGTCGGCCTTGACCGCCCGATTTCCGGCCCATTTACGATCCTGAGCGCGCATTTTTGCCGCAGGTGGACAGGAGTTTCGTATGAACGGCGTCGGTATCATCATGTCGATCATCCTCGGTGGGCTAGCCGGGTGGATCGCGGAGAAAATCATGAAGGCCAATATCGGCCTTCTGACCAACATCATCCTTGGCATCGTCGGCGCCCTGTTCCTGAACTTCATCCTCTCGCTGCTCGGCGTCATCACGGCACCGACGTATCTGGTCCAGTTCATCGTCGCCATCGTCGGCGCTTGCATCCTGATCTTCCTCTGGCGTGCCATCCGCGGTCGAGCCTGAATTCGATTGCGACCAGCGGTGGCCTCTCCTAAGTAAAGGCGCATGGTCACCGTTCTCGACAGACGATCGCAGGCCGAGGGGCAACCTCGGCCTCGCCATCCGGAAAAGGCCCACAAGCCCGATTCCGCAGTTCTTCCCAAGCCGGACTGGATCCGGGTCAAAGCGCCCGTTTCGGCCGGCTATGCCGAGACGCGGGAAATCGTCAAATCCAACCGTCTGGTGACGGTTTGCGAGGAGGCGGGCTGTCCCAACATCGGCGGGTGTTGGGAAAAGAAGCACGCGACGTTCATGATCATGGGCGGCATCTGCACGAGGGCCTGTGCCTTCTGCAACGTCGCAACCGGAAGACCCAATGCGCTCGACCCCGACGAGCCGGCCAGCGTCGGCCGCGCGGTCGCCAGCATGGGCCTGTCCCATGTCGTCATCACCTCCGTGGACCGGGACGATCTGCCGGACGGCGGGGCCCAGCATTTCGTCGAAACCATTCGCGCCATTCGCGCAGCGGCGCCCACCACGACGATCGAGATCCTGACGCCCGACTTCCTTCGCAAGCCGGGTGCGCTAGAGAAGGTCGTCGCGGCTCGCCCCGACGTTTTCAACCACAATCTCGAAACCGTGCCCTCGAACTATCTGACGGTTCGCCCGGGCGCGCGCTATTTCCATTCCATCCGTCTGCTTCAGCAGGTCAAGGAACTCGATCCGACGATCTTCACCAAGTCCGGCATCATGGTCGGGCTCGGCGAGGAGCGGCACGAGATCCTCCAGCTCATGGACGACCTTCGTTCGGCCGATGTCGATTTCATGACGATCGGCCAGTATCTCCAGCCGACCCGCAAGCATCATCCCGTGATCCGGTATGTGACGCCCGACGAGTTCCGCTCGTTCGAAACGGTCGGTTACACCAAGGGCTTCCTGGTCGTGGCCTCAAGCCCGCTGACGCGCTCGTCGCATCATGCCGGAGACGATTTCGAGAAGCTGAAGGCAGCGCGTATGGCGCGCGCGGCCGCATAGCATATGCCGAAATTCGAAAACGCGCGGATCGTCCGGCATACGCCGGACGAGATGTTCCAACTGGTGGCGGACGTGGAACGCTACCCGGAATTTCTTCCCCTTTGCCAGAACCTCGTCGTTCGCTCGCGCCGCGAGAAGGATGGCAAGACGCTTTTGATCGCCGACATGACGGTGGCCTACAAGTTGATCCGTGAAACATTCGCCTCGCAGGTCCTGCTGAAGCCGGAGCAGCGTGAGATCGACGTGAAATATGTCGATGGCCCGTTTCGATACCTGGAGAATCGCTGGAATTTCGATCCGAACCCGCAAGGGTGCGAAGTTCGGTTCTACATCGACTACGAGTTCAAGAGCCGAACGCTTGGGATTCTGATGGGGTCGATGTTCGAATATGCGTTTCGGCGCTTCGCCACCGCCTTCGAACAGCGCGCGGCGGAAGTCTATCCGAAGGCGGCCGTCGGCTAGCGGCCTAGTTCGTCCAACGCACGGTGCAGCAACGCGAGTGCCGCGATCACGCTTCGTGCGCGAACCTCATCGCGCCCGAGGGAACCGAAGTGATGTTCCTCGTGGACCAGTCTGCCCCTCGCAGCGGTCGCGAAGTGTACGAGGCCAACGGGCTTTGCCGTCGAGCCGCCTCCGGGGCCAGCGATGCCCGTGACGGAAATCGCGATATCCGCGCCACTGATCCGCGTCGCACCTTCCGCCATGGCCAAAGCCACCTGCCGCGAGACCGCGCCGTACTGCGCGAGTAGGGCCTCAGGGACACCGAGAGTTCTTGCCTTGGCCTCGTTGGAATATGTGACGTAGCCCGCGCCGAACACCGCCGACGCACCGTCGACCGATGTGATGGCAGCTGCGACAAGGCCTCCTGTGCAGGATTCCGCCGTGGCGACGAAGACTCTGGCATCCCGTGCCCTGGATACCAGCAGGCCGGCGGAGCGGCGCGCGTCGTCTCCGATCATGATCATTGGTCCGCGTAGACGACGCTGGCGGTCGCGATGGCAGCGATGCCTTCGCGCCGTCCGATGAACCCGATCGTTTCGTTGGTCGTCGCCTTGATCGAGATTCGCGCTGGCCCGAGCCCGGTCACGGAAGCGATCACATCCGTCATCGCGTCGCGGTGCGGGCCGACCTTGGGTGCCTCGCAGATCAGCGTCACGTCCACGTTGCAGATCCGGCCGCCACGTGAGGCGACGAGGTCGGCAGCATGCTTCAGAAACAACTTGGAGGCGGCGCCTTTCCATTGCGGATCGGACGGTGGGAAGTGGGTTCCGATATCCCCCGCGCCGCAGGTCGCGAGCAACGCATCCGTCAGCGCATGGAAGCCCACATCGGCGTCGGAATGGCCGAGAAGGGCTTGGTCGTGCGGGATCCAGACGCCGCAAAGCGTGACGCCGTCGCCCGGCACGAGTTGGTGAACGTCGTAGCCGTTGCCAACGCGCACATCGATCATTGCGGGTGCTCCTGTCAGCTTTTCGGCGGCCATCTCGAGGTCCCGTTTCGTGGTCAGCTTGACGTTGTCCGGGTCGCCCGGAACGAGCGCGACCGAAATTCCGGCCCATTCCGCGATCGACGCATCGTCGGTGAATTTCCCCTCGGCGATGTCGGCCGCGCGGTGATGGGCTTCGCGGATCAGCGGGAAGCGAAAGCCCTGCGGTGTCTGTGCGGTATGCACGCCCGTTCGGTCGAGGGTTGCCACGATGGTGCCGGCAGCCGCCTTCTTGAGTGTGTCGGCGACCGGTAGGGCAGGGATCGCAGCCGACGCCGCACGGACGCGATCCACCACATCCGCGATCGTTCGCTCGGACACGAAGGGTCGTACCGCATCATGGATCAGGACGATCTCAGGATCGGCCTCGACGAGTGCGTCGAGGCCCGCACGAACCGATGCCTGCCGCGTAGCCCCGCCGACGACGAGGCGAGCGCGCCCCGCCGAATGGGCGATCGCTTCCATCGCGAGCGCTTGATCGTCGGCGTGGACGACAACGACGATTTCGCCGATCTGGGGGCTGGCTTCGAAGGTCGACAACGTTCGAGCGAGGACCGATCGCCCGGCGATGCGGAAATACTGCTTAGGCCCATCGATCGTCTGGCCCGCCCGCGACCCCCGACCAGCCGCTACGAGGATTGCTGCAACGCTCATGCGCTTTGACGCCCACTTTCAATCTGCGAAATCGTGGCTGCTGCGTAGCGCAAACCGGAAGCGAATGCACATTGCTGCACCACACCATCGATGTCGCCTTGCACCACAAATCTGCTTGTATCCTAGGCAACCCACGATATGCTATCTGAATGTGCTCAACAATTGATCCTCAAACGCTGGACGTCGAGTCGGGGGCGGCAATCTGCGTCCACGCCGATCGAGGCGGTTTGCGGATCGGCAGCTTGCAGATCGAAAGTCGGGTCTGTCTGGCCCCCTTGTCAGGCATTACGGATTTTCCGTTTCGTCGCCTCGTCCGTTCGTTCGGGACGAAGCTTGTCTATAGCGAGATGATTGCGAGCGGCGAACTGGTTCGCAACGATGCGGACAGCCGTCAACGGATGCACCCGGACGGGGGTGGCGTGCATGCGGTACAACTGGCCGGCCGGGAGACGGAAGCCATGCGCCGCGCGGCGGAAGTGGCCGTCGGCGAAGGCGCAGATCTGATCGACATCAATATGGGATGCCCGGCGAAGAAAGTGGTCGGCGGCCTTTCCGGGTCGGCACTGATGCGCGATCTCGACCACGCCTTGCGACTGATCGAGGCGACGGTGGAGGGTGCCGGTTCGGTTCCCGTGACCTTGAAGATGCGGCTGGGATGGGACCGAACATCGTTGAACGCTGCCGACCTCGCGGTACGCGCCGAGGGCGCTGGCGTAAGTCTCGTCACCGTTCACGGCCGCACGCGCGATCAGTTTTACACGGGCAAGGCGGACTGGCAGGCCATCGGCGATGTCAGTCGTGCCGTCGGAATTCCGGTCGTTGCAAACGGGGACCTGGTTCGGGCCGAGGATCGCTGCGCGATGCTGCGAGCGAGCGGCGCGAGTGGGGTCATGGTGGGTCGCGCATCCTGTGGGCGGCCGTGGTTCCCGGCCCTCGTCGCCGGCGAACTGGACGCTTCGCGCACCCAGGAGAGCTTTGCCGATCTCGTCCTCGATCACTACGATCAGATGCTCGACTTCTACGGCCCCCACACGGGTGTGCGCCATGCGCGCAAGCATTTCGGCTGGTACCTCGACCGCTATGAGAGCGCATGCGGGGCAACCTTGAGCCTCGATCGGAGCGAGTTGATGCGTGCGATCGACCCAGCCCTCGTCCGCCCTCGTCTGCGCTCGCTCTTCGGGGCGGCGACGCTGTGCGACGTCGATCTGGATCTACAAGCGACCATGCAGCGAGCGGCCTGACGCGATGCCGGCGGAAAGAAGCACCACCTTGACCATCGACACCGCGGGACTTCTCAACGCGCTGCCGCATCCCGTCGTTGCTTTGGATGCGGAGGGGCGTTTCGTCTTCGCCAATTCGGATGCGGAACAGTTCTTCTCGGCAGGTGCGGCGCACCTGTCCAAGCGTAGGCTTTCCGACTTCATTCCGGGCGACAGCCCGATCTTCGGTTTGATCGAGCAGGTTTCGCGCACCCATTCGCGTATCAGCGAATACCGGGTCGACGTTTCATCGCCACGCCTTGGCATGGAGCGGTTGATCGATGTCTACGTGTCGAGCCTGAGCGACCCGCCTGGCCATACGCTGGTGATGTTCCAACTGCGCTCGATCGCCGACAAGATGGACCGGCAGCTGACGCACCGCTCCGCCGCGCGCACCGTGACGGGGCTGGCAGCGATGCTGGCGCATGAAATCCGCAACCCGCTTTCGGGCATCAAGGGCGCGGCGCAGCTTCTGGAAGCGGAGGCGAGCGACGAGGATCGGGTGCTGACGCAACTGATCCAGGACGAGAGCGAACGGATCGTGAAGCTCGTCGACCGGATGGAAGTGTTTTCCGACGAGAGGCCGTTGGAGCGCTCGGCCGTCAACATCCACTCCGTGCTGGAGCATGTGAAGGCGGTGGCCAAGAACGGCTTTGCGCGCGGCATCAAGATCCAGGAATCCTACGACCCGTCGCTGCCTTCGGTCTTCGCCAACCGCGACCAGTTGGTTCAGGTGTTCATCAACCTTCTGAAGAACGCCAGCGAGGCGGTCGGCGGGCGGGAGGGCGGCGAGATCAAGCTGTCGACCGCGTTTCGGCCGGGCGTCCGTCTTTCGGTGCCCGGGGCACGCACGCGGGTCACCCTGCCGCTGGAATTCCTGGTCGAGGACAACGGCGTCGGCGTGCCCGATGACATCCGCGAACAGATCTTCGATCCCTTCATCACCACCAAGCCGAGCGGGACGGGGCTCGGCCTCGCGCTGGTCGCCAAGATCGTCGGCGATCATGGCGGGGTGATCGAATGCGACTCGCATCCCGGACACACGACCTTCCGCGTTCTGATGCCCGCATGGTCCGAACCGGATCTGCCCGAGGCGGACGCCTCTTCCTCCAAACGTAGACGGGCGCGCTGATGGCCTCCTCGCAGATCCTCGTAGCCGACGACGATGCCGCCATCCGCACCGTGATCTCGCAGGCCCTGATGCGTGCGGGCTTCGAGGTTCGGGTGACCTCCAACATCGCGACGCTCTGGCGCTGGGTCAACGCGGGCGACGGGGATCTCGTCATCACCGACGTTCTGATGCCCGACGGGGATGTGTTCGACATCCTGCCGAAGATCAAGAACACGCGTCCCGATCTGCCGGTGATCGTGATGAGCGCGCAGAACACGTTCATGACGGCGATCAAGGCCTCGGAGAAGGGGGCCTACGATTATATTCCAAAGCCCTTCGATCTGACCGAACTCGTCGGCATCGCGCGGCGCGCGCTGGCCGAGCCGAAGGCGGAAGCCCGGCTCAAGAACGCCGACGACGGTTCTGAGCCGATCCCGCTCGTCGGACGCTCGCCGGCCATGCAGGACATCTACCGCTCGCTGGCGCGCATGATGCAGACGGACCTGACCGTCACCATCACGGGCGAGTCCGGCACGGGCAAGGAACTGGTGGCTCGCGCGCTGCACGACTATGGGCGCCGCCGGAAGGGGCCGTTTGTCGCGATCAACATGGCGGCGATCCCACGCGATCTGATCGAATCCGAACTGTTCGGCCACGAGAAGGGAGCCTTCACCGGTGCCCAGGCTCGCACCAGCGGGCGCTTCGAGCAGGCGGAAGGCGGAACGCTGTTTCTGGACGAGATCGGCGACATGCCGATGGAAGCGCAGACGCGGCTCCTGCGCGTGCTCCAGCAGGGCGAATACACCGTTGTCGGCGGTCGTACCCCGATCGCGACCGATGTGCGTATCGTGTCGGCCACGAATAAGGATCTGCGCCAGCTTATTCAGCGCGGCCTGTTCCGCGAGGATCTGTTTTACCGGCTCAACGTCGTGCCGCTTCGCCTTCCGCCCTTGCGCGAGCGGATCGAGGATCTGGTCGATCTGACGAACCACTTCTTCGCGTTGGTCCAGAAGGAAGGGTTGGCGCGCAAGACGCTGACCTCCGGCGCGCTGGACGTCATGCGGCGGTACTCGTGGCCGGGCAACGTGCGAGAACTGGAGAATCTCGTCCGGCGCCTTTGCGCCCTTTATCCGCAGGACGAGATCACGGCCGAGCTGATCGAGCACGAGCTTGCCAGCGATCAAAGCAAGAGTCCGGAAGTGGATCGTGAGGCCAGCAAGCCGATCGAGCTTTCCGCTGCCGTCGAGCGCTACCTTTTCGACTATTTCGGCTCGTTCGGAAACGAACTGCCGCCACCGGGGCTGCACGGTCGGATTCTGCGCGAGGTCGAGTATCCGCTAATCGCCGCAGCGCTCGCCGCCACGCGCGGAAACCAGGTCAAGGCGGCGGACCTTTTGGGCGTCAATCGCAACACGCTCCGCAAGAAGATTCGCGATCTCGACATTTCGATCGTCCGGTCCATACGTTAACTTTTTCTCGATTCCTCGTTGCACTCTGAACACAATGCGTTGCAAGGATGCCACGTGAGTTCGTCACGGGAGCGGCATGGCAGCGCATTCCACATTGATCGACGGAGATGTGCCGACGCTGGGTGAGCGCCGCCGGTTCATGCTGGTGCCGGGCATCCTGGCTGTGGTCGGAGCCCTGGTGACGGGTGCGATCTCGTTCGTCGTCCTGATGGGTTTGACGCCGATCGCGCCGACCGACGCTGTGGTGAAGACCGCAAGCGTCGTCAACGGTCTTTTTGTTCTCCTTCTCTGCGTGCTGATCGCGCGAGAAGTGCTGCGGATGACGAGGGCGCGGCGCAACGGCAAGGCAGCCTCGCGTCTGCACGTCCGGATCGTCGTTCTGTTTTCGATCGTGGCCGCGCTGCCGGCGCTCCTGGTGGCGATCGTCGCCGGGATCACGCTCGATCTCGGTCTCGATCGGTGGTTCGAGATCCGCACCCGGACGATCGTCGATTCCTCGATCAGCGTCGCGAAGGCCTACGTCAACGAGAATGCTCGCAACCTGCAGGGCTCCACGCTGTCGATGGCTCAGGATCTGCGCAACCAGCGCCAACTCTTCAATCTCGACCGGACCGGCTTCGAGAACGTGATGACGGAGCAGGCGAAGGGCCGTTCGCTCCTGGGCGCACAGCTTCTGGGCGACGACGGTGTGCCGTTCCTCCGGGCGGATATCCCGGTGGAGCGTCCGCTTCCCGTGCCTCCGGCCGATGCGCTCCAGCAAGCGTCGGAAGGCAACCTCGTGTTCATCCCACCGGGGGTGACCAACCTCGTCGGTGCCGTCCTGCGTCTGCGCGAGTTCGGCGACGTTTACCTCTACACCGTGCGGGTGGTGGACCCCGAGGTGATCGCCGCGTTGCGGCTGATGGAGGAGAGGACGGCGGAATATTCCAGCCTGTCCAACAACCGTTTCAGCCTGCAGATCGCGTTCGCACTCCTGTATCTCGGCATCACGCTGATCGTTCTTCTGTCGGCAATCTGGACGGGCATCGGCGTCGCCGACCGGCTCGTGCGGCCCATCCGCCTTCTCATCACGGCGGCGGACGAGGTCAGCGAGGGCAATCTCGGCGTTTCGGTTCCCGTTCGGGCATCGGACGGCGATGTCGGGTCGCTTTCCAACACATTCAACAACATGATCCGCCAGCTTCGCAGCCAGCGCCACGAACTGGTGGATGCCAAGGACGTCATCGACGAGCGCCGGCGGTTCACGGAGGCCGTGCTTTCGGGCGTAACGGCGGGTGTGATCGGCGTGGATCGCAACGGCGCCGTCAGCATGCTCAACCCGTCGGCGGAGCGGATCCTGTCCGTGCAGGCCGCCGAAACCATCGGACACGATCTCGGCCATGTGCTTCCGGGCCTGCAGGACGTGTACCGGGCGGCCGGCCAATCGAGGCGCCATGAGCATCAGGAGCAGATCCGGCACAGGGTGCGCGAGCGCGAGCGGACGCTGAACGTGCGCGTGACGTCCGAGGAGGGCGATCAGGGCGCCAGCGTCGTAACGATCGACGACATTACCGATCTCGTCGATGCGCAGCGCTCCTCCGCCTGGGCGGACGTCGCCCGGCGCATCGCACACGAAATCAAGAACCCGCTGACGCCGATCCAGCTGTCGGCCGAGCGCATTCGCCGGCGGTATGGGAAGCTGATCGAAACGGACCGCGAGATCTTCGACCGCTGCGTCGATACGATCATCCGCCAAGTATCCGACATCGGCCGCATGGTGGACGAGTTCTCGACCTTCGCGCGCATGCCCAAGCCCAAGCTGGAGGAGCGCGATCTGCGCGAGCCGCTTCGCGAGGCGGTCTTCATGCGGGAGCTGACCACGCAAAGCATCAAGATCGAAGCCGAACTCGCGAGCGAGCCGATGCAGGGCTCGTTCGATCTTCGCATGCTGTCGCAGGCCTTTGGCAATCTCGTGAAGAATGCCGTGGAATCGATGGAAGCGCTTCCCGGCCACGACGGGCGGATCACCGTGCGCGCCCTCACGCGCGAGGGAACGCATATCGTCGAGATCGAAGATAATGGCGTCGGCTTCCCCTTGGAGGATCGCGATCGCCTGCTCGAGCCCTATATGACGACGCGCGAGAAGGGGACGGGGCTGGGGCTCGCGATCGTTCGTAAGATCGTCGAGGAGCATGGCGGGACGATCGAGCTCGACGACGCCCTGCATTATGAGCGCGGAGCCCTCGTTCGCATCCGGCTTCCGGCGTCCGCGCCGGGGGAGGCTGGCCCGATGACAGCGAATAACGAACAAGACGGTGGAGACTGATGGCTGCGGATATCCTGATCGTTGACGACGAAGCCGACATCCGCGAGCTCGTTGCGGGAATTCTCGAAGACGAAGGCTACGAAACGCGAACGGCCGGAAATTCGGATGCCGCCCTTCAGGTCATCGCCGATCGCGTTCCGCGCCTGATCTTCCTCGATATTTGGCTCCAGGGGAGCCGGCTCGACGGGCTCGACGTTCTGGACGCCATCCGTGCCCAGCATCCCGAAGTGCCGGTCGTGATGATTTCTGGCCACGGCAACATCGAGACAGCCGTTTCCGCCATTCGGCGGGGCGCCTACGACTATATCGAGAAGCCGTTCAAGGCCGATCGGCTGCTCCTGATTGCGGAGCGTGCGCTGGAAACCTCCAAGCTGAAGCGTGAGGTTTCCGAGTTGAAGCGGCGCTCCAGCGACTCGCCGGAGCTGATCGGTCGCTCGCACCCGATGAACCAGCTCCGCGCGACGATCGACCGCGTCGCGCCGACCAACAGCCGCGTCATGATCCTCGGACCGTCGGGCTCCGGCAAGGAGATGGTGGCTCGCGCCATTCACGGCGCATCCGCCCGCGCGAAGGGGCCGTTCATCGCGCTCAACGCCGCGGCGATCACGCCCGATCGCATGGAGGTCGAACTCTTCGGGACGGAAACGCCGCTGGGCATGGAACGCAAGGTCGGCGCGCTGGAGGAGGCGCACGGCGGCGTTCTTTATCTCGACGAGATCGGCGATATGCCGCGCGAGACGCAGAACAAGATCCTGCGTGTGTTGACGGAGCAGACGTTCGAGCGCGTGGGCGGTACGAAGAAGGTCAAGGTCGACATTCGCGTCATCTCGTCGACCTCGCAGAACCTCGAGTCCCTGATGGCGGAAGGCACCTTTCGCGAGGACCTGTTCCACCGCCTTGCCGTCGTCCCGATCTCGGTTCCGCCTTTGTCGGACCGTCGCGCCGATATCCCGCTTCTGATCGAAGCCTTCATGAAGCAGATCGGCGAGCAAACCGGCATCAAGCCGAAGGCCTTGAGCCCCGAGGCGCTGGCCGTTCTCCAGTCCAGCGACTGGCCGGGCAACATCCGGCAGCTACGCAACAACATCGAGCGACTGATGATCCTGTCGCGTCAGGACGGGTCGCAGGCGATTTCCGCCGACATGCTGCCGCACGAGGTGAGCGATATGCTGCCGCGCACGCCGAGTCAATCGGACGGTCGCATCCTGGCGCTGCCGCTGCGGGACGCGCGCGAGGTGTTCGAGAAGGAATATCTCGTGGCGCAGATCAACCGCTTCGGCGGCAACATCTCGCGCACCGCAGAATTCGTTGGGATGGAACGCTCGGCGCTTCACCGCAAGCTGAAGTCGCTGGGGATCTGACGCCGCCCCGTGCCGATGAAGATCGTCATCTGTGGTGCTGGGCAGGTCGGCTACGGCATCGCCGAACGGCTGTCCGCCGAGCGCAACGACGTGTCCGTGATCGACACGTCGAAGGTGCTCGTCGGCAATATCCGCGAGACGCTGGACGCGAAGGGGATCGTGGGTCATGGCGCCTTTCCCGAGACGCTGGCGGAGGCCGGCGCTTCGGAAGCCGATATGCTGATCGCCGTCACCTTGCACGACGAGGTGAACATGGTCGCCTGTCAGGTGGCCCACGCGCTCTTCAACGTGCCGACCAAGATCGCCCGTATCCGCTCGCAGGCCTATCTCCAGTCGCACTGGCAGGACTTGTTCTCGACCGACAACCTGCCGATCGACGTCGTGATCTCGCCCGAGATCGAAGTCGCGAAGATGGTTTTGCGCCGCATCGCGCTGCCGGGTGCGGTGGATACGGTTCGTTTCGCTAATGACACGATCTCGCTGATCGCCATCGAATGCGGCGAGGAATGCCCGGTTCTCGGCACGCCGCTGGGGCAGCTGTCCGAGCTCTTTCCCGATCTCGGCGCGACGGTGGTCGGCGTCCTGCGGGACGAGGAAATCTTCATCCCGAACGCGGTCGACATCCTCTACGCCGGGGATCTCGCTTATGTCATCGTCGAGCAGTCGCAGGTTCGACGCACGCTGACCCTCTTCGGCCATGAAGAGCCGGAAGTCGGGCGCATCGTCATCGCCGGCGGCGGCAATGTCGGCACCACGGTCGCTCGCGAGATGGAAAAGCGCAACCTTGCCTCGCGGCTGCGGCTCGTCGAGGCCGAGCGCGAACGGGCGCTGCACATCACCGACGAGCTTCGGCGGACGATCATCCTGCATGGAAGTGCTCTCGATCCCACCATCCTGCGCGAGGCGGACATCGCCGAAGCGGATCTGATGGTGTCGCTGACGAACGACGATCAGGTGAACGTCTTGAGTTCGGCGATGGCCAAGCGGCTCGGCGCGAAATCCAATCTGGCGCTGATCAACAGTCCGACCTTCCAGGATCTTGCCAAGCATCTTGGGATCGACGCCGTGATCAACCCGCGCACGGTGACGATTTCCCGCATTCTCCAGCATGTCCGGCGCGGGCGTATCCGCGCGGTGCATTCCGTGCAGAACGGCTTGGCGGAGGCGATCGAGGCCGAGGCGCTGGAAACGTCGCCGCTGGTCGGGCCACCTCTTCGCGAACTCGACCTGCCGGATGGCATGCGCATCGGCGCCGTATCGCGAAACGGCGTCTTCATTCGGCCGACCGGGCAGACGCGGATTCGGGCCAAGGACCGCGTCGTAATCTTCGTTCGCTCCGACGCGGTGCGCCAGGTCGAGCAGTTCTTCCGCGTCAGCCTCGAGTTTTTCTGATGTGGCGGTGCAACGCCGTCATACCTATCTTGCGGATGGAAGATCGGCGAACGACGGGCCGCTTGAATGGGTTCGGTAGCTGGATCACAAATTGACGACCGGGTTCGATTCTCTTCCCCTCCCATGATCTCGCACCCGGCGCGAGCACGGCAAGAACAATAACAGGACATGTCGATGGCCGAACGCGCCCAGAACCTGCAAGACCTTTTCCTCAACACCGTTCGCAAGCAGAAGATTTCGCTGACGATCTTCCTCGTCAACGGGGTCAAACTGACGGGCGTCGTCACCTCGTTCGACAACTTCTGCGTGCTGCTTCGCCGCGATGGACACTCGCAGCTGGTTTACAAACACGCTATCTCCACCATCATGCCGTCTCAGCCCGTGAACATGCACGAGGCGGGAGACGAAGACGGGAAAGCCTGATTGACCGAATACGATAAGGATACGCACACCAAGGGCCCGGTCGAGCACGAGCGCGTGCCGACACGCGCCGCCGTCTTCGTTCCGGTGGTTCGCCAGCGCAATTCGGCCGACGAAGCGGTCGAAGCCGTTCGCCGCGGCGACGAGGAACGCTTGGTCGAGGCCGAAGGGCTCGCGCTCGCCATTGATCTTCACGTGGTCGCACGAGGGCTGATTCCCGTCTCCAAGGTCCAGCCGGCGACGCTGATCGGATCGGGCAAGGTCGACGAGCTGAAAGGACTGGTTGCGGCCGAGAAGATCGGCTTGGTGATCGTCGATCACCCGCTCACTCCCGTTCAGCAGCGCAATCTCGAGAAGGAACTCGATGCGAAGGTTCTCGATCGAACCGGCTTGATCCTCGAAATCTTCGGGCGTCGCGCGCGCACCAAGGAAGGGCGGCTGCAGGTCGAGCTCGCGCATCTGAACTACCAGCGCGGTCGTCTCGTTCGCTCGTGGACCCACCTGGAGCGTCAGCGCGGCGGTGCCGGCTTCCTCGGAGGCCCCGGCGAAACGCAGATCGAGGCCGACCGTCGTCAGTTGCAGGAGAAGATCAAGCGGCTGGAAAAGGAACTCGACCAGGTTCGTCGCACCCGAACCCTGCACCGTGCGAAGCGCAAGAAGGCACCCCATCCGATCATCGCGCTCGTCGGCTATACCAATGCCGGGAAGTCGACCTTGTTCAACAAGGTGACGGGCGCCGAAGTCCTCGCGAAGGACCTTCTTTTCGCAACGCTCGATCCGACGCTTCGACGCATCGTCCTCTCGCACGGAACGGAAGTCATCTTCTCCGATACGGTGGGCTTCATTTCCGATCTACCGACGCATCTCGTGGCCGCCTTCCGGGCGACGCTCGAAGAAGTGGTGGAGGCGGACGTCGTTCTTCACGTGCGCGATATCGCCAATCCCGACACGGCCGCGCAGGCGGCCGACGTTCGCAAGATCCTCTCCGATCTCGAGATCGACGCGGACGATGCGGAACACGTGATCGAGGTTTGGAACAAGGCGGACATGCTGAACGATTCGGCGCGGGCTCAAGTGGAGGCGGCGGCGGGCTCGCATACCGGCGGTCCGACGGTTCATATCGTCTCGGCCCTGACGGGCGAGGGAGTGGACGCTCTTCTCGCCGATATCGAGGGGCGCATTGCCGGCCGCGCGGAAACGGTCAGCGTCGTGGTGCCGGCGGATGATCTCGGCGCCCTGTCCTGGCTCTACGACAACAGCATAGTGCAGGATCGCGAGGACCGGGAGGACGGCAGCGTCAGCTTGGCACTGAGCGTGACCCGTCAGGCGCGATCCGACCTTCTGCGCTTCGGGCACCACCATCCGGGCATCAGCATCGATGGCGTGCTGGACGAAGCACGCGCCCACTGAACACCGAGCGAGCGCGGTCGTTCGATCGCGCTCGCTTTGGACTAATCCGTTCGCGCGGATGCCTTGGCGCCTTGCCAGAGCGTCTCCTGCTCGGGAAGAGATAGATCCGCAAGGGAGCGTTCGCCTTGTCTCGCCGCGTCCTCCATATGGGAAAACCACCTGCGGAACTTGGCGACCGTTCCTCTCAGCGCGGTGTCCGGATCGATCTCGTAGCGGCGGGCGAGGTTGACCACGGTGAAAAGAATATCGCCGAGTTCCGATTCGATGGCGCTCCGATCGCTTGAAGCTGCGGCCTCCTCGAACTCCGCGGTCTCTTCACGCAGCTTGGCGATGATCGGCTCCGGCTCGGTCCAGTCGAAGCCAACGGTCGCGGCTCGCTCCTGAATCTTTCGAGCAAGCGGCAACGCGGGCAGGGCGTTCGGCACCGCGTCGAGTAGGCCGTCTGAATCTCCGGCCGGCACGTGGAGCCATTCTGAGCCGTTTGCTTCCAGGCTTCGGCGGGCGGCCCGCTCCTCACGCCGCTCGCGCTTCTCTTCTTCCTTGATGCGGTTCCATTGACCCTTGGCCGAGCGCGCCGAGCGCGCTTCGGCGTCTCCGAACACGTGTGGATGACGCCGGATCATCTTGCGCGTGATGCCTTCCACCACATCCCCGAATTCGAACAGTCCGAGTTCGGCCGCCAGCTGCGAATGGTAGACGACTTGAAGCAGGAGGTCGCCCAGTTCCTCGCGCAGATCCAACGCATCCCTGCGCTCGATGGCGTCGACGACCTCGTAGGTCTCTTCGATCGTGTAGGGGACGATGGTGTCGAAGGTCTGCTCGATATCCCACGGGCAACCCGTTTTCGGCTGGCGGAGCGCCGCCATGATCTCGATCAGTCGTGCGATGTCGTGGGACGATTGCATGTTGTACCCGGAAAGATTGTTCGCGATGGAACGTAGGATCCAGAACGTCAGAACCCGCCGAGCCAACAAGATCGCTCGACGGGTCCGGATGTTTTCAACTGCAGGCGGCGAAGGGCATCCTGTCACGACCGCCAAAGGATGCCTCAGGCGTTCTGCAAATAATTGAAATCATTGGTATCATCCCAGGATATTGCCTCGACCATCGATCGCCACCGCCTCCGAAATGCCTCGGCGCTGATGATAACGCCGGGAAAAGGTGAGGCAATCCGAAGACGGCGGACTCCGACATACCGCTGTTTCGCAACTCGCCACAAAGAAAAGCCCCCGGCGTTTCCGCCGGGGGCTGTTTCCGCATTCGATCCGGGATCGGTTCAGCCGGGGCTCGTCCCCGGAAGGCCCGACAGTCTCGACTTCTCGTAGAAGATGGTCGGTCCGATTGCGAAGGCCGGCTCGATACCGTTCCCGCTCAAGATGCTTCGCATCCTCCGAGGAGGCACTCCCGCTCCTCTCGCGAAATGGAAGAGCTGCACGTAACGGTTTTCGAATGCCTCGACGTCGGCTTCGTAGACCACCGTCTGTTCGCAGCGGTTCACCGGGTTGCGGGCGCGCCGAAAGGGAAGGCGTTCCGCATCCAGGAGTTCCTTGAGTCTTCGGGTCGTCAGTTGCAGACGCCGCTCCGCATCGCGCAGCGACATCCCGCCGTGATCGGGCTGCCGTACGAGCGGCAATATTTCCTCGACCCTGACGAGAATTGCCGCGCATCGCCTGGCGCTCGGATCGAGGTCGACGGTTTCGAGCCGCCCTGCGACGAGAAGGCGGAAGATCTCCAGGATGGAGCAGTTCGCACGTTTCGCGGCCTCGCCGACGGGCCGAAGGTCGCGAGCATCTTGATCACCCTTTCGGATGAGAACGGTCGCGAGGAAGCGGTCGAGATCGGAGCGGCGATAGGCGTGATCGCCGACGCCGTCTGTTCCGCCTCCGATCCACGGCTCGAACAGATCGCTTTTAAGAAGGAGCATGTCCACCGGCCGCTCGACCCCGAGGTATCTGCCTGCCGCCTTCAACGACATCGAGCCGGCGACATCCTCCAAGAAGGCCTCCATCCGCTCGGCAGAGACGAGCACCCGGTCATCGCTAAGGGCGTCCGTCTCCTTCCCGATGATCCCGGCAGCCTTCGCCAACTTTCGAAGCCGCTTCGGGTGCGCGCCGGACTGCAGCGCCGCGGAATGGATCGAGTGCAGACGACGCCCGGGAACGGGCTTGCCGAAAATCTCGTCGTCCGGACCGACGGGCATCGTCTCGAGAACATGCCTCGTCATCAGATCTCGAAGCGGATCGTATGCCGCATCCTCGCACTCGTGCGCCAGAAACTCGTAGAGCCGTCCGAAGGTCGCTCTCGGGCCCCACGTCGTCTTCGACGCGACGAAGCGGTTCTGCAGCCGTTCCAGGAAAGCACGGATGGACCGCTCGCCACCGGAGACGATGTCGTAGCCGACGGCGTCGGCCATGTACCTCTGGGTCTCGGTAAGCTCATCCGTGCGGTACCGCCGTCCGAACATTTCCGTCGCTCCGACGACTTCCGAGATTCGGCAGACGGCATAGAGCGGGAGCGGCGCCAGCCAGCCGTCCGGGACGACGCCGTCGATCCTGTCCGCCAAGTAGTGCTCGAAGCGGGAAGGCTTCCGCACATTCGCCGGTACCGCGAGAAGCGAAGGCAGGACCGGCGAGACGAGACCGGCGAAATCGTGCAGCGAGTTCGGTCGGCCGTCTTCGGACGCGACGACCAGTTCCCGGACATGCTGGAAGCAGGTCCTGATCGGATCGATTTGCCAGTGGGTGCGGCCGTAGGGACGCACATCCGCCCGTCCGCCGCCGCATTCGACGTCGGCCGCCAGGCAATCCGGGCAGACGCGCAGGATCTTCCGGCTCAGGGTTTCGCGTGTCAGGAGCTGACCGGCCAGTTCGAACCGGTGTCCCCGTCCGACGATCGGCAGCCCGGGGAAACGACCCTGAGGCAGATGCGTCAATCGAGCGAGAGAATCGAGCTCCACCGGATCGCCGTCGACGAGTCCCTGAAACCGCAGCCCGAAATCGAGGCAGAAGTCACGGGCGCTGCGACCGATGGCGAGAGCCGTGCGGGAGCAGAAGCTCGCCGGGGTTTCGTCATGATGGCAGGAGGGGACGAGATCGGGGTGGATCATCATGCATTCCTCGTATCGCGAGGCTTCTTGGCTTCGGCATCGTCTTCCTTCATCGCCGCAGCGGACACGCCCATGACGTCGAGCGAGCGCCAGTCGTCGACGACGAAGACGTTGCGCTGATCGCTGCAACCGCTCCGCCTGGCGTAGACGGACGCGAAGTGGGCGGTTCCGACCTCTTCGACTCCGGCACGGGCAGCTTCGAGCACCGCGTCCTGGACAAGTTCGATTGTCGTGCCAGCGGCGCCTCCCGAGGCATGCAGGAGGCGAAGGAAGAATTCGTCTCCCGGCATCCGGCGAATCCGGACGCCGCCACGGTTGGCATACTGCTTGAAGATGCCGAGCACGTCGTCACGGTCGTTCGACAATGTCAGCGCCTTGAATTCGACGAAGTGGCACCGCCGCCGGATCTGCCTGTCTCTCTCGATGACGTCGGCAACTTCCAGGAGACCGGACAGGACGAGCCACACCGGCCAATCCGGAGCCTGCATCAGCCCCTTCAGGGTGTCGCGCACCTTCTGGATCTCGTTCTCGGACTTGTTCGTGAAGAGGTGTTGAACCTCGTCGATGTGAATGAACCGGACGCCCCGGGTCGGCAGGAGCTGGCGGAGCATCGACCAGACGACGTTCTCCTTGATGTCCCGGGTCGAGTCGTAGCCCAGCTTGCGCAGCAGCGTCTGCCCGAGGAGCTTCAGCGTGCAGGGCGAGGGAGCCACGATCGAGACGAGGACCGACCCGCCGTCCGCATTCAGATAACCTTCGAACTCCGGCATGTTCGAGAAGCACCGGTGCAGCGAGCGGGTCTTGCCGGATCCGGACGGACCGATCACACCGAGCATGCGCCCTTCTCCCAGCCGACCGATGGCCGGCATCCCCTTCGTTTCGGCCTCTGCCATGTTGAGGAGGCAGGCATCGACCAACTGCTCCATCTCCGCCTTCAGATTCGCGTCTCGGGCGAGGGGGAAGAAGCCGCGCCACACGGACGACGTCATCCGTGCCCTATCCATCCGCTCCGGTGTCTGGCCCGCCTGCAGACGAGCCAGAACGTCATGAGCCTTCGCTTCATTCTTCATGATCAATCCTCCAGAAGATCTTCGTCGTTTTCGTCGCCGGACACGGAGCGGTCCGATTCGTCCGTGCCGGCCAGGAGTTCGGGCTCGTCGGAGACACCGACGTCCTCTGCCGGCCCTTCGAGCAGGGGGACGCCGTCCCCGTTGTTCCGAACCACGTCGAAGAGGGCGTCATCGATTTCAGCATCGGTGCGCTCGAAGCCCGTGAAGACGGCCTTCTCGATCCGGGCGTAGTCCGCGAAATCGAGAATCGGCGACGCGATGCCTGCGCGCCTGCGTGTCCCCTCGGCCACGGCGCGGATGTCGCGGACCGCATCGAGAACGATGTTCTCGCTCGCCGCAGCTTCCGTCTTGAAGCGGGATCGAAGGTTCCTGGCGCCCATCAGCCAGTGATCGAGCGTGACGCCGTCCATGCCATGGCGTCGGCAGGGAACGGTCAGCCGACCGTTCGGCAGGCGGACGGAGATGCTTCCGAGATCGGACGGATCGACGCGGATGAGGACGTCGATTCGCGACCGACCGGCGAGCAGGGCGTACAGCTCGGGCGACTGGTAGAAGAGTCCCATGAAGCGTACGCCGTTCTTGGTCACGCGCCGTTCGAGCAGCGTGCCGAAGATGTGCCGCCGCTCTTCCGGCGTCGGCGGCATAGGGACCCCGAACGTCTTCCGCAGTTCGAGCCAGGCATTCCGCGGCGTCTGCCCTCCGAGACCGGCATGCGGCGTGTTGTGGTAGATGTCGACGATGTATCGAACGAGGAGCTGGCCGTGGCCTGCCCCTATCAGGTGGTCCGGTTCAAATCTAATGCATGGTAGGTTTGGCGACCACGGTTGAGGTGGCCGGCGAAGCGGGTTGGGGTGGCGCAGCCGGCCATAGCGCGGCGGCAGGTGCCG
>NZ_CAJCKW010000001.1 GCF_903970965.1 Aureimonas sp. ME7 | reverse complement strand
CCGTCACGCTGATCGTGCGGATCGCCTCCGCCACCGGGCGGCCCTGCGAGCGCAACACGTCCACCTGCCGAAGCTTGGCGACGATCTCTTCGGGCTTGTGCTTCTTCTGTCCCATCTGGGCATCCTCCAAAGGCTCAAAAGCCTACTTCAAGGAGGGCCACTTTTCAGGGGGCAGACCAGTTCAACGGGTCCCGGTCAAGCAGTTCGATCGCTGCCAGGACGTAGCCGACGATGCGATCCCTCGGATGCAGCATGTGAACCGGTCTCGCTTGGTTGCCGTACGTTCCGGTCGGGCGGCGATGCGTTGAGGAAACCTGCTGGTAGTTGACGCAACCCCGACCATGCTGCGGCTCGAAGAGAACCATCGACCTAGAAGCCAACTCGGTGGTTGCGTCGGCAACTACCGACCAACATCACGATCGCGGTTGCTTGGTCCGACGCCGCTTCGGCGCATATGGGCATCGGACCGATGTATATGGGCTAACCGGGGGTCTACATGGGCATAGGCACAGGACAGATCAGGTCTGCGACCGTGACTTCAATTGGTGGAAGCATGGTGACAATATTTGATGTGCCGGTGACGGCATTTGGCGAAGTGCGCAACAACAAAACAGGCTCTAATGCGGATTCTCACAAAAAGCCGGAAACCCGATACAGCTGAATCAACGGGATAGCAGATTTCCTGTCACTGGGATTCCGGAAATCTGATCACCGAAGATCGGAAACTGGGGCCTTTTTCTCGCATAAGACCGGAAACTGCTTTTCGGAGAACCGCAACATGCAGCTTGCCCGTCACCAAGCCGGCCCCCTCAACCCGTAGCAGATGCGTCCCATCCGAGGACCCGAGCGACCGCCGTGCGCTCGTAGACCGCGACCAACTTGGAAAGCCGGCCCGCCTCGGGGACGCCAAGCGCACGCAGCATCTTCCCCACCCTTCCCTCTCCGTCGAGTGAGGCACGTACTTCCAGCGTGTGGGTGAATTTCCGGGCGAACGCGTCCGCGGATGCGACGGTCACCGTATTCATGACCTTCCTACCGAACGGCTTCGTCGGCCCCGCGTCAAGGTAGCCCTGCTCGACCATCGCGCCGACGAGCTCATACGGCACGCCCAGTTCCTCGGCGACATCCTTCGGGAGAAGGTAGGGGCAAGACAGTCGCGCGAGTGCCCTCACCGCAACGGCGTCCAGGGCGAACTCGTTGAGGCCCTTGGGCACGTCCCTACCACGATGCATGCCGACAGGTACCAAGGGCTTGGAGACGGGCACCTTGCCGTCGATCACCGCCCGCACGATCCGCCCTACCGTAAGGTGACGCCAGCGCGTTGCGCAGACGGCGATCCGAAGGTCTCCCACAGAGGTCTGGTTCCCCACCGACCTAGCCTCGAAACCCTCGATCAAGCTCCGCCCATCGGCCAGGGAGTAGAGAACGCACTCGGGCAGACGCAGCGTTTCGAGGCAGCCGAGTTCGGCGAGTTCAGCGACCGACGCACGACCGACGCCCAATGTCCTCGCCATGGCCGGGGCCGGAGCGAAGAAGGGCAGCCTTTCGAGATCAGCCCTCCTTCGTTCCGCTGCCACGCGCAAGGCGGCAACGTTGTACGCCTCCACGTTCCTGGTCCCACGGGTGACGGGTTGAGTCGGAACGGCGTAGAACCGGGAAGCGCGAACGAGCGCGTTATCGGCGACGCCAAGGATTCGGGCAGCCTCGTATGCCGGAACGAAGCGAGTCGACGACGAAGGCGCGGCATGAACGACGCGGGGATCGAGCCGTGAATACCGCTCCCCGTTCACCGCATCCAGGACGGCGTCCAGTACCATTCCCTCCATCGGCGATGGCCGACTCGCGTCGATGACGTTGATCGACTTCATGAGGCGCCGTCCAAAGCCCTCGCTCCCCTCGCTGTGCGCACCGTCGACGACGAGCGCCCTGACGAAGGCTGCGAAGGACCTTGGCCAGTCGGCGAGGAGCGGTGCGGCACGGGCCACCACAAGCTCCGGACGGTTCGGCCCCACCGTCGCGGAGTTTCCCCTCCATCGGTCGTCGTCCGATCCGCCGACCAGAAGGATCAGGCGGAGGAGTTCGGGCAACGCCAACTCGCCGGGACTCGCGGCACGGGACCGGGCACCGTGCCCCGGCACGCAAGCTTCGCGAATCCACGTCATCAGCTTCGCGACGTCGGCGTCGAGGGATTCGGCAGCCAGTCCCGCGAGGTCCGCACCGCACACGCACCTGCGCCAGCTCGGGCGGGCGAACAGGAGGCGCCGCCCGCAATCCCCGCACCTCGAGACCAGGGCGGTGCGGTGCCGTGAGCACCCTACGTAGAGGGAGAGGCTAACGGCCGCCTCAGGAGAGAATTCGGTCGAGGCGCACTCCGGGCACACCCTTATCCCCGCAGCCCCGAGTGACCGCTTGACCTGGTGGCCGGGAACGAGGCTCCATCGGCCGCGCCTGGCTCCCACGCAAAGAAGGGGCTCGAGAACCTCGACCCTGGAGCCCGTGAGGCGGCTGAGGGCCTGCCCGAGCTGAGGACCCGGAAGTTCGAGCGCCTTGCTCGCCTTGTAAAGCAACTGCTGGGGAGACACCCGGTTCGCCGCAGCCAGCGCTATCAAGTAACCCATGAAGTTCCGGCCGGGGGGAGGATCGAACCTGGCGAACAGGCTCCCTTCGAGAAGCATTCGTCGCATCGGCTCCCTCCCACTGGCTCCTTGGCGCGGGAACTAGGGCAGGGTAAGGACGGTGCAATAGGACTGGAGCCCCAAAGGGAAGCCCCTCGAGAGTTCGATTTCCCCGGTGGCGGAGCCACGCGGGTCCCGCGGGGGAACCCCGTCGGTTCCGCGTGATCGCTCGGGTCAGCGACGCGATGTCGGCCGCAGGCCCCATTCCGCCACGAAGTCCGCGTCCGCGTCGTCGTCATCCCGTTCGCGTGCCTCGCCGTAATTGGTCGGGCCGACGGCATCAACGGCTGCTTCCGCGTCGCCGACCTCAATCCCGGCTTCCACCAAGACGGCAACGTGCCTCTCGCGGCGAGTCTCACACTCACGCTCGCTTACGAACGCGTCTCCGAGAGAGGGATCCGCCAGCCCCATATAGGCGTGCATGTCGGTCCAGTCGCGGTAGCCCATCATCATCGCGACCAGCCTTTGACATCGGGTTAGTCTCGATTCGTATCCAGCCGCGACGAGAAACTTGTGGAGCTGCTTGGCCCGACGCGCGGGACCTTCCTTGGAGGTGACGTGAAAACGCATGAGAAGACCTTCATGTTTGAGGAGGGAAATGTCGTCGGTCGCTTGCGATCGACGGAGCGACGGCGGCCGCATGCCGGATCCGTCGGCGGGTAAGCCGAGGTCGCCCTTGGTGTCCGGCAGGCATCATCGGTTGACGGCCTGGCGAGCTTGCTTCTTCGATCAGATCGTAGGCGATGTCCGGACCTTTCGGGGCGGTCACCGGGACCTCCGGCGTCGCGGCCGAAGTCTGCCAGCTACGGCCTCGATCTCGTCCCGCCGCCACACGGAGGAAATGCCGGACGCTGGGTCGGAGGGGATGACGGGCTCGACCTTCGCCTCCTCGAGCCGGGCGAGCAGCGTCCGCGTATTCGTGCGCGCCGACGCAGCAATCTCGCCCGCGGTGGCATACCGCTCCGCGCATCTCGCAACGGCTAGGCGGGTGATCGGGCGGCGGCCGGGCGGTCCCGAAGCCTCGAGGCAGCCCGCCCCGACGAGCAAGGGGACAAGGCGGGTCGGCACGCGGAGGCACCCGGCCACTTCCCTGACGCTCAACCCGCCACCCGCTTCCCGAAGGAGCTGGGATCGGGAAACGAGGAGGCGTCGGAACGCGGGTTTGTGCGCGGCCGACGACCAGCACCGCAGCCTGCCCTCCATCACGAGGCCGACCGCGGTGAGGAGGGTGGGCCCCCGCAAGGAGGAGACGTTGGCGAGCGCGATGGCGTCCTTCGGCGGCGGTCCGCTCCCGGCGCGTCCGTCCAGTTGCCGGACCAGCCGCTCCATGTCGTCCTTCGACTTGGGCGAGGAGCCGGATTCCGTTCGCAGGCCTGCCATCTGTGCGCGCGACAGGCCGAACCCGGAGGCGACATTGTCGGGCGGGACGGCGGCCCGCGAGGCGAGGACTGCATGCTCGCGGCTGACGGCGACCGCCCTGCGCCTTCCCGCTCCGGCTACCCGGCCCGGCAGCGTCCCGTCGCCGATCCTTCGCGCGACGGTCGGCGGAGCGACGCCGAGTATCCTCGCCGCCCCGGAGGAGTCGAGCGTCGCGGCGCCCTCCCTGTAGAAGCGCGAGTTCGTCCGGATCGGCGGCGCCGAGGCGTCGGCGGCGAACGCGTCGGCAAGGGCGCCGGGGATCGCCGGACAGCTTCCGCCGAACTCGCGCAATACGTCCAGCGCAAGCGGGTGGTGTTCGTAGAGGCTGCCGCCCCGCGCGCCGTTCCTACCCCTTGCCACGACCCATTCGACGAACCGGAGTGGCCATTCGTCGAGGATCCCGGCGACGGGTTCGAGCAGGTCCCACGTGTCCCTGATGCCCGGCCTGTCGATCGTGGCGCCCCTGCGCAGGGCACCGTGCGAGCGCACCCCCGCAAACCAGACCAGCCTCGCGGCCTCGCCGACGGGAAGAGGATGGGTCCCGAGCGCGTGGCCTTCCAGAACGCTGCGCACCATCGACACCGCAGCCTCCGGTGCTGGGCAAGCGCCCTCGGCAAAAGAGCGCCCGCAACGGCATGCACCGACGCGTGCCCGGTTCCGGCCGACGGCGTGTCCGCATCCATTACAGGCGTCCGCCAGCCAGGTGGCGTGACGCACGCAGGCCACGACCCCCTTCATTTCCCAAGCGCGGTCGAAGACGGTTCCCTCCGCGACGCAACGCGGGCAGACGCGACCGAGGGAGGGCCCCAGCACAGCGGAGGGCAACGCAAGGTCGCCGACCGTGACGAGGCCGCTGGCAGGGTCGAGCCAGCGTGCGCAACGCTCAACAGACGCTGGGCCCTGGGGGCAGCCGAGAGCGTCGGCGAGCGCCGCCAGGTTCCTTCGCCGTGTCCGGCAGTCGGGTGCAAGCCCGAGCGCTCGGACGAGGCGTACGGGCGAACCCGCGCGGTTCGCCTCGCAGGTCCGGACGAGGAGAAGGTCAAGCGTCTCCCCCGCGACGGGGGCAGGTCGGACGAATAGCCTCATGACACTGTCAGGCTTTCTGTCAGCGACGCCTGCCTCTGCTTCTTGGTTGGCGACGGGGCCTTGTAGAGCACTTCGTTGTCGTCCGGCAGCGCCGGCGGCTGCGCGACCCGGAAGCTTGCGGCGAAGGGGTTCTGAAGGGCGGTACCCGGCTTGCGGCGCAGGAACTCGGCATCGAACGCCCTTGCCAACGTCGATCGCGTTATGACTTGGTCCCGGTCGCCCTTCGCGATGTCGACCGTGCCGAGCAGCAGCTTCTTCAAGAGGCCGGGCACCCCGCGGGACGCGTAGTAGAACAGGAAGGCGACCTCCTCCGATTGAAAGTCGATGCCGTCTTCCCATTCGAGCGTCACCGCGCCGGCCATGGCGTCCAGGAGCCCCATGAAGGTTGCCCTGGACTCCGGAGCGTCGTCGCCGGAAAGGGCAACGTCACCCCAAGCGTACTCCGCCAGGCGTATCGGAGCGCTCCACCGCCTTTCGACCTGCGAGTCCTCGACCATCAGTGCCTGTGCGCGGCCGAGGCCGAAAAGGAGCACCACGATGCCCTCGTCGTGGAGCGTCTGGAACAGGGTTGCGATGTCGCCTTGGGTCAGCTTCCCCTTTCGGTCGGTGGGTCTTTGCGCCTCGTCCACGACGATCGCCAGCGTTCCCGCGTAGTGCAGGAAGGTTTTGACGGCGTCCAGCGCATCGTCGCGCTTGCGGTTTTTCCAAAGTGGATCGCCGAGGCTCTTCAGTATCGTCGTGAGGACCGAAAGCTCGGTCGGCTTGGTCGGACACTCGACGAACACAACCGGAACGTGGTCGCAGACCGCCGCGGTCCCGTCGTCGAGCTTGAGTTCGACGCCGTCTTCGACACGAAGGAATCGCTCCCGGAGCTTCTTGACCATCGTGGACTTTCCGGCGCCGGGCTGGCCGCAGACCAGCATGCCCGGCAACCCCTGCCCGTAACCCTCGTTCTCCTCGATGCGGTCGACGACGCGCGTGAGGACCCCGTCGAAGAGGGTATGGGCGACGTAAAGCCTTCGGAGGGCGTCCCGCGACGTCCAGTAGGCGTCGCGGGACCTTGGCGCCGGTCGGGCGGGGCGCCGCGCCACGACGGCGCGGATCCGGTTCCTCGGGATCGCGGCGAGGTCAATTTTCGGCGATGGTTTGGGCATCACAGGGAGCTGTCCGTCTTAAAGGTGGGGATCGCCCGACGCGGCGTCGGGAGGGCGGTAACGTGCGCATCCAGGGAAGCAGGGGGCGCCGCGAGTCGCGGCGTCGGAGCCGGGGCGGGGAGCCGGACCGGGCTGGACGGCGCGGGCGGGATCGCGCCGTCGTGGCCGATGCCGTGGAAGAGCAGCGGCGTACCGATGCCGAGCGCCCTGGCGGCCCGTGCCGAGTTGGCGGCCGACATCCCGTCGTCGTAGCCGATGGCCATGTCCTGTTGGATGGCGCGGAAGGAATGCACCCGCGTCTCCATCGTCTCGACGCCGTACCGCATGCGCGACTGCTTGTTCAGGAGCTTGAGAACGTGCAGGTCGAGGCGCGGCCACTCCGGATGCGCGTCAGTCTTGACCGGGATCCAGCTTTTGTCGCGTCCGCGAACATGAATGCGGCGGATGCTCAAAGGGTTCGCCTTGATGGCGACCTTCTGCCTCGCGCCATGCAGATGCCGCTCGAGGTCGACTTCGTCCGAGTAATATGCGAGGCCCTCGTACTGCACGCCGCTCTCGTCGAGGCGCCTGCCCTCGCGGACGATCCCGAAGAGCGCCTCCAAGTCAGCGGTATTCGCGACGAACTCGGGTTCGGCGATCGCGCAACCCTCGATCCACTTCGCGTTCGGGCTGGGCTTGCTCTGGCGGGAGAGGCCGTTAACGCGCCTTCCGATCCACTTGTGCAGGATGCAAAGGAAGTCATTGAAGTCCATCATCGCCGTCGTCTGGGGATCGTAATCTTTCTTCGGTATCTTCCACGCCGCGGGGAAGACATATCCCGGCTGGTGTCGAAGCAACTCCTCCTCGAGCATCTTGAACATCCGCTCCACGAGTGATTTCATCCATGGTGCGCGGGGCTTGGTAAAATCATACAAGATGTCCAAGTCGCCGCAGATCTGCTGGATGCTGTTGCCGTGTGCCTGCAACGAGTTGTCGAAGGTGATGAGTTTTGGAATGCCGGCCAGCAGAAGAGGCGTGTCGATCCCTGGATAGAGATCGGCCATGTACGCCTTGGGCAGACAGGCATGTTTTAGCGTCTGCGCGATGACGAGGTCGCCCGGCGGCGTGAAACCCAGATAAAAGCCGACGATCCCGCCCGAGAAGAGGTCGACGATCCAAGCAAGGTACGGTCGTCCAAGGGGAAGCTTTGAAAACCTGTCGTACAGGTAGATGGGACACGGCGTCTCGTCGAAGTGGCACCATTGCAGCGGATGCGTCAGGACCTTCGGGAGGCGGCCCGGCCTGCGGTAGGCCGCGTCGGTGAGCGTCCGCCCCTTCGTGGCGAGGTCCCAGTCGTGCTGGTTAATCTCGTCCCTCACGATCCGGTAAACGGTCGCATCGCTCGGCACCCGGAGCGTGACGCCGGGGTTGTGCCTCCTCTCCTCCTCCACCGCCGTGACGATCCGGTCGTCGAGTATGCGGCGGGTCAGCAACTGATGCCCCCGCCCCTTCGGCTTGTTCTTGAACTCCTCGACGGTCTCCTCGATCGTCCTGACCACGAGGGTCCTGACGCCGGGGCCCATCTGGTCCCGCCGTCCGCGCTTGCTGTATCCGCCAGCGTAGTCGTCGGCGTCTATCGCTTCGGCGTGCTTGTTGCAGTATTCGTAGTATTGCGACTTGCCGAGCTTCTTCTCCTTGCCGAAGCAGATCATCCCCGCCTCGGCCGCCACCTCCTTTAGGACGGCGGCCAGCCTCATCTCGCCCGTGTCGGCGTCCTTCGACGTCTTGAACCCCTCGCCCGTGCGTTCCGCGACGAGCCGGATGACCATCTTCTCGTAGCGCACCTGACGCTGGATCCGCGGCGACAGATCCGATATGGCACGCGTCCCCCGGTACTTCTTCTTGGACGGCGGGAGCTCGCTGTCGTCGAGCAATTCGCCCTGGTGGAGGGCGATGTCGAGGACCCGCCGGGAGCGGACCTCGATCTCGCGCCTGTTGCGGTTCTCGACCTCCCATTCCTCCGGATCTCGGTCCAGCCTGCGCTTGAGCGTTATTGGCACGCCGTGAAACAGGAGGCGCTGACCTGACTTGAATTGGATTCTCCTCATCGTGTTTCCTCCCCCCCGCGAACGGGTGTTCCGCCGTTGCGGTCGTAGAGGAGCTCGCCCCGTTCCCATGCCTCGGAAAGGTCGCGGCCCGAGAGCAACCGGACACGGTCCCCGTTTCGGTCCCGCACTTCCCACTTCGTGGCATCGTTGCCCGCCCCGCGCCGGAGTACGACGGGCACGCCGTTCACGAGAAGCGGCTGCCCGACGACGAAACGTTCGGCGCCCATGCCTCCCTCCCCCTCGGGACCCGCAGGACGGCAGTCGCTCCGGAAGGCTGCCCCGACCCTGCGTATGTCGCGGCGCTGGCGCACGATCGTCGAGTCGTCGTCGAAGGGGCGGTCGAGATCCGTCACGCCGATGAAGACGAGCCGCACGAGCGCGTGAAGCTGCTTTGTAGCGAGTTCGGGGAACCGGGCACGGAAGGCGCCCACCGTCATCGGGCCCGACGCGAGCGCCCGCCACATCTCGTTCAGCACCCAGTCGCCGGGCACCTCCGCGTGGCGGTGGGACATGAATGCGTCGATGTTGGCGACGCGCGGGGGATACGCGAGCCGGGTGTCCGTGACGACGCGGTAACCGTAGCCGAGCGCGGCGACGCTACCGCCGATGGCGCTCCAGCGTCCTTCCTGCTCCACCGCGTCGCTTTCCGGCTTCACCTCACGGATCTCATGAGGCCCGCGACGCATCCAAACGAACGCGTCCGGCAGGTGGCGGCTGCCGTCGGGCATCCGGATGGCCATCGGCTGCTCGCACATCGCGGCGGCTTCGACGTCGAAGTCGACGTCCAGAGCGTGACGGCTTTCCCAGCGGGAGGCGCCGCGAGCGACGCGTCCCGTCTTCTGGAGGAACGTCCTCGTCTGCCAGCCGCGCGTCCAGGACCGGGACGAGCGCCCCGGCACCCGCGTCGGCACGCCGGGGAACTCGCGCGCGAGTTCCGGCCTCACCCATTCGACCACGCAGGGAACGCCGGGGGCGGCCTCCCAGAACCTGTCGGGTTCCCGCGGCGCGACGGCCTCGGGCCGCCTCCGCATCGTTTCCGGCAGCGCGGCCAGCTCCCTCGAAAGGAACTCACCCAAGAATTCGTCCATGATGTCCTCCATGGGAGTCTGGATTCCCAAGACCCCAGGTGGAAGGGGTCCGACGGCAGTCAAGGACCCGGCGTGCGATTCCTTTGGAAGCAGCGGGCCGGGGGATTGACGCAGGGTCCCGTCGGTGGCCTGATCCCCCGGCCCGCGTTGGGCACGGGGGACGCCTTGCTGAACGACCGGACGGGAGCCTACGGGCAGTTGCTCGCCGACGTGCGTGCCGAGATCGCGGCAGCGCGGCGGCGTTTGGATGCGGCGCAACGCGAACTCGACGGGCTCCTCGCCGCGGAACGCCACCTTGCCGCCATCTCCGGCAATGGGCGCGACGCTCGGGCAGCCGCGCCCGAGGCCGAGGATCCGACCATTGACCCGGCCAGGGAACGCCCCCCCGCCCCGGCAGCGGGGAAAGCCCCCGTGACCGGGGCCGACCGTCCCCACAAGCCGAGACAGGACAGCGAGAGCTTCGCCGCGGGCGTACGCCGCGTCGCCAGGGAAGCGATCGGCGCGGCGGGCCGTCCGCTCAACCGCGCGAAGATCTTCGAGGCCGTCAGCCAAGCCGGGATCGGGCTGCCCGAACGCAACGCGTCCAAGAAGATCAGCAAGATCCTGGCGGCGGACGACGGTCTGGAGAACGTAAGGGGCGAGGGCTATGCCGTGAGGCGGTGAGCCGCCCCCTCACGCACGACGCCGGGACCGTCGGGAGCTGGGGTCGTCAACGCCTCATGCGGGAACGGACGCTCCTGGCACCGGGCAAATGGCGGTGCGCCTTCCAGCGACGCAAGGCAACCATCGGCCGGCCGCCGGGTCAACGGCCGGACGCAAGCAACCTGCGGACATGGTTAACGAATCCTTGACGCTCCCGCGTCCACCCGGTCCGGCTTGCAGGCTATGCGGGGCATCGGCGAACTGGGGGACGGCCACCGCGTGGCGTCATCGCCGGTCATTTCGCCCCTCCGCCGTCCCTGCCCGCGAAGGACCTCGCTCGCGCGGTCCGCTCGCGGTGGGAGTCGGGACGCACCGCGACGGCAAACCTGCCGTCGTGCGGAATGAAGACGGCTCCCAACGCGACGAGCGCCTCCGCGATCCGCCGGGCTCCCGCCGCGCGTGGCACGCGCAGGCCGTTCTCGAAGTCGTTCAAGGAGCTTCGCGAGCATCCTGCGCGCTCGCAGAGCTCCGCCTGGCTGACGCCAAGCATGGCCCTGGCGCCCCGACAAGCGATCCCGTCGATGGCCGCCGACGCGTCGTCGCCCTCCTCCGGGACAACCTGTCGTAGAATCACAGTTGACTCTGAGTCGGACTTGATGTCTGACTTAGTCAACATCGGGCAGCATCCAATCCACATGAGAATGCGCCGTGCGGCAGACGCCGCGCGGTGGGTCGTCGGTCTTCTTGTTCCTCGTAGGATCCGTCGCAAACATGCCCTTGATAGCCTTCATCTCGCCTCCCGGCTCACCGGGCGCCGACCTCGCGTACCGACTGGCCGTCCATGGACTCGAAGCCTACGGGTTGCGGACGTTCCGCTCTCCGCCGGGCCGCTGGGGGATTCCCTACCATGTCAGCATGCCTGAATCCTGGGGCGGCGTCGACGCCGGTCCTTTCGCGGCCCCGACGTTGAGGAAGCTGTGCCTTAAGCTCGACCGCCCTCTCGAGGCCGGAGACCCCTTGAGCCAATGGGCCGAGGACGCCTTTGAGGTCGTCGCGTTGCGCAGCCCGATGCCCGGCTTCCACCTGCCCGGACGTGTCGCGTTCCACGTGAGGTTGCAGGATCACGCACCTGCCGATCCGTATATGGGCTGGACGACGCATGCGCCCGTGCCGACCCTGACGCTTCCCGAGCTTGACGACGCCGAGCAAGCTCCACTCGAGACGGGCCGCCCCGGCCCCCGTGTGCACGCATTGGCCGCACGGATTGCGGAACTTGTCGTCGAGGGGGTCGGGCACGGCCGCAGGCAGGCCTACAGCCTGCGGTGGCCCACTAACGAGCGTCGATGCGTACCCGTCCGAGGGCGGACGGGAAATATCCGCGCCCGCTGAGGTTGCCATCGCCCGCGGCTGGCCCGAGGCCGCCTGACCAGAACGTCCCCGCATTTCCAACAGGAGAACGCATCATGGAGAAGGGCGAACCGAAGGCCACCGCTTCGTCCCCGGTTCCCGGCCGCGCGGACCGACATGCGGCGCGCGGCCGTAAAGGCGCGGCGAGCAGACGGTGCACCTGCGCCCCCACTATCTGGAATTGGCTCAGGGCCAGGGTCGTCGCGAGGGGGGACACCTTGAGCGTCGAGGTGCTGCCACCTCCGGCCAGTGGCAGGCACCCGCCCCCAGCGACTCCGCTCTAGGGATTTACCCAACGTCGAAACGCGTCTGCGTCCCGCCTCCGACGGGGCAACGATCCCGCGCGTCCGCATCAACCATTCCCCCTTTGTCACCGCGAAAGGAACGCACATGCATAAGGTCATGCCCCGCCCATCCGTCAGGACAACCAACCATGCGTCCGTCGACCGCCGAAGGGACCGTCCCCGGTGCGGCTTCATTCCCACCCCGAAGGGAGGTGGTCTCGTGCCGTTCGAAAGCCTTCTCGGGGCGGATCTCCTCGCCCAGATGGCCGCCGATCCGTTCGTCGCCTCGATACGCGCGCAGCCGGAGACCTTCGTCTGGCGGGACGGCACGGACGGACGCCGCCGCAGGTACACTCCCGACCTCCTAGCCGTCATGACCGACGGGTCCAAGGTCTACCGTTCCGTCCGGCCGCACGCGCTGCTTCTGCGCGATCCCGAACTCTCCGGCAGGCGTCCGAGGATTGAGCTGGAGTGCGCGGCAAGGGGCGCCGCGTTCGAGATCTGGACGGAGCGGGAGATCAGGGAGTCGACGTGCGGCTGGCCTCTCCTGCGCGTCGCCTCGGCCGCCGAGGCGACGGTGGCGGCGGGACTTCCGCCCCGTTCCCCCGACGACGGATCGGCAAGCGCGGTGCCGGGCATTGTCCTCCGGATCGCCGACAGGCTCGGCCTCTGGGTACCTTGGCAGGGCGGCGACACCTTCTTCGCCCGTTCGATGCTGACGGGCATCCTGATGGCTTTCCGGTGCAAGCTCGACCGAGATCCGGTCACCGGACTGCTGGTCTGGCGACCGGATCCCCGCGGAGCCTGAGCCGAGGCATCCCGCCCCCGGCGCGTCGGCGATCTCGAAGGATCCGCCGACCGTCCGCCACCTCCCGAACACGGCCACACGCGCCACTCCCGAAGGACACGACGATGCATTCCATCCTCAGGACCTCTGTCCGCCTCGACCTTCCTCGCACCGAAGGGCGGGGCGCTCTTCACCGGACCGAAATCGGAATGTTCGTGGTCGAAGACCGCAGCGGGCGGGCCGTCGAACGCGCGACGATGCGCGTCGACGTGTGCCCCATCACCAAGACCATCCTCGGGCTAGAGGTTTTGCCCGATCGGCTCTCGACGGCACGGCCGGCGGCTGTTGCCACGCACGAACGCGCACGGAAGAGAAAGCACGCGCGACGGAATGCGGACGCCTGGCCGCTGCCCGGGATGGCGAGAACGGTGATGGTCGACTGCCCCGATGTCGAGGCGCCGACGGTCCGGGACGCCGTCATGAAGTTGGGCGAAACCGGCCCCTCCCCCGAGGGCTGATCGCAGGGGCGTATGTGGGCAGCATCGGCAAGTCGAGCCGTCGGTCGAACACGGGTTGCCAGGCCGGAGGTTATCTAGTCCGCCACCGACCACGCCGTGTTGACTCGCCGCCGGCCACCATCCTAGGCTGACGGCATGATCGAGAGGCGCACCCTTAACCCGGCGACGACGAGGCCCATGAGCCTCGCTTCCGGCTGCGTCCCGATCCGCCGCTCCTTCATACGCTGACCACCCAAGACCTTTTTGAGGTTTGCGGACGGCACCGTGGTGCGTCCGCCAGGAGGCATGCGCATGTCATCGGTCTTTTCCCTGCCCGCCGCGTCCGCCATTGGGCGTTCCCGTACGGGAACCGCGGCAGCCTATCGGCCGCTCCGGTGCGTCGGCGAGGCCGTCCTGCCCACCCCGCTGGCCGTCGACCTCGCCCGTCTCCTAGACGTGGACGAGGACGTCGATCGGTGGTCGTGCCGTCAGGCCTCGACGGGCGTCTCCGATCGCCCCGGGGTCGTTTTCGACGTCCATAGGGCGACGGAAACGGAGCACCTTCTGGCGTCCGAGCATCCGGACGCTGGCGGCGACACGCGGGATAGGCAGCCGGCCTGCGGCACGGGGCGTGTCCGCGTCGTCACGCAGGACGACATCGACCCCATCCGTCTCGAGAACGCCAAGCTCATCCTCCCCTACGCCCGGTGGCGGGTGTCGATCGACGACCGCGTCCGCCTGCTGGCGGCCCTCGACGAGGAGGGAAGCGTCACGCTCGGCGATTGCCTCGCGATCTTCAGGAACACGACCCGGCCCATCGCGGCGGTCGCGTCGCTGGCGCTTGCCCGTGTCGTCGACCTCGACCTGGACACACCCCTCGGATCCCGCAGCAGGGTGATACGCCGCCCCGACTGACACCACCCTTTCCGTCAGTACCGTGCCGCTCGAACGCGGCCATGCGAAGGCCACCACCATGCCTATCTTCCTAACCTCGCATTCAGGGACGAGCGAGCTCGACCGCGAGATCGACAGCACGGCCGCCCTCCTGCGCGATCTCCGTTACCTGCGCGACCATCGCGCTCCGTCCGGCGCCATGTTGGCGGGTGCGCCTGTCCTGACCGGCTGGTCGTCGGCGCTGCGCATGGTCCCGTGCCTGCGCGGCCGACCCGCCGGTCACCCTGTCGTCCGCGACGGGCGCGACGCCATCACCTCGCCGCTCCGCGTCGTCGCGCTCGACGCCGGCTACGTGCGGTCCGAGAACCGATTCTGGCTCCTGGGCGCTCCCGAGATCGGGGGCGGCCATGCGTGACCGTCTCGACTTCTCCGACATGCCGACGTCGCTGGCCGGACGGCTGACGCCGTCGGCGCGGGTCGCCGATGCCCTCCTCCACCAGACGCTTGGGGACGGTGGTTGTGATCGGCTCCTCGGCGGAGAGGCGAGCCTCGCCGTGATCCACGGCATCAAGCCCATCGACGGCCCTGTCCTCTGCGACGCGGTTAGCGACCTCGTCGGTTGCACCGGGAAGTCCGTCGTCCAGATCAACGCCTCCGGGCGGGACTGGACCGACCCGTCCAACCAGCGGACTGGATACGTCGAGCGCCTGCTCGTCGACGTGAGCGTTTCGACGCGCCCGATGGTCGTGCTGTGCCATCGGCGGACGGAGGTGCCGGGCGTCGTCGCGACGGTGGCCGACGCCGTGCTCCGCGTCGCCGGTCGCCGCGAGGCCATCGCCGCCGTCGTCAGGGACCTCGCGGGCTTCCATCCGGACGACAGGCTCGTGTCCTGGCTCGAGCGACTGCCGATCTCATACCTGAACCTCGCCATCCGTCCCGGCACGACGGCGGACCGCATGTGGCGGATCGCCGGACGGCTGAGAAGGCATCCTCCCGAGGACGGTCGCAGACGCGGTCCCGCCAAGCTGGCGGTGTCGAACGCCGAGAAGCCTGCGACCCTGTCCATCGGAGCGAGCAAGAATGTTGTCCCCGAGCGCCTGGAGGACCTACCCGGGATGGGCGAGGCCCAGCGGTGGGGGCTGGCGCTGGCCGCAGACCTTGTCGAGTACCGCGCGGGCTCGCTGCCGTGGTCGGACATCGAGAACGGCATGCTACTCCATGGCCCACCGGGGACGGGCAAGACGCTCTTCGCGAAGGCGCTGGCCGGATCCTGCGGGGTGCCCCTGCACTCGCATTCCGTCGCCGCTTGGCAGTCCCGCGGTCATTTGGGAGACTTGCTGAAGGCCATGCGGGCCGCCTTCGCCGAGGCCGGGAAGACAGCGCCCTGTGTCCTGTTCGTCGACGAGCTCGACTCCGTCGGCTCGAGGGACGAGCCGCTCGGCGACCACGCTTCCTATCAGAGGCAAGTCGTCAACGGGCTGTTGGAATGTTTGGACGGCGCGGCCCAACGCGATGGCGTCGTCGTGATCGGCGCGACCAACAAGCCCGCCGTCATCGACCCGGCCGTGCTCCGGCCCGGCCGTCTCGGGCGCCACATCGAGATTCGCCTTCCCGACATCGGCGGAAGGGTCGGCATCCTCAAGCATCACCTGCGCGGCGAACTGCCCAAGGCCGACCTCACGATGCTGGCCGATGAGGTGGGCGAGGTATCGGGAGCGGCGCTGGCGCAGCTCGTTCGCGAGGCTCGCGCCGCCGCCAGGCGGGAACGGCGGCCGTTGTCGGAGGCGGACCTTTGGGCGGCCGTTCCAAGGGGCGTCCACCTATCCACGGAGGCGTTCCGTCGCCTGTGCCTCCACGAGGCGGGGCACGTCGTCGTCGGGATGGAACTCGCCACCCTGGCGGGCATCGTCCCCGTAGGAGCGACAGTTCGGCGGCGGATGCGTCACGGCAACGAGCACCGGACGGAGTTCCGGATCGTCGAGGGGTTCGACGCGACGCGCGAGAGCTTCGAGGCGAACGTGGTGGTTCTCCTCGCCGGCCTCGCCGCCGAGGAAACGATCCTCGGCTCGCGGGGCGTGGGATCCGGTGGCACCGCCGACGCCGACCTCGTGCGCGCGACGCAACTAGTCGCCCAGTCGGAGTTCGCGATGGGGTTCGGTGAACGGCTGCACTCCGTTCCGACGGCCACGGCGACGGAGGCGGCATCCCGCGCGGGGGGCGATCCGATTGTCGGCGAACGGATCGAACTCGTCCTCTCGCGTTGCCTGAGGGAGGCGAAGCTCATCATCGAGCGCCGTCGCGACGAGGTGGAGCGGTTTGCGAGCATGCTCTCCGAAACGGCAAGGGTCACCCTGACCTGATCGCAACGATATGTCGAAACAGGGAGCGCTCTCTGTCGCGCAGCCAAGCAGTTTGACTGTCGTTCCCAGACTTGGCTCCGTACGGTCCGCTCTCTCAGGGCCTGGCACGGGCTAGCCGGAAGGCGGGCCTGCGATCCGAGGGACCAACGGAAGGTGAAGCAGGTCGCATCGAGATTTTCGCGGATACAGGGCGGCACAACGGAGGGTTCGCGCCCACCCGTGGAGGCTTGAGTCCCAGGCGCGCAGCCAATGGCCGAATGAAACCGCCGCCATCCGGGGGCTTTCGATTACGCGGCCTCAGCCGACCCGACGGCGCGAGCCGTTGATCGAGTCGTGCTTGGCCTTGTCGGTCATCTTAAGCGGTCGCTCATCGACGCTAACCGTCCCGGACGACGGGCTGAGATCTGCCCGTCCTCACTCGGCAGCCTCGACGAGCGCGCGACGCTCGACCTTGATCGCCTCGCTTACCCAGTTCGGCAGGGCGTTCGCCTCGTAGACGCCGAACTCGTCCATAGCGTGATCGAGGGCGCCGGCGTTCGCGTCCACCAGGCTCTCGGTGACGTCTTCGGTCTCGTCCGGGAGAGCAAGGAACCAATCGACATCGGACCTGCGCTTTACGTGCAGCACCGCCACGCGCCACTCATGCCTGTCGAACACCCAGCGCGTGTCGAACTCCGGCGCAACATCGGAGAAGTAGTGGCTCCAGTCGTCGGATACGGCGTACCTCAGCCGGTCGGCGTATCTAACTGCCATGCTTTCCGCATGTTGTGCGCGGGTTGCCTGCTTTAGGAGTTGCAGGGCGGCGGCCAGCGCGCCGACGTCGCCGGAAGCGGCGATCCGCTCGATGCTTGCGTCCTGTGGATGGAGAAGCTCACGGGGGGTGGTCTGCATCAGCGCTCGCTCCTTCCGTGTCGCTCCGTCAATCACCGACCTCGGCTGGATCGACCACTCGGTGGGCGAAGTCCAACGTGAGGGAAGCGACTTCGAACGAGGGTTCCGCAGATCGAGGCAATCCGCAAGCGGCTTGCCTCGATGGAGCGGAAGAGGGGCTGCCTCCCGCCGCGACCACCCCGGGCTCGGGTTGCAAACCGCTCGCAGACCGGGGTACAGCCGCGCGAACGCAACGGCAGGATCGAGATGAAGGTCGGACTTCGAATCCTTGGCAGCCAAGCTGTCGTCTTCGGCACGGATGACTTCGGGTCCGCGTTGTTCGCCGACGTCGGCCTGGAGGGCTACGAGCGCTTGCACGAATTGGCGCGCAAGCGTCGGGAGTCGCATGGCTACCGCAGCGATGCGCTGCCCAAGAGGATGCGTCCCTTCCTTGAAGCGCTGGGCGCGGATCCTGAAGCCCGGTTGCTGGACGGGTATGTGGTGATGGAGGTCAGCCTGCCCCTGAAGGACGCGGGCTTGTATCTCTACGACCCGAGCGGCACCCAGATCGCCGGCCCCTTCCCGGACGCGGAGGGCATTGTCGCTGCCTCGGCGCGCCAGCTTGCGTAGAACACTGGGTTCGCTTCGCTGAACGTCTTCGCGGCCTCGATCTCCCTATCGGACAGGAGCTGATGGTTCCGCACCAGGGTGGCGACATCCGGATGGTCGAGGTTCAACAAGGCGCCCTTGCCGAAGCGAAGCTCGGTGTCACGGGCTTCGAGGTAGCGCGATCGCAAGTGGCAGAACGTGCCGAAGCGGTGGCCCTCCTCTTCGTCACCAGGTTGCGGCGGCTTGAAACTGTGACCATGCACGCGCAGCATGTGACCGAGACCGGCATACATGCCCATTTGGTCGCATCGGACCATTCCGCCCATCAACAAGTCCGCGATGGACAGTGCGGGTTGCGCCTCGAAAGCGTCGGGCGTCTTTCCGTGGAGTTCGGTCATCGCTGGCTCGGCAGATTGGAGCGTCTGACCCCCCATACATCATCATTGAAGGTGATGGAGCCCGTCCGAGGCTACGCCGCCTCGGTTCACGAGGATGCCGTCAACGACGTCGCGGAGCTGGTCGACGCCGTGTTCCCAGCCGTCCAAAGCCCAAGCAGGCGAGTCTTTTCCTGCCGCCATCAAATCTTTCGCTTGCATAACCGATGTGACGCCCGGATCCGAAACGCGCGTCGGTCTTCTTGGTCATGACGCGCCATCTTCCTCGTCCAGATGACGAACCTCCGCCTCTTCCGCGACCTTGGACAGTCTCCGCCCCTTCCAGGACCAGGCCCCGTGCCTGTCGCCCGTGCTCAACAGGCCAGACGCAAGCGAGGCCTGTCGGTTCTCCGATACGATCCAGACAAGCGTGGTCTTCGTCGCGGTCAGGTAATCTACGAGACGCGACCTGTCGAAGACGAGAGCGATGTCCTCGTCGTCTCCCATGTGATGAGCGATCGGCGTGGAGCGGCCGTCTATCCAGGTGCGGGCGCCGTCCCACCGCGCACCGCAGGAAGCGACCAACCCCGGCGCGGGTGCCCAGAGCGGCCTCGTCGGAATCTCCGGACCGTCGAACCGGTCGACTATGACCGACGCGGAACTGCCGGCCTCTCCAGAGTCGAGCGGCCATTGTCCACCGTGGTCCCTGAAGGCTGCGCTCTCCGAAAACTCCCCCTTGTACAGCTTGTGCATGACGGGGATGTCCAGCATCGGAATGGATCGGGAATACGCCTTTCTCAGCTCCGTCATCCTGCGTTCCGGAACCAGCATGGCCCGCACGAAACGACGTTCGGTCAGCGACGGGTCGGTCTTCCGATGGCTGTGCCGCTTTCTGGATTGTCCGGCCAGCAGCACCCAGTCTTCCCCGATCAACCCGACGTCGTCGCTGTCGGAAAGGCCCGCGACCCACCCCTTCGGATCTGATGCCCCGCTCCCCGGAGAACCATAGTCGAAGAACCCGCCGACCACCTCGTGCGACATGGGAGCGCTGCCGTCCTGCGGCAGGTCGGTTGGGTCAAGCGTCCTGAGTTCGACGGCTTGGAGGTCGGTCGGGGCGGAGGGCGCGTCCCATGAAGAGGTCGTTCGGGGGACATTGTCGTGCAGCCACCCAAGGAGGCGCGCCAGGAAGATCCACTCGTACTTCTTGCTGACACGCCGGTGCCTGTTCGGCACGCCGCGCTCCTGTCCGTGCTGCCGAACGAGCTCCCCATCGTAGCCCAAGGCTTGCTTGAGCGATCCGTCGTAGCCAATCGCGAGAATCTGCTCGACGATCCATTGGTTCAAGTTCGCAACGGTCAGCCCGACAGCGGCAAGGTCGAACGCCTCAGCGCCACGTTGGACCCGGTAGCGGGCGAAGTCGGGTGCCTGGCGCGCCCCAAGCTGAAGGTTCAAAGGAAGATCGGGATGCGCCGCCATCAGCGCGTTCCAATCGGAGAATTTCAGCCGCAGCGGCCAGGGGCTTGCGTAGGGAGGGTCGACGACGCCCGGAGCGAACGCTCTCGACATCGTGCCGGCCGCGAGGCCCTCCTTGACAATGAGCCTTCCCAAATCCCGAAGCGTCACGTTCTCGGGCGGCCTGCTCAACGAGAAGAGGCGGTCGAACACGATGTCGGCGACCACCCCCCAGTAAGCCGCGTCATTCCGTAGAAGTCCGACCCCGTAGACGCTGTTCAGCAATCGTTCGCGTATGAAATCGTCGTCGTAGCCGAGGAAGCGATCAAGGAGCGGGGCGGCGACGGCCTGCGCCGACATCAGCCGCGTCAGCGCATGCGAGGCCTCGTCCCGGATGAGGAGGTCCGCGCTTGCCGTGGACCATGCCAGGAAGACGCCCAGAAGCGCGGCCGATTCCTGCGACATGTCCTCGAGGTCCTGCGTCCGTGCGATGCGGACCAGTTGGTGGCCGGGCCCGCCGCGGTCCCGAGCCTTCTTCAAGGTCAAAGTCCATAGCGCATCGCGGACGATCGGCAGGTATTCCCGCAACTGCGCGTCGAGCCAGTCGGCGTTCAACGGGTGGTCCGGGACGGCAGCGACGGCCAGGACGAGTTCGAGTGTCTCGACCAGATCGGCAAACGAGCCGAGACGCAAAACCCAGGTCGTGTCGCCGAAGCTGTCGATGTCTCGCCATGCCAGGACTCCGAGCGCCAGGGACGTCAGCTCGCGATCGACCGGCGACGCAACGAAAAGATCGGCAATCTCTACGCCGAAGGTCTCCGGGAGAACTATCGAGTATGCCTGGACGAGGCCCGCATGCTCGGCGAGCTTGCCGGACGTCGCAAAGAGCGGGCTCAGATCCCCGGAGAGGAATCGTGCCTCGACGGTCGCCCGGTCCTGGCCATCGATGCTTGCTTGCGCGATCAGGACGTCGCCCAGTCGCTCAAACGCGAACCGAAGCACGTGTTCGCCACGTTCGAGCGAGAGCGCGACGAGGTCGGCCTCCTCCATCGCGCGCAAGAGCGAACGCGACGCCGCGGCCGAGGGCCAAACGCCCTTCAGTATCTCTTGGGCCCGTGCGATCGGGAGGACGCGAGTGCTTTCCTGACCCATGACGTGAGCGAGCGCCAAGGCGCCGTCGTGTACGGGGTTCTCGAAGCGTGCGTCGTAGTCGAGCAATGCGGCTGCCCTGCCGTTGGCGCCCTCCAGGATCGCCGTGATCAGCTTGGTCAAGCCGACCCGTCCCCCGGGAACCCTCTCCCAGTTCATGCTGACCGCGGCGCGACAGACAAGATGCAGGAAAAGCGGATTGCCGAACTCCGGTTGGGCAACCACTTCGGCCGGGGGGCCGACCTTGTAGAAGGCCGCGAACGCATAGGCCGCGCCGTACTCCCGTCCCGCGAAGCCCGCATGGGTGAAGGAAACGAGGTCAAGGCCGGCTGCCCCAAGGGCTTCGTCGACGAAGATGTCCCGGCACGTGAGAAGCAGCTTTATGGGCGTTTCCGCGAGATCGACCTTGAGTTGGGGCAGCCAGTGTTGCCAGCGTTTCCGTTCGGGCGTCTCGTTGACCGCGTCGATCATGATCACGAAGGGTGAGCCGGTCCCTTCGGCACATGCCGACAACGCGCCGATGACCTCGGCCTTGGTCGTCGCGGCCCCGATACCCAGTCGATCTGCGATCACGGCCCAAGGTTCCTGGCCCAGCCCGATCTCCTGGCCGAGTAACGCCAGCGCGGCGCGTCCAGCCGACGCCCACTCCTTCACCGCGTCGATGGTCGTGTGCGTCTTGCCGATGCCAGCTGGACCCCGCATCAACAGAATGTTTGCGCCGGCCGCCCTCGCCATCGAGCTTTCCGCAAAGGCGACGATGTCGTCGAGCAGCGCACACGCCTCTCGTGCGTGGTCGAGGTCGGCAGCGGGGAAACGCACCTGGTATGCGGCCTGAAACTGTCGCCAGCCGGCCGTATCGTTCCCCGGCCCATGTGTCCTGTCGAACTCCTCCTTGAGTGCTGCCTCCAAGGATCGGGCAACGGGAAGCGTCCGCTCGGCAAGTGCCAGCAACGCGACGCGGTCGGGTTCCGCGAAGCTCAAGTCCTCCACTGCCGCAAACCTGGTCGCAGCCTCTTCCATGGCTGCCCGGATCAGGGCGGCGGGAGCCGGATGCGAACGAGGGGGCCTGTCCGTCCAGACGCCGACCGTCGACTGCAACCTTGCCGTCCAACCTGCCGTGGTCGCCGTCCAGTCGCGATCGAGACCGAACGCCTTCAAGGTGTCTCCGGCGTCGGTGCCCAACTTGAGTTTCGGCGAATACCGCGGACCGGCAACCCCCTCTGATACGCGCGCGGCGGCGGAAAGAGCCGCCTTGCTCAGGTGAGCGGTTCCGAACCAGTAGAGGATCCGACCTTGAGGGTTGTCCATGCCGAGAAGGCGAGACTTCAGTTCACTCGCGAACCACCACTCGATTTCGACCTTCACGCCGCGCGCGCTGGCTCTGGCTATGAGGGACTTCCGCCACGTCTCGAGTTTTTCGGACTGCCCCTCCCCTTTCCTGGCCTTGATCGTAGGCGTCGGATCGAACGGCAGGGTGACGACGTAGGTCTCGAGGTCCGGATGGTTGTCGAGCGCGGTGTCGAGCGACTTTTCCAACTGGGCCAGGTGACCGCTTTTCAGAGGAAGGAAGAACTTCGACTGGAGGCCTATGACCTTGCCAGTCGGAAGCCGCCAGATCGCCTCCACGCCGCCGTCGCCCCCTACTCCGGAATACCGTTCGTAGCGGGAACCCGTTGGCACCGCATGTCGGTGGAAGATTTGGGCTGAGAACTCTTCGAAACCCTCCCTGCGGTCCCCGTTTTCGGCATGGATCCTTGCTAGGTCAAGATCGGTCGTCATCGCGTCAAGACTCACGAAGGTCGAGTTACGGCAACCCCCTACGTACCCGAGGGACTGCGGAGCGTCACTGCCAGCGTCCTCAGATGGTACGTCGACGGCCACGTCCACCAACTTCTGCCCTAGTACGTGAGCAACTGCCGCCCGGGCGGACGCCGATGCCTCAAAACCTGAGTTCACTGCATCCGGGCACTTAGGACCTGCATCGTAGCTTCCCACATCGACTGATCGAACGACCGGGGGCACGACGCTGGACTACCGAAACAAGAGACGCCCTAAGAGACACGGATTAGGGGCGCCAGGCTCCGCGTTTTGAAGGACCGCATCCACTCGATCGGGAAGCTGGGCTTGCCGGGGACATTCAAGGCCGGCGCCGCGCTCGAGGAGCGCCGCGTGCTGTTGCGTAGCGACCACTCGTCATGTGTTCGGACGGAGTACGGTCCCGAGCCGCGCTCGGCGCTCGGATGTCGGAAAACTTTTCGCATCCTCACCGAGCGACGGGGAGCGCTGCTCGAGCACGGCGTCTCCGCCGACGTCACCATCATGGTGGCCTGCGCCCAGCCTGAGGCGCGCGAGCGCGCGCTGGCCGCCATCCTGTCCGGCCGCAGCCTTTCGGAGAAGGACGCCAAGCAGATTCTCACCTCCGTCGCGAACATGCGGCAACCAGGTCGGCCGCCGTCGAATCGTTCGCCTGTCTCGTGCGTGTCCAGTCCGATGGGATCGCCACGGAGGTGGCGTGGATCGGCAAGCGGGCGACGGGCGCGACGGGGACGGCAGTTTCCGCTCGCATGCCGCGTCTTCTTCCCCGGGGAACAGCGTTGCTCACGAGGCAACGGTACGGAAGAGGCCATTCCTGTTGGCGTGATGTAAGCATGCCCCTTCTTCACGGGCGCGTTAGAAGCGCCTACACGGTTAAGGAAATCGCGAGTGGGTGACGGGCGAGCGCCGTACCTCCCGCCGCCCCCGGTTGCCGCCCTTCGGAGGCGCATACCCGGTGACCCGAACGGACAGGTTTCAAGCGAGTGCGGACCATGAAACGCTCGACGATCGCCGATGTCGCCCGTGCAGCGGAACTCAGCGTCGCCACCGTCGACCGGGTGCTCAGCGGGCGGGCGCGAGTGCGCGAGGAGACCGCCAGGAAAGTTCAGGAAGCTGCGATCGCGGTCGGCTACCACGGCACGAACATGATCCGGCAGCGCCTTCTCGCCGAGCGACCGGGCATGCGCATGGCCATCCTTTTGCAAAAGGAGCGTCACCCCTTCTACCAGGAGCTCAAACGCGAGTTCGAGGCACGGGCGAGCACCATCACCGAGCGCAACGTCCGTCTCGTGGTGAAGTTCGCCACATCCACCAGCCCCGACGAACTCGCGTCGCTCCTCCGGGGCTGCAAGGGCCATTTCGACGCCGTGGCGGCGACCGGCGTCGACCATCCCGAGGTGACCGCGGCAGTTCAGGACCTCAGGCAGGCGGGCATTCCGACCTTCTCGCTGCTGTCGGACTTCGCGCAAGGCGTTCGCGAGAGCTATTTCGGGCTCAACAACTTACGGGTCGGACGGACGGCGGGTTGGCTGATCGCGAACATCGCCAAACGTCCGGGAAAGGTGGGCATCTTCGTCGGCGCCTACCGCTACCACGGGCACGAGTTGCGTGAGATGGGCATGCGCAGCTACTTCCGTGAATACGCCCCCCAGTTTCAGATGCTCGACGGACAGATCAACCTTGAGACGCGGAAGCTGACCGAGGAGGCAACGGGCGACCTCCTGGCTCGTCACGACGATCTTGTCGGGCTCTACGTCGCGGGCGGGGGCATGGAAGGTGCGATCGCCGCCTTCGAGCGCTCGGGAGCGGCGGATCGGTGTGCCTTGCTCGTCAACGAGCTGACGCCGGACTCATATGCGGGCCTTCAGAACCGAAGCGTTTCCATCGTCTTGGCGACCCCCGTCCAACAGATGGTGAGCGAACTCCTTTCCTACACCGTCGGGATCATGGAGCGCGGGATCTCGGCAACTCCTGGGCAGAGATTCTTCACGGCTACGATCTACACGCCGGAATCCCTTGGATGATAGATCCCATCATTTCGAGACAATGATTCTATCAGGGATGAGGGTTTCCTTGCGATTTGCGCGTTGATCGGAGGTTAGCCAGTCCATAAACCTGCGGCAGGAGGAAATCGGAACACGAGGAGGGCGCACCAGTCCGACGCGGGAGGCGCGTAGACCAGGAGCGCAGCGGTTTCGATCTGGTTCTGCAAGGAGCTGTCTGCCGAAAGTGCGGACACATTGGGAGGAAGTCAAAGTGAAGCATTTCCTAGTCGCCGCTGGCCTCACGGCAGCGCTCGTCACTTCCGCCTCCGCCCAGACGGTCGGCGTGAGCATGGCGAAGTTCGACGACAATTTCCTGACAGTCCTGCGCAACGGCATGCAGGACTACGCGAGCACGTTGTCGGGAGTCTCGCTGCAAGCCGAGGACGCCCAGAACGACGTCCAGAAGCAGCAGAGCCAGATCCAGAACTTCATCGCCTCGGGCGTCGACGCCATCATCGTCAATCCGGTCGACACGGACGCGACCGAGGCGATGTCCAAGCTCGCCGCCGACGCCAAGATCCCGCTCGTCTACGTCAACCGCCAGCCCGTGAACGTGGACTCGCTGCCTGAAGCCCAAGCCTTCGTCGCCTCCGACGAGCGCGAGTCGGGCACGCTGCAGACCCAGGAAGTCTGCCGCCTGTTGAAGGAGGCGGGCAAGCAGGAGGCGAACATCGTCATCATGATGGGCGAGCTCTCCAACCAGGCCGCCCGGCAGCGCACCCAGGACATCGACGACGTGGTCGCGACGCCCGAATGCGCCTTCATGAAGATCGTCGAGCGCCAGACCGCCAACTGGGATCGCCAGCAAGGCGCCGATCTCATGACCAACTGGATCTCCTCGGGTACGCAGTTCGACGCCGTGGTCGCCAACAACGACGAGATGGCCATCGGCGCGATCCAGGCGCTCAAGGCGTCGGGCGCCGACATGAAGTCGGTGATCGTCAGCGGCATCGACGCGACGCAGGACGCACTGGCGGCCATGGAAGCGGGAGATCTCGACGTGACCGTGTTCCAGGACGCGGCCGGCCAGGGGAAGGGTGCCCTCGACGTCGCCCTCAAGCTCGCCAAGGGCGAGACGGTCGAGCGGAAGAACTACGTGCCCTTCCAGCTCGTCACCCCTGCCAACCTGGCAGAATTCCAGACCAAGAACTGATCCTCCGAACACGCCCGACGCATTGCTCGGACAAGGCGATGCGTCGGCACATGGGGCGTCCCAGACCGCGTCGGTCAACCCGGCGCGACGGACGGCGCACCGCTACCGGACATGTCCCGGCCGGATCGGCCGACCACCCCATCAACGCTTTTGCGAGGAGGAACGCATCATGCTGAGTCCCTCGACGATGGCCGCCGTGCGCAAGAGCGGAGCGGTCCCGGGCGCCGACTACCTTCTCGAGGTCGAGAACGTTCGCAAGGAGTTCCCGGGCGTCGTCGCCCTCGACGACGTGCAGTTCCGCCTCAAGCGCGGGACCGTGCACGCACTGATGGGCGAGAACGGCGCTGGCAAGTCCACTCTCATGAAGATCCTCGCGGGCATCTACACGCCGGACGCCGGGCGGTTCCGGCTGAAGAATCAGGAAATTCGCCTCAAGTCGCCCCTCGACGCGCTCGAGAACGGCATCGCCATGATCCATCAGGAACTGAACCTGATGCCCTTCATGACGGTGGCGGAGAACATCTGGATCCGCCGCGAGCCGAAAACGAGGCTCGGTTTCGTCGACCACGGCAAGATGCGCTCGATGACGGCCGAACTGCTCCAGCGGCTCAACATCGACATCGACCCGGAGACTGAGGTGCGCGACCTGTCGGTCGCCAGCCGCCAGATGGTCGAGATAGCGAAGGCTGTTTCCTACGAATCCGACGTCCTCATCATGGACGAGCCGACCTCGGCCCTGACGGACCGCGAGGTGGAGCATCTCTTCAACATCATTCGCAGCCTGCGGGCACAGGGCATCGGCATCGTCTACATCACCCACAAGATGAACGAGCTGTTCGAGATCGCCGACGAGTTCTCGGTGTTCCGAGACGGCAAGTACATCGGCACGCACCCGGCCTCCTCGGTGACGCGCGACGACATCATCCGCATGATGGTCGGTCGCGAGATCACCCAGATGTTCCCCAAGGAGGAGGTCCCGATCGGCGAGGTGCTGCTGTCCGTGCGCGACCTCGCGCTGAACGGCGTGTTCTCCGGCATCTCCTTCGACGTGCGTGCGGGCGAGATCCTGGGGATCGCGGGCCTCGTCGGCTCGGGCCGCTCCAACGTGGCGGAAGCCATCTTCGGCGTGACGCCCGCGACGTCCGGGACGATCAGCGTCGAGGGCCAAGAGGTGAAGGTCGATACGCCGAACAAGGCGATCAAGCTCGGCATGGCGTTCCTGACGGAGGACCGCAAGGACACCGGCTGCCTGCTGATCCTCGACATCCTCGAGAACATGCAGATCGCGGTGCTCCAGGAACGGTTCTCGAAGGCCGGCTTCGTGCAGCAACGCGAACTCGAGCGCCGCTGCGAGGAGATGAGCGCCAAGCTGCGCGTCAAGACGCCGAACCTGTCGGAGAAGATCGTCAACCTGTCCGGCGGCAACCAGCAGAAGGTCCTCATCGGCCGCTGGCTGCTCACCGAGCCGCGGATCCTCATCCTCGACGAGCCGACCAAGGGAATCGACGTCGGCGCAAAGGCCGAGATCCACCGCCTGGTGGTCCAACTCGCCCGGTCAGGGGTCGCCGTGGTCATGATCTCGTCGGAACTGCCGGAAGTGCTCGGCATGAGCGATCGCATCATGGTCATGCACGCCGGACGCGCCACCGGCTTCCTCGACCGCGCGGAAGCCACCCAGGTCAGGGTGATGGAACTTGCGGCCCTCTGAGCCTCGTCCCGACGAAACCGTTTCTGGGAGGAAATGACACATGGGGAGCATCTCTCCGAATTCGTCCGCGGAGGCGACACACCCGCTTGCCACCAAAAGGGGCAAGCACCGGCGCTACCCGCCGGAGGTCAGCATCCTCCTGGTGCTGGTCGGCATCGCCCTCCTGATCGAGGCGCTGGGCTGGATCGTCATCGGCCAGAGCTTCTTGGCGAACCCGCAGCGCCTCACCATCATGATCCTTCAGGTGTCGGTCGTCGGCATCATCGCGATCGGCGTGACGCAGGTCATTATCACCGGGGGCATCGACCTGTCGTCGGGATCGGTCGTCGGCATGACGGCAATGATCGCGGCCAGCTTCGCCCAGTCGGCAGCCTGGTCCCGCGCGCTCTACCCGTCGCTGACCGACCTGCCGGCGATCGTGCCGATCGCCATCGGCCTCGGCGTCGGCCTCGCAGCCGGAACCATCAACGGCCTCCTGATCGCGTACACGAAGATCCCGCCCTTCATCGCGACGCTCGGCATGTTCGTGTCGGCCCGCGGCGTGGCGAAGTGGTACACCAACGGCCAGCCGGTCTCCGGCCTGTCCGAGCAGTTCGCCTTCATCGGCACGAAGGCCTGGCCGGTGATCGTGTTCCTTGCCGTCGCTGTGATCTTCCACATCGCGCTGCGCTACACCCGCTACGGCAAGTTCACCTACGCGATCGGGGCCAACGTCCAGGCAGCCCGCGTGTCCGGCATCAACGTCGAGCGCCATCTCGTGAAGGTCTACGCCATCGCGGGTCTCCTGTCGGGTCTGGCGGCGATCGTCACCGCCGCCCGGGCCCAGACCGCTCAGGCTGGCATGGGCGTCGGCTACGAGCTCGACGCCATCGCGGCGGCGGTGATCGGCGGCGTGAGCCTTGCCGGCGGCGTCGGGCGCATCACCGGCACGGTGATCGGCACGATCATCCTCGGCACCATGACGTCCGGCTTCACCTTCCTGCGGATCGACGCCTTCTACCAGGAAATCGTGAAGGGCATCATCATCGTGGCGGCCGTCGTGGTCGACGTCTACCGCAACAACAAGAAGCGCAGGTAACGGGCGGGCGCGCGCCGCGCCCCCCGCCCCGCCGACAGCCCCATCCGCCTTCCAGCCTTGAGACGCATGGCGCCCTCGCGCCGGTGCCCCTTCCGTTCGCCCAAGAGGTCCCCGTCCATGAAGATCGCCATCGACCCGTTCATGCACCGCCACCTGAGCCTCGAGGAGCTTCCCCACAAGGTGAAGGAGCTCGGCTTCGACTGGATCGAGCTCAGCCCGCGCGCCGACTTTCTCGAGTGGTTCAAGGCGCCCCGCGTCTTTCCCGAGCGGGTCCGCTCGCTGAAGGCTGCGCTGAAGTCCGCCGACGTCGGCATCGCGTCGCTCCTGCCGATGTATCGCTGGGCCTCCAACGACGAGACCGAGCGCCAGGCGGCGGTGAAGCACTGGAAGCGGGCCATCGAGATCTGCGTCGAGCTCGAGGTCGACACGATGAACTCCGAGTTCGGCCGCGGGCCGCACCCGGACAAGGGTTCCTGCTACTGCTGCCACACGGGCTCGATGATCGAGGCCTGCGAGGACGCCTGGTGGCGGTCCATGGAGGAACTCGTGCCGATCTTCGAGCGCGAGAGCATCAACCTCCACGTCGAGCCCCATCCCGAGGACTGGTGCGAGACGCTCCAGCCGGCGCTCGACATCATCCGCACGGTCAACTCGAAGCGGGTCAAGTTCCTCTACTGCGCGCCGCACACCTTCTACTTCGGCGACGACACCAAGGCGATGCTGAAGGAAAGCGCCGACGTCCTCGCCCACGTCCACGTCGGCGACACCTTCAACCACCGTGCCTCGTCCGGCCTTCGCTACATCCTGAACCCGCCCGGCACCAACGCGCGCGTCCACCAGCACCTGAACATCGGCCAGGGCGAGGTACCCTGGGACGACTTCTTCGGGACGCTCGCCGAGATCGGCTTCGACGGGATCATGACCTCCTGCGTCTTCGCCTGGGAGGATAAGGCCGACCAGTCCGGGCGGTTCATGTGCACCGAAATCCAGCGCAACCTCGATACGTACTTCAAGAAGGACTGAAATCCATGACTGTCAGGATCGGGGTCATCGGCACCGGCATGATCGGGCGGGACCACACGCGGCGCATCGCCCAGGTTCTCGCGGGAGCCGAGATCGTCGCCCTCTCGGACTACTCGCCCGAGGCGGCGGAGAAGGCGAAGGCGGACTTCGCGCCGGGCGCCACCGTCTTCGCGACCGGCGAAGAGCTGATCGCCAGTTCCGAGGTCGACGCCGTGCTCGTCTGCTCCACGGGCTCGACGCACGAGGCCTATGTGCTGGCCGCGATCGCGGCCGGCAAGCCCTGCTTCTGCGAGAAGCCGCTCGCGACCACCGCCGAGGGGGCCAAGCGCATCGTGGATGCCGAGGTCGCGGACGGCAGGCGCCTCGTCCAGGTCGGCTTCATGCGCCGCTACGACGCGGGCTACCGGATGCTCAAGCGCGTGGTGGACGAGGAAATCGGCACGCCGCTGATGGTCCACGCCGCGCACCGCAACCCGTCGGTGCCCGAAAGCTACGTCACGCCGATGGCCATCCACGACACGATGATCCACGAGATCGACGTCCTGCGCTGGCTTCTGGACGACGACTACGTCTCGGCCCAGGTCGTCTATCCCAAGGCGTCGAAGCACTCGCACGCCAAGCTCGCCGATCCGCAGATCGTCCTCCTGGAAACGGCCAAGGGCGTGCGCATCGACGTCGAGATCTTCGTCAACTGCCGCTATGGCTACGACATCCAGTGCGAGATCGTCGGCGAGGAAGGGCTTGCCCGGCTGCCCGAGCCGATGGCGGTCACCCGTCGCCTGGACGCCAAGCTCGCCACGCCGATCCTGACCGACTGGAAGGACCGCTTCGTCGCCAGCTACGACGTCGAGCTGCAGGACTTCATCGAGGCCGCCGCAAAGGGCACGGCGTCGGGCCCCTCGTCCTGGGACGGCTATGTCGCCGCCATCACGTCGGACGCCTGCGTGGAAGCGCAGGAGGCGGAGGGCAGGATCGTGCCGATCTCCCTACCGCAGCGCCCCTCGCTCTACGCCTGATCCCGAGTTCCGAAAGGCCGCATCATGGACTTCGCCATCAACCACATCTGCGCGCCCAAGCTGCCGCTCGTCGACTTCATCGCGATGGTCGGCCGCCTCGGCGTCGACAAGATCGAGATCCGCAACGACATTCCGGACGTCGTGAACACCGTGCCGGCCGCCGACGTGCGGGCCGCGGCCGAAGGGGCGGGCGTCGAGATCCTGTCGATCAACGCGCTCTACCCGTTCAACGTCTGGTCGGGCGACCTGCCGGCGCGGGCCGAGGCGATGGCGGACTACGCCGCGGCCTGCGGCGCCAAGGCGCTCGTCATGTGCCCGCTCAACGACGGAACCACGGTGCCGTTCGACAACCTCGTCGCCGCCCTGCGGGCCATGGCGCCGATCCTCCGCGAGCGGTCGCTGACCGGTCTCGTGGAGCCTCTCGGCTTCCCGATTTCGTCGCTTCGCACCAAACGCGAGGCGATCGCCGCGATAGAGGCCGCTGAAGGGAAAGGCGTCTACCGCCTGCTCCACGACACGTTCCACCACCATCTCGCGGGCGAAACGGAGTTCTTCCCGGAGTGGACGGATCTCGTCCACATCTCGGGCGTGACGGCGCCGGACGTGGCCGTCGCCGACATGCTGGACGCCCACCGTGTGCTGGTGGACGGCGGCGACAGGCTTGAGAACGTCTCGCAGATCCAAAGCCTCGTGAAGGCCGGCTATCGCGGCCCCTTCGCCTTCGAGCCGTTCTCGAAGGAGGTCCACGAGCTGGCCGACCCCGAGGCGGCACTGCGTGACAGCATCTCGTTCGTGCGCGCCAACGCCAGCTGAAGACGGCTGACGGCGAGGCGCCCCGTCGCGCCTCGTCATCCCGGCCCGAGCTGGTTCGGGATGCCTGAAAACGAAAGAACGGAGCCTCCGCCATGCGAAACCTTGACGTCATCACGATCGGCCGCTCTAGCGTCGACCTCTACGGGGCGCAGGTCGGCGGCCGGCTGGAGGACATGGGGTCCTTCCGCAAGTACATTGGCGGCAGCCCGACCAACATCGCATGCGGCGCGGCACGCCTCGGCCTGAAGAGCGCCGTGATCACCGCGGTCGGCGACGAGCACATGGGCCGCTTCATCCGCGAGCAGCTGTCCCGCGAGGGCGTCGACGTGCGTGGCGTGAAGACCGACAAGGAGCGCCTTACCGCCCTTGTCCTCCTCGGCATCCGTGACGAGGATTCGTTCCCGCTCATCTTCTACCGCGAGAACTGCGCGGACATGGGTCTCACCGAGGACGACATCGACGAGGCCTTCCTCGGCGAGGCCCGCTCACTGGTGGTGACGGGGACGCACCTGTCGAACCCCCGGACGGAAGCCGCCGTGATGAAGGCGCTGCGCCTTGCCAAGGCGGGCGGCGCGCAGACCGCCCTCGACATCGACTACCGCCCCAACCTCTGGGGCGTCGCGAGCCACGGCGAGGGCGAGAGCCGCTTCGTGGAAAGCGCGAAGGTCACAGAGAAGCTCCAGTCGACGCTCCACCTCTTCGATCTGATCGTCGGAACGGAAGAGGAGTTCCATATCGCCGGCGGCTCGACCGACACGCTGGAGGCGCTGCGCGCCGTGCGCAAGGTCTCGAACGCCACGCTTGTCTGCAAACGCGGCGCCAAGGGCGCGGTCGCCATCGAGGGCGAGATCTCGTCGAGCCTCGACGAGGGGCAGGCCGGCCCCGGCTTCCCGATCGAGGTTTTCAACGTTCTCGGCGCCGGCGACGGCTTCTTCGCCGGTCTCCTGAAGGGCTGGCTCGACGGCGAGACCTGGCCGAAAGCGCTCGAGTACGCCAACGCCTGTGGCGCGTTCGCCGTGTCGCGCCACGGCTGCACCCCCGCCTACCCGAGCTTGGCGGAACTCGAGTTCTTCCTGAAGCGCGGCGTGGTCCGCCCGGACCTGCGCAACGACGCTGAGCTCGAGCAGCTCCACTGGTCGACGAACCGCAAGGGCGACTGGTCGTCGATGCACGTGTTCGCCTTCGACCATCGCATGCAGCTCGAGCAGATGGAGGGCTTCACGCTCGCCAAGGGCGGAGCCTTCAAGGAGCTCTGCCTCCAGGCCGCGCTGCGCGTGCGCGACGGACGGGAGGGCTACGGCATCCTTTGCGACAACCGCATCGGCCGGAAGGCGCTCCATGCGGCCTCCGGCTCCGGTCTCTGGATCGGCCGCCCTTGCGAGTGGCCGGGCTCGCGCCCGCTGACGCTGGAGCCCGAGCTCGGCCTCGACTGCGGCGGGCTGGAGGAATGGGCACGCGACAACGTCGTGAAGGTCCTCTGCTTCTGCCATCCGACCGACACGGCGGAGTTGCGCGACGGCCAGGAGGCGACGGTCAAGCGCCTGTTCGAGGCCTCGCGCCGCAACGGCCTCGAGTTCCTCCTGGAGATCATTCCGTCCAAGGTCGGCCCCGTCGACGACGAGACGAACGCCACCCTCATCCGCCGCTTCTACGAGATCGGCGTTCACCCCGACTGGTGGAAGCTAGAACCGATGAAGACGCCTGCGGCGTGGGAGAACGTCATCGCCGCCATCGAGGCGGGCGACGCGAACACGCGCGGCATCGTGGTCCTCGGCCTCGACGCCCCGGAGGCGGAGCTCGCCGCGTCCTTCCGCGTGGCCGCCTCCTACGACCTCGTGAAGGGCTTCGCTGTAGGCCGTACGATCTTCGGCGACTCGGCGCGCGCCTGGATGAAGGGCGAGGTCGGGGACGAGGAGGCGGTCGCCGAGATGACCCGCCGCTTCGAGCGCCTGTGCGGCATCTGGGACGAGGCGCGACAGGCCGCGCAGCATGGGAGACAAGCATGACCGAGACCATCCGGCTCACCGCCGCGCAGGCCATGATGCGCTGGCTTTCGGTGCAGATGACCGAGGACGGCGAACGCTTCATCGAGGGCGTCTGGGCGATCTTCGGCCACGGAAACGTGGCGGGCATCGGCGAGGCGCTCCACGGCATCGGCGACGCGCTGCCGACCTGGCGTGGCCAGAACGAGCAGACCATGGCTCACGCGGCTATCGCCTACGCGAAGGCCAAGCAGCGCCGACGCGCGATGGCCGTCACTTCGTCGATCGGTCCCGGCGCGCTCAACATGGTGACGGCGGCGGCGCTCGCGCATGTGAACAGGCTGCCCATCCTCCTGATCCCCGGCGACGTCTTCGCCAACCGCCGCCCCGATCCCGTTCTGCAGCAGGTCGAGGATTTCGACGACGGGACGGTTTCGGCCAACGACTGCTTCCGCCCCGTCAGCCGCTACTACGACCGCATCACGCGTCCCGAACACCTGCTGACCGCGCTTCCGCGCGCGATCAGCGTGATGACCGACCCGCAGAACGCCGGGCCCGTCGTGCTCGCCTTCTGCCAGGACGTGCAGGCGGAGATGTTCGACTACCCCGCCGACTTCTTCGAACCGCGCACCTGGCGCATCCGGAGGCCGGAGCCGGACATGCGCGAGGTCGCGGACGTGGCTGCCCTGATCGCGCAGGCGTCACGCCCGGTGATCGTCTCGGGCGGCGGCGTCCTCTACTCGCAGGCCGAGGATGCGCTGGCGAATTTCGTCGAGCGGCACAACATCCCCTTCGTGGAGACCCAGTCCGGCAAGGGGGGCCTTGCCGCCGACCATTCCCTGAACTTCGGCTCGCCGGGTGTGACCGGCTCCGATTGCGCCAACGAGATCTGCCGTGCGGCCGACCTGGTGATCGGCGTCGGAACGCGGTTCCAGGATTTCACCACCGGCTCTTGGTCCCTGTTCCAGAACGCGGGTCGCCGGCTCGTGTCGGTCAATCTCCACCCCTACGACGCGAGCAAACACTTGGCCGTGCCGCTCGTTTCGGACGCCCGGGTGGCGCTGGAGAAGCTGTCGGACGCGCTTGGCGACCTGCGCTTCGACGCCCACGATCCCGCCGCCAAGGAGGCTTGGCTCTCGGAGGTCAAGCGTGTCACCGACGCGCCGTTGGGCGGCGGCAACCAGCTGCCGACCGACGCGCAGGTGATCGGCGCCGTCCAGCGCACGGCAGGCGAGAACACCGTCGTCATGTGCGCGGCCGGCACGATGCCGGGAGCGCTCCAGGTCCTGTGGCAGTCGGCCCGGGGCGGCTACCACATGGAATACGGCTTCTCCTGCATGGGCTACGAGCTCGCCGGCGCCATGGGCATCAAGATCGCCTGCCCGCAGAAGGAAGTCGTCTGCTTCGTCGGCGACGGCTCCTACATGATGGCCAACTCCGAGCTGGCGACCGCCGTGATGCGCAGGATCCCCTTCACGGTCGTCCTCACCGACAACCGCGGCTACGGCTGCATTAACCGCCTGCAGATCGAGTGCGGCGGGGCCGAGTTCAACAACATGTACAAGGACTCCAACGTCGAGACGCAGCCGGAGATCAACTTCGTCTCGCATGCCCGCTCGATGGGGGCGCATGCCGTCAAGGTGGCCGATCTCGCGGCTCTCGAGGCCGAGATCGCAGCCGCGCGCGGCCGGGACGTGCCGACCGTCGTCCTGATCGACACCGACGCGGTGCCGGGCACCGGGGCGGGCGGCCACTGGTGGGACGTCGCCGTGCCCCAGACCGGCGGTCCCGAGCGGCTGGAGGAAGCGCGCCGCCGCTACGACGCCAGCGCGGCCCTCCAGAGAACCTTCAACTGACCCGCCGCCTGCGTCCCGTCCCATCACGTCATCGCACTCGGTCCGGCGCTCCGGCCGAAGGGAAGAATCCGACATGATCCTCTACGGCACCAACCCGATCGCCTGGTCGAACGACGACGACCATACCATCGGCGCGCATCTCACCCTCGACGACTGCCTGTCCGACTGCCGTCAGATCGGCTTCGACGGGATCGAGAAGGGGCACAAGATGCCGGACGAGGGCACGGCGCTGAAGGCGGCGCTCGCCGCCTACGGCCTCCGCTTCGCCGCCGGCTGGCACTCGACCAACCTCCTCGTGAACGACATCGAGACCGAGAAGGCCGCGCTCCAGGGCTATATCGACATGGTGCGGGGCGCCGGCGGCGACCACATCAACGCCTGCGAATGCTCCAACACCGTCCACGGTCGCGACGACACGGCGGTAAACGACCGGCCGATCATGACCGACGCCGAGTGGGAGCGTTTCTCGACGGGCTACGAGGCCCTGTCGGCCCACGCTGCGGCCCAAGGGGTGAAGATGGGCTACCACCACCACATGGGCACGATCATCGAGTCGGCCGACGACATCCACCGCTTCATGGCGATGGCCGGCCCTAATACGCGTCTGCTCCTCGACACCGGGCACTGCACGTTCGGCGGCGCCGATCCGGCCGAGATCGCCGAGCGCTACATGGACCGCGTGACGCACATCCATGCCAAGAACGTCCGCCCCGCCATCATGGCCGAGGTGCGCGAACAGGGCCTCAGCTTCCTCGAGGGCGTCCGGCGCGGCGCCTTCACGGTGCCCGGCGATCCGGAGGGTTGCGTCGCCTTCGAGCCGGTGCTCGCGATCGCGGCGAAGCATGGCTACGAGGGTTGGCTGGTGATCGAGGCCGAGCAGGACAGCCTCGTGCGCAAGCCGTTCCAGTACCAGAGCATGGGCTACCAAGCCTTGAAGCATCTGGCGCGCAAGGTCGGACTGGACAAGGCTGCGGCTTAGGCGCGCGAAGGAGAGGTCAGGTCATGTCGCCACTGCTCCGCAAGCCCTTCGGCACCCACGGCAAGGTGCACGAGATCACCCCGCAATCGGCGGGCTGGCGCTATGTCGGCTTCTCGCTCTATCGCTTGCGGGCGGGCGAGCGGGCCGCCGAGCCGACCGGCGCCAGCGAGGTCATCCTAGTCATGGTCGAGGGCAAGGCCTCCATTACGGCAGCGGGCCGCGAATGGGGCACCCTCGGCGAGCGGATGGACGTCTTCGAGAAGACGCCGCCGCACTGCCTCTACGTTCCGAACGGAGAGGACTGGGAAGCGGTCGCCGAGACCGACTGCACGATCGCGGTCTGCTCGGCACCAGGGAAGAGTGGCTATGAGGCGCGGCGCATCGGGCCTGACGGCATCACGCTGACGGAGCGCGGCAAGGGCACCAACACGCGCCACATCAACAACATCGCGATGGAGAACGAGGATTTCTGCGACAGTCTCCTCGTCACCGAGGTGTTCACGCCCGCCGGCCATTGGTCGAGCTACCCTTCGCACCGCCACGACGAGGACGACTTCCCGCGCATCACCTACCTTGAGGAGACCTACTACCACCGCCTCAACCCGAGGGACGGGTTCGGCGTCCAGCGCGTCTACACCGACGACGGGCGGCTCGACGAGACGATGGCGGTCTCCGACGGCGACGTCGTGCTGGTGCCGCGCGGCCACCATCCCTGCGGCGCGCCCTACGGCTTCGAGATGTACTACCTCAACGTCATGGCGGGCCCCTTGCGCAAGTGGCGCTTCGTGCCCGATCCGGCGGTCGAGTGGATCATGAAGCGCGACGCCTGACCTTTCCAAGTGAAGGACTGACCACATGCCCATTCGTCTCGCCATCTTCGGTGCCGGTCGCATCGGGCAGGTCCATGCCCGCAATGCGGCGGCCCACCCTTCCGTCGAGGTGGCTTACCTCGTCGATCCCGTCGCATCGCCGGGCCGCGACACGCTCGCGACCGAGATCGGCGCGCGCGTCGTAGACGCCGACGCCGCCTTCGCCGACGATCGCATCGACGGGGTCGTGGTCGCCAGTTCGACCGACACCCATGCCGACCTCGTCGCCCGCGCGGCGGACGCCGGCAAGGCGGTGTTCTGCGAGAAGCCGATCAGCCTGGACTTCGCGAAGACCGAGGCTCTCGCCGAGCGTGTGCGCAATGCGGGCATTCCCTGCATGCTCGGCTTCCAGCGCCGCTACGACGCTTCGTTCCGGGCGGTGAGGGACCGCATCGCCAGCGGGGCCGCCGGGCGCCTCGAGCACTTGATGATGCAGTCGCGCGATCCCGCGCCCCCGCCGGCCTCCTATGTCCGCACTTCCGGCGGCATGTTCCGCGACACGGCAATCCACGACATGGACATGGCGCGTTTCCTGCTCGACGAGGAGATCGCCTCCGTCTATGCCGTCGGCTCCTGTCTCATCTCGAAGGAGATCGGTGCGGCTGGCGACATCGACACGCTTATGATCGTGCTGAAGACGCGGTCGGGGCGCCTGGCGCAGGTGACCAACTGCCGTCGCGGCCCGATGGGCTATGACCAGCGGTTGGAGGCGCTCTGTTCCGAAGAGGTGCTCTGGGTCGAGAACCGGCCCCAGACCACCATGCGTACTGCGCGGCCGGAAGGCGCATGGGCAGCGGCGCCAATGAACTACTTCATCGAGCGCTTCGCGCAGGCCTACCGCGACGAGATGAACGCCTTCGCCGAGATGGTCGAGACCGGCTCGCGCCCCCTGGCCGACCTTACCGACGGCCTGGAAGCGCAGCGGTTGGTGGAAGCCGCGATCGAGTCGCATCGAACCGGACTGCCGATCGAGTTCGCGCCGGACTGGAGGCCGCAATGAGCCTGTGGGACCTGTCCGTGCTGCCTGACGGCGTACGGCTCGGCGTCAACCCGTTGAGTTGGGCCAACGACGTCTTGGAGGATCTCGGCGCCGACATCCCGCTCGAGACTTGCCTCGCGGACGCGGCCGCCGTGGGCTACCGGGGGATCGAGCTCGGCCGGAAGTTCCCGCGGCAGCGGACCGTCCTCGTGCCGCTTCTCGAACGGCACGGCCTCGATCTCGTGTCCGGATGGCATTCGGGTCGATTGGCCGAGGGCGACGTCGACGCCGAGGTCGACGCGGTCGCAGCCCATGCCGAACTCTTGGCCTCGATGGGCTGCTCGGTGATGGTCTACGGCGAGACCGCCATGATGGCCTCGCTCGATGCGTCCATGTCGCAGCGGCTCGTCATGCCCGCGGCGAATGTGGCTGCCTACGGGCAGCGCCTCGGCGAGTTCGCGCGCCGCCTCCATGGCGACTACGGCCTTCGGCTTGCCTATCACCATCACCTGATGATGGTGGCCGAGACCTTCGACGAGACGCGGCGGCTCTTCGACGCGACGGCGCGCGATGTCGGCCTCCTGCTCGACACCGGCCATGCGACGGCCGGCGGCTTCGGCTATGCCGACCTGATCGACGGCTACGGCGATCGCATCGTCCACATCCATCTGAAGGACGTGCGGTCCGATCGGCTCGCCGACGTCCGGGCGCGGGACGCGAGCTTCAACGACGGCGTGCGCGCGGGCATGTTCACCGTGCCCGGAGACGGCGAGGTCGATTTCGCGCCGCTCGCCGATTTCGTCACGCGGTCGGGCTATAGCGGCTGGCTGGTGGTGGAGGCCGAGCAGGATCCCGCTCTCGCTCCGCCGCGCCCGGCCGTCGAGCGCGCCTTCACGCATGTTCTTCAGACCTTTGCCGCATCGAAAGGACGCTCATGAGCAAGCCGTTCCTAAACATCGGGCTGATCGGCTCCGGCTTCATGGGCCAAGCCCATGCCGATGCCTTCCATCGGACCGCGATGCTCTATCCCGACCTGCCGGCTAGGCCCCGCCTCCACCGGATCGCCGACGCGACGGACGAACTGGCGGCGGTGGCGGCCGAGCGGCTCGGGTTCGCAAACCATACCGGCGACTGGCGAACGCTCGTCGCGGACCCCGAGGTGGACGTCGTGGACATCACTTCGCCCAACCTCCTCCACCGGGAGATGGCATTGGCGGCGATAGACGCCGGCAAGCACGTCTTCTGCGAGAAGCCGCTGGCCGTGACCCTGGCCGAGGCCGAGGAGATGGCGGCGGCCGCGAAGGCGGCGGGCGTGAAGACCATGGTCGCCTTCAACAACGTCAAGACGCCGGCCGCCATGCTCGCCAAGGCGATGATCGAGCGCGGCGAGATCGGGACGCCGATCCGCTTTCGGGGCTGGTTCGACCAAGGCTTCTTCAACGATCCCGACCTGCCCTTCTCCTGGCGCTGCACCCGCCGGGAAGCGGGATCCGGGGCCCTCGGCGACCTCGGCAGTCACGTCGTGTCCGTCGCGCAGTATCTCATGGGCGACGTCGAGAGCACGATCGCGCAGGCCCAGACCTTCTTCCCGACCCGGCCCGTCGCCTCGGGCGGTATGGGCTACGGCGCCAAGGCCGGCGCCGAGGCCGAGCGTCGCACGGTCGAGAACGAGGACCAGATCCAGGCGCTGATCCGCTTTGCGAGCGGCGCCGGCGGGACGATCGAAGCCTCGCGCGTGTCGGCCGGAAAGGTGTTCGGCATCTACTGGGAGGTGTCGGGCACCGAGGGCACGATCCTGATGGACGGCGAGCGGTTCAACGAGCTCAAGGTCTCGCGTTTCACTGACCCGAAATCGGACCGCGGCTTCAAGACCGTGCTGGCCGGAAGCCAGGTGCCGCAGTTCAAGGGCTTCTTTGGCTTCGACTTCGGCGGCGGGGGCCTCGGCTACTTCGATGTGAAGGTCATCGAGGCGCACGACCTCGTCCAGGGCATCGCCGGCCAGGGCAACTGCTTCCCGGACTTCGAGTTCGGCCTCGAGAACGCGCGGATCCTCGACGCCATGGAGCGTTCCTTGGTGTCCCAGTCCTGGGAGAGCGTATCCGGCCCCGGCGAGCGGGGTCCCACGGCATGACCTTTCCCACCGTACTCCCCGTCTCCCGGGTTCCCGACCCGCGGACAGCGCCGCGCCTTCGCTGGGGGATTCTCGGGACGGGATGGATCGCCGAGCGCTTCATCGAGTCGGTCCGCGCGCACACGAACCAGGAGATCGCCGCCGTCGGATCGCGCGCCGCGCCGACCGCGAAGGCTTTCGCGTCCGCGTGGGACGTGCCGACCGCCCACGCGAGCTACGAGGCCCTCGTCGCCGACCGCTCGCTTGACGTCGTCTATGTCGCCACGCCCCACAACATGCATCTCGACCATGCGACGCTGGCCCTCGAGGCCGGCTGCAACGTGCTGGTGGAGAAGCCCATCGGCCTGTCGCTCGAGGAGGCCGAGCGTTTGGTTGGCTTGGCCCGCCAGAAGCGTGTCTTCTTCGCCGAGGCGCTGTGGACCTACTTCCTTCCGAAGTTCGACATCATCCAGCAGCTCCTGGATGCGGACGTCCTCGGCGAGATCAAGTCGGTGCACACCGAGTACGGCGAGCACTTCACGCGCGACCACCGCATTTTCGATCCCGCCCTCGCCGGCGGTCCGCTCCTCGACCTTGGCACCTACCCGGCCTCGTTCATCGCCAAGCTGATGGGGGTGCCGGAACGCGTCGTCGGAATGGCGCAGGACGATCCTTCCGGGGTCCACGGCCAGCTTGCGGTCGTTTTGGCCTCGAGGGCAGGCGCGCTCGCCACCATGGCCACCACCCTTTACGGCCTGACGCCGACGAACGCCGCGGTCGTCGGGACCGAAGCCACCTTGCGGTTCGGAACCGAGTTCAACCTGCCGGGGCCTTTCGAGTTGATCTCCGCTGACGGACGGCGTCGCCTGCTGCATGACGAACCTCCCGGTCGGCATATCGACGGACTTTGCTACGAGGCAGCGGAAGTCGCGCGTTGCATCGACGGGGGGCGGATCGAGACGGGCTACCGGTCGCTGAACGCCACGTTGGCCACCATGGCAACGATGGACATGATCAGGGATGCGACTGGGATCCAATTCTCCTCGCACACGTGACCGGACGTTCGTGCACGAACGCTTTCGCGGCGTCCTGCACGTGTCGTCGGTTTTGCTGAGACTTCATGGTCTCGTACGAGACAACGAGTAGCCCGATCGCCGCTCGGCGGCCGCGCCGTTTGGACCGCGGCTGAGGTACGGCAACCAGCCGCCCAATGCCGCCTCAAGCAAGTTACCTGACGTTGACGGTCACAAGCGACGCTGGACCGCGTCAGTCACGGACATCCCTGATGATCCATTCCAGTTCGTCGCGGGCCGCCGAGATCAAGCCGAGGTAGGACTGGATCTGGACGTCGGGGGCGACCTTGGTCGCATCGAGCGTCGCAAACAGCCCTTTGCCGAGCATCAGGATCCGGATACCCCCCGACGGAAGCAGTCGGCTGAGATCGTCACGATACGCCTCCGCCTGTGCGACGTCGGCGCGGTCGATGAAGTGGGAAGGCCGCTTGAACTCGATGAGGGTTCTGGTGCCATCCAAGGCCTGGGACAGGAGAAGGTCGGGCCTCTTGGTCTCCCGCGACGCTTCGGGCAATCCGCTGCCGAAGCGCCGCACGATGTCCCGCAAGGTCCGGTTCGACGACATGGTGGAGAAGCCGCGTCCCAGGACCCACAGGTTCGTCTCGATCGCCTTGTGGACGTCGGCCTCAAGCGTCTCCTTGCGCAAGGCCAACTCCTCCAATCCGTCGAGGAAGCGCAGGCGCACGGACGCCTGCCGGCCAATGGCCGAGAGTTCCAGGATCCCGAACTCGGCCAGCGAGTCCGCGAATTCGCCCACCTCGCCCTCGCTCGCGGCGTTGATCCGCTGGAGGACGTCCCAGTAGGCGTCGTGCTCGAGGGCGTCGAGGGCGACGTCGACGATGGCCTCGATGCGGTCGGTACCCTCCTCGTAGAAGCGCCGGAGAATGCGTTGGATCGCCTCGTGCGCGTACTTCCTCCTGAACTCGGGCAGGTGGGCGATGCGCTCCTTGATCCGCTTCGAAAGGCGCGCCTCTTGGAGGTTCATTTCTATGGCGTACGCGTCCTTCAGCGCCGCCTTGACCACCCGACGGACGAACTCGGCAATCTCCGCGTAGGCCTTGCTGCTCTCGATAAGCCCGCCCCAGTCCGCGGCGACGAAGTCGTCGTTGCCGTTGATCTCGATCTCGCCGAAAACGCGACGCGCCAGCTTGACCGGGATCTCCTCGTCCTCGTCGAGACCGAACATGGACGGCTCGCCGACGCTCTTCCCGTCGACACGGACGACGATGCCGGGACGCCCGTGCTTGCCCTTGCCGTCCGACACCGTGAAGCGGAGATCGACCGCCCCGGTCGACGGCAGTTCCCCCATCGTACGGGAGCTGGTCCCCGGTATGTCCTCGGTCGTCAGTACCTTCCCGTTGACGGTGACGGAGAAATCCTCCTGCCGCGCGTACTCGCGCACGAGGATCTCCCGCAGCTTGTCCGCGACCGGGAAGTTGAACCGGGGCTCGAGCGATGACAGGGTGACCGTGGTTCCGATCTCGCCCGGCTCAGCCGAGGTTTCCTCGAGCGGCAGGTCGACGGTCTCGAGATCCCGCTCGGTCTCGAGAAGGATTCGCTTGTCGATGACGACGCTGCTCCGCACGCCGTCAGCCACGGTGTCGATCCGCATCTCGCGGGCGAGCAGGAGCCCGGCGAACTTGCCGATGCCCTTCCGGCCCTTTACCTTGCGCTTGCGTCGGGGCGTCAGCGTTCCCGCCCTGACGCGTCGGTCGCCGGCGATCTTCAGGTACTCGTTGCGCAGGGCCGCCGCCGTCATGCCGACGCCGTCGTCCCGCACGATGACCGGATCCCCGCTCAGGGGTTCCGGCAGCGTAACCCAGACGTTGGGCGCGTCTGCGTCCCAGGCGTTGTCGACGAGCTCGCGCAGCGCAAGCTCGCTCGATCTGTAGCCCTCGCCCAGCAGGCGGGCGAGGCGCGTGTCGACCTGGAACCTTGCCTTGGCACCGCTCAAGGCTCAGGTCTCCGCGGTTTCATGTGCGGCGGCACCGGACGGGACGTCGCCGGCATTCGGGACGTCCCACGTCCCAGGGCCCGCGACCAGTCCGGAGCGGGCTTCCGTCGATCCCTCGGCGCCCTTCCTTTCCGACGCAGCGTCCGAGGCCGGGCCGGGCGACAAGCCCGCTACGAGCATCCCGTCCTTCCTCTCGAGAAGGCTCCTCCCGATCAGGTCGGAGATTACCGCGACAATGGTCGTCTTGAGCTGCGAGTTGCTCGAACGAAGTCCGACCATCCGCGACAGCATGCGGACGACCTCGTCGTCCGTCGCGCCGAGGTTCTCGACCACGATCGCGAGAACCCCGGCCTCGAGTTCCGAGGGGGGAAGCATCTCGACCTTGCGGAGGCCGCCGGACGAGGCGTTGCGGCGGTCACGGACCGTTACGCTCACGTCGGCGAGCGACAGGAAGTCCCCGTCCCGCACGATCCCGCGATGGGCGACGGCACGCTCGACGCCCTGCTCGACGGCGGCTTGGATCCGCGCGCCCGCGCGTTGAAGCCCGAACGCCTCGCGGACGCGAGCAACGACCTCGTCGACGTGGACCGGGGACTCGACCTGCACGACCTGCGTCACGAGGTCGGCCATGCGCCCGACGGGTGTTTCGTGCAGCTCGTACGGTCCCGGACGGGTCAGCGTCGCCTCGACATAGGCCGTCGCGGCCGTGCGGTCCTCGGGGACGGCGTCGCCGAGCCCGACCTCGGTCACCTCGCCGCGGTCGACGGTGACGATCTCGATCGGCACCGCGCGGTGGGCGGCAAGGCCGCGCTCCATCCGCTCGTCCAGTTCCGCCTTCGCCGCCTCGATCGCGGCGACCGTCCGCTCGAGCTGCTCCTCCGGCCGTTGGAACCAGTCGGTGCTCCAGATGCGGTGGATGATCCAGCCGTGGTCCTCGAGCACCGCCTGCCGCAGGCGGTCGCGGTCCCGGGCCGACCGCGACGAGTGGTACGACGCCCCGTCGCACTCGATGCCGATGAGGTAGCGTCCCGGCCGCTCGGGGTCGGACACGGCGAGGTCGATGAAGAACCCGGCGATGCCGACCTGCGGATGGACCTGATAGCCCTTCGCCTCGAGCGCGGTCGCAACCTGCTCCTCGAAGACACTGTCCATGTCGCGGCCGGTCGCCTGCGCGATCGAGAGCCGACCCGTCCGGGCATAGTGGAGGAACAGCTTGAAGGCGAGGATGCCCGCGCCCTTGCCACGCTCGAGGTCGATGTCCTCGTCGGTGATCGAGGCGTAGACCTCGCAGCGCCGCTTGGCGCGGGAGATGAGGACGTTCAGGCGCCGCTCGCCGCCCTGCGCCCCGAGGGGCCCGAACCGCATGGCCATGTACCCTTGCGCGTTCTTGGCGTAGCCGACCGAGATCATGATCACGTCGCGCTCGTCGCCCTGCACGTTCTCGAGGTTCTTGACGAAAAACGGCTCCGACGAATGGGCGTGGAAGAACTCCTCGGTGTCGGGGTTCAGGCGGCGGAGAAGCTCCACCTCGTCCTGGATCGCGCGCCGCTGGGACACCGAGAAGGTCGCGACGCCGAGCGACTGCTCGGGGTTCGTCTTGGCATGCCGGATAACAGCCTCGGCGACGACCCTCGCCTCGACCGCGTTCACGGACGTGCCGCCGGAGTCGAAGACACCGTCGGGCACGTGGTGGAAGCGCAGCCCCATCCCGGCCTCGGCCGTGTAGGGGCTCGGCACGATGAAGAGCTTGTTCTGATAGAACTGCGTGTTAGAAACCGCGATCAGCGACTGGTGGCGGCTGCGGTAGTGCCAGCGGAGCATGCGCTGGGGCAGGCCGCGGGCGGTGAACAGGCCGAGGATGCTCTCGATGTCCCCGACGCGCGCGCCGTCCTCGTCGTCGTCCTCGTCGCCGCCGCCGGTCATCTTCGAGAAGAACTTGGTCGGCGGGAGCTGGCGCTCGTCGCCGACCACGACGACCTGCTGGGCACGGGCGATGGCGCCCAGCGCGTCGACGGGTTGGATCTGCGAGGCTTCGTCCATGACGAGGAGGTCGAACGCGAGCTTGCCCGGCGTCAGGAACTGGGCGACCGAGAGAGGGCTCATCATCATGACGGGCTTCAGCGCCTGGACGGCGGGCCCCGCCCTTTGCATGAGCTGGCGGATCGGCATGTGGCGGCTGCGCTTCGCCATCTCGCCGCGCAGGATACCGACCGGGCCGACACCACCGTCGCGCGGCGGGATGCGGCGATGGTGGGCGCGCACGACCTCGAGGCTCGCCGCCTTGATGCGCTCGCGGTCGAGGTTGGCGAACTCGCGCACCTGCCGGCCGTGGAGGTTGCCGTCGAAGCGGCCGAGTTCGGGGTTGGCCCGGATCAGCTCGTCGAGGATCGCCTCGTGGTAGGCGATCTCAAACGAGGGAAGCGTCTCCGGCGTCGACAGGCGACCGTCCTCGAGGTGGTCGACGAACACGGACATGCCGTCCGTTCGCGCGCGGTCCGCCCGGTCGCGGTAGGAGACCCACTTCGAGAGCTGCTCGGTGTTGGCGAGCCAGGTTTCCATCCGTTCGCGGCAACGCGCGAGCGCGACGTCGCCGTAGCCGTCGACGCCAAACAGGCTCCGGGCGTCGGCCATGAGGAAGGAGGCGACCTCCGCCAGCGTGCCCTGCGCCGAATCGGATGCGGCGACGGCCCGGCCGGCCCGCTCGGCGACCGCGGCTCGGTTGGGGAGGCGCGCGGCGAGATGCCGGAGGTCGCCGTGCGTCCCGATCCATTTCACGGCCGCCGCCAGCGCGTCCCAGTCCGAATCCTTGCCGCGCCATGCGGGACCGAACGCCTCCCCACCGAGGTCTACGCGCTCGTCGAGCGACCGTGCGGCCGCCTGCCACGCCGCACCCCGTGCGACGAGACCGAGCCGTTCGGACACAGCGTCGGGGACGGTGCGCATGATCTCGCGGCAGAGGCCGTCGGCCCAGGCGAGATTGCGGACCCGGGCCTCGACGAGGTCGAGCGGCGCGCGGTCGACGGACACGGCGTTCTCGAACGCGGGGCCGGCCGTCGTGCCGAGATCCGTCCAGAGCGCCTCGAGCAGCGGCTTGGCGGCGTCGACGTGGCGAAGGACCAGCGCGGCGTGCTCGCCGACGACCTGCCGTTCGGCGAGCCGCCCGGCGATCAGGCGCGGCTCGGCGCCGAGGCCGCGCAACGTGCGCATCCATGCGACGAGGGCGAGGAGCGGCGCGGACGCCGAGCGGTCGCCGCGCCAGTCAGCGCCAAAGGCCGAGCGTCCGAAGGCGTCGTCGTCGCGCACCCGCTTGGCAGCGGCCTGCCCCTTCATCAGCGTGTCGAGAAGGTCGACGACTTCCTGCGTCGGCATGTCCGGGTTGCGCAGGATCGAGCGCACCAGCGCCTTCGCCTTGCGGTAGTCGCCGTTGAAAGACTTTAGGAACCCAGTGTTCGTCGCCAGCGCCTGGCGAGCGGCCGACACCTCGGTCGTCCACGCGACGTCGAGGACGCGGTCGCCCATGGCCGCGCGCGAGCGCTCGAGCGTCTCGACAGCCTCCGCGAGGTCGCCCGCTTGCTCGACGCCCTGGTCCCAGACGGTGGCTGCGAAGGCCTCGGGGCTTGCGTCGGGCGCGGCCGCGACGCGCTCGCCCGTCGTGACGAGGCGAGAGACGGCGGCGAGCGTGTCGACCGGGCCCGGGACGCCGAGTTCCGAGGCCAGCCGGTCGGCCTCGGCACGCAGGCGCGGAAGCAGGTCCGCGAGCTCTGCGGCCCGGTCGAACGCCGCCGCGGGGAAGTCGCGCGGCAGCCAGGCGAGCTGGGCCTCCAGTCCTTCAATGGAGATGCCGAGCGCCGAAGGGTGGACGGCGTCGCCCAGAGATTCACCCTGCCGCCGGAAGTCCGCACCCGCCGTCACGAGGTCGGCGATCGCCACGCGCCGGTCGTCCCAGGCTGCGGCCCCGAGCGCCTCGGGCGACAGTTCGGGCGCACGGGCCAGGATGTCCGCGCGCTCGCGCAAGGTGGCGGCCCCAGCGAACGTGTCGGGCTTCGGCTCCAGCTTAAGCGTTCCCGCCAGTTCCGCGTACTCGGCCTCCAGCCCGGCGACGGCCGACTGGAGCGCCTCGATGCGAGGGAGCAGCCGTTCGAGGGTCGTCGGCAGGACGAGGTCAAGCCCGACGCCGTGCCAGGGGTGACGGACGGGCAGCCCGATCTCGTCGACGCGCTGGGTCAACTCGACGAGGAGCCGCCGCCGCGCCGACAGGTCGTCGGGCGACCAGCGCGTCGCGCCATCGAGCGTCAGGTCGACCGGGCGCTGCCCTTCCTGTCTGAGCTTGGTCAACGCGCCGAACACCTGGTAGGGCGTCAGGCCGGACGCGGAGTGCGGCACGTGCATGCGTTCGGCGTGGAGGTTCAGGACGTTGCGCGCCTCGCGCAGCTTGCCCGCGAGGCTCGACGGGAACTCGCCGCGCGGGGAGCCGAGCTCCCACGTCCGGCGCAGCTCCTCGAGGAGGCCCCGCTTGTTGGCCTTGTTGCTGTGGAGCTCGAGGCAGGCGTCGCCGACCCCGGCGTTGTCGAGGCGGCGCTTCACGACCTCTAGCGCCGCCATCTTCTCGGCGACGAAGAGGACGGTCTTCCCGTCCGCGACGGCCGATGCGATGACGTTGGCGATGGTCTGCGACTTGCCCGTCCCGGGCGGCCCCTGGATGACGAGGTCGCGTCCGCGACGGACGTCGTGGACGGCGAGCGTCTGCGACCCGTCGCTGTCGACGATGTGGAGCATGTCGGCCGGGTCGATATGGCGGTCGATCCGCTCGTCCTCCGACAGCAAAGGCTCGCCCGTGTCGAATCCGTCTGACAGGAGCGACCGGATCGTGGACTGGTCGGTGATGCGCCCGTCGACGGGCCAGTTCTCGGGGTCGAGGTCCCGGTACATGAGGAACTTGGAGAACGAGAAGAAGCCAAGGACGATGTCGTCGGGCAGGACCGACCAGTCGTCCTTCGTGGAGACGGCCTCGGCGACCTCGCGGAAGTAGGCGTCGGGATCGAACTCGTCGCCGCCCTCGAAGGACGGAAGGCGGAGCTTGTGGACGCGGTCAAGGTACGCCTCGAGCGACAGGTTCGACGTCTGATCCTCGGGCCGCACCCGCAGGCGGAAGCGTTCGCCGGCCGCGCCGCGCTCGAGGCGCACGGGCACGAGGACGAGCGGGGCGTGCCGAACGTTCTCCTTGTTGTTCGGGTCGACCCAGCGGAGCATGCCGAGCGCAAGGAAGAGGACGTTCACGCCCTGCTCCTCCTCCAGCGTCCGGGCGTCGTGGTAGAGGTCGAGGAGCCGCTTCTGGAGGCCCTTGGGCGTCATCCGCGTCTGGAGCTTGGTGTCGAGGTGGCGCTTGGCGCGGCCCTGCTCGTCGAGCGCGTCGTCGACGTCCTCCGGCAGGGCGAGGTCGACGGCGGCAAAATCCTCCTCCTCCGTTTCGCTCCCCTCGCCGGACGCGCCGCGGTCGGGCCGGCCCGCCACGAAGGTGAACGCCTTCGCGTCCTTGGCCAGCAGTCGGTAGACCTCGGCGGACCGCTCGTCGACAACATCGATTGTCTTCGCCGCCTTCGACATGCGTGGGACGTTCAGAAGTCGGTTGCGGGCGGAGAGGTCGAGGAGCTCGGTGCGCGCCCGCTCCAGCTTCTCCTCGATCGGCAGGCTGCTTTGGTAGATTGAGGCAGTCTCGGCTTCGGACATCGAATCGCCTTGCGCAAGGGAAGGCCCCGACTAGACCGCATCGGATTCGCGGGCGCAATCTGGACGCGAGGCGACTGCACGCGTTTGTGGCGACCTGTCGGTGAGGCGCGAGCATCGTTCGGAGAGCTGGCGGGTGCCGAGGCTTTACGACACGACGATCGCTGCAATCCTAACGATCCGGTTCCCGGAACCTTGACGTCCCGCGACGCAGGATGGCGACGAGAGCCACGACGGGATTCGCCCCATGACCAAGCCCAGCACCGAACGCGTGCCGTCCGCTGACCGCATCAAGGCCGACCGCCTGCGGCAGATCCGGGGAGGCCTGCGTTCGATGGGCAAGCGGGGACTGGCCGACGTGTTCGCGGCCGGCGAAGCACTCGAGGAGGCGGCCGCCCTTTGCGACGGCACCTTCTCCGCCTGGGTGAAGTCCCAGTGCGGGATCGAGCCGAGGACCGCGCTCGGGTACCGGAAGACTTTTCTGGTCCTCGGATCACGGAAGGACTGGCTGACCAAGCGGAACGTCAGCCCGAGCGTCGCCGTGACCGTCGCTTGCGCCCCGGAGGCCGGGCGGGAGCGCGCCCTTGCTGCCATCGCGTCCGGTCGCGCCCTGTCGGTGGCGGAAGCCAAGTCCATCGTCCGCGGGGGCACCCAGACGTCGGCACCGCCGTCGGCGAGGGCGTCGCTGCGCCGCAGCATGCGCGTCCTGTCCGCTGCATTCGTGGAGGAAGTCGACCGCATCGCCAGGCTCGCCGCAGACCTCGATCCGACGGACGAGGCGCTGCTGGCCGAAGTCGCGGTGCGCGCCCGCGCGATCGCACCGGTCGTGAAGGCGCTCGCCCTCCGGCCGGTAGGCGGGGAGCCGCTCCAGCCGGATGCCCTTGCGCGCGCGGTCGCCGACCTAGCCGCCGCCGACGCCCGGGGCATTTACGAAACCGCACGGCGCCTCGCCAGGGTCGCCGCCGCAATGTCGCCGTCCGCCGAGGCGCCCGTCCCCGAGGCGACTCGCGCCTCCGTCCCAGCGTCGCCGATCCCAACCCCGGCCCCGACCATGCGGTCGCTCTCGTCCGCGTTCCGCCACGGCCTGACTGCGGTCGAGATCTGCGCTGGAGGCGGCGGCCAAGCGGCAGGTCTGTCGAAGGCAGGTTTCCGGCATGTTGCCCTCGTCGAGCGCAACCCCCACGCCTGCGCAACCTTGCGCGCCGCCTTTGGGCCGGACCACGTCGTCGAGGCGGACCTTGTCGGCTACGACCCGGGCGACCTCGGTCCGGTTGACCTGCTCGCGGGTGGCGTACCCTGCCAGCCATATTCCCAATCCGGCGAGCGGAAGGGCGCGGACGACGACCGCGACCTGTTCCCTGAGGCCCTGCGCCTCGTGGAGCGCCTCCGCCCCCGGGCCGTCATGCTCGAGAACGTCATGGGCGTCTTCGAACCGGACAACGACATGCACCGCTTCCGCATCCTCGCCCGTCTGGAGGAGCTTGGATACACCGCTGAATGGGGGAAGGTCGACGCCTCCCATTTCGGTGTCGCCCAGAAGCGCCGGCGGGCTGTCCTCGTGGCGTTCAAGGAGCCGAAGGCGATGGCGCGCTTCTCCTGGCCGACGCCGATCTTCAATCACGAGGTGACGCCCCGGACTGCGACCGACGCCCTCTTGACCCAGTTCACTGCCGCGGGATGGACGCCGACCGAGGAGTTCATGGTGGGCATGGACCGGGCGACTCCGACGATCACGGGAGGCAGCGACAAGAAGCAGGGCATCGACTTCGGGCAGCGCAAGTCCGCGCTCGTCTGGGGCCAGATGGGGTTCGTACAAACGAGGATCGGCGACGACCCGCCCGCGGCCGACCATGAGGGTCCCGTCGAGGCCACGAATGCGATGCTGGCGCGGCTCCAGGCCTTCCCCGTCGACTGGCCGTGGCACGGCGAGAAGAAGGACATCTTCCGGCAGATCGCCAATGCGTTCCCCGCACCCGTTGCCATGCACCTCGGATGCGCGATCGCGTCCGCGCTGACAAGCGAGACGTTCGACCCGATCCGGCAACACGTCCACGAGGCCATGCGCCGGAACCACGTGGCGGCGACCGGCCGGTCGCAGGAAGTAGCGACGCGACGCGACGCGGCCATCCAGCTGGCAAGCGCACCCAAGCGGATCCACCTGGATCTCGAGTCTCTCCGTGCAGCATCGGATCTGCCCCACGCAGTTTCGGCTGGACCCAACGCACGCCGAGCGGACTCCGCACCCCCCACAGGTTGACGTCTCGTCGAGAACCTCGTGCGCCTGTCGGCGGCCGACGCCAGGGACGTCTGCCAGCCTTCAAGCCGTCTGTTCACCCTGCCCTCTGGCAGTCAATTCCCGTCGTCCGCCGAAGTTGTCGAGCGCGAGGTTCTTGCGGTCGCCTCGCCGGAGGCGCGCTCGCATCCCCGAACTCCTCGACGGCATCGACGTCGTGGTCATGGCGGTCGGGCTCTTCGCGGTCGGCGAGACCATGTGTACGGCTGCCCGCCACCGCTTTAAGCCGGAGGATATCTACAAGATGCAGGAATCGCGCTGGAAGAGCTGCGAGGACCGGAGTCGCTCGAGGAAGCCTCGGCTCCGCGGCACTGCCATCGGCTTCCCATCGGCGAACCACCAGCTGGCGGATCCGAGTTCCAGAACCTCTTGTCGCACTCCACCGACTAGTGCCGTGAGCACGTGCTGGGCTTCGTCCGGATAGACCCGCCGGCGCGCGACCCTGCCCGCGGCAGAAGGGGATCGCCTGCCATTCGGGGCGCGAGGCCGAGTTCAGCGACGGCGTCGGGTACGACCTCGCCTACGCCAAGGCCATGAGGAGCGGCTTCGTCCATGTCATGTCCGGCCTGACGCCGACCGACGTCGACCCTCCACCTTAACAGCGGTTGCGGAGACATGGCGCCGGGGCGCGTGTGCTGCGACCGCTTCCAAATCGGCCCACTCAAGGGCTCCATGTTTCTCCCAGACCTCTTCCACGCTCATTCCCGCATCGAGGTCCGCGAAAACGTCGTCGAGCGTCACGATCGTCCCGCGGAACACCCAGCGGCCGCCACGGACGAGCCTGTTGGCGGTGACGAGGTCACCGAAGACAGGGTGTGAGGTTTGCATCGAGACGACCTTCCGAATTTCGGACCCGGCGAAACGTAGGCGATCTCCTTGTCCTCTTCATGTCGCGGAGGCTTCGTCGACCCGAGCGCCGTCAACCCTACCGTGAACCCCGTCTCATCGAAGCGCCCTAGTCGTTAACGGAAACGTGGCCGACCCCGGTTCGCAGGTCGTTTGACACTCGATGACCGAAGGACCGAGCGTGGGGACGGTCGCCCCGTGCCTTCTTCAGTTCAAGCTTGGTTCGGATCCGAGCGAGCTGACGTTATCCAGTAGGGGACGGCGTTCGGAAGTCGACGCGGCGGTCGGTAGTCGTCCAGGAACAGTAGTCGATTGCTTCCCGAGAGCGATGTCGTACTGTGCGTTGCCATTCTGCAATCGCTCCCCGCCGCGATGAGGGCGTCAAGCATGTGCAGCGGCTGGATCGCCCGCGATCGGCTCTGGAGGCTGTTTCAGGGAGATGACGTATTCGGAGACGATCTGGTTGAAGTCGGTAAATTTCAGCTCGCCGACGGTCATGTTCATGTCGTCGCACATGCCGGGCAGAAGAGCCTCGAACTGCTCGTACTCGCGCATGATCGCTTCCCCGCCGCCCGGGTGTTCGCCACCGGGAAGGTGGCGCAACCAAGCGGACAGCTCGGAGATCAGGGTCGCGATACGCGACCCATGCGCATGGATGTCTTGTCCCGCTATGTCTGAAATGAACCTTTGGAAGCGATACTGTTCAACGTCGAAGACGATGCAGCGCTTCTCCTGCTGTTCGGCGCCACCGAGGTGCCGTGCCCCGAGCCACAGACCCAGTTCGAGGGGCATGTTGAAGCGAGGCAACGGAGGGTTGCCATCGGCTGCCGTGCGCGAGATGTCGTGGACCGCGAAGCGGCACTCCCGAACGATCTTGATGATCTTGAAGAGACGATTCTCCGCCGCGTCGTCGGTCTCAAGCGCGCAGCGTGCACGGTAACCGGACCGCACGACCGTGTAGACGATGGCGTTGAAGATCGGCTTGTACGTGTCGTCGAAGGGACAGTTGATGAAGACGTCGAGGTCGTTCAGACCCACTGGCTTCTCCCGTCGCTGGCGCCGGACTGCGCGCTTCACGTCTTTCGCCATGTGCCCTTCTTCTGCCCGGGCGAGCGACGGACCCGCTTGACGATAGGCGCCTGTCCCGGCTCCAGTTCCCGGGCCCTTTCGATCCCTTCCTTCTGCGTGTCGACGATGGCGCTGGCGCGCTTGGCGTTCTTGCGCTTCACTTTGTAGCGACCGTCATCGGTCGGCTCCACGCGCACGGCGTCGGTCTGTCCCAGCGGCTTCGGCCGAGGACTGGAGCCGACTTCGTTCAACGCCTTTCGGATGGCACGGCGGACTTCCGCCTCCGTGAAGGTCTTCGACTTCGTCTTCGGTGCGACGACACGAACGCCGTCGTAGGTCTGGCCCACGGTGCGATAGGATCCAGCCGTCTTCCCCTTCGGAGTCTTCGCCATCAGAACGAACTCGCGATCACCGGCCTACAGCCAGTCAGTCAATCCAACGAACAGTACCAGTTCGCCCCTTAGTTGTCATAGGACAGCGATATGAATGACCCCGATTCCAACGTGATCGACTTAGTCGGATCCGCCCCCGGCGCCTGCGTGCCCAGAGTGCCGATCCCAGCCTGCCGTGAAGGATGACGGAAGTCCCGCGGTCGTAAACATGCCTGCAATTGTGCCCCCTTGGCGGGTGTCTTGCGGCGAGTCCTTGGCTTGGCTCGCAACTGAAGCAGTTGGGCTGAGCTATTGCTGGCTCCCTGGGGGATCGTCGCGACGTCGTGCCGCTTTTCGCTCTCGGCCGTCGTTCCAACTGGGTCGGCTGTCGACCGTCAGGAGATCAAGGACAGCGCCCTTATTGTCACTGCATCGATGCAGGGAGCATCGGCGGCGTGTCCTTCCCGCCATCGTCGCTGACACCGGGTTCACAGTCACTGTCATCGACGCGTTGCGGACCTGCCCTTTGCAGGTCTTTCCGTCAGACTGCAGTTGGCGACGAAGCGCTTCCGATGTGATGAGCGAAATTGTCTACGACGGTTTTCTGCCGAGCGCATAGAGACGAGCGGGTCGAAGCCGTCTTGTCACACCAGACGCAAGACGAGTGCCCAACGCCGCAGGCCGCCATCGACTCGCACCAGCACCTGTCTGATAACGTTGAACCGACATGGCAGCAGCCCACGATCGCGTCTGCCGCTGGCACGGCGGAACGCGCGGCTTTCGTGAACTCACGGTCAAAGGCAGCACGACGGCTCATCGGCGGCGGACGACATGTGGCCAGGACGCATCGGATACCAAACGTAACGTTTCGTCACGTCGGTGACGCCCTTCGGCCGCAGGCAGCGCCTACCCCTTGCCCCGATCAACGGGGACCCATGGGACATGGACCAGACCAAAACCTGCACGCCGACGTCGAAGCGCGAAGTCGCCTTCCGCTTCGTCGCCTGCACCGGGATCGCGCTTGCGCTCTACTACACACCAGAACTGAGATGGTCGGCGGATCAATCCGCTTCCTCGTCAGTCCAGGCCGACACGTTGCTCCGGATGCCTGCGCCGGAGCAAACCATCGACACATGCGCGGCACGTGACGAGCGGGGCCTTCTCGACGTTGCGTCCAAGGCAGAATGAGCCATGACCGTCATGCGCAGTTTCCTTCGCCGCCTTCTCGTCCAGGCCATCGTCTCCAGCACAGTCATGGCAGGGATTCAGGTCGCCGTACGCTTCGGCCCGGAGTTCCTCCCCTCGCAGCGAGTGATCGCCGAAGTTGGCCCTTCCGGCCCGTCCGGCACCCAGGAGGCTTTGAGTCGCCCCATCGCAACCACCGAACCACCTTCCTCGCGGTCCTTCGCATTGGATCGGACGGATGCCGACGTGAAGGCCGGTCGCTTTCCCGTCTGGCGGCAACGCGAAGCGCCAGTTCCCGTCCTCCCACCCGAGCGGCTCGCGTCCAAAGGGAAAAGCAATGGTCTCAGCGACGTCATGCTCTTCGACCGATGCCAGCCCGGCTGCGAGTCCCGCGATCCCTTGCTTGCGTTCAACAAGCCGCGGGCTGCGGTGCCTCCCGCACCTGTGCAACGGATGGCCGATCCCGTGATGGAGGTCACGGCGCCGATCGTCAACGGCCCGTCCGAGATCGAAGACGACGACAGCGCCCCTTCGCAGGCGGGCTTCGTTTCGATCGCTACACGCGGCGGCCTGTCCATGGCCCGACGCATCGTCGGTACGGCCGGCAACGTCGTCGGCTGGTAGGTCCTCACGCGGTGGAGGCTGGTAGCCGAACCTCCTGGCGCAGGCCGCCGGCAGTCCGGTTGGACAGTGCTATCCGCCCGCCCTGCCGTTCAACGATCTCCTTGGCGATCGCAAGCCCGAGTCCAGCGCCGCCCGTCTTCTTCTGCCGTGCCTGGTCGACGCTGAAGAAGGGCTCGAAGACGCGGTCCATGAGACGGGCGGGGATTCCGGGACCGTCGTCCTCGACCACGATCGCAACCATGCCCTCTTCCGCCTCCACCGCAACCCGTGCACCGCCGCCGTGCCGGGCGGCGTTCTCCACGACATTGCGCAACGCCCGCTTGAGGGCGAGCGGTTGCGCCTCGACGAAGAAATCGATCGGGTCGACGGTCACGGCTGGAAGGCCGATGTCTTCCAGCTCGCCGACGATCGTCTCGATCATCTCGCGCAACGCCACCCGCTCGAAGGCGGAGGGGTCCGTCTCCTCACGTACGAGGCGGATGGCGCTGTCTGCGATAGCGTCGAGTTCGGCAAGGTCGCGCAGCCAAGCTATCCGGTCGCTTTCGGGAAGGAACTCGGCACGCAGCCGAAGCCGCGTCATCGGCGTGCGCAGGTCGTGCCCGGCTGCCGCAATGACGCGTATCCGCCCTTCATAGGCGGCGGATACGCGTGCAGATAGGGCGTTGAACGAGCGGGCGATGGAACGCTCCTCTGGCGTCCCACGATCGTCGATGGGCGCCAGCGTGCCGTCGGCGCGCACGCTGGCGATGATCCGCTCCATCAACCTCACGGGACGCAGGATGCGCGCGGCGATCGGGACGGCGATCGCCGTCGCTCCGAGTATCACGAGCAGGCCGTAGCTCAGGAGGGGCAACAGCGGCGAGGGCGGCGCGCTCGGCAGGCTCAGGCGGGCCCATTCGGTTTCCGTCACCGGGAAGGCGACCTGCCGTGTCCGCCCGCCCGACGCCTCAACAAGTAAGGTCAGCGTGCTTCCCGCTGCTCGGAGGGCGTCGATCAATTCTTGGGTGTAGTCGGCGTCGATCGCGGCAGCCGAGGGCCGCGCCGCGACGATGAGGCCGGCCGCCCGTGCACGCTGGACCGAACCGTCGACGAGCCAGTTGACGGCTCGGACATGCTCGGCGGCGCTTCTGGCCCGCGCGCCGTCGTCGGGTCCGTCCATGACAAGGAGGGTCGCTCCGGCAGCCAGAACCACAACTGCGACGATCGCGACGACGAGAAGGCCGATCAGGCGGGTGCGCAGCGACATCATGGGGTGCGGGTGTCCCGGACGACGCGCGCGGTAAGCTGGTAGCCACCATTGCGCACGGTCTTGAACAGCTTGAAGACGCCGTTGTCGCCGAACTTGCGACGCAAGCGACTCATCGCGACGTCCACCGTGCGATCCAGGGGATCGTTGGGCGCTCGACCGTAGAGATGCTCCGCCAAGGCATCGCGCGACAGGAGGCGTCCGGGTCGGTCGAGGAAGATGCACAGGAGGTCGAACTCGCTTCCCGTGAGCGGCACCTCCCGCCCCTCCGGATCGTGAACCGAGCGCGAAACGGGGTCGGCGACGTAGCCTTCGAAACGATACGATGTTTCGGTAGGCTCCCGATCGACGGGCGACGCCTCGACGACAGGCGCGTCCTGTACGTCCTGCCTGCCCTGCCGGCGCAGCACCGCTCTGATCCGAGCGACCAGTTCGCGGGGGTTGAAGGGCTTGCCGAGATAGTCGTCGGCCCCGAGTTCCAGGCCGATGATCCGGTCGACGTCCTCCTTCAGGGCCGTCAGCAGGATCACTGGCAGGGATGGCCTCTCGTTGCGCAACCGGCGGCATACGTCGAGACCAGACCCGTCGGGCATCATCACGTCGAGCACCACGAGATCGATGCCCCCGCCCGCTGCGGCCCGCTCGCATTCGCGTGCACCGGAAGCCAGCATGACGTCGAAACCTTGCCCCTCGAGATAGCGCCCAAGGAGCTCGCGGATGTCCGCGTCATCGTCAACAACGAGTATGCGCATACCATCGTCTGCCGTCTGATCGTGTCGCGAGATGGACGAGGAGCCGCCTCATGTGTCTGCATAGCAAATGCGCTGGCAGGTTTTCCAAGTCCGCTTAACCACTGCCTGCCGTGGCAACTCCCCAGCCGGACATCGCTCGTTGGTGTTGATGGTCATCGGGCAGGCGGACGTTGGGGACCTGCGCGCCTGCCATCGACCTGGGATGTGCCGAAATCCCGGTCGTACCATGCTGTTCGAGGTCGACCGCAGGGTAGCGCCGAAACGCTCCGGCAGGTGTTGGTCGACGATTGGTCGATGCGGTTCCCGCAGCGTCTGGGAGGCTGGTTCTGGAAGCGCAGACCAAAAGCGGTTGATCCACGTCTTCGTAGACGGGCGGGAACCGGAATCGATCCTCACCGAAGGCATCGAAGCAGTCGCGACTGCGGCGGAGCGGCGCCCCGTCTGCACGAGGGCTGACGTAGCAGCCTACAACGCTACGCCTGACGATTTGAGCCTGGCGATCGAGCGGATTCATCGAACGGGACGTCGCGGCGGGACGCATTGCCATCCCGCTCGACTTACCTTGGAGGCGGCGGGGTCCTTGTATTTCGTCTCCCATGGACACTTGAATAGCCGGCGTGGCGGAGCAGCCCGCCCTGCCCCGGAGTCGACCGGGCCGCCGACCGCCGACACAAGAAGGGGCCCCTTCGAAAACGAGACCCCATGCAGACCAACGTCGAGGTCAGCGGCGACTAGACGCGATGTAGTTCCGTCACCGATCCGTCTCTCGCGCGCTGCATGTTGCCGACCAAGATGGCGACCGCGCTGATCACGGCGGGGACGGCGAGCACGCAGAAGATCGTCCGGAAGTCCCAGCCGAAGCTGAGGAGCACGCCGCCGATCGAGGATCCGAGGATGCTGCCGAGGCGGCCGACGCCGAGCATCCAGCTCACGCCGGTCGCGCGGGCGAAGGTCGGGTAGCAGCCAGGCGCGAAGGCGTTGAGGCCCGTCTGTCCGCCGCTCATGCAGAAGCCGACGACCGCGACGACCGCCGCAAGCCAGAGGGACTCGATGCCGCCGACGCCAAGCAGGATGAGGGAGATCCCACCCAGGAGGTAGGCGGTGGCGATGGAGCGGGCAGCGCCGAAGCGGTCCATGGCCAAGCCCACCACGATGGCGCCGACAGTGCCGCCGAGCTGGAACATCGCAGTGACGTTGGCCGCCCTGTCGATCGACATGTTGGCGTCCTTCATCATGGTCGGAAGCCAGCTCGTAGACAGGTAGATGACCAGGAGTCCCATGAAGTAGCAGACCCAGAGCGAGAACGTGCGGACCCGGAAGGCGGGCGAGAACAGGACGGCTACGGGCTGCTTGGCCGCAACCGGCTCCTCGTGGAGGGTGAAGGCGCGCACGCCCGAAAGGTCGGCGCCGCTGACGCGGGACAGGACCCTGCGTATGCGGTCGACGGAGTGGCCGCGCACAACCATGAAGCGCGCCGATTCCGGCAGGAGGAAGAACAGGACGGCGCAGAGCGCGAGCGGGATGACGGCGCCGAAGTGGAGCACCGATTGCCAGCCGTAGCGCGGGAGCATGTAGGCGGCGACGAAGCCGATGATGGCCGAGCCGAAGTTGAAGCCCGTGAACATCGTGGCGAGCAGGAACGAGCGCGAGCGCTGCGGCACGTATTCCGACAGGAGCGTCGTCGTGTTCGGCATCGCGGCGCCGAGGCCGAGCCCCGTCAGGAAGCGTAGGAGCGCCATCTGGGTCGTGGTCTGGGCGTAGGAGGTCAGGAAAGTCAGGACGCCGAAGGCAAGGACCGAGGCGAGAAGAACCTTGCGGCGCCCGAACCAGTCGGACGAGGAGCCCGCCACGATTGCGCCGACCGCGAGGCCGATCGGCGCCGCACCCATGACGAAGCCGAATTCGGGCCGCGAGATCCCCCAGCCCTCGATGATCGCGGGGGCGAGGAAGCCCATCACCGCGACGTCCATGCCGTCGCAGAGAACGATCGCGAAGCAGAGGATGGCCAGCAACCACTGCTGGCGGGACATCTTGCGTTCGTCGATGAACGACCGGATCTCGATCGCGTCGGTGGCCTGCATGTCGTTTCCTCCCGGGAGCCATGGTTGCGTCCGGGCGGACATCGGAAGAGTTCTCCGTCGTCCGCCGCCTTGGGAGACCACCCTCCCCGGGCGTTTTTCCTCCCTGGTCCCGGGTGGCACCCTAGGCGGCTCAGCGCGTCATCCCATTCCAAAATCACGTGCGCGTGATAAGTTCTTGCTATGGAAGCGCCGGGCGCGACATCGACTGGCCGCCGACAGGTCCAGACGCGTGCCACAGCGGTGCTCGAAGCGGATCCGGCGACCGCGACACCTCGGATGTCGAGCTCGCCGGCCACGTCGAAAGCAGCTTCGATCGCTGCTGTCCGGTAGCTCCGCGCGTGGCGCCACATGATCTGGACGCCAGTCCAGAATTGGACTGCCGAGCCGTATCGGGAAAGGCGTGTTCCACCCCGTCCGCGTCAGACGTAGCGCAGGCCCTTGGCCTCCAGTTCCGGCCGCATGCCGTAGATGTCGAGACCGAGTTCGCCGGCGGCGAGCCGGGTGCGCTTGGCCTTCTCGGCGGCGAGCCGCTTCTCGGCGGCCGCGAGCACCTCGGATGCCTCGGCGCGCTTGACGACGCAGACGCCGTCGTCGTCCGCGACGATGACGTCCCCCGCCTCGATCGCCGCGCCCGCGCAGACGACCGGCACGTTCACCGAGCCGACCGTCGCCTTCACCGTCCCCTGCGCCGACACCGCCTTCGACCAGACGGGGAAGCCCATGGCGGTCAGGTCGCGCACGTCGCGGACCCCGGCGTCGATGACGAGGCCGCGGCAACCGCGCGCCACGGCGGACGTGGCGAGGAGGTCGCCGAAGTAGCCGTTGTCGCAAGGGCTCGTCGGGGCGAGCACGAGGATGTCGCCCGGCTTCACCTGCTCGATCGCGACATGCAGCATCCAGTTGTCGCCCGGAGGGGCAGAGATGGTGACGGCCGACCCCGCGACCTGCGCGCCGGTGTAGATCGGCCGCATGTGGCTCGCCAGCATGCCGCGACGCCCCTGCGCCTCGTGCACGGTGGCGACGCCCGCCTTCGCGAGGCCGTCGATCACGGCCTGCTCGGCGCGGATGACGTTCTGGACGACGATGCCCATCTCAGTGTCCTTTCTTGGTCGGCGGGGTGCCGTGGGTGTGGAAGGTCTCGATGGTCTTGAGGCCCCAGGCCTGCCCCTTCTTCCGTTCCGTCTCGGTCCAGACGACAGGCTCCCAGTCGGGGGCGAGGATCAGCCGGGCACCGGAGTTGGCGAGCTCGACGCGGTTTCCCGCAGGCTCCCAGACGTAGAGGAAGAAGGTCCCCTGGATCGCGTGCTTGTGCGGCCCGGTCTCGATGTGGATGCCGTTCTCGAGGAAGATGTCGGCCGCCCGGAGGATGTCCTCGCGTGTGTCGGTGGCGTAGGTGACGTGGTGAAGCCGCCCGTGGCCGCCGCCCCGCTCCTCGGTGCAGGCAAGGTCGTAGGTCTTGTTGTTGATCGTGAACCAGGCGCCGCCGAGCCGCCCGTTGTCGAGCCGGATCATCTCGGTGACGCGCGAGCCGAGGCACGTTTCCATGAAGCGGCGGAACTCCGTCACGTCCTCGGCGAGGAGGTTGAGATGGTCGATCCGCCGGGGATGGGCGCCGCGCGCGTGGTAGCGCTGCGCGACGTTCTTCAGCTTCGGACGCTCGTGATCGGGAGCCGCGTAGCGAACCGTGTCCCAGTAGATCTCGAACACGTGGTCGAACGGGTCCTTGAAGCGGAAGGCGCGGCCGTGCCCGGGATCGCCGTCGACCCATCCGATCACGTCGAAGCCGCTGGCCTCGATCGCCGCCACACGGCGCTCGAGCGCAGCCTGTGACGACGCGCGGTAGGCGATGTGCCCGATGCCCGTCGTGTGGTGCCGGGTGAGCTTCAGCGAGTGGAACTCGTAGTCGTCCCAGGCTCGAAGGTATGCCGACTCCCCGTCCTGCCCCGACAGCGTCAGCCCGTAGACGTTGACGAAGAAGTCGAGGCTCTCCTCGAAGCGGTCCGTGTAGAGTTCCACGTGCGCGAGGTGCGCGATGTCGAAGCTTTGCTCGTCCATGCTGTCGTTCCTCCCTTGCGGCCGCCTCCCGCGGCCCTGGCCCTCAGAGCTCGTCGACGGTGCGCGGGAAGACCGACTGGAAGCCTTCCGCGTACTTCGACGCCCGCCCGCCGGACTGGCCGCCGGAGTTGCGCTGGAAGTGGTTGGCCCGGTTCTGGGCGACACGGGTGTAGAACTCCCAGAGGTGCTCCTGCCCCTCCATGCACTCGATGGCGGCCCGCTTCTTGTCCCAGACGGGGGTGATGTCGAGGAACGTGTCCGGCTTCCAGCCCATCTGCTCGGTCTGGTGCGGCTCGAAGAGATAGAGCTGCGGGGCGCCGAGCACCTTCTGTCCGGGCTTGTGGCCCCAGGCCTGCGCGATCATCCGGCACTCGAGGGCGACCTGCGTCGCATAACTGTGGTCGGTGTTGTAGGGGTCGTACTGGGAGTGGCACAGCATGAAGGACGGCTGCACGTCGCGGATCACGTCGACCAAGCGATCCTTGTCCCCGTCATTGAGGCGGAGCGGGTAGTCGCCGAGGTCGAAGCAGACGAGGTCGTGGACGCCCAGCGCCTTCGCGGCCTTCTCCGATTCCGCCCGGCGCGCCGCCTTGACGCGGTCGAGCGTCATGTCCGGCTGCTTCCAGAGCTTGGCGGACTCGCCCCGCTCACCGAAGGACAGGCAGACGACGGTGACCTCGTAACCCTTGTCGGCATGGAGCGCGATGGCCCCGCCGCATCGCCACACGAAGTCCGCCGCGTGGGCGCTGACGACGAGCGCCGTTTTCCGATCGGTCATGAATCCCTCCTCCTGCGTTGCCGGGAGGTGTCGCGCCGATCGCGCCGCAACGCTAATTGGGATTGATGGGCCACCCATAAGTTAAAGCTATAACGCCTGTTCAGGCCAATCGACCTCTGCCAGTTTTTGCCGTCATGGAACGGCGCGACAGCCCGACGGAGGAACGCATGGACACGATCACGAACGTGCCTGACATCGGCTTCATTGGCTTCGGCGAGGCGGCACGCGCCTTCGTCTCGGGCTGGCGCTCGGCGGCGGACGTGCCCGCCGGCATCTCGGTCGCCGCCTTCGACGAGAAGGTGCTCGATCCCGCCCTGCGGAGCAGCATCACAGGTCCTTGCGAGGACCTGGCCGTAGAATGCGCGGCAGCCCCCGACGCCGCGACCCGCGGGCGGTCCGTCGTGTTCAGCCTTGTGACCGCCGACCGCGCCCGGGACGCCGCCGAGGAGGCTGCCCGCCACATCGAGCCGGGCACGCTCTTCCTCGACTGCAACTCATGCGCGCCCTCCACAAAGCAGGGCAACGCCGCGCTGATCGAGCGGGCGGGCGGAACCTACGTCGACGTTGCGGTGATGTCCCCGGTGCATCCGGCCCGCCACAAGGTGCCGCTCCTCCTGTCGGGCGCGGGGGCCGAGGCGGCGGCTCGCGCCCTCTCGGGTCTCGGCATGAAGGGCAATGTGGCGGGAACGGAGGTCGGCGCGGCCTCGGCGACGAAGATGCTTCGCTCCGTGATGATCAAGGGCTTCGAGGCCCTTACCGCCGAATGCGTTCTTGCGGCCCGGCGAGCGGGCGTGGAGGACGCCGTCCTTGCCTCGCTCCAGGCCTCCGACCCCGGTTTCGACTGGCGGGCGCGCTCCGCCTACAATTTCGAGCGCATGATGGTCCACGGGACCCGCCGTGCCGCGGAGATGCGGGAGGTCGCCGCCACGCTGCGCGACCTCGGGCTACCCGACCGGATGACGAAAGCGGCGGCCGAGTGGCAGGACGAGGTGGCGACGCTGAAGGTGGCCCCGGGCTCCGACGAGCTTGCCGAACGGGCCGACCGCGTGATCGAGCGCTTGGTCCGGTGACCGGCGGAGAGGCGGGGGAGCCGACCCTGATAGCGGGGCACAGCCTTCGTCACCTGCGCGTCTTCCTGGCGGTCGTCGACACCCACTCGGTCACCCGGGCAGCCGAGAGCTGCCATGTCACGCAGCCTGCCGTCACGCAGGCGATCGCCAAACTCGAACGGACCGCTGGCGCCCCTCTCTTCGGGCGCACGCCGCAAGGCCTGTTCGCGACGCCGCTCGGCGACATCCTCGCCCTTCGGGTGAGGCGTGCCTTCGAGCATCTCGACCCGGTCCTGTCCGCGTTGTCGCCGAGGCTCCTGATCACGGCGACGACCGCGCAGCTCCAGGCACTGATCGCGGTGCGAGAAGCGGAGAACTTCACCCTCGCCGCGCGGCGTCTCGGCCTCGCCCAGCCGACGGTCCATCGAGCCGTCTCCCAGCTCGAGCACGAGGCGGCCCGGCCACTCCTGGAGCGGACCTCCTACGGCATGGTCGCGACACGGACGGCACAGGCCCTTGCGCAGGCCGCCCGCCTCGCCTTCGTCGAGCTCGACCAGGCCGAGGCGGATCTTGCCGACGCGCAGTCCGGCGAGGCCGGACGGATCGTGATCGGGGGCATGCCGCTTTCCCGCTCCTACCTCCTGCCGAAGGCCATTGCCCGCTTTCGGGAGATGCGGCCCAACCTGCCCGTCCACGTCGTCGAGGGACCGTACGACGATCTCCTGGCGGGTCTGCGCCGGGGCGAGATCGATTTCCTCGTCGGCGCGCTGCGCGACCCCCTCCCGATCGCCGACGTCGAGCAGCGCCACCTGTTCTCCGACACGCTCGCGCTGGTGACGCGACGCCACCATCCGCTTGCCGACCGGAACAGGGTCGAGGTGGCCGACGTGGCCGCATACCCTTGCGTGGTGGCGCAGCCCGGCACACCGATCCGGGCCCACTTCGACGCCCTGTTCCGGGGCATTGCCCCACCCGCCAGCATCGTCGAATCCGGCTCCATGATCCTCATGCGCGAGCTTCTGGAGATCAGCGACCATGTCGGGTGCATTTCCAGGCTCCAGGTGGAGGCCGAGATCAGCCGCGGGCTCCTGACGCCGCTGGCGGTCGATCTCTCCCACACCTCTCGCCGCATCGGACTGACGCTGCGCGCGAGCTGGATGCCGACGAACGCCCAGCGGGAGTTCGTCGGCCTGTTGGAGAGTGCGGCCGGGAACCGTTGAAGTGTCCCGGCCGAGATCGCGCTACTCGGGCTGGATCCTGGCCTTCTTGATCAGGTCGCCCCAGCGGACGATCTCCTGACCGATGAAGCCACGGAAGTCGTCGGGCGTGTCCGTCCAGACGTCTGCCCCCTCCGCCGCGAGCCGTTCGGCGATCGCGGGCGACGCCATGACCTTGACGATTTCGGTGTTGAGGCGCTCGACGATCGGCGCGGGCGTCTCGGCGGGGGCTAGGATGCCGTACCACTGGGAGGCCTCGAACCCGGGGTAGCCGGCCTCGGCCACGGTCGGGACGTCGGGCGCGGCCGCCAGGCGCGTGGCGCCCGAGACCGCGATGGGGCGGAGCGTGCCTGCCTTGACGTGCTGGATGAGGTTCGGCGCGCCCGTGAAGGTCAGTTGCACCCGTCCACCCAGAAGGTCCGTCACGGCGGGGGCCGTGCCCTTGTAGGGGACGTGGGTCATCTGGATGCCCGCCGCGTCGCAGAGCGCGACCATGGCGATGTGGGCGGCGCTGCCCTTGCCGCCAGAGGCGTAGTTCAGCTTGCCGGGATTGGCCTTGGCGTAGGCTACGAGTTCGGAAAGGTTCTGCGCCGGGACGGACGGGTTGACGACCAGCATGTTGTGGACCTTCGCGATCCCGCTGATGGGCGAGAGGCTCTTGACCGGGTCGTAGGGCAGCTTCGGGTAGAGGCTCGGGGCGACGGCCAGCGAGCCGATGTGCCCCATGACGAGCGTGTAGCCGTCCGGGTTGGCGCGGGCGACGAAACCGACGCCGACGGAGCCGCCACCGCCCGGACGGGACTCCACGACGATCGGCTGTCCGAGCGTCTTCTCCAGCTCCTGGCCGAGGAGGCGGGCCAGGATGTCCGTCGAGCCGCCGGGCGTGAACGGCACGATGAGGGTGACGTTGCGCGTGGGATACTCCTGCGCGAGCGCCGCGAACGGCTTGGCGAAGAAGCCGGCGGCAATTGCGGCCGCCCCGCCCAGTACCGTGCGGCGGCTTACTTCGACGCCCGCCCTTCTCGCTTCATGGACCATGTCGTTTCCTCCCTGTCGGTGATGTCTTGTGGTGTCGCTTCCGGGCAGCCTGCGGCGTCCCGTGCTGGCTGGCACGCTCGCGTTCAGTCGTCGACGAAGACCTCGTCGCGGCGCTGGCGGATGTTCGGCAGGACGGCGAGCGCGAGGATCAGGGCGGCGACGAGCAGGAGGATCGCGCTGATCGGGCTTTCCACAAGGCTCGCCACCGACCCGCGCGAAAGGAGCAGCGCGCGGCGGAGGTTCTCCTCGATGAGGTCGCCGAGGACGAAGCCGAGGACGAGCGGCGCGGGATCGAAGTCGAGCTTGATGAGGACGTAGCCCGCAAGACCCAGCACGCCGATCAGGAGAACGTCCATGGTCGACGAGTTCACCGAGTAGATGCCGATCGAGCAAAACAGGAGGATCGCCGGGAACAGGACCCTGTAGGGCACCTTCAGCAGGCGCACCCAGATGCCAATGAGTGGCAGGTTGATGACGAGCAGCATCAGGTTGCCGATCCACATCGAGGCGATCATGCCCCAGAACAGCATCGGGTTGCTCGTCATGACCTGCGGACCGGGCACGATGCCGTGCACGGCCATGGCCCCGATCATCAGCGCCATGACGGCGTTCGAGGGGATGCCGAGGGTGAGGAGCGGAATGAACGAGGTCTGGGCGCCCGCGTTGTTCGCCGCCTCCGGCCCCGCGACTGCCTCGATGGCGCCCCGGCCGAACCTCGCCGGCTCGGCCGCGATCTTCTTCTCGAGCGCGTAGGACGCGAAGGGACCGAGCACGGCGCCGCTTCCGGGGAGGATCCCGAGGATCGAGCCGAGACCCGTGCCGCGAAGGATCGGGCCGATGGAGGTCCTGAACTCCTGCATGCTCGGCAGGAGGCGTCCGACCTTCGTCTGCACGAGGTCCCGCGTCTCGTTGTGGTCGAGGTTGCGCAGGACCTCGGCGATGCCGAACAGGCCCATGGCGAGGACGGCGAAGTCGAGGCCGTCGATGAGGAACTCGAAGTCCAAGGTCAGGCGCTGCTCGCCCGTCTCGATGTCGGTGCCGACGGTAGACAGGAGGATCCCGAGAAGGATCATCGCGACCGCCTTCACGACCGAGCCGCGGGCGAGGACGACCGCGAAGATGAGGCCGAGGATCATGAGGGCGAAGTACTCGCTCGGCCCGAAGACGAGGGCGACGCCCGTCAGCGGCGCGCTCAGGCCCGCGATCAGGAAGGTCGCCACCGTCCCGGCGATGAAGGACCCGATCGCCGCGATGCCGAGCGCCACGCCGGCACGGCCTTGGCGGGCCATCTGGTAGCCGTCGAGGGCGGTGACGACCGAGGTGGCCTCGCCCGGGATGTTGATGAGGATCGCCGTCGTGGAGCCGCCGTACTGCGCGCCGTAGTAGATGCCTGCCAGCATGATCAGGGCGCCCGTCGGCTCGATGCCGAAGGTGATCGGGAGCAGCATGGCGATGGTCGCTATAGGGCCGATGCCAGGAAGGACGCCGATCAGCGTTCCGATCAGGCAGCCGAGGAAGGCCAGGCAAAGGTTCAGCGGCGTGAGCGCGACCGAGAAGCCGGTCGCGAGGTTGGAGACGAGATCAACCACGGTCGGCCTCCGTCGGCGCCCGCTCGCCGAGGACGACCAGCACCGCGGCGATAAGGGCGAGCAGCGCCGCCAGGACGCGTAGGACCGTCTTGTGCGACCAGCCTGCGAAGAGGGCGTCGGCCAGTGCTTGCGGGTAGACCGGGATGGGGAGGTTCAGGAGGTCGGCGAAAAGCACGATGGAGAACGCCGTCAGGCCCGCTCCGATCGCGAGCAACTCACGCGGACGGGCCTCCGGCGTCGCAAGGCCACCGAGGAAGACGGTCAGGGGGCCCGCGACGAGCAGGCCGCCGCCCGGGGTCGAGAACGGCCCGAGTTCGAAGGGACGCAGCGTGAGGGCGAACGAGGCGATCGCCAGCAGCACCAATGCCGGGCCCCGCACGCCTATCGCCTCCAGCCCGTCGGCCCCGGACGGGTCGCCCTCCTTCAGCGCCGAGGCGGCGACCGCAAGGCCGCATAGGCCGAGGCAGAACGCGAGCCACCGGGGAAACATTCCCGGTCCGATCGCCCCCAGCGTTCCTTGGTCGAGTTGGGCGGACAGGCGTAGCGCGCCCGCGGCGAGGCCGACCAGCAGCAGGCCTCCGACGAGGTTGCGTGGCTTGCGTACGAGAGCATGTGCTGGAAACGCCAAGACGAAGCCTCCCCTCCGTTGATGACGCAGGGACTATGGAAGTCGACAACTGCTGTAACAAATGATTTCCTTCGGCGGATTGAGCGATTCGGTGCATCAATCCAAAGGGCGGACTTCCTGTGAACATCGACTTTCAGGGCTTGAGGGCGTTCCTTGCCATCGCGGAACACGGCAGCTTCCGCGCCGCCGCGCTCCACCTCAACCTGTCCCAGACGGCGCTCAGCCATCGCGTTCGCAAGGTCGAGGACGACCTGGGCGTGAAACTGCTGTCGCGAACGACACGGCGCGTCTCGCTCACGGAGGCCGGGCTGACGCTCCTCCCAAAGGTCCAGGCTGCCGTCGAAGGGCTGTCGTCGTCGCTTGAGGAGTTGAAGAAGGAGGGCGACGAGCGCCGGCAGACCCTTTCCATCGGCTGCCTGCCCACGATCGCCAGCGGTCGGCTGCCGTCGATCCTGCGCGCGTTCAACCGCCAGCAACCCCGTGTCCACGTGCAGATCTTCGATCTCTCGGCATCCGAGATCGTCGAACTGCTCCAGCAGGGCGTCATCGAGTTCGGGCTGACGATGACCTTCACGGACCGCTGGGACTTCGACACGGAGGTTCTGCTGGACGATCCGTTCGTCCTCGTTTGCGGACCGTCGCACCCGCTGGCGAACCGCGACGAGGTGCGCTGGAGCGAGCTCTCGAAGCTTCCCCTGATCCGGGTCAGCCGCCGGACCGGGAACAGGGCCATCATCGACGACGCCCTTGACGGTAAGGTGGAGGGTCTCGAATGGCAGTTCGAGGTCCAGCACCTGCAAACCGCGATCGCGTTGGCGCGCGAGGGGCTTGCGGCGGCGGTCATCCCGCAGATGTCGTTCCCGTCTAAGGTCGGCGACGACCTGCGGCTGATCCGGCTGGCCGAGCCGGAGGTCCGCCGCCAGATCAGCATCGTATCCCGACGTGGCAAGCCCCTCTCGCCTGCGGCCGTGCAACTGCGTCGCTTCGTGGTCGGCCACTTCGCTGCCGGCTAGGCTCGCGAAGCGGAGTTGCCGCCGGCACCTTAGGCTATGCGTCCACGGTTGGACGAGCGATCAGCTCAAGCCGCCTCCATGCCATGCCGGCGCTTGACCTGCGCGGCTTCTCCGTCTGCCAAGAAGGCGATCAGACGGCCCGCCTCCTCCGGTCTCCGCGAGCTGGCGGCGACGCCTGCCGAGAAAACCGTGATCGACTGGATCTCGGGCGGCAGAGGGCCGACGATCTCGATACCGGGCACATTGAGCAGTTCGCTGAGTTGCTGGACGCCGAGCGCGGCCTCGCCCCTTGCGAGGAGATCCCCGACGGGTACGCCGGGTGGCGCCTTCACGAGGCGTTCGGCCCCGTCCGGCAGCAGACCCCAACGCTCGCACAGACGGAGGAAGTGGTTGCCGCTCGGCCCCGTCGAATAGGCGATGCGGCTGGTGCCGAAGACGCTCGTCCGAAATCCCGCCTCGTCGGAAAGGTCAGGATGCGGGGCGCCGGTGGGCACCGCCACGGCCATGCCGGAGCGCGCGAGGCTCACCGTGCTTCCGGCGCGGACGTGACCGGCCCGTTCCAGGTCGGCCATGGCATCGCGGGCGAGCACGACCGCGTCGGCCGCATCGCCTTCCCGAACGCGGTTCGCGGCGTCCACGCCCCCCATGGGCCTGAGATCGACGAGGCAGCCCGTTTCCGCCTCGTAGCGCTCCGCAAGTTCACCGAGGATCTGCCGCATCGCCATGGACGACACCAGAACGATCTTCGTTTTCATGGCGTCTTCCTTCCGGTCGTTTCCGGGGTTGCGACGACGGCGGACATGCCGCCCGTTGTCGTCCTACATCTTGGGGATCCCGGCCTTCTCGATCACCGCCCCCCATTTGACGATGTCCGCCTGCATCCGCTCTCCAATGGCCTGCGGCGTGGATCCTCGCGCCTCGACGCCCAGTTCACGGAAGCGCTGGATGGTCGCCGGATCCGCCAGGATCTCGTTCACGGCGGTGTTGAGCTGGGTGACCACGGGTTCCGGCGTTCCGGCCGGCGCGAAGATGGCGTTCCATGAAGTGACGTCGAAGCCGGCGACCCCGGCTTCGGCGGCAGTAGGAACGTCTGGCAAGACGGTCGAGCGCTTGGGGCCCGATGAGGCCACCGCCAGCGCCTGTCCGTCGTCGAGCGCCGACTTCAGGGCCGCCTCGCTGTCGATGATGAGATCCACCTCCTCCCCCAGGAGGCCGACCAGGAGATCCGGCGTCGCGCGGTAGGGCACCACGGTGAACTCGATGCCCGACGTCGTGCGGAACAGCTCGGCCGCGAGGTTCTGGCTGGAGCCGACGTTCACCGTGCCGACGTTCAGGACGCCCGGTTCCGCACGTGAGGCTGCCAGCAACGCTTCCATGGAGTCGTAGAGACCGCCCTTCCGGGTCGCGAAGACGAAGTCGAAGTAGGCGAGACTTGAGACGGGGACGAACTCCTGGACCGGGTCGAAGGGCAGTTGCGCGAAAAGCGGAACCGAGATGGAGGTGCCGTTCGTGAAGAAGGCCAGCGTGTAGCCGTCGGCAGGCGCCGACAGGACGATGCGCGCCGCGGTGGAGCCACCGGCGCCGGGCTGGTTCTGGACCAAGAACTGCTGGCCGAGCTTGCGGGTCAGCCCCTCGGCGACGATGCGCGCGGTAATGTCCGCGATGCCGCCCGGCCCGAAGGGCAGCACGATCGTTACCGGCGCATTGGGATAGGCGTCCTGCGCAATCGCGGCATCCGGTTGAAGCAGCGGGGCGAGAGCGCCGAGCGCCGCTCCGCCCATCAGCCGAATCATCCCACGCCGGGTCATCCCGAAGATCTTGCACATAGCCTTGCCTCCCTGAACCGTCGGATCTCCGCCCAGCGCGGCACCCGGCAAGTTTCCGGGCGCAGCCGAGTTCTCCCTGCCGGGGAAGCGTGCGTCCCATCCGTTTCGGAACGGCGCGGGATCCTTTCGCCCAGAGGTGCCCCAGCCAACTCGAATGCACCAGACGAAAGAGCGTGCGTGCCATAAGCCTTCGCTATAGATGGATCATGCTCGGGCCCTTCGACCTCAATCTTCGCCATATCGACGCCGTGCTCGCGGTAGCGCGGGAGGGCAGCGTAAGCGCGGCGTCGGGCGCGGTGAACCTTTCCCAACCCGCGCTCACCCAGGCACTCACTAAGCTGGAGATCCTCCTAGACCAGCGTCTGTTCGACCGTCTTCCCGGCGGAACCGTGCCGACCCCCGCCGGAGCGACCTTCATCGCTCGCGCGGCGCGGGCGCTCGACCACCTTGTGGCAGGCGGGCGCCGGATCCGACGGGCGGCAAGGCTTCCGCAGATCGCATACATCGAGCGGCGCGTGACGATGGGGCAATTACGGGCGCTGTCGAGCGTCGAGCGCTCCGGCAGTTACGTCATGGCCGCGCGCGAATTGCGGCTGGCCCAGCCATCCGTGCACCGGGCCGTCAAGGAGCTGGAGCTGATCCTGGGGCAGAACCTTCTCGTGCGGGTAGGACGCACCGTCCGGGCGACCGCTGCCGCCGTTCGCTTCGTCCGCTCGATCCGCCTGATGGTCGCCGAGCTGCAGGCGGGGCTCGACGAACTGGCCGCACTGGTTCGGGCGGGAACCGGGCGCGTCGTTGTAGGTACGCTTCCCCTTCCCCGGGCGCGGCTCCTGCCGGAAGCCCTGGCGCTCCTCATGTCAGCTTACGAACAGGCTGAGGTGACGATCGTCGAGGGTTCCTACACCGAACTGCTGATGGCGTTGCGCGGCGGCGAGATCGACATCCTGGTCGGCGCGCTCCGCGATCCGGCACCGAGCTCAGACGTCGTGCAGCGCCCGCTCCTGGACGACGACCTCTTCGTGGTCGGCCGTGCCGATCACCCGCTCGCAGGCGACGAAGTGCCGACCCTCGAGGCACTCGCGTCCTTCCCTTGGATCGTCGGAGCGTCCGGCGCGCCGATGCGCGCGGTCTGGGAAACGATGTTCGCGGCGCGGCGTCCGGCACGACGCATCGAATGCGGCTCCGTGCTCACGGCCCGCGGGCTGATGCTTCGGGGAGAATGGCTCGCCCTTCTCTCCTCCGACCAGTTCCGGGTCGAGCGGGATGCTGGGCTCCTCGCCGCCGTCGCCGGCCCAGTTCCTGGCTCGCGGCGCCGGATCGGGATCGCGCTCCGCGCGGACTGGCGCCCGACCGCGATCCAGAGCGCCCTGATCGACGCGCTCACGGCGGCCGCGCAGCCCGACACATCCGGAATTTGAATGGCGGGCAACCGCTTTCGATGCTCGCGGAACGTGAGGGTAACCTTACAAGAGGCAGGTGGACGAAACGGACGCTAGCCCGCGGTCTTCGCCGGAGGAGCTGCCCGTCACGTTCGGACCGCCCCGCAGCCGCAGGACGAACTTCCATGATCATCGATTGCCACGGCCACTACACGACCGCTCCGGCGTCACACACCGAATGGCGCAACCGACAGGAGGCGGCCTTCAGGGCGGCCGGAGATGTCGATCCGGACTATCCGGAGATCTCGGACGACGAAATCCGCGATTCGATCGAGACCAACCAGCTTCGGCTCCTGCGCGAGCGTGGCGCCGACATGACGATCTTCTCGCCACGAGCCTCGGCCATGGCGCCCCACGTCGGCAGCGAAGCGGTGAGCCAAGCCTGGACGCGGCGCTGCAACGACCTCATCAAGCGCGTGGTCGACCTCTATCCCGAGACCTTCATCGGCGTCTGTCAGCTTCCCCAGTCTCCGGGCGTGTCGATCGCGCATTCCATTGACGAGTTGGAGCGCTGCGTGAATGAGCTCGGCTTCGTCGGCTGCAACCTCAACCCAGACCCGAGCGGCGGCCGCTTCGACGCACCGCCGCTCACGGACCGGGCGTGGTACCCGTTCTTCGAAAAGATGGTCGAGCTGGACGTGCCAGCCATGATCCACGTCTCGGGCTCGTGCAACCCGGCCATGCACGCGACCGGCGCCTACTACCTCGCAGCCGACACGATCGCATTCATGCAGTTCATCGAAGGAGACCTGTTCAAGGACTTCCCGACGCTGCGCCTCGTCATTCCGCATGGCGGAGGGGCGGTTCCCTACCATTGGGGACGCTATCGGGGCCTCGCAGACATGCTGAAGCGGCCCCCCCTCGCCGAACACGTGATGCGCAACGTCTACTTCGACACCTGCGTCTACCACCAGCCGGGCATCGACCTCCTGTTCGAGGTGATCGACGTCGGCAACATCCTGTTCGGCTCTGAGATGGTCGGCGCCGTGCGCGGCATCGATCCGGAGACGGGGCACCATTTCGACGACACCAAGCGCTACATCGACGCCCTCCCCATCCCCGAGGAGGACAAGCACCGAGTGTTCGAGGGCAATGCGCGACGTGTCTATCCGCGACTCGACGCGCAACTGAGGGCACGGGGCCTATGAGCGACTTCAAGATGGACGCGAACTGGTTGAGCTACGATCCGGCACCCTCGAAGCCCCGCTTCGTCCCGCCGCCCGGCGCGGTGGATGCCCACTGTCACGTTTTCGGTCCGGGCAACCGTTTCCCATATGCACCGGAGCGGAAGTACACACCTTGCGACGCGGGTAAGGAGGAGCTGTTCGCCCTACGTGACCACTTGGGTTTCTCGCGCAACGTCATAGTCCAGGCGACCTGTCACGGTGCCGACAACCGGGCATTGGTCGACGCCTTGACGGCTTCGGGCGGACGCGCCCGCGGTGTCGCCACGGTACGCCCGGACGTCTCCGACGAGACCCTGGCCATGCTGGATGCCGCGGGCGTGCGCGGAGTGCGCTTCAACTTCGTCCGCCGCCTCGTCGATCCGAAGCCGGACAGCACGTACCACCGCATCATCGAGCGCATCGCGCCGCTCGGCTGGCATGTCGTGGTCTACTTCGAGGCGGCCGACCTTGAAGAGCGCTGGGACTTCTTCACGAGCCTGCCGACCATGGTCGTGGTTGACCACATGGGTCGTCCCGACGTGTCGAAACCTGTCGACGGTCCCGAGTTCAGCCACTTCGTCGAGCTGATGGAACGCCCGAACGTCTGGTCCAAGGTCACCTGCCCGGAGCGTCTGTCCCGCAGCGGACCGCCTTCCTACGACGACGTCGTGCCGTTTGCCCGCCATCTCGTGGAGCGGTTCCCCGACCGGGTGCTTTGGGGCACCGACTGGCCGCATCCCAACATGACGACGCACATGCCCGACGACGGTGGGTTGGTGGACATGATTCCCCGGATCGCGCCGAGCGAGGAGGCGCGGGAAAGATTGCTCGTCGCCAACCCCATGCGTCTCTACTGGTTCGAGGAGGCACAGCTCTCGGGTTAGGACGGTCACAGCCGTGATCGCTCGGCCGGGATCGGAAAACTTTTCGCTTGCGTTCTCGGAGATCGCGTACTGCGATCGCCATCGCGCCGGCGCCGACCACTCAGGTCCGGCCAGCCGTCGCGGTTTTCAGGATGAAGGGTGAGACGACGGCGCGAGCGGCAGCTCGATCCGCACGCAGAGCCCTCCGAGCGTCGACCTTTCGAAGGTGAGCGTCCCGCCGTTCAATGCGACGATCTCGCCGGCGATCGCCAGCCCCAGCCCGGTTCCGGGCATGGTCTCATCGAGACGACGGCCGCGCACTCCGATGCCGTTCAATTCGCTCGGAGAGATGCCTGGTCCGTCGTCCTCGATGCGCAACTCGGCTTTCGCGCCGCTCCCGGCGACCCTGACACGAATCGCCGCGTCGGCCCACTTGGCCGCGTTCTCGAGGACGACGCCGACAAGTTCGACGAGATCGTTCTCCTCGATGTCGAACTGAATCTCAGGGTCGACGTCGATCGTCCAACCCAGTCGCTCGCCCATCCGTGTCTTCCGAAGGACGGACGCGGTCCGCTCGACAGCACGGGCAGGCGACGCGCTGAGGCTGTGGAGGCGTGCTCTTTGGTTCAGGCCCACCAAGCGCATCTGGTAGTCGATCCTGTCATGCATCTCTGCCGTGAGTTCGGCGATGAGTCCGGCGTTGCCTATGTCGCCCCGGCGCTGAAGCTCCTGTTCCAAGGTCCCCAGGACGGCGAGCGGCGTCTTCAATCCGTGCGCTAGGTCGGCGGCCCGCGAGCGCGCGAACTCCATTGCCTTGCGTTGCGCCGCCAGGAGTTCGTTCACCTCGGTGACCAAGGGCAGCACCTCCGTCGGGTACTTGGAGTTGACGGAGGTGGTTGTCCCCTTCCGGACCATTTCGACGTCGGCGCGAAGCTTTCCGAGCGGGCTTAGCCCAAGCTGCACCTGCAAGATGGCGGCAAGGACGAGCATCAATCCGAGAATGAGCAAAGCGACCGCCAGTTCGCGCCCGAACCGCTCGATGGTCTCATCGAGGATCGAGCGATCCTGTGCGACGACGACCTGATAACGTCTGGTGCCCTCGTCCGAGGGAAACCGAATCGTGCGCGCCGCGGCCAACAGGGACTGGTCCGCGGGACCCTCGGTGGTGACGAACCTGTCGCCTCGGACGGCGTCGATCGTGAGCACGTGGTCCCAGAGCGAGCGAGACCGGGCGATTCCGCCTCTGTCGAGGTCTGTCACTTGCCAGTAGACGCCGGCGAGCGGCGTGTCATAGCGCGCGTCGGGCAAGGCGCCGGTCAATGCCGGCGAGTCGCCTGCGGCGCCCGCATCTACGAGGGCGACGAGACGGGCCATCGTGGCGGACAAGTCGGCCCGCGCTCCCCGCTCGACGCTTCCGACGAACAGGTAGCCGATCGCCGCCCCGGCCAGCACCACCGCAACCGCGATCCATACGCCCGCGCCCAGCACGAGGCGCAACCGTAGCGAACGCATCCTCAAGCGCTTCCCTCGCCCAGCATGTAGCCGAACCCGCGACGGGTGACGATCACTCCCGCACCGAGCCGTCTGCGAACGCGACCCACCAGCACCTCGACGGCGTTCGACTCGCGTTCGAAATCCTGGGAGTAAAGGTGTTCCGTGATCTCAGACTGGGAGACGATCCGGCCGCGCTGGTGGACAAGGAACGCGAAGAGCCGATACTCCTGCGGGGTCAGCATGATGGGCACGCCGCCGCGCGAGACCTGCATGGCGCGCGTGTCCAGCAGCATGTCGCCGACCTCTATCTGGGACGAGGCGAAACCGCCGGCGCGTCTCACGAGAGCCCGCACGCGCGCCACGACCTCCTCCATTCGGAAGGGCTTCACGACGTAGTCGTCGGCGCCGGCCTCGATCCCCTCCACCCGCTCGTTCCATTGTCCCCGCGCGGTCAGGATGAGCACGGGCGCAAGCCGGGCGGCGCGGCGCCAACGCTTCAGGATCGTCAGACCGTCCAGGGTCGGCAAGCCCAGATCGAGGACGATCGCGTCGAACGCCTCGGTGTCACCGCGAAACCATGCGTCCTCGCCGTCGGTCGCGTACTCCGGGACGAAGCCCGCGGCAGAGAGACTGATGCCCAACGCCTTCGAGATTCGCTGGTCGTCCTCCGCTATGAGAACGCGCATGGCTATCGGATCCTCACGAGTTGCCCGGTCCGGGCGTCGAAGAGGAAGCTGCGCACGTCGCCCGTCGCCTCGAGAACCTTGAGGTCGTACTGCAACGCGTTGCCCGCCGCCACCATCCTCGCGTCTATGACCTCGCCGTCGGTGAGGCGGCGCGCCGCGCCCACGATGAGATCGATGGGCAACGCCTGCTTGGCGCGCACGGCTTCGAGCGCGCCCTCGGGGCCACGAGTGTAACGCGAGAGGTCGGGGGAAGACGCACCACTACGGCCCTGCGGACCACCCTGCCCCGCCAACCCGTTGCCGCTACCGAGCTCGTTTCCGGCGCCGCCGAAGCCACCGCCTCGCCCTTCACCGGACGCGCCCCCGCCGCCACCGGGGCCGTTCCCGCCCGGCCCTCCGTCCTGCGCCTGGACAGCCATCGTCGTCGCCAGAAGAACGAAGCCGGCCCGTAGCAGTATGATCGAGTGATGAAGGATACGCACGCTAGCTTCTCTAGCCGATCGAAGCTGACAGCACGCTGACAGTTGGCTCACGTGCCTGTCAGCGAGGATTGGTTAGGACCTTATCCGTCGACGCGAACGACGTCGATCTCGGACAAGGATACGACCTTGAAAGCCTCCAGCCTCCTCGCGCTCCTGACCGTCGGCTTCGTTTCGGCGCGCAACCCCGCGCCGGCGCAGCTCGTGATGCCATGCTCGACGCGGACGGTTCTGGTCCCCGAGCGCAACCTGTCACGCCCGGTGTGGACGTTCGAGCGATGATCAGCTCCCCCGCCCCGCTGAACCGCACGGCAGCCGCCCCAGCGCGCAGGGCGCCGTTCCATGCACCATCCACGGCGCGTGACCTCGATGGCGAGACGCTGGGGCAGATGATCCTCGCCCTCGAAGCCGCCCTCAGTGGCCCACTCGACGATCCGGAGCCGAGCCACCGCCCGCAGTTCCCCTGCGCCCCGCTTGCCCGAACCTCCGCAACTCCAAGGACAAACGTTCGATGACACGTTCCAGCGCCCTAGGGCGAACTTCTTGCGCCCACCCTTCCCGGCCGTCGAGCTTCCCGATCGCCCCCGCCCCCTCGCCGTCTGTGCGGATGCGTGCGCCGGGGACGTGCGGCGAGCTCGTGCAGGGCGCTATCGGAGGGCAGGACTTCCTCGTCAACTGTCCGATCGACACGTTCGCCTGCGCGACGGCCCGGGTTGTCCCTGAGCGTGGCCTTGCCCTAGCAGAGCCCGACCAGCACCAGAAAGTCCGGCGGCTGGCCGACGCATTGGCGGAGCGCTTCGGCGTCGAGCTGACGCACGAAGTCCGCATCGACAGCGCGATCCCGAGGGGGAAGGGCATGGCGTCGAGCACGGCCGACCTGACGGCGGCCCTGTCCGCCCTTTGTCGCTGCTCGCGCATCTCGCTGACGCCCGCCGAGACGGGGACGCTGCTCGCGTCGGTGGAACCCTCCGACTGCGTCCACTATGCGGGCATTGCCTGGGTGAACCACTTGACGGGTCATCGTCTTGGCGCCTGGACCGCCCCCGCACACCTGCGTGTCATCGTCATCGACGGCGGTGGGGAGGTCGACACGGTCGGCTTTGACCGGGACCGCGCACGCGCAGTGTACGCGCGCCAAGAGGCGATCGTCCGGGCCTACGTGGAACTGCTGGGCCGCAGCCTGTGTCTCGGGGACCTTGAGGGGATCGGTGAGGCCGCCCGGCAGAGTGCCCGCCTCAGCCAGGAGATCCTGCCGAAGGCGCATTTCGCACCACTGGAGCGGATCGCGGACAAGGAAGGTGCGCTCGGCGTCAACTGCGCGCACAGCGGGACCGTGCTGGGCCTGCTCTACACCGAGCGCGGTGAAGGCGATGCAGGGGAGAGGCTACGCCGCTCCGTGGAGGCGGAGTTCGGAACGGACGCCCCCATCGTCGGCGACTATGCCGTGGTTGGCGGCGGTTGTTGGATGGGACGTTGAGGCCATGCTGAACGCATTCCGAACTCCCTCGCACAACCCCTCTTTCTTCCAGGTCCGAGCGGGGATGGCTCCGACACGGGATCTGCTCGACTTCTGTGTTCCGGTGAACCCGTATTTCCCGCCTCCCGAACTTCTGGACGAGATCCGCGACGCCCTTCCGGACTTGGTCAAGTACTATCCGGACTACGCCGAGACGCACCAAGCGCATCTTGCCGAATGGACGGGCATGCCGTCCGCGAACATCGTAGCAGCGAACGGCTCCACGGAGCTCATCACGCTACTTTGCCGGAACGCGGCTGCTCCCTTCGTCACGCCGATCCCAACGTTCGGTCGCTGGACGGACCTTCCCCGGGAGAACGGGTTGAGCGTCAGCTTCCTCGAACGGCGACGTGAGGCCGGCTTCACGCTCAACGTCGCCGAGATCATCGACCAGGTGATCATGACGGGCGCCCGGACGCTCGTGGTCTGCAACCCCGACAATCCAACGGGAACGGTTCTCTCTGCTCCCGAGATCGAGACGCTCGTCCGCTCCTTGCCCGATCTCGACCTCATAGTCGTCGACGAGTCCTTCATCGACTTCTCCGACGTCGAGAGCGCCGCAGCCCTCGCGCTTCGCTCGCGAAACCTTGTTGTCGTCAAGAGCCTCGGCAAGGCGCTTGGATGGCATGGAGTGCGGTTGGGTTATGCCGTCGCTAACGAGAGGCTGGCGGCGGAACTTCGTGCGCAGGTCCCCTTCTGGAACATCAACGGCCTTGCGGCTTTCGTCCTGCGCCGCGTCCTGGCGCACGCGCCGGCATTCCGCGCCAGCCTCGGGCGCGTCAAGCGGGACCGTCACAACATGATCGGGCGACTGATGCGGATCGACGGGCTTCGCGTCTTCCCATCCGCTGCGAACTTCGTTTTCTGCGAGTTGCCGGATGGCGTGTCCGGGCAGTGGGTGCGTGACGCTCTCTTGCAGGATCACGGCCTGTTCGTTCGCGAATGCGGCAACAAGCTGGGGTCGTCCGACCGCTATCTCCGGCTGGCAGTCCACCCCCCAAAGGCGGTGGACGCGCTGTGCGAGGGGCTTCGCGAAGTTCTGGAACGCGCGTCGCCCGCCTGAACGGCGGCAACTTGTGGCAGCCATTGGCGCTACAAGTCCACGGCATGGGTTCCATGGGCCGCGAAGCCCTGGGGCAAATCGTTCGCCGGGTGCTTGACGCAAGTCGTCGACCGACAGCGCCGACAGCACCCGGGCCGCGGCTTCGAAGAATCTGTACGAATCCGGCACCGGATTGGTCGCGGCTGATCGAAGGGGCAATGACACAGCGGTCAGGCCACGGGCGGGATCCAGCGAACTGTGCGGAGGAGGATCCTCAAGGCGGACGGGGATTGCGCAGCCGATGAGGGATTCCGGTACCGTTTCCAGATGGCATGGACCATGAAACGGGAAGCACGCTGACCTCGAAGGGCGAGATCGCCCCTCGATTCATTGCAAGTGCACGTCTCGTGGATCAGCCTGCTCCGATCATGCCAGTTCGAGCTGCTCCGGGACGCTGCTGGCCAACCTTGCGGCGCCCGCACCGGCGCGGCGCCCGAACACGGCGCCGGAGGTCAGTCCCGAGCCACCCGGATATCCGTTGAAGAAGACGCCGCCGACGAGTTCTCCGCAGGCGAAGAGGCCGGGGATCTCCTGTCCGTCCTTGCCGACGACCCCGCCGTTCGGACCGACCTTCAGTCCGCCATAGGTGAAGGTGATGCCGCCGGTGACGGGATAGGCGCGGAAGGGTCCCTGATCGATCCGCTGCGCCCAATTGGACTTCGGAAGTTCGAGGCCTTGCGTGCCGCGCCCGTCCTTGATCGTGGGATCGAACGGATGGCTGTCGTCCACTGCGGCGTTGAACGCCTCGATCGTCTGCCGGAAGGCTGCGGGATCCCTGACGCCGTCGAGTTGGGCGATCAGGTCGTCAAGGGTCGCCGCCTCGACGTAGTGCGCGTCGTGGAAACGGTACTCGGCATAAAGGAGCGGCTCGATCTTCGCATCGAAGATCTGCCACGCCACGCCGCCGGGCTGCTCCAGAACCGCGCGGCCGAACTGGGCATAGGTGTAGTTGCGGAAATCCCGGCCTTCGTCGACGAAACGCTGTCCGTCGCGGTTCAGCATCACGCCCAGGAAGTAGCAGATCTTCCGGTAGTTCTTCCGCTCGTCGTGCGGCAGGTCGAGATTGCCGTATTCGGGCGTGTGAAGGTCCATCGGTGTCGCGTGGCAACCGCCATAGAAGCCGTGGGGCTGGGCGCCCAAGCGATAGGAGAGCTCCAGACCGATCCCTGTGTTGAAGGGCGTGCCTCTCACCTTCGCATCGGCGAAGTTCGGGCCCATATGCTGGATCCGCATCTCGCGGTTCGCCTCGAAGCCACCCGAGCCGAGCACGACGGCCCTGGCCCGGATCGTCGCGCGCTCGCCGGCGCCGGTTTCCACCACGGCGCCGACGACCCTCTCATCCTCGACAAGGAGGTCCACCACGCCGCAATCGTATCGGATCTCGCCGCCTAGCCGTTCGAAGGCCGCGATCTCGGCATCGACGAGCCCGACGCCTTCATGCGCGGCGGCGAGCGTCAGACCGCCCCAGAAAACGAAGCGTCCGTCCTTCTCGAAGCTCTGCCGCGAATAGATCGGCTCGAACTTGACGTCATGCGTGGCCAGCCAGCGCAGGGCGTCATAGGAGCCGTCGATCAGCGCGTGCTGCTCCTCCGACAGGGGCCGCCCATCGTTGAAGCCGAGGAGATCCTCGCCGAACTTCTCGGCCGTGTAGGCACCGAAGTCGGTGCGCGACAGACGCGGATCGGACGGGTCTCGCAGAAACGGCAAGAGATCCTCGTTACCGTCGTAGACGAAGCGCATGGCGCCTGCGGTGTACTTGGAGTTTCCCCCCGCCAGTTCCCGCCCCGCCTTCTCCACGACCAGCACCCTCGCGCCCGTCTCGCGTGCGGCCAGCGCCGCGCAGAGAGCGGCGTTGCCCGATCCGACGACCAGCACGTCCACAGTCTCGACCATTCCATCCTCCCCGGGATCCAACCATGCCGCGTTATTGCATACAATAGCATGCAATGCCATACTGAACGTGACGGATGAGTCTTGAACCGTCCGAAAGGCCGTCTCGGCGGCGGTTTCAGGGAGGAACTTCATGAACATGCTCACCCGTTTTCACCGCAGCGCGCGCGCTTCGTTGGTCGCACTGGCGCTTGTGGGAGGCCCGGCATTCGCCGAGGACCTGTCGGCACTGACCCTCGTTGCCCCGGCCAGCCCAGGTGGTGGATGGGATCAGACGGCCCGTGCCATGCAGGCCGCAATGGAAGCCGGCGAGGTCGTTTCGGACGTGCAGGTGCAGAATGTGCCGGGCGCCGGCGGCACGATCGGTCTGGCCCAGTTCGTGGCAAACTCCGCCGCAAGCACCGACACGGTCCTTGTCAGTGGGCTGATCATGATGGGGGGCGTCATCACCAACAAGTCGGCGGTAACGCTGGACGAGGTGACGCCGCTGGCCCGCCTCACCGGCGAATGGGAAATGATCGCCGTCCCGACGGCGTCCCCCATCCAGACCGTCCAGCAACTCGTCGAGAGGCTGAAGGCGGATCCCGGAGCGGTTTCCTGGGGTGGCGGATCGGCCGGAGGCACCGACCACATGCTGGTGGGCCTCGTGGCCAACGCCGCGGGCGTCGATCCCCGGCGGATCAACTACGTCGCGCATTCGGGTGGCGGCGAGTCGCTCGCCTCGATCCTCGGAGGTTTCGTCACCGTCGGGGTCAACGGCGTGGCGGAATTCGCTCCGCAGATCGAGTCCGGGGCGCTACGCCCGCTCGCCGTCTCGTCCGAGGAGCGGTTGCCGTCGTTTCCGGACGTGCCGACTCTGCGCGAGTCGGGCCTCGACGTGAGTCTCCTGAACTGGCGAGGGCTGATGGTCGGATCGAAGGTTCCGGCCGCCGATCGGCAGGCGCTCGAGCAAGCGGTCGACGCGATGGCGCGCTCGGAGGCGTGGAAGAAGGAGATCGACACGCGAGGCTGGGTCGACATGTATCAGCCGCAGGCCGAGTTCGCCTCCTTCCTCGACAGCGAGAAGACCAAGGTCGCCGATACGCTCCGCTCGATCGGCCTCACGAACTAGCGGTTCGACACCGGGTGATCGCCGAGCGCTCAGGAGCGCTCGGCGATCCGCATCATGCTAAGGCGCGCCCGCAACGCTCCGCGGATGTGGGCGCGCGCTGCGGCCTCCGCTCCGTCGAGATCGCGGCTGGCGATCGCGTCCACCACGGCGCGGTGCTCGGCGGCGGCGGCCTGCGGGCGCTCCGGCACGCTGAAGGTCGTGCGCCCGAGAAGCGGCAAAGCGTCCTTCAGTTCTTCCAGGCTGGCGTCGAGGTAGCGATTGCGGGCGACGCGCACGATCGCGTCGTGGAGATGCCTGTTGCTTTCGGCCCGGGACGCCTCGTCCCCAGCCGCCTCGAAGCCGGCCTCGATCTCGCGCAGCGTATCGACTTCGAACTCGGAGGCATGGCGCGCCGCCAGACGCGCCGCGGCGCCCTCCAGGATCTCGCGCATCATGTAGAGCTCAGTGACCTCACCGATGTCGAGCGTGCGCACCACGATGCCACGCCCGCCCGCAGGCTCGACGAAGCGACGCGCCAGCAACCGCGCGAAGGCCTCCCGCACCGGCGTGCGGCTGACGGCCAGGCGACGCGCGATCTCCTCCTCCCGCAACCGGTCGCCGGGCGCCAGCCGACCTTTCTGCAGTGCGTCCTGCAAGGCGCGGTAGACGCCCTCGCCCAGAGGCAAACTGGGATCGATCGGCCACGGATCAGCGCCTGACGGCTCAGGATCGACGGTCAAACTCTGCTCTTCCTGCGACTTGGGTTTGTGATGCACGTAAATCACTATGGGCAACGCAGGCGTATGCCCATTCCGTTAGCCTCGATATTGCATGAACGCTGCTGGAGGAGATCAATCGCCCACACGTAATCAAGTCTCTCTCGGACGGGCTTCGAACGGCTCTGAGCCTAGTGTCTCCAGTGCATACATGCGTCCGCTTCCTGCGTCGACGCGACCAAACGCGGATCGTCGGCAAACCTCCCGAACAAGCTGGTCAAAAATCACGGGAGTGGGCACAGAAAGGTGGCCCATCTGCTATCGACCCTGGCTGTGTCAAAACCCTACGCGTGTTATTCTCGTCAGTGTTGACCGGAAGGTGGCATGGGACGCTTCGTTGTCGGTGTCGATCGCAATCAAGCGACGCTGTTTCCGCCCTGCCTCAAGGACTGGATTGCGAAGGACAACCCGGTCCGGGTGATCGACGTGTTCATCGATGCGCTGGATCTGGGTTCGCTCGGCTTCGAGGGTGTCGAGGCGGCCGCGACGGGTCGGCCCGGCTATCCTCCCTCGGCTCTCCTGAAGCTCTACGTCTACGGCTACCTGAACCGCATTCCTTCCAGCCGGCGGCTGGAGCGCGAGGCGGGCCGCAACGTCGAGGTCATGTGGCTGACGGCGCGGCTGTCGCCCGATCACAAGACCATTGCCGAGTTCCGTCGGCAGAACGGCTCCGCCATCGGACGCGTCTGCGCTCGCTTCGTGGCTCTATGCCGCGAGATGGGCCTGCTGACCGGCACGCGAGTCGCGATTGACGGCTCGAAGTTCAAGGCGGTCAACAACCGCGACCGCAACTTCACCAAGGCCAAGCTCGAGCGGCGCCGTGAGCAGATCGAGGAGAGTGTCTCACGCTATCTGGCTCAGCTCGACACGGCCGACCGCCAGGAGCCGACACCCGAACTCGCCGCCAAGGTCGCTCGGCTGAACGAGAAGATCGCCCGCCTCGGTCAGGAGATGGAGCGCCTCGCCGGCTTGGAGACGCAGATGGCGGCGGCGCCCGATCGTCAGGTCTCCCTGACCGATCCGGACGCCCGCTCGATGGCAACCAGCGGACGCGGGTCGGGCATGGTGGGCTACAACGTCCAGGTGGCGGTGGACACCGAACACCATCTGATCGTGGCGCACGAGGTCACCAATGTCGGGTCGGACCGGGCGCCGCTCAGCGGCATGGCGCAGCAGGCCAAGCAGGCGCTCCAGGTCGATCGGCTCGAGGCTGTGGCCGACCGCGGTTACTACTCCGGCGAGGAGATCTTGGCCTGCGAGCGCGCCGGCATCGCCGTCACGCTGCCACGACCGATGACGTCCGGCGCCAAGGCGGCGGGACGCTTCGGCAAGGAAGACTTCCTGTACCGCCACGACGAGAACGCCTACCGCTGCCCGGCAGGCGAGACGCTCCCCTACCGATACACGACGGTCGAGAACGGCATGACGCTCAGCCGCTACTGGACGAACGCCTGCCAGGCTTGCCCGATGAAGGCAGACTGCACGACGGGTAAGGAGCGGCGCGTCACGCGCTGGGAGCACGAGCACGTTCTGGAGAGCGTGCAGCGCCGGCTCGATGCCGATCCTCTGGCCATGCGGGTGCGGCGCGAGACGGTCGAGCATCCGTTCGGCACGCTGAAGCCCCGTATGGGCGCCACCCATTTCCTGACCCGGACGCTACCGCGTGTGTCGGCCGAGATGGCGCTCCAGGTCCTGGCCTACAATCTCACGCGGGTCCTGAACATCATGGGCAGCCAGAGGCTCCTCGCCGCAATGGCAGGCTGACCAGGCAGCCACGGCGTATTGCTCCGTCCCATCACGCCAGCCGACCGCATCGTCCTGTCTCCCCAATGATCGCAAAACGCAGCCGCAGTGCGCCCCTTCTTGACGTCTAGCCAGCCGGTCGGCCTCAAAACGTCGAACGACAACTAAGCTCGACGTTTTGACACGGCCTGGACCCGTTGCAGACATAGATCGCAGGGATCTGGCGATCCTGAAGCTGACGACATAGATCCATTCTAATTTCAGGCCGAACGCGCGCGGGCGGACAAGCCATGCAATCTCCTAGGCTGGCGAAGAGGCCGGCCAGGTAGGTGCGCGACGAGGCATCGGACAGTCCCCGATCCCGCAGCCAATCCTGGGTTGCCTCGAGAAGGCCGAAATAGCTGCCCTTCAAAGCCGAGGCGACCGCAAGAAGATCGAACTCCTCCTTCGTGCGGCAGGGAACGGCGGTACCGAGCCGGTCGAAAAGGGCGCCGACTTCGGGGTCGGGCGGATATATCGGCGTCACGCCGTTTCGCGCGGCGACGAAGGGCCAGAGGATCGCCTGGATGATCGCAAGGTCCTGTCCGATCCACCTGCGCAGGCTGTCGATCCCGTGGCTGCGATAAGGCTGACCACCCGTTGGTCGCGACGGAACCGCAGGTCGCGGACGATCTCCTCGGCGACTTGCGGCCTAACCGAAAGAACGACCGTGTCGCTTCCATCCACCACGGACTGGTTGCCGTCGGCCACCCTCACTCCCTCGTGGCGGGCGGAGAGTTCAGCCGGGACGGCGGTACCGCGCGGCGACACAAGGATGTCGCCCCCCCTGAGGCCGTCGACCATTGCCGCCGCGATCGTGCCGGTGCCGATGAAGCCCAACACCATGCTGTTCAACCTCGTATGGATGCGCCAGCCCCCCTCCGGGTTCCCAGTCGGCCCCGACGAGACAGTTGCCCCTCCGGACCGGGGCGCCGCGTTGCCCATTGGTCCGGAGAAGGATCGCACGCGTGCCCTGCAAGCGCCTCATCCGCGAGCGAAAGGCCTGCCGGAACAGGGGATCGATTTCGACGTGTCGGGCTTAACGGCGCCCCGCAGCTGCATCGCGTTCTCAGGAGATCGCCGAACGCATGGCCGTCCGATCAGCCGGCCGGGAGCGAGGCCCGGCTAGCCGTGCCCCTCGGAAGCCTGACCATAGGCTGCCTCCACCGATGGCGGAACTCTCCCCTAATCGTTCGATGGATCCGGGGACTGAACGTCCTCGCCGTCGCCGTATCCGGAGGGCAACGCGTCCTTCGCCCATCGGAGCGGCGACTTGCGTGTCAAGGCACCGCCGAGGTGACGTCGCATGAGGTAGGACGCTTCGATGATCTCGTTGCGCTCCAGCGCGGACAGGATCTCGAGGTGCTGGGTGCATTGGACGGTGAGCCGTGCCCGATCGATGCTGGAGCGGTACTCCAGCAAGCGCCGCATGCGGTTCACCCGGACGAGCGACATATGCATGAACGGGTTGCCGCTCATGCGCATCAGCTCCTCGTGGAAGATCGAGCCGTTGTCGAGCAGCCGCTCCGCCGGCAACCGCTCGATGTCGGACTCCAGCATCTTCTCCTGGATGCGGCGTTGCTCCGCGAGGATTTTCGGGTCGACGCGGAAGTCCGGTTCCAGCATGGCTGCGGGTTCGACCAGCATGCGGAAACGGTAGATCTGCTCGAACGCCTCGGGGGTCTTGGCTACGGGAAGAAGTCGCCAGCCGTAGCCCTGCTTGCGCTCGGCCCATCCCTCCCGCGTCGCGCGCACGAGGATATCGGACACTTGCGCCTTCGTCAGCCCATAGCGCTCGCGCAGCATCTGCTCACTCACCTCCGACGGGATGCGGTCGGTCAGCCAGTCCTCGGCAAGCCGTTGGTAGACGTCCGGAGCGTCGTGCGGCAGCGGCTCGCTGGCGGCGCCACCGGCGTTATAGGCGACGTGCTTGGCGAAGAAGCCGCGGTTCGGCTGCTGATCGATGAAGCCCCGTTCGTGCAGCAGGGTGAGCGCGTCCCGCACGGGCGACCGGGACACGCCGAAGCGGTCGGCCAGCGCCTGCGTGGCGAGCTTCTCCCCTACCTTGATGTCCCCGGCACGGATCAGGTCGCCGACCTTCCCTGCCAGCGAGATCACGAGCGGGCTTGCGACTTCGGACATGCGTACCCTTCCCCATGCCACGCCCCGTTCGCCGACGGCAGGCCACCTTGCTCACGGTCCGGTGAGACAATAACCAATCTGCCGCACCAATCAAAATGCATTTTTCTGTTTCAAAGTCCAAAATTGCCGTTGCATTTATAAATCGAAAAAGCCAAAACACTCCCACGCCAATCCGGCGGCGCCGCCGCGCGAAATGGGAGAGAGAAGATGCGTTTCCTTGTGCTGCCGTGCGACGGCATCGGACCCGAGATCACCAAGGCCACGATGGAGGTCCTAGAGCAGGCGAACCGCCGCTTCGACCTTGGCATCGAGTGCGACTACGAGGACGTCGGCTTCGTCAGCCTCGAGAAACACGGCACGACACTGCGCGACGAGACGATCGAGAAGGCCAAAGGCTACGACGGCATCATCCTCGGGCCCCAGTCCCACATGGACTATCCGGCACGCGACAAGGGCGGCGTGAACGTCTCCGGCGGCTTCCGCGTCCGGCTCGACCTCTATGCGAACGTCCGCCCCGCCCGTAAGCGCTCCTTCCTGCCCGGCAAGGACATGGACCTCGTAATCATGCGCGAGGCGACCGAGGGCTTCTATCCCGACCGCAACATGTACAAGGGCCTCGGCGAGTTCATGCCGACCGAGGACGTCGCGCTGTCGGTGCGCAAGCTTACCTCCAAGGCCTGCGAGCGCATCGCCCGGGAGGCTTTCCTGCTCGCGATGAAGCGCGGCAAGAAGGTCACCGCCGTCCACAAGGCGAACAACTTCATCATCACCGACGGCTTCTTCCTCGACTGGGTCCGCAAGGTCCACAAGGAGTTCCCCGAGGTCGAACTGAACGACGTCATCATCGACGCCATGGCCGCCCACCTCGTCCGCGACCCCTCGCGCTACGACGTGATCGTCTCGACGAACTTCTACTCCGACATCCTCTCCGACCTCGCCAGCGAGCTCTCCGGCAGCCTCGGCCTCGCCGGCTCGATCAACGCCAACCGCGAGGAGAACCGCGTCTGCGCCCAGGCGCAGCATGGCTCCGCCCCGGATATCCAGGGCAAGAACGTCGCCAACCCGTCGTCGCTAATCCTGTCGGTCGCGATGATGCTGAGCTGGCTCGGCGAGAAGCGGGGCCTCGCCAACTTCGAGGCGGCGGGCGCCGAGATCGAGCGCGCCGTCGACGAGGTGCTGGAAAACCCCGAGAGCCGCACCCGCGACCTCGGCGGCACCATGAACTGCGACGCCTTCGGCTCGCTCGTCGCTGCCGCCGTCGGCCGCGACAGCCAGCCCGAGCGCATGGTTGCCAACGCCCGTTGACGACATGCCCAACTGGCTTTTCGTTCCGAATTCGCCAGTCAGCCCAGTGACGACCGAGGTCGGCGGATGGTCCGCCGACCCGACATCGCCGCCGCCCCGGAGGAGCCGCAGCCATCGTGCGCGGCGGGGCGCCCGGCACTCGGGAGGAATTCACATGCGCATCTTCACGTCGGCCCTCTTCGCGGGCGCCGTCTCGCTCGCCGCCATCGCCGCCGCCTCGGCCCAGGACGTTCCCGCCGGCTATCCCGCCGACTACGCCTCGACGATCGAGGCCGCCAAGGGCGAGGGCAAGGTCGTCATCTACACCTCGACCGACATCGCGCAGGCGCAGGCCCTGCTCGACGCCTTCACCAAGAAGTACGGCATCCCCATCGAGTACAACGACCTCGGCACCAACGGCGCCTACAACCGTGCGATCTCCGAGGCCGCCGCAGGCCAGGTCGGCGCCGACATCGTCTGGAGTTCCGGCATGGACCTCCAGATGACGCTCGCTGCCGACGGCTACGTCGAAGAATACGAGTCCCCCGAGAAGGCGAACCTTCCCGAGTGGGCGGACTACGAGAACATGCTCTACGCGACCACGGTCGAGCCGATCGGCATGATCTACAACACTTCGGCCCTGCCGAAGGACAAGGTTCCGACGACCCACGCCGACCTCGCCAAGTTCCTCGAGGGAGACGCCGCCCTGAAGGGCAAGGTCGCGACCTTCGACCCGGAGAAGAGCGGCACTGGCTTCCTCCACCACACGCACGACGTCGTCGCCGACGCGGACGGGTTCTGGACGCTCGCCAAGGCCATGGGCGGCGCGGGCGTGCGCACCTACTCGAGCTCGGGCTCGATGCGCGAGACCGTGGTCTCGGGCGAGAACGTCCTCGCCTACAACATCATCGGCTCCTACGCGCTCGACTGGGTGAAGTCGACGCCGAACCTCGGCGTCGGGTTCTTCACCGACTACACGGCCGCCTTCTCGCGCGTCGCGGGCATCACCAAGGACGCGCCCCATCCGGAGGCGGCCAAGCTCTTCGTCGACTTCATGCTGTCGAAGGAGGGTCAGGACGCGCTCGCCTCGGGTGGCCTGCCGTCCGTGCGCGAGGACGTGACGGCGGGTCTCAACGTCAAGACGCTGAACGACACCGTCGGCGGCGCCCTGAAGCCCATCGCCCTCGACGACACCCTGCTCGAGTTCATGAAGCCCGAGAAGCGCGTCGGCTTCTTCAAGGAATGGCAGGCGGCGGTCGCCCGCTGAGGCGACGCCCCGACGCCCGCGGCCCGCGTCGGGTCGCGGGCCCCATCCTCCGTCACGGGATCCGCGACCCATGTCAGCAAACGCCCCCTCCATACCCGGCCGCGTGGCTTCCGCCGCCATGCGCGAGCCAGTCGAGCCCCGGATGAAGCGGCCGATCGACGCCCGCTGGTACCGGAACGTCGTCATCGGCCTGCTCGCGCTGTTCGTGCTCGCCCCGGTCGGCCTCATCGTCTACCAGAGCTTCCTCGACGGCCCGTTCTTCAGCCGCCGGACCAGCGTCAGCCTCGACGCCTATGCCTACGTCCTCAGCGACCCGACCTTCTACCAGGCACTCGGCACCACGACGCTCTTCGCCTTCGGCATGGTGTTCGTCGCGGTCCCGCTCGGAGGCATCCTCGCATTCCTGCTGACCCGCACCGACATCCGCTTCAAGCGGACGCTCGAGATCCTCGTCCTCGTGCCGATGTTCATCTCCTCGATCGTGCTCGCCTTCGGCTACACAGTCTCGGTCGGCCCGTCGGGCTTCGTGTCGATCTGGATGCGCGAGACCTTCGGCTTCGTGCCGTGGAACCTGTACACGCTCGCCGGAATCATCGTGATCGCCGGCCTCAGCCACGTCCCGCACGTCTATCTCTACGTTTCCGCGGCCATGCGGAACCTGCCGTCCGACCTCGAGGAGGCCGCCCGGACGACCGGCGCCGGGATCTGGCGGGTGTCGCGTGACGTCACGCTGCCGATGGTGCTGCCTGCGCTCGTCTTCGTGGCGGCGCTCAACATCCTGCTGGGCTTCGAAACCTTCGGCATCCCGTTGGTCCTCGGCGACCCGAACGGCATCGTGGTGCTCACGACCTACATCTACAAGCTCACCACCCTCTTCGGCGTGCCGACCTACCAGCTCATGGCGGTGGTCGCGATGGTGCTGATCCTGATCACCCTGCCGCTCGTGTTCTTCCAGCGCAAGCTCCTGCGCAACTCGCGCCGCTACGCCGCGCTCGGCGGCAAGGGCGCCCGCGCCACGCCGCTCAAGCTCGGCCGCAAGGGACAGGCGATCGCCCTGTCCGTCATCGGTCTCTGGCTCTTCGTCTCGGTGGTCCTGCCGATCGGCGGCATCACGGTGCGCGCGTTCGTCAACGCCTGGGGACAGGGCATCAGCCTCGTCGACCACCTGACGCTCCAGAACTTCCGCCACCTCCTCGACGTGCCGAGCCTGACGCGAGGTATCCTCAACACAGTGCTCCTGTCGGTGGTCGGCGGCGCGGTGGCGGTGTTCATCTACCTGCTCGTCGGCCTCGCCGGACACCGCAACCACACCGTCTCGAACACGGTGCTCGACTACACGGTGCTCCTGCCCCGCGCCCTGCCCGGCCTCGTCGTCGGCCTCGCCTTCTTCTGGCTCTTCCTCTTCGTGCCCTTCCTCACCCCGCTGCGACCGACGCTGATCGCCCTCTTCATCGCTTATCTGGTGGTGGGCCTCAGCTACGGCCTCCGGCTTCTCCAGGGAACGCTGATCCAGGTCGCGCCCGAGCTCGAGGAGGCGGCGCGCACGTCGGGCGCCACCGTCGGCCGGACCTGGCGCGACATCGTCGTCCCGATCGTCCGTCCCGGCCTCGCCGGCGCCTGGGCGCTGATCATGATCATCTTCCTCCGGGAGTACGCCGTCGGCGTCTACCTCATGGGCGCGGGCACCGAGGTCATCGGCTCGCTGATGGTCACCCTCCTCCAGACAGGCGCCATGGACACGATCGCGGCGCTCTCCTTCATCTCGATCATCCTCACCGCGGCCGGCCTCATGCTCGCCCTGCGTCTCGGAGCCAAGATCCATGACTGAGCTCGTCGTCAACAACGTCCAGAAGTGGCTGGGCGGCCTCCAGATCCTCAAGGGCGCCTCCTTCACCGCCGACCGCGGCTCGATCGTCGCGCTGCTGGGCGCATCGGGTTCGGGCAAGACCACCCTCCTGCGGTGCATCGCCGGGTTGGAGAACCCCGAGATCGGCGTCATCCGCATCGGCGACAAGGTCGCGCTCGACAACGAGAAGCGCATCCTCCTGCCGCCCGAGCAGCGCAACATCGGCCTCGTCTTCCAGTCCTACGCGCTGTGGCCGCACCGGACGGTGAAGGAGAACGTCGGTTACGGGCTGAAGCTGCGCGGCACCAACGCGGCCGACATGGAGAAGCGCGTCCAGCACATCCTGGAGCGCCTCGGTCTCGGCCACCTCGGCGACCGCTACCCGAGTCAGCTCTCGGGCGGCCAGCAGCAGCGCGTCGCGATCTGCCGTGCCCTCGTCTACGAGCCGCGCGTCCTCCTTCTCGACGAGCCCCTGTCGAACCTCGACGCCAAGCTCCGCGAGGAGGCGCGCTACTGGATCAGAAAGCTGATCCTCGACCTCGAGATCTGCGCGGTGCTCGTCACGCACGACCAGACGGAAGCACTCGCCGCCGCTGACAACATCCTGCTCCTCCAGAACGGGCGCATCGTCCAAGAGGGTGCGCCGCACCAGATCTACACGGAGCCGAGCAGCTTCTACGCGGCGGACTTCCTCGGCGCGAACAACATCGCCCGCGGCAAGATCGTCTCGATCGAGGGCAACCGCGCCACGATCGGCGGCGAGGGCTGGGCGCTGGACGGCGTGGTGCGCGACGCCGACGCGAAGCTGGCGAAGGCCGCGGACGCGCAGGCCGTGATCCGCGTCGAGCAGATCAGCGTCTCCAACGATCCCGGTCCGAACCGCCTCGAGATGCAGCTCGACGACAGCCTCTACCTCGGCGACCGATGGGAGTACCGGATCCGCCGCGGCGACTTTGCGGTCAAGGCAAACGGCGCCCGACCGCTCCCCCCGGGCCGGATCTACGCCGAGTTCCCGCCGGAGAGCGTTTGGGTCTTCCCCGCTGCTTGAAGCCGACCGCACGGGGGCCGACGTCGTCGTCGGCCCCGCCATCCCGATCCGGAGAGACCCATGCCCTCCAAGCCGCGCATCGCGCTGATCCATGCCACCCCCATCGCCGTCGAACCGATCCGGCAGGCCTTCGCGACCGGATGGGCCGACGCCGAGACCGTCAACATCATGGACGACAGCCTGTCGCCCGACCGGGCCGCGGCTTCCGGCATCACGGACGAGCTGACCGACCGGATGGTAACGCTCGCCCGCTACGCGGTCGGCATCGGCGCGGACGGCGTCCTCTTCACCTGCTCGTCCTTTGGCAGCGCCATTGAGGAGGCGGCACGGCAGTTGCCCGTCCCCGTCCTGAAGCCCAACGAGGCGATGTTCGAGGCGGCGATGGCGCGCGGCCGGCGCCTCGCCATGATCGCGGCCTTCCCGCCGTCGCGGGCCAGCATGGAGGAGGAGTTCCGCTCCGACGCGATCCGCATCAAGCCGGAAGCGGAGCTTACCACGTTCGTCGTGGAGCCAGCGATCCGCGCCCTGAACGGCGGCGATGCCGAGACCCACAACCGCCTCGTGGCCGAGCAGGCGGCCGCGCTCGAAGGGTTCGACGCCATCATGCTCGCGCACTTCTCGACGTCGCGCGCCCGCGCCGCGGTCAGCGCCGTCACGGCGACCCCGGTCCTCACCAGTCCCGACGCAGCGGTGGAGAAGATCCGCCGCCTCGTCGCCCCCGCCGCGTGAGGGTCCGATGCTTCTCGGCGTGATCGCGGACGACTTCACCGGGGCGAGCGACATCGCCAACACCATCGCCAAGGGCTGGGGCGGACAGGGCGGCCTGCGCACGACGCAGTACCTCGGCGTCCCAGCGACCGACGCGGCGCCGAACGTTGAGGCCGGCGTCGTGTCCCTGAAGAGCCGCTCGATTCCCCCGACGGACGCCGTGCGCCAGTCCCTGGAGGCGCTCGCCTGGCTCCGCCACCAGGGCTGCCGCCAGATCGTCTTCAAGTACTGCTCGACCTTCGACTCAACGCCGGAGGGCAACATCGGCCCGGTCGCCGACGCCCTGGCGGAGACCCTCGGCGCGCGGGGCGTCGTCATCTGCCCCGCATTCCCGGGAGCCGGGCGTACGGTCTACCAGGGCCACCTCTTCGTGCACGACCGCCTGCTCGCCGAGTCCGGCATGCAGAACCATCCGCTGAACCCGATGACGGACTCCGACATCCGCCGTTGGCTCGCGCGGCAGAGCCGGAACGAGGTCGGGCTCGTCGCCTCGGGCACGGTGCGGCGCGGGGCCGAGGCCATCCGCGAATCCTTGACCGACGCTGCCGTCTCCCCGCTCGTGGTCGTCGACGCGACGTCCGACGACGACCTCGTCACCATCGGGACGGCCTGTGCGGACGCGCCCCTGCTGACGGGCGGGTCCGGCATCGCGATCGGCCTACCCGCCAACTTCATCCGGGCCGGGCTGGCCTCGGGGTCGGGCAGCGGCGCGGTCGCCGTCGACGGTCCGGAGGCGATCCTCGCCGGAAGCTGCTCGGGAGCGACGCGCGGCCAGATCGACCGCCACGCCGCCAGCCATCCCGTGCTCGCCATCGACGTCGACGCCGTCATGCGCGACGCGACCACCGCGCGGGACATCGTGTCGTTCGTCCGCTCGAACGAGGGACGGGCACCCCTCGCCTACTCGTCAGGCACGCCCGACGAGGTCCGCCGCCTCCAGGAACGCTACGGACGGGACGCGGTCGCCCACAAGCTCGACGCCCTGTTCGCGGACACGGCCAGGATGCTGGTCGAGGGCGGCGTGCGCCGCCTCGTGGTCGCGGGCGGCGAAACCTCCGGCGCGGTCGTGTCCGCCCTGAACCTCGACGCCCTCCGGATCGGCTCGGAGATCGATCCCGGCGTCCCCGTGCTCGCCACGGAGAACGGCAGCCTCGCCCTCGTGCTCAAGTCGGGCAACTTCGGCGCGCCCGACTTCTTCGAGAAGGCGCTCGGCAGCCTCGGGGGCCAGGCATGAGCGAGCGCGAGCTCCGCGAGGAGATGGTCCGATATTGCCGCTCGCTGTTCGAGCGCGGCTTCTCCGTCGGCACGGCGGGCAACGTCAGCGCCCGGGTCGCCGACGGCTTCCTCATGACGCCGACGAACTCGTGCCTCGGCTTTCTCGAGCCCGAGCGCATCTCGAAGCTCGACAAGGACTGGAACCATGTCGGCGGCGACAAGCCGTCGAAGGAGGTCTTCCTCCACCGCGCCTTCTACGAGACGCGGCCGGCGACCGGCGCCGTGGTCCACCTCCACTGCACCCACTGCACCGCGCTCTCCTGCCTCGCCGACCTCGACGACGCGGACTGCGTCGAGCCGATCACCCCCTACGTCGTCATGCGCGTCGGCAAGGTCGCGCGCGTCCCCTACGTCAAGCCGGGGGACCCGCGCTCGGGCGACCTCATCCGTGGCCTCGACGGCCGCCATGCTGCCGTCCTCCTGGCGAACCACGGCCCGGTCGTCGCGGGCAAGGACCTGACCTCGGCTGTCTACGCCTCCGAGGAGCTGGAGGAGACCGCCAAGCTCCTCCTGATGCTGCGCCCGTTCAAGACCCAGCGACTGACGGACACGCAGGTTGAGGAACTCGAGGCCGGCTACGCCCGGCAGATGCGTTGACCCGCGCCCCATCGAACACGAGGACACGAACATGAAGACTGCCGACCTGGTCGATGCGCACGACGCAAAGGTCACCCTCTGCGACCTGCCATTCCGCCGCTTCGGGCGTCGCGTCGCCTTCCACGGGCCGATCGCGACCGTGAAGTGCTTCGAAGACAACGCCCTGATGAAGGCCTGCCTCCAGGAACCCGGCGAGGGCCGCGTGATGGTGGTCGACGGCGGGGGCTCGACGCGTTTTGCACTCCTCGGGGACATGATCGCGCAGATCCTCTTCGACAACGGCTGGGCCGGAATCGTCATCAACGGCTCGATCCGCGACTGCGTCGAGATCGACGCGATGGACGTCGGCGTGCGGTGCCTCGCGACCAGCCCAAAGAAGAGCGCCAAGGACGGTGCCGGCCGCAAGGAGATCCCGGTCCGGTTCGGCGGTGCCGAGTTCCGCCCGGGCGACTGGATCTACGTCGACGCGGACGGCGTCCTCGTCTCGTCCGAACGGCTCGTCTGAGAGACCCGGGGATGAGCGGAGCCAGCGTACGGGCCGAGCGACCCTCCGGAAGGGCAGCCATCGCGAGCGTCGTCGTCGACGGCCATCCCCATGACCTCGTCGACCTGCGCGCCACCTTCGGCCCTGCGTTGGACCGGATGCCCTGGGTCCTTCGCATCCTGGCCGAGAACGCCCTGCGCCACGCCGCGACCGACGAGGCCGAGGCCCAGGCCTCTGTCATCCTTGACTGGCTCGAGCGTGGACGGAGCGAGGCCGAGATCGCCTTCCGCCCCTCCCGCGTGCTTATGCACGACACGACCTGCGTGCCCGCCCTCGTCGACATTGCAGGCATGCGCGACGCTCTGGCCGAGGCAGGACTCGATCCGGCCATTCTGCGTCCGTCGATCCCGATCGACGTGTCGGTCGACCATTCCGTCGCGGTGGACCGCTACGGCTCGCCGGACGCGCTGGAAGCCAACATGGCAACCGAGCTCGCGCGCAACGCCGAGCGCTACCGCCTGATGAAGTGGGCGACGACCGCCCTGCCCGGCCTGCGCGTCAACCCGCCGGGCACGGGCATCATGCACACGTTGAACATGGAGCAGCTCGCCACCGTCAGCCGCACCGCCCAGGTCGACGGGCGGTCCTGGGTGTTCCCCGACACGCTTATCGGCACGGACAGCCACACGCCGATGGTCAACGGCATCGGCGTCCTAGGCTGGGGCGTCGGCGGCCTCGAGGCCGAAGGCGTGATGCTCGGCATGCCCGTGATGCTGCGCCTGCCGGAGGTGGTCGGCGTCCGCCTCGTCGGCGCCCTGCCGGAAGGCGTCCTGTCGACCGACCTCGCCCTCGCGGTGACGCAGCGGCTCCGTGCCCACGGCGTGACGGGCGAGTTCGTCGAGTTCTTCGGCCCGGGCGTCCCGACGCTGTCCGCGGGCGACCGCGCCGTCGTCGCCAACATGGCACCCGAGTACGGCGCGACGACTGGGTTCTTCCCCGTCGACTCTCGGGCGATCGACTACCTGCGCATGACGGGCCGCCCGTCCAACGTCGTCGAGCGTGCGGAGGTCGTGACCAAGCGGCAAGGTCTTTGGTTCGACTCGGATGTTTCGCCGACGTACACGGCGACCCTTGAATTGGACATGTCCGCCCTCACGCCAAGCCTGGCGGGTCCACGCCGTCCTCAGGACCTCCTGTCCACGCGGGATGCGCGTACGGCGGTGGAAGCGGCACTCGGCCGGCCCCTGGGCGACGAGCCGGGTCAGGACACGAGTGTGCCCGACGGTGCCGTTGCCATAGCGGCGCTCACGAGCTGCACGAACACGACGGATCCACGCCTGCTCGTGGCCGCTGGCCTTTTAGCCCGCAAGGCACGCGCACTGGGGCTTCGCCCTCCGCACTGGGTCAAGACGTCGCTCGCGCCGGGGTCGCCTGCAGCCGAGCGTTACCTCCACCGCGCCGGGCTTCTTGACGACCTTGCCACTGTCGGCTTCGGCATCGTCGGGTTCGGCTGCACGACGTGCATCGGTAACTCCGGTCCTCTTCCGTCCGTGGTGGAGGTCGCCCTGGACCACGGCAAGGCGGCGGTCGCCATTCTCTCGGGCAACCGCAACTTCCCCGGGCGCGTCCATCCCCGGCTCGACCTCGGCTTCCTTGCCTCGCCGCCAATGGTCGTAGCCTACGCGCTGGCCGGGGACGTGCGTCGCGACGTGACGTCCGACCCGGTAGCATGGACGCCGGGCGGAGCTCCGGTGTTCCTGGCTGACCTCTGGCCGACCTCGGCTGAGATTGACCGGGTCGCCGCCGAAGCCGGAGACGCCGCCGACTTCCCGTCGGCGTTCGCGGAGGCGACGGCGAGCCGCGATTGGGTGGAATTGGACGCACCGACCGGAAAAGTTTTCCCTTGGGATGATTCCTCGACCTACATCCGGCGCCCGCCGTTCACGCATCGTGGCGGCACGACACGGCTAGGCTCCTACACCGCCACACCGCTGCTCGTGCTGGGCGACGACGTGACCACCGACCACATCTCCCCGGCAGGCCAGATCATGCCGAGATCCGAGGCGGCCCGGTATCTCGTCGACCATGGAGACGACCCAGCCGACCTCAACGTCTTCGCGTCGCGGCGGGGAAACTTCGAGGCAATGGTCCGCGGGCTGTTCGACAACCGCTCCGTCGCGAACCTCCTGGCGCCCAATCTGAACGGCGGGACGACGGCCTACGGCCCGAGCGGCGAGGTCGTCGGTCTGCGCGAGGCCGCCGCCCGGTACGAGGCGGACGCTCGATCCGTCGTGATCATCGCAGGCGAACGGTACGGCATGGGCTCGTCCAGGGATTGGGCGGCGAAGGGCGTCGCCCTTCTCGGCATCCGGGCCGTGATCGCCTCTAGCTTCGAGCGGATCCACCGCACGAACCTCATCGCCATGGGGGTGCTTCCCCTAATGCTCCCGAGAAGCTCGCACCCTGCGACGCTGTCGATCTCGCCGGGCGACGAGATCGAGGTCCTCGCACCGGTCGGGGAACTGGGACCGCGGGCGACCATCACGGTGACGGTCGGTCGGATGGACGGCACCCGATTAAAATTGGAAACGGTGGCCGCGGTCGAGACTGCCCTCGAGGTCAAGCAGCTCGCGGCTGGCGGCATCGTTCCCCTGATCCTCGAAAGGCTGGGCGCCCATGCATGATCCGTCGCTCACGGGACAAGCCACGAGGCGGTACAGCGCCCACCTCGGCTACCTGTTTACCGAGCTCCCCCTGGAGGACCGCTTCGCCGCGGCGGCACGAGCCGGCTTCGCCGCCGTCGAGCACTCCAATCCCTACTCGCTCCCCGCCGGGCGCGTGCTCGAGCTGTGCCGGGGACACGGCCTTGAATTCCTCCAGTTGGCGCTGCCCGGCGGCGACGCCGCGCGCGGGGACAAGGGCTTGGCGGGCGTTCCGGGGCGGGAGGAAGAGTTCCGCGACGGCGTCGAGGCGGGCCTACGCTACGCGCGGGACGTCGGAGCGCGGTACGTTCACGCCATGGCGGGGGTACTTCCCAGCGGCGCAGGGCGGCAGGATGTCTGGTCGACCTACGTTGCGAACCTTCGACACGCTTGCGAAGCCGCGCGAGCGCAGGACACGACCGTGCTCGTGGAGGCCATCGGACCGGGGACGATCGCACGTTATATCCTCAACGATCCTGCCGTCGCCGTCAGTGCGGTCACGGAGGTGGGACCCGGAAACCTCGCGATCATCCTCGACGTCTTCCACGAGACGAACGCGGGCCGGGACCCGCTCGCCTTCCTGAGGGAGCACAGGACGCTCGTGGCGCACGTCCATGTCGCCGACCACCCGGGTCGTCACGAGCCGGGTACGGGGACGATCGACTTCGATGGCGTGTTCTCTGTCCTTGACGAGATCGGCTACGCGGGGGCCGTTGGGCTCGAGTACGTTCCCGCTGCGGATACGTTATCCGGCCTTCGGTGGCGGGATAGCTTCGCTTCCGTCCCGGACATTTCGCAACCGATTTCCGCCGATACGCGTGACCATGCGGACAGGGAGACGACGCCATGACCCGGAAGGCCCTCATCCTCCGGCCCGACGAGATCGAGGCGCACGAGCGCGGAGGCGGTGCCCGGACCATCCCGCTGGTCAACCGGGCTTCGGGCACCACCAGCTTCATCAACGGCATTACGATCTTCGAGCCGGGCGCTGCGATCCCGGTGCACAGCCACAACTGCGAGGAGAGCGTCATGCTTCTCGAGGGCAACGCCATCGTCGAGATCGACGGCGAGCGTCATAGGATCAAGGCGCAGGACACGACGTACATCCCGGCGAACCTGCCCCACCGCTTCATCAACGCCTCCGACACGGAGCCGATGAAGATCCTTTGGATCTACGCCAACGTCGATGCGACGCGCACCATCGTGGCGACGGGCGACACGCGGACCATCGACGCAGAACATGGGGTGAAGCCCGCCACGGCAGGAGATGGCGATGTTCCTTGAGATCGCGGAGATCGTCGCCAAACCCGGCGAGGAGCAAGCCTTGGAACGCGCGGCCGCGGCGGCGCGTCCGCTTTTCCTCCGGGCGCGTGGATGCGCCGGCATGGAGTTCCACCGCGTCGTGGAGCAGCCGGGATCATACAAGCTCATTGTCCGGTGGGTGACGGTGGAGGACCATACAGTCCGCTTCCGCGGGTCGGAGGACTTCCAGGAGTGGCGGCGCCTTGCGGGCCCGCATTTCGCCGAACCACCCGTCGTCGTCCACACCCGCGACGTCCTGGACTGAACGACCGAAACGCTGACGGTCGTCGGATATGCGGGCAGCGCTCGGTCTGCCCTTGCCGGCCCGACCCCGTCACGGCCTTGGACCCGGTGCGGTCCGGGATGTGCGGTCGTGTCCGTTTGGTGGGTCCGCGCCAGGCAGGAAACGAGCCGTTGGCAGCGGCCGTCGCCAAACTTCACGGCATGCGGACGACCCTGACCACGCTCCCGGTGCGGACGGGGTAAGCAGCCAGCTTCCGTGCAACTCAGGCAATGCGGTCGCCCCCTCGCGCTGCCCTTATTCCGATGTAAAGCCAAACGTCTATCGCTACATGCGTGATAAGCATTTCAGTTATTGGTTTTTTGTTGATTAAAAACCTTTACTGGGTAGTGTGCCTGGCGTAGGCCCCGGTAGCGGGCAAGGATCTGGGAGGATCACGCATGGCATCGTTTCGCACAGCCGCCTTGGCGACGGCCCTGGCGCTGGCCCCTTTGGGAACCGCCGCAGCACAGTCGTTTCCCGACAAGCCCATAACGATGGTCGTGCCGTTCGCGGCAGGGGGAGCGGCCGACACCACGGGACGCATCGTCGCGGAGGCCATGGGCAAGCGTCTCGGACAGAACGTGCTGGTGGAAAACCTGCCGGGCGCCGGCGGGGCGATCGGAACGGAACGCGTGAAGGGAGCCGCCCCCGACGGTTACACGATCGGACTCGGGCACACGGGCACGCTCGCGGCGGCCGTCGCGGTCAACAAGAACCTGACCTTCGACCCGACGACGGACTTCGACTATCTCGGGATAGCGTCCTTCACGCCCGGCGTCGTCTTCGTCAATAAGGACAAGCCCTACAAGACGTTGAGCGAGTTCATCGCCTACGCGAAGGATCCGGCGAACGAAGTCACCTTCGGCCATTCCGGCATCGGGGCAGCCTCGCAGTTGGCCTGCCTGCTGCTCTTCCAGGCGGGCGGCATAAACCCGGTCGACGTCCCCTTCCAAGGGTTCGGCCAAACCGTCATGGCCGTGATCTCAGGCGAGATCGACGGGTCGTGCGATCTCGTCGTGTCGGCGAGTTCATACGTGAAGGACGGGGCAGTACGCGCGCTCGCGGTCGCCGCGCCCGAGCGTTCCGCGGCCATGCCGGACGTTCCGACGGCTGCCGAGGCCGGGTTGCCGAACCTCGAACTACAGGTCTGGACCGGGCTCTTCGCGCCGAAGGGAACGCCGCCCGAGGTGGTCGCGGCGCTTCAGGCATCGCTGAACGACGCGCTGGCGGAGCCTGGCGTTCGGGAACGTCTTGTCGGACTCGGGGCGCGTGAGCCTGCCGAGGACGAGAAGGGTGGCCAGAACATGCAGGCGGTCGTCGAGAAGGACGTTGCCCGCTGGCTGACGGTGTTCGGAGCCGAAGGCGCGCAGGCGGGACGCTGACGGCGCCCGATTGCGGGCGTGGCGCGACGTGTCGCTCCTGCGGGGCCACCGGCGGCGGCCGCCCGACCCGGACGGACGGTGCCGGGCGGCGACACGGTCGCAAGTCGGAGGAAGTAGGGACTTCGAGGCATGCTGGAACGATACGCTTACGTGGGCTGCCGCACGACGCGTGAGCGTAATGCGCGGGGTGAGGGCATCTCGGTCTTCGGCGTCGACGTCGACGGGCGATGGCATCTCCAAGGTGTCGAGGCGACCCTACCGAACCCTTCCTACCTCGCGCTCCGGCGCGACGGCCGTCGTCTGTATACGGTTCACGGTGATGGAAGCGAGATCACCGTCTTCCGCGTTGACGGCAGCACGCTGAGTTCCCTGGGAAGCGACACGGTTGCCGGGCTGAACCCGGTCGATCTCCTGCTGAGTCCCGACGAGCGGTTCCTCGTGGCCACCAATCATCTGACCGGAGCGCTCGTCACGCGCGCGGTGGATGCGGACGGGTGCCTGGGCTCCCTAGTGTCTTACCTGACGATCCAAGAGACGCTGGGGCCGCACCGAACGGAGCAGACCTCCACCAAGCCGCACCAAGCACGGTTCTCGCCATGCGGACGGTGGCTCGCCGTCCCCAACAAGGGGTCGGACACAGTCAGCGCCGTCGCGTATGACTCTGAGACTGGCCAGCTCTCGCTCCGGCCCGAGGGAACGGCTCGCGTTCGGGAAGGGTCGGGGCCACGCAACATCGTTTTCTCCCGGCTTCACGAGCTTGCATACTTGGTCGGGGAACTGGACTCCACGGTGACGGTACTCTCGACGGCAGGAGCCCTCCTGAAACCACTACGCACTCATTCAACGTTGCCGGACGACGCCTTTGCGCAGAGCCGTGCCGCCGCGGTGGTGCTGTCTCCCGACGGGTCCACCCTGTTCGTGTCTAACCGCGGACACGATACGATCTGCGCATTCGAGGTGGATCGGGAGACCGGACTTCTGTCGACGCCCCGTTGGAGCGGATGCGGAGGGCGCACTCCCCGCTTCGCGACGGCCTACCCGGGTGGAAGCGGGCTTGTGGTCGCCAACGAGGACAGCGACACGATTGTGGCGCTGGGACGCGACGTCACGGGCGAGACCATCCTTCTCGCGAATACCCCGAGCCCCGTATGCGTCGTGTTCGGCCCTTCGCTCGCCACCGACGCGAGCGGGACGCGGTCTGACGGGGGAAGCCCATGACGACCTACGCCTCAGGAGCGTCCACGGCACCGGCCACGTCTCGCGCCATGCCTCGGCATGCCTGCGACACACACTTCCATGTCTTCGATGACCGTTTCCCCCGGCCGCCCGGCGCCGTCGTGAACCCGCCGCCGGCGACGGCGTCGGATTACCTGGGTTTTGCTGTAACGATGGGAATCGAGTGCGGGGTCGTCGTCCAACCGTCCACCTACGGCACCGACAACGCATGCCTGCTCGACGCGCTCGGCAAGCTGGGACCGTCGTTTCGCGGTGTTGCGGTCGTCGATCTTGACGTGACGGACGACGAACTCGCCCGCTTCCATCGAGGGGGCGTTCGCGGCGTCCGGTTCAACACCCGCCGTCCCGGCCCATTGACCTTGAGGATGGCCGAGCCGCTGGCGCAACGGATCGCGCCGCTTGGTTGGCATATCCAGCTCCATGTCGGAGCGGAAGAGATCACGGCGTACGCGGATGTCCTGGCGGGATTGCCCGTGCCGGTCGTGTTCGACCATCTGGGCGGCGTGGATCCCCGCGGGAGCTGCGGCAAGGCGGCGATCGCGGTGGTTTGCAAACTTCTTGAACGGCGCCGGGCCTACGTGAAGATATCGGGCTTATATCACGTCACCCGCGTCGGACCGCCGGGTTACGAGGACGCCGGCGAGCTCGCGCGCCGCTACGCGGCCATCGCGCCCGATAGGCTCCTGTTCGGGACCGACTGGCCACACCCGTCGCCGGGCCCTTTCGGGCTTCCGAGCGACCCATTGATGCTGGAGCGGACGATCGACTTCGCCGGAGAGGCGTGGCGTACCATGCTGGTGGACAACCCTGAGCGACTCTACGGTTTCGGACAGGCACGCTGAGCTTCGGGCAGGGCGAGCGCAGACGCCAGCGCGAACTGGATGCCGACGAATGCTCAGCGGGTGTTCCTCGGAAACCCGACGGGATATAGGGACGGGAGGCAATGTATGACCGACTGCTCGAGAGCGGCATGTCGGCGTCCTCGCCTCACTACCCCAGGAAGTACTCCGCGAAGTCCTCGGTGAAGTTCCAACGCGGCATGTCGTTCCGCCACGCGTCGTAAATCCCGCTGTAGTGCTCGCACACCTTGAGCTTGGCGAGCAGGTCGGCTTGGTCTTCGTGGTAGTAGCAGAAGAACGGGATCGGACCCGGGTTGTACATAATACGCTTCGAGAGGGCGACGATCTCCCTGGTGAAGGGCGCCGAACGGATGTCGTCCCGCATCTCGCCGACGAGTTCGGGCATTTCGCTCCCAGGCTCGGAAAGTCCCGGCCGCGTCGGACGAGGTATCCCCGCAGCTCCACCGCCGCTGCGGCCTCCGAGAAGGTCTTCCATTCAACGAGGTCGGCGACGTCGTAGGCAGAGTCGTCCGTGTCTACGAGGCGGCTGCATCGCTGGCGAAGCCAGATGCCGTTCAGGTTGAGGTCCTGCGACAGTGTCGGCGAGGCAACGATCACTTCTAGCGTGCCCGAGTTGAGCGGCAGTTCCATCTCCCGCAGGAACGGCTGCGGCAGTTTCCCGTGATGAATTGCTACGCCGATGCGCATGGCGGCGACGACGGGATGTTCCGCGCCGAGCCATTCGGCACCCACCTCGAGCGCGCGTGCCAGCGGCGCCTTGTCATCAATCAGGCTTGGAAGGTAGCCCCGACGGACCAGCTCGACCGCACGGGTCCCGTATCCTTCCACCCAATTGGCCTCTGTGACGACAACGAGGCTGCGCTTACCCTGCTCGGCGAACTCCCACGCCGACATTACCGTCAGATCCTCGACGTCCTGGGGCCGGGCGTTCCGCTCCGGCCTTATTGCTATCAAACTGCGTTGGAACGGGACCCCGGATCGGCGTGCAAGAGGGGGTCTGACTCATCTTTGGTGCAGTTGTACGATGGGAATGGCGGTTTCCATCGGTGATCGCTGCCATGTCGTGTCGCCTTTCGCTCTCAGCCGTTGCTCCAGCCGGACTTGCTGTCAATCAACAGGAGTTCGCTGACGGCGTCCTGATCGTCACCGCCTCGGCGCGAGCGTCATCCGCAGCGCGCCCGTCCTGCGATCGTCTCTCGCATCGGGTTCATAGCCGCCACCACCGGCGTGTCGCCGACCTGCCCCTGGGCGGACATGCGGTCCAGCTTCCGTTGGCGACGAGGCGCTTCCGATGTGACGAGCGAGGTTGTCGGCGACGGATCTTCGCCGAGCGCTTCGGAGCGAGCGTGTCCGAACGGGTCCGTCGTACCGATCGCATGGAGGGGATCGTCCATCACCTCGGCCTTGCTCTCGGCGGCAGACCGGGCGCTGCGTTCGCCGCCCGTCTGATGCTGCCGGTCAGCAACGACACGCTGCTGCGTGTCGTGCGGCGCCGGGCTCGTTCCCGGACCGACCCACTGGTGGTGATCGGGGTCGACGACTGGGCGTTCCGCCGCAACCATCGCTACGGCACGATCATCTGCGATCTGGAACGCCGTCGGATCGTGAAGCTGCTGCCCGACCGCGAGATCGGGACCGTCGCTGCGTGGCTCGCCGCCCATCCCGGCATTCGTGTCGTCTCCCGCGACCGAGGCGGCGGCTACGGAGAAGCGGCGGCACGGGCACTGCCCGATGCGATCCAGGTCGCAGACCGCTGGCACCTGATGGAGAATGCCAGCGGCGCCTTTCTCGAGGCGGTATCGAAGTCGATGAAGCCGATCCGAGCCGGCCTCGGCGCAACGTTCGTCGATCCTAAGCTCCTCACCTGTGCCGAACGGCGCCAGTACGGTGGCTACCTCCGCCGGGAGAAAACGAACGCCATCGTCACGAAGCTGGCGGCCAACGGCGTCTCGATCAAGGAGATCGCCCGCCGAACGGGCCGCAGTCGCAAGCTAGTGCGCCTGATCGTGCGAGGCCAACGCACCGATATGTTCCGTACGCGACAGGGCTCGCTCGACCCGCATCTGCCGTTTCTCGACGCGCAGTGGGAGGCAGGCTGTCGTAACGGCGCAGAACTCTGGCGTCGCCTCCGGGCGCTTGGCTTCGGTGGTTCAGAACGCGTCGTTCGGGAATGGACGACGCGTCGACGCCGATCGGAACGCATAACAAGCGCCCAGCTTTGCAGACCGCCGTCTGCCCGTACCACCGCTCGCCTCATGACGCGGAAGCGCGACCAACTGACGAGGACCGAGACGCTCACGGTCGCCGCGATCGAGGAAGGTGTTCCAACTCTGGCCGAAGCTCGAACCCTGGTCGACCGCTTCCAGTCCATCGTCCGTCGCAAGGCCGAAGCCGATCTCGACCCCTGGCTGAAGGACACCGGCTCCAGCCTGATCGCCTCGTTCGCCCGCGCCATCACCAAGGATTTTGCCGCCGTGCGTGCGGCTGCCACCGAGCAGTGGTCGAGCGGCCAGACCGAAGGGCACGTCAACCGCCTGAAGCTGATCAAGCGCCAGATGTACGGTAGCGCCAAGCTGGACCTTCTCGAAGCCCGCCTTATCGGAGCACCCTAATCGTCATCAGAATTGCGTCAGCCCCCGTTTGGACGCCGATCACCCCAAAAACAGGGGCCTTATTCCACGCCGATTCACAGAGAAGGCTTCGCATCGCCACACGAGCCTTCCGACGACCCCACGAACAGGAGGGGGACTCGCCACTCCAATGCCGGGATCGCATCCGGGAAGCCCCTTCACCGCGGAGGCGGCGCCCGTTCATCCGCGACGCCAGGGAGCCGGCAAAGGTGGCTGTCAGACATCCGGAACCGATGTCCATGGCGGAGCGCGCTTGTCGAGAAACACGGCAATGCCCGCCCGTGCCTCGTCGCTTTCCCAGGCGTCGGCAAGCGCCGCGATGGAAGCTTCCACTGACGCCTCGTCGATCGGCGACGCAAGCTGGAGGGCGAGCCGCTTCGCGCGGGCGACCGCACCGGGAGCGGCGGCGAGGTACGGGGCAACCTCCTCCTCCACCGCGGCGGCAAGATGGCCGGATTCGACGCACCGGGCTACCAGCCCCAAGCGTTCCGCCTCCGCGGCATCGAAGATCCTCGCCGACATGAATACCCGCCGTGCCCTGCCCTCGCCCAGCCGGGCGAGGACGTAGGGCCCGATGGTCGCCGGGATCAACCCGAGCTTCGTCTCGGTAAATCCGAAGCGCGTCCCCGTCTCGGCGACGGCGACGTCGCGTACCGCGGCAAGTCCGGCCCCGCCTCCGAGCGCCGCCCCCCGGATCGCCCCGACCAGCGGCGCGCGAAGGTTGTTGAGGGCACCGAGCATGCCCGCTAGCTTGCGCGCTTCGGACATACGCGTCGTGCGGTCGGCCTCTACCTGCCGCTTCATCCACGACAGGTCGCCTCCGGCGCAAAAAGTCTCGCCGGCACCGTCCAGGACGACGGCGCGGACCGTCCCGTCGGCGTCGATGCCCGTCGCGAACTCCGTCAGCTCGGCGATCATCGCGGCGGAGAGCGCGTTGCGCTTCTCCGGGCGGTTCAGGGTCACCGTAACGACGTCGCGCGCGTCACGCCGCACGAGGATGGTTTCGAACGGCGTCAGTTGGCACTCCCGAGCGTTTTCGCGAAGGCCGCCGCGTCCGACAGTCGCTCCGCGTCGAGGCCCGTTTCCATGCCGAGCTGACGGAGACGCTCGTTCACCTTCTCCGTCGCGACGTTTCCCTTTGCTCCCGGCGCGTACGGGCAGCCCCCGAGGCCGCCGACGGAACTGTCGAAGGTGCGAAGGCCTTGTTCGAGCGCCACCTCGATGTTCGCGATTGCATTGCCCCCGGTGTCGTGGAAATGGCCCGCGAGCCGCGCGGGAGGCACGCTGTCCGCAAGGCGCCGGAGCAATGCGTGGACGGCCGCCGGGGTCCCAAGGCCTAACGTGTCTCCGAGACTGACCTCATAGCACCCGAGTGCGAGCAGCCGTTCCGTCACGTCCAGAACCGCGCCCGGGGCGACCGAGCCATCATAGGGACAGTCAACGACGCAGGAGACGTATCCCCGGACCACGACACCCGCCGCGAGAGCCCCCACGATCACCGGGACGAAACGCTCCAGGCTCTGGTCGATCGAGCAATTGATGTTGGCTCGGCTGAAGCCCTCGGAAGCCGATGCGAAGACGGCCACCTCGGTCGCCCCGCTAGCCAGAGCGCCTTCGAGCCCGCACATGTTCGGCGTCAGCGCGGTGTAGGCGACGCCCGGAGCGCGTGTGATGCCGGCCATCACTTCGGCAGCGTCCGCCATCTGCGGGACCCAGCGCGGGCTGACGAAGCTTGCCGCCTCGATCTTGCGGAGGCCCGTCGCGGAGAGGAGATCGACGAGGCGGACTTTTTCCGCCGTCGAGATCGACCGCCTCTCGTTCTGAAGGCCGTCACGCGGCCCCATCTCGAAGAGCGTCACCGCGTCAGTCATCGACCGTCGGCTCCAGCGTCACGAGCACGTCGCCGTCCTCGACCTGCCGCCCGACCTCAACGAGGACTTCGGCCACGACGCCGTCGCGCGGCGCGCGCAGGGTATGCTCCATCTTCATCGCCTCGAGGACGACCATCGGATCACCTGCCGCGACGGCATCGCCGACCGCGACCAGCAGTCCCGTCACGACGCCGGGCATGGGGGCCGCGATGACGTCGCCGCCGCCGGACGGGTCGCCGGCCGCGTCGAGCGCGTCCAGGAGGTGATAGGTGGACGACGCCCCGCCCCCGAACAACATCGCCTTTCCGTGTCGGGCGACGGCGACGAGCGAGGTGTTCCGTCCGTCGCGTCCGACGGCGACCGCATCCCCGTCGCGGCGTACGGACACGGCGGCGCCGTCCGACACCACGGTCCCGTCAGCCGTCAATCCGAAGGACACCGTGGTGCCCTGCCCCTCGTGCACGAGGGGAACCCTCACCTCCGCGACGCCCCAGGACCTGAAGCCGCGGAGGCGGCTCCACGGGTCGTCTCCTTCCGACGGCGCTAGAAGCCCGGTGAGCGCGAGCGCGGCGACCAGGGGAGCGTCCTCGGGGGCGTCCGGCTCCGCTGAAAGGCGCTCCATGTCGCGGGCGATGAGACCGGTGTCGACGCGCCCCGCCGCGAAGTCCGGCTGCCGCGAGAGCCGGGCGAGAAAGCCTATGTTGGTGACCGTGCCGCCCACCCGAACGCGGTCGAGCGTGTCGGTCAAGGCCCGGAGAGCGCTCGGCCGATCCTCGCCATGAACGATCACCTTGGCGATCATTGGGTCGTACCATGGGGTGATCGTGTCCCCTTCAACGACGCCGCTGTCGATGCGCACGGGCCCGGGCGCGAACGACGTCGCCTCGGGGAAGGACAGGTGCTCCAGGCGTCCCGTCGCGGGCAGGAAGCCCTTGGCGACATCCTCGGCGTAGAGGCGCGCCTCGAAGGCGTGGCCGCGGATCGCCAAGTCCTCCTGACGGAACGGCAGCGGCTCCCCGACGGCGACGCGAAGCTGCGTCTCCACGAAGTCGAGGCCGGTGATCGCCTCGGAGACGGGGTGCTCGACCTGGAGGCGGGTGTTCATCTCCATGAACCAGAACCCGTCCGGACGGAGGCCCACCGAGCCATCGGCGATGAACTCGACCGTCCCCGCCCCGCGGTAGCCGATCGCGCGCGCCGCCTCGATCGCCGCATGGCCCATCGCCTCGCGCACCTCCGGCGTCATGCCGGGCGCGGGCGCCTCCTCGATCACCTTCTGGTGCCGGCGCTGGAGCGAGCAGTCGCGCTCGAACAGGTGGACGACGTTGCCATGGGCGTCGGCGAAGACCTGCATCTCGACATGGCGCGGGGCCGTGACGTAGCGCTCGATCAGCACCGCGGGGTCGCCGAAGCTCGCCTGCCCCTCGCGCCGCGCACCCTCCAGCGCGTGCGCGAAGTCCACGGGCCGCTCGACGAGCCGCATGCCCTTGCCGCCGCCGCCGGCCCGCGCCTTGATCAGGACGGGATAGCCCACACGGTCGGCCTCGGCGGCCAGCATGGCCGGGTCCTGGTCCGCCCCATGGTAGCCCGGGACGACGGGAACGCCGGCACGTTCCATCAGCCGCTTGGCCGCGTCCTTGAGGCCCATGGCGCGGATCGCCGAGGCCGGCGGGCCGACGAACACGAGGCCCGCCGCCTCGACGGCCTCGACGAACTCGGGGTTCTCGGACAGGAACCCGTAGCCGGGGTGGATCGCCTGTGCCCCGGTCCGCCGCGCGGCGTCGAGGATCGCGGCGGCCTTGAGGTAGCTTTCGGCCACTGCCGCCGGCCCGATCAGGACGGCCTCGTCGGCGGTGCGCACATGGAGGGCGTTCCTGTCGGCCTCGGAATGGACGGCGACGGTGCGGATCCCGAGGCGGCGGGCGGTGGCCATCACGCGGACGGCGATCTCGCCCCGGTTGGCAATGAGGAGCTTCTCGAACATCGAAGGGTTCCTCACATCCGGAAGACGCCGAACCGCGTCGGCTCGATGGGGGCGTTCAGGGCGGCGGACAGCGACAGGGCGAGCACGTCGCGGCTCTTGCGGGGATCGACGATGCCGTCGTCCCAGAGTCGGGCCGAGGCGTAGAGCGGCCTCGATTGCCGCTCGAACGTCTCGACCGTCGGCCGCTTGAATTCGGCCTCGTCCTCGGCCGACCACGCCCCGCCCTCCTTCTCGACCGCGGCGCGGCGCACGGTGGCGAGCACCCCCGCCGCCTGTTCGCCGCCCATCACCGAGATGCGGCTGTTCGGCCAGGTCCACAGGAACCGAGGCGAGTACGCACGTCCGCACATACCGTAGTTGCCGGCGCCGAAGGACCCGCCGACCAGCATGGTCACCTTCGGCACGGACGTGGTCGCCACGGCGGTGACGAGCTTCGCCCCGTCCTTCGCGATGCCGCCGGCCTCGTACTTGCGGCCGACCATGAAGCCCGTGATGTTCTGGAGGAAGACGAGGGGCATGCCCCGCTGCGAGCAGAGTTCCACGAAATGGGCGCCTTTCAGCGCGCTCTCGGAGAACAGGACGCCGTTGTTGGCGACGATCCCGACGGGGACGCCGAAGACGTGGGCGAAGCCGCAGACCAGGGTCTCGCCAAAACGCGCCTTGAACTCGTCGAAGCGCGAACCGTCGACGACGCGGGCGATCACCTCGCGGATGTCGTAGGGCGTGCGCAGGTCGGCGGGCACGACGCCGAGGATCTCCTCGGGGTCGCAGAGCGGGTCCTCCGGCGTGCGCAACTCGACGGCCGGCCGCTTCTCCCGGTTGAGGTTCGCGACCGCGCGCCGGGCGAGCGCGAGGGCGTGAGCGTCGTCCTCGGCGAGGTAGTCGGCGACGCCCGAAAGGCGCGTGTGGACGTCTCCGCCCCCGAGGTCCTCCGCCGACACGACCTCTCCCGTCGCCGCCTTCACCAGCGGCGGCCCGGCCAGGAAGATGGTCCCCTGCTCGCGCACGATGATAGTGACGTCCGACATGGCGGGCACGTAGGCGCCGCCCGCCGTGCAAGAGCCCATGACGACGGCGATCTGGGGAATGCCCGCCGCCGACATGCGGGCCTGGTTGTAGAAGATGCGCCCGAAATGGTCGCGGTCGGGGAAGACCTCGTCCTGGTTGGGAAGGTTGGCACCGCCGGAATCCACGAGGTAGACGCAAGGGAGCCGGTTCTCGGACGCGATCTCCTGGGCCCGCAGGTGCTTCTTGACGGTGAGCGGGTAGTAGGTGCCGCCTTTCACCGTCGCGTCGTTGGCCAGCACCATGACCTCGCGGCCCGACACGCGCCCGATGCCGGCGATCACGCCGGCGGCCGGGACCGCGTCACCGTACATCCCGTTGGCGGCGAAGGCGCCGATCTCGAGGAACGGCGAGCCGGGGTCGAGCAGGCGCTGCACCCGCTCCCTCGGAAGCAGCTTGCCGCGCGCGGCATGGCGGGCGCGCGCGGTGTCGCCGCCTCCCCCCTCCGTGCGTGCAGCGACTCGCTCGATCTCGGCGATGGACGCGAGGTGCGCCTCGCGGTTGGCGGCGAACTGCGTGGAGCCCGCGACGGCCTTGGAACGGATCGCGCCCATCAACCCTGAGCCCCGACGAGTTCGCGACCGATCAGCATGCGGCGGATCTCGCTGGTGCCCGCGCCGATCTCCATCAGCTTGGCGTCGCGGAAGAGGCGCGAGACCGGCGTCTCGTTCATGAAACCCGCCCCGCCCATCGCCTGCACCGCCTGGTGGGCGAGCGTCATGGCCTCCTCGGAGGCGTAGAGCACGCACGCGGCCGCGTCCTGGCGCGTCACCCGTCCGCGGTCGCAGGCGCGCGCCACTTCGTAGGTGTAGGCCCGCGCGGTGTTCAGCTTGGTGTAGAGGTCGGCGATCTTGGCCTGCATGATCTGGAACGAGCCGATGGCTTGGCCGAACTGCTTGCGCTCGACCATATACGGCATGATCTCGTCCATGCAGGCCGCCATGATGCCGAGCCCGATGCCGGACAGGACGACACGCTCGTAGTCCAGCCCCGACATCAGGACGCGGACGCCCCTTCCCTCTTCGCCGAGCACGTTCTCGAACGGCACCTCGACGTCCTCGAAGACCAGCTCGGCCGTGTTGGAGCCGCGCATGCCGAGCTTGTCGAAGTGCTTCGACGTGGAGAACCCCTTCATGCCGCGCTCGACCAGGAACGCCGTGATGCCCCTCGATCCCGCCTCGGGATCGGTCTTGGCGTAGACGACCAGCGTCTCCGCCTCCGGTCCGTTGGTGATCCAGAACTTCGTCCCGTTCAGCACGAAGCGGTCGTTGCGCCTCTCGGCGCGCAGGCGCATCGAAACGACGTCCGAGCCCGCGCCCGCCTCCGACATGGCGAGGGCGCCGACATTCTCGCCCGAAACCAGCGGCGGCAGGTAGCGCGCCTTCTGCTCGCGCGAGCCGTTCAGCTTGATCTGGTTGACGCAGAGGTTGGAGTGGGCGCCGTACGACAGCGCGACCGAGGCGCTGGCCCGGGCGACCTCCTCGACGGCGACGACGTGGGCCAGGTAACCCATCGCGGCCCCGCCGAACTCCTCGTCCACCGTGATCCCGAGGAGGCCGAGGTCCCCCATCTCGCGCCAAAGCTCGTGCGGGAAATCGTTGGCGTGGTCGATCGCCGCCGCCATCGGCTTCACGCGCTCCTGCGCCCAGCCATGGACCGTGTCGCGGAGCGCGTTCACCTCGTCCCCGAGATCGAACGCCATCGAATTGGTGAACATGATGCTGTCTCCCTCCCGCGTTCACTCGGCCGCGACAGCGGCCGGTTCCACGCCCGTGTTCTCGATCTCGGCCCGCAGCGCCTCCCGCCGGGCCATGGCCTTCTCGAAGGCCTTCTCCTTCACCGGGCCGAAGCCGCGGATGTCGTTCGCGAGGCCGAGCAGCGCCTTGAAGCGCGCGGCGGTCCGGACAGTCAGGTGACGCTCCGCGAAGTCGAGGTCCGCCTCGTAGAGTTCGATGAGGCGCCGCTCGAGCTTGCGGTCTGCGGTGCGACCGAACGGATCGAAGGCGGTGCCGCGCAGCCCCTTCAGGCGAGCGAGGACACCGAAGACGGGCAGCATCCAGGCGCCGAACTCGCGCTTCCTCGGCCGCCCGTCGGCGTCGGTGCCCGGCAGCATCGGGGGTGCCAGGTTGAACCGCAGGCGGACGTCGCCGTCGAAGGCTTTCGCCAGCCCCTCGCGGAACGCCGGGCTGCTGTAGAGCCGGGCGACCTCGTACTCATCCTTGTAGGCGAGGACCCGAGCGTAGCCCGTCGCCACCGTTCGGACGAGGTCGTCGTCGCCTCCGAGACGTTTCGCGGCTTCGGCGAAGCGCCCGACGCGATCCACATAGCGCCGCGCCAGTGCGGCGTCCTGGTACGCCGTCAGGTGCGCCTTGCGATGCTCGACGATCTCGGGCGTCGACATCGTCGCCAGCGGTCGCGGCCGATCTTCCTCCACCGCCATCCGCTCGACGGCGGCCGGATCGTGCGCCAGAAGGCGTCCCCAGTCGAAGGCCGCGAGGTTGAACGGCACGGCCACCGCGTTGAGCTCGATGGCCTTGGTGATCGCGTCGCGGCCGAGCGGGATCAGGCCCCTCTGCCACGCGTAGCCGAGCATCATGATGTTGGCGCCGATCTCGTCGCCGCACGCGGCGACCGCGATGTCGGAGAAGTTGCGGAAGTCGTCCCGGTGGCGCACCGCTTTCTCAACGGTGCGCTCGACGGCCGCTTCCTTGAAGTCGAAGTCGCGCAGGCGCACGAAGTCCGAGACGGGCGTGTTGCGGGTGTTGAAGACGGCATGTGTCCGGCTGGCGTCGCAAAGGAGGATGGCCTCCTTCGAGGCGGCGACGACCGAGTCGGCAGCCAGCAGGAGGTCGGCGCCGCCCGCTGCGATGCGCGGCGCGGCGACCGGCCGGTCGGCGCGCGCGATGCGCACGTGGCTGAGCACCGCGCCGCCCTTCTGCGCCAGCCCCGCCATGTCGAGGATCATCGGAATCTTGCCCTCGATGTGGGCCGCCATGCCAAGCAGCGCGCCGATGGTCAGGACGCCCGTTCCACCGACGCCGGTGACCGCGATGTTCCAGGCCCGGTCGATCTCGGGCAGCACCGCGTCCGGCAAGGCGGTGACGTCCGGCCGCCCGAGCGCCGCACGGCGCTTCGGCTTGGCCCCGTTGATCGTCACGAAGGAGGGGCAGAAGCCCTTTTGGCAGGAATAGTCCTTGTTGCAGGCCGACTGGTTGATGCGGCGCTTGCGGCCCATCTCGGTCTCTTCGGGCTCGACCGCGATGCAGTTCGACTTTTCCGAACAGTCGCCGCAGCCCTCGCAGACGGCGGGGTTGATCCACAGGCGCTTGTCCGGGTCGAGCGACTTGTCGCGCTTGCGGCGTCGGCGCTTCTCGGCCGCGCAAATCTGCTCGAAGACGATGACGGTGACGCCCGGCACCTCGCGCAACTCCAGCATGGTCGCATCGATCTCGTCGCGGTGGCGGATCTCGGTGCCCGGAGCGAGTTCGGCGGGGGCGTAGACGTCGGGCCGGTCGGACATCAGAACGATGCGCTCCACCCGTTCGTGGTGCATCTGGTGCGTGATCTGCTGGGGCGTCAGCACCCCGTCGACGGCCTGGCCGCCGGTCATCGCGACGGCGTCGTTGTAGAGGATCTTGTAGGTGACGTTGGCCTTGGCCGCGACCGACTGGCGGATCGCGAGATGGCCGGAATGGAAGTAGGTCCCGTCGCCGAGGTTGACGAACCGATGCGCCTCGGTGGTGAAGCGGCCGATCGCCGTCCAGGGCACGCCCTCGGCGCCCATGTGGGTGAAGGTCTCGGTGTTGCGGTCCATCCACTGGGCCATGAAGTGACAGCCGATGCCGGCCATCGCCTTGGAGCCTTCGGGCACGCGCGTCGAGGTGTTGTGCGGGCAGCCGGCGCAGTAGTGCGGAAGCCGGGTCACCGGCGCGGAATGCTGGGCTCCCCGTCCCTTGGCCGCCTCCACGACACGAAGCCGCTCGGTGATCCGCTGCGCGAGGTCGGCGGGGAGTTCGAGGCGCAGGACACGCTCCGCGATGGCGCGGGCGACGGACGAGACGGTGAGCCCCGCAGACAGGGACAGGAACGGCCGGTCCTCGTGGTCGAACTTGCCGACGATGCGGGGACGGACGTCGGCACGCCAGTTGAAGAGCTGCTGCTTGATCTGGTTCTCGATGATCTCGCGCCGCTCCTCGACGATCAATACCTCCTCGAGTCCCTCGGAGAAGGCCCGGATCCCCTGCGGCTCGAGCGGCCAGGGCATGCGCACCTTGTAGAGCCGGAGGCCGATCGCCTCCCATTCCGGCTGGCGGAGGCCGAGTTCGGCGAGCGCCTGCCGGACGTCCTCGAACGCCTTGCCCGAGGCGACGATACCGAAGCGGGCCCGGGGGCTGTCGATGACGGTCTGGTCCACCCCGTTGGCGCGGGCGAAGGCGATGGCGGCGAAGCCCTTGGTCTCCTGGAGGCGTGCGTCCTGGACCAGCGGCGTGTCGGGCCAGCGCAGGTTCAACCCGCCCTCCGGCAGGGCGAAGTCGGACGGCAGGACGAACTGCCGGCCCTCCTGCGCGAGGTCGACGACCGTGGTCGTCTCGACCGTCTCCGAGATGACCTTGAAGCCGACCCAGCAGCCGGAGAAGCGCGACATGGCGACTCCGAGGAGGCCGAGTTCGAGGAACTCGTGGACCGAGGACGGGTAGAGCATCGGCATCAAAGCCGAGATGAAGGCGTGGTCCGACTGGTGCGGGATGGAGGAGGACTTGCAGGTGTGGTCGTCGCCCGCCAGCGCCAGGACGCCGCCATGGCGGGCCGAGCCCGCCGCGTTGGCATGCTTGAACACGTCGCCGGAGCGGTCGACGCCCGGCCCCTTGCCGTACCAGATGCCGAGAAGGCCGTCCTTCGTCGCGCCCGGCGACAGGTGGAGCTGCTGGCTGCCCCAAACGGCCGCCGCCGCCAGATCCTCGTTGAGGCCGGGCTGGAAGACGACGTCGTGGGGCTCGAGGTACTTGAGCGCCTTGAGGAGCTGCTGGTCGTAGCCGCCCAGCGGCGAGCCACGGTAGCCGGAGATGAAGGCGCCGGTGTTCAGCCCCGCCGCCCGGTCCCGGCGCATCTGGGTCATCGGCAGGCGCACCAGCGCTTGCGTCCCCGTCATGTAAACGGAGCCGCCCTGCGCGGTGTACTTGTCGTCGAGCGAAACCAGCTTGTTCATGAGGTGCCTCCCAGCCTCATGACGCTCGCATGCCCAGGCAGCGGAACGGTCACTATTTTGGAGCCGCTCCAAACTGCTTTCGCAACACGGTCCCGCAATGATAGGGGTTACGAGGACAGCGTCCTTCTCGAACGTTTCCGGAGATGACGCAAGGCACTTTCGAAGGGTCTGCCGCCGTGCGCCTGGACATCGACGAAGCGGACCGACGCATCCTCCGGGTCATCCAGGAGAAGCCGGGCCTCACCATGCGCGAACTCGGCGAGGAGACGGGGCTGAGCCACACCCCGTGTTGGCGCCGTCTCCAGCGCTTGCAGGAGGTCGGCATCGTCAGCGAGAAGCGCTACCTCGTCGATCCCGAGGCCGTGGGCTTCGACATCGTGGTGTTCTGCTTCGTGCGCATCTCCGAGCACCGCCGCGAGCGCCTGCAGGAGTTCGAGCGGGCCGTGGAGCGCGTGCCGGAGATCCTCCAATGCTACTCGCTCAGCGGCGAGCACGACTACGTCCTCCAAGTCGTGTCGCGAAGCGTGCGCGACTACGAGGCGACCGTGAAGAACGCGCTCACCGAACTGCCCAACGTGCGCTCGATCAGCACGAGCTTCACGCTCAAGCGGGTCAAGGCTTCGACCTATGTCCCGGTCTGACGCCGCGGTCGCGGGGCCCCATCGCCATTCGGGAGACACACAGCATGTCGCGCCGGGTCGATCCCTATAGCCTGCGGCTGTTCCTGACCGTCGCGCAGGAAGGGTCCATCGCCCGCGCGGCCGAGCGGGAGCATATCGCGCCCTCCGCCCTCAGCCGGCGCATCGCCGACCTCGAGCAGGCGCTCGGCGCGCCCCTCCTCGTGCGCTCGCCCCGCGGCATCAAGCTCACCGACGCGGGCGAGATCGCGCTGTCGCGCGGCACGCGGCTGGAGTCCGAACTGAACGCGCTGGCGCGGGAGGTACAGGCCCGCTCGGGCACGTTGTCGGGAACGCTGCGGGTCCTCGCCAACCCGTCGGCCATCGTCGGCTACCTGCCCGAGCGCCTGCGCGCGTTCCGCGACGGATACCCCGCCGTCGACGTCGCGCTCCAGGAGTGTTCGACGCAGGAGGTCGTCCGGGGCTGCCTCGACGACCGGGCCGACGTTGGCATCGGCATGCGGACGGACGTGCCCTCGGGGGTCGAGTCCTGGTTCTTCTGCAACGATCCCTTCATCGTCGTCCTACCGCGCGGCCACCATGCGGCCCGGCGGCAGGCGATGACGCTGGCGGAACTCGCGGTCCACCCGCTGATCTCGATCCAGGCCGGCGGATCGTTGGACCGGACGCTTCGCGCCAAGGCCGCTGAGGCCGGCCTCGCGCTCGACGTGCGCGTCGTCGTCAACAGCTTCGATGCCGTGTGCCGCATGGTCGAGGTCGGGCTCGGCATCGCCGTCCTGCCGCAAGGGGCCGCCTCCGCCTATGCCGGGACCGACAAGTTCGTCCGCCGGACGCTCGCCGAGGACTGGAGCCAGCGCGAGCTCCGGCTCTACGCCCTGCGCAAGACCCCGCGCTTGCCCTCGGCCGACGCGTTCGTCACGGTCATGCGCGGCCAGCCGTCGCAATCCGCGATGGCCCCCACCCCGCCTTAGCACCTTAGACCCGGACCAAACTGCGCTACGGATTGCGTCGGGAGAGACGCATCATGAAGCTCAAGCTGTCCGGACGCATCCTGTTCCTCGCGGCCGATCCGGCTGCCGTTCGCGCGCAGCTCGCCGGGGGCCAAGCCACGCTGGCGACCGTCGGGCCCTTGCGCGACGACATCTCCACCGACGAGATCACCCCGATCACGAGCCTTGTCCACTACGACGAGACGCTGGGCGACCATCCCTACACCGGCTTCAAGGCGGGGGACGAGCGGCCGATCGGCCAGCGCGCCGTGCGCGACGGCGGGTTCGCCGTGACGGTCGCCGGCCGTCGCTACGGCAAGGGGTCGTCACGCGAACACAGCCCGGCAGCCGAGCTGGCAGCCGGTATCCGCCTCGTGGTGGCGGAGAGCTTCGAGCGTATCTACCGACAGAACGCCGACAATCTCGGCCTCTTCACTTCCACCGACTTCGGCCTCGTGGAGCGGATCGAACGGGGCGAGGAGATCGACGTCGCCGAACTCGTCGCCGGGCGCGACACCTTGGCCGCCACCATCCTCAGGAGCGGCGGCCTGCTTCTCTACGGCCACGAGCGGCTCGGCACGACCGCGAAGGACGACGTCTCCCCGCAACCCGCGTCCGAGGGCCCTCTGACGCTGTTCGAGAAGATCGTCCGGCGCCATGTCGTCGAGACCCCCGACACGTCGGTGCCGACGGCGGGTGCCGGCGGCTTCGTACGGGCGGACTTCCGCTTCATCCACGAATACTACACGGGCATGTGCAGCCATCTCCTGCACAAAACCTTCGGCCGCCCGGCGCCCCTGCGCGAGCGGGAAACGATCGTCTGCTTCGAGGATCACCTCTCCTATGTCGACCGCAGCCCGGCGCACGTGGCGGGCGGCCTGATCCCGAGCGCCCGCAGGCTCTCGGCAGCCCACCGCGAGTTCGTCGCCGACTATGGCCTGCGCGACCACGGCTACCTCGAGGGCCGCGCCGGATCGGAGGGCATCTCGCACGCGATGATGGCGGAGAGCTACGCGCTGCCCGGCCAGCTCATCGTCGGCACCGACTCGCATACGCCGCACAGCGGGGCGCTCGGCTGCGTCGCGTTCGGCGTCGGCACCACGGACATGGCGAACGCCATGGTCACCGGCGCCGTGCGGATGGTGATGCCCGAGGTGCTGCGGATCGAGCTGGAGGGCTCGATCCCGCGCGGCGTGACAGCGAAGGACGTCATCCTGCACCTCCTCGCCCTGCCCTCGCTGAAGGGCGGCTCCGGCGTCGGGCGCGTGTTCGAGTTCTCAGGACCCGGCATGGCCGGCCTGTCGACGGACGAGCGGGCGACCCTCACCAACATGACGGCCGAGCTCGGCGGCTTCACGGGCATCGTCGAGCCGGACGAGGAGACGGTCCGGTTCCTGCGCGAGCGGCGCGGCGTCGCGTTCACGCTCGAGCCCTGGATGCGCAGCGACGACGGCGCGGATTACGCCGAGGTCATCCGCGTCGACTGCTCCCGCATCCCGCCGATGGTGGCGGCGCCCGGCGATCCCGGCAACGGCAGGCCGCTCGCCGAGGTGACGGAGCGGGTGACGCTCGAGATCGCCTACGGCGGCTCCTGCACGGCCGGCAAGCGCGAGGACTTCGACCGCTACCACGAGGTGCTGGCCTGGGCCGACGCCAACGGTCTGAAGGTGGCTCCGCACGTGACCCTGTTCCTTCAGTTCGGAACGAGCGCGGTCCGCGACTACTGCGTGGAACGGGGCTACGTCGAGACGTTCCGCCGCGTCGGCGCCGAGCTTCTCGAGCCGAGCTGCGGCGCCTGCGCCAACTGCGGACCGGGATCCTCGACCCGCGGCGACCAGGTGACCGTCAGCGCCATCAACCGCAACTTCCCCGGCCGCTCCGGCCCGGGCCAGGTCTGGCTCGCGAGCCCCCCCACCGTCGCCGCGAGCGCGATCGCGGGGACGCTGGTGTCGTTCGACGAGCTGCGGAACCAGCAACCGAGATAACCGAGCCGGCGGCCAACGCCGGACATCCAAGGGAGGAACACCGTGACCAACGCAATCGCCAGCCTGACCCGACGCGCCCTCGTTCTGGGAGCCGCGATGCTGCCGCTCCTGTCGGCGCCCTCGTTCGCCGAGGACGCCTATCCCACCAAGCCCGTCCGCATCCTCGTGCCGCTCGCCGCCGCGTCCACGGTAGACATCGTCGCGCGCAAGCTCGCCGAGGATCTCGCCGCGCCGATGGGACAGCAGTTCATCGTCGAGAACCGGCCGGGGGCGGGCGGCGTGATCGGCACCTCGGAGCTCGTCCGGGCGGAGAAGGACGGCTACACGATCGGCATGATCTCGTCGAACCACGTGATCAACCCGAGCATCATGAAGTCGGTGCCCTTCGACAGCCTCGCGGACATCAAGCCGATCTCCGTCATCGCCACGGTGCCGCTGGTGCTCGTGGCCCACCCCTCGCTGGAGGCCAAGAGCGCTCAGGAGCTGATCGCCATGGCCAAGGCGCAGCCCGGCACGGTCGACTACGGATCCTCCGGCAACGGCACCGCCCTCCATCTTGCGGGCGTCCTTTTCACGCGGGAGGCGGGCGTCGAGATGCGGCACGTCCCCTACAAGGGCACGGGTCCGCTCACGAACGACCTCGTCGCCGGCCACGTCAAGGTCGGCTTCCTGTCCGTCGCCGCCGCGCTGCCGCAGATCCAGGGCGGGACCCTGAAGGCCCTCGCCGTCTCGACCCCGACCAGGAACCCGTCCCTGCCCGACGTCCCGACCCTCGCCGAGTCCGGCCTGCCGAACTACAGCTTCGACGCATGGGTCGCCATGATCGGACCGGCGGGACTGCCCCAGCCGATCGTCGATCGCCTTTACACCGAGACCAAGCGCGTCCTCGACACCCAGAAGGTCAAGGACGACTTCGCCGCGCAGGGCCTCGTCGTCGTCGGCAGCGACCCGGCGACGGCCGAGACCTTCTTTCGGGACGAGCTGAAGAAGCATTCCGAACTGGTCGCGGCGTCCGGCACCAAGCCGGAGTGACACCGGCCTGACGACCGGCGCCGCCGCCCCCGCCGCGGCGTCGGACTTCGCCCTTCGACCGGAGCCATTGGGAGGTGGCCGGCCGACAAGCGGGCGGAGCGCGGCAGTACCAGGGAGGAATTCATGATCGACCATCGGCAAGCGATCCGAAGGAGGGCCGGCCTCGTGCGGTCGCCGTCGGCCTTGGCGGGCGGGCTGACGCTCCTCGCGCTCGCGGCCGTCGCGCTGTGGCTGACGCGGGACCTCACGCAGGGAACCCTCGACGAGATCGGCTCGGGCCTTCTGCCGCGATGGCTGGCGATCGGCGTCGGCGCCTGCGGCCTTGCGCTTCTTCTCCTGTCCGTCCTGCGTCGCGGTGCGGCCTTCGAACCCCTGCCGCTGCGCGGTCCCGTCGTCCTGTCGATCGCGATCCTCGCCTTCGCCGTCCTGGTCCGCGCGTTCTCCATCGGGGGCATGACGCTCCCGGGCCTCGGCCTCGTCGTCGCCGGCCCCGTGGCGGTGTTCGTGTCGGGCCTCGCGAGCGACGAGGCGGACTGGCTGGAACTCGCGATCCTGGCGCCCGGGCTGACGGCGTTCTGCATGGTGCTGTTCGGGGATCTCCTTTCCTTGCAGATCCCGCTCTATCCCGACGCCCTGCTCGCATCCTTCCCGCCCGGCTGGTCGCCGAAGGCGGTCCTGCGGGTCGTCGCTGCCGTTCTTGCGCTGGTCGCGGCCGCCTTCGCAGCGGTCGCCTGGCGCCGTCGGGCGCGGCACGGTTCGTCCTTGCGCCGGGAGGTATCCCGATGAGCGACTTCGTCTCCCACCTCACACTCGGCTTCGGCGTCGCCCTGACGCTGCAGCACCTCGGTCTCGCCTTCCTCGGCTGCCTCGTCGGCACGCTGATCGGCGTCCTGCCCGGCCTCGGCGCCACGGCCACCATCGCGATGCTGCTGCCCGTCACCTTCGGCCTCGGCCCGGTCGGCGCCCTCATCATGCTATCGGGCATCTACTACGGCGCCCAGTACGGCGGCTCGACCACGGCCATCCTCGTCAACATTCCCGGCGAGGGCACGTCCGTCGTCACGGCGCTCGACGGCCACCAGATGGCGAGGCAGGGACGCGCCGGCATCGCGCTCGGCGTCGCGGCGATCGGGTCGTTTTTCGCGGGTACCGTGGGCACGCTCGTCATCGCGGCGCTGGGCACGCCCCTCACCCGCCTCGCACAGGTGTTCAGCCCGGTCGAGTACTTCTCGCTGATGGTCATGGGCCTCGTCTTCGCGATGGTGCTGGCACACGGTTCGCTCCTCAAGGCGACCGCGATGATCCTCCTCGGCATCCTCCTCTCCACGGTCGGCATCGACATGGAGACGGGCGAGGAACGGATGACCTTCGGCTTGCCGATCCTCTACGACGGGATCGACTTCACCGTCCTCGCGATGGGCATCTTCGGCATCGCCGAGATCCTGAGGAACCTCGAGAACAAGGAGCGGCGCGATGTCGTGCGGCAGTCGATCGGCCGTCTCATGCCCAACCGCGACGACTTCCGCGAATCCTACAAGCCCGTCATCCGCGGGACGATCATCGGTTCGATCCTCGGCATCCTGCCCGGCAACGGCGCCGTGCTCGCGCCCTTCGTCTCCTACACCGTGGAGAAGAAGCTGGCGCGCGACCCCAGCCGCTTCGGGCGGGGCGCCATCCAGGGCGTCGCCGGCCCGGAGGCCGCCAACAACGCAGGCGCCCAGACCTCGTTCATCCCGCTCCTGACCCTCGGCATCCCGCCGAACTCGGTGATGGCGCTGATGGTCGGCGCGATGACGATCCACGGCATCGTTCCCGGACCGCAGGTGATGACCACCAACCCGGCGCTGTTCTGGGGCATGGTGGCGTCCATGTGGGTCGGCAACCTGATGCTCCTCGTCATCAACCTGCCGCTGATCGGCCTCTGGGTGCGCCTCCTCGCGGTTCCCTACCGCCTGCTCTTCCCGTCGATCGTCCTGTTCTGCTGCATCGGCATCTACTCGGTGAATGCCCTGCCGACCGACGTCATGTTCATCGCCTTCTTCGGCGTCGTCGGGTTCGTCCTGATCAAGATGGGCTTCGAGCCCGCGCCCCTCCTGCTCGGCTTCGTGCTGGGCAAGCTGATGGAGGAGAACTTCCGGCGGGCGCTGATCATCTCGCGCGGCGACATGATGACGTTCCTCGAGCGGCCCGTCAGCGCCGGGCTGCTTCTCGTCGCCGCATTGTTCCTCGCATTCGCCCTGCTGCCGACGGTGCGCAAAAGCCGGGACGAGGTCTTCGACGAGTAAGGCACCTGTCGGCTGGCGACCGCGACCGGGCCGACCTCCCATCCGCGCCCCTTGGCCGACCTCCCATCCGCGCCCCTTGGCCGACAGCGAGGCACCATGGACGACATCGGCACCGCCGACCTCTGCGACGACCGCCCGGATGACGTGGAGGTCTGCTCGTCGCCGCTACGCCTCTACGGCGGTCGTCGCCGCTTTCACGGCGAGATCGCGACCGTCCGCACCGATGGGGACGCCGGACTCGTAAAGCGGGAACTGGCGTCGGAAGGCCGCTCCCGCGTCCTGGTCGTCGACGGCGCGGGCTCGCTGGACGTCGCCCTGTTCGGTGATCGGCTCGCCGCGCTCGCCGTCCAAAACGGCTGGGCCGGCGTCGTGGTGTTCGGAGCGGTGCGGGACACGGAGACGCTCGCTACGATGGATCTCGGCGTCGCCGCCTTAGGAGCGACCCCGCGCCGGGGAAGGCTGGACGCCGCCGGCGCCGTCGGAGCGAGCTTCGATTACGGCGGTGTCAGGTTCTCGCCGGGCCGTATCGTTGTCTGCGACATGGACGGGCTTGTCGTGACGGAAGCGCGAAAGGACGGCGGTTAGCCGCCTGACGCCAGAGCACACATGCATGGCCTCTCCAGCGTGGGATAGGGACCGCCGCGTGTACCGCGGGACTATCTTGGCATCCTCGGTTGCGCCGTTCGCTTCGGGGCGTGACGCTTCCAATGCATTCCGTGGAGTTCCGGTGGAAAGCCACCATCAGCGGAAGTCGCGCATCTTCACCCGGATCTCGTCGACCACGTGTCCGTAAGGATCTGCCATCACCCTGGCGGTCGGCATACGTGCCTTCGCTGGCTAGGATGCAATCGAGTTGTCCATGGCGCTTTCGTCAGTTCGTCCCCGTCGCCCGACGCTCGCGAACTCCCGCGACAAGTCCGTCAACGAATGGGCCACGAGATGCACGACCTCCCCTTCCCGCTGGATGCGCCCCCGCACGCCCATCATCCCGGCACCCAGCACCGTCCGGCGGTTCGCCTCGAACACCTTCGTCCAGCCTACCAGGTTGGCGACGCCTGTCTCGTCCGCGATTGTGATGAACATGACGCCCTTCGCCGAGCCCGGCCGCTGGCGGACGAGGACGAGCCCCGCAACCTCGACCCAACGTCGGTCCCGCGACGCCATGGCTTCAGCGCAGGTGATGTGTCGACGAAGGCCGAGTTCGGCGCGGAGGAACGAGACCGGATGCTGGCGGAGCGTCAGGCCGACATGGCCGTAGTCCTCGACCACCTCGCCGCCCTCCGGCGTCGCCCGTAGCCAAACGACCGGCTCGACCTGCTCGGACACGGTGGCCGCCTCCCGGTCGGCGGCTGCGGCGAACAGCGGGAGTGGCTCGTCGCGCAGCGCCTTGATGGCCCACAAAGCGTCCCTGCGGCTCACACCCATGGTGGGACGGAAGGCCTCCGCTTCGGCGAGCTCGGTTAGGGCGGCGTGCGGGACACGCGCCCGGCGCCACAGGTCGTCGACGGAGGCGAACCGCATGTCGCCTCGTGTAGCGACGAGGCGGGCAGCGTCCGCGTTCCCCAGTCCGCGTACCATCCGTAGCCCGAGCCGGACGGCGAAGCGCCCGTCGTCGGCATCGGAAAACTCTTCCGCTTCCCGCGGCTCGAGGGTGCAGTCCCAGCGGCTGGCGTTGACGCAGACAGGTCGGACCTTGACGCCGTGCTCTTGGGCGTCACGGACGATCTGCGCCGGCGCGTAGAAGCCCATCGGCTGGGCGTTCAGGAGCGCCGCGCAGAACACGTCGGGATGCCAGCACTTCAACCAAGATGACGCATAGGCGATGAGTGCGAAGCTTGCCGCGTGGCTCTCCGGAAAGCCATAGGATCCGAAGCCCTCGAGCTGGCAAAACGTCCGCTCGGCGAACTCGCGCTCGTAGCCGTTCGCCACCATCCCCTCGACGAGCTTGTCGCGGAAGTGGGAGACGCCGCCCGTGAACTTGAACGTCGCCATGGCGCGACGGAGCTGGTCCGCCTCCCCAGGCGTGGACCCGGCGCATTCGATCGCGACGCGCATCGCCTGCTCCTGGAACAGCGGCACGCCGAGCGTCTTGCCGAGGACCCGCTCGAGCTCGGGCTTCGGGAAGACGACCTTCTCCCTGCCCTCGCGGCGCCGAAGGTATGTATGGACCATATCGCCCTGAATCGGCCCCGGGCGGACGATCGCGACCTCGATCACGAGGTCGTAGAACGTCCGCGGCTTCATCCGCGGCAGCATCGCCATCTGTGCGCGGGACTCGATCTGGAACGTGCCGAGCGTGTCGGCCCGCCGGATCATCGCATAAGCAACCGCCATGTTCAGATCGACATCCGGCGGCACGATGCTATCGCTCTGTTCGAAGACCTCACCGGACAGCTTCACGTACGCGTTACGCAGCACCGACGCGCTCGGCTCCTCGCATTCCCAGTCACTAGCCGAGCGGTACCACGAGGCCGACTTTCACCCGATCCATGGCGACGAAGGTTCGGAAACGCTTTACGTTGGCGTTGCCGAAGAACAGACTGCGCGTCAGGGCTTCGTATTCGCCCATCGACTGGACGCTGAGAACGAGGACGAAATCGGTCTCGCCGGCGACGTAGTAGCACTGCTGGACCGCCGTCTCCGCGAGAAAGGTTGCTTTGGCGGCGTCGATCAATTCGGCGCGCTCGCTCTCGAGGTCGACGTTGACCAGGACGGTAAGCCATTGGCCCGCTTCCTCCGGATCGACCACGCAGATGTTGGCGCGGATGACGCCCGTTTCGTGAAGACGCTTGATGCGCCGCTGCACGGCGGGCGCGGAGAGGTTGATCTTCTCGCCGATCGTGCGCTGGGGGGTGTGGTTGTCACGCTGGAGGATGGCCAGGATCTTGAGATCGCTGGCATCCAGTTCGACGGGTCGTACGCGGGTTGATGGCATGCGGCTTACGAAGCAAGATTGCACGGTAGGTCTGATTTTAGAGCGCAAAACTCTCGCTCGGCGCAATAAGAAATAGGCGGCTGATCGAGGAGGCTTTCCCATGTTCGTCCCCAACATGTTGCCCGACCACGACCTCCCGCTCGATGCGTCGGATGTCGACATCCTCGGCGATGCCGGCACGGATGCGGTGGAGCGGTGGATGTCGTTCCGGGCCGACAACCACGAGACGCCCCTTCACGCCTTGCCCGCGCTGGCCGCGGAACTTGGCCTCGCGTCCGTTCATGTGAAGGACGAAGGCTCGCGCCTCGGTCTCGGCTCCTTCAAGGCGCTCGGCGGCGCCTACGCGGTGACGCGGCTCGTCCTCGAGGAAGCCTCGCGCCGTCTTGGCCGGCAGGTCGACGTCGGCGACCTCGCCGCGCCGGAGGTCCGCGCCGTGGCCGCTACCATGACGCTCGCCTGCGCCACCGACGGCAACCATGGCCGCTCCGTCGCGCAGGGAGCGCAGGTCGCGGGCGCCAAGGCCGCCATCTTCGTCCACTCAGGAGTCAGCGACGAGCGCGTCGCGGCGATCGGCCGTTTCGGCGCCGAGATGATCCGCGTCGAGGGCAACTACGACGATTCCGTCGCGCGGGCTTCGAAGGTCGCGGCCGAGCGCGGCTGGATCATCGTGTCCGACACCTCCTGGCCGGGCTATGAGCGCATTCCACGTCTCGTGATGCAAGGCTATACGGCGCTGGTGCGCGAGACCCTCCGCCGCCTCCCCGAGCCGCCCACCCACGTGTTCCTCCAGTCCGGGGTCGGCGGCTTCGCCGCGTCCGTGGCGGGACACATGGCCCTTGTTCTCGGCGACCGCTGCCCGACGGTGGTCGTCGTCGACCCCGCCCGCGCCGCCTGCCTCGTCGAGAGCGCCCGGGCGGGCCGTCCCGTCAAGGTCGACCAGAGCGAGGCGACGGTGATGGCGATGCTCGAGTGCTACGAGCCCTCGCTCGTCGCCTGGCGGATCCTGTCCCGCGTCGCCGACGCGTTCATGACGGTCGACGAGGACGACGCTCTCGCGGCCATGAACCGTCTGGCGCGCCCGGTCGGAGGTGATCCCGCGATCGTGGCGGGCGAGAGCGGTGGGGCAGGCTTTGCCGGGGTCGTCGTGGCGCTCCGCGACGAGCAGGCTCGCGCCTCGATTAGGCTCGGCGCCTCGTCCCGTGTTCTCGTCATTAACACCGAGGGGGCGACGGATCCGGAACTCTACCGTCGGCTCGTCGGCATGGACGTCGCGGAGGTGCTTGGCTCGAACGCGACCCCGAGGGCAGCCTGATATGACGAAGTCCCCGGAGAGCGTCCTCGTCGAGGAGATGACGGCCTGGCGGCGCGACCTCCACGCCCATCCAGAGTTCGGCTTCGAGGAGAGCCGGACGGGGGCCTTCGTCGCGACCAAGCTGCGCGAGTTCGGCCTCGACGACGTCGTCGAGGGGGTCGGCGGCACCGGGGTCGTGGGAACGCTGACGCGCGGCTCTGCTATCCGCTCGATCGCGTTGCGCGCCGACATGGACGCGCTGCGCATCACCGAGCAGGGCGAGCGGCCGCACCGGTCGACGAACTCCGGCACCATGCATGCCTGCGGCCATGACGGGCACACCGCCATGCTGCTGGGCGCCGCGAAGTGTCTTGCGGAGGACGGCGGCTTCAACGGCACCGTGCGCTTCGTGTTCCAGCCCGCCGAGGAGTGGGGCAAGGGCGCCATGGCGATGTTGGCGGACGGCCTGCTGGAGCGGTTTCCGTTCGAGGAGATCCATGGGCTCCACAACATGCCGGGCCTGCCCGTCGGCCATTTCCAGACGCGGGCCGGACCGTTCATGTCGGCAGAGGACGTCTTCGAGATCGTCCTGCGGGGTGTCGGCGGGCATGCAGCGCGCCCGCACTGGGGCAGGGAGACCCTGGTGGCGGCCTGCGCGCTCGTCACCAATCTCCAGACCATCGTGTCCCGGCGCCTAAGTCCTTCCGACGTAGCCGTGGTGTCGGTGACGGAGCTGCTGACCGACGGAACGCGCAACGTCCTCCCGGGCGAAGCGAGGATCAGCGGCGACACTCGCTCCTTCCGAATGGACGTCAGCGTGGAGATCGAAAGGCAGATGCGAGCCATCGCGGAGGGAACGGCGCTCGCGCACAACGTGTCGGCCGAGGTCGCCTACGCAAGGGAGTTCGTGCCGCTCGTCAACGACGCCGTTCTGGCCGACGAGGCTCTCGCGACCGCCAGGTTCCTGTTCGGGGACGACGCCGTGTCAGAGCCGGCGGATCCGATGACGGCATCGGAGGACTTCGCACGCTTCCTCGCGCACGTGCCGGGATGCTTCGCGTTCCTGGGCAACGGCTTGGAGTCCGCGCCGCTGCACAACGCCGCCTACGACTTCGACGACGGCGGTTTGATTCATGGCGCCCGTTACCATGCCGGCATCGTACGACGGCGGCTACCGGCATCGCCTTGAGCCGACCGGCACAAAGTCTCGCACCTGCACCAAGGATTGATCGATACGATCTGTCATGCGGCGGCTTGATTCCGTTGAGCGGACCACGGACCAACGAACGAACAGGTTCCGCGCTGCCTTTGCACCGAGAGGATCCGAAGCTGGCCGTGACGAATATTTTTCTCCGCCGCCGCGACGTGATCGGCACACCACCGTAAGACGGGCACCGCGTTTGCGATACCTGATTGGGCACCGCGCGTCCGCGGTCGGGCGACGCTCCATCGCGAGGCCTGCGAAGTCCCGTGATGACTGGGCAGTGCCCTGCGCGACGTCGTGCGGCGATCGGTGGATCCAAGACGCCGCAGCCCGCGCGCGCGGGACCGCAGATCGGATTCGCGGCTTGAGGTGCGGCGGCCAAGCGAACGGTTTGCACGTTCGCTAATGTCGGGGATCCGTTCGCGGCGTTCATCTGAAGGTGGAATTCAGCCTGACGCTCCTCGACGACCCAGCGGGCGGCATCCGGTCGGACCGCTGGGACGTTATCGTGCGCATCGGACCACTGGCCGACAGCGCGCTTTCGATGTGGCGCCTGGCCCCGAACCGCCGCATCGTCTGCGCGGCACTGAGCTACCTGGCGATCCACGGGCATCCCACCCATCCGCAGGACCTCGTCCGGCATATCTGCGGATGATCAGGGAGGACCAAGCAGATGTGACGCGCCGGAGCCTCATGGAGGCGCGCGGCGAGGTGGTCGCCGTGCGGTTACGCCCGGAACTGGCCAGCAACGACGGCGGCGTAGTGAAGGGAATGGCGCGTGCGGGTCTGTGCATCTTCCAAAGATCGGAATGGGGACGTCGTGGACGAGCTTCGCGCCGGCCGGCTCGTCGAGATCCTTCCGGCATCGCGGATGCCCGATGCGGACATCCTCGCCATCCCGGGACCGCGCGAGGGACGGCCGCCGCGGATGGCGTGCTTCGCCGACATCCTGAAGCAGGCGCTGAAGCCGGTGCCGTGGCGCCAGGGATAGCCGGTCCACCCTGAAGCCGATGCGAAGAGATCCCCCCTGCGACCGGCGCGGAGTTGCTTGCGTCGCCTCGCCGCGGCAGCGCCCGACATCGGGATGGACGTCCGCTGCAGGCCGCCCATCCCGGACGATCACCTAACGGCTTGAGCTGCCTTCTCGATCACCTCCGAGACCATCTGGGCCTGCGAGATGAAGACGGCATGGCTTGCGTCGATCTCGGTCATCTCGGTGCCCGAGCGCTTGTACATGAAGCGCTGGAGATCCGGGCTCAGGGCCTTGTCCTGCGTGGTGAGGATGCCGTAGCTCGGCTTGTCGTGCCAAGCGGCCGCCGGCACCTTGGCCTGGAAGGCCGCGACAGCCGCCGGCACCTGCGAGCGCGCCATGAACTCTGCGATGTCCTTCGGCAGGTCGGCGGCGAAATCCGCCGCGAACTTCGCAGGATCCAGGTAGAGGAAGCCGTCGTCAGTCGCCTTGATGTCGTTGGACGGAGAGGGCATCGTGCCGATCAGTCCGGCGGTCGTCTCGCCCTTCTCCGGCTGGAGAGCGGCGACATAGACCAATGCCTTGACCTTGGGGTCGGTGCCGGCCGTCGTGATCACGGTGCCGCCGTAGGAATGTCCGACCAGCACCGTATCGCCGTCCTGCTGGTCAAGAACGCGCTTCGTGGCGGCGACGTCCTGATCAAGGCCCGTCAAGGGCTGCTGAACGATCGAAACCTTGTAGCCGTCGCGGGTGAGGATGTCATAGACGCCGCGCCAGCCCGAACCGTCGGCGAACGCGCCGTGAACGAGAACGACGTTCTTGGCCTGGGCAAGCGCGGGAGTTGACACGGCGGCGGAGGACAGGAGAGCGGCGGCGAGCATGATGTTGCGCAGTGCAGGCATTGGAACGTCCCTTATCGAACAATGGAGCGGGCTCGATTCCGCTCGTCTTGGGCGTGGTGACATAGAGCGCGTTTCCCGGACGCGAAGTCGGATGGCCGATAATGTCCGTGACGATTTCCCCGATCCCGGCCCACCTATTGCCGAGGCGACGAGGCTCGGCGCCCTGACGGCCATATCGAAACGTCACGCTCCCCCGTGACGAGTCCCCCCCGCAGGACTTATAAGCAACCCGCTTCCGTCGGAGATTCCGGTGTGATGCACCCCTGGCGATCGGCCGCGGCGTCGATCGCGCGACGAACACGTGAACCATTCACGATACGCGAGTCTTTCCTTGGCTTCTGACAGCAACAGGCTCGAGGACGAGCATCGTGCCGATCCTGCGGGTGAATTGATCCCCCTGACCTCGAACCCGGACGACAATCCACGACCCGTTTCCCTCTCGATCTCGCGGATGGACAGACGCGTTTGGCGCTTCCCGTCCCATTCCCACACGAGATCGCAGCTCCTCTTCACCATGAACGGCGTGGTCGACTGCACGGTCGGGGACAGCTTCGGTATCGTTCCCGCCGATTGCGCCGTCTGGATACCCGGCGGATTGCGACACACGGTAAAGGGGGCAGGCTTGGCGGAATGCTGCCTCCTCTACCTCGATCCGAGCCGCATCCCCGCGTCGCTGAACGGCCACCGAACGGTCAAAGTCTCCCCGCTTCTTCGCGAGCTGATGATCGAGGCGGCGAAGCAAAGCGACGCCTATGACGAAAACGGCGCGCCTGGGCGGCTGATGGCCACGATGCTCGACCAGCTGGCGCTCGCTCCGACAACGGATCTGCAGCTCCCGATGCCGCGCGAGGAGCGGCTGCGCAGGCTCGCCGAGCGCATCGTTAGCGACCCCTGCGACGCGGCGAGCGCCCGCATGTGGAGCAAGCGGGCCGGTCTAAGCGAGAGGAACCTGCGCCGGCTCTTCCAGGCAGATATCGGCATGAGCTTCGGCAGTTGGCGCCGCCGTCTGCACGTGATGCACGCCTCGCAGCGCCTGATCGCGGGCGAGCGCGTCCAGGACGTCGCCCTCGACCTTGGCTACGACAACGCCAGCGGCTTCATCACGATGTTCCGCAAGATCGTCGGCAAGCCCCCCGCCCGTTACCTCGCCGACCTGTCTCCCAAGGCTGGCGCGCGGCGGGAGGAAACGACCTGAGCGCCGCGCCCCGGGCCTGACGGATCCGACCCGGACCTGCGCGCGCGGACCGCCAGTTCGGCTGCGGCCTATGTCCGAAACGCGAAATGGAACGTCCGCTTCTCGCTACCCGCACGCACCCTTCATGAGTAGTTTCCCATCGAAACGCTCGTCGTGACGAATGAGCTCAAAGCATCCGGGTGCCGCGTTGTACTTTGTAACGGTTCTAAAATACCTTCGGATGCCTTGCAAGGCCGTGCGCCCCCCGATCTCCGACATCTTCGAGCCTTGCGCCGCGGCGACCGACGGCCGCCATAGCTTCGCTTGTTCTCGCAGGTCACTGGCTATTGGCTCCGCGATCGCCCTGTTGTCGTCGAGCGCGTTCGCGCAGTCGGTCGAGGCGGATGCCGATATGGTCGTCCTCGATACGGTCGTGGTAACGGGCGACGGGGGGGCCGGGTCCGAGAAGGGCTATTCGGTGGTCTCCACCGGTTCCGCCACCAAGCTCGACCTGACGCCGCGCGAGACCCCGCAATCCGTGACCGTGGTAAACCGGCAGCGCATCGAGGACCAGAACCTCAGGACGGTGGGCGAGGTCCTCGTCAACACGACCGGCGTCTCGCAAAGGAGCTTCGACAGCGAGCGCCTGTCGTATTTCTCGCGCGGCTACCGCATCAACAGCTACCTGTTCGACGGCCTGCCGACGACGCTCGGCAGCACCGGTTCCTATTCCGAGGGAACGCTCGACACCGCGATCTACGAGCGCATCGAAGTGGTGCGCGGCGCCACCGGCCTGATGACGGGCGTCGGCGACCCCTCGGCCTCGGTGAACCTCGTGCGCAAGCGCGCCACGAGCGACGTCTTCACGGCGACCGTGACCGGCTCCGCCGGCTCGTGGAACGACTGGCGCGGGCTGGCGGACGTCAGCACGCCCCTGACGCGGGAGGGAACGGTTCGCGGGCGGTTCGTGACGTCGCTGCGCGATACGGAATCGCAGCTCGACCGGTACGAAAACGGGAAGCAGCTCTTCTACGGGACCGTGGATGCCGACCTGTCGGAGAACACGACCCTGAGCGTCGCGCTCGACTATCAGGAGTCCCGCCCGGAGGGGAACACCTGGGGCGGCCTGCCGATCTGGGACTCGAACGGCAACCCGATCAGATGGAGCCGCTCGTTCAGCCCTGCCCCGGACTGGTCGCACTGGTACACCACCAACAAGGGCGTCACGGCCGATCTGGAGCACCGCTTCGACAACGGCTGGACCGCGCGCGCCGTCGCCGCCCATGCCGAAACCGAGGCCGACGAGAAGCTCGGCTCGGTTTCGGGCTTCCCCGACGCGCGGACGGGCCGGCTGCGCTACCAGGGCGGCCGGTTCATCGAGAACCGGGACGTCGACTCCTTCGACGGCTACGCCACCGGGCCGGTGGAGCTGTTCGGCCGCGAGCACGACTTCGTGGTCGGCGTGAGCGCCAGCCGACAGACCACCGGCAGCCTGGGCGCCGCGCGCCCCACCTTCTTCGTCGACAACATCTTCACCTTCGACGGCGACGTCGCCGAGCCGAACTGGGGGCCGCTGACCAACTCCGGCACTACCGACATCGACCAGCAGGGCGTCTATGCCACCAGCCGGTGGAACGTCAGGGACGATCTCAAGCTCATCCTGGGCGGACGCCTCGCGGCGTGGGAGACGAGCGGCAGCGCCGGCGCAAGCGAGACCGCTTTCGTGCCCTATACGGGTGTAGTGTACGACCTCACCGACACGGTCTCCGTGTACGGGAGCTATACCGGCATCTTCAACCCGCAGACCCTTCGCGACACCACCGGCGCCTACCTGAAGCCGCTGGACGGCAAGAGCTACGAGTTCGGGGTGAAGAGCGCCCTGTTCGACGACAGCCTGGACGTCACCTTCGCCGTGTTCCGTACCGAACAGGACAACTTGGGCGTCGCGGACGGCAGCAACATCGTGCCGGGAACCGGCGCGCAGGCCTACGTCGCCGCTTCCGGGACGCGAAGCCAGGGCTTCGAGATCGAGCTGTCCGGCGCGGTAACGGATCGCTGGAACATCACGGGGGGCCTGGCCCACTACGATTTGAAGGCGGAGGACGGCGCGGCGGTCAACACCTACATCCCCCGTACCACGGTCAACCTCTTCACCTCCTACAACCCACAGATTTTGGACGACAAGTTGACGCTGGGCGGCGGCGCGCGGTTGCAGAGCCGGATCTACGCCGACGTCGCCAGCCCGACCGGCACGCGGCGGGTCGAGGAGGACGGCTACGCCGTGGTGGACCTATTCGCCAAGTACGAATTCGTCGAGAACGTCACCGGGCAGGTCAACCTGTCCAACTTGTTCGACCGGCGATACTACAGCCAGCTCGGCTTCGGGAGCTATGTCGGCTTCGGTCCAGGCCGCAGCGTCATCGCCTCGCTGAGCTACAAGTATTAGAGCGCTTTCAACGAAGGCCGGATCGGCTCTCGCGTCGCACAACGCGTCGAAACAAGGAGATGGAGCGCGTCCGGCGAACCTGGGTTCGGTGCACACGCTCCGGAGCATCGTCGTCGATCGGAGGACGCAATGGCGTGCGAAGCAGATGTCGCTCTGTGCGGCCTTGCGCCCCGTGTCGCGGAACATCGCCGGTCGCAGCAGTGGGACCTTGCAGCCGCTCTTCGGAGTGGATCGGCGGCCTTCGATCCGCGAGCGATCGCGACGCCGGAACCTGGAGCGTTTGAATGATCCCGTGCCGCCATGTCGGCCTGCGCCAACTCGCGGCGCTGGTTTCCTGCCTTCTCGCCGGTCCCGCCTCGGCGCAGGATGCGCCCGACGCGGGACGTTTTCCCATCGCGATCGAACACAGCCTCGGTCGAACGGTGATCGGGAAGCGGCCCCAGCGCGTCGCCGTTCTTGGCGTGACCGACGTCGACGCCGTCCTGGCGCTGGGCTACGTCCCGGTTCTGGTGAACCGGTGGATCCCCGAATGGGCGCATGGAGTCGGCCCCTGGGCGGAGCCGCTTCTGGGCGGGACGACACCCTTGATGTTCAAGTCGCGCGAGATCGACCTCGAACGCGTGGCGATGGCGGAGCCCGACCTGATCGTCGGTTCCGGGAGTCTTCTCGACCGAACGACCTACGACAAGCTGAGCCTTCTCGCGCCCACCACGGCGCCCATGGCGGACCATCCCGACCCTTACGCGACGACCTGGGACGTCCAGACGCTGGCGGTCGGGGAGGCCTTGGGGCGCCCGGAAGCGGCCGAAGCCCTGGTGGAGCGCGTGCAAGCGCTCTTCCGGGCGGTTCGCGAGGCGCACCCGTCCTGGTCGGGCAGAACCGCCGCGACGCTGATCAACTGGAACGGGCAGATGCTGATGTACGCGGCGAGCGACAATCGCGGCGAGTTCCTCCGGGCGATCGGCTTCGGCATGCCCGCCGACCTCGCGCAGCTCGCCGGAAACCGCTTCAACGTGCCGATCAGCGAGGAGCGGCTGGACCTTCTCGACCAGCTCGACCTCATCGTGGTCCTCACCAACGACGCGGCGGGGCGTAGCTTCTTCGAGCAGTCCGCCGTGTTCCGTCGGCTCGCCCCGGTGAAGAGCGGCCACGTCGTTTATCTCGACGACCGGAACCTCACCATGGCCATGTCGGGCTCGACGGTCCTGTCCATCCCCTACGTGCTGGACGCGCTCACAACCAAGATCGAGCAGGCCATCGGGAAATGACGTCGCCGACGCTGCCCGAAGCCGCGGGCGCGCGAGCGCGCTCCGGCGGCGCGGCGCGCGGCGCGCGGCCGGCGGCGCGCCCGGCCCGGTCGATCCGTGCCTGGCTGCCCGTCGCGCTGTGCCTGCTTCTGGCGACCGCGGCCGCAAGCGTCGCCATCGGGGCCAAGACCCTGACGATCGGCGAGATCGCCGCCGCGCTGCGCGACCCGTCCGACTCCTATGCGAGCACGATCGTCTGGTCGACGCGCATTCCCCGCACGCTCGTCGGCCTGTGCGTGGGCGCGGCGCTCGGGCTTGCGGGGGCGATCATGCAGTCCGTCACGCGCAATCCCCTTGCCGATCCGGGGCTGCTGGGCATCAACGCGGGCGCCGCCGCCGGCGTCGTGCTGGCGCTGCAGCTCGGCTACGCCTCGGCGACGGGCTACGTCTGGGCCGCGATTGCCGGCGCGGCCCTCACGACCCTCGTGGTGCAGGCCGTGGGCACCGGCGGTCCGCCCTCCGGGCGCATCATGCGCATGACGCTCGCGGGCGTGGCGGTCAACGCGGTGATGATCTCGGTCGTGTCCGGCACGCTGCTTCTCGACCAGTCCACCATGGAAAGCTTCCGCTTCTGGTCGATCGGCGCGATCGCCGGACGCCCCCTGGCGGTTCTCGCCGAGACCAGTCCCCTCTTTCTGGCCGGCCTGGCGGTCGCCCTGTCGCTCGGCCCCTCTCTGAACGTCCTGAATCTCGGCGAGGAGCTCGGCGCCTCGCTCGGGCTGCGCGTCGCACGGGTAAGAGCCGTCGCCGTCGTCTCGACCGTCCTTCTCAGCGCAGCCGCCACCGCGACGGCCGGGCCGATCGGCTTCGTTGGGCTGGTGATACCCCATGTGGTGAGGACGCTCGCCGGAAACGACCAGCGCAGGCTTCTGGTCCTGTCCGCGGTGCTCGCGCCCATCCTTCTCCTGTGGGCCGACATATTCGGCCGCCTCGTGGCGCCGCCCGGCGAGCTGGAGGTGGGGTTGGTCGTGGTCGTAGTCGGCGGGCCGTTCTTCGTTCATCTCGTGCGCCGACGAAACCTCATCGACCTATGACGCCCATCTCCGAGGCCACCCCGGCGCCTCCCGCAAGGCCAGCAGTCGCATCCCGTACCGTCCCGCGACGGCGGGTGGGGATCGACCTCGCGCTGGCGGCGCTGATCCTCGTGGTGTCGGTCGCGACGCTGACCGCCGGCCCGCCGCACATTCCGCTGGACCGCCTCTGGGGTTCGCTGGCGGGTGCTGGCCGGCCCGCCGACGACTTCGTCCTCCTGACGGTCCGGCTGCCGCGTCTCCTGACGGCGCTGCTGGTGGGCGCGGCGCTGGCGATCTCGGGCGCGATCTTCCAGAGCCTGTCGCGCAACCCGCTCGGCAGCCCCGACATAATGGGACTCGGCGCAGGTGCGGCCACGGGCGCGCTGGTCGCCCTTTTCGCGTTCGACGCGATCGGGCTCGGAATGGTGCTCGGCTCGATGCTGGGGGGCCTTGGCACTGCGACGCTCGTCTATGCCTTGGCCTACCGGGGGGGCATCCGGGGATACCGCTTCGTTCTGGTGGGCATCGGCATCGGCCCGGTGCTGGCTGCGGTCAACAGCTTCATCCTGAGCCGAGCCAACGTGAACAAGGCGCAGGAGGCGGCCTTCTGGCTCGTGGGCAGCCTCAACGGCGCCGGCTGGGAGGACGTGCTTCCCGTGTTCGCGGCGTTGCTCGCGCTGATCGCGCTGACGCTCGGCCTGCGCCGGCAGCTCGAGATCATCGAGATGGGGGACGACCTCGCCTTCTCGCTCGGCGTGCGCGTCGAGGCCATCCGGTGCCTGTCGATCGCGGCCGGCGTCCTGCTCGCGGCGGTGGCGACGTCGTCGGCCGGGCCAATTCCCTTCGTCGCGCTCGCCGCGCCCCACATCGCGCGCGGGCTGGCCGCTGGGTCCGCGCTGCGCGTCTCGACCGCCGGGCTGGTCGGGGCGCTTCTCCTGTCGGCGAGCGATCTCCTGGCGCAGCGCCTTCCTGTCGACGTCTCGGTGCCCGTGGGCGTCGTCACCGGCGCCCTGGGCGGCCTCTACCTGACCCTCTGGCTCACCGCCGCGTTGCCCCGGAGCACCCGATGACCATCCTCGAGGCGCGCGGCCTGTCGCTCGGCTACGGACCGGACACGATCATCGAAGCGCTGGACGTCGAGATCCCCGCCAACTCCGTCACCGTGATCGTCGGTCCGAACGGCTGCGGAAAATCGACGCTGTTGCGGGGCTTGGCGGGCATCCTGCCGGCGCTGCGCGGCGAGGTCCTTCTTGCCGGCCGAATGCTGTCGTCCTATCGGGTCGCGGAACGGGCGCGCAGGCTCGCCTTCCTGCCGCAGTCCCCGCTGCCGCCCGACGGGCTGACGGTCGAGGAACTCGTCGGGCGCGGACGCAACCCCTACCGGAAGCCGTTCGGCAGGTGGTCGAGGGACGACGAGACGGTGGTGCGGGATGCCATCGCCGAGGCCGGCATGGAGGCGCTGGCGACCTGCGCGCTGAACGAGCTCTCGGGCGGGCAGCGGCAGCGGGCCTGGCTGGCCCTCGTTCTCGCCCAGCGCACCGAGGTCGTCCTTCTCGACGAGCCGACGACCTATCTCGACATCGCCCACCAGATCCACGTCCTGGACATCTGCCGCTCGCTGCACGAGACGCGTGCGCGCACCGTCGTCGCCGTTCTGCACGACCTGAACCTGGCATGCCGCTACGCCACCCATCTGATCGTCATGCACGACAGGCGGATCGTCGCTCAGGGACCGCCCGCCGCGGTCGCGACCGTGGACCTGATCCGCGCCACGTTCGGCGTCGACTGCACCATCGTGGCCGATCCGCTTCTCGGTCACCCTCACATCATTCCCCATCGTCGAACGGCCGGCGTGGACAGCGCCGCAACCGGCGCATCGGCGTGAGGCGACCATGGCACTCGGGCGCCGACGCTCAGGCCAGCTCGGTCCGGTGCGTGCTCGGCGCGGAGCCGAGCGCCCGCCTGAACATCGCTGAGAAGCCGGCCGTGTTGCCGTAGCCGAGGTCGAGGGCGATCGTGGTGATCGGATCGCCCTCGGCCAGCCGCGGAAGCGCCCAGGACAGGCACGCCTGCCGCTTCCACTCCATGAAGCTCATCCCCGTCTCGCGGCGGAAGAGCCGCGTGAAGCGGCGCCGATCCATGGACATCGCCTCGGCCCACATGTCGATCGTCTCTGAGATGTCGGGATGCTTGAGGAACGCGCGGCAGCGCGTCGCCAGCGCCCCGTTGCGCGGAAACGGCACGGCGATCGGGATCGTCTGCGCGGCGTTCACTTCCGCCACCAGCAGCCGCATGACGAGGCCGTCGCGTCCCCGCTCGTCGTATCGGGCCGGGATATCCGCCGATTCCACAAGGAGCTGCCGGAGCAGGAGCGAGACCCGGATTACCCGGCAGGCGGGGCCGAAGGCGGTGATCGCGGCGGGCTCGATCAGGACGCAGCGAAACTGCACCGCGCCCGCAGTCTTGATGGAATGCGGGACGCCGCCGGGGATCCAGACGCCGCGTTCGGGCGGCGCGACCCAGGCGCCCTGCGGCGTGCTGACGGTGACGACGCCCTTGGCCGCGTACAGGAGCTGCCCGCGGCGATGGGAATGCTCCGCCAGTTCGAAGGTCGAAGTGTGGTCGCTGCTCACGCCGATCACGGTACGTGGCAAGTCTTCTTCGCTCATGGGATCGTTGTCCGGCACCGACTGTCCCAGTCTCGATAGCGTTTGACCCGAAATGAAAAGCGGGACGAACGGGTTTCATCTATCTCTGCGATCACGACGAAGCCGTTCGAGACCGATCGGCTCGTCCCTGGATCCCGCGATCGTCGCATCCCGCTCGCCGCACCGCGCAACGCCGGCGGCCGGGAGGACGCGACGCTCGCCCGGGTCCCGGGATCGACATGGGTCATGGGTGAAATGTTCCGCAAGCGAATCCTCATCACGGGCGCCGGCATCGCAGGGCCGACGCTGGGCTATTGCCTAAGCCGGCTCGGTCATCGGGTGACGCTTCTGGAGCGGGCGCCGACGCTGCGCTTGTCCGGCCAGACGGTGGACATCCGCGACGAGGGCCGCGACGTGATCTCGCGAATGGGCATCCTCCCGCGCGTCGAGGAGCTCATGACAAACGAGGACGGTCTGCGCTTCGTCGACGACGACAACCGGATCCGGGCGGAGCATCCCCGCGCGGGCGGCAAGAAGTCCTTCGTGACGGACATCGAGATCCTTCGGGCCGACCTGTCCAACCTCCTCCAGCAGATCACGAAGGACGACGTGGAATACCGCTACGGCGATTCGATCGCCGGGATCCACGAGGGCGAGACCTCCCTCGAGGTCGACTTCGCCAAGGCCGGTTGTCGGGAGTTCGATCTCATGATCGTCGCCGAAGGCATGCGGTCCAGAACGCGGTCGATGGTCTTCGGGAACGTGCCGCTTAAGCATATCGGGCTCTACACGGCCTATTTTGCGATTCCCTACGAACCGCAGGACGGGACCTGGGTGCGGTGGCACAACTGCGAAGGCGGCAAGTCGATCCTGCTCCGGCCGGATCGCGGACGGTCCTCGCGCGCCTATCTCTACATCCGCAGCGATCGGCGCGGCATCGACCTCGCCGGGCGCGAGCGCATCGTCGACTTCATCCGGGACACGTTCAAGGACGACGGATGGGAGGCCCCGCGCATCCTGCGGGAGCTCGACGGGGCCGGCGACTTCTTCTTCGAGGATCTCGCACAGGTCCGGATGGGGGCGTGGTCCAAGGGACGCGTGGCGCTTCTGGGCGATGCGGCCTACTGCGCGACGCCGGTGAGCGGAATGGGCACGACGCTCGCGATCGTCGGCGCCTACGTCCTGGCGAGCGCGCTGGCGGAGCACACGGACCATCGCGTAGCCTTCGCGCGATACGAAGCGAGAATGCGACCCTACGCCGAGCGGGCCCAGGCCATGCGCCCCTGGACGATCCGCATGGAGCAACCCTCCACGCGGTTGGGAATCCGTACCTTCTACGCCCTGAAGATGATCGAGCAAACGGCGCTCGGTCGGATCATTTCGGGAAGCCTCGGCCCTCGTCCCGAGGGCACGGACTTCCTCGGACCTGCGAATTTCGGCACCCAAGCAAGGTAGAACAACATGTCTCAGTCAACGATCGGCGCGCCTTGGCGCGCAACCGACGCAGCGTCCGGACTGGGCAGCGCCAAGCTAGCCACGCGGCTCGCGTTCTTCATCGCGGGCTTCGGCCTGGCATGCTGGGCACCCTTCGTTCCTTACGCGAAGGAGCGGATCGGGGCGAGCGACGCCGAGCTCGGCAGCATTCTCCTCTTCCTCGGCATCGGCAGCGTCATCGGCATGCCGCTGGCCGGCATGCTCGCGGCCCGCCTCGGCCAGCGCCTAGTGGTCGCGGGCGGGGCTGTCGGGCTGGCGATCGCCCTGCCCTCCCTCGCCTTCGCCTCGCAGGCCGTCGAGCTGGCCGCGGCCCTTCTCGTCTTCGGCGCCTCGCTCGGCGCGGTCGACGTCGCGGCCAACATGCACGGGACGGAGGTGCAGTCGCGCGCCGGCAAGCCGCTCATGTCGGGCTTCCACGGTCTCTACAGCGTGGGTGGCCTGGCTGGTGCGGGCGCGGTGACGCTCGCCCTGTCCTTCGGCCTGAACGTCGTCGTCACGGCGGCGGCGGCGAGCGCGATAGTGATCGTCTGCCTCCTGGTCGCCTTCTCGCGCTTCCTGGCGCATGCCACGACGGGCGAGCCCCATTCGGTCTTCGTCGTGCCGCACGGCATCGTCGTCCTGATCGGCGTCTTGACCGGCTTGACCTTCCTCGTGGAAGGCGCAGTGCTGGACTGGGGCGCGATCATGCTGGCGGACTCCAAGCAGATGCCCGTCGGCAGCGCCGGCGTCGGCTACACGGCCTTCGCACTGGCCATGACGGTCACGCGCATCGTGGGCGACAGCTTCGTCGCGCGGATGGGCGACAGGATGACGCTGGGGCTGGGATCGGTGGTCACCGCGCTCGGCGTCGCGCTGGCCGCATGGGCCGACAACAGCTGGGTGTCGGTCGCGGGCTTCGCCGTGAGCGGCGTCGGCGCCGCCAACATCGTTCCGGTGCTGTTCACGCTGGCCGGCCGCCAGAAGGCGATGCCGAGCGGATACGCCATCTCGGCCGTAAGCACGCTCGGCTATCTCGGCGTCTTCCTGGGACCGGCGATGATCGGTCACGTCGCGCAAGCTATCACCCTGCCGCTCTCGTTCGGCGCGTTGGCCGTGCTGATGCTGATCGTCGCGGCCCTGGCCGGCACGGTGGTCGATCGCACGAACGCGGGCACGGGGGACGCGCGGTGAGCGCGACCGACGCGACGCCGCCCTATGCACTCTACGGCGCGGAGGTGACGAGGGCGGCGCTGGTCGCCCCGCATCTGAAGCGGCTCACGGTGCGTGCGCAGGCCGTGCCGGGCCTGCGTGCCGATCTCCCCGGGCAATGGCTCAAGGTCTTCGTTCGCAACGGCGAGGGCCGGCGCCTGCCGGGCCGCGCCTACACGGTGCGGCGCCTGCGCGACGAGGACGGGTCGATCGACATCGACTTCGTCCTGCACGGAGACGAGGGGCACGTCTCGGCCTGGGCCGATCGCGCCGAAGCGGGGGACCGGTTCGAGGTCAGCGCGCCGCATTCGCGCAGCGGCTTCGCGATCGATCCCTCGATCTCGCGCTACGTCCTGGTCGGCGACGAGACCGGCTTCCCTGCGATCGCCGCCATCCTCGAGGCGCTGCCGGCGGGCGTCGGGGCGGTGGTCTTGAGCGAGGTCGCCGACAAGACCTGCCGGCAGCCGGTCCAATCCCGCGCGGAGGTAGACATCCGATGGTTGCATCGTGAGGCGAGCGACTATTACGGCCTGGCCGACGCCCTGCGCGGCGTCGACCTGACACCTGGTTGCGCGGTCTTCGTCGCGGCGGAGTCCGGCGAGGTCGCAGCGATCCGGTCGTGGCTGAAGGAACAGGACCGGACCGCGCGTCTCGACGTCAGCGGATACTGGAAGCGCGGGGAGACGGACCACCGCGACGCGGGGTGAGGCGCGGGGTGCAAGCCGCGGACCCGGGAGGCGCCATGAGGGAGGGCGGCGCAGCTCGTCATACGTCGGCTTGCCGACGCAGGTCCGCGATCGTCTCACGCGCCTCGGCGAGGAGAGCGGGAAGGTCGATCCCGGTCAGCGATCCGGCCTCCTTGCGGATCGTCCCGTCGATCATCACGAGGTCCACGTTCGCGGGTTGCGCCGCATGCGTCAGCATGAAGTCGACGGTGCCGACCGGCGCCGTGGTCACCGGATCGGCGCGCACCGCGATCACGTCGGCCCGCCTGCCGGGCGTCAGCGAGCCGACGAGATCGCCGAGCCCGAGGCTCCGGGCGCCGCCGATCGTCGCCCATTCCAGAACCCGGCGGTCGGACAGCGCGAACTGCGCCTCCGCCATGCCGGCGGCCAGAGCGGCGGTGACGCGCATGACGCCGAACATGTCGGCATGTCCGGCTAGCACCATGTTGTCGACCGACAGTCCCATCTCGACGCCGGAAGCGGCCATCTTACCCACCAACGGCAGGCCGTAGCCAACCTTGAGCTTCGTCCAGGGGCTGATCGACAGGGGCGATCCGGCTTCCCACATCAGGTGAAAGTCGTCGGCCGTCGCATGGGTGGCGTGGACGAGCTGGACGTCGGGCCCGAGCAGCCCTTCGCGCGCCATCACCGTGATGTTGCCCGTGGCAGCCGCCGCGCGGTCCGAGGCAACATGCGCCGTGACAGGCAGGCCGAGCTCGCGCGCCCAGCGCCATTACGCGCGCCAGACCGGCCCGACCGAGCGGTCGGGACCGCGCGCCGACACGCTGAGCGACAGGAGTCCGGAGGGTCCACCCGCGAAGTGCCGCGCCTTCATAGCCGCGATGGCGTCGAAGTCCATGACCTCGTCGGGCCCCAGAGACTGCAGATAGCCAAAGGCGAAGCGTCCGCGTAGGCCGGACCCTTCACGTTGTGCGCCAGTTGTGGACTGTTGTGATGCCGGCATGGACGGCCTCGGCCGCCGCAAGGCGCACGCCGAGCGCGCTCGGCTCCGGCGTCCAGACGCGCGCGAGCAGTCCCATCGTTTTGACGAAGGGGCCGAGCCGGCTGTTCGGAAGCCTGCACGCCAGCGTGTTCCCCAAGTGCCAGTGCGCGTCAACGAAGCTCGGCATCACGAGGCAACCACGCATGTAACGGCGCGCGACGCCCGGCGCCCCGAGCAAGCGCGCGACGGCGACGATCGCACCGCTGCGCACATGGACGTCGCCGACCGGCAGGTCGCCGATCGCCGGATCGAGGCTGACCACATGGCCGGAGGCTAGCATCACCTCGCCGCCTCCGTCTCCGCTCCCTTAGCCCCGCCTGCGCCCACGCCCGGCGGGGCTTAGGGAAGGACGCGGTAGCCAGCGTCGCCGCACCGCTGCCCGGAAATTCGCGACGTCCCGCCATGCTTATCCGGCGCTCCTCGCGTTGAAGCGGATCGGTCCAATCTTCGTCGCAATGCGGTCGCCTCGCATTCCTGCGACCGTCTCGACATCGCCAACCTAAGTGCGCCGCCGCAGCGCGAAACCCTTCTCGGGCGCAACTCTTCGTGTGAGACCGCGCGACGGACGGCGATGCAACCGCAACCCGGCGTCGGCCGTGTCGCTCCTAGCGGGGGTCTGACTCGCCAATATCGCAGACGTCCGGGTGGATCAGCGCGCCCTGCTTCATCCAGACCGTCGTCCCGTCTTCGCTGATCTCGGCGTTGAACGGAACACCGCCCGGCAGCCTGCCCCAGCTCTGCGCCCCAAGCGCCGTGCCGTCCACCGTCAGCGAGCCGGTGAGGACGATGAATTCGATGCCCCGTTCGTTCTCGACGCGAACGGTCGTCCCTGCCGACCACGTCTCGATCCGCACCTCCTCGGCGCCGTCATCGAACAGGACCCTGGCGCTCTCGGAACCCGGGCGGGTGGCGACGTCGCGCCCCTCGCCGGGGCGGATGGCGATCTGCGTCCGGTCGGACTCGCGGAACTGCCAGAGCCGCACGAAGATGGTGCACCCGCTCTCCGACGCCGGGACATGGGAAGTCCCCGGCGGGTTGCGGATGTAGGACCCCGCGGGATAATCGCCGTGCTCGTCCTGGAACACGCCGTCGAGCACCACGAACTCCTCGCCGCCCCCGTGCGTGTGCCGCGGGAAGGCGCTGCCCGGGGCGTAGCGGACGATGGAGGTCGCCCGCGCCCGCTCCTTGCCGATGCGGAAGAGCATGCGGCGGTCGACGCCGGCGGCCGGGCTCGGCACCCAGTCAAGTTCGGCGGCGTTTACAAGCACGGTCTTCGACAGGTCGTCGTTGATGCGCATGGTTCAGATCTCCCCGAGGCCGCCGTCGACGGCCATCTCACTACCCAACATGAAGTGCGACTGGTCGCTGGCGAGGAACGCGACGGCCGCGGCCACCTCCTCGGGCAGCCCCATCCGGCCGGCCGGGACCTTGGCCCCGACCTTCTCGGCATAGGCACGGAACTCGTCCTCGCTCTGGTCGGGGCTGCGATGGATCGGCGTCTCGATCGGGCCGGGGCTGACGGCGTTCACGCGGATGCGCCGGTCGGCAAGCTCGGCCGCGAGCACGCGCGTCATGGACCGGACAGCCGCCTTCGAGGCCGAGAGCGCGGCACGGCCGGGCGTGCCGACATGGCCGAGCCAGGACGTGTTGAGGATGATGGAGCCGCCGTCGTTCATGATCGGCAGGACCGCCTGGACGGTGAAGAACACGCCCTTCACGTTGACGTCCATGAGGCGGTCGAACCTCTCCTCGTCGGTCGTCGCGATCGGCGTGCCGTAGGCGATCCCGGCGTTCGCGAAGAGGATGTCGAGCCGACCGAACTCGCGACCGAGCGTGTCCGCCATCGCCTTCAGCTCGGCGACCGAGCGCACGTCCGCCCGGATCGCCACGGTGTCTCCCCCAATGGCGTGCCGCGCCGCCTCGAGCTTGTCGCCATCGGTTCCCGTGATCGCGACGCGGGCGCCCTCGGCGCGCAGGCGCTGTGCGGTGGCAAGTCCGATCCCGCTCGAGCCGCCCGTCACGAGGGCAGTCTTGTTCTTCAGCATGCCTGTGCCCCCGTGGCTCTGAGTGATGGATGTCGGTGGAAGAGTTCGGCGACCGCCCGCTCGGCGGCGTCCACCGCCCCGGCGAGGTAGCCGGGATCGCTGGCGCTGGTCTCGCTGCCCGCGAGCGAGATGCGGTCCTCCCAGGTCCCGGCGACCCAGGGACGCCTGTCGGGGACGGGATGTCCGCCTGGGATGCGATCGGCGGCGGTCGCGGTCAGGGGATCGGCGGCCCAGTCCTTCAGGACGGTCGCGCGCGGCGTTGCCGCCTCCGGGCCGAACAGGCGGACGAGCTGGCGAAGGCAGGCCGCGACGATCGCCTCGTCCCCGGCCGCGACCCGCGCGTCGGCCGCGACGCCAAGGAACCCGAACAGGGCGGCAGCGCCCGACGCGGAGGTGGCGTCGTGGATCTCGCCGAGCGGTCCGACCATGCTCTGAGCGGTGCCGGACAGGCCGTCGTCGCGCCAGAACGCACGGTCGTAGACCGCGACGAACTTCGCGTGCGGTGCCATCCACGTCGGCGTCTCCCGCCAGCGCCGCGCCGTTCCCGGATCGAGGGTGGGCGAGAAAGCGACGGTCGCCTCAAGGAGGCGCGGCGGCAGCGCGAGAATGACGTGGGACGCCTCGAGCCGGGCCTCGCGCCCGTCGGCGTTCTCAACGGTGAGGACGATCTCGGGTCCGGCGGCCTCGATAGCCCGCACCCGCGTGCGCAGCGACACGCGCGACGACGGCAGGCCCGCTTCGAGCGTTCTCACGATGGAGGCCGTCCCGCCGGTAAGGCGCATGGATTGCGGTTCCTGGCGCATGCCGCGGAAGCGCCGTCGCGCCTCGTGCGGCGAGCGCTCGAACACGATCTCCCCCTCGTCGTGCTGCCCGAACGAGCCAAGACCAAGCTCGTCGACGAACGCGCCGAAGCCCGCGTGCATGCCGGGCCAGAACCAGGACGGCCCAAGGTCGAACCCGTCGGCCGACGGCTCGCCGGACGCGTCCACCGAGAGGATCCTTCCGCCCAGGCGGTCGCGGGCTTCCAAGAGGACGAAGTCGATGCCCTTCGCATGGAGGAGCCGTGCGGCCGTCAGGCCGGCAAGGCCACCTCCCACGATCACGACGGGATTGCTAATGGTCGGTCTCCCGAATGGGAACGGGAGCCGCGACGCGCGGCTCCCACGGGGTCAGACGAATGGACGGTGGTTCACTGGCGCCCGGCGGTGACGCCGCCGTCGACCGGAAGGACCGTCCCCGTGATCCAGGACGCCTGCTCGGACGCAAGGAACAGGATCGCCTCGGCTACGTCCCGCGGCTGCCCGTTGCGGCCGAGGGGGTGGAAGGCGTTGAAGGTCGGAAGCACGTCCTTCACCTGCTCGTCCGACAGGAAGGTGTTGTAGACCGGGGTCTCGACGACGGCGGGGGCGACGGCGTTGATCCGGATCTTCAGGGGCGCCAGCTCGATCGCGAGGTTGCGCACCATGGCGTGGACGCCCGCGTTCGCGGCCGAGTAGGCGGCCGACGGCGTCGCGCCGATCGCCTGGATCGCCCACATCGATCCCGTCTGGACGATCGCGCCGCCCGTGTCCTTCATGGCCTTGGCCGCAGCCTGGGCGGTGAAGAACTTCCCCTTCAGGATCGTGTCGAGGTACCAGTCGTAGTCCCCCTCGGTGAGTTCGAGGAAGGGCTTCGGGTTGAAGACACCCGCGTTGTTGACGAGCACGTCCAGCTTGCCGAAACGCGACACGGCCGCGTCGACGAGGGCCGCACCGGTCGCGGGATCCGCGATGTTGCCGGCGGAGACGACAACCCTCTCGCCCGAGGGATCGATGTCCCGGGCGGCAGCTTCGAGCTTCGCCGCGTCGCGTCCGTTGATCGCGACGCTCGCGCCTTCGGCGACGAACCGCGCCGCCGCTTCCTTGCCAATGCCGGACCCACCACCGGTGACCGCGACGACCTTGCCTTCGAACCTGTTCATGACGCTTCCCTTATCTATCGATAGATAGCTACGATGAGACCGACATACGCCTTGCCCGTACGCAGCGCAAGAGTTATCTATCGATCGATAGACAAAAGGATTGGGCAGTGACGAGAACAGCCGACGCGATCATGGACGCCGCCGAACGCCGCATTCGCGTCGGCGGCTATGGCGGGTTCAGCTTCCGGGAGGTCGCGGCGGACATCGGCGTGAAGAGCGCCAGTGTCCACTACCACTTCCCGACCAAGGACGACCTCGCCGCCGCGGTCGCCCGTCGCTACACCGACCGCTTCACGCAGGCCGTCGCCAACAAGATCGCGGCGGGGACCAAGGTGGACGTGGCTTGGCGGGACGTGTTCAGGCGGTCGCTGGCCGAAGACGGGCGCATGTGCCTGTGCGGGATCCTTGGGGCGAGCGCTCATGGGCTTTCGGAACAGGTCGCCGCCGAGGTGCGACGGTTCTTCCGGAGCGGGCTGGAAGGATTGGAGGCAGGTGGCCTCGGCAAAGAGGAAGCACTCCGCTTCCTTGCCATGCTGGAAGGCTCGATGCTCGTCGCGAGCGTCCTCGGCGACCAAGCGCTGTTCGACGCTGCGTCGGCACCCGCTGCGGCTGCCGCGGCATGAGCGCGGACAGTTCCCTCGCGCTCGCCCCCATGTCCGTCGACGAGGGCACGGCCAAACGCAACATCCGCGTCCTGATGGCAGCGCAGGCGCTCGGCGGCGCGACGGGACCGATCGTCATCTCGCTCGGCGGTCTCGTCGGCCAGCAGTTCTCCCCCGAGCCCGCACTGGTCACGCTTCCCGTCAGCCTGTTCAACCTCGGCCTTGCCGTCGGCACCCTCCCGGCCGCCTTCGTCATGCGGCACCTCGGCCGCCGGACCGGCTACGTCATCGGCGCGACCGTCGGCATGGCGGCGGGTCTGACCGCAGCGCTCGGCATCGCTCTCGCTGCCTTCGCCGTGTTCTGCCTTGGCACCTTCGCCGCCGGCTTCTACTCTGCCTATGTGCAGACCTACCGCTTCGCCGCCACCGACGGCGCGACCGGCTCGCTTCGGGACAAGGCCATCGCCCGCGTCATGATCGGCGGCCTGATTGCGGCGGTCATCGGGCCGCAGCTCGTGATCTGGACCCGCGACGCGGTGCCCGGCACGCCGTTCGCGGGAAGCTTCCTCGGCCATGCTGCCCTCGCCCTCCTCGCGATCCCGATCCTCGTGACCCTGCGGTCCCCACGCCCGCCGGCCCGGGCGGCAGCAGGCGTCGACGCGGGCCGCGGGCTCCGTGAGATCCTCGCGACGCCGCGCTACCTGCTGGCCGTCGCGACCGGCATCGTCTCCTACGGGCTGATGACCTTCGTCATGACGGCCGCGCCCATCGCCATGGTCGGGCACGGCCACTCCGTCGACCACGCGGCGCTCGGCATCCAGTGGCACGTCCTTGCCATGTTCGGTCCAAGCTTCGTGACGGGCCATCTGATGGCGCGCTTCGGCAAGGAGCGGGTTGCCGCCGTCGGCCTGTTCCTGATCGGCGTCTCGGCCATCGTCGCGCTCGGCGGCTTCGACCTCGGCCACTTCTGGATCTCGCTCGTGCTTCTCGGGGTCGGCTGGAACTTCGGGTTCATCGGCGCGACCGCCATGGTGGCGGACTGCCACACGCCCGAGGAGCGCACGAAGGTGCAGGGCGCCAACGACTTCCTGGTGTTCGGGACGGTCGCCGCAGCCTCGTTCTTCTCGGGCTCGCTCCTGAACACGTCGGGCTGGGAGACCATCAACTGGCTGGTGCTGCCCGCCGTCGCCCTGATCCTCGTGCCGCTCCTGTGGCGGGCGGCGCATACGCCGTCCGCGAAAGGAAGTCCCGCCTAGCTGAGTGCTCCAAGCGGCGGAGGCTCCCGCGTAGCCGGCACCGGGCGGTCTCAGGCGGGGACGAACATCAAAGGCCTTCCGCCGCGTCTCCGCTCGACGGCTTCCACAGAACGATCCGGCGCCGCATGGAAAGCGAGCGCCTCGAGCGAACCCCGGCAAGGTGCTGCATCCGCCGGACCTCGGCGGGTGGGCAGCTCCGCCTTGCGGCAGCGAGCAATCCGTTCACTTCCAGGCGCGGCACACCTCGGGATGGTCGAGTTCGGGAAGCAGCTCGCTCTTGTCATTGTTCTCGTGCAGGTGCGGGGTCACTCCCCTTCCGAAGGATAGTGGAGGTTTGCTGGCCACACCCGGGAGCCGAGGGTCGTATCCCTAGCCTTCTACGTGATTGCGACCCCAGAGACCGTTGGGATTGTGGATGCCCCTCATGCCCAAGTCCGGCCGAGCGGACCGCGACGACCGCTCCTTTTCACGATACCCTGGACCGGATCCCGAGCGGCATCCACTTCGGATGAGTGCGGACCCGTATCGTCATCCAGTCGTCATCCGTTCCTTCGCCCGATCCTGTAGAAGCGGCCGGATAACAGAGTGCCGGGAGACCACGCCTTGACGACTGAAGTGTTTGCGATCGTGTTCGGTGCCGCCGTCCTGCACGCGGCGTGGAACGCCATGGTCAAGGTAGACGCCGACAGGCTGGTCATGGTCGCCGTCATGATGGCGACCCACGCCGCCGTCGGTTTGGCGGTCGTTCCGTTCGTGGCGTTCCCGACACCCGAAAGCTGGCCTTACGTCTGGGCCTCGACAGCGTTGAACACGGCCTACTGCCTCTTCCTGGTCAAAGCCTACGAGTACGGCGACCTCAGCCACGTCTACCCCATCTCGAGGGGCTGCGCGCCGCTGATCGTAGCCTTCGTCTCCGTTGGGGTCGTCGGCGAGAAGCTGACGGCGCAGTCGGGCCTGTCGGTGTTCGTGATCGCGCTCGGCATCATGAGCCTCGCCCTGACGCGCGGGGCGTCGGGCTTCCGCGAACCGAAAGCGATGCTGTACGCGGCGGGCACGGGGGTGTTCATAGCCGGATACACGGTCGTGGACGGGTTGGGCGCACGCTTGGCCGCGAGCGCCGAGAGCTACACGTTCTGGTCGCACCTCCTCAACGGCGTCCCGATCGCGCTGTTGGCGGCATACCTCCGACGGGGGCAGGTGTCGGCCTCGGTGCGCAAGTGCTGGAAGGTCGGCGTGCTCGGGGGTCTCGTCTCCTTGCTGGCCTACTGGATCGTGACCTGGGCGATGACGCAGGCGCCGCTCGCCCTTGTGTCCGCAGTCCGGGAGACCAGCATGGTGTTCGCCGTGCTGTTCGGCGTGTTCTTCCTGAAGGAGCGCCTCGACCTTGCGCGGTTGGCGTCGGTTGCCGTCACCCTCGTCGGCACGGCGATGCTCAAGATGTCCAAGTGAACCCAGTCCGTTGCGACAAGGTCCGTACTGGCCCAAGCCCGCGCGGGATCTGACCCCGCCATGTTCGTCGTTCGGGGAGCGGCCCATCCACCTTCCGTGTGAGATCGCGTTTGCCGATTGCCACACCCGGTTGCCGCGGATCGCCTCCGGCATTGTCTTCCCGGCGTCTCGGTGAAGCCCCGTCAGTGCACCTTGCGTCGGACCTTGTCCGAGGCGCCGGATAGGATCGCGCCGCCATGGCCGAACACGGCCTTGTCGAACTGGAGCGCGGCGAGCTTGCGCTGGGAGCGGCGAGCTTGCGCTTCGTCCTCGAAACCCACGGGATCGGCAAGCCCGAAGATGTTCATGAACACGTCGCCGCCGATCAGAAGGCGGTCGCCTCGCCATAGGTAGGCAAGCTGTCCGGCAGCATGGCCCGGCACATGGACGGCGCGAAGGCCGCCCGCTAACGGGAGCGTCTCGCCGTCGGCCACGTGCTGGTCGATCCGGAAGGGCCGCATGCGCACGTTCGGGTGCCACACGAGGCGGTACATGATCCCGTGAAGCAGGCCGGGCGCCGCGGTCATCGGACGGAACCTGCCGCCTGTCTCCGCAAACGGCGCGTCCAAGGCGTGCATGTAGGTCCGCGCCCCCGCGGCCTCGACGATCGCTGCCGAGGATCCGATGTGGTCGGGATGGGAATGGGTGAAGACGAGGTGCTTGAGGTTGGAGGGCCGGCGTCCGAGCGCGGCGATGGCGTCGAGCACCACCCTCTCTTTCCCTGCAAACCCAGCGTCGACCAACGTGAGTTCGTTCCCTTTAGCCAAGAGCACGGCGTTGGCATTGCCGGGCGAGAGCAACCAGGCGTCCTCATTGATCTGCTTCACGCCCGTAATCCATTCTCCACCGTATGCCCTGTCGCCTAAGGTCAAAGCAAATGTTGATAGTGACAACAGCTACAAGCGAGTTGACACTGTCAACATAGCCATGCCAACATTCTCCGCATGAGCTCGACGAGCATCCGAACGGTCGAAGCCGCCGACAATCCGTATCATCACGGCGATCTGCGCCGCGCCCTGCTGGAGGCGGCGAACGCCATCCTTGCTGAGACAGGACGATGGGACTGCTCGTTGCGAGAGGTCGCCCGCCGCGCTGGCGTCAGCCACAACGCCCCCTACCGACACTTCGCTGACAAGGAAGCCCTTCTGTCGGCGATCGGGGTGTCCGGGTTCGACGCGTTGAACACGGACACGGGCAGGTCCGCGGACGGGCTTGCGGACCCGGTAGCCGTGGTCCGGGCGTTTGGTAAGGCCTATGTCCGCTTTGGTCTCGCCAACCCGGCGCTCTACCGACTGATGTTGGGTCAGGGACTTCCGAGCGCGGACGGACTGCCGGCGGAGTTGCGGGCGGCGATGGACGGGGCACGGCAGCGCTTGCGGGACGTCATCCTCTGGGGTGCCCGCACAGGCGCTTTCACCGTTGACCCCGAGGATGCGACCGAGGTGACGGCGGCGGTCCTTGCCGCTTGGTCGCTAGTCCACGGCTTCACCGTCTTGACGATCGACCGGGTGGTGGAGCGGGAGGTCGGCGGAGGGGCACCGGACGGCTGGGCCGACATGGCCATCGAGCGCTTCATCGCCGGCTTGGTCCGGTCAAGTGTATCCCCAGGTCCGCCCCGATCGTGACTGGGAGCCGTTCGAGAACGAGAGGTCGACCGCTGGGACCTGCAAGCGAAAACGGTTCTGCACGCGCTTCCGGGGCGCTCGAGAGACGAACGCCGATGCATTCGCCGTTCTCATTGGGCAGGGGACGATAGCGAGCCAGCGCAAACCGTCCCCGGCATCCGGGCACTCGGGCGTCGCTTGCTCGTCGGTGAAGCCCAACGGCCCAACGCTTCAAGACGCCCGGCGCCACGCCTCGGGGTGGACGGTGGCGGTTGTGGCCCGGTTTCGGGACGCGCGAGCGGCAACCTCTTGGAGATCGGCCCGCTCGAGCGTTCCGTGCTTCTCCCAGACGTCGTGCAAGCTCATCCCGGCGTCGAGATCGGCGAAGACTTCGTCGAGGAGCACGATCGTCCCACGGAAGACCCAGCGCCCGCCGCGGATCAGCCTGTTGGCGGTGACGAGGTCACCGAAGACCGGATGGGGAGTGTGCATGGCAACGACCGTGTTGTTTCGGGCCGGAAGGGCATAGCGGCGCTCGTTGTCGCCGTCGTGTCGTGACTGTTTCGCAGGGTTCGAAGATTGCCAACGCTCCCATGAGCAACGGTCTCCGTCACGCAGCTTGGGACCGGCGTCGTCCGTCCCTCCGCAGAAGGCCGGCACCGTACGGCGCGTCGTCCACTGCGCACGCCGCAACCTGCAGCCGGCGGTTGACCCGAAGCTTGTGACCGTGTCTCCTCCGGCGTCATGGTGCGTACGGGAAAGGCTGGCGCGGGACAATGACATCCGGCTTGACCGCCCCGGGTCCGCGGCCGACCCTGACGACATGTCGGTCCTTGGGTTCGGGGCTGAATGGACGCCGCCCCCGGTCATCGGGAAGCCGCCCTCGCTGTCGGCGCCGTCCTGAACCTCAGGACGATCCGGAGGGGTATCCTCAGGACTCGCAATGGACCTCGGGAGGCGCGGCCGCTGGATCCTTCAGGACGCGGGAGGTAGCATGCAACTGGAGATCGAGCGGAAGCTCCCGGTCGCCGACGACACGTGGCGGGCCGCGGCGACGGGTTGCCGGACGTTGAGGGACGGACTTGTCAGCCAGGGCGAGCGCGGCAAGGTGCGGGTTCGACTGGACGGCGCACGGGCCAGGTTGGCAGTGAAGGGGGCAAGGCAGGGGATCACGAGAGCCGAGTTCGAGTACAAGATCCCCCTCGGGGACGCGGAGCGCCTGCTTGCGGACGTTTGCGTCGGCGATGTCATCGAAAAGGACCGCCATCTCGTGCCGTTCGGGTCGTGCGTCTGGGAGGTGGACGTCTTCAAGGGCCCCTTCAAGGGGGTCATGTGGGCGGAAGTGGAACTGGAGAACGAGGACGAAGCCTTCGACAGTCCCCCTTGGCTCGGGCCGGAGGTGACTGGCGACCTGCGCTTCCGTCAAGGCAACCTCTTGCGGTTGTGCGACGGATTACAAGGTAAAGCGGCGTTCGATCGCCTTCTCGCCCAGGTCCTGTATGGCTGAGACATCACTGGCCCCACGTCCCGTTTCCGGCTGCGTCCGGGTGGTGCCCGAAGGAGGTTCGCTCCGGCAGAGGCGAAAGTGATCGCGTTGGCCACGCCGGAACGTAACTCAATCGGATCACGGTGTCGCCGATGTGCTCGCTCGCGATGAGGCGCAGCGGGGGCCGGGCTGCAGCGAAGAACGGCTTGCAGCCGCCGCGTACGACGGGATGCAGGTAGATCCGGTACTCATCGATCAGGTTGAGGTCCGTCAACGCTCCCGCGAGCTCCGGGCCCGACACCTGGAACTCGCCGTCGTGCCGAGTCTTCAGGTTCCCCATAGCCGTTTCGAGGTCAGTCCCGACCAGGGCGGCGTTCGGTCCCATCGACGGCGATGAGCGCGACACCGTCCACTTCGGCTGGTTCCGCCATGCCGCCGCATAGTCGCGCCTCGCCCCGTCCCATTCCGGACGGTCCTCGTCCCAATATCGCATGACCTCGTCATGCGACGGCCGTAGATGGTGTCAGCCAAGCCGCGAACGTCGTCGATGAGGTGTCGGAAGAGCACGGGATCGGGAGCGAACGCCACGTGGCCGACATAGCCGTCCAGCGACTGGTTCAACGCGAAGATGAGCTTTGCGGTTTAGCCACCACCACGTCGAGTTCGTGCGCCACGTTGCTGGTGTGCGTCCGGTGATGGTGTTGGTGTGCAGTTTGAGTTCGGATCACGCGAGAGGTATCGCTTTGTGGGGGACCTCACGCCACTCGCCTAGGAGCATCTCCACAAAATGCCCGGCCGCCGGCGACAGGCGGAATTGGCGACGACGCACCAAACCGATCGAGCGCGACATATCAGGCGCGATGGGCAGGCGGGTCGTGAGGTAGGGCTGGTCGTCTTGAGGCGTCGCGAGCTTTGGCATAACGGAAACACCAAGCCCCGCCTCCACCAAGCCGAGCGACGTCGGCAGGTTCGTCATTGTGTAGAACCATTGGAGTCGCAGGTTCAAGCGGGCATCCCCTAGGACTCCCTAGCACGAAAGGATCCGCGTGCGTAGGGCGACTGCTTCGCAATCCCGCGGATGTCCGGCTTCTCAGGTTCGACGGGAACGGGCAGAGCAAGGGGGGCGGAGCGCGGCCGGACACCGATCACCGCGCGCTTGCCTGGCGGCACGGCGCACCTGTCCGGTTCTGAGCCTACAGGCCTCCGCCCAAGTCGACGATCCGCAGTCCCATGTCCGCGACAACCCGACCACGCGCAGCCGGATAGGCTACCGCCGACGGCGTGCCCACTAGGCGAGGACTTGATCGCCGCGATAGGTCTCGATGAAGGTCGTGAGCGCAGGGTTCTCGTTTCCCCGAAGCCAAACGATCATCAACTCGACTGGCTTGCATGGGCTGGTCTCGAAGCGGCGGAACTCAACTCCGGGCATGCCGAGACACCTGGCGCTTTCAGGGACGAGGGCCAAACCAAAGCCCGCCGCGACCAGCGCCACCATCGTGTGGATCTGCCCGACCTGCTGGGTGAGGTTCGGCCTTGCACCTGATTGATCGAGAAAGCCCATCGTGAGTTCGAACAGGTACTTCGAGGCGTTCGGCGAGTATCCGACGAGATCCCGGCCATCGAGGTCAGCCGGCGAGAGGGAGGCCCGTTGGAGCAATGGATCGCCCACCGCGATCGCGACCGCAAGCCCTTCCGACGCAAGGGGCAGGCTTGCCGTCCTTGAGCCCGGGGGAAGGGCACGCAGGAGACCAGCGTCGATCGTGCCGCAGTCGAGTTCTTCAAGCTGGGCGTGGGTAACCATCTCGCGCAACACTACGTCGAGTCCCGGCAACTCCCGCCGAACGAGGGCAAGAAGCGCAGGCACCCGGCTGTACCCGGATGCGGCAGTGTAGCCGAGCCGCAGTGTGCCCACCTCGCCTCGCCAGACCCTGCGAGTCCAACTGGCGGCACTTTCGGACAGGTGCACGATGCGGCGCGCTTCCGGCAGGAAGGCGCGCCCAGCGGGCGTCAAGCTGACGATGCGGCTTGAACGTTCAAGAAGGCGGGACTCCAGCGCATGCTCCAGGAGCTGGATCTGACGGCTGAGCGGAGGCTGGGTCATGTTCAGCCGCGCCGCGGCGCGCCCGAAATGCAGCTCCTCAGCCACCGCCACAAAGCACCTGAGGTGACTCAACTCGAACATGGATGCAAATCCAGCATCGCCCGATGCTCCCTTTGTGTTGGACCGCTTCTTAGCTTCTCCGTACGCATCACCTCGGGAACCGTGCACGCACGCTGCCGACCCGCATGGCAGACCAGTTCGATCGCCCTCCCCCGGGTCAAAGATCCCGACCGGCCGCGCCAGAATCGGAGAAACAAACCATGACCAACCTTTCCCCCATCGCGATGGCCAACGCTGTCGGATCCGGCCTCCTGACTTTCCCGATCACCCAGTTCGATACCGCGAACCGGTTCGACGAGACCGCTTTCCGTGACCATTGCGCCTGGCTCCTCGGCTATGACGTCGCCGCCCTCTTCGCTGCGGGCGGCACCGGCGAGTTCTTCTCGTTGACCCCACGCGAGGTGGAGTCGGTCGTGCGCGCCGCCACCGTAGAAACGAACGGGCGGGTGCCCGTGATCGCTGGATGCGGCTATGGCACCGCGCTCGCCATCGAGATCGCGCAGGCCGCTGAAATGGCCGGCGCCGACGGCCTCCTGCTCCTGCCGCCCTACCTCATCGGCTCCAAACAAGAGGGTCTCGTCGCCCATGTCGAGGCGGTCTGCCGCTCGGTCGGCATCGGGGTGATCGTATACAACCGCGCCAACGCCGTCCTCGACGAGAACTCCCTCGCCCAGCTTTGCGAGCGCTGCCCGAACCTCGTCGGCTTCAAGGACGGTGTTGGCGACCTCGAGCTGATGGCCCGCGTCGCCTCGAAGCTGGGCGACCGCCTGACCTATATCGGCGGACTGCCGACCGCAGAGACCTTCGCCATGCCGTATCTCGAGATGGGCGTGACGACCTACTCCTCGGCAATCTTCAACTTCATGCCGGAATGGGCCTTGCACTTCTACAAGGCCGTTCGCGCCCGTGACCGCGACTTCGTCGCCCGCGAACTGAAGGAGTTCGTTCTGCCCTACATCGCCCTCCGGGACCGCGGGAAGGGCTACGCCGTCTCCATCGTCAAGGCTGGCGTCGATGCCGTCGGGCGTCGCGGTGGCCCGGTGCGCACGCCACTCACCGAACTCACGCCGTCCGAGCGTGAGGGGCTGCGGGGTTTGATCGAAGCTGCCGAAGATCGCATGCCTAGGAACTCCCTGGCCGCCTGAACGATGGCCAACCGAGATCGGCCGTGACGGGATCCAGATCCATCCCGTCCGGCCGGACCGGGACGCCTGGCAAGCGCCAGCGACCACGGACGGCCAATGGACCCTTGCAGCGTACGAGCCTTTGCGACGCGGGGGACTTGGGCCAGCATCAAGGTATTGGCTCGGTCCAGGCACCCCTCGGTCGCCGCTGGCAGCGTGCAGTCTCGCAATTGGGACGCCCGAGTCCGCGGACATCTCACATGACCTGGTAGACGGGTCCCTCGCCGCCCTGCGGCGGCGTCCAGTCGATGTTTTGGTTCGGGTCCTTGATGTCGCAGGTCTTGCAGTGGACGCAGTTCTGGCCGTTGATGACGTACCGCTCCTTGCCTCTCTCACCGACCACCCACTCGTACACGCCCGCCGGACAGTAGCGCTCGGAAGGGCCGCCGTAGACCTTAAACTCGGACGCGTGCTGGAGCGCTGGGTCCCTGACGCGAAGGTGGACCGGCTGGTCCTCCTCATGGTTCGTGTTCGACAGGTAGACCGAGGACACCTTGTCGAAGGTGAGCACCCCGTCGGGTTTGGGGTAGTCGATCGCCGGCTGCGTGGCGGCGGGCTGAAGGCAGGCGTGATCCGGCTTCCCATGGCGCCGTGTGCCGAAGAACGAGAAGCCGCGGAATAGCTGCTGCGTCCACATGTCGAGTCCTCCGAGGCCGATGCCGAGAAGCCCGAACTTCGACCAGAGCGGCTTGACGTTCCGGACGGGCTCGAGGTCCCTTCCGATCGGCGAATCCCGCCATGCCGCTTCGTAGGTGTCGAGGGTGTCGTGCCGGCGGCCCGCCGCCAAGGCGTCGATGGTCGCTTGTGCCGCAAGCATGCCGGACCACATTGCGTTGTGCGCGCCCTTGATGCGTGGGACGTTCACGAAGCCGGCCGAGCATCCGATGAGCGCCCCGCCGGGGAAGACGAGCTTCGGCACCGACTGGAAGCCACCCTCGGTGATGGCGCGGGCACCGTAGGCGATGCGCTTGCCTCCATCGAGAAGCGCGGCCACGTCCGGATGCGTCTTGAAGCGCTGGAACTCGCCAAAGGGCGACAGGTGCGGTTTCTTGTAGTTGAGGTGGACGACGAAGCCGACGAAGACCTGGTTGCCGCCGAGATGGTAAATGAACGACCCGCCGCCCGTGTTGCCCTTCAGGGGCCAGCCGAAGGAATGCTGCACGAGGCCGGGCTGGGCGCGCCCTTCCGGCAACTCCCACAGCTCTTTCATGCCGAGTCCGAACTTCCCCGGCTCACGGTCCCGCGAAAGGTCGTAGTCGCGGATCAGCTCCTTGGCGAGCGACCCGCGGACGCCCTCGCCGAAGAGGACGTACTTGCCCATGAGCGCCATGCCACGCTGGTGCACCGGGCCGGGAACCCCTTCCCGCGTGATGCCCATGTCGCCGGTCGCCACGCCGACGACGCGGTTTGCGTCGTCGCGGATGAGATGGGCGGCGGAGAAACCGGGATAGATCTCGACGCCCAGCGCCTCGGCCTTTCCGGCGAGGTACTTGCAGACGAGCCCAAGCGAGACGATGAAGTTGCCGTGGTTGCCCATGAGCTTCGGCATGAGCGCGTTCGGCAGGCGGACCGAACCGGAGGCACCGAGCAGGTAGAAGCGGTCGTCTAGGACGGGCTGCTTGATCGGCGTCTCCTCGCCGCGCCACTCAGGCAGGAGCGCGTCGAGGGCGGACGGGTCCAGCACGTTGCCGGACAGGATGTGCGCGCCGACCTCCGAGCCTTTCTCCAGGACGACGACCGAAAGGTCCGGGTCGAGCTGCTTCAGGCGGATCGCCGCGGCTAGGCCCGCCGGCCCCGCGCCGACAATGACGACGTCGAACTCCATGGATTCGCGTTCGGGCAGCTCGGTCGTGGCGGTCATGACTGTTCCGGGATGTGGCAGCGCCGGATCGGGATGTACCGTGCGGTCCGGCAAGGAACGGCGGCTGGCGCGGGCACCGCCGGCGAGTTGGTTCATATCTTGGAGGTGATCTCGGGAATAACCTGGAAGATGTCGCCGACGAGGCCGTGGTCGGCGACCTGGAAGATGGGGGCGTCCTCGTCCTTGTTGATGGCGACGATGACCTTCGAATCCTTCATGCCGGCGAGATGCTGGATCGCCCCCGAGATGCCGCAGGCCACATAAAGGTCCGGCGCCACCACCTTGCCCGTCTGGCCGACCTGCCAGTCGTTGGGCGCATAGCCCGCGTCCACCGCCGCGCGGGATGCGCCCACCGCCGCACCGAGCTTGTCGGCCAGCGGCAGCATGACCTCCTCGAACTTCTCCTTGGAGCCGAGCGCCCGGCCGCCTGAGACGATGATCTTGGCGCCCGACAGTTCGGGGCGCTCGGAATGGACGACCGCCTCGGAGACGAACTTCGAGACGGCCGGATCGGCGGCGGCACCAACGCTCTCGACGGAGGCCGAGCCGCCCGCCGCGTCTGCCGCCGCGAAGGCCGCCGTGCGGATGGTGAGCACCTTGATCCGGTCACCCGAGCGCACCGTCTCCACCGCGTTGCCGGCATAGATCGGGCGCTCGAACGTATCCGTGCCGTGCACCGCGATGACGTCCGACACCTGCATCACGTCGAGAAGCGCTGCCGCGCGCGGCAGGGCGTTCTTCAGGGAGGCCGTCGCGGGCGCGACGATCGCGTCATAGGAGGGGGCAAGCTGCACAACGAGGGCGGCCAGCGGCTCGGCGAGGTGATGGCCGAGGCCGGCAGCGTCGGCATGCAGCACCTTGGCGACGCCCGACAGCTTGGCGGCGGCCTCGGCGACAGAAGCGGAGCTCTCGCCCGCGACGAGGACATGCACCTCGCCGCCAATCTGGGATGCTGCAGTCAGCGCCTTCGCGGTCTCACCCGAGAGCGTCGTGTTGTCATGCTCGGCGATCAGAAGCGTGGTCATGGAATGGGTCTCGCGAACGGAATGAAACGGGATGGCTCGGGTGATCCGGCTCAGACGAGCCCGGCACCCTTGAGGGCGGAGACCAGCTCGTCCACCGAGCCGACCTTGACGCCCGCCTGACGGCCCTTCGGCTCGGCGACCTTCACGACCTCGAGGCGGGGCTTCAGGTCGACGCCGAACTCCGCCGCGTCCCGCTCCTCCAGCGGCTTCTTCTTCGCCTTCATGATGTTGGGGAGCGACGCATAGCGCGGCTCGTTGAGGCGAAGGTCCGTGGTGACGATCGCCGGCAGGGTGAGACCCACCGTCTGCAGGCCGCCGTCCACCTCGCGAGTAACGTTCAGCGCGCCGTCCGCCACCTCGACCTTGGAGGCGAAGGTCCCTTGCGCCCAGCCCAGAAGCCCCGCCAGCATCTGGCCGGTCTGGTTGCAGTCGTCGTCGATCGCCTGCTTGCCGAGGATGACGAGGTCGGGCGTCTCGGCCTCGACGACGCCTTTCAGGAGCTTGGCGACGGCCAGCGGCTCCAGGCGCCCTTCGGCCTTGACGAGGATGCCTCGGTCGGCGCCCATGGCGAGCGCGGTGCGGATCGTCTCCTGCGCTTGGGCCGGACCGGCCGACACGACCACGATCTCGGTGGCCCCGCCCTTCTCCTTCAGCCGCAGCGCCTCCTCCACCGCGATCTCGTCGAACGGGTTCATCGACATCTTCACGTTGGCGAGCTCGACGCCCGTCCCGTCCGCCTTCACTCGGACCTTCACGTTGTAATCGACGACACGCTTCACGCAGACGAGGATCTTCATGGACTCAGCTCAAAATCGGGACATGGAGGGACGGATGATGGCGAAGGCGATCAGATGACCGCCTCCTCCATGAACGGCTCGTTTCGCGGGATCCGCTCGTACTGGAACGGCGTGAGGTCCAGCGTCTGGAACGCGCCGTGGATGATCAGCTCGGACACGGCGCGCCCGACGGCCGGCGACTGTTGCAGGCCATGGCCGGAGAAGCCGTTGGCGAACATGAAGTTCGTCACCTCCGGGTGGAAGCCGACGATGCCGTTGTGGTCGAGCGTGTTGTACTCGTAGTGCCCCGTCCAGCTTTGCTGCACCTTCAGCGCGTCGAAGGACGGGATGCGGTGCCAGAGCGCGGGCCAGATATAGTCTTCGAACTCGGCATGCAGCGTCTCGAAGTCCTCGTAAGCGGCGGGTCCGTCGTCGCTCGGCGTGTTGCCGGTGAGGAATAGCTCGCCCTCGGGGCGTACGAAGGTGCCGGTGAGGTCGATGACATTGGGCATGCGGCCGGGGATCGGCGTTGCGCTGGAAAAGACGAAGCTGTGGCGCTTGCGCGGCTCGACCGGGATCGACAGCCCTGCCATGCCGGCGATCATCTGCGCGCGCGGCCCCGCCGCGTTGACGAGCGTGCCGCAGGACACCGTCTCGCCCGTGCTGAGCGACGCAGAGACCACGCGACCGTTTTCAACGGTCAACCCCGTAACGGCGTTGTCGATGTACTCGACTCCCGAGCGGCGCGCCGCCCGGCGAAAGCCGTTGAGGAGGCCCATCGAGTCGAACCAGCCCTCGGCTTCCGCTCCCCACGACGCACCACCGAGATCCTCGACGTTCACGTAGGGAAAGCGCTCCCGGATCGCATCCTGATCCAGGAACACGGTGTGCGCGCCGAGGCGTCGCTGGAGTTCGACGCGTGCCCTGGCGGCATCGACGCCGTCCGGCGAGAAGCAGTAGAGGTAGCCGTATTCCTTGAAGCCGAGATCGGGCGACGGCTCGTCGGGATAGAAGGGTTTCATGCGCTCGGCGAAGGAGCGGATGATCTCGACGCCGAACTGGCTGATCTTGACGTTGATCGGGTTGGAGTACTGCTGGCGGATGGCGCTGGTCGAGAGAGCCGTCGACGAGAAGGCGTAGGAGCTGTCGCGTTCCACCACGAGGATCGAGGCGGTGTCGCCGAGCGCCCGGGAGAGCCAGTAGGCGACGGAGGAGCCGACCGCGGCGCCGCCGACGATGACGATGTCGTAGCGATCCCTGGACGGGGCCTTGTAGGCGGGAATGGGCATGGCCTTGGCCTCGCGGGTCAGCGTTGGAAGGATGCGACAAGTGCGTCGGAGCCGCGCGCCAGCAGCCCGAGGTCGGAACCGACGGCGACCATGGTGAAGCCATCATCGAGATAGCGGTCGGCGTCGGCCTTCGCCGGGGCAAGGATGCCCGAAGCCTTGCCCGCGGCCGACGTATCGCGCAGCACCGAGGCAATCGCGGTTTGGACGGCCGAATCGTTCGGCCGTCCCATCGCGCGCATGTTCGTGGACAGGTCGCCCGGCCCGACGAACAGGACGTCGACGCCCTCGACCGCGGCGATCTCCCGCGCGTTGGCGACGCCCGTCTCGCACTCGATCTGAAGGACGAGCAACCGCTCGCTCGTGGCGTTGGCATGATAGTCGGCGATGCGGCCGAAGGCGTTCGCGCGATGCGACACCGAGAAGCCCCGGCGCCCGGCCGGCGCGTATGTCGCCGCCGCCACGATCTCGCGGGCCTGCTCCGCCGTACGCACATTCGGGATCATCAGGCTCCGCGCGCCGACATCCATCAACTGCTTGATCAGGTTGGGATCGTCGGACGGCGAACGCACGACGCCTTCGCAGGAATGGCCGCCGAGCACCTGAAGCTGCGCCATGATCGTGCGCAGGTCGTTCGGGCTGTGCTCGCCGTCGATCAGCACCCAGCCCGCACTTGAGCCCGCGACGACTTCCGTGGTCAGCGCCGATGCCAGCGAGCACCATACGCCGATGGAAGGCCGCCCTTCGGCCATGGCCGCCTTAAGCGCATTCCGACGCTCGATCATTCGCTTCCTCACCGACATCGGGATTGAAATTTGTACGACGTCATATAACATCGCCGTAGAATGTCCCGCAAGTGAGTTCGAACGGACAGGAGATTTGAACGCATGAACATCGGTTTCATTGGGTTGGGCGTGATGGGGGCGCCGATGGCGGCGCACCTCGCGGCGGCTGGCCACGCGATCTCGACCGTGCTGAACCGCTCTCCCCTGCCGGATGGGTTTCGGGCGACCGTTCTCGATACGCCAGCCGCGGTGGCCGCAGCATCCGACGTCGTCATCCTCATGCTGCCGGACACCCCGGACGTCGAGCGGGTTCTTCTGGGCGCGAACGGTGTGATCGAGGGTATACAGTCCGGCTCCCTCGTCATCGACATGAGCTCGATCAGCCCGATCGCGACGCAGCGCTTCGCCGAAGCCTTCCGCGAGAAAGGCGCCGGCTATCTCGACGCCCCGGTCTCGGGCGGCGAGGTCGGCGCCAAGGCCGCGACGCTGACGATCATGGTCGGCGGTCCGGTGGAGGAGTTCGAGCGCGCCCGGCCGCTATTGGAGACGCTCGGCAAGAACATCACGCTCGTCGGCGAGGCCAACGGCGCAGGCCAGACCTGCAAGATCGCCAACCAGATCGTCGTCGCCCTGACGATCGAGGCAGTCGGCGAAGCTCTTGTCTTCGCGTCCAAGGCCGGATGCGACCCCGCGAAGGTCCGCTCGGCCCTGATGGGCGGCTTCGCGGCGTCGCGGATCCTGGAGGTCCACGGCGAGCGGATGATCAACCGCACGTTCACGCCGGGCTTCCGCATCCGCCTTCACCAGAAGGATCTGGCCCTGGCGCTCGACAGCGCCCGCGCGCTCGGCGTCGCGCTGCCCAACACCGCCTCGACCCAGCAGCTCATGAGCGCCTGCGCCGCTCTGGACGGCGGCGCGGAGGCCGACCACTCCTCGCTCGTGCGGGCGCTGGAGCGCCTCGCCGATCACGAACTCTCCAACGGAAAGGCATGATGTACATGCGTGGATCAGGCAAGGCCGACGTCTTCTACATGCTCGCCCATCCCGTGGGCCACGCGAAGAGCCCCGGTGTGTTCAACGAGATCTTTGAGGCGAAGGGCCTCGACAGCCTCATGGTCCCGGTGTCCTGCAAGCCGGACGACTTCGATGCCTTCTGGGCAGGCGTCACCGCGACGGAAAACGTCCGAGGCGTCATCGTCTCGGTGCCCTACAAGGCGGCGGCCTACCAAAAGTGTGCGTCGGCACACGAACGTGCCTCGCGCGTCGAGAGCGCGAACTCGGTCCGTCGTCTGCCCGACGGCACCTGGTATGCCGACAACTTCGACGGCGTTGGCTTCGTCAATGCCCTGAAGGACAGCGGCCACCCGATCGCCGGCAAGCGTGTGCTCCTCGTCGGGGCGGGCGGCGCGGGTGCGTCCCTCTGCTATTGTCTCGCCGAGGAGGGCGCGACCCAGATCCGGTTGGCAGATGTTGACCGTGAACGGGCCAAGCGCCTCGCCAACCTGGTCTCGGAGGCCTTCCCGAACTGTGCCATACAGGTCGGCGATCCAGACCCCACGGGTATGGAACTCGTGGTCAACGCTACGCCCATGGGACTGAAGGCCAGCGATCCGCTGCCGCTCGACACCACCAAGCTGACCGCCGACATGACGGTGATGGACATCATCATGGAGCCGGCCGAGACGCCGCTCCTGAAGGCCGCGCGCGAGGTTGGCTGCAAGGTCCAGGCCGGACGTCCGATGATGGACTTCCAGGTCAGGGGCATGTCGGAGTTCTTCGACATCGAGCGCAAGGATCGCTCGAATGGCTGAAGCGCGCACCGTCGTCGTCACCGGCGGAACATCCGGAATCGGGCGAGCCATCGCACTGCGCTTCGCACAGGAGGGCGACCGCGTGGTTGTCGCGGGCCGGGATCGGGATCGCGGTGAGGCGACCGCCACCGACTGCCGCACCGCCGGAGCACCGGACGCTCGCTTCGTGCCAGTGGACGTCGCCGACGAAGCGTCGGTCGAGGGACTCGCCCGCGCCGGCGACGAGGCGTTCGGCGCCCCGCACGTCCTCGTCAACTGCGCCGGCATCCTCCAGAGCGGCAAGCGCGTGCTGGCGCAGGACCTCGACGAGGACGAACGCCTGTGGCGCGTCAACTATCGCGGCACGCTGATCGGGTGCCAAGTCTTCGGGCGTCGCATGGCAGCGGCCGGGCGCGGAGCGATCCTGAACGTCGGCTCCCTTGCCTCGTTCGCGCCGCTCTCGTTGCCGGCATACACACCCGGCAAGCACGCGGTGCTGGCGCTGACGCAGATCCTCGCGGCCGAGCTCGGCCCGAAGGGGGTCAGGGTCAACGCGGTCGCCCCGGGCTACACCCTGTCCGACGGCCTCAAGGCCAAGATCGCTCGCGGCGAGCGGAACCCGGAGGCGATCACCGCCTCCACGGCGCTCCGCCGCTTCGTGGAGCCGAACGACGTCGCCGAGGCCGCGCTGTTCCTGTGCGGCGAGCGCGCCGCCTCCATCACCGGGGTCACGCTGCCGGTGGACGCCGGCTGGCTCGTCCAGGCCCCTTACGCCCAGTATCTCCAGGGCAACCCGATCCGCGACGACGCGGCGCTTTGAGGACCACACCATGAGCGACATCCACCGCTTCGACTTCGACACCCGCATCCACCACGGCGTGATCCACAACGGCACGGTCTACCTGACGGGACAGGTGGCGCAGCCCGGCCGGTCCGCGGCCGACCAGATGCGTGAGGTCCTTGCCAAGATCGACGATCTCCTCGCCAAGGCCGGCACGGACAAGACCCGCATCCTCCATGTCCAGATGTGGCTTGATGATGTACGGGACTTCGACGAGGTGAACACGGTCTGGGACGCCTGGATGCCGAAGGAGCACGCCCCCGCGCGCTCCTCGGGCCAGGGCCGCATGGCGAAGGCGGGCATGCTGGTCGAGCTGATCGTGACGGCCGCGGTCTAGCGGCAAACCCGCGCGGGCGGAGGAAGGGAGCGGACAGCATGGCGAGGCGAAAGCCCCTTTCCACCGTCGTCGCGGAGGACCTTCTGGAGCAGATTCGGTCGGGCAAGTTGGCGCCCGGCGCCCAGTTGCCCACCGAGGCAGAACTCTGTGCCGCGTACGAGGTCAGCCGCACGGTGATCCGCGAGGCAGTGGCCCGGTTGCGCTCGGAAGGATTGATCATACCGGAGCAGGGGCGCGGCATGTTCGTCAGCGAGGCGCCCGCCCCCCGCAACTTCTCGATCTCCGCGGAGTCGTTGAAGACGCTGCCGGAGACGATCTCGCTCCTCGAACTGCGCCTCAGCGTCGAGACCGAGGCGGCGGGCCTGTGTGCCGAAAGACGGACGGACGAGGAAGCCCGCGCCATAGTCGCCATCATGGACGAGATCGACGCGCGACAGGAGGACCCTTCCTCCATCGAGATCCACTACGACTACGCCTTCCACCTCGCGATCGCGCAAGCCACCCGCAACGAGTTCATCCACGGCTTCCTGACCTACCTGCGCCCGATCATCGTTCCGCGGTTCCAGCTCGCGCTCGTCGTCATGCCCGAGCTCAAGCATGCCTACTACGCCCGCATCCACTCCGAACACACCGACATCGTAACATCCATCGTCGAGCAGGACGTGGACGCTGCCCGCATGAACATGCGCCGGCACCTATCGAACAGCCTGGAGCGCGTCAGGGCCCTGGCTTTGGCATCAGGGATCGACCAAGGGGACGAGGAACAGAAAGCGGCGGCAGCTCTACTCTTCGCCGAACTCACGCAACCGACCCCGCCGCTCTCCACAGCCGCGCGTTGACGCATCGCCAAAATTCTTTCGCGCTGCAAAACGCCGCTTTTCTGCCTAAAGTTTCAGCATCTACCGCCTTGGCAGATGAACCTTTTGGATATCCGCCGCCGGACGGGCCTGGGACTATGTTTCGGCGCCTGTTTTTGCATCATGCGCCTATATCGCAATTGGGAACTAGAAATCTGAACTTTCGTGTTTACGCATTTTCTTGATTTTCCATGGGCCGCCAGCGCGCAAGAGTGAGGCCGGGAAATCTGGAGTGCCGATGTGAAGACTGCATTCATCACGGGCGCAACGAGCGGCATCGGTCGGGCAACGGCCATCGCTCTCGCACAAGCTGGCTACGAGATCTACGCCACCGGCCGGAACGCCGCGTCGCTGGATGCCCTTCGTGACGAACACCCGTCCATCCGCCCGCTGGCGGCCGACGTCTCCGATCGGGAGGCGATGGAGTCGATCGTCGCGGACCTCCGGATCGACGTGCTCATCAACAATGCGGGTGTCATGCCGCCGCTCGGCAACTTCGCCGACATGGCTCTCGCGGACATCGACACGGCGCTCGAAGTCAACGTCAGCTCCGCCATCCTCCTTACGCGGGCGGTGATCGGGGGCATGCGCGCCCGGGGCTCGGGCCATGTGCTGTTCGTCGGATCGTCGGCAGCCCACGCCGCCTTCCCCAACGTTGCGGTCTATTCGGCAACGAAGGCAGCCATCGCGGGGTTCGCGCAGGCCCTTCGCGTCGACGTGTCGGGCTTCGGCATCCGCGTGACCGAGATCGTGCCGGGCCGGGTCGAGACGCAGCTCTACAAGTCCATCCTCGATGAAGAGTCACGCGCTGCGATGTACGCGGGCGGCGTCGCGCTCCAGCCCGAGGACGTCGCAGCGATGATCGTCGCCGTGCTTGCCCTTCCCGAGCGGGCCGACGTCACGCGCTTCGACATCATGCCCACCCGCCCCACGACGCCCAGCGGCACCACCCAAGGATCGAAGAAATGAAGGATTTGTCCGTAGTCATCGTCGGCGGAGGCTCCGGCCTCGGCGCGCTCCTGGCCGAGCGGGTGGTTGCCGAGGGCGCCAGCGCCGTTGGCATCATCGACATCAACACGGAGGCCGCAGAGGCCGCTCTCGGCGCGGCACGCGCCAAGGGTCTGCCGACGGCGACGGCGCGCTGCGACATCCAGATCGGACCGGAGTGCCATTCGGCCTTCGAGGCGATGGTCGCCAAGCTCGGACGCGTCGACACGGTCATCAACTGCGCGGCCATCTACCCCCGGCGGCCTCCGCTGGAGATCACCGACGCGGAATGGGACGCCTCGAACGGCATAAACATCAAGGGTACCTACCATATGATGGTGGCGGCGGTCCGGCACATGCAGGCGCAGGAGCCGAAGGAGGAGGTTCGCGGGCGGATCGTCAACCTGACGTCCGTCGATGCCTTCAAGGCGCATCCGCAGAACATGCACTACGCCGCGACGAAGGCCGCCGTCGTCAGCCTGACGCGGTCCTTCGCCCATCTCGTGGCGCCCGACAACATCCTCGTCAACTCGGTGGCGCCCGCGGGCATGGCCACGGAGAAGGCGGTCGCCTCGGGCTTCCTGGCCGAACTCACCAAGGCCAGCCCGCTCGGGCGCGGCGCCAAGCCGCCGGAGATCGCCGAATGGGTACTGATGGCCGGAGGCCCGAAGAACACGTTCATGACCGGCGAGAACATCATCGTCTCGGGTGGCTACATCTACGCATGATCCCAGGCGAGCGGGCCTTCGGCCCGCTCGCCTTCCCTTTGACCGACCGCCGCAGGCGAGTGGACGAGAAGGAGGTTTCGACGATGAACGGAAAGCTCCGGCTGCCGTCCCTCAACGCCCTGCGTGTCTTCCACGTGGTGGCGCAGCACCGCAGCATCCGACAGGCAGCCGACGAACTTCTCGTCACACCCCAGGCCGTTGGCCAACAGATCAAACTCTTGGAGGACACGCTCCAGGTCACGCTGTTTGAGCGCAAGGGGCGGTCAATCGAGCCGACCGAAGCGGCGATCCTACTGTCGCATTACGTCAAGGCCGGCATGGAGGAGTTCGCCGAAGGCGTACGCCGCGTCACCCACTCGGCGAGCCGCGAGCGCATCAATCTCAACGCCAGCCCCTACTTCGCGACCCACTACCTCCTGCCTCGGCTCTCGCTGTTCCGCGACATCATGCCGAGCCTCGACCTGCGACTGACGACGATGATCGACCTGCCCGACTTCGCGCGAGACGACATCGACCTCTCGGTGCAATGGGGTTACGGCGACTGGAGCGACTACGAGACGGCACTTCTCGTCCCGGACCCGAAGGTGATCTGCTGCACGCCGGCCATCGGCGAGCGCATCCGCACCCCCGCCGATCTCGCCGCCTTCACGCTGCTCGACCTCGTGAAGTCGAAACGCCTCTGGTCGGACATCCTGCGCCATCTCGGGGTGGACCTGCCGCGCGGCAACCGCAGCGTCGGCTTCGACGACGCGGCGACGATGCGCCGCGCCACGATGCAGGGCATCGGCGTCGGCCTCGTGTCGTTGATCGACGCTGAGGAGGACCTCAGGCTCGGCACGCTGGTGGCGCCTCTCGGCCTCGACGCGCTGGCCGGCATGCCGCCGGAAGAAATCCCTGGTTTCCACCTCGTGGTGCCCCGCGGACACTTGAGGGTGAAGGCCCTGGCGGCCCTCCATCGATGGCTCCTCGAACAAGACTGGCGCGCCGACCTTGTCGCGCCCCTCCCGAAATCGGCTCCGTATCTCGGCTGACGGCACCCCGGCGGGGCTCGGCGCGCATGCGGTCCGACGTGCAGTGCAATGCAGATCAACCTGACATGAACTGGAGAGCGACATGAAGTTTGCCAAAGCAGGTATGGCCATGCTGGCCCTCGGCCTCGTGCCGTTCGTCACCCCGGCGCAGGCCGCCGGCGGCAAGACGCTGGAAGACGTGAAGGCGCGCGGCGTCCTCAACTGCACCGGACACGACGGCTCCTATCTCGGCTTCGCCGAAGTCGACGACAAGGGCGCCTGGAAGGGAATGGACATCGACCTCTGCCGGGCCGTTGCCACCGCCGTCTTCGGCGACCCGGCCAAGCTGAAGATTATTCCGATCAGTTGGGCGCAGCGTTGGCCATCGCTCCAGTCCGGCGACGTCGACATCATCATCAAGGCGTCCGGCGCCACGCTCGGCCGTGACACGGAACTCGGACTTCAGTTCTCCAGCTCCTACTACCTCGGCACCACCAAGGTGATGGCGCACAAGGAGCTGAACCTCGCCTCGCTGAAGGACGCCGACGGCGGCACGATCTGCATCCCCGCCGGCACCTCGCAGGAGCCGCAGGTCGCGGCCTACGCCTCCAAGCTCGGCATCAAGCTGGAGCCCGTCATCATCGAGAAGACCGAGGAACTGGAGCAGGCCTACTTCTCCGGCCGCTGCGACCTGTACGCCCAATGGGGTCCGGTGCTGGCCATCGCACGCGCCGCAAAGGGCAACGTCGACGACCACGTCATCCTGTCCGACGTACTCGACGTCGAGCCGGAAGTCATGATCATGCGACAGGGCGACGACAACTGGGTCGACATCGCCAACTGGACCCTTTCGACCATGCTCTTCGCCGAGCAGTCGGGCATCACCTCGCAGAACGTCGACCAGATGCGTGACAACCCAACCTCGCCGCAGATGTCGAAGTTCCTCGGCAAGACGCCGGGCATGGGCAAGGGCCTCGGGCTGTCGGACGACTGGGCCTACAACGTGATCAAGAACGTCGGCAACTACGCCGAGGTCTTCGACCGGAACCTCGGCAAGGACTCGCCCTACAAGATGGAGCGCGAGCTGACCAATCTGTGGAACGCCGGCGGCGTGCTCTACCCCATGGTCATCGACTGACGTCGCAACGGCTCCGCCGCCCTGCGCGGCGGAGCCTCCCAACCGTCACCAGGGAGCCGCGCGATGGGTCGCCTCTTGAGAAATCGCAGGACGCGCGCCGCGCTCCTCCAGTTTGCCTTCGTCGGGGTCCTGGTCGCCCTGGTCGTCTCGGCGGTGGTGATCGCCAGGCAAAACCTCGACGCGCAGGGCATCACCTCGGGCTTCGGCTTCCTGGAGAAGTCCACCGGCTGGAACGTCAACTTCTCGCTGCTGCCCGCCTCCTCCACCGATCCCTACTGGTGGTACTTCCTGATTGGCATCACCAACACCCTGTTTCTCGGCACGATCGGCCTCGTCTGCGCGACGGTGGTCGGCATGGTCGTCGGCCTCGCGCGCACCTCGTCGAACGAGCTCGCCGCGCTTCTCGGCCGGACCTATGTCGACATCTTCCGCAACATCCCGCTCATCCTTCAGGTCTTCTTCTGGTACGCGCTGATCACGCGCTTGCCGACGCCCCGCGAGGCGCACGAGGCCTGGGGCATGGCGCTCACCAACCGCGGCCTCTACATGCCCGCGCTCAACGTCGAGACATGGGCCTTCGTAGCGTTCCTCGTCGCCTGCCTTCTCGCCTTCGTCCTCTTCGTCGTCTGCAGTCTTGCCGAAGTTCCGAAGCACGCCGCACGCGCCCTGCGCACGGCCCGCTGGGCAGGCCCCCTCGCGCTTCTCGCCGTCGGCGTCGTGTGCCTCCTCGTCGGGCGCTTGGGCGACAGCCCGTTCCTCGACGTGCCCGCCCTTCAGGGCCTCAACATCCGCGGCGGCCTGCGCGTGCCGCCCGAGTTCCAAGCGCTGACGATCGCCATCGCGATCTATGGCGGCTCCTACATTGCCGAGATCGTGCGCGGCGGCTTCCAGTCCGTGGGTCGTGGACAGGTCGAGGCGGCTCGCTCGGTCGGCCTCTCGGGCTGGCAGACCTTCATCTATGTCCGCCTGCCGCTCGCCATGCGCGCCATGCTGCCGATCCTCGCCAACCAGTATGTCTGGCTCATCAAGGCGACGACGCTCGGCATCACGGTCGGCTTCACCGACTTCTTCATGATCGTCGCGCTGACAATCAACCATTCCGGCCAGACCATTGAGGCCATCGCGATCCTGATGGGCGGCTTCCTCGCCATCAACCTGTCAATCGCGGCGATCTTCAACCGCATCAACAAAGCCATCGCCCTCAAAGGCAACCAGTTGAGAGGGTAACAGATGACCGCCACAGCCCTACCCATGCCCCGCGGCCGCCGGACGCTTCGCAAACGCTTCTTCTCCACGCCTGTGCAAGCTGTCGTGTCGGTCGTGTCCGTCGCGATCCTCGTCACCGTCGTCTGGAAACTCCTGGACTGGGCGGTCCTCTCCGCCGTGTTCACGGCAAGCGGCGGTCCGGCGGCGTGCGAGGCAGCATCCGGGGCCTGCTGGTCGGTGATCGCGGCGCGCTGGCGCATCATCTTCTTCGGGCTGTTCCCCTACGACGAGCAATGGCGCTCCGGCCTCGCCTGCCTGACCGTCGTGATCATGGTCGTGCTGAGCTGCATCCCGGCCTTCTGGACCGGGCGCCGCATCGCCGCCGTCTGGCTCATCGGCGTCGCCACCTTCTACGTCCTGATGAAGGGCGGCATCCTCGGCCTTCCTCACGTCGGCGAGGAGCAGTGGGGCGGCCTCGCCCTGACCCTGTTCATCTTCGTCTCGACCTGCCTCATCGGCTTTCCGCTGGCAATCGTGCTGGCCCTGATGCGCCGATCGGAGCTGCCTTGGATCTCCCGCACCACGGGCATGATCATCGACGCCGTCCGTTCGCTGCCGCTGATCTCGATTCTCTTCACCTTCGCGATCGTCCTCCCCTTCGCGCTTCCCGACTGGCTCCAAGGCGACAAGCTCTACCGCGTGATCGTCGGCTTCGCGCTGTTCTTCGCCGCCTACCAGGCAGAGATCGTGCGCGGCGGCATGCAGGGCGTCGCCTCGGGCCAGGACGAGGCCGCGAAATCCCTCGGCCTCGGCTACTGGGAACGCACGGGGCGCATCCTCCTGCCCCAGGCCATGCGCAACGCGCTGCCCGCGACGATCAACCAGGTCGTGATCTCCTTCAAGGAAACCTCGCTCGTCATCATCGTCGGCTTCTTCGAGATCCTCGCCTCCGGCAACGCCGCCTACGGCACCGGCGAATGGCGCTTCGCCTATGTCGAGGTCTACGCCTTCATCGCCCTCATCTACTTCGCCTTCGTCTTCAGCCTTTCCCGCTACGGCGCGTTCCTCGAGCGCCGCATGTCGGTCGGCCAGCGGTAAGGACCCCTCAGATGACACAGTCCACCACGTCCGACACGCCGGCCGTCCAGCTCATCGGGCTCGGCAAGCACTACGGAAACTTCAAGGCGCTCGACAACATCAACCTCACGGTGAAGCGCGGTGAGAAGATCGTGGTTTGCGGCCCCTCCGGATCCGGCAAGTCGACGATGATCCGCTGCATCAACCGCCTTGAGGAGCACGACGACGGCCGCATCGTCGTACTCGGTACCGAGCTCGACGACGACATCGGCAACATCGACGAGATCCGCCGCGAGGTCGGCATGGTGTTCCAGCACTTCAACCTCTTCCCGCACATGACCGTCCTGGAGAACTGCACGCTGGCGCCGATGCGAGTGCGCAAGATGCCCCGCGCCGAGGCCGAGGCGATCGCCCGGCGCTATCTCGAGAAGGTCCGTATCCCCGAGCAGGCGGAGAAGTATCCCGGCCAGCTTTCGGGCGGCCAGCAACAGCGAGTCGCCATCGCGCGTTCGCTCTGCATGCAGCCGCACATCATGCTGTTCGACGAGCCGACGTCGGCGCTGGACCCGGAGATGATCTCCGAGGTGCTCGACGTCATGGTCACGCTCGCGGCGGAGGGCATGACGATGATCTGCGTCACGCATGAAATGGGTTTCGCCCGGCGGGTGGCGGACCGGGTGATCTTCATGGACCGGGGCGAGATCGTCGAGGACGCACCGCCCGAGGCCTTCTTCACGAACCCGCGCAACGAGCGAACCAAGAAGTTCCTGTCGCAGATCCTTGGACACTGAGCCACGGCGTCGACGACCGCCGCCAGCCTGGCCTCTTCAGTCGGACACGCCGATGATCGCTTCAGCCCTGTCTACGCTTCTTGGCCCCTCGGGTTGGCTGACGGGCCCGGACGCTGCCGCCCATACCCGCGATTGGCTCGACCGTTTCGGTGTGCAGCCTGTGGGGGTCGCGCGCCCGAAGAATACCGATGAAGTCGCGGCCACGGTGCGGATGTGCAACGACGCTGGCCTCGCGGTCGTACCGCAAGGGGGCAACACGGGCCTCTGCGGAGCCAGCGTGGCCGACCGCGAGGAAGCGGTCATCCTGTCCCTGTCGCGCATGTCGGCGATCGGTGAGCCTCACGGCGGCGGGGGAAGCGTCACCGTGGAGGCCGGGGCCATCCTGGCGACGGTCCACGAGGAAATGGCACGCCGGGACCTCATCTTCCCTATGCATCTCGGGGCGGAAGGCAGTGCGAGGATCGGGGGCCTCATCGGAACGAATGCCGGGGGCAGCCATGCCTTTCGATACGGGATGATGTCCGACCTCGTTCTCGGCCTCGAGGTCGTTCTGGCCGACGGCACCGTCTGGAACGGCCTTCGCGAGGTGCAGAAGGACAACGCCGGCTACCAGCTCCGCAAGCTGTTCTGTGGGTCGGAGGGTACGCTGGGCGTCGTCACCCGCGCGGTTCTTCGACTGCATCCGGCGCCCAAGCAACGCTCGACCGCCCTCGTCGCCCTGGCCGATCTTTCGGCCGCTGTCGCGTTCGGAAACCATGTGCGCAGCGAAGCCAGCGAGTTTCTCTCGGGGCTCGAGTTCTTTACCGACATCGGGCTGGATCTCGTGCTGCGCCACCTGCCCGACATCGGTTTCCCACTTGAGACGCGGGCTCCGGCCTACGTCCTGGTCGAGTTGACCTCTTCCTCCCGCCGCGTACCGCTCGACGCGATCCTCGAAGACGAACTCACGTGGGGCATGGAGGCGGGCTTCGTAGTCGATGGGGCCGTCGCAATGTCCCAGGCTCACCGTGACAGGTTCTGGAAACTCCGCGAGGAACAGCCGGAAGGTCAGCGGCTGGAAGGCGCCCAACTCAAGCACGACATCTCGGTACCGCCGGGTCGGATCGCCGAGTTCGTCGATGCCGGCTCGAGCCTTTGCGAGGATCTCGTGCCCGGCGTCAGGGTGAACGCCTTCGGGCACCTCGCCGACGGCAACATTCACTGCAATCTGTCTCCCCCGCCGGGCGCCACGGACTTCTCCGGGATGAACTCGGAACTCGGCCGCGCCCTGGTCGGCTTGGCGACCGAGATGGGCGGGAGCTTCGCGGCCGAGCACGGGCTTGGACGGGCAAAGGTCGCGCTGGCGACAGCCTTCAGAGGCGTCGTGGAGCGATCGCTGATGTCGAGCGTCAAGGACGCCCTGGATCCCGGGCACGTCCTCAATCCCGGCGTTTTGGTCGGGCCTCGGCGGTAAAGCAGAACTTTCTAATGAACCGGATTTCTTGATTTCGCCGGCGGCGGCCAAGGGGCAGGTTTCACTCAAAGCGCATCCATATCGAGGCTTGGGCGTCGAAACACACAGGATGCAATCGGCGGGCGCGCGAGCTTCCCGGATCGGATTCAAGGAGTCAGGACCATGGCGCGAAACGGTGGCCAGTTGTTGGTGGAGTGCCTGCTGGCCCTCGGCGCGAACAAGGGTTTCGGTGTACCGGGAGAGAGCTACCTCGCGGTGCTCGATGCCCTGCACGACACGCGCGGCCGGCTCGATTACGTCCTGTGCCGGAACGAGGGCGGCGCGTCCTTCATGGCGGCGGCCTACGGCAAGCTCACTGGCAATCCGGGCCTCTGCTTCGTCACCCGCGGCCCCGGAGCCACCAACGCTTCCATCGGCGTCCACACCGCGATGCAGGACTCCTCGCCGATGATCCTCTTCGTCGGCCAGGTCGGCACCGACATGAAGGGCCGCGAGGCCTTCCAGGAGGTTGACTACCGCGCCGTATTCGGCCCCCTCGCCAAGTGGGCGGTGGAGATCGATCAGGTCGACAGGATCCCCGAGATCATGGCGAGGGCCTGGACGACCGCCGTGTCCGGGCGACCGGGGCCCGTCGTCGTCGCCCTGCCCGAGGACATGCTGACCGACGAGACCGACGTGCCTCCCTTGGCGGCAGCCCCGAAACTCTACGAGGCGGCTCCGTCGTCCGCCGCGGTTGCAGCGACACACGACCTCCTAGCCGGCTCGAAGCGCCCGGTCCTCCTCCTCGGCGGGACGAACTGGACCGAAAAGGGCCGCCTGGCGCTTCAGCGGTTCGCCGAGACGTCCGGCATCCCCGTCGTGGCCGCTTTCCGCTACCAGGATCAGTTCGACAACCATTCTCCCGTCTTCGTCGGCGAGGCCGGGGTGGGCATGCCGCCTCACGTCCGCGCCCTCATCGAGCAGGCCGATACGATCCTGGCGGTGAACGTGCGCTTCGGCGAGATGACGACGAACGGCTATACGCTCCTGTCCGTGCCGCAGCCCCGCCAGACGCTGATCCATGTCCACCCGTCCGACCGCGAGATCGGGAAGGTCTACGTGCCTGCGCTCGGCATCCAGGCAGGACCCAACGCCTTCGCGGAGACGCTCGAACCCGTCCAGGGTGATTGGGCAGGATGGCGCGAGGACGCGCGGGCCGCCTACGAGGCGAGCTTCGACGCTCCCGCCCAGCCGGGGCCGGTCGACATGGTCGCGGTCACCGCGTGGCTGCGCGAGACCCTTCCCGAGGACGTCATCCTCACGAACGGCGCGGGCAACTTCACCGTCTGGCCGAACAAGTTCTTCCGCTTCGGAAGCAAGGCACGGCTCCTGGCGCCCCAGTCCGGAGCGATGGGCTACGGCGTGCCGGCCGCGATCGCCGCCAAGGCAGCTATGCCCTCGCGCACCGTGGTCTGCTTCGCCGGGGACGGCGACTTCCAGATGAACTGCCAGGAGCTCGGCACCGCCATGCAAGCCGGAGCCCAGCCGATCGTCCTGATCCTGAACAACGGGATCTACGGGACGATCCGCGCCCACCAGGAGCGTCACTACCCCGAGCGCGTATCGGGGACGACGCTTGAGAACCCGGACTTCGTGGGCCTCGCCAGGTCCTACGGCTTCCATGCCGAGAAGGTCGAGGCCACGGAAGGCTTCGCCGCAGCCTTCCGCCGCGCCCTCGCCTCCCCGACCGGCGCCGTTCTCGAACTCGTGGTCTCGCCGGAGGCGATCACGCCCCGCCAGACCCTCACCCAAATGCGCACCGCAGCGCTCAACGCCCGGAAGGCCGACGCATGACCGCAGGATCGGACGACATCCGCCTTGGCGCCGACATCGGCGGCACCTTCACCGACATCGCGCTCGACGTGCGCGGCACGGTCTTCTCGACGAAGGTCCTCACCAACTACACCGCGCCCGAACAGGCGATCCTCGACGGCATCGAGATCGTCGTCCGCGACGCCAAGATCGCCGCGTCCGACATCGGGATCGTCATCCACGGCACGACGCTCGCCACCAACGCGCTGATCGAACGGCGCGGCGCGCGCACCGCGTTCGTCACGACGGAAGGCTTCCGCGACGTCCTCGAGATGCGGACGGAGAACCGCTTCGCCCAGTACGACCTCGATATCAGGATCCCGGCGCCTTTGATCCCGCGCGAGGACCGCTTCACGGTGAAAGGGCGCATCGGCGCGGACGGACAGGAGCTTCTCGCGCTTGACGAGGCCGCTCTGGCGCGCCTCGCGGAGGAGCTGGCCGCGCAGGACTTCCAGGCGGTCGCCATCGGCTTCATCCACTCATACGCCAACGGGACCCATGAACGGCGGGCGCGCGAGATCCTGTCCGCCAAGCTCGACGTGCCGATCTCGATCAGCTCCGAGGTATCGCCGCAGATGCGCGAGTTCGAGCGCTTCAACACGGTCTGCGCCAACGCCTACGTGCGGCCGCAGATGGCGACCTACCTCGCCCGGCTCCAGGTCCGCCTGAAGGAGATGGGCGCCGACTGCCCGGTCTTCATGATCCATTCGGGCGGCGGCCTGATCTCGGTCGAGACGGCGTCGGAGTTCCCGGTGCGTCTCGTGGAATCGGGCCCGGCCGGCGGCGCGATCTTCGCAGCCGACATCGCCCGCCGCTTCGGTCTGGAGAAGGTCGTCTCCTACGACATGGGCGGCACCACCGCGAAGATCTGCCTGATCGAGGATTACGCGCCGCAGACGGCCCGCACCTTCGAGGTCGCCCGAACCTATCGCTTCACCAAGGGCTCAGGGATGCCGATCTCGATTCCGGTGATCGAGATGATCGAGATCGGCGCGGGCGGCGGCTCCATCGCCTGGGTGGACGCGATGGGCCGCATCCAGACGGGTCCGGAAAGCGCGGGATCGGAGCCCGGTCCCGCGTGCTACGGACGCGGCGGCAAGCGCCCTGCCATCACGGACGCCGACCTCGTGATGGGCAAGCTCGACCCCGACAACTTCGCGGGCGGTGCGATCAAGCTCGACACGGCCGCGTCCGAGCGTGCCATCCTCACTGAGGTCGGCGAGAAGCTGTCGCTCGCTGCCCTGCCGACTGCCTTCGGCATCTGCGAGGTGGTCGACGAGAACATGGCGAACGCCGCGCGGGTCCATGCCGTCGAGAACGGCAAGAACGTCTCCGACAACATCATGATCGCCTTCGGCGGCGCGGCTCCCCTGCACGCCGCCCGGCTCTGCGAGAAGCTCAGCATCGACCGTTGCCTCGTGCCGCGCGGGGCGGGCGTCGGGTCGGCCATCGGCTTCCTCAAGGCACCCTTCGGATACGAGGCGCTTGCCTCGCGCCTCGTGCGCCTGTCGCGCTTCGATGCCCGAGAGGTCAACGCCCTTCTTGACGACCTCAAGAAGACCGCCGAGGGCTTCGTGCGGGCCGGCACCAGCGGAACGATCACTCGCGAGATCACCGCCTTCATGCGTTATGCCGGCCAGGGCTGGGAGATCCCGGTCCCCCTGCCTGACCAGCCATTCGACGGGACGGCGCGGGAGGAGCTCGCGCAGCGCTTCCGAGAGAGCTACGGCCGCTTCTTCGGCCGTGCCATCGACGGGCTCGGCGACCTCGAGATCGAGATCGTGACCTTCTCGGTGAAGGCCAGCGACGAGCGGCCGGCGGGAACGCGCGAGGAGATAACGACCGGATCGTCCGAGGCGACGGTCGAGGTCAGACGCGAGGTCTTCGATCCCGCCGCGGGGACGCTTCTTACCTATGGCATCGTCGAGCGCGACACCCTGGCTCCCGGAACGCGAGTTGTAGGCCCTGCGGTGATCGTCGAGCGTGAGACCTCCACAGTCGTCACCAGTCCCTTCGACGCCGTCATCCAGGGCGACGGCGCCATCCTCCTCATCCGCAAAGGCGCCTGAGACCCATGTGCGACATTGCCGACATCCGCATGCAGGTCATGTGGAACCGCTTGATCTCGGTCGTCGAGGAACAGGCGCTGACCCTCCTGCGCACCGCGTTTTCGACTTCGGTGCGTGAGTCCGGTGACCTCTCGGCCGGCGTCTTCGACCCGCGGGGTCGGATGCTCGCACAAGCCGTCACCGGCACGCCCGGCCACGTCAACACCATGGCCGAGGCAGTGGCGCACTTCATGGCGGCCATTCCTCGCGAGGAGATGTTCGAGGGCGACACCTATGTCACCAACGACCCCTGGCTGGGCACGGGCCACCTCCACGACATCACCATGGTGTCGCCCTCCTTCCTGAATGGCGAACTCGTCGCCTTCTTCGCTTGCACCGCGCACGTCGTCGACGTCGGTGGCCGCGGCTTCGGCGCGGACGCGAAGTCCGTCTACGAGGAAGGCATACAGATCCCGATCATGAAGTTCGCAGAGCGTGGCAAGGTCAACCTCGACCTCGTGCGCCTCCTGCGCGCCAACGTGCGCGAGCCCAACCAGGTCGTCGGCGACTTCTACTCCCTGGCGGCCTGCAACGACGTCGGACACCGCCGCCTCGTCGAGATGATGCGGGAAACGGGCCTCGACACGCTCGAAAGCCTCGGGACATTCATCTTCTCCCGGACACACGACGCGATGGTCGAGCGCCTCGGGGGCTTGCCGAAGGGAAGCTGGTCCAACGAGCTCGTCACGGACGGGTACGACGCGCCGATCAAGCTCGCCGCCAAGGTCTCGGTGCGCGAGAACGAGGTCGAGGTCGACTTCACGGGCACCGACCCGATGAGCCGATGGGGCATCAACACGCCGATCATCTACACCAAGGCTTATGCCTGCTATGCCCTGAAATGCGCCACCGCGCCGGACATCCCAAACAACGCGGCCTCGCTGGCCTTCTACACCGTGACCTCGCCCGTCAACATCCTGAACGCGGTGCGCCCGGCCCCGGTCGCGCTCCGGCACATCTTCGGCCACATGGTGCCGGACCTCGTGCTCGGAGCGCTTGCCAAGGCGATGCCCGGCAAGATTCTCTCGGAAGGCGCGGGCGCCCTGTGGAACATCCACATCTCGGCACGCCCCGCCAACGGCGGCGAGGGTCGCCGCGCCGAGGTGCTGATGTTCAACTCGGGCGGCATGGGCGCGCGCCCCGGCATCGACGGCCCGTCGGCGACCGCCTTCCCCTCCGGCGTCCACACGATGCCCGTCGAGGCGACGGAGCACACGGGACCGATCGTCGTCTGGCGCAAGGAACTGCGGCCGGGTTCGGGCGGCGACGGGGAGTTCCGTGGCGGTCTCGGCCAGATCATCGAGATCGCGCCGATGGAAGGGCATGAGTTCGACTTCTCCGCCATGTTCGACCGCATCAACCACGCGCCGCGCGGCCGAGACGGGGGCGAGAGCGGGGCTGCGGGCATCGTCAAGCTCGACGACGGCACGCTGATGCGGCCCAAGGGCTGGCAGCACGTACCCGCCGGCCGCCGGCTGATCATGGAGCTCCCCGGCGGCGGCGGTTTCGGCGATCCCGCCAAGCGCGCCCCCGAGGCTCGCGCCGCTGACCGCTCCAAGGGCTACGTTTCGGAGAACGACAAATGAGCTACATCGCCTCCCGCCTCGCCGTGGTGAAGCCGTCCGCCTCGATGGCTGTGTCCCAAGCGGCCAAGGCGCTCCGCGCCAAGGGCATCGACGTGATCGATTTGGGTCTCGGCGAGCCGGACTTTCCGACGCCCTCCCACATCGTCGAAGCGGCCTACGAGGCCGCGAAGGCCGGGCAGACGCTCTACACGGGCTCGGCCGGCACGCCCGAGGTACGCGAGGCGGTCGCAAGCAAGTTTCGGCGCGAGAACGGCCTGGACTACGCGGCCGAGGACGTCGTCGTCGCGAATGGCGCGAAGCAGATCATCTTCAACGCGCTGATGGCGACGCTGGAGCCCGGCGACGAGGTGATCCTGCCCGCGCCCTACTTCGTGTCCTATCCGGAGATGGTGAAGCTGCTGGGTGGCAAACCCGTCGTCGTCGAATGCCCGGAAACGACCGGCTTCCGCCTGACGCCCGAGGTGCTCGAGCGGGGGATCACCCCGCGCACCAAATGGCTCTTCCTCAACATGCCCGGCAACCCGTCCGGCGCCGTCTACTCCGAGTCCGACCTCAAGGCGCTTGGCGAGGTCCTTGCCCAAAATCCGCACGTCCTCGTGCTATCGGACGAAATCTACGAACACATCATTTTCGACGGCCGTGAGTTCGTGTCCTTCGGCAAGGCCTGCCCTGAGCTTCGCGACCGCACCCTGATCGTCAACGGCGTGTCGAAGGCCTACGCGATGACCGGCTGGCGTGTCGGATACGCGGTCGGCCCTGCCCCGCTCGTCAAGGCCATGACGACGATCCAGAGTCAGTCGGTCACGTCCGTCTGCTCGATCGCGCAGGCCGCGACGGTCGCGGCGCTGAACGGACCGCAGGACGAGGTGTCGCGTTTCGGCCGCGCCTTCGAGGCACGCCGCAACCTCGTGGTCGACGGCATCCGGCAGGCCAACGGTCTGACGCTGTCGCCGCCCGAAGGCGCCTTCTACGCCTATATCGGCTGCGGCAGCCTGATCGGGCGACGCACCCCGAAGGGCGTGGTGCTCGAGGACGACACGGCCTTCGCCAACTACCTCCTCAACGAAGGCCGCGTCGCCGGCGTGCCTGGGGCGGCCTACGGGCTGTCGCCGTATTTCCGTATCTCGACCGCCACGAGTGAGGCGGTGCTGACCGAGGCGATCGCGCGCATCAACGCCGCCGTCGCGCAAGTGGAGTAGACCATGCCGCAATACGAGCGAATCCTCATCACCGGCGCGGGCGGGCGCCTTGGGACGGTTCTCCGCCCAGGCCTGGCGCATCTGGCGAACAAGATCAGGGTCGCCGGACGCCGCCCGTTCGACGATCTCCGTCCCAACGAGGAGGAAGCGGTCTTCGAGCTCTCCGACATGGACGCCACGATCGCCGCCACCGAAGGATGCGACGCGATCGTGCATTTCGGTGGTGCGGCACTGGAAAGCCCCTGGCAGACCATTCTCGACTCCAGCATTCGCGGCTCCTACCACATCTACGAGGGCGCCCGGAAGAACGGCGTCAAGCGGGTCGTCTACGCCTCCTCGGTGCATGCCATCGGCTTTCACGAGGTCGAGGCACAGATCGGCGTCGACGCGCCCGTACGGCCCGACACGCTCTACGGCGTGTCGAAGAACTTCGTGGAGAGCCTCAGCCGCCTCTACTGGGACAAGTTCGGCATCGAGACGGCGTGCCTACGCATCTTCTCGTCATTTCCCGAGCCCACCGATCGGCGCCATCTCTGGTCGTACCAGTCCTTCGATGACTGCGTCAGACTGGTCGAGGCGTCGCTGACCGCGCCCCGGGTGGCCCATACGATCGCTTTCGGACTGTCCGACAACAAAGTGAAGACCGTGGACAATTCCGGAGCCAATCATCTCGGCTACCAACCTCAGGACAACAGCGAGCCGTTCCGGGCGGCCGTCGAGGCCAAGACGCCCCCCGCGGACCCGAAGGCTATCGCCACGCGATACCTTGGAGGCTTCTTCTGCGAGCTCGGGCACCCGGACGACGAGAAGGCTTGAGACGGTTAGCGCGGGCGGTACGTGCCGCTCGCGCCCGCCGTGATCAACACGCGATCAATACCGCGCTTGCCATCCACGCGCTCCTGGGATTTGGGCTCGGCCGAAGGAACGCTCATTAACGAACGTCTCCGCGTTTGTGTGGCGGGCTGCACCGTACCTGACTGATGAACCGGAGGAACTGCTCGGCATGACAGATGGCGGGAACGACGTCCCCGCGCGCACGAGAGGCAAGGCCTTACTCACGGAACTGCTCCTGGAAGCGATCCATGCCGCCGATCCAATCGGGTGCCGATCATATCCGCTCGGCATCGGATAATCTTGCTAGGCGGACCGAACAGCAAGCAGCCGCGATCGAAGAAACATCGGCAACCCTCTCCGAGATGACCAACGGGGTTCGCGGTTCGAGCCACAAGGCCGAGCAGGCTGGCGAGCTTGCGAACCGCATGAAGTTGGAAGCAAAGCAGTCCGGCGCGGTCGTCGGCGATGCCGTCGCCGCCATGGCCGAGATCGAGGTATCGTCCGGTAAGATCGGCAGCATCATCGGGACCATCGATGAGATGGCCTTCCAAACCAACCTCCTGGCATTGAACGCCGGCGGCGAGGCCGCACGGGCCGGCGAGGCTGGTCGCGGCTTTGCTGTGATTGCTGAGGAGGTCCGCAGTCTCGCTCAACGTTCTGCGGAAGCCGCCAAGGAGATCAAGGACCTCATCTCCCTTTCCCGCAGGCAGGTCGAACAGGGCGTCGAGCTTGTCGCACGGGCCGGTCAGAGCCTGGAAGGGATCGTCGAGAAGGTGTCCGAGGTCGACGTGCACGTCGGCGCCATCGTGGTGTCATCTCGCAACCAAGCCGTGGGCTTGGGCGAGATCGACAATGCGGTGGGGACGCTCGACAAGGGTACGCAGCAGAATGCGGCAATGGTCGAAGAGGCGGCCGCCGCATCCAACGAGTTGTCGAGCGAGGTCAACGCGCTGAACGCGATGCTCGAAAATTCAAGATCGATGCGGTCAGCCTTGGCGCTGCCGCTACTCGCAACGCTGGTGCGCAAGGGCCCCAGGCGAAGCTCAGCCTGGTGAAGGGGTGGTGATGGGGCTCGGCGCCTTCGCATGTTAAACGGCATGGAATGAGGGCTTCGACGCAACCGCTATGAGGTCGAAGGTTTCGTAAGCGACGGGAATAGGATTGGAAACTCCAATCAACCCAAGTCGGCGACGCCGCCTTCCGACCAAAGTACATGCTGCAGCCCTGCCGAGCGATCGCACGTTCACCGAAAACCCGCTTTCGCCACCGATCGGCGCACACGCTGCAGCTGGCGCTTGCGGGCCGCCTACTGCTCGCATGCCTATGCCTTGTCGCAAACGGCTGAAGAGTATGCTGACATCACGCTCGCTGAAGGCTCGTTCATCGTCTTCCAAAGCGTGCTGGCGACAAGCGTGACACCAGATTTCTCTATGTGAGCTGTTGGCGGGGGTGGAGACCGCGATGGTTGGCTCCCCTTCCCCGCATCGGACGGAAGGTCGCAGACCGAAGTCCGAACCCGTCTGCGAAGACGCTCCCTTCGGCTCCACGTGGGAGTGTCGCCTTCCGCTGACCTGAATGCTTACGGACTGGGCGGAGCAAGCTCGTCCGGGTCCATGCCGTATCCACCCACCGGCAGGTCGGGATCAAGGTCCGCGTCCATGTCGAACCGCAGGAGCCAGCAGTTGCGCTCTCCGGCGACCTTGGCCGCCGCGATGAACTCGGGTGAGAGACCCGACCTGCTCAAGTCCCGGGCGCTGTCTTCACGAAGCGGCCCCGCGATCAACTTGGCGGTCGAGACGACCCATCCGTAGTCGTAGCTCATCACATCGAACGGCAGCTCGCCTTCGTCCAGAAGGGCGACGTCGTCCGTCGTCAGATGCCCTGTTGAGATATCCATGAATTCGTAGATTGCCATGCCTTCGCCCTCGTCCGTGATGAACGCAGAGTCGCCCGGCGCGACGCAAACTACCCGCAAACGCGAGCGCACGCTTGCGTGGACAGTGGGCGGTTGTCCGCGCTGCCGTTACAGGACTCGGTCGAACGGCCAGACTGGGGGCCACGAAACTCCTTGAAGCTCGTCAAACGCCGGATGTTCGGCCGCGCCATGCTAAATCTGTTCGAAGCCCGCCCTGTCGTAGCGCCCTGATCGTCATCAGAGATGCGTCAGACCCCTTATTCCACGCCGATTCACAGGCATTCCTTGCATCGCCGTCCAGAAGGCAGGATCGCCGCCGACAAGTCGAGGAACCCTGCGCGCATCCGGCCCTTCCCGTGCGGCGTCCCGGCACGGGCGCGCTTTGCGTAAGTCGTTTCCGTCCTGCCCCAAACGACTGCACGGGGAATTGCTCGTGGATGGAGGCGCTGCGCGCTTGACGCAACGGTAAATGGCATCAACCCTCGGTAGAACTGGGAGGGGCCATGTGGGCGGACATCGAAAGTGGCGTCGACTACCTGAACTATTCGGAAGTGTCGGAGATGGTCTGCGACCTCGTCACCGACGATGGGATGCTGCCGATCTCGTTGGGGATCTACGGGACCTGGGGCGTCGGCAAGTCCAGCATCCTGAGACTGGTGTCGAGCCAACTCGAGGCTGACGAACGCAACCTCGTCATACCTTTCGACGCATGGCTTTACCAAGACTTCGACGAGGCGAAGTCCGCCCTGATGACGGTGATCGCCAAGAACCTCTACGACGCCACTCCCGAAACCCTGAAGGAGAAGGCGTCGGGGTTCTACCGCCGGGTCAACAAGCTCAAGGCACTCGGCCTTGCGGTCGACGTCGGAGCGATGGCAGCAGGAGTCCCAACCCTCGGACTTTTCTCGAAGGCGTTCGGTTCCGCCGGGGATCTCCTCGGCGGCACGGGCGACAAGGAGGACGTCGACGCATTGAAAGACGCGGCCAAGGCCGCCGCGGAACGGAGCGGCGGCCTGCTCGCGGCGAAGGAGAAGCGCAACGCGCCCGAGGAGATCGCAGCGTTCCGAAAAGAACTCGGCGAGCTTCTCGACTCCATGGGCCGCAGGCTTGTGGTCTTCGTCGACAACCTCGACCGCTGTCTTCCCGCAAACGCCATCGCCACCCTCGAGGCGATGCGGCTTTTCCTGTTCCTCCCAAGGACCGCTTTCGTTGTCGCCGCCGACGAGGAGATGATCCGCCTCGCGGTAGCAAAGCACTTCTCGAACCCGGGGGACCGGCACGTCACCGACTATCTGGACAAGCTGATCCAGATCCCGATCCGCGTCCCAAAGCTCGGCTTGCAGGAGGTTCGCGCCTACCTCGTCATGCTGGCCGTAACCAAGGAGGCGAGTGTCGTACCCGAACGGCAGGAGGCGGTCCGCGGGTTCCTGGTCTCGAAACTACGGAAGAGCTGGTCGAACGATCCGCCGTTCAAGATGGCCGAGATCGCGGCAATCTTGGACATCGCCCCGGACGACGCACTGATGGGCAGCCTCGAGACGATGGATCTCCTCGCGCCGCTGCTTGCCCATTCCGTCAGGATCAACGGCAACCCTCGCATCGTGAAGCGGATGCTGAACGTGATCCGGATGCGGTCGTCCGTGGCGCGGCGCCGCGAGATGCCGCTGGGTGAGTCCTACATCGCGAAGCTGGCGTTGTTCGAGCGCTGCATGGGCGAGGAGGCGATCCTGGAACTCGGTTCCATGGTGAACGCGGCGACGGACGGGAAGCCGCAGGCCTTTGCTGACCTCGAGGCCATCAAGGGCGAGGTCCCGGCGGAGCGGCTCCCGAAAGCGTGGCAGGGCCAACCGGAGTTTGCGGCCAACTGGCTAAAGCTGAGCCCGATGTTCGCCGGGGTCGACCTCCGGCCGATGGTGTACCTCTCGCGCGAGACGCTGCCCCTTCGCTCGGTTGCCGCCCGGCTGGGCCCGGCAGCGGCGAAGGCCCTCGAGACGCTTCTGAAGACGGCCTCCGTGAACTCTCCGGCCTCGAAGGAGGCCATCTCCCGGTTGGCCTCCGAGGAGGCCGCCGACGTCATGGACGAGATGATCGTCGCGATGGGACGAAACCTTGACTGGTTGAAGGCCCGCAACGACTTCCGCGGCGCCGTGATGCTGGCGAGGTCAAGTCCCGCAGCGCACGACAAGCTCGTGCGGTTCGTCGGCGGCCTGCCGAAGCCACCGCTCTGGATGACAACCATGATGAAGGAACCGACGGCAAGCGCCGAGGGACGCGGCTGATGGGCACGTCATCCTCCTCCAAGGGTTCCGGGAAGGATCAACCACTCGTCCCGCCGGGCACCGACGACGAGCCGGGCAAGAAGGTGCCCGAGGCGGTTCCCCAGCGCTTCAGGGCATTCAGAAGGTCGTTCGGAAAGTTCCTGCGGGACGGCGAGCGAGCCGACCTTCGACGCGCGCTCGGCCATTACGCCAGGACGTCAACCGGGGGAAGCGAGGTCGGCCCGCGCCGGTACGGCTCGGTATATGCAGCCGGTGGCGGCCTTTACGACGTCCTCTCTTCGCTCGGCGGAAACGGCGACGGTGCGGCGGCCAGGGGCTTGGCCAAGGACTCGCTTGCGGGCCAACCGCTCGACGTCGTTTGCCAACGCATCGCGGAGGCGCTGGCGCCGGAGGGCGCGGACGCGGACCGGATTCGGGTGTCGATCGACGAGGCGATGCTGGAAGTCCTCGGCGAGGGGGATTTCGACCCCAATCGCCTCGACGCGGAGACGATCCACCGGATCATCGCTGAGTACCTCTCCCAGTCGGTGTTCCAAGACATCGTCGAGGAGGTCGGCGGCTCGTGGGCGAACGCCCCGGACGAGGCGCGCACACCGGAGGCGGAGGCGCAGCTCCTCGAGTTGATCAGGGTCGTCGTCGACCGGGAACTGGACGCCAGGATGCCGCAGGGCGCCGCGATGAACGGTGCGGGCGTCTCGCGGTTGATGCGTGCGGCGGTCGACGAGGTGTGGAGGGAATGGGAGGCCTTCGATGAATAGGCTGGTGTTCCACGTCGACGAGGAGGACGTCCCGGTTCCCGGCGGGTCCGACACGGTCCATGTGCATCTCTACGGCCGGCGGCCGAAGCATCCCGGCACCGCCTCGATCGGCGGAAGCCTCGAGGTCGCGATCGCTCGGCTGGGCGTGCCGGTCGCCCCCCTCGCGTTCGACTTCCTGTCGATCGCCTTGGCTGTCGTGGCCGCCGACACATTCGTCGACCGCTCGAGGTTCGGCACGAACGGGTGGTCGCGCGAACTAGCCCTTGAGGTACCGCTCTGCCGGCCCGGGCCATGGTCGGCGGTCGCCGGTGACATCGAGCGCGCGCTCGCGTTCCTGAGCGGGGACACGTGGCGGCTCACATTTGTCGACGGGGGGCGGGCACCGCCCGGACCCGAGGCGATCCTGCGGCGCCACCGCAGCCACGTCGGCATCGGACGGGCGGACTGCGTCTCCCTGTTCTCTGGCGGCCTCGACAGCCTGATCGGCGCGGTCGACCTCATCAGGGAAGGTCGCAGCCCCCTGCTCGTCAGCCATTCCTACCGCGGCGACCAGAGCTACCAGCGCAGGCTCGCTCCGCGCCTCGGAAAGGTGCTGCCCCGCTTTGCCGCGAACGCGAATCCCGTATTCTCGGGTCCGAACGTGAACGACACGAGCATGCGCACCCGCAGCCTCGGCTTCCTCGCCTACGGCGTCGTCGCCGCGACGGCGCTGGGCTCGGTCAAGCCGCAGCTCGCCATGGTGGACCTCGTCGTCCCGGAGAACGGGTTCATCGCCCTGAACGCCCCGCTGACGCGACGCAGGGTCGGCTCGCACAGCACGCGCACCACACACCCGGACTTCTTGGACAGGATTCAGTCCGTCCTTGACTTCACCGGCATGCAAATCCGGATCGGGAATCCCTACAGACACATGACAAAGGGCGAGATGTTGTCGGAACTCGCACCCGCCGGGCATCTGGCCGAGACCGCGCTCGGCACGGTGTCCTGCGGCAAGTGGAAGCGGAGGAGCCAGCAATGCGGACACTGCGTCCCCTGCCTCATCCGCCGGGCCGCCTTCGCGGCGGCGGGCATGACCGACACGACGAACTATCGTTTCTCGGTCGGCGAGGCGTGGGAAAGGCCCGACATCAGCGACGACATCATGGCGATGCGCGTGGCGTCCTCGCGCGATCCCCGGGGGCGAAACCAGCGGGCCCTCGCCAGCGGCCCCTTGCCTTTGGACCCGTCCGAGAGGCAGGGATGGTTCGGCGTCCACCAGCGCGGTCTTGAGGAGGTGGGGATGTACCTGGAACGGGAACTGGGCTGAGTTGATCGACTTCCACTGCCACCTTGACCTCTTCCCGTCCCCGTCGGCGGCGGCCGACGAGGTCGAGCGCTCCGGCATCTACGCGCTCTCGGTCACGACGACGCCGAAGGCGTTCCCGAAGACCACCATGATCGCGAAGGGGCGAAAGCGGATCCGCACCGCGCTCGGGCTCCATCCGCAACTGGCCCACGAACGCCACGGCGAGGTCGGCTTGTTCGTTCGCTTGCTTGGGGAAACCGGTTACGTCGGCGAAGTCGGCCTCGACGGCGGCGATGGGTTCGCCGAGCACATGGGCGTGCAGAAGGACGTCTTCGACAGGATCCTCCGCGCTTGCTCGGACGCCGGCGGGAAGGTCATGTCGATCCACAGCCGACACGCGAGCGCGGAGGTCCTGGACGCGCTCGCGCGGCAACCCGGGGCCGGCCTGCCGATCCTGCACTGGTTCTCCGGCCCGACGGCGCATGCGCGGCGGGCAGCCGAGATGGGCGCTTGGTTCTCGGTGGGCCTTCCCATGCTCCGGTCGCGCAGGGCAGCGGCTCTCGTCGCCTTGCTGCCCCGCGACCGTGTACTCACCGAAACGGACGCTCCGTTCGCGTCGACGACCGGAGGACAGTATCCCTCGTCCGCGCTTTCGGACGCGGTGGTTTGCTTGGCACGTCTCTGGGATGCGGACGTGGAAGCGACCCGGCGCCAGTTGAACGGCAACCTGCGCACGCTGACGGAAACGACCGTCGCGATCCGGCGCCCGACGTTTGATTTGCACGGCGGCAGACCTCCCCTAGTCCGGTTGGGACGCGCGGCGTCGCCCGGTCGCGTCGACGCTTCGAACGGTTGACGCAAGCTTCCTGTTTACCCCTCTCACCCACTCTTCCAACCTTGGCTCGACGTCGTCGGACTGACTGTGTTCGGGGCTTCAGACGCCTCGGCGGACGTGTGCCTGCCCCTTGGCGTCATCTGCATCTGTTCCTTCGCCGTCGTGGCCGCGGTCGGGGGCGGAGCGCCGTGGGCCCTTCTTACCCGCGCGCCCTAGACGTCGTGTCCGATCGGGTCGAACTTGATGCCGGCGATCGCGCGGCACGTGTTTGATGAGATCATGTCCAGCTGAAGCGACGGGTACTTGCTCCATCACAATTCTTCAGGCGAAGCGCTGGAATCGTAGGGCGCTCCGGATGGGGAACTGCGTACGGTCGCCCTGCTATTGCGCTTCCCCCTGTGGGCGTCGGGCGCCCAACCACATGACCATGTCCTGCGGATTGTAGTCGGCAAACATGCGCAGGCCCGGATCGTCGTGGCGGACCGCCCTCAATCCCTCGACGACCTGACCGGGCACAACGCGACCTCCGTGGGCTGGGAAAAGGACGTTGGGCAGGGCGCGGTGGTCACCAAAATCCATCGCGCTGCGCCGATCCATCAAGGGCTCTTCACGCGACCCGCGGATGAAGTAGTCGAGATGACGGACGGCCACCACGGCGTCGACACTTGGAAACGTCTCCGGCGTGCCGTCGGGCTGCAGCGAATGGCTACTGTCCGTCAGCAAACCGGATCCATGGTTCACGAGGACCGAGATCGGCTCGTAGATGGCGTCGTCCCAGACTATCACCAGAAGGCTTTCGGTCACCGCGTCCCTGAACCCGTTGAACTTTCGTTCGGCATCGCGAAGGAAGTCGCGGACAGGGTTGTCGCGGGGCAGAGTGACCGGGCCTCCCGCGAGTTCCCGGGCCACTTCAAGTCGCACGCCGTCCCTGTAGGGCAACTGTATCGGGTTCGCTGCGCGCGCACGAATGTGGTTGAGCAGCGACGGGGTTTTCACCTCGACGGCAAGGCGTCCCTCCGGATGCCGAACGAGCAGTTCCGGCCGGGGGCCGCCGGGGACCGCGGCGGGCTCATGCTCGAAGGTCGTATCCTCCGGCCATGGGCACTGGACGACGCGCTCGATGACGAGGATCTCAGCCAGTTTGTGGAGCAGTTGCTCGTACTGTCCCTCGTCCCCCTCCCGCCCCCCGGTCGAGCAAAGCTGGATGAGGAGCGTTGTGCCGATGCCCGGTGCCCTGTCGTCGATCGATCCGCATGCCGCGATGATGCTGTCGGCGAAGGGGCGTGGCCCGTTGAAGAAGTGATAGTTGAACCAGTGCCACCCGGTTTCCCGCAACCGTGCCCACGCGGCAGTGAGCAGGGCACCGTATTCCTTCGCAGTCATCGTCCCTCCCCTCTGCCGAATCCTGGACGCAACCTTCCCATGATCGCGCCGTCAGCGTCTCACATCTTCAGCCGGGCGACAGGACACGGATAGGACGTCCTTCGACGAAGCCGAGAATGGCCTCGACGTAGCCGCTGAAGAACGCCTCGTAGGTTTCGCGCGTGACGTAGCCGATATGTGGCGTGGCGACGACCCCGGGCGTGTCGCGGATCGGGTCGGATGGCGGGAGGGGCTCAGAGTCGAAGACGTCTAGGGCCGCGCGGCGGAGGCGGCCGGCCGCAAGCGCCCGAAGAAGTGCCGGCGTGTCGACGATGGCGGCTCGCGACGTGTTCACGAGCGCCGCGTCCGGCTTCATCAGGCCAAGCTCCCGCTCGCCGACGAGACCGCGGGTCCGCTCGGACAGCACGAGGTGGACCGTCAGGTAGTCGGCGCGGCGGAACAGCTCGTCGCGTCCGACGAGCGTCGCGCCGACCTCCTTGGCGCGTCCCGCCGTGAGGTTTTGGCTCCACGCCAGGATCTCCATGTCCATGGCGGCACCGATGCGCGCGACTTTCGAGCCGAGCCGCCCGAGCCCGAGAACGCCGAGGGTCTTCCCGGCGAGCGTCCTCCCGACGCCGACCTGCCATCCGCCAGCCCTAACCGAAGCCATCTCAGCGGAGAGGTCGCGCGCGGACTCGAGCAGGAGGGCTACCGCGAGTTCGGCCGTCGCGGGACCCGATCCCTCCGTCCCGCAGACCGTGACGCCACACGAGGCCGCGGCCGTGACGTCGATGGACGCGTTGCGCCCACCCGACGTCACGATGAGTTTCAGGCGCGGCACGCGCTCGATCACCGCGGCGGGTAGCGGGGTCCGCTCGCGCATCGCGCAGACGATGTCGAAGTTGGAGAGCCGGGCGACGAGGCCGTCGGCGTCCGCGACATGGTCGTGGAACGGGACGACCTCGAAGGAACTCGGCAGCCGGTCCCAGCCACCTATGGTCGTCGCCACCCGCTGGTAGTCGTCGAGTACGGCAATCCTCACGCGAACTCCTCCGGGTTCGGCCTCACCTGGGCTCTCCCGAAGCGCTCTCGGCCACCCCGACGGGAGCCGGAGCCCGCCCCTCCGGTCCCATCATCATCCAATAGTGGGCTTCGTGGTGGGTCTCCACGAATATCCTGCGGAACACGTCGAGGTAGCGATCGACGACGCTCTGGTCGGCCGAGACGTAGAGGTCGTCGTGTACGCCGTGGGACCCGTCGTTGACCCACGAGAACAAGGACGAGCAGACCTGCTGGTCGCGCCCCTCGAACCGGGCGACGATATGGTCGGTGTCGACGTTCCCGAGGATCTTGAAGTAGTTTTCGACGATGCGCCGGAGCGTGTTCTGGATGGTCGCGTTCGAGCGGTTCGGGTTGCGGACCTCCGCCCACAGGAGTTCGTACGACGTCTTGATCGGGTTGGTGGGGTAGCCGACGATCCTCGAGGCGCCGCCGTGCTTGCGGACGATCCAGAATGTCTCGGTCGAACGAGCCTGGGCACCACGGCCCGGATCGTATGACACCTCCTTGTGGAAGTATATGTTGTGGGTCAGCAGGAAGACCTGCTTCACCTGACCCGTGCCGGCCTCGGCTTCCCTGATCACACGCTTGATCAGGGCGCTGACGATGAACAGCACGTCGCTGTCGAGGCTCGACACCGGGTCGTCGAAGACCACGATGCGGTCGGAGGTCACGTCCGCCTCGGTCACGCCGCCCCGGATCAAATGGAAGAAGTAGAGGAACGAGACGAAGCTGCGCTCGCCCTCGCTGAGCGTCGCGGCGGCGCTCTGTCCGTCGCCGCGGACGATCTCGTACAGGTGGTCCCTGTCGCCCGCCGTTCTGAGAGCGAAGTTCGTGAAACCGAACGATGCGAGGATGCCGTTCATGGCGGCGACCGTCGGCTGGACGCTGGTGACCTGCCTCTCGAGGGCGCGCAGGTCCGCCTTCGCCGCCGCAAGCTCCCGTCGCTTGGCTTCGATGCCGCGGGAGAGCCCGTTGATCGCCTTGTCGAGATCGCCGGCCGCCTTGATGTATGCCCCGATCGTCGCCCGGCTTTCGTTCAGCAGGCAACGCCAGACCTGCTGGACGTGCGTACGCCGCTCCCCGACGATGTTGGCCATCAGTCGATTGTGCTCCGTCACGGCCTCGTTGGCCGCCGCGACGCGCGCCGCTATGGGCCGTACCAGTTCCTCTATGGGTTCGAGGAAGACGGGCGTGCTGGGCTCGCGCCTCTTGCTGGCAAGCAGCCGCAGGTTGACCGCTAGCCGATCCGACAGTCGACCGATTTCCGTGCGTAGCGCTTCCGCGTCGAGATGGGGGCTTTCGAGGGCCAGCAGGTCCCCCAAGTGACGCAGGGAGGACTCGGAAAGCACCTCGTAGGAATCGTACGCCTTCGAGATGGCGGCGACTTCGTTGAGGTAGGTCTCGTCGAAGTAGCCCTCGATCTCCTTCACCAGGTCGGCGGCCATGGCCTGCTGGCAGAAGGGACAGGTCGAACCCGAGCCGAGGTAGGACAGGCCCTGCCTCACCCAGTCGCTGTTCCCGAGCCTCTTGATGAGGGCGGCGACGTCGACGTCGTCCTTCCCGACGATCCGACGCGCGAGAACTTCCAGGTCCTCGATGGCGATCAAGTCGTCCAGCTCAATCGTCGGCAGGGGTGCCTGCCGTTCGAGTCCCACTCCGTAAAGCGTGGCCGCGGTTCTCTTTAGCTCCTCGACGTCGACGGCGTCGGCCGTGTTGGCCCCGGCCTCCTCGATGACGCGGTCGCAGAACCTCGCGGCCGCGCTCCGGACGCCTTGGAACGAGTCCTTGAAGTGGGGGTCGTGCCGGGTCTTGATCTTCCAGCATTCGCGCTCGAACCCGTCGCGGAGCGCCTTCCTGTCGCCGCGCTTGCCCGAAGAGCAATCCTCGGGCCCAAGCGTCCTGCCCAGTCGGTCGATCTCCGCCTCGATGGCGCCGATGGCCGCCCGCTGCCGATCGATCTTCTCCAGCGTGTCCTGCTCGGCCGCCCCAAGCGTGAAGATGCCCGGCAACTGGCTGGAGAAGTTCGCCGTGACGAAGTCGCTGTTGTAGACAAGGCACGCCAGCGGTCGGTCGTGTCGCCACGTCACGACTGAAGGAGCGTGCGCGTCCGGGTCGCGGATCACGCGGGAGATCGTGGTCTTGCCCGCACCGTTGGTCCCGAAGAGGAAGTTCACGGACTTCAGCGGGGCGAGCACCTCGCCTTCCGCGGAGTAGCTGCCATGGCCCGCCACCCTGATTTCCTGAAGCACGGCACCTCCCGTCGATCCACACGCGTCTCGGTCGTTTGCCGCATCCTAGACGCGAACCCCGCGATTCGAAGTGGGCTGTGTCGGCTTACCGCCAAATTGATCGTGGCCTTGCACCGCAGGCAGGACCCGTCGACGCCGGATCCTGCCCGGTTGAGCTCGCTGGCTGGGTCCGATCACATTCCAGATAGGCGCAGAACAGGAGCTGCCGTGCGTAAATCGCAGGGATGTCGACGCCCTTCCCGTACTAGGCAGACACGAAGGCCTCGAACTCGCTGGGGAGATGTCCGGCCGCGACGCAATCGACCCAGGTCATCCGGTAGTGGTTGAGAAGACTTCGGGTGGGCCCCGTCAGAGCTGCCGTCGTCAGCAACATGTAATTTGGGGAATTAAAGAATCCATCATGCCAATGAAAGACGGCCTGCCCGCCGAGCCGTAATTCGACCGGGTAGATGAAACGGAGCGGGTCGAGGTCCAACGCCACCCCGAGCAGGGCACGTGCGTACGTCTTCGGCAAGCTACCTGCCGCATCGTACTCCTTCAGCTCGATCCCAGCATACCTTGTGCCCTGGTAGGGTTCTCGGTTGCGGCCGTGACGGAGAACCGCCGCATCGTGTGTGCTTACGACCGAGACATCGAGTTCGTGACTGTCGCCGCTAGCGCCGCGGTGCAGCAACCCGGCATGGAGTTCGCGATGATCGCCGACCAGGAAGTGGCACGGCTCCGAAGCCGCGGAGGTCGACATCGTCGGAAGATTGCTCGGGGCGCCGCAAACCCGAAACTCGGAAGTCGGTTTGCCGTGGCTGTCCCTCGCCAGGACGGCGTTATTTGTCTGCAGAACCGCCGCGGCTTCCAGAAAGATCCAAGTCTCGAACGCCTTGCCGTTGCCGGAAGAGAACGACGGCGCATGAATGGATACCTGGACCGCCGCTTGCTGGATCGCGTCGGTCAGCTCCTGTGATACGGGCTTCGGCTTAGTCGGCACGCTCAGCCTCCCAACGCTCTCGCAGCGCTGCCTCCGCCCGCACCCAACTTTTGAGCAAAGCTTCCATCGCGCGGATTCTTTCTGGATCCAGCAAGTCGTCCCTTTGCCCTTCCGGACCTTCCGGTCGCCCCTCCGGGCGTTCCGGAACCGGATTGGGCAGTATGACTACCGCCTTCAAGTCGAGTCCGGCCGCGAGTTCCCTTATCCTGCTTCCGGCAGCGATCTCACGCTTGAGCCGGGAGACGACGGCTTGGTTGGCTCCTTCGAGCTGGCGCTCCCTCGAGACGTATCCTTCGCGGCCCCTCGTCTCCGGCTCTGTGTCATCTACCCCCGTGGCGCGTTCGGCTGCCGATCGCGCGAGTTCGGCGAGTCCGCCTCTCGTCAGCGCGTCGAGAAGGGCATTCACGTCTGGATCGATGGAGGCCATTTTCTCGTGAACCCGTTGCTACGGGGCGCTCGCGAACGCCCGTGGATTCGAGCTACCATCGCATCATGGTTCGCGGAAGTCCTTCGGGCAGTCCTTGCATCGCACCCGAGCGTCCGGGCCGTGGGGTGAGCTGGATCAAGAACCCAGCACGGCGGCCGTGTCGGGAAACCTTCGGAACCGCATGCATCCATCGACGACGCGGGACCGAATCCTTGGAGGTCCGCGGACGCGGGATCGTGGGGTTCGATGAACTCGGATGAGAGCGTGCATAATGCGGGAGTCGGCCCGATGCCTTCCCGACTTTTGAGGAGATCACGCTCATGGCACCTCGCCGCATCCTGATCGACAACGCCACTCTCGGAGGTGTGGAGCGGATCACCGGGCGGGTTCGGACCGCGAGCCTCGATCAAGTCGACAACGACGTCCTATGCCTCGAGCGTCTGGTCACCGCCATCCTGTTCAGCGACGAGTTGATCGCCGTAGACGATTACAAGGACAGTTACCGGGCCCAAAGGTTGAAGGCCTTCGACTACGTGCGCTTCCAGAAGCCGGACCCAGCAGTGCGCAAGTCCGTCGCCGAGGAAGCAGCAGCTTTCGCACGCGGGATGATGTTCTCCTTTGACGGCGCCGAGCCCGCTGCCGACGTCGCCGCCTTCTTCGAGGCGCTTCGCATCGAGCCGCAGCTCAGATGGGACATCTTCGTCTCGAGCGAGTACCTGACGCTTGCACTTCTCGTCCGGGATACTCGCCACGCCTCGTACGAGCACCGAATCGATGGGGCCTTCACCGGGGAGACCTCGGATCCGGAACGATCCGCCGACCTCCCCGACCACACGCCTACAATCTCGGTCGTCAGCCGTCCGGCGATCGGAGACGTCAAGGAACTCGTGCGCGCCCTCGCGTCCGGCAACCCGACCTATGCCGGAACGCATGCGAACAGCATGCTCGACCGCCTCGTCTTCGGCTATGGGTGGGCAGCGGAGCGCTCCTACTTCTACAACGCCCTGGCCGACCGGGAGGCGGCCGACGTGAGTCTGGCTCCCCTGCGCGATGCGTTCTGCGAGAGCTGCTGCCGGATCGACCATCCGGGCCAGGTCGGCAGCCTTATCGAGGCGCTCAAGCGTACCACCCGCAAATCGCTCGAGGCCATTCTCGAACCCGATGGAAGGGCGCGCTTTGCGATGCGACTGCCGTTCTTCGTCTCCTACCTCATCTCGAAAACCGACAATCCCGACCAATGCATAGAACTGGCCCTGTCGTTCCGGAGCCGCCCCGAATTCGCGGGCTGTCGAACGCTTCTCGACAATCTGCATCATCTGTCGCCGGCGGACCGAACCCGGGAGATCAACGGGATCCTGCGTCACCTCGAGCAGGCATGTGCAGACTTGATGCGCAGATACGAGGTGTCGACCCACGGCGGCCCTCAGTACTCGGTGTCGCTGGGACTGTCGGGCATCAGCATCGGTACCAGCGCGAAGCTCTCGCAGCTGTTCCGGTCATATCGAAACAGACCCTTCGCCCGTGTGTTCCGGAACATCGCGCAGGACATGTTGAACGTTGAACGGATGGGTATTCTGCACGACCGGATCCGATCGTCGTTGAGGGAGCATCCGAGTCCGCGCTGGTCTCGCATCTCGATGGCTCCGCGCGCCCTGAGGCAACGGGAGAACGAACACGGCCGTCCGGTCGATTTCTGAGTGATCGGCCTTGATAGAACGACGGTGGCGGAAAAGGCCCGCTCGCTGAACCTTCTGGTATCCGCGGACGTATACGCGGGGCTGGGCGCACCCGAGTTCGACGCTCGCGAACGTCCGCCGATCAGGGGCAAGGACAAAATGAGCCCTCGTGACCTGGTCACACCCAACGGGCATTCAGGCGCACCCACTTGCGCTCCGGCGTGCAGATCTCGACGCGCGTGATGTCCGTCGGGTCGCTACGGACCTCGTATGTCCGCGACTCGCCCCATCTCTCAACAAGCTCCGGGACTGCCTCGCTCCAGTAGGTACGACCGCCCCAGGACACCCCGCGCGGACCGATTATGCGGAACCTGTCGGGACGAAAGAGGTCGCCCGGCGCGTCGGCAGGCACGAACCGCGGGACGAAGCCGACCGCCGCCTCGCGCCACAGGTCGAGGGGCGAGCGCTCGATGCCGGGAACGGGGACGGCGTTGTAGCGGTCGACGATCCAGCGACGTAGCCTTCGGTCGATCTCGGACAGAGGGACCTCGTCCCCTTCGGGCTTTCGGCCCGCGAGCATGTGCGTGATCGCGGACCGCCCCTCCTGTACGGGGTCGACCTCGATTCCCGTCTCTTGGGACCACCGCTCCGCGAGGTCGCCGACAAAGGGTTCGTAGTCCTCGTGCCGCACGATCTCGATGCCGAGCGCCTGTCGAAAGCGACGGACGGGCGCAGGTACCAGATCATGCCGTGCATGGACGAAGACACGCTCCGCGACTCCTTCGCAGGGCCAGTACCCAGCCGCGCCGAACTCTGCTGCGTCCCGCGGCAGGAAGGCGTCGGCAAGGCAGCGCAGCATGTCGTAGTAGCTGACGCCGTCCTCCGCGAGGTGGACGCCGGCGACCATGAGGGTGCGACGGCAGATCGCCAGAACCGCGACGGGCCGCCCGACCCAGCCGTCGGAAGCTTGGCCTACCGCAGGGGCGGTGGCGCGCAGCTCCATGGCGAAAGCGCCGACCGTCAGCTCGGCCATCGGTGCCGGACGCGTGGCCTGGGATCCGTCGGCGATGCCTTGGAACATCGTAGTGGTCCCTCCTACGTGATGGCGAGGCGTCTTGGTTTGCTCGGCCATGGAGATGATGCTCTTCGCGTCCGGTTCATCGATCGGCGAGAGCGCTAGCCGTTCGCCCGGCATTCCGCTGCGTTCGTCATCCGGACCGCAGCTTCGATCATGCCCATGTGCTCGGCGTACGTCGTGAGCAGGACCGACTCGAGCAGCGCGAGCGTGCCCTTCGCGGCGGTCTCTTGGTTCAGACCGCCTTCCTCGATGGCGGCGATGGCAGCGTCGACGCGGAGCTTGATCCGTTCGTGCGTCGAGCCCTCGGCGAGGAACGTGTCCTTGCCATCAGCCTCGTCCAGCTCGAACGCGACCATGTCACGGTCGGCCTGCCGAAGCGCCTCAACCGCGATCCGGATCTCCTCCTGGTACTCCTGCTCGTCCATTCCGTCCGTCCATTCCCTGGCGCACAAAGCGTCGACAAAGGGTTCCCCGGTCTCGCCGACTCCGCAACCCATCGGAAAACTTTTCCGTCTCGGAGGGCTCGGTCCGTCACGCGCCGTAGATCACATCGGGCCGGATGCCTCGCGGACCGGGCCGGACCTCAAGGGCACGTGGTCGGCCTGCATCCGCGCCACGTCGCAAACCTGCGCGTCCGATGGCTGCCATCCCTGTTTGCGCAGCATGCCGTTCAACTGACAGCAGGCGGATGCCCAAACATCGATCGGTCGGCTTCGTCTGCCGGCTCGACCGTAGCGGCTCGCATCAGGCCGCCACGTCAGCGTCATCGTGGCGCGTGGCAACGACGCAACTGGCGCTCCCAGCTTCGGGCGGGTTCAACCGCAAAGGCACGCCACGCAGCCGGGAGCGGCGATCGCTCAGGGGCAGCGCCCTACGCCGCAAGCGCCTTGCGCTCCTGCTCGGCGTCGAACAGCGAGAACATCAGGTTGCCGATCGAGCCGATCAGCATGCCGTATCGGTATTGGACCTCGTCGCTCAGCTCGTCGAAGCCCGCCAGCTTGTTCTCGTATATCTTGAGGAGCGACGAGATGGTCGTGTACGTCTCGCTCGCGGGATGGGGCGCGAGGTAGCTGAAGTCCTCGTTGTTGATCTGGATGCGGAGGTCGGCGTTCGCCGGATCGGTCAGGTCGATGTCGAGCCGGTCTTCCAGGATCCGCGCCACGCCGACCCAGGGGTCCGCTCCCTCGTCGGCGGAGTAGACGCCCTTGACCTCGAACATCTCCTTCATGGTCTCGTCGCCGATCAGGAGGATGTGGCTTCGGCTGCTGCGTGCGTTCGTCATGTGGTGTTCCTCGTGCTGGTGACGGGTCAAGATGTTCCCCGGTCGGGGGTTCGCGCGGGGCGGTCAGCGGGCGCGGTTGGTCAACGTCCGAATGAAGTTGGGATCCTGCGTGCCCGGCTGCGGCCACCCATCCCGGTCGTGATACCGCTCGGATGATCGCGAGCGGCTGCCGAGACATCGGATCGATGGATCGTCATGGCAGGTTCGCTTGCTGCGCAGCGTGTCAGGCGGCCATCGCTTCGCAGGACTGCCGATACTTGCCGCATTCGACGCCGAACCGCTGGACGAGCGGCCAGTCCCCGGAAAGGTAGACGAACGAAGGCATCCTGTACGCCGTGAGGATGCCATAGCCGGACGCCGCCGCAGGCGCGGGTTCGACATCGACGCTCCCGCCGTAGACCTTCGACAGGTTCTTGGCGACACGCCACAGTTCGTCGTCGAGCCCGAAAGGGGCGTTCATCGGTACGAAGACCTGTGTCAGGACCAAACCGCCCGACAACGCGAAGACGACTTCCGGGTTGCGGTCGGACCGCAGCGTCTCGTCGACGATCTGTCTGATCGCAAAGTACGGCATCGAGTCGCTGATGCGCATCTGATCGGACAGCGAACGCTTCTCTTCGAGAATGGCGAGTCCTCGTATGTCCAAGGAACGGTTCCTCACCATCTCGCAAAGCGCCCGGCGTAGCTCCTCCGTCGTATCGATCGTGCCCGCCACGCGGTTCTCCGGTTTTTTCCGCGCGAGTTCCTGTCGCGCCTGCCTTGGCAGGCCGTCATCGACGACAGCGCGGCGCCGAACGGCGATCCTCGTCTTCGGAATGCGGACCCGATCCTCTGCCAACTTCCCCTCCCCTGCGTTCATGGTTCACTACACACCTTTCCCGCCTCGAACCGATGACGGTTCGAGAACATTTGACCCGAAGCGGACGGTCCGCTCTTCGTCGCGGAAGGCGAATTGGGTTTCGAATGGCCGCGTGCGGCCGAGCGATCGGACTGCGATGCCGTTCTGGTCAGACGCTTACTGACCGGGCGGTCCTGTGCGGCGGTCCTGCCAAGACGGGACGCCTTGACGGCTAAGCCGCCATGGGTCTCGGGAAGCGCTCTTTCCAGCCGATGGATCTCATCAGGTTCCCGATCATCCACATGAGCATGGCCAAGCGGGGCGGGATCTCACCGGTCCACCCGGCCCAGTCAGACGGCACGTCTTCGTAGACTGCGAGCAGGGACGAAATGGTCGTGAAGGTTCCGGTCTCCGGATCCGGCGCGAGAAAGCTGAAGTCTTCATCGTTGACGATGATGGCGACGTCCGCGTTCGTGGGATCGGCGAGGTCGAGGCCCAGCCGTTCCTCCAGGACCCTCGCCACCCCGACCTAGGGGTCCTCGCGCCCTGCCGCCAAGTAGGCCCCCCTGGCCGCGAACATGGCTTCCCTCGTCTCCTCGTCCAACGTCAGCTGGTGCAGGCGCATTCGTCTGTTCGGCACGTGAGGCTCCTTGCGACTTCGATCACTGCAAAAATGGTTCCCCGGGTCGGAGGCGGACGCAAGTATGTGGACAGGAATTTTTTCCGGGCTGATCGATGGAGGCGTTCGTTGGCCTCGGTCAGGAGCTTGGTGCCTCGACCGCCGGTTGGGAGATTGCCCTCCACACCGGGATGGCGCGCATGCCAGGCAGGCTGAGCGTCATCTTCCCGTGACCAGCCCTGGCCAAAGGATTCAGCCGTCCGGCGAAGGGTGCCGTCGATCGGAAATGTTTTCCGGACCAGGCAACGCCCACGAGTTCCGCACCGTCGATCGAGAGCGGCTAAGCTAGGCGTTCAGTCCTGACTCCTAGCGGACAGAACTGGACGGCGACGGCGTGCGGTCGGCCAGCATCCGCGCGAGTTCGCAAACCTGCGCGTCCGTTGGCTGCCATCCCCTCTCGCGCAGCATGTCGCCCAACCGTCGGAAGGCGTCGATCCCATCAGCCGACCGATCGCTCCTGCCGACTGGCTCGCATTCCGTCTCGCACGTCAAGCCGCCACCCGTTCCCGGGACTGCTGGAACTTGCCGCACTCGACGCCGAAGCGTTTGACCAACGGCCAGTCCGTCGGCCCGTATTCACCCGCGGGCATCCGAAACGCGTCGAGGATGCCGTAACCGGAAGCGCTGTCGGGCGCCGGCGACAGCCAGACCTTTCCGCCGTGCATGCCCGTCAGGTCGCGTTCCACGCTCCATTGCTCGTCTTCGATGCTGTAGGGTTCATCTTCCGGCAGGTGTAGCTGCGACACGACGAGCCCGCCGCCCAGGACGAAGACGACCTTCGGTTTGTCTCCCGAACGGATCACGTCGGTGATCGCCCGGTGGATCTCGACGTCGGTGACGGTGTCGGAGACATCGAAGGTTTCGCGCGCTTCCCGGACCTCGACGCGCACGTCGAGGCTGCCCGCCTTCGACGCCGCGGCCAGCGCCTTCTTGAGTTCGTCGGTGGTTTCGATCCTGTCTGCCATCGGTCTCCCTCGGTCGGTTTCGGACGGTCGATCGGGACCGCCGAAAAATGGTGAGGGCAAAAAATCGGAAGCGCAAGCGGTGGACAGAACGCGAACGGTCCTGCGGAAACCGAGAGCAGTTCGCCCGTCGTGTTCCGGGGCATGGAGGCGCTGGCAGCGCGGCGCTCGTCGCCTTCTCATCCGGTCGAGCGATCGCACAAGAAGAATTCAGCAGGAACGGTGGATCCAGGACGCAGCCGCGGTCGGAGGAATGGATCCGAAGCCCGAGCGCGTCGGCGGGGCGCTTGCGGGCCCAACCGATCCGGGGGACCATTTTGATGTCGCGCTGAAATGCGCTCGGAAGGAGGTGCAAGGAATGGCCGAAAGGACTCGCAACGACAGTGGCGGACACAGCCGCCACGCCGAAGACGGTCGCCGTCGCGAACAGTTCGCCTCCAGCGTCGACTGGAGATGCGATCTACTTGGCATCGGGCTGGACACCCCCGTGCGCTGGGTCCTGGACCGCGACAAGAAGGCGGTCGTATGGCTCAATTTCCGCGCGGTGGAGGACGGCCCCAGGTTGCTGGGCACGAAGGCCGAAGGAAGGGACTTCGAACGGAAGCTGCTCGAAGACCATCCCGGGCTCCTAGACCTAGACGTAAGTCCTCCTGTCACCTTGAGCGCGGAGTTTCCCTCTTGGGTGCGCACGCTGCCCATGCTTCGCGATGACGGGCTTTGGGAGTTCGTAGAATGATGGACCTCATCGCGTTCGGTCAGACGGCTCCGTCGGAGTGCGACGAGGAAGAGGACGACGCAGATCGTCGCTTCGTCTTCGTCGGCAAGTGGCAGCACTTCTTCGACGGCCGGCCGACGTGGTCCGATACCCGATGGGTGTTCGATCGGTCGGACTGGTCCGTCGTGTTCCTGGAGATCCTGGACCCGGCCGCCATGGAATGGGTCTGCGCTACCGGTGAGGAGGTATCGAGCGTCGATCGCGACCTGAACGGGAGCGACTCGCGGTTCCTGGACAACCTGCCTGAATGGGCGCTGTCCCATTCCGATGAGTTGCCGGAGTGGGCGTGCTCGCGCACGGAATTCAACGAGCGCTGTGAACTGGCGACGCACGAGCAAGCGGTTGAAGCCAGGCGGCGAAACGCTGTCCGCCTTCGGCTTCCGGAGGTCTGCGGTGTTCGGACGGTGACCATCCGGTTTGGTCGCCACCATTGATTGCGGACTTACGGACAGGAGCCTTGTTGGCGACGTCCGGATGGCTGCGGGAGGAGTACAGGCTCCGCTGTCGTCCGCTGTGTACGAAGCTAACGCTGACGGGCTAACCACGCCGCGTTTGCGTTCGGGTTGGAGCATGCCCAGCCCCGATTGCAGAGCGGGGAAAGGGCAATGCTGAGCATCCTGACCTGGTGGCTCATGTTCAACCCTTGGCCCTTCGGCCCGACACCCGGCTACCCCACGCTTCGGCGTATATGGGCATCGGACCGATGTATATGGGCTAACCGGGGGTCTTTATGGGCATCGGCACAATAAGCGGCAAAACGCGGTTCGGCTTCGGCTTCCCGAGAGCCGCAATGTTCGCACGGTGGGCATTCGGTTCGGCCGTTGCAATAGGGGCTTGGGTTGAAAGGCAGGCGGGCGGCGCTGGCCCGGTCGGCGTCGGTTGAGAGCCAGTCGTCATGCGGCCATGGACGAATGTAGGCGCGAGATCCTTTGCCTCGCGTTTGCGGACTTGTCCGGAGTTCCTGACGGCCGTCTCGGAACCGAGCCAGCCGTCCAGTTCACCTACCCACTTCGACCAACGTCGCGCTTGGCTTCATGCCGGTCTCCGCCAGTGAAGGTTTGATGCACTTCACTCGGGTCAGCCGGACATCTTCGGCGGACCACCGACGCGACAAGCTTCGCGTCGGACGTCGACAGTGACGTTCCCCATGCCTTGATCTGCGCCTACCCATAAATTCCATATAACCAAATGCAGGATCTATAGGGTTGGCGACCGGAAAGCTCAGCGTGGTTTTTCCGTTTCACCCGATGTCGCCAGAATCCGGTACGTTTCCGATTTCAAGCTACCAAGCCCTTGGAATCTTTACGCTAGAACGCACTTTCAGTGAGAATCGGTTTCCGGTTTTTTGTGAACGGTTTCCGGTTTATTGTGAGAATCCGCATCTAAATATCGAGGTTGGCGACCTGGAGGGCGTTTTCCTGGATGAACTCGCGGCGCGGCTCCACCTCGTCGCCCATCAGACGGGAGAAGAGCTGGTCGGCGTCGGTGGCATCCGCGATCTTGACCTGGAGGAGCGAGCGGACTTCCGGGTCGAGCGTGGTTTCCCAGAGCTGCTCGGGGTCCATCTCGCCAAGGCCCTTGTAGCGCTGGAGCGACAAGCCCTTGCGACCGACGTCGAAGACGGCGTTCAGGAATTCCAGCGGCCCCGAGATCGCGAGCTCGGTTTCCTTGCGCTTCAGGACGGGGGGCGTCTCGTAGACCTCGCCAAGGCGAGCGGCCAGACGATGCAGCGCGATCGCGTCGGCCGATTGGACGAGCCCGGCATCCAGCGCCTGCACCTCCTGGACCCCGCGCACCGTGCGCTGGAAGCGGTAGCCGCCCTCGCCGTCCGCCTCGCCGATCCAGCCGCGCTCGGTTTCCTCGGCGACCGCGTCGAGCGCCTTGGCGATGCGATCGGCCATAACCTCGGCCTCGCCCCGGTTCTCGGCGACAGCGGGGCTCAGCGCGCCGGCGATCGCCGCCTGCTCCACCACGGCGCGGTTGTAGCGCGAATGAAGACCGCCGAGGATCTGGCGGACCTGCAGCGCATCTTCCACCAGCGCGCGCAGGTCGCGCTTCAAACGCACCTCGCCCGAGCCCAGCGTCAGCGCCGCGTCTTCCAGGCCGCCATCGATCAGGTAGTTCTCCAGCGCCTTCTCGTTCTTCAGGTACTGGCTCTGCTTGCCGCGCGTCACCTTATAGAGCGGGGGCTGGGCGATGTAGACGTAGCCGCGCTCGATCAGCTCGGGCATCTGCCGGAAGAAGAAGGTGAGGAGCAGGGTGCGGATATGGGCGCCGTCGACGTCGGCGTCCGTCATGATGATGATCTTGTGGTAGCGCAGCTTGTCGGCGTCGAACCCGTAGGTCGAGCCTTCGAACGTGCCGATGCCGGTGCCGAGCGCGGTGATCAAGGTGCCGATCTGGTCGGACGAGATCATCCGGTCGAAGCGCACGCGCTCGACGTTGAGGATCTTGCCGCGGAGCGGCAGGATCGCCTGGTTCTGGCGCGAGCGCGCACCCTTGGCCGAGCCGCCGGCCGAATCACCCTCGACGATGAAGATTTCGGACTTCGCCGGGTCCTTCTCCTGGCAATCGGCGAGCTTGCCGGGCAGGGTCGAGACGCTCATCACGTCCTTGCGCACGGTCTCCCGGGCCTTGCGCGCGGCCTCGCGGGCGGCCGCCGCCTGCACCATCTTGCCGACCACAGTGCGCGCGTCGGACGGGTGCTCCTCGAACCAGCTCGACAGCGCCTCGTTCATCGCGCCCTCGACCACGGGGCGCACCTCGGAGGACACGAGCTTGCCCTTGGTCTGCGAGGAGAACTTCGGATCGGGCACCTTGACCGACAGGACGCAGGTCAGCCCCTCGCGGCAGTCGTCGCCGGTCGGCTGGACCTTTTCCTTCTTGAGCTGGCCGGAGTTCTCGGCGTAGCCGATCACCTGGCGCGTCAAGGCGCCGCGAAAGCCGGCCATATGCGTGCCGCCGTCGCGCTGGGGGATGTTGTTGGTGAAGCACAGGACGTTGTCCTGGTAGCTGTCGTTCCACCAGAGCGCGGCTTCCACCGTGATGCCCTCGCGCTCGGCCTTGACGACGATCGGCTCGGCCAGAAGCGGCTTGCGAGCGCGGTCGAGATAGCGAACGAACGCTTCGAGACCGCCCTCGTAGAACAGCTCGTTGCGCTTCTCGTCGGCGTGGCGCTTGTCGGCGAGCACAATGCGCACCCCCGAGTTCAGGAACGCGAGCTCGCGCAGGCGATGCTCCAGCGTCCCGTAGTCGAAGGTGGTGACGCCCCGGAACGTGTCGGTAGAGGGCAGGAAGGTGATCGCGGTGCCCGTCTCCGACCCCGCCTCGCCGGTCACCTCCAGCGGCGCGTCGGCGACGCCATGGGTGAAGCTCATCTCGTGGATCTGGCCCTTGCGGCGGATCTTCATCTTGAGCCACACGGAGAGCGCGTTGACGACCGACACGCCGACGCCGTGCAGACCGCCCGAGACCTTGTAGGAGTTCTGGTCGAACTTACCGCCGGCATGGAGCTGGGTCATGATGACCTCGGCCGCCGACACGCCTTCGGAGGAGTGGATGTCGGTCGGGATGCCGCGCCCGTTGTCCGTCACGGTGCAGGAGCCGTCGGGGTTGAGCGTCACGGTGACGAGCGTCGCGTGGCCGGCGAGCGCCTCGTCGATGGCGTTGTCGACCACCTCGTAGACCATGTGATGGAGGCCGGAGCCGTCGTCCGTGTCGCCGATATACATGCCGGGGCGCTTGCGCACGGCATCGAGACCCTTCAGCACCTTGATGGAATCCGCGCCGTATTCGGCGCCGGCGCCGGGGTTCGTCTCGAAGGCTTCTGACATGGGGTTCCTGCGGTGACGCGAGTCGAGAGCGACGAGCTCCGATCGCCTGGCGTTCGTACCCTCGAAGGGTCCCTCCGATATAATGGTTCTCGGCCCGGAATCCAAGCTTTGCGCACCCGCTGCTCCAGCCTGGGTCGCCCTCGCCTTCCGCGGCACGGAGCGCGTTCCCATATGCGCAGAACCATGCGTTCCCGCCCGGATGCCTCCATGACCTTTCTGCCCGAGCCGTTCCTTGCTCCCGCCCCGCCGCCGCAGCCGCGTCCCCTGGGGACGGCGTCCTTCGTCTGGACGGCGATGCGCAACCCGATCGAGATCTGGGGCGAGCGCGCGTATCGCGAGCCGATCTTGCGCGACGACTGGCTCAAGGTGCCGACGATCGTCGTCAGCGATCCCCAGGCGATCCGCTACTGCCTCGTGGAGAACGCTTCGAACTACGCGATGCAACCCTTACGCCAGCGCGTGCTCCGGCCGATGCTGCGCGATGGGTTGCTGACGGCCGAGGGCGAGCTTTGGCGACGCACGCGGCGCGCCATGGCGCCGGTGTTCACCCCGCGCAACATCGGAGGCCTTGCCGCGGTGATGGCCGAGCGCTCGGATCGCTTCGCCGAAGGGCTCGGCCGGCGCGAAGGCGTCCGCGACGCCGCCCACGAGATGACGCTTCTCACCTACGACATCCTTCAGGCGACGCTGTTCACGGACGCGATCGCCGGCGAGCCGGCCGAGTTCGCACGCGCGATGGACGACTTTCTCGCCCGCATGGGGCGCATCGACCCGCTCGACCTTCTCGATGCCCCGGCCTTTCTTCCCCGCATCGGACGCCTCTTGGGGCGGCGGTCGGTCGCCTATTTCCGCCGCCTGATCGCCGAGACGGCCGAGCGGCGGCGCCTGGCTCTGGCCGATGATCCCGCCGGCGCGCCGCGCGATCTTCTGACCCTCCTTCTCCAGACGGACGGCCTCAAGCCGTCCGAGGTGGAGGACAACATCATCACCTTCATCGGCGCCGGGCACGAAACCACCGCCAGAGCCCTCGGCTGGACTCTGTTTCTCCTGTCGCAGGCGCCCGCCGAGCGCGACAAGGTCGAGCGCGAGCTCGACGAGCGCTTGGCTCACCTTCCCGATCCGCGCGAATGGGCCGACGCCCTGCCCCACACGCGCGCCGCCTTCGAGGAGGCGATGCGGCTTTATCCGCCCGCCCCTTCGCTCAACCGCATGGCCGTCGAAGCGGACCGGGTGGCCGGGCTCGACATTCCCGCCGGCGCCACGCTTCTCGTCATGCCCTGGCTGGTCCACCGCCACGAGCGCCTGTGGGAGCGGCCCGGCCATTTCCTGCCGGAGCGCTTCCTGCCCGAGAACCGAGGGCGGATCGACCGCTACGGGTACATTCCCTTCGGCGTCGGCCCGCGCGTGTGCATCGGGGCCTCCTTCGCCCTGCAGGAAGGCGTGATCGCGCTCGCCTGCCTGCTGCGGCATCTTCGCTTCGACTATGCGGGCGCCCGCCCGCCTCACCCGGTGCAGAAGATCACGATCCAGCCGCGCGGCGGGTTGCCGATGCGCGTTTCTCGCCGGCACCGGACAACCTGAAGAGTCGAATCCTCCCCCCTCGCGCAGGTTGGCGCTTGATTTGCGAGGGGAAAAGCGCCATTGACACCCGATCGTTTGCCTGCCGACCGCGACGGACGTGGCGTTCTTCCTTTCGGGAGAGGCCCCGAGCCCATCGGCTCCGCCGCCGACGGACGAATGAATGGAAGAAGCGCCGGACGCCCTCCGGCATCGAAAACTCCAGGGTTAGCGCCCTGCCTCGTATTCTCGAAAGGATCCTCATGAAGGTCGACGTTCGCGACAACAACGTGGAACAGGCGCTGCGGGCGCTCAAGAAGAAGCTGCAGCGCGAAGGCGTCTTCCGCGAGATGAAGGAGCGCCGGGCTTACGAGAAGCCGTCCGAGCGCCGCGTCCGCGAGAAGCAGGATGCCATCCGCCGCACCCGCAAGGCCGCTCGCAAGCAGGCCCAGCGCGAAGGCCTCCTGCCCGCGCCCAAGAAGGCCGTGCGTCCGGGCCGCTGAGGCTCAGCGCATCCGACACACGAAAAGGCGGCGGTCCTTCGGGGCCGCCGCCTTTTTTTCATGCGTCGACGACGATCAGCCTCTTGGACTGGATACGACGCCCTGATCCGCCGCTTCCGGCCGGTCGTTGACGAGCGCCCGGCTGGCTTCGGGCGCCTCGTCCTCGCCGAGATAGCGCGAGGGATCGGCGTCGCCCGGCACGATGCGCTGGATCGCTCGCGGCTCCGAGCCCTGACCGAATCGCTCGGCGAAGCGAAGCCGGATGGCCTCCGCGATCCGGCGCTGCGCGGTGGCCGTTTCCCCTTCCGTGACCCGGCCGCGCAGCACGAGCACCTGCGCATCCGCCGTCAGCTGGTCGAGAAAGGCGACGGGCTCGCTCAGCCGGCCGTCCGCGCCCTCGCGCGCCCAAGCCTCGATCAGCGTCGCGCGTGCCTCCTCGAAGGGCACGTCGCGCGGCACCGTCACCGCCCAGGCAAGAAGGCGCGAGGCGGCGCGCGAATGGTTGCGCATCCACACGTTCCAGAGCGTCGAGTTCGGCGCGAAGACGAACAGGCCGTCGAAGGTTTCGAGATGGCAGACGAAGAGGCCGATCTCGTGCACACGGCCGGCGAAGTTCTGCGTCTCGATATAGTCGCCGACGCGGAACGGGCGCAGCCACAGGAGCATGATGCCGGCCGCGATGTTGGTGAGCGTGCCCTGGAGGGCGAGACCGACGGCGAGGCCCGCAGCGCCGAGGACGGCGAGCAGCGAGGTCATCTGGACCCCGACCTGCCCCAGCGCGATCACCAGCGTCATGATGATCACGACATAGCGAACGATGGCGACGAGCGGTCCGCGAACCGTCTGGTCGATCTTGGCCGAGGCGCCGAAGGCGCGCGTCACGAGTTGGGCCAGCCGGCCAGCCAGAAAGAAGCCGATCGCAACGATCAGAAGCGCGATGACGAGGTTGGGCAGGAAGGCGGCGGCCTGCGCCGCCAGCGTGCGGAAGAAGGTCTGGGAGTTTTCCAGGGTTTCCTGAATGGGCATGCGGGTCCGTCCGGGGTTTCGGCAAAGGGTCGTCGGGCGAAGCGCCGCCTCCCCGCGGCGCCTCCTTTAGAAAGGACGTCGGCCCCAAAAGAAAAGGGCCGCTCGGGAAAGCGGCCCTCTGGAATGCGTCGCGACGAAGCGCCTCAGATCGAGGGCGTGCCGCGCGGCGGCTCCTTGGGCTCCGCCTCGTCCACCAGCCCTTCGAACAGGGCCGTCGACAGGTAGCGCTCGGCAAAGGAGGGAATGATCACCACCAGCGTCTTGCCGGCGTTCTCCTCGCGCTGGCCGACCTTGATGGCCGCGCTCAGCGCCGCGCCCGACGAGATGCCGACCGGCACGCCTTCGAGGCGGGCGACGAGGCGCGCGATCTCGAAGCTTTCCTCGTTGGAAACGGTCACCACCTCGTCGTAGATCTCGCGGTCGAGGATCGGGGGAGCGAAGCCCGCGCCGATGCCTTGAATCTTGTGCGGCCCCGGCGCGCCGCCGGACAGCACCGGCGAGGCTTCCGGCTCCACCGCCACGACGTGGACGCCGGGCTTGCGGCTCTTCAGAACTTGGCCCGTGCCGGTGATGGTGCCGCCCGTGCCGATGCCGGACACGAAGATGTCGACCGCCCCGGCCGTGTCGTTCCAGATTTCCTCGGCCGTGGTGACGCGGTGGATCTCCGGGTTGGCGGGGTTTTCGAACTGTTGCGGGATCACCGCGTTCGGGATTTCGGCCCGCAGCTCCTCCGCCTTGGCGATGGCACCCTTCATGCCGCGCGCGCCTTCTGTCAGGACGAGCTCGGCGCCGAGCAGGCGCAGCATCTTACGACGCTCGATCGACATGGTCTCGGGCATGGTCAGGATCAGCTGATAGCCCTTGGCGGCGGCCGCGAACGCCAGCGCGATGCCCGTGTTGCCCGACGTCGGCTCGACGAGCGTGTTGCGGCCCGGCTGGATCGTGCCGGCCGCTTCCAGCGCTTCCAGCATGGCGACGCCGATCCGGTCCTTCACCGAGGCGATCGGATTGAAGAACTCGAGCTTGGCGAGAAGATGCGCCTTGACGTTCTTCTCGGCGGCCAGCTTGTCGAGCCGCACCAGCGGCGTGTCGCCGATCGTGTCGAGAATGGAATTGTAGACCCGGCCGCGACCATGGGTGCGCGCGGCGCCTTCATTGGGGCGATTGTCCATGTTGCTTCCCGCGTCCTTTCGTCGTCGGACCGCTTGCGCGGTCGCTCAAGCAACAGAGCTTACGCCGAACCCGGTTCCAACCCCAGCGTTTCGAACCCGATCGGCAGCGATTTAGGGGCAATTTCTCCCCAGCCAGGAGATCATTCCGAAATGATGTTCGCAAAGACCGACGCGGATCGCCCTCATGGAGCAGACCGAAGCCGCCGCCGTGCGTTGACGTTCGCCCCCAGGAAAGGCACGCCGTGGGACGGAATGCCGTTCAATGCCTCAAGAAAGACTATCATGCGATCGAATTCCCTCGACAGCCTCGTCCGCTTCTCGCTGGAGCTTCTCGGGCTGACGGTGACGATGGGGGCGATCACCGTGATCGCTGCCTTCTACGCGTTCGACGGCTTCGCGCTGCCGGCGACGCGCGCGACCCTGTCCTTCTGCCTCCTTGCCTTGTTCCTGTCGGCGCTGCCGCTGCAGATCTACGCGGCGCTGCGCATCACGCGTCTCAAGCGCGACAACGACCGCCTGTTCCACGCCGCCACGCGCGACGGGCTGACGCAGGTTCTCAACCGCACCGCCTTCAAGCGCGCGGCGGAGGGGTCGATCGCGAGCCTTTCGCGCCGGCGCGCCACCGATCTTCAGCCCCACACGCTGATGATCCTCGACGCCGACCATTTCAAGCGGATCAACGACCGGCTCGGCCACCATGTCGGCGACGAGGCCCTGACCGCGATCGCCGCGACGCTCCGCCGGTCCGTGCGCCAGGACGATCTCGTCGGGCGTCTGGGCGGCGAGGAGTTCGCCATTCTCCTGAAGAATGCCGGGATGGAGGAAGCGCGGATCGTCGCCGAGCGACTGCGGCTCGCCATTCACCGGATCGAGGTCGGGCCCGCCGAGCGGCGCACGCGTCTGTCGGTGTCGATCGGCGGCGTTTCGTTCCGCTCGGCCGTCGCTTTTCCCACCCTCTACAAGATCGCCGACGCCAATCTCTACACCGCCAAGCGGACGGGGCGGAACCGCTTCAACCTGACCCAGCTCGGGGCGTTGGGGCGCGGCCCCCTGATCGAGGCGACAGCGCCCGCACGAGCTGTTGAACCGCCGCTCCCCGAGCGCCGTCTCGCGGCCGTCCGATAGCGTCTTAGCGACCGGTGGAGCCGAAGCCGCCCGTCCCGCGCGCGGAAGTGGACACATCTTCCACCGCCTCGAAGCGCGCTCGGGTCACGGGCGCGACGACGATCTGCGCGATGCGCTCGCCCCGCGCGATGGTGAAGGGCTTGGAGCCGAGGTTGACGAGGATCGCCATGACCTCGCCCCGATAGTCGCTGTCCACCGTGCCGGGCGTGTTGAGAACGGTGACGCCGTGACGCGCGGCCAGCCCCGAGCGCGGGCGCACCTGGACCTCGAACCCATCGGGAATGTCGAAGACGAGGCCGGTCGGAACCAAGGCGCGGGCGAGCGGCTGGAGAACGATGGGCTCACCAATCGCCGCGCGCAGGTCGGCGCCCGCCGCCCCTGTGGTCTGGTATTGAGGAAGCGCGATCCCGTCGGCATGGGGCAGGCGGCGCACGCCGATTCGCAAGGGTTCGCTCATGCCGGCAGAGGTGCCCCGAGACGCCGGGCGATGTCCAGCGCCAGCCGGTCGGCCACCGCTTCCTTGCTGGAAGTCGGCCATTCCTCGACGCCCTCAGACGAGACGAGGCGAACCGTGTTGACGCTTCCGCCCATGACATCGCCCGACACGTCGTTGGCGACGATGAGATCGGCGCCCTTGCTAGCCAACTTGGCCTTGGCGTTCTCCAGAAGGTCGCGCGTTTCGGCGGCGAAGCCGACGACGAGCGCCGGGCGCCGGGGGCCGGTGCCGATCGTTCGCAGGATGTCCGGGTTTTCCACGAGCGCGAGAGCGGGCGGCCCGTCCCCGGTCTTCTTGATCTTGTGAGCCGCGTCGCTCGCCACCCGCCAGTCGGCGACGGCGGCCACGAACACCGCCGCATCGGCCGGCAAGGCCGCCTCGACCGCCCGGAGCATCTCGCGCGCGGTTTCCACGCGCACGGTCTCAACCCCAACCGGATCGGGGATCGACACCGGACCCGACACCAGCGTCACCCGTGCGCCGAGCCGAGCAAGGCTTTGCGCGATCGCATGGCCCTGCCGCCCGGAGGAGCGGTTGGCGATATAGCGCACCGGGTCGATCGGCTCGTGCGTCGGCCCGGAGGTGACGACAACGTGGCGCCCGGCGAGTGGCCCGTCCTGCGACCCGAGAATACGCTCGACCGCGGCCACGATCTCCAGCGGCTCGGCCATGCGCCCTTCGCCGGCCTCCCCGCTTTCCGCCATCTCGCCGCGATTGGGCCCGACGAAACGGATGCCGTCCCCGCGAAGGGTCTCCAGGCTTCGGCGCGTGGCCGGATGGGTCCACATCGCCGGGTTCATGGCGGGGGCGAGAAGCACCGGCGCGCGGGTGGCCAGAAGCACGGCGCCAGCGAGATCGTCGCCGATCCCCGCCGCCATCCGGCCCATACGGGTTGCGCTGGCGGGCGCCAAGATCACCAGATCGGCGCCGCGCGCGAGGCGGATGTGCCCGACATCCTGCTCGTCGTCCCGGTCGAAGAGTTCGCCGTAGACTTTGGTGCCCGTCAGCGCGCCGAGCGAAAGCGGCGTCACGAACTCGGCCGCCGCCTTCGTCATCACCCCCGTCACCAGGGCTCCGCGCTCGCGCAGGCGCCGCACGAGGTCGAGGCACTTGTAGGCCGCGATGCCGCCGCCGACGACGAGGAGAATGCGTTTGCCGGAAAGCGTCGTCATGCGGGGACAAGAGCCGAACGGATATCGGTGTGGATGAAGTCGTCGCCCTTGAACAGGAGCGGCGCGTCCAGGCTGCGGGCTAGAGCATAGGCGAAGCAGTCGCCGTAGTTCAGCTTGGCGGGATGCCCGGAGCCGCGGCCGAAGCGAACGAAAGCGTCGACGGCCAGCCGCATCTGTAGCGGATCGACGTCGTGGAATTCGACACCCAGTGTTTCCAGAAGCGTATCGAGGCGAGCGGAGCCCTCACGCCCCCAACGGGCATTCATGACTATATGGGCCTCCACCGCGTTTCCTGTGGAAAGAGCGATCTCCGTTCGTGTGCTCAAGAACGCGCCAAAGCCGCTCCCCTCCGGCTCGCCCGTCAGGATGGCGACGAGGGCCGACGTGTCCACGACAATCATGGGACGAAGTCGTTGATTTCGTCCGAGACCGCCTTCTGATCGAAAGGTTCGAGCGGTGGTCGGCTGAGAGCCATGATCCGGTGGTAGATCGCCCTTGCTTCCTCCGGGCTCCGCTCTTCGGAAGCCGGTTCGTCCGCGAACTGCCGGAGCGCGACCCGAAGCTCCTGCTCCATGGAGCGACCATTGCGAGCTGCTCGGATCTGAAGCTTGCGCTTCAGGTCGTCATCGATGTTGCGAATGGTTAGACTGGCCATGGCCGACATCTCCCGTCGGCACGAAGATAGTTCCGCCGGGCGATGATGGCAATGCAATCATCCGAAGCTCAGCTGCCAGGCGATCACCACCAGCGCCACCGCCGAGGCGATCTGCGCGATGTGGCCGATGATGAGCCCGGTGCGCGATTCCTTGGCGAGTTCCACGAGGTCGTCGTCGTTGATGTGGATGCCGTTCTCGATGAGGTCTGGCATGTTCTTGGCGAAGACCTCGAGCCCGTTCGCGAAGTCGGGCAGGCGCTTGGCGATGCGCCCGAGCGCTTCCAATCCCTCTCGCGCGTCGCGGAGCTTCGCCGCCGGGCCGATCTCGGAGACGATGTAGCTCGTCACCACCGGCTCGGCCGCTTCCCACATGTTGAAGCGCGGGTCGTAGGAGCGCGCCACCCCTTCCACCACAACCATGGTCTTCTGCAGGAGCACCAGCTCGGGCCGCGCCTGCATGTCGAAGAGCTCCGTGACTTCGAACAGAAGCGTCAGGAGATGGGCCATGGAGATGGTCTCGGCCGGCTGGCCATGAATGGGCTCGCCGATGGCGCGCAGCGCCTGGGCGAAGGAGAGCACGTCCTGATGGCGCGGCACGTAGCCGGCCTCGAAATGGACCTCGGCCACACGCCGGTAGTCGCGCCGGATGAAGCCGTAGAGGATTTCGGCGAGGAACCTTCGCGAATCGGCGGACAGGCGACCGACGATGCCGAGATCCACCGCCACGATCGTCCCGTCCGCCACCACGAAGAGGTTTCCCGGGTGCATGTCGGCATGGAAGAAGCCGTCGCGCATGGAATGGCGTAGAAAGGACTGCACGAGGTTGACGCCGAGGCGCGGCAGATCGTGGCCGGCGGCGGCCACCGCCGCCACGTCGTTCATCTTGATGCCGTCGATCCATTCCATGGTGAGAACGTCGCGGCCCGTCCGCTCCCAATCGATGGTGGGCACGCGGAAGTTCGGATCTTCAGCCACATTGTCGGCCATCTCTGAAGAAGCGGCCGCTTCGAGGCGCAGATCCATCTCGATGCGGGTCGACTGTGCCAGCGTTTCCACCACGGCCACGGGCCGGAGCCGGCGCGAGGAGCGCACGAAGGTTTCGAGAACGCGGGCGATGAAGGCGAAGGCCTCCAGCTCGCGCCGGAAGCGCAGGCGCACGCCCGGCCGGATCACCTTGACCGCGACCTCGCGAAGGGTGCCTTCGCGCGTCAGGACCGTGGCCTTATGCACCTGAGCGATCGAGGCCGCGCCCACGACGTCGCCGAACTCGACGAAGAGGTCGTCGATGCGGCGACCGAGTGTCACCTCGATGTCGCGGATCGCCGTTTCGCGCGGGAAGGGCGGCACCTTGTCCTGAAGCTGGCTGAGCTCCAGCGCGATCTCGGTGCCGACGATGTCGGGGCGCGTCGCCAGGAACTGGCCGAGCTTCACATAGGAGGGCCCAAGCCGGTTCAGCGCCAAGGACAGGCGCTCGGAGCGCGCGCGCCGGCGCGCCGAGCGCCGCGCCATCAGCCCGGCGACGCGGTGCGCGAGCGCTGCCATCGGCGGCAGGCCCTCGGCCGGCAGCGCGGAGACGACGCCCTCGCGCGCCAGGATGAAGACCGCCCGGACGAGGGCGAGCGTGCCGGTGACGGGATTGCTCAAAGCCCTACAGCTTCCAGCCCGAATGGATCGCCGCGATCCCGCCCGTCAGGTTTCGATGAGTGACGCGCTCGAACCCGGCCCGGCGGATCGCGGTCTCGAAATTCGCCTGGTTGGGGAAGCGGCGGATCGATTCCACCAGATACTCATAGGACGCGCGATCCTTGGCGACCGCCCCGCCGATCGCGGGAATCGCCTTGAAGCTCCAGAGATCGTAGACCTTGTCGAGAACCGGTAGATCGACCTCGGAGAATTCGAGGCACAGGAAGCGTCCGCCCGGCTTGAGTACCCGGTAGGCTTCCGACAAAGCCAAGTCGATGCGCGGCACGTTGCGGATGCCGAAGGCGATCGTATAGGCGTCGAAGGAGGCGTCCTCGAGCTTCAGGTCCTCCGCGTTGCCTTCCACGAAGGTGAGATTGCCCGAAAGCCCGCGCTTCTCGGCCCGCTCGGCGCCGACGCCCAGCATGGAGGCGTTGATATCGAGAACCGTGCCCTCGGCCGCGCCGCGCGAGGCGTCCACGATGCGGAAGGCGACGTCGCCCGTACCGCCCGCGACATCCAGGAAGCGCCAGCCCGGCCGGCGCGAGGGCGCCAGCCATTGCACCATGGCGTCCTTCCAGAGACGGTGCAGGCCGCCCGACATCAGGTCGTTCATCAGGTCGTAGTTGGAGGCGACCCGGTGGAACACCTCGTTGACGCGCGCCTGCTTCTCCTGGCCCCCCGAAACGGTTTCGAAGCCGTAGGAGGTTTCCATTCCCTCCAGGGCGCTGACGCGCGACTGCGACATGCTGCATTCTCCAGTCTCGAAAGCCGGCGGGGGCGGCCATCCGCTTGCGCCTTGGCGTCTTGCGCCCGACCCATAGCGGAACCGGGGCCCGCACGCCATGTTGTGTCGGTCGGCGCCCGGGACAAGCGCCCGCGCCCTGCCGGAGATCATAAGAACCGATGCCCGAATTGCCAGAGGTCGAGACGGTGCGACGCGGCCTGCAGCCGGTGATGGAGGGCGCGCGCATCGCGCGCGTCGAGACGCGGCGCGAGGCCCTGCGCTTTCCCCTGCCCGAGCGCTTCGCCGAGCGGCTTGCCGGTCGTCGCATCCTGTCGCTCGGGCGCCGTGCCAAGTATCTCCTGGCCGAGATCGAGGGCGACCTCCTGCTCGCCATGCATCTCGGCATGTCCGGCTCGTTCCGCATCGAAGGCGTGGAAGGGTCGGGCGCGCCGGTGGCGGGCGCCGCCTTCCACATGGCGCGCGGCGAGGACCGGCTGCACGACCACGTCCTGTTCCACCTCGAAGCGCCGGATGCCCGCATCGTCTTCAACGACCCCCGGCGCTTCGGCTACATGGCCCTGATCGAATCCGGCGCGCGCGACACCCATCCGCATTTTCGCGCGCTGGGGATCGAGCCGACGGGCAACGCCCTGTCCGGCGAGGCGCTGGCACCGCGTTTCAAGGGCAAGGCCGCGCCCTTGAAGGCGACGCTTCTCGACCAGAGCATCATTGCCGGGCTCGGCAACATCTATGTCTGCGAGGCGCTGTGGCGCGCCCGCCTGTCGCCGCGCCGCGCCGCCGGGACGCTGGTGCGCATCGACGGGCGACCGACGCAGCGCCTCGATTCCCTCGCGCTCCACATCCGTGAAACGATCGCGGACGCGATCGAGGCCGGCGGCTCGACCTTGCGCGACTATCGCCAGGCGGACGGGGCGCTCGGCTATTTCCAGCATCGCTTCCGCGTCTACGACCGCGAAAACGAGCCCTGCCTTCGCGAGGGATGCCGGGGCATCGTTCAGCGCATCGTCCAGTCCGGCCGCTCCACCTTCTTCTGTCCCGTCTGCCAGCGATGACGGTGCGCTACCCCGACACGCCGGACGGCCGGTATTTCGTCGCTAAGGGGCGCCTGTGGCGTCGCAGCGACCCCGATCTTCTCGAGCCCGCACGCGAGGCGGCCGTGCGCGACCTGATGGCCGCCCGCCGCGCCGTTCGCGACGCTGAGGGATCCGAAGACCGGCGCCGGGCGCGGGCGCAAGTGGACGCCGCCAAGCGTGCGCTCGGCGAGCGGGGGCCCGTCTGGTGGAGCGACGGCGCCCCGGACTGGACGCGCCATGCGCCCAAGAACACGCCCTATGCGGAATGGTTCGCAAGCCTCGACCCCGCCGAACGAGATCCGGCATCCTGAAGGGCGCTTGGCGGACGCTCCCGCCCTTGTCTATCCTCCCGCCGCGACAGGAGGGCTTTCCGGATGGACTACACCACGATCAAGGTGGAACAACGCGAGCGGGTCGGCTGGATCACGCTGGACCGGCCGAAGGCGCTGAACGCCTTGAATAGCCAAGTTCTAGCCGAGATCCTCCAGGCCACGGACGCTTTCGGTGCCGACGAGGGGATCGGCGCCGTGGTCCTGACGGGCTCGGAGCGCGCCTTCGCCGCCGGGGCCGACATCAAGGAAATGCAGCCCTTCGGTTTTGCCGACGTCTACCTCTCGGACTTCGCGGCCGGCTGGGACCGGTTCGCCGCCTTTCGCAAACCCATGATCGCGGCCGTATCGGGCTATGCGCTCGGCGGCGGCTGCGAACTCGCGATGATGTGCGACTTCGTCATCGCCGGCGAATCGGCCCGGTTCGGCCAGCCCGAGATCACACTCGGCATCCTGCCCGGCATGGGCGGCACGCAGCGCATGGCCCGCGCCATCGGCAAGGCCAAGACCATGGACCTCTGCCTCACCGGCCGCCTGATGGACGCGGCCGAGGCCGAGCGCTCCGGCCTCGTCGCACGCGTCGTGCCCGATGCCGAGCTGCTGGGGGAAGCGCAGAAGGCGGCCGAGACGATCGCCGGCTTCTCCCTTCCCGCCACGATGCTGGCCAAGGAGGCGGTGGTGCGCGCCTTCGACACGACGCTCACCGAAGGGCTTCGTGCCGAGCGGCGCCTGTTCGCGGGCGCCTTCGCGCTGGAGGACCAGACGGAGGGCATGGCCGCCTTCGTGGAAAAGCGCAAACCCGCGTTTCGCCACCGATAAATTCAACCGTCGGGCGGCCGCTCCGCTTTTGGTTGACGCCCCCGCCGCTTGCCCCTATAAGCGCGCCAGATTTCGGGCGGCGCCTCCGGTGCGGCCCTTCACGCCTTGCCGCTCATCCTCGTTCGGCTCGGCGGCTTCACGTCGAAACCATCCGCGCGCGACGGCAAGGTGTCCCACAAGGGCCGCTCCGCCCCGCCGAAAGCCCGAGAGAGACTGAACATGGCCAATACGCCGTCGGCCAAGAAGGCCGCCCGCAAGATCGCCCGCCGCACCGCGGTCAACAAGTCGCGTCGTTCGCGCGTGCGCACCTTCCTGCGCAAGGTCGAAGAGGCGATCCTGTCCGGCGACAAGGCGGCGGCTCAGGAAGCCTTCAAGGCGGCCGAGCCCGAGCTGGCGCGTGCGGCTTCCAAGGGCGTGATCCACCGCAACACGGCCTCGCGCAAGATCTCGCGCCTGTCCAGCCGCGTGAAGGCCGTCGGCGCCGCCTGATCCAAGGCTTTAGTTCGACTTCATTTCGAAGGGCTCGACGCGATCTTGCGTCGGGCCCTTTTCGATTCCGGGGGATTGTCGCTTTTCCAGAGTCTTTCGCTCTTCCCTGCGACAAAAGCGCTGACTGCGACTGTCATCCTCTTGTCATCGCAACACCATGACATATTCCCATCAGAATCGGTGGTTGCAGAATTTTTTCAATTAAAACAACGACTTGCGTAAGGCCTTGCTGGCCTGCCCGTCGAGCTTCGACCGAGTCGGGTGCCTAAGGTGAGTCAACCCGGGACTCGAAAAAGAATCCCGTCTTCAGACCTGCGACAAAAGTTCGGCGACCGCCGCCTCTGAATCGCCCTTTGAATCAGGCGATTACTCGCAAAGCCCTGGCAAGCCGCCATGTCGGAGTCGCCACACTTGCGACATGCTCCGGGCGTCGGGCCCGATTCAAAGCTTGCCCCAGCCTGACCCGTTTCGTAGCTTTTGCCTCACGACAAGAGCCGAAGACACGCAAGCCTGGGGACAAAGGGCGTTTTCCAAAACTAAGATCGCCCCCTCCTCCCGGCTTCGGATCGTCCGAGGCGTTTCGCATTTCGTTGAGTGGCACCACGAGCCTTCGCTGCGTTTCGGCGAGGGACGGGTGAACTTTGTTCCGCGTTCCGCCGAACCGGCCTGTCCCGGCTGTTCGGCGTGTTGGGAGTTCGTCATGAGCCGTTCCTACCAGGGAGACGTTTCGGCGGAGGATTGCTGGTCCTCGCTCGAAACCGAAGACGACACGTTTCTGATCGACGTGCGCACCAGCGCCGAGTGGAATTTCGTCGGCTTCCCGCTTCTGCCGGAAAACCACCGGCGCGCGACACTGTTTGCAGAATGGCAGACCTACCCGACCATGGCGGTCGACGGCGCGTTCGCCGCCCGCGTCGGGGACGCGGTGCGTGCGGCCGGCGGCTCGGAAGCCTCGAAGCTGTATTTCCTGTGCCGCTCGGGCGCCCGTTCCATGTCGAGCGCAGCAGCCCTGACCGATGCCGGCTTCACCCAGTGCTTCAACGTCCTGGACGGGTTCGAGGGTCCGCCCGACGAGGAGGGCCACCGAGGCCAGATCGCCGGCTGGAAGGCCGCCGGCCTGCCCTGGAGGCAGAAATGACCGCCTTCCATTCGCCCGCCCACCCTTCGTCCCGCGCCGCGCCCCCGCGCTCTCCTTCCTCCACCCGCGCGGGCTCGCCCGCATCCCACAACGGCGAGATCCCGATGGCAGCAACGGCGCGCGACGAGACCGCGATCCTCGATCGGGTGAACGCCCGGCTGAAGGCGCAGCTCGGCCCCGACGTGTTCGCCTCCTGGTTCGCCCGCCTCAAGCTCGAGCACCTCGGCAAAGGCGTGGTGCAGCTGTCGGTGCCGACCGCGTTCCTGAAGAGCTGGATCAACGGGCACTACCGCGATCTTCTCCTGCAGATCTTCGCGGACGAGGTTCCCGGCACCTTGAAGGTGGACGTCGCGGTCCGCTCGGCCGTGCGCGGCGCACCCGTCGCCCGCCCCGTGCCGATCGAGCAGCCAAGCGTCGCCGAAGCCGCCCCCGCGCTTCGCCCCGCCACCCCGGCGCCGCGCACCGGCACGGAGCGCCCGGCCGCGTCCGAGGGCACCAAGCCCGAGTTCGGCTCGCCGCTCGACGGCCGCTACGTGTTCTCGACCTTTGTGGAAGGCTCGTCGAACCGCGTGGCGCTCGCCGCCGCACGCTCCATTGCCGAGAACGGGCCGGCTTCGGTGCGCTTCAACCCCTTGTTTCTCCACGCTTCGGTGGGTCTCGGCAAGACGCACCTTCTCCAGGCGATCGCCAACGCGGCCGTGGCGCGCGAGGACCGGCCGCGCGTCGTATACCTCACAGCCGAATACTTCATGTGGCGCTTCGCCACCGCGATCCGCGACAATCAGGCGCTCGACTTCAAGGAGAACCTGCGCGGCATCGACATCCTGATCATCGACGACATGCAGTTCCTGCAGGGCAAGTCGATCCAGCAGGAGTTCTGCCACCTTCTGAACGCGCTGATCGATTCGGCCCGCCAGGTGATCGTGGCGGCCGACCGGCCGGCCTTCGAGCTGGAATCGCTCGACAGCCGGGTGCGCTCGCGCCTGTCGGGCGGCGTGTCGATCGAGATGGTCTCGCCCGATCTCGACATGCGGCGCGGCATCCTCGCCTCGCGCGTCGATACGATGCGCCACGACGACCCGTCCTTCGCCATCCCCGAAACGGTGGTCGACACGATCGCGCGCCGCGTCACGGGCTCGGGCCGCGACCTCGAAGGCGCCTTCAACCAGATCGCCTTCCGCCATGCGGTCGGGCAGCCGCTGTCCAACGACCATCTCGACGATCTCCTCAACCAGCTGACGCGCTCGGGCGGCGAGAAGCGGGTGCGGATCGAGGACATCCTGAAGTTCGTGTCGCGTCACTACAACGTGTCGCGCACCGACATCCTCTCGGCCCGGCGCACGCGCACCATCGTGCGCCCGCGCCAGATCGCGATGTATCTGGCGAAGACCATGACGCCGCGCTCGCTGCCCGAGATCGGCCGCCGCTTCGGCGGGCGCGACCACACGACCGTGCTCCATGCCGTGCGCAAGATCGAGGCCGAGCGCTCCAAGGACGAGAAGCTGTCGGAGGAGCTCGACGTCATCCGCCGGATGATCGAGGAGTAACCTTGACGCCCATACGAACCGCCGAAGCCCCAAGGGTTTCGGCGGTTTTTCTTGCGCGCGCCGCCCGTTGCTCTACAACAGCGGGACTCCTCGGGATGGGGCCCATCGGTTCGGCGCCCTTCCAGCCTCCGAACGGTTGTCGTCCATGCGTATCATCATCGAGCGTTCCAACCTTCTCAAGTCGCTGAGCCACGCCCAACGCGTGGTGGAACGGCGCAACACGATCCCGATCCTGTCCAACGTCCTCCTGAAGACCGAGGACGGGGCGATGCGCCTGAAGGCGACCGATCTCGACATCGAGATCACCGAACGGGTGGTGGCGTCCGGCGAGGTGGACGGGGCGACGACGGTTCCCGCCCATCTTCTCTACGACATCGTGCGCAAGCTCTCCGACGGGTCCGAGGTCAAGCTCGAGACGCAAGGGGACGGCGGCCAGATGACGGTCACGGCCGGGCGCTCCAACTTCCGGCTCCAGTGCCTGCCCGAGACCGACTTTCCCGACATCACCGCCGGCACCTTCACCCACGCCTTCACGCTGAAGGCCGCCGAGCTCGCGCGCCTCATCGAGCGCACCCAGTTCGCGATCTCGACCGAGGAAACGCGCTACTACCTCAACGGCATCTTCCTCCACACGATCGAGACCGGAAACGGCCTGACCCTGCGCGCGGTGGCGACCGACGGCCATCGCCTCGCGCGCGCCGAGATGGAAGCGCCGGCCGGCTCGGAAGGCATGCCCGGCATCATCGTGCCCCGCAAGACGGTGGCCGAGATCCAGAAGCTGCTCGGCGAAGGCGCGGAGACGGTCGAGGTCGAACTGTCGGATTCCAAGATCCGCTTCACGCTCGGATCCGTGGTGATGACCTCCAAGCTCATCGACGGCACCTTCCCGGACTATCAGCGCGTCATCCCGACCGGCAACGACAAGGCGCTGACGCTGGACCGCCAGAGCTTCTCGGCGGCCGTCGACCGGGTGTCCACCATCTCGTCCGAGCGCGGGCGTGCGGTGAAGCTCGCCGTGTCCGACGGTCAGCTCGTCCTCACCGTCAATTCGCCGGACGCCGGCACCGCGACGGAAGAGCTTCCCGTCGGCTACGAGGCGGAGGAGATCGAGATCGGCTTCAACGCCCGCTACCTCCTCGACATCACCGGCCAGCTCTCGGGCGACAGCGCCGTGTTCATGATGGCCGATCCCGGCTCGCCGACGCTGATCCGCGACGGCGGCGACGAGGGCACGCTCTACGTCCTGATGCCGATGCGCGTTTGACGACGCCAGGCTCCGATCGGTGGCTCCCCCGGCTGATGCCCGGATCCGCGTGACCGGGCTCGGCCTCGTGGACTTCCGGAACTACGAGTCGCTGACCCTTCCCGTCGCTTCGCGCTTCGTCGTGCTGCACGGCGACAACGGATCGGGCAAGACCAACCTCCTGGAAGCCTTGTCGCTCCTGTCGCCGGGCAAGGGCCTGCGCCGTGCCGCCTATGGCGAGATCGCGCGCGGGGGCGGCAGCGGCGGCTTTTCGGTGCGCGCCCAGGTCGCGGCGGCGGTCGACGACGAGCCGCTCGACGTCCTCACCCTGGTGCGGCCCGACGAGGGCACGGCGGCCCGCGTCCTGCGTCTCGCCGGAACGGTGGCGCGCTCGGTGGAAGAGCTTCTGGATCACCTGCGCGTCGTCTGGTTAACGCCGGCGATGGACGGGCTGTTCAACGGCCCGGCGAGCGAGCGCCGACGCTTTCTCGACCGCATGGTGCTGACCGTCGATCCCGGCCACGCCCGGCGCGCGCTGGACTACGAGAAGGCGATGCGCGGGCGCAACCGGCTCCTTTCGGAGGATCGGATGGACGATCGCTGGCTCGCTGGCATCGAGGCACAGATGGCCGAACTCGGCCTTGCCATCGCGCTGGCGCGCGCCGATCTCGTCCACCGCCTTCGCGCGCTTCTGGACGCCGCTTCCGCGTCCCCCTTCCCCGTCGCCGGCCTCGACCTTCAGTCCGGCTACGAGGATCTCGAACTCGCCGGCCCGGCGGTGGATCTGGAAGACCGCGTCGCCGAGCGCCTCGCGCGACGACGCGGCGTCGACCGCGCGGCGGGCCGGACGCTGGAAGGCCCCCACCGGGGCGATCTCGGCGTCACCCACCGCGCCAAGGCGATGCCGGCGGCGCTTTCCTCCACCGGCGAGCAGAAGGCGCTCCTGATCGGCCTCGTGCTGGCCCATGCGCGGCTCGTGGAAGCCTCGTCCGGCATGGCGCCGGTGCTGCTTCTCGACGAGATCGCCGCCCATCTCGACCCCGGCCGGCGCGCCGCCCTGTTCGACATCCTCGACGGGCTCGGCGTCCAGTCCTTCCTGACCGGCACCGACGCCGCCCTCTTCGAAGCCTTAGGGACCCGCGCCCAGATGCTCACCGTCGCCCACGGAGCGCTCAAATGACCCCTCCCCTCCAGCCGGACGAACTCGCCCGCTACGCTCGGCACATCGTCCTGCCGGAGATCGGCGGGCCGGGCCAGCAGCGCCTGAAGGGCGCCCGCGTCCTCCTGATCGGGGCGGGCGGCATCGGCTCGCCCGCCGCTTTGTATCTCGCGGCCGCCGGCGTCGGCACGATCGGCATCGCCGACGACGACCACGTGTCCCTGTCCAACCTCCAGCGGCAGATCTTGTTCGGCACGGACGACCTCGACCGGCCCAAGGTGGACGCGGCGAGGAACGCGCTCCAGCGCCTCAACCTGCATGTCGCGGTGGAAGCCCATGCGGTGCGCATCCGGGCGGAGAATGCCGCCGAGATCATCAGTGCCTACGATCTCGTTCTCGACGGGTCCGACAATTTCGCGACGCGCTTCCTAATGGCGGATCTGTGCGAGACGCTGGAGACGCCGCTCGTCAGCGTCGCCGTGCAGCGCTTCTCCGGCTCGATCACGGTGCTGGCGCCGCACGAAACGCGCGGCGACGGCACGCGCAACCCGCGCTACCGCGACCTCTTCCCCAAGCCGCCACCCGAGGGGCTGGTGCCGACCTGCGCCGAGGCGGGGATCCTCGGCGTCGTCACCGGCATCATGGGAACGCTCGGCGCCGCCGAGATCGTCAAGCTCGCGACGGGCGCAGGGGACCCGTTGATCGGGCGCCTCCTTCTAGTCGACACCTTGCGCATGCGCTTCGAGGAAATCCGCTACAAACGCGCGAGCGGCAACTGACGGGACACCGCGGTTACACGGCGTTCACCCTATCCAGCGAAAGGCGCTCACGACGGCGTGATAAGTTCGTGAGCCGCTAAAATTGATTCGAACGGCTTCGCTCCCTGTTTCCCCCATTGCGCGCCTTCTGGACCCGTCCGAACGAGGAGGGAACGATGGTGAAGCCGGTCGCGGTTCTGGGTGCGGGGTTGGCGGGCCTGACGGCAGCGGCCGATCTCCGGCGGCGGGGCATTCCCGCCATCGTCTTCGAGGCGGGACGCGCTGTCGGCGGCATGGCCGCCTCGTTCCGAGACGAGGAAGGCTTTTCCTACGACTACGGTGCCCATTTCGTGTCCAACCGGCTGGCGAAGGCGCTGGGCGCTGAGGACATCTGTCGCACGGTGAAGCACTACGGCGAGGCCGTGATGCTGGGCGGGCGCAGCCGAAGCCATCCGTTCGGCCTGCTCGCCGAGCCGAAGCTCATAGCCAGTGCCGTGAAGAGCCGCCTCCGGCGCCATGACGGCCCGGCACGAAACGCCGAGGACTGGATGCGCCGCTCCTACGGCGACGCCATGGCGGAAGCCGTCACCATGCCGCTGGTGGAGGCGTGGTCGGGCGCACCGGCGGGGGATCTCTCTCCCGCCGTCGGCGAGAAGTTCGGGGCCGGCATCCTGAAATCGCTTTATCTCACCGCCGCCGCCAAGGTGACGGGCCGCGCCGTGTGCAACGGCTACACGCGCGCCATGCCGGAGGGCCCGGGCGTCTACCATGTCTACCCCGAAGGCGGCCTGTCGAAGCTTCTGGAGCCGACGCTCCAAAAACTCGACGGGGCCGTGCGCCTCGAGTCGCCGGTGGAGCGGATCGTGGTGGAGCGCGGGCGCGTCTGCGCCGTGCGCTCGGGCGGCGAGGAAATCCCGGTGTCGGCCGTCGTGTCGACCGCGCCCGTCCACGTCCTGCCGCGCCTCGTGGAAGGCACGGATGCGCTGGACGGCCTTGCCGCCTTCCGCTACCGGCCGATGATCTTCGTCAACCTGCGCTTTGCCGGCCGTCACATCCTGCCCGACACGATGGCCTGGGTGCCCGACCGCCGCCATCCGTTCTTCCGCATCACCGAGGCGCCGATCTCCATGCCCTGGCTGGCGCCGGAGGGAAAGACGCTTCTCACCTTCGACATCGGCTGCGAGGTCGGCGACGCCAACTGGGCATCGAGCGACGAAGCGCTGGCGAAAGCCTGCCTCGACGGCCTGTGCGAGATCTTCGGCCCCTCCTTGCGCGATCGCTATCTCGGCGCCGGCGGCACGATCCGAACGCCCGTCTCCTATCCCGTCTATCTCAACGCCTACGAGGAGGAGCGCCGCCGCTTCGCCCTCGCGACCGGGGTGAAGGGCCTTTGGAGCGTCGGTCGCAACGGCGAGTTCGCCCATATCCTGATGGAGGACGTCTACTGGCGCACGCTCAGCCGGATGGAGGAGGTCGCGGCCTATCTCGACGGCGAGCGATACGAGAGCGAGCGCTGGCGCGGCTCGCTTTCGACCATGTCGGGGCGCGCCCGGAGCGCCCCCCTTCCCGCGCTCGCCCCCACCGGCTGACGGGCCCGCCGGGCAACGGAAAGAGCGAGCGCGGGCAAGGGGTTGTTAACCTCGATCCGCGATGATGGGCAGATCGGGAACGCGCCGGTAACCACCCTTCGGTCGGCTGTGTCCCGCATCCCCGCATGCCCGTTTCCGGAGACTGTCGCCCCCGTGTCCCGCACCCCGCTCCCCAAACGTCTTGTCATCGGCCTCATTGCTGCGGCTTCGCTCTTTTCCGGCACGGCGCATGCCCAGTCTCCGGCCGCGGCCGCGACGCCGCCGGCCAGCACCGCGCCGGCCGCGGAAGAGGGTGTCGATGCGGAGATGCAGCGCAAGCTGCCGCTGCCGCGCTTCGTGTCCTTGAAATCGGCGCGGGTGAACCTGCGCGTCGGCCCCGGCAAGGACTATGCCGTGTCCTGGCTCTACCTGAAGCCCGGCCTGCCGGTGGAGGTGATTCAGGAATACGACCTGTGGCGCCGCATCCGCGACGCGGAGGGCACGGAAGGCTGGGTCTACCACTCGCTCCTGTCGGGCGAGCGCACGGCGCTCGCCGCCCCCTGGCTGAAGGGCAAGGCGCAGGCGACGATCGCCATGCACCGCTCCGCCGCCTCGGACGCGACCGTGATCGCGGAAATGGAGCCCGGCGTCGTCACCAAGGTGCGCGAGTGCTCCTTCGGCTGGTGCGAGGTGGAAGTCTCGAACCGCAAGGGCTTCGTGTCGCAGAACGAAATCTGGGGCGTCTACCCCGACGAGCGCTTCTAGCGCTCCCATTCCCTTCCGAGGCGCCTCGTCCCCCCGCCTCGAATCGAGAAGGCCGGCGACCCTCCCAAGGATCGCCGGCCTTCTCGCATTTCACGGCTCGTTCGAAACGGGAGCCGGCTCAGCTCAGGGTCTTGGCGTCCGCCTTGCGGCGCAGGCGCACCACCACGTCGATGTTGACGATCTCCATGCCCTCCGGAGGCTCGGGCAGGTTGTCGACCGTGATCGTCCCGTCCGGGATGTCGATCATCGTGTTGTCCGATTCCACGAAGAAGTGATGGTGGTCGGACGTGTTGGTGTCGAAATAGGTCCGCTGCCCCTCGCCCGAGATCGGCCGCACGAGGCCCGCGTCGGTGAACTGGTGGAGCGTGTTGTAGACGGTGGCGAGCGACACGGGCTCGCCGGCCTTGTGCGCTTCCTCGTGCAGTTCCTCGGCCGACAGGTGGCGGTCGCCGGCCCCGAAGATCAGGTTGCACAGGGCCACGCGCTGACGCGTCGGGCGCAGTCCCGAGGCGCGCAGGCGCTCGAACACGCAGTAGGACGGATGCCGGCCGCCGGCGCGCATTTCCGAGATCGGGGTCTTGGCCCGGTTGTCCATGATTGGTTCGCCGTTTGAAACTTGACTCTACTATTCACCTTTAGCCGAACGACGCTTCCCGCCGCAAGGCCTACACACCACTATCCATATAGTCGGATTTCCGACCCCGAACAATTCGCTTTGGCCCCTCACCGTTTGAGACAGCCCGCTTCCAACGTCGAAAGGGCGCGCGAGGAGCCGGCGAGCGACAGGCGCATCGACCCGGCGGGGCTGGAAACCTCGAGCTTGTGCCCGCGCTTCAGGCTGGCGACGAAGGCGGCGAGATCGGCTCCCCGGTCGATGCGCACGAAGCGCGAGCCCCCTCCCCCTGGCTCGTCCTCGGCCCGCACGCTCGACACGCGCGCCGTTCCGTCCACGGACAGGACCAGCGTCGCTTCGCGGTCGGACGAGAACCGCGCGCCGTTGCCGGCCACCACGGTTCGCACGCGCGAGGCATCCACGCATTCGAACTGGATGCCGGCCGGCCGGCCGCTCTGCACATAGAAGGCGCGCGCGGATTCTTTCGAACCCGCCCCTCGCCATTCCTGCGCCAGCGCCACGGAATGGCCGAGGATCGCGGCGAGAATGCCGATCAAAGCGCGGACGAGCATGGGGACCTCCAGGGAAACGTGGACCCGGATCCGGCACGAAACCGGGAGCCCTTCCGATCAGTTAACGCATTTGCCCTCGGGCGCTCGCGTGGTAAGGGCCTTGCCCGCGACAGATATTACAGGAACGGGAACGGGCCATCGGCGCTTCGTTCCGCAACCGGGCGGTTTGATGGACACGGTGAAGACCCATTTCGGCAAGGACGACCTTCTGGCCTGCGGCCGGGGCGAACTGTTTGGCGCGGGCAACGCGCAGCTTCCGCTTCCGCCCATGCTGATGTTCGACCGCATCACCGAAGTGACCACGGACGGCGGCGAGTTCGGCAAGGGCTCGATCCGCGCCGAGTTCGACGTGACGCCGGACCTGTGGTTCTTCGCCTGCCATTTCCAGGGCGATCCGGTGATGCCGGGGTGTCTCGGCCTCGACGCCCTGTGGCAGCTGACCGGCTTCTATCTCGGCTGGCTCGGCGAGCCGGGGCGCGGCCGTGCGCTCGGCGTCGGCGAGGTCAAGTTCACCGGTCAGGTGACGCCGAAGGTCAAGCTGATCGAATACGGCGTGGATTTCCGCCGCGTCATGCGCTCCAAGCTCAAGCTCGGCATCGCGCAAGGCTGGATGAAGGCCGACGGCGAAGTGATCTATCGTGCCAGCGACCTGCGCGTCGGCCTGTTCGGGGACGAGGCGGCGGGCTGATCGCCGCGCTTGCCCTTTCCCGTACCGCTCGGCCCCTCCCCGCTCGGAAGGAGAATCCCATGAGACGTGTCGTCGTCACCGGTCTCGGTGTCGTGTCCTCGATCGGCAATGACGCATCCGAGGTCACGCAATCGCTGCGCGAAGCGCGCTCCGGCATCACCTTCTCGGACGATTTCGCCGAGCACGGGTTTCGCTCCCGGGTCTGGGGCCGGCCGACGGTGGACGCCACTGATCTCGTCGACCGGCGGGCGCTCCGCTTCCTGTCGGAAGGCGCGGCGTGGAACCACGTCGCCATGCTGGAAGCGATCCGCTCCTCGGGCCTCGAAGACAAGGACGTCGCGGGCAACGAGCGCACCGGCATCATCATGGGCTCGGGCGGCCCCTCCACCCGCACGATCTTCGAGGCGGCCGAAACGACGCTGAAGAACGGCAGCCCCAAGCGCATCGGCCCCTTCGCCGTGCCGAAGGCGATGTCCTCCTCGGCCTCGGCGACGCTCGCCACCTGGTTCAAGATCCACGGCGTCAACTACTCGATCTCGTCCGCCTGCTCGACCTCGGCCCACTGCATCGGCAACGCCGCCGAGCAGATCCAGTGGGGCAAGCAGGACGTGATGTTCGCCGGCGGCCACGAGGGTCTCGACTGGACCATGGCCGATCTCTTCGACGCCATGGGCGCGATGAGCTCCAAGCACAACGACACGCCCGCGACCGCGAGCCGCGCCTATGACCGGGACCGCGACGGGTTCGTGATCTCGGGCGGGGCCGGCGTCGTCGTCCTCGAAGAGCTGGAACACGCAAAAGCGCGCGGCGCCACGATCCTCGCCGAGCTCGTCGGCTACGGCGCGACCTCGGACGGGCACGACATGGTGGCCCCGTCCGGCGAGGGCGCGGTGCGCTGCATGCGCCAGGCGATGAAGACCGTTTCGGGCTCCATCGACTACGTCAACACCCACGGCACGGCGACGGGCGTCGGCGATTCCAAGGAAATGGCGGCGGTGCGCGAGGTCTTCGCAGAAGCCGCGCCCCACATCTCCTCCACCAAGTCGCTGACCGGCCACAGCCAGGGCGCGGCGGGCGTCCAGGAGGCGATCTACTCGCTCCTGATGATGCAGAACGGCTTTCTGACCAAGAGCGCCCATATCGAGAACCTCGATCCCGAGTTCGAAGGCCTGCCGATCCTGCGCCAGCGGCTGGACACGAACGACATCCGCCGGGTGATGTCGAACTCGTTCGGCTTCGGCGGCACCAACGCGACGCTGGTGTTCCAGCGCTATGAGGACTGAGGCATGGGCGACCTGATGAAGGGCAAGCGCGGCCTCGTGATGGGCGTCGCCAACCACAACTCCATCGCCTGGGGTGCGGCGAAGGCCTTGGCGGCGCAAGGCGCGGAGATCGCGTTCAGCTACCAGGGCGAGGCCTTCGGCAAACGCCTGCGCCCGCTCGCCGCCGAGATCGGCTCCGACTTCCTCCTCGATTGCGACGTCGAGGACATCGCCTCGGTGGATGCCGTCTTCGGGGCGCTGAAGGAGCGCTGGGGCACGATCGACTTCGTGATCCACGCGATCGGCTTTTCCGACAAGAACGAGCTCAAGGGCCTCTACGCCGACACGACGCGCGAGAACTTCACCCGCACCATGGTGATCTCGTGCTTCTCCTTCACGGAAGTGGCCAAGCGCGCCGCCGCCATCATGAACAATGGCGGCTCCATGGTGACGCTGACCTATGGGGGCTCGACGCGCGTCATGCCGAACTACAACGTGATGGGCGTCGCCAAGGCGGCGCTGGAAGCCTCGGTGCGCTATCTCGCGGCCGACTTCGGCCCGCGCGACATCCGCGTCAACGCGGTGTCGGCCGGCCCCTTGCGCACGCTGGCGGGTGCCGGCGTGTCGGACGCGCGCCTGATGCTGAACTACCAGCGCCGCAACGCGCCCATGCGCCGCAACGTCACGCACGAGGAGGTCGGCAACTCGACGCTCTATCTCCTGTCCGACCTGTCCAAGGGCGTGACGGGCGAGGTGCACTACGTCGATGCCGGCTACAACATCATGTCGATGCCAGCGCTCGACGAGTTGAAGGCGCAGGAACGGCGCGCCGAGATCGAGACCGAGGTCGAGCCGGCCGCTGCCGGCTGACGCTTCAGATCCCAAGGCGCGCGGCGAGTTCTTCCATGCTCGTCGCCACCCAATCGGCGCCGGCCTCCCGAAGAGTGTCCGCGCCCGATGGCGTATGGTGGCTGCCGCCCGTGAAGCCGAAGGCGGTCATCCCGGCGGCCTTGGCACCCATGATGCCGTAGCGCGTGTCCTCGATCACCAGACAACGCTCGGGCTCCACCCCGCAGCGCCCGGCGGCCAGCAGGAACAGGTCGGGCGCCGGCTTGCCGTGCTCGACCTCGTATCCCGAAAACAGGCGATCGCGCTCGAAGAACTCGATCAGGCCCGTCGCACCCAGGCTGAACCGGATACGCTCCGGGCTCGACGAGGATGCGACGCAGCGCGGCGCCGCGGAGCGCCGGAGAAGCTCGGTGACGTCTGCCATCGCCTGGAGACGCTCGGCGAACAGAGCGCGGGTGGCCGGCCAAAGCTCGGCATGGCGCTCCGGGGGAAGGCGCCCGCCGGTGGACCGCTCGATCGCGTCCAGCGCATCCGCCGTCTTCATGCCGACGATCGAGGCGTAGAGCTCGGCCGATACGTCCGTCCCCTCCGCGCGGTAGAGCGCGCGCAGCGCCTCGCCGGCTAGAACCTCGGAATCCACCAGAACGCCGTCGCAGTCGAACACGATCAGGTCAAACACGGCGCCCTATCCGGCGAAGCGTGCGCGGATGGCGGCGGCCACGCGCATCGGCGCCTCCAGGCTCGGCAGATGGCCGCAGTCCTCGAGACTTAAGAACTCGGCGTTCGGCATGGCACCCGCCATGGCGCGCCCGGCTTCGGGCGGCGAAAAAGAATCCTCATCGCCCCAGAGAAGCAGCGCCGGTGCCTCGATCCGGGCCAGGGCCTCCATACGGTCGGTGCGGTTCATCAGCGCCTCGTTCTGTGCCAGGAGACGATCGAGCGGGGCGCGGGCGGCCATGGCGCGGAAGGCGTCGGCGGCCTCCTGCCCCCGCCCTTCCGGCTCGAACACGATCGCGCGCGCCATCTCCTCCAGCATCGAAGCGCCGCCGTCGTCCTCGATCGCCGCACGGCGACGGTCGAACGGCTCGCGACTGGCCGGCGCGCCCGCGCCCGCCCCCATCACCACGAGGCCCGCCACAAGCCTCGGGTCGAGCAGCGCGGCCTCGCGCGCCACATGCCCGCCGAACGAGGTGCCCGCCACGATCGCCGGCCGGCCCTCCGCCACGTCGAGAACGAGCCGCGCGCAGGCCGCCAGATCAGGCTCGGCCGGTACCACGGTCATGCAGTCGAAGTCGGGGCGCAGCAGCGGCACGAGCGGCGCGTAGAGGTCGCCGTCGCAGGCAAAGGCGGGCACGAGGATCAGTCGCATGGGAACTCCGGCGGCTTGGCAGGCATGCGCCTCGATCTAGCGCATTTCCTAGAAAAGCCGACCCAGGCTGTCGCGGGCCGGCGATGCGAGAAGCAAGGAGCGGAAACCCATGCGAAACCGAAGGCCCCAAGCGAAGCCGTGCTGCATTGCGGCAGCACCGTTCGGCGGATAAAAGGCAGGAAGCCTTCCATTCTCTCATCCCCAGACGAGTTCTTCCATGCAGCAACGTCCTCTCGGCCGCACGTCGCTTCGCGTCAGCCGGATCTGCCTCGGCACCATGACCTTCGGCGAACAGAACACCGAAGGCGAAGCGCATGCCCAGCTCGACCGCGCGGTGGATCGCGGCGTGAACTTCATCGACACGGCCGAACTCTACCCAATCCCGCCGAAGGCCGAGACGCAGGGGCGCACGGAAACGTTCATCGGCTCGTGGCTGCAAGCGCGAGGCAACCGCGACAAGCTGGTGATCGCCACCAAGGTCGTCGGCCGCTCGCAGAGCACCTGGTTCCGCGACGACGGATCGGAGCCGCGCCTCGACGCCCGCAACGTGCGCGAGGCGGTCGAGAAGTCTCTGAAGCGCTTGGGGACCGACCATATCGACCTCTACCAGATCCACTGGCCGGACCGGCCGACGGCCGGCTTCGGCTCGGTGCCGACGCGCTGGCAGACGCCGGAGCCGGTCGCGGACGAGGTGGCGATCTCGGAAACGGCGGAAGTGTTTTCCGCGCTCGTCGCGGAGGGCAAGATCGGCCATTTCGGCCTTTCCAACGAAAGCGCCTGGGGCACGATGCGCTGGATCGGCGAGGCGGAAGCGGGTCGGGCGCCGCGCGTGGCCTCCATCCAGAACGCCTACAACCTCCTGAACCGCACGTTCGAAACGGCGCTCGCCGAGATCGCGCTGCGGGAGGATGTCGGGCTTCTCGCCTATTCGCCGCTCGCGCAAGGCTATCTCACGGGCAAATATGCCGGCGGCGCCCTGCCGGCCGGCTCGCGCAAGCAGCTCTTCGACCGCCTCCAGCGCTACGAGAAGCCCGGCACGGCCGAGGCGGTGGACGCCTATGTTTCGCTCGCCGCCGAGTTCGGCCTCGATCCCGCGACCTTCGCCAACGCCTTCATCCTCGCCCAGCCCTTCGTGACCGCCTCGATCATCGGCGCAACCACGCTGGACCAGCTCGACGCGTGCCTCGCCGCCGAGGACGTCGCCTGGACGGCGGAAATGCAGGAACAGGTGGACGCGCTCCACCAGCGCTTCGGCAACCCGGCGCCCTGAGTTCAGCCTCACCCCTTCGCGGACGCGCCCTTGCGCGCGTCCGCGTCCCCATGCGCGGCGATCGCATCGCGCAGGGCCCGCGCCTCCGCCCTCATGGCGGAAAGCCGCGCCGGGTCGATGCCGGCCGCCTCCATCAGCGCGGCACCGAGGCACGCGGCCTTGACTGAGAGCGCTTGGCCCTCCCGCGTCAGATGCACGATCACCTGTCGCCCGTTGGTTGGGTCGCGCTCGCGCCGCACCAGACCCGCTCCCTCCAGCCGCGTCACCAGCGGCGTGATCGTGCTCGGCTCCAGCGCCAGCCGCTCGGCGAGTTCGCCGATCAGCCGGTCGTCCCGCTCCCAGAGCGAGGCGAGCACGAGATATTGCGGATAGGTGATCCCCCATTCGTCGAGGATCGGCTTGTAGAGCCGCCCGATCGCCATCGACGCGCCGTAGAGCGCGAAGCAAAGGTGGTCGTCGAGCGGCAGGGGACGGCTATTCTGGCCCATCGCATTCTCCAGTCCGAACGCGAAAATTCTTATCACGATAACATTCCGCTGGACAGCGAAACGATCTCGGTCTAAAAGATATTTATCGCGATAAACTTCGCATGGATCAGGAGCATCCGATGCCCGTCAACGTCATCTACAAGACCCGTGCCACCGCATCCGGCGGCGGCCGCGACGGCCACACCCGATCGGAGGACGGCACGATCGACCTCGATCTGGTGGTGCCCAAGGAGATGGGCGGTCCAGGGGGCACCGGCGCCAATCCGGAGAAGCTCTTCGCCGCCGGCTATTCCGCCTGCTTCCTCGGCGCCATGCGGGCGGTTTCGGCCAAGGTCGGCTTCAAGGTGCCGGCGGACGCCACCGTCGATGCCGAGATCGGCTTCGGCCCGCGCTCGGAAGGCGGCTACGGCATCACAGCGGACCTGACGATCACGCTGCCCGGCCTGTCGAAGGAAGACGCCAGGAAGCTCGTCGACACCGCCCACGAGGTCTGCCCCTATTCCAACGCGACGCGCGGCAATGTCGAGGTCGGCCTGACGGTCGCCTGAACCCTTGGTTCGAACACCCGAGCCCCGGCCGGCCCACCCGCCGCCGGGGCTTTTCCTTAGGCCTCGTCAGGTGGTGGCGATCGTCTGCGCGATCCGCTTCATCGCCTCGTTCTTGGCATCCATCGGCGCCTGGCTTCCCGTGAAGTAGAGCGCCACCACGATCGGCCTGCCGCCGGGCGGGTACAGGACCGCGAGGATGTTGGCCGAGCCGTTGCCACCGCTTCCCGTCTTGTCGCCGACGGCCCAGCTTTTGGGCACGCCCGCGCGCAGCTTGGCGTCCCCGGTCTTGGCATATCGCAGCCATGCGCCGAGTTGTTCGGCCGAGCGTGCGGAAAGAGCGCCGCCCAATAGCAGACGCTCCAGCGTGGCGGCGGCCGCCCGCGGGGAGGTCGTGTCGCGCTCGTCCCCCGGCCGCCCTTCGTTCAGCTCGGTTTCCCAGCGGTCGAGGCGCGTCACCCCGTCGCCGATCGAGCCGAGGTAGCGCGTCAGCCCTTCCGGCCCGCCGAGGCTGCGGAGCACCAGGTTGCCGGCCGTGTTGTCGCTGAGCGTGACCGTCGCCTCGCACAAGGCAGCAAGGGTCATCCCCTTGCCCGCGTGCTTCTCGGTCACCGGTGAATAAGTCACGAGATCGCTAGCCTCGTACGCCACGAGGCGGTCGAGGTCCTCCTCGCCCTTGTCGACGCGCGCCAGAACGGCACCGGCCGCCAGGGCCTTGAACGTGCTGTTCAAGGGAAAGCGCTCGTCCGGCCGGTGCGAAGCGCTCGCCCCCGTTCCCGTGTCGCGGACATAGGCCCCGAGGCGACCGCCGATCTCGCGCTCGATCTCGGCGAACAGCGCCTCCAGTCCATCGAAGGCCGCAAAGGCCGACCGAGCAGGCAGGCCAGCTACGAGCGCCAGTGACAGGGCCGCGAAGCCGCGCCGGGTCAGAAGTGTGGTCATTCGCGAGGTCCCCCCATGTCGGCGTCCGATTCGACGCCTGCGGGGAGTTTGTCACGTTCCGGCGGCCATTCCACGGCCGCTTCGGGGCGGGCGATGCCACAGGTCTTATCGAGCGTCGATGACGCCGACGAAAAAAGGGCGGACCGTTTCCGGCCCGCCCCTTTCATGATTTGCGAAGCGTCGCCGCTTACTCGGCCGCGTCTTCCTTGGCCTTCTTGATCTCTTCGCCGGTCGCCTGATCGACGACCTTCATCGACAGGCGCACCTTGCCGCGCTCGTCGAAGCCCATCAGCTTGACCCAGACCTTCTGGCCTTCCTTGACCACGTCCTGCGTCTTGGCGACGCGCTCGCTGGTCAGCTGGCTGATGTGCACGAGGCCGTCGCGCGAGCCGAAGAAGTTCACGAAGGCGCCGAACTCGACGCACTTCACCACCGTGCCCTCGTAGATCTCGCCGACTTCCGGCTCGGCCACGATGGAGTGGATCCACTTCTTGGCCGCCTCGATCTCCTTGCCGGACGAAGAGGCGATCTTCACCGTGCCGTCGTCCTCGATGTTGATCTTGGCGCCGGTCTTCTCGACGATCTCGCGGATCACCTTGCCGCCCGAGCCGATCACGTCGCGGATCTTGTCGGTCGGGATCTGCATGACCTCGATGCGCGGCGCGAACTCGCCGAGTTCGGCGCGGGCCGAACCCAGCGCCTTGTTCATCTCGGTCAGGATGTGCTCGCGCCCGCCCTTGGCCTGCTCGAGGGCGATGCGCATGATCTCCTCGGTGATGCCCTGGATCTTGATGTCCATCTGAAGCGAGGTGATGCCCCGATCCGTGCCGGCCACCTTGAAGTCCATGTCGCCGAGGTGATCCTCGTCGCCGAGGATATCGGACAGAACCGCGAAGCGCTCGCCTTCCAGGATCAGGCCCATGGCGATGCCCGCCACCGGGCGCTGGAGCGGAACGCCGGCGTCCATGAGCGCCAGCGAGGTGCCGCAGACGGTCGCCATCGACGACGAGCCGTTCGATTCGGTGACTTCCGAGACCGCGCGGATCGTGTAGGGGAAGGCTTCCTTGGCGGGCAGCATCGGGCGGATGGCGCGCCATGCGAGCTTGCCATGGCCGATCTCGCGGCGGCCCGGCGAGCCCATGCGGCCCGTTTCACCGACCGAGTAGGGCGGGAAGTTGTAGTGAAGGAGGAAGGTCTCCTTGTAGGTGCCCGTCAAGCTATCGACATACTGCTCGTCCTCGCCGGTGCCGAGCGTGGCCACCACCAGCGCCTGCGTTTCGCCGCGCGTGAACAGCGCCGAGCCGTGCGTGCGCGGCAGGATGCCGGCTTCCGAGACGATCGGGCGAACGGTCGACAGGTCGCGGCCGTCGATGCGGCTCTTGGTGTCGAGGATGTTCCAGCGCACGATCTTGGCCTGGAGGTCCTTGAACACCGTGCCGACCTCCTCCTTGGAGAAGCGGGCTTCGCCCTCCGCCGGCAGGAAATGGGCGTTGACCTTGGCCTTCACCGCGTCGACGGCGGCGTAGCGCGCCTGCTTGTCGGTGTTCTTGTAGGCGTCGCGCAGCTCACCTTCCGCGATGCCCAGCATCTCGGTCTCGAGAGCGGAATGGTCGGGAACGGCGTGGTCGCGCGGCTCCTTGGCGGCGTGCTCGGCGAGCTTGACGATCGCCTCGATCACCGGCTGGAAGCCCTTGTGGCCGAACATCACGGCGCCCAGCATCGTGGCTTCGTCCAGCTCGTGCGCTTCCGATTCCACCATGAGGACGGCGTCCTCGGTGCCCGCGACCACGAGGTCGAGCTTCGACTCGGCGATCTCGTCGACATGCGGGTTGAGCTTGTATTCGCCGTTGATGTAGCCGACGCGCGCGCCGCCGATCGGACCCATGAAGGGCACGCCCGAAAGCGTCAGGGCGGCGGAAGCGGCGACCATGGCCAGAACGTCGGGATCGTTTTCCAGGTCATGCTGGAGAACGGTGACGACCACCTGCGTATCGTTCTTGTAGCCTTCCGCGAAGAGCGGACGGATCGGACGGTCGATCAGGCGGGAAACCAGGGTTTCCTTTTCGCTCGGGCGTCCTTCGCGCTTGAAGTAGCCGCCCGGGATCTTGCCGGCCGCGAACGCCTTTTCCTGATAGTTCACGGTGAGCGGGAAGAAGTCGAAGCCGGGCTTGGGCGCCTTGGCGGAGACGACGGTGGCGAGCACGGCGGTTTCGCCATAGGTCGCCAGCACCGCGCCGTCGGCCTGGCGCGCGATCTTGCCGGTTTCCAGGGTCAGCGTGCGGCCGGCCCATTCGATCTCGACCTTGTGGGTATTGAACATGCGGTTTGCCTCATGTCTTCGGGGCCGCGATCGATCGCGGCCGTTCCAATTCGAAACGCGCATGGGCAAGACGGCGGGAGGCTTCCGGCGAGACTTGGCGAGGCAGACCCTCGAAGTCTCGGGCACGATAGGGTCCGGGGGCCCGAGCCCTCGGATCATGCCGGGAAGCATCCGGCAATCCTGCCCCATGAGCGCTGGCGGCTCGTCGGACGCGGGCGCTCGCGAAAAGCGCACCGGTCAGGACAGGGGTCCGCTCTGGCGAGCGGACGGGAAGTCTGGCGCGGCGCTTGGGGAAACCCGAGCGCCGCGCCGAAATTCAGGTGTTAGCGGCGCAGGCCGAGACGGCCGATCAGAGCGGTGTAGCGGTCCTCTTCGCGGTCCTTCAGGTAGTCCAGAAGGCGGCGACGCTGCGAGACCATCTTCAGGAGACCACGACGGGAGTGGTTGTCCTTCTTGTGGCCCTTGAAGTGTTCGGTCAGGTTGGCGATGCGCTCCGACAGAAGGGCGACCTGCACTTCGGGCGAACCGGTGTCGCCTTCCTTGGTCGCGTATTCCTTCAGAAGCTCGGCCTTGCGCTCGGGCGTGATCGACATCGAAGATCCCTTTCTTGAGAAAATCTGGAGGGTTGGGCCGCCCGAGCCGGGATGTCGTCCAGCCAGGGCCATGAAACGGCGAGAAGCCCTGGAAAGGGCTCGCGCGGGCTCGATATAGGCCGGATCGCGGGAAAACACCAGCCTGCCTGCCGATCTCGCGCGCGCAGCGCGGATGCGGCCTTTCCGGGAGCCGATCGATGCCACTTTTCGTGCAGGCCGGCCTTTGGGGCCTTCTCGGCGGCTCGGCGCTGGTGCTGGGCGCGGCCGTCGGCTGGTTCGCGCCGCTCCCCCGTCGCATCGTCGCCGTGGTGATGGCGATCGGCGCCGGCGTCCTGATCTCGGCCGTCGCCTTCGAATTGATGGACGAGGCCTATCGCCAGGGCGGGTTCGATTCCACCGCCGCCGGTTTCCTCGGCGGCGCCGTCGTCTACACGCTCGCCAATGTCGCGATCTCGCGGCGGGGCGCGCGCCATCGCAAGCGCTCAGGGCACGAGGACGGTGAAAGCCAATCCGGCGAGGACGGCTCGGGGCTGGCGATCGCCGTCGGCGCGCTTCTCGACGGCATCCCGGAATCGATCGTGATCGGCGTCAGCCTCGTCGGCGGCGCGGGGGTCAGCGTGCCGACGGTCGCCGCCGTGTTCCTGTCCAACGTGCCCGAAGGCCTGTCGAGTTCGGCGGGAATGCGCCGCGCCGGGCGCTCGGGATCTTACGTCTTCGGCGTCTGGATCGGCATTGCGGCGCTGTCGGGCCTCGCCGCGCTTCTCGGCAACCTCGCGCTTAGCCAGGCCGCGCCGGACCTTCTGGCCGCCGTGAATGCCGTGGCGGCCGGCGCGATCCTCGCGATGATCGTCGATACGATGATCCCGGAAGCCTTCGCCGACACGCACGATTTTGCCGGCCTCGTCACCGTGGCCGGATTTCTCGCCGCCTTCGTTCTATCGAAGCTCGGCGGCTGATCGGCCTCAGCCCCTCCCGCCGAAGACGCGCTTGGGATGGAACGCGCCCTGGTCGATTGAGCCGATCGCCACCAATCGACCGTGACCGGTGGCATAGGCCTCGTCGCAGAAGGCCGGCGCGTCGCGCCCGCGCAGGAGCACCGGGTTGCCCGACAGGACGCGCCCCGCCTGGTCGTCGGTCAGCGTCACCTCGTAGAGGTCGCTGAGCGCGGTCGCAGCATCCAGCACCACCTCGTCGAGCGCGGTGAAGTCGGTGACGCGCGGGCGCGAGCCGGCTTCGATCGCCGCCTCGTCGAGCTCTTCCAGCCCTTCCTCGGCGGCGTCCATCAGATCGTCGAGGGTGACGAGATCGTCCTCGTCGAAGGCGCCGACGCGCACCCGGCGAAGCTCGGTGATGTGGCCGAAGCAGCCGAGGTCGCGCCCGAGATCGCGGGCGATGGCGCGCACATAGGTGCCTTTGCCGCATTCCGCCTCGAAGGTCGTGGTGGACGCGTCCGGCATGTCGACGATAACGAGCTTGTGGACCGTTACCGTGCGCGCGGCGATCTCCACCGTTTCGCCGGCGCGCGCCAGATCATAGGCGCGCTCGCCCTCGATCTTGATCGCCGAGAAGGCCGGCGGCACTTGGCTGATCTCACCGGTATAGTTCGGCAGAAGCGCCTCGATCTCGTCCCGCGCCGGGCGACGGTCGGAGGCGTTGACGACCGGCCCTTCCGTGTCGTCGGTCGTGGTTTCCGCGCCCCACGAGACGGTGAAGCGATAGGTCTTCTGCCCGTCCATCACGAAGGGAACGGTCTTGGTGGCATCGCCGAGCGCGATCGGCAGCATGCCGGATGCCAGTGGGTCCAAGGTCCCCGCGTGTCCCGCCTTCTGGGCGAAGAAGAGCCACTTGATCTTGGACACGGCGTCCGTCGATCCCATGCCCTTCGGCTTGTCGAAAATCACCCAGCCGGAAATCGGGCGTCCCTTCGGCTTCTTGCCGCGACGTGCCATTACCTGTCGTCCTCGTTCGTGTCCTCGGCGTCGAGATCGCGCTGCACCTCGGGCGAGCGCAGGAGCGCGTCGATCCGGGCGAAGTTCTCGAAGCTGTCGTCTTCCCGGAAGCGAACCTCCGGCATGTACTTCATCTGGCGCAGCGACGGCGTCAGCCGACCGCGCAGAAACTTGGTATGGGCGTTGAGAGCCTTCACGTAAGGGTCGAGCTCTTCCTGGCCCAAGACCGTCACATAGGCGGTGGCGAGCTTCAGGTCGGGGCTCATGCGCACTTCCGTGACGGTCACCACCGAGCGCTCCAGGAGCGGATCGGTGATCTCGCCGCGTTGCAGGATCTCGGTCAGCGCGTGGCGGACCTTCTCGCCGACGGAAAGCTGCCGCTGCGAAGGGCCGGCGGCGCGCCCGTGATTCTTCTTCATGTCTTGTTCCCGGCCGATAAGGCGCCCTGGAGCATGTTCGAACGAGAGCTGAAAGCCAGCCCCCGCGTGCGAACGATGCGCAAGGAAAAAGGCGAAAGACCCGTTCGGCGAACCCATGTTCGCCCGAGCGAGCCTGCCTCCCGCGCTCGGATTTGGAAGCCGAACGCAGGATCGATGATTGCGATCCCGCCGGCTCTCAGGAACCGCCAGGCCGCGTGCCGGACACCTCGTCCCGCAAGGCTTCCGCGAAACGGTCGGCATCGCGTCCGCTCGCAAAAGCGCGTTTGGGCACGATGACGGCGCGCCACGTGTCCAGCCAAAGCAGGATATGCTCCGGCCGCTCGTCGACGCGCACGATCTGTGCGTAGGGTAAGTCGTCCTCGACCCCGCCGTAGCGGAACTCGAGGGCCGCCTCGCCCCAGCCGATCCCGATATCGTGGCCCCGCCCAGGGTTGCGACGAAGAACCAACCAGCAATAGCCTTGGTTCATCGCCGGCGCCGCCATGGCGAACGCGCCGACCGCGAACGGCAACCAGCTCAGGACGCCCTGCCGAACCCCCAGCCCGAAACAGGCATAGGCGCCAAGCGCGAGGTTCGCCGCTCCCAGCCCGTACCACAGCCAATCGGGCGGTTGGCCGAAGCGCCGCCTGAGGCCCCGGGCGTTCACCCAGGCTGCGATGTCGTCGACACCGAGTCGGAAAGGATCGGGAAGCGGCGGCGCGGCCATGCACAGCCCGGCGACGGGAGCGCCCTTGTCGGACGCTCCCTGCCGTTGCCCTTACAGCGTGCGGGCGATGTGCTCCACGCGGAAGCACTCGATGACGTCGCCCTGACGGATGTCGTCGTAGTTCTGGAAGGCCATGCCGCATTCCTGGCCGCCCGGAACCTCGGCCACTTCGTCCTTGAAGCGCTTGAGGGTCTTGAGCGTGCCTTCGTGGATGACGACGCCCTCGCGGATGAGGCGCACGCCGGCCCCGCGTTCGACCTTGCCTTCCGTGACGCGGCAACCCGCGACCTTGCCGACCTTGGTGATGTGGAACACCTCCAGGATCTCGGCATTGCCGAGGAACGTCTCGCGGCGCTCCGGCGACAGGAGGCCCGACATCGCCTGCTTCACGTCATCCACGAGGTCGTAGATGATGTTGTAGTAGCGGATCTCGATCCCCTCGCGCTCGGCGAGCTGGCGGGCCTGCGCATTGGCACGCACGTTGAAGCCGATGATGGCGGCGTTCGAGGTGGCGGCCAGTTGGACGTCGGACTCGGTGATCGCGCCCGCGCCCGAATGGACGATCCGCGCCTGCACCTCGTCGGTGCCGAGCTTGTCCAGCGCCGTGCCGATCGCCTCGACCGAACCCTGCACGTCGCCCTTGATGAGCAGCGGGAAGGTCTTGAGGCCGCTCGACTGGAGCTGGCTCATCATCTGCTCGAGCGAGCCACGCTGGCCGGCGGACTTGGCCACCGCCTTCTCGCGGGTCAGGCGCTGGCGATACTCGGTGATCTCGCGTGCCTGCGCCTCGTCCTTGACCACGGCGAAGCGGTCGCCGGCGAGCGGCGTCCCCTGCATGCCGAGGATCTCGACCGGGGTCGAAGGACCGGCCTCCTTCAGCTGCTTGCCCTGGTCGTTGACGAGGGCGCGCACGCGGCCCCACTGGTCGCCGGCCACGACGATGTCGCCGACCTTCAGCGTCCCGGCCTGGACCAGCGCGGTCGCGACCGCGCCGCGGCCCCGGTCGAGCTGGGCCTCGATCACCACGCCCTCGGCGGTCCGCTCGGGATCCGCCTTGAGATCGAGGATCTCGGCCTGCAGCAGGACGGCTTCGAGCAGCTTGTCGAGATTGGTGCGGTTCTTGGCCGACACCTCGACGTCGAGCACCTCGCCGCCCATAGATTCCACGAACACCTCGTGCTGGAGGAGCCCCGTGCGGACCTTTTGCGCGTCGGCGCCCGGCTTGTCGATCTTGTTGATCGCCACGATGATCGGAACGCCCGCCGCCTTGGCATGGCTGATCGATTCGATCGTCTGCGGCATCACCGAATCGTCGGCCGCGACCACGAGGATCGCGATGTCGGTCGCCTGCGCGCCGCGGGCGCGCATGGCGGTGAAGGCGGCGTGGCCCGGCGTGTCGATGAACGAGATCTTGTGACCGTTCTGCTCGACCTGGTAGGCGCCGATATGCTGCGTAATGCCGCCGGCTTCCCCGGCCACGACGTTGGCCTTGCGGATGGCGTCGAGGAGCGAAGTCTTGCCGTGGTCGACATGGCCCATGATGGTGACGACCGGCGGGCGCGACACCAGCTTGTCGGGGTTGCTGGCGACGTCGAAGATGCCGGTTTCGACGTCCGACTCGGCGACGCGGCGAACCGTGTGGCCGAACTCGGAGGCGATGATCTCGGCGAGATCGGCGTCGATCACGTCGCCCGGCTTCATCATCTGACCTTGCGCCATCAGGAACTTGATGACGTCCACGGCCCGCTCCGACATGCGGTTGGCGAGTTCCTGGATCGTGATGGTTTCGGGAATAATCACTTCGCGGGCAATCTTTTCACGCTGCTGGTTCTGCTGGGAGCGCTTGAACTTCTCCTGGCGGCGACGCATCGACGACAGCGAACGGCCGCGTGCATCCTCGTCCGAAAGAGCGCGCCCGACGTCCACGCGTCCACCCGCGCCGCGGCGATCGTCGCCGGGGCGAGCGCGCGTCGGCTTGGCGGCATCGGCTGCCAGGCCACGGGCGGGCCCGCGGCCGGCGCCTGGACGACGACGATCGTCCTCGTCGTCGGCACGCGTCTTCTTGGTGAGGTCGGTGCGACCGGCCGGGCGTAGGCCGAGCCCATCGTCTACCGGCGGCGGGCCGGGAATGACGTTGGCCTTGGCACCGGCCGTGCCGGGACGCGCCACGGGCTTGTTGGCGGCGCGGCGGGCCGCATCCTCCTCGGCCTTGCGGCGAGCGGCGGCCTCGAGCTCGAGACGCGCGGCTTCCTCGGCCTGGCGGCGCTCGGATTCCTCGCGCTCGGCACGGCGGCGCTCATCCTCGGCGACGCGGCGCGCCTCCTCAATCTGGAACAGGCGGCGGTCCTCGACCTCACGCTGCTTGGCGAGCTCAAGGGCGCGGCGGCGCGCGTCCATTTCCTTGGACGACAGGTCCGAGAGAACGGCGCCGCGCGGCTGGCGCGCGCCGGGAGCGGCGGCTTGCGCGGGTCCGCGACGGTCGTCACGACCGCCCGGCTGACCTGGACGGCCCGGCTGGCCCGGACGACCGGCCTGGGCCGGCCCACCCGGACGCCCGCTCTGGGCGCCGGCGTAGCCGGGACGGTTCGACGGCTGGCCGGGACGCGGAGCCCCGGCGCCGGGCGAGCCGGCGGGACGAGCGGTCGCGGCGGGAGCCGCCGGACGCGGTGCGCCGGCTGGCTGCGACGCGCGGGCGGCCGGCGCCGCAGCAGGGGCGGCAGGCGTGGAAGCGGCCGGCGCTGCGGCTGCGGGTTGGGCTGTGGCGGTTTCGCTCACGGAAGGCTGCGGTGCCTCGGCTTTGGGAGGGGTCGGATCGGATACGGGCGCAGGTTCCGCCGCCGCGACCGGCGCGGGAGCGGCGACAACCTCTGGCTCGGCACGCGTCTCGGCGGCCGGGACGGCCGGTGCCGCCTCGGCGACGGGCGGAGCCTCCGCCACCGGCTCGGCCGGAACCGGGGCCGGCGTGGGCACGCGATCGGGCACCACGGGCGCCTGCGGGTTGCGGGCTGCGTGCTGAAGCGCCGCTTGCTGGGCGGGCGTCAGGGTCGGGCGCGGTGCGGCGGCCGGCGCCGGGGCGGGCGCCGCCGGCTCGGCGGGGGCCGCAGCCGCTGCCGGCGCGTCCTTCGCCGTTTCACCGGGCACGGTGAACTTGCGCTTCTTGGTCTCCACGACGACGTTCTTGGTGCGCCCGTGCGAGAAGTTCTGCCGAACCGTCGACTGAGCGACGGTGCCGCTCGGCTTCAGGCTCAGGGTCTTCTTCGGGGTGACACTCAGCGTCTTGTCGTCGCCGGATTTCGTATCGCTCATTTACGCTTCCGCTTCCTGCGCGGGAAATTCCTCGCGCCCTTATCTGTGCCTAGAGCATTGTGCAACCGTGCTCTGTGGTTGATCTTAATGGTCGGGTCACGGGACCGGCTCGCCGGATTCCGTCTCCATGAAGTCGGGGGTCGAACCCCGATATCGCTCGAGCGCCTCCAAGCGCTCGATCAGGGCCGATCCGGCGCCGCCGGACAAGATGGCCGCATGTATCACATTCTGGTCGCCCATGGCCAAACCGATTTCGTCGGCGCTCAAGGCCCGGCAGGTGGAAACGGGTTTTCCACCGGTCTCGGCCGCAAAGGCGAGCCGGGCGCCGTCGAGCTTTCGCACGCCATCCGGGGCCGCATCGGAGGCGTGCAGGACGCCAAGCGCCTTGCCCGAGCGGATCGCCGCCTCGACCTTGGTGGCGCCCGTGACGATCTGCCCCGCCTTGCGGGCGATCCCGATCGCCCCGCCGGCGGCGCGAACGAGAAGCGCCTCGACCTCGTCGGCCAAGGACTCGGTCCCGGCGATGTCGCGCTTCAAGGCGCGGGCGAAGAGCCGGCGCTTGACCGCGAGTTCCACCGCCGAGCGACGCGCTTCCACATGGGCGCCGCGCCCGGGGAGCCGGCGCCGGAGATCGGGCACCGCCCGGCCGTCCGGCCCCGCTACGAAACGGATCAGCGCGTCCGGGGTCATGGAACGGCGCGAGACGATGCACATGCGTCCGTTCATCACTGCCTCCTCCAATTCCTGATCCTCGTCGATCGCCATCTCGTTCCGTCGCCGTCCTTCTCCAGAGCCTTCGATCAGGCCTCTTCCGCCTCGCCCTCGATCTCCTCGTCGGCTGCCAGATCGCTTTCCTCGACCCAACCGGCCTTGACGCGGGCCTGCATGATCATCGCCTCGGCATCCTGGCGGCTGACCTCGAAGCTCGACAGGGCGCCGGTGAAGCGCTTGGTCTCGCCGTCCTTGCGCTCGGTCCAGCCGACGAGGTCGTCGGCCGCGCAACCCGCGAAGTCCTCGATCGTCTTCACGCCGTCTTCGCCGAGCGCCACCAGCATCGGCGTCGTCAGGCCGTCGATCTCGCGCAGCTCGTCGGCGACGCCGAGCGCCACCCGCTTGTCGTCGAGCTCCTGCTCGCGCCGGTCGATGAACTCCTTGGCGCGGTTCTGGATCTCGCCTGCCGTGTCCTCGTCGAAGCCCTCGATGGCCGCGACTTCGGAGGAATCGACATAGGCGACCTCCTCGACGCTCGCGAAGCCTTCGGAGGCGAGAAGCTGGCCCACCATCTCGTCGACGTTGAGTGCTTCCATGAACAGGGCGGAGCGTTCCGTGAACTCCTTCTGGCGGCGCTCGGATTCCTCCTGCTCCGTCAGAATGTCGATGTCCCAACCGGTGAGCTGCGAGGCGAGGCGCACGTTCTGTCCGCGACGCCCGATCGCAAGAGACAGTTGGTCATCGGGCACCACGACTTCAATGCGCTCGGCGTCCTCGTCGAGCACGACCTTGGCGACTTCCGCCGGCTGCAGGGCGTTGACGAGGAAGGAAGCGGCGTCCGGCGACCAGGGAATGATGTCGATCTTCTCGCCCTGCAACTCGCCGACGACGGCCTGGACGCGGCTGCCGCGCATGCCGACGCAGGCGCCGACCGGGTCGACGGACGAATCGCGCGAGATCACGGCGATCTTGGCGCGCGAGCCCGGATCGCGGGCCACCGCCTTGATCTCGATGATGCCGTCGTAGATTTCCGGCACTTCCATGGTGAAGAGCTTCGCCATGAACTGCGGATGGGTGCGGGACAGGAATATCTGCGGGCCCCGCTGCTCTCGGCGCACGTCGTAGACGAAGGCGCGCACGCGGTCGCCGTAGCGGAAGAGCTCGCGCGGGATCTGCTCGTCGCGGCGGATGATGCCCTCGCCCTTGCCCAGATCCACGATGACGTTGCCGTATTCGACGCGCTTCACCGTGCCGTTGACGATCTCGCCGACGCGGCCGATGAACTCGTCGTACTGCTTGTCGCGCTCGGCCTCACGCACCTTCTGGACGATGACCTGCTTGGCCGACTGGGCGGCGATGCGGCCGAACTCCATCGGCGGCAGTTGCTCGGCGATGAAGTCGCCGGGCTCGGCATCGGGGTTCTTATCACGCGCGAGATCGAGATAGATCTGCGTCGCGGGATCCTCGACCTCCTCGACCACTTCCAGAAGCCGCTGGAGCTTCATCTCGCCGGTCTTGGTGTTGATGTCGACGCGGATGTTGGTTTCCTGGCCGTAGCGCGAGCGGGCGGCCTTCTGGATGGCGTCGGCCATCGCGGCGATCACGATCTCGCGGTCGATCGACTTTTCGCGCGCCACGGCATCCGCGATCTGCAGAAGCTCGAGCCTGTTCGCACTGACTGCCATGTTTCGGTCTCCTGGTCGAAAGCTGCCGGGCGATCCATGCGCTCCGGCCCTCCGGGAAAGGATGCTCGAACGCTCGAAATCGGAGCACTCGAACCTCCGGTCACTCGTTCAATGGGCGGTTGGCTCGCCCGTTCCATCGGCGTCGTCCGCCTCGTCGTCCAGCGGGGGCAGGCCCTTGGCCTTGCGTGCCGCCTTATCCGCCTTCAGCGAGGCGGCGATCAGGTCGTCGGTCAGGATCAGCCGCGCTTCGGCGATCGCGTCGAAGGGGATCTCGACGACCTTTTCCTCCTCGCCGGACACCGCGTCGCGCTCGAGGCGAAGCCCGGCATCGTCCACCGACACCACCCGGCCACGAAAGCGCTTGCGCCCGGACACGAGGCGGCCGGCCTCGAGCTTCATCAGGTGGCCGGCCCAGGCCTGGAAGTCGCCGACGCGCACCAGCGGGCGATCGATACCGGGCGAGGACACTTCGAGATGATAGGCGCGGTCCATCGGATCCTCGACGTCCAACACCGGCGAGATCCCGCGCGACACCGCCTCGCAGTCCTCGACGCTCATCGATCCGTCCGGCCGCTCGGCCATGATCTGCAGCGTGGTGCCGTTCATCGCCGACACCTTGACCCGCACCAGGCGGTAGCCGAGCTGCTCGATCACCGGCTCCAAAAGAGCGGCGACGCGGGCTTCCAGCCCTCCCTCGATGATAATGCGCTTGTCCGTCACGAAATCTCCGGTCATGGCCTGAAGGCGGCTCGCAAGAACCGCCGCCTCCGCGTCGACCGCTCCGGCACCTTCCGAAAAAAGGAAGGCCCCTTAACAAAAAAGAGCGGGACCGGGAGGACCCACTCTCACGATCGCATCGCCGAGAATTTGATGCCGATATACAGCGCGCCGCGGCGCTTGGCAACCGCCCGACGCCCGAACGCGCCCTCAGACCCGCTCGAAGGTGAGATAGGCGCCCTTGCGCCCTTCGCGGTGCGCCTTCGCCTCGTAGCGCGTTCCCGGCCAGCCATCGTAGGGCGTGTGCCAGTCTGCGGGCCCTTCGGCCAGCCACCGGAACGCCTCGTGGTCGCGCAGGTGGCCAAGCGTCCAGTCGACATAGGTTTCGATGTCGGAGGCGAAGCGGAAGCGCCCGCCGGGCCGCAGCACACGCGCGAAGCGAGCGAGCGTGCGCGTGTTGACGAAGCGACGCTTCCAGTGTTTCCGCTTCGTCCAGGGGTCGGGGTAGAACAGGTCGATCCCGGCGAGCGATGCATCCGGCAGCCAATCGAGGAGCAGCGTCGCGTCGTCGCCGAAGAGGCGCAGGTTGGGGCGCGGATCCTCGCCGAGAAGCACCATCATCTTGGCCATCGAGTTCACGAAGGGCTCGACGCCGATGAAGCCTTGGGCCGGGTTGCGCCCCGATTCGATATGAAGGTGCTCACCGCCTCCGAAGCCGATCTCCAGCCGAACCTCTTCGACGTCTGCCGCGAACAGGTCACATAGGTCAGCGGGCGCCGGTGCGCCGAGATCCAGTGCGAAGGCCGGCAGGCTGTCGTGCAGGAGGCCGACCTGAAGCGGGCGCAGGGTCTTGCCGCGCGAGCGGCCGAAGAAGTTTTCGCGCGCGCGCGTGCGCGTCGCGTTGGAGCGGCGTTCAGCGACCAAGCCGGGCCTTCAGCTTCTGCGTGAGGTCGGTCTTTTCCCAGGAGAACGAGCCGTCGCGGCCGGGCTTGCGGCCGAAATGGCCGTAGGCCGAGGTCTTGGCGTAGATCGGCTTGGCGAGATCCAGATGCTCGCGGATGCCGCGCGGCGTCAGGTTCATGAGCTCGCGCAGCGCCGTTTCCAGCTCCGCCTCGTTCACCCTCCCGGTTTCGTGCAGGTCGACATAGACCGACACGGGCTCGGCGACGCCGATCGCGTAGGACAGCTGGATGGTGCAGCGCTCGGCCAGCCCCGCCGCCACGACGTTCTTGGCGAGATAGCGCGCGGCATAGGCGGCCGAGCGGTCGACCTTGGTCGGGTCCTTGCCGGAGAACGCGCCGCCTCCGTGCGGCGCCGCGCCGCCATAGGTGTCGACGATGATCTTGCGGCCCGTGAGCCCGGCATCGCCGTCAGGCCCGCCGATCACGAACTTGCCCGTCGGGTTGACGTGCCAGACGCAATCGTCCTCGATCGGCAGCCCGTTCGTCGCCTCACGCACGAAGGGCTCGACGACCTTGCGCACGTCGTCCGAGGTGAGGCTCTCGTCGACATGCTGCGTCGACAGGACGATGGACGAGATCGAGATCGGCTTGCCGTCGCGGTAGCGCACCGTCACCTGGCTCTTGGCGTCGGGGCCGAGCACACCCGCCCCACCCTCGCCGGCACGCCGCGCCTGAGACAGGCGCTCCAGGATCTTGTGGGCGTAGAAGATCGGCGCGGGCATCAGCTCGGGCGTTTCGCGGCAGGCGTAGCCGAACATGATGCCCTGGTCGCCCGCGCCCTCGCTGGCGTTGCCGCCGGCATCCACGCCTTGCGCGATGTCGGCGGACTGCTCGTGCAGGAGAACGTCGATCTTGGCGGTCTTCCAGTGGAAGCCGGCCTGCTCGTAGCCGATCGCCTTGACGGCGCGGCGCGCGGCCGAGCGGACCTTGGAGCGCAGCTTGGACGATTCCAGCGAGCAGCGAACCTCGCCGGCGATCACGATCCGATTCGTCGTGGCCAGGGTTTCGCAGGCGACGCGCATGTTCCAGCCGTCGAGCCCGGCCTTCTTCGCCTCGCGGTAGAGAAGATCCAGCACCTCGTCCGAGATCCGATCGCAGACCTTGTCGGGATGACCTTCCGAAACGCTTTCGGAGGTGAAGAAATATTCGCCCTGGCGCATCCGCGTACGATCTTTCGCTCGTCGGTGATCTTCGATCGGCTTCGAATGGGGGTTAAGGCAAGCGTGCTGCGACGCGCAAGGTTTTTCTGGCGATCGCGAAGGGACGGGTCAGCGCGTCTTGGACGACGCCTCGCCTGCTTCCGCATCGGCCAGCGAGCGCACGAGATCGAGGATGCGCCGCCGGACGGTCGGATCCTGGACGCGCGCGAAGGCGCGGTTGAGCTGCAGGGTTTCTGGCGAAACGGAGAAGTCCTCGACGAACTCGGCGTCCGCCTCGCGCATCCCGGGGCCGTGGCCATGGGCGGGCGCGTCGCCCTTGTAGCCTTCGAAGAAGAAGGCGACCGGCACGTCCAGCACCTCGGCGATCTTCTGGAGGCGGCTGGCGCCGACGCGATTCGTGCCCTTTTCGTATTTCTGGACCTGCTGGAAGGTGACGCCGAGCGCCTCGCCGAGCTTTTCCTGGCTGGTTCCCAGCATCGTGCGGCGCAACCGGACCCTGGCCCCGACATGGATGTCGACGGGGTTCGGCTTCTTGGTGTCGTCCGCCATTCTTCGCCCCTCGCAGGCCCCGCACACGCCCGGTCGGCGTCCCCCGCAGGCACGCCCCCGCCCGGCTGGAGATGATAGAATTATAGGCCGTTGTTTAGAGGATAAGAAAGCAAGGAGCAACGGAGCGTTCAGCGGCTTCGTCGGGAGCGGAACGCGCAGACGAGCGCGACCAGAGCCGTCGCCACCAAGAGAACGGCGAAGGGCGCGTTGCCGAGCCGGGCGAAGACGGTTGTCGCTCCGGCAAGCGGCAGCCGCGCCTCGAGCGTACCCCCTTCGCCGAGGCCGAGCCCCGCCACGGGGCGGCCGGCGCTGTCGGTCACGACCGAGATGCCGGTGTTGGCGGCCCGCACCAGGGGCAGGCCGAAGCTCGCCGCCGTCAGTTGGGCGTGGCGCAGGTGCTGGTAGGGTCCGGGCGTCAGCCCGTACCAGGCGTCGTTGGTGACGTTGAGGAGAAAGTCCGGGCGCGTCTGGAGATCGCCGGCGATTTCGTCGGCGAAGATCGCCTCGTAGCAGATCAGCGGCAGGAAGCTCGGGCCGGCATCGCCCGATGCCATGATCTGGCGCTTCGTGCCCGGCGAGAAGCCGCCGGGCAGCTGCGTCAGTTGGCTGACGCCCCAGCTTTCCAGAAGCGCCTGGAAGGGGAGGTACTCGCCGAAGGGCACGAGATGCAGCTTGTCGGCGGCCCCACGGATCGCCCCCTCGCCGTCGATCTCATAGAGCGAGTTGTAGAACCGCGCCGCCGGGCTGGTCGTCGGCCCTTCGACGCGCGTCGCGCCGGCCAGAAGCGTGTCGGCTTCGCCCAGCGTGTCGGCCAACCGGCCGACGGCATCGGGCCGGTCCGTGAGAATGAAGGGAAAGGCGGATTCCGGCCAGACGACGAGGCGCCGGTCGCCCGCTTCCAGCGCGGTGCGGGGCGCGGACAGATCGAGAAGGCGCGCGAAATTGCGCTCCGCCTCCTCCGGGTCCCATTTCTGCGACTGGAGAATGTTGGGCTGGACGATGTCGAGACGCACGTTGGGCGCCGTGCCGTCCGGCACCTCGGCGAGGCGCCATGCGCCGAACCCCGCATGCCCGGCGACGAGGACCAGCCCCAGCGCCCAGACCGCCGAGCGCCCCCGGCGCGTGCCCACGACCAGCGCCGGCAGGGAGAAGATGAGAACCGCCAGCAGCGTCAGCCCGTGCAACCCGACGAGCGACGCGCTGCCCATCAGAAGCGGCACGGGGGCGGCGAGAACGCCGATCTCGTTCCACGGGAAGCCGGTGAAGAGAACACCGCGCAGATACTCGAACCCGGCGAAGCTCGCGGCGAGCGCGAAGACGCGCCCCGGCCCGTCGCTCCAGACCATGCGGGCGACGGCGGAGGCCAGCCCGTGGTAGACCGCCAGAACGAGCGGCAGGCCGAGAACCGCCAGGGGCAGCGCCCAGAGAAAGGCTGGGTCGGTCAGGATCGCGGCGCCGAGCCACCAGAGGCCGGCGAGGAAATAACCGAAGCCGAAGCACCAGCCGATGCGAAACGCGGGCAGCGCGCGCCGGATGCGCCCCCGGCCGGGCTCGCCGCTCGCCCCGTCCAATAGCCAGACGAGAAGGGGAAACGCCACGAAGCCGACGGCGGGAACGTTGACCGGCGCGAGGCCGAGGGTCGCCAGCGCCCCGGCCAAAAGCGCGACGAGCCCCCGGCGCCAGCCGTGCAAGAGCATGATACGTCCGGCCAGCCGTTCCAATCGATCCTCAGCTCCGTCCAGCGCCCATCCGTTTGCAAGAGGGGCGATCGTGCAGCGTCACGCCGGACGGAAGGCCGTCTCGTCCCCTCGATCGTCCGCTCTAGCCCGCGCGACTTTCCCCAAGCCTGCGGGATGGGCGTTCAGTCGCCAAGGACGACGTCGGTTCCTTCGGGAAAGCGCACGATGCGCAGGCGCTTGACGCGGCGCGGATCGGCTTCCAGCACTTCGATCTCGAAGCCCGGCACCGCTTCCACCACCTCGCCGGTTTCCGGCATGCGGCCGAGCGCGTTGACGACGAGCCCGCCGATCGTGTCGGCCTCCTCCTTGTGCTCGGCGACGTCGAAATCCGGGCCGATCACCTTGCAGACCTCCTCCAGATCGGCGCGCGCATCGGCATAGAAGACGCCCTCGCCCGCATCCGTCACGAGAATCTCCTCGTCGTCGTGCTCGTCCTCGATATCGCCGACGACCATTTCCAGGATGTCTTCGAGCGACACGAGCCCGTCGGTGCCGCCGTATTCGTCGATGACGAGGGCCATCTGGATATGGCTCGCCTGCATGCGCGTCATCAGCTCGGCGGCGTGCATGGAAGGGGGCACGAAGAGGGTTTGCCGGACGAGGCCGAGATCGGCGATCGTTTGCGCGAGGTCGACGCGCGACAGGTCTAGACCGGAGCGGATCGGCGCGTCGCTCGCCTCGCCCGCATGGCCGAAGCGGAGCGCGGCGCGCGTGATATGGCCGACCATGTCGCGGATGTGAACCATGCCGACGGGATCGTCGAGCCCGTCGCCGTAGACCGGCATGCGCGAGCGCCCGGTTTCCTCGAAGCGGGCCATGAGTTCGGACAGCGTCGCACCCGACGAGATCCCCTCGATCTCGGTTCGCGGCACCATCACGTCTTCCACCCGCTTGTCGTGCAGTTGGAGGATGTTGGTGAGCATCAGGCGTTCGTTGGTGGTGAAGCCGGTGGCTTCCCCCTCACCCCGCATCAGCGCCTCGGTCACTTCCTCGCGCAGCGAGGAGGGAACGCGCGGGCGCAGAAAGGCGACGAGCTGCTCGAAGAAGCCCGGCTCGCTGCCGGCCGCATCGCGAGCCAGCTCGCGCGCCGGCTCCGGCCTTCGACTTCGCGCCTCGGACGGGTCCGACGAGTGGGGCTCCAGCCCCGCCCCGTCGTCGGATGGCGGCATGCTCATGTGGTTCACCTATGGTTCCTTTTGATCGTCACGCGGCGGGCTCCGGCCCGTCCGCATAGGGGTCGGCGATGCCGAGACCGGCGAGGATCGCGGTTTCCAGAACTTCCATCGCCTCAGCCTCCTCCTCGTCCTCGTGGTCGTGGCCGAGAAGATGCAGGAGCCCGTGCACCAGAAGATGACGGAAATGGTCGTCCGGTGTCTTCCCTTCGGCGCTCGCCTCGCGCTCCAGCGTTTCGCGGGCAAGGATGAGGTCGCCGAGCATCGGGCCGGGCGTGTCGCCGGGCTCAAGCGCCACCATGGGAAAGGACAGGATGTTGGTCGGCTTGTCCTTGCCCCGCCATTCGGCGTTCAGGGCGCGCACGTCCTCGTCGCTCGACAAGGTGACGGACACTTCGGTGTCGATATCGGGCGGCAGCCCTCCCCCATCGGCCGCCGCGAACAGGGCTTGGCGCACCAGCGCCTCCGGGTCGGCGGCGAGAAGCGTCGTCCAGCTCTCGTCCTCGATCGACAGGAGAATGCGCGGCCCCGTGCGGGCCGCGGCGGGAGATCGTCCGTCGCTCAAAGCCGTGCCGCCGCCTTGGCGCGCTCGGCCCCGGCATCCGCCTCGTAGGCCTCGACGATGGCCTGGACGAGACGATGGCGCACGACGTCCTTGGCCTCGAAGCGCACGGACACGACGCCCGACACGCCGTCGAGAACGCGCAGCGCCTCCACCAAGCCGGACTTCACGCCCGGCGGCAGGTCGATCTGCGACGGGTCGCCCGTCACCACCATGCGGGCGTTTTCGCCGAGCCGCGTCAGAAACATCTTCATCTGCATCGTCGTGGTGTTCTGCGCCTCGTCGAGGATCACCGCGGCGTTGGCGAGCGTGCGCCCGCGCATGAAGGCGAGCGGGGCGATCTCGATCGCGCCGGCGGTCAGCGCGCGCTCGACCTTCTCGGCCGGCATCATGTCGTAGAGCGCGTCGTAGAGCGGGCGAAGATACGGGTCGACCTTGTCCTTCATGTCGCCGGGCAAGAAACCGAGCCGCTCGCCCGCCTCCACCGCCGGGCGCGACAGGATGATACGCTCGACCTGGCCACGCTCCAGGAGCTGGGCGGCGTAGGCGACGGCCAGATAGGTCTTGCCGGTGCCGGCCGGCCCGACGCCGAAGACGAGCTCGGCGCGCTCCATCGCGCGCATATAGGCGTCCTGCGTCGGCGTGCGCGCATAGATCGTCTTCTTGCGCGTGGCGATCTGGGCGAGCGCCAGGCGCCCCTTCTTTTCCAGCGTCGGCAGGACGAGCTGGTCGTCCTGCGCCACCGCCATGCGGATCGCGCCCTCGACGTCAGAGGTCTGAAGATCGTGGCCGGACTGGAGGCGCTCGTAGAGGATATCGAGCGCGCGCCGCGCCTGGTCGGTCGAAGTCGGGTCGCCCCGCAGCTCGACCTTGTTGCCGCGCGCCCTCGCGTCCACCGTCAGCTTCTGCTCGATCAGGGCCAGATGCTCGTCGAACTGCCCGAACAGGGCGCTCGCCAATCGGTTGTCGTCGAAGGTCAGCACGATATGAGCCATGTCCGAGGCTCCGGATGCCGGAAGCACGCCGCGCGCTGCCTTCATGCGATCTTCCTTGCGAAACGCTCGGCTATCGCCGGAGCGGAAAAGGCCGGCTCGGCGCCGGCGGCCATCAGGGAATTGGGGCGCGTGTCGGCGACACGCACCGAGACGATATCGCCGATCGCGCCGGCGGAGGCCGGCACGACGACGGGAAGCAGAAAGGGCGAGCGGCCGATCATCTGGCCGGGATGGCGCCCCGGCTTCTCGATCAGCACCTCGGTGTCGCGCCCGACGAACGAATCCTGGAACGCCACCTGCTGCTCGCGGATCAGCGCCTGCAGCCGTTCGAGGCGCTCGGTCTTCAGCGCTTCCTCGACGTGCCCGTCCATGGAAGCGCCCGGCGTGCCGGGACGAGGGGAATACTTGAACGTATAGGCGGCGGCGTAGCGCACGGTGCGCACGAGATCGAGCGTCGCCTCGAAGTCGGCATCGGTCTCGCCGGGAAAGCCGACGATGAAGTCGCCCGACAGGGCGATATCGGGCCGCGCCTCGCGGATGCGATCGAGAAGGGCGAGATAGTCCGCCGCCTTGTGACGGCGGTTCATCGCCTTCAAGATCCGATCGGAGCCGGACTGCACGGGCAAGTGCAGATAGGGCATCAGCGCGCGGAGCGTGCGATGGGCGTCGATGAGGTCGTCGTCCATGTCGCGCGGGTGCGAGGTCGTGTAGCGAAGGCGCGCCAGCCCCGGCACGGCGGCCAGCTCGCGCAGGAGCTGCCCCAGCCCGATCGCCCGACCCGAAGCGTCCGTGCCGCCCCAGGCGTTGACGTTCTGCCCGAGCAGCGTCACCTCGCGAACGCCGGCATCGGCCAAACGCCGCGCCTCGTCCATGATCGCGGCGAAGGGCCGCGAAACTTCCGCGCCGCGCGTATAGGGCACGACGCAGAAGGTGCAGAACTTGTCGCAGCCTTCCTGCACCGTCAGGAACGCGGTGACGCCACGCTTGGCGATCGCCGCGCGGCCGGATTTGGGCAGATGCTCGAACTTGTCCTCGACCGCGTAGTCGGTCTCGACGACCCGCTCGCCCTTCTCCACGCGCCGCAGCGCGTCCGGCAGGCGGTGATAGGTCTGCGGGCCGACCACGAGATCGACCACGGGCGCGCGCTCGATGATCTCTGCGCCCTCGGCTTGCGCGACGCAGCCGGTGATGCCGACGCGAAGCTCGCGGCCCTCGGCCGCCCGCTCGTTCTTCAGAAGGCGGATGCGCCCGAGCTCGGAATAGATCTTCTCGGCCGCCTTTTCGCGGATATGGCAGGTGTTGAGGAGCACGAGGTCGGCGTCCTCGATCGCGTCGGTCTGCGTATAGCCGTCGCGCTCCAGCGCGTCGCCCATGCGCTGCGAATCGTAGACATTCATCTGGCAGCCATAGGTCTTGATGAAGACCTTGCGCTCGCCCCTCATGCGGTCGTCCGTCGTATCCATGCGCCCTTTGCAAGACACCGGCGATCCCACCGATGCGCTCATCCGTTGCGGCCGTTCGCGCCGCTCCAAGATGCGACCCGTTCCTCCCCCTCTTTATCGGCTTCTCCCGGCAGCGAAGCAAGCGACGTTTTCGCGCGTCCCGCCGCGCCCCGATCCTCGCAGCTTCTGCCAAATCCGAGGCTGCGGCGCAGCATCGCGCGCACCCGGGTCTCGCAAAGGCGCGCCGTCGCCTTGCGATCGCTGGACGGCCGGAAAACCACGGGCTCGCCGAACGAGATCTCGACGTCCACCGCCCCTTCGCGCAGGAACCGCACGAGATGGGGCATCAGAGCGACGTCGCCCGGCCAGGCGGCGAGCGGCCTGGCGAAGCGGCCCATCGCCATGCCGTGCGCGCCGCAATAGGCGATCGACACGGGCTGGACGAGGACGGCATCGGTGCTCCCGTCCCGCAAGGCGGCCTGCGCCGCGCCGAACAGGGCGGTCTTGAAGGGAAGCACCTCGTTGCCGTCCGAGGTCGTCCCTTCGGCAAACAGCACCATCGCATCGCCCGCCCGGAGGCGCGCGGCGATCGAATCCGTCTGCTGGCCCGTACGCCCGCGCGCGTTGCGCTCGACGAAAACGGTGCGCTGGAGACGGGCCAGCCAGCCGAACACCGGCCAGCCGCGAACGTCGGATTTCGCGATGAACGACAGGGGCATGACCGAGCCGAGCGCCATGATATCCGCCCAGGACTGGTGGTTGGCGGCGAGAAGCAGCGGCCGCTCCGTCGCCGGCCGCCCGACGACACGAACGCGCACGCCAGCAACCCGCGCGGCGACGCGCTGCCAGATCCAGGGCAGGTGCCGCGCCAGGGGCCAGCGGAAGCGGATGGCCAGAAGCTGCAGCGGCGAGAGCGCGAGCGTCATGACGACGAGAACCGTCGCCACGATCCAGACGCGCATCGCGGCGACCGGATCGCGACCCTCTCGCTCGGCGTTCGCGCCGGCGGCGTCAGGAGGGGCCAAGCGTGCGCTTCAGGATCAAGGCGTTCTGCTTGGTGCCGTCGGGTGCGGTGTAGTAGGCCGGCCGGCGCCCGACCTCCTCGAAGCGGAGGTGCCGGTAGAGTTTCAGCGCCGGGGCGTTGGTTTCCTCGACCTCGAGGAACAGGGACTCGGCTCGCTCCGCGTGGAGATGCTGGAGGGTGTTGTCCATCAAGAGGCGGCCGAAGCCCTTGCCGCGCGCCGCCTTGTCCACCACGATGGTGAGGATCTCGGCCTCACCGGCGGCGAGACGCGCCAGGACGACGCCGAGCGGGCGCACCGCCCCCGAACGGCGTACGACGTATCCGAAGGTTCCCCGCTGGGACAGGAGCGCGGCGAACTCGTCGCCCGACCAGGGCTGCGAGAAGGCCTGGCTGTGGAGGGCTGCGGCCCATTCCACGTCGTCGGCCGCAAGCGGTTCGGCGACGGTATCGGCCGGTCGGAGCCACTCCTCCCAGAAGGACAGCGTCCAAGCCCATGGCAGATACCAGTACATGCCTCTTCTCCCCGGATCGCCGGCGGGCTCCCGATGCCGCCGGCCACCTCACTATTCCAGCCGATCGTTAAAGCCTCATGTCGGCGCGAACGCCCGAAGCCCCAAGGGTTTTTGCGCCTTCGCGTCCGCCCCTCTCAAATAGAGCGGCAATGGGGACTCTGCGAGCGGGCGCCGGGCGCCGATGCGCGCGATCGCCTCGATCGGCGCACAGGGCTCGGCGGAAAGGATATGCTCCGGCCCGACATCCAGAAGCTCGGCGGCCAGCGCCGCGCCCGAGCCGACGAGCCGGTCGGTGCCCGGCGCCATAGCGGCGAACGCTTCGTGCGTCAGAGCGCGCGGCGCCATCCGTTCCTCGCCGCCCGGGCCATAAAGCGCGGCATAGACCTCGCCGCGCTTGGCGTCGTGAACGGCCCAAACCGCCCCCTCCCCCCAGAACGGCTCCGCCTGCGCTTCCAGCGTGGACACGCCGACGCTCGGGATGCCGAGCGACAGCTCGAACCCGCGCGCGGCCGCGACAGCGACGCGGATGCCGGTGAACGATCCCGGCCCGATCCCCACGGCCAGCTTGGCGATCTCGCCCCAGCCGGCGCCGGCCTCGCCCATCGCCTGCTCGATCGTATCCATCAGCACTTCGGCATGGCCGCGCCCGATCGCGGGATCGAGCCTCACCAGAATCGCGTCGGAGCCCATGTCGAACACGGCGACCGAGCAGCGCTCGCCGGCCGTGTCGATCGCCAGGAGAAGGTTGCGCGTCACGGGGAGACCTGGATCGTCAGGCGGCTTCCATCGCCTCCACAGCCTCGACCTCGGGCACGAAGTGGCGAAGCAGGTTCTCGATGCCGTGCTTCAGGGTCGCGGTAGAGGACGGGCAGCCGGCGCACGAGCCGCGCATGTTCAGGAACACCACCCCGTCGCGAAAGCCGCGGAAGGTGATGTCACCGCCGTCCTGCGCGACGGCCGGGCGCACCCGCGTGTCCAGAAGCTCCTTGATCGTCGACACGACGCCTTCGTCGGCGGAGTCGAAGAACTCCTCGCCCGAATCGTCGCTGCCGTTCGCCTGCGCGGCTCCCGCCGCCATCACCGGCTCGCCGGACAGGAAATGCTCCATCAGGCCGGCGAGGATCGCCGGCTTCAGGTGCTGCCAGCCGGTCTCGTCCTTGGTGACGGTGACGAAATCGTAGCCGAAGAAGACGCTGCGTACGCCCTCGATGCCCATCAGGCGCGCGGCGAGCTTGGAGCGCGCGGCCGCGTCCGCCGGGTCGAGGAACTCGGCCGTGCCGTTTTCCAGGACCACCCGGCCGGGCAGGAACTTCAGCGTCTGGGGGTTCGGGGTGGATTCGGTCTGGATGAACATGGCGGCGCGTCCCTTCGGGCGGCAAAAGCTCTTGGTGTCTCAGATAGTCGCCCCGCGTCCCGCCCGCAAGCAAGGGCCCGGGGGTGACGGCCCGTTCGCCTTGCGCCCGCGCGCCTCCGCCGGCCATGGTGCGAGCCCGTCATCCCTCGCGAATCGACCGGCGCATGTATGCTTTCCTTCGTCGCCTGACCCCCGACCTCCCGTCCGTCAGCTGGCGGGAGCACGCGCGCGTCACGCTGGGCGCGTTGATCGGCCTCCTTGTTACGGGCCTCGTCTGCCGGCTGGCGGTCGGCACCGGTTCGGCGTGGCCGATCCTCGTGGCTCCGATGGGCGCCTCGGCCGTGCTTCTCTTCGCGGTTCCCGCCAGCCCCCTCGCCCAGCCCTGGTCGATCCTCGGCGGCAATCTCGTGTCGGCCCTCTTCGGCGTCACGGCGGCGCGGCTCGTGCCCGATCCCGTCCTCGCCGCGCCCTTGGCCGGCAGCTTGGCGATCCTCGCCATGCTTCTCCTGCGCTGCCTCCATCCGCCGAGCGGGGCGGTGGCGCTGACGGCGGTTCTCGGGGGTCCGGCGGTCGCCGCGCTCGGCTACGGCTTCGCGTTGTGGCCGATCCTCGCCAATTCCATACTGCTGCTGGCGACGGCCTTCCTGTTCAACAACCTGACCGGGCGCGCCTATCCGCACCGTCCGCTGCGCCCGGCGCCATCCCATGGGACGAAGGATCCGCCCGCGCCCGAACGCATCGGCGTATCGCGCGAGGACATCGACGCGGCGCTGGCGGAGGCCGACCAGATCCTCGACATCGATCCGGCCGATCTCGAAGCGCTCCTCCACGGTGCCGAGCTCCATTCGCTGGCGCGCCGCGCGCGGCAGACGCTGGCGGGCGAGATCATGTCGCGCGACGTCGTCTGCATCGCGCCCGACGCTTCCTTGCGCGAAGCGCTGGACCGGCTTCGCCGCCACCACATCAAAGCCCTGCCCGTCACGGATGCCGCATCGCGGATCGTCGGAATCCTCACGCAGACCGATCTTCTCGACAAGGTTGCGTGGGACGAGGGCGGCCCCCGGACCGGCGCGCTCCACCGCGTCCGCTCGCGCTGGGGCGGCGGCCAGGCGGCACCGACGCGCGTCCGAGACATCATGACGACGCCCGTGCGCACGATCGGCCCCGCCGAGCCCATCGCCGCCGTCGTGCCGATCCTCTCCGGCCTCGGCATCCACCATCTTCCGGTGGCGGACGAGGACGGCCGCCTCATCGGCATCGTCTCGCAGAGCGATCTCGTGGTGGCGCTTCTTGCGGACGCCGCGCGCCGGCAACCCGCCTGAACGGAGAAGGGCGGCCCGTCGCCGGGCCGCCCTCGATCGTCCGCGCTGAGGGACGGTCAGCCCTCGAAGCGCTCCTTGCGCAGCGAGCCGTCGGCGTTCAGCTCGATCCGCAGGTCGCGGCCCGAAGCGTCCTTGGCATCGGCCTCGACATGGTCCCGGCGGGTCTCGAAGTCTCCGTCATAGGTGTAGCCGAGCTTCTCGATCGCTGCGCGCGCCGCGTCCTCCGACAGTGGAGCCACGAAAGGCTCGCGCTCGGCGATCCGATTGTCGTCGTCGACCTTGAGCGCCCAGACCTTGCCGCCTGCGTCCTTGGCGGTGAACTCGGCGTGGTGGCGCTTGGTGTCGGTCAGCATCACGTCCGTATAGCCGGCGTCGCTCACCGCCTTGGTCGCGGCGTCCTTGTCGATGCCGCCGCCGCCGAACCAGCCGAAGCCGGCGCGCTCGTCTTCCGGCGGCGGGGGCGGCGGGCCGTCGTGGTCGCGGCCGTGCGGGCCGCCGCGAGGACCAGGACCCGGTCCGTCGTCGCCCGGGCCCCGCCCGGGACCGCGCGGGCCGTCGCGCTCAGGGTGCGGGCGCTCCAGCACGACGCGCTCGGCGCCGCCGACGCTGATGGAGCGCGCGTCCACCTGGCCGCGCTCGAAGCGGCCGTCCACCAAGACGGTGTCGCCCGCCTTGACGAGATCGCCCCGCCCGCCGCGCGGGCCGGTCTCCACCAGGGTGCGGCCCGTGGCGTCCTCCAGGACGAAGCGGCTGCCGAACACTTCGGCGACCCGGCCTTCGAGGCGCAGATCGTTCATGTCGCGCAGCTGCGACACGGTGGCGGGCGTCGGCTCGGGGACCTTGGGAGCCCCTTGCCCGAAGGCCAGCGTCGAGCCGGCGATCAGCGGCAGGGTGAGCGCGCCGATGGCGAGGCGCTGCCGGAGGGAAAGCGAAGAGGGGGTCTTCATGTCTCGCAAATCCTTGGTTTGTTGCGGATGACGACCCTTCTACGCCCCGCCGCGAAACCCCTCCTGAACCGGACGGTTCAGATTCCGTTCAGGCGGGAAGACTAGTTCCGGGCGCGGGTGCCCCTTTCAAGAAGGATCTTCCATGCGCGTGCTTCTGGTGGAAGACGACGAAGCGCTCGCGGGCGAGATCGCCGGCGCGCTCCGGGCCGAGAACTTCGCGGTGGACCGGGCGGCGAACGGGATCGACGGCCTCCATCTCGGCGACACCGAACTCTTCGACGCAGCGGTTCTCGACCTCGGCCTGCCGGGGCTCGGCGGCATCGAGGTCCTGCGCGGCTGGCGCGCGGCGGGGCGTGACCTTCCCGTCCTGATCCTGACGGCGCGCGACGGCTGGAGCGACAAGGTGCAGGGGTTCAAGGCGGGAGCGGACGACTATCTCGTCAAGCCGTTTCGCGTGGAGGAGCTGGTGATGCGCCTGCGCGCCCTCGTTCGCCGCTCGCGCGGCCATGCCGACGCGCGCCTCGTCTGCGGCCCCCTCGTCTTCGACGCGCAGGTCGGCACCTTCGAGCGCGATGGGCTTCCCCTGAAGCTCACCGCGCTGGAATGGCGCGTCCTGTCCTGCCTGATGCTGCGCAAGGAGATCGTGGTGGCGCGGGCCGACCTCATCGAGCGCGTCTACGAGGGCGATGCGGAGGTCGATTCCAACTCCGTCGAGGTCATCATCGCGCGCCTACGGCGCAAGATCGGCCATGCCATGATCGAGACGGTGCGCGGCCTCGGCTACCGCCTGACGGCCGGCGAAGGCCCCGCGTGAGTCCGCTGCGCGCCCTCGCCCCTCTGCGCTCCCTGTCCTTGCGCGCACGCCTGACCCTGTCGGCCGCGCTGTTCGTGATCGCGGCGGTTCTCGTCACCGGCTTCCTGATCGCGACCGTCCTGGAGCGCTTCGTGCGCGGCGAGGTCGCCACCCGTCTCGACCTGCAGATCACGACGCTGGAGGGCGCGCTCCTCGGCCCGCCCCCACCGCCCGGGCGGCGGGACAGAGGCCGGGGGCCGGATCGCCTGGAAGCCCTGGCCGAGGCGCAGACGCCGCCCTTCGACCGGGCGCGCGGCGGCTGGTACTGGCAGGTCAGCATCGAGGACCGGCCGATCGCCGCCTCGCGCACCCTGGCCGGGCGCACCCTCGCGATCGACGAGGACGACGACGACGACGCCCCCGGGCGCGGCGGCGGCCCCATGCGCCTCGGCCAGGCGCGCGGGCCGGACGGCGAGGCGCTGGTGTTTCGCTCGCGCGAGATCCGGCTGCCCGGCGGGCGCGAGGCCGAGATCGTCGCCACCGCCCCCGCCCATGCGATCGCCGATCCCTTGCGCGACGTCACGCTCCAGATCGCCGGCACGCTGGCACTGCTCGGCGCGCTTCTGGTCACGGCCATCTTCGCGCAGGTGCGCTTCGGCCTCGCCCCGCTCCGCCGCCTGACGCACGCGCTGGGGCTCGTGCGCTCGGGCGAGCGCGAGGCCGTGGAGGGAGACTACCCGGTCGAGCTCGCCCCCCTCCAGCGCGAGCTCAACGCCTTGATCGAGCAGGACGCCGCCAACCTGCGCCAGTCGCGCCTCCATGTCGCCAACCTCGCGCACGGGCTGAAGACGCCGCTGGCCTCGCTTTCGGTCGCCGCCGAGCGGCTGTCAGACGACGACGCGCGCGCGAACTTCCTGGACCTCACCGCTCTGATGGACCGGCGTGTGCGCCACCACCTGCGCCGCGCCCGCACCAGCGCACTCGGCGGCCCCGTGCGCCAGCGCACCGATCTCGCCGTCCACGCCGGGGATCTGGCGGCGACGCTCGCCAAGTTCGACCCGCGCGTCGCGATCGAGACACGGCTCCAGCCGGACCTCCACCTTGCCGTGGACGGCGAGGATCTCGACGAGATGCTCGGCAACCTCCTCGACAACGCCTGTCGCCATGCGAAGTCCACCGTCCTCATGGAGACGACGCGCTCGGGCGCGAATGCCACGATTCGCATCGCCGACGACGGGCGAGGGCTGACGGAGCCCGAGATCGCGGCCGTGCTCCAGCCGGGCCGTCGGCTGGATGAGACGACCCCCGGCCACGGCTTCGGCCTGCCGATCACCGCCGAGATCGCCGCGCTCTACGGCGGCGCCCTCACGCTCGGCCCCGCCCCAGAGGGCGGTCTCGAAGCCCGGCTTCTCCTGCCACTCGCCGCCGCCTCGCCGGCCTGAAACACGGCGCCGAAAGGTTCGCCGGGGGAGTGCCCACCGACGCCTCGCCCCGACAGGCAGAATGCGAACCGTTGCTTCCGCCTCGCGTCCCATTCAACGCACGCGCGCCGCTTCCCTTCCGGCCCGGAGAATGGGAAACGGTGCGCATGGATCGTTTCCCACCCCGTTTCGCCGCCGACCTCGAAACGCTCCTGCGTTGGCGGCGGGACGTGCGCCATTTCAGGACCGATCTCCTGCCCGAAGGCCTGCTGGACCGCCTGTTGGACCTGACCATGCTCGCCCCATCCGTCGGGCTCAGCCAGCCGGCGCGGTTCGTGCGGGTCGAAAGCGAAGCCTGCCGCGCCGCCGTTGTCGCCAATTTCGAGCGCTCGAACGACGAGGCGCTTCGCCGGACCGAGCCCGATCGCCAAGCCGCCTATGCGAGATTGAAACTGGCCGGCCTGCGCGAAGCCCCGGTGCACCTCGCCGTCTTCACTGAGGGCGACCCGGAGGCCGGCTCCGGCCTTGGCCGGCGCACCATGCCCCAGACCCTCGAATTCTCGGCCGTTCTCGCCATCCACACGCTGTGGCTCGCCGCCCGCGCGGAAGGTGTCGGTCTCGGCTGGGTGTCGATCCTCGACCCCGCCGACGTCGGCACCACCCTCGGCGTGCCGGCCGACTGGCGCTTCGTCGCCTATCTCTGCCTCGGCTGGCCCGCCGACCTCAGCGAAACGCCCGAACTGGAACGCGAAGGCTGGGAACGCCGCCGCCCCGCCGTCGTGCTGCGCCGCTAGGCGCCGGTCAACAAAGGCTCTCGATCTCGTCGTCCGTCAGCGTCGCCGGCACGATCGTGACGGGAATCGCAAAGGCCGAGCCAGAGCCCGCCACCGCCGACACCAGCGGCCCCGGCCCTTCCGCCGACGCACTCGCCGCCAGAACTAGGATCGCGATCTCCCGGTCCGCCTCGATCAGCGCCCGGATCTCCTCCACCGTCTCGCCCTCGCGAAGCAGCGTCTCCGGCTCAAGGCCGACAGCCTCGCGAATCTCGTCCGCCACCCGGCCAAGCCGCGTTTGCGCCTCCTCATGCGCCTCCGCCCGCATGATGTCGCCGACGCCGAGCCACTGTCCGAAGTCCGCCGCGTCGATCACATACAGAAACACTGCCGCCCCGCCGGACGCCTTGGCCCGGCGCGCCGCATAGGCCGCCGCCCGCCCACACTCGGGCGTCTCGTCGATGACAGCCAGAAATTTGCGGCGCCCGCCTTCGCCCCGCCCGAGTCGCTTCGATACCATGCCCGCGACCATGCCAGCGCCGCGCCGGGGCGGCAAGCGCGTGGGTGGGTGGTGGCATGGGGCTCTGCCCCAAACCCCGCCAGGGGAATGATTCCCCTGGATCCCCATCCTGGTGACAACAAAAAAGGGGGCCGCTGGCCCCCTTTTTTGTTGTCAAAAGAAAAGACGGGTTCGGGAATTCCTTCCCGAGCGGGGACCGGGGCGGCAGCCCCGCCATTCACCACCTACCCGTTCAACAGCCCGACGATGGACTTGACGTCGGCGAGCGTGCGGCTGGCGATGGCTCGGGCGCGGTCGGCGCCGTCGCGCAAGGTGCGGTCGATCTCGGCGGGGTCGTCGAGGATGCGGCGCATTTCGTCGGCGATGGGGCTCAGCTTCTCGACGGCGAGGTTGGCGAGCGCCGGCTTGAACTCGGAGAAGGGGCGCCCGCCGAATTCGGCGAGGATGTCGGTTTTGGGGCGGTCGGCGAGGGCGGCGTAGATGCCGACGAGGTTGTCGGCTTCGGGGCGGCCGGCGAGACCGGCGGCTTCGGAGGGAAGCGCGTCGGGATCGGTCTTGGCCTTGCGGATCTTGCGGGCGATCGTGTCGGCGTCGTCGGTGAGGTTGATGCGCGACAGGTCAGACGGGTCCGACTTCGACATCTTCTTGGAGCCGTCCTTGAGGCTCATGACGCGCGTCGCGGGGCCTTCGATCAGGGGGTCGGTAAGGGGGAAGAACCCTTGCACGGTCTCGTCGCCCATCGCGATCGGGTGGCCGAGGCCCTTGGCCTCGATGCGCTCGGAGAAGTCGTGGTTGAACTTGGCGGCGATGTCGCGGGTGAGTTCCAGATGCTGCTTCTGGTCCTCGCCGACGGGCACGAGCGTGGCGCGATAGGCGAGGATGTCGGCGGCCATGAGGCTGGGATAGGCGAGAAGGCCGAGCGAGGCGTTCTCGCGGTCCTTGCCGGCCTTGTCCTTGAACTGGGTCATCCGGTTCATCCAGCCGAGGCGCGCGATGCAGTTGAAGATCCAGGCGAGTTCGGCGTGTTCGGGAACGCGGCTCTGGTTGAAGAGGATGTGTTTCGACGCGTCGATGCCGCTGGCGATGAAGGCGGCGGTGACTTCGCGGATCTGGCGCTCGAGATCGGCCGGCTCCTGCCAGACGGTGATGGCATGGAGGTCCACCACGCAGAACAGGCAGGGGTAGTCGGCCTGGAGGGCGACCCAGCGGCGGATGGCGCCGAGGTAGTTGCCCAGGTGCAGGTTTCCGGTGGGCTGGACGCCGGAGAACACGAGCGGCTGAAACGCGGCCATGGAAGGACAGCTCCGAGGATCGGGCGGCCGATGCGGCCGGTTCCCGGCGCTTATGGCGAAGCCGGCCGGCCCTCGCAAGGCGGATGCGGATCGGGCGGGTCGGAGGAACCAAGCGTTCGCCCCGCGCGTCTTCGATGGGACAAGCCGTCGCAGGGCGGTTCAGACAAGACAGGAAACGCAGACGATGAGCTTCTTCGACCGGATCAAGTCCAAGATCTTCGGCACGGCGCATGCCGAGACGCCGCCCGTCGAGGCCGCACCCCAGGCTTCCACGGGACCGGCCTCGACGCCGGCCTCGACGAATTTCGGCGGTCCGGCCTCGCCCGCCGGCAACGCGCCGGCACCAAGCCCCCAGATCACGGCGCCCGCCACGCCCGATGCCTCGTCCGGCGCGGCGGTTCCGGGTTCCGCCGGCTCGTCCGCCCCGGTGGCGGCCGCCCCCGGCGGCTCGACGGCGGCGGCGCCCGGCTCGGTGGATGTCGCTAAGATCCTCGACGAGAAGGCGAAGGGCGCCGGGCAGACGCTCGACTGGCGCCGTTCGATCGTCGATCTCCTGAAGCTTCTCGACCTCGATTCCAGCCTGACGGCGCGCAAGGAGCTTGGTCAGGAACTCGGCTACACCGGCAATGCCGACGATTCGGCGGCGCTCAACACCTGGCTGCACCGGCAGGTGATGACCAAGCTCGCGGCCAACGGCGGCAACGTGCCGGCCGAGCTTCGCGACTGATGGTGACGTCGGGCGGCCCTATTCGGCCGCCCGCTTCCGCCTCAGGAGCTTGAGGACCAGCCCGCGATCGACCGCCCCGGTCAGGAAGGCGAGCGCGAAGTAGACCAGCATGGCGATGGTGACGAGAAGGAGAACGGCGGCCGACTGGTGGATGACGTTCGGGTCGGAGCCCATCCAGCGCTCCAGCGCCGCCAGCATGACGAAGAGCGCCCCCCCCATCAGCGCCGCCGACACGACGACGAGAAGCGCTCGCCGGACGAGTTCGCGGTCGATATGCCAGAGGCCCTGCCGGCGCAGGCCCTCGAACAGGAGCCAGGCGTTGATCCAGCCGGCGAGCGTCGTGGCAAGCGCGATGCCGCGCTCGGCGTAGAACCAGAACAGCGCGAAGGACAGCGCCGTGTTGGCGAGCGCCGAGATGCCGGTGACGATCATCGGCGTTCGCGTGTTCTCGCGCGCGAAATAGCCGGGCGAGAACACCTTGATCAGGACGAAGGCCGGCAGGCCGAGGGCGTAGAGGCCGAGAACGGCGGCGACCTTCTCGGTCGTTTCCGGCCCGAAGGCGCCCCGCTCATAGATCAGGCGAATGATCGGCTCGGGCATCACGAACAGCGCGACGGCGGCCGGCACGGTCAGGAACAGCGCGAATTCGAGCGAGCGGTTCTGCGTGTGCTGGGCTTCCTCCATGCGCCCCGCCTTCAGCGCCCGGGCAAGCTCGGGCAGGAGCACGACGCCGATCGCGACGCCCACCATGCCGAGCGGCAGCTGGTAGGGCCGGTCGGCATAGGTCAGGATCGACACGGCACCGGGCTTGTAGGAGGCGATCGCCTGGCCGACGAAAAGGTTGATCTGCGTGATGCCGCCGATCAGCGCGGCGGGGCCGGCCAGAACCAGCAGGCGCTTCAAGGCCGGGGTCCAGCGTGGCCGGCCGAGCGCCACGGAAAAGCCGGCGAGGCGCATGGCAAACGTCACGGTGAGAAGCTGGCCGATGCCGGCGAAGAGGACCCCCCAGCTCATCAGGAAGCCGATCGTGCGCTGGTCCGCCCCGGTCCACCAGCACCAGGCGAGCACCCCGATCAGCGCGAAGTTGAGGATGGTCGGGGCAAGGGCTGCCGCGAAGAAGCGGCGGAAGGCGTTGAGGATGCCCGACACCATCGCCATCAGCGACATGCAGGCGAGATAGGGGAACATGATGCGCGAGAAGGCGACGGTGATGCCGAAGCGATCCTCGCAGGAGAGTTGCTGCTTCAGAGTCAGCGGGTCGTCGATACAGGCGGCCAGACCCGGCGCGATGATCGTCTTCACCAGGAAGGGCATGAAGATCATCGCGACGACGGTGAGCGCCGTCAGCACCACGAAGAGCGTCGCGAAGATTTCGGAGGCGAAGCGGCGGGCGCCGGCCTCCCCCTCCTCCTCCAGCGAGCGGGCGAAGAGGGGGATAAAGGCAGCGTTGAAGGCGCCTTCCGCGAACAGGCGGCGGAACAGGTTGGGAAAGCGGAAGGCGAGGTTGAAGGCGTCCGCAACCGGCCCGATGCCGAGCGCGGAGGCCATCATCATTTCGCGCGTGAAGCCGAAGACGCGGGACACGAGCGTCGCGCCCCCGACGGTGGCGAACTTACCGAGAAGGCTCAATGGACGATTCCGAAGGCGACGGGAGAGGGTTTGACCGTGGGCGATGACAATTCGCCGTCCGGGTCCTGGAAGACCGACAGAAGGCGGCGGCGGATGCGGTCGATCCGCCCCTCGCCGTTGACCTTCATGCCGAGGAGATCGGTGACGTAGAACACGTCCACCACCTTCTCGCCATAGGTCGAGATATGCGCCGAGCGAATGTCGAGCGACAAGTCGGAGATCGCGCCGGTGAGGTCGGCCAGAAGCCCCGGCCGGTCCAGTCCCTCGACCTCCAGGACGGTGAGGTGGTTGGACAATTCGTTGTGGACGTCGATCCGGGGATGGAACTCGAAGGAGGACACGGTGCGCGGAGGCCGCCTTCGCGCGATGAGGGCGGGGATCGCCTCGCGCCCGTCGAGAAGCCCCTCGATGGTGCGCGCGATGCGGGTGGCGCGGCGCAACTCGTCGGCATCTTCCGCGAACTCGCGGTTGAGGGTGACGATGTCGAGCGCGCGCCCGTCCGTCATGGTGAAGATCTGCGCGTCCGCGATGTTGGCGCCGGCCGAGGCGCAACCGCCGGCGATCAGGGACAGGAGGCGCGGATGGTCGGGGGCCAGCACCGTGATCTCGGTGACGCTGCGAAAGCTGTCGGTCCGCGCCACCGTGGCAAAACTCTTCTTCTTTTCGTCCGCCGCGCGCACGAACTCGGCGTGGCGGACCTGCTCCTCCACCGGCACCGTCAGGAAGTAGTTCTGGTAGTGATGGTCCACCGCCCCGTCGGCGTCCACTGCGGGCCAAGCGTCGAGGCGGGCGCGAAGCTCGGCGCGCGCCGATTCCGTGCGCTCGCGGCGCGAGGATTCGGAATAGCCGCCCGTCAACACCGGCTCGGTCTCGGCATAGAGGGTGCGGATCAACTGGCCCTTCCAGCCGTTCCAGACGCCCGGCCCGACGGCGCGGATGTCGCAGACGGTGAGAAGCGTCAGGAGCTTCAAGCGGTCCAGCGTCTGAACGCGGGCCGCGAAGTCGCGGATCGTCTTGCGGTCGGTGAGATCGCGCTGCTGCGCCGTCATCGACATCACGAGATGGTCGTGGACCAGCCAGGCGACAAGCTCCGTTTCACCGGCATCGAGCCCGAAGCGCGGGCAAAGCTCTTCCGCGATCAGAGCGCCGGCGATCGAGTGATCCTCCGGCCGGCCCTTGGCGATGTCGTGGAGAAGGAGCGCGACGTAGAGCGGCACGCGGTCGCGGATCGTCGAGACGAAGCCGCTGGCGACCGGCACCTCGGCGCCGAGTTCGCCGTGCTCGAGCTTGGTGAGTTCGGCGATCGAACGGATCAGGTGCTCGTCCACCGTGTAGTGATGATACATGTTGAACTGCATCATCGAGACGATCTTGCCGAACTCGGGGATGAAGCGTCCGAGAACGCCGGCCTCGTTCATCCGCCTGAGGTGAAAGGCCGGGTTCTCGCGATCGGTGAGGACATCGAGGAAGAGGGAGTTGGCCTCCGCGTTGCGCCGGAGGTCGGCGTCGATGAGGCGCAAGGAGCGGCGGATCAGCTTCAGGGCGTCCGGGTGGTATTCCAGCCGGTGCACGGCGGCGAGCTTGAAGATGCGCAGGAGATTGACCGGGTCGGTCGCGAAGACCTGCCGGTCGGCCACGGTGATGCGCCCGTTGTCGACGAGAAAGGCGAGCGTTCCGGGAATGGAGCGCGAGCGGCGGCGCAGCGAGCGCACGAAGCCGACGAGGCCCGGCGCGTCCTTGGCCTTTTCCTCTTCCAGCGCCGCGCAGAAGATGCCGGTGAGATCGCCGACGTCCTTGGCGATCAGGAAGTAGTGCTTCATGAAGCGCTCGACCTCGGTGAGGCCGGGATGCGAGCTGTAGCCGAGGCGGGCGGCGATCTCGGGCTGGATGTCGAAGGAAAGGCGCTCTTCCGGCTTGCCGGTCAGGAAGTGCATGTGGCAGCGCACGGCCCAGAGGAAGTCCTCGGCCTTGCGGAAGAGCTGGCCCTCGCGCCGCGAGAAGACGCCCATGGCCACCAGCGCCTCGCGCGTGTCGACGCGGTAATGGTCCTTGGCGATCCAGAACAGGGTGTGGAGGTCGCGCAGGCCCCCCTTGCCTTCCTTGACGTTGGGCTCGACGAGATAGCGGGTGTCGCCGCCCTTTGCGTGGCGGGCGTCGCGCTCGGCGAGCTTCGCGGCGATGAAGGCGCGCCCCGTTCCTTCCACCACTTCCGCGTCGAACCGGGTGCCGAGTTCGGCGAAGAGCGCCTCGTCGCCGCAGATCAGGCGGCGTTCCAGGATCGCGGTGCGGATGGTGAAGTCGGTTTCCGACAGGCGTACGCTTTCCTCGACCGAGCGCGTCGCGTGGCCGACCTTCAGCCCGAGGTCCCACAGGAGGTAGAGGAGGTATTCGGCGACCTGCTCGCCGAGCGCTGTCTGCTTGTAGGGCAGGAGAAACAGGAGATCGATGTCGGAGCCGGGCGCCAGCGTGCCGCGCCCGTAGCCGCCGACGGCCAGGATCGCCATGCGCTCGCCGGCCGACAGGTTGGTGGCGGCAAAGACGTGGTGAAGCGCGAAGTCGTGGATGGCGCGGATGAGTTCGTCCTGCAGCGCCGAGATGCGCGCCGCGCACAGGAGCCCGCCGCCGTCCTCGAACAGCATCCGCTCGGCCGCGCGGCGCCCCGCCACGTTGGCCGCCTTGAGGACCGCAAGCACCGAAGCGCGAACCTCCGGCGCCGTGCAGGCGCCGGGCTTCGACGAGGGGACCAGCGCCCAGAGCGAGGCGCGAAGGGCTTGCGGCTCGACGATTTCGGCGAGGCGCAGATCCGCCTCATCCGGATGGTGCCGGGCCTCGATCCGCTGTCCGGTCTTCAGGGAAACGCTCATGGGCTGCCTCGTGCCGGCGATCGCGCCGCGCACCGCCCCGACGGGATCGGGATGGCGCGCGGCGCTCTACCATGACGCGGGCGCCCTGACAAAAGATTGCACCGGGCAGGAAGGGCCCGGCGCGAAGACGCCTCAGGCGCCGACGATCGTTCCGCCGTTCGGGTGCAGCACCTGGCCGGTGAAGTAGGAGCCGTCCTCGCAGGCGAGGAACAGGAGGGCGGAGGCCACCTCGTTCGGCTGGCCGGCGCGCTTCATCGGAACCTGGGAGCCGAAGCTCGCCACCTTCTCCTCGTCCATCGCCATCGGGATGAAGGGCGTCCAGATCGGCCCCGGCGCGACGCCGTTCACGCGGATGCCCTTTTCCACGAGGTTGGCGGCCATGGACCGCGTGAAGGCGGTGATCGCGCCCTTGGTGGAGGAATAGTCGATCAGCGTGTCGTTGCCCTTGTAGGAGTTCACCGACGTCACGTTGACGATCGAGGCGCCGGGCTTGAGGTGATCGAGCGCCGCCTGCGTGATGTAGAAATAGGCGTAGATGTTGGTCTCGAACGTCTTGGCGAGCTGCTCCTCGGAGATCTCTCGAACGTCCTCGACCTCGGCCTGATGGGCGGCGTTGTTGACGACGATGTCGAGCTTGCCGAACTCAGCCGCCGCCCGGTTCACGGCCTCGGTGCAGAAGGCCTTGGAGCGAAGGTCGCCGCGGATCAGGAGCGCCCGCCGCCCTTCCCGCTCGATGGCAGCCTTTGTTTCCTCCGCGTCCCGGTCCTCGTCGAGATAAACGATCGCGACGTCGGCGCCCTCGCGCGCGAAGAGGACGGCCGTCGCGCGTCCGATGCCGGAATCGCCGCCCGTGATGATCGCGGCCTTGCCCTGGAGGCGGCCCGAGCCCGGAAAGCGCGGCTCGTAGTCGGGCCTCGGGTTCATCTCGTGTTCGAGGCCGGGCGTGTGGTCCTGGTGCTGAGGAGGAAAGTTCGACATGGGGGCTGGCCGTTTTCGTCTCGCGCGGCCGTGTGAGACGGCCGCTTCACGTTGCGAGGGAAAGGCCCGGCCGCCCTTAGACGTTCCGCCGCGCTATCCGATCGGCCCCTTGAAGACGAAGAAGGCGCCCGCGACGATCAAGCCGAAGCCGATCGCATGGTTGATCGTCAGCTTCTCGCCGAGATAGGCGACGGAGAAGATCGCGAAGACCACCAGGGTGATCACCTCCTGCATCACCTTCAGCTCGGCCGCCGAATAGACGTGGTGGCCGTAGCGGTTGGCCGGCACGGCGAGGCAGTATTCGAAGAAGGCGATGCCCCAGCTGGCGACGATCACCAGAAGGAGCGGCTTGTTCTCGAACTTCAGGTGCCCGTACCAGGCGAAGGTCATGAAGATGTTGGAGGCGAGAAGGAGAAGCGGCGGCAGAAGGAGGGCGGTGCTCGGCATGGAACGCTCCAGGGCGGCCCGAATGCCGCCGCGAACGATCTAGCGGGGAACTTGACGCTCGGACAGGGGGCGCTGGAACGCTTGGGTCGCGGTGCTCAAGACGCGAGCATACCTTTCAGGCGGTAAAGCGCCTCCAGCGCCTCGCGGGGCGTCATCGCGTCGGGATCGATCGTCTCCAGGGCTTCCAGGGCCGGCGCCTTGGCGGGCACCGTCGGCGCCTTGGCGACCAGACCCGAGAAGAGGGGAAGGTCGTCGAGGAAGGCGGTGCGCTTCTCGCCCTGCTCGGACCTCTCGAGCTGGCCGAGGATTTCTCGCGCGCGCTCCACCACGGCCGGCGGCAGGCCGGCGAGGCGCGCCACCTGGACGCCGTAGGAGCGATCGGCGACGCCCCCCGTCACCTCGTGGAGGAAGATCACCTCGCCTTCCCACTCCTTGACCCGCACGGTCGCGTTGTGAAGGCGCTTGAGGCGTCCGGCGAGCGCCGTCATCTCGTGGAAGTGCGTCGCGAACAAAGCGCGGCAGCGGTTGACCTCGTGAAGATGCTCGACGGCGGCGAACGCGATCGAAAGGCCGTCGTAGGTCGCCGTTCCGCGTCCGATCTCGTCGAGCACCACGAGCGTGCGTTCGCTCGCCTGATTGAGGATCGCGGCGGTTTCCACCATCTCGACCATGAAGGTGGAGCGCCCTTCGGCAAGATCGTCCGAGGCGCCGACGCGGGAAAACAGGCGGTCGACGACGCCGATACGGGCCTTCGACGCCGGCACGAAGGCGCCGATCTGGGCGAGAACGGCGATCAGAGCGTTCTGGCGCAGAAAGGTCGACTTGCCCCCCATGTTCGGGCCGGTGATCAGCCAGATGGCGCCCGCCCCCTTCGCCCTGCCCGCCAATCCCGAAGGGGGCGAAAGGTCGCAGTCGTTGGCGACGAAGCTCTGCCCCGCTCCTTTCAACGCCGCCTCCACCACCGGATGGCGTCCGCACTCGACGAAGAAGGCGAGAGAAGCGTCGACCTCCGGCCGCACCCAGTCGGCGGCGACGGCCAGCTCCGCCAGTCCGGCGGATACGTCGATCACGGCGAGCGCCTCGCTCGCCGCCCGAATGGGCTCGATCTTTTCGAGCACGGCATCACGCAGCGAGGCGAAGACTTCGAGTTCGAGCTTAAGCGCCCGGGCGCCGGCCTCCGTGATGCGCGCTTCCAGATCGGCGAGTTCGGGCGTCGAGAAGCGCATGGCGGAGGCCAGCGTCTGGCGATGGTGGAAGGCGCCCCCGCCGAGCAGCGCCGGCCCTTGCGCCTCGGGAACCTCGACGAAGTAGCCGAGCACGTTGTTGTGCTTCACCTTGAGCGAGCGGATGCCGGTTTCTCCGGCATAGCGCGCCTGCAGCTCGGCGATGACGCGGCGCGAATGGTCGCGAAGCGCGCGCGCCTCGTCGAGCGCGGGCACCGCTCCTTCGCGCACAAAGCCGCCGTCGCGCCGCTGCAGCGGCAGGTCGTCGGCAAGCGTTTGGGCGAGGCGTTCGCCGAGTTCGGTGGGCAGCGCTTCCAGCGCGCGCACGGCCTGGAGAAGCTCGGAACCGGTCTCCAAGGAGCCAAGGCGGTGCGCGATCTCGCCCGCGCGCTGCAAGCCTTCGCTCAAGGCGCCGAGGTCGCGCGGGCCGCCCCGGTCGAGCGCCAGGCGCGACAGGGCGCGCTCGATGTCGGGCAGGCCCTTCAGATCGAGACGCAGGGCGCGGCGAAGCGCGCCGTCGCCTGCCAAGAGCGCCACGCTGTCCTGGCGGATGGCGATGGCAAAGGGGTCGGTCAGCGGCAGGGCGAGCCGGGCACCCAGAAGCCTGGAGCCCGCACCCGTCAGGCAGCGGTCGATCGCGGCGAGAAGCGAGCCCTGGCGCTTGCCCGACACGGTGCGCGTCAGCTCGAGGCTCAAGCGCGTCGCCGGGTCGATGCGCATGAAGGAGCCGGCCTCGACGCGCTCAGGAGGCGACAACGGCGGATGGGCCTTCAGCTGGGTGCGGGCGAGATAGGCGAGGAGACCGGCGCCGGCCGAAAGCTCGGGCCGCGAAAACGCGCCGAACCCGTCGAGCGTCGCGACGTCGAAGAAGCGGCACAGGCGCTCGCCCGCGCTCGCCCCGTCGAACAGGACGCCCGGCTCGAAGCGCACGCGCCGACCGAGCCGGCGAAAGAGCGGCGCGAGGGTTTCTTCACTCGCCAGCGTGTCGGGGATGACGAGCTCGGACGGCTCCATCGCCAGGATATCGGCGCCGAGCCCATCCAGGCTGGTCGGCGCAATGCGGAAGAGGCCGGTGGACAGGTCGGTCCAGGCGATCGCGAAGCTGCCGTTCGCCCCGCCGATGCGCGACAGGGCCATCAGGTAGTTCGGCCGCCCGGGCTCGAGCAGCGTTTCCTCGGTGATCGTGCCCGGCGTCACCAGACGCACGACGGCCCTTTGGACCACCGATTTGCCGCCGCGCTTCTTGGCCTCGGCGGGGTCCTCGATCTGCTCGCAGACCGCCACCCGGTAGCCCAGCGCGATCAACTTCTGGAGATAGTCGTCCGAAGACACCACCGGCACGCCCGCCATCGGGATGTCGGCGCCCAGATGCTTGCCGCGTTTGGTCAGCGTGATGCCGAGCGCGGCGGAGGCCTCCACCGCGTCGTCGAAGAACAGCTCGTAGAAATCCCCCATCCGGTAGAACAGGAGGCAGTCGGAATGGGCGGCCTTGATCTCGAGGAACTGCGCCATCATCGGCGTCGGCGCGCCGTCGGGAAGAACGGCGGCCGCCGCATCGAGGCTCGGCGGCTCCGTGCCGGCAGGAACGGGGGCGCGCGGCTCGCGGTCGGGTCGCAGGATCTCCAGCATGGTTTCACCGAATAAAGCACATGGGCCTCAAGCGGGAGTCCCGATGTCCGGCCCGTCCCCAGGATTCCGCGCGCCCGGGCCGATGCCTTCCCGGGAACGGGAGCGTTCATCGGGCATTCACCTCACGCATGCGACAAGCACTTGGAGAGCCTGGATGATTTCGCGCGGCGCGAATGCTAGACAGGCTTCAAGGTTCGGCTCGCTTCACCGCCGGGCGGTGGGAACGAGGATCAAGGCGATGACGGCAACATCGAAGCACTTCGGCACGGCGCTCCTGGCAGCGCTTCTTCTCGCATCGGCGAGCGGCGCGACGCTGGCGCAGAGCGCGGAACAGGAGCGGGTCAGCGTCTACCAGTACGCGATCGACCATCCGCAGGCCGACGTGCAGATGCGTTCGGCCCCCAGCCTCGGCGCCTCGGTGCCGCAGAACGTCGAACTCGCCACCGTGTCGGGCGACGAGATCTACGGCTATTTCTATTACGACGGCCGCCCGGTCCTGGTGGAGTTGAAGACCCGCTCCGTGGTGCGCATCGACAACTGAGCGACGGCCTTCGATGTCAGGCCGCGAACCGGCCTGCATCCGCTCCGTAGTGGTTGACGTAGCGCGGGTTGATCCGCGACACCGGCAGGACGATCAGGACGTCGGTGGTGCCGAACTGGTGGTCCACCACCGGGTCCTCGCCGACATAGCCGCCGAGGCGCAGATAGCCTTTCAGGAGCGGCGGCAGGGCGCCGAGCGCCCGCTTCGGATCGATCGCGGGCGCATCCGCGCGGGCCGGCCCGCGCCGGCTCGCCACGGCCCGCACCCGCCATTCGTCGGGGGCCGGGGCGCTCGCCTTCAGAAACGTCAGGACGCCGCCGAGGCGCTCGGTATCGGTTCCCGCCAGCGAGGCGCAGCCGAACAGGACGTCGATCCGGTGATGGAGCACATAGGCCCAGATCCCCTGCCACAGGAGTTCCACCGTGCGCTTGCCGCGATATTCGGGCAGGACGCAGGAGCGCCCGAGTTCGAGGAACCGCAGACCGGGATGGCGCCGCACGAGCGTGTCGATCTCGAACTCGCCGGCCGTGTAGAAGCCGCCCGCGGCCTCGGCCTGGGGCTGACGCAGGAGACGGTAGGTGCCGACGATCTGGTCGGCGTCCGAGCCCTTCTTGTCGCGGTCGAGCACCAGAAGGTGGTCGCAGATCCGGTCGAAGGCGTCGGCGTCGCGCCGCGTCATCTTCTGGAGGGCCGAGGGCCTGGCGCTCATTTCCTCGTAGAACACATGGTAGCGCAGATGCTGGGCGGCGCGGATCTCGGCCTTGGAGCGGGCGAGGCGCACCTCCAGCGAGCCGAGGCGCCCGAGAACCGGGGCGGCGGCATCGAGCGGAGCGGCGGGGCGCCGCGCGCCGGCCGGCAGCATCGACAGGACGCGGCGCGCCAGGGGCTCGGCGAGGCGAGCGGGGCGCGGCCCCTGCGGATCGATCGAAACGTCCAATCCCATCTCTAGCGTCTCCTCGGGTCGAGCGACCTGTCGTGTCCCCTTCAACTAGCGGGCAGGGGCGACGGTTTCGTGACGGACCCGTTTCGTTGGAATGGCTGCGTGTCGGTGAGGATGGGCACGTATCGGCACATCCGGCGCTAACGCGTTTCCGGTCCGCCTTCCCGCTTCGCCCGGCGATGAAGCACGAACTCGTCGAAGAGGATCAGCCCCGCGCCGACCGAGATGAAGGCATCCGCCAGATTGAAGACCGCAAAGCTCCAGACCGGCGTATGGAACAGGATGTAGTCGATCACGTAGCCGAGCGAAACACGGTCGATCAGATTGCCGATCGCGCCGCCGACGATGATGGCGAAGGCGAACTGGGTGAGCTTCCGGTCGGCCGGCGTGCTCCACCAGAGCCAGCCGACGAAGCCGAGGACGAGGGCCGAGATCGCAGCGAGCCCCAGCCCGTGGAACCCATCCAGCATGGAAAAGGCGATGCCCTCGTTGCGGGCGTGGAAGAGAGCGAGGAACGGCAGGATGTCGATCGCCTCGCCCAGCCCCATCGTGGCCACCACAAGCTGCTTGATCGCCTGGTCCAGTGCCACGGCCAGCGCCACCACCGACAGCGCCGAGAAAAGCCGGCCCATCACAGCTTCAGGCTCCCGCGCCGCGCCTCGAAGATCATCAGGCCGGTGGCGACGGCGAGATTCAGGCTGTCGGCCCGCCCGACCTGGGGAATGCGCACCAGCGCCTCGCAGGCACCAGCCAGCGCCTCCGTCAGGCCGGCCTGCTCGTTGCCCATGAGGAGAAGCGTCGGCCTGGCCCCATAGGCGGGGGCGCGAAAATCGGTTTCCCCGCGCATGTGGGTGCCGACCACGAGGCCCTTGAAGCTCTTTCGGAAGGCCAGGAACCCCGCCTCGTCGACGCGCGCCAAGGGCACCGCGAAGATCGAGCCCATCGTGGCGCGCACCGCCTCCAGCGAGAACGGATCGACGCTTTCGCCGACCAGAACCACGCCCTTCGCTCCCGCCGCGTCCGCCGTGCGCAGAATGGTGCCGAGATTGCCGGGATCGCGCACCCGGTCGAGCACCACGAGAAGCCCGTCCCGCCCGAGGTCGATGCGCTCGAGCCGCGACACCTTCTGGCGGAACACGCCGATGGCGCTTTGCGGGTTGTCGCGGCGCGAGATCGCGGTCAGCACCTTGTCGCTGGCTTCCAGAACATCCGCGCCTGCCGCCACCGTGCGCGCGGCAGTCTTGGCCAGAAGCTCGGAATGGAGCTGGGATTTGGCGACGATCAGCGTGTCGAGCGTCCAGCCGGCGTCCAGCGCGTCGATCACGAGCTTCAGCCCCTCGGCCAGGAACTGCCCGGTTTCCTCGCGATGTTTTTTCAGCGCGAGGTTGCGGATGTCCTTGACGATCGGGTTGGAAACGCTCGTCACCTCCTTCACCCGGCCGGGGGCGACGGTGTCGGGCCGGCGGGACGTTTCGCGATCTTTCAAGACGACACCCATCGGGAAAACAGGGAGGTGGACAGGAGGCGGGCATCCTCGCCCTCCTCCCGGATGACGAGTTCGCCCGATTCGATCCGCCCGCCCTGCCCCCGCATCGTCTCGCCCATCAGGGCGGCCAGCGAATAGAACGAGGAGCGGATGGAATAGGCGGTGAGAACGAGGGCGAGCGGGCGATCGGCCAGGAGCTGGCGCATCAGGACGAGGAGATGGGGCAGATCCTCGAAGATCTGCCACACCTCGCCCTTCGGCCCGCGCCCGAACTTCGGCGGATCGAGAAGGATGATCTCGTAGGAACTGCCGCGCCGCGCCTCGCGCTCGGCATAGCGCACGGCGTCCTCGCAGATCCAGCGGATCGGCTTGTCGGCGAGGCCGGCGACCTCGGCGTTCTCGCGGGCCCAGGCGATGGCGCGCTTGGAGGCGTCGACGTGCGTCACCTCGGCGCCGGCGCGCGCCGCCAGAAGCGAGGCGAGGCCGGTGTAGCCGAAGAGGTTGAGAACGCGCACCGGCCGGCTGGACTCGGCCCGCGCCCGCTCGATCGCCTCCACCATGAAGCGCCAGTGGACCGCCTGTTCGGGAAACACGCCGACATGGCGAAACGAGGTGAAGCGGCCCCAATAGGGCAGCCCGTCCTGGCGCATCGCCCAGGTTTCGCCGTGCGCCTCGCGGGGAAAGCGCCAACGGCCGGCGCCTTCCTCGTCCGTGTCGCCGGTGAAGATCGCGTCCGCCCCGTCCCAGGCACCCGGCGCCAGCCGGCGCGGCCAGATCGCCTGGTTTTCCGGCCGGCGGATGGTAAGGGGGCCGTAGCGCTCCAGCTTCTCGCCGTCGCCCGAATCCAGAAGCGCGTAGTCGCCCGTCGGCTCGACCTCGAGGATCACGGGCGTCGAGAAGCCGGGCCGCGCGCCGGAAGGCCATTCCACGGCGGGCCGCTCGCGCCGGTTCTCGCGCGCGATCTCCTCGACGCTTTCGCGGCGCGGGCGCGGCTCGGGGTCAAGCGCGGGTTCGGGCCGGCGGCCGGGTCCGGCCGGGCGACGCTCCTCGCGCTTCGGCCCGCTGGGTTTGCGATGCTTCATGCCCGCGCTCATAGCGTATCGCGGGCCCCATCCGCAAACGGCACCTTTCGACCTCCCGCCCCGGGTTGGCGAGGCGACCGCACCCTCCCATTCTAAGGGGGGGTGACGCACCGACGACGAGGAACCCTTCCCATGGAACTGAGGGGCGAATATCGCCTGGCGGCCAGCCGCGAAACGGTCTGGACCCGGCTCAACGACCCGGCCACCTTGCGCGAAGCGATCCCCGGCTGCGAGATGCTGGAGGTGACGGCGGAAAACCGGATGGCGGTTCGGGTCGGGATCAAGCTCGGCTTCTGGACGGCGCGCTTTTCCGGCGAGATGCATCTGGAGGACATCCATCCCCCGGAGCGCTGGTCGATCGTGGGCGAGGGCCAGGGCGGCATCGCCGGTTTTGCCGCAGGTCGGGCCGATATCCGCTTGGCGGACGAAGGCGACGAGACCGTGCTCCACTACCGGGTGACAGCGGAAACGGGCGGGCGCATCGCGGAACTCGGCGGCCGCTGGGTGGAGGCGGCGGGCGCCAAGCTCGTCGAGCGCTTCCTCAAGCGCCTTGCGGAGCAAGTCGAGAATGGCTCGCCGGCCACGGCCGGCGATTGAGGGATCAGGCGGCGGCGGCGGGCCCCGCCAGGGCGGCGCGATGCTCCGTCGGCGCTCCGCCACCGATCGCGGGAACGGGCGCGCGCGCCTGCTCCTCGCGCAGGCGGCGCAGGCGCTCGTTGGAAAGCTCCACCTCGTGGCGGAGGTTCTCGACCTCCTGGCGCCGGCGCGCGGTGCGCGCCCGGTAGCGCGCCTGCGTGACCCAGGTGCCGAAGCCGCCAAGGAGAAGCCCGAGGATCACCGCCCCGATCAGAAGCACGAACAGGGGAACCGCAAAGACGAACTGCGGCAGGGTGCCGATCGGATCGAGCGACACGGGAACCGGCGCCCGGTTGGCGACGCAGAACACCACGAGCAGGATCGCCAGCGGCGCCAGAACGAGAAAGGACAGGATCTTCGAGATCATCGCGTAAAACCGCCCGGAAAGGCCTGGAAAAGTGCTGGCAAGGCGCACGGCGGAAGGCCGGACGCCCGGTGGGTTCGAACACAAGGTATGGGAGCGGGCCCCCGCGTCAATCGCGGCCTCGGCGCGATGCGAAAGCTTCCGGCCCTTCAGACCTCGTTGAGGCGCTCGCGCAGTTCCTTGCCGGTCTTGAAGAAGGGCACCCACTTCTCCTCGACGTCCACCGCCTCGCCGGTGCGCGGGTTGCGGCCTGCGCGTGGCGGCCGGTTCTTGACGGAAAAAGCGCCGAAGCCCCGGAGTTCCACGCGGTTCCCCTCGCACAGGGCCTGCGTCACCTCGTCGAAGATCGCGTTGACGATGGTTTCGACGTCGCGCTGGTAGAGATGGGGATTGCGACCGGCGATGATCTGCACCAGTTCCGACTTGATCACGATCCGTTTCCCTCGAACTTAAGCGGCGGCGGTGGAAGAGACCGCTCCAGACTTTTGGAAACGATCCAGAAACCCTATTGTTTTCAATCGTGTAGAGCAGCGGTCACCCGCTGGCGTCAAGGGGTCGGAGGCTGCCAGAGCGACACCATGCCGTCAAGGCTGCCGGTGGCGCCCTTCAGCGTCTGCCCGAGCGCGCCGGCGGACGGGTCGAAGCCGAACGCGAGCGAGGCCAGCGAGCGGGCGCCCGTCAGCATGACCCAAGCCGATTCGCGCTCGGGCTCGCGCTCCACGATCTCAAGACCTTCGGGCACGCCGCGATCCTTTTCCAGCCAGCGCCGGATCTCGGCCTCGCCGCCGAGCGCATCCACCAGGCGGTTCCGGAGTCCCTGTTCGCCGGTGAACACCGAACCGTCGGAGACCGCATCGGTTTCGGCGGGCGAAAAGCCGCGCCGTTCGCCGACGAGCCGCTTGAACCAGTCGAACGAGGAGCCGACGAGGCGTGCCAGCATCTCGCGCGCCTCCGGGGGCGCGGGGTCGAAGGGCGAGGGTTCCGCCTTCAGCGGCGAGGACTTCACCGCCGCCACGTCCACCCCGATGCGCCCGAGCAGGACCGAAGCGTCGACGTATTGAAAGAGAACGCCGATGGAGCCGACGATGGAGGAATGGTGGGCGACGACCCGATCGGTCGCCATCGCCACCATGTAGCCGGCCGAGGCCGCCAGCGTTCCGACCTCGGCGGCCACGGGCTTGGCGTCCGCCAGATCGCGCACCGCATGGAATAGGGTCTCGCCGCCGACCGTGGTGCCGCCCGGCGAGTTGATCTTGACGATCACCGCCTTGACCGCGTCGTCGCGCTTCAACGCGTCCAGGAGTTCCAGCATGGGCCGGTCCTCGGTGATGATGCCGGAAATCTCGACGCGCGCGATCTGGGGTGCGAGCCCGGCGCCCGGGCGCCAGCCGGAGGCCAGCGCCGCCAGCACCACCGCGAGGGCGAGCGCCGCGATCGCGCCGATCCGCCAAAACGCGAGCTTGCGGCGAAGGCGCCGCCGGTCGATGATGCCTTGCGCGTCCATGAGATCACGGCCCTTGAGTTCGACGGGTGGCCGCGAGCGATAGACCGCCGGGATCGGCTTGCCAAGCGCTGGAGGCCCGTTCGCCCCTCGTGGCGGCGACAGGCCGGGCGCCCCGGGGGACCCCCTCTCGCATGCCGTCGCTTTACCATCTAAAAACCCTATATCGATTATAACCCGCGTTTCGCCGCGTCGCGCCTTTTCGCGGCGGCATCGGCATCCAAGAGTTCATCCGGATCGAGGAGCATCGGCTATTCTGGACGGCGGCATCAGGCAGGGGACGGGGGACGAGAACGGAGCGAGCCGGGCGCGTGGCGCCCTGCCGGTTCGGGCGCGCGAGGACGCGCGGGCCGAGGGCGAGTTCGGGCGCGCGCGCCGGCATACGCGGCGCGTGCGCTGGCTCAAGATCGGCCTGCCGGTGGCCGCGTCCGCGATCGTGCTGGCCGGGCTTGCGGCCACCTGGGTGGCGCGCAGCCTGCCGGCCGACATCGCCTTCGCCTCGACCTCGATCGAGGATGGGCGCCTGGTGATGAGGGATCCGCGCATGTCGGGCGTCGACGGCAACGACCGCCCCTTCTCGATGATGGCAGACCGCGCCATCCAGGCGCTCGGCGGCTCGGGCATCGATCTCGAGGGCGTCAAGGCCAACCTGACGGTGGACGAAAGCACCACGGCCGAGCTGACCGCCGCCAAGGGCCGCTTCGACACGCGCTCCAACATGCTGCGCCTTTACGACCAGATCGCGGTGAACACGTCGAGCGGCATCACCATCCGCATGGAAAGCGCCGACGTCGCGCTGGAGGACGGGCACCTGACCGGCAACGGTCCGATCGAGATCGCAACGCCCGACCAGCGGCTCGAATCCGGCAACGTCTCGATCTCGGAAGGCGGCAAGCGCTTGACCTTCGGCAACCGCGTCAAACTGACCCTTCTGCCCCATTCCGCATCCGCCTCCCAACCCAACGGGGCCGAAGCCCCTTCCAGCGAGCCTTCGCCATGATCTCGATCCGTCCTTCGGCCCTTTCGGTCCTTGGTCTTGCCGGCCTCCTGCTTTCGGGCGCGGCGGCGGCACAGGGCCAGTCGCAAGGCTTCGGCAATTCCTTCGGCGGCCTCCAGGTGCAGGGGGACCAGCCGATCGCCATCGAATCCAACCAGCTCGACGTCGACGACGGCAAGTCGCTGGCGACGTTTTCGGGCGATGTCAGCGTCCGCCAGGGCGAAACCTCGATGAACGCCGAGAAGCTGCTCGTCTTCTACGTGCGCAAGACGGAGGGCGGCGAGGCGCAGCCGGCCGCCGCGCGCTCCAACATGCCGGGCGGCTCGGGTGACATCAGCCGGCTGGAGGCCACGGGCAAGGTGACGATCCGCTCCGCCGACCAGACGGCCACCGCCACCAAGGCCGAGTTCGACATGGCGACGCAGGTGGCCCTCCTCACCGGCGACGTGGTGCTCAGCCAGGGCAAGAACGTGGCCACCGGCTGCGTCCTGCGCATCCAGATGGACACGGGCGTCGCCCGCCTTCAGAGCAACAACTGCAACGGCGCCTCGGGCGGGGGCAGCGGGCGCGTGCGCATGCTCCTGTCGCCGGGCGCTGGCGGGTCGGGCGGCACCAACTGACGCCCAGCCCCGCGCACCTTCGGCCGGGCGGGCCTCGAGCCCCTCCCGCCCCTTCCCGTTTCAGACTTCGGACATTCCTTGGCCTCCACTCTCGAAACCGCTTCCCGCCCTCCGGCCGCCGACCCGCGCGAAGACGCGATGGGACCGGGCGGGCGCGTTCATCCGTCGGCCGGCACGTTGATCGCGCGCGGCATCACCAAGACCTATCGCGGGCGCCGCGTGGTGGACTCGGTGGACGTGGCGGTTCGTCGCGGCGAGGCGGTCGGCCTGCTCGGGCCGAACGGCGCGGGCAAGACGACGTGCTTCTACATGATCACCGGCCTCGTGCCGGTGGACGGCGGGCGCATCGAGCTCGACGGGCACGACATCACCGGCGTTCCGATGTATCGCCGCGCCCGGCTCGGCATCGGCTACCTGCCGCAGGAGGCCTCGATCTTTCGCGGCCTGTCGGTGGAGGACAACATCCGCGCCGTCCTGGAAATGGTCGAGCCTTCCAAGGCGGAGCGCGAAAAGCAGCTCACCGCGCTTCTGGAGGAATTCCACATCGACCACCTGCGCAAGCAGCCCTCCACCGCGCTTTCGGGCGGCGAGCGGCGGCGTTGCGAGATCGCGCGCGCGCTCGCCTCGCGACCGACCTTCATGCTGCTCGACGAGCCCTTCGCCGGCGTCGATCCGATCGCGGTGGCCGATATCCAGGAACTGGTGCGCCACCTGACGCGGCGCGGCATCGGCGTCCTCATCACCGACCACAACGTGCGCGAAACGCTGGGCCTCATCGACCGGGCTTATATCATGCATGCCGGCGCGGTGCTGACGCACGGCACGCCGCAGGACATCGTCGACAATGTCGACGTGCGCCGGATCTATCTCGGCGAACAGTTCACCTACTGAAAATCCGCGCCGCCCCGGACTGGGGCGGCCAAGCCGTTTTGCAAGGCCTCGCCTTGACAAGCAAGAACGGGACCAGTTCTCTGGACGCCTGAGGCTGGCCGTTCGGGGCAGCCTGTCCATCGGCACGGGAGGCGCGCGGTGAACCTGGCGATCAACCTCCAGATCCGTCAAAGCCAGTCCCTGGCGATGACGCCGCAGCTTCTCCAGTCGATCCGCCTTCTCCAGTTCCACCACATCGAACTCCTGGCCTTCCTGTCGCGGGAGGCGGAGGGCAATCCGCTTCTGGAACTCGTGGAGCCTGGCATCGGCGCGAGCGAGATCGCCGCCACCGAGGGTCCCTCTCCGCTCGCTCCGGCGGGTGATCCCGCGCCCTTGTCGGGGCGGGAGGCGAGCGACGAGGCCTTTGCGGACGGCGCGCCGGGCGAGGGCGATCCGTTCAGTGCCTTCGAGGCCGGTTGGGACGGGGCACCGACTCTCGCCGGCTTCGCGCAGGAAACCCCGATCGGCGAGCGCACGGCTGGAGCCGAGGTTTCGCTCCATGCCCACGCGGCGGGGGAAATCCGCGACGCCTTCGCCCGCCCGGACGAGCGGCGCCTGGCCGAAGCATGGTTCGGGGACCTCGACCCGGCGGGCTATCTCGCAGGGGACGCCGCCCTTCCCGCCGAAGCGCTGCCGCTGCTGGCCCGCCTTCAGGACCTGGCCGAGCCGGCCGGGCTGTTTGCCCGTCATTTAAGCGAATGCCTCGCCATCCAGCTGCGCCGGCGCGACCGATTGGACCCGGCGATGGAGGCGCTCATGGCGAACCTGCCGCTTCTCGCCCGCCGCGATTTCGCGTCCCTGTCTCGCCTGACCGGCGAAAGCGAGGCGGAGCTTCTCGACATGCTGGACGAAATCCGCAAGCTCGATCCGCGCCCGGGCGCCCGCTTTGCCGATGGGCCGGTCGGCATCGTGGTGCCCGATGTCGTGGTTCGCAGCGATCCGGCGTCGGTCGGCGGCTGGCGCGTCGAGCTGAACCCCGACGCGTTTCCCCGGCTTCGGATCCGCGATCGGATCTCGGGGCTCGGCGAGGAACGGGAGGCGCGCGTCTTCCTGGCCCAGTGCCGGCAATCGGCGACATGGCTGCAGCGATCGCTGGAAAGCCGGGCGCGAACCATTCTGAAGGTCGCCGGCGAGATCGTGCGGCGCCAGGAGGCCTTCCTCGCCCGAGGCGCCGGCCATCTCAGGCCGATGACGCTGATGGACGTGGCGGAGGCGGTCGGCATGCACGAATCCACGGTGAGCCGCGTGACGGCGGGCAAGTTCATCGCCACCCCGCGCGGCACGATCGAGATGAAGGCGTTCTTTTCCGCCGCCATCGCCGCCAGCGACGGGGGCGAGACGCATTCGGCGGAGAGCGTGAAGCTGCGCATTCAACGCATGGTGATCACGGAAACCGTGGACGCGGTCCTGTCCGACGACGAGATCGCCGAGCGTTTGAAAGGCGAGGGCGTCGAACTCGCGCGTCGCACGGTCGCCAAATACCGCGAGGCGTTGGGGATCGCCTCCTCCGTCCAGCGCCGCCGCGAGATGAAGGCGCGCCGCCTCGCCGGCTGATCGTCCCGTTCAATCAGCGGCAGAACCATCCACATCGGGCCTTTTCGTCGCCATCGAATTGGGATCGAATGGATTGCCCGGCGCGCCGGAACGAAAACGGTCCGGCGAGCCTTCGAAGAAGCGGCGCCTGCCGCTTGTTGCGAGGGACGAAGGCGCCGGATGAATGGAAGGAGATACGAATGGGACTTCGCGTATCGGGCCGACACATGGACGTCGGCGAAGCCTTTCGGTCGCGGATCGAAGAGCGCGTGAACGAACTGGTCACCAAGTATTTCGACGGCAACTTCTCCGGAGCGGTGGTGATCTCCAAGGAGGGCCTGCGCTTCTCGACCGACGCGACGCTGCATTTGGACAGCGGCGTGTATTTTCAGGCCACGTCCGAATCCCACGACCCCGAATCGAGCTTTCTCGAAGTCGTGGACAAGATCGAGAAGCGCCTGCGACGCTACAAGACGCGTTTGAAGGATCATAAGGCGTCCAGCGCCGCCTCGCGCGATGTCGCCTACACCGTCATCAGCCCGGTGCCGGACGAGGCGGAGGACGTGCCGGAGGACTTCGCCCCGGCCGTGATCGCGGAAACCTCGCTGGCGGTCGGAACGATGAGCGTCGCCAACGCGGTGATGGAGCTCGACCGGCGGGACGGGCCCGTGGTGGTGTTCAAGAACGGCGCCAACGACGAGGTCAACATCGTCTATCGACGCGCCGACGGAAACGTCGGCTGGATCGACCCCTCGACACTCAGGGCCCGGATCTGATATCCGCCACGCCCGAACCAGGTCGATAGTTCTCGCCCAGGTTGCGGCCCTCCCCGGAACGGGAAGGGCCGCGCAAGGTTGAACCGGCAACACTTCGTCCGATCCGTTCGGACGGATCCGGGTGAGCGGAAGGCATGTCGTCGTGGAGCTGTCCGAACTGATCGAAGAGGGAGCGATCCTTCCCTCGCTTCGCGCCCATTCCAAGAAGCAGGTTCTGCAGGACCTTTGCGAGCGTGCCGCCACCCTGACCGGACTGGAAGCGCGGGACGTCTTCGAAACCGTGGTGGCGCGCGAGCGCCTCGGCTCCACCGGGATCGGAAACGGCATCGCCATTCCCCACGGCAAGCTCGTCGGCCTGCCGCGCATTCGCGGCGTCTTCGCGCGCCTCGCCAAGCCGATCGACTTCGAGGCTCTGGACGATCAGCCGGTGGATCTGGTGTTTCTCCTGATCGCGCCCGAGGGCTCGGGCGCCGACCATCTCAAGGCGCTTTCCAAGATCGCGCGCCTCCTGCGCGATCCGCGCCGCATCAGCGAGCTTCGCGCCTCGCGCGATGCCGGCTCGCTCCATCACCTCATCACGCAGAGCGCCCCGCCGCACGCGGCCTGAGGGCCTCGCCCACGATCGGCGCAGCAAAAAGGGCCGGCGGCGCGATGCCGACCGACCCTCATGCTCGGGTTGGGCGCGTCAGTGGATGCTGACGGTCATCAGCTCGTTTTCGGTGGCGCTTGCCAGGATCGAGCCGCGATCGTCAGACACGGCGATCGGCGTGCCGTCGGCCGAGAACAGCGCCCAGAGCTTCAGGCCCGGGCGGATCGACTGGGCGGACGGAAAGCGGGCGCGGATGTCGTCGGACGACATGCGGCGGAGATAGGCCAGATGCCCTTCGCCGATCGAGGCGAGGTCGGACTGGGAAACCGGGTCGAGGGCGTTCGTACGGGTCATGTTTCGTCTCCTGAATAGGCAAACGGGAGATCGGCTTCGAGGTTTCAGTCCTCGACGAGGATCTTGATCTTTTTCACCACACGCTCGGGCTCGGGCTTCACGAGATCGATCATCAGGAGCCCGTTCTTCAACTGGGCGCCGAGGATCCGCATCCCGTCGGCGAAGAGGAAGCTCTTCTGGAACTGGCGCGACGCGATGCCGCGATGCAGGAAGTCCCGCTCCTCGCGCTCGCTCTGCGCACCGCGAATGGTCAGCTGGTTTTCCTCGGTCGTGATCTCGAGGTCTTCCGGCCGGAATCCCGCCACCGCGAGCGTGATGCGGATGGCGTGGCCACCCTCCCCGTCGCGCTCCCCATCGAGGCGCACGCGCTCGATGTTGAAGGGCGGGTAGCCGTCGCTCCCCTTGCCCAAACGCTCCAACATCCTCTCCACTCCGTCGAAGCCGACGAGCAGGGGACTGGAAAACGGCGTCATTCTGTTCATGTCACGGCAAGCCCTTATCCCAAGCGACTTGTCGGATGGGGCCCGGATCGGCACCCCGTTCGACACTCCACGATATGGCGACACCGCTCCCCTTGTTCAATGCGCCGGGCGGCTCGCGGCGGCTTCCGCCATGAGACGCCCCCAACCCTTGCGGAAGTGTTGACCTCGGCTCAGGTGACGGGCCCCGGCTTGAACTGGAGCACGACGCCGTTGATGCAGTGGCGCTTGCCGGTGGGCGGCGGCCCGTCGTCGAAGACATGGCCAAGGTGTCCGCCGCAATTGGCGCAGTGCACCTCCGTGCGCGGATAGATCAGGACATAGTCGGTCTGCGTCCCGATCGCGCCGCCCACCGGCGCCCAGAAGCTCGGCCAGCCGGTGCCCGAATCGAACTTGGTGGCGGAGGAATACAGGGTGTTCTCGCAGCCCGCGCAGTGGAACATGCCGCTGGCCTTGATGGCATTCAGCGGGCTGGAATAAGGGCGCTCCGTCGCTTCCTGCCGCAACACGGCATATTGATCGCTCGACAGGCGCTTGCGCCAGTCCTCGTCGCTCAAGGCGAAGGGAAAGGAAGACGTGGCGGCGCTCGAAAGGCGGCTCGCGAGCCCCAGCGCCAGACCGGACACGGCGGCCCCCAGGAGAAACTGTCTGCGTTGCATGGAAGGCCTCCGGAAATCGCCGTCTCGGGTCGGGCGGGCGCCCTCTCGATCTAGGATGGCGCCCGCCCTGCGTTCAAGCCCGATCGATCAGGGCATCAGAACCGTGTCGATCACATGGACGACGCCGTTCTTCTGCATGACGTCGGCCTGGGTGACGGTGGCCACGTTGCCCTTGGCGTCGGTGACGGTGAGCTTGTCGCCCTTCATGGCGAGCGTCAGTTCCTCGCCCTCCACCGTCTTCACCATGTGCTTGCCGCCGTCGTCCTTGATCATCTTCATCGCGGCGGCCGACGTCGCCTTGGCGGGCACCACATGGTAGGTCAGGATCTTGGTGAGCTGGGCCTTGTTCTCCGGCTTCACCAGCGTGTCCACCGTGCCCTTGGGCAGCTTGGCGAAGGCGGCGTCATCGGGTGCGAACACGGTGAACGGTCCCGCCCCGTCCAGCGTCTTGACGAGGCCGGCCGCCTTCACGGCCGCGACCAGCGTCTTCAGGTTGGAGGCGTTCGGAGCGTTCTCGGCGATCGTCTTGGAAGCGTACATCGGCGCGCCGCCGACCGTGACGCTGTCCTGCGCAAGGGAAGCGCCGGCCGAGCCGAGAAGAAGCGAGGCGACGGCGGCGGTGCGAATGAAGCTGGCAATCATCTGTTCGTTTCCCTGATCGTTGAACTCGTCGCTTTCAGCGCGAGAGGCAGGGCAAGCTACGGGTGGGCGTCCGCTTCGGATGCGGAGGGCAACCGAGAAAAAGCGTTTCGGCTTCCGATCGGCGCTGCAAGGGTGCCCGCTACAGCGTTTGCGTCACCTTCCTGAGACCGCGCGGCGCGTCCGGGTCGAGGCCACGAGTGCGCGCGACGCTTTCCACGAAGCGGTAGAAGGACACGAGCATGCTCAAGGGCTCGGTCAGCGGATGGCCGGTCGCGGCGTGGGGAAGGCGGGTGCCGACGCCGGCCTCGCCGACGGTGAAGAGGGCAGCGCCCGACGCCGAGACCCGCCGGGCGATCTCCGTCAGACCGGGCCTCGCCGCGTCGTCCGGCACGAAGGCGAGGACGGGAAAGCCCGCCTCCACGAGCGACACCGGCCCGTGCAGCACTTCGGCGCCCGAATAGGCCTCGGCATGCAGCATGGAGGTTTCCTTGAGCTTCAAGGCGGTTTCGCTGGCGACCGCAAAGCCCGGACCCCGGCCGAGCGCATAAAGCGAGCGGGCGCCGGCCACGGTCTCGAGGGCCGGCGTCCAGTCCTGCTCCAGTGCTTCAGTGAGATGACCCGGAAGATCGGCGAGCGCCCGGGCGAGCTCTTCGTCGCCGCTCCAGGCCGCAACGAGCGCCAGCGCGGCGACGACGGAGGTGACGAAGCTCTTGGTGGCCGCCACGCTGCGCTCGGGACCGGCCTCCAGCGGAACCTGCCAGTGGGCGGCTTCCAGAAGCGGCGAGCCTTCGGCGTTGACGATGGCGATCGTCTCGGCGCCCCCCGTTCGCGCCGCGCGCAGGAGCGCCACGATATCGGGGCTTTGTCCCGACTGCGAGATGGCGAGCGCCGCCTGGCCCTCCAGCCGCAGCCGCGCCCCGTAGACCGAGACGACGGAGGGGCCGAGCGAGGCGACGGGCCGGCCGGTGACAATCTCGGCGGCATACTGGAAATAGGTCGCCGCATGGTCGGACGAGCCGCGCGCGACCGTCGCGACGACGGCGGGCGAGAGCGCGGCGAGGCGCCGGCCGGCCGCCTCCACCGCCGCGCCGGAGCCGGACAGGAAGCGGCGGACCGCGTCCGGAATCTCGTCGATCTCGCGCGCCATCAGGCTTGGCTGGGTCATGGGGTTCCTCCACCCGACAGGGTGAGCTCGGCGACAAAGTCGTAGGCGTCGCCGCGATACTGGGACTGGGTGAGTTCCACCGGCCGCCCTTCGGCGTCGAAGGACACGCGGGTGATGGAAAGAGCCGCCGTGCCCGGCGCGACGCCGAGAAGCGCGGCCTCGTCCGCCGATAGATTGCCCGCGCTGATGCGCTGGAGCGCGCGCACGGGATGGCGGCCGGACGCGCTCATGGCGGCATAGAGCGAATCGGCGACCAGCCCCGGGTCGGGCAGGATCGCGGCGGGAACGCAGGCGCGCTCGATGGCGAGCGGCGCTCCGTCGGCGCGGCGCAGGCGATGGATGCGGCAGACGAGGTCGCCCGGGGAGAGCGCGAGATGCATGGCCTCGGCCGGCGTCACCCGCTCCAGGGCGCGCAGGAGCCAGTCCGAGGTGGTGCGCCGGCCGCGCGTCGCCATGTCCTCGGTGAAGGAGGTGAGGTGCGACAGCCCCTGCTGGAGCTTGCGCCGGGACCCGGCGACGAAGGTGCCGGACCCCTGCCGCTGCTCGACGACGCCTTCGCCGACGAGCCCCGTCAACGCCTTGCGCACGGTGACGCGCGACACGCCGAGCCCTTCGGCGAGATCGCGCTCGGAGGGCAGCGCGTCCATCGGCTTCAGGTCGCCCGCTTCCACCGCGCCCCGAATCAGCGCCTGAAGGCGCAGGTAGAGCGGCCCCTGCCCCTCGGGCAGCGCGCCGGCTTTCAAAAGCGCACTCAAGCCCCCTCCCTTTCCGCCTGCCGGACCGCGCGGGCGAGGTCGATCCCGCCCTCCATCGCATCGCCGAGCGGCTCGGCGAGAACGGCCTGGAGATCGGGGGCAAGGCGCGGACGGTAGCGCTCGGCCTGACCGCCGAGAAGCGCGATCGCTGGCGCGCCGAGCGCCAGCGTCCGGCGCAGCATCGGCTCGACGTCGGCAAGCGCTTCGTCGACGAGAAGGACGGCTTGCCCGTCCCCCGCGTCGGCATGATCCCAGACCATGGGAGCAAGATGGCCGAAGTCGCGGGGGCGGGCGGCACCGGCAAATTCGACGATCGCCCCGGCGGACCCGTCGAAGCGGGACAGGACGGCTTCGCAGAAGGGGGTGCGGGGCCGCACCCCGTCGAGCGTCAGAAGCGCCACCGCCAGCGCCCGGCGGCCGAGATCGGCGCCGCTGCCCTGGTCGGACACGAGCATGCCCCAGCCGCCGAGCAGCGTCTGCGCGCCGCCGGCCCGCACGCAATAGGCGGTGCCCGTGCCCAGAATCGCGATCGCCCCGTCCCCGCCGGCAAACGCGCCGCGGCAGGCGGTCACGGCGTCGGTTTCCAGCCCGAAGCCGGCAAAGGGCAGCTCCTTCGCATGAAGCGCCTCGGCGACGGAAGGAACGTTGGCGCCCGCGAGCCCCAGGCCGACATGACATCGGGCGAGATCGGCCGGCGAAAGGCCGCCTTGCGCCAGCGCTTTCCGGGTGGTCGAGACGATGGTGGCGAGCGCCGCGTCGAGGCCGGCGAAGACGTTGGCCGTGCCGCCCTGCGCCTCGCCGACGAGGCGGCCGTCGGCATGGCGCACGCGCACCCGGCAGTTCGTGCCGCCGCCGTCCACCCCTGCCAAAAGCTCCACCGCCATACATCGCCTCGCAAAGCCAAAACAATACCAATCAACCTATAAGCCAATCTTCATGCGATCGCCATCGATTTCTGACCTCGCACCGTCGCCGCATGAGCGCGATTTGATGGGGCCTGCTCAGCGGATTACCCCCTCCAAGTGCTCGGTTTTGTTGCAGATGCGAAGGGCGCAGGAATATCTTGCAGCCGCTTCTGGACAATTGGCTTTATGTTGGTACGATCCGGCCAACAAAATGCAGGGAGGGGTCGGCACCGCCGATAACCCTTGGGGTTCGACCACAGGCAGACAGGATGTCCTCGGCTTTCGAGCCGCGGCCGAACCATCGCTTCTTGCTTGTCGTCCAACTCCGGTTTCGGCCGAACGGCCCGTCCCACCGCATCCGCCCGCCGGTCTTCGCACCGCGCGGGGCGTATGACACGAGGGGAGCCCGACTTTGACCGAAGGTCTTCGCCGCACCGAGGAGCGAGATCCCAGCGCCGCCGGCATCGACGCCTGCGGCACGGGTGAGGTGCTGGCGCGTCTCCTTGGTGGGCAGGTGCGAGCGCTGGCTAGCGTCGAGGCGGCGCTGCCCGCGATCGCCCGTGGCGTGGAACTCGCCGCCGAGGCCCTGGAGCGCGGCGGGCGCCTCGTCTATCTCGCGGCCGGAAGCCCGGCGCTGATCGCGCTCACCGACGCTCTTGAGATTCCGCAGACCTTCGGCGAGCCGCCCGAGCGGTTCCGCGCGATCCTCGCCGGCGGCCTCGACATCGCGCGCGACTTCGCGGGCGGGCCGGAGGACGACGCGACCGCCGCCGAGCGGGACGTCGCCGATGCCGGGATCGGGCCGGCGGACTGCCTCCTCGCCATCTCGGCCAGCGGCTCGACGCCCTATGTCCGGGCGGGCCTTCGCGCCGCGCGGCGGGCGGGCGCCAAGACGATCGCGCTCGCCAACAATGCCGGCGCCCCGATCCTTCCGGAAGCGGACGCGGCCATCCTCCTCGACACCGGCCCCGAGGTCGTCGCCGGCTCGACGCGCATGGGCGCGGGAACGGCGCAGAAGGCGGTTCTCAACATGATCTCTACGGCGATCGCCGTCCGGCGCGGCCACGTCCACGACGGCCACATGGTCAGCCTTCGCGCCGACAACGCCAAGCTGCGCGAGCGGGCGACCCGCATGGTGGCCGAGATCGCGGGCGCCGCGCCCGAAGCGGCCTCGGCGGCGCTTCACTTGAGCGGCGGCGAAGTCAAGCTCGCAGCGCTTCTCGCCGCCGGCGCGCCCGACCTTTCCGATGCGCGGACGCGCCTCGTGCGCGCCGACGGACATCTTCGCCGCGCCCTCGAAGGGCTCGGCGCATGACGCATTCCAGCCCCAGCGCCCAGGCGCACCCGCAACAGGAGACGGCAATGACACGGAAGATCCTCAAGGCGACGGTTGCGCTGGGCGCCCTCGTCGCGCTTTCCGCCCCCGCGCTGGCGCAGACGACGCTCACCATCGAGAGCTGGCGCAACGACGACCTCGCCACCTGGCAGGAAAAGATCATCCCCGCCTTCGAGGCCGAGCACCCCGACATCAAGGTCACCTTCGCGCCGTCCGCGCCGACCGAATACAATTCGGCGCTCGCCGCCAAGCTGGACGCGGGATCGGCCGGCGATCTCGTCGCCTGCCGCCCCTTCGACGCCTCGCTCGGCCTTTACGAGAAGAAGCAGCTCGCCGACCTTTCCTCGCTGCCCGGCATGGAGAACTTCACCCCCGCCGCGCGCACTGCCTGGACCACCGACGACGGGAAGGAGACGTTCTGCGTGCCGATGGCCGCCGTCCTCCACGGCTTCATGTACAACAAGACGATCTTCACCGAGCTCGGCCTCCAGCCGCCGAAGACGGAGCCCGAGTTCTTCGCTCTTCTCGACAAGATCAAGGAGAACGGAACCTACGTGCCGATGGCCATGGGCACCAAGGACCAGTGGGAAGCGGCCACGATGGGCTACCAGAACATCGGCCCGGACGACTGGAAGGGCGAGGAAGGCCGCAAGGCCCTGATCGAGGGGAAGGAGAAGCTCACCGATCCGCAATGGGTGAAGCCCTTCGAGCGCCTGGCCAAGTGGGGTCCCTATCTCGGCGACGGGTTCCAGGCGCAGACCTATCCCGACAGCCAGAACCTCTTCACCCTCGGGCGCGCGGCGATCTATCCGGCCGGCTCCTGGGAGATCGCGCCCTTCGAAGCGCAGGCGGACTTCGAGATCGGCGCCTTCCCGCCGCCCGTCGAGACCGCCGGGGGCACGTGCTACGTCTCGGACCATCCGGACATCGCGCTCGGGCTGAACGCCGCCTCGCCCAATGCGGAAGCCGCCAAGACCTTCCTGTCCTGGGTGGCGAGCCCCGATTTCGCGGCGATCTACGCCAATGCCGCGCCCGGCTTCTTCCCACTGATCGACAAGCCGGTGACGCTGGAGAACCCGCTCGCCAAGGAGATCGTCGCCTGGCGGGGCGAGTGTCAGTCCACCATCCGCTCGACCTACCAGATCCTGTCGCGCGGAACGCCCAATCTCGAGAACGAGACCTGGGCGGCCTCGGCCAACGTCATCAACGGCACCGAAACGCCGCAAGCGGCAGCCGAAAAGCTGCAGAAGGGCCTCGACAGCTGGTACAAGCCGGGCACCGCGAACTGATCGTCCGCCTCGAACGCGACACACGGAAGCGCCGCGCGCGCGGCGCTTCCCGTCCGCCCTCCCGCGAAGGCGCCCCGCCCATGACACCAAGACCCAAGGTACGAGCGCGCTGGCACATCGCCGTGTTTCTCGCGCCTGCCCTTCTCGTCTACACGGCGGTCATGCTCGTGCCGCTGATGCAGACGCTGCTGCTGGCGCTGGAAAACATCCGCGAGGGAACCCGCGTCTTCGTCGGGCTCGACAACTTTCGCACCCTGTTCGGCGATCCGCGCTTTTCGCAAGGGTTCTGGAACGCGCTCGCCAACAACGTCTATTTCTTCGTCTTCCATATGCTGGTGCAGAACCCGATCGGCATCGCGCTGGCCGCCCTCCTGTCGGTGCCGCGCCTGCGCGGCGTCGCGCTCTACCGCACGGCCCTGTTCCTGCCGACCATCCTGTCCTTCGTGATCGTCGGCTTCATCTGGAAGCTTCTCCTGTCGCCGCTCTGGGGCGTCGCGCCCAACGTGCTCGGCGCCCTCGGCCTTCGATCCTGGTTCGCGCCCTGGCTCGGCCAGGAGGCCTATGCGCTCACGGCCGTGTCGCTCGTCTCGGTCTGGCAGTTCATCGGTATTCCGATGATGCTGATCTATGCCGCGCTGATCACCATTCCTTCGGAAGTGCTCGAGGCCGCCGAATGCGACGGGATCACCGGCTTCAAGCAGTTCTTCAAGATCAAACTGCCGCTGATCCTGCCGACGATCGGCCTCGTCGGCGTTCTGACCTTCGTCGCCAACTTCAACGCCTTCGACCTGATCTACGCCATGCAGGGGGCGCTCGCCGGCCCGAGCTTCTCGACCGACATCCTCGGCACCTATCTCTACCGCATCTTCTTCGGCTTCCAGCTCCAGGCCGGCGACCGGCACATGGGCGCGGCGGTGGCGACCGCGATGTTCCTGATCATCTTAGGGGGCGTGTCGTTCTATCTCTTCGCCATCCAGCGGCGCATGCGCCGCTACCAGATGTGAGGCGGCCCGCATGACCCCGCGAGCCCCGGCGCAGCGCCTGCGCCTCGCCCTCGTCCATCTGGCGCTCGGCCTCTACGCGCTGATCGCCGTCCTGCCGGTTCTCGTGGTCGTCATGAACTCGTTCAAGACGCGCCGCGCGATCTTCGCCGCGCCCCTCGAGCCGCCGCTGCCCACCACCGCGAGCCTGGCCGGCTACCGCACGGTGATCCAGCAGGGCGACTTCCTCCTGTATTTTCAGAACAGCCTCACCGTCACGATCGCGTCGCTGTTCTTCGTGCTCCTGTTCGGGGCGATGGCGGCCTTCGCGCTTTCAGAGTATCGCTTCCGGCTCAACACCTTTCTCGGCCTGTTCCTGGCGCTCGGCATCATGGTTCCGATCCGGCTCGGCACGGTCGCCATCCTCCAGATGATGGTGGCGGCGGGCCTCGTGAACACGCTGACCGCGCTCGTCCTCGTCTATACCGCGCAGGGGCTGCCGCTCGCCGTGTTCATCCTGTCGGAGTTCATGCGCGGCGTGTCGGACGATCTGAAGAACGCGGGGCGCATCGACGGCCTGTCGGAATACCGCATCTTCTTCGTCCTCGTCCTGCCACTCGTGCGCCCGGCGCTCGCCACCGTCGCCGTGTTCACGATGATCCCGATCTGGAACGACCTCTGGTTTCCCCTGATCCTGGCGCCCGGCGAGAGCACCAAGACGGTGACGCTCGGCGCGCAAATCTTCCTCGGCCAGTTCGTCACCAACTGGGAGGCGGTGCTCGCCGCCCTGTCGCTGGCGATCCTGCCGATCCTCGTTCTTTACCTCGTGTTCTCCCGCCAGCTGATCGCCGGCATCACCGCCGGAGCCGTCAAATGAGCCCGATCCGCACCCTCGTCATGGGCCTCGGCCAGATGGGCCGCTCCCATGCCCTCGCCTACCACGCCGATCCCGATTTCGAGATCGTCGGCCTCGTCAACCGCTCCGCCCCGGACCTGCCGGAGGAGCTGCGCACCTATCCACTCCTGTCCGACTTCGAAGCGGGGCTGGCGCTGCGCCCCGACCTCGTCTCGATCAACACCTACACCGACAGCCACGCCGAACTGGCGATCCGCGCGATGGAAGCGGGCGCCCACGTCTTCGTCGAGAAGCCGCTGGCGGGAACCGTGGAGGATGCGCGGCGCGTCGTCGAGACGGCGAAGCGTTTGGGCAAGAAGCTCGTCGTCGGCTACATCCTGCGCCATCACCCGTCCTGGGTGGAGTTCGTCGAACGCGCTCGCGCGCTCGGCGGTCCTTACGTCTTCCGCATGAACCTCAACCAGCAGTCCAGCGGTTCGGCGTGGGAGATCCACAAGCGGCTGATGGAAACGACGTCGCCTGTGGTGGACTGCGGCGTCCATTATCTCGACGTCATGCTCCAGATCACCGACGCCGCCCCGGTGGAGGTGCGCGGCATGGGGCTGCGCCTCTCAAACGAGATCGCCGAGGCCCAGGTGAACTACGGCCATCTCCAGGTGCTCTTCGCCGACGGCTCGCTCGGCTGGTACGAGGCCGGCTGGGGGCCGATGATCTCGCAGACCGCCTTCTTCGTGAAGGACGTGATGAGCCCGAACGGCTCGATCTCGATCGTGATGGACGAGGACGCCCGGTCCGACGACATCGACACGCACACGAAGACCGCGCGCCTGCGCATCCACCATGCCGAGCGGGCCGAGCACGGCGGCTTCGCGCGCGCCGACGAGGTCGCGTCCATGGCCGGCGAGCCCGGCCATCAGGCGCTCTGCGAAGCCGAACAGCGCTTCGTCGCCCGCGCCATCGCCGAGGATTTCGATCTCACCCGCCACATGGAGGACGCCGTGCGCTCGCTCGAAGTGGTGCTTGCCGCCGACCGCTCGATGCGCGAAGCGCGGGCGGTCCGCCTGTGAGCGCCCCTCGCCCCGCCCCGGAGGCTGTCCGCATGCACTCCCTGAAGCTTTCGCGCATCGTCAAGACCTTCGGCCCGATCGAGGTCCTGAAAGGCGTCGATCTCGAAGTGGAGACCGGCGAGTTCGTCGTCTTCGTCGGCCCGTCCGGCTGCGGCAAGTCCACCCTGATGCGCATCATCGCGGGGCTGGAAACGCAGACCTCGGGCAGCGTCGAGATCGGCGGGCGCAACGTCGACGCCACGGTTCCCGCCAAGCGCGGCATCGCCATGGTGTTCCAGTCCTACGCGCTCTATCCGCACCTGACGGTGGCCGGCAACATGACGCTGGCGCTGAAAGAGGACGGGGTTCCCAAGGCCGAGCGCGAGGCGCGGGTCGAGAAGGCGGCGGGGCTCCTGCAACTGTCCGCACTCCTGAAACGGCGCCCGGCCGAGCTTTCGGGCGGCCAGCGCCAGCGCGTGGCGATCGGGCGCGCGATCGTGCGCGAGCCCCAGCTTTTCCTCTTCGACGAGCCCTTGTCCAATCTCGACGCGGCCTTGCGCGTCGCCACTCGGCTCGAGATCGCCAAGCTGCACAGGACGCTCGGCGCCACGATGATCTACGTCACCCACGACCAGGTGGAAGCGATGACGCTGGCCGACCGGATCGTCATTCTCAACGAGGGCACGGTGCAGCAGGTCGGCCGGCCGATCGACCTTTACAACCATCCGCGCAACCTCTTCGTCGCCGGCTTCATCGGATCGCCGAAGATGAACTTCCTCACCGGCCCCGTCGCGGCGCAGGCGGGCGCCGCGACGCTTGGCATCCGCCCGGAGCACCTGCGAGTGGATCCCGAGGGAGCCTGGGCCGGCACCGTGCGCCATGCCGAGCATCTGGGCTCCGACACCTATCTCTATGTGTCCTTGGAAGGCGGGCAGGAGGTGACGGTGCGCATCCCCGAGGAAACGGCGATCGGCGTCGGCGACGCGCTGCGCCTCAGCCCCCTCCCCGGCCGCATCCACCGCTTCGACGCCGAAGGACTGGCGCTCGGCCCCGGCTGACCCGGCCGAGCGCCCGGCGAGCCGGTGCGCGGTCCCCGCGCCCTGCAGTCCGGGGCTTGCCGCGGCAGCGAGCCGAGCCTGCGACGGACTTTCCGTTGCGGACTTCAGGCGACCTTTGCCGGCGGATGCTCGGTGACATCCGCTTCGCCGCCGGCCAGCGCCAGAAGGACGACATCGCGGCCCTTGGGCGGATCGTAGAAGGAACAGTCGGCGAGGAGACGCATTTCGCCGCCCCGGATCTCCACCTGCAGGATATCGGCCGAGAAGTCGCCGCGGAGACGCTCCCCCGCGCCGTCGACGATCCTGAACCGTTCCGGTGGGACGGTGATGTCGAGGAGGTATTCCATCCCATCCTCGCACCGCCGTTCGTCGTCGCAATGGTAGAGGTCGAAGCGCAGCGTGACGGTGTTCGCGCTCGCCATGAGCTCGAACAAGGTCCGCCCTTCCAACCCATAGCCATCAGACAGGGCGAGGAAACTCATCGATCGCTTCACCCTCACCTCCCGTTCAGCCGAAAGGAAGAAGGCGGTACTCGTGCTCTTCGAACTCCAGTTCGCCCTCGTCCAGGAGATCGCTCGCCGCGACATGGAGCGAATGGGGGTAGACGCCGGAGGCCAGCGTCAGGCTCGTCCCTCCCGGCCCGCGCAGCACGAGGCCGGCTTCCGCTTCTTCCCCGTCGAGACGCGCGAGGAGCTTGGAGACGCTTTCCGGGCCGCCCAGCCAGGACAAGGGAAGATCGACGGCGAGGGGCCCGTCGCCCGATCGGAGCGCGATTTCGAGCGACCCCATCTCGGCGCGCGGGCCCACGTCGTTGACCCGGGACGTGACGACGAGCCGACTGCCGTCCGGGCGCACGATCGCGGCCGCCGTGACGGGGCCGTTCGGCAGGCGCTCCAGCGCCACGCCCACGATGGGCCGGCGCAGCTCGGCCGCAAGATCGGAGATGCCGGAAAGAGCCAAAGCGAACATGGGTTCGTCCTAGTAGTGCAGGGTTTCGTGGCGCTTGCCGCCGGACGCCGGGATATCGATACGCGGCCCTTTGGAGCCCGAGCCCGGCCGGAACAGCTCGCCGCCCGGCCCGACGCGAGACCCTTCGGGAAACCGATCGCCGGCCGGCTGGCTCTGACCACCCGTCAGGTGGTCGAAGTCCTTTTCCGCATCGCCCGTGCCGCCGTTCTCGGGCGCGAGCGGACCGCTGTTGTGCCGGTTGCCCTGGTCGCGGCTGTCCTTGTCCTGGGTGCCGACATAGCCGGGCGCGCAGCCGTCGCAGGGCTTGCCGCGCTCGGGCGAAGCGTCGAGCTCCTCCGAAGCCGCCTCGGCTTTCGAGATCTGGTCGGCCAGTTCGGCCGCCATCTGGACGGTCCGGTAGGCGCGGTAGAGCCGCCAGGCCGCCATGCCGCCGCGCAGGATCGCAAAGCCGACCGGGATCGCCATCGCCGGCATGGGGTCAGCCCTCCCCGCTCGATGCGGCCTGCTGCTCCAGCCGTCCGGCATGGCGCAGCATCCGGGCGAGCGCCCGGTCGGGATCGCGCGACCGCTCCAGGGCACGCCGCACGTCCCGGTCCCCGGCCACCTGTCCGCCGGTGGTGAGCATCAGGAACGACCATTGCGCATGGGCGCGCTCGGAACGAAGGCCGAGCCGCGCTCCGTCCGCCTCGTATTCGCGCACCCTACGCCCGAGCGCCGCATCGTCGAGGCCGGCCGTTTCCAGGGGCGCGACCTCTCGCAGATAAGCCGCGACCTTGTCGCGCGAGCGCCCGAGGCGCGCCTCCTCCATGGCGCCGAGCGCGTCGGCGCCGATGCGAAGCATTCCGGCGGGGGCTTCGCCCACGGCGGGTCCGGCGCGCTTCAGGCCCCCGCCCCAGGCCTTGCCCGGCGCGAACAGGACGAAGTCGGCCGGCCCCAGGAAGCGGGCGAGGCCGCCATCGCCGAGCGCCGGCAGAACCTGAGCGAGGACATTGGCGTCGCCGTGCCGAAACAGGACGATCTCCTCCCGCTCGCCTTCGGTCACGATGCGGCCGAGACCGCGCAGGTGGCGGAACAGGGTGTCGAGGCCAAGCCTCGGCCCGCCGCACCAGAACACGAGGCCCGGCCCCGACCCGGCGATCTCGCGCACCGCCGCAAGGCCCTCCAGCGGATCGGCAGGCTCCGTGCGATGGGGGGAGAAGGCACCGCCTCCGGTTTCGTCGCCGCCCGCCAACGCGGCCTCGGCCTCTGCCCCCATTCGCTCGGACCAGAGCGCCAGCGCTTCGTCCGACAGGTCGGCAGCCTCGGGAACTTCTGAAGCATCGACGGCCGCGCGGCGAACGGCCGGGTCCACCAGCCAGAGGCCGAGGGCGGCCACCTCGCGAGGGCTCCCCTCCTGCACCAGCGAACGGTGGTCGAGCCTGGAGCGCGCGAGGGCTTGCGGCAGGTCGGCGACCATCGCCCCGTCCATCACCGCATAGACACGGGCCGAGGGATCGCGCGCGAGATCGGCGAGCGCATCGAAGAGCCGCGCCTCGAGCCCGGACGGATCTTCCGCCATGTTCACGCTCGCACGAAGGGCATCGACCTCGATGCCATCGCCGCCTGGCAGGAATTCGCGGTGCTGCCGGCGTCCGCGCCCTTTCCGTCGCCGATGAAGACGTCGCCCGAGCCGGTCCGCGCCTCCCCGCCGCAGTCGATCGCATCGCCGATCCGCCCGGCCTTCAGCCCGTTGACGAAGACGCTCGGCGAGCCTTGCGCGAGCTTGCGCCCATGCGGCCCCGCATGACCGGCGACGCAGGCGTGGGGCGCGTAGGCATCGCCGACGCGCATCAGCGGTCGTCCGTTGACGAACACATCCCCGCTGCCGCCCGTCGCCAGCGAGGGCGGAAAGTGGCAGCCGTGGCCCGATCCGATATCGGCCTTGCGATGGGCTGGGGGCATGGAACGTGTCCTCCGAAGGTCGGCGGGTTCAGGCCGGAAGAGAGCGCGGCATCAGGACGAGGAGAAGCTGCGCCAGCGATCCGAACAGGATCTGGAAGAAGAGGTTCGCCCGGCGGGAATGGAACGGGCTGGACAGCGTGTCGAAGAACAGGGCGAAGGTATCCGGCATTGCTCCCGCCTAACGTGCCTTGAGAAGGCGCTGCCAGAGCGTTCCGCCAAGCCACCGCCGGCCGACGACGAAATAGGCGACGATCAGGGCGAAGGCTAGGAAAGCCGGTGCACCGTTCAACTGAAATCCGCCCGACGTCACCCCGCCGAAGACGAGCGCCACGCAATAGCCGAACACGAAGAACGCGGTGAGAAAGTCGAGAATGGCAGCCAGGACGATGCGCCATGTCGAAGGGCGCGGGGGAACGGCATCAGTCATTTCGGCATCCTCTTCCACCCCGCTGCGCGTCGATCGGGAACGGCATGCACCCGGTTCGCATGCAACGGGTCATCGTGGCGGGGCGAGCGACTCGTCTGAAACCCATGGCTTCGCCTCTCAGCAGGGTTGAGATCGGCACGGGATCGCTATTCCACCGGTGTCTCGCGCTTCATGAACGGAATCGGCCAGGAGTCGTCGAGGCGGCGTCGCGACTCAGGCCCAACCGCGCTACGACCCGTGTGGCGCTCGTTCCATTGCGATACGGTCGTTTGTCCAAGCGGACCGATCGTCGAGGGGCTCCCCTCGCCGGCATAGTCTCGCGCGTCCAAAACATAAGCGGAACTTCCCAACAGGTCGCCTTGCAGCCATTCGGTGCGCAACGAGCACGATCCCATGAGGATACGGCGGTTTCCGAAGAGCTGGCTCGTCGCCGTCCCCACGCGAATGTGAGACACGAGAAACAGAGGGTTACCACTTGTGTCGTAGAAAATGGCCTCCGCGTTGGGGAAGCCGTCGCCGCGCATGGTCAGGTTGATGTTGAATTCCCGGGCCTGCCGTCGGATGGTTCCCGATACGGTATAGGTGACGTCGAGATCGGGAATGATGACGTTTTCTACCGTCGTGTTGGCATCGTCCCAGTCCCATTGCCCGAACGCGTGGTTCTTGCCGCGATAGGCGAATGTGTACGAGAAGCTTTGGTCGCCGCCCTCCCTGTAAGGCGTCATGGCCGGCCGACTCAGATCGCCCGTCGGCTGCGTCCTGACGTCCTGATAGTTTTCGGTCGCCCGCTCCTTGTTTTGGGAATAGGTGTTGTGGCTGGGATGCGAGAAAACGCGCTCTTTCGTGATCTTGTGACCCTGCAGATCGATATTGACGATACTGGTGATACGAGCGGTGGCACGTGGATCAGTCTTGAAACCTCGATTGTCCCCGCTGAAGTAGAGGCCGCTTCGACCGAAATTCTCGCGGGGATGGAACGATCGGACATAGATGCGCAGCATCAGGGCGCCTCCGACCGCTTGAACTTCTGCAGCATCCCTTCGAGATCGCTCTCGCTGCCCGAACAAACGCGAACCGCCGGTTGCACCCGGCACGTTTGTCGATCGATGCGGAACTCGCTACCGAGTAGGGACGCCGCATCGGCCTCCGTCATCCTTGGACCCGGGATGTAGTGATTGAACGTGACGCTGGAGGGAGCGAACTCGCCGGTCGCGGCGTCCACGTAGCCACCGCCTTCCCCCACGCTTGCCTGCCGGTCGGCGACAGGCTCTCCAGCATGGGTCCGAAATCGGTATTCGAACCCTGGTGGGGCGTCGAACTCAATGAAGGTCACCGAGCTGTCGGCTTTCGCCTGAAGCACGATCTCACCATTCTGGGGCTCGACGAGATCGCCATATCGCTTGTCGAAAGTCGGCTGGTCCAGTCTCGTGACGAGAACGACCACGGCTCCTCCTTGCTCAAGAAGCTGACCTTCGACCACGACGTTCAGGATGGTTGGCGGCACGGGTAGATATCCTGTCAAGAGAAGGATCAAGGGGAGCGAGGAAAGGGCGACGCGGTTCAATTGAGGTCGATCCGGGCGGATTTCGCCGAAATCCGATCATCGAATTCGATGCTCAACGTCTTCCCGTTCAACGTGACCTCCCCCGTCGCATGCATCACGAGTTCAGCCTTCCCGCAGCGAAGGCGCAATGTCTCATGCGCTTCGATCGTCTTGACCGTGCCGACGATTTCGGTGCTTTCGCGTGTGACGGATGTGCTGAAGTTCTCGCCGACGATCACCGTCGCACTCCCCCCCACCGAGAGGTGGTAATCCTCGGTCGCCGTCAGGAGAAGCGACTGATCGGCGCTTTGGGCGATGGTGCCGGCGGCATTCAAGCCGAAATTTCCACTGTCGGTCGCCAACGGCTCCATGTCACCCAGGAAATAGGCGGCCTGCTTGATACCGTATCGGTCGCTGGCCAGTGCGTGGCGAACGATCGGGGCAACCGTGCCGCCGCCGATGTTGATCGTCATGTTCTGACCGACATTGTCCACTCGGTTGCGGCTGACTTCGGTCAGGGCCGCACCGCCGACGCTGACGACCTTGTTGCGATCGACGCGCTCGCTGGCGTGGTTGCGAACCTTCGTCGTGGCATCACGCTGCGCATGAATGAAGACCTCCTCGCGACCCATGTCGTCCTCGAAGGAAAGCTCGTTGAACCCCTGCCCCTTGTGGGTGTTCGATCGCATGACCATGCGGGTCTTGTTGGCCGGCAGGTCGTAGGGCACCTTGTTCTGCGGGTTGGGCACCAGTGCCGTCACGATAGGCCGGTCCGGGTCGCCGGCCTCGAAGGACACGACCGCCTCCATGCCGATGCGCGGGATCACCTGTGTGCCCCAGGCGCCGCCGGCCCAGGGCTGGGCGACGCGCACCCACTTGGTGTCGGAGCCGTCCTTCCGGGCGCGGCGGTCCCAGGGGAACCAGAGCTTGACGCGGCCATACTGGTCGGTGTGGATCTCCTCGCCCTCCGGGCCGGCGACGAGCGCGATCTGGGAGCCGTCGATGCGTGGGCGCGGCGTAGCGCGGTGGGGCGTGGCCGGCAGGCGGGCGGGAAGCGCGGTGAAGCGGTTTTCGTAAGACGGCTCGCCCGGTCCCGTCTCGTAGCTCGGGTTCGCCGCGTCGTGGTGGACGCTGAGGACGACGCTCGTCTCGAAACGGTGCTCGGGATGGGCGACGTCGTAGAGCGTTAGCTGCGCGCCGGGCGCCAGCGTGCGCACGGTGGACGCGCCGTTCAGCGCCTCGTGGTCGACCTCCACCGACTGAACGCGCAGCTTGGAAGCGCGCTCGTTGCTGCCCATGTCCATCGCACGCGTCGGATATTCGTAAAGCTCGTAGTCGCCGTTTTTCGGCAGCTTGACGGTGGAGGGCGTATCGGCGCCGGGCACGGTACCCGGCGTTTCGAAATTCCAGTCGCGGCCCGCCCGCTTGCCCGGCGTGAAGGAAAAGCGCCGGCGCCAGGAGGTCACGTGGTTGCGATCGCTGGAGCCGGCGGCAAAGCGCTCCAGTCCCGTGTCGCCGTCCGCCCCCTTGTCCCAGCCGGCGGCCGAGTCCGCCAGAACCAGGCGCTGCACCCCTTCCGCCTGACGGATCCAGTAGTGGATGCCGTCCTCCTCCAGGCGGCGCAGGAGATAGTTCAGGTCCGTCTCGTTCCACTGGACGTCGTATTCGTGAGCCGGGGGCGGCGAATGGACGCCGGCCGTGTCGGGCGCGGGAAGGCCGTGCTCGGACAGGAGCGCCTCCGCCACGTCGACCGAGGACTTGTTCTGCCAGATGCGGCAGTCCGACTTCTGGCCGAGGAGCCAGATGTCGGGGCGCAGCGTCAGGACGTATTGGCGCAGGCTCCGTGTCAGACGCGGTTCTTCGTCGAGCGCCGTCACCAAGGCGTTCCAGGAGCGGCGCCGACCCAAGCCGATGTCCAGCGACACGTCCACCCGTTCGCCCACGATCTCCTCAGGCTTCACGTCGTCGCGCTTGGCGCGCACGGCAACGGTGAACTCGAAGAGCCCGTTGACCATCTCGGTGCCGGAGAAGCGTTCCATCAGGAAGGCATCCCCACCCAGATGGGTCGAGATCCGAAGCAGGCGCTCGGCCTGGATGTAGTCGCTCGGCAGCAGCAGGTCGCTCATGCCAACTCCTCGGTTCACGCTCGAAGGGCGGGCCCGGCTCCGCCCGGAGCTTGCGTCGCCTCGAACCGACGATATTCGTCGGGATCGGCAAGAAGGGTGCGCACCATGTCGAAGAATTCGGGCACCGTCAGGCCGAGATCCTCCGGCATGACGTCGTATCGGTAGCGACGCGCGAACTCGCCGTGGAGATCGTTGCCGAAGCGGTGCAGGAAGCGCTCCATCGCTTCGACGAGCCCACGCTTGGTCGGCTCGTCGTTGAGGCGGGCATAGCGGGCGATCGCTTGCGGCACGGTGGCGACCTCCATCTCCATGTTCTGGTGGAGATAGGCGCCGATCAGCTGATCGAGCTCGAACAGATCGTCCTGCTCGCCGCGTCCGCCGTCCGCCACAAGGCCGGGCCGTCCGTCCATCAGCCGACCGGAACGGCGCCGCGCGGCGCTCGGGCGGCGAAGCGCGACATCAGCGTCTTCGGGTCGGGATTCTGGATGATCTGGAGGCGCTGCGTCTCGGAATTGTAGTAGGCGGCCGCGATCGGGTTGGCCGAGCCGCGGGTGACGAACGGAACGTCGGCGCGCCCATAGAGCCGGACGCCTTCGGCCGGATCCTCGCCGAAGAGGTCGATATAGCCGAGCGGCAGCGAGGCCACTTCCTTCTGCATGACCTGCGGCTGGATGATGTTCTTCTTGCCGGTATAGGCATGCAGCACGCTGTAGCGGCCGGTCGGCTTGCTGACGATCTGCTGGCCGGGCGTCAGCCATTCCACCACCGCCTCGCGGATGCCGGGCATGGCGGCGAGCGGGCGCCCTTCGAAATAGACCTGCTGCGCCTCCACCAGCGTGTAGACGTAGCGCATCACCTGCAGATGGCCGAGCGAGGCGAGCGTGATGCCCTTCACGGAAATCGAGGGAATGACGCTGCCCGCCACGCTTTCGGTGGACGTCGTCTCGACGATCAGATGCTCGGGCGTCGCGCGAACGGGCGTCGGGTCCGTTGTGGCCATGAAGGATCTCCTGGATCGCTGGTGCCTTGGCTTCGAACGAAAAGGACGCCCACACCGCGCTGGCGGGGGCGTCCCGGGGTCGGGCGTTACCCGGCCCGCGTCGTCGACAGATCGTAGGAGGCGATCATCGGGGATTGCGGCTTGTTGTTCTCGTCGTACGGCGTGTACTTCACTTCGAGCTTGGTGAAGTTCAACTTGATCGTCTCGAGCGGACGATCGCCGTTGGAATCGATCGAGTAGTTGGCGACCAGCGTGTTGGTCAGGTTGTACTCGATATAGGTCTCGCCCGGGCTGCCGGTGGTCACGAGATGGATCACCGCGCGCTTGCCCTGGCGCCCGGCGACGGCTTCCTGGAACAGCTTGGTGGAGGAGCTATCGCTGACCTTGGTCAAGACGATCTCCGAGATCGTCGGCTCGGACGCTTCGCGATTGGTGGCGGAGCCGGCCGCCGTATTCAGATTGCGGGCGACGTTCCAGTGGATGGCTTCGATGTCCATCCACTTGCGGTGCTGCTCGTGGGTGGCGTCGCCCTGGATACCGTCGATCTGAAGATAAATCGGCATGAAACCTCTCTTTTCGTCGTTCTCGCTGAAAACCTGGCGTTGGCACTTCACTTTCGCGCGGAAGGTTCTTGGCCCGCGCTGGGTTAGACCGCCTCCCGCCAGCGCTCCGGCGCCGGGTCTTCGGAAGGGGCCCGGTCCACCGCTTGCGCGGCGAGGGGAATGGAGGACGGGCCGGCGGCGACGAAGCCGCTCCCGTCGTGGTCGATCCGCACGGTGCGGATCTTGTGTCCGGCCAGCGTCTCGTCGAGGCAATGGGCGGACAGAACGGGCAGGAGATCGCGCGCGATGGCGCTCTCGATGGCGCGCGCGCCCGTATCGCCGGCGGCAGCCCCTGCGACGAGCGCGGCGCGCGCCGCCTCGCTGAGGTCCAGGGACGCGCCGTAATTGGCGGCGAGGCGATCGGCGACGCGCCCGATCTGAAGATCGACGATGCCCGCCAACGCGTCGGCCCCCAGCGGCTGGAAGGGCAGGATCACCGTTCGCCCGAGAAAGGCCGGCTTGAACTCCTGGAGAAGCGCATCCTTGAGCACGGCGCCGAGCGCTTCGCCTTCCGGCATCGTGTCGGGATCGGCGCTGAGCGCCTGAAGAACGTCGGACCCGGTGTTGGCCGTCATCAGGATCAGCGTATTGCGGAAATCGATGTCGCGCCCTTCGCCGTCGCGTAAGCTCCCCTTGTCGAAGAGCTGGTAGAACACGTCCTGAACGCCGGGATGCGCCTTGTCGATCTCGTCGAGCAGGAGAACGCCGTAAGGCCGGCGCCGCACCGCTTCCGTGAGGACGCCGCCTTCGCCGAAGCCGACATAGCCGGGGGGCGAGCCGAGAAGCATGGAAACCTTATGCTCCTCCTTGAACTCCGACATGTTGATCGTGGTCAGGCTCTGCGGGCCGCCATAAAGGAGGTCGGCCAGCGCCAGCGCGGTTTCGGTCTTGCCGACGCCCGACATGCCCACCATCAGGAAGACGCCGGTCGGCCGGCGCGGGTCGGACAGGCGCGCGCGTGACACCCGCATCGCATCCGCCAGCCGGTCGAGCGCGTCGTCTTGGCCGACGATGCGGCTTTTGAGGCGGCTGCCGAGCTCGTTGACGGCCGCCAGCTGATCGCTGACCAGCCGGCCGAGCGGCACGCCGGTCCAGCGCGACACGACGGCCGCGACGGCTTCCGCATCCACCACGCGGTGGATCAGCGCCGCCTCGCCCTGCGCATCCGCCAGACGACCGGCGGCTTCATGAAACGCCGCGCGCCGGTCTTGTTCGTCGTCGCCAGTTTCGATCTCGCCTTCCAGCCGGTCGGCCTCGTCGATCAGTTCGCGCTCGGCTTCGAGCCTGGCTTCCAGCGCCGCGATCTCGCCGCCGAGCGCATCGAGACGCCGGGCGATCTCGTGCGCGCGCTCAGTCGTGTCCTCGTCGCCCGGCTCGCGCGACAGGCGATCGGCTTCCAGTTGGAGATGCTCGCGCTCGCGCCTCGCGTCCTCCAGCGCGGCCGGCTCGGCGGCGCGACCGAAGGCGACGGAGGCAGCGGCCGTGTCGATCAGGCTCACCGCCTTGTCGGGCAGCTGGCGGGCGGGAATATAGCGGGCCGACAGGCGGACGGCCGCCCGCAGCGCCTCGTCGCGGATGCGAACGCCATGATGCGACTGGAGGATGTCGACGACGCCGCGCAGCATGCGAACGGCGGTTTCCTCGTCCGGCTCGCCGACCTTGACGGGCTGGAAGCGGCGCGTCAGCGCGGCATCGCGCTCGAAATAGCGCTTGTATTCGCCCCAGGTCGTCGCCGCGATGGTACGCAGCTCGCCGCGTGCGAGGGCCGGCTTCAGGATGTTGGCGGCATCGCCCTGCCCCGCCTGGTTGCCGGCACCCACCAGTCCGTGCGCCTCGTCGATGAAGAGGATGATCGGCTCAGGCGAAGACTTCACCGCGTCCACGACGCCCGTCAGGCGCCGCTCGAACTCGCCCTTGACCCCCGCTCCCGCCTGGAGAAGGGACAGATCGAGCGACAGGAGGCGGGTGTCCCGCAGGCGCTCAGGCACGTCGCCGACGACGAGCCGCAGGGCGAAGGCTTCGGCAACCGCCGTCTTGCCGACGCCGGCCTCGCCGACAAGGATCGGGTTGTTCTGCCGGCGGCGCAGGAGGATGTCGACGACCTGGCGCAATTCGTCCTCGCGGCCGACCACCGGGTCGATGCGACCGGCGCGCGCGTCCGCCGTCATGTCATGCGTATAGGCGCCGAGGAAATCCTCGCCGGAGGTCGCCGAAGCCGCCGGGCGGGCGGCGCCGACGGCCTGGCGCTCCCCTTCGTCGGCCTTTGCACGCTCGGCCGCGAGCTTGGCCGTGTCCAGCGAACGCAGGCTCGGACAAAGGGCGCGCGACAGCGAACGCAGACTGACGTCGTCGGCCAGAACGGTCAGAAGGTCGGCAAAGCCAATCTGCGCGCGACCGCCGCCCAGCGACGTCGCCATCCACGCTTCGCGCGCCAGCGAAATCGCGTTGCCGGAAAAGGCAGGCGTCCCGCCGCGCCCCCGAGGCAAAGTATTTATCTCGCGATCGATCTCGGCGCGAAAGTCTTTCGCAGATACGCCGAGATCGCCTAGAAGGCTCCTGAATCCATCGTCGAGCGCCAGAGCGCCCAGCCAGTGGTGCAGCTCGATCGCGTCATGCGTGTGACGCACGGCAAGCGCCGCCGCCCCTTCCAGGGACGCGCGAACCGGCGCAGACATACGCTGAACAAGGTTTTGCAGGTCGATCGACGACATCGTTTGAAGCGTCTCCCTCAATCCGGGGTCGTCTAACTCCGAGCGAAATGTGGCGAGAGGTTGTCCTCTGCAAGGCCCTCGCAACCGACAGGTAGAATTTACAAGCGAGGCTTACGAAGAAGCTACTGAAAGCAAACGATATTATTTCGAATAAGAAAGTTTACCGAAACCGGCGGATCGATCCTATCGGTATCTGCTTGCGCAATCACACGAGGCGCTCTACCTCTTGCGCAACTCTTTCTGTCAACTTGCGCGACGGGAGAACGCTTGCCATTCGACATCGAGGCACTGGCCGAACCCATATCCGAAACTTCGCCGGCCGGTTCGGACATCCGCACCGGCGAACGGGTCGAACTCTATTACCGACTGAAGGATGCCCGCTCGACGGCGCGATCCGAGGAGCGCAACATCGATCCCGGCGAAGCGTTCCGTCTCGCCCCGGCGTGGTCCGACGTTCGCTCGATCGCATTGGAGATCCTCCAGTCGCTGTCGCAGGACGTCGAGGTGCTGGCGTGGTTCTGCGAGGCGGAGCTGCGGCTGGAAGGCTTTGCGGGTTTGCGGGAATGCTTCGCGCTCGCCACGCGCCTCGTGGACGCACGGTTCGACGCGCTGCATTCGATCGACGGGGACGGGATCGAGGACAAGGTCTCGCCGCTGGCCGGGCTCAACGGGGTCGGCGGCGAGGGAACGCTGATCCAGCCCCTGCGCCTCACCTCGCTGGTGCCGGGCGCCTCCTTCTTTCGGCACACGCTGTGGGACTACCAGATGGCGCAGCGCCCGGGCGAGGCGGAGCGCATGAAGCAGCTTCAGGACGCCGTCGGCGAGGCGGGGCCGGCAGCGATGCGCGCCCATCTCGACGAGGTGACCGGCTGCCTCGCCGCCTTCGAGGCATTGTCCTTGGCCCTCGACGCGGCCTGCGGGCGCGACGCGCCGGCCGCGTCCAACATCCGCGCGGTCCTCACCGAAGCACGGCTCGCGATCCTCAACCTTTCGGGCCTGCGCGACATCGAACCGGAGCCAACGGCCGGCGAGGCGCCTGCCCTGCCGGCCGCAGGGGGCACGGATGGCTCCCAGGCCCGAACATCGGCTCCCGGCCCCATCCGCACGCGCGAGGAAGCGTTCGAGCGTCTTCTCGAAGTCGCGCGCTACTTTCGGGTGGCAGAGCCACAGTCGCCGATGGCCGACGCGATCGAAACCGTCGTGTCGCGAGGGCGCCTCGACTTCGCGAAACTTCTCGCCGAACTCGTGGAAGACGAACATACCCGCCGCACCATCTTGATTGCGGCCGGCATCAGACCAGAATCAGGCGGAATGTGACATTCGCGTCCCGCCTAACGAGGGCCGTGCCCGGTTCCTGAAGCGAACCGCGCGGCCGCGAAACCGACCAATCGGAGACAGAAGCCTCATGGCCAGTGTTCACGACAAGCTCGAGCGGGTCCGCAAGCCGCGGGTCCACATCAAGTACGAGGTCGAGACCGAAGGCGCGATGATCGAGAAGGAGTTGCCCTTCGTGGTCGGCGTTCTCGGCGACTTTTCGGGCGATCCGACGCAGCCGCTCAAACCCTTCGGCGAGCGCAAGTTCGTGCAGATCGACCGGGACAATTTCGACGAGGTCATGCGCCGGATGACGCCGGGGCTCAACCTCGCGGTCGAGAACACGCTGCAGAACGACGGCACCGACATGTCGGTCCAGCTCAAGTTCGAAAAGCTGGAGGACTTCGAGCCGGCGGCCGTCGCCAATCAGGTTCCGGCGCTCAAAGCACTTCTCGACGCGCGCAACGAGCTGCGCGATCTCCTGGCCAAGGCCGACCGCTCCGAGGAACTCGAGACCCTTCTGGAAAACATTCTCCAGAACCGGGGCGACCTGTCGGCGCTGGCCGACGAATTGAAGGCGAAGGGCGGCTCCGCCCCCGCGCCCAAGAACTGAACCGCGGCGTTGAAGGAGGCTTGAGCCCATGAGCACCGAAACGCAGACGCAGGCGACGCCCGAAACCGTCCACGCCCCGGCGCCGCTCCTCGATCAGGTGATCGCGGCCACGCGCCAGACGACGCCCGACCGGACGCAGGATCTCCTGAAGACCCTGACCGACGAGGCGATGAAGGGCACGGTCACCTACGACCGCAACCTGACGCTGACGCTGAACGGCGCGATCGCGGCGATCGACGAGAAGATCTCGCGCCAGCTCGCCGCCATCATGCAGTGCGAGAAGTTCACCAAGCTGGAAGGCGCCTGGCGCGGGCTTCATCACCTGGTTTCGAACTCCGAGACCAACGCCAACCTCAAGATCCGCGTCCTCAACGCGTCCAAGCGAGACCTGTCGCGCGATCTGTCGAAGGCGGTCGAATTCGACCAGTCGCGCCTCTTCAAGTCGATCTACGAGGACGAGTTCGGAACGCCGGGCGGCGAGCCGATGGGCGCGATCATCGGCGACTTCGAGTTCGACAACTCGTTCGAGGACGTCCAGCTTCTGCAAGGCCTCGCCGCGATCTCGGCGGCCGCCTTCGCGCCGCTGATCTCGGCGGCGAGCCCGAAGCTCTTCGGCTTCGACGATTACCGTGAACTCGCCCGCCCGCGCGATCTGGAGAAGATCTTCCAGACCGCCGAGTACATCAAATGGCGCTCGTTCCGCGAATCGGAGGATTCCCGCTTCGTCACGCTCGCCCTGCCCCGCGTCCTCGCCCGCCTTCCCTACGGCAGCGAGACGGTGCGCATCGACGAGTTCGACTACGACGAAACGGTGGGCCGCGAAAACGGCCAGCTGCCGCACGACAACTACACCTGGATGAACGCGGCCTATGTGCTCGGCGCGCGCCTCACCAACGCCTTTTCCATCAACGGCTGGTGCACGGCCATTCGCGGCGCGGAGAACGGGGGCAAGGTGGAAGACCTGCCGATGCACCTCTTCCAGTCCGACGACGGCGATCTCGACGTGAAGTGCCCGACGGAGGTGGGCATCACCGACCGGCGCGACGCCGAGCTCGGCAAGCTCGGCTTCCTGCCGCTCTGCCACTACAAGAACACCGACTATGCCGTGTTCTTCGGTGCGCAGACCGCGCATAAGCCGAAAACCTACGACAAGCCGGAGGCCACCGCCAACGCCGCCATCTCGGCTCGCCTGCCCTACATCATGGCGACCTCGCGCTTCGCGCACTACCTGAAGGTCATGGGCCGCGACAAGGTCGGCTCCTTCATGGAAGCCGAAGACTGCGAGCGCTGGCTGAACCGCTGGATCTCAGGCTACGTCAACGCCAACGAGGGCGCGGGCGAGGAGATGCGGGCCAAGTTCCCGCTGCGCGACGCCAAGGTCACGGTGCAGGAAGTCGCCGGCAAGCCGGGGTCCTACAACGCGGTGGCCTGGATGCGCCCCTGGCTCCAGATGGAGGAGCTCACCACCTCGCTGCGCATGGTCGCGCGCATTCCGGAGAAGAACTGACCGGATCATCGACAGCGTGATGGAGGATCGGGGCGAAAAGGCGCGGCGGGGGGAGGAAGCGGTGGCGCGGGCCGAACGGTTCGTGGCACGCCTCGACGCGGCCATATCGACCCAGGTCGACGCGATCCTCCATCATCCCGCTTTCCAGGCGATGGAGGCGCGCTGGCGCGGCGTCGCGCTTCTCCTGCGCACGGCCGGCGGCGCGCCGGAGATCAAGGTCAAGCTCCTGTCCGCCTCGTGGCCCGAGTTCGGCCGCTCCATGGAGCGCGCCACCGAGTTCGACCAGAGCCGCCTGTTCGAGCTTGTGTATTCGCAGGAATTCGGCATGCCGGGGGGCGAGCCCTTCGGCCTTCTCGTTGCGGACTACGAGGTGGCGCACGTGGCCGTCGAGGGCGGGCGCGACCCGGTCGGGGCGCTGGCGGCGGCGGCCGGCGTGGCGGCGGCGGCCTTCTGCCCGCTGGTGGCCGGCGCTTCGCCGCGCCTTCTCCAGCTCGACTCCTTCGCAGACCTTGCCCGCCTGCCCGACCTGTCGCGCCTGTCCACGGATCCCAACCTCCTTCGCTGGAGCCGGTTGCGCCAGCGCGAGGACACCCGCTTTCTCGGCCTCGTCGCCCCACGCATCCTCCTGCGCCGTCCCTATCGCGCCGATACGCGCCAGCGCATCGACGGCTTCCGCTTCCGCGAGCGCGTCCATGCCGACGGGCGGCATCTTCTCTGGGGCAACGGGGCCTTCGCCTTCGGCGCGGTGGCGATCGCCAGGTTTCGCGCCTCGGGCTGGTTCGCCGACCTGCGCGGCGCCCCGCAGGACGAGGACGGCGGCGGCCTCGTGCCCGGCCTCGACCCGTTCGACGACGGGTCCGAAAGCGCCGGCCTGTCGGCCCAGCCCCCCGTCGAGGTGCGCCTGACCAGCCTCCAGGACCAGGAAATGGCCGAGCTCGGGCTGATACCCCTGTCCACGAGCTACCTGTCGGACACCTGCGTCTTCAATTCCAACCAGTCGCTGCACCAGCCCGCCACCTATTCGCAGGCCGGCGCGACCCAGAACGCCCGCCTGTCCGCCATGCTGCAATACGTCCTGTGCGCCTCGCGCTTCGCCCACTATCTCAAGGTCATCCTGCGTGAGGAGGTCGGCCAACTGGCGGATGCGCACAGCATCCAGCGGCGGCTGGACGAATGGCTGGCGCGCTACACGCTCGGCAACGACGACGCGGACATGGCGCTTCGCACCCGCTTCCCGCTGCGCCTCGCCAGCGTTTCGGTGTCCGAGCAGGCCGGGCGCGCCGGCTCGTTTTCTTGCGCGGTGCGCCTCCAGCCGCACTTCCAGCTCGACGACATCGCCACCAGCTTCCACCTCCTGGCCGAGACCTCCGCCCTTTCGGGCAACCGGTCGCTCGCGGTCGCCGGCGCTTGAAGGGCCAGGACATGACGACGAGCCCCACCATCGCCGCCCTTCTGGCCGACGACCGCCTCGCGGAGGCGGCCGGTGAGGCTGTCGGGGCCTTGCGCGCCCGCCCGCAGGATCTCAGCCTACGCCTCCTTCTGATCGACCTTCTGATCCTGCAGGGCGACTACGCGCGCGCCGACGCGCAAGCGGAGATCGCCGCCCGCCTCCAGCCCGCCGAGGCGGTCGGGATCGCCCGCCTGCGCGGTCTCCTGCGCGGCATGGAGGCACGCCGACAGTGGTTCGAAGCGGGCGCCGTGCCAAGCTTTCCCGGCGGGCCGTCCCCTTGCGACGAGGCCGCTCTCCGGTTGGGACTGGCGTTGCGCATTGGGGAGGCCGATGCTGCGGCCTCGGCCCTTCGCGAACTCGAGGACGCGCGCGGCCTCCGTCCCGCTCTCGTCGGGCTCAGCGAAGAGGAGGACGTTCGCGACGCCGACGACCGCTTCGCGCATGCCGTGGAAGCGGTGACCGACGGCGGCGCCTATCTCTGGACCGACACGAGCCGCATCGCCTCGATCGAACTCCAGCCCGCATCCCGCCCGCGCGACCTCGCCTGGCGGCGCGCCCGGCTGGAGCTTCGCGACGGTTCGGGCTCGGACGTCCTCCTGCCCCTGATCTACGAGGCGAAGGCGTCGAGCGACGCGGAGCGTCTCGGACGTTCCACCGACTGGGAGGACCAGCCGGGCGGCATCGTCACCGGACGCGGCCAGCGCTGCGTTCTGGCCGGCGACGCGCTCGTGGCACTCGGCGAGATCGAGCGCATCGTCTTCCGCGAGATCGCGCATGGCTGATCCGCTCGATCGCTATCGCCCGACCGCCCCGGTTCTCGCTCGCTCGCTTCTCGATCGCCTGTGCGACGCGGACCCCGATCAGGGCCACGACGCGCCGCAGACCATCGGCCAGCAGATGAGCGATCTGCGCGAAAGCCTCCGGCGCGACCTCGAGCGGCTTCTCAACACGCGCCGCCCGCCCGCCTCGCCGCCTGCCGAACTCGACGATCTCAAGGATTCGCTCGTCGCCTTCGGCACCGACGGCTTCTTCGTCACCGGGCTCGTCACCGACCATCAGCGCGCCGAGTTCGCGGCCGCGATGGAGCGGCGCATCCGCCTGTTCGAGCCGCGCCTGTCCGACCTTTCCGTGTCCACCCTGCCCCCGCGCCACCCGTCCGAGCGCTCGCTTCGCCTGCGCATCGAGGCGGTGTACCGGGCGCAGGAAGGCATGCCGCCGATCGCCTTCGAAACGGCGGTGGACCCGTCCACGCAACGCTTCCGGGTGGAGGCGAGCCGTGGCTGAGGGCTTTCTCCAGCGCTATGCGGACGAGCTCGGGAACCTGCGCCGGCGCGCGGCGCGCTTCGCCAGCGCCCATCCCAAGATCGCCGGGCGGCTGCGCATCTCGGGCGAGCAGATCGACGATCCCCATGTCGAGCGCATGGTTCAGAGCTTCGCCTTTGCGAGCGCGCGCGTGCGCCAGAAGCTCGACGACGAGTTTCCAGAGCTCACCGGCTCCATGCTGGAAACCCTCTACCCGCACTATCTGGCGCCCGTTCCCTCGATGATGATGGTGCGCCTATCGCCCGTCGCGGGGTTGGAGACGGTCCAGCACATCGCGCGCCACACCGAGATCGTCGCCGAGCCGATCGAGGACGAGCGCTGCCGCTTCCGCCTCAGCCAAGGCGTCGACCTCGCGCCGCTTCGGGTGGAGCGTGCCGCGCTCGGCGGCCAGCCGATCGAGGCGCCGCTGGCCCCGCAATGGAGCGCCGCGGCCTGCCTTTCGCTCCGGCTCAGCCCCCTTGCACCCGTGCCGTCCATCGCAGCCTTGGGGATCGACCGTCTCCGCTTCTATCTCGACGCGCCGTTCCGCGAAGCCACGGCGCTGCACGAGCTTCTGGCCAACCATGCGCTCGGCGTCGCGCTCGCCCGCCACGCCGGCGACCGCGATCCCGTGTTCCTGCCCGCATCCTCCATCCGGGCCGGCGGCTTCGAGCCCGACGAGGGCATGCTGCCCTATCCCGCTTCGAGCTTTGCCGGCTACCGGCTCCTGTCGGAATTCTTCGCCCTGCCGCAGAAGTTCCTGTTTCTGGAACTCTCCGGCCTCCGGCGCTGGACCGGCGAGACGCTGGAGATCTTCATCTATCTCGACCGCAGCGAGCCGGTGCTGGAGCGCGCGGTCTCGGCCGAGACCTTCGCCCTCAATGCGGCGCCCGCCGTGAATCTCTTCCGGCAAAGGGCGGAGCCGATCGTGGTGGACGGGCGGCGCAGCGAATACGCGCTCGTGCCCGACGCGCGCCGCCATCTGACGCGCGAGGTCTACGGCGTCGAAAGCGTCACCCTCACCGACCGCGCCGGCAACCGCACTGTCGCACCCCGCTTCTTCGAGGGGGGAAGCGCCGACGTTCCGGCGTGGCAGGTGCGACGCCAGTTCGACCCGCTGGACGGCACATCGGACGTCGCGATCGCCTTTGCGGGCGGCGGCGAGACGGGGGACGAGTTGGTTGCGGGCATCGATACGCTCTGCCTCAACCGCGACCTTCCCAAGCGCCTGCCCTTCGGCGGCGGCCACCCGCATCTCGACCTGGCGGACCCTTCGGCCAGCGTCGGGCGCGTCGAGGCGCTCGGAGCCCCGACGCCGGCTCTGCGCTTCGACGGAAACGAGGACCGGCGCTGGCGCCTCTTGTCCCATCTCAATCTCAACCACCTGTCGCTCGCCGACGGCGATGGCACCGCGATGAAGGAGATGCTCCGCCTTTACGTGCGGCCCGAGCGGCGCGAGGCGAACCTTCTGATCGACGCGATCTGCGGGGTGTCCTCGCGCCCCGCCATGTCGCGCATCGGCGGCGGGGGCATGGTGCCGGGCACCGAGGTCACGCTCACCTTCGAGCCCGGCCTGATCGACCGGGGCGCGGCCTATCTTTTCGCCAGCGTGATCGACCGTTTTCTCGGCCTTTATGCCACGATCAACTCGTTCACGCGGATGACCGCTGTCATGCGCGGGCAGAGCGAGCCGGTCGCCGCCTTTCCCGCACGCCTTTCCGAAAGGCCGCTCCTGTGAGCGCGCTGGAAAAACCCCTGCCCGAACCCTTCGATCCGCTGGTCGAGGCGCTTCTGGCCGACCCGCAGAGCTTCGAGCCGACCACCGCGATCCGCGTGGCGGAGCGGGCGGGGGCGCGGCTGGAGATCGGCTCCGAGGTTTCGACGCGGCTCGCGCCCGCCGCGATCGCGCGCGTCGAGCAAAAGGCCGGGACGGTGGTGGTCCGCTCCACGCTGCCGGGTCTTCTCGGCGCGCTCGGCGTCCTGCCGCCCGCCTATACTGAAACCGTCCTGGAAGAGGAGCGGCGGCGCTCGCGCGCTTTTCGCGCCTTCGTCGACATCTTCTCCGACCCCATCGCCCGCCTCATGGTCGAGGCGCAGGAAAAATACCGCCTTCCTCGGCTTCTGCGCTGGCGAAAGCTTTCCGCTGCCAACACGATCGTCGGCGCGCTTCTCGCCCTGGTCGGGCTTCGCTCGCAGACGCTACGCACCGCCAACGCGCTCGGCGACGAGACGGTGCTGCGCTATGCCGGGCTGTTCGCCGCGCGCACCCGCAACGCCGCGAGCCTTGCCGCCATGCTGGGCGAGCATCTGCGCCTGCCCGTCGAGGTGGAGCAGTTCTCCCCGCGCTGGGTACCCATTCCGCCAGCCGAACAAAGCGCACTCGGCGCCATCAGCGGCGCCCGCCTCGGGGTGGACGCGGCGGCCGGCCAGGCGATCCGCGACCATGCCGGCGGCTTTCGCGTGGTGGTCGGGCCGGTCGGCTATGCCGACTACCTGTCGTTCGAGCCGGGCGGCGCCCGCATGGAGGAGGCGATGCGCCTCGTGCGCCTTTACGCGGGGCCGAGCCTTCGCTTCGACGTTCAGGTCGTCTTGCAGCGCGAGGACGTGCCCTTCTGTCGTCTCGGCGAAAGCGCGACGCCGGCGCGCCTCGGCTGGAACTCCTGGGCGCGGGTGGCGCCGGCAGCCGCCGACAGCCGCGACGCGATCGTCGCGGCAACGCTTTAGAAGGGGGAAGGAAACGCCATGCGCCTTCGCCTCGTCGCGCAGACGCCGATGCCGGACACCGACAAGGGCTGGCGCCTCCTGGAGCGCGGCGAGCTGACGCTCGGGCGCGACCCGTCCTGCGGCTGGGTGCTGCCGGACCCCGCCCGCACCGTGTCCAAGATCCACTGCCGCCTCCGGCGCGATGCCACCGGCTTCACGGTGACGGACGAGAGCACCAACGGCATGAGCGTCGACCGGCAGGATCTGGCGCAGGGACAGACCGCGCGGCTTCGCGCCGGCTCGCTCATCGCCTTCTGCGGCCAGCGCTTCGCCGTCGAGATCACCGGCGAGGCCGAGCCCGACTGGCAGGACCCGGATGCGCGCTACGCCCTGTCGGACGACGCGCCCTCGATCACCGCGATCCTGTCGGACGTGTCGCCGGGCGGCACGACCGCGAGCGGCGTCCTGCCGGGGCGCGGCGGCGAGGAGGACTGGCTGGCCGGTCTTGCCGGCACGCAAGGTCCGTCCGAAAGCCTGGCGCCTCGCGCCAGCCGCCCCGCGATCGGCTGGAGCGAGCCGATCGACATGGAGATCACCGGCGGCGCGCGCCTTCCCGAGGACTGGGACACCGAGGCCGCAACCGCCACGCGTGCCGAGCACCGCGTCGCCACCTCGACGCGCATGCGCATTCCCCGCCCGCCCGGACAGGAAGCGGAGCGCGCCGCTCCGATCCCGTCACCCGACGGGCCGTCGGCGGCCGAGGCGTTCGACGCGTTCTTCGGGGCGGCCGGCAAGGGTGCCCTTCCGGCCGGACTCGGAGACGGGGCGGACCCGATCCGCGCTCTCGCCGGTGCTGGCGAGACGTTTCGGGCGCAAGGCGCCGCTTTGGCGCAGATCACGCGGCTCCTGTGCGAGTTCCTCGACGAGTTCGACGTCGCGCAGCCGGGGGCCGGGCGCCTGGACGAGCTGCCCGAGCTGGAACGTGCGCTGCTGGATGCCGTGCGCGCGCTCGTGACCGAAACCGACGCGCTCGATCCCGATCGCCTCGCGCTCCAGGCTCGGGTGGCCGAGCCGGGCGCGGGCGGCAGTTCGCTCGCCTCGCGCCTCGCCCTTCCCGGCCGCGCCGAGCGCGCCCTCCTGGAGCAATATCGCAGACTCTACAAGGGCGCCGAAGCGTCGAGCCCGCGCGAGCGCTTCGCCCGGCGCCTCGGCGCGCCGGACCGCGAGCCGGCCGATCCGGCCACCGCGGAATTCGTGGAACTCAGCGCGGATCGTCCGCGACACGGGGAGATGGAATGAAGCACGGCAACCGCGTCGCCTGGAGCGAGGGCATGTTCCTTCGCGTCCAGCATTTCCAGCAGGCCGACCGCTGGACCGAGCGGCTCGTGCAGGCGGCGACGCGCGAGCTGACGCCCTTTCCCTGGGGCCTGTCGGCCCTCGAGATCGACCGCGAGGCGCTCGCCATCGGCCGCTTCGCGCTATCGGCGGCGAGCGGCATCCTGCCGGACGGCACCGCCTTCGACGCGCCGGGCGACGCCGACCTGCCGCCGCCCGCTCCCCTGTCTCCCGACGTCAAGAACGCCCTCGTCTACCTCGCCCTGCCGATGCGCCGGCCCGGCCGCGCCGACGTCGCGCCCGAAGACGGCGCACCGTCCGCCGCCGTGCGGCTCGTGGCCAGCGCCTTCGAGGCGCCCGACGCCAACGCGGGAAGCGACCTGTCGGCCCCGATCGAGGTCGGCCGGCTGCGGCTGCGCCACCTCGTGGAAGGCGAGGAGCTCGGCGGCTACGAACTGATCGCGCTCGCCCGCATCGTCGAGGTGCGCACCGACCAATCCGTGGTGCTCGACGAGGCCTTCATCCCCTCGGCGCTCAACTGCCATGCGGGCGGGCGCATCCTGTCGCTTCTGACCGAGCTTCTGGGCATCGTGCGGCACCGCGCCGAGGCGATCGCGCAGCGCATCGGCGACCCGACGGTGCGCGGCACGGCGGAGGTCGGCGACTTCCTGCTTCTCCAGACGCTGAATCGCGCCGAACCCGTCCTGGCGCACCTGGCATCCAACGCCGCGCAGATCCACCCGGAAGACTTCTATCGCGCCTGCCTGGCGCTGGCGGGCGAACTTTCCACCTTTACCGCCCCGACCAAGCGCGCCACCGACTTCCCGCCCTATCGCCACCAGGATCTCCAGGCGAGCTTCGGCGCCGTGTTCGACGATCTGCGCGCCTCGCTCTCGGCCGTGCTCGAACAGGCGGCGATCGCGATCCCGCTGGACGAGCGGCGCTACGGCGTGCGCGTCGGCACCATCAACGACCGGACGCTTCTCCAGAACACCGGCTTCGTCCTGGCCGTGCGCGCCGACATGGCGGCCGAGACGCTGCGCCGGACGCTGCCCAACCAGATCAAGGTCGGGCCGGTGGAGCGCATCGCCGAGCTCGTCAACGTCGCGCTGCCGGGCATTCCGGTGCGCCCGCTGCCCGTCCTGCCGCGCCAGCTCCCCTACCGCACCGGCACCGTCTATTTCGAGCTCGATACGTCCGCGCCGATGTGGAAGCAGCTGGAAACCTCGGGCGCCATCGCCCTCCATCTTGCCGGCGAGTTCCCAGGCCTCGAGCTTGAACTCTGGGCCCTCAAGGAATGAGCCGCATGTCGCCCGAAGGGTCCGCCGCCGACGAGCCCACGATCATCGAGCCGACCGCCGAGGGCCAGCGCCGCGCCGCGCTGGCGGCGGGCCTCGCCGACGTCTTCGACGACGTGCGCCCGGCCGCCCCGCGCGAGGGTGCGCACGCGGGCGGGGCCGCGCCGGACTTTCGCCGCGTCGTGGAGCATTTCCGCTTCGGCGACGAACTGCCCCCGCTGGTGGGCGCCGCCGCCCCGGTTCTGGCGCTCGCCAACGCGGTGCGCGAAACGAAGAGCCAGCCCGACCCGGAAGCGCTTCGCCAGCTTAGCCTCGCCACCGTGCGCGAATACGAGCGCAATCTCGCCGGTGCCCGCATCGCGCCCGAGCGCGCGCGCGCGGCGCACTACGTCGCCTGCGCGCTGATCGACGACATCGTCCTCGCCCGGCCCTGGGGCGTCCAGAGCGGCTGGGCGCGCTCCGGCCTCGTGTCCACCTTCCACATGGACGTGACGGGCGGCGACCGGGTGTTCGACCTTCTCGACCACTTCCATCGCAATCCGGGCGCCAACAAGGACGTCCTCCTGCTGATCTACCTCTGCCTGTCGCTCGGCTTCGAGGGCAGGACGCGCGTGTCCCCGCGCGGGGCCCTGGAGCTGAACGGCATCCGCGACGGGTTGTATCGCACGCTGCGCGGCCAGTTCGGCGACTTCGAGCGCGAGCTTTCGCCCCATTGGCGCGGCGAGACGGCACGCCACGAGCCCTTGCGCAACGCCGCCGCCCTTTGGGCGCTGCTCGGCGCGCTCGTCCTGTTCTTCGCGCTCGGCTACGTCCTGTTTCTTCTGGCGCTGAACCGCAATTCCGACGCGACGCTCCAGGCCTATGCCGGCGCCGTGCCCGACGCCGTGCCGTCGATCGTCAACGCTCCCGCCCCGCCGACGACTGATGTCGCGCAGGCCGACGTCAGCCCCCCGATCGTCCCGCCGCCGACGGACGTGCCCCCGCCGCGCCCCGATGCACTTGCGGGCTTTGCCGAGTTCCTCCAGCCCGAGGTGCAACAGGGTCTCGTCACGCTGACGCGCGACGGTGATTCCGTTCTCGTGCGCATCCGCAATGCCGGCCTCTTCGCGGTCGGCAGCGCCGATGTCGAGCCGGGCCTGCGCGATCTTCTGGTTCGCATCGGCACGGCGGTGGCCGCCGAAAACTTCCGCGCCGTCGTCATCGGCCACACCGACAACACGCCGATCAACACCGTGCAGTACCCCTCCAACTGGCATCTGTCGGAAGCGCGCGCCAAGGCGGTGGGCGCCATCCTGTCCGAATATGCCGGCCCGGGCGCCGTGACCGCCGAGGGGCGCGCCGACACCGAACCGGTCGCCGACAACGCCACGGACGCGGGCCGCGAGGCCAACCGGCGCACCGAGATCTTGGTGGTGGGCGCAGCCAGTGCCGACGGGTCACAAGCCCCTGGGTCCCAGGCCAATACCGGCGGGGAGCCGCGCCCATGAACCCGTTGAATCTTTTCTACACGATCCGCGCCTATGTCGATTCCTATGCCGGAATCGTCGGACGGCGCTTCCTGTCGCTGATCTGGGTCGTCGCGATCGCGGTGGTGGTCTGGTTCTACGGGCCGATGATGGGCTCGGGCACCTTCCGCCCGCTGGAGCCCGCGCTCCACCGCCTCTACCTCATCGGCGCCGTGTTCGCGGCCTGGGTCGTCTACATCGCAGTCGCCTATATCAGGGGCAAGCGCGCCGACAAGGCGATGATCGACGCGATCGCCGAGGACGGGGCCGGCGATCCGGGCGCCGACCAGCGCGCCGAGGTGGACGCCCTGCGCACCCGCCTGCGCGAGGCCATGGCGACCCTGCGCAAGGTCGCGGGCCGGCGCTTCGGCTATATCTACGAGTTGCCCTGGTACGTGATGATGGGCGCGCCGGGCTCGGGCAAGACCACGGGGCTGATCCATTCCGGCCTCAAGTTCCCGCTGGGAACGGGAACCGGGGGCGAGCCGATCGGCGGCGTCGGCGGCACGCGCCACTGCGATTGGTGGTTCGCGGAAGAAGCCATCGTCATCGACACGGCGGGGCGCTACACGACGCAAGGAGACTTTTCCGGCGTCGACAAGGCGGGCTGGACCGGCTTTCTCCAGCTCCTGCGCCGCCATCGCCGCTCGCAGCCGGTGAACGGCGTCCTCGTCACCCTGTCGATCCCCGACCTTCTGCACCGCGACCCGGCGCTGCGGCTGGAGGAGGTGCGCGCCATCCGCCAGCGCCTGTCGGAAATGGACGACATTCTGAAGGCACGCGTGCCGGTCTATCTGGTGCTGACCAAGGCCGACCTTCTGGAAGGCTTCGTGCCCTTCTTCGATGGTCTGGCGCGCACCGAGCGGGACCAGGTCTGGGGCACGACCTTCGAGCTGGCCTTGAGCCAGGAGCCGCGCGAGCTGCCCGACCGGTTCCTCGCCGAGTTCGATCTCCTGCGCGAGCGCATCGACGCCTTGCTTCTCGAACGCCTCCAGCAGGAGCCCGACATCGACCAGCGCGGGCGCATCTTCCAGCTTCCCGCCGAGGTCTCGCGGCTGCGCGAGCCGGTGCACGAGGTTCTCACCGAACTCACCTCGCATTCGCGCCTCGTCGCGGCTCCCTTGGTTCGCGGCATCTATCTCGCTTCGGGCACGCAGGACGAGGCGCCGGAAGCGGCAACGAGCGCGGCGCGCAGCCCCCGCTCGATGCGCCGCTCCTACTTCCTGTCGCGCCTCTTCCACGAGGTCATCTTCGCCGAGGCCGCGCTCGTCACCCGCGACAAGCGCCTGTCGCGCCGCGCCCTTCTCGTGCGGCGGGTGGCGCTGGGGCTTGCGGGCGTTCTCGTCGCCTTCGTTCTGACGGGCTGGATCGCGGCCTATCTGCACAACCGATCCGCCATCGCCTACGCCGCCGCCGAGACGGAACGCTTCAAGACCTTGAGCGCCGGCATCCCGACGCGCAACGTGTCGGATGCCGACTTCCTGTCCGTCCTGCCGGCGCTGGACGCGCTGGCCGGGGCCAACGCGCGCTTCGCCGACGCTTCCCCGCTCGGCTTCGGCTTCGGTCTCGACCAGCGGGACAAGACGCAAGGCTCCCATCGCCTCGCCTACGGGCGGGCGCTGAACGCGCTCCTCCTGCCGCGCCTCCTCGTTCATCTCCAGAACGAGCTCGGGCGCGAGGACGCCAGCCAACGCGAAACCTTCGACGCGCTGAAACTTTATGCCATGCTGGGGGGCCTCGGCGCGCTCGATCCCGCCGTGGTTTCGACGGAAGGCCGGCGGATCTTCGCCAAGGCGCATCCGGGCGAAGGCATGCGCGAATCGCGCGAGCGGCTCGGCGCCCATCTCGATGCCCTCATCGCCCGCCCCATCGCCGCCATCGCCATCGATCGCGCCCTGGTGGATCGTGCGCGCGCCAGGATCGTCGACCAGTCGATCGCCGAACGCGGCTACGACATCCTCAAGGGGCGTGCGGAGGCGGCGAACCTCGCCCCCTGGACACCGGCCTCGGCCGTCGGCTCCAACGGGGAAGCCGCCTTCGAGCGCACGTCAGGCGCTTCGCTGCGCGAGGGGGTGGAGGGCCTTTTCACGCGCGGCGGCTACGGGCAGATCGTCCTGCCGGGCGTCGCCGGCGCGGCCGCCGAGGCCGTGGACGAGGAATGGGTGCGCGGGCGCGCCAATCCGGCGGGCACCAACCCGGCGGCGGCCGCGCGCGAGATCCTGGCGCTCTACCATGCCGAGTTCGAAGCGAAGTGGCGGGCCCTGTCGGCCGACCTCCATGTCCGCGCGGGCGCCGACCTGCCGGGGATGACCGAGGTCGCGCGCATCCTGGCCAGCCAGCCCCCGCCGCTTGCCAGCCTTGCCCGTTCGCTGGCCGAGGCCGCACGGCTCGCCCCGCCGGACGGTGCCGACCTGTCGGGCTTCGGCGTGGATCCGGGCTCGGCGCCCGATCCGTTCGCCCCGCTGCGCCAGGCGCTCGATGAGCCCGTCCCCGGCGCCCCGGCACCGGCGGAGGGCAGCGAGCCGCCGACCGTCGTTTCCGCGATCCAGCCGCTGATCGCAACGCTCTACGAGCAGTTGTCGCGCGCCGCCTCCTCATCGGCCGAGGTCGCCGCGATCTTCGACACCAAGGGCCAGCTCAACGAGGCCAACCAGGCGCTGGTGGCCGAAGCGCGCCGCCTGCCCGCCCCGCTCGACGCCTGGGTCGGCGGGCTGGCGGCCAATGTCGACTCGCTGGCGGTCACCACCGCGCGCGCCCAGTTGCAGAGCGAATGGCAAGCGGGCGGAGCGCGTCTTTGCGAAGAAGCGATCGCCGGGCGCTATCCGTTCGAGCGCTCCGCTTCCAGCGAGGTGGCGCTCGACGACTTCGCCCGCGTCTTCGGCCCGGAGGGCGTCTTCGAGACCTTCTTCCGCGACCGCCTCGCCCCCTTCGTCGACACCTCCGCCACGCCCTGGCGCTGGCGCGGCACGTTCGGGGCGGAGGGGCGCGAAAGCGAGGCGCTCGGGCAGTTCGCCGCCGCGCGCGGCATCCGCGAAGCCTTCTTCACCAACGGCGCGCGGCCGAGCGTCAGCATCAACGTCACGCCGGTGTCCCTCAGCCAGGACGCCTCCGCGGTGATCCTTGAGATCGGGGCGGGCCGGGTCGCCTATTTCCACGGGCCGATCCAGTCGCGCAGCCTGACCTGGCCGGAAGCGGAAGGGGCGGCGCAGTCGCGCGTCGTGATGCAGCCGGGGGGCTGGCAGAACGCCCTGACGCGCACCGGCCCTTGGTCGGCCATGCGCCTGTTCGATGCGGCCGATCGCGAAACGCTTTCGGACGACCGGTTCCGTGCCCGGTTCACCGTCAGCGGCAAGTCGGCCGAGTTCGACGTGCAGGTCGGCTCGATCCTCAACCCGTTCGCGACCGATGCCTTGTCCGGCTTCCGCTGCCCGGCGGGGTTCTAGGGCGTGGCCGGGCGCATGGGCGAAGGCGGCACCGGCTTCTTCGGCAAGGTGCCGAGCCAGGGCGACTTCGTCGCCAGCCGTTTCGACCGCGCACTGCGCGACGGGCTCGATCGATGGGCGCAGCGCGCGCTGGCGCAGGTGCGGCGCGAGCGGGGCGAGGCGTGGAAGCGCTCGTTTCTCGCCATGCCGCCCTGGCGCTTCGCGCTGGGGGCGGATCTGGCCGGCGGCGAGCCGGCGATCGGCGTCATGGTGCCGAGCCAGGACCGGGTCGGGCGTCCATTTCCCCTGTTTCTCGGCATGCGGGTGGCCGATCATCGGGGTCCCGTGCGCTTTCTGGCCCGCCAGCGCCGCTGGTTCGAGGCTGCCGAGGCGCTGGCGCTCGGCGCACGCGGCGCCGCCCTGCCGCTGGACGGTCTCGAACGTGCGGCCCAGGCTCTGCGTCCCGATCCGGCTTCCGTCGCGGCGGACGGTGCCGAGCCCGCCCATCCGCGCGAAGGGGAGCGCTCGTTCTGGTGGACCGACGGGCAGGGCGTTTCGCCCCGACGTTTCGCGGCGAACGGTTTTCCGGCGCCCGAAGAGTTCGGCCACTTCATCGACGCCCCGACGCCCGCGCGCGAGCGAAACGGCGAGCGGGAACCGGCCGCCGTCCTGTCACCCGTTCCAAGGCCTACGAGCCGGCACCCGCAATTTCTCGCCGCCTCCCGCAGCCATCCCGGCACGCGGCTCCGGGTGAACGCCGACGCCGTGCTGGTTTCCGAGCCCGGCCACCTCCTCGCCATCGCGGGCGGCCAGGGCTCGCTCACCGGCTCGCCCGCCCCCGCCCGCCTCGCGATCGAGCGGCTCGCGCGCATCGCCCCCTTCCCGCGCATCGCCGACCTGACGGCCGAAGCCAAGGGCGAGCTCGGCAACGCCAACACGCTGCTGCGCCGCGAGGGAGCGAGCACGCTGCCGGCAGGCGGCATCGGCGTTCTGGCCCTCCTTCTGGCCCCTGACGGGTTCTCGGTGGTCTGGGCCGGGGACCTGCGCTGCTATCTCCTGCGCGCGGGGATGATGCGCTGCCTGACACGCGACCATCTCGGCATCGGACTCGACCGGCGGCTGACGCGCTCGCTCGGCGGGGCGGCGCAGTTCGCCTGCGACGTCGCGGGCGGCCCCTTCGAGACGGGCGACGTGTTCCTTCTCGCCACCGCGTCCCTGACGCGCAGCTTGAGCGAGCGCGATATCGCCGCCCGTCTTCTCGGCAGTTCGCCCGACGACGCCGCGCGCGCCCTCGTCGACGACGCCTTGGTCGCAGGGGTGCGCGACAACGTTTCGGTGATCGTGGCGGCCGTTCCGTGATCTCCGGCTTCGCCGAGGTCGCGGCGCGCCTTGCCGACCTGCGCGGGGCACTGGGAGCGATCCCCGAGCCGAGCGATCGGCGCATCGCCCTCGATGCCGTGCGCGACGCCCTGGACCGGGGCGCCGAACCGGCAGCCGGGGCCGAGATCGTCGCGGGAGGCTACGCCCGCGAGTGCCTGCTTCACGAAGGCCCCCTTTTCGAGGTCCATCTCCTGCGCCAGCGCGACGCCGGCACGCTCCACGCCCTGAAGACCCCTTGCGGTGATCGGGCGAGCGATCCCCTGCTTCGCCGGCTGATCCTCGACGAAGCCGCCCATCAGGGGCGCGTCGCTCATCCCGCCTGCCTCGCCTTTCGCGCGCTCCTGCGCCTTCCCGACGGACGGCCGGCGCTTCTCACCGACCACGTGGAAGCCCCGACGCTTCAGGCGATCCTCGACCAAGGACCACTCGACGCCGAGGCAGCCCTCGCGCTCGCACGGCGCCTCGGCGAAGCGCTCGCGGCCGTTCACACGGCCGGGATCGTCCATGGCGACGTCAAGCCCGGCAACGTCTTCCTGCCCGGCGGCAAGCCCGAAGCCGCGGTGCTGTTCGACTTCGGTCTCGCGCGCCCGATCGGCGCGCCTTGGCGCCGCGAGGACGTAGAACGGGCGCAAACGCCTCGGTTCGCCGGTCCCGGAAGGCAAGAGCCGGATGCCCTCGCCGGCCCCGCCGACGATCTCTGGTCGCTGGGTCGGCTTCTTGGCGTCGCCTGTTCCACACCCTCCTTTGCCCTCAGCGCGCTCGTTGCGGCGCTGACCTCGCCCGAACCGGCCAACGGATTGCGGAGCGCATGTGAAATCGATGGTTTTCTGGGCGATTGCGGCACCGATGACACAACCTGAGGGAAAAGATATGTGGGCCCAGCCACAGATCGGCAGGGTGCCCTATGATCGCTGGTGGACACCCTCTGTCTGCCGCATAGAAGGTCGGACACCGAGCCGAATCGACGCGGGGTCTGCCATCGGCTCCGGCCATGTTCCGAGAAGGCTTTCGATGCTGCGCGCCCACTTCCCGCACCGCCGTCCCCATCGCACCGCAGCCGCGCTCCTTCTTCTTTCGGCATCGCTTGCCGGCTGCGCCTCGCCGGGCGCGGGACCGAGCGCCAACGCGCTGGAGAATTCGGTGCGGATCGCCTCCACCGGGCAGGCGCCGATCGTCGATCTCACCGCCTACAACATGCCGAGCGCCCCGCGCGGCGGGCAAGGCGGTCTGGCGCGGCTCGCAGGGCCCAAATTCAACGGCGGCACGCTTCGCCCGGGCGACACGGTGACGGTCCGCATCTTCGACACGGGCGAGGACGGGCTTCTGTCCACCGCCTCGTCCTCCTCGCTCGATCTCGGCTCCTTCAAGATCGACGAGGCGGGATATGTCGACCTGCCCTATGCCGGGCGCCTGCGTGCGGCGGGTTCGACGCCCTCGGCCCTGCGCAACCGTATCGCGGGCGGTCTCAAGGGCTCCTCGATCTCGCCGGAAGCCACGGTCTTCGTCTCGGAAACGGGCGGCAGCGGCTTCACCGTGAACGGCGGCGTCAGGCAGGCCGGCCGTTTCAACCTGACGACGCAGGGCGAGCGCGTTCTCGACGCCATCGCCATGGCCGGCGGACCGGCCTCGCCGTCCGGCGAAACCGAGGTCACCGTGATCCGGGGCGGCGATCGTGCCTCCGCCCCGATGGACCGCCTGCTTGTCGACCAGAGCGAGAACATCTACGTCCAGCCCGGCGACCAGATCTTTCTCGGCCGCGACGCCACGAGCTTCACCTCGTTCGGCGCCTTCGCGAGCCCCGGCGAGTTCAACTTCCAGCCGGGCGAGCTGACGCTTGCCCAGGCGGTCGCGCGCTCCGGCGGCCTCCTGAACGACCGGGCCAACGCCAGCCGGGTCTATCTCCTGCGCTCGGAGCCTTCGTCCGTCGCCCGCAGCCTCGGCATCCTGCCCCCCTCCGACACGTCGGGCGGCTCGGTACCGGTGATCTACCGGGTGGACATGAAGCAGCCGGCTTCCTTGTTCGCCATGCAGAGCTTTCCCGTGCAGAAGGGCGACCTTCTCTACGTGCCGAACTCGGCGGGCGCCAACATCCGCCAGTCGCTTAACCTGTTCCAGGCTCCGCAGCAGCCGAGCGTCCCCGCCCCGCCGCAATAGGCATCCGTCACCGGATCACGAACGCATCGCCCGCCGTCCGTCGCCTTCGGTCTCCCGGCCGGAAATCAGCCGGAGAAGTTCGTCGATCGGCATCGGCTTGGCGCCGTGGTAACCCTGGAAGGCGTCGCAGCCGATCTCCTTGAGATGCGCCAGCTGGTCCGCCTCCTCCACCCCTTCGGCGATGCACCGCAGCCGGAGCGACTGGCCGAGCGCGACCACGGCCGCGAGCAGGTGCCGGCGCCCGTCCGCCTTGGGTCCCGACACGAAGCTGCGGTCGATCTTCAGCTCGTCGATCGGCAGTTCGTTGAGATGCCCGAGATTCGACTGGCCCGTGCCGAAGTCGTCGAGCGCGATGCGCACGCCGAGCGTATGGAGAAGGTGGAGCGATTCGCGGGCCAGCGCGAAATCGCGGACCACGGCCGTTTCAGTCAGCTCGAAGACGATGCGCGACGGGGCAAGGCCCGACATGCCGATCGCATGGGCGAGGGCGAGGATGGTCTCGTGCGAGACGATATCGTGCGCCGACAGGTTGAACGACATGCGGATATCGCCCGGGAGGCGGGCGGCGTGGCCGAGCGCCTTGGCGAAAAGCCTGGTGGTCAGGTGATGGGTGATGCCGCAGCGCTCGGCGAGCGGAATGAACACGTCCGGGCGCACCGGACCGAGGAGGGGGTGGGTCCAGCGCGCCAAAGCCTCCACCGACAGGATGCGCCCGCTCGCGACGTCGAAGATCGGCTGGAGATGGATGGCCATTTCCCGCTCCACGTCGCAGGACTGGAGCGCGGCCTCGATGGCCTGCTCGGATAGCCGGCTGCTTTCCAGCTGCGGCGAGTAGAGCGTCGCGAGGCCGCGCCTTGATTCCTTGCTGTAGTAAAGGGCGTAGTCCGCCCGCTCGTAGAGCAGCGAGTGAGTGCCCTCACCGTCCTCGGCAGTCGCCACCCCGCAGGAGGCGCCGATGGTGATGACGAGATCGCCGATCCGGTAGGGCTCCGACAATCGGACGCACAGGTCCTCGGCGATCGCCATGGCCCGCGACGCAGGCACCGGCACGAGAACGGCGAACTCGTCGCCTCCGAGACGCGCGATCATGCCGGGCGCGGGGCTGATCGCCTGCAGACGCTGCCCGACCGCCTCCAGAAGGCGGTCTCCGACGAGGTGGCCGAACGTGTCGTTGGCCGCCTTGAAGCGGTCGAGATCGATCATCCCGAGCGAGAGGTCGCCGCCCCCCGCGCTCCGCTCCTGTCCCATCCGCGTCAATTCGGCGAAGAAGGCATGCCGGTTGGGAAGACCGGTCAGGGCATCGGTATGCGCCAGGATCGTCATCTGCCGATGCAGGCGATCCAGTTCGGCGCGCGAGCGCACGAGATCGAAGAAGGCCGCGAAGCTGTTGAGGAGAACCCGCGCGACCACGAGGGTGACGAGAAAGATGTTGAAGGCGATCGCCCCGTAGACGGCGCTTTCCGACAGGAGATAGTGGCTGAGATAGGCGACCGTGACGATGGTGGCGATGCTGAGCGCCGCCTGGGGCAGATGCATCAGGCAGAAGATGCAGCCGATTACCGTGATGGCGATGAAGATCGCGACGTGCGCCCGCTCGTCCGAGTGGCCGTATGCGCTCATGCGCAGGGCCCAGATGACGTAGAGGAGCGCCAGCACCACGGCGAGAACCGTGGTGATGCGGAGCTTGCGCACGATGCGCTCGGGCGGAACGTCGGCGGCGGCCGGGCGCAGCCATGCCGCCATGCGCACGATGCTGACGGTGACGAGCGCGCCGGGCACCAGGACGGTCATCCACCGGGGGGCGAAGGCGAAGTGCGTGTAGGAAAGGGCCAGCGCGTTGACGCTCAGGAGAGCGTAGAGAAGCGGCACTTGCCGCCGCAGCTCCCGGTGCTGGGCGCAAAGAAGAGCGGGGTCTTCCCCCTCAAGACAAAGCCAGCGAACGAGATGCATGAGGTGGGGCATGTGTCACCGGTCCATTGCGGCCTCACTCTACCGCAAACCGATTACAGACCCGTTTCCGATCGCCTTTCCGACAATCGACTCTTGCGCTGGGCCCGACGCGCCGCCCGCGTCGAAAGCCAGGGATCGTTTGCTCCCCTTACTTGCGCGTCAACGGAAGGTCGTGCTTGGATCGCCCCTTCCGCATGTCCGGTCGAGCCGGGATCACCCGAAGGCTCCCGGCATCCAACGATCGGAGACGACGCCTGATGAACCGACGGTCCTTGTCTGCCCTTGCCGCCGCCGCCCTTCTCGCCACCACGATGCTGGCCGGCCCCGCCCTCGCGCAGACGCTGCACCGCGCCAATGGCGGCGAGCCCGAATCGCTCGATCAGGCCCGCACCTCGACCAATGTGGAGGCCTTCGTTCTCAAGGATCTCTACGAGGGGCTGACGATCTACACCGCCGACGGCAAGATCGCGCCGGGCGCGGCCGAAAGCTGGCAGGTGTCGGATGATGGCACCATCTACACGTTCAAGCTGCGCGCCGACGCCCAATGGTCCAACGGCGATCCGGTGACGGCGGAGGACTTCGTCTACTCGCTGCGCCGCTTGGAGACGCCCGAAACCGCGGCCGGCTACGCCAACGTCCTGTATCCCATCCGCAACGCGGAGGCCGTCAACAAGGGCGAGAAGCCCGTCGAGGAGCTCGGCGCGCGCGCCGTGGACGCCAAGACGCTGGAAATCACCCTAGAGCGCTCGACGCCGTTCTTCCTCGAGCTTCTGGCGCACCAGACCGCGCTTCCCGTGCACAAGGCCACCGTCGAGGCGCAAGGGGCCAACTTCGTGCGGCCCGGCGTGATGGTGTCGAACGGCGCGTTCAAGCTGACCGAGCAGGTCGCCAACGACCACATCACCCTGTCCCGGAACGAGAACTACTGGGACGCCGGCAACGTCAAGCTGGAGAAGGTGATCTTCTATCCGATCGACGACGTGGCCGCCTCGCAGCGGCGGTTCCAGGCGGGCGAATTGGATGTCGTCCTCAACTTCGCGGCCGACCAGCTCGACTTCCTGCGCGGCGAGTTCAAGGACGAGGTTCGCGTCACGCCTCGCCTGTCGACCGAATACTACGCCTTCGACACCCGCACCCCGCCCTTCGACAACGCCGACGTGCGCCGCGCGCTTTCGATGGCGATCGACCGTGACTTCCTGTCGGAGGAGATCTTCAACGGCGCGCGGCTGCCTGCCCTCTCGCTGGTGCCGCCGGGCCTGGAGGGCTACGGCGAGCCGTCCAAGCCCGACTTCGCCGACAAGGACCAGCTCGACCGCGAGGACGAGGCGCTGAGCCTGATGGAGGCGGCCGGCTACGGCAAGGGGGGCAAGCCGCTCGAAATCTCGATCCGCTACAACACCAACACCGACCACGAGCGCATCGCGACCGCCATCGCCAACATGTGGACCACCCAGTTCGGGGCGAAGGTGACGCTGTCGAACTCCGACATCGCCTCGCACTACGCCTATCTGCAGGAAGGGGGCGCCTTCAACGTGGCGCGCGCGGGCTGGGTCGCCGACTACGCCGACGCCGAGAACTTCCTGTCGCTGACCACGACGGGCAACGGTACGTTCAACTATCCCAAATGGTCCAACCCGGACTACGACAAGCTGATGGCCTCGTCCTACGGGGAGCAGGACCCGGCGCGGCGCGCCGCCATCCTGCACGAGGCCGAGACGCTGCTCCTCAAGGAACAGCCGCTCGCCCCGCTCCTCAACTCGGCCTCGCTCTGGCTGGTGTCGGACAAGGTGTCCGGCTGGGCCGACAACGCCGCCGACGAGCACCTGTCGAAATATCTCTCGGTCGCCCGCTGATCCGGCGCAACCCATGGGCGGCCTGACGGTCGCCCACCCTTCCCGAGAGATCCCCATGCTCCGCTTCGTCCTGAACCGCCTCTTGAGCGCGGTGCCGACGGTGTTCATCGTCGTCAGCATCTCGTTCTTCCTGATCCGTCTCGCGCCCGGCGGCCCGTTCAACCTCGAGCGCCCCCTGCCGCCGCAGACCATGGCCAACCTGATGGCCACCTACCAGCTCGACCAGCCGCTTCTCGTCCAGTACGGGACCTATGTCGCCAACGCGCTGCGCGGCGACTTCGGCCCGAGCTTCATCTACCGCGACTATTCGGTGGCCGAGCTGATCCTCCAGGCCCTGCCCTATTCGGTGACGCTCGGCCTCTGGGCGCTTTTGTTCGCCGTGGTCGGCGGCACGGTGGCCGGGGTCGTCGCGGCGCTGCGCCAGAACGGCTGGGTCGACTATCTCGTGATGGGGGTGGCGACGATCGGCATCACCGTGCCGAACTTCGTGGTCGGTCCGGTGCTGACGCTCGTCTTCGCGATCATCTTCTCGCTGCTTCCGGCCGGCGGCTGGGGCGGGGGCGGCTTTCGCAACCTCCTTCTGCCGGTGATCGCGCTCGGCCTGCCGCAGCTCGCCGTCTTCGCGCGTTTGACGCGCGGCTCGATGATCGAGGCGATGCGCACCGACCATGTGCGCACGGCCAAAGCCTACGGCCTGCCTTGGCGCTCGGTGGTCGTCACCCACGCCATGCGCGGCGCCATGCTGCCGGCCGTCACCTATCTCGCGCCCTGCTGCGCGGCGCTTCTGACCGGCTCCACGGTGGTCGAGACGATCTTCACCATTCCCGGCGTCGGCCGCTACTTCGTGGAAGGGGCGCTCAACCGCGACTACACGCTGGTGATGGGAACGGTGGTGCTGATCTCGGTCTTCATCATCGGCTTCAACCTTCTCGTCGACCTCGTCTACGCCCTGCTCGACCCGAGGATCCGCCATGACTGATCTGGCTTCCACGACGCCCGATCCCGGCCCGCTGCCCGGCGACCTGCCGGAAACGACAGCCGAAGCGCGCGGACGCTCCCTGTTCCAGCTGGCGCTCCTGCGCCTTCGTCGCAACCGGGCGGCGATGACGGGGCTCTTGGTCCTTGTGCTCGTGTCCCTGTTCTCGTTCGTCGGTCCGCACCTGTCGAACCACCGCTACGACGAGGTGTTCCCGTCCTATGTCGCGGTGCCGCCTTCCCTCCAGCCGTGGCCGCGCACGGAAAGCCTGGAAGGCGTCGTCGAGGGCGTGGCGCGGCGCGCGCGCGTCGAGCTCGCCGCCTTCGAGATCGAAAACGGCGAGTTCCGGGCGACGATCCGAAACGACGAGCCGATCGATCCGCGCGTCCTTCGCTATTTCGACCGGGTGAACGAGCTGACGGGCGCCAGCCGGATCGCGGAGACGCGCGAGGACGGTCGCGAGGTCGTCGTCGCCGGCGGCGTGTCGCAGCAGTATTTCCCCTTCGGCACCGACCGGAACGGGCGCGACCTCATGGTGCGCACCATGGTGGGCGGCCAGATCTCGCTCGTCATCGGCATCCTCGCCAGCCTCGTGTCGCTCGTCATCGGCGTCGTCTACGGGGCGGTGTCGGGCTATGTCGGGGGGCGGGTCGACAACCTGATGATGCGCCTCATCGAGATCCTCTACTCCCTGCCCTTCGTCTTTCTCGTCATCATGCTGGTCGCCTTCTTCGGGCGCTCCTTCGTCCTGATCTTCGTCGCCATCGGCCTCGTGGAATGGCTCGACATGGCGCGCATCGTGCGCGGGCAGACGCTGTCCATCAAGCGGCGCGAGTTCGTGGCGGCGGCGGAAGCCATGGGCTTGTCGGACGGGCAGATCGTGCGCCGCCACGTCGTACCCAACACGGTCGGGCCGGTGGTGGTGTTCGTCACGATCGTGGTGCCGAAGGTCATCCTCCTCGAAAGCTTCCTTTCCTTCCTCGGCCTTGGCGTCCAGGCGCCGTTGACGAGCTGGGGCGCCCTGATCTCCGACGGGGCGCAGACGATCCAGGCGGCGCCCTGGCTCCTCGTCTTTCCCGCCATCCTCTTCTGCGTGACCCTGTTCGCCCTGAACTTCATCGGCGACGGCTTGCGCGACGCCTTCGACCCAAGGGACCGCTGATGCCGGCCGATACGGTTCTCTCCCTTTCCGACCTGCGCGTCGCCTTCGACACGGAGGACGGCACGCTGGAGGCGGTGAAGGGCGTGTCCTTCGACGTCCGGCCGGGCGAAACGCTGGCGGTCGTCGGCGAATCGGGGTCGGGCAAGAGCCAGACCATGATGGCCGTCATGGGGCTTCTGGCCTCCAATGGACGCGCGTCCGGCTCGGCGCGCTATCGCGGTGAGGAGATCCTCGGCCTCTCGCCCGCGCGCCTCAACCGCTATCGCGGCTCGCGCATCTCGATGATCTTCCAGGAGCCGATGACCTCGCTCGACCCGCTTTATCCCGTGGGCAAGCAAATCGGCGAGGTGATCCGATACCATTCGCCCTTGCGGGGGCAGGCCGTTCGCGCCCGCGTCCTGGAGCTTCTTCGCCTCGTGGGCATCCCCGAGCCGGAACGGCGCATCGCGTCCTTCCCGCATGAGCTATCCGGCGGCCAGCGCCAGCGCGTGATGATCGCGATGGCGCTCGCCAACGATCCCGAGCTCCTGATCGCCGACGAGCCGACGACGGCGCTCGACGTCACCGTCCAGGCGCAGATCCTCAAGCTTCTGGCCGATCTCCAACGCCGGCTCGGCATGGCGATCCTGCTGATCACCCACGATCTCGGCGTGGTGCGCCATTTCGCCGGCCGCGTCGTCGTCATGCGGCGCGGCGAGATCGTCGAGGAAGGTTCGAGCGAGGCGATCTTCTCAGCCCCGCGCCACGACTACACGAAGATGCTTCTGGCCGCCGAGCCGGAAGGCGGCAAGGCACCCCCGCCCGCGGATGCGCCCACGGTTCTCCAAGCCGCGCACGTCGTCGTCGACTACGACCTGCGCGGCACGCGCGGCCTGTTCGCCAAGGGGGGCGACAAATTCCGCGCGGTGAACGACGTGTCGCTCACCCTTCGCAGCGGCCAGACGATCGGCGTCGTCGGCGAATCGGGATCGGGCAAGTCGACGCTCGGGCGCGCGATCTTGCGCCTCCTGCCGAGCGAGGGCACCTATCGCTTCGAAGGGAAGGACATATCCCGGGCCGATCGGCGGCGAATGCGCCCGCTCAGGCGCGAGCTCCAGCTGATGTTCCAGGATCCGTTCGGCTCCTTGAGTCCGCGCCTCACCGTCGGGGAGATCGTCACCGAAGGGCTTCTCGTCCACGAGCCCGGCTTATCAGTTGCCGAGCGCTCGGCCCGGGCGGGCGCGGCGCTGGAGGAGGTCGGCCTGCCGCCCTCAGCCCGCAACCGCTATCCGCACGAGTTTTCCGGCGGGCAGCGCCAGCGCATCGCCATCGCCCGCGCCGTGATCCTAAAACCCAAGGTCGTGGTGCTCGACGAGCCGACCTCCGCGCTCGACCGCTCGGTGCAGGTGCAGATCGTCGAACTTCTGCGCCGCCTGCAGCGCGAGCACGGGCTGTCCTATGTCTTCATCAGCCACGATCTCGGCGTGATCCGCGCGATCTCCGACCATATCCTCGTCATGAAGGACGGTCGCCTCGTCGAGGAAGGACCGACGGAGGCGATCTTTTCCGCCCCGCGAGAAGACTATACACGGAGCCTGATCGCCGCTGCCTTCGACGCCAAGCGCCCGCGCGAGGCGGCGCCGGCCCCCGCGGCCTAAGAAGGATCAACAGGATGAGCCGCAGCCAGCACGATCTCGCCGTCGCCCAGTTCAGCCCCCAGGCCGGTGCCTATGTCGCCAGCGCCGTCCATGCGGGCGGTGCCGATCTGGAAGCCCTGCGCGCCTTGAGCCTCGCCTCCCGCCCGGCCCGCGCGCTGGATCTGGGAACGGGCGGCGGGCACGTCGCCTATGCGCTCGCGGCGGGCGCGGGCGAGGTGGTGGCCTGCGATCTGTCGCCCGACATGATCGCGGCGGTGGAGGCGGAAGCGCGTCGGCGCGGCTTGTCGAACGTCACCGGCCGGGTGACGGCCGCCGAGCGCCTGCCCTTCGAGGCCGGGAGCTTCGATCTCGTCGCCAGCCGCTTTTCCGCCCACCACTGGGCTTCGCTGTCCCAAGGTTTGAGCGAGGCGCGCCGCGTGGCGAAGGCCGGCGCCAGGGCCGTGTTCGTCGACGCCGTCGCCCCGCCGGCCGCCGCGCTCGACACCCATCTCCAGGCGGTCGAACTGCTGCGCGACCCCTCGCACGGGCGCGACTATCGCCCCGGCGAATGGGTGAGCGCGCTGGAGGAGGCCGGGTTTCGGGTCGAGACGATGCGCAGCTGGCGCTTGCCCATGGAGTTCGCCTCTTGGACGGCTCGCATCGGAACACCGCCTGCCATGGCGAGCGCCGTGCGCGCCCTTCAGGACGCGGCGTCGGGCGCGGTCCGCGAGCATTTCGCCATTGAGGCGGACGGCTCGTTTCTGCTCGACGTCGCCTGGTTCGAGGCGGTGGCGGCTTAAGACGCCGTCTCGAAATTGCGCTGAACCGCCTCGGCGTCCAGAACGCGCCAGGCGATCAGCGTCCGGGCGACGAGCCGGTCGGTTTCCGGGCATCTCGCGCCCGCCGCCGAGAGTTCGATCAGCCGAAGGCTGACGGCCAGAAGCTCGGCCTCGATCTCCTCTCGGCCCCCCGGCGTCAGAACGGGCGATGCGAGGGCGGCCGCGGGCGCGCGCTCGAACAGGCCGCAGCTGCCGACGACGCCGCCCGCCACAACGAGGAGGCCCGCCAGCGCCAGCGTCCACGACAGTTCGCCCTGACCGACCATCGCCACCAGCGCGGCGCCGATGAAGGGCTCGACATAGGAGATCGCGCCGAGCGCCTGGATATCGCCGCGCTTGACGCCGTAGTCCCAGAAATAGAGCGCCAGCCCCATCGGCAGAGTGCCGAGAAGCGCGATCGCCCACCAGTCGGCGGCGCTGGGGGCCACCCATTCCTCCAACGAGACGTGGAGCCCCAGCGACAGGACGGCGGACGCCGCATAGAACACGCCGAGCGCCGAGCTCGGCACGTCGCCGAAGGAGCGCGACAGGATGGAGTAGCCGCCCCAAAGCGCGGCCGAAACGCCGATCACCGCAAGATAGAACCCGGCATCTGCGAATTGCGAAGCCGCCTCGCCGCCCCCGTCGATCAGGAGGAGGATGCCGGCGAAGCCAAGCCCGGCGCCGATCAGGTGCCACCACCTCAGCCGCTCGCCCGGCAGAAGCGCCGAGCCGAGAACGATGATCAGCGGCGTCGTCCCCTGGAGAAGGGCAGCCGCGGCCGGCGGCGCCTTCTGCGTCGCGTAGTAGATGCAGGCATGATAGGCGACGAGCGAGCCGACGGTGACGATCCAGACCCGGGGCGGCTGGCGGAAGGCCGCGCGCGGATCGTCGCCGGTGATCCACCAGACGAGCGGCGACAGGAGGGCCGCGAACACGAAGGCGAGCCCCACCGTCTCGAGCGGCGGGATCTCGGTGGTGAAGGTGATGAGCACCGTTTCCGATGCCCAAAGCACGATGCCGGCGACGCCGAGGATCGAGGGAAGAAGCCGGGGCGTCCGGGACGGGGGTCGCACGGGATGGGTCCCTCGATCGGGCATGGCTCAGTCGCCGATCCGCACGATCTGGTCGAGATGGAAACCGTTGAAGCGCGTGCGCATCGACAGGCTGTAGGCTCCCATCATCCCGATCTCCAGCCAGTCGCCCTCGCGAACGTCGTCCGGCAGGTGGAAGGGCGCGCCGAGCACGTCGTTGGAATCGCAGGTCGGCCCGAACACCTTGAAGGCGGCGGTGCGGGCGGAGGCCGGCGGCCCGTCGGGGCGCACGATGCGCACCGGGCGGTTCTCCTTCGGGTGGCCGAGTTCCTGAAGCGAGCCGAAGACGCCGTCGTTGAGGAAGATCGTCTGCCCCCGGCGCACCACGACCTGGGCGACGACGCTGCCGCCGGTGGCGACGAGGCTGCGTCCCGGCTCGCACATCAGCATGCAGCCCGACCGCAGGCCGAGCCGCCCCCGGCCGTGGATGATCTCGGCGATGTAGCGCTGGAGCGGCGCCGGATCGTCGCCGGGATAGGGCGCGGGAAAGCCACCGCCGACATTCAGGACGCTGAGCGGCACGCCGGACTTCTTCGCCACCTTGCCGGCCAGCTCCAGCGCGGCGCCGAAGGCGTCGGGCGACAGGCACTGCGAGCCGACATGGAACGAGATGCCGGTCTTCACGCCGCGCCGGTCGATGAGGCGCAGAAGCTCGGCCGCCTCCGCGGGCGGGGCGCCGAACTTGGTGGACAAGGCGTAGCGCGCCTCGCGCGAGGGCGTGGCGAGACGCACCGCGATGATGAGATCGCCGCCCGGCCCCGCTTCCTCCAGGATCTTTTCGACCTCGGCCTCGCAGTCCACCGTGTAGAAGCGCATGGCGAAATCGCGGCTCGCCACGCGGATGGCCTCGCGCGTCTTCACCGGATTGTTGAAGAACTGGCCGGCAGCCTTGCCGAACAGGGCGTCGATCAGGCGGACCTCCTCCAGCGAGGCCACGTCGAAGTCGCGGATTCCGGCCTGATAGAGCGTGTCGAGCACGAAGGGATGCGGGTTGCACTTCACTGCGTATAGGGCGCGCGCCGGCAGGCCCTTGAAGCCTTCGGCGGCCTTTCTCAGCTCGCTCGGAATCATGCAGAAGACCGGCTCGGACGGCTGGAGGTCGGCGACGACCTGATCGACGCTCGCGAACGCGGGCAGCGGCGCACCGAGCGTCCGGCTCCGCGCGAAGGCAGGGCCGGCGGCTTCCACCCTGGCCAGTTGATCGGTGACGGTGAGGGACGGACGCGCGTCGTCCAGGGCCCGGAGTGCCGACATGGTGGAACCTCGTATGTTGAATGAATTTTGTTGTTGGTTCAGGCGGCGTTGGTGACGCCGTCCCGTTCGTTCCAGCCGTCGATCAGCCGGTTCATGTCGGCCGCGGGAATGGGTCGGCCGAAGTGGTAGCCCTGGACCTGCTCGCAGCCCTCCTGCAGGAGGAAGGCGGCCTGCTCGGCGGTTTCCACCCCTTCGGCCGTCGTGATCATGTTGAGGCTCTGGCCGAGCCCGATCACGGAGCGCACGATGGCGTTCGACTTCTCGACCGTCAGGTCGGAGATGAAGGACTTGTCGATCTTGATCTTGTCGAAGGGGAAGGAATTGAGGTAGCCGAGCGAGGAATAGCCGGTGCCGAAATCGTCCATCACGATGTGGACCCCCAGCTCCTTCAGCCCGTTGAGGATCTCGCGCGCCGCCTCGGCGTCGTGCAGGAGGACGCTTTCGGTGATCTCGAGCTCCAGCCGTTGCGGCTCGAGGCCGGTATCGACGAGGACCTGACGCACGGTATCCACGAGCTCGCGGTGCTTGAACTGCACCGGCGACAGGTTCACCGCCACGCGCAGGTCCGACCATTCGCGTGCCTGCTCGCAGGCCGTTCGCAGCACCCATTCGCCGATCGGGATGATCAGCCCCGTGTCCTCGGCCAGCGGAATGAAGGCGTTGGGCGGCACGAGCCCGTGCTCGGGGTGGCGCCAGCGCACCAGCGCCTCGACGCCGGCGATGCGCTCGCCGTCGAGCTCGATCAGCGGCTGGTAGTGCAGCTCGAGCTGGTCGCGCGAAAGCGCCTGGCGCAGGTCGTATTCCAGCGCCTTGCGGGCCTGGAGTTCCAGATCCATGCGGGGCTCGAACAGGCGCATCGTGCCGCGACCCGCCTGCTTGGCGCGGTAGAGCGCGATGTCGGCGTTCTTCAGAAGCGTCGTCGGCGTGTCGTCCTCGTTGCCGGCCACCGCGATGCCGACGCTGACGCCGACATGCAGCTCGTTGCCTTCCACGAAATACGGGGCGTTGAGGCTTTCGATGATGCGCCGGCTGAGAACGCTCGCGTCCAGCGGCTGGTGCACGCCGTTCTGGACGATGGCGAACTCGTCGCCGCCGAGGCGCGCCACCGTGTCGGAGGGAAGGATGCAGCTGCGCAGGCGCTCGCTGACCTCCTGGAGAAGGATATCGCCGGCCGAATGGCCGAGCGTGTCGTTCACTTCCTTGAAGTGGTCGAGATCGAGACAGAGGACGGCGAGCCGGCTCTTCTCCTCCTTGTTGCTCTGGAGGGCCGCATCCAGGCGCTCATGGAAGAGCGTGCGGTTGGGAAGGCCCGTGAGCGCGTCGTGAAGGGCGAGATGGGTGGCACGAGCCTGCGCCTCGACCTCGCGTGTGATGTCGGTCGCCGTGCCGCGATAGCCGCAGAAGGCGCCCTCGGCGTCGAACATCGGCCGGGCCGCCAGACGGCAAACACGCATGGTGCCGGCCGCGTCGTGATAGCGGCAGCGCAGGTCGCGGAAGGGCGTCGCCGAATGGAGCGCATCGGCGCGCGTCTGCCATCCCGCCTCGGCGCGCTCGATCACGAAGAACTGCTCCAGCGTGCGCCCGAGCGCGCTCGCGTCCGACAGGCCGGTGACGTCGGTGAAGCGCGAGGAGAAGTAGACGAGCCGCATCCCCCCGTCGCATTCCCAGATCCAGTCCGAGGACGCCTCGGCGACGTCGCGGAAGCGCGCCTCGCTTTCCTTCAGGGTCTGGGCATAGGCCTCGATGGTGCGAGAGGAGACTTCGAGGTCGGTGGTGGAGCGGCGCACCTGGCGCAGCACCAGAAAGGAAAACACGCCGAAGATGATCAGCGACCCGGCCATCGGCGGAAGCAGGAAGCGCAGGAGACTGTAGCCCGGCGTTTCCGGCGTCCAGGTCACTTGGCCGAGCTCTCGCCCGTCGGGATCGCGCATCGCGACCGCCGCACCGAGGCTTTGGTCTCCCGACGCGATGGTGCGCAGGTCCTTGAGGAGATATTCGCTGCCGATACGCGACAGGAACGGCGCGTCGAGCTTCTTGACGAAGGAAAGGACGGAGCGGTCCTTGGGAAGCGTGTCCGAGCGGTCCATCGAGGGCTGCACGATCGCGGTGGCCGCCACCAGAAGCACGCCCTGGCTGGACTGAAGAAGCCCGACCACCGGCTCGGGCTCGGCCGCGCCACGCTCGATCAACTCGCGCATGCCGTCGGGAATCAGCGCGAAGGCATCCGCCTCCTCCTGCGGCTCGCCCTCGATGACCGCATAGACGGTTCGGCGCTCGGGCGAGAGGACGAAGGCCATCTCGTAGCCGAGGCCGGAGAAGATATTGGCGCCGACGTTTCCATCGGTCGCGGCCCATACCGTGTCGAGATGCTCGTGGAGGTTGGCGTAGGCATCCTCCCAGACGGCGTAGTCCTTGAGATTGCGAGCGATCTCGCGCTTCTTCACCCGAAGCGCCGTTTCGGCGAGCTGGGTGGACGATTCGATCGAGAGCTGGTTCTGCCGCGAGGCGCTGACCAGGGCGAAGGCCAGCATTAGGAGAACCGTGGCGACGATCATGCCCGACATCGGCACGACCACACGGCGACTGAAGCCGGCGCTGGAAAACTGGGTCGTGACTTCGCGCATGTTGGGGCCGGCCTCCCGATTCGAACCAGCCTTGGTAACAAGCGCCTGCGTTAAATTGTCTTACGCAGCGGTAGCCTCTCCAAAAGACAGATAACAAGCCGTGAAGTCTTCGCCGACAAGCCGAGGGCAGGCGTCACGCCACGAGAACCACGACGAGCGGCAAGGCGCAGACGAGCATGGCGACGGTGATGCCGAGGGAGGGGGATGCGTTTCGGTTTTTCATCGGGAGGATCCTCTTTCCGGTGGGGAAAGCCTGGATCCACATCCCTAACGAAAGGTTAACCCCCGAGCCCGATGCGATCGTTCGCCCGCTTCACCGGCCTGCGGCTCGCCTCTCGGCGCCTTCCTCTTGCTCGAGCGCGGCCAGTGCCATGATGCGCTCTTCGGACGCCTCGTCGAAGCCGATCTCCCCGGCCAGGCGCCCGGCGCGCATCACCAGGATGCGGTCGGAGATCGTCATGATCTCGGGCAGGTCGCTGGAGATGACGAGAACCGCGAGCCCGCCGCGCGCCAGATCGCGCAGGAGCGTGTAGATCTCGGCCTTGGTGCCGACGTCGACGCCGCGCGTCGGCTCGTCCACGACGAGGACGCGCGGGTTCGCCGCCAGCCATTTGGCCAGCACCACCTTCTGCTGGTTGCCGCCGCTGAGGAGCCCGACGGGCTGCTCGGTGCCGGGCGTGCGGATGCGAAAGCGCGAGACATAGCGCTCCACCAGCCCCGCCTCCTCGCCGGCCCGCACGAAGCCGGCGCGCGAGATGCGCCCGAGCCCGAGAGCGGCAAGCGACAGGTTGGCTCCAACGCCCATGCCGAGCACCAGCCCCTGCCCCTTGCGGTCCTCGGGAACGAGGCCGAGCCCCAGCGCCATCGCATCCTGCGGCCGGGCGATGGAAACCGGGCTCCCGTCCAGGAGGATGCGGCCCGTCTTCGGCGGCGGGGCGCCGAAGAGGCCGAGCGCGAGTTCGGAGCGCCCCGCCCCGATCAGCCCGGCGAGCCCCACGATCTCGCCCCGGCGCAGCTCGAAGGACACGTCCCGGTATCGCTCGCCGTCGCCCAAACCCTCGACGGACAGAACCACGGGCCGCTCGCCCTCGTCCGGACGGATGCGCCCGACATCGGCGAGATCGCGCCCGACCATCAGGCGCACGACCTCCTCGGGCGTCGTGTCGGACAGGCGCATCGTGCGCACGTGGCGCCCGTCGCGAAGCACGGTGACGGCGTCGCAGTTGCCGAAGACCTCTCGCATCCGGTGGGAAATGTAGAGGATCGTCACGCCCCGCTCGCGAAGGTCGTGGACCACGCGGAACAGGGCGAGCGAATCCGCCTCCGAAAGGCTGGAGGTCGGCTCGTCGAGAATGAGGAGGCGCGGCTCGTGCACCAGGGCCTTGGCGATCTCGACGAGCTGCTGCTGGGCGATGGTGAGATCGCCGAGCCGGGTGCCAGGGTCGAGATCGACGCCGAGCCGGGCGAGCGCCGTCCGCGCTTGTGTCAGGAGCGCCGTGCGGTCCACGAGGACGCCGGCGATCCTCGGCTCCAGCCCGAGGAAGATGTTTTCCGCGATCGACAGGTTGGGCGCGAGCATCAGCTCCTGGAACACGATCGCGATGCCCTGCGCCGCCGCGTCCTTCGTGCCGGACAGGGACAGTTCGCGCCCGTCGAGATGAAGGCGCCCGGCGGTCGGCGCGAAGGCGCCCGCGATCACCTGCATCAGCGTCGACTTGCCCGCCCCGTTCTCGCCCATGATGGCATGGACGCTGCCGCGCTCGACCTCGAACGTCACGTCCCGAAGCGCCTGGACGCCCGGAAAGCTCTTGGAAACGTCTTCGACGCGCAGCAATGCGGGCACGGCGGCTCGGGTCCTTTGGAACGTCGGGGGCGATCCGGCGGCTGCCGCGAAGCATCCGCCGGAGGATGCGCTACTGGGCGGCGGCCATGAACTTGTCGACGTTGGTCTTGTCGACGATGTCGACGCCCGTATCGGTGACGGGCGGCACGGTCTCGCCTTTGCTCAGCTTGTCGAGCTGCTCCACCGAGCCAGTTCCCATCGCGTAGGGGCGCTGGCCGACGAGCGTCGTCGCATAGCCGTCCTTCAGGAGTTTGACCTGCGTCGGCAGCGTGTCAAACGAGACGATCACGAACTTGCCGGCCTTCAGGTCCTCGACCTTGTTCTTGACGGCGCGCGCGTAGGCCTGGGGCGCGAACATCGGCCAGCCGCCGACGAAGAAGATGCCGTCGAGATCGGAGTTCTTGGCCAGAACGTCCTGGATGATCTGCACGGCGGCGCTGGAATCGTCGTTGCAGGAGAAGGGCGAGCCCGCGACCTCGGTGAACGAGCCGTCGAGCTTCGACTTGAAGCCCTTGATGCGGTCGTTGAGATTGGCCGCCGAAAGCCCGCCGGTGAGGACGGCGTATTTGCCGCCCTTCGGCAGCGCCTTGGCGAAGGCTTCGCCAGCCGATTCGCCGCCGGCTTCGTTGTTGGTGCCGATGAAGGCGGTGCGCTTGGATTTGGGCGCGTCCGAATCGAAGGTGACGACGGGAATGCCCTTGTCCTGCGCGGCCGCGATCACGCTGGCGATCGATTCGGCGTTGTTGGGCGCGATCGAGATGCCGGCGACCTTGCGGGTGATGAGGTCGCGCACGATGCGCGCCTGCTCGGCGTCGTCGAGCTGAGCCGGGCCGGTGAAGAGGCAGGTGGCGCCGATCTTCTTGGCGGCCTCCTCGCAGCCCTTCTCGGCATCGGCGTAGAAGGGAACGCCGAGCGCCTTGGGCACCAGGGCGAAGACCTTTTCCTGCGCCCCGGCGGAACCGGCAGCGGCCAATGCGGCGAGGGCGATGGTGGCAAACAGCATGCGCTTCACTTGTGTCTTCTCCCTTTTTGTCGGCGCGCGTTCCGCCTCCTCAGCGGCTCCCCCACACGCCTTTCCGCAATTGATCGATGAACACGGCAAGCACGATCACCGAGCCGACGAAGACGCCCTGCCAGTAGGCGTCGGTTCCCAGAAGCACGAGGCCGTTGCGCAGGACCTCCAGGATCACGGCGCCGACGAAGACGCCGATCACCGTTCCCTCGCCGCCCGTCAGGTTGGTGCCCCCGATCACGGCCGCCGCGATCACGCTCAGCTCCTTGCCGAGCCCCTGGTTGGAAATGGCCGAGGACAGGTAGCTGACCTCGATGATGCCCGCGATGCCGGCCAGAACCGAGGACACGACATAGACGCTGATCTTCAGCCGATCGACGGGCAGGCCGGTGAGGCGCGCGGCGCGCTCGTTGCCGCCGACGGCATAAAGCTGCCGGCCGTAGACGCTGCGCGACAGGGCGATGCCGATGACGATCGACAGCACCACGAAGACGAGAAACGGGTTGGGCAGGCCGAACGTGTCGCCGCCGCCGAGCGCGAAGAACGGGTCGTCGTAGGACGGGCGAAACTCGTCGATCGCCTTGCCACGCGTGACCACGAGCGCCAGCGCGCGCGCGATGCTCATGGTGGCGAGCGTCGGCACGAAGGGGGGCATGCGCAGCTTGGTGACGCAAAGCCCGTTGAACAGGCCGAAGGCCGCCGCGATCAGGAGCGCCAGAAGGCAGGCCGGCACGACGCCGAGCCCGGCCGCCATGAAGGCGGCCGCCGACACCGCCGACAGCCCCCAGACGCTACCGACCGACAGGTCGATGCCGCCGGTGATCATCACCATCGCCTGGCCGAGCACCACGATGCCGACGAAGGACACGTTGCGCGCGACGTTGAGAAGGTTGTCGGTGCTGGCGAAGTCGGGCTGGAACAGCGTGAGGCCGACGATCATGATCGCCAACGCCCCGACGATGCCCGTTTCGCGCGAGCGCAGAAGGCGCCGGGCCAGGCTCGGACGCGCCTTCAGCCGTTCCTGCGCGGAAGCGCCGGTCGCGCTCATGCGCACGCACCGGGCCCGGCGGCGGCAAGCCGTCGCGAAAGCGCAAGGACGGATCGGAAGGCAAAGCTCACGCACGACATCATGCAGACTTCCCCTCCCAAGGACGCTCCACTTGATGAACGGGAGCTTATCGCCTCCGCCGGGTAACGCAACCGTCATCGGCGGAGTCTTTCTCGGCCCGCCGCGCCGGACGAGGCGCCGCTCCCAAGCGGTTCCGCGCGGGGCGGACGATCGGCCTAGATGTCCTGGTTCTGGGGCAGGACCACGAGGTCGCGGATCGTCACGTGCGGGGGGCGCGTCAGCATGAAGAGGATCGCCTCGGCGATGTCCTCAGAGCGCAGGCCCTCCCGCGCCTCGACCTTGGCTTCGATCGCGGCGGGGTCGTCGTAGCCCCAGAGCTCGTTGAGGACGATGCCCGGCGCGACAGCCCCGACCCGCACCCGGTCCTTCGACACCTGTCGGCGAAGCCCGTGCACGAAGGACTGGATCGCGTGTTTGGAGGCGGAATAGATCGGCTCCCAGTGGATCGCCTGATGGCCGGAGATCGAGGAGGTGACGACGATGTCGCCGCCCTGGCGCTCGATCATGCCCGGCAGAACCGCGCGAACCAGGCGGAACACGCTGGAGACGTTGACCGCGATCATCTCCTCCCAGCGCTCGGGGTTCCCCTCCGCCACGTCGCCGGGAATGTAGAGGCCGGCATTGGGCAGGAGGATGTCGATGCGCCCGAAGCGCGCAAGCGCCTCGGCCACCGCGCGATCGACCTCGCCCGGCACGGCGAGATCGGCCGCGATCGCGAGCGCCTCTCCCTCGATCTCGCCCGCCGTCCGGCCGAGCCGCTCGGCCGAGCGCCCCACGAGAACCACGCTCGCTCCTTCCCCCGCCAGAAGCTGCGCCGTCGCCCGGCCGATCCCCGAGCTCGCCCCCGTCACCAGCGCGACGCGCCCCTGCAAACGTTCGTCCATGCCGTCCTCCCAGACCTTGCCGACGGCACGAGGCTAACCGGACGCCGGGCCGGGGAACAAGCCCGCCTCGTGCGTCCGCCAGGGAGCCATCTCGGCCCCGTCCGCGTTGACCGGACGGACAAGGCGGCGGACATCCGCTCGCCGAAAACGGAGAACGACATGCAAATTCCCAAGGGTGCGACGGTTGCGGTGATGGACGGCCAGAAGCTCAGCCTGTTCCAGAACGGGGGCGACGAGGCCTCGCCGAAGCTGTCCGCGCTGCCCGTCGGCCCGATCGACACCGACAACAAGAGTGGGGGCAAGGGACACGCCAGCAGCGCGGCCAATCCCGACGACGACACGCAGGACGAGGACGGGTTCGTCGCGGGCGTCGTCGATGTCCTCAACCAGCAGGCCATCGGCGGCAAGATTTCCAAGATCGTGGTCATCGCGGCGCCCCGGGCGCTCGGCGAGATGCGCAAGCACTACCACGTCAAGCTGAAGGACGCGCTCGTCGGCGAAATCTCGAAGGACCTCACCGGCCAGACCAGCGCCGACATCGAAAAGGCGATCGCCGCGGCCTGACACCGCCCTGAGGAGGGGAGACCGCCGACGAGGCGGCCTCCCTCTTGCCCTTTCCTTCGAGCAGCGGTTGGGCTGCAGGCGGGAATGGGCTAGCCTCGATCGATGACGACGAATCCGACGACGACGGCGCTTCCCCTCCTCTGCGGGATAGGGAAGCGCTGGGCTAAACCCGCTGAAGGTGCCGGCTTCCCCGTTTGCCCGATGGCGCCGAGCGACCAATGAAAGGGCGCCGTGAACGAAACATCAGGCTGCTGAAGCGAAGCGCCTGTCTGGCCGGGTTCGGCCTTCTTCTCGGGCTTGCCGGGTTCGGCGCCTGGTCGATCCACGAGAAGCTGACCGACCCAAGGCGCCTCGCGAGAGCGGCCGTCGACGACGGCTCGGCGATGCGCACACTGGAGGGATCTTTGGCGAGCGAGCGCCTGTGCGCCACGGTTCTCGACGGTCCCGAACCCTTCGCCATGTACGGCACGTCGGAATCGCTGCCAAGCGTCAGGGCGCTCGCGGCGTCGGGTCTGATCGAGCCGCTCCCGCCGGGTGAAGCGCCCACCGAGCGGCCCTACCCGTTCTATCGCATGAGCGAGGCGGCCGGCCCTTTCATGCAGACCGAGCCGTTCGGCGACCGGCGCCTCGTCAAGCTCTGCTACGGGCGCCCCGCGCCCGGCTGGGTCTATCTGGAAGGCGACGGAACGCTCGATCCCGCCCCCATCCTGCGCTTCACCTACACGGTGGCCGACCGTCCCGCCTGGGCCGACCGGGCCGATATCCGCGCAGCCTTTCCGTTTCTGAACGACATCACGGCCGGTCCCGTCCACGCCTCGGCACGGATCCGCTTCGACGGCGCCGCGCCCGACCTCAGCCATCTGGAGATCGTGCCCGAACTCGACGCTCCCGCCGCGATTCGCGGCTTCGGCTTCTGCCCGCCGGAAGGGTATCCCCGACCGGACGGCTGCAGGACGGACTGAAGGCGCTATCGCGCCTTGGCACCGTCTCCCTCCAGCCGAGGCAGAAACCAGGCGAGCAGCCCCGCGAGCGGCAGGAACGAGCAGAAGCGATACACCGCCTCGATCCCGTAACCGTCGGCGAGCCCGCCGAGAAGCGCGGCCGCAGTGCCACCCAAGCCGAAGTTCAGTCCGTAGAACAGGCCGCCGATCAGCCCGATCCGGTTCGGCAGGAGTTCCATCGCGTAGATCAGGATGGAAGCGAAGGCACTCGCCATCACGAGGTTGATGGCGACCGTCAGGATGCCCGTCCAGAAGAGGTCGGCATAGGGCAGGAGAAGCGTCAGCGGCAGGGGGCCGAGCACCGAGATCCAGATCACCCGGTAGCGCCCGATCCGGTCGCCGACGATGCCCCCGATCAGCGCGCCGGCGGCCGAGGACAGGAGAAACACGAACAGCATCATCTGCGAAGCGGGGATCGTCAGCCCGAAGCGCTCGATCAGATAGAAGGTGTAGAACGAACGGAAGCTCTCGATATAGGCGTTCTTGGAGAACATCAGGAGCGTCAGCACCACGAGCCCGACGGCGACGGTGGCGGGCGCATAGGCCGGCTGGCCGCTTGCGTGCTGGGCGGTGGCGGCGCGAATGGCGGCGAAATGCTGGGCGATCTCGCGCTGCTGGCGCCCGATCCAGGTGAGCAGCACCATCGCCAGAAGCGCGCCCGCCGCGAACCAGGCAAGACTCGGCTGGCCGAGCGGCACGATCACGAGCGCGGCGAACACCGGACCCAGCGCGCCGCCCGCCTGCCCCCCGACCTGGAAGATGCCCTGCGCCAGACCCTGCCGGCCGCCGGCCGCATAGCGTGCCATGCGCGTGGCTTCCGGGTGGAAGATCGAGGAGCCGATGCCGATCAGCGTCACCGCGACGAGGATGAACTCGTAGCTCCTCGCGAAGGCGAGCGCCAGAAGGCCGGACAGGGTGAACACCATGCCGGCCACCGGCGAATAAGGGGCCGGGCGATTGTCGGTATAGGCGCCGACCAGCGGCTGGAGCAGCGATCCCGCGATCTGGAAGGTCAGGGTGATGAGGCCGATCTGGCGGAAGTCGAGGCCGTAGCTTCGCTGGATGATCGGGTAGATCGCCGGGATGAGCGACTGGAGAAGATCGTTCAGGAGATGGGCGAGACCGAGCGTGCCGAGCACCGCCATGTAGGTGCGCGGCTTCAAGCTTGCTGGTGCGGCGGCGGCAATGTTCATCGAGGCCCTCCCTACTCGGACGCGGCAGCCCTCGCGACGTAAGGGCCCCCGTGCCCCTTATGCGCCTCGGCCTCACGAAGCGCCACATGGAACCTTCACCCGACTCGCGAACCCGCCATGCCGCAATGGTTGCACATTGATAAGGAATGGTGAGGATGTCGTTTGCCGGCCAATCACACAACCGGTGATCACTCGACGGCAGGCAGAACCCTTGAGCCATGCCCCGTCCCGCCCATGTTGAGCGCAACGCGTGCGTGCGCTTCGCACCCGCTGCGGAAGAGGGTGCCCAAGGAGGATCGGAATGATCGGAGCCAGCCTCAAGAAACTGTTCGGGATCGGTAGTCCGGCGGAGGATCCTTCACCGGTCGGGGGACTGACGGCGGCCGATGAGAAGGCGATCGCCGCCGATCTTTCGGTTCTGAACCGAATCGAGCCCGATCTCGGCGAGGCGGCGGCGCGCTATGTCCTGACTGGCGAGGACGCGACGTTTCTCCTGCGTCTAGGCAACCTTCTGCAGTCCGGCCATCCCCGCTACTGGGAAACGTATCAGGTGCTGGAGCCCCACGGCGCCCATACGGACAACCCCAAGGACTACGAACGTCACGCCAAGGCGCGCGAACGCGTGGTTCTGGATCTGGAAGGCTTCGACCCCGGCGTCCTGCGCCGCTACGGCGAGCTCTTCGCCCTTCAGGCGATGTCGAGCAGCTATCGCTGGAACTATCCCGGCACCGACGCTTCGCCGACCTGGGCGAGATCCCTCGTTCATATCGTGGCGGGAAAGCTCCAGAACCACCAGAACCGGGACCGGAAGGGCTTCGGCTTCCTGACCGCGCCGCGCATCCTCGCCATGCTGGAGGACGGTGAGGCCAGCGCATTCCCTGCCCTGATCGACTGCGGATTCTCCGGCGGCGAGACCTCGTCCTACGACCGCCACACGCCCAGCTATCTCGCGATGCCGGGTTTTACGGAAGCGCTCGCGGCGGCCCCAAGCGAGGCGGTCGCGGCGATCGCCGCCCTCGGCTCCACGGGTCGGCAGGTGATGATCCAGTTCCTGGCGCGCGAAGGGCTGATCGACGCCGAGCCGCGCTTCTTCGATTTCGTCTTCGCCAGCGCCGGCAACAGCGCGCGCACCGCGCGCGAGGCGGCGATCGCGGCGCTCGCCACCTCCGACGAGACGCGCATCCGCGACAAGGCGGCCGAGGCCCTCGGGTCCAAGCAGTCGGCGGATCGGCTGGCCGCCGTCAACGTGCTCCTCGCCCGCCTCGGGTCGGACGCCCTGCCCCTTCTCGAAGCGCACGAGGCAGGCGGCGAAAAGGCCAAGGCGGTGCTCCAGGCCATCGCCACGGCGCGAGCGAGCGCGGCCGTCGGCGGCGAAGGGCCGGAGGGTCAGGCCGATGGGCCGGACGGATATGTCGCCTTCGACGGAAGCTTCGTTTCCGCCCCGACCACCGCATCCGAAGCGGAGCCTCCCCTGCCGGCCGATCTGGAAGGGGCGCTGCGCGCCGTGCTGGAAGCGACCAACGCGGCGGCGCAGGACGACTACGCCCGCACCCCGGTCGGCAAGGAATGGAACCAGCGCAAGGCCAAACCCTTCCGGCCGCCCGTCGATCCGGCCGCCGCGCGCCATGTGGTCGCCGCGATGAAGGGGGCGCCCCTGTCGGACGACGAGGCGGGCGCGGCTCGCATCGTGATCGATCCTCGGCTGGAATATTGGAGCAGCAAGGCGCGCGATACCCATTCCAAGCAGCTGGCGGCCCTGCTTTCGCGCAGCGACGTCTCGATCGAGGCACTCGCCAATCTCGTCTTCGCGATCCGGCAGGAGCGCGCGGCGGCCGATGTCCTGCGCACGGCGCTCGGCTCCGAAGGCCACGCCTATTCGCCAGCCGGCTTCGAGCTGCAGAAGCGCTACGGCGCCGGCGCGGACCTGCGGATCTTCGAGGCAGCGGCGCAACGGAGCGGCTACGCCATGTCCGCCCTGTTCCGGGAAACCAAGGGGCGCTGGTTCAACCTGCCCGAACGCCCGCGCGTGCCTACCAACGAAACCGTCTGGCCCGTCCTGATGGCGGAGCCGGCCATGCTGGACGAGGCGTTCGGCGGACCGACCGGACGCCTGCGCGACCAGGGCGCCGATTTCGGCCTTCTGGCGCTCAGCTTCTTCCCCAAGCTGCCGCGCCGCTACTTCCCCGTCGTGGTGGACCGTGCGGCGCAAGGCCAGAAGCGCGGGCGCGACTATGCCCGCTGGCTCCTGCGCGACGTCGCGGAACTGACGCCTGTCATCACCCCGATGCTGGAAGCGGGCGCGGAGGCGACACGCATCGCCGGTGCGCGGTGGCTGGCCGAGCGCCGGGACGACGCCGCCGTTCCCGCCCTTCGCAAGGCGCTGGAAAAGGAGAAGGGGGTCGGTGCCACGGCCGCCATCATCTCGGCGCTGGCCCTGTGCGGCGACGACGTGTCCGACCAGTTCTCCGAGGACAAGCTTCTTGCCGACGCGCGCAAGGGTCTCGCCAAGACCAAGGCGGACTTTTCCGCCCTGTTCGACGCCGAAGCCTTGCCCGCGCTTCATTGGGCGGACGGGCGCGAGGTACCGGCGGAGGTCGTGCGCTGGTGGTTCGTGCGCGCCCACAAGCTGAAGAACGCCGGCGGCGACCCGCTCCTCCACATGGCGCTGGAGCGCCTCGACCGGGGTGACGCCGAGCGGCTGGGGCTCCAGATCCTCAACGCCTTCGTCGCCTTCGACACCGCCCGCCCTTCCAGCGAGGAGGCCAACGCCTATGCCGCCGAGAACGCCAAGCGCACGGCCGAATATCGCCAGCGCTGGCAGAAGGATTTCACCGAAGACCTCGCCTTCGCCGAGCTTCGGCGCGAAAAGCTCGCCGTCTACCTCAACAGCGCGCTCGACCATCGCGGGCTCCTGGCGCTCGCCGCCTACGCGCCGGCGGCGGATGCGGCGGCGATCGTCAAGCGCTACCTGCGCGACCACGGCAAGCGGGCCAACCAATGCCGGGCGCTGGTGGACATGCTAATGGCCAAGCCCGAGCCCGCCTCGCTCCAGCTGGTGCTGGCCGCCTCGCAGCGCCACAAGCAGCCGGGCCTTCGCAAATATGCCGGCGAGGTCACCGCGCGCTTCGCCGAGGAGCGCGGCTGGAGCCCGGCGGAACTCGCCGACCGCACCATTCCCGCTGTCGGCCTCGACGAGACCGGCACGCTGGAACTCCCCGTCGGCGAGCGCACGTTCCGCGCCCGGCTGGAAACGGTGAAGGCCAAGAAGACCGGCGCACCCGAACTGCGCCTCGCCCTTCAGAACCCGGACGGCAAGCCGGTCGCATCGCTTCCCTCGCCGAGCGACCCGGACGAGGCGGCTGAGGCAAAGGAAGCGAAAGGCGCCTTGTCGGCCGCCAAGAAGGAACTCAAGCAGACCGTGGAGCTCCAAACTGGACGGCTCTATGAGGCGATGTGCGCCGGGCGGATCTGGCCGGTGGCGGACTTCCAGTCGTTTCTCTTGGCTCATCCGGTGATGAACCATCTCCTGCGCCGTCTGGTTTTGACCGGGCACGATGCGCAAGGAAACGTCGTGCAGAGCCTGCGCGCCCTCGACGACGGCACCTTCACCGATGCCGAGGACGAGCGCGTGGAGATCGACGGTTTCGCCGGCATCGGCATCGCGCATCGTGCGAGCCTCGGCGACGAGGCGTCCGCCGCCTGGACGCAGCATCTCGAAGATTACGAAGTGTCGCCGCTCTTCGAGCAGTTCCAGCGCCCCGCGCCCGGCGAGACGAAAGCGGAAGCACGCGTCATCGACGACCGACGCGGCCACATGATCGACAACCTCACCCTCCGCTCGGCGGCCGAGAATCTCGGCTATATCCGCGGCTCGGTCGAGGACGGCGCCGGCTTCTACGCGTACGAGAAGAGCTTTCCCGACTCCGGGCTTGTCGCCGTGATAGAGTTCAGCGGCTCCTATGTCGGCGAGAACGACCGGGTGCCGAAATACCTGACGACGCTCGCCTTCGAGCCGTCCGGACCGGAGCGCGTCTCGCGCTGGGGCGGGGGAAGCGGCGTCGCTTTGAGCGACGTGCCGCCGGTCCTCGTGTCCGAAGCCTGGAACGACTACCGCGAGATCGCGGCTAAGGGGACGGGCTTCGACCCCGAGCACGAAAAGAAGGGCGGCTGGTGAGCAACGTGGAGGAAACGGCCGTTCTGCGCCCGGCGACGGAAGTGCGCTTTGCCGGCGAACTGCAGCGCCTGTCCGAGGCCGACAAGAACCTGAAGCCGCCCGGCTGGCGCCTATCGGCGCGCGCCGTGCGAAGCTTCGTCCTCGGCGACGAGGCGCTCGGCGTGTCGCGAAAGTTCTACGGCGACGACGCGCTGGTGGAACGCGCGATCGTCAGCCTGATGGGCGAACAGGGGCTGATGCTGGTCGGCGAGCCGGGAACGGCGAAGTCGATGCTGTCCGAGCTTCTGGCCGCCGCCGTGTCGGGCTCGACGCGGCTCGTTGTGCAGGGCTCGGCCGGCACCACGGAGGACCACCTGCGCTACGGCTGGAACTACGCGCTCCTGATCGCACAAGGGCCGAGCCGGCAGGCGCTCGTCCCCTCGCCCGTTCTCCAGGCGATGCAGGAAGGCACGATCGTGCGCATCGAGGAGCTGACGCGCTGCGCGCCCGAGATCCAGGACGGGCTGATCTCCATCCTGTCGGAAAAGACGATCGCCATTCCCGAACTCGGGGACGAGGCCGTGGTGCGCGCCGCGCCCGGCTTCAACGTCATCGGCACCGCCAACCTGCGCGACCGGGGCGTCAACGAGATGTCGAGCGCGCTCAAGCGCCGCTTCAACTTCGAGACCGTGCATCCGATCGGCGACCCGGCCTTCGAACGTGAGCTGATCGAGCGCCGTCTGGCCGACCGCATGACCGGGGCAGGCACTGAGGCCAAACTGCCGCCGGCCGCACTCGACATCCTCGTCTCCTGCTTCCAGGAGTTGCGCGAAGGGCGCACGCGCGAGGGCGTCGCGATCCCCAAGCCCGCCGCCGTGATGTCCACCGCCGAGGCCGTCAACGTCGCGCATGCCGCGGCGCTGGAAGCGGTCTATCTGCAGGGCGGCGAGGTGACGGGCGGCCATCTGGCGCGCCAGATCGGCGGCGTCGTCCTGAAGGACGATCCGGCCGACGGCGCCAAGTTCAAGTCCTATGTCGATCACGTCGCCAAGGACCGGGCGCGCTCGTCGGGCGACTGGCGTTCCTTCTACGAGGCGGCGCGCGCGCTCAGGCTCGGCTGATGGCGGGTTCGACGGAGGCCGCCTTCGCATCCGAAGGCTTCAGCGCTTGGGGAGAACGGCTCCTTGCGGGCGAGCGGGGCTGCCTGTTCTTTCCCATCCGCCACCATTCGCCGGCCTGCGCCCATCATCTCGCTCAGGCTCTCGCGGAGACGCGCCCGCGCGCTCTGGTGATCGAGATGCCGGCCGACTTCGGGCCGATCCTGCCTCTTCTCGCCCATCCCGAGACACGCAACCCGGTGTCCGTCGTCTCCATAACCGAGGCCAGGGGCGAGCGCGTCCCCGTCGCCCACTGGCCGTTTTCGGACAGTGCACCGGAATGGACCGCGCTGCGCTGGGCGAACGCCGCCGGCATCCCTATCCTCCTCGCCGACCTGCCGAGCGGCACCCGGCTGGCGCTGGAGGAGGAACGGGCAAACCAGGCAAGACCCGACGAGCCCCCCGCCCCGCTCCTCCTGACGGGCGAGGAGGCGCTGGCCGGCGGGCGCTACGCCGACGCCCTCGTCAAGCGCCTTTGCGCGCGCGACTTCAACGAGGCCTGGGACCGTCTGTTCGAAAGCCGCATCGCGGACCGGGACTGGCGCCTGTTCTTTCGCGACATCGGCGTCCATTGCTTCCTGACGCGCCTCTTGACGCCGGAGGCCGAGATCGCCGACGACGACACGCGCCCACGCGAGACGTTCATGCGCGCGGCGGTGGCCCAGGCATTGGAAACCCCCGGCGACGGCCCGATCGCCGTCGTCACCGGCGGCTTCCATACGCCGGTGCTGCTCGATCCGCCCGATGTGGCTGAGATCGCGATCCCGAAGCCGGCGCCCGCCACGCCCTATCTCGTGCGCTACACCCACGAGGCGCTGAACCGGATCAACGGCTACGGGGCGGGCATGCCGAGCCCGCGCTGGTACGAGCGGCTCGCCGCGGCGGCCGGTGCCGGCGCCGCCGATCCCGGCGAGGCGGCGGCGGGCGATCTCGTCCTGTCGCTCGCCAAGCGCCTTCGCGCCGAGCGCCCCGGCTTCGCGCCGCCGCTTCCCGCCCTCGTCGAAACGCTGGCGCATGCGCGGGGCCTCGCTTCGCTTCGCGGCCTTCCCGGCCCCGGCCGCTGCGAGGTGGTGGACGCCGCCCGCTCCTGTCTCGTCAAGGACGAGGACCCGCGCTACGGCTCGCCCTTGATGGAGATGCTCGGCCTCGAGCTCGGCGGCGAGGGGATCGGCGAGGTGCCCCGCGCGGCCGGAAGCCCACCGCTGGTGGAGGCCCTGCGTGCCAGAGCTCGCGCCCTCCGGTTCAACGTCGAGGACGGCACCGAGCGCGCTCGTGCGCTCGACCTCCACCGCAAGCCCCGACATCTGGCCGCCAGCCGCTTCCTTCATGCGATGGTGCTTCTCGGCACCCCCTTCGCGCAGTGCCGGCAGGGGCCGGACTGGAGCGGGGGCGTGTCCACCGACATCATCACGGAGCAATGGACCTATCGCTGGACGCCGGCGGTGGAAACGCGGCTCGTCGCCCTTTGCACGGACGGCGACACGATCGAGCGGGTCGCGGTCGCCGTTCTCCGGCGCGAAATCGCCCGTTTGAGCGAAAGGGCGGAGGAGCGGAACGCCGCCGCCGCCGTGCGCCTTCTCGTCACCGCGGCGCAGGCCGGGATGGCGGGCGCCTGCGGCCCACTTGTGCGCGCCATCGGCGAGGCGATCGGAGCCGACCCCGACTTCGGCCGCACGGTTTCGACGCTCGCCGCCCTCGACAACCTGTGCCGAGGCCGGCGCATCCTCGGCCTCGCGGACACCGACGACCCCGGCCGCCTGCGCCGTCTTGCCTACGCCCGCGCGATCGACCTCCTGCCGAACCTTCGCGATGCGGGCGAGGAGGACGTGCCGGCACTCGTTTCGGCGCTCGCCGCCCTCAACGACGTCGCGGAAGGGGCAGGCAGCGGCGAGAGCGACCTTCCCGCCCTCGCCCTCGACCTTCTGGACGAGGGGATCGCAGATCTAAGCGATGCGGCGCTGGAGCCGCGCGTCGCGGGCGCCGTCGCCGCGCTGTCCTATCTCGCCGGGCGGCTGACGGCAGAGGAGCTTGGCACCGCAATCGCCGGCGCGCTGCGCTTCGGGGGCGAGCCCAAGGGACGGACCGAGCCGCTGGTCGGGGTCCTGGCCGTCCAGCCGGCGCTCCTGCGCCGCGTACCGGCCTTGTTGGCTGCCGTGGACGAAGCGATGGCCGCCTTGTCGGCGGAGGACTTTCTCCAGCTTCTGCCCGGCCTGCGCTACGCCTTTTCCAGCCTCGCGCCCGGCGAAACCGACGATCTCGCCGCCGAGATCGCGCGCGGCCACGCAAGCGCGCTCGATCTCGCGCCGCGCCTCCCCGACCACCTTTCCGAAACCGAGCTTCTCGAGGGCGCGCGGCTCGACGCGGAGCTCGTCGCGCTTTGGCGAGAGGATGGGCTCGGCGCCTGGCTGGAGCCGCAAGCCGGAGCGCACACCGCATGAGCCAGGACACGCCCGACGAGGCCTTGCGCCGCTGGCGCCTCGTTCTCGGCCGCTTCGCCGACCGCTCGATGGGCGCGTGCTGTTCGGGCGCCGATCTTCGGCGCGACCGTGCGCTGGAGCGGATCTACGGCGAGGGCTATCGGCGGCGCGGCATTCGGCTGGATGGCGGGCGCAAGTCCCCGCGCGGCAGCAACGAGCCGCCTCGGATGACCATGCCCGAATGGTTCGGCGAAATGCGCGAGCTGTTTCCGCAAGGCGTGCTCGACATCGTCAAGACCGATGCGCTCGCCCGCTTCGGGATGACCGAGATCCTGGACGACGCCAAGGCGCTGGCCGAACTCGAGCCTGACCCCGCGATCCTCGCCTCGCTCCTTGCCCATCGCGGCCGCTCCGACCCGGCGGTGGAGGCCAAGATCCGGCAGGTGGCCAAGCGGGTCGTCGAGGAGCTGACGCGCCGCCTCCGCCTCCAGACCAGCCGCGCCCTGTCCGGTGCGCGCCGGCGCGGGGCGACGACGGGCCTCAAGGGCTCGGCGCGCGATCTCGCCTTTCGCGAAACGATCCGGCGCAACCTCCGGAACTGGGACGCGGAACGCCAAGCGCTCGTCGTCGAGCACCTGCGCTTCCACGCCGCCATGCGCCGTCACCTGCCCTGGCGCATCGTCCTGTGCATCGACCAGTCCGGCTCCATGGCGACCTCGCTGATCTATAGCGCCGTCATGGCCGCGATCCTCAGCCAGCTTCCGGCCGTCGACGTCAAGCTCGTCCTCTTCGACACCGCGATCGTCGACCTGTCGGACCGGGTGGGAGACCCGGTGGATGTTCTGATGTCGGTGCAGCTCGGCGGGGGCACGGATATCGGCCGGGCGCTCAGCTATTGCGAGGCGCGCCATGTGGCCACACCGGAGCGCACGCTTCTCGTCCTCGTTTCGGACTTCTGCGAGGGCGCCTCCCTCGGCGCGCTTCTCGCCACGACGCGGCGCCTCGCGGGCGCGCGGGTCAAGCTTCTGGGGCTCGCTGCGATCGACGAGGAGGCCAAGCCCTCCTACGACCGGGACACGGCCGAACGGCTCGTCGAGGCCGGCATGGAGATCGCCGCCCTGACGCCCGAACACTTCGCGCAGTGGGTCGCGGGGCACATGCGATGAGCGGGGCAGCACGCTTTTCCGCCGCCTCCATCACCGACGAGGTGTTGGAAGCGGCGGCCAACCGAGGCCTCGTGCGCCGGGCGAGGCGGGACGCCGAAGCCGGGCTCGTCGACGAACCCGCTTGGGAGGAAGGCACCGCCATTCTCGCCGTGGACGGGGAAACCGTGCGCCTTGCCCCCGGCCCCTTGTCGGGTGCCACCTGCACCTGTCCCGCCACCGGCGCCTGCCGGCATATCCTCACCGCCGTGATCGCGCTGCGCGAAGCGCCGCCGGGCAAGGCGGTGGAAACGACGGCGCCGGACGCCGCCCCCGCCCCGGACGCCATGGCGGAGATCCACGCCTGGAGCGAGACGGCGCTCGCCAAGGCCTTCGGCCGCGCCGCCCTGGTGCGCGCCGAAGCGCTCCTCGCCGGCCTCGGCCCCGGCGAGGTCGCGATCACGCCGACGCCGGGACTCGTCACGGTGCGCATCGCCGGCCAGCCGGACGTGCTCCTGCCCGCCGGCGCGGGGCCGGGCGGGCTCGTGTCCAAGGCGGAGGCGCGCGAACGCGCGGCGCTCCATGCCGCCGCCGTCCTGGCGATCCGGCGGCCCGAAATGATCGGAGCGGGAGCCAGGGATCGCGAACCCGAGCCCGACGCCCCCTCCCCCGTGGCGGACGCGGTGGCCGCCGCCCTGCGCGAGGCGGCGCGCTCGGGGCTTTCCGCCGCGCCTGCCGCGCTGGAGGAGCGGATCGGCGATCTCGCCCTGTCGTCGCGCATCGAGACCATGCCGCGCCTTGCCGCCGAACTCCGAGCGATCGCCGCCGCGCTTCGCCGGCACCGGGAACGGCTGGAAACGGAGGAGCCGGGCGTGACGCTGCGGCGCATCGCGGGTGCCTATGCCCTGACGCAAGCGCTGCGCGAGGGAGGCGATCGAGGACTCGGCGGCACCACGCGCGAGGTGGGGGAGCCGCTCCCGCCGACGCGCTTTCTCGGATGCGGCCTCGAACTCTGGCGCGGGACCACCGGCGGGCGCGGCGCGACGGCCCATCTCCTGCGCCTCGATGACGGCGCGCCCTTCGCGCTGACGCTGGCGAGGGCAGCGGGGGCCGATCCCGGCTTCTCGCCGCTGGAGGCAGCACAATTCGAACCGGTGCTCGGAGCAACGCTCGCCGAGCTGTCGGCCGGTGCCTTCCGGCTCGTGGAAGGGGCCGCCCGCCCCGGCGGTCGCCTGTCCAGCGCAGCGGGACGAGCGACGCGCGAACCCGGCTCGTGGAGCGGGATCGTGGAAGCCTCCGGCGCGGTTTCGAGCGATTGGAGCGAGCTGCGCGAGACCCTGCGCCAATCCGCGCGGCCGAGCCTTCGCGCCCGCCCCGGCGCCCGGCTCGTGCTTCTGCGCCCGGTAGAGGTCGAGCGCCCTGCCTTCGACACCCTGGCGCAGTGCGTGCGCTGGCCGGTCGGGGATGCGGCGGGGCTCTGGCTGTCGCTGGAGCTCCCCGCCGACGACCGGCTGGAAGCGCGGATCGAGGCGCTGGAAGCTGCCCGCCGCGCCCGGCCCGTGCCCATCCTCTGCGTTCTCGTCCGGGCGCGCGAAGGCGCGATCGTGCTGGAGCCCATCGCGATCGCAGGCGAAACGCTGCGCTCGCTGGATCTGCCGACCCACCGGGAGGGCAAGGCCCCGGCGCGCTCCTTCTTCGGCGACTGGGCGCGGCGCTTCGACGCCTTGCGCGACGGGATGGCGGAGCGAAACGCACGCCGCTTAGAGCCCGTCGCCGCCGCATCACCTCTCTACCGACAGACGGGGGCGGCCGCCGACGAACTTCTGGCGCTGGCCGAACTCGGCGGGCGGATGGAGGACCCCGAGCGCCTTGCGCGCATCGAGCGCTTCGCGGGAGAGATGCGGCTTGCCGGCTTCGAAACGCCGGCCCGTCTTCTCGGCGCCCTAGCCTCGGCGTCGCGCGATGCGCGCGCCCATCATCTCCTCGTCGCCGTTCATGCGCTGGATGCGCTTCAGCGCTTGGAGCCCGCGCTGCCCTTCGTCGCGCCCCGCGATTGAGAAACGGCCTTCAGGCCGGCCGTGTGCGCGACATGGCGCCGAGGATCAGGCGCTCGGAGCGCTGGAGATAGTCGTCCAGCATGCGGCTCGCCTCCTCCGCGCGGCCGCCTTCCAACGCTTCGAGAATGGCGAGATTGCGCTCGATGAAGGGGGCGTGGAGAAACTCCGGCGCATCCAAGAGGCCGAAGGCGAGGCGCAGCTCCGCCGCGATCTGCGCATAGAAGGCGACAAGGCGCGCGCTGTCCGCCAAGTCCACGATCGCGGCATGGAACGCCATGTTGGCGCTGCCGACGACCCGCCAGTCGCCCGCCTCGCGCGCATCCATCGCCCGCTCCACCGCCGCGCGCATGCGCCGAACCGCCGGATGGCCCGGCTCCCCTTGCGCGAGCGCGCGGCATTCCACGAGGCGCCGGACCCGGTAGATGTCGATCACCGCGGCATGGTCGGGCGTCACCACGAAGACGCCGCGATTGGGCTCGTGGCGCAGGAGGCCGTCCTTGGTGAGAAGGCGGAACGCTTCGCGCAGCGTATTGCGCGAAACGGCGAGATCGGCCGAAAGCGCGCTTTCCGACAAGCGCTGACCCGGCAGGAACTCGCCGGAGATCACCCGGTCGCGCAGTTGCGCGCAGATGCGCGTCGTCAGCGTCAGGGTCGGCGGGAGGGGATCGGCGACGCTCATGGTTCTGTCGCCCTCCCCGTCGCTTCGCGCCGGGCATGGAAGCCGGCTCTCGTCCCGTCGCGCGCCGGCATCTTCCGTTCCTCGCATCCCTCGATCGAATCGCAGCGGACCTTCGGCCATGCCCCGCCCGACATCAAGCCGCGCCGGGACGCAAACACACAAAGCGTCCCTACCTGCCCCCTATCGTGTCTCCGCCTGCGAGGTGGGCTTTGCGTTGAACACCGAACGAGCATCCTGCCTGCGAAATGCTCATATCGCAGGACAGGGATGCAAAAATCGTTGAACAATATTGACGTTCCTGTTCTTTCGTCGGAAGGTTGCGCCGCAATTTCCCCGCAATTCGGGCGCGCGCCGCCTCGACCGGAGCATGACGATGGATCCAGCTACTTCCGGCCGAAGGGCCGAGCCCGCCGCATCGTCGCGGTTCGGACGCGGCAACGAGTCCCAGCGCTTCGCGCTCATCTCGGCCGTGTTCCTGATGGCGACCGCCGCCAGCGGCCCCGGCTTCATCACCCAGACCGCGACCTTCACCCAGACGATGGGCGCCGCCTTCGCCTTCGGCATCCTGGCCTCGGTGGTGATCGACTACATCGTCCAGATCAACATCTGGCGCATCGTCGCGGCGACCCGCATGCGCGCGTCCGACATCGCCAACGCGGCGGTGCCCGGCTCGGGCTATCTTCTGGCCTTTCTGGTGATCCTCGGCGGTCTCTTCTTCAACATCGCCAACGTTGCGGGCGCGGGCCTCGGCCTCAACGCGCTGGTCGGGCTCGATCCGAAGATCGGCGGCGCGCTGTCGGCGCTGCTGGCCATCGGCATCTTCCTGAACAAGCGCGCCGGCGGCGTCATGGACCGCACCATGATCGCGCTCGGCGTCATCAAGATCGCGCTGATCCTCTTCGTCGCCTATTCCGCCAGCCCCCCGGTCGGCGAGGCGCTGCGGCAGACCGTGTGGCCCGACACGATCGATTTCCCCACCATCACCACCATCGTCGGCGGTACGGTCGGCGGCTACCTGACCTATGCCGGCGCCCACCGCCTTCTCGACAAGGGTCTCGTCGGCCAGGAGAACATTCCCGCCGTCACCAAGGCCGCGCTGAACGGCATCACGGTGACGGGCATCATGCGCTTCATCCTGTTCCTCGGCATCCTCGGCGTCGTATCCTCGGGCGTGACGCTCGACCTGTCGGGCCGCACCGCCAACCCGGCCGCGCAGGCCTTCGGCCATGCCGTCGGCGAGTTCGGCTTCCGTGTCTTCGGCCTGATCTTCTGGGCCGCCGGCATGAGCTCGATCATCGGCGCGGCCTATACGTCGGTGTCGTTCCTCACCGCCTTCAAGCCCGGCATGAGCGACCGCGCGCGGTCCTGGTCCACCGTGGTCTTCATCGGCGTGTCGCTCGCGGTGTTCCTCCTCATCGGCACGACGCCGGCCTCGCTTCTCGTGTTCGTGGGCGGCTTCAACGGGCTTGTCCTGCCGATCGGGCTGTCCATCATCCTCTTCGCGGCGTGGAAGCGGAAGGATCTGATGGGCGACTACCGCCATCCGACCTGGCTCTTCGCGCTGGGCGTGGCGACCGCCGCGCTGACCTGGTGGATGGGCTATCGCTCGATCGGCCCGATCTTCGCCTTCCTGGGCCGCTGAGGGAGAAGCCGACATGACCACCACCACCACCGCGATCGACCTCAACAGCGATCTGGGCGAAAGCTACGGCGCCTGGGCCATGGGCGAGGACGAGACGATGCTGTCGCTCGTGTCGTCGGCCAACGTCGCCTGCGGCTTCCATGCCGGCGATCCGGCCGGCATCCTGCGCACGCTGCGGGCAGCAGCCGCGCAGGGCGTCGCGGTCGGCGCCCATGTGTCCTATCCCGACAAGGGGGGTTTCGGCCGGCGCAACATGGACGTGGCGTCCGAGGATCTCGTCGCCGACGTGATCTACCAGATCGGCGCGCTGCAGCGCCTGGCCGAGGTCGCGGGCACGCGCGTCACCTACGTCAAGCCCCACGGCGCGCTCTACAACACGATCGCGAGCGATCCGCGCCAGGGGCGGGACGTCGTCGACGCCGTCCTCCGGGCCGACCCGTCGCTGATCCTCATGTGCCTCGCCAACGCGCCCTTGGTGCGGCTTGCCGAGGGCATGGGCCTGCGCACCGTCTCGGAAGCCTTCGCCGACCGCGCCTATACGCCGGAAGGCACGCTCGTCTCGCGCCGTGAAAAGGGTGCCGTCATCCACGACACAGGCCTCGTCGCCGCGCGCATGGCGCGTCTGGCCGCGACCGGCGAGTTGGAAGCGATCGACGGCTCCACCATCCACCTGAAGGCGGATTCCATCTGCGTCCACGGCGACAGTCCCGGCGCCGTGGCGATCGCCAAGGCCGTGCGCGAGCGCCTGGAAGCGGACGGCCTTGCGGTTTTGGCCTTCGCGCCGGTCTGAAGGGAGGAAAGCGTCATGAACCTCGTTGACGCCAAGCTGGACGAGATGCGCTCGGCCGCCCGCGCGGCGCGGGCGCGCTATCGCGGCGGCCTCGTCGAGCCGACAGCCGGGGTGGCTCCGGGCGCCACCCAGGCCAACATGATCTCGCTGCCGCGGGACTGGGCCTACGACTTTTTGCTCTATGCCCAGCGCAACCCGAAAAGCTGCCCGGTGCTCGACGTCACCGACGCGGGCTCGCGCTCCACGGTGCTGGCGGAAGGGGCCGATGTCGCGCGCGACATCCCGCTTTATCGCATCTGGCGCGACGGAAAGCTGGCCGAGGAAGTGACGGATGCCGGCGCCGCTTTCGAGGAAGCGGGCGATCTCGTTTCCTTCCTGATCGGCTGCTCCTTCACCTTCGAAACCCCGCTTCAGGAAGCCGGCATCGAGGTGCGCCATATCGCGGACGGCTCCAACGTGCCGATGTACCTGACCAACCGGGCCTGCCGCCCGGCGGGCCGGCTGACCGGCCAGCTCGTCGTTTCCATGCGCCCGATCCCGGCGGCGCGCGTGGCGGACGCAGCGACGATCACCGGGCGCTTTCCCGCCGTCCACGGCTCGCCCGTGCATGTCGGCGACCCCGCGAGCCTCGGTATCCGGGATCTCGCCCGGCCCGACTTCGGCGACGCGGTGCGCATCGAGCCGGGCGAGATCCCGGTGTTCTGGGCCTGCGGCGTCACTCCGCAGGCGGCGGTGATGGCCTCGCGCGTGCCCTTCGCGGTGACCCACGCGCCCGGCCATATGTTCGTCACCGACGTTCCCGACGCCGCCTATCACGTTTGAGAAGCTTCATGCGCATCCTTCCCGTCAGCTTTCGCACGGTGCTGGTCGAGCTCGCCGATCTCGGTGAGACGCTCGCGCTTTTTGCCTCGCTGAAAGCCAAGCCCATCGCCGCGATCGAGGAGATCGTGCCGGCGGCGCGCACGCTCCTCGTCCGTTTCCGGCCCGGCACCCCACCGGACATGGAGGCGTTGGCCGCCGATCTTCGCTCGCGGGACATTTCGGCCGAGATGGAAGGCTCGGATCGGCTGGTGGAGATTCCCGTCGTCTACGACGGAGAGGATCTTGCCGACGTTTCCACGCTCACCGGGCTGTCGGTGGACGAGGTGATCGCGCGGCACACGGGCAGCGAATACACCGTCGCCTTCACCGGCTTCGCGCCGGGCTTCGGCTATCTCGTGGGCGGCGACCCGGCGCTTCACGTGGCGCGCCGCCAAAGCCCGCGCACCCGCATTCCGGCGGGAACCGTGGCGCTCGCGGGCCATTTCGCCGGCGTTTATCCGCAGGAAGGGCCGGGCGGCTGGCAGCTCATCGGCACGACGCCGCTCCGGATGTTCGATCTTGTGCGCGATCCTTCCACCCTGTTCCAGCCGGGAACGCGCGTGCGCTTCACGCAGCTTCCCTCCCGCGAGGCGTTCGAGGCGATCGCCGCCACGGAGGCTGCGCGCGCGAAGGCGACGAGCGAGGCACGGGCGCACGAGGGCACGAGCTTGCGCGTGACGGCCGCCCCCATGCCGGCGCTGTTCCAGGACGAAGGCCGACCGGGACAGGCGGCGCAGGGCGTTTCGGCGTCGGGCGCGCTCGACCGCGCAGCGCTCCACGCGGCGAACCGCCTCGTCGGCAATCCCGTCGGCACGCCCGCGCTCGAGATCGTTGCCGGCGGCTTCGCCTTCGAAGCGGACGGACCGGCCGTGGTGGCGATCGCGGGCACGGACGCCGTGCTCGAAATCCGGGACGCTGCCGGGCGCGCGAGGCAAACCGCTGCTGGGCGCCCCGTGCCGCTGGAGGTCGGCGACCGGGTGACGCTTCGCGCCCCCCGCCATGGGCTTCGCACCTACCTTTCGGTGCGCGGCGGCTTTCGCGTCGCCCCGGTGCTCGGCTCGGCGTCGGTGGATTCGCTGGCTCGCCTCGGCCCCGAGCCCGTCGTCGCCGGCGCGAGCCTCGCCGTCCTTCCGTTTGCCGGCCATACGGCCGTCGGCGCGCCCGAGAGCCCACCCCCCGGCCTTCCCGCCCCCGGCGACACCGTGGTGCTCGACGTCGTGATGGGTCCGCGAACGGAGTGGTTCACGGCGGCCGGCATCGAGACCCTGACGGCGCAGGAATGGACCGTCACGCCCTTGTCCAACCGCGTCGGCCTTCGCATCGAAGGCGAGGTTCCCTTGGAGCGGCTCGACCCGAAGGCCGAGCTGCCGAGCGAGGGCACGGCGAACGGAGCGATCCAGGTGCCCCACAACGGTCAGCCGGTTCTGTTTCTGGCCGATCATCCGCTGACCGGCGGCTACCCCGTGATCGCAACGCTCGCCGAACACCATCTCGACCTTGCCGCGCAGATCCCGGTCGGCGCGCGCATCCGCTTTCGCGCGATCCGCTCCTTCGCCGAGATCGCCCCTACATCCGAACAGGCTGTCCCATGAAGAAAGTCCTCATCGCCAATCGCGGCGAGATCGCGCTGCGCATCGCCCGTGCCTGCCGCGACCACGGCGTCCTGTCCGTGGCCGTTTATGCCGATTGCGACGCCGACGCGCCCTATGTGCGCTTTGCCGACGAAGCCCATGGGCTCCACGGCGATACGCCGGCCGAGACCTATCTCGACATCGGCAAGCTTCTGGACATCGCCAAGCGCACCGGCGCCGACGCGGTCCATCCGGGCTACGGCTTCCTGTCGGAGCGCGCCGAGTTCGCGAGAGGCGTCGTGGATGCGGGCCTGACCTGGATCGGCCCGGCGGCATCCGTCATCGAGGCGCTCGGCGACAAGACGCGCGCGCGCGAGATCGCGAGCCGCGTCGGCGCGCCGCTGGTGCCGGGCTCCGACGGCCCCGTCGCGAACGCGGCGGAGGCCTTGGCGTTCGCCGAGGCGCACGGGCTGCCGATCGCCATCAAGGCGGCCTTCGGCGGCGGCGGGCGCGGCATGAAGGTCGCCTGGAAGCTGGATGAGGTCGAGGAGCTCTTCGCCTCCGCCACCCGCGAGGCCGAGGCCGCCTTCGGGCGCGGCGAGTGCTTCGTGGAGCGTTTCCTCGACCGGCCGCGCCACGTCGAGGCGCAGATCCTCGCCGACAGCCACGGGACCGTGCTGGTCGTCGGCACGCGCGACTGCTCGCTCCAGCGCCGCAACCAGAAGCTCGTGGAGGAAGCGCCCGCCCCCTTCCTGACCCCGGAACAGCGCGAGCGCATCCACGAGGGTGCGCGCGCCGTGTGCGCCGAGGCCGGCTATGTCGGCGCGGGCACCGTCGAGTTCCTCCTGGGGCAGGACGGCACGATCTCGTTCCTCGAGGTCAACACGCGGCTTCAGGTCGAGCATCCGGTGACGGAGGAAACCACGGGCCTCGATCTCGTGGTGGAGCAGTTGCGCATCGCCGACGGCGAACGCCTCGAACTGACCGAAACGCCGGAGCCGCGCGGCCATTCGATCGAGTTCCGCATCAACGCCGAGGATCCCGCGCGCGGCTTCCTGCCGATGCCTGGGCCGATCGACCGGTTCGAGCCGCCGGCGGGACCGGGCGTGCGCGTCGATTCGGGCGTCGTGTCGGGTTCGGTGATCCCCGGCCATTTCGACTCCATGATGGCCAAGCTCGTGGTCACCGGACCGACCCGCGAGATCGCGATCGCGCGTGCCCGGCGCGCGCTCGCCGAGTTCACGATCGAAGGCGTTCCGACGGTTCTTCCCTTCCACAGCGCGGTTCTGGAAGCGGACGATTTTACGGGCGACACGTTCCGCGTCCACACGCGCTGGATCGAGACGGACTTCGCGGCCGAACTGGAAGCCGCCGCCCGCCCCGCCCCGGCCGAAGGGCCGGCCATGCTGCGCGTGCCGGTCGAGCTCGACGGGCGCCGCCATGTTCTGGGCCTTCCGGCCGCCTTCCTCGCCCGCCTCGGCTCTCCCGCCGGCGGCGCGGGCATCGAGACGGAAGCGCCGAGCGATCCCGGCCTTGTCGGGGCCAGCGTCGCGGGAACTCTCCAGGGCTGGCGCGTCGAGAACGGGGCGCCCGTGGAGGAAGGCCAAGTGATCGCCGTGATGGAGGCGATGAAGATGGAAACGCAGGTGACGGCGCCGATCAGCGGCGTGATCGAACTTGTCGCGCAGGCGGGGGCCTATCTCCAGGCTGGCGAGCCGCTCGCCCGGATCGTGTTCCGCCCGAGCTGAAGCCGCAAGCGATCGACATTGTGGCCGAAACGCGACAGCCGCCGCGTTTCGGCTCGAAGTTCGTAAAGTTGACCTGTCTTATCCTGTTTCGATCGATATGCAGGGGCTCGATCGTTGCAGGAGATTCCCATGTCGTCATCCGCTCGCCGCCTGACCCGGACCGTTCTCCTGTCGTGCACCGCGCTCGCATCCGCTGCCCATGCGCAGGACGTCGTTCTCGACACGGTGGTCGTGGAAGGCGCTGGAGGGGGAACGGGCGAGGGTGAATCGGCGACCGGCCCGGTGGAGGGCTACGTTGCCACCACGACCACCACGGGCTCCAAGACGGCGACGCCCATCGTGGAGATTCCGCAGTCGATCTCGGTGATCACCACCGACCAGCTCGAAGACCGCGCCGTGCAGGACCTCGGCGAAGCCATCCGCTATACGGCCGGCGTGCTCCAGCCGTCCTCCGATCCGCGCTTCTTCGCGCCGATCATCCGCGGCTTCGCCTCGCCCTACTCGATCTATCTCAACAACTTCCGCTTCTCGCGCGACTTCGGCGCGATCGCCTTCGAGCCCTATGGCGTGGAGCGGATCGAGGTGATCAAGGGCCCGGCGTCGGTGCTCTACGGGCAGGACGAGCCGGGCGGCATCGTCAACCTCGTGCAGAAGCGCCCGACCTTCACCAATTTCGGCGAGGCCGGCGTCCAGTTCGGATCCGACAACCGCTATGTCGCGCGCACCGACATCGGTGGCGTGTCGCAGGACGGCCTCCTGTCCTGGCGGCTGACCTCGCTCGGGCGCCTTGCCGACGACCAGATGGACTTCGTCACCGACGACCGGTTCTACGTCGCGCCGACGCTGACCATCGCGCCGGACGCCGATACGTCGCTCACCATCCTGTCCAGCCTGCAGCACGACACGGGCACCTCGCCGCTCGGTCTGCCGCAATCGGGCACGCTGGACTTCAACCCCAACGGCCACATTCCGCCCTCGCGCTACATCGGCGAGCCGGACTTCAACAACGCTGAAGGTACGCTCGGCACGATCGGCTACGAGTTCCGCCACCGCTTCGACGAGACCTTCGAGGTCCGGCAGAACCTGCAATATGTCGGCTACGATTCCGACTACAACAATCTCTACTTCTCCAGCCTTGCCGCCGACGGGCGGACGGTGAACCGGGGCTTCAGCGTCCAGTCGGAATCCTACCGGGGCCTGGGCGTCGACAACCAGCTGGAAACGAAGTTCGACACCGGCGTCCTCGACCACACCACGCTGATCGGCTTCGACTACCGCCACAATTCGCAGGACCGGACGTCGAACTTCACCGGCGGCACGACGCGGATCGACGTCTTCAACCCCGTCTACGGCCAGTATCGCTACGTCCCCGGCGCGCCCTCGCGGACCGAGACCACGCTGGAGCAGGCCGGCCTCTACGCCCAGGACCAGATCCGCTGGGGCGGGCTGACGGGCACGTTCGGCCTTCGCCAGGACTGGGCCGAGAACACCAACGAGGTCACCGGCGCGAGCACCCGCTACGACGCGCTGACCGGGCGCGCCGGCGCGGTCTACCTGTTCGACAACGGGCTCGCGCCCTTCGTCAGCTACTCGACCTCGTTCAACCCGACGGCCGGCGCCAACGACGCGCAGCAGCTCCTGAAGCCGACCGAGGGCGAATCCATCGAGGCCGGCGTCAAGTTCCAGCCGCCCGGCTGGAACACCCTCGTCACCGCCAGCGTCTTCGAGATCACCAAGACCAACGTCGTCAACCGCAACAACGCCACGCGGACGCTGACGCAGATCGGCGAGGTGCGCTCGCGCGGCTTCGAACTGGACGGCAGCGCGACGCTGACCGACGGGCTGGATCTCCTCGCAGCCTACACCTACACCGACACGGAGGTGACGCAGAGCGAGGTCGCCACCCTTCTCGGCAAGGAGTTCCGGGACGTTCCGAACCACGCCGCCTCGCTCTGGGTGAACTACCGGCTGCCGAGCGCCCTCTTCGCCTCGCAGATGACCTGGCTCGACGGCATCTCGCTCGGCGGGGGCGTGCGCTATGTCGGCTCGCGCTTCGGCAACGACGCCAACACGATCGAGCTGCCGAGCGTCGTGCTGCTCGACGCGGCGATCCGCTACGAGCGGGAGGATTTCGAGGCGGCGCTCAACGTCAACAACATCGCCGACAAGGAATATGCCGCCAGCTGCAACTTCGGCTGCTTCTACGGCGAAGGCCGCACGGTGGTGGGCAGCCTGACCTACAAGTGGTGAGCCGACCCGCGACGCCGATCGCACGGCGCGCGCCGTGAGAGACCGGGAGGAAGAGCGCCGGGGTGAAGGCCGCGCAAGCGCGCGCGGCCTGTCGCGGCGCGCCTTCCTCAGCGCGGGCGCGCTTTTCGCCGGGCTGCCGGCGCTCCGGCCGGCGCTGGCCGCCCCGGCTCCCGCCCGGATCGCGATCGCCGACTGGGCGCTTCTGGAAACCTGCCTCGCGCTCGGCCATGCGCCGGCGGCGGCGGTGGAGCTCGTCCTGTTCCGGCGATACGCGGTGGAGCCGCCCGTTACCGACGCGGTCGTCGATCTCGGCCTGCGCGGCTCGCTCAACTTCGAGCTCCTGTCGCTCGTCGCGCCGGACCGGATCTACGGCTCGAACTACAGCGCCTGGGCCAACGAGCAGATGCGCCGGATCGCGCCGGTGCGCGAACTCAGCATCTACCGGCGGGGCGAAAAGCCCTTCGCCAAGGCGCAAGGCGCCATGCGCGCCATGGCGGACGACCTCGGGCTCGCGGATCGGGCCGAGGCCTATATCGAAGCGCTGCAGGCCGAGCTCGCGGCCCATGCCGACGCGGCTCGGCGCCACGCCGGGCGCCCGCTCCTCGTCATCAACATCGGCGACAGTCGGCACTTTCGCGCCTTCGGCGCCGATTCCATGTTCGGCGAGATCGGCGAGCGCTTAGGCTTTGCCAACGCCTGGGGTCCCCTCACCCGCTACAGCGCGACGGCCCCGGTCGGCGTCGAGGCGCTGGCTCGTTTTCCCGACGCGATCGTCGTGATCGTTTCCCCCGTTCCGCCGGACGCCCGGCGCGCCCTGCCGGACAGCGCCCTTTGGCAGGCGATGCCAGCGGTGAAGGCGGGCCGCGTCGTCACCATCGATCCCGTCAATCCGTTCGGCGGCCTGCCGGCGGCGCGCCGCTTCGCGCGCCTTCTGGGCCAAGCGCTGCGGGAGCTCGCGTGACCGCGCCCCGCCTCTTCCCGCGCGCCGTCCCGGCTCTCGGGCTGGCGGCGCTCGCCGCGTTTCTCCTGCTTGCCGTTCAGGTCGTGCTCGCCTGGCCGGAGGCCGGCGACGCGCTCGGCCGGATCGTCCTCGTCGACAGCGTCCTGCCGCGCGGGGCGGTGGCGCTTCTGGCGGGTGCCTCGCTCGGCCTTTCCGGCGCGCTTCTCCAGCGCGTCTTGCGCAATCCGATCGCCGATCCCTCGACGCTCGGCATCGCCAGCGGGGCGCAGCTCGCGATGACGCTCGCCACCGCCTACGCTCCCGCATGGATGGAAACGGCGCGCGAGCCGCTGGCCTTCGCCGGTGGCATGGGCGCGCTCGGCCTGATCCTCGCTGTCTCCTGGCGGCGCGGTTTCGACCCGGTGACGGTGGTCCTGTGCGGCATGCTGATCTCGCTGGTGGCCGCCTCGCTCAGCGCCGCGGTGATCCTCGCCAACGGCGAATACATGATGTCGCTGTTCATCTGGGGCGGCGGATCGCTGGAGCAGACCGGCTGGGGCGTCTCCGCGACGCTTCTCGTGCGCTTGGGGGTCGTGGCCGGGGCAACAGTGCTTCTCCTGCGCCCGCTCGTGCTCCTCGGCTTCGACGATTCCAATGCGCGCGCGCTCGGCCTCGGCGTGTCCGGCATGCGGCTTCTGGTCCTCGGCCTCGCCGTCGCCCTGGCGACGGGGGTGATCGCCTTCGTCGGCGTCATCGGCTTCGTCGGGCTGGCCGCGCCCAACCTCGCACGCCTTGCCGGCTTCCGGACCTTGCGCGCCGTGCTTCTCGCCTCGCCCGTTCTCGGCGCGATCCTTCTCGCGATCACCGACGGCCTTGTGCAGGCGGCGAGCCTCGGGGACAGCGAGATCCTTCCCACGGGCGCGGCGACGGCGCTTCTCGGCGGCCCGCTCCTGATCTGGCTCCTGCCCCGGCTCCGCTCGGCCATTCGGCTGGCGGACACGGCCGCGGCTCCCATCGCCCGCTTGGCGCGCCCCGGCGCGATACTGCTCGTGATCGCACTTCTCGCCACGCTCGTCGGAGCGCTCGCGCTTCTTTGGGGTCCCGGCCCCGATGGCTGGAACTGGGCTTGGGGGCCGACGCTGGAGGCCGTCGCGCCTTGGCGCTGGCCGCGCATCGCCGTCGCGGGTGCGGCGGGCGCCATGCTTGCGGCGGCCGGCTTCACGCTCCAGCGCGTCACGGGTAATCCGATGGCGAGCCCGGAGGCGCTCGGCGTCAGCTCAGGCTCGGGGCTCGGGCTGGCCGCCGTTCTGCTTCTCGCGCCCCAGGCCGGGCCCGGATGGGAGTTCGCCGGCGCCGTGCTGGGTTCTGGCGCCGCGCTGCTCGTGGTTCTCGGGCTCGGCGCGCGCGGCGGCTTCGGGCCGGAGCGCCTGCTGCTCGGCGGCATCGCGGTCGGCTCGCTCGCCGGCGCGCTGGTGACCGCCGGGATCGCGCGGGGCGGCCCGGAGGGCAACCGGCTCCTCAATTGGCTGAGCGGCTCCACCGCTCTCGCCAGCCCGATGGAGGCGGGCGCGACCGCGCTCCTCGCCCTCGCGCTTCTGGCGCCGATGCCCTTTCTCGCGCGGTGGTTCCAGATCCTGCCGCTCGGGCCCGGCGTCGGGCGAGCGATCGGGCTTTCGCCCCGCCGGGCCGGCGGATGGCTGGTGTTTCTGGCCGCCGTCCTTTCGGCGGCGGCGACGCTCTCGGTCGGGCCGCTGTCGTTCGTCGGGCTGATGGCGCCCCATATGGCGCGGCTCGCGGGCTTCGCCCGGCCCCCGCTCCAGTTCGCCGCATCGGTGGCGATCGGCACCCTTCTCATGGTCTTCGCGGACTGGATGGCGCGAAGCCTCGCCTTTCCCTACCAACTGCCGGTCGGCCTTCTCGCCTCGCTGGTCGGCGCTCCGTATCTCGTGTGGCTGCTCAATCGCGGGCTGCGATAGGCCCCCGGCAAGACGGAAAAGGCCGGCCGGGGATCGCTCTCCGGCCGGCCATTTTAGAAGCTCGGCTCGCCTGAAACCGGCTCCTGCGTCAGGAGCGGGGCTTGGCGTTCTCCGGGTCGTAGAGCGGCTTGTAGCCGACGCTCGCGACCTCGGCCGGGAACGTGTCGCCGAAATACTCCATGTCGACCTTGCGACCGACCTGGCAGTGGCTCCAGGGAAGGTAGGCGAGCGCGATGTTGCGGCCGACCGTCGGGCCGTAGGCGACCGAGGTCGTGTAGGAACGCCGACCGAGCTCGTCCACCAGCGTTTCGCCGGTTTCCGGGTCGAGCACCGGCATGATGCCGACGGGATAGCGCTGAACGCCCTTCGAGTCGGCATTGTCGGTGATCACCAGCGTGCAGAGCATGGCGGGCTGGTTGGCGCGCTCTCGATACTCGACGTGGCGGGCCTTGCCCCGGAAGTCGGCTTCCTTGACCTTGGGTCGGGCAAGGTCCGCTTCCAGAAGGTTGTATTCGGTCAGAAGGTCGGCGTTCTGGAGGCGCAGGCTCTTTTCCATGCGCCGCGTGTTGGCATAGGTCTCGACGCCCACCGCGATGACGCCGGTGGAGCGCAAAGCGTCCCACACCGCAAGCCCGTCCTCGTAGGCCATATGAAGCTCCCAGCCCTGCTCGCCGACATAGGAGATGCGGAAGGCGGCGACTGACTTGCCCGCGATGGTGATCGGCTTGATCGCGGCGAAGGGGAAGTTTTCGGGCGCGAGCACGGAGGGGTCGTCCAGGAGCTTGCCGAGATTCTCGCGCGCGGTCGGGCCCCAAATGCCGATGGTGATGTAGCGCTCGCTGACGTCGGTGATCGTGACGTCGAGGCCGCGATCCTCGGCCGTGCGGCGCATGTAGTGGTAGTCGCGGGGGCCCGCGTCCGCGCCGTTGATCATGCGGATCCGGTCGGCCATGCGGATCACGGTGAAGTCGGCGCGCACCATGCCCTCGTCGTCGAGGAAGTGGGTGTAGATGCCCTTGCCGATATTGGCGTCGCCCCCGATCTTGGCGGCGCACAGCCATTCCATCAGCTCGACATGGTCGGGCCCCTCGATGTCGGTGATGGAGAAGTGCGACAGGTTGATGATGCCGCAGCTTTCGCTCATTTCGAGGTGCTCGGCGTTGGACACGCGCCAGAAGTGGCGGTTGTCCCATTCGTTCTCGCGCACCGGAATCCGGTTGCCGTACTTCTCGAGAAGGTGTTCGTTGGCGGCGTAGCCGTGGGCGCGCTCCCAGCCGCCGAGTTCCATGAAGTAGCCGCCGAGCTCCCGTTCGCGCTCGTGGAAGGGCGAGCGGCGGATGCCGCGCCCGCCCGCGAAAGGCTCGCGCGGATGCACCGGCGGGTTGTAGATCTTGCGCGCCGTTTCGGTGCAGCGCTCCTCGATGAACTTTTCGTCGAGCTGGAAGGCGCTGAAGCGGGCGAAGTCGATCCGGTTGTGGTCGATCGCGGTGCGCCCGTCCGTCATCCAGTCGGCGATCAGCTTGCCCATGCCCGGGCCGTCCTTGACCCAGATGCCGACGCAGTACCACAGGCCGCGCACCTTCTGGCTTTCGCCCATGGACGGGCCGCCGTCCGTGGTGGTCTGGAGAAGGCCGTTGAAGGAATGGCCCTCGTTGTAGCCGAGCTCGCCCAGGATCGGGGTCAGCTCGATGGCGCGCTCCATCGGCGCGATCACCTGCTCCATGTCGAGGTCGCGCTGCGAGGGCGACAGGCGCGCCTCGTGCTTTTCCAGAAGCTCGCGTGGGTGGACGAGGCGCACGTCGTGCTCCTCGTAGTAGCCCCACTCGATCTGGCCGCCCTCGGCGGTCTTCGGGTCGCCCGTGTCGCGCAGGTAGGCCGAATTGCCTTGGTCGCGCAGGAGCGGGTAGCCGATCTCCTTGCCGGTTCCGGCGAACTCGTTGTAGGGGCCGAAGAAGGTCAGCGGGTGGTCCACCGGCATCACCGGCAGGTCCTCGCCGGCCATCTCGGCGATCAGGCGGCCCCAGAGGCCGGCGCAGACCACGACGTGGTCGGCCCGGATCGTGCCGCGGTCGGTGACGACGCCGCGGATGCGCCCGTCCTCGATCACCAGCGACTTCGCCGAGGTGTTGGCGAAGGCCTGGAGCTTGCCGGCGTTCACCGCCTGATCGACGAGCTTGCCCGCCACCGTCTGCGAGCGCGGGATGACGAGGCCGGCGTCCGGGTCCCACAGGCCGCCCTGGACCTGCGTCTCGTCGACGAGCGGCATCTTATCCTTGATCTCGGCCGGCTCGATCAGGCGCGCGCGCGTGCCGAAGGCCTTGCCCGAAGCGACCTTGCGCCGGATCTCGTCCATGCGCTCGTCGTCGCCGACGCGCGCGACCTCGAGCCCGCCGACGCGCGCGTAGTGGCCCATCTTGTCGAAGAAGTCGATCGAGTAGAGCGTGGTCCAGCACGACAGGAAGTCATGGCTGGTCGTGTAGCAGAAATCGGAGGCGTGGGCCGTCGAGCCGATGTCGGTCGGGATGCCCGACTTGTCGATGCCCACGATGTCGTCCCAGCCGCGTTCGGCGAGGTGATGGGCTATCGAAGCGCCCACGATCCCGCCCAGACCGATGATGACGACCTTCGCTTTTTCCGGAAATGCGGCCATGTCCATGTTCTCCAACGGGGTCGGGTCGAAATCGCGCGCACGCGGCGCAGAGGCAACTCGACGTCCTTACCAAAATTTCGAGCGCGATCCGTATGACCCTGGTCGCCGAGGATGGATGGGGCTTGGGCCGTTCCTCGGTCACGAAGGAAAGCATTGCGACGCCGGGTCCCTCGGGACAGAACATTTGCGTCAAACCGGCATTAGCGATACGACAACGACAGATGCTGATCGCAGCGCGAGGACATGCGATGGACGCCAGGGTGAGCGAGGGCCGAACAGGCACGCTATCGTCGATGCCCTCAAGGCCGCGAAGGAGCGGCCTGCGCCTGTCGGTCGGCTTCATCCTCGCCAAGCGTTTCACGCTTTGCGCCTTCGCCAACTTCGTCGACGTCCTGCGCCTGGCGGCCGACGAGGGCGACCGCTCGCGCCCCATCCTGTGCAACTGGAGCGTCCTGTCCGACACGATGTGCGCGATCCCCTCGAGCAGCGCGGTGTCGGTGCAGCCGAACGAGCGGCTCGGCGATCCCACGCGGTTCGACTACATCGTCGTGGTGGGCGGGGTGATGGACGACCTGACGGGGCTCGGCGCGCCCTATGCCGCCTATCTGAAGCGGGCGGCGGCGGCCGGCATCCCGCTGATCGGCCTTTGCACCGGAGGTTTTCTTCTTCACAAGGCCGGGCTGATGCAGGGCTATCGCTGCTGCGTGTCCTGGTTCCATCACGCCGACTTCCTGGAACAGTTCGACGGGCTGCACCCCGTGTCCGACCAGATCTTCATCGACGACGGCGACCGGCTGACCTGTTCGGGCGGGGCGAGCTCGGCGCATCTGGCCGCCTATCTGGTGGAGCGCCATGTCGGGCGCGCGCAAGCCAGCAAGAGCCTCCACATCATGATCATCGACGACGCCATGCGGCCCGAGAAGCCGCAGCCGGGCGTGTCGATGGACATCTCGACCCGAGATCCGATGGTGATGCGCGCGCTGCTTCTGATGCAGCAGAACATCGACACGCCCCTATCGGTCGCCGAGCTCGCCCGGCGCATGGGTCACAGCAAGCGACAGCTCGAACGCCATTTCCGCTCCGCGCTCGGCGACTCGCCCCAGGCCGCCTTTCTCCAGATCCGCCTGACCTTCGCGCGCCACCTGATCGAGACCACCGACAAGCTCGTTTCGGCCGTGGCGGTGGAATGCGGCTTCTGCGATTCTTCCCATCTCAGCCGGATGTTCCGCCAGCGCTTCGGCTCGACGCCCCAGGAAATCCGGCGCCGGACGGCCGGCGACGATCGGCAGGCGGCCTGACGCGAAAGCCGACGAACGAGGCACATGCCGCGCCGCGAAGGAGCGCCGAGCTTCGGCGTTAAAATGCGATTCGTTGACGCAAATCTCCTGTCCCCGATTCCGCATTGTCGCAATGATATCCAGGACATGGCCGCTTGAGGTTCGCGATGACCCGTTTTTCCTTTCCCTCGCTCGTGGCGAACGCCCTGAGGGGCCACAAGGACTGGGAGCCGCAATGGCCCGATGCCGAGCCCAAGGCCGAGTACGATGCGATCATCGTCGGCGCCGGCGGGCATGGCCTGGGCGCGGCCTACTACCTCGCCAAGGAGCACGGCCTCACCAACGTGGCGGTGATCGACAAGGGGTGGCTCGGCGGCGGCAACACCGGCCGCAACACCACGATCATCCGCTCGAACTATCTCTACGACGAAAGCGCGATGCTCTACGAGCACGCCATGAAGCTCTGGGAAGGCCTGTCCCAGGAGCTGAACTACAACGTCATGTTCTCGCAGCGCGGCGTGATGATGCTGGCGCACAATGTCCATGACGTCCAGAGCTTCAAGCGCCACGTCCATTCCAACCGGCTGAACGGCATCGACAACGAGTGGCTGACGCCGAGCCAAGCCAAGGCGTTCTGCGACCCGCTCGACATCTCGCCCACCGCCCGGTACCCGGTGATGGGCGCCGCCCTCCAGCGGCGCGGGGGCGTGGCGCGCCACGACGCGGTGGCCTGGGGCTATGCGCGGGGCGCGGCCGCGCGCGGCGTCGACATCATCCAGAACTGCCCGGTGACGGCGATCCGGCGCGACGCGTCGGGCGCCGTGTCGGGCGTGGAAACGGCGCGCGGCTTCATCAAGGCGAAGAAGGTCGGCGTTTCGGCGGCCGGCAACACCTCCGTCGTGATGGATTCGGCGGGCGTGCGTCTGCCGCTCGAAAGCTACCCGCTCCAGGCGCTCGTGTCGGAGCCGGTGAAGCCGATCTTCCCCTGCGTCGTCATGTCGAACACGGTGCATGCCTACATCTCGCAGTCCGACAAGGGCGAGCTCGTGATCGGCTCGGGCACCGACCAATACGTGTCCTATTCGCAGCGCGGCGGCCTGCCGCTGATCGAGCACACGGTGGCGGCGATCTGCGAGATCTTCCCGATCTTCACCCGCATGCGCATGCTGCGCAAATGGGGCGGCATCGTCGACGTCACGCCCGACCGCTCGCCGATCATCGGCCGGACGCCGGTGCCGGGCCTCTACGTCAACTGCGGCTGGGGAACCGGGGGCTTCAAGGCGACGCCGGGCTCGGCCAACGTCTTCGCCCACACGATCGCCCACGACGCGCCCCACCCGATCAACGCCCCCTTCACGCTGGAGCGGTTCCGCACCGGCCGGCTCATCGACGAGGCGGCGGCCGCCGCCGTCGCGCACTAAAGGATCGGCTCATGCTGCTCATCCAGTGCCCCTATTGCGACGAGGCGCGCCCCGAGGTCGAGTTCGCCTATGGCGGACAGGCCCATGTCGCACGGCCCGAGAACCCTTCCCGCATGTCGGACGAGGAATGGCGCGACTACCTCTACATCCGCGACAACCCGCGCGGGCGCCATCACGAGCGCTGGCGCCACATCCACGGCTGCGGACGCTTCTTCAACGCCATCCGCGATACCGTGACCGACAAGTTCGAGACCACCTACAAGGCCGGCCAGCCGAGCCCGGACGCCGCCTCCAGCAAGAGCACGGACGCATGAGCGAGTTTCGCATTCCCGGCCGGGGCCGCGTCGACCGCGCCCGGCCCGTCCGCTTCGAGTTCAACGGCGCCACCTATTCGGGCTTCGCCGGCGACACGGTCGCCTCCGCGCTGCTCGCGAGCGGCGTCCACCTCGTCGGCCGCTCGTTCAAGTACCATCGGCCGCGCGGCATCCTGTCGGCGGGCTCGGAGGAGCCGAACGCGCTTCTGGGGATCGACCACGGCACGGCTCGCGTCGAGCCCAACAGCCGCGCCACGGTGGTCGAGATCCGCGACGGCCTGCGCACGCGCAGCCAGAACCACTGGCCCTCGCTCCAGCGGGACGTCGGCGCGGTGAACGACGCGCTCTCCATGCTGTTCTCGGCCGGCTTCTACTACAAGACCTTCATGTGGCCGAAGAGCTTCTGGAACAAGGTCTACGAGCCGATCATCCGCGGCGCGGCAGGCCTTGGGCATTCGCCGACCGTTCCCGATCCCGACCTTTACTCCAGCCGCTTCGCCCATTGCGACGTCCTCGTGGTGGGCTCGGGGCCGGCGGGCCTTGCCGCCGCGCTGGAAGCCGGGCGTGCGGGCGCCAAGGTGGTGCTCGCCGACGAGGGGGCCGAGTTCGGCGGCTCGCTCCTGTCCGAAACCGACGCCACGATCGAGGGCACGAGCGGCTGGGACTGGCTGAAGGCCGCGCTCGACGAGCTCGCCGCCCTTCCCAACGTCACGCTCCTGCCGCGCACCACGGCGATCGGCTACTACCACCAGAACTTCGTCGGCCTTTGCCAGCGCCTCACCGACCACCTCGCCGCCGCGCCGGACGGTGCCCCGCGCGAGCGCATGTGGAAGGTGCGCGCCAAGCGGGTGGTCCTCGCGCAGGGCTCGATCGAGCGCCCGCTCGTGTTCGCGGGCAACGACCGTCCCGGCGTCATGCTGGCGGGTGCCGCGCGCACCTATCTCAACCGCTACGGCGTCAAGGTCGGCAACCGGGCGGTCGTCGTCACCAGCCACGACAGCGCCTGGGTCTCCGCCTTCGACCTCGCCCGCGCCGGCGTCGCGATCGCCGCGATCGTCGACGTGCGACCGGAAGTGTCGGCCGAGCTGACGGCGGAGGCCGCCGCGCTCGGCATCGAGGTGCTGCCCGGCTGGACCGCGACCGGCACCAAGGGGCGCTTGCGCGTCGCTTCGATCCGTGTCCTTCCGATCGGCGGGCAAAGCTCTCAGGCCCGCACGATCGCCTGCGACACCGTTCTGATGAGCGGCGGCTGGACGCCGAGCCTCCACCTCTTCTCCCACACGCAGGGCAAGCTTGCCTGGCGCGACGAGGAGCAGACCTTCGTGCCCGCCGAGTACCGAGAGGAGTGCCGCTGCGCGGGCGCCGGCAACGGTTCGTTCGGTCTCGCCCGCGCCTTGGCGGAGGGCGCCGAGGCGGGCGCGGAAGCGGCGACAGTGGCCGGCTTCGAAGCGCGCGTCTCGACCTACGGCGTCGAGGGCGAGCGCCGGCTCACCGGTCTTGCCAGCCGCGACCTGCCGACCGACGCCAACCCGTCCAAGGCCAAGGCCTTCGTCGATTTCCAGAACGACGTCACGGCCAAGGACATCCGGCTCGCGGTACGCGAGGGCTTCCGCTCGATCGAGCACATCAAGCGCTACACCACCAACGGCATGGCGACCGACCAGGGCAAGATTTCCAACATCAACGGCCTCGCCATCGCCGCCGACGCGGTCGGCCGCCCGGCCCCGCAGGTCGGCCTGACGACGTTCCGCCCGCCCTACACGCCGACGACCTTCGGCGCGTTCGCCGGCTACAGCCGGGGCCGCCTCTTCGATGTGACGCGCAAGACCGCGATCGACGGCTGGGCCGAGGAACAGGGCGCCGTGTTCGAGCCCGTCGCCCTATGGCGCCGCGCCTGGTACTTGCCCAAGGCCGGCGAGGACATGCATGCGGCCGTCGCGCGCGAATGCAAGGCGGTGCGCGATTCGCTCGGCATCTTCGACGCCTCGACGCTCGGCAAGATCGAGATCGTCGGGCCGGACGCCGCCGAGTTCCTGAACCGCATGTACACCAACCCCTGGACCAAGCTCGAGCCCGGCCGCACGCGCTACGGCGTGCTCCTCGGCGAGGACGGGTTCATCCGCGACGACGGCGTCATCGGACGCTTGTCGAAGGACCGCTTCCACGTCACCACCACGACGGGCGGCGCCGCGCGCGTTCTCGGCATGATGGAGGACTATCTCCAGACCGAGTTCCCCGAGCTCCGCGTCTGGCTGACCTCCACCACCGAGCAATGGGCGGTGATCGCGCTCAATGGGCCGAACGCCCGCAATCTCTTGGCGCCGCTGGTCGAGGGCATCGACCTGTCGGAAGAGGCCTTCCCGCACATGTCGATCGCGGAAGGCCGGATCTGCGGCGTGCCGACGCGCCTTTTCCGCATGAGCTTCACCGGCGAGCGCGGCTACGAGGTCAACGTGCCCGCCCGCCATGGCCGCGCCATCTGGGAGAAGCTGATGGAAGCCGGCCGCACCTACGGCATTACGCCCTATGGCACGGAGACGATGCACGTCCTGCGCGCCGAGAAGGGCTACATCATCGTCGGCCAGGACACGGACGGCACGCTGACGCCGGACGACGCGGGCCTCGGCTGGGCGATCGGCAAGGCGAAGCCCGATTTCGTCGGCAAGCGCTCGCTCGGCCGCCCGGACATGCTGAAGACCGACCGCAAGCAGCTCGTCGGCCTCCTCACCGAGGATCCGAAGACGATCCTGGAAGAAGGCGCTCAGATCGTCCTCGATCCCGCCCAGCCGGTGCCGATGAAGATGGTCGGCCACGTCACCTCCTCCTACTGGAGCGTCGCGCTGAACCGTTCGATCGCGCTCGCCGTGGTGGAAGGGGGCCGGGGCCGCATGGGCGAGACCGTGCATATCCCGATGCCGAACGAGACGCTGCGCGCCACCGTGACGGGGACCGTGTTCTTCGACACCGAAAACAAGCGCCTGAGCGCCTGAGGAGCCGAGCCGAGATGTATCAGAACCATCATCCCCCCGTCGGCCGCAAGCTGGCCTCCGCCGCAGGCGCGCCCGTCGCCATCCGCCCGATCGACGACTGCGCCCGCTTCAACCTGCGCGTCGATCCGGCGAGCCTTGCCGCCGTCGCCGCCGTCTGGGGCGCCGAGCTGCCCGCGCGCATCGGCGATTTCGCCGGCTCGCCCGAGCGCCTGGCCGCCTGCATCGGCCCGGACGAATGGTTCCTGATCGCCCCAGGCTCGGAGCGGGACCGGATCGAGGCGGGCTTTGCCGCGCTCTACGAAACGACGATCCACAGCCTCGTCGATATCAGCCACCGCGAGGTCGGCATCCTCGTCGAGGGCGCTGAAGCGGCCGCCGCCCTCCAGTCGGCGATCGCCTTCCCGGTGGGCGAGATGCCCGTCGGGGGCGCGCGCCGTACGCTCATCGATCGGGTCCAGATCATCCTCATCCGCGAAGCGGAGGACCGGTTCCGGATCGAGGTCTGGCCCTCCTTCGCCGACCACGTCTGGCATCTTCTGGCGGGCATCTGCCGCGAGTTCGAACTGGGCCTCTGACGCCGTCCGAACGAGCGGCCCGCCGAACGCCTGCCATCGCCTGTCGCCGACCCGAAAGGAGCCATTCCCCTCCGCAGTCCCGTTGTCCAAAGGCGAGATCGACATCCCGTGTTTCTCAGCGTTTTCGACGTCTTCAAGATCGGCATCGGCCCGTCCTCGTCGCACACGATGGGGCCGATGACGGCTGCGGCACGGTTTCTCGAACGTCTGAGGCAGTTTCCGGACCGCGATCGGGCGGCGCGCATCCGCACCAGCCTGCACGGCTCGCTCGCCTTCACCGGCAAGGGCCACGCCACCGACCGCGCCGTGGCGCTCGGTCTTCTCGGCTGGCTTCCCGCATCGCTCGACATCGAGGCGGCGGAGCGCCAGCTCGCGGATCTCGCGCACGCCCGCACCTTGAGGCTGCCGGACCTGTCGCCGATCGACTTCGACCCGGCCGAGGACATCGTCTTCGACTATGGGCCGCCGCTGCCTGGCCATGCCAACGGCCTCGTCTTCTCCGCCTTCGATGCGGGGGGCGAGCTGCTTCTCACCGAAACCTTCTATTCGATCGGCGGCGGCTTCGTGGTCACGGCGGCCGAGCGCGAACGGCCGGCGGGCGCGTCCGTCGCAGCCGGACCTGAGCAGCCCTGGCCCTTTCCCTTCCGCAACGCCGCCGACATGCTGCGCATGGCCGGCGTCAGCGGCCTGTCGATCGCCGACATGAAGCGCGAAAACGAGACAAGGCTCCGCTCACGCGACGAGGTGGCGGCGGAGGTCGACCACATCTGGGCCGTGATGGACGCCTGCATCGAGCGCGGGCTCGCGATGGAGGGCGAGTTGCCGGGGGGCCTCAAGGTGCGGCGCCGGGCGCGGCGGATCCACCAGCAGCTTCTGGCCGAGCGGCAAAGCAACATCGCGCAGCCCCATGCCACCTCCGACTGGCTCGGGGTCTACGCGATGGCCGTGAACGAGGAGAATGCGGCCGGCGGGCGCGTCGTCACCTCGCCCACCAACGGAGCGGCCGGCGTCGTGCCGGCGGTCCTGCGCTACTATCTCGACCATTGCCACGGTGCGGACCGGGCGAAGGTCTCCGACTTCCTTCTGACGGCCGCCGCGATCGGCGGCCTAATCAAACACAACGCCTCGATCTCGGGCGCGGAAGCTGGCTGCCAGGGCGAGGTCGGCTCGGCGGCGGCCATGGCGGCGGCCGGCCTTTGCGCCGTTCTGGGCGGCACGCCCGAGCAGGTGGAGAACGCGGCCGAGATCGCGCTCGAGCATCATCTCGGCATGACCTGCGACCCGGTCGCCGGCCTCGTCCAGGTGCCCTGCATCGAGCGCAACGGCATCGGCGCCATCAAGGCGGTCGCCGCCGCCTCGCTCGCGCTCAGGGGCGACGGGTCCCATTTCATGCCGCTCGACAACTGCATCGAGGCGATGCGGCAGACCGGCGAGGACATGAACACGAAGTTCAAGGAAACCAGCCTGGGAGGGCTGGCGGTGAACCTGCCCGAGTGCTGATCGTCGGCCGAGGGCAAAAAGGGAGGAAACCATGAGCAGCAATCGAGGCGTGGTCTATGTCGGGCCCGGCAAGGTCGAGGTGCGCGATATCGACGATGCCAAGCTCGCGGCCCCGGATGGCCGGCGTATCGAGCACGGCGTCATCCTGAAGGTCATCTCGACCAATATCTGCGGCTCGGACCAGCACATGGTGCGCGGGCGCACCACGGCCGAGCCCGGCCTCGTCCTCGGCCACGAGATCACCGGCGAGGTGATCGAGAAGGGCGTCGACGTCGAGATGCTGGAGATCGGCGACATCGTGTCGGTTCCCTTCAACGTGGCCTGCGGGCGCTGCCGCTGCTGCAAGGCGCAGGACACGGGCGTCTGTCTCACCGTCAACCCGTCGCGCGCGGGCGGCGCCTACGGCTATGTCGACATGGGCGGCTGGATCGGCGGGCAGGCGCGCTACGTCACCGTGCCCTATGCCGACTTCAACCTCCTGCGCTTCCCCGACCGCGACCGCGCCATGGCCAAGATCCGCGATCTGACCATGCTGTCCGACATCCTGCCGACCGGCTTCCACGGCGCGGTGAAGGCGGGGGTCGGGGTCGGCTCGGTGGTCTATGTGGCGGGGGCGGGGCCGGTCGGCATGGCCGCCGCCGCGTCCGCGCAGATTCTGGGCGCCGCCGTGGTGATGGTCGGCGACTTCAACAAGGAGCGCCTCGACCACGCCGCTAAGGTAGGCTTCCAGCCGATCGACCTCGGCCAGCACGACGATCTCGGCGAGATGATCGCCGAGGTCACCGGCTCGAACGAAGTGGACAGCGCGATCGACGCGGTCGGCTTCGAAGCGCGCGGCCATGCGGGGGGCGAGCAGCCCGCCATCGTCCTCAACCAGATGATGGAGATCACCCGCGCGGCCGGCTCGATCGGCATTCCCGGGCTCTACGTCACCGAAGATCCGGGCGCGGTGGACAGCGCCGCCCGCCAAGGCAGCCTGTCCCTGCGTTTCGGCCTCGGCTGGGCGAAGGCGCAGTCGTTCCACACCGGCCAGACCCCGGTCCTGCGCTACAACCGCCAGCTCATGCAGGCGATCCTGCACGACCGCCTGCCGATCGCCGACATCGTCAACGCGCGCATCATCTCGCTGGACGACGCCGCGAAGGGCTACGAGACCTTCGACCAGGGGGCGGCGGTGAAGTTCGTGCTCGATCCCCACGGCGCGCTCGCCGCCTGAGGCAGCCTTACGCCGGAGCGCTCGCCCCCGCTTTGATCCGATCAGGGCGGGGAAGGCGCGCATGGCCGCGCACCGGATCCTTCGAGCTTCGGTGCGCGCTCCCACGGATCGTCGACCCCTTCATGGGGGCTCGCAACTGCCCTGCCGCGTTTCAGGGATCGAGCGCGCCGAATCTATTGTCGAAAATTCATGATGTCGGCGACGTTCCTAGTGGTTCGTAGCGGGGACGTTTGTGTGCGCCGCATCTTTGCACAAGTGTCGCACCCACGCCCTTCTTTTAGGCAGCCGCTTTTCACTGCCCAACGCCAAAGCGCTCCTGTCTCAAAACGACAACGGATATGTCGCATAGGTCCTATTTGGAGGTTGGAACACCTTTAAGCTTCCTTCAGCATCGTCACATGAGGACAAGAAACGGTCGGCATTACCCTTCTCTCCCGTCGTTGCGCATGCGGCTTCAACGAGCGCAGTTGCACTGCAACGACGCGCGAATCACCTTTGTTCTTGAGTCCGAAGATCTCGGAAGGAATGGGGTTTGCATCGGCTAATTCGGTGAAACCTGGAAGGTTCGCCCCCAAGACTTGCCAGGCTTGGAAAATACTTGTGAGATGAGGCGCACTGATCAAGCGAACGCCGATCACGTGAGTTCGGACCACACCGACCAGGGAGTTTCGAGAAGACCGTTCCGCCTGCCAACCACCAAGGGGAGCCCCGGAAACCGGCGCCGCCGCGATGCTCCCGTCATTTGCGCCATGGGAAACAGCAGATGAATCGCTTCGTTCATTCGACCTGCCTCGCCTTCGGTCTCCTGACGCTCGGCTCGGCCGCCGCGCATGCGGCAGGAGACTGCAGCGAGGTCACCATCGCAGCCATGAACTGGCAAAGCGCCGAGGTCCTCGCCAGCCTCGACAAGTTCATCCTGGAGAACGGCTACGGCTGCAATGTCTCCGTCATCTCGGGCGACACCGTGCCGACGCTGACCTCGATGGCCGAGCGCGGCCAGCCCGACATCGCACCCGAAGGCTGGGTCGACCTCGTGCCGGAGGTGATCAACCGCGGGATCAGCGAAGGCAAGCTCGTGGCCCCCGGTCCCGCCCTGTCGGACGGCGCCCAGCAGGGCTGGTTCATCCCGAAATACGTGGCCGACGCCCATCCCGACATCAAGACCATCGGCGACGCGCTGAAGCATCCCGACCTCTTCCCCGCTCCCGAGGATCCGGCCAAGGGCGCCGTGCACAACGGGCCGCAGGGCTGGGGCGGCACGGTGGTGACGGCGCAGCTCTTCAAGGCCTACGACGCCGGGGCCGCCGGCTTCGACCTCGTCGACACCGGCTCGGCCGCCGGTCTCGACGGCTCGATCTCGCGCGCCTACGAGAACAAGCAGGGCTGGCTCGGCTACTACTGGGCGCCGACCGCCATTCTGGGACGCTACCCGATGGTGAAGCTCGGCTTCGACGCCCCCCATGACGACGCCGAATGGAAGCGCTGCAACGCCGTCGCCGACTGCCCCGACCCCAAGCGCAACGAATGGGTGGCCGACAAGGTGCTGACGGTCACCACCTCCCGGTTCGCCGAGCGGGCGGGCGAGCCGGTGATGACGTATCTCGGCACGCGCTCCTGGTCCAACGCGACCGTCAACGAGCTCCTCGCCTGGATGACCGACAACCAGGCCACGGGCGACGACGGCGCCAAGCACTTCCTTGAAACCAAGAAGGACGTCTGGAGCACCTGGGTCTCGCCCGAGGTCGCGGCCAAGGTCGAGGCGGCGCTCTGAGCCCACGGCATTCATGGTGCGTCCCGTCCGCCCCGCCGGGCCGGCGGGACGCACCCGACCGGGCCGATGCACCACGCGACCCGCATCGGGGAAGGGGAAACTGAATGGACTGGCTCTGGACCTTTCCGCACCTCGACGACAACAGCCTACGGGTCCTGCGCACCACGATCGACGACAGGTTCCGCGCCTTCACGCGCGCCTGGGGCGATCCGATCCAGGCCCTGTTCGAGCCGCTGCGGCTGCTTCTGGTCTGGGCCGAATGGGTGATGCTGAGCACCCCCTGGCCGGTGATCGTGCTGGCCGTCGCCGCCCTCGCGTGGGCTGCCAGCCGCCGCTGGCCGATCGTCATCGGCTCCGTCGCCACCCTTCTCCTGATCGGATATTTCGACATGTGGGAGGACACGATGCGCACGATCTCGATGATCCTCGTGTGCACCCTCATCTCGCTGGCGCTCGGCATTCCGATCGGCATCGCCATGGCCCGGTCGGCCCGCGTCCGGCGCGTGATCAGCCCGGTCCTCGACGTGATGCAGACGCTGCCGAGCTTCGTCTACCTCATCCCCGTCGTCATGCTGCTCGGCATCGGCCGCGTCCCCGGCCTGATCGCCGTCGTCATCTACGCCATTCCCCCGATCATCCGCCTCACCGATCTCGGCATCCGCCTCGTCGACCGGGAGGTGTTGGAAGCCTCCGATGCCTTCGGCTCGTCGTCCTGGCAGAAGCTCTTCGACGTCCAGCTACCGCTGGCCATGCCCACCATCATGACCGGCATCAACCAGACCATCATGATGGCGCTCGCCATGGTGGTGATCGCCTCCATGATCGGCGTCCAGGGGCTCGGCCAGCCGGTGCTGCGCGCCATCAACAACCAGTACTTCACCATCGGCATCTTCAACGGCCTCGCGATCGTCGGCATCGCGATCATCTTCGACCGGATCAGCCAGGCCTTCGGGCAGCGCCTGCAACGCCACAAGGAGCAGGGACATGGCTGATCGCCCGCCCGAGGAGCACGGGATCGAGATCCGCGGCCTGTCCAAGATCTTCGGCCGGCATCCCGAGCGCATCGTGCCCCTTCTCCGGCGTGGCGCGAGCAAGCAGGAGATCATGGAGGTGCACGGGCACGTCCTCGGCCTCAACGACATCAACATCGCCATGCCCGCCGGCCGCATCCAGGTCATCATGGGCCTGTCGGGCTCGGGCAAGTCGACCCTGATCCGCCATATCAACCGCCTGATCGACCCGAGCACGGGAGAGGTCGTCGTGGCTGGCGTCGACGTGTGCCGGATGTCGCCGGGCGAGTTGCGCGAGTTCCGTCGTCACAAGACGGCGATGGTGTTCCAGCAGTTCGGCCTCCTGCCGCACCGCAACGTCCTCGACAACGCGGTCTACGGGCTGAAGCTCCAGGGCGTGCCGCGCGCGCGGCAGGTGGAGGCGGCCCGGCACTGGCTCGGGCGCGTCGGCCTCGCCGGCTTCGAGGCGCACTATCCGCACCAACTCTCGGGCGGCATGCGGCAGCGCGTCGGGCTGGCCCGAGCGCTCGTCAACGACGCGCCGATCCTCCTGATGGACGAGGCCTTCTCCGCGCTCGATCCGCTGATCCGGGTGGACATGCAGTCGATCCTCCTGGACCTCCAGAAGGAGATCCGGAAAACCATCGTCTTCATCACCCACGACCTCGACGAGGCGCTGCGCCTCGGCGACCGGATCGCGATCCTGCGCGACGGCGAGGTGGTGCAACAAGGCACGGGCCAGGAAATCGTCCTTTCGCCCGCCGACGAATACATCTCGAACTTCGTGCGCCACGTGAACCGGGGCAAGGTCATCCGGATCGAGACGGTGATGGACGCCGAGCCGGCGGCCGGGGGCTGCGCCGAAGGGCTGGAACTGTCCAGGGGTACGCTTCTCGAGAACGCCGTGTCCGCCCTCCTTTCATCGGGCCGGGAACATGTGGTGGTCACCGACGAGCGGGGCGGGCGGGTCGGCTCGCTGACGCTGTCCCAGCTGGTTTCGGCCATGGTCGCGCCCTGACGCATGCGGGGCGGGCGGGAGACTGGGGGGCCTCGCTTGCCCGCCGGCCCTTCCGACGGCTAGAGCCTTTGCGCGACGGGCCGCCCGGCCTTCACCCGCCGACCCATGCGAGGGAGCCCATGACGGAAGCCAACCGCGAACTCGACGCCCTTTTCGATCGTCTCGCCATCGCGCCGCAAGCCATCGAACATCCCCCCGTCCACACCGTGGAGGAGGCCTTGCCCTATTGGAGCGCCTTGGAGGGCGTCCACACCAAGAACCTTCTCCTGAAGGGCGCCAAGGGCGGGCTTTGGCTGATCTGCGTTCCCACCGAACGGCGGCTCGACCTCAAGGCGCTCGCCGCGCACCTCGGCGCCAAGAAGTTCTCCTTCGCCAGCGCGGAGACGCTTCTGGAGGCGCTCGGCGTCGTTCAGGGCTCGGTCAGCCCGCTCGCCCTCGTTAACGACAAGGCGAAAGCGGTCAGCCTCGTTCTCGACAAGCGGATGCTGTCGCACCCCCGCCTCACCGTCCATCCACTGCGCAACACCGCCACCGTATCCCTGGCGAGCGCCGACCTTCTTCGCGTGGTGGAAGCGACCGGCCACGAGGCGCAGATCGTGGATTTCGACGCGCTGGCGAGCGCCGAATGACCCTCGCTTGGTCGGCTGCTCGCGACCTCAAGCGGGCGCGGTCCGGCGCTCCCCTCTCGGGCTGTGGCCGAACCGCTCCAGGTAGCTCTGCGAGAAATACGACGCCGAATTGAAGCCGCTCGCCATGGCGACGTCCAGAATGGTCATACGCGTCTGGCGCAGGAGCTGGCGGGCATGTTCCAGGCGGATGTCGATGAAGTGCCGGCTCGGCGACACGCCGAGATGCTCCAGAAACAGGCGCTCCATCTGGCGCGGCGATAGTGCGACGCCGCGCGCCAAGTCCTCGATGCTCACCGGCCGACCGATCGAGGCTTCCATCATCTCCACCACGCGCAGGAGCTTGGGATGCGCGACGCCGGGCCGGCCGCCGCGAGGATCGGGCCGCTGACGCTCGCCCGCATCGCGGATCCGGTGGTGGATCATCTGGTCGGCGACCCCGCGCGACATGGCCTCGCCGTGCCGGCTCCGGATCAGCGACAGCATCATGTCGGCGGCCGCCACGCCCCCCGCGCAGGTGAAGCGGTCGCGGTCGATCTCGAACAATTCGTCGCCGACCTCGAGATCGGGAAAGCTCGCCTGGAGCCCCGGCCGGTTCTCCCAGTGGATGGTGCAGCGATAGCCGGCCAGAAGCCCGGCCTTGGCCAGCACATGGGCGCCCGTGCACACGGCCCCGGCCGCCGCGCCGCGTTTCACCAGCCGGCGCGCCACGGCGATCAGGTCGTGATGATGGGAAAGCTGCACGTCGACGCCTGCGCAGACCACCACGGCGTCCATGTCGACGGCGCCGCGAAACGACCGGTCGACATTGACCCGCACCTCGTTGGACGCTTCGGCGGCCACGCCGTCGGCCGAATAGAGGGTCCACTCGTACAGCGTCCTGCCGGCCACCCGGTTGGCCAGGCGTAGGGGCTCGATCGCGGCCGAGAAGGCGATCATCGAGAACCGCTCCGTCAGCATGAAGCCGAATACTTCGGGACTCGAACCGTCGCTCACCACATCACCCGACATGACAATGTCGGAAAATCTAAAATAGCTGTCGCGCCGCTTCAAGACAGCACAAAGGAAAACGAGAATTCTTCCAAGCTTGGAAGAGGCTCGATCCAGCCTCCTCGTCGCGGATGGACGCCAAGCCATGCTGAATAGGTTGAATTCGCTGGAAGCCTTGGTTCATGGCCGCAAGGCCGGCCATAGCCTGGAGGCCCCCTTCTATACGTCGCCCGAGATCTTCGAGGCGGACATGGAAGCGATCTTCCACCGCCACTGGATCTATGTCGGGGTGGAGCCGGACGTTCCCGAGCCCGGCGACGTGGCGAGCGTGGAGATCGGCAAGGCCTCGATCCTCCTGATCCGCGACGACGACAACGAAGTGCGCGCCTTCTTCAACGTGTGCCGCCACCGCGGGGCACGCCTGATCGACGAGGAAAAGACCACGGTCGGCAATCTCGTCTGCCGCTACCATTCCTGGACCTACGGGCTCGACGGGCGCCTTCTCCACGCGCCCCACATGGGGCCGGACTTCGACCCGTCCTGCAAGGGCCTGAAGCCCGTCCACCTGCGTTCGCTGGAAGGGCTCCTCTTCGTGTGCCTGGCGGAGAACCCGCCGGAGGACTTCGACGAGATCGCCGCGCGGATGGGGCCCTACATCGCGCCCCACAACGTGCGCAACACCAAGATCGCCTACCAGAGCGACCTCGTCGAGATGGGCAACTGGAAGCTCACGATCGAGAACAACCGCGAGTGCTACCACTGCGAGGCGAACCATCCCGAGCTGACGGTGCCTTTGTTCGCCTACGGCTTCGGCTTCGCGCCCGAGGAGCTCGACCCGATCGACCTCGAAAACGCCCAGCGCTACGACGCGCTGCGCCAGGCGAGCCATGCCGAGTGGGAAGCGATGGGCCTGCCCTCGCGCGAGATCGAGGAGCTCGACACGCGTGTCACCGGCTTTCGCACCGAGCGCCTGCCGCTCGACGGCGAGGGCGAGAGCCACACGATGGACACGCGCGCGGCCTGCCGCATTCCGCTGGGCGCGGTCGCCAACGCCAAGCTCGGCGGCCTGTCCTTCTGGACGCAGCCGAACTCCTGGCACCATTTCCTCGGCGATCACATCGTCACCTTCTCGGTGCTGCCGCTCGACGCCGAGCGCACGCTCGTGCGCACCAAGTGGCTGGTCAACAAGGACGCGGTGGAAGGCGTCGACTACGACATCGAACGCCTGATCGAGGTGTGGACCGCCACCAACGCGCAGGACGCGGCGCTCGTCGCCATGTGCCAGCAGGGCGCCACCAGCCCCGCCTACGAGCCCGGCCCTTATTCGCCCAACACCGAGATGCTCGTCGAGAAGTTCATCCGCTGGTACATTTCCCGCATGGCGGACCACCTCGCCCAATGAGCATGGCAGGAAACGGGCTCGGCCCGAACGGCGCCCTCCCCGCCCCCTTCGCCCCGGCCGAAGCGCTTTGGGACTGCGAGGCGGACGACACGCTGGTCTGCCGGGCTGTCCGCCAGGAAACCCACGACGTCAAGACGTTCGTGCTGGCACCGTCCACCCCCGGCCGGTTCCGCTTTCAGCCCGGTCAGTTCATGACCTATGCCTTCGAGATCGGGGGCGAGACGCTGTATCGCTGCTACACGATCTCCTCGCCGCCGACCCGGCCAGACCGGTTGAGCTTCACCGTGAAGCGCGTGCCCGGCGGCCCGGTATCGAACTGGCTGCACGACAACCTCCGGCCGGGGATGCGCATCCGCGCCGTCGGCCCGATGGGCGAGTTCACCTCCACCGCCCATCCCGCGCCCAAGTATCTCTTCCTGTCGGGCGGCAGCGGCATCACGCCGCTGATGTCGATGGCGCGCACGTTCGGGGATCTGGGCGGGGGCGAGGACGTCGTCTTCGTTCATTCCGCCCGCACGCCCGCCGACATCATCTTCCGCGAGGAGCTGGAGGCGATGGCGCGCGTCGACGAGGCGTTCCGCTTCGTGCCCATCGTCGAGCGGGTGGGCCCGCTCGCGCCGTCGAGCGGCCTTCGAGGCTATCTGACCCGCGCGATCCTCGATCTCGTGGCGCCCGACTTCCGGGAGCGCGAGGTCTTCGTCTGCGGTCCCGCCCCCTACATGGCGGCGGTGCGCGCCCTTCTGGCGGAGGCCGGCTTCGACATGCGCCGGCACCACGACGAAAGCTTCGACTTCAGTGCCCTTGCCGTCGAAGAAAAGGCCGAGGCGATGGAGGCCGAGACCCAGCTCGAGGCCGAGGCGGCGGTCAAGACCTATCGGGTGGAGTTCACCAAGACGCGGCGCACCATCGAGGTGCCCGCCGACATGACGGTGCTGGAAGCGGCCAAGCGGGCCGGCATGCGCCTGCCCTCCTCCTGCGCCAAGGGCCTGTGCGGCACCTGCAAGTCGAAGAAGGTGTCGGGCACGCTCGAAATGGCGCACCAAGGCGGCATCCGCCAGCGCGAGATCGACGCCGGCATGGTTCTTCTGTGCTGCTCCAAGCCGACCAGCGACCTCGTGATTGAACGCTAGAGCCGCTCGAAAGCGAGGCGCCCGGCCTCCCATCGATGCGTCACGGGCCGGGCACGCGATCGTCCGACCCCGGGCTCCGACCGGTCGACGCGCCGCATCCCGGAAGGAACATGAGGCACGGCGCGCCGACGAAGACGGTCGGCGCGCCCGCTGAAAAGTTCAGAACTCCTCCCAGCTATCGGCTGCGGGCGCGACATTGCTTCCCGTCACCCTCAGTTGGGCCACCGGCGGGCTCGACGCCGCGGCGCGCGGGGCGGAGAAGGATTTGGGCGTCGGCGCCCTTCTGGCTTCGACGCGCCGCGCCTGCGCTTCGTGCCGCGCCGTGGTCGCCAGCTTGAAGCGCGTGATCAGCGCGGCAAGCTGGTCGGTCTCGTCCGCGAGCGTCTGCGCGGCGGCGGTCGCCTGTTCCACCATCGCCGCGTTCTGCTGGGTCACCTTGTCCATCTGGTCGGCGGCGGTCGAGACCTCCTTCAGGCTCATCGCCTGCTCGCGCGCGCTGCGGGCGATGTCCGAGACTTCCGCCGACATGGTGGCGACCTGGGCGACGATCTCCTCGAGGCTCCGGCCCGAGGCCGTCACCAGCTGAACCCCCTGCCCGACCTGGACCGAGGAGGTCGAGATCAGCTCCTTGATCTCCTTGGCGGCTTCCGCCGAGCGCTGGGCAAGGCCGCGCACCTCTTGCGCTACCACCGCGAAGCCGCGTCCCGCTTCGCCGGCGCGCGCCGCCTCGACGCCCGCGTTCAAGGCGAGGAGGTTGGTCTGGAAGGCGATCTCGTCGATCACCCCGATGATCTTTCCGATCTCGTCGGACGACTTCTCGATGGCGCTCATCGCCGTCACCGCGTCGGCGACGATCCGGCCGCCCTTCTCCGCGCTCTTCTGCGTCAGTTCTGCCGTCTTCTGCACCCGGCCGGCGCCTTCGGCCGTCTGATGCACGGCGCGCGTCACCTCGGCAAGCGCGGCCACGGTCTCCTCCAGGCTCGCGGCCTGCTGCTCGGTGCGCTGGGCGAGGTCGTTGGACGCGATGTTGATTTCGCCGAGCCCGTTGCGGATCGAGGACACGCCCGTCATCACCCCGCCCATGGTTTCCTCCAGCGCCACCACGGTCTGGTTGAAGCGGGCTCGGATCGGCTCGTAGGCGGGGGCGACGCTGCGCTCCATGCGCACGGTCAGGTCGCCCTCGGCCAGCGCCTCGAACCCGACCTCGATGTCACGCACGAAGCCGGTCAGCTCGTCCGACTTCGCCTTCTCCGCCTCCGCCAGGCGCGCGTCCTCCAGGCGCTGGCGCTCGCGAAGCGCGAGGGCCTCCTCCTCCAGCCGCACCTTTTCGAGCGCGGCCTGCTTGAACACCTCGACGGCGCCCGCCATCGCGCCGATCTCGTCGGAGCGCTGGCGCCCCTCGACGCTGGCGGTGAGATCGCCCGCGGCCAACCGGCCCATCGTGCCGGTCAGCGTCTGGATCGCGACGCCCAGACGGCGCGCGAAGAGCATGAAGCCGATCAGCGCCAGGGCCGAGATCGCGACCGTGCAGACCAGCATAGTCCAGGCGGCCGAGCGGGCAGCTACGAGGATCGGCGTCACGTCGGACGCCAGCTCCAGGACGCCGATCTTCGCGCCGGAAAAGTCGGCCAGGACGACGCCGGTGACGGCGTAGTCGACGCCCCCGACGCTCGCGACGCGCTCCACGGGTCGGCCGTCGAGGACGTCCTGGAGTTCTTCCGGTCGGAGGAGGCCCCCCGAATCCGATGTCGAAGCCTGGGTCTGAAACTGGCCGTCCGCCAGGACCTGCACCGTCAGCGCGCCGTCGACGGCCTTCGCCAGACGCGTGAAATAGTCCTTGGTCAGCGTGGTGCCGACATCCACGACGCCCACGGCCGCCCCGCCCTGCAGGACGGGAGCGCTGGCGAAGACGCTGACCGCCGTGCGGCCCGGCTCGATACCGACCGTCAGCTTGCCGTCTCGCAGCGCGGTTTCCACCGTCTTGCGCCGGCCCTTCATCTGGTCGCCGAACTTGTCGGGCGTGTGGATACGGGCGATCACGTTGGTGTCGCGGTCGACGAAGCTGATCAGCTGAAGCGATCCGCTCTGGACGATCTGCGGCAGGCTGGCGGCATAGCGGGCGACGATCGCATCGCGCTGCCCGGCCTCGATGAGACCCGCGGTTTCCGGCTCGCCCGCCAGCGCCAGTGCCAGGGCCGAGGCCGCGCGCTTCTGCGCCTCGATGTCGCCCATCACGAAGCCAAGGTCGTTGCGCAGCTCGCTCTGGACGGTGTCCTGGCTCATCTGCGTCTGGCGATACCAGGCCAGGCCACCGATGGCGCCGCTGGCGAACAGCACGGCCGCAAAGCCGCACGCGGTGATGGAAACCCAGAGCGGTCGCTTCACCGCCGCCTGTCCGGTCGTCATGGAATGTCCTCCGGCCGCCTCTTCCTGCGATCGGTGTCGTTCCCGGGACGCATGCGACCGGGCGACCTTAGCCATCGAAGGTTGACAATCCTTCTTCGAACGAACGAGGCGCGATCGTCGCCCTCCCGGTGTTGATAAAAGGCCCCGCTTCCACCAAGAAGGTCGAGGACGGGTGCGGGACGTGCCGCCTCCGTTCGGAAGCCCTGGGGGATGCGGGGGCTTCGGGAGGAACGAGGGATGTCCACAACGCTTTGCCCAGCGCCCGAGGCCGCGCGATCCGTTCGGCGGCTCGTCGAGGCGGAAGGACGGGCGATCGGCGCCCGGCCGCGCGATTTCTCCCGCTTGACCCATGCCCCTTCCCTCCGTTTTCCCGAACCGCCGCCGGGGGCGGCGTTGGCATGAAAGGACCCGAGAGAATGAGCGATGCGGCACCCGAGGTGGATCTCGACTTCTCGCTGGCAGGCAAGGTTGCCGTGGTGACGGGCGGCGGCTCGGGGATCGGAGCGGCCATCGCCTCGGCTTTCGCGCGCAAGGGCGCGAGCCTGGCCCTGTTCGACATCCAGCGGGAAGCCGCCGACGCCCAGGCGCGCGAGATCGGGCGCGGCGCGCGCGCCTTTCGCTGCGACGTCGCCGACAAGGCTTGCGTTGACGAGGCGGTGGCGGCCGCGCACTCGGCGTTCGGGCGCATCGACATCCTCGTCAACAGCGCCGGCATCGTCGCGCTGGCGCCGGCCGAGACGCTCTCGCTCGACGCGTGGGACCGGACGATCGCGATCAACCTCAGGGGCACGTTCCTGGTGTGCCAGGCCGTCGGCCGGCTGATGATCGCGAGCGGCGGCGGGCGGATCGTCAACCTCGCCTCGCAGGCCGGCACGGTCGCGATCGAGGAGCATGCCGCCTATTGCGCCTCCAAGTTCGGCGTCATCGGCCTCACCAAGACGCTGGCCGCCGAATGGGGCCGCCACGGCATCCGCGCCAACACGATCTCCCCTACGGTGGTGCTCACCGAACTCGGCCGGCAGGCCTGGAGCGGGGAGAAGGGCGAGGCGGCGAAGAAGCGCATCCCCGCCGGGCGCTTCGCCCATCCGGAAGAAATCGCTGCCGCCGCGGTGTTTCTCGCTTCCAGCGGGGCCGACATGATCAACGGTGCCGACCTTCTGGTCGACGGCGGCTACACCATCCTCTGAGTGTCCTTCGGGAGAGTTCCATGCAGCGTTTCATCAACGATCCGGACGAGGTGGTGGACGACACGGTCCGCGGTTTCGTCAAGGCGCACGCCGATCTCGTGCGCTTGTCCGAGCGCAATCGACGCGTCGTGGTCTCGCGCGCGGCGCCCGAACCGGGCCGCGTCGGCGTCGTGACCGGGGGCGGCTCGGGCCACGAGCCGGCCTTCATCGGCTATGCCGGCCGCGGCCTCGTGGACGCGGTGGCGGTGGGTGAGCTGTTTTCCTCGCCCACCGCCAAGAGCTTCCACGACGCGATCCGCGAAGCCGACGGGGGCGCGGGCGTCGTCTGCCTCTACGGCAACTATGCCGGCGACAACATGAACGTGAAGATGGCCACGAAGCTCGCGGCCAAGGACGGCATCGACGTGGCCGTGGTGGTGGCCAACGACGACGTATGCTCGGCGCCGCCGGGCGAGCGCGAAAAGCGCCGGGGCGTCGCCGGCGAGATCTTCCTATGGAAGATCGGCGGGGCGAAAGCCACTGAGGGCGCGACCCTCGAGGAGGTGCGCGCCACCGCGCAGCGGGCGATCGACAACTGCCGCTCGGTCGGCATCGGCCTCGGCCCCTGCACCTTGCCGGCCGTCGGCCACCCGAACTTCCGGATCGAGGCGGGCACGATGGAGGTCGGCATCGGCCATCACGGCGAGCCGGGCATCCGCGTGGAGCCTCTCAAGACCGCTGCCGAGGTGGCGCGCGACATGGCGCGCATCGTCCTCGACGACCACGCGCTGCCCGAAGGCACCGAGGTCGCGGTTCTCGTTTCCGGTCTCGGCGCGACGCCGCTGAACGAACTCTACATCCTGAACGACACGATCGAGGCGGAGATCGCGGGACGCGGGCTCGTCGTTTATCGCACCTATGTCGGCAACTACTTCACTTCGCTGGAGATGGTGGGCGCGACCTTGAGCGTTCTCGCGCTCGACGACGAGCTGAAGCGCCTTCTGGACGCCGAGGCGCACGCGCCCGGCCTTCGCGCCTGACGGGAGCCCTGCCATGACCAGCTTTTCCAATGCCGGCAGCGGCGAGATCGTCCTCTCGATGGCCGACCGGATCGCGGAGAACAAGGCCTATCTGTCGGAGATCGACGGGCGGATCGGCGACGGCGACCATGGCGTCAACATGGCCAAGGGCTTCGGCATGGCGGCCGATCGGCTGCGCGGACGCGACACGACCCTGGCCGAAGCCTTCGCGACGCTCGGCGAGGTGCTGATGGGCGAGATCGGCGGCTCCATGGGTCCGCTCTACGGCATGATGTTCACCGAGTTCGCGGAAAGCATCGAGGGCCGGGACGAGATCGACGCGCCCGCCTTTTCCGCCATGCTCGGCAAGGGTCTGGAAGGCGTCCAGTCGATCGGCGAAGCGAAGGTCGGCGACAAGACCCTGGTCGACGCGTTCGTGCCGGCGCTGGAGGCCTTCGACGCCGCGATCGCCGAAGGGCATTCGTTCGCGCAGGCTTTGGACGCGCTGGCGACGGGCGCCGAACGGGGCCGCGACACGACGATCGACCTCGTGGCGCGGGTCGGACGGGCGAGCCGGCTCGGCGAGCGCTCGCGCGGGGTTCTCGACGCCGGCGCCACCTCCTGCGCCCTGATCCTTCGCACTCTGGCCGAAGGCGCCGGCGGCCGTCTGCGCTAGTCGCTCAACCCGCATCTCGTTCCCACCCATCGCCGAAGGAACTCAACCCATGAAGAAGCTGATCAACGATCCCTCGGCCGTGGTCGACGAGATGATCGAAGGGTTGGTGCGCTCTCGCGAGGGGCTCGCCATCCTCGCCGGGCAAAGGGTGGTGGTGCGGGACGATATCGAGACGCTGAAAGGCGCGGGAAGGGTCGCGATCGTCTCGGGCGGCGGCTCGGGCCACGAGCCCGCCCATGCCGGCTATGTCGGCGAGGGAATGCTGACGGCGGCCGTATGCGGCGACGTCTTCACCTCGCCCTCGACCGACGCCGTGCTGGCCGCCATCCGCGCCGTCACGGGACCGGCGGGCACGCTCCTGATCGTCAAGAACTACACCGGCGACCGTTTGAACTTCGGCCTTGCCGCCGAGATCGCCCGGGGCGAGGGATTGCTCGTCGAGATGGTGGTGGTGGCCGACGACATGTCGATCGATGCGAGCGGCGACAATGCCGGCCGCCGGGGCATCGCCGGAACGGTGCTCGTCCATAAGGTCGCGGGTGCGGCGGCCGCCGCGGGCCGGACGCTGGCGCACGTGAAGCGGGAGGCCGAGCGCGCGATCGCGGCGGTCGGCACGATGGGCGTCGCCCTGTCACCCTGCACCGTGCCGGCGGCGGGCAAGCCCAGCTTCACGCTGGGCGAGGACGAGATCGAGCTCGGCCTCGGCATCCACGGCGAGGCGGGCGTCGAGCGCGTCGCCTGGCGCCCCGTGGACGATCTGGTCGCGCTTCTGCTGAACCGGGTGCTGGACGGGCTCGACGTGCGCGAGGGCCAACCCGTCGCGCTTCTCGCCAACAATCTCGGCGGAACGCCCGCCATGGAGATGGACCTCGTGGCGCGCGCCGCGCTCAAGGCGGCGGACGCGCGCGGCGTGCGCGTCGAGCGCCTATGGACGGGCACCTTTCTCACTGCGATCGAGATGGCCGGGTGCTCGGTTTCCGTCCTGCGGCTCGACGATGACCTCCTCTCGGCGCTCGACGCCCCGGCCTCGGCGCCGCCTTGGCCGGGCAAGGGCGTGAGGCCGAGGGTGGACCTGCCGCTCGTGGAAGTGCCCCGCGAGGCGGCCGGCGCGCCCGAGCCCGCCGCTCCCAATCCGGCCGTCGTCGCCGCGATCCGCGCGGCGGCCGAGCGGCTGGTGGCGGAGGAGAGCCGATTGACGGACCTCGACCGGCAGGTCGGCGACGGGGATCTCGGCGCCAACCTCGCGCGCGGCGCCGAGGCCGTGCTCGCCGAAATCGAAGGCTACCGCGACCGATCGCCCGCTTCGGTGCTGCGCGCTCTTTCCGCCACGATGCGCCGCACCGTCGGCGGCACGTCCGGGGCGCTCTATGCGGCGGGGCTCCTGCGGGCGGCCAACACGCTGGAGGGGCGCACCGCTCCCTCCGTCAAGGACTGGGCCGAGGCCTTTCAAGGCGGCGCGCAGGCGATCGCCGAGATCGGCGACGCCAGGCAGGGCGACCGCACCATGCTCGACGCCCTGCTTCCGGCCGCCGAACGCCTGGCCGGCGGGGCCGACCTTTCCGACGCCGCCGGGGCCGCGCAGGCGGGCGCCGAGGCCACCGCTCGCATTCCCCCGCGCCGCGGGCGGTCCAGCTATCTCGGCAGCCGCGTCCTCGGCATCCCGGATCCGGGCGCCGAGGCCGTCGCCGCATGGCTGGACGCGGTGGCCGGCGCCTTGAGGGCACATTCGGGCGAGGCGTGACCCGCCCGGCCCCGTCCGGATCGTTGGCCGGGTATGGTTTGAGACCTCCGGGCAATCTCGGCCCATGGAACAAGCCTTCCATTCCCGAACTTGCCCCTCAAACGTGGCAGGACGGGTTTCGCCGTTGCCGCACCCAATATCCGGATACGGGGAAACATCCATGAAAGCGCTTTGCTGGCACGGCACCAACGACATCCGCTGCGACACGGTGGACGACCCGAAGATCGAGGACGCACGCGACGTCATCATCAAGGTCACGAGCTGCGCCATCTGCGGCTCCGACCTCCACCTGATGGACGGGCTGATGCCGACGATGGAAAGCGGCGACGTTCTCGGCCACGAGTTCATGGGCGAGGTGGTCGAGGTCGGCTCGGCCAATCACAAGCTCAAGAAGGGCGACCGCATCGTGGTGCCCTTCAACATCAATTGCGGCGAATGCCGCATGTGCAAGATGGGCCTTTATTCCGTCTGCCAGCGCTCCAACCGCAACGGCCAGATGGCGGCCGAGCAGTTCGGTTATCCGACGGCGGGCCTCTTCGGCTACTCGCACCTCACCGGCGGCTATGCCGGCGGCCAGGCGGAATACGTGCGCGTGCCCATGGCCGATGTCGGGCCGATGGTGGTGCCGGACGGCATGAGCGACGACGACGCGCTGTTTCTGACCGACATCTTCCCGACCGGCTACCAGGGCGTGGAGCAGTGCGAGCTGAAGGGCGGCGAGACGGTCGCCATCTGGGGTGCGGGTCCGGTCGGCTACTTCGCCATCCAGTCCGCCAAGGTGCTCGGCGCCGAGCGCATCATCGTCATCGAAACCGTGCCGGAGCGCATCGCGCTCGCCCGCAAGGCCGGTGCCACCGACATCATCGACTTCGCGAAGGAGGATGTCTTCGAGCGCATCAAGGAGATCACGGGCGGCCAGGGCGCCGATGCGGTGATCGACTGCGTCGGCATGGAGGCCGATGCCGGGCACGGCCAGGGCGGCCTCATCTCGGCGATCAAGGAAAAGGTCGCGCCGGTGGAGCGCGAGTTCGTGCTGACACAGGCGATCAAGGCCGTGCGCCCCGGCGGCGTCGTGTCGGTTCCGGGCGTCTACGGCGGGCCCTTGTCGATCAACATGGGCCAGATCGTCCAGAAGGGCCTGACGATGCGCTCCGGCCAGACGCACGTGAAGCGCTATCTCGAGCCGCTGACGAAGCTCATCCAAGAGGGGAAGATCGACATGCGCTCGGTGGTCAGCCACCACAGCACCGACCTCGCGGAAGGACCCGACCTCTACAAGGCCTTCAAGGAGAAGAAGGACGGCTGCACGAAGGTCGTGTTCCACCTCGGCTGACGCGCCGTTCCCGTACAGGACGCGACCCACGGCCGGAGGCGATCTCCGGCCGTTTCCACGACGGGCGGCGTTTCGGCTCGCTCGACTTTTGGCGCCCGCGCCCGACTTGTCGCCCGAACCATCGGAGACTCTCGATCCCATGTCCCAGCAAACCTCGATCACCCTCAACGACGGCCGCGCCATTCCGCAGGTCGGGCTCGGCGTCTGGCAGGTGCCGGACGAGACGGCGACGCAATCGGTCGCGGAAGCCCTCAAGGCCGGCTACACCCATGTCGACACGGCCGCGATCTACGAGAACGAGCGCGGCGTCGGCCGGGGCCTTGCCCAATCGGGCGTCACGCGGGGCGACGTCTTCGTCACCACCAAGCTCTGGAACGAGAACCAGGGCTTCGACCGGACGCTGCGAGCCTTCGACGAAAGCCTGAACCGCCTTGGCCTCGATCATGTCGATCTTTACCTCATCCACTGGCCCTCGCCGGCACGCGAGGCCTATGTCGACACCTGGAAGGCCTTCATCCGGCTTCGCGAGGAAGGGCGCGCGCGTTCGATCGGCGTGTCGAACTTCACCGCCGAGCATCTCGACCGCCTGATCGGGGAAACCGGCGTCACGCCGGTTCTCAACCAGATCGAGCTTCACCCGCGCTTCCAGCAGCGGGACCTGCGCGCCGCCCACGAGGCGCGCGGCATCGCCACCCAGTCCTGGAGCCCGCTCGGGCAGGGGCAGCTCCTGTCCGACCCCGCCATCGCCCGCATCGCGCAAAAGCACGGCAAGACGCCGGCGCAGGTCATCATCCGCTGGCACGTCGACAACGGGCTCGTGGTGATTCCGAAATCGGTGACGCCGAGCCGCATCCGGGAAAACATCGCCGTCTTCGACTTCCGCCTCGACGAGGAAGACCTGTCGGCCATCGCCGCCCTGGATTCGGCGGAGGGGCGGATCGGCCCCGATCCGATGACGGCCAAGTTCTAGACCGGAGCTTGCCAGGGTTCGCCGAAAGGCGGACCCTTTCCCCTCAACAGGGAGGAAGGCGAGATGGCCAAGAACACGATCTGTCTCTGGTTCGAAGGGGAAGCGGAGGCGGCCGCCCATTTTTATGCCGACACGTTTCCCGATAGCTTCGTCGGCGCCGTTCATCGCGCACCCGGCGATTATCCCGCCGGCAAAGCGGGCGACGTCCTGACCGTGGAATTCACGGTGGCCGGCATTCCCTGCCTTGGCTTGAACGGCGGCCCGGCCTTCCGACACTCGGAAGCCTTCTCGTTCCAGATACAGACGGACACCCAGGAGGAAACCGATCGCTACTGGACCGCGATCGTCGACAACGGCGGCAGCGAGAGCGCCTGCGGGTGGTGTAGGGATCGCTGGGGCCTGTCCTGGCAAATCACGCCGCGCGTTCTGACCGACGCCTTGGCTGCGGGCGGCGAACCGGCCAGTCGCGCTTTCAAAGCGATGATGACGATGGGCAAGATCGACGTCGCCGCGATCGAGGCGGCAGTCGCGGGAAGGACGGGCGGTTGAGGACCGGCTCCGCTCCTCAAGTCGCCGCCGCGCGTTCCAGAAGCCCGACGCCGTCCGGCTCCAGCGCATAGAAGACGCGCATCGTCTTCGCGTCCCGTCGCTCGATGCGGAGATAACCCGCTTCCGTCAGCGCCCCGACCTCGCGAAGCGCGAGCGCATGGGCGAGCCCCAGCCGGTTGGCGAAGCTTCGGCTGTCGGCGGCAAGGCCGAGATGGATCGCGGCCAGAACCGCCGCCGCGATCGGGGACAGGCTCGGCTGCGCCTCCGCAACGCGGGCCACCAGGGCTTCGAGCTCGGCGGCGGGGTCTGCCTCGCTCAAGCGGCCTCGCGCCGGCGGAACGAGACCATGACCGACTTCGAGGTCGGCGTGTCGCTCTCGACGCCCGCCGAGCCCAGCGGCACGAGGACGTTGAGCTCGGGATAGTAGCCGGCGACGCTCCCGCGCGGGATGTCGTAGGGCACGAAGCGGAAGGCCGGGGCGATGCGCTCGACGCCGTCGTCGAACTCGCCGACGACATCCACGAGATCCCCGGCGGAGGCACCGAAGCTCTTCAGGTCGTCGGGGTGGACGAACACGACGTTTCGCTCGCCGTAGACGCCGCGATAGCGGTCGTCGAGGCCGTAGACCGTGGTGTTGTACTGGTCGTGCGAGCGGAAGGTCTGGAGCGCGAAGAGGTGCGCGTTGCGGGCCGCGCGCTGGTGGACGGTCTCTGCCGGCAGCGCCTCGCCGCCGAAGGTCGCCTTGCCCGTCGCGGTGTTCCACTCGCGGTGGGCCGCCGCGTTGCGCAGGTGGAAGCCGCGCGGCACGCGCAGGCGCTCGTTGTAGCGCTCGAAGCCGGGGATCGTGTCCTCGATCAGGTCGCGGATGCGGTCGTAATCGTCGCTGAGAGCCCGCCAGTCGACGGTGCCCGAGCCCAGCGTCGCCTCGGCCATGCCGGCGATGATCGCGACCTCGGACAGGAGATGGGGCGAGGCCGGGGCGTTGATGCCGCCCGACCCGTGCACCATGCTCATGGAATCCTCGACGCTGACGATCTGCGAAGTGCCGGCGCCGTTGCGGTCGATCTCGGTGCGCCCGAGGCAGGGCAGGATGAAGCTCGCCTCGCCCGGCATCAGGTGCGAATGGTTGGGCTTGGTGGCGATGTGGACGGTCAGCTTCTGGCGCGCCAACGCCTCCGCCACGAGCGCGCTGTCGGGCGTCGCGCGCGCGAAGTTGCCGCCGAGGCCGACGAAGACCTCAGCCGTGCCGTCCAGCATCGCGCCGATGGCGGCCAGCACGTTGTGGCCGGGCTCGCGCGGCATGGGCGTGCCGAAGCGCGCCTCCAAGGCATCGAGGAAGGCTGCCGGCGGATTCTCGTTGATACCGACCGTGCGATCGCCTTGCACGTTGGAATGGCCGCGCACGGGGCAGAGGCCGGCGCCGGGGCGGCCGATGTTCCCGCGCAGGAACATGAAGTTCGCGATCTCGCGGATCGTCGCCACCGAATGGAGATGCTGGGTGACGCCCATCGCCCAGGTGCAGATGACGCGCTCGGCGCCCATGTAGACGCCGGCCGCCTCCTCGATCTGGGCGCGCGTCAGCCCCGACTGGTCCTCGATCTCCTCCCAGGTGGTGGCGTCCACCGCCGCGCGGTACGCGTCGAAGTCCGCGCAATGCTCGGCGAGGAACGCATGGTCGATGATCGCCGGACGGTCCTCGGCCTTCGCCGCGTCCTCCGCGGCCAGCACCGCCTTCGCCATGCCGCGCACGGCCGCCATGTCGCCGCCGAGACGCGGCTGGTAGTAGTGGCTGGCGATCGCCTGGGAGCCGCCGCGGATCATCTCGATCTTGGCCTGCGGATCGGCGAAGCGCTCCAGCCCTTTTTCGCGCACCGGATTGAACACGGCGAGCCGCGCCCCACGCATCGCCGCGCGGCGCAGGTCGCCCAGCATGCGCGGGTGGTTGGTGCCGGGATTCTGGCCGATCACGAAGACGGCGTCGGCCCGCTCGAAGTCCTCCAGGAGCACCGTGCCCTTGCCGACCCCGATCGCCTGGCGGAGTGCCACGCCGCTCGCCTCGTGGCACATGTTGGAGCAGTCGGGGAAGTTGTTGGTGCCGAAGAGGCGCACGAAGAGCTGGTAGAGATAGGCCGCCTCGTTGGAGGCGCGGCCCGAGGTGTAGAACTCGGCGCGGTTCGGGCTGTCGAGACCACGCAGGATCGCGCCGATCTCGCGGAACGCATCGGCCCATTCCACGGGCAGATAGCGGTCGCTCCCGCGGTCGTAGCGAAGCGGGTGCGTCAGGCGCCCGTTCAGCTCGATCTCGTAGTCGCTCTGCTGCTTCAACTCCGTCACGGTGTGGCGGGCGAAGAGGTCGGGCGTCGCGCGTTTTTCGGTCGCCTCCCAGGCCACCGCCTTCACGCCGTTCTCGCAGAACTCGAAGGAAGAGCCGTGCTCCGGATCGCCCCAAGCGCAACCCGGACAGTCGAACCCGTCGGGCTGGTTGGCCTTGAGGAGCGCGCGCGCGCCGGCGAGCGGCGAGCCGCTTTGCATCAGCCGCTTGCCGCAGCTTTTCAAAGCGCCCCAACCGCCGGCCGCCGCCGATTTCTTGCCGATGAAAACAGTCGTCATGCTGCGATGCGATCGGCCGTTCCAGCATCGCCGTCAAGACGGATGACGTTGTTAGTGATCGAGGTTTTCTATCAAGCGCCGCCGGTCGCCGGCGCGCAGACGGTGGAGCGCGTCAGGAAGCGCCGTTCGCGCCCGTTGTCGAGCGAGAACATGCCGCCGCGCCCCGGCACGACGTCGAGGATGAGGTCGGTGTGCTTCCACACCTCGAACTGGGCGCCACCGATATAAACGGGCGTCTCATCCGCAAGCTTGCCGAGGAGAACGTCCCCCTCCCCGATGCGGAACTCGCCGCGCGGATAGCACATGGGCGAGGAGCCGTCGCAGCAGCCGCCCGACTGATGGAACAGGACGGGGCCGTGGTCGGCGACGATCTCGGCGAGGAAGGCCATGGCTTCCGGGGTCGCGGTGACCTTGTCCATGATGGGGAGTCCCTCTTGGGAAGACGGCATGGCGGGTCGCGACCCGCCATGCTCTTTCGCGTTCGCTCAGAAGAAGCCGAGCGCCTTGGGGCTGTAGCTCACCAGCATGTTCTTGGTCTGCTGGTAGTGGTCGAGCATCATCTTGTGGGTTTCGCGCCCGATGCCGGACTGCTTGTAGCCGCCGAACGCCGCATGCGCGGGATAGGCGTGGTAGCAGTTGGTCCAGACGCGCCCCGCCTGGATGGCGCGCCCGAAGCGGTAGGCGCGCGTGCCGTTGCGCGTCCAGATGCCGGCGCCGAGGCCGTAGAGCGTGTCGTTGGCGATACGAAGCGCGTCCTCGTCGTCCTTGAACTTCGTCACCGACACGACCGGGCCGAAGATCTCCTCCTGGAAGACGCGCATCTTGTTGTGGCCGGCGAAGATCGTCGGCTCGATATAGTAGCCGCCCGAAAGCTCGCCGCCGAGATCGGCCCGCTTGCCCCCCGTCAGCACTTCGGCGCCTTCCTGACGGCCGATGTCGAAATAGGAGAGGATCTTCTCCATCTGCTCGTTGGAGGCCTGCGCGCCGAGCATCGTCGTGGGGTCGAGCGGATGGCCCTGCTTGATTGCCTTCACGCGGGCGACCGCTTTTTCCATGAAGCGATCGTAGATGGACTCATGCACCAGCGCGCGGCTCGGACAGGTGCAGACCTCGCCCTGGTTGAGCGCGAACATCGCGAACCCTTCCAGCGCCTTGTCGAGGAAGTCGTCGTCCTCCGACGCCACGTCGGCGAAGAAGATGTTGGGCGACTTGCCGCCGAGCTCCAGCGTCACCGGAATGAGGTTTTCCGATGCGTACTGCATGATGAGGCGGCCGGTGGTCGTCTCGCCGGTGAAGGCGATCTTGGCGATGCGCTTCGACTGGGCGAGGGGCTTGCCGGCCTCGAGGCCAAAGCCGTTGACGACGTTGAGAACGCCGTCCGGCAGGATGTCGGCGACGAGCTCGGCGAAGACCATGATGGAGAGCGGCGTCTGCTCGGCGGGCTTCAGGACCACGCAGTTGCCGGCCGCGAGCGCGGGGGCCAGCTTCCAGATGGCCATCAGGAGCGGGAAGTTCCACGGGATGATCTGACCGACGACGCCGAGCGGCTCGTGGAAGTGGTAGGCGACCGTATCCGCGTCGATCTCCGAGATCGAGCCTTCCTGCGCCCGCAGGCAGCCGGCGAAGTATCGGAAGTGGTCGACGCCGAGCGGCATGTCGGCATGGGTCGTTTCGCGGATCGGCTTGCCGTTATCGAGCGTCTCGACCATGGCGAGGAGGTCGAGGTTCTCCTCCAGCCGGTCGGCGATGCGGTTGAGGAGCTTGGCGCGCTCGGCGGGCGGCGTCTTGCCCCATTTCTCGCGCGCCTTGTGAGCGGCGTCGAGCGCCAGCTCGATGTCGGCGGCCGAGGAACGGGCGACATGGCAGAGCGTCTGGCCGGTGACTGGGCTCGGATTGTCGAAATAGCGCCCGTCCGTCGGCGCGACCCATTGGCCGCCGATGAAGTTGTCGTAGCGCTCGCGGATCAGGACCTTCTTGGAAACCTGATCGATGGCTTGCTGGTACATGCTGTGGTTCCTCCCAGAGAACACGGCTTGCGGGGACGTCTTCCAAGCCGCCGACCGCGCTCCCACACGGGTTTTTCGGCGTCATGAAAGGGCGCCGGCCTCCCCGGCCCGCACCGATCACCCGGCCCGTGGCCGAACGAGACGTCCCTTTCGGACCGGTAGCCTGCTCCCGATCCGATCGGCCGTCAACGCTTGTCGGCGGAGGCCCGCTCCTGCGCGACGAGATCGAGAAAGGCGCGCAGGGTCGCGGGCATGAAGCGGCTGGAAAAGTAGAGCCGCGGCCCGTCGAAGCGCGGCCACCAGTCGGGCAGGAGCGGCACGAGGGCGCCGCTTTCGAAATGCGGATCGAGCCAGTTGCGGAAGGTGCAGAGGATGCCGCGCCCGGCGAGCGCATGGCTCACCATCGCGCCCGAACCGGCGGGGCCGACGACGAGGCGCGCCGGCGGGTCGAGCGTCAGCGCCTCCCCGCCGCGTTCGAACTCCCAAGGACTGATGGCCGCCCCGGAAAAACGCAGGCGAATGCAGTCGTGGGCGAGGAGGTCGCGCGGATGCTGAGGGATGCCCCGCCGCGCGAGATAGGCTGGAGACGCCGCCAGCGCATATTCCTGCTTTCGGGGCCCGATCGGCACCGAGATCATGTCCTGCCCGAGATGCTCGCCGTAGCGAATGCCCGCGTCGCAGCCGGCGGCCGTCATGTCGACCAGGCGGTCCTCCACCACGATCTCGACCTCGACGGCGGGGTGGCGTTCGAGATAGCGATCGACCAGCGGTGGGAGGATATCGACCATCACCGCCCCCGGCACGTTGAGACGCAGACGCCCGCGCACCTCAGCCACCGAGCTCGCCGCCTCGTTCACGGCCGCGCCGACCTCGGCCAGAAGGGGGCCGAGACGCGATGCCAGGATGCGCCCGGCCTCGGTCGGCGTGACGCTGCGCGTCGTCCGGTTGAACAGGGGAACGCCGAGCCGCCCTTCCAGCCGTCCGATCGTCTCGCTGACAGTGGACGGCGACAGGCCGAGCCGGCGGGCGCCCGAGCGAAACCCGCCCGCCTCCAGGACGGCCAGAAAGGCGCGCAGATCGTCGAGCGAGTCCGGAGCGTCATTGTTCGCCATACCGAACAGCCTATTCGCCGCGAGCCGGATTATCAATTCCGTGGCGAACGGCGATGTTGGGTGGACCCGAACGCATCAAGGAGCCCCTAGCATGTCCGGCATCACCCTTTCCGCCACGGCCGCCGGCCGCTTCACCTTTCCCGGAACCGACATTTCGGTGAACCGCATGGGCTACGGCGCGATGCAGCTTGCCGGCCCGCACGTCTTCGGCGAGCCGCGCGACCCGGACGAGGCGCGCGCCGTGCTCCGCGAAGCCCTGAGCCTCGACATCGACCATATCGACACCAGCGACTTCTACGGGCCGCACGTCACCAACCGGCTGATCCGCGAGGCGCTCCACCCCTATCCCGCCGCGCTCACCCTGGTGACCAAGATCGGCGCCTGGCGCAACGAGACGGGCGAGTGGATCCTGCGGCGCGACGCGGACTTCCTGCGCCGCTCGGTGGAAGACAATCTCTCGCGCCTCGGTCTAGACCAGATGTCGATCGTCAACCTGCGCATGGGCGGCCCGGAGGACGACATCGAAACGCCGATGCGCGCCATGCGGCGGATGCAGGAGGAAGGGCTCCTCGCCCATATCGGCGTCAGCACGGTGACGGAGCGCCAGCTGGCGGCGGCGCGCGACATCGCCCCGGTGGTCTGCGTGCAGAACCACTACAATCTCGTCCACCGCGAGGACGACGCGATGATCGACGCGCTGGCCGAGGAGGGGATCGCCTATGTCCCCTATTTTCCCCTCGGCGGCTTCACCCCGTTCCAGGCGGACGGCTTGTCGGCCGTGGCGCAGGAAGCAGGGACCAGTCCGCAGAGCGTCGCGCTCGCCTGGCTTCTGCAACGCAGCCCCAACATCCTCGTCATTCCCGGCACGTCGAGCCGCGGCCATCTTCGCGAAAACGTCGCGGCCGCGGCCTTGCAGCTGTCCGAGGCGCACCTCGCCCGCCTGGACGCGCTCGGGCGCAAGGGCTGATCCGCCCTTCCAGGAACGGGAGCCCTCGCGCCACCTGCCCTTCGGCGTGTGGGGGGAATGGGCAAGGCGCCGCCCGCGAACTAGGATGGGTGACAGGCTCCGGTTCGAAGCTGGGGCCCACCTCACCGGAGCCCTTCATGCGACGCCTAAGCCTCCCCCTCCTCGCCTTCGTCATGGCATCGGCCCCCGCGGGAGCGGCGGAGCCGGACAAGCCGGCGGTCGGCGAGCTCAAGACGTTCGGCGACTGGACGGTCGGCTGCAGCAACCTGAAGGGCTGCACGGCGCTCGGCTTGCCCCCCGAGGACGGCGCCGCCGTCGCCTATCTCAAGGTGCTGCGCGGCGCCGGGGGAGAGGCCCGGCCGGAGGTTTCGGTGGTGTTTCTGCCCGAGAACGAGGACGCCACCGACGCGCCGCTCGATCTCGAACTCCAAGGCGCGAAGGACACGCCCCTGCCGGTGGCGAGCCTGCCCGGCGAAGCGTCCGGCGGATACGCCGTCGCCCCGGTGGGCGCGCAAGTCGCGGCCCCCTTCCTCGCCGCCCTCCTGAAAGGCGAAACTTTAAGCGTTCGCCAGGGCGGGACGGGCGATCCCGTCGCCGTATCGCTGAAGGGCATGAGCGCGGCGCTGCGCTACATGGACGCCGAACAAGGGCGCGAGGGCGGCGTCACCGCGCTGGTGGCCAAGGGCGGGAAGCCGGCCGAGGCCGTGCCCGCCGCGCCGTCGCCCGCGCCGGTGCGGGCTCTCAAGCTGACCGGGCTCGACCCCGTTCCCGCGCTTCCCGAAGGCATTCCCAAGCCCGGCGAGGATTGCGGCGAGAGCACCGAGCCGGAAGCCTACGAGGCGGCGAACGGCGCGCGCATCTTCGGCATCTGCTCCTTTGCGGCGGCCTACAATTCGGGCACCGAATACTGGCTCGCCGACCAGAAGGGCGTGCGCCAGCTGTCGTTTCTCGTGCCCGGCGAGGACGGCTCGGACTTCGACGGGCTGGTGAATGCCGGTCTCGACGAGCACGGGCTGACGATGATCGACTTCAACAAGGGGCGCGGCATCGGCGATTGCGGCTCCACCAGCAGCTGGAACTTCGACGGCGAGGCCTTCCGGCTCGTGCAACTGTCCGCGCTCGGCGAATGCCGGGGCGTTTCGCCGGGCGACTGGCCGGAGCTTTATTCGCGCCCGACGGCCGGCGAGTAGGCGCCGGGATCGCGGGCAAGGCTCAGGCAGCCCATCGCCCGCGCGGGGATGACGAGGATCGCCCCGGCGCGGTAGAGATCGCTGATATAGCCGGGCTCGGCACCCCGGAAGCGGCCCCGGCGCCCGTCCCATTCGAGGAGGCGGACGCTGCCGGGCAGCGCGAAGGTGCCGGCGTCCTTCGAAAAGAACACCGTCACCGCCTCCGCTTCCTCGCTGACAGCCAGGATCGCGGCGCTCGCCAGCGTCCAGGCGAGGAGAAGCGCCAGCGACACGGCGGCGAGGCGCCCCAGCGCCCCCATCCGCCTCCTAGTAGTCGAAGACATGCTCCACCTCGTAGCCGCCCGCCGAAGCGCCACGCAGCGTCGGCAGGAGGGCCGCGACCTTCAGGAGATGAAGCGAGCGCACGCGCCCGTCCGCCATCGGGGCGAAGGCGCGCACGAGCGTGTCCGCCCCGAGCCCTGCCGTGCCCGGCGGTGCGACGACCGAGATCATCACATCGTCGTTGCCGGCGATCTCGGCAAGGTCGCCGCCGGCCGCCGCGAGGCGCCGGAGGAGATCGGTATAGGCGGCATAGCGGTCGGTCTCGATCACGGTCCCCGTCGCGGCCGGTCCAATGAGCGAAACGCCGGCCATCGCTTGCAGGACCTCGGGCGAAAGGTCGGCGACGACGCTGCGGATGCGCAACTCGTCCGCGCCCGTCGCCGCGACGGCACCGGCGATCGCATCGGCGTAGAGCTGCTTGGCCCGCCATTCGGCACCGAGCGCCCAGCGCCGCTCCACCCCGCGAAGGCCCTCGGCCGGCGCCGCATCGAGCCGCGCCACCCATTCGCGGAAGGGAAAGCGATACCAGGGCACCTGATGGAGAAAGGCGCCGTAGGCCTCCGCCATCTCGGCGGCAATTGCGTCCTGCGGCGTCTTCTCGGGCCCGCGCATCCAGGCGGTGAAGCGCCCGATGGTTTCCTCGTAACCCGCCTTCAGCCCCATCTCGATGTCGAAGCTCGTACCGATCACATAAATCATCTGCCGCGTCGGCCCGTCCGCCCCGCCATGAGCGTCGGCGAGCCGGTTGAGCGCGCAGTAGGACGACCAGAAGGAAGCGACGCTCCGCCCATAGTCGAAATCGTGCTCGTCGCCGGTCTTCAGGGTCTCGGCCAGATCCTCGTAGGCATAGACCATGTGCCATTCGGGATAGGTCAGGAAGGTTCGCGGCTCCGGCCGCTGCCAGACATGGTCGGTGATCGCGGGCGCGAAATCTTGCCCCTCGGGCGCGGCACGGCAGGCGGTTTCGACATAGGCGATCCGGCCGCCGATCAGCACGAGCCCGGCCAGAAGCAGCCCGCCGAGGCCGAGGCCGAGCTTCGCCCGCCGCCTCAAGCCGGCACCCGGTCGCGTTCGAGGAAGAACGCCCCGGCGACCGCGACGGAACCTAGGAGAATATGGGGCAGGTTCGCCAGGATCTTGAAGCCGAGGGGGAAGTCCTGGATCCCGTAGTTCCAGATGCCGAGATCGAGATAGCCCGAGCCCGTGAGGAGCCCCAGAAGCCCGTCGCCGAGATAAAGGACCCCGAAATACAGAAGAAAGGCGCGCGCCGCCCTCGCACCGAGCGCGGCGGCGGCGAAGGCCCAGAGCGCGGAGGCGAGATGAAGGAGGTCGTCGTAGAGATCGAGCGCGAAGATGCCGAACGAGCGCCCTTGATCGTCCGTCAGGCCCGGCACGTAGTTGAGGCTGGCCGCCCCCAAGAGAATCAAACCATAGACGGCGGCGAGCAGGCGGATACGGCTCATGATGCCCCCTCGTCGGCGAGATAGCGCTCCCAGAAGGGCGAGCGGAAGGTGAGGTCGGGATCGACCTGGCGCTTGAAGGCGGCGAACTCGGCAAAGCGCGGATAGGCCGTTTGGAACTGCGCGCGGCTCGCATGCGGGCGATAGGGCAGGTAGTAGGTGCCGCCGAGCGCGAGGGTGCGCTCGATCAGCTCCCCCGTCATCGCCGCCATGTCGCGCTCGGCACGGTGGCTCATTTCCTGCGAAAACAGCATCACCGCCGCGATGCGGGGGCCCGGCGCATAGGCGAGCACGCTGTCCCCGTCCGGCGCGACATAGCGCAGCGTCACGTTCAGGAGGTCCTGGAACGAGGACGGGATCACCTCGCGGCAGGCCGCCACGAAGGCCGGAAAGGCGGCGGGGGGCACGAAATACTCGTGCAGGATGTCGGTGCGCTTGGGATCGCCGTCGTCCAGCGTCGCCACCGGCTCGTTCAAGAGCGTGTTGCGCGTCGCCGCCCCGTAGAGGCGGGGCGCGGCGTCGCGCTCGATCCACCAGCGCACGCGTTTCACCCCTTCCGAGCCGACCTGCCCGCGAAACACGTATCGCGAGGCACGACTGAGGAAGCCCGAACTCACCGCCGCCGGGATCGCGCCCTCGGCTCCGGTCGGCCGGTAGGACACGAGCACGGCCTCCTCGAAGAAGCGCCCGAGCGACACGTCGAGCCGGCCATAGGCCATGCGCACGTTGGCGTCCGTCGCGACCGCCGGAAAGCGCGTGGCGAAACCCTCCGGCGACAGCGTCTCGAAGGTCGGCTCCAGAAGCTCGTTGCGCACCATGCCGACATCGAGATCGAGCACGATCCCGGTCAGCCCGTAGCCGCCCATGGTGGCGCGGAAGAGGTCGGATTCGCGCTCGCGCGAGCATTCCACCACCTCGCCGCCCGCCGTCAGAAGGCGCAGCGCGCGCACGGTGGAGCCGAAGGGTCCGTGCGCCACCGGCCATCCGTGGGCGTTGACGCAGAAGGTCGAGGCGACGCCGAAATCGTTGTTGGACTGCATCACAGTGGGCGACCAGCCGGCGGCGTCGAGCTGCGCGATCACCCCCTGCCAGCGCGCGCCGGCCGAAACGCGAAAGGTGCCGGCCGCCGTGTCGAGCATCACCTCGTCCTGGCGCAGCGTCGCGGCGGTGCCTTGCGAGGCGAGGCTGTGGGCGCCCATGGAATGGCGCGCCGCGCTGGCGATGAACGGCCGCCCGGCGGCGCGCGCCTCGGTCAGTTCGGCGCGAAGCGTGGCCAGGGCTTCCTCGCCGCCGGTTTCGACGGTGACGTGCCGCGCAACGCGGACCGGGCTGAGGCCGCTGGCGTCGTTGAGAAGGTTCGGATCGGCGTCCGGGACGACGGCGGGCCGCCCGGAAAAGACCTCCTCCGATCCCAGCGCGACGGTCGCGCCCGCGCCCGCCACGGCCCCCGCGCCGACCAGCAATGCTCTTCGCGTCAACGCCACAAGGGCAACCTCCGTGCGATTCGCCGCAACCATAGAGCATCGCGGCGGCAGGACTCAAAGCCTTCCGGCGGGGCGCGCCCCCCAGCGCTACTTCCGGTTCCGGAAGGCGGCGGCCAGCGCCGAGCCGAAGGCGCCGTCCGGTGCCGGCTTCGGCTCGGTCCTCGACGGCTTCGGCGCGTGCCCGCGCCGTCCCTCCGCTCCGGCGGGCCGGGGGGCGGCGGCGTCCGGCATCTCGCGCCGCATGGTGAGCGAAATGCGCTTGCGCTTCACGTCCACTTCCACCACCCGCACCCGGACGACCTGCCCCGCCCGCACCACCTCGGCCGGGTCCTTCACGAAGCGGTCGGCGAGCTGCGACACGTGGACAAGCCCGTCCTGGTGAACGCCGATATCCACGAAGGCGCCGAAGGCCGCGACGTTGGTCACAGTGCCTTCGAGGCTCATGCCGGGCTTGAGATCGCCGATCTCGTTCACCCCGTCGGCGAAGACGGCGGTGCGGAAGGCGGGGCGCGGGTCGCGGCCGGGCTTTTCGAGCTCCGCGATGATGTCGCGCACCGTCGGCAGGCCGAACCCGTCGCCGGTGAAGCGCTCGGGGTCGAGCGACTTCAAGGCCGCCGGGTCGCGCATGGCGCCGGCGACGTCCCGGCCGAGCGCCGCCACGATACGACGCGCGACGGGATAGGCTTCCGGGTGGACCGCGGACGCGTCCAACGGCTCCGTGCCGCCCACGATGCGCAGGAAGCCGGCGCATTGCTCGAAGGCTTTTGGCCCGAGGCGCGGCACGTCGAGAAGCTTGCGGCGCGAGGGAAACGGCCCGAGGGCGTCGCGGTGCGCCACCACGGCTTGCGCCAGCGAGGGCCCGAGGCCGGCGACGCGCGACAGGAGGGCGGCGGACGCCGTGTTGAGATCGACGCCGACCGCGTTCACCGCGTCCTCCACCACCGCGTCGAGCGCATGCCCAAGCCGGTTCTGGTCGACGTCGTGCTGATACTGGCCGACCCCGATCGCCTTCGGGTCCACCTTGATCAGCTCCGACAAGGGGTCCTGCAGGCGGCGCGCGATCGACACCGCGCCCCGGATCGACACGTCGACGCCCGGCATCTCGCGGGACGCCAGCTCGGACGCCGAATACACCGAGGCCCCCGCCTCGCTCACCACCGCCTTGACGGGTTTCGCCCCGGGAAGCCCTTTGATGACGCTTTCCGCCAGTTGCTCGGTTTCGCGGCTCGCCGTGCCGTTGCCGATCGCCACCAGCTCGACGCCGTGCCGCCTGATCAGCTCGCCAAGCTTGGCCGACGCGCCCGCGACGTCGTTGCGCGGCTGGAACGGATACACCGTCGCGCTGTCCACCAGCCGGCCCGTCCGGTCCACCACGGCAACCTTGACGCCGGTGCGGATGCCGGGGTCGAGCCCCATCGTCGCCCTGGGGCCGGCGGGAGCGGCCAGGAGCAGGTCCTTGAGGTTGCGCGAGAAGACGCGGATCGCCTCCGCGTCCGCCCCTTCCTTCAGCGTTCCCATCATCTCCGCCGAAAGGCCGGGTTTGAGCTTCTGCCGCCAGGCCCAGCGCGCGACCGACAGGAGCCAGGCGTCGGCCGCCCCTCCGCCCTGCGTGCGCACATTGGAATGACGCGCCACCATCGCCTCCACCGGCTTCACGGAGGCCGCGTCCTCGGCGTCCACCTCGATCTCCACCGACACGACGCCCTCGCGCTCGGCGCGCAGGAGCGCGAGGACGCGGTGGCTCGGCGCGCCCGCCCACTTTTCCGTATGGTCGAAATAGTCGGAGAACTTGGCGCCCGCTTCCTCCTGGCCCTTCACGACGCGGGCGCGAAGCTGGGCCTTGGCGACGAGATGGCGGCGGATCTCGCCGACGAGCGCCGGGTTTTCCGCCATGCCCTCGGCCACGATGTCGCGCGCGCCTTCCAAGGCGGCCCTGGCGTCCGGCACCTCCGGGGACAGGAAGCCGCCTGCGAGCTTGACCGGGTCCACCGTGCGGTCGGCGAGAATGCGCTCGGCGAGCGGCCCAAGCCCGCGCTCGCGCGCGGCGTCCGCCCGGTTGCGCCGCTTCGGGCGGAACGGAAGATAGATGTCCTCCAGCTCGACGCGCGTCGCCGCCCCTTCGATCGCCGCCTGGAGCTCGCGCGTCAGGTGACCCTGCTCGCGCACCGACTTCAGGACCGCCAGCCGGCGCGTTTCCAGCTCGCGCAGGTACGCGAGGCGCACCTCCAGCGTGCGCAGCTGCGCGTCGTCGAGCCCGCCGGTGGCTTCCTTGCGATAGCGCGCGATGAAGGGCACCGTCGCCCCGCCGTCGAGAAGCGCGACCGTGGCCGCGACCTGTTCGCCGCGCGCGCCGATCTCGCGCGCGATCAGGGTTTCGATGGACGGGCGGGCGGTGACGGTCATCGCTCAGGTCTCGCTGGCTGGGGGCCGGGATCGGGCCTTGCCATAGCCCATTTCGAAGGCGCCGCGTACCCGGCCGTTTCCCCGGGACGCGGCCTTGAGGTCAGTTCGAAGGGGCGATCCGCAACCCTTCCGCCAGACACCGGAACGCCTCGACCGCCTTGGGAAGAACGTCTTGCGGCTCGGCGCTCGCCGCGACCCACAGGGCGGCATTGAGCGCCGCGCCGTTCAGGAGGCGCGCGGCGGCTTCCGCGTCCACCGGCTTGAGGACGCCGTCCGCCTGCAGCGCGCGCACCGCTTCCAGCGTCGCCCGGAGGCAGCTGTTCTGGCTCGGCCAGAGCGAGGGGTCGCCTAAGACCGCCGGCCCGTCCAGGAGAACCAGACGCTGCACCTCGGGCTCCAGCGCCATCTCGATATAGGCCGCGCCCTCCGTCAGAAGCGCCTCGAAGGCGTCGGCACTCCGGTAGCCGAGGCGGCGGGCGCGGCCCGCCATCTCGCCGTCGATCTCCTCGACCACGGCGGCGAGCAGCCCGCGTTTGTCGCCGAAATGATGATACAGCGCGCCGCGCGTCAGCCCGACCTCGGCGGTCAGATCGTCCATGGACGTCGCCGCATAGCCCTTCTGCGCGAAAACGCGGCGTGCGGCCGTCAGAAGCTTGGCACGCGTTTCCTGCATCGTGTCGGCTCGACGTCTGGCGGCCATAGCTGCTCCCTTCGCATACGCGTCGTATGCCAATTGACATACGCTGCGTATGCCAATATCAACTGACATACGCAGCGTATGTAGAACATCTCGCCATGTGAAGCCATGGCTCGAATGGCCGGTCTCGCTGCGCCCATCCGTTCAGGAGAACCCACCCGATGACCCGACGCGAAGCCGTCTTTCCCGCCGATCGCCACGCTCTCTACCAGGAGCACCGCTATTCCGCCGCCATCCGCTCCGGCGACCTCCTGTTCGTGTCCGGCCAGGTGGGCAGCCGCGCCGACGGCTCGCCGGAGCCCGATTTCGAAGCCGAGGTGCGCCTCGCCTTCCGCAATCTCGGTGCCGTTCTGGAAGCGGCCGGCTGCACGCTCGCCGACGTCGTTGATGTCACCACCTTCCACACGGATCCGCCGTCGCAGTTGGAGACGGTGATGAAGGTGCGCGGCGAGGCGATCGGCGAGCCGCCCTATCCCAACTGGACGGCGGTCGGCGTGACATGGCTTGCCGGCTTCCGCTTCGAGATCAAGGTCATCGCCCGCATCCCCGGCGACGTTTAAGCCTTGCCGGAGAAGGACCGTTCACCGGATCGAGGGTGTTGGAGACACCCGCCCGGCTTGTGCGCGAACCGCCGTTCGCCCAAGTGAAGCGGGACGCCGGGACCTTCGAGCCTCGGCATTCCGGCGCCTTCGAACGAAGGCGCCGGTCCGAAACGCGTGAGGTGCCTCCCCATGAAGAAGATCGGCTTTCTGTCCTTCGGCCACTGGTCGCCCTCGCCCCAGTCGGGAACGCGATCGGCGGGCGACGTGCTTCTCCAGTCGATCGATCTGGCGGTCGCGGCCGAGGAACTCGGGGCGGACGGCGCCTATTTCCGCGTCCATCATTTCGCCCGCCAGCTTGCCTCGCCGTTTCCGCTCCTGGCCGCCGTCGGCGCGCGCACGAGCCGGATCGAGATCGGCACCGGCGTCATCGACATGCGCTACGAGAACCCGCTCTACATGGCGGAGGACGCAGGGTCCGCCGACCTCATCTCGCGCGGACGCCTGCAGCTCGGCCTCAGCCGCGGGAGCCCCGAGCAGGTGGTCGAGGGCTGGCGCCATTTCGGCTACGCGCCGGCGCCCGGCGAAACGGATGCCGACATGGGCCGTCGCCACACGGAGGTGCTGATGGAGGTCCTGCGTGGCGAAGGCTTCGCCGAGCCGAGCCCGCGCCCGATGTTTCCGAACCCTCCGGGGCTCCTGCGCATCGAGCCGCACTCGGCGGGGCTTCGCGACCGCATCTGGTGGGGCTCGGCCTCCGACGCCACGGCGCGCTGGGCGGCGGAAAAGGGCATGAACCTGCAAAGCTCGACCCTGAAGGCGGACGAAACGGGCGAACCCTTCCACGTCCAGCAGGCGCGCCAGATCCGGGCCTATCGCGAGGCATGGGCTGCGGCCGGCCACGAGCGCGAGCCCCGCGTTTCGGTGTCGCGCTCGATCTTCGCCCTCGTGAACGATCAGGACCGGGCCTATTTCGGGCGCGGGAAGGATTCCGACCAGGTCGGCGTGATCGACAACATGCGCGCCGTGTTCGGCCGCTCCTACGCCGCCGAACCCGACCGGCTGGTGGACGAGCTCAGAGCCGACGAGGCGATCGCCGAGGCCGACACGCTGCTCCTCACCGTGCCGAACCAGCTCGGCGTCGACTACAACGCCCATGTGATCGAGAGCATCTTGCGGCACGTCGCCCCGGCACTCGGCTGGCGCTGAGGGGACGACCGGCACCAAACGAAAACGGCGCGCTCGGGAAAACACCCAAGCGCGCCGTTTTTCGTTCGCAAGGGTCCCGAGCCACGAACGGGGCTCGGGACCCCGTTCCTCAGAACCGGTAGCGGAGCGAGCCGATCAGGCTGCGGCCTTCCTCGCGGTAGCAGTAGCCGCTGTTGCACAGCGCCTTGCGGTCGTCGAAGACGTTCTTGGCGTTGAACTGCGCCTTCACGCCTTCGAGACGCGGGTCGGCCGCGCCGAAGTCGTAGCCGATCGAGGCGTCGATCAGGACGCGCGCCTCGTTCTCGTAGGTGTTGGCGTTGTCGGCATAGGTCTTGCCGATGAAGCGCGAGCCGAGACCCAGCTCCAGCCCCTGCGCGGGGCCCGACAGGAACTCGTAGTTGCCCCAGAGCGAGAACTGGTGGTGCGGCTGGCCGACCACGAGGTTGCCGTCGTTCTCGCCGCCGTCATAGGAGAGGTCGAGATAGGTATAGGCGGCGACGAGGCTGAGGCCGTCGGTGAGGCTCGCTTTGGTCTCGATCTCGAACCCTTGCGACTTCACCGCGCCTTCCTGGCGCTGGAAGCCGAGCGCGTCGTAGGCCGACAGGATGTTGTCCTGTTTGATCTGGAACAGGGCGGCGTCCACCGTGAAGCCGAGCCCTTCGGGCGCGTACTTGACGCCGACCTCGATCTGCTCGCCCGTGGTCGGGTCGAAGGCCGAGCCGTCGGCCCCGACGCCGAGCGTCGGCGCGAACGACGTCGCGTAGTTGGCATAGGGCGTCACGCCGTTGTCGAAGAGGTAGCTCACGCCGACGCGGCCCGACAGATGACGGTCCTCGGCCCGCTGCGAGGAGGAGGGCGTCACGTTGTTGAGCGTGTCGGTGTCGAGCCAGTCGTAGCGCAGGCCACCGGTGAGGACGAAGCGCTGGTACTCGGCCTGGTCTTGGACGTAGAGGCCGACCTGTTGCTGGTGCGTGTCGGAGTTGATCACGCTGTTGGAGGTGACGGGGTCGACCGGCTGCTGGCCGTAGTTGCGCGTGATGAGGTTGAGATCGGGCGCCAGACCCCCGCCGTAGCGGTACTGGCCGTCGAAATAGGTGTAGTCGAGGCCGCCGAGCACCGTGTGGGCGATCTCGCCGGTCTGGAACCTGCCCTCGATCTGGTTGTCCACCGCAATGCCGTCGGCATTGTCGAGGATCTGACCCGTTCCGCGATAGGCCGAGATGCCGTCCGGGTTGAGGCCGTAGACGGAGACGTACTTCATGTCGGTCGAGATCGACTGGAAGCGCAGGTTCTGGCGCACCGCGAGGTTCTCGTTGAACCGGTGCTCGAACTCGTAGCCGATGCGGGCCTGTTCCTGGTCGAGGTCGCGGTAGCGTGGGTCGCCCTGCTCGATATCGGTGATGAAGGCCTGCCCGTTGAGCGGGTTGGTCAGCGTCAGGAAGCCGCGCGCGCCGCCCGCCTTCAGGTCGGAATATTCGCCGAGCACGGTCAGATGGGTGTCGCGGTCGTCCGAGCGGAGCGTCAGCGCCGGGGCGATATAGGTGCGGTCGTCGCGCGCGGCGACGAACTCGGTGTCGGCCGAGCGCTTGATGCCCGTGATGCGGTAGAGGACGTTGTCGTTGCCGCCGAGCGGGCCCGAAGCGTCGAAGTTGACCTGGGCCCGGTCGTGCGAGCCGACCTGGAACTCGAGCTCGCGGAAGGGCGCTTCCGTCGGGCGCTTGGAGATCACGTTGACGAGGCCGCCCGGCGCTGCCGAACCGTAGAGCGAGGAACTCGGGCCCTTCAGGATGGTGACGCCTTCGAGTCCGTAGGGCTCGTGGCGGAAGGTGGCGAAGGATCCGCCGAGCGAGCGCAGGCCATCGCGGTAGAAGCCGGAATAGGTGACGTCGAAGCCGCGGATGAAGATCGTGTCGAAGGACGGGTCGAAGCCGTAGGTGCCGGCCCTGACGCCCGCCGTGTAGCGCGCCGCTTCCGTCAGCGTCTGGACTTGCCGATCCTCGAGCTCCTTCTTGGACACGGCGGCGACCGCCTGGGGCACCTTGCGAAGGTCGGTGTCGGTCTTGGTGCCGACGCGCGCGTCCTTTGCGACATAGCCGTCGGCCGTCAGACCCCCGGTGTCGCTGGAGCCCTCGTTGCCCGATCCGCCCTGGCCTTCGACCACCACCGTGTCGAGCGCAACCGTGTCCTGCGCGGCGGCGGCCGATGCGAGAGCCAGCGTCGAGCAGCCCATCAGGACGGAGCGCAGGGCGCGGTGGGCAAAGGGCGAGGGCATGGAGGCTTTCCTTGATGCGGAGCAGCAATGAAAGCGCTCGTCTCAAACATGAGGGGTTTGGTCAACTAAGAGTTGGAGGACGCAGGCTGTCGCGTCGCGACTGTGGCAATAATGTGCCGAGAGCCGAAGGGGCAGCCCCCGCCCAGGCGATCCGGGGTCCGAGCCGTCGTTGCGAAAAGATCGACGGGCACGGCGTCAGTGGAAGGGGCCTCCGGCTCAACGCTCGGGAGCGGACCAGACCGTTTCCAGCTCCTCTTCGCCCCGCATCGCGACGACCCTTCGCGTATGGCGGGCGATATCGGGCACGCCCGGCGCCACTGCCAGTTCCACCACCCGCTCGCCGCGCGGTCGCTTCCCCCGCCATCCGGCATAGGGGTAGTCGGGAATCGCCTGAAACGTGTCGCGGCCGCGGCGCGCGGCAAAGCGCTGCGCGAAGCCGGAATTGATCGGCGACAGGGTGATGCGCGGGCGATGCGCGCGCACCAGCGAGGCGGTGTCGACATGAAGAACGTCGTGGGCATCGTTCCGGTAGGAGCCGGCCGTCAGAAGTCGCAGGAGGCGCTTCCGGGTGAGGCAGAAGAAGGCGCGCGCGTTCAAGGTGCGATACCAGTCGGCGGGGACAAGCCCGTCGTCGAGGCAGCGCCGAAGCGCGGCGTCGCTCATCGGTTTCTGGTCACGGATGACGGCGGTTCCGAGCTCCGCCCGCTCGACCTCGACCGAGCCTGCGCGCCGCCGCTCTTCGATCGCCTCGCGCGCCTCGCCCTCGACCCCGAAGAGGTCGAGCACCGCCGAAGTGCTCAAGAGCCCGTGGCAGCGGATGGAGGGCCAGCTGCCGCGTGCCGCCATGTGGTAGAGAACCGGACAATCCCGGATCAGCTCGGCCAGCTCGTCCTCGCTCAAAGCACCTGGCGTCCGCTCCCTCGTCCTTTCCCTCTAGCTGGGGCTGGGGATACGAGCGCCAAGGCGGGCGGGACGCGATGCCGCGCCCTCAGGCGAAGAGCTGCCAGCGCCGGGGGCGCACGGTGATCGGCGCGCCGATCTCGCTCGGCGCGCTGGGAGGAAGCTCGACCTCGATGCGGCGCGCGGGCTCGGCAAGGCTGAACTCGGCGACGCGCACGCCGCCGACGCGCCGCGTCAGAGAGATCGCGCCGGTGAGCGCCGTTTCGCCAGGGGCTACGACCTCGAAGTCGTGCGGGCGAACGAACATGCGCCAAGCGCCGTCGGCCGCATCGGTGCGCCCGAGCGATCGACCTCCGAATCCGATCTCGCCGCCGCGCACCTCGACGGGCAGTTCGTTGGACTGGCCGATGAAGGAGAACACGAAGGGGCTTTCGGGCCGGTCGTAGATGTCGTCGGCCGAACCGACCTGCTCGATCCGCCCCTGGCTCATGACGACGACGCGGTCGGCGAGCTCCACCGCCTCGTCCTGGTCGTGGGTGACGAAGACCGTGGTGTGGCCGGTCTTGTCGTGCAGCTCGCGCAGCCAGCGGCGCAGGTCCTTGCGCACTTTGGCGTCGAGCGCGCCGAAGGGCTCGTCGAGCAGCAGCACGCGCGGCTCGATGGCGAGCGCGCGCGCCAGCGCCACGCGCTGGCGCTGGCCGCCCGACAGCTGCTGGGGATAGCGCTTGCCCAGCCCCGACAGCTGCACGAGGTCGAGAAGCTCCTCCACCCGCCGCGCGATCTCGCCTGCCGGCGGGCGCTCGCTCCGGCCGCGAACGCGCAGGCCGAAGCCGATATTGTCGGCGATCGTCATGTGCTTGAACAAGGCGTAGTGCTGGAACACGAAGCCGACGTTCCGCTCCTGGACGCTTTTCAAAGACGCGTCCTCGTCGCCGAAGAGGATCTGGCCCGAGGTCGGGAACTCCAGCCCCGCGATGAGGCGCAGAAGCGTCGTCTTGCCCGAGCCCGAGGGCCCAAGCAGCGCGATCAGTTCGCCCGAGCGGATGTCGAGCGACACGTCGTGGAGCGCGGGATAGCGGTCGAATTCCTTGCGGATGTGGCGCACGCCGATCTTCATGGGGTCAGTTCCGTCCCGTCAGTGGCCGCCGCGGCTGGCCTTGATGTCGCCGGCATAGCGCCATTCGAGAAAGGTCTTCAGGCACAGGGTGACGAGCGCCAGCCCGGCCAGAAGGGTCGCCACCGCGAAGGCGGCGGAAAAGGCGTATTCGTTGTAGAGGATCTCGACATGGAGCGGCATCGTGTTGGTCTCGCCCCGGATCTTGCCGGAGATGACCGCCACCGCGCCGAACTCGCCCATGGCGCGCGCGTTGCACAGGAGCACGCCGTAGAGGAGCGCCCATTTCACGTTGGGCAGGGTGACGAAGAAGAAGGTGCGCCAGCCGCTGGCGCCCAGCGAGATCGCCGCCTCCTCGTCGCCCGTGCCCTGTTCCTGCATCAGCGGGATCAGCTCTCGCGCCACGAACGGCAGAGTGACGAACACGGTGGCGAGAACGATGCCGGGCAGCGCGAAGACGATGGGCACGCCCGTCGCCTGGACCAGTGGGTAGAGATAGCCCTGCGAGCCGAAGAGAAGAATGAAGACGAGGCCCGCGATCACCGGCGACACCGAGAACGGCAGGTCGATCAGGGTGGTCAGCAGCGTCTTGCCCTTGAACTCGAACTTGGCCACCGCCCAGGCGGCGGCCAGCCCGAACACGAGGTTCACCGGCACGGCGATGGCCGCGACCGTCAGCGTCAGGCGGATGGCGGAAAGGGCATCGGGGTCCCCGATCGCCCGTGCATAGGCGGCCGCCCCGCCCCGCAGCGCTTCCACGAACACGGCCACCAGCGGCAGGAACAGGACCAGCGCCAGGAAGAGGAGCGCGATCGCGATCAGCGTCCACTTGACGGCGGGGCTTTCCTCCGTCGGCGAGCGTCGGCGGCGCTGCGTGTTGCCGGCCGTCACGGCGGGCCCCGCCCCAGTGTCTTCAAGCACCAAGGCCATATCGCCTCCGGCTCCAGGCTTGCACGATGTTGATCAGGAGAAGGATGGCGAAGGAGATCACCAGCATCAGCGAGGCGACCGCCGTGGCGCCGGCATAGTTGAACTCCTCCAGCCGGATCACGATCAGGAGCGGCGCGATCTCGGACACGTAGGGAATGTTGCCGGCGATGAAGATCACCGAGCCGTATTCGCCGATCGACCGGGCGAGCGCCAGGGCGAAGCCGGTCATCAGCGCGGGCAGGACCGTCGGCAGGACGACGCGGAACACGGTCTGGAAGCGGTGGGCGCCGAGTGTCGCGGCGGCCTGCTCCAGTTCCACGTCCACCTCCTCCAGAACCGGCTGCACGGTGCGCACCACGAAGGGCAGAGACACGAAAGTGAGCGCCACCACGACGCCGATCGGCGAATAGGCGATGCGCAGCCCCCCGGTGCCGAAGAGCGGCGCGAACAGGCCGCCCGGCGCGAAGAGCTGGCCGACCCATCCGTTGGGTGCGTAGAGCGCGGTCAGCGCAATGCCCGCGACGGCAGTGGGCAGCGCGAAGGGCAGATCGATCGCCGCATCCACCAGCTTCTTGCCGGGAAAGCGGTAGCGCACCAGCACCCAGGCGAGCAGCAGGCCGAACACCGCGTTGATCAGCGCCGCCACGAAGGACGCCCCGAACGACAGGCCGAGCGCCGACAGAACGCGCCGGTCGCCGGCCAGTGCCCAAAGCTCGGACGCGCCGAGCCCGGCGGCGCGAAGCGCGAGCGCCGCCAGCGGGAGAAGCACGAGGATGCTGAGATAGGCGAGCGTGAAGCCGAGCGACAGACCGAAGCCCGGCACGACGCTCGGGCGGCGAAAGGAGAAGGATGATCGGGCGGCGGTCGAGACCATACGGTTCCTGGACGTCAGGGCGGGTTCTGCGGGGCGAATCTACAGCATTGCCCTTCGAACCGATATCGGTTTCCCGGAAAGGCGCAGCGAGGGGCCCTGCCCCCACGCATCGGGATCGGCGGCGATGGGCGCCTTCGACGCTCGGCCTTTCTCGAAACGGACGGGCCGCCCCCTCGCGCCGGGCGGCGCGAGGGGGCGGCCCCGATCCGGCTCAGTTGGCGGGCTTGTAGATCTGGTCGAAGATGCCGCCATCGCCGAAGTGCTCGGGCTGCGCCTTGGCCCAACCGCCGAACTGGGCGTCGTCGATCTTCACGAGGTCGACGTTCGGGAAGCGCTCCAGAAGCGCCTTGTCGGCGACCTTCTCGGGCTCGGCCGGACGGTAGAAGTTCTTGGCCGCGATCTCCTGGCCTTCCGGCGAATAGAGATAGTCGAGATAGGCCTTGGCGACCTCGGTCGTGCCCTTGGCCTCGGTGTTGCCCGGCACCAGCGCCACCGGGGGCTCGGCGAGGATCGAGATGGAGGGAACGACGATCTCGAACTGGTCGGGACCGAGTTCTTCCAGCGCCAGGAACGCCTCGTTCTCCCAGGCGAGCAGCACGTCGCCGATGCCGCGCTGGACGAAGGTCGTGGTGGAGCCGCGCGCGCCCGTGTCGAGCACCGGCACGTGGCGATACACCTCGCCGACGTAGTTCTTCACCTTCTCAGGATCGCCGCCGTATTCCTTGTTGGCCCAGGCCCAGGCGGCCAGATAGTTCCAGCGCGCGCCGCCCGACGTCTTCGGGTTCGGCGTGATGACCTGGATCCCGTCCTTGACGAGATCGCCCCAGTCCTTGATTTGCTTCGGATTGTCCTTGCGCACCAGGAACACGATGGTGGACGTGTAGGGCGAGGAGTTGTGCGGCAGGAGCGTGCGCCAGTTCTCCGGGATCTTGCCTGTCGCCTTGACGATGGCGTTGATGTCGGCCTCGAGCGCCAGCGTGACGACGTCGGCATCCAGCCCGTCGATCACCGTGCGGGCCTGCGCGCCCGAGCCGCCGTGCGAGTTGCGGATGGTGATCGTGTCCTTGCCCTCGGCCTTCAGGTGAGCGTTGAAGGCGTCGTTGAACGCGCGGTAAAGCTCGCGCGTCGGGTCGTAGGAAACGTTGAGCAGCGTCTGTGCGGAGACGGGGCCCGCCAGCGCCATGAGCGCGGCCGCGGCAATGCCGATCTTGAGGGAAAAACGCATGTCGCGGGGGTCCTTTCCGGTGGCGGACTTCGAGGCTTCAACTGGAACGATGCTAAAGCCCGGCAACGGAGCGCGACAGAAATGATCTACTAAAACCGGTCACAAGGTAGACATAATGATGTCGCTGCAACCGGCGGTCGTCGCAACCGCCGGTTTGCCGCAACCGCTTGCGCGCGGCGTTCAGCCTTCCAGGACGTCCTTCGAGGCGACGGTGGAATCGGCGTTGAGCCGGTAGATGATCGGAACGCCGGTCGCGAGTTCCTGTGCGACGATCTCCTCGCCGGTCAAACCGTCGAGCGCCATGATCAGGGCGCGCAGCGAGTTGCCGTGGGCGGCCACGATCACCGTACCCCCCGCCAGGACCTTCGGCTGGATGCGATGGATATAGTAGGGCCAGACGCGCGCGCCCGTGTCCTTCAGGGATTCGCCGCCCGGCGGGGGCACGTCGTAGGAGCGGCGCCAGATGTGGACCTGATCCTCGCCCCACTTGGCGCGCGCGTCGTCCTTGTTGAGGCCCGACAGGTCGCCATAGTCGCGCTCGTTGAGCGCCTGGTCGCGGTGGGTCTCGATCGAGCCCTGCCCGAGTTCGCCCTCGATCAGCGCCAGCGTGCGCTGGGCGCGAGACAGGACGCTGGTGAAGGCGACGTCGAAATGGAGGCCGGCCGCCTTGAGGCGCTGCCCTGCGGCTTTCGCTTCCGCCACGCCCTGTTCCGTCAGGTCCGGGTCGCGCCAGCCGGTGAAGAGGTTCTTGAGATTCCAGTCGCTCTGGCCGTGACGCACGAGGACGAGGGTTCGGGACATGGGCTTGAAGCTCCCTTCGAGTGATCGGAAACGGGTTACGCGGACAGGCCGAGAACGTCGCGCATCGAATAAAGGCCAGGCTCTTGGCTCCGCGCCCAAAGGGCGGCGCGCACGGCGCCGCGTGCGAAGATCGCCCGGTCTTCGGCATGGTGGCCGAGCGTCACGCGCTCGCCCTCGCCGGCCAGGATCACCTCATGGTCGCCGATCACCGAGCCGCCGCGAAGCGTGGCGAAACCTATCGTGCCGGCCTCACGCGCGCCGGTGTGCCCGTCGCGCACGCGGACGCTCTGCGCGCCGAGGTCCACGCCGCGCCCATAGGCGGCGGCTTCGCCGAGAAGAAGCGCGGTGCCGGACGGCGCATCCACCTTGTGCCGGTGGTGCATTTCCAGGATTTCGATGTCGAACGCATCGGGCCCCAGCGCGCGCGCCGCCTGCTCGACCAGCGCGGCGAGGAGATTGACGCCGAGGCTCATGTTGCCGGACTTCACGATCCGGGCGCCGCCTCGCGCGGCTTCCCCAATCGCCGCATCGTCGTCCGCCGAGCAGCCCGTGGTGCCGATCACATGCACCAGCCCGCGCCGGGCCGCCTCGCGCGCCAGGGCGACGCTGGCGGCGGGCGCGGTGAAGTCGATCACGCCGTCGACATTGGAAAGAGCGGCATCGAGATCGTCGCTGACGGGAACGCCGAGATGCCCGGCACCCGCAAGCAGCCCCGCGTCGTCGCCGCAGGCGATCGAGCCGGGCCGCTCCAAAGCGGCCGCCACCTTGACGCCCTCCGTTTCCCCGATCACGCGGATCAGGGTGCGCCCCATCCGTCCCGCGACGCCGAGCACCGCCAGCCGCATCTCGCTCATGGGCTCTCTCCCCTTCAGTCCGCCAGTTCCGGCACGGAGCCGGCCTGCAGCGCATGGAACTTGGCATAAAGCCCGTCCGGCCGGCTCAAAAGTTCGCCGTGCCGCCCGCCTTCGACGATCCGGCCGCGATCCACGACCAGAATCTGGTCGGCCCCCACGATGGTCGATAGCCGGTGCGCGACGACAATGACGGTGCGCCCGCGCATCGCCTCTTCCAGCGCCCGCTGCACCAACCCTTCGGAGCGCGAATCCAGGGCCGAGGTCGCCTCGTCCAGAACCAGGATCGGCGCATCGCGCAGGAGCGCGCGCGCGATCGACAGGCGCTGGCGCTGGCCGCCCGACAACGTCGCTCCGCCCTCGCCGACCGGCGTCTCGTAGCCAAGCGGTTGGGTCAGAATGAACTCCTCCGCCTGCGCGCGGCGCGCCGCCGCTTCGACTTCGGCATCGCTCGCGTCCGGCCGGCCGAAGCGGATGTTATCGCGGATCGTGCCTTCGAAGAGGACCGGCTGCTGCGGCACATAGGCGATCTGGGTGCGCAGGGAGCGCTTGGTCACATCCCGGATGTCCTGCCCGTCGATCGCGACGCGCCCACCCGTCGGGTCGTAGAAGCGAAGAAGCAGCGCGATCACGGTGGACTTGCCCCCGCCCGACGCCCCCACCAGCGCTGTGGTGCGCCCGGCGGGCGCCGTGAAGTCCATGCCGCGCAGCACCGGCTCGCCGCCGGCGTAGCCGAACACGACGTTCTCGAAGCGAATCTCGCCGCTTTCGATGCGAAGCGGGCGCGCGTTCGCCGTATCCGCCTGCCGGGGCGCCTCGTCGAGGATCTCGTAGATCATCCTCGCGTTCACCAGCGCTTTTTCCAGCTGAACCTGCAGCCGCGCCAGACGCCGCGCCGGATCGTAGGCCAGAAGCAGCGCCGTGATGAAGGCGAACATCGCGCCCGGCGAATAGCCGTAGACGATGGAGCGATAGCCCGACCACGCGATCACCGCCGCCACCGCCAGACCCGCCACGGTTTCCGTCACCGGCCCCGAACGCTCGGTGATCGCCGCGATCCGGTTGGAGCGCTCCTCCGCCGCCTGGATCAGCACCTCCGTCCGGTCGCGCAGGAGCTTTTCCATGGTGAAGGCCTTCACCACCTGGATGCCTTGCGCCGTCTCCTGCATCGAGCCGAGCACCCGCGCGTTGAGGTCCACCGACTGGCGCGTCGCCTTGCGCAGCTTGCGCGACAGGCTCGAGATCATGATCGCGATCGGCGGCCCCGCCGTCAGCGCGATGAGGGACAGAACCCAGTCCTGCCAGAACATCGCCCCGATCAGGAAGATCAGCGTCAGAAGATCGCGCGCCAGCGAGGTGACCGTCAGGTTCAGCGTCTCGCGAACCCCCGTCACGTTCTGGTTGATGCGCGCGGCGAGTTGCGCCGAGCGGTTCTCGCCGAAGAAGTCTACCGACAGTTCGGTCAGATGCGCGAACAGGCGCCGCTGATAACGCGCCACCACATCGTTGCCGATGCGCGACAGGATCACCCCCTGCCCATAGGACGCGAAGCCGCGAACTAGAAACGACAGAAACACCGCGAACGGCAGCGTGAACAGAACCGCCCGGTTGCCCACCACGAAGATCTCGTCGATCACGTCGCGCATGATCCAGGCCAGAAACGCCGTCGACAGCGCCACCAGAACCAGGCACACCACCGCTACGGCATAGCCGCGCAGATGCTCGCGCCCGTTCTCCGCTACGATCCGCTTCAGAAGCCGCCACGCTTCCCCGCGCTCGGCCCCGTCCGACAAGGACAAGCTCTTCTTCGTTCCGCTCAACGCCGCCAACCTTCGTTCGCCGGCTCTATAGCGCGTCACGCCATGGCTGCCTACCGGGTGGCGTGGGTGGGGCGTGGGTGGCGGGGCTGCCGCCCCGGTCCCCGCTCGGGAAGGAATTCCCGAACCCTTCTTTCCTCTTGGGACTTTTCCAAGATCAGGGAGGGCCGCCGGCCCTCCCTGATCTTGGACACATCTCAACAGATGAGGGGTCCAGGGGAAATCATTTCCCTTGGCGGGGTTTGGGGCAGAGCCCCATGCCACCAACCGCCCGCCTACGCGACCCAGCGGCGGCCGGCGGTTTCGAGGCCATAGAAGCGGGGGGAGCGGGCGAAGGCGGTGAGGCCGGCGAGCGCGGCCAGCGGCTGGGTGATGACGAAGAGGGGGATGTCCTGGAGGAGGGCCTGGTGGGGGGCCTTGTCCTCGAAGGCAGCGCGCATTTCGGCGGCCTGGAGGATGGGGATGATACGCTGGAAGATGCCGCCGGCGATGTAGACGCCGCCGCGCGCCATGAAGATGAGGGCGAGATCGCCGGCGACGCGGCCGAGATAGGTGGCGAAGAGCTGGACGGCTTCGGCGGACTGAGGGTCTTTGCGGTTGACGGCGGCTTCGGTGACGGCGGCGGGGTCGGTGTGGACGGGGGTGGCGCCGTCCGCCGCGCACAGGGCGTGGTAGAGATTGACGAGGCCGCGGCCCGAGAGGACCTGCTCGCCCGACACGCGGCCGGCGACGGTTTCGAGATGGGGCCAGATGGCGAGGTCGCGCGCGGTGCGGGGGCCGAGGTCGATGTGGCCGCCTTCGCCGGCGACGGGGATCCACATCTTGCGGGCCCGCACGAGGCCGGCGACGCCGAGTCCCGTTCCGGGGCCGACGACGACGCGGCTCGCGCCTTCGCGCACGGTGCCGCCGCCGATGGCCTCGCGGCCCGAGTCCGGCAGGGCGGAGACGGCGAGCGCCTGGGCCTCGAAGTCGTTGAGGACGATGATCTCCTCAAGGCCGAGTTCGGCGATCAGGGTGCGCGGGCGCACCACCCAGGGACAGTTGGTGAGGTCGATCTCGTCGCCGTCCACCGGGCCGGCGATGGCCAGAACCGCGGATTTCGGCTGGATCGAGGTCTTGTCGAGAACGGCGGCCTGGATGGCGTCGTCGATATTGGGAAAGTCGGCAGTCTGGACGATCGGGAAGGTCTTCGGGTCGGCGAAGGCGTCGACCAGGATGGCGAAGCGGGCATTGGTGCCGCCGATGTCGCCGATCAGGATGGGAAACTTCAGCGTGTCGGCGCTATCGGACGTGGAGATCATGCGGCACCCGATCTAATCGTTTGAAGATGCTGCCTTAGCACCAAGCCGTGACGGGCAAAAGGCGGCATGCCGGTGGGGAATACCGTTTTGGAACGTTCCCGAGCCGAAGCAAGGGTTCGCCTCGCACCCCGACCGCCGGCTGCGGGACGATCTTCGCCTTGGTTCTCGCATCCGACTTCGACCCTCTCCTCGCAAGGGTCGACATCGGCGCGAGGACGATCAGCCTCCCGGCCGGAAGCGAGGCATCGGCAGGCGCCCTGCGTCCGGCACCGGCGCGGGGGGCGTGGGCGCGGAATAGGCGGCGGCCGACGGCGGAGGCTCGACGGCGCGCGCGGAGGCCTCCGGCTCGGATGCGGGCGCGGCGACCAGCGTTCGCGCCCCCCCGGCATCCGGCTGCTTCAGGACGGCGGCGCAAGCGCGCGGCAGGGCGGACAGGAAGATCGGTGGCGGCTTCTTGTAGGGCTTGGCGTTCGGCGGCGGGGGCTGGAGCGCGACGTTGAACCACCAGTCGAGCTTGTCGCAGCCGTCGCCCGAACCGGTGGATTCCTGCTCCTTGCAGTTGGTGGAGCCCGGCTGGCAGCTGATGCGCACGTGGAAATGGTAGTCGTGTCCGTACATCGGCCGGACCTTGTTGAGCCAGGAGCGATCGCGCCCCGCGGTCTTGCAGAGCTTTTCCTTGATGCCGGGATGGACGAAGATGCGCTCGACCTCCGGCTCCTCGGCCGCCGTGCGGATCAGCTTCAGCATTTCCGGGCGCCAGCGGCGCTCGTCGATCCGGTTGGTGCGCTTGTCGATCACGGACGGGAGCGGCATGCCGTCGCGCTCCGCATCGGAGAGACGGCGGTTCGGCATCTCGGTGAGGTAGATATCGGCGTCGAGGCCGATCTGGTGCGAGGCGTGGCCGTCCTTCATCGGGCCGCCGCGCGGCTGAGCCATGTCGCCGAACAGGAGGCCGCGCCAGTTCGCCTCGCGCGCGGCGTCGCGCGACAGCTTCTGGAGAAGCGCGATCATCGCGGGGTGCGCATAGGCACGGTCGCGCGAGGGCTTCATCACCTGCCAGGTCGGGCCGTCCTTGGGCATTTCCAGGCCGCCGGCGAGGCACCCTTTGGAATAGAAGCCGATGCTCTGCGGTGCAGCGGCCGACGGGTGGCGCTCGGCGGAGAAGAGATCCTTGGCGGCGGGCTCGGCGCGGGCCGCGCCCGTCAGCCCCACAAGCGCCGCCAACGCCCAAGCGCCCCACCGTCCCCGTTTCGATCCCGCCATGGCCCTGCCCTCCGTTCGGCTGCGATCAGCCCGACAGATCGGCCGAAACTAAGGCCGAGGGGTGGCCTGGAGCTTGCGCGAAGGTGGCGCGCGGCGGGAGGAGATATCCTCCGGCGAGGCCGGTCGGCTCCCTCGCCCTTTGCACCGCCGCTTAAGACATCGGATCAGGCAGCGCCCGGCTGCCAGCCGCGATCCGGCAGGCTTCGGGAGAGGTGCAGTCAGACCGGAACGGGCGCGCTCGCCTCGGCGGAGCGGTAGAAGGCGTCGATCACCCGCTGATTGAGGACCGATTCCTCGAGCGCGAATAGCCGCTCGCCCAAACCCGCAACGGCACGCGCGAAGGCTTCGGCCTGGAGGCGATACTGGTCGACCCCGCCGAAGCGCACGGTCTCGGTCGTCCCGTGCGATCGGTCGTGGAGGTGGACGGCGGCTTGGGCGTAGAGGCCGGCGTTGAAGGGTGCGTCCACCTCGATGAAGCCGTCCGTGCCGTGGAACACCATGGTCTGGCGGGCAGCCATCTGCGTCGCGACATAGAAGCTCAAGCGAAACGCGCCGAAGTCGGCTTCGCATTCGGCGAAGATATCGGTGCCGAAGCGCGCGTCGCGCTCGATGCGGGCTCTGGCCGAAGCCGGTTCGGCCCCGGTGACGAGACGCGTGGCGACCACCGGATAAACGCCGATGTCGGGCAGGGCGCCGCCGCCGAGATCGATCTGGTTGCGCATGTTGGCGGGGTCGTCGTTGAAGTAGGAGAAGGCGCCTTGCACGTGGCGCAAGCGCCCGATCCGGCCGACCGAGATCCAGTCGCGCACCGTCGCCCATTGCGGGTGGTAACGCACCATGAAGGCTTCCGCGACCTGGACACCCGCTCGGTCGCGCGCCTCGATCACGCGCGCGATGTCGGAGGCGCGAAGCGCCAGCGGCTTTTCCACCAGCACATGCTTGCCGGCATCCGCTGCCCGCACCGCCCATTCGACGTGGTGGGCGGTCGGCAGCGGCACATAGACCGCGTCGATCTCAGGGCTTTCCAGAAGCGCTTCGTAGGAGCCGAAGGAACGGGGCGCGCCGAAATGGCGGGCGAGTTCGCCCGCCCGCGCCGCGTCCCGGCTGGCGATGCCCTCCAGCACGCAGCCCTCCGCCTTGAGGATGGCGGGTATGACGTGGTCGCGGGCGATCTTGGCGCCCGACAGGATTCCCCAACGCAGCATCTTAAGCTTCCCTCCCCTCGTTTCTCGTCGCGATCAGGCGCGTAACTGCCCGCCCGTCGCCTTCTCCACCGCCGCGACGATTTTGGCCGAAACGGCTTCCAAGTCCTCGTCGGTTAGCGTCTTGTCCGTCGGCTTCAGCGTCACCTCGATGGCGATCGACTTCCTGTCCTCGCCCAGCGCCGCGCCCTCGAAGATGTCGAACAGGCGGACCTCGCCGACGAGCTTGCGGTCGGCGCCTTCGGCCGCGCGCAGGAGCTTGATCGCTTCCACCGAACGGTCCACCACGAAAGCGAAGTCGCGCCGTACCGGCTGGAACGCGGACAGGGCGAGCACCGGCTTGGTGCGCGTCGGTTTGCGCTTGGCCTCCGGTGCCTCGTCGAGGAACACCTCGAAGCCGGCCGCCGTGCCCGAGACGCCGAGCGCCTTCAAGGCCGCCGGGTGGAACTCGCCGAACTCGGCGAGCACGGTCTTGGGGCCGAGCTTGATGCGGCCGGAACGGCCGGGATGGTACCAGGCGCTGGCGGGCGTTTCGAACTGGATGCGCTCAACGGGAACGCCGATCGCTTCCAGAACCGCCAGCGCGTCCGCCTTGGCATCGAAGACACCGACCGGGGTGGCGTTGCCCGCCCAGTCGCGGCCCGAACCATGGGCACCCGCCGTGCCCCGGCGAACGCCACCGGCCACGCGCCGCTGCCCGTCCGGCTCGTCGGAGCGATAGATCGAAGCGACCTCGAAGAGCGAGAGATCATTGAGACCCCGCTGCGCGTTGCGCTGCGCCGCCTGAAGAAGGTTCGGCAGAAGCGAGGGGCGCATGTCCGAAAGATCGGCGGCGATCGGGTTTTCGAGCTGCAGCGCCTCAGCCCCGCCGCCGAAGGCGCGTGCCGCCTCGCTCGACAGGAAGGAATAGGTCACGGCTTCGGCGAGGCCGCGCGCGGCGAGCGTGCGCCGCGCCGCGCGATCGCGCAGCTGGCGCGGCGTCAGGACGCGCGCGTTGACGCCGGCGAGCGAGGGCAGCGGCTGCGGCTCGATGGCATCGACGCCGACGAGGCGCATCACCTCCTCGACGAGATCGGCCTTGCCCTCGATGTCGGGGCGCCAGGAGGGCGCGAGAACGGCGGCGTGGTCGCCCGCGTCATCGACGCGAAAGCCGAGCTTTCCGAGGATCTCGACTTGGCGGTCCTTGTCGACGGAAAGGCCCGTCAGGCGCTCGACCTCGGCGAAGGGGAAGCGGATAGGCGCTGGTGAAGCGTCCTTCGGCGGGACGATCGAGGCTTCGCTTGGCACCCCCCCGCAGAGGTCCAGCACCATGCGGGTGGCGAGATCGAGGCCGGCGCCCATGAAGGCCGGATCGACGCCGCGCTCGAAGCGGTAGCGCGCGTCGGTGATGATCCCGAGCGAGCGCCCGGTGCGGGCGATGTCGATCGGCTCCCAGAGCGCCGATTCGATCAGAACATCAGTCGTGCCCTCATCGCAGCCCGAATGCTCCCCGCCCATGATGCCGGCGATCGATTCCGGCCCGTTCTCGTCGGCGATGACGCAAGTCCTCGGGTTCAGCTTGTGGGTGCGCCCGTCGAGGCCGAGGATCTCCTCGCCGTCCCGCGCCTGCCGCACGGCGAGCGCACCGGAAACCTTGGCCGCGTCGAAGACGTGGAGCGGGCGTCCCCGGTCGAAGGTGATGTAGTTGGTGATGTCGACGAGCGCGTTGATCGGGCGAAGGCCGATCGCCTTCAGGCGCTTCTGCATCCAGTCCGGCGAGGGACCGTTCGTGACGCCCGACACGCGCCGCAGCGCGAAGCCGAGGCAGGTCGGGCTTTCCACCCGCAGTTCCACCGGGCAGGCGCCTTCGCCCGCGACCGGCTCCACCGCGCCGCTCTTCAGGGTGCCGAGACCGGACGCGGCGAGATCGCGCGCAATGCCGTGGATGCCCGTCGCGTCCGGTCGGTTCGGCGTCAGGCCGATCTCGATCACCGGGTCGCCGAGCCCCGCATAGTCGGCAAACGGGGTGCCGATGGGCGCGTCCGGGGCCAAATCGATGATGCCGTTGTGCTCGTCGGAGAGCTCCAGTTCGCGCTCGGAGCACATCATGCCGTGGCTCTCGACACCGCGGATCTTGCCGACGCCGAGCGTCACGTCCAGCCCCGGCACATAGGTGCCGGGCAGGCCGAGAACACCGACGAGGCCGGCGCGCGCGTTGGGCGCCCCGCACACGACCTGGAGCGGCCGCCCCTCGTTGACGCCAGGGCCCGCATCGACGCTGAGCACCTGAAGCTTATCGGCGTCCGGGTGGCGCGAGGCCGAGAGAACGCGCGCGATCGTGAAGGCGCGCATCGCCGCCTTGTCGTCGACCGCCTCGACTTCGAGCCCGAGCGAGGTCAGCCGCTCGGCGATCTCGGCCAGGGTCGCGGTGGTGTCGAGATGGTCCTTCAGCCAGGACAGGGTGAACTTCATGACGGGCCTAGAGGGTCTGGAGGGCGCTTGGAAACGGCGCCGGGATGGTCAGGGACGGTCGGTAACATTGTCGGCGGCGCGTTGCACCAGCCCGCTCGCGTGAACGAAGCGATACACCGACAGCGCCACCAGCGCGAACACGAGATGAAGGAGAACGAGGCTTCCGAGCGGCTCGACCCGGTCGAAGGCGAAGCGCGCGATCACGGTCGGCAGGAGAATGCCGACCGCGAGCGAGGCGAGCGCTGCCGGCGTGCCGGGAAGCCTGTGGTAGAGAACGGCAAACACGAGCACCGTGACGAGCGCCAGAATGTAATAGCCGGGCGCGGCGGCGATCGAGCCGAAAATCACGGACAGGAACAGCCAGCCGAACACGGCGGCGACCAAAAGGCCGATGATGGCGCCGGCCAGAACGGCGATCGCCTCCACCACGACGAAGCGAGCGGTTCCGGCGGCGTCTCGGGCCATGGGGTCGTCTCCTTCGCGGGGGCGTCGAGGTTCAAGGGGCCGGGCCGTGATGCCCGCCTTTTCCCGGCGGGTCAAATGGCGCGGGCGCGAAGATCTTCCATGAAGCCGCGCCGCACGAGGTCCATCGACGAGCCGACCCGCAGCGAGCCGGGATAGCGGAGCGAAAGATCGTCGTGAAAGGCGCCCGACCGCGCGATCTCGGCATAGAAGACGCCGCCGCCGAAATGTTGCCCCTCGCCGGCGAGCCGGGCGAACTCCTCCACGGAGGCAGCGGAGAACTTGTAGTGGAGGAGCACGGCGTTGACGGCCGAGAAGTTGCGCGCGATCGGCAGCGGCCCGTGGATCGAGGAGCCGTTTTCCTGCGTCGCCTCGTCCACGAAGATCACCGGAAACTTGGTGAGGCGGATGCGGTTGCCGAAGAGGCGCGTGCGCGGGCCGCCGCGCACCGCCATGCAGAACTTCTCGGGTGCGATCTCGTAATCCCCGCCGTCGATCAGCGGCGAAACCTCCAGCGGATGGGTGTGGAGCGCCGGGTCGAACACCGCATCGCGCAAGGGGCCGTCCGGATAAAGGTCGAGCATCGGGGCGAGGCATCGCCGCAGGTCCGCGCGCTCGAGATCGGCGATCAGATCGCGAAGGTTTCGCGTCTCGCAGTCCGGAAACAGGAGGAACTCGTCGGCATCGACATTGAGATACCAGCGCTCGCGCCCGTATCGCGAGAACAGGGCGTCGCGCCAGACACGGCCGTAGACGGCCTCGCCATAGGTGACGTTGGAGGTGAAGAGATCGACATCGGGCTCGCCCGCCAGGAGCGCGAAGGTTCCGTCGTCCGAACGATCGTCCACGAACACGAAGCGCGTCACGCCGAGACGGCGGTAATGGGCGAGAAAGGCCGGCAGGTAGGGCGCCGAGTTGCGCACGGTGCAGACGAGCGCGAGATCGTCCCGCTCGAGCGGACGGATGCTCTCTTGCGGGCGAAGCTCCACCCCTTCGGCGGGGACCGCCCGCTTTCGGTAGCGGCGCTCGCGAAGGGCGAGAACCAGGCGCCGCCAGGGGGACAGGCGGCGCATCGCCGCCCAGTCCGCCGGGTCGTTCACGGGATAGGCGAAGGTCCGACCCACGGCCGCGTTCGCCAAAGGGTCAGGCGCTAAGGCCGGCGAACAGCGTCGGCATGTCGAGCGGGCGGAAGCCGTAGTGCTCGATCCAGCGGATATCGGCGTCGAAGAAGGCGCGAAGATCCGGCATGCCGTATTTCAGCATGGCGATGCGGTCGATCCCCATGCCCCAGGCAAAGCCCTGGTATTCGTCGGGATCGAGCCCGACGCCGCGAAGCACGTTCGGGTGGACCATGCCGCAGCCCAGGATCTCCATCCAGTCCGTGCCTTCCCCGAAGCGCACCTCGGAGCCGGAGCGGTCGCACTGGATGTCGACCTCCATGGAGGGCTCGGTGAAGGGGAAGAAGCTCGGCCGGAAGCGCATGTTCAAGGACGGCACCTCGAAGAACGCCTTGCAGAACTCGGTCAGCACCCACTTCATGTTGGCGATGTTGGCGGACTTGTCGATGACGAGCCCTTCCACCTGATGGAACATCGGCGTGTGGGTGGCATCCGAATCCTGCCGGTAGGTCTTGCCGGGGATGACGATGCGGATCGGGGGCTTTTGCGCCTCCATCGTGCGGATCTGCACGGGCGAGGTGTGGGTGCGCAGAAGCTTGCGCTCGGCCCCGTCCGCGCTCTTCAGGAAGAACGTGTCGTGCATCTCGCGCGCCGGGTGGCCTTCGGGGAAGTTCAGCGCGGTGAAATTGTAGCGATCGGTCTCGATGTCCGGCCCTTCGGCGACGGAAAAGCCCATGTCGGCGAAGATCGCGGTGATCTCGTCCACCACCTGGGAGATCGGGTGGATGCGCCCGCGCCCGAGCGCGGAGGGGCGCACGGGCAGCGTCACGTCGAGGCGCTCGGCCTGGAGGCGCGCTTCCGTCGCGGCCGCCACGAGCGCGTCCCGGCGCGTCGTCAGCGCGCCCTGTACGCGGTCGCGCAGGCCGTTGACCTTCGGCCCGAACTCGCGCCGCTCCTCGGCGTCCATCTTGCCCAGACCCTTGAGCAGTTCGGAAATCTCGCCCTTCTTGCCGAGGGCGGCGAGGCGCACGGCCTCCAGCGCGGCTTCGTCGGCGGCGTTCTCGACGTCTTGCAGGGTGCGGGCTTCGATCGCGGACAGATCCGTCACGGCGGGTCCTCTTGGGGCAGGCGGCAGAAGGGGCCGGGGGCTCGAAGCCACCCGGCCGGCGCCTTCCTAGCGCAACGATCGCCAAACGGGAATGGATTTTCGGGAACGGCGACGTGGCCCCGGCGTCAGCGGTCGAAGCGCGTCACCGAATGCGTCGGGGGCTCGGGGGGCTTGGGCATATCGGGCGACACGAGATTGGCGAGGAGAAACGCCGTCGCGCCGACATAGCGCACCAGATCGCCACCGGCATGGACGCGCCGCGCCAGACGCGCCACGGGCAGCGTCCAGGCAATGCGCGACAGGTGCACCGCCAGGCGCTCCACGACGCCGGACGGCGCCTTTTCGCGATAGGCATGGAGCGCGCGCACCGGCGTCTGCCGATCGCCCGCGCGCCAGCAGATCTGGAAGAACAGGAGCCAGACGTCGCGCGCCTGCGCGTCCGCCACCGGCATGGTGGCCTCCGGCTCCTCCTCGAAGTCGAACCAGACGATCTCTTCGCCGGGCGCCGCCACGTCGCGCAGATGCGGGCGGCCGTGGCAGAGGCCCGCGCCGTGGATCGCACCGAGAGAGGCGGCGACGCGCACCAGAAGCTCGTCCTGACCGGCGGTATCCCTGGCCTGCGCCAAGCGCTTCACCAGCACTTCGACGCTGGGGCCCGCATCGCCGATCGTCAGCGAATGCGCATCGGCCTCGACGATCTCGGGAACCGCGATGCCGGCGCGGCGGAAGGCGGCGTATTTGCGAAGCTCGCGCGAGCGCATCTCGCCGGCCCCGGCGCGCGGCGAAGCGCTCCAGAAGCCGATCGGCAGCGTCCGCGCCAGCCACCCGTGAAGGCGCTGGGCCAGCCGCAGGCGCTCCGTGCCGAAGCGCTTGATCCAGACCACGCGCCCGTCCGCCAGGACCCGGCGCTCGATGCGCGGCGCGGGCGCATCGGAAGCGACCGATCCATCCTGACGCTGCGCTTCTGCCGATCCCATGGGTTTCGCGGTCCTTGTTCGCGTCGAAGACTATCCCTCCCAAGAAGGATAGAACCGTTCGCGATTCAACCTAGGGGCGATCGAGCGGACGCGTTTTCGCGAGTCCTGTCATAGGGATGTCACATTTGCGCGGCGTCCGGGCATGAAAAAGGCCCGGGAGCCGTTCGCCCCCAGGCCTTTTTCGAACTTCCAGCGATGTCGCTGCCGATCAGGCGGCGAGCTTCTCGCCGACGGCCTTGGCATGGGCCGTCTCGCTCTCGTCCTTGATGTAGGCGAGCGCGGTCTTGGCCTGTTCCACGAGGGCGGCGAAGGCCTCCGGCTCGTGGATCGCGATGTCGGACAGGACCTTGCGGTCCACCTCGATGCCGGCCTTGTTGAGGCCGTCGATGAAGCGGGCGTAGGTCAGGCCGTGCTCGCGCACGCCGGCGTTGATGCGCTGGATCCACAGGGCGCGGAAGTTGCGCTTCTTGACGCGGCGGTCGCGCGTGGCGAACTGCTTGGAGCGATCCACCGCGGCCTTGGCGGCGCGGATCGTGTTCTTGCGGCGACCGTAGAAACCCTTGGCGGCCTTCAGGGTCTTCTTGTGCTTGGCGTGGGACGTAACGCCCCGCTTGACGCGTGCCATGATCTTATCTCCTTGAAATCTTGTATAGCCTCAAGCCGCGCTTAGCGGTTGTAGGGCATGTAGATCTTGACGATCTTGGCATCCGCCTCGCTGAGGATCATCGTCCCGCGCGAGTCGCGAATGAAGTCGTTGGAGCGCTTGATCATGCCGTGGCGCTTGCCGGCGGGACCCGCCTTCACCTTGCCGGAGGCCGTCATGCGGAACCGCTTCTTGGCGGCCGACTTGGTCTTCATCTTGGGCATTTCGCTCTCCTGGATCGGAAAATCGTTTCGTCCCGCGGCCGGGCTCGCGAAAGCTCGGCGCTCCATCCGTGATAAGCGGATCGGGGGGACCACGACAGCATCAGAACCGACACGGCATGCCCTGCCGGCCGGTTCGCGTGAACGGGCGGCTTATACAGATCCCGGCCGCGGCGCGCAAGATGCCCCCGGGTGGCCGGGATCGCCGTGGAAACGGGGCGGCATGGCCCGTGCCTCGATCGAGCGCTCAGCCGGTGGCACGCTTGCGCTCTGCCGTCGCTCCACCCGCTTTCGCGCGGCCGGCGGCCCATAGCGCGAGGGCCGCGGCACTGACCGCCGCCCCGAGCCCGCAGACGCCGGTCCAGCCCGCCGCGGCGTAGACCGTTGTGGAGACGATCGCCCCGAGGGCGCTGCCGACCGAGTAGAACACCATGTAGCCGCCGACGAGACGGCTGCCGGCCTGCGGATGCCGCGCCAGGATGATGCTCTGGTTGGTGACGTGGACCGCCTGTACCGCCAGATCCAAGAGGATCACGCCGACGACGAGAAGCAGGACCGAATGCGAAACGAGGGCGATCGCCCCCCCATGAGGCGGTGAGAAGCATGAGCGCCCATCCCGTGGTCCGCTCGCCGAGGCCCCGGTCCGCCAGGCGGCCGGCCTGCGACGCCGCCAGGGCGCCCGCCATCCCGGCGAGGCCGAACAGGCCGATCCGGGTATGGGAGTAGGAGAAGGGCTCGGCCCTCAGCGGCAGCACCAGCGCCGTCCACAACGTGGCGAAGGCCGCGAAGATCAGGAGGGCCAGAAGACCGTGCCGCAGGAGAACGCGGTCGCTCAAGAAGAGAACCGGGATCGACCGGAGCACGCTCGCGTAATCCTCCTCCCCCGCGCGAGGGGTCCGCGTGGGCAGGAAGCGGAGGAGCAGCACAGCCATGGCGAACGCCAGGGCGGCGGAGGTGAGGTACACGGCGCGCCAGCCTCCCCAATCGGCGATCAGCCCGGCGACGAAGCGCGCGCCCAGAATGCCGGCCACCACGCCGCTCGTCACCCCGCCCACCACCTTGCCCCGCTCGCCGGGGCTCGCCAGCGTCGCGGCAAAGGCCTCGAGAACCTGCACCACCACGGCCAGCACACCCGTCGCCATCAAGGCCGCGAACAGGATCGCGCTCGTTTCCGCCGTTGCCGCGAGAGCGAGCGCGCCCGCCGACAGGAGGCTCATCCCGACGATCATTCGGCGTCGGTCGACGAGATCGCCGAGCGGAACCACGAAGATCAGCCCCAGCGCGTAGCCGACCTGCGTCAGCGTCACCACCAGACCGACGGCGGAAGCTTGGATGCCGAAGTCCTGCGCCATCACGTCCAGAAGCGGCTGGGCATAGTAGATATTGGCGACGCCGAGGCCTGCTGCGACGGCAAACAGCCAGACGGCGGGCCGCGGCAGACCGTCCTCGGCTCGTCCGTGGGGTCGGCGCATGGGGTTCTTCGACATGGGCGGTCCGATTCGCGTGGCACCTGGTTCCTTTTTGGAACCACTTGCTCGGACCGGGATCAAGTCCTAAATTAGAACCAGATATGGTGACGTGGAAAGGCAGGCGTGATGGTCAAACGGATCGGCTTCGGCGATGCGCCATGCCCGGTCGCACGTGCGCTCGACGTGATCGGCGACGGGTGGTCGCTGCTCATCGTGCGCGACGCGTTCGACGGCGTGCGGCGTTTCAGCGAGTTCCAGGCGAGCCTTGGCATCGCCAAGGGCATCCTCGCGTCCCGCCTGCGCGATCTCACGCGCAACGCCATCCTGGAAACAGCGCCGGCGTCCGACGGCAGCGCCTACCGGGAATACGTGCTGACGCAAAAGGGACGGAGCCTGTTCCTCGTCGTGGTGGCGCTTCGGCAATGGGGCGAGGACCATCTCTACCGCTCCGGCGAAGCCCGGTCCTCGCTCGTCGATGTGGAAACGAACGAGCCGGTGCCCCGGCTGGACCTTCGCACCCATGCTGGACTGTCGCTGGCCCCGGAAATGACGCGGGTGAAGAAGGTGGAAGAAACTCGATGACGAACACGCTCGACACCACGGGAACTGCGGAACTCGACCTCGTCCGGGACGCGGACGCGCGGGCCCGAACCTATCTGACGACGCTCGGCGCGCGCCCGGCCTTTCCCGCGAAGGCGGCGCGGGACGCCCTGGCGGCCTTCGCCGAACCCCTTTCCGAGCGGGGCCACGACGGTGCCGACACGCTGCGTCTTCTCGACCTTTACGGCTCCCCGGCCACCACAGCCTCGAACGGGCCGCGCTACTTCGGCTTCGTGATCGGTGCCGCGCTGCCGGCGGCAGCCGCCGCCGAACGGCTCATGCTGGCCTGGGACCAATGCGCGTCGTCCTACGACAACTCGCCCGTGGCAGCGACCGTGGAGCGAATCGCCGGGGAGTGGCTTCTCGACGTGCTCGACCTTCCCCGCGAAAGCGGCGTCGGGTTCGGCACCAGCGCGACGGCCTGCACGCTGACCTGCCTCTCGGCGGCGCGGCGGACCCTGCTCGCCCGCCACGGATGGGACTTCGACCGGGACGGGCTCCACGGGGCGCCCGAGATCCGGGTCGTCGTCTCCGACACCGTCCACATCACCGTGAAGAAGGCGCTCAGGCTTCTGGGCTTCGGCACGGGGCGCCTCGTGGTCGCGCCGACCGACGCGCAAGGCCGGATCGACCCCGCTCGCCTTCCCGCGCTGGACGAGCGCACCATCCTCTGCCTCCAGGCCGGCGAAGTGAACACCGGCGAGTTCGATCCGTTCGAGCCGCTGATCGCGGCCGCCGGGCGCGCCGGCGCATGGGTACATGTCGACGGGGCGTTCGGGCTCTGGGCGCGCGCGTCCTCGCAGCGGGCGCTGACCCGGGGTGTCGATCGCGCCGACAGTTGGACCACGGACGGTCACAAATGGCTGAACACGCCCTATGACGGCGCAGTCGCGATCTGCCGTGACGCCGAGGCCCTCGCCGGGGCGATGAACGCCGACGCGGCCTATTCCACCGCATCGCGGGATGCGCAGAAGAACCTGACGCTGGAGTTCTCGCGCCGCGCGCGCGGCATTCCGATCTGGGCCGCGCTTCGCACGCTGGGGCGACGAGGAGTCGCCGAACTCGTCGATCGCCACTGCGAGGAGGCCGCATGGCTGGCCGAGCGCCTGCGCGCGAGCGGCTTCGACGTTCTCAACCGCGTCGTCCTCAACCAGGTTCTCGTGCGATACGAGGACGACGAGGGAACCGCGCGCGTTCGCCAGGGCGTCCTCGACGGGGATGCCGGCTGGTTCGGGACGACGATCTGGCGGGGACGCCCCGCCTTCCGCATCAGCATCTCGTCCTGGCGGACCCGGCACGAAGACGTCGCGCGTCTCGCCGAAGCGCTGGCGCGGGCGGCAACCGGCTGAGCGCCGGCACCCTCCCTCGTCGCCCGGCTTGTTCCGGCGGAGAGCGACAAGGAAAGAGCGGACATGAAAAAGGCGGCCCGAAGCCGCCTTCTTCCAACCGGTATCGGCGGGCCGGTCAGCCCTTGGGTGCCAGCACCATCATCATCTGACGGCCTTCGAGCTTGGGCTCGGCCTCGACCTTGGAAATCTCGGCGGTTTCCTCGCGCACCCGGTTGAGCAGGCGCATGCCGAGTTCCTGGTGCGCCATCTCGCGGCCGCGGAAGCGCAGCGTGACCTTGACCTTGTCGCCCTCGTCGAAGAAGCGGCGGACCGCCTTCATCTTGGTGTCGTAGTCGTGGTCGTCGATGTTGGGACGCATCTTGATCTCTTTGACCTCGATGATCTTCTGGCGACGACGGGCCTCGGCGGCCTTCTTCTGGCCCTCGTACTTGAGCTTTCCGAGATCCAGGATCTTGCAGACGGGAGGGCTGGCGGTCGGCACGATCTCGACGAGGTCGAGCCCGGCTTCCTCGGCCAGGGCCAGCGCTTCGGCCGTGGGGATGGCCCCTCGGTTCTGTCCGTCCGCATCGATCAGTTGAACAGAGGGAACCCGGATCTCCCGGTTGGAGCGCGGCCCTTCCTTCTGGGCCGGCGGCGCGCGAAATGGTCTGCGAATGGTCGTTGACTCCAGCTGTTGACGATCGAACTCTTCGAGATACGAATTCGGCGCGAAACGGTTGCGGGCGGAAGGCGGCAAAAACCGCGAGGCCCAGTCCTTATCGTCCGATAACTTTCGCTTCATATAACACGCCCCGCCCCCGATTTCACGCCGGGGACGGCGAAAAAACACATGAAAGCCCATCCCGCCGCCAGGAAAGGCCCCGCCATGGCCACGATCGCGCCCGCCCGTTTCGAGACCGTGCCCCATTCGGGCGAGCGTCTGGCCTTTCTGGAAGGGCCCGGCCGGCCCGGCGGCCCGACCGTGGTCTGGCTCGGCGGCTTCCGCTCCGACATGCGCGGCACCAAGGCCGAGGTCCTGTCGGCGCTGGCCGAACGGGAAGGCCTGCCCTTCCTGCGCTTCGACTATAGCGGGCACGGCGAATCGGAAGGGGCGTTCGAGGACGGCACGATCTCGCGCTGGACGGAGGACGCGGCCGCGATGATCGCCGCCCGAACGAGCGGCCCGCTGCTTCTCGTCGGCTCCTCCATGGGCGCCTGGATCGCGCTGCGCCTCGGCCAGCGCCTGCCCGGCCGGATCGCCGCGCTTCTGCTCCTGGCGCCCGCGCCCGACTTCACCAGCCGTCTCCTCGAGCCCCGGCTGTCGGCCGCTCAGCGCGAGATCCTGGCGCGCGACGGGCGTCTGGAGGAGGCCTCGCCCTATTCCGACCAGCCGACGGTCTACACGGCACAGTTGATCCGCGACGGCGAGGCGGCCGGGGTGATGGGCGGGCCGATCGGGCTCGACGCGCCGGTGCATGTCATCCAGGGGATGGAAGACCCCGACGTGCCGTTTTCTCACGCGCTCGATCTCGTTGCGCTTCTTCCCTCCGCCGGCGTGACGCTGACGCTGGTGAAGGACGGCGACCACCGCCTGTCGCGCCCGGAGGATCTGGCGCGCATGGAGGCGGCGGTGACGAGCCTTCTAGCGGACGGGCAGCACGGCGGCGCCTGACCGCCGGGCGAAGGACCCAGCCGGCTCGGCGCGAAAACCGCCTCGTCGCCATTGCGTGACGCGATCGTGTCAGTTTGGCAACATCGTCCGCAACGCACCGGATCGGCGCGTGAATCCTTCCCTCGTCGGCCTTTTCGGCGCAATGGATTTTCGTGCGCCGAAAGCTTGACGAAAAAAAACGGGCCGCTATCTCGCTGCCCCGCATTTCGGGGTGATTGACAGCTTTCCGCGCTGCACACACGATAGCGGTCGAGCGAGGACGGGTCGCTCGTTCGACGGAGATCGTGATGATTTTTCGGCGCTTCTTCAGCGCGGCGGTGGTGCTGTGTCTTTTTTCCGGCTTCGGTTCCGCGATGGCGGCTCCGGCCGCTTCCGGAATGAACGTCGGCGGCCCGACCAAGCAGCCCTTCGGCCATCACGCCTTCTGTCAGCGGCTTCCGACCGAATGCGGCCCGATCAACGCCAGCGCGCAAGCCCCCGTGGTTCTGGACGCCGCGCTGATGCGGCTCGTCGCCAAGGTCAATCTCGAGGTCAACGGCGCGATCAAGCCGGCGAGCGACCAGGAGCTTTACGGGCAGGAGGAGGTCTGGGCCTTTCCGACGGATCGCGGCGACTGCGAGGACTATGCCCTCCTGAAGCGCCAGCGCCTTCATGCGGCCGGCATTTCGCTCGCCGATCTTCTCCTGACCGTGGTGAAGAAACGCGACGGCACCGGCCATGCGGTGCTGACGCTGCGCACCCGCTCGGGCGACTTCGTTCTCGACAATCTCGACTGGCGCGTGCGCCCGTGGAACGAGGTGCCCTATCGCTTCATCAAGCGGCAGTCCTCGGCGAATGCCGGCACCTGGCTCGAGATCGAAAGCGGCTCCGACCCGCTGGTCAGCGCGGTCTCGCCCTGACCCGTCAGCCGCGCCCGTCGTCGCCGGGGCTGGATTCCTCCTCCGGCCCGGCGATCACATAAGCGCCCGACAGCCAGCGATTGAGATCCACCGCCTTGCAGCGCGGCGAGCAGAACGGGAAATGGGCGCGCTCGGACGCCTGCCCGCATTCCGGGCATTTGCGACGCGGGCGAAGGGGCGTGACCTCGGCGCTCACGGCGTTTGGCCTCAAACCGCGGGAACGGCGCCGGGGGCGGACAGGACGAAGCCCTCGCCCGTCAGAAGCGACAGCGTTTCGTAAAGCGGCAGGCCGACGACGTTGGAATAGGAGCCGACGAGGCGCACCACGAAGCCGCCGGCCAGCCCCTGGATGGCATAGCCGCCCGCCTTGCCGCGCCATTCGCCCGACGCGACGTAACGCTCGATGTCCTCGCGCGACAGGCGCTTGAAGCGGATGCGCGTTTCCACGAGGCGCTGGCGCGCCTTGCCGGACGGGGTGACGACGCAGACCCCGGTGAACACCCGGTGCGCGCGCCCCGACAGAAGGCGCAGGTTGGTCACCGCGTCCTCCTCGATCTCGGCCTTCGGGATCACCTGCCGGCCGAGCGAGACCACCGTGTCGGCGCCCAGCACGAAGCAATCCTTCGCCTCGCCCCGCGCCTTCAGCGCCTCGAAGGCGGTAATGGCCTTCAGCCGCGACAGGCGCTTGGCGAGCGAGCGCGGGTGCTCGGAGCGTTCGGGCGTCTCGTCCACGTCCGCACCGAGGAGGCGTGCCGGCTCGATGCCGACCTGCTGAAGAAGCTCCAGCCGGCGCGGCGAAGCGGACGCCAGGACCAGCGCGCTATGGGGCTTGGCGGGCATGGACGCCCTACTTGAAGCGGTAGGTGATGCGGCCCTTGGTCAGATCGTAGGGCGTCATCTCGACGAGCACCTTGTCGCCCGTCAGGACGCGGATGCGGTTCTTGCGCATGCGGCCGGCCGTGTGGGCGATGATCTCGTGTTCGTTCTCGAGCTTGATGCGGAAGGTCGCGTTGGGCAGCAGTTCGGTGACCGTGCCGGGAAACTCGAGAACTTCTTCTTTCGCCATGCGTGTATCGGACCTCGTATCGGGGCCGGTCGCACCCTGGCGCCGCCCCTCGTCAAATCGGGACCGTCCGTCGCGGGCGGCCTCCTTAGTTCCTGGAATTTCGAGCCCTAGATCGGACGTCGCGCAGCAAAAAGCAAGGCTTGCCCGCGATTCCGCCCGTTTCTAGCTTTCGCCGTCAGCCGGAGATGCGTTCCACCTCCGCCCCGCAGGCGCCAAGCTTTTCCTCCAGGCGCTCGAAGCCGCGATCGAGATGGTAGACGCGGTTGACGATGGTCTCGCCATCCGCCACCAACCCGGCGATGACGAGGGACACCGAGGCGCGAAGATCGGTCGCCATCACCGGCGCGCCGACAAGGCGCGGCACGCCCTCAATGCGCGCCATCTGGCCCGAAAGCGAAATCTTCGCCCCGAGACGCGCCAGTTCCTGGACGTGCATGAAACGGTTCTCGAAGATCGTCTCGGTGATGTGCGAGACGCCGTCCGAGCGCGTCATCAGCGCCATGAACTGGGCCTGGAGATCGGTCGGGAAGCCGGGGAACGGGTCGGTGACGACGTCCACCGGCCGGATGCCGCCGCCGTTGCGCACGATGCGCATGCCGTCCGCCGTGTCGGTGATCTCGGCCCCGGCGTCGCCGAGCGCCGTCAGCGCCGTCTGGAGAAGGTCGGAGCGAGTGCCCTCCAGCGTCACGTCGCCGCCCGTCATCGCAACGGCCATGGCATAGGTGCCGGTCTCGATCCGGTCGGGCAGGACGCGGTGGCGCGCGCCCGACAGGGCGGAGACGCCGTCGATCGTGATCGTCGAGGTGCCGGCGCCCGAAATCTTGGCACCCATCGCGTTGAGGCAGGCGGCAAGATCGGCCACCTCCGGCTCGCGCGCCGCGTTCTCGATCACCGTTTGGCCTTTGGCCAGCGTCGCGGCCATCAGCATGACGTGCGTCGCGCCGACCGAGACCTTGGGGAAGGTGTAGCGGTTGCCGACGAGCCCGCCCTTGGCCTCGGCGACGACATAGCCGGCGTCGATGTCGATCGTGGCGCCGAGCGCCTGCAGGCCCTCGATGAAGAGATCCACCGGCCGCGTGCCGATGGCGCAACCGCCCGGCAGGGACACGCGCGCCTTGTGACAACGCGCCAGAAGCGGCCCGATCACCCAGAAGCTCGCGCGCATCTTCGAGACGAGCTCGTAAGGGGCGGTGGTGTCGACGATGGTGCGGGCGGTGAAGTGGATGGTGCGTCCCGACGAGGCCTGCGTCGCCAGCCGCTTGCCCGACACGGTGTAGTCGACGCCGTGGTTGCCGAGGATGCGAATCAGCTGCTCGACGTCGGCTAGGTGCGGCACGTTCTCCAGCGTCAGCGTGTCGTCCGTGAGGAGCGAGGCGATCATCAGCGGCAGGGCGGCGTTTTTGGCGCCCGAGATCGGGATCGTGCCGTTGAGGGCGTTGCCGCCGCGAATGCGAATGCGATCCATGACTTGGGGCCTCGATATGCTTCAAACGCGGGCAAAGGAGCCGGAAGCCCGGTCCTCTACATGAGGCGGGGGCGGGGGGCAAATCGGGTGGGTCCGAAGGCTTTCGCCTCGAGGTCAGTGCGGGCGCAGCAAGACGTCGAGGCCGAACAAGACCATCGCCACGATCGCCAGCTTCCAGAAGTCGCCGCGCCGGCGAAGGCCGGGCAGCCCGATCGGGCGCACGATCTGAAGCGCCATCACCAGGATGATCAGGAACGAGAAGAGCTTGTTCATGGGTCCCGTCCCTAGAGCATTTCCCGGAAAAAAGCTGGATCCGATCTTGGGGACAAGCGCATCGCCTCAGAGATGACGCAGCACGAAGTCCGCCCGTTTGCCGACGCTCGTCTTCGGCAGAATCAGCACGTCGTAGCCGAGCGCGCGATAGGCGATCAGGAGGCGGTCGTATTCCGCTCGTCCCTCGGCGAGATCGTGCCGTCGCGCGTCGTCGCGCACATGGATCTCGGGCCAGGGCGGGGTCATGAAGACGCGGGCATGATAACGCTCGTAGGGAGCGAGAGCATCGGGAGCGGGCAGCCCGGTCGCATATGCGAGCGCGACCGCGGCATCCACCAGACCGCGATCGAAGAAGACCCAACCCGCCCCGCCCACCTCGCGCGTCCGGTCGGCCGCCGCGATCTCCAGAGCGCGGCGGGCGAAGGCCGCAAGGTCGATCCAGGGAAGGGCGGCACCGGTTCCCAGCAGCTCTTCCTCGACGATCCGGCGACCGGGCTCGGGGACGGTGCGAAAGCCCCGGCGCTCCAGTTCGGCGAGGAGGGTCGACTTGCCCCCGCCCGAGCAGCCCGACAAGACGACGTGTCGTGGGTCCATGATGTCTCCTGATGTATCGTGTGCCTGACATCGCGTCGGCGCGACGAGGTCGCGCGTGATGCCGGTCGCCACGCCACGAAACCGCCTTGAGCCGGGCGCGGGATGAACCCTGTTCCCGTCCCCATGGAGTTTCCCCCCGTGCTCCTGTCCCGCCGCACCGTTCTCGCCGCGATCGCGGCAGCGCCCTTCGCCACCCGCGCAGGCTCGGCCGCCGCGCCCGAACCCGCCCCCCTGCCCGAGGCGCCGCTTCTGGGCAACGACTACCGCGCGGCGCGCGCCGGCTTTCGCACCAGGCTCGTGCGCCGCGGGCCGGCGCCCGACGGGGGCGACGCGCTCGGCGCGCCGGATGGGGCGGAGGCGCTCCGCTACCCCTCGGGAGGCCGCGAGCTCGTCGCCTGGGCGAGCCCCGTGGAGGGAGCCTCCTCCCTCAAGCCGGCGGTTCTCGTGCTTCATGGCGGCAACGCGATCTGGCACGGACATTGGGGGGGTCTGGCGGCGCCCTTCGTCGCGGCGGGCTTTCACGCCCTGATGCCGACGATGCGCGGCGAGAACGGCCAGCCGGGCGACTTTTCGGCCTTCTACGACGAAACCGACGACGTTCTGGCCGCGGCGCAAGCGTTGCGCGCCCGCCCGGGCGTCGATCCCGCGCGTGTCTTCGTGTGCGGCCACAGCGTCGGGGGCACGCTGACGCTTCTGGCGGCGCTTGCCGGCGATTTCGCGGGCGCGGCGGCGCTTTCCCCCTCGCCCGACACGCGCCTCTTCTTCCAGCGCTTCGCCGCCGACGCGCCGTTCGACCTGTCGGACCCGCGCGAGGTGGAGATGCGCTCGGCCGTGTGCTTCGCGTCCGGCTTTCGCTGCCCCGTCCTCATGTCGCACGGCGACCGGGAAACACGTTCGGCCCGTGCGATCGACCTTGCGGTGGCGCGCGCCCGGGCCGCCGGCGGCCGCGCCGAGCACCGCACGGTGCCGGGCGACCACATGGGCTCGATCCCCGCCGGCATTCGCGAGGCGCTTGCCGCCTTCGCCTGACGGCGACGGACCCCCGGTCAGATCTCGTGGAGAGCACCCTGCCCGACCACCGGCCCGGTCGGCTGGCCGGTGGGCGAGCCGCCCTCGGGCTCCATGGACACGGCGAGCGCGGCGCCGGGCGTGCGCATCATCTCCATGCCGGCATGATCGTGCAGGTTCATGCGCAAGGGGGCGGCCGGGTTCATGAGGCCGAGCGAGATCGGGGCTCCGCCGGCGGGCACGAGCCAAAGCTCGGGCACCCGGCCGTTCCCCATCCCGAGCGCCACCGGCATCAGGGTCGCCTGCCCGCTTCCCGGATCGATCACCGCGACGAAGAGCGGCGCGCCGCCTTCGGGGGCGATGGAGGCGGTGAGCGTCGGCGGCGCGGCGGGCAAGGGACCGGACAGGGTCAGCGCCAGACCAGCGAGGCTCGCGGCGGCAAGCCCCATGGATCCGATCGCCAGCCATTGCCAGAAGGCGGCGACGCGGCGCCGGGCAGCGGCCGGCGGGGAGGCCGAACGGGCGGGCCGGACGGCGGGGCCGAGTTCCTCCTCGATCGCCTGCCAAAGGCGGGCGGGCGGCGAGACGGGTTCGACCGAGGCCGCCAGCGGATGAAGCCGGGCCTCCCAGGCCGCGACCTCGCTCGCCAGCGCCCGGTCGCGGAGCATGCGCCGCTCGGCCGCCCGGCGCTCCATCGGGGTCAGAAGGCCGAGCGCGTATTCGCCGGCCAGGGTCTCATGCCCCTCCTGCTCCTTGCCGTCGCCCGCGCTCATGTTTCCAGACATCCCTTCAACCGCATCAAACCGCGTCGGATGACGCTTTTCATCGTGCCGAGCGGCATATCGGCCGCCCGTGCCAGGTCCTCGTAGGTCCGTCCGCCGAAGAAGGCGGAGCGGATCGCCTCGCGGGCGCGCGGCTCCAGCGCGTCGAGGCAGGCGGAAAGGCGCCGCGCCTCGTCGCTGGTTTCCAGCGTCTCCAGGGCGTCCGGCCGGTCGTCGGCGACGTCCTCCGCCCCTTCGATCCCCGCTTGCCCGCCGTGGGGACCCAGGGCGCGCAACCGGTCGATCGCCCGGTTGCGCGCGATCGTGCACAGCCAGGTGATCGGGCTCGAGCGCTCGGGGTCGAAGCTTTCCGCGCGCCTCCAAATCGTCAGATACACGTCCTGCAGCACGTCCTCGGCCTCGGCCTCGTCGTGCAAGATACGCAAGGTCACGCCGAAAAGCTTCGCGGAGGTGAGATCGTAGACGGTGCGCAAGGCGGCGCGATCGCCGCCGGCGACCTCGGCCAGGGCATCCGTCAGGCGTCGGCGCGCTTGCACCGATGTCGGCCCCGTCGACATTCCAGCTCTCCCGCGCCGCGGCGAACGATTTCGATCCGACGAGGGAATCGAAGGCGAAACGAAAAGCCGGCGCCGAATCGGGGTGGGAACCGGATGGCGCCCGGCTCGATTGGGGCTCCATATCCCATGAAATTCCCCGAGGAGGAAAGCCATGTCCGCCGTTTCCCCGACACCGATTCGCATCGAGCCCGAGACGCGGCCGGTCCAGGTCCTGTTCCACGACGCCGTGATCGGCTCCACGACAGAGGCTGTCCAGCTGTTCGAGGGCACGCGCGACCCGGTGATCTACGTGCCGCGCGAGCATGTGGAGATGGCCTTTCTGCACGAATCGGCCAAGCGCACCACCTGCCCGCTGAAGGGCGAGGCGCGCTACTGGTCGATCTCGGCGGAGGGCTACGGCGAGGAGGACGCGGTCTGGTCCTACGAGACGCCGAAGCCGGGCTCGGAGGGGATCGCCGGTTATCTCGCCTTCGATCCGCGCAAGGTGCGGGTCGTCGCCGGTCAGCCGGCCTGATCGCGCGTCTCGCGGCGATGCGGATGGAACCGATCGCCCCTGTGGCGAATTAGCGCGCCACAGGGACAGATCTTTTCAGGAACAACACCCATGCGTCGCATCCTTCTCGCCACCGCCGCCCTCGGTCTCCTGGCCGGTCCGGTTCTGGCCCAGACCACCGTCGTCACCACGACCGAGCCCAAAAGCGAGGGCGAGCAGGCCGCCGGCACGCTGGCGGGCGCGGGCACGGGCGCCGTCGCGGGCGCGCTCGTCGGCGGCCCGGTTGGCGCCGTCGTCGGCGGCGTCGCCGGCACGGTGATCGGCGGCGCGGCCTCGGCACCCGACGAGGTGCGCCAGTACGTCGTCGCCAACCCGACCCAGCCGGTGATCGTGGACGGCGAGATCACGCAAGGCTCCGTCATTCCCGGCACGGTGACGCTCGTCCCGGTGCCGTCCAACCCGGACTACGAGTATTTCTACACCTCGAACAACCAGCCGGTGATCGTCTCGCGCACGGATCGTAAGGTCATCTACTACGCGCAGTAAGCCGTCCGCATTTCGCACGGGAGGCCGTCGCGCGGAAACGCGGCGGCCTTTTTTCATGGCCTTCAGCGATCGCTGTGGCCGAGGCTGCGGTCGGGGTCGAGCCGGTCGCGCACCCGCTGTTTGAGGACCTTGGCCTCGGGAAAGCCGCCGTCTGCCTTGCGCTCCCAGATCGTCTCGCCCTCGTAGGCGACCTCGAAGATGCCCCCCGTTCCCGGCAGGAGAGCGACTTCGCCCAGGTCCGGTCCGAAGGTCTGCAGGAGTTCCTGCGCCAGCCAGGCCGAGCGCAGAAGCCACTGGCACTGCGTGCAGTAGCGGATGGTGATGCGGGGGCCGGGGGCGGTCTGTTCCATGGCGATGCTCCTGCGCGGGCGAACGGTCGTCAGACCTAGTGAAAGTTGCGCCCCTTCGGCAAGACGGTGCGGATCTCGCGCGCGGCATCCTCGTCCACCGCGCGCGTCGAGGGCAGGACGACGCGCGCCGGGCGGCGCACCTCGTCGGCGGAGGCGAGCGCCGCGTCGAACGCGGTGGCGGCATCCGCCCCGTCCCCCCGGATCGCCGGCAGCGGGCGCGGCGGCGGGGGATGGCGCAAGGGGCTCTTCACGTGGTCGGTCGGCTGGAGGATGCGCGCCCCCTCCAGGCCCCGTTCGGCAAGGCGCGACAGGAGCGGCGTCAGGTCCTCGATCGTTTCCGCCACGAGATGGATCACCCCGCGATCGGCCTGGACGCGTCCGCGCACGCGCACGAAGCGCCCGCCCAGCACCACCGGGCGGAACCGTTCGAAGATCTTGGTCCACACGACGACGTTGGCGACGCCCGTTTCGTCCTCGATCGTCATGAAGATGACGCCCTTGGCCGAGCCCGGCCGCTGGCGCACCAGAACGAGCCCGGCGACATCGCCGCGCCCGCCCGAACGCGTGGCTTCGAGGCGCGAGGTCGGCGTGATGCCCCGCCGGGCGAGGTCGGCACGCAGGAAGGACACGGGATGGGCCTTCAGCGACAAGGACAGGAAGCGGTAGTCGTTGACCACTTCCTCGCCCATCGGCATTCGGGGCAGCGACACCTCGTCCTCGGGCTGCAGCTCGCCGGAAGCGCCCTCGAACAAAGGCAGGCGCTCCACCGCGACGCCCTCGTCCAGCGCCTGCGCCGCCCACAGGGCGTCGCGGCGGGGCAAGCCGAGCCCGGCAAAGGCGTCGGCATCGGCCAGACGCTCGATCGCCCGGCGGTGGAGGCCGGTGCGCCGCCAGAGGTCGCGCACCGAATCGAACGGGCCGGACGTGTCGCGCACCCAAACGAGCCGTGCCATCTCCTTCTCGGACAGGCCCTTCACTTGGCCAAAACCGAGCCGCACCGCATGGCGCGTGCGGATCGCGCCTGCCATTTCGCGGTGGCGCGGGGCGACGCGCGCCGGGTCGAACCCAGTGGGCTCCAGAAGCGCGTCCCAGCGCGAGGCATTGATGCAGACGGCGCGCACCTCGACCCCGTGCTCGCGCGCGTCGCGCACCAGCTGCGCCGGGGCGTAGAAGCCCATCGGCTGGGCGTTGAGGATCGCCGCGCAGAAGACGTCGGGGTAGTGGCACTTGATGAAGGCCGAGGCGTAGACGAGGAGCGCGAAGGAGGCGGCGTGGCTTTCGGGGAAGCCGTAGCCGGCAAAGCCCTCGATCTGCGCGAAGCAGCGGCGGGCGAAATCTTCGGTATAACCGTTGGCGACCATGCCGGCGATCATCCGGTCGCCGAAGTCCTTGACCTGCCCCGTGCGCTTGAAGGTCGCCATGGCGCGGCGCAGATTGTCGGCCTCCCCGCCCGAGAAGCCACCCGCCACCATGGCGATGCGCATCACCTGCTCCTGGAACAGAGGCACGCCGCAGGTGCGCTCCAGAATGTCGCGCAGCTCGTCCTTCGGGTACTCGACCTCCTCCAGCCCCATGCGGCGGCGCAGATAGGGATGCACCATGTCGCCCTGGATCGGGCCGGGGCGCACGATCGCGACCTGGATCACGAGATCGTAGAACTCGTTCGGCTGGAGCTTCGGGAGCATGGTCATCTGCGCCCTCGACTCGATCTGGAAGGTGCCGAGCGTGTCGGCGCGGTGCGTCATCCGCCAGACCGGCTCGTTCCGCTTCTCCATCGGAAGCGTGGCGAGCGCGGCCGCGCGCCCGTCCGCCGTCGCTTCGCCGGGATAAAGCCGGTTCAGCATGTCGAAGGCGCGCCTGAGCGCGCTCAGCATGCCGAGCGCCAGGATGTCGATCTTGAGGATCTCCAGCTCGTCGAGATCGTCCTTGTCCCATTCCACGATGATCCGGCCCTTGGAGCCGGTGTTGTGGACGGGCACCGTCTCGTCCACCCGGCCGCGCGTCAGGACGAAGCCGCCGACATGCTGGCTGAGATGGCGCGGGAACTCGTTGAGCTCGCGCGCGAAATGAAGGACCCGGGCCACCGTCGGATCGGCGCTGGAGAGGCCCGCGCCTTCCGCCTCCCGGTCGCCCATGTCGGCCGGGCCGTAGCCCCAGACCGAGCCGGAGAGAGCCGAGACCGCGTCCTCCGACAGGCCGAAGGCCTTGCCGACCTCGCGCAAGGAGGAGCGCGCCCGGTAGGAGATCACGGTGGCGGCGATCGCGGCCGAATCGCGCCCGTAGGCGTCGTAGATCCAGTCGATGATTTCGTCGCGCCGCTCGTGTTCGAAGTCGACGTCGATGTCGGGCGGCTCGTCGCGCTCCTTCGACAGGAAGCGGTCGAACAGGAGGCCGGCCACGTCCGGATCGACGGAGGTGATGCCGATGCAGAAGCACACGATGGAATTGGCCGCCGAGCCGCGCCCCTGGCACAGGATGCCCATGCCCCGCGCCGCCTCGACGATGCGGTGGACGGTGAGGAAGTAGGGTTCGTATTTCTTCTCCGCAATGAGGGAGAGTTCCTGCTCGATCTGTTCGAAGATGCGCCGGGGGACGCCGCCGGGATAGCGGTCGCGAGCGCCCTCGACGGCGAGGCGTCGCAGCTCGTCCAGCGGCGAGACGCCGAGGCGCAGCGCCTCGTCGGGATAGTCGTATTTCAGGCTCTTCAGGTCGAAGCGAAGCTCCTCGAAGAAGCGGCGCGCCTCTCCGATCGCGCCCTCATAGCCGCGAAACAGGCGCAGCATCTCGCCCTCGTGCTTCAGATGGCGTTCGGCATTCACCGATAGAAGGCGCCCGGCCCGCGCGAGCGGCGTGTGCTCGCGAATGGCGACGAGAACGTCGGCGAGCGGGCGCCGGTCCGCCACATGGTAGAAGGCGTCGTTGGTGGCGAGCATCGGGGTGCCGAGCACGTCGGCCAGCCGGCCGCCGCGCGCCAGCCGCCGCGCGTCGCCCCCGTCGTGGCACACCGAAAGCCCCAGCCGCACCGCGCTCCCGTGCGCCTCGCGAAGCCGCTGAAGCGTGTCGCCGAGCCTCGCCATCGCCGCTTCGCAAGCCTCGCCCGCCCCCCCGATCGCGGGCGGAGCCAGCACCGCGAGGTTGATCCCCTCGCCACCCTCCAGAAGATCGGGAAGGGCGAGGAGGCAGCTTCCTTTTTCCGCGCGCAGGTTGCCCACGGTCAGGAGCCGGCACAGCCGGCCCCAGGCCGCCCGGTCGCGGGGATAGGCGAGGATGTCGGGCGAGCCGTCGGCGAAGACGAGCCGGGCGCCAGGGCGGAAGGGAAAGCCGGCCGCGCGCGCCTGCCCATAGGCACGCACCACGCCCGAAACCGTGTTGCGATCGGCCAGCCCCAGGCCGCCGAGCCGCAGCGCCTGCGCGGCGACCACCATCTCGCCGGGCTTCGAGGCGCCGCGCAGAAACGAGAAGTTGGACGCTGCCCCGACCTCGCAGAAGCCCGGTCCGGGGGCCATGACCCGTGGTCCTTCGCTCACGCAAACAGGCCGTGCAGGAACCAACCGGAGGGCTTTTCCGGCCCGGCGCTTTGGCGAAACAGCCAGTAGCGCCGGCCGTCCTCGTCCTCGACGCGGAAATAGTCGCGCTCCGGCGTTTCGTCGCCGAGCCACCATTCGGGCGCGATGCGCTCCGGCCCCTCGATGCGCCCGACCCGGTAGAAGGCGCGGCGCCAGCGGAACTGGCGGATCGGCCCGTCCGGCACCTCGGCGGTCGCCTCCACCGGCTCGGGCCGTCCGAACAGGCGCAAGGGGCGCGGGGACAGGGGCATGACGGGGCCGGGCGACTTGGGCGCGAGGGGCGCCGCACGCCGCTGCGCGGCTTCCGGCCGATGCCGGTCCACCCCGTCGAGGGCGAAGACGCAGGCCTCGCCAAGGCGCGTGCCGAGCCGGTCGAGGAGGCTGCCGAGGTCTTCCGTCGCGGCGCCGGCGCGCGCGGCCAGATCGTCCTGCCGGTCCGGCATCGCCTCCGCGCCCAGCACCGACAGGCGCAGGAGATCGTAGCCGAAGCCGGCGTCGAGCTCGTCGCCGAGCCCCTTCAGCCGCTCGGCGAACAGGCGCTCGATCCGTGCCGCGTCCCGCAACGGCGCGCCCGAGCGCACCGCCAAGCGCTCCACCCGCCCGTCGACGCGAAACAGCGCGAGTTCGACCTCGCGCGCGCCCTCGCCCCTCGCCTCCAGCCCTTCGCGCAGGCGCGCGGCCAGGTGCGAAACGAGACGCAGGATGTCTTCGGACAAGCTGACCGGCTCGAACAGGCGCCGCTCGGCGATCAGGAGCGGCACCGGGCGGCGCGGCTCGATCGGCCCGCGCGCTGTGCCGGACGCCTCGTCGAGACGGCGCGCCAGCCCCGAGCCGAAGCGCCGCACCAGGGCGGCGCGCGGCAGGGCCAGGAGATCGTCGATCCGGCGAAGGCCGAGCCGGTGGAGCCGGCCAGCTTCCTCCGGCCCGATCCCGAGGGCACAAACGCCCAAGGGCTCGATCGCCGCGCGCTCCGTGCCGGGCGGCACGACCGGGGCGCCCGCGCGCCCGAGGACGCAGGCGCGCGCCGTGCCGGGATGGGCGGCGACGACGGCCTCTGCCGCAAAGCCCTGGGCATCGAGGCGCTGAAGGAGGTCGGCCCGAAGCCGCCCAGCCCCACCGAAGAGATGCGAACAGCCGGTGATGTCGAGAACGAGCCCCGCTGCCCCGTCGAGCGCGACGAGCGGCGTGTAGCGGTCGCACCAGTCGGCGACGCCCTCCAGGAGCCGGCGGTCGGCACCCGGCTCGCTCGGAAGATACTCGGCGCCGGGAAAGCGGGCGCGCGCATCCGCCAGCGCGAGGCCGGGATGGAGGCCGAGGGCTTGCGCGCCCTCGCACACGGCTTCGACCCGGTCCCCCTGGCCGACCCGGCCGAACAGAACGAGCGGCAGCCCCGCCTCGCCGCCGACGAGGGCGGGCGCGAAGGGAACGGGGGCGAGCACCAGCGCCCCTCCCGCCGGGCGGTGGCCGTTGCCCGCCCCCAGCGGCACGGGAAAGGCGGCGGCGCCTTCAGTGCCAAGGGGCGCGCGGCCCTCCTGGACGCCCACCCTCCCGGCGAAGCGCCACGACCGCCCCAGGCGCTCGCGCCGGATCCGGTCGGTGGAAAGGCGCGTCAGCCGGACGGCGAGGAATTCCGGGCTCGGCGTCGATGTCGTGAAAGCGGCGCTCATGGGGGTCCCATTCCAGGCAAAGGGTTCGTGAACGAAGGCCGCGCGCCTTTTCCAGGTGAAGGGCGAAGCGGGGGCGGCCGAGAAGGGGCAGGGTTTCGAGGCCGGCGACGGGCGCGGCACGGCCGGGCGCGACCAGGAGGCGAAGCGGAGCGGCTCCGGTTTCCGCCTCGCCGCCATGGCGCACGAGAAGGATCGGGACCCCGGCGTCCTTGGCGCGGGTGTGGAGGCGGCGCGAGCCTTCCAGCGCGAACACGGCCGGGTTGCCGCGCGCTTCCACCACGGTGAGGGCGGGCGCACCCGAGCGCGCCGCCTCCTCGCCCGCCCAGGCGGCATCGACGTCCGTTCGCGTGCGCAGGAGAACCAGCGCGCCCGGGTCGAGCCCGAAGTGGAGAAGCCCTTCCCGGCAGGGAAAGCCGGTTTCGCGCCAGGCCTCGGCCGAGGCGATCCACAGGAGCGGGCGCTCGGGCGAGGCCCCGAAGCCGATCGCCAGCGCCAACGCGAAGCCGATCGCCGCGCCGCTGTCGCGCGCGGCCCTCGTGCGCGCTTCCAGAAGGCCCCGGCGGGGAAGCCCGCCGCCGAGCGCCGCGTCGAAACGGGGCGCGCCGAGCGGCAGGAGGCCAAGCGCCGCCGGACCGCCCGGCGTCTCGACGATCGGCGGCGGCGCGCCCTCGATACGCCCGATGGCGTGCCGCAGGGCGGCCAGCATCGCCATCCGTTCGGGCGCGTGGCTTGCCCTCGCGCGCCCCTCCATGGGAGGAACCGGAGGCGAACCATCGGGAATTTCTTCCTTCGGCCAGCCGGCTTCGTCGTTGGGAAGCCGGGCGAAGCCGCGTCGAGAACCGAAAGATGCCATGCCCGTCTCCATCGGCCCGATGGGTTCCGGCCGTTGCATTCGAATGCCCAAAGCGCATCCGTTCCCTTTATGTTCCTATGACATTTCCGACTCGCCCCACCCTGTCAAGGATTGCGCGTTTAAGATTATTTTCCTGTGGACGGGGAACGAAATCCGGTGGACGATTCCAGAGGAGAACGGGAGGACAGGTCGCCTGGCTCGATCACGCGGATGGCAATGGCATGAGGCGATGTCTCACGATGCCGAGAGACCGGCGCCCCGGGCTTGCGGCCGACAGGCCGGGCACGGCAGGGATCGGGGCCGAGCCGCACCCTTTCCACCCGCAACCCTTCGATCGTTTTCCCCATGCCCTTGTCCCGTCGCTCGCTCCTGGCGGGCGCCCCGCTGTTCCTGTCGGCCTGCGTGTCCGGCCGCTTGTCCGACGTCGCGCCGGCCGCGCCCCCGCGAATCGTGCCGCCCTATTACCTCGCGATGTATGCGCCGGTGGCAGGCGAGCCGTTCCCCGTTCCCGCGCCCGATCTGACGAAGATCGACCCGCAATATTATCGCCAGGAAGTCCCCTACGAGAGCGGGCGCATTCCCGGCACCCTGATCGTCGACACGCCGGCGCGCTTTCTCTACCTGCAGATGGAGAACGGCCGGGCGCTGCGCTACGGGATCGGCGTCGGCAAGGCGGGGCTCGCCTTCGAGGGGGAAGCGCGGGTGCAGTACAAGCGCGCCTGGCCGCGCTGGCGCCCGACCGACGCCATGATGGCGCGCGAGCCGGAGCGCTACGGCCACTTGGCCGACGGCATGGAGCCCGGCCCCCGCAATCCCTTGGGCGCGCGGGCGCTCTACCTCTTCCGGAACGGCGAGGACACGCTCTACCGCATCCACGGCACCAACGAGGACTGGTCGATCGGCCGCTCGATCTCCTCGGGGTGCATCCGCCTCCTGAACCAGGACGTGATCGACCTTCACCGGCGGGTGCAGGACGGAACCACGGTCGTCGTGCTGCAGGGCGAGGCGGGCGGGTTGGCGTAAGGCACCGTTTCGCACCCGGCGCGAATATGCCAAGCCAGGCACCAGAACGATCGCAACGCGGGGGAATCGCCCATGGCGCAACTGGACCAGACCAGCGACTGGGGGCGGCGCCTGGCGCCGAGCCTCGAGGAACTCGAATCGCTGGCGCTGGAAGCCTATGCCGCTCTTCCAGGCGAGTTCCGCGCGCTGTCGGGCGAAATCCGCTTCCATGTCGCCGACTTTCCCGACGAGGACGTCGTCGAGGAGATGGGGCTCGAAACCCCGTTCGATATTCTCGGCCTTTTCGAGGGCCGGGCGGTGGGCGCGCTTGGGACGGCGCAGACCGGCGAGATGCCCAATCGGATCCTGCTTTATCGCCGGCCCATCCTGGACTATTGGGCCGAACACGAGGAAAGCCTCGGCACCCTGGTCGCCCATGTCCTGATCCACGAGATCGGCCACCATTTCGGCTTGTCGGACGAGGACATGGAAGCGCTGGAGGCGGCCACCGACTGAAAGGCGAGAAGAGATGCAGGTTTCGACGCTGGCGATCTATCCGGTGAAGGGCGGGCGCGGCCGCTTTCCCGAAACCTCCCATGTCGAGCCGATGGGCCTTTCCGGCGACCGGCGCTGGATGGTGGTCGACGAGACCGGCCGCTTCCTGTCGCAGCGCGAATATCCCCCGCTCGCCCTTCTCGACGCCGAGCCGGACGAGGACGGGCTCCACCTGTCGTTTCCCGGCGAATCCGGTGGCGAGCGCTTCGTGCCGTTTCCCGATGGCGAGGATCGCCTCGCCGTTTCGATCTGGCGGGACGCGGTGGAGGCGGCCGGCGTCGCCCTGGCCGACGACGCCGCCCTGTCGCGCTGGCTCGGCCGCCCGGCCCGCCTGGTTTATTTCGACGACGCGGCGCGGCGCACCGTCTCGCGCGACTGGACGGACGGCGGCGATCCGGTGGGCTTTGCCGACGGCTTTCCGATCCTCGTCGCCACGACGGGCGCCTTGCGCGATCTCAACCGCCGCATCGTCACGGCCGGGGGCGAGGCAGTACCGATGAGCCGGTTCCGGCCCAACATCGTGGTGGACACGCCCGAACCCTTTCCCGAGGACGGCTGGGGACGAATCGCGATCGGCGATGTCGTCCTCGATCTCATCAAACCCTGCGCGCGCTGCGCGGTGACGACGGTGGATCAGGACGAGGGCCGGCGCGCGGGCAAGGAGCCGCTCGCGACGCTGGCGAAGTTCCGCCGCTCCGCCGAGGCGCGCGCGCCCGGCGCCCTGTTCGGCTGGAACGCGGTGCCGCGCGGGGTGGGCACGATCCGCGTCGGCGATCCGGTGCGGGTCTTGGAGGCGCGCGAGGGCGGCTGGCCGCTCCTCCCTTAAGGAACCACCTCCGGCGCATGGAGCGTCAGCCCCCACAGGAGCGTCGGGGGCAAGGGAGACCAGGCGCCGGTCGGAACGCCCGCCGCCCGAAGCGCCGCCGCCGTCCAGGTGTTGCACCCGGCCAGGAGGTTGAAGCGCCCCCGCGCCTCGTAGAACCGGTCGAACCGGCCGTAGCCGGCCCCCGGCAGGACGGCCGGCGCCCCGTCCGGCCCCGGCTCGAAGCTCGCGGCCACGAAATCCAGGAGCGCCGCGAAGGCGGCGTCGCCGAGCTCCAGCCGCCTCGTGCCGGCGGCCTCCGCCGCCATCGCGCCGCCGAGCGACAGGTGCAGCACCGAGCGATCCAGTGTGGCCGAGCGCCACACGGCATCCAGCGTCAGATCGGCCCAGGTCGGCGTCTGCGTATAGAACGCCCGGCCGCCCCAGCCGACCGCGATCGTGGCGAGGTCGGGATGGCCGATATCGAGGCCGTCGCGCTCCAGAAAGGAAAGCCGGGAGAGAACCCCGGGCGTCGCCGGCAGCACGATGTCGGTGTGGATCGGGTTGGCGACGATCCAGACGGTGTTGCGCCCGGTCTCGCCTCCCGCCGCGGGAAACGTGTTCGCGGGCGCGCGCGGCACCAGGATGCCGAGCACGATAAGCCCCACGAGAACGGCGGCGAGCGCCGCCAGCCCCGCCAGCAAACGGCTCGCGAAGGCTCCGGCCCTTCCCGCCATACGCGCCGGCTTTCCCTATTGCTCGCCGAGCTTCATCGCGGGGTCGTAATCCACCCCGTCCACGACCTTGGTCACGGGCTGGGCGCATTTCATCACGCCCTCGGCCGCGTCGAACGCATAGGCCGGGCTTCCCGCGAGTTCCCAGCCCTTGGACAGGGCCAGGCTCACCTTGTGGCAGAAGGCGGCGTCGTCGACGCCGGTGAGAAGGCGGTAGAGTTTCATGGAACCTGTCCTTTCGAGGCGACGAGGGCGGCGCGGTTGAGGAGCGCTTGCGCCTGTATGAGATGAAGGCGTTCGACCATGCGGCCGTGGAGGCGGATCACGCCGCGCCCGGCATGAGCGGGATCGGCGAAGGCGGCGACGATCGCCTCCGCTTCCTCGATCTCTTCCCCCGTCGGGCCGAAGGCGGCTTCGCACGGGGCGATCTGCGCGGGGTGGATCAGCGTCTTGCCGGCAAAGCCGAAGCGGCGCGCTTGCGCGCACTCGGCGGCAAAGCCCGCCTCGTCGGTGAGATCGTTGAAGACGCCGTCGAGCACGGGACGCCCGTGCGCATGGCCGGCCACGAGAACCGGCCCGAGCCAGGGCATGAGTTCCGGGCGGCCGGGCGAAAGCTGGAGCCCGGCCGCTAGAACCAGGTCGTTCGGACCGATCACTAGGGCGCCGAGGGGGCGGGACAGACGGGCGCCGGCGATCGCGCTCGCCTGGAGGACGCCGGCCGGCGTTTCCACCATGGCCCAAAGCGCGAGGCCGGACGGCGCGTCGCAGTGCGCCAGCGCCTCGTCCACCTCGCAAAGCGCCGCCTTGCTCTCCACCTTGGGCAGGAGCACGGCGTCGGCGCGCGCCGCGCAGGCCATGAGGAGGTCTTCCGTGCCTGCGCTCGTGCCGAGCGGATTGACGCGCACCACGCGCAGCGGCCCGCCCGCAGGCTGCATGCCGAGATGGGCGCGCAGCCGCTCGCGCGCCTCGTCCTTCTCGCCGGGGGCCGCCGAGTCCTCCAGATCGAAGATCAGGGCGTCCGGCCGGAGCGCGGCGGACTTTTCGAGCGCGCGCGCGTTGGCGGCCGGCACGAACAGAGCGGAGCGCAGAAGGGGCTGGGGCTTGCCTGTCATCGCCTCTTCCCTGCCCCATCGCCCGCCCCCATTCAAGCTTGGCGGTCGATGCGGGCTTTTGCACACGGGCCGGAGGGTGTAACCAACGCGCGTTCGGCATGTCCCACGCGAAGGAAAGGACGATCCCATGCAGAAGTTCGACCACCTGACGGGCGTCGCCGCACCGCTTCCCATCCTCAATGTCGACACCGACATGATCATTCCGAAGGACTACCTGAAGACGATCAAGCGCACCGGGCTCGGCGTCGGTCTCTTCGCCAACATCCGCTATCGCGAGGACGGATCGGAGGACGAGACCTTCGTTCTCAACAAGCCGGCCTACCGGCAGGCCGAGATCCTGGTGGCGGGCGACAATTTCGGCTGCGGATCGAGCCGCGAGCACGCCCCTTGGGCACTTCTCGACTTCGGCATCCGCTGCGTGATCTCCACGTCCTTCGCCGACATCTTCTACAACAACTGCTTCAAGAACGGCATCCTGCCGATCCGCGTCAGTCAGGCCCAGCTTGACGCCCTGATGGGGGACGCCGCCAAGGGCGCCAACGCGCGTCTGACGGTGGATCTCGAAGCCCAGGAAATCCGCCGCCCGGACGGCGGCACCGTGCGCTTCGACATCGACCCGTTCCGCAAGCACTGCCTCCTGAACGGGCTCGACGACATCGGCCTGACGCTGGAGCAGGAAGGCGGGATCACCTCGTTCGAGACGAAGCTCGCGAGCGAGCGGCCCTGGGCTTAAGGCGCGCGATGGCGATCACGGTTCGTTAGGCACGATCCGCGATCGCCGCCCGGTCTTCGCCCGCAGGATGGGTTCGGGCGGGCGATCACGCCCCACGGTTACATCTTATCCACAGGCGCTCCTTCCCCAACGATTGGTTGGCGCACGATCTTCATGACTCCCCGTGCAGGATGGCGATCTCAGCCTCCCGCCGGGTTTCGTTCGATGCGCCTCATCACCTGTATCGGCCAGCAGCACGATCTCTTCCTTTTGGTCCTGGCCGCCGGCTTCTGCCTCGTCGGATCCTCGGTCACGATCCGCCTCGTGCGCACGATGATGATGTCGGACGGGCGGCGGCGCATCGGCTGGGGCTTCCTGGCCGCCGTGACGGCGGGCTGCGTCACCTGGTGCACGCACTTCATCGGAATCCTCGCCTATGACCCGGGCGCGGCGGTCTCGATCGATCCGACGCTGACCATGGTCTCGCTCCTGGTGGCCGTCGGCGGCGCCCTGCCGGGGCTGCTCCTGGCCGGTTGCGGATCCGTCCTCAAGGCCGCGATCGGCGGTTCCGTGGTGGGCGCCTCGATCGCGGCCATGCATTATCTCGGCATGCTGGCCTACCGCGTGGAGGGTATCCTCCACTGGCAATGGGGCACGGTGATCCTGTCGGTGACCGCCTCCTTGGGCCTTGCCGGGCTGTCCCTGGCGCTCCTGGCCAAGGGGCGGACGCGCCCGGCGGTCGCGCTTCTCTTCCTGGCGATCCTGTCGCTCCATCTTCTGGGAATGTCGGCGCTCGCGATCGAGCCCTTGAGCCTTCAAGGCAGCGGCCTCGACGACACCGTGATGCGCGCGCTCGCCATGGCGGTCGCCGGCGTCGGGCTCATGGTCGCCGGGGCGGGCGCCGTGACCTACCTTCTGGACGAGGAAGCGCGCAACCGAAGCGTCGAGCACCTGCGCGTTCTGGCGCTCAGCGACGCCTTGACCGGACTACCCAACCGCGTGGCCCTGTCCGATCACCTGTCGGCCCTTCTGGAAAGCGCGCGCGAAGCGAACGCCCGCTTCGCCGTGGTCGGCATCGATCTCGACCGCTTCAAGGAGATCAACGACCTGCGCGGCCATGCCGCCGGCGACAAGGCTTTGCGCCAGGTGGCACAGAACCTCACCGCGATCCTCAAGCCCGGCGAATACGTGGCGCGCGTGGGCGGCGACGAGTTCGCCGCCGTCACGGCGCAGGCCGACGAGGCGGCGGTGCTCGACTTCGTGTCCCGGCTGGAAACCGCGCTCCATCAGCCCCTGGAACTCGACGGCCTGTCGATCCCGAGCGGAGGGAGTCTCGGCATCGCGCTGTTTCCCGAGAACGGCGACAGCGTCGAGCGCCTCCTGGCCAACGCGGATCTGGCGATGTACCGCGCCAAGGCGGATCTGGAGCACCGCGTCCGCTTCTACGAAAACCGGATGGACGAGGCGGCGCGCGAGCGGCGCGAACTCGGAGCCGAACTGCGCCTTGCCCTGTCTCGCGGCGAACTCGCGCTCCACTACCAGGTCCAGCAGAGCGTCCAGAGCGGCGCCGTGTCGGGCTACGAGGTGCTCCTGCGCTGGTTCCACCCCAAGCGCGGCACGATCCCGCCCGCCGTCTTCATTCCGCTGGCCGAGCAAAGCGGCCATATCCTGGAAATCGGCGAATGGGTCCTGCGCGAAGCCTGCCGCGAGGCGTCCCGGTGGCACCACCCGCACAAGATCGCCGTCAACATCTCGCCCGTCCAGTTCGTGCGCGCCGATCTGGCCGCCGCCGTCGCGGCCATCCTGCGCGAAACCGGCCTTCCGCCGGAGCGGCTGGAGCTGGAGGTCACCGAATCCACCCTCCTGATCGACCGCGCCCGCACGCTCGGCACGATGCGCGCGATCAAGGCGCTCGGCGTGTCGCTGGCGCTCGACGACTTCGGCATCGGCTATTCCTCGTTCGAGACCTTGCGCAACTTCCCCTTCGACAAGATCAAGCTGGACCGATCCTTCATGACCGAGTTCGGCCAGTCGGTGGAGGCCAAGGCGATCGTGCGCGCCATCCTGACGCTCGGGCGCACGCTCCGGATCTCCGTCCTGGCGGAGGGTGTGGAAACCGACACGCAACTCGGCATCCTGCGCGAGGAAGGCTGCGACGAGGCGCAGGGCTATCTTCTCGGCCGCCCCGGCGCGCTCGTGGACACGCCCCTGGCGCTCACCGCCTGAGCGAAAGAGGCCAAGCGAGGCGTTCCGATCGCCTCACCGATGCGTTAGAGGACGGGCGACTTGGAGTTTCCCGCGACTTGACGCTGAAGGACCGCCCATGACCACGCACAAGCTCCTGCTTCTGGCCGGCGACGGCATCGGCCCCGAGACGATGGCGGAGGTCGAGAAGATTCTCGCCGTCCTGAACCGGGGCGAGGCACGCTTCGAAACCGAGCGGGGCCTCGTCGGCGGAGCGGCGATCGACGCGCACGGCGTGCCGATCTCGGAAGGCGACATGGCGCTGGCGCTTGGCGCCGACGCGGTCCTGTTCGGCGCGGTCGGCGGCCCGAAATGGGACGGCGTCGCTTACGAGATCCGGCCCGAAGCCGGCCTCCTGCGCCTTCGCAAGGACATGGAACTCTTCGCCAACCTCCGGCCCGCGATCTGCTATCCCGCGCTCGCCGAAGCCTCTTCGCTGAAGCGCGAGCTGGTGGACGGGCTCGACATCCTGATCCTGCGCGAACTGACGGGCGGCGTCTACTTCGGGAGCCCCAAGGAGATCGTGGACCTCGGGCAGGGCCAGAAGCGCGGGATCGACACGCAGGTCTACGAGACCTACGAGATCGAGCGCATCGCACGTGCCGCCTTCGAGGCTGCCCGCACCCGCCATGGAAAAGTGACCTCCATGGAAAAGCGCAACGTCATGAAGACGGGCGTCCTGTGGAACGAGGTTGTCACCCGCATCGGGCGCGACGAATATCCCGACGTGCGCCTCGAGCACATGCTGGCGGATGCCGGCGGCATGCAGCTCGTGCGCGCGCCTAAGCAATTCGACGTGATCGTCACCGACAATCTCTTCGGCGACATGCTGTCCGACATCGCGGCCATGCTGACGGGCTCGCTCGGCATGCTGCCCTCCGCCTCGCTCGGCGCTCCGGATGCCGCGAACGGGGCCAAGCGCCGCGCGCTCTACGAGCCGGTGCACGGCTCGGCCCCGGACATCGCCGGCCAGGGCATCGCCAACCCGATCGCGATGATCGCCTCGGCCGCGATGATGCTGCGCTATTCGTTCGGCCTGACGCGCGAAGCCGACGCCCTGGAGGCTTCGATCGCGAGCGTCCTCGAAAGCGGCACGCGCACCGGCGACATCATGGCCCCCGGCTGCCGGCAGGTCGGCACGGGTGAGATGGGCGATGCGATCGCCCAAGCGTTTTCCGAGCGCCTCGCCGCCTGATCAACGCGCTGCATTGAAACGAAACCGCCGCCCCGAGGGATCGGGGCGGCGGTTTTTTCGTGGGATAGGGACGACAGTCCGCCGTCAGTCGGCGAGATCGACGCCCTTCTTCTCACGGACGAAGATGACGCCGATCGCCACCGTCAGGAGCGCGAAGATCACGGGATACCAGAGGCCGGCGAAGATATCGCCGGTGGAGGCGACGATCGCGAACGAGGTCGCCGGCAGGAGGCCGCCGAACCAGCCGTTGCCGATGTGGTAGGGCAAGGACATCGCGGTGTAGCGGATGCGGGTCGGGAAGAACTCCACCAGCGCGGCGGCGATCGGCCCGTAGACGATGGTGACATACACGACCATGACCCAGAGGATCGCGATCACCTTCAACGCCTGGAAACTGCCCAGCGCGGAGAAGAAGCCGTCGATCTTCACCTTGGCCGGGTCGTCGGCCGCCGGATAGCCGGCCGCCACCATGGCGGGGCCGAGCGCGGCGGTGAAGGCGGGGGCGTCGGTGAAGACGATCGGCGCCCCGCCGTTGACCACGAGCTGCGTCGGGCTTCCCGCCGGCGCGTTGACCTGCGTGTAGCGGAAGGCCTGCTGCGACAGGGTCCGGCGCACCACGTCGCAAGGGCTGGTGAAGGTGCGGATGCCCACCGGGTCGAACAGCGAGCCGCAGGTGGCGGGATCGGCCACGACCTCGGCGCGCACGGTCTCGATCGCGCTCGCATAGGTCGGATTGGCGGCCGAGGTCAGCCCGCTGAACAGCGGGAAGTAGGTGGCCGCCGCGATGAGGCAGCCTGCCAGGATTACCGGCTTGCGCCCGATCCGGTCCGACAGGGCGCCGAACACGAGAAAGAAGGGCGTGGCGAGCAGGAGCGCCCAGGCGATCAGCACGTTGGCGGTCAGAAGATCGATCTTCAGGACCGTCTGCAGGAAGAACAGGGCGTAGAACTGCCCGGTGTACCAGACCACCGCCTGGCCGATCACGAGGCCGAACAGCGCGATCAGCACGATCTTCCCGTTGCGCCAGTTGCCGAAGGCTTCGGAAAGCGGCGCCTTGGACTGGGTGCCCTCTTCCTTCATCTTCTGGAAGATCGGCGATTCGTGCATCTGGAGCCGGATGTAGATCGACACCAGAAGCAGGATGATCGACAGAAGGAAGGGGATGCGCCAGCCGCCCTGGAGCCCGAGGAACAGCGGCTGCGAGGTCGCGAACGCCTCTTCGCCCATGTTGATGCGCAGCGTCACGATCACGAAGAGCGACAGGAGCAGGCCCATCGTCGCCGTGGTCTGGATCCAGGCGGTGTAGAAGCCGCGCCGGTTGCGCGGCGAATGCTCCGCGACATAGACGACCGCGCCGCCGTATTCGCCGCCGAGCGCCAGCCCCTGCGCCATGCGAAGCGCCACGAGAATGATCGGTGCGGCGACGCCGATCTGGTCGTAGCCCGGCAGGAGGCCGACCGCGAAGGTCGACAGGCCCATGATCAGGATGGTCAGAAGGAACGTGTACTTGCGCCCGACGAGATCGCCGAGCCGGCCGAACACGAGCGCGCCGAACGGGCGCACCAGGAAGCCGGCGGCAAAGGTCAGGAGCGCGAAGATCGCCTGGGTGGCCGGCGGAAACTGCGAGAAGAACTGCTTGCCGATGATCGCGGCGAGCGTCCCGTAGAGATAGAAGTCGTACCACTCGAAAACCGTGCCGAGCGACGAGGCGATGATCACCTTGCGCTCGCGCTTCGTCATGGGTTGTCGTTCGGACGCCGTGGCGGCGCTCGTTGGATAGCTTGTCACGCGTTTTCCTCCCAGAGCCGCGGATGACGGCGGCAGCGCTTCCCCAGCGCTCGGATGAAAAGGCTAACCACTTTTTCGAAAATTGGAAGTTGTTCTTCCCAATCCCGCCACAATCCTGCCGCGAGCCGGCCTCGGGAACCCTTGGCCGAGAGACGCATTCCCCTCCCTGATCGAGTTCGCACCGTCATCGTTTCGAGGAGAGCATCATGATTCGCGGTATCATCAAGGCCCTGGTCGTGGGTTGGGTCACCAAGAAGATCGCTGAGCGCGCGGCGCGCCGCTCGGCCACCCCGCAGCCGGCCGGCGGCGCCTATCCCGACCGCCGCGCCTGAACGCGCCGGCCTCGCCGGCCAGGCGAGGCACCATGGAATCCAGGGCCCGAGGCGGCGATCGCCTCGGGCCCTTTTGCGTATTGGAGCTTGCCTGCGACCGATTGACTTCGCGCCGCGCCCGGCGCATGAGCTTGTTCCATGTTCGCGCTCGGCCTCACCAAAACCACCATCATTATCTGACCCCTCGTCCCGCCGCCCCCGGGACGGGGCGAAAAGAGCGTGACAATCGGTTCTCGGGGCGCGGAAACTGACGGGGGTAGAAGATGGGCTACAAGGTGGCTGTGGTCGGCGCGACGGGCAATGTCGGCCGCGAGATGCTGGGGATCCTCGACGAGCGCGGCTTTCCCGCCGACGAGGTGGTGGCGCTGGCCTCGCGCCGGAGCCAAGGCACCGAGGTGTCGTTCGGCGACAGGACGCTCAAGGTCAAGGCTCTGGAAAGCTATGATTGGGCCGGCACCGACATCTGCCTGATGTCGGCGGGTGGCTCGGTCGCCAAGGAATGGGCGCCGCGCATCGCCAAGGACGGCTGCGTCGTGATCGACAATTCCTCGGCCTTCCGCTACGACGCGGACGTTCCCTTGATCGTGCCGGAAGTCAACGCCGACGCGGTCGCCGGCTTCACCAAGCGCCGCATCATCGCCAATCCGAACTGCTCCACCGCGCAGCTCGTGGTGGCGCTCAAGCCCCTGCACGACAAGGCCAAGATTCGTCGCGTCGTCGTGTCGACCTACCAATCGGTCTCGGGCGCGGGCAAGGACGGGATGGACGAGCTTTTCACCCAGTCGCGCGCCGTGTTCGTGTCCGACCCCGTGGAAGCCAAGAAGTTCACCAAGCGCATCGCCTTCAACGTCATCCCCCATATCGACGTCTTCATGGAGGACGGCTCCACCAAGGAAGAGTGGAAGGTGATGGCCGAGACCAAGAAGATGCTCGACCCGAAGATCAAGGTCACCTGCACGGCCGTGCGCGTGCCGGTCTTCATCGGCCATTCGGAAGCGGTCAACATCGAGTTCGAAAACCCGATCACCGCCGACGAGGCCCGCGAGATTCTTCGCGAAGCCCCGGGTTGCCTGGTGATCGACAGCCGCGAGGACGGCGGCTACGTCACCCCGATCGACACGGCGGGCGAGGACGCGACCTATATCAGCCGCATCCGCGAGGACCAGACGCTGGAAAACGGCCTCAACCTCTGGGTCGTGGCCGACAACCTGCGCAAGGGCGCCGCGCTCAACGCCGTGCAGATCGCCGAGCTCCTCGTCAACCGCAAGCTGATCGGCCAGCGCAAGGCGGCCTGAGGCCTTCATCACCGTGTTCGAAAGGGCTGGTCCAACTGGGCCGGCCCTTTTTCATATTGGGGCGCGGAATTCGGTCCGAACAGAAAGGAACCATTTCACGGGCGCGTGAATTGATCGCGCGCTGACCCGACCGGGCTGAGCTTGGAGTTTTCGGAGACGGCCCATGACTGTCGCTTCGGCGCCCACCTTATCGGCGTCTTCTCCACCCGCCTCGCCGTCCCGCTCGCTCAAGGCGCTCGGCGCGGTGAACTTCTTCCTGGCGGATGTACGCGACGGCCTCGGGCCGTTCCTGGGCATCTTCCTGATCGGCCAGGGCTGGGGAACCGATACGATCGGCTACGTGATGACGATCGGCGGCATCGCAGGGATGCTGGCGACGACGCCGCTCGGCGCACTCGCCGACGCCTCGCGCGCCAAGCGCTTCATCGTCGCCTTCTGCGCCGCGCTGGTGATCCTCGCCTCGCTGGCCATCCTGTTCGTGCCGAGCGTTCCGTTCGTCGCCGCTTCGCAGATCGCGACCGGCATCGCCGGCGCGGCCATCGGTCCGGCGCTCGCCAGCCTGACGCTCGGGCTGGTGGGCCAGAAGGGCCTCCCCCACCAGCTTGGGCGCAACGAGGCCTGGAACCACGGCGGCAACGTCGTGGCGGCCGCCGGCTCCGGCTTCTTCGGCTACGAGTTCGGCCTGCCGGCCGTGTTCATCCTGATGACCGTGATGGCGATCGGCTCCATCGCCGCGGTGCTCCTGATCCGCCCAGGCGACATCGACCACGACGCAGCGCGCGGCCTGGAGAAGCGCGATGCGGGCAAGGGCGAGGCCCCATCCGGCTTCGCCGTCCTTTACCGCTCCACCCCGCTCCTGCTTCTGGCGGCCACGCTCATGCTGTTCCACTTCGGCAACGGCGCGATGCTGCCGCTGCTCGGCCAGCAGGTGGCGCAGAACGCGGTGGAGGACGCGACGAACCCGACCCAGCCCGCCGCGTCGGGCGATGCCTCCAGCCCGATCGGCCCGTCCACCGCGACGCCGGGACAGCCGGCTACCCATCCCGCCCGTCAGCAGACGACCCTCCAGGCGCTTCTCGCCGATCCCGTGTCCTACACCGCCGCCACCGTGATCATCGCCCAACTGACGATGATTCCCGTCGCGCTTCTGGCCGCAGCCTTCGCCGGCCGGCGTGGCTATGTCCTGCTTCTCGTCGCGGCCCTCCTCGCCCTGCCGATCCGCGCCCTGATCGCCGGGCTCTGGCCGAGCCCCTATGCGCTCGTTCCCGTGCAGATGCTGGACGGGGTCGGCGCCGGGCTCCTCGGCGTCGCCGTGCCCGGTCTCGTCGCGCGCATCCTCAAGGGCACGGGCCGGATCAATGCCGGGCTCGGCGCGGTGATGACGGTCCAGGGCGTCGGCGCTTCGCTCAGCCCCGCCATCGCCGGCACGATCGTCTCGGCCTACGGGTTCTCGGTTGCCTATCTCTCGCTCGGCGCGTTTGCCGTGTGCGGCCTCGTGCTCTGGATCGTTTCCCTGCCCCGCATTAACAAGGTCGCCGAGCAGGGCTGAACGGGGCGTCGCCCGCTCAGGGTTTGGACAAACGCCGTTCCAGTTCGGCGTAGTCCTCCTTGGCGGTCGCCAGGAGTTCCGGATCACCCGCTGCCTCCAAGCGTGCGATCCGCTCGCGCATGAAGGCGCGCGCTTCGGCCGGCTGCCCGAGTTCGAAGGCCAGCACCCCGCGTTGGAACAACATGTCCTGAACGGTCTCGATATCCTCCCCGACTTCCGCGATCCCCTGCACGCGGACGAGATAGGGCTCCGCCTCCGCCTTGCGCTCCATGGCATGGAGGTTCTGGGCGATGTTGGTGAGAACGGTCTTGAGCTTGGCGTCCTCCGCTCCGAACAGGCGCTCGCCCTCGGATAGGACATCCCGGTTCACCGCCAGCGCCTCCTCGTAGCGCCCGGCCTCGTGGAGTTCGTAGGCCTGCTTCTCGCGCATGCCGGCACGCTGGTCGTCCGTATAGTCCGGAAGTCCGTCGGCCAGCGCCGCGGCCAGGCCATAATGTTCGGCGGCCAGCGCATGTCCCCCCGAATGGCCGGGAAGCCACGCCTGGCCGGCGGCCAGCTCGGCATAAGTGTAGTGGTCGTTGAGGCGCCGCTTGGGCGAGCGCGTATCGCCCTCCCCCAAAATCATCAACTCGCGCAAGGGCTCCAGCCCGTCCTCGAACTCCATCAAGGACGAGCGCGAGGCGATCGCACCGATCATCGACAGGATTTCGCGCCGCTCGGGCAGAAGCTCCGGCCGGGTGCCGGCATAGGCGCGCAGCGCGTTCAATTCGGCCACGGCCGCGCTCGCGCTGAACCGGGCGTTGGCGTCGTCAAGCGTGGCGCGCATGCGCTCCACCCGCGTCCGGAAATCGGTCTCGCCGCTCGGCTGTCCCGCGTCCTCGATGGCGACCACCATCGGTTCCTCGGCCATGGTGATCTCTCCTCTCCCGGTTGCGATCCCGGCGAGGAAGGCCAGAGTAGCCGCTCCGTACCGCGTCCTCATGCTCCCTCCTCGAACCGACGACCCATGCGACCCGGAACATAGAACGATCCTCCCGCCGGAAAACGCCGGGCGGCACGGCAGGCGACAGGCAAGACACGATCGACAGGTTTTTTCGCGTCGCGCAGGAAATGCGCCGTCCCAGCCCCAATCCAGCCTTGACTGTTTTCTAACCCCTTCCCAACGACCAACGAGGGCCTCGATCGAATGGGCCCCGGACCATCGGAAGGCTGGAATCCGTCATGAAGAAGCTTGTTCTCGTCGCGCTTAGCGTCGGCCTCCTGTCGGGCTGCACCACCGACCCCTATACCGGCGAACAGAAGATCTCGAACACCGCCGGGGGTCTCGGCATCGGCGCGGGCGCCGGCGCGCTCGGCGGCTATCTCGTCGGCCGCGCCACCGGCAGCGACCCCGGCCGCGCCGCCTTGATCGGGGCCGGCATCGGCGCCATCGGCGGCGGCGGCATCGGCGCCTACATGGACCGCCAGGAGGCGGATCTTCGCGCCCAGCTCCAGGGCACCGGCGTGTCCGTCACCCGCCAGGGCGACCGGATCATCCTCAACATGCCCTCCAACATCACCTTCGACACCAATCAGGACCAAGTCCGCTCGGAATTCTACCCCGTGCTCCAGTCGGTCTCGATCGTGCTCAACAAGTACGACCAGTCGATCGTCGACGTCGCCGGCCATACCGACAATGTCGGTGGCGAAGGCTACAACTTCGCCCTGTCCCAGCGCCGCGCATCCTCCGTGTCGCAGTTCCTCGCCAGCCAGGGCGTCAACCCGCGCCGCCTCAACACGCAAGGCTACGGCATGAGCCGCCCCGTCGCCTCCAACCAGTCGGAAGCCGGCCGCGCCCAGAACCGCCGCGTCGAAATCTCCATCTCGCCGCTGCAGGCAGGCTGAGCGGGGCAACGGGTAGGGATTGCGGGGCTATCGCCCCGGCCCCCATCCGGGAATGAATTCCCGGACCCTTCTTTTCTTTTGACAACAAAAAGGGGGCCCGCGGCCCCCTTTTTGTTGTCATGCAAGATGAGGGGTCCAGGGGAAATCATTTCCCCTGGCGGGGTGCAGGGGTGGAACCCCTGCGATCATTCCCCCGCCGCGCGCTTGTCCATGCGCCAGCTGTAGGCCGCGACGGCGAGCGCTGCGAGCGCGAGGGCGGCGGAGGCGAGCGGCAGGGTGTCGTAGCCGAAGCCCGCGGAGATCAGGGCGGCGCCGAGCCATGCGCCGAAGGCGTTGCCGAGGTTGAAGGCGCTCTGGTTGATGGTGGAGGCGAGATTGCGCGCCCCTTGCGCGGTGGCGACGATGCGCATCTGGATCGGCGAGGTGAGGCCGAACACGACGGCGCCCCAGAGCAGCATCAGGGCGATCATGGGGATGGCGCTACCGGCGAAGAAGTGGATCGCGGTGAGGATGCAGGCCATGGCGGCGAAGAGGCCCATGATGGAGGGCATCAGCTTCCAGTCGGCCAGACGCGCGCCGGCGAGATTGCCGATGGTCATGCCGGTTCCGAGCACGAAGAGGAGATAGGGGATCGAGGTCGGGGCGAGGCCGGTCTCGGTTTCGAGCAGCGGCGCGATATAGGTGTAGAGCGCGAAGAGTGCGGAGGAGGCGAGAACGCTGAGCAGCATGGCGAGGAGCACGGGCGGCCGCCCGAGAGCCCGCATCTCGTCGCGGAAGCGAACGCCCGGGCGCGGATGGCTGGTCGGCACGAAAAGAGCGATGGAAATGGCGGTGACGGCGGCGAGCCCCGTGACCGCAAGAAAGGCCGAGCGCCAGCCGAAGGCCTGCCCCACCATGGTGCCGAGCGGCACGCCGAAGACGTTGGCGAGCGTCATGCCGACGAACATCATGGAGATGGCCTGCGCTTCCTTGCCGGGCGCGGCGATCTCGGCGGCCAGCACCGCGCCGATGCCGAAGAAGGCGCCGTGGGCGAGCGCGGTGAAGAGGCGCGCGGCCATCAGGAGTTCGTAGGTGGGGCTGAGCGCGCAGGCGAGATTGCCGATCACGAAGATCGTGGCCAGCATGAACAGGGTGCGTCGGCGCTCCCAGCGGGAGGTAAGGACGGCGAGCAGCGGCGCGCCGAACACGACGCCGAGCGCATAGCCGGTCACCAGCAGGCCGGCCTGGGGAATGGAGACGCCGAGATCGCGCGCGATGGTGGGCAGGAGCCCCATGATGCCGAACTCGCCCGCACCGATCACGAAGGAGCCGAGCGACAGCGAGGCCAGCGCCAGACCGACCCGAGGCGCGCGCGGCTGCGATCCGATGCTGGCGTTCAGGGAATCGGCGGCGACGGAGGGAGCTGACATGAACGTAAGGTATCCAGAGCGAATCGCCCCGAGCATCAGCACGAAACTGTGACGACCACCATGGGCGGGAATGCATGACAGGCATGCGCTTTCGCTCGCGGATGCAGGACGCCCCCGCCGGTCGCCGCTCCAGTCGAACCGTCTGCCGGCCTTTTCACACGGTGTGATTGCAAAAATCGATCAACGACATGAAAGCTTCGCAAGAGGACAAGCAAAATTTGTCGCTCACCTCGATCAATCATAAACATGTGGACCCATATACTTGTCTGGGCTATTCGTTCGCGAAACTTCGAGAGGATGAAATGGACACCAGCAAGGACGTTTCGCGTCGCCATCTGACCGCTCAGATCGTGAAGGCCTATGTCAGCAAGAATCACGTGACGCGAGACGATCTCGCGCCCCTGATCGGCATCGTCTACGACAGCCTCGACTTCGGTGCGTCCAAGGAAAGCGAACCGAGCCCTGCCGCTCCTCTGGTTCCCGCCGTTTCGGTCAAGAAATCCGTGACGCCGGACTACTTGATCTGCTTGGAGGACGGAAAGCAGTTCAAGTCGCTGAAGCGCCACCTGAAGACGCATTACGACCTGTCGCCCGAAGCCTATCGCCAGAAGTGGGGCCTGCCGGCCGACTATCCGATGGTGGCGGCGAACTATGCGGCCAAGCGTTCGGAGCTGGCAAAAAGCATCGGCCTCGGCCGCAAGGCTCTGCCGGAGCCCGAGCTCGAGGAACTGGTGGAACTCGAGATCGAGGCCGCGAGCGAGCCGGTGGGCACGCAGCCGCCCGAGCCCGCACCGGCGGAAGAGCCGAAGGCACCCAAGCGCGGCCGGGCCGCCAAGAGCCAGGATGCCGAGAGCGAGGCCGTGGCGAGCGAGCCGATCGAGGCGGAGGACGCCAAGGCTCCCGCGAAGCCGAAGGGGCGAACCGCCAAGGCCAAGAGCCCGGCGAAGGCCGAGGCGGACGACGCGTCCGAGCCCGAGGCGAGCGACGAGGCGAAGACGCCCAAGCGCCGCCGCGCGGCCAAGAAGGATGCAGCCGCCGCCTGACGCCGCGACGCGCAACCATGGAACAAGCCAACGGGAGGTCCGCCAAGGGCCTCCCGTTTTCGCGTCGGCCTTCCCCGTCGCTGGCGTCCGGAGGAGTTCCACGCACGGGCGGAGTTGCGATTCGTTCGAGGACGATGGGGGGCGCCTCTTCCTCGGCGCCAAGTGGTCCGCCGGGAATCGGATCCCCTGCCCGGCTTCGCCCTAGGCCGCCGGAGTGCCGGTTCCTCGGGCAGGATCCCGAAAACCGCTCCTAGCGCGCCCGCGTCTTCAGCCAGCGGTCGAAGGCGACGGCGAGGATCAGGATCGCGCCGATCACCACCTGCTGCGTGTAGGACGAGACGTTGTTGAGGACGAGCCCGTTGACGAGAACCCCGATCAGCGCGGCTCCGACCACCGTCCCCCCGACCGTGCCGACCCCGCCGAAGAGGCTGGTGCCGCCGATCACCACGGCCGAGATCACGGTCAGCTCGTAGCCGATGCCGGCGACCGCCTCGGCCGAGTTCAGCCGCGCCGACAGGACGAAGGCGGCGAGGCCGCAGAAGAAGCCGACGATCACATAGACGGAGACGAGGATCGCATCGACGCGAAGGCCGGACAGGCGCGCCGCCTCCGGGTTGCCGCCCACCGCATAGACCGAGCGCCCGTAGCGCGTGTAGCGCAGGACGACGTGGCACAGGAGGGCGGCGACGGCGAAGACGATCACCGGCACCGGCACGGGGCCGACGAGGCCGGTCCCGAACCAGCGCATGGAAGCGTCGAAGCCCGAGATCGGCCCGCCGTTGGACAAGGTCAGCGTCAGCCCGCGAAAGATGGTGAGCCCGCCCAGCGTCACCACGAAGGGCGGAACCTTGAGGCGGGTGATGAGAAGCCCCTGCACCCCGCCGCACACCGTGCCGACGAGAAGCGCGGCCAGAAGTGCGGCGAACCAGCCATAGCCGCCGCCCCCCGCCGCCCCGAGCGACAGGGTGTTGGCCGCCCCGCCCTTGGCGACCACCGCCGCCACCATGCCGCTCAAGGCCACCAGCGAGCCGACCGACAGGTCGATGCCCGCCGTCAGGATCACGAAGGTCATGCCGAGCGCGATCAGCCCGGTGATCGAGATCTGGCGCAGGACGTTGAAGAGGTTGGTCGGATTGAGGAAGTTCGGGTTGACGAGGGCGAAGACCACCATCAGCACCAGAAGAAACAGAAGCGGCCCGAAGGTCTTCAGGATGCGGAAGACGTTGACCGGGCGGCGCGCCGCCTCTTCGCTCGCTGCCGTCATGAACGCGCCTCCTCGCCCGGGCCCAGCGCCATCAGCGCCATGAGGTCTTCTTCTCGCGCGCCCGCGCCCGGCACCTCGCCGGTGATGCGGCCCTCGCGCATGGTGACGATCCGGTCGCTGACCGCCAGGATTTCCGGCAGCTCCGAGGAGATCACGACGACGGCGATCCCGCGCGCCGCGAGCGCCACCAGGATCTGGTGCACTTCCGCCTTGGCGCCGACATCGACGCCGCGCGTCGGCTCGTCGACGAGCAGCACCTTGGGGTCCAGCGTCAGCCAACGGGCGAGGATCACCTTCTGCTGGTTGCCGCCCGAAAGGCTGGCGATCGGCTGCTCGGGGCCCGCCATGCGGATGTTCAGGAGCCGGCGATAGCGGGACAGGTCGTCGCGCTCGCGCCGCTCGGCCATGAAGCCGAGCGCTTGTGCATAGGCACGAAGCGAGGCGACGGAAAAGTTCGGCAGGATGCCGAGCGCGGGAAAGATCGCCTGATGCTTGCGGTCTTCGGGAACGAGCCCGAGCCCCTGCGCTATCGCCTCCGCCGGCGAAGCGGGCGCCAGCGGCTCGCCGTCGAGGCGCATCTCGCCCGCCTCGATCGGGTCGGCGCCGAAGATGGCGCGCGCGAGCTCCGTGCGCCCCGACCCGACAAGCCCGGCGATGCCGAGGATTTCGCCCGCCCGCACGTCGAGGTCGACGCCGCGCAGGACGATCGCGTGCGGAGCGTCCGGGTTGCGCCGGGTCGCCAGACCGCGAATGGACAGGCGCACCGGGCCGGGCGCCGGGCGCTCGGCGGGCCGCGCGTAGAGTTCGGACGCCGCCCGCCCCACCATGCGCTCGATCACGGCCGGCACGGGGATGGGCTCGGAGCCGCGTGTCAGTTCGCCCGCGAGGCGCCCGTCGCGCAAGACCGTCATCCGGTCGCACACGGCCGACGCTTCTTCCAGGCGGTGGGTCACGAACATGATCGAAACGCCCTCGCCCCGCAGCCGGCGCATGATGGCAAGAAGCCGGACGACCTCGGCTTCGGACAGGGCCGAGGTCGGCTCGTCCATGACGATGACGCGCGAATGGAGCGAGAGGGCGCGCGCGATCTCCACCATCTGCTGCTCGGCGACCGACAGCGCCGAGACGGGCGTGCGCACGTCGAGCCGGAGCCCGACGCGCGCGATCGCGCGGGCACCCGCTTCGCGCATCGCGCCCCAGCTGACGAGACCGAGCCGGCCGATCGGCGCCCGGCCGACGAAGATGTTCTCGGCCACCGACAAGGTCGGGATCAGCGAGAGTTCCTGGTGGATCGTCACGATGCCGCGCGCCATCGCTTCGACCGGGTCGGCGAGCCGCACGGTCTCGCCGTCGATGCGGATCTCGCCGCGCGAGGGCGGCTGGACGCCGGACAGGATCTTCAGAAGCGTCGACTTGCCCGCCCCGTTCTCGCCCATCAGGCCGAGAATCTCGCCGGGATAAAGGCGCAGCGACACGTCGTCGAGCGCCCGGACGCCGGCAAAATCCTTGCCGATGCCCTGCATTTCGAGAAGCGGCCGGTTGCGCGGCGCGTCGGATGGCGACGATGGGCTCAGCATGTCCGGCGTTCCGCGCGGGCCTTGGCAAGGCGACCCGCGCGGAACGGCTCCCGTCAGCCGGCTTCGCCGAGGCGCTCGGCCTTGTCGAGATTGTCCTTGCCGATGACGATCGGGGTGAGAAGGACCTGTGTCTCGGCCGGCTTCACCTTGGTCTTGGCGAAGTCCACCGCGATGCGCAGCGCCCGGCGCGCCTGCTCGCCGGGGAACTGCTCCACCGTGCCGGCGAGCTTGCCGTCGCGAACGGCCGCGAGCGCTTCCGGCAGCGCGTCGAACCCGTAGATCAGGACGTCCGTGTGGCCCGCGGCGGTGCAGGCTTCGAGCGCGCCGAGCGCCATGTCGTCGTTGGCGCAGACGATGACGTCCGGCTTGCCGTGGGCGGTGAGGCCGGCTTCCGTCACCGACAGGGCTTCGGCGCGCGCGAAGTTGGCGGTCTGCTCGAAGACGATCTTGTACTTGTCCTGCCCGTCGAGAACGGCGTGGACGCCCTTGTTCCGGTCGATCGCGGGGCCCGCGCCCGGCTGGCCCTGGAGGTGGAAGATGGTGGCACCGTCCGGCTTGGCCGCCATGATCGCCTGCGCCTGCGCTTCGCCGCCCTTGGAATTGTCGGCGCCGACATGGGCGAGGATGCCCTCCACCCCGTCCACCCGGCGATCGATGGTCACCACCGGAATGCCGGCCTGCACCGCCTGCTCCACGGCGGGCGCCAGCGAGTTCACGTCGAGCGGCGAGATGACGATGGCATCGACGCTCTGCACCACGGCCGCCTCGACGTCGCCCGTCTGCTTGGGCGCCGAGTTCTGGCCGTCGCTTTCGATCAGGTCGATCCCGCCGATCGCGGCGGCCTCCGCCTTGATCTGGTTCAGCATGTGAACGAAGAAGGGGAAGGTGAGGCTCGGCACGGAGCCGAGGACCTTGAGGTTGGCCCCTTGAGCCGAACCGATGGACGGCGCCAGCGCGAACGCGCCCAAGGCCGCCGACGACAACAGGAACGAACGCCTGTTCATGATGGATCCTCCCGAGATCTCGCCTGACGATCCGCGCCCCGATCTTCGCCGGGGTCGAACGGACCGAGGGTCAAGCTATCATGGGCCGGAACGGGCGCAAGCGGGGGTTGGAGCCACCGGGCGTGATATTTGCGCTTTCAATCCGACGGGCGGGTGAGAAGAAACGCCGCCACCGCGACCATGACGGCGCCCACCCCCGCCAGTGCGATCGCCGGCGCGCCGCTCCAGCCGAGGATCGCAAGGCTCGCGGCCATGGAGCCGAGGGCGAAGATCTTGGCCCGCAGGGGAACGACGTCCCGCTCTCGCCAGGCGCGCAAGGGCGGGCCGAACCGGGGGTGGTTGTCGATGCGCGCGGCAAGTTCCGGCGAGCTTCGCGCCGCCGCCCAGGCGGCCAGAAGAAGAAACAGCGTGGTGGGAAGACCGGGCAGCGCGACGCCCAGAATCGCGAGCCCGAGCGCCGCCATGGCCAAGGCGCGAAACATCCAGCGTTTCAAGGCGCCCGCAGCCGGCAAGCGGCGTTCGTCGCGCGGTTCGACGTCCAAAGCGGGGTCCATGGCATGATGAAGGGCGAATTGCGACCTCGGGTTCCAGGCCGTGAACCGTCGCTCGGTTCTTCGGGGCGGCTTTGGGAGCCGTGGCCCGGCGATACGGCGAGGGTCACACCGCCGCGCCCGGCGACGTCAGGCGAAACGGGGCGTCAGGGCGTTCCCACCTCGCCGTACAGCTTGGCGCCGCCTTCCACCGTCTGCTCGCCCTGCAACCCACCCAGGATCTGGATCAGCTTCTCGATGTGGTAGCGCGCTTCGGGATTGGCGATCCGCTTCAGGACCGGGTCCAGCGCAGCGTGGTCGGCGCCGCCGCCGCGGGACGGCCCCCATGCCGACGCCAAGTCCAGCCCGTCGTAGAAGAAGGCCGGCTCCACGCCGAAGAGAGCCGACAGCTGGTAGAGCCGGCTCGCGCTCAACCGGTTGTCGCCGCTCTCGTATTTGCGGATCTGCTGATAGGTCAGACCCAACTTCCGACCGACATGCCCCAGCGTCATGCTGCGCTTGTCGCGAATGAAGCGAAGACGCGATCCGATATGGATGTCGATGGGATCTTTAGCTATCAAAATAACAATCTCTACTATGAATTCGTCGATAATAAGCCTGCCCGTCGACGAGTCGTTCGAAAGCAACCCACCCACCGGACGTTGCGTCATTACGATACGATTTCGGGCGATACGATGACAAGCGATGGGTTGATCCTGCGTGCGCAAAATCAACGGCTCCCGCCTGCGGCTCGAAAGTCGCCGCCAACACAGGAGTCGGGCCCATGTTCGCTCGGTCCGGTCGTGCATTTGTGGCCGCATTGCGGCCCGGACGGGATCGGATCGGCGATTCTTGCGTTGCAATGCCGCCAGGATCACAACCGGAGGGATACGATGCCGCGCGCGCCTGACAACAACAGCCGCACCCGCCCGCTGGGACGCGGCGAGATCGTGTTGGGGCTCGCCTCCCTCGCCTCGCTCGGCGTTCTGGGCGCGCTCGTTCAGAGCGACCGGCGGGACGAACGGGGCACCGGCGCCCGGCGCCGGGCCACCCCGGCCGCTCCGTCGGAGGAAGCCAGCTTCGGCCAACCCAAGAACAGCCACGCCGACCCGTCCGAAAGCCTGGAGCGTGGGCGCGGGCGGCATGCGGAGCGCCCGGGCGAGATCCCGGCGCGCGGCTGGAAGGACGTTCTCTGGCGTACGGTCGAGGAATTCTCCCACGACCGGCTGATGCTGGTTTCGGCGGGCGTCACCTTCTACGTCCTCCTCGCCCTGTTTCCCGCCATCACCGCCATGGTATCGATCTACGGCCTGTTCACGGACGCCTCGAACTTCGGCGACCAGATGCAGGTTCTTTCCGGCTTCCTGCCCGGCGGGGCGATGGACATCATCGGCGAACAGATGGCCCGCGTCGCATCGAAAAGCGACGGCAAGCTCGGCCTCGGCTTGGTGTTCGGTCTCGGCATCGCGCTGTGGAGCGCGAACGCAGGGATGAAGACCCTCTTCGACGCGCTCAACATCGTCTACGAGGAGGAAGAAAAGCGCAGCTTCATCAAGCTGACGCTCGTGTCCCTCCTGTTCACCCTGTCGACGCTGGTGTTCCTGATCCTGGCGCTCGCCTGCGTGGTGCTCCTGCCGATCGTCTTCGAGTTCGTGGGCCTCGGCGCGATCGAGCCCTGGCTCCTGTTCCTGCGCTGGCCGATCCTTCTCGTCGTCGTCGCGGCCGGGCTGTCGGTGGTCTACCGGATGGGCCCGAGCCGAACCACGGCGCGCTGGCGCTGGGTGTCCTGGGGCGCGGTCGTGGCCGCCGTCCTGTGGGTGATCTTCTCCATCGGTTTCTCGTTCTACGCGCAGAACTTCGGCAACTACGACGAGACCTACGGCTCGCTCGGCGCGGCGATCGGCTTCATGACCTGGATCTGGGTGTCCACCATGGTGGTGCTGCTCGGCGCCGAGCTGAATGCCGAGTTGGAGCACCAGACCGCACGTGACACCACCACGAGCCCGGCCAAGCCCATGGGCGCGCGCGGCGCGCGCATGGCCGACACGATCGGCGAAGCCAAGGGCTGAAACAAGGGACGGCGCGCGCGGACCGATCGCGCGCGCTTTTCACCGCTGCGCCGGAGCGGAAGGGGCGCGCCTCGGTCCGCCGGACCAGCCGGATGGGGGTGCCCCGCGCCGAAGCCGGTGGAGCGAAGTGCGAAGGACGGCGCATCGGGGCACATGCTCGCAAACCGTTCGCGCCATCGCCACCGTAGGATCGGCGACGCGTGTTCACGACATGCTACGCGCCACGCCGGGTAGAGGAGCAGTAAGGGCGTGGAACCCAAGAGGCCCCCTCGAAGCGGTGGGGCGGATGGTGTCGGTGAGAACCGGGTCGCCCCTTCTATCGGCTCGCGGGTGCCTTCCGGACCGTGGTCGCCGCTTCGCCCTTGCTCCACCGAATGGCCCGCGCTACGGAAAATCGGAGGAAACGCCTCCAGATTTCGCACCATGCCCCTTCATCGCCGTTCCTTCCTGTCCCTCGCGCTCGCCGCTGCCACGACGACAGGTCCCGTGCGCGCGCAAGGTGCGTTTCCCCGCCGCATCGCTTGTCTCGACTACGCGCTTGCAGAAACCCTGCTGCTCCTTGGGCTGACGCCGCTTGCCGTGATGGCGGCGGCCGACTGGGACACCTGGGTCGTCGAGCCGAAGCTGCCGCCTTCCGTCGCCGATCTCGGCGCCTCGCAGGAGCCCAACCTTGAGCGCCTCGCCGCGCTCCGACCCGATCTCGTCCTGTCCACCGACTATGTCGCCATGGCCGAGCCCGCGGTCGCCCGCATCGCTCCCGTGGAGCGGCTGACGATCTACGGCGCGGGCCCCGAGCCGCTGCTGCGCTCGCGCGAGATCACCACGATTCTCGGCCGCCGCCTCGGTCTCGCTCGAGAAGCCGAGGCGGCGCTTGCCGGCTTCGACGCGCGGCTTGCCGCCCTCCGGGCGAAGCTGCCCCCGCGCACCCCGCCTCTGCTTCTCGTCAGCTTCATGGACACGCGCCATGTGCGCGTCTACGGCCGCGCCAGCCTCTACGGCAACACCCTGGACCAGCTCGGCCTCACCAACGCCTTCGCCGGCGAAGTGAACCCCTGGGGCTTTGCGACGCTGGGCATCGAGCGGCTGGCGGAGATGGGGGAGGCGCGCCTCGTCAGCTTCGCACCCGAGCCGCCCGATCTTAACCGCGTCCTGCCGCAAAGCCCGCTCTGGACCGCGCTTCCCTTCGTGCGCGAGGGGCGCATTTCGCGCCTGCCGGCGGTTCTGATGTTCGGCGCCCTGCCCTCGGCCGCGCGCTTCGCCGAGCTTCTGACGCGCGAACTCGCGGAGCGGGCGGCTTGAGTCTGACCGTTCGCCGTCCCGCTTCGCCATGGATGAGCGTTTCGGCGCTCGGCCTGATCGCGCTGGCGCTCGCGGCCTATGTCGTGGCCGCACCCGTTGCCGCGCTCTGGTCCGGGACCGCCGCCGCCCTGCCGGGCGGCTACGATGCCGCGCGGCTGACGCTTCTGCACTCCACCCTGCCGCGCCTCGCCATGGCTCTCTTGTGCGGCGGGGCGCTCGCCGCTTCGGGCGCCTTCCTGCAGCAGGCGCTGCGCAACCCGCTGGCCTCACCGACGACCCTTGGCATCGACGCAGGCGGGCGCCTGGCGCTGGCGCTCGCCACCCTTTGGGCACCCGGCCTCTTCGGCTGGGGGCGAGATCTCGTGACGCTGGCGGGAAGCATCGCGTCGACGCTTCTCGTCTTCGCACTGGTGCGCCGGCGCCATTTCGCCGCCGTGTCGCTGATCCTCGCGGGCCTCGTCGTCGGCCTCTATGCCGGCGCCCTTTCGGGCATCCTGACGCTTCTGAACGAGCGCTATCTCGCCAGCCTCTTCATCTGGGGCGCGGGCTCGCTCAGCCAGCAGAGCTGGCAGCCGTTCGAGGATCTCGCCTTTCGTCTGGCGCTTCTCGTGCCCCCGGCGCTTCTTCTCCTGCGCCCCTTGTCGCTGCTCGACCTCGACGACGCCGGCGCGCGGGCGCGCGGTCTCGATCCCGGCGCCATCCGCCTTCTTGCCGTCCTCCTCGCCGTCCTCCTGTCCGCCTTCACGGTGAGCGCCGTCGGCGTCATCGGCTTCGTCGGGCTGGTGGCGCCGGTCCTGGCCCGGCTCGCGGGCACGCGATCCTTCGCCGCCCGGCTCGGGCTCTCGATCCTGATCGGCGCCTTCCTCCTGCTTCTCACCGATGCCGCGCTCCAGGCCGTGTCCACCCTGGAGGACGCGTTCCTGCCGACCGGGGCGGTGACCGCGATCTTCGGCTCGCCGCTGCTTCTGTGGCTTCTGCCGCGTCTGGCGCCGGGCGATCGCGCTCCGATGCCCGCCGAACCCGGCGTTCGGCGCCGGGCACCCGGGCCGGCAAGACGCCGCGCCCTTCTGGCCTTCATCGCCCTCGCCCTTCTCCTCTTCATAGCGCTTCTGGTCGGGCCCGACCCCGCGAGCGGGCGCTGGGGCATCCTGTCGCCGACACTCCTTCCCGAAATCCTGCCCTGGCGCTGGCCGCGCCTTCTCGGCTCGGCCGCCGCCGGCGCCATGCTAGGCGCGGCGGGGCTGATCCTCCAGCGCCTCACCGGCAACGAGATGGCGAGCCCCGAGGTCTTAGGCGTCAGCGCGGGAGCCGCCTTCGCGGCCGCGCTCGCCCTGTTTCTTCTTTCCGCCCCGGGGGCCGCCGCCATCGGCGCGGCGACCGTGGCGGGAAGCCTCGCAACGGTCGCGGCCGTTCTCGCCGTCGGGCGACGCTCCGGTTTCCAGCCGGAGCGCGTGCTTCTGGCCGGCATCGCCCTCAACGCGCTTCTGGATGCCGTGGTGGGCCTCCTGTCGGCCACCGGCGATCCGCGCGCCCTTATGGTGTTCGGCTGGATGGCGGGCTCGACCAACGGGCTGACGGAGCGAAGCGCCGTTCTGGCAGCCCTCGCCGCCGCCGTGCTTCTCGCCCTCGCCTGCCTCGCCGTGCGCGCGCTGGCGCTTCTGCCGCTCGGCGGGCCGGTGTCGCGCGCGCTCGGCCTTCCCTTGGGCGCCTCGCGCCTCGCGCTCTTCGCGCTGGCCGCCGTTCTGACCGCCTGCGCCACGCCGATCGCCGGGCCGCTGACCTTCGCGGGGCTGATGGCGCCCCACATCGTGCGCATGGCGGGGGTCCACCGGCCGCTTCCCGCCCTTCTCCTGTCGGCACTGGCCGGAAGCGCGCTTCTGGTTCTGGCGGACTGGATCGGGCGCACGATCGCCTTCCCCTGGGTTCTGCCGACCGGCCTCGTCGCCGCGCTGGTCGGCGCGCCCTGCCTGATGCTCCTTCTCGCCCGCCAAGGATCGCCCCGCCGATGACCCATCCTGAGCCCTTGCCCCGCCCCGAGACCACTGCCGCCGAGCCGGCCGGCTTCCGGCTGGAGGGGCTCGGCTTCTCCATTCCGGGTCGGGTGCTTCTGGAGCCGTTGAGCCTCGACATCGCGCCGGGGCGCGTCGTCGCGCTCGTCGGGCACAACGGTTCGGGCAAATCGACGCTCCTGAAGCTTCTCGCCCGGCAGGAGCAGCCCTCCGCCGGGGCCGTGCGCTTCGGCGACCGGGACCTGAAGAGCTGGGGCGAGCGCGAGTTCGCCCGCCACGTCGCCTATCTGCCGCAGACGACCCCGCCCGCGCCCGGCCTTCTGGTGCGCGAGCTCGTCGCCCTCGGGCGCTACCCCTGGCACGGGCCGTTCGGCCGGTTCTCTCCCGAGGACCGCGCCCATGTCGAAGGCGCGCTGCGCTCGACGCACACGCAGCCCTTCGCCGAGCGCCCGGTGGACGCGCTTTCGGGAGGCGAGCGCCAGCGCGCCTGGCTCGCCATGCTGGTGGCGCAGAACCCCGGCTGCATGCTCCTCGACGAGCCGATCTCGGCGCTCGATGTCGCCCACCAGATCGAGGTTCTCGGCCTCGTGCGGGCCTTGAGCCACGAGCGGGGGCTCGGCGTCGTCGTAGTGCTCCACGACATCAACATGGCCGCCCGCTTCTGCGACGAGATCATGGCGCTGAAGAACGGGCGTCTCGTCGCGCGCGGAACGCCTGAGGAGGTCGTCACCGCTCCGTCGCTCAAGGCGATCTACGGTCTCGACATGGCCGTGATGCGCCATCCCGGCCGGCCGGAGCCCGTCGCCGTTCCGGCCTGAGCGGCAGCTACCCGGACGCGGCGCAACCCCTGGTTCGAGATTTCGGAACGGACCATTACGAAAATAATAGGATTCCGGCGATTTATTTCGCGCACGATTGAATGCATGGTTGTATCACAACGACAGAGCGAACACGGGTGCTCGCTCTCGGCCGATGCTCGCCTTGCGGCGGGCGGATCGGTCGCCCGAAGCGGGGCCGCCGTTTCCGGACGGGGTATCGACCGATGTATCACGCCGTCGCCATGGAGGCTTCCTCGATCGGGGGATCCAAGCCCTCGCCCTTCCGCTCGTATCGGGAAACGGTCGCCGGGAACGACGGCTTCGACCGGATCAACGCGGCTCTCACCTGCCCCATCCGCCTGCGCGCGGTGGGGCGTGAGGCGCCCGATCTCGATCTCAAAGGGACGATCGGGCCGGACGTTTCGGTCTGGCGCATGCGTTCCGTCACGGGTTTCGAAAGCCTGCCGCGCTTCGACGAGAACGTCTACACGTTGAGCGTTCCCCTGCGCGGGCATTTCGCCCGCGACGCCGATGGTTTCGCCTACACGGCCGACGCGAGCCAGGCCTCGCTGATCCGTTCATCTCGGATCCTGCGCACGCGCTGCGCCCCGCGATCCGAGGTCGTCCACTGCAACATCCGCGCCCATGCGTTGGAGGAGCGCCTCGAGGTGTTGACCGGGTCGCGCCGTCCCGCCTTTCGCCCGCTGGCGGATCTGTCGAGCCTGCCGATGCGCGCGCTCGCCCATACGATGAGGCGGCTCGCCGGCGATCTGGACGAGGGCGCGAACGCCCTGTCCACGCCGCTCCTGCACGACCTTCTCCTCAACCAGATCCTCGCCGCCTGGCCGCAGGAGGAGGGGTGGCACGGCCACGGCGAGGAGAACGCGGCGCGCGTCGTCGCCCGCTCGCTCGACTTCATCGAGGCGCATCTGGCCGAGCCCATCACCGTGTCGCAGATCGCGCGCGCGGCCGCCGCCAGCGTGCGCACGCTGCAGGCGAGCTTCCGCTCGCAGACCGGCCAGACGCCGATCGGCTACATCCTGGAGCGCCGGCTGGAGCGCGCCCATGCCGACCTCCAGGCCAATGCCGGGCGCCTCCACGTGTCGCAGATCGCCTACCGCTGGGGCTTCTTCCACCTCAGCGACTTTTCGCGCCGCTACCGGACGCGCTACGGCTGCCTTCCGTCCGAAACCAGCCGGCGCGGCGCTTGAGCGATCCTCAGCCCTTGGTGAGGCGCAGGATGGTAGAGCCGCCCCCGCCCCGCGTTTCGGTGACCGCGTAGACTGCGCCGTCCGGCCCGACCTTAACGTCCCGGATGCGCGCTTCGAGCGGCACGCGCTCCTCGCTCGCCACCTGACCGTCCTCGTTCATGCGCAGCACCACCAGCCCCTGCGCGACGAGGCCGCCGGCCAGGATCGCGTCCTTCCATTCGGGGAACTCCGTCCCCTCGTAGATCGCCATGCCGGAGGGGCCGATCACCGGGTCCCAGTAGTAGACCGGCTGCTCCATGCCGTCCGTCTGCGTGATGCCCTCGCCGATCGGCTGGCCGCCATAGGACACGCCGTAGGTGATCACCGGCCAGCCGTAGTTCTTGCCCGCTTCCGGCCGGTTGAGCTCGTCGCCGCCGCGCGCGCCGTGCTCGATCGTCCAGACCGCGCCGTCGGGGCCGAGCACCGCCGACTGAATGTTGCGGTGGCCGTAGCTCCAGATCGCGTCCAGCGCCCCGTCCCGTCCGACGAAGGGGTTGTCGTCCGGGATCGAGCCATCGGCATTGATGCGGAACACCTTGCCGAGGCCCGAATCGAGGTTCTGCGCCTGGTCGCGGATCGGCTCGTCGGAGCGCTCGCCGACGCCCAGGAACAGGTGGCCTTGCCCGTCGAACACGATGCGCGAGCCGAAATGCTTGTCGCCGTCGTAGCTCGGCGTCTGCCGGAAGATGACATCCATGTCCTCCAGCGCGGCCGAGCCGTTCGTCTCCGTCAGCTTGGCACGGGCGAGCGAGGTGCCGTTGCCCTCGGCCCCGCGCGGCTCGGAGAAGGTGAAGAACACCAGCCCGTCGCTGGCGAAGTCGGGGCCGAGCGCCACGTCGAGAAGCCCGCCCTGGCCGGCGGAGGCGACCTCCGGCACGCCCGACACCTCGACCGGCTCGCCCTTGCCGTCCGCCGGCAGGATCAGGAGCTTGCCCTCCTTGGCGGTCACCAGCATGCGGCCGTCGGCCATGAACTCCAGCGCCCAGAGGTTCGGCAGGCCTTCGGCGACGAGGGCGGTCTTCACCTCCGGCATGTCGGCAGGCTGGGGCGCGCGCGTCTGGGCGGCGAAGGCGGGCTTCTGGTCCGGCGCGTTGGCGGCCTCGGTTTCCACCGGCTCGCCGGTCGCCGCTTGGCCCGCACCGGTCGCCGGGGCGTTGCCGTCGACATGGGGCAGGCGCTCGCCTTGGCTGTTGGTATCCTGGGCGAGCGAAGGGCCCGCAAGCGCCGTGCCGGCGAGGAGCGCGGCAAGGCCGGTGAGAAGAAGGGAAGATCGCATATTCGAGAGTTCCTCGCGGGAAGAGCCGGGCCGCCCCGCGGCGCCCCGTTTCCCAGCGAACTAAACCCGGCGCCCGCCCCGGCAACGCCGCTCCCGTTTTGTTGAGAGCGGCTTGAGCACGGCCCCTACCGGCCCGCCACGTAATAGGGCACGTCGGCGCGCGGCAGGGCCGAGCGCCCGCGCATCCGGTCGGCGATCTTTTCGGCCATCATGATCGTCGGGGCGTTGAGGTTTCCCGTCACGATGATCGGCATGATCGAGGCATCCACGACGCGCAGGGCCTCCAGGGTGTGCACCCGGCCGCTCCCATCCACCACCGCCATGTCGTCCTCGCCCATCCGGTTGGAGCAGGATGGGTGATAGGCGGTTTCGCCATGCGCGCGCACGAAGGCGTCGAGCTCGTCGTCGGTCTGGAGGTCGCGGCCGGGCGAGATTTCCTCGCCGCGATAGAGGTCTAGCGCCTTCTGCGCCACGATCTCGCGGCTGATGCGGATCGCGGATCGGAATTCGCGCCAGTCCTGCTCGTGCGACATGTAGTTGAAGAGGATGCCGGGGTGCTCGCGCGGGTCGCGCGAGAGGAGGCGCACCCTGCCCCGGCTCGGCGAGCGCATGGAGCCGACATGCATCTGGAAGCCGTGGTCGTCCACCGCGTTGCGACCGTTGTAGCTCACCGCGACGGGCAGGAAATGATACTGGATATTGGGCCAGGCGAACGCGTCCTCGGAGCGGATGAAGCCGCCGGCCTCGAACTGGTTGCTCGCCCCGACCCCGGTGCCGCGCAGCATCCATTCGGCGCCGATCGCCGGCTGGTTGAGGCGCTTCAGCGTCGGCGCCAGCGAGACCGGCTTGGTGCAGTGATACTGGATGTAGAGCTCCAGATGGTCCTGGAGGTTCTCGCCGACGCCCGGCACGTCGGCGACCACCGGGATCTCCAGCTCGCGCAGGAGCGGCGCCGGCCCGACGCCCGACCTTTGGAGAAGCTGGGGCGAGGCGATCGCCCCGCTGGACACCACCACCTCGCGCGCGGCCTGCGCCTCCTCCCGTTCCGTCCCCCGAAACCAGGACACGCCCACCGCGCGCCGGCCCGAAAACAGGATGCGGTCGGCCAGCGCATAGGTGACGATCGTCAGGTTCGCGCGTCCGCGCGCCGTGTCGAGATAGCCGCGCGCCGTGGAGGAGCGGCGCCCCTGCGGCGTCACCGTCCGGTCCATCGGGCCGAAGCCTTCCTGCCGGTAGCCGTTGAGATCGTCGGTGCGCGGATAACCCGCCTCGACCCCGGCCTCGACCATGGCGGCGAAAAGCTCGTTGTTGCCGGATTTCGGCGTCGTGACGCGGATCGGCCCGTCGTCGCCGTGGTAGTCGTCGGCCCCGATGTCGCGCGTTTCCGCCTTCTTGAAATAGGGAAGGCAGTCGAGATAGCTCCAGTCGGACAGGCCCGGCATTTCGGCCCAGCCGTCGTAGTCGAGCGCGTTGCCGCGGATGTAGCACATGCCGTTGATCAGCGAGGAGCCGCCGAGCCCCTTGCCCCGGCCGCATTCCATGCGCCGGTTGTTCATGTGCGGCTCGGGATCGGTGAGATAGGCCCAGTTGTAGCGCCGGCCCTGCAGGGGATAGGCGAGCGCCGCCGGCATCTGGGTGCGGAAGTCCATGCGAAAGTCCGGCCCACCCGCTTCGAGAAGCAGGACGGTGGTGCCGGGGTCCTCCGTCAGCCGGGCGGCCAGCACGTTGCCGGCCGAGCCGGCCCCGACGATGATGTAGTCGTACTCCCTCGAAGTCATGGGCTCGAACCGTCGTTGGCGGAAAGGGGCGGGCGTTCTGGCTTCAGAACACGGAGGCGAATGGGGCGAGTTCGACCTGGACCGACTTCACCTGCGTATAGGCGAGAAGCGTCGGGATGCCGTTCTCGCGCCCGACGCCGGACTGCTTGAAGCCGCCGACCGGCATCTGGGCCGGCGACTCGCCCCAGGTGTTGATCCAGCAGATGCCCGCCTCCAAACGATGGACGATGCGGTGCGCGAGCGCCAGATCGCGCGACACGACACCCGCCGCCAGCCCGAACGGACCGGCATTGGCGCGCCTCACCGCGTCCTCGATCTCGTCATAGGCGAGAATGGACAGGACGGGCCCGAAGATCTCCTCGCGCGCGATCGTCATCTCGTCGCGGCAGTCGGTGAAGATGGTGGGCGCGACGAAGGCGCCGCGATCGAACGGCTCGCCGCCCAGGCGATGACCGCCGGTCAGAACCGTGGCGCCCTCCCGCTTGCCCGCCTCGATGAAGCCCAGCACGCGCTCCATATGCGCAAAGCTGACGAGCGGTCCGAAGTTCACCGAAGGGTCCAGCGGATCGCCGATGCGCATGCGCGCAACGCGCTCCAGAAGCTTGTCCTCCAGCGCGGCCTTCAGGGTGCTCGGCACGAAGACGCGCGTGCCGTTGGTGCAGACCTGGCCGGAGCTGTAGAAGTTGGCCATCATCGCAATGTCGGCGGCGCGGTCGAGATCGGCGTCGGGCAGGATCAGGAGCGGCGACTTGCCGCCGAGCTCCATCGTCACCTCCTTCAGGCTCGAGGCGGCGGCATTCGCCATCACCGCCTTGCCCGTGGCGACGCTGCCGGTGAACGACACTTTGTCGATCCTCGGGTCGCCCGTCAAAAGCTTCCCGACGTCGGCGCCCGGCCCCTGGAGGACGTTGAAGGCGCCCGCCGGCAGGCCGGCTTGGCGGTAGATCTCGGCGAGCGCCACGGCGGTGAGCGGCGTCACCTCGCTCGGCTTGAAGATCACGGCGTTGCCGGCCGCCAAGGCCGGGGCCGACTTCCACAGGGCGATCTGGATGGGATAGTTCCAGGCGCCGATCGAGGCGACCAGCCCCAGCGGCTCGCGGCGCGTGTAGAAGAAGCTCGTCTCGCGCAAGGGCACCTGCACGCCCTCGATCGCCGGCGCCAGACCCGCGTAGTATTCGAGGACATCCGCCCCGGTCGCGATGTCGACGCTTCCCGTTTCGGAGATCGGCTTGCCGGTGTCCAGCGTTTCCAGATGAGCCAGTTCGTCGTTGCGCTCGCGCAGGATCGCCACCGCCCGGTTCAGGATGCGCCCCCGCTCGACCGGCGTCATCGCCGCCCATTCGCGCTGCGCCTCGCCCGCGCTCTCGATCGCGCGCTCGACCTCCGCCGCCCCGGCGCCCCGCGCCTCGGCCAGCACCTCGCCCGTCGCCGGATTCACGCTCCGGAACGGCTGCCCGCCAGCCGGCTCGAAGCGCTGGCCGTGGATATAGGAGGGGGCTTCGAAGCGTGGCGACATCGGTAATCGTCTTTCCTGGTGAGGCGGGTCTTCCACCCTTCATGCCCCGGTTTCGGCCGGCGCGGAAGCGCTGCCGGGGCCGCTCCGTTCACGCCGCCGACCGGCCTGCCAACCGCTCGGCCAGTTCGACGACGCTCGGCAGACAAAGGTCGGCGGTGGGCATCAGGTCTTCCGCGGTGCTCGTGCCCGTCAGGACGCCGATCCGCAAGCCCGCGCCGCCGGCCCGCCCCATCTCCATATCATGAAGATTGTCGCCGACCACGGCGATCCGCTCCGGCGCGACGCCGATGCTTCGCGAGAAGCCGATGAGCATTCCGGGGCCGGGCTTGGCTCCGTGGCCGCTGTCGTAGCCGGCGACGAAGCCGACGAAGGGCTCGGCGCCGGTGAGATGGAGGAGCCGGCGGATCGCGGCCTCGCTGTCGCTGGAGGCGATGCCGATCGCCAGCCCGCGGCCGGCAAGCGCCGCGAACAGGGCCGCGAGATCGGTGACCGGCACGGCGTCATCGGCTGCCGCGATGAAGAGCGCGTCGAGTCGGGCCACGAGATCGCCGGGCTCGAACAGGCTTCCGGCCGCGATGAAAGCATCGGCGATCTCGCTGGTGTTGCCGGCCGCCAGGAGGCTACCGGCGCGGGTGACGCCGGTTTCGGGATCGGTGCCGCCGAGTTGGAGGAGCCGGCGCTCCAGGGCCTCGTCGCCCCGTGCGGCGAGTTTGGCCGCGCGGCGGTTCGTCGGCTCCCAGGACCGGTGATAGTCGATCAGCGTGCCGTCCTTGTCGAACAGGACGGCCTCGATCGCATCGAGGGGAAACATCGTCATCGAAAGGGCTTCTTCGTCCTCAGCCGTCGGCCATGGCGAAACGATGTAGCCGAGATCCGCGCGCGCCGCGACGGGCCGCGACGGGCGTTTCCCCGCCGAAGCCCCCTAAAGGGCGGCGGCGATGCCTTCCGGCTCCGGCACCGCGTGCGATCCGGCGGCGAGGAGCGCGCGGGTATAGGCCTCGCGCGGCGCCTCGAAGACCTGCCGCACGGTGCCCTTCTCGACGATGCGCCCGCCCTTCATCACCATCACATGGTCGGCGAAGTCGCGCACCAGCGCGAGGTCGTGGGCGATGAACAGGAAGGCGATGCCGCGCTCGCGGCGCAGCCGGTCGAGAAGGGCGACGACCTGCGCCTGGACGGAGACGTCGAGCGCCGACACCGCCTCGTCGCAGACGATGAGGTCGGGTTCGAGCGCCAGGGCGCGGGCGATGGCGATGCGCTGGCGCTGGCCGCCGGAGAACTGGTGGGGGTAGCGGCGCATGTGCTCAGGCGCGAGGCCGACTTCCGTCAGAAGTTCGGCGACGCGCTCGCGCCAGCGGGCCTTGGGCAGGATCTCGGGATGGATCACCCAGGCTTCCGAGATGAGGTCGAACACCGACATCCGCGGGTTGAGCGACTGGGTCGGGTCCTGGAACACCATCTGGATCTCTCGGCGGATGCCGGCGAGCGCCTTCGGCGACATGGCGATGATGTCGCGTCCCTTGTAGTGTGCGGTGCCGGAATTGGCGTCTTCGAGGCGCATCAGCACCTTGGCGAGCGTCGACTTACCCGAGCCGCTTTCGCCCACCACCGCCAGCGTTTCGCCGGCCATGAGATCGAACGAGGCCTCGTGAAGGCCGGTGAACCGGCCGTAGAGCTTCGATACGCCGCGAACCTTGAGAAGCGGCTCGCCGGCGGCATCCGGCTCGTGCATCGCGCCCTTGCCGGGCGCGGCGGCGAGAAGCTTGGCGGTATAGGGATGCCGGGGGTCGGCGTAGACCTCGGCGACGCGACCCGTTTCGACGATCTCGCCCCGGTTCATGACGACGACGCGGTCGGCGATCTCGGCGACGACGCCGAGATCGTGCGTGATCAGGAGAAGGCCCATGCCGGTCTCGGCCTGCAGCTCTTTCAGGAGCTTCAGGATCTCGGCCTGCACGGTGACGTCGAGCGCGGTGGTCGGCTCGTCGGCGATCAGGATGTCGGGCTTGAGCGCCAGCGCCATCGCGATCATCAGGCGCTGGCGCTGGCCGCCGGAGAACTGATGGGGATACTTGGCGAGCGCGGCCTCCGGCTCGGGCAGGCCGACGCGGCGCACGAGCTCCAGGGCGCGCGCCTGCGCTTCGGCGCGCGGGCGGCCGTGCGCGGTCATCGTCTCGGCGATCTGCCAGCCGACGGGATAGACCGGATTGAGATGGGCGAGCGGATCCTGGAAGATCATCGCGATCCTGGCGCCGTTGATCCGCCGGCGCTCCTCGTCGCTCAAATCGAGGAGGTCGCGCCCGTCGAGGAGGATGCGCCCGCGCACGATCTCGGCCGGCGGCATGTCCAGGAGATTCATGATCGCGGAGGCCGAGACCGACTTGCCCGAGCCGCTTTCGCCGAGCACCGCCAGCGCCTCGCCGCGCCCCAGCTGGTAGGAGATGCCCTTGACCGCTTCCACCGGCCCGTTCGCGGTGTGGAAGGTGACGGCGAGGTCCCGGACCTCGAGGAGCGGATCAGCCACGGGTCTTGCCCCCTTCCAGGCGCCAGCGCTGCACGGGATCGAGCGCGATGCGCATCCAGCCCGACAGGAGGTTCAGCGACATGGTGGTCAGGATGATCGCCAGCCCCGGCCAGAAGGCCAGCCACCAGGCGTTGTTGAGGTAGGGCCGCCCCTGGGACACCATCAGACCCCAGGTGATCTCGGGCGGCTGGATGCCGATGCCGAGGAACGACAGCGAGCTTTCGGCCAGCATCACGAAGGCGAAGTCGAGCGTGGCGATGGTGAGAAGCGTCGGCAGCACCATCGGCAGGATGTGCCGGAACATGATGCGCCGGTGGCTCGCGCCCATGACCTTGGCCGCCTGCACGAACATGCGCTCGCGCAGCTCCAGAATCTCGGCCCGCGTCGTGCGGAGATAGACGGGGATGCGCGTGATCGCCAGGACCACGACGAGGTTCAGGACGGAAGGGCTGAGAACGTAGAGGACGATCACCGCCAGAAGCAGCGAGGGGAAGGACATGATGACGTCGGCGAGCCGCGCGATCGTCTCGCCCGTCCTCTTGCCCCCGTAGCCGGCGAAGAGGCCGAGCACAGTGCCGATGAGGGCGGAGCAGAAAACCGCGCCGGCGGCCACCATCATCGTGTTCTGCGCGGCGACCACGATGCGCGCGAAGAGCGAGCGGCCGAGCTGGTCGGCGCCCAGGACGAAGAGCCAGCCCTGATCGAGGGTGAAGGGCGCGAGGTTGCGCCCGCGAAGGTTCTGCTTGGTGGCGGCCTCGCCGAGGAGCGCGGGCCCGAACAGGGCGCAGAACACGACGAGGACCAGGACGAGCGCCGCACCGAGGGCGACCTTATCGCGCCAGAGCATGGCGGCGAAGCGCTGGAACGCCGGGCGCTCAGGCAGAATCGGGGCGGCGTCGCCGGCGAGCGGAGCGGCGGCGGGAAGCGGGGAAGCGGCCATGGTCCTCAGGTCCTGATCCGGGGATCGAGCAGGAGATAGGCGAGGTCGATCAGAAGGTTCATGACGAAGATCGCGAGCGCCGTGACCATGATCGCGGCCAGGATCACGTTGAAGTCGCGCTGCAGGATCGCGTCGATCATCAGCTTGCCGACGCCCGGAAAGCCGAAGATCGTTTCCACCACCACGGCGCCGTTCAAAAGCGCGGCGGCCTGGTCGCCCATCACGGTGACGACGGGCAGCATCGCGTTGCGCAGCGTGTGGACGAAGATGATCGGCCGGTTCCTGACGCCCTTGGCCCGCGCCGTCTTCACGTAAGGGGACGACAGGGCCGAGATCATCGAGCCGCGCACCACCTGCACGATCAGCCCGAAGGGGCGGATGAAGAGAACGGCGACGGGCAGGATCCAGAACTGCCACCCGCCGGTGCCCGAGGTCGGCAGGAGCCCGAGATTGATCGAGAACAGGACGATCGCGACGATCGCGATCCAGAAATCGGGCGCCGAGGCGCCGACCAGCGACACGAAGGTGACGACCCGGTCGAACGGGCGCCCGACCCAGAAGGCGGCGAGCGAGCCCATCACCGTCGCCGAGACCGCGACGAGCGCCATGGTGATGACGGCGAGTTGGAAGGTCCAGGCGAAGGCTTCCAGGACGACGTCGATCGCCGGGCGCGCGCGCCGGATCGAGTCGCCGAAGTCGAGATGGAGGAGATCCCACACGTATCGACCGAACTGGACGACGAGCGGATCGTTCAGCCCGTGGATGGCGCGGAACTGCTCGCGCATCGCTTCCGTCGCGTCGATGGGCAGGAACAGGTCGGTCGGGTCTCCCGTCAGGCGCGACAGGAAGAACACCATGACCACGAGGCCGAGAAGCGAGACGAAGCTGGCGAGAACCCGCCGGCTGACGAAGCGAAGCATGGCGACCTCTGGAAGGCTTGGGGCGGAAAGAACGAAAGCGCCCCGCCCGCATCGGGGCGGGGCGCTCGAGCGGCAGCCTTCAGGGCTTGAAGCCGATCTCGGACAACTGGAGCTGCGAGTTGGTGGCGATCGAGGGGCGGAAGTCGAGCCGCTCGGCAACGCGTGCGAAGCCGACCATGTGGAACAGGAGAACGTCGGCGACGACGTCGTCGTGCACATGGGCGAAGAGTTCGGACCAGAGCTTGGCGCGCTCCTCGCCGGTGGCGGCGCTTGCGCGGGTGATCAGGTCGTCCGTCTTCGGGTCGGAAATGCCGGACTGGCGTCCGTCCGAATGATACTTGAAGAAGGCCGAGAAGACCGGGTCGCCCTTGGCGTTGTCGTGCAGCACCGACAGGAGCTGGACGCCGCGCCCTTCCTGGTAGGGCTTGGAGTAGAGGCGCTCCTGTTCGGCGACTTCCAGCATGCGCAGCTGGACGTTGAAGCCGGCATCCTGGAGCATCGCCTGGATGGCCTCGTTGACCTCCGTGGCGTTGGGGTAGTTGTTGGTGCGCCCGATCAGCTCGATCGGGGTGTCCACCGGAACGCCGTCGGCGCGCGCCGCCTCGAGGAGTGCCTTGGCCCCTTCCACGTCGTAGGCGGGAACATGCACGTCCTTGTTCCAGCCGAGCGTCGTCGGCGGCACGATGGCGACGGCCGGCTCCGTGCCCTCCGGCAGCAGCGAGCCGATGAAGGCGGTGCGGTCGATCGCCATGTTGAGCGCCTGACGCACGCGCTTGTCGTTCATCGGCGGGATCGAGGTGTCGATCCGCAGATACATGGTCTCGGAGTTCGGATAGGAGAAGTCGGTCGCCGGATTGGTCGCCTCCAGCACCGAGATGGAGGGTGCGAGATCCGCCTCGCCCGCCTGCACCATGGCCGCGCGCACGGCCGAATCGGAGCGGAACACGTAGGTCGACTTGGTGACCTTCGGCGCCTCGCCCCAGTAGTCGTCGCGCCGCGTCAGGACGATGTTCTGCCCCGGGTTCCACTGCGACAGGACATAGGGGCCCGTGCCGACCGGCTGGCGGGTGAACTCGACCGGGGTTTCCTCCGGCACGATCGTCAGCACCGACATGAGAAGCGGCAGGATCGGCTGCGGCGGCTCGGCCTTGATGTCGATCGTGCCGGGATCGACCACGGTGGCCGACAGCTTGGTGTCGCCGAAGTAGCGCGAGCTTTCGCAGGCGATCTTCGGGCTCGTGGCGCGCTCCAGCGAGTGCTTCACGTCGGCGGCGTCGAAAGCGGTTCCGTCGGAGAACTTGACCCCCTCGCGCAGCTTGAACCGCCAGGTGCCCTCGCCCCGGTCCTCCCAGCTTTCGGCCAGCCGCCCGGCCACCGCGCCGCCGTTCTTCGTATCGAGCTCGGTCAGCGTTTCGGAGATGTTCTGCAGGATCACGCGGCCGATATTGGAGCGCGTCGCCATGCAGGGCTCGACGAGATCGAGCTCCTCGTCGAGCACCACGGTGATGTCGGTCGAGCCTTGCGCGAAGGCGCCGGCAGTGGTCGCCAGCAAGGCGGCGAAGGCGAGCGATAGGCCTTTCATGCGATCCTCCCAAATCGTTGCGCGGGCGTTGCGGCCGCCGCGCTCCCCGTTTCGGGGCGGATCGGACGGGACGCGGAACCTGTATCGGGCAAAGGATGTCGCCGGGACGAAAAGTTGTCAACATGGCATGAGCACGATGCCATCCGATTGCTCCATATCCCAGCCTTTTCCTCCGCAGCGGAGCGTGAAATAGGCACTCCGTCGCACAACAACTTGACATATTTTATAAGGTGAAGCGAAGTTCGGGAGATTTCGAACGAGGGAGATCGACCATGGGCGCGCTGCTGGATGCGAAGGCCGCGATCGAGGATATCGCCAAGGGCATGACGGGCGAGCTGTCCCGCGAGGAGGGGCTGCGCTCCGACGCCCTCATCCCCTCGCCGATGATCCAGAACCACGCGGCCTTTCTGAAGCTCATGGCGGACGGGACGCTGCTCTGCGCCTGGTTCGGCGGCACGCTGGAAGGCAAGTCCGACATTTCGATCCACCTGTCGAGCCTGGCGCCCGGCACCGCGCGCTGGTCCGAGGCCGTGGCCCTGTCGAACGATCCGGAGCGCTCCGAACAGAACCCCGTCCTGTTCAAGGATCGAAACGGCGTCCTGATGCTGATCCACACCGCCCAGGTGTCGGGAAACCAGGACGAGTGCGTGCTGCGGCGGCGCGCGCTCACCTCGCCGCACGGGCGGATCGCGGGCGGCGAGCCGGAGCTTCTGCCGCTGCCGCGCGGCACATTCGTGCGCGCGCCGCTCGTCGAGCGGGGCGACGGCGCATGGCTTCTGCCGGTGTTTCGCTGCATCGCGCCGGCGGGCATGCGCTGGACCGGGAGCCACGACACGGCGGGCGTGGCGACCACGACGGACGGTGGTCGCACCTGGGATCTCATGCAAGTTCCCGGCTCGATCGGCTGCGTCCACATGACGATCGTGCCGCTCGGGGGCGAGCGCATGGTCGCCTTCTATCGCCGTCGGCAGGCCGATTTCGTGTATCGCTCGCAAAGCCTCGACGGCGGGCGAACCTGGGATGCGCCCCGGCCGACGGACGTTCCCAACAACAATTCCTCCATCGGCGTCGTGCGCCTGCGTGATGGGCGCATCGCCATGGTGTGCAATCCGAGTTCGGCGACCACCTCCGCCGACCGCCGCCGGTCGCTCTACGACGAGCTCGGCGAGGCGGACACGCGTCCGGATGCCGAGGGCGGCTGCTCGCCGATCTGGGGCGTTCCGCGCGCTCCGCTCGCCCTTTGCCTGTCCACAGACGAGGGGCGGACGTTCTCCGAGCGCCATGTGATCGCCGATTCGTCCGGCGCGTGCCTATCCAACGATTCGGGGGACGGGCGGAACGAGGAACTGTCCTATCCCGTGCTTCTGGAAGCCCCGGACGGGACGATCCATATCGCCTTCACCTACAAGCGGCGGGCGATCCGGCACGTGCGCCTTGCGCCCGGCTGGCTCGCCGCCCAGTCCGGCACCCCCGAGCCCGGCGCCCGGTGACGCCTCCGGGCGGCGGAAGGGCTCCCGAGCTTTTCTGCCCCCGGCTTTCCTGTCATCTTGGCCTCCCCGCAACTCGAAAGGACGAACCCGCATGAAGCCGAGTGCCGAAGAGGTCGTGGCGCGTCCGGCGCCCGCGAGCCCCCTTTCGGAGCGCGTCTACGAGGCGCTGAAGGAGCGGATCGGAACGGGGGTCTACGGCGCCGACGAACGACTGCCGGGGGAATACGACCTTGCCGCCCAGTTCGACGTGTCGCGTCCGATCGTGCGCGAGGCGCTGGAGCGCCTGCGCGGCGAGGGCCTTGTCTACTCGCGGCGCGGCGCGGGCTCCTTCGCACGGCCGGCTCGGGGCGCGCCGGCGGTCCAGCAGCTCGGTTTCGCGCCGGTGGAAACCATCGCCGACATCCAGCGCTGCTACGAGTTCCGCCTGACGATCGAGCCGGAAGCGGCGGCCTATGCGGCGCGCCGGCGCAACGACGAGGCGCTGGCGCGCATCGAGGCGGCACTCGCCATGATGGACGACGCGACCCGCCAGCACCGCCACCGCGAGGACGCCGACTTCGCCTTCCACATCTCCGTCGCCAAGGCGGCCAACAACCACTACCACCTGTCGGCCCTTCAGGCGCTGCGCGAGCACATCGCCGTCGGCATGAAGCTGCACGGGCTGACGCTGATGGGCCCGACCCCTGGGCTCCAGCGCGTGTTCGCCGAGCACACCGGCATCTTCGAGGCGATCCGCACGGGCGACGAGGTCGCGGCCTCCACCCGCATGCACGCCCATCTCAAGGGCTCGCTGGAACGCCTGTTCGAAGGACGCCTTCTCGACCTGTCGCTCTAGAGCGTTTTCCGGCCGGGTCGAAGAGTCGTCATCGTCCTGCGGACGCCTGCTCCGCGTCGGGGCGCTTTCGCTCCGCCGCAGCGTTGCTCGTCGGTCACGATGCGACGCCATCGCGCCCTCCTCGCGCCCTGCATCGTTCTCGCGAGCGGAGACGCCGCCTTGTCGAAGGGCCTCCAATCCCGTTCGCCCCACCCTTTCGGGATGCGGCAGGGACCTTCGCTGCCGGAAAGAGTCGGACACGGCCTTCGGAACGGGAGCGGCGAACCGAGCGCCGAGCATGCCGAGCTTTCACTCCTCGACGGAACCCTCGCTCCAGCTTCGCGGCCGGGCAATCCGATCGCCCCATATGCTGGCTCCATAAGGCTTGCGAGCGAACCGGATGCTCGGCGAAACAAGGCCGGAGGCGAACGGAGCGAGGTAGGGCTCACCCGACGGATCGACCCTGAAGAGAACGTCCCATCGCACGGGATATCGGCACGGGACGTCCCTACCCCGTTTCGCCCCTGCCTTTCGCGTGGCGCCGACGGAGATCCGTCGTGCCGAGGGACGGCGATCTCCAGGCTTGCGTTTCACGACACACCCAGTCGACGCCCCCCCGGAAGGACTGATTTCGAAGGGGTGTCGGGACCGGCTTCCGAGGAAGCGGAGCGATCTTGGAAGCGAAACGGCCGAATCCAAAGGGCTCGCCACCCACCCAGCCGCCGATGCGGCGGGACCAAGCTCAACGAGACCAAGCATCAAATGACATGTTGACATGTTTTAGGCAAGTTGTTTAGCTTCCCGCGTTTGATCGATCCATTTCTCCACGTTCTGCGATGTTCCCCTCCCTCCGCCTCATGGCTGACGACCTGACAGGTGCTCTGGACAGCGCCGCGGCGTTCGCAAGCCCGTCGATGCCGGTTCCGGTCGGCTGGCGGAGCGCTCTGGCAGGTCGACCGGGGGCCCTCGCCCTCGACACCGGAACCCGCGAAGTCTCGGCGGCATCGGCGGCCGACATCGTTCGACGACTTGCAGGACCCTTCTTCTCGCAGTCCGACGCCCTCGCCTTCAAGAAGATCGACAGCCTCCTGCGCGGCTCGGAAGCCGAGGAGATCGACGCGATCCTACGCGAGCGGCCCTTCCGTCACTGCGTCGTCGCCCCCGCCTTCCCCGCGCAAGGCCGCCTGACGCGCGGCGGCCGGCAGGGTCTTAGCGGCCCGGACGGCGCGTTTGAACCGCTCGCCGGAGATCTGGGCGCGCGTCTCGAAGCGTTCGGACATCGCGTGCGCCGCACCGCGACCGGCGTGCCGATCGAACCCGGCATCACCCTTTTCGACGCCGAGACCGACGCCGATCTCGACGGCATCGTCGGCATCGATCTCGACGACGTGCTCTGGGTCGGCAGCGCGGGTCTTGCCGGCGCGCTGGCACGCCGCCGGGGCGCATCGCCCTCCGCCTCCGGCATCGATATCGCCGCTCCGCTTCTCGGGCTGTTCGGCACCGATCATCCGGTGATGCTCGGGCAGCTCGGCGCCGTCGCCGACCATCGCTTGGAACTCGGCGAGGAGGACCACGACGGGGTCGATGCGCTGGCGCGTCGCCTCGCCGAACGCGGCGCCGCCTTCGTCACCGTGGCGCTGCCGCCTGGTACGGATCGCGGAGCGGCGGCGCGTCGGATCGCTGAGCGGTTCGATGCCCTCGCCCTTCGCCTCGACGCCCCCGGAACCCTGGTCGTCGCGGGCGGGGAAACGCTGCGCTCGCTCTGCGAGGGACTGGGCGTCGATCGGCTGGACGTCGCGGGCGAGGTCGCGCCCGGCATCGCCCGCTCGCGCCTCGTCGGCGGGCGCTGGGACGGCACGCTCACCCTTTCCAAATCCGGTGCCTTCGGCGCGCCGGACTTCCTTCAAGGCCTTCTGGCGCCCGTATGCGGGCGCCCTTTCGGAGTTCGAGCCCCATGAAGCTTCCCCTTGCGATCACCATGGGCGATCCGGCCGGCATCGGCCCGGAGATCATCGTCAAGGCCTGCGCCAAGTTGCGGGACCGGATCGAGGCGGGGGACCTCAGCCTCGTGGTGATCGGCTCCAACGCCGCCCTCCAGAGCGCGGCGCACGCTTTGGGCGACCCGGTCGCCTTTGCCGAGGTCGAGGAGGACGCCGCCGACTGGCCGGCGCTCGCCTGCCTTCAGGCCGGCCCCGAAGGCGAGCCGATCCGACCGGGCATTCTGTCGGCGGATGCCGGGCGCTTCGCCTATCTGGCGGTGGAGCGCGGCGTGCGTCTGGCGCAGGGCGGGCGCGTCGGGGGCATCGTCACCGCTCCTCTCAACAAGGAAGCGCTCAACAAGGCCGGCTACCACTATGCCGGCCACACCGAGATGCTGGCCGAGCTCACCGGCTCGCGCGGCTCGGTGATGATGCTCGCCCATGACGGGATGCGCGTCAGCCACCTCACCACCCATGTCGCGCTCAAGGACGTCGCCGCGCGCCTGACGCCCGAGCGCCTGCGCTTCGTGATCGAGCGTACCGACGAGGCGCTCGGCGCGCTCGGCCTGCCCCGCCGGCGCATCGCGGTCGCCGCCCTCAACCCGCATGCGGGCGAAGGCGGCCTGTTCGGGCACGAGGACGACGCGGTGTCGGTGCCCACTGTCGCGAAGGCCGTGGCGGACGGGTTCGACGTGGTCGGCCCGATCCCCGGCGACACGGTGTTCGTCAAGCTGCGCGCCGGCCAGTACGACGCGGTGATCGCGATGTATCACGACCAGGGCCATGTGCCGGTCAAGCTTCTCGGCTTCCACGTCAACCCCGAGACCGGCACCTGGGACGCCCTGTCGGGCGTCAACATCACGCTCGGCCTGCCGATCGTGCGCACCTCGGTCGACCACGGCACCGCCTTCGACATCGCGGGCCAGGGCATTGCCAACGAGCTCAGCCTCATCGAGGCGATCGACTACGCCGAGCGCCTGGCCGGCGCCCGGGCGCTTTGAGGAGGATTGGGCAATGAACCTGCATCACACTCCGGCCGTGGAAACGACGACGCTCGCCGCCCCGATCGAGATCCAGCGCCCCGCCGTCATCCGCTTCGGATCGGGACAAGCGGCGACGATCGGCGAATGGGCGGCCGGGCGGGGCGTGCGGCGCATTCTCGTCGTCGCCGACGCCTTCAACGCGGCGCGCGTTTCCGCGCTCAACCTTTCCGGCGAGGTCACGGTGTTCGGCGAGGTGAGGCCCGAGCCGGACATTCCCAACCTCGAAGCCGCGCTGGCGATCGCCGAAGCGGTGAGGCCCGAACTCGTGATCGGCTTCGGCGGCGGCTCGGCCATGGATCTCGCCAAGCTCGTCGCGGTTCTGCCCGGCTCGGGGCAGACGCTCGCCGAAGTCGTCGGCCCCGAGAAGGTGCGCGCCAAGGGCGCCCTCCTCGCCCAGATCCCGACGACGGCGGGAACGGGCAGCGAGGCGGGCACCCGCGCCCTCGTGACCGACCCGGCCACGCAGAACAAGCTCGCCGTCCAAAGCCTCCACTGCCAGGCCGACATCGCGATCATCGACCCCGATCTGACGCTGACGCTGCCCGCCGGCGTCACCGCCGCCAGCGGCGTCGATGCCATGGCGCACTGCGTCGAGGCCTTCACGTCGAAGAAGGCCCATCCGCTCATCGACATGTACGCTCTGGAGGGTGTCCGGCTCGTCGGGCGCTTCCTCGCCCGCGCCATCGCCGACGGGTCCGACCTCGAAGCGCGCGCCGGCCTCTGCCTCGCCTCGCTCTATGGCGGCTTCTGCCTCGGCCCCGTCAACACCACGGCGGGCCATGCCGTCGCCTATCCGCTCGGCACGCGCCACCACATCGCCCACGGGGCGGCCAACGCCCTCGTCTTCCCCCATACGCTCGCCTTCAACGCGCCCGCGCGGCCCGAAAAGACCGCCGCCGTCCTCGATGCGCTCGGTCTCTCGGTCGGGCCCGGCGAGGGCGCGGCGTTCGACGCGGCCTATCGCTACTGCGCCGATCTCGGCTGCGAGATGCGCTTGTCGGCGCTCGGCGTGCCGGAGGACGACCTGCCCGCCATGGCCCGCGAGGCACATGCCATCCGCCGCCTTCTCGACAACAACCCGCGCGACATGACGCAGGACGACATCTCGGCGATCTACACCCGAGCCCTCTGATGGCTCCCTTGCCGACCGATCGCTTCCCGGGAGATTGCCCCATGACCAAAGACGCCTTCGTCGCCCTGGTGACGTGCTTTCGCGACGACGAGACCCTGGACTTCGAGGCGACGCGCCGCCAGGTCCGGCGTCAGGTCGAGGCCGGCAACAACATCATGTGCGCGGGCACCAACGGCGACTTCACGGCCCTCACCTTCGAAGAGAAGGTGCAGCTGACCGAGGCCGTCGTGGACGAGGTGGCGGGCGTGGCCAAGGTCATCGTCAATGCCGGTATGCCCGCCACCTTCGAGACGATGAAACTCGCACGCGAGTTCGATCGGATCGGCGTCGACGGCATCGCCGTAATCACCCCCTTCTTCATCCAGACGACGCAGGACGGGCTGATCCGCCACTTCTCCACCGTCGCCGACGGGGTGCAAACGCCGGTCTATCTATACGACATCCCGGCCCGCACCCAGAACCATATCGAGCCCGAAACCGCCGCCCGGCTCGCCGGCCACGGCAACATCGCCGGCATCAAGGATTCGGGCGGCGCGCAGGAAACGCTGGAAGCCTATCTCGGCGTCGGGCGCGAGCATCCGGGATTTGCCGTGTATTCCGGGCCCGATCACCTCGTCCACTGGTCGCTCCGAAACGGGGCGGCCGGCTGCATCTCCGGGCTCGGCAACGTCATGCCGGGCGTGCTCGCGGCCATCCTGTCCGCCTTCAACGCCGGCGACGAGGCGGAAGCGGCCCGCCAGCAGGCGATCTTCGGCAATTTCCGCAAGGACCTCTACGCGCTCGGCTACCCCCCCGCGCTGGTGAAGCGCGCGCTCTACCTGATGGACGCTTCCGTCGGCGCCAGCCGGCAGCCGGCGCTTCTTCCCGACGCGGCGCAGGACGAGAAGATCCGCGCGATCCTGCGAGCATACGAACTGGTCTGAGCGCACATCCGAAAAGTCTCGGGCGGAGGATCGGCGAGGGATTTTCGCCGCGGTCGAGGCGCCGAACGCAGTCGATGCCGGCGGCATCGGCGGCGAATCGGCAACGATGAGGCCGACGGAAAGACCCGACAAGCCGACCCGGCGGACTTTTCGGACGGACTTCTAGGGGGAAGGCCGTTCGGAAGCGGAGGGCGACGGCCAAGCCGTCGCCGATCCGCCTTTTCCTGCAGGACGGGCTTCTATTCCAGGAAGACCCGCGTCGTCGCGGCGCCGCCCGCCGCGTCCACCACCGAGATCTCCACGAAGCCCGGCTCGCGCGGGTGCCAGACGGCTTGGCGGCCAAACAAGCCGGTGAGCGCCGCCCGTCCGTCGACATACCAGGTAAAGGGCGGGCGACCGTTGCGAACCTTCAGGTCGAGATCGGCGCCTTGCCCTCCCGCCAGCCCGAGTTCGACGCGCGCGGCATTGGGCGGAAACACGATCTCGGGCGCGTCGGCCTTCGCCCGCCCGCCCTTGGCCGACAGGTGGCGCATGGCGGGCGGCAGGCGGGCGGCGCTGGCCATGATCCCCGGCGGCGGCCCCGGCAACCGGACGGCGGGCCCGATCCGCGCGAACACGTCGCGCATCACCGGCACCGCCGCATCCTGCCCGACGAGACCCGGCACCGGCGCCCCGTCCGGGCGCCCGAGCCAGACGCCGACCACGTGGCGCCCGTCGAAGGCCAGCGTCCAGGCATCGCGATAGCCGAAGGAGGTGCCGGTCTTGAAGGCGATCGTGCCGGGCGACCCCTTGGCGGTAGCGGGCGCGCCGGCCAGAATCGACGCGACGTACCACGCCGCCTGCTCCGACAGGATGCGCCGGCCGGGACCCGCCTGGAGGGCTGCCAGGGGATCGGCGTCGATGCGCAGCGGCTTGGCCATGCCGCCGTTGGCGATGCCGGCGTAGAGGCGAACGAGATCCTCCAGCGAGATGCCGAGGCCCCCGAGGCCGATCGCCAGGCCCGGCAGCGTGCGGCTGCCGAGCTCGAGCGTGGCGCCCGTCCTTCGGATGCGTTCAGTGAGGCGCGCCGGGCCGACGGCGGCCAGAAGCTCCACGGCCGGCAGGTTGCGCGACAGCTGCAGCGCCCGGCGCGCGGTCATCGTGCCCTCGAAGCGGCCGTCGAAATTGCCGGGCGTGTATCCGGCGAACGAGGTCGGGCGGTCGTCCATCAGGGATTCGGGATGGGCGACGCCCCGCTCGAAGGCGAGGCCGTAGATCATCGGCTTCAGCGTGGAGCCGGGCGAGCGTTCGGCTTTCGTCAGGTCCACATAGCCCTGCCGCCCGGCGTCGAAGAGGTCGGGCGAGCCGACCGTGGCCAGAATCTCGCCCGTCCGGTAGTCGGCGATGACGATGGCAAGGCTTTGGGGCCTGGGCAGCGTCGCCGCCTTTTCCCGCGCATAGGCTTCGAGGCGCGCCTGAAGCGCCGCGTCGATCGTCAGCCGCCGGGACGGCCGCCCGCTTCGCTCCCGAACCGTGCGCTCGCGTGCGTCGGCGGCGGCATGGGCTGCCAGCATCGGCATCTCCCGGCGCCGGGTCGGGATCGCCTCGCGCCGGGCGCGGGCCGCTTCTTCGGGCGCGAGCACGCCGATCGCCGCCATGCGATCGAGGACGCGGTCGCGCGCTAAGCGCGCGCGCTCGGGATGGAGATCGGGGCGCAGGCGCTCGGGCGATTGCGGGAGGGCGACGAGAAGCGCTGCCTCGCCGGCGGTGAGGCGCTTCGGCTCGTGGCCGAACCACACGAGGCTCGCCGCCCGCACGCCCTCGATATTGCCGCCATAGGGCGCGAGCGTCAGGTAGAGCGACAGGATCTCCGGCTTGGTGCGAGCCCGCTCCAGGGCGAGGGCGCCGAGGATCTGCTGGCCCTTGGCGCTGACGCTGCCGGTCGGCAGGCGCTGGAGAAGCCGCGCCACCTGCATGGTCAGCGTCGAGCCGCCCGACACCAGCCGGGCGTGGCGCAGCGAATCCCAGGCGGAACGTGCGAGCGCGGTCGGATCGATGCCCCCATGGGTTTCGAACCGCTTGTCCTCCCAGCCCTGCAGCATGCGCAGGAAGCGCGGATCGACATCCCCGACGCCCGCCGCCATGCGCCATCGCCCGTCCCCGGCGGCAAAGGCGCGCAGGAGCGTTCCGTCGCGCGCTTCTACGGCGAAGCCCGTTTCGGGCTCGCGCAGGGCCGCGACGCGCGCCTCGATGGCGCGCTCGGCCAGGGTCCCGCCGACCGCCGCCGTTCCGATCAGGACGCCTGCCACGGCCGCGAGCGTCCACCACCGGGCGCGGCCCATCGCAGCGCGTTTCCCGGTCAGCGCAGCGGACCGACGACCGACACGCGGCCCTCGTCGGTGCGCCCGCGCCGCTCGGGCCGGTACATGTCCTCCACCACTGCCGCCGGATGCACGAACTCGCCGGGCGACAGGGCGCGCACGATGTAGGCGAAGCGCATGGCGCTCGTCGAGTTCGCGGGCTTGTCCACCGCCACGACGAAGCGGTCGGCGCGGAACTCGGTATGGGCGGCCTCGCCCGTCAGCTCCAGGAAGTCCAGGGCGGCGACGTCGCCGCCCTTGAGAATCGCGGGATTGTCGATCGCGAGACCTGCGGGAAGCGGGTCGTCGATCATCAGGCGCGCGGCTTGCCCGTCCACCGGCTGGACGTCGAGAACGGCCACCAGCCGATCGCCCTGCGCGATCGTGGAAAGGTCGGCCGGCTCGCCATCCAGCGTGTAGTAGCTGCGAGCGATCTCGTAGCCCGAAACCTCGGCCGGCGGGGCGACGGTCGGCACACCGGCGACCGTGACGGCGACCGAGACCGGCGCCTCGCCGCGATTGGCGATGGTGAGACCGCCGGCGAGACGCCCGGAATCGAGCGTCTGCGAATACCCGCCCTCGTGCGCGGCGCCGTCGATCTCCAGCCTCGGCGGTTGGCTGGCGAGCGCCGCATGGGCGGCGAGAAGCGACCACACGTCCTCCTGCGTGGACGTGTAGCGCTTGTGATCGCGCGCCGCGCCGATCTGCGTGATCAGGGGCGTCAGGTCGACGCCTTCCACACCGGTTTCCAGCGCCAGCGTCGCCACCGCCGCCCCGTCGCGCAAGGGGGTGCCGTAGTCGCCGCGGTTGACGACGTCGCTGAAGGCCGCCGCATTCGCCGCCGCCTGACGCAGCAGCGAGCCGGCGCGCGAGGCGTCGCCGTAGAAGGACAGCGCCGCGCCGAGCTGGGCCTGGGCGAGCGGTGTCTTGAAGCCGGCGGCCGCGTTGTCGGCGGTGTAGCGCAGGTCGCCGATCGCCGCCCGGCCGTTGCGCGCCAGCACGTAGTAGGCATAGGCCGCCTGCGACCAGTCGGGCGCATCGGGAAGATAGGCGATCTGGTTGGCGAGATTGTCGAGCGCGAGGCTGAAAGCTTCGTCCGGCACCGGATGCCTGGTTTCCCGAGCTCTGGTCAGGAAGTCGGTGACATAGGCGTCGAGCCAGAGATCGCCGCCGCCCGGCGCCCACAGCCCGAAGCTGCCCGAGGAGCTCTGGTTGGCGAGAACGCCTCCAATCGCCGTCTGGATGCGCTCGGCGACGTCGCCGGTTCCCGGCAGGCCCGCCGCCAGCACCGTTTCGTCGAGATACAGAAGCGGCAGGGCGCGGCTCGTCAGCTGCTCCGTGCAGCCATAGGGGTAGAGATCGAGCGCGGCGACGACGCCCGCCACGTCGAACCCACCGAAGCGCGTCACCGACAAGGTGGCGCGGCCCGTTCCCGCCTGGAAGTCGGCGAGGACGTCGGGCCCGAGTTCGAGCGATTGGCCGGCCGCGATCTCGAAGCGGCTCTTCTTGACCTCGCGCGGCTGGATGGAGCGCACCGGCAGGGTGAAGCTCTTGGTGAGAACCTCGCCGCCGGGCGTGCGCAAAGCCAGCTCGATCGCCGCATCGCCGAGCGCGAGCGCCTCGACCGGCACGAGCAGGCGCGCCCGCCCGTTCGGCTCGAGCTGGAGATCGCTCTCAGTGTTCGCCTCGATGCGAAGCGCTCCTTCGCCGCCCGTCAGACTGAGATGGACGGTCCCCGCCGGCCCTTCCACGTGGTTGAGATCGATCTGGATGCGCGAATGGTCGCCGGGGCTGAGGAAGGTGGGCCGGCTCACCTGCGCCACCACGGGGTCGCGCACCAGGACGTCGGCATTCGCCTCGCCGACGCCGGTCTTCGACCAGGCGAGCGCCATCAGCTTCAAGGTGCCGTTGAAGTCGGGAACGTCGAGCGACACGCGCGCTTCACCGTCGGCATCCACCGTGACGATCCCGGAAAACAGGGACACGAGATCGTCCATCGGCGGCGGCCGCGAGCCGTCCGCGCCGGCGTCGCCACCGGAGCGCACCGAGCCCGGCGCGCCCTGCATCCGGTCGATCAGGCGCGAGTAGAGATCGCGGATCTCGACGCCGAGCCGGCGCTGGCCGAAGTAATGGTCCTTGGGCGAGGGCGGCGTGAAGCCGGTGATGTTGAGGATGCCCACATCCACCGCCGCCAGCGTGACAAAGGCGGTTTCTCCCGGCTGGACGTTGCCGAGGCGCACGGCCACATCGAGCGCGGTGCGCGGCGCGATGCGCTCGGGCGCCTCGATCGAGACGCCAAGCGCGCGCTCGCCCGGATCGACACCGGCATGGGCGAGCCCCAGCGCGCGGCCGGGCATGCGCTTCTCAGCCAGATCCATCGGGCGATACAGGACCGCCGCGACATAGGCGCTCGGCCCCCAGTCGCGCGTGACGGGGATCTCGATGTCGGCACCCTCCACCGGAATGTCGGCGGCCACCGTCGCGACCACGCGCTCGTCCATCACCAGGATCTCGGCCTTGCCGGCAAAGCGCGGCTCAACATGGACCACCGCCGTCTCGCCGACGCGGTAGCGCGGCTTGTCGAGCGACAGTTTCAGGATGTCGGGCGTTTCGGCCGAACTCGGCTGGACATACCAGCCGGCCTCGAAGGCGACGCTGGCGGGCAGCGTCTTGCCGCCGGGATCGTTGACGACAAGTTCGTAGGAACCCCATTCCACCGGCAGCGACAGCCGCGCCGGATCGGCGGAGCCCAGATCCACCCGGCCGCTCGCCACCCGCGCCCGGCGCTCCACCGGCTCGTAGTTCCAGCGCCCAGCCGAGGAATACCACTGGTAGTCGGTGGTGACCTTGTTCAGCACCCATTCGACGCCGGAGCGCTCCGTGCGCGCCCGGTCGGGGCCGACGGCGACGAGATCGAAGCCGCCCTGCCCGTTCTCCGGCACCGCCCCGTCGAACAGCGGGCGCACGCCGATGCGCGCCTGATCGCCCAGAAGCGGCCGCGTCTCCGACCGTTCTACCGGGCGCCCGCCGGCATCCGTCACCCGCATCTGGACGGAGGCCTGGAGCGGCCTGGTGGTCGCGGGAAGCTCGAGGGGTGCCAGCGCGACGAGCACCTTGCCCGCCTCGTCCGTGACGTCTCCGTCGAAGGGCAGGCGCGTCGGCGTCGGCGCATCGTCGGCGAGACCGAAGCGGTAGCCGGGATAGGCGGGGAGCCCATCGGCGACGCTCACGACCGTTTCGCCGGAGACTTCGAGACCGGCCGCCGGAGCGCCGAAGAGATAGCGCACGTCCACGTCGATCGGCGGCGGGGCGGCGGGGTCGATCGCCGCTTCGGGAAGCTTGAGATCGAAGTCGATCTTTTCCGGCTCGAAGTCCTCGACGCGCAGGCTCGTGGTCGTGAGCGCCGGCTCCTTCGGGTCGGTATGGAGGGCGACCGTCCAAAGGCCGCGCATCGCGCCAGCGGCGAGCGGCACGTCCCAGACGAGGCCGCCGGCGTCGCGCGCCTCGATCACCGCGCGCCGATCCTCGACGCCGTCCGGGCGCTTCAGGATCGCGGTCACTGTGAGATCGCCTGCTGCCTCCCCCCGCCCGTCGCGCAGGAGCCCGGTGAGATGAGCCGTCTCGCCCGTCCGGTAGATGCCGCGCTCAGGGGTCAGGAAGACGTCGAGCGCGCCCGCCGGCTCGCGCCCCTCCACGCCCCGGTCGGCGAGGTCGAAGGGCGAGGCGGTGAGGTCGAGGAAGGAAAAGTCTCCCGCTTCGCCGCTCGCCATCAGAAGCGCCGGCCGGTCGCCGCCCGTTCCCTTCAGGAGGCCGGGCGCGAGCCGGGCATGGCCGGCCGCGTCCGTCTCGACCGTGCCGAGGATCTCGTTGTTGACGGCGACGAGGTCGAGCTTGGCGCCCGCGATCGGCTCGGCGCTGCCGAGCGAGCGGGCGAAGACGTGGAAGCCGTCCGCGCCCGAAAAGCTCGTCAACCCGATATCGGTCAGGACGAACCACTGCGTCGCCGGCGTATCGTCGCCCGAGCGCGCATTCTTCGCCTTGGCCGACAGGATGTAGACGCCGGGCTGGCGCTCCTTCAGGATCTCGGCGACGGGAATGGCGGTCGTCACCTCCTCGTTGGCGGCGCGCTTCACATCGATGAAGCCGGACCACACCGCCTCGCCGTCGCTTTCCGACACCTCGTCGAGCTCGTAGGTTTCGAGCTGGCGCAGGAAGCGGCTGGCCCCCACGGTTCGGGCCAGCGCGCGGTCGCCGACGCGCAGGAGCCGCGCCTCGATCGTGTCCGTGTTGACGCTCGTCACCGGGATCGAGGCTTCGCCCCCCGCCGGCAGCACATAGGCGTTGCCCGACAGGCGCACGGAGGGGTCGCGGTCGCGCACGTAGACCGACACTTCGACGTTCTTCGCCAGGACCTCGCCGCTCGCCGCCGGAATGCCCTGGCGCGCCACCAGCCGGTAGCGCGCGCCGTGGGTGACGCCCTCGACGCAGAGCTGCGAGCCGCTGGCCGAGACGGGAAGCGCGCCGCCGCCGTCCACTTGGAGGAAGTCGCCCGCCGTTTCGCCGGCGGTGAAGGAGGGCTCGAGCGGCTCGGAGAAGTTCAGGCAGATACGCGGGGCGGCGGCGTTGTTGTCGACCGTGTTGTCGGTGATGCGAAAGCCGTGCTCGGCAACGGCCGCCTCCAAGCGCTTTCGCGCGTCGGGCCGCTCCGCGATCGCCAGCGCCGCGCGCCACGTGCGGATGGCCTGCCGCCAGTCGTCGTCGGCCGCAAATCCTTGCGCGACGAAATCCAGCGCCGCCGCCTTTTCGCGGTCCTCGCCCGCCGTCAGGTAGGCGTTGATCGCGGCCGGCTGGCGCACCTCGCGCGCCGCCTGCCGCGCTTGCCCGTCGTCCGAGGTGAAGAGGAGGCTGGATACGGAAAGGCCGAGCCAGGCGCGCGCCGATTGCCCGTCGCGCCGCAGCGCTTCGCGATAGGCGGTCATCGCCGAGCCGTAGTCGAAGCGCTCCAGCGCGGCGTCGGCGGCCGGCCACAGGGCCTCGCCGGCCGGGATCGACCGATCGCGCTCCTCCTCGGCCAGCGCCAGACGGAACTGGCGGGCGGCGTCGAGGCTTTCGCGCGGAAGAAGGGCGAGCTCGGCCATGCGTTCGCGCTCGCGCTCGGCGACGGCTTGTGGCGGGGCGGCGACAGCGATCCGACCGGACACGACGCCGGCCGCCGCGCGCAGCTCGCCGACGTCGTTCTTCAGGAAGCACCAGCCCTTGGCGGTGTTGAAGGTGAAGGCGCGGCACTGGTTGTCCGCCAGACACGCGGTCTCGCAGAGGTTCTGGTCGGCATCCTTCATGATGTCGTAGTCGTGGCCGTAATAGTCGGCGTCGGGCGCGGCGACGATCGTGCGCTCGCCTTCCTGCGCCGACGCGCCCCCGAGCGATGCGAGCGCGAGGGTCCAGCCGAAAGCCAAGCCCGCCAGAAGCCGAACGTTTCGCATCACACCCCTCCCCGATCCCTCAGCCGACCTTATGAGAGGATGCGGATGCGCCGCAAGCACCGGTTGATCCGTCCAGGCGTCTTTCGCCGGGCTGCCGGTTGCCCGTTCGAATCCTGGCAAGGCCTTGCTGCCCGCTTGGTGGATGGAGCGCCGAGGACGAGAGGCGCCAGAACGCCCGGCATTCTGGAAGCCCCCCGAACCGGGCGCGGGCTTGCGGTGGCGCGAAAGCGGCTGCTACCTCTTGGGTCCCCGTCGGCCGGACGCTTCCGGTCGATGGCGCTTTTCGCAAAGGCCAAGCGATGCCTTACGCCCATACGGTCGAGAACACCGTGTTCCGCTTCGCGACGCTGGCCGAGCTTCTCGCCAAGGCGAGCCCCGAGCGCTCGGGCGACCAGCTGGCGGGCATCGCGGCGGAAGGCCCGGTGGAGCGCCTTGCCGCGCAGATGGCGCTCGCCGATCTGCCCTTGCGGGCGTTTCTGGCCGAGGAACTGATCCCCGGCGAGGAGGACGAGGTGTCCGACCTCATCGAGCGTCAGTTCGACGAGAAAGCCTTCGCACCCGTATCGAGCCTGACGGTCGGAGCCTTGCGCGAATGGCTGCTTGCGGCCAAGGGGCCGGCCATCGCCGCGCTCGCCTATGGGCTGACGCCGGAAATGACGGCCGCCGTGTCCAAGCTCTGCCGCCTGCAGGATCTCGTCGCCATCGCCGCCCAGCGCCGCGTCGTCACGCGCTTCCGCTCCACGATCGGCCTTGGCGGACGGTTGTCCACGCGCAACCAGCCGAACCATCCGACCGACGACACGGCCGGCATCCTCGCCTCGGCGCTGGACGGGCTGCTTCTGGGCTCGGGCGACGCGGTGATCGGCGTCAACCCGGCGACCGACACGGTGGAGGACTACGTCCGCATCGTCCAGCTCCTGGACGAATTGCGCGAGCGTCTCGCCATTCCCACCCAGACCTGCTGCCTCGGCCATGTCACCGTGGCGCTGGAGGCGATGGCGAGCGGGGCGCCGGTCGATCTCGTGTTCCAGTCCGTCGCCGGCTCGGAAAAAGCCAACACCGGGTTCGGCGTCGATCTGGCTGTTCTGCGCGAGGCCCGGGATGCGGCCCGCGCGCTCAAGCGCTGCCCTGAGGACGGCCAGTTCATGTATTTCGAAACCGGCCAGGGCTCGGCGCTGTCGGCCGACGCCCATTTCGGGGTCGACCAGCAGACGATGGAAGCGCGCGCCTACGCCGTCGCGCGCGAGTTCGACCCGCTTCTCGTCAACACGGTGGTCGGCTTCATCGGCCCGGAATACCTCTTCGACGGAAAGCAGATCCTGCGCGCCGGGCTGGAGGACCATTTCTGCGGCAAGCTCCTCGGCCTGCCGATGGGGGTGGACGTCTGCTACACCAACCATGCCGACGCCGACGGCGACGACATGGACGCGCTTTTGATGCTTCTGGCGGCGGCCGGGGTCAACTTCGTGATCACCGTTCCAGGCGCCGACGACATCATGCTGAACTACCAGTCGCTGTCGCACCACGACGCCGCCTTCGCGAGGCAGACGCTGGGCCGTCGTCCGGCGCCCGAGTTCGAGCGATGGCTCATCGAGACCGGCATTCTCGACCCGGCCGGGCGGCTCGGCGCCCCGCCCCGGCTTCTGGCCGACTTCGCCGCCCGTCTCGGCCACCAGGCGCTGGCGCTGGGGGCGGCATGAGCGACCGGGACGACGGGGCGCCGCCCGAACGCATCGCCGCGCCCGACCTCCGGCGGCTGACGGCGGCGCGCGTCGCGCTCGGCCATGCCGGCGGCGGGGTGCCGACGGGGGCGCACCAGCGCTTCCTCCTCGACCATGCGCGGGCGCGCGAGGCGGTGTGGACCAAGGTCGACTGGCCGGCGGTCCGTGAGCTTCTGGAAGGAGGCGGGTTGACCGTCGCGGAGGCGGAAAGCCTCGTGCGCGATCGAGCCGAATACCTGCGCCGCCCCGATCTCGGCCGCCGTCTGTCGCCCGAGGCGAGCGCCCGCCTGTCCGAGGCCGCAGAAGCTCCGAGCGACCTGTGCATTGTGATCGCGGACGGGCTCTCGGCCACCGCCGTCACACTGAACGCCGGCCCGCTCGCCGCCCGCGTCTCGGCCATCGCGCAAGCGCGCGGCTGGCGCCTCGCCCCGGTGGTCCTGGCGCGGGAAGCGCGCGTCGCGCTCGGCGACGAGGCGGGGGCCGCCCTTCGTGCCCGGATCGCGCTGGTGCTGGTCGGCGAGCGGCCCGGCCTGTCGGCGGCCGATAGCCTCGGCGCCTATCTGACCTTCGATCCGAAGCCCGGCACGCCCGATTCGCGGCGCAACTGCATCTCCAACATCCGGGAAGGGGGTCTCTCCATCGAGCGCGCCGCGCGCCAGATCGAGGACCTCGGTGCGCGTATGCTGGAGGAGGGCCGCAGCGGCGTGGCGCTCGGGCGCGACGGGGGGCGCGCGATCGGGTCGCTGCCGGGCTGAGCGCGCGCGCCGGCAAGGCTGCGACGTTTTCGGGCACGGCACGAGCAAGAAGTCGAGCTTCCTGCTAGAGGGATGCTTCGCCTTGCGAACGATCACCCTTCAAGGACCGGTTTTCCCATGTCTCTTCCCGTCCGTCTCGTCCTCGCCCTCGTGGTCGCCCTCGCCGTCGGTTTCGGCTGGATGACGCTCGACAATCGGCGCGGCGCGGAATGGGTCGTGTCGCCGGAAGAGATCGCCGCCGCCAAGGCGGACGGCAAGATGGGCGTCGAGAACGACCGGGGCTCGGTGACGGTTCTGCCGATCCGCTCCGAAACCGCCGACGTCCTTCCCTTCAAGTGGGCGCTGGCCGGCGTCGCGGCGGGCGCCGTGGTGTTCGCCGCGACGCGCCGCCGTTCGGCCTGAGCGGTCAGTCCCCGTAGGGAATCCAGACGTTCTTCACCTGCACCGCCTGGATGAGGAAGATGCGGCCCTCGGCTGCTCGCGCATCGTACCAGTCGAGCGTCAGCCCGTCGTCGACGAGCGTGCGCTTGAGGTTTCCGATCGACAGGCGCTCGGCCGTGGCCGAAGCTTCCGCCGAGCCGAACACCCAGAGCGCGTCGAGATCGTCGTGGGCGGCGAGATCGCGGGTCAGCGCCTCGCGCGCGCCGGTGACGATGTTGACGACCCCGGCCGGCAGGTCGGACGTCTCGAACACCTGATAAAGGTCGGTCGCGCTCAACGGATGGCGCTCGCTCGGCACCGCCACCACGCGGTTGCCGGTGGCGACCAGCGGCGCGACGAGGCTGACGAAGGCGAGAAGCGGCGCCTCGTCCGGGCACACGACGCCGACCGTGCCGATCGGCTCGTGGAGCGCCAGCGCCACGCCGCGAAGCGGAGGCGAATGGATGGCCCCGTCGAACTTGTCGGCCCAGGCGCCGTAGGTGAAGAGGCGTTGCACCGCCGCCTCCACCTCGCGCTCGGCATCCCCCCGGCTCGCGCCCGTAGAATTGGCGATCCGCGCGGCGAACTCCGCTCCGCGCGCCGACAGGTTCTCGGCGAGATAGTAGAGGATCTGCGCTCTCGCATGCGTCGAGGCCCGCGCCCAGCCTTCGGCCTTGCGTGCGGCTTCCACCGCGTTGCGGATATCCTTGCGGTTGCCCTCGCCGACCTCGCCGACCATCGCGCCGGAGCTTGAGCGGATCACCCGCGAGCCGTTGCCGTCCGGCCGAGCCTGTTTGCCGCCGATGAAGAGCTTGGCCGTCCGGTCGAGCGCGACGGGGTCGAAGCCGCGCGGGGGCCGGGCGCCGGGCTCCGACGGCGCCGCGCTCTCACGCGGGGTCCGCTTCGCCCAGGCGTCGGGTTTCAGGTATTCGAGCGCACCCTCGCGCCCGCCCTCGCGGCCGAACCCGCTTTCGCGGTAACCGCCGAAGCCGACCGCCGCGTCGAAGAGGTTGGTGGCGTTGATCCAGACGACGCCCGCCTGGATCTTCGGCGCGATGTCGAGCGCCAAGCCCACCGTCTCGCTCCAGATGCTGGCAGCGAGGCCATAGCGCGAGTTGTTGGCCAGCATCACCGCCTCGTCGGGCGTGCGGAAGGTCATCGCGACGGCGACGGGGCCGAAGATTTCCTCGCGCGCCACGGTGGAGCTCGGATGAACGTTTGTGAGAAGCGTCGGCGGATAGAACGAGCCGCCGGCCGGCAGATCGGCCGGAGCCTGGATCAGCTTGGCGCCTTCCGCGACGCCTGCCGCCACCAATTCCTCGATGCGGCGAAGCTGCACGGGATCGACGATCGCGCCCATGTCGACCGCCTTGTCGAGCGGCGAGCCGACGCGCATCGTTCCCATGCGCCGTTCGAGACGGCGCAGGAATTCGGGCGCGATCCCTTCCTGCAGGAGAAGGCGCGAGCCGGCGCAGCAGACCTGCCCCTGGTTGAACCAGATGGCGTCGACCACGCCTTCCACCGCGCCGTCGAGATCGGCGTCATCGAAGACGATGAAGGGCGACTTGCCGCCGAGCTCCAGCGTCAGCTTCTTGCCGGAGCCGGCCGTCCTTTCGCGGATCTGGCGCCCGACCTCGGTCGAGCCGGTGAAGGCGATCTTGTCGATGCCGGGATGGTCGACGAGCGCCGCGCCCGTTTCGCCCGCGCCCGTGACGACGTTGAGAACGCCGTCCGGCAGGCCGGCTTCGCTGGCCAGCTCGGCGAAGAGCAGCGCGGTGAGCGAGGTGTATTCGGCCGGCTTCAGGACCACCGTGTTGCCGAGCGCCAGCGCCGGGGCGATCTTCCAGGCCAGCATCAGGAGCGGGAAGTTCCACGGGATGATCTGCCCGACGACGCCCAGCGGCGAGTAGCCGGCGAACTCGGTGTCCTGAAGCTGCGCCCAGCCGGCATGATGGTAGAAGTGGCGCGCGACGAGCGGCACGTCGAGATCGCGCGTTTCGCGGATCGGCTTGCCGTTGTCGATCGCCTCCAGAACGGCGAGAAGCCGCCCGTGCCGCTGCACCATCCGCGCCAGCGCATAGAGATGGCGCGCCCGCGCATGGCCACCGAGCGCCGCCCATCGGCCTTGCGCGCGGCGCGCGGCATCCACGGCCGCATCGACGTCGGCGGCCGTGCCGGATGCGAGCCGCGCCAGCGGTTGGCCCGTCGCGGGCTCGAAAGTCTGGAAGGTTTCACCCCCGAGACCTTCGCGGAACGCGCCGTCGATGAAGTGGCCGAAGCCGCCCTCGAAGCGCTTCAGCCAGTCGCGCGCCGCCCCGTCCGCTTCCGGGGCCGGGCCGTAGTCCATCGTGTCGAAATAGTGGGCCACGCTCATCGTCTCACCCTGCCGCGTGTCGGTGGAAGGCCGAATAGCGGCCGGTGACGTGATGCTCGAGCTGCCGCTCGATATCGGCGAGAAGGCTGGACGCGCCCACCCGGAAGAGGTCGGGCTCCAGCCAGCGTCGGCCGAGCTCTTCCTTCATCAGGAACTGGTAGGTGAGGATGTCTTTCGCCGCCGAGATGCCTCCGGCGGGCTTGTAGCCGACGGTGAACCCCGTCCGCTCGAAATACTCGCGGATCTGCCGCAGCATGACGAGCGTGACGAGCGGCGTCGCATTGACGCCCTCCTTGCCGGTCGAGGTCTTGATGAAGTCGGCGCCCGCCATCATGCAGACGAGCGAGGCCTTGGCGACGTTGCGCAGCGTCTTCAGGTCGCCCGTCGCCAGGATCGCCTTGACGTGGGCCGGCCCGCACGCCTTTCGGAAGTCGCGCATCTCCTGGTAGAGCGCCTGCCAGTTGCCGGTCAGGACGTGCTCGCGCGTGATCACGATGTCGATCTCGGCCGCCCCGTCGCGAACCGAGTCCTCGATCTCAGCGATCTTGACCTCGTGCGAGGAAAGACCCGCCGGAAAGCCGGTGGACACGGCCGCGACCGGGATGCCGCTCCCCACCAGAGCATCCACGGCCGCCGCCACGAAGCGGTGGTAGACGCAGATCGCTCCCGTGGTGATGCCATGACCTTCCATGCCCATGGCTTCGAGAAGATCGGGCCGGATCGGGGAGCGCGCCTTGGCGCAAAGGCGGCGCACGCGCCCTTCCGTGTCGTCGCCCGACAATGTCGTGAGGTCGATGCAGGTGACGGCCTTGAGAAGCCAGCCGGCCTGCGCGTCCTTTTTCACCGAGCGGCGCCCGGGCAGGGTTGCGACGCGGCGCTCGGCCGCCGACAGGTTCACCCGCGCTCCGGTCAGCCAGGCCTCGTCGAGCGGCATGCCCTCGTTGCGCGGCACGGCGCCCGATGGCGCGTCCCCCGGTTCGCGCGGCGCGGCGGCCATTGCATGGACCGACATCGGCTAGCCTCCTCCACCATCCGGTTTCGCAGGGCGAACACCGGATGTTACGATCGTATCATTTGTGAAATCCGTATCGAACGGAGGGCCGACTCGTCAAGCGGAGATCGTGCGCCCCTTTTGCGAGCGTGCTTCCACCCCGTCTTCCGAGACCCAGGCGTCGAACTCGCTCAAACCCGCGAAGAAGGCCGGGCGGACGCGGTCGAGCTTGGAGCGGTCGGCCACGAGATAGCGCCGCGTGGCCCCGGCCATGGCGCGCTTCTTGTAGCCGACCTCGTGAAAATGCGAGCAGCTGACGCCGCGCTCGGCATGGATGCCGCCGGCCGAAACGAAGGCGGCGTCGAGCCCGATCCGGCTCAGGCTCGCCAGGCTGTCCTCGCTGGAGAACGAATCCGACCCCGGCTGGTAGACGCCGCCGAGCAGCACGAGGCGCACCGCCGGCTTGGCCCGCAGGGGGTCGGCGACGTTGAGCGAGTAGCACACCACGGTGAGGGGAAGGTCGTCCGGGATCTGTTCGGCGAGATGCACCAGCGTCGTGCCGCAATCGACGAAGATCGTCTCGCCGGGATGGAGAAGTGCCAGCGCGTGGGTGCAGGCCTGGCGCTTGGCCCGCGCGTGGCTGTCGGCCTCGCTGGCCAGATCGTAGGCGGTGCCGCCTCCGCCGAGATCCGCCGCGTTGACGATATGGCCGCCGAGATAGGCGAAGCGGCCGGAATGGGCGGCGATATCGCGGCGCACCGTCATTTCCGAAACACCGAGAAGACCGGCCGCCTCGCGCAGATGCAGGACGCCGCGAGCCGCGATCGCCTGGCCGAGCGCATCGATGCGTTTCATCTGGGCTTTGGACATCGGCGGCGGCGAGCTCCAGATGAACGGGGAAGCGGTCTCGCGGATGAATCGGAGACGATCCCGGTTGCCCCGTTGTCGAATGTGATACTTGTCACATTCCCGGCCGACAGGCCAGACACTCGCAGCCCGCTTCCCTCAGCGCCCGTCGCGGATCGCTTTCGACACGGCGAGAACGAGACCGGAGGCGAGAACGCCGATCGCCACGCCCGCCGCCAGGTCGCCGGGATAGTGCTTGCCTCGCGGCACCTGGATCGCCGACACGCCGAGCGCCAGGGCGCAGGCCGGCAACGCCGCCGCCGGATGGCGCAGGGCGACGACGCCCGCCACGGCGACGGCGCCTGCCGTGTGGCCGGAAGGAAAGGACTGGTCGTCGCCGTTCCGGCTTGTCCCGAGCTCCATCTCGTAGCGCCCTTCCTCGACCGCCACTTTCGGCCTCGTCCGGTTGATCGCCCGTTTCAGGCAGCTCTTGGCGAAGGTCGCCAGCGCGTGCGCCCCCAGCATCTGCAGCCCGGTCGCGGCCAGACGCTCGTCCCGGCGCACGAGGCCGAGGAGAACGGTGAGGCCGCAGACCGAGGCGAGCTGCGGCTGGTCGGCGATCTCGCTCAGCCAGCCGAGGAAGCGCACGGCGGGGTGGTGTCGCGCCTCGGCCATCTCCTCGCCGATCGACCGGTCGATGGCTTCGAGATCGTTCGGCTGGGCGGGCGTGGGCTGAGACTGCGTCATGCCCCTTCTATGGCACCGAAACGGGGGGGACGGTAGGCGTCTACACGTACCCCGGTGCTCACCATTGCTTGTTGGAACCTGCCGTTTTCTTCTATGAGCCTTCCAACAGGGATTCGAGAACGCGGCGGGCCCAAAGCGTCGCCAAAACCGAGGCAGTGCGCACCATGCAGTCTCACGTGAACGCGATCAGGGGTCGCCGGTCGTGAATCCGGCCTTGAGCTTTCTGGACGGCGGGGGCGAGGCGTCGCGGATGATCCGCGAGCGGGACTGGTCGAACCATCCGCTGGGCCGGCCGGAAACCTGGTCGCCGGAACTGTGCGCCGCGCTCAGCCTCGTTCTCAATTCGCCCGAATCCATGATCCTGTCCTGGGGGCCGGAGCTCTCCTTCTTCTTCAACGAGACCTATTTCCCGCTTCTCGGCCCGCGCTTGCCCTGGGCGATGGGCGAGCGCTTCGACAAGGTTTGGGCGGACGGCTGGGACCAGGCGAGACCCATCATCGAGGCGGCCTTCGCAGGGGAAAGCCAGCGCTTCACCGACCTGCCCTGGAAGCTCGACACCGACCGGGGTTCACGCGACACCTGGTGGACCTTTTCCTATTCGCGGATCCTCGATGCGCGCGGCGCGGTCGCCGGCCTCTTCATCTTCACCAACGAGACCACGGGCCGGGTTCTCGGCGACCGGGCGCTGGCGCAGAGCCAGGACGAGCTCCGCGCCCTCAACGAGACGCTGGAGCGGCGCGTCGAGGAGCGCACGGCCGAGCGCGACCTGATGTGGGACACCTCGCCCGACCTGATCGTCGTGATCGACGGCGAGGGCGTCCTCCAGCGCGTCAACCCGGCCTGGACGCGGCTTCTGGGCTACGAGCCGCACGAGCTCGTCGGGCACCACGTCAACGAATTCGTCCTCGCCGGCGACCACCGCGAAACCGTGGCAGCCTACGAGCTGGCGGCCGGCGGCGGCTCGCCGCGCATCGTCAACCGCTTTCGGCACAAGACCGGGTCGGTGCGCTCGATCGCCTGGGTGGCCGCGCCCAACGGCGGCGTGACCTACGGGTTCGGACGCGACGTCACCGACGACGAGCGGCAGGCCGAGGCGCTGCGCCTCGCCGAGGAGGCGCTGCGCCAGTCCCAGAAGATGGAGGCCGTCGGACAGCTGACGGGCGGCATCGCCCACGACTTCAACAACCTGCTCGCCGGCATCTCGGGAAGCCTCGAAATGATCCAGGCGCGGATCGAGCAAGGTCGTTCGGGCGAGATCGAGCCCTACATGACGGGCGCGCAAGGCGCCGCCCGGCGCGCGGCGGCCCTGACGCATCGCCTTCTCGCCTTTTCGCGCCGCCAGACCCTGGAGCCGAAGGCGACCGACATCGACCGCCTCGTGGCCGGCATGGAGGATCTGGTGCGCCGCACGGTCGGGCCGCAGATAGCGCTCGCCTTCCACGGAACGGACGACATCTGGCCGACCCTCGTCGATCCCAACCAGCTGGAGAACGCCCTTCTCAACCTGTGCATCAACGCGCGCGACGCCATGCCGGAGGGCGGCGCGATCACGATCCGGACCGCCAACCGCCGGATCGACGACGGCGCCGGCTCGGCGGGCGACATGCCGGCCGGGGACTACGTGTCGCTATCCGTATCCGACACCGGCACCGGCATGGCGCCGGACGTCCTTGCGCGCGCCTTCGAGCCCTTCTTTACCACCAAGCCGCTCGGGCTCGGCACCGGGCTCGGCCTGTCCATGATCTACGGCTTCGCCCACCAGTCGGGCGGACAGGTGCGCATCGATTCCGCTGTGGGGCGCGGCACCACGGCCACCATCTTCCTGCCCCGGCATGGAGTGGCCGAGGCTGCAGCGCCCGCCGCGCCGATCGAGACCGCCGACCACCGGGCGCGGGAAGGCGAGAGCGTTCTCGTGATCGACGACGAGGCGCTGGTGCGCATGCTGGTGGTGGATGTTTTGGAGGACCTCGGGTACCGGGCGCTGGAAGCCGCCGACGGGCCGGAGGCGATGGGAATCGTTCGCTCGGGCGCGCGCATCGACCTCCTGATCACGGATGTCGGCCTGCCGGGCGGCATGAACGGGCGGCAGGTGGCCGATGCGGCGCGCGAGCTGCGCCCCGGCCTGAAGGTCATCTTCGTGACCGGCTATGCCGAAACCGCCATCCTCGGCGACGGGCATCCGGAGCCCGGCATGCACGTGGTCACCAAGCCGTTCGAGATGGCGACGCTATCGAGGCGCATCGCGGAGCTGATGGCAGCCTGATTCCGCCCACCACAACTCGCGATATCAGTTTACTCGCGCTTGCCGCGAGTGCTACCCAAGAGGGCGAGCGGGCAAGGGAGGTGTCGGTGGCTTCGCTGATCGGAAGCATCCTGGGACTTGTTCTGGGAGCGGCGCTTCTGGGCGCCTTGATCGCCTGGCTTCTTCGCCGGATCGCGGCCCTTTCGAGCGTCCGCTCCCAGGCCATCGGGGTTGCGATCGCGACGCTCCTCTACGCCTTGCTCTCGCCTGGCCTGCCGGATCCGGCGGGTTCGCTCGCCGCCCGAACCCTCGTCGCGATCCTGGGCGGCCTTGCGGCGTTCGGCCTTGTCCGAGCGACCTCGCGCGCAAGAGCCTGAAAGACGTTCGCCGGGAGTTTTTCCAAAATCCGCATCCTCCTCGTCAATCCGCCCTACCTCTCGCTCACCTCGCGCGGCGTCGGGCACCAGATTCCCTTCGGCCTCCTGTGCCTCGGCGGCCCCTTGATCGACGCCGGCCACGAGGTCCGCCTCCTGGATGCCGAACGCGGCCATCTTTCGCCCGAGGAGATCGAGCGGGCGATCGCCGACTTCGCGCCGGGCGTCGTGATGACGGGACACGCCGGCTCGACGCCCGCCCACCCCGCCTCGCTCGAGGTCATGCGCGCGGCCAAGCGAGCGTTGCCGGAGGTCGTCACCGTTTATGGCGGCGTTTATCCGACCTATCACGCCGAGGACGTCCTTGCCGAGGAACCGGCGGTCGATATCGTGGTGCGCGGCGAAGGCGAGGCCGTGGCATCGGCGCTGGTGGAAGCCCTGTTGGAGGGCGCGCCGCTTGCCGGCGTTTCCGGCATCACCTTCCGCGGCGAAGGCGGCCGCATCCAAACCAACGCGCCGGCACCCATGCTGCGCCGCCTCGACGAATGGCGCGTCGGCTGGGAGCTGATCGAGAACTGGGACCTCTACCAGTGCTTCGGGCTCGGGCGCGCGGCCATCGTCCAGTTCTCGCGCGGCTGCCCGCATTCCTGCGCCTATTGCGGCCAGTACCAGTTCTGGACGAAGTGGCGCTACCGCGACCCGCGAGCGGTCGCCGCCGAGATCGCCTCCCTCCACCGCAACCACGGCGTCCGTTTCGTGGATCTGGCGGACGAGAACCCGACCTCCTCCAAGCGCCTGTGGCGCGAGTTCCTCCAGGCGATGGCGGACGAGAACGTGCCCGTGCGCCTGTTCGCCACGATCCGCGCCACCGACATCGTGCGCGACGCCGACCTCCTGCCCCTGATGAAGCGCGCCGGCATGATCTGCGTCCTCATGGGGATTGAGACCACCGATCCCGCAACGCTCCGGGCCATCCGCAAAGGCTCCACCACGATGGAGGACCAGCGCGCGGTGGCGCTCCTGCGCGAGCACGGCATCCTGTCCATGCTCGGCCATATCGTCGGCTTCGAGGAGGAGCGCTTTGCCGACTACGCCCGCGCCATCCGTCAGGTCTCGCTCTACGATCCCGATCTCCTGAACGCGATGTATGTCACGCCCCATCGCTGGTCGGACTGGACGGCGGACAACGAGCGGCGCGTCGTGATCCAGCGCGATCTCGCCAAATGGGACTATCGCAACCAGTTGCTCGCCTCGCGCCACCTGTCGGCCTCAGCGATCTTCTGCCTGGTGAAGCTGATGGAGCTGGCCGTTCACGCGCGTCCCCGTGCGCTCGCGCGCGCTCTCGCCCATCCCGACCGGGAGCTTCGTGCCCACCTGCGCTGGTGCTTCCGCTTCTCGTTCCGGGTTTGGCGGGCCGAGGTCGCCGAATTCTGGCGCTCGCCCCCGGACGAAGCGTCGACGCTGACGCTCGGACAATGGTTCGGGCGGCGCTGAGAAAACACCGTAAGAGGCTACCGAAGAGGCACCGACACTCCATGACGAACCGAATCCGCCTCGCCGCCCTCGCCATCGCCCTTGCGGTTGGACCGGCCGTCGCATCGAGCCCGGATGCATGGGCCGAGTTCGACGCCCGCGTCGAGAAGGCCTGCCTTGCCGCCAGCGGTTTGCGCAACGCCCGCCCGTCCCGGATCGTCGGGTTCGACGACCGCGTGGGCGTGGTCGCCATGCTGGTATCGGACCGAACGCGGGGCTCGGCGCGTGCGGTGCTCTGTCTCTACGACAAGAAGACGCGCAAAGCCCATGTCGACGATGCCGAAATGTGGTCGGCGCCGCCCTCCGGACGCTGACGGGGCGACAAGGGAGCGCGCAGATCCTCGTCCCCCTTCCCCGACATGGGCGAAGGCATGGGGCAAAACCTCAGATTGTCTTCCATTTTTCGCCGGTTGAGACATCTACTGCAGGGCCATGCCCCGTGGTTCTGTTCGGCGCTCGTTCCGGGGGTGATCCGGGTCCGCGCCTTTCCCGCGAGTTCCCGTCATGACCGATACGCTATCGACCGAAGACAGGATGCCCGGCACCATCGGTCGGGCGCAGGAGCGCGCGTCCTCGCCCTCGCGCAGGCTGCTGCTGCGCTGGCGTGCCGCCTTGCGCGATCTGGGAATTCTGGCCGCGAGCCTTGCGGTGCTCACCTACATCGCCTTCGAGGTCGATATCTTCATGACGGAGGGCCATGAAACCGCCGCCCAGGAGGTCGTGGAGCTCGACGAGGTCCTGCTTCTGGGCGGCGTTCTGGCGCTCGGGCTTCTCGTCATCTCCCTGCGCCGTTATTTCGAGCAGAAGCGGGAAATGACCCGGCGCATCGCCGCCGAGCGACTGGCGCGCGAACTCGCCTATCAGGACCCCCTGACCGGCCTTCCCAACCGGCGCCAGTTCGAGGAGGCCCTGCGCACCGCGGCCTCCTCCCCGCCCCCCGCCGGTGCCTCCCATGCCCTCCTGATCCTCGATCTCAACGGCTTCAAGCAGGTCAACGACACGCATGGGCACAGCGTCGGCGACGAGCTTCTGGTGATCGTCGCCCAGCGTCTCCTGCGCGCCATGCGCGAGGGCGACCTCGTCGCCCGGCTCGGCGGCGACGAGTTCGTGGTCTTGGCCCCCCACCTGATGGGCCCGGAGGCCGCCTCCAGCATCGCGCTGCGCATCATCGAGTCCCTGTCGGAGCCGATCCGCACGGGGCGGATCGCCCATCCGATCGGCACGGGGATCGGGATCGCCCTCCTGCCGGGCGACGCGCAAAATGCGGCCGAAGCCATCCGCAAGGCCGACGTCGCCCTATACCGCGCCAAGGCGGAGCGGCGCTCCGCCTTCCGCTTCTTCGAGGAGGACATGGACCGGATCGTGCGCGAGCGCGAGCGCATGGAGCGCGCCTTGAAGCGGGCGCTCGCCGAAACGCGCATCCAGCCCCGGTTCCGCCCCGCCTTCGACCTGGCGAGCGGTGCGGTGGTCGGCTTCGAGGCCGTGCCCGCCTGGGAGGGCGAGGACGGCGGCGCGGTGCCGCCCGAGCGTTTCCTTCCCATCGCGGAGGAAACCGGTCTGATCCACGAGCTGGCGCGCGGGATCCTCGCCTCGGCCTGCGCGGCCGCGATGGAATGGCCCGATTCCGTTCTCCTGACGGTCGCCGTCCTGCCGAGCCAGCTGAAGGACCGCGCCCTGGCCGCCGGCATTCTGGACATCCTTGGGCAAGCGGGCCTTTCGCCGAACCGGCTGGAGATCGAGATCGCCGAAAGCACCATCGTCTACGATCTGGACGCCGCCCGGACCGCGCTCGGCCCCTTGCGCGCGGCCGGCGTCGGTATCGCGCTCGGCAATTTCGGCACCGGCTATTCCAATCTCCACCACATGCAGGAATTCCGGATCGACAAGGTCAAGATCGACCGTCGGTTCACCGAAAGCCTCGGCGACGCGGACGCAGGCCGGATGGTGCGCGCGCTGGCCGGCCTCGGCCACGGGTTGGGCCTGACCGTCAGCGCCGACGGCTTCGCGGGTTCGGCCGCCCATGCCGAGCTTCTGGAATCCGGCATCGAACAGGGCCAGTCCGCCCACGAGCTCGTTTCCCAGGCCGAGGCGCGCGCCCTGGTCGGCGCCTGACGCCGTCGGGCAGACCCTGGTCAGATCACCTCCGCCGCTTGCCGCCCTTCCATCCCTGCGCCGTCGCGCGAGGGCGGACAGCCGAACAGGCGGGCATATTCTCGGCTGAACTGCGAGGCACTCTCGTAGCCCACCGCATAGGCCGCCCGGCCGGCGTCACCGTCCGAAAGAACCAGCCGCCGCGCTGTCTGGAGTCGAAGCCGCTTCTGGTACTGCAGCGGGCTCATGGCGGTGGCCGCCTTGAAATGGCGGTGAAACGAGGGAACGCTCATGCCCGCGATCTCGGCCAGCGTTTGGGTTCGGATCGGCCGGTCGAAGTGAACGGCGATCCAGTCGATCGCTCGGCGCACGCGCGACAGGCGGCTGCCTTCGCGCCCGATCTGGCGCAGCATGGGCCCGTGCGTTCCCTGGAGCAGGCGATACAGCACCTCGCGCTCGCGCGAAGGCGCCAGAAAGCTGACGTCGTCCGGCCTTTCCAAAAGCGCGATCAGCCCATCGAAGGCTTCCAGAAGCTCGATCGTGACCGGCGCGACGCCGAAGCCCGGCACCGGATCGCCGCTTGGCGCGGGCGGCATGTCGGCCGCGATCGCCGACAGGAGCTCGCGGTCGAGCACCAACCCCGCCGCGACATAGGGCCGGTCCGCGGATGCCTGCGTGACGCAGCCCGTGGCCGGCAGGTCCAGCGAGGCGACGAACGAGGTCGCCGCATCGTAATGAAGGACTTGGGTCCCGATCAGCACCTGCTTGGCGCCCTGAAGCACGATGCACGCCATCGGCTCGTAGTGCGACGACATCGCCCGGCCCGCCTCGCGCGAGATGCCGAAGCCGACGCGCGGCAGCGCCGTTTTGCGATGATCGGTGTCGGCATGGCGCAGGATGCGCCGGGTCATGCGATCGAGAAGGTCCTGCATGATAAGGAGGATCGGCAATTCCGGCCGGGCGCGCAAGTTCGCTGATAGGAATAGGCAAGCAATCGATCCGATCGGGCACGGGGCCGGGCAGCGCGCCGCCCATATCGACAAGGCGAGACCCGGCCGCTTCCGGCGGGCTCGGCTTGAGAAGGTGTATCACCCATGCCCCCATTCGGAGCTCAATCCACGACCAACGAGGTTCTCGCCGGCATCGACCTGACGGCCAAGCGCGTCCTGGTCACCGGCGCATCGGCCGGGCTCGGCATCGAGACCGCCCGCGCGCTCGCCGCGCACGGCGCCGAGGTGGTGGGCGCCGCGCGCGACCTCGCCAAGGCGGACGGCGCGACGGCCCCCGTTCGATCGGCGGCCGAGCATGGCGGCGGCAGCTTCCATCTCATAGAGCTCGACCTTGCCTCGCTCGCCTCGGTTCGCGCCTGTGCCGACCAACTGCTCGCCGACGGCCGGCCGTTCGACGCGGTGATCCTGAACGCCGGCGTGATGGCGGCCCCGTTCGGACGGACGGCGGACGGGTTCGAGACGCAGTTCGGCACCAACCATCTTGGCCATTTCGTTCTGGCGAACCGCATCGCGCCGCTCCTGCGCGAGGGCAGTCGTCTCGTCGCCCTGTCCTCGGCCGGGCATCGCTTCGCCGACGTGGATCTCGCCGATCCGAACTTCGAACACACGCCCTACGACCCCTGGGTCGCCTATGGCCGGTCGAAGACCGCCAACGCCTTGTTCGCCGTCGAGTTCGATCGCCGGTTCCGGGCAAGCGGCATCCGGGCCGCCGCCGTTCACCCCGGCGGCATCCGCACCGAACTGTCCCGTCACATGACACCGGACGAGGAAACCGCGCTGATCGAGCGGATCGACGCCTCGCACGCGGCGGCCGGCCTACCGCCCTTCCGCTACAAGACCATTCCGCAAGGGGCGGCAACGACGGTCTGGGCGGCGGCCGTCGCCGCAGCCGACGAGGTCGGCGGACGCTACTGCGAGGACTGCGCGGTCGCCGCCGTGCAGGACGGCGAGGGCATTCGCGGCGGCGTCCGCCCTTATGCGGCGGACGGCGAGCGCGCGAAGGCGCTGTGGGCGCGCAGCGAGGAACTCGTGGCCGGCGTCGCCTGAGCGCCCGCCACGTCCTTCAGGAAACGCTGCTTCTCACGGCACGAAGTAGTAGTTCGTCAGGTGGAAGAAGAGCGGGGCGGCGAAGGTGACCGAATCCATCCGGTCCAGCGCCCCGCCATGGCCCTCGATCATCCGCCCCCAGTCCTTGGCGCCCATGGAGCGCTTGATCGCGGACAGGACCAGCCCGCCCGAGAAGCCGGCGATCACGATGGCGCCCGCCATGGCACCAGCTTCCAGCGGCCCGAAGGGCGTGATCCAGAACAGGGCGGCACCCAGAAGCGTCGCGCTGACTCCCCCGCCGACGAACCCTTCCCAGGTCTTGGACGGACTGACGAGCGGCGCGATCTTGTGGCGACCCCAGATCTTTCCGAAGATGTACTGGAGGACATCGCTCGCCTGCACCACGGTGACGAGGAAGAAGAGAAGTAGGACGCTCCGCCCTTCGAAGCCCGGGATCTTGAGAAGAAGCAGCGCCGGCGCGTGGCTGATGCAGTAGACGGTCAGCATCAAGGCCCATTGCACCTTCGCGGTGCGGGCGAGGAAGTCGTCGGTTTCCCCTTTCAGCACCGCCAGGACCGGCAGCAGTAGAAAGGCGTAGACGGGAATGGCGATGGAAAAAAGCGACTGCCAGTCGACCCCGATCAGGACGTATTGCAAGGGCAGGAAGACGTAGAAGGCGAAAGCCAGCGCCCGGTGGTCGGCGGGGCGCGTGGGCGTCAGCGAGATGAACTCGCGCAGGCAATAGAACGAGGTCAGTGCGAAGAGCACCAGCGTCACCGCCTTGCCGAAGGTGAAGGCGAGCGCAAAGATCGCGATCATCAGCCACCAGGCGCGGATGCGCGCATTGAGATTGTCCACCGTCGCCCGGCCGCCTGGGCTCGTCACCCGGCGGGCGAGGACCCGGCCCGTGATGCTGGCGGTGCCCAGGATCACGACGAGGCCGGCAAAAAGGGTCAGAAGCGTCGGATCCACGGTCACTTCACCTCCGAAAGGGCGACGATCGCGTTTCTCGCGCGCGCCAGGAACGCCTCCTTTTCCTCGCCGGGCTCCAGCCGCAGCGGCGCCCCGATGCGCACGTGGCAGGAGATCGGCACGGGCAGGAACGCCCCGCGCGGGAAGGCGCGCGACAGGTTTTCCAGATACACCGGCACGAGCTCGGCCTCCGGAAAGCGCGTCGCCAGCCGGAACAGGCCGGACTTGAACGGGCCGGGAAGCCGCTCCCCACCCCGCGTCCCTTCGGGGAAGATCACCAGCGAATGGCCGCGCTCGAGTTCGACCTCCAAAGGGGCCAGCGGATCCTTGCCGGACGCCGAGCCCGCGCGGTCGACGAGAACCGAGTTCAGGAGCCCGATCGCGATGGCCCGGCGAAGGCGCCCCCGCCCCCAATAGTCGGCGGCGGCCACCGGGTGGGTGGTGGCGCGCAAGGATTTCGGCATCGCCGCCCAGAGAAGGATCGTGTCGAGATGGCTGCCGTGATTGGCGAAGTAGATGCGCTGGCGGGGCGAGGGCTGCGTGCCGATCCAGTCCGGCCGCCCGCCGACGAGAAAGCGCGACAGGCCGACGAGAAGATGGTCGATCATCGCCGCGCCTCCAAGCTTCTCGCCATGCGCGCGGTGCGCCGCAGGCAGGTCCAGAGCGTTCCGGCAAGGACGACGGCGAGGACGATGGTCGGCACGTAAAGCGAATGGAGGACGACGAGTTCGAGGAAGGCCACGACCCCGCCGATCGTCAGCGCGGCCATGCGCTGGGGCTTGGCCATCGGCCCGCCGAAATCCTGGCCGAGGCCAAGCGAAGCGCCGAAGGCCCGGAGATACGCGGTCAGGACTGCCAGGATCGCCGCCACGAAGCCGAGTTCGGGTGTGCCGGACGCGTAGCCGAAGCCGATCAAGAGGACGCTGTCTTCCAGTCGGTCGGGGATCTCGTTGAAGAGCGCGCCGGTCGGCGATCCGCGCCCGCCTTCCACCGCCACCATGCCGTCCAGAAGGTTGCACAGGAGGCGCATCTGGACGAGGAACGCGCCGAGGAGAAACAGCCACGGATGCCCCGGCGCGAAGGCGAAGGCGAGCCCGCCGCCGGCCGCGAACAGGATGCCGGTGGCCGAGATGCCGTTCGGCGTCGCCCGCGTGCGAAGAAGAGCCCGCGCCATCCCTCCCGCCCAGCGCGTGCCGCGCGAGGCCAGCGGGCGGCGATCCGCCGGCCCTTCCCCCTCGATCGAATTCCCCATTCCGCAACGCTCCCCTCGGCCGACAACCTTTTCCTCGTCCGTTACGATGGAAGAGGGCCGAAGGCGACAAGAAAAGCGAGGCGGCTCCTTCCTTGATCTTCTTGCGCGATACTTTGGTTCGCGATCCGCCGTCAGTCCTCGCGGGCGGGAAAGGCGACGCGCACCGCTCGCGAAACGGCGATCGGCAGCATCGTCATATGGGTTTCGCCGGGATAGGTCTCGTGAAGGACGCGCAGGTTCGGGACACGCGCGAGGCGCTCGGCCATGGCGCTGGTCAAGGCCGCCGTTCTAACGGTGCGCGCCCTTTCCAGCCGTTCGGCCGTGTCCTCGCGCCCGTACTGGAAGGGGGCCAGCGCGTCCCCCTCGTATTCGCCCGCCGACAGGTGAACCACCACTTCCCCGCCCAAGGCCGGCGCTTCCAGAAAACGGCGCTCCGTTTGAGTCAGCACCCCGTCCTCCCAGCCGATCGTCGGGCTGGCGGCGACGAAGCGGGTGAAGGCCCGCGTTCCCGAAAACAGGGCATGGAGCGCGAAGAGGCCGCCGAAGGAATGGCCGAACAAGGTGCGCCGCGCCGGATTGATCGGGGTGATCGCGTCCGCCGCGGCCAAGGCTTCGCGCTCGATGAAGCGCAGAAAGCGATCGGCGCCCCCGGTGCGCACCTCCGGCCCGTCCGCCGCGAAAGGCGGATAGGCACGGCCGGGCGGAGGCGACAGGTCGAAGGAGCGGCGCCAAGGGTCGTAGGCGCCCTCCGTCGGATAGCCGATCGCCATCACGACGCCCGGCGCCACGTTGGTGCCGCCGGGATATGCCCCCTGCACCCGCACAGCGTCGACGGCGGTGGCGATCATCGCGTTGCCGTCGGTGATCGCCAGAAGCGGCCAGCCGCCCTCCGGCGCCGGCCCCGGCGGGCGATGGAGGAAGATGCGCCAGGGCTCCCCCCCGTCCTCCCCCACGAGGTCGAAGAACACCGTGTCGGTGAGGCCGGCGGGGTGCAGCACCGGGGACATGGCGGCCGCTCCCTCGCGCTCGCTCAGAAGCGGTAGCGCAGGGAGCCGATCACCTGCCGCCCTTCGGTGTAGTAGCCGAAGCCGCCGGAATAGGCCGGCTCGCGCTTGTCGAAGACGTTCTTGACGTTGATCTGCGCTTCCGCGCCTTCCAGCTTCGGGTTCAGACGGCGGAAATCATAGGACGCCTTGGCGTCCACCAGAAGCCGGTCGTCGTTCCGGAACGTGTTGGTGTCGTCGCCGAAGCTTTCGCCCTCGTAGCGCAACCCGAGACCGAGGCCGAGACCGTCGGCGGGGCCATCGGAAAACGTATAGGCGCCCCAAAGCGAGACGCTGTGCTCGGGGATGCCGGATGGCCTGTTGCCGGCATTGTCGCCTTGCGTGATCTCGAGGTCGAGATAGGTGTAGGCGAGGGTGAGGTCCACGCCGAAGGGCAGGCTCGTCGTGGCTTCGAGTTCCACGCCTTGCGAGCGCACCTCGCCGCGCTGGATCTGGAAGTTGAAGTTGTCCGGATCGGACGCCAGAACGTTGGACTGGACGATGTGGAAGACGGCGGCGCTGGCCGAAAGGTTCGTGTCGGTCGGCTGGTACTTCACCCCCGCCTCGATCTGCCTGCCCTCGGTCGGCTTGAACGCGTCGCCCTCGAAGCTGCGCCCGATCGTGGGCGTGAACGAGGTGGAATAGCTGACATAGGGGGCGATGCCGTTGTCGAAGAGATAGCCGAGCCCGACGCGACCGGAGAACTGGCTGTCGTCCTGCTCCCCGTCCGTGCCGAGGTTGTCGTTGGCGCGATCCTGGTTGTCGAACCAGTCGTAGCGGCCGCCGAGCGTCAGGACGAAGCGGTTCCACTCCAGCTGGTCCTGGGCGTAGACGCCGGTCTGGTTCTGGCGCGTGGTGACGTCGTAGAAATTGTAGCCCGGCCGCGGGATGAACTGCTGGCCGTAGTTGAACGTCACGAGGTTGAGGTCGGGCGCCTCGCCGAAGCCGATCTTGTGGCGCACGTCGACCGAATTGTAGTCGAGCCCCATCAGAAGCGTATGGTCGAGCGCGCCGGTCGCGAACTTCGCCTCCGCCTGGTTGTCGATCGCGAACGAGTCCAACTTGTCGTTGACGACCACGGCCGAGCGGGAGGCCGACAAGCGGTCCGGACGGATGAAGTTGATCGAGGTGTAGGGCGAGTCGGTGTAGATATGGGCGTAGCGCACGTTCTGGCGCAGGGTCCAGGTCTCGTCGAACCGGTGCGTCAGCTCGTAGCCGATCCGGCCCTGGTCCTGCAGGAAGGTTCCGAGCGCCGGATCGCCGGACTCGATGCCGGTGAAGCGCCCGTCCTCGCTGAAGATGCCGGGATTGCCGCCGACCTCGTAGTGCGAATACTCGCCGAGCAGCGTGAAGGTGGTCGCCTCGTCGTCCGAGCGAAGGGTGAGCGCGGGCGCGATGTAGATGCGATCGTCCGGCACGCTGCGCAACTCGGTATCGGCGCTGCGCGCCAGCCCCGTCAGGCGGTAGAGGACGTTGTCGTTGCCGGCCACCGGGCCCGAAACGTCGAACTGGGCCTGGTAGCGGTCGTTGTTGCCGACCTGCGTCTCGACCTCGCGGAACGGCGTGTCGGTCGGCCGCTTGGTGACGAGGTTGACGATGCCGCCGGGCGAGCCGCCCCCGTAGAGGACCGAGCTCGGACCCTTGAGGACGCCGACCGCCTCCAGCCCGTAGGGCTCGGTCTTGAACAAGGAGAACACGCCGTTCAGCTCGCGCAGGCCGTCGCGGTAGACACCGGTATAGGTCACGTCGAAGCCGCGCACGTAGAAGGCGTCGAACCGGTTGTCGAGGCCGAACGCATCGACGCGCACGCCCGGCGTATAGGTCAGCGCTTCCTTCAGCGTCTGGACGCGCCGGTCTTCGAGCTGCTTGCGGGTGACGACGTTGACGGCCTGCGGGACCTTGACGAGGGGCGTGTCCGTCTTGGTGCCGACGCTGGCGCTGGTGGCGACATAGCCGTCCTGGGCAACGCCGCCGCCGAGCCCGACGCCCGGCGCCCCGGCGCCCTCCACCGTCACCGTGTCGAGCACGATCGAGCCATCGGCCGCGACGCTGCCGGTCGCGCGCACGTCCGGCTCGAAGATCGCGACGGTGCCGGCGGAGCGGAACTCGTAGTCGAGCCCGCTGCCGGCGAGAAGCCGGGCGAGCGCGGCTTCCCGCGTGAAGGCACCGCGAAGGGCGGGCGCGGTGCGCCCGGCGGTGAGCGAGGCGGGATAGGCGAGTTGCAGCCCGGTGTCGCGCGCGAGGGCGGCGAGCGAGCGGCTGAGCGGCTGCGCGGGCAGGTCGAAGGACGTCGCGGCCGATGCCGCGCTCGCCCCTTGCGCCCAGGCCGCACCGCCGGGCACGCCGAGCCCCAGCGCGGTCGATAGGGCAAGGGCGGTCTTCAGCGATGCGATACGTCCGGACATGAAAGCGATCCCCTCGGATAGGTTTGGACAGGAGGGGTCCCCACGGCCGAGCTTCGACCATCCCTCACCCATGGCAGACGGGAAAGCGGACCCTTTCCCTCAACAAAAACTTCGGGCTTTTCGAAAAAAATCGTCAGGGCGCATCGATGATGGTGAGAACGCCCGACAGGCGCCGGACGCGGATCGGCAAGCCGGCGGCCAGCGCGTCCAGCGAGGCGCCGGGTCGGCGAAGGTCGAGAACGGCGTTGACCGGCAGGCGGGCCAGCGCCTCGCCGCGCACCACGACCCAGCCGGGATAATAGGCGCGCAAGGCGGCGACCACTTCGCCGAGCGGCTGCGCCTGCGCGGTGAAGATGCCGCTTCGCCACGCGGCGACCGCCTCGCGCTCCCCCCGCGACACCGCTCCGATCCGCCCGTCGCCGCCGACGACGACCCGCTCGCCCTCCTGGAGAACCAGCACTTCCCCCGCACCGCCCGCCGCAACCCGCACGGAATGTTCGGCGACGCCGATCGCCAACGCCCCGCCGGGCAGCGCGGCATCGACGTCGAAGGCGGTGCCGAGCGCGCGCACCGAGCTTGCGCCCCGGCGTACCTCGAACGGGCGCGCCGGGTCGGGTGCGACCTCGAAGAAGGCCTGCCCCTCCAAGAGCTCGACGATGCGGGCCGCGGCGTCGAAGCTGAGGTCCAGCGCGGTTCGGGCGTTGAGGGTCGCGCGCGATCCGTCGGGAAGCTCGACCACCCGCGTTTCCCCGGTGCCGGTCGCGAGATCGGCGAGATAGGGCGTCAGGACGGAGCGAAGGACGCCGGCCCCGAAGCCCGCCACGGCAATCCCCGCCGCCCCGCCGAGGATCTGCCGGCGCGACAGGCGCGCCCGGCGCCGCCCGGGATGGATGCGCCCGGAGGCGGGATCGCGGTGGACGTGGCCGGCATCGGCCCACAGCGCCTCGGCTTCGCTGGCCGCCGCCTCGTGCTCGGGGCCGAGGGCGCGCCAGGCGGCGAAGCTTTGCCGCGCTTCGTCCTCGTTCTCGCCCGAATGGAGCCGGACCAGAAACAGAAGCGCTTCGTCGGACAATTCCCGGGAGGGCAAAGGTCGGGGCAACTGGTTTTCGCTCAACGTCGTCCGTGCCTTGCGCGAGCGAGCGGGATGCCGCCTTCCGTGCCATAGACGGCCGAGACGGGATTTACCCTCAACGCGATGTCGAGGAACGAGCTTCATCGCGCGCCACGTCGCGACAATGAACCAGCGCCCGCATGATGTGCTTTTCCACCATAGATACGGAAATGCCGAGCCGCCCCGCGATCTCGCGATGCGTCAGCCCCTCGATCTTGTTGAGGACGAAGGCCGTCCGGCAGCTGTTCGGCAACTCGTTGAGAACGAGAGCCAGGCGCAGGATGCGCTCGCGCCGTTCGAAGGCTTCCGCCGGATCCTCGCCGGCCACGCGCTCGGCGGCGTCCTCCCAGTCCACACGGGTGAGCCATTCGGCGTGCTGCCGAGCGGAGAAGTCGAAGGCGGCGGTGCGCGCGGCGGTGAAGAGATAGTTGCGCGGGCGCTCGATCGCGGTTTCCGCCTGGCGCGCGGCCAGCCGCAGATAGGCGTTCTGCGCCACATCCTCGCCGTCGCTCCGATCGCCGACGAGGCGGGTCGTGTAGCGTACGAGCTCGCGATGGTGCCGGCGGTAGAGATCGGCGAGCCAGTGATCGAGCCGCATCACAGCGCGCCCTGCACCTTGCCGCCTCGAAACGATCGAACCATCGATCGGACAGCCGGCAAGATATGGGCGAAGGCAGGCAAGATGGGGATCCCGAAAAAACAGTTACGCTCGTGCCGAGCTTATAGTTCAGCCTAGAGACGATAACAACGACTATGATATGGAGCCATTCTAAGCTTGCCGCTGAGGGTTCGGCCGGCCGGCAGTTCACGCAACCCCTGCCTGCAACGCCCGGCCTCGGCATCCGGCCGGATATGCCGCAGCGGACCGGGCGCCGAACTCGGCTAGGAAGCGGACGGGGCCGCGCTTCTTGGCCGCCCCCCGACGCAGCAGGAACAAGGGTTGGACGATGGCTGACACCTCGACGCAAAACGCGCAACGCATGACGGGCCTGCCCGAACTTCCGCCGGCCGCGCGTGCCTACCGCGATGCCCTTCCACCGGGGCGCTTCGTCGGCTTTCCCCTGCAGGGTCTCGACCGGACCGGCGTGAAGGCCTGGAAGGTCGCCCTGTTCCTTGACGATGCGGGCGCCATGCCCGGCAACCTTCCGTCCGGCTACGGCTACGGGTTCGACGACGATACGGCGATCATCGGCGCCTTTGCCGAGATCGCCGAGGCGATCCTGCCGACGCTGCGCCTCATGAAGGAGCCCCGGTGGATCGGCTCCTACAGTGAACTCCTGCGCGAGCGGGGCGAGAGCGGCATCGTCGACCCGCTGACCCTCTGCCTCCCGGCCGGGTCGCCCGTCACACGGGACACACCCCTCGCCTGGATCGAGGCGCGGCGCCGTCGCACGGATGAGCCGGTCCTCGTGCCGATGGACGTCGCGGCGACGGATACTTTCGAGCTGCCCGAAGGCTACCAGCCCTTCACCACCCTCATCACCAACGGCCTCGGCGCGGGCCCCGACCTCGACTGGGCGATCGGCCACGGGCTTCTCGAACTTCTCCAGCGCGACGGCAACGGTCTCGGGTTCCGCGCGCTCGACCGGGGCGAAGTGCTCGAGATCGACGAAGGGGATCTCGACGACGAGACGCGCGCCCTCCTGCACCACCTCGACGCAAGCGGCATCGAGGTGATCCCGAAATTCGCCACGGACGCGTTCGGGCTCGCCAATGTCTACGTGGTCGGCTTCGACCGGCCGGGATCGGGTCCGCGAGAGCCGATCATGCTGTCGGCCTGCGGCGAAGCCTGCGATCCCGACCGCCGGGTGGCGCTTCGCAAGGCGCTTCTGGAATTCTGCTCCGCCCGGGTCCGCAAGGCCTATGCGCATGGACGCATGAGCGAGGCGCGCGCCGTCGCGCCGGCAGGCTTTATCGAAGACTTCCTCGCCAACGCCATGCCGAGCCTCGTCGGAGGCGAAAGCCGCGCCTTCACGGCGATGCGCGACTGGGCGACCCGCCCGGCGGACGATCTCCGAGCCGCGCTGGAAGGCACGGTCTATGACCGGCGCGCAACGAAGCGCTTCGCCGACCTGCCCGCCACCCCGCTCGCCACCAGCCGCGAAAAGGGGCGCTTTGCGGCCGAAGCGCTGGAAGCCCAAGGCTTCGACGTTCTGGTGGTGAACGGCTCGCCCACGGACGGCAGCGTCGGGGTCGCCAAGGTGATCGTGCCCGGGCTCGAGGTCGAGACGATGAGCTATTATCGCATCGGCGAGCGCAACGCGCGGCGCCTGATCGAGAGCGGCAGCGATCTCATTCGCTTCGGCGAGGAAAGCGAGACGCTGCGCCCCGTGCGCCTGACGCCGCAGGCCCTGGAGCGCTTAGGGGGCCGTCAGCCGCTTCTCGACACGGCGGCGGTGGATCGCGCGGTTGGGCCGCTTTATCCGCTCTACCGCGAGCCGGAAGCGCTCCACGTCGCCTGGAGCCTCGAAACCGACGGCTCAGCCCATCCTTCGTGAGGGGCCGTTCACGGCGCTGACGTAGAAGCGCTGGAGGAAGAGGAAGGCTGCTATCACCGGGGCGATGGTGACGAGGATCATCGCCTGCTGCAGCGACAGCTGGGCTTCGGTGTCGAAGGCGCCGCGCACCATGTAGATGCCGATCGGCGCGGTCTGGAGGCTGGGCGCGCTTTGCGTCACCGTCAGCGTCCAGGCCACCTCGTTCCAGTGGTAGACGAAGACGAAAAGGGCGAGCGTGGCGGCAGCGGGCCGCACGATCGGCAGGACGATCGACCACAGGATGCGCGCCTCGCCCGCGCCGTCCATGCGCGCGGCATCCAGAAGTTCGTCCGGCACCCCGATCATAAACTGGCGCATCAGGAACACGCCGTACCACGAGACCGAAAACGGCAGGATCAGCGCGGCGTAGGTGCCCATGAGCCCGGTGCCGCCCTGCCCGAGCCAGTCGTTACCGCCGAAAAGCGGCCAGTAGCGCAGGATGAAGACGAGCGGGATCAGGAACAGGAAAAACGGAAAGAGCTGCGCGACGAGAACGAAGCGCAGCAGGAGGTCGCGCCCGCGAAAGCGGAATTTTGCGAGCGCATAGCCCGCCGTGACGCTGGTCGCCACCTGAAGACAAGTGATCGAGATCGTCGTGACGAGGCTGTTGAAGATCCAAAGCGACAGGGGATAGCGCTCGAAGACTTGGGTGAAGTTTCCCCAGACCGGCGTTGCCGGCCAGTAGGCCGGCGGGCGCATCAGGCGCTCAGCGGGCGTTCTGAGGGCGCCGAGCAGAAGATCGCCGAACGGCAGGACCATGACGGCGGCGCCGAGCGCCAGCACCAGCGCGGCAACGAGGCGCCAGCCCCGCCGGCGGCGGGCGGCCGAGACCTCGCGAACTGCCGCACTCTCGGCAGCCGGCTCTTCCGCCGCATCCGCGAGCGAGACGTTCACCATGCTTCGAGCCCGCCCCGGCGCGACAGGCGCAGTTGCACGAGCGCGATGGCGAAGACGATCAGGAGGAGCACGTAGGCGCCTGCCGAAGCCATGCCGAGGCGCAGGTCGCCGAAGGCCATGTTGTAGAGGTGGAGCGCCGCGACGTTGGTCGTGTTCACCGGCCCGCCCCCGGTCAAAACCAGCATGAGCGCGAAATAGCCGACGCCCTTGATCATGTTGGTCATCACGACGAGGAGGATCGTGGGTTTCAGAAGCGGCAGCGTGACGTACCAGAACACGCGCAAGGGCCCCGCCCCGTCCATTTCGGCGGCTTCCTCGCAAGCCTCGTCGATCCCGTCGAGCCCGGCCGCGAGCAGCATCATGTCCTGGCCGACATGAAACCAGACGAAGACGAGCACCAGCGCCGACATGGCGAAGGCGGGGTCCGCCAGCCAGGCGGGACCGGCGATCCCGAGGACACCCAAAGCCCGGTTGATGAGGCCATAGGGGTCGGCCAGGAGGAACTGCCAGATATAGGCGACCGCCACGACATTGGTGACGGTGGGAAGCCAGAAGGCGCTGCGCCACATCCGCTTGAAACGGCTGCGCCGGAAGGCGAGCGCCAGCCCCAGCGCCAGCGGCACTCCGAAGGCGATCGTCGCTCCGACGAAGGTGCCGGTGTTGCGAAGGCTATCGAAGAACAAGGGGTCGCGGGTCAGGAGATATCGATAGTTCGCGAGCCCCACGAAGCGCGGCGGGCTCAAGGAATTCCAGGTCATGAAGCTGAGCCCCAGCGAAAGGGCGAGCGGCAGGACGAAGAACACGAACCCCAGAACGAGCGTCGGCGCCAGGAACAGGTAGGGCGCCAGCCGTTTGGCCGAAATCATGCGCCCCCGCGAGGCCCGTTCGGGCCGGAGCGCCGTCTCATTGCGGCAGCGCCAGGAGGTCGGTGATCTCGCGGTCGGCACCCGCCAGCGCGTCGGCCGGGCTCTTGCGGCCGAGCCAAGCTTCCTCGATGGCGGTGCGAAGGATGCGGTCCATCTCCGGCGTCTGGGCGATGTTGGGATCGCCGACCGCGCGGCCCGAGCGTAGCGCTTCCACGAAGGGCGCGGTGAAGGCGTCGCCGAACTCGGCCGTGGAGGCGGCCAGATCGGCCTTGTTGGCGGTCAGGCTGCCGAGCGCCACGAGCATGTCGCCGACGCAGGAGCGCTTGCCTTCGTCTTGCGGCGTGTTGAGCCAACGCAGAAGCGCCCAGGCTTGCGGCCCGTGCGCACTGTTGGCGTCGACGCCCTGGTAGAAGGAATACTGATAGGTCTTCCAGTCCGGACCGCCGGGAATGGGCGCGACGCCGACCGTCTCGTCGAGCTTGTCGCCGAGCCCCTCGCGCATCAGCTGCTTCATCCAGTTGGCGCCGATGATCATGCCGATGCGCCCGGCGGGAAAGTCGCGGATCTGGTGCGAGGCGCTGGTGAGCCCGTCGCGGAAGAGCTTCGCCTGGCCCTCGAGGATCTCGACGGCGGGCGCTTCCGTCAGATGCGTGCCCGCGAGATCGTCGGTGAGGATCGAGGTGCCCTTGGAGAACAGAAGCGTGCGGAACGGATGGGCGGCGTTGGCGACGCTCGGCCCGAACGCGTAGCCCGCGACCTCGACACGCCCGAGGTCGTCGCGCTTGGCGATTTTCGCGGCCGCGTCCAGAACTCCCGCCCAGTCCTTCGGCGGCTCGGCGATGCCGGCCTCCGCGAACAGCTTCTTGTTGTAGATCAGCATGTAGAGGGCGACCTCGGCCGGGATGCCCCAGAGCCGGTCGTCCACCACGGCGGAGCGGACAGTGCTCGCCTCGAAGTTCGCCGAAATGAAGTCGGCGATATCCTCAGGCGGTTCGGCGAGGATGGCGTTGTCGACGAGGCGCTTTCCCCAGATCGAATACACATTGTAGATGTCGGGGCTCGCGCCCGCCACGCGCGAGGTCATCACGTTCTGCATGAAGTCGGCGATCGGCGTCTGACGATAGTCGATGCGGATGCCGGGGTTTTCGCTCTCGTATCGCCGGAAGCAGGCGGTGAGCGGCGCCATCTCCGTATCGGTGTAGTGCGCGGCGAAGGTGAGGGTGACGGGCTCCTGTGCGAAGGCCCCGGAGGTGAGCCCGAGCACGCCCAGAAGGGAGATCGCATATCGCCTAGCCGTGTTCATGTCGCGCCCCACCAGATTCGCCGTTTTTTTTCCCGCAGACCATGCAACATCGCACCGGGACGGGACACCCGCGGGGGATCGAAGCGGGCTCGAAACGACGTTATGTCGCGGGCGGTCGAGCGATGGCATCGATCACCCGCTTCAAAACCGGAGGGCGTTCGCGTGGGGCCGGCGGCGACGGGCACCAAGCTGGAACAGCGGAAAGAGCGGGGGGCCTCAATCCTCGGAGCAAGACGCCGCGTCGCGGTCGCGCTCGTATCGATGACGCAAGGGAAACGCCGGAAGCCAAGCTTCGCGGCGCGATGTCCAGAGCTCGTAGGTGGGCGTCAGCTGATCCGGCGCATCCAGGGCGCCGAGCGCGATCTCCACCTCGCCCTCCCCGCGGCCGAAAACCGACGATCCGCAGGTCGGGCAGAAGCAGCGCCCGGCATATTCGCGCGTTTCCCCGCTGATCGCGACCGCGCCCCGCGGAAAGATCGCGCAGGCGTGAAACAAGGATCCGCCGTGCTTGCGGCAGTCGAGGCAATGGCAAAGGCCGACCCTATCGGGATCCCCCTCGGCCGAGATGCGAACGCTGCCGCAGAGGCAGCCGCCGGTAAAACGGGACATACAGGCGCTTCCCTATCGATCGGGGTGGACACGGGCTTCACGCGGCTTCGAAACGGGCCGGTCCGTTCCCCTTCCGCAAACACCGCAATGGGACGGGCGTTCCCGAACCTTGAAGTGCTTCCCATCGGCCGCCTCGCGACCTCAGCCCGCGTCCGAACCCCGTTCGGTGCCGACCGACACGCCGCCGGCCGCTTCCAGCTTGGCGGCCGCCGCCTTGGGCGGGCGGGCGCGCAAGGATTGGAGGCCTTCCAGCGCCAGGGGCCGGAGGTTCACGCCCCCTTCGTCCACGTGGCGGAAGATCGCCTCGCGCATGCGCGGCGTCCAGAAGGCTGCGACGTGGTCGGCGATGCCGAGGACGCCCGGCTCGTGCGCCTGGCTTTCGAAGAAGCGCGCCACCTGGTTCACCATGGTGACGAGTTTTTCGGCTTCCGCCCCCACGCTCATTCCGCCGGCTCCGCGGGCGCCACGCGGCGCGATGTTTCGGCAAAGCTCGAATAGCGCTCCTGCCAGTCGGTCGGCCCGTTGGAGGGCGAGACCTGAACCGCCGTCACCTTGTATTCCGGGCAGTTCGTCGCCCAGTCGCTGAAGTCCGTCGTGACGACGTTGGCCTGCGTCAGCGGATGGTGGAAGGTCGTGTAGACGACGCCCGGCGCGACGCGCGTCGTCAGAAGCGCGCGCAGCGTCGTGTCGCCCGCCCGGCTCGCCACCTTGACGAAGGAGCCGTCGCGGATGCCCCGCTCTTCCGCGTCGTGCGGGTGGATCTCCAGCCGGTCCTCCTCGTGCCACAGGACGTTGTCGGTGCGCCGCGTCTGCGCGCCGACATTGTACTGCGACAGGATGCGGCCGGTGGTCAGAAGCAGCGGAAAGCGCGGGCCGACCTTCTCGTCGGTCGGAACGTATTCCGTCACCACGAAGAGGCCCTTGCCGCGCACGAAGCCTTCGAGGTGCATCAGCGGCGTGCCGGCCGGCGCCTTGTCGGTGACCGGCCATTGCAGGGATTCCGTCTCCAGCCGCTCGTAGGATACGCCGGCAAAGGTCGGGGTGAGCGAGGCGATCTCGGCCATGATCTCGGACGGGTGCGCGTAGTTCATCGGCAGGCCGAGGGCATTGGCGAGAAGCTGCGTCACCTCCCAGTCGGCGTAGCCGTTCTTCGGCGCCATCACGCGGCGCACGCGCTGGATGCGGCGCTCGGCATTGGTGAAGGTGCCGTCCTTTTCCAGGAACGTCGAGCCCGGCAGGAAGACATGGGCATGCACCGCCGTCTCGTTCAGGAAGAGGTCCTGGACGACGACGCATTCCATCGCGGCGAGCCCCGCCGTGACGTGGCGCGTGTTGGGGTCGGACTGAAGGATGTCTTCCCCTTGAATGTAGATGCCCTTGAACTCGCCGGCGACGGCGGCGTCCAGCATGTTGGGAATGCGCATGCCCGGCTCGTCGTCGAGCCGGACGCCCCACATGCCTTCGAAGAGGGCGCGCGCCGTGTCGTCCGACACATGGCGGTAGCCCGACAATTCGTGCGGGAAGGAGCCCATGTCGCAGGCGCCCTGCACGTTGTTCTGCCCGCGCAGCGGGTTCACGCCGGCGCCGCGCACGCCGATATTGCCGGTCGCCATCGCGAGGTTGGCGATCGCCATCACGGTGGTGGAGCCCTGGGAATGCTCGGTGACGCCGAGCCCGTAGTAGATCGCCGAACGACCGCCGGTGGCATAAAGGCGGGCGGCCGCGCGAAGCTCGTCGGCCGGCACGCGCGTCATCGGCTCCACGGCTTCCGGCGAGCGCGAAGCGTCGGACACGAACTCGGCCCAGGCCCCGAAGGCTTCGAGGTCGCAACGCGTGCGAACGTAGTCCTCGTCCACCAGTCCTTCGGTGACGATCACGTGCGCCATGGCGGTGAGGACGGCGACGTTGGTGCCGGGGCGCAGCGGCAGATGGTGCGCGGCCTCGACATGGGGCGTCTTGACGAGGTCGATGCGGCGCGGATCGACGACGATCAGCTGAGCGCCCTCGCGCAGGCGCTTCTTCATGCGGCTGGCGAAGACCGGATGCCCATCGGTCGGATTGGCGCCGATCACCAGGATGACGTCGGCATCCTCCACCGAATCGAAGTCCTGCGTGCCGGCCGAGGTGCCGAGCGTCGTCTTCAACCCGTAGCCGGTCGGCGAGTGGCAGACCCGGGCGCAGGTGTCGACGTTGTTGTTGCCGAACCCCGCGCGGATCAGCTTCTGGACGAGGAACGTTTCCTCGTTGGTGCAGCGCGAGGAGGTGATGCCGCCGACCGCGTTGCGCCCGTATTTGCCCTGGATGCGGCGGAACGCGGACGCCGTGTGGGCGATCGCCTCCTCCCAGGACACCTCGCGCCAGGGCTCGGAGGTCGAGGCGCGGATCATCGGGTTCAGGATGCGCTCGCGGTGGTTGGCGTAGCCGTAGGCGAAGCGGCCTTTGACGCAGGAATGCCCGTGGTTCGCCTTGCCGTCCTTCCAGGGCACCATTCGCACCAACTCCTCGCCCCGCATCTCCGCCTTGAACGAGCAGCCGACGCCGCAATAGGCGCAGGTCGTGACCTTGGAATGCTCCGGCACGCCGATGGCGACCACCGACTTCTCCATCAGGGTCGCGGTCGGGCAGGCCTGGACGCAGGCGCCGCAGGAGACGCATTCAGAGGAGAAGAAGTCCTCGCCCTGGCTGGGCGAGACGCGGCTGTCGAAGCCGCGCCCGGCGATCGTCAGCGCGAAGGTGCCCTGCACCTCCTCGCAGGCCCGCACGCAGCGCGAGCAGACGATGCATTTCGACGGGTCGTACTGGAAGTACGGGTTCGTCAGGTCCTTTTCCATGAAGAGCGGGTTCGGCCCGCCCGCTTCATGGCGGTGGACGTGGTTCTCCCCGTGCTGGCCGTAGCGCACGTCGCGAAGGCCGACCTCTCCGGCCGTGTCCTGCAGCTCGCAGTCGCCGTTGGCCGAACAGGTCAGGCAGTCCAGCGGGTGGTCGGAGATGTAGAGCTCCATCACGCCCCGCCGCAGCTTGGCGATCCGGTCGGTCTGGGTGCGCACCACCATGCCTTGCGCCGCCAGCGTGGTGCAGGAGGCCGGCGTGCCGCGCATGCCTTCCACCTCGACGAGGCACATGCGGCAGGAGCCGAAGGGCTCGAGCGAGTCGGTCGCGCAGAGCTTCGGGATCTTGGTGCCCATCTCGGCGGCGGCCCGCATCAGGCTCGTGCCGGCGGGAACCGTGATCGTCTCGCCGTCGATGGTGAGCGTCACCTGCGTCTCGGCGCGGCGCGCCGGCGTGCCGTAGTCGGTTTCAGAAACGAGGCTCATGGATCGGCTCCTGGCTACCCGCCGTTTCGGCGAGCGTGTGGGCGACGAGGGCGTGTCTGTGTCCGTGTCCAAGACCGTGCTCGGCTTTCAGCCAGTTCACGATCTCCATATGCTGCGAGCCGGCGCGTTGCCGGATCAAGGCTTTCCAGTGCTCGATCGGCTGCCCGTAGGTTTTCTCGATCGAGGGCAAGTACGAGGCCGGTCCCTTGGGTCTTGGGCGCGTCGCTCATCGGGCGAGCGCCTTATTCCGCGGCCTGTAGCCCGGCCGGAAGGCGACGAGCGTCGAGGTCGAAATCCTCCGGGAAATGCGTCATTGCCGACGTCACCGGGTAGGGTGTGAAACCACCGAGCGCGCAAAGCGATCCGAACTTCATCGTGTCGCAAAGGTCGGCAAGCAGCGTCAGTTCGTCCCGAACCGGACGTTTGGCCTCGCGGTTGGCAAGGATCCGGTCCACCGTTTCGACCCCGCGCACCGCGCCGATGCGGCAGGGCGTGCACTTGCCGCAGCTTTCCGCTGCGCAGAATTCCATCGCGAAGCGCGCCATGTGGGCCATGTCGACCGTGTCGTCGAACACGCTGATGCCGCCATGGCCGATCAGGCCGTCTCGGCTTGCGAACTCCTCGTAGTCGAAGGGGGTATCGAAGAGCGATGGAGGGAAGTAGGCGCCGAGCGGGCCGCCGACCTGAACCGCGCGCACCGGGCGCCCGGAGGCCGTGCCCCCGCCGATCTCGTTCACCAGTTCCCCGAGCGTGATACCGAAGGGCACCTCGACGAGGCCGCCGTACCGGACGTTGCCGCCGAGCTGCACCGGCATGGTGCCGCGCGAGCGCCCGAGGCCGAGCCGCTCGTAGGCTTCGGGGCCATCGGCGAAGATCGCCGGGACGGCGGCGAGCGACAGGACGTTGTTGACCACCGTCGGCATGCCGAACAGGCCCTGGAGCGCGGGCAGCGGCGGCTTGGCGCGCACGATGCCGCGCTTGCCCTCGATGGAATTCAGAAGCGAGGTTTCCTCGCCGCAGACATAGGCGCCGGCTCCGACCCGAACCTCCATGTCGAAGGCGAGACCCGAGCCGCCGACGTCGGAGCCCAGCCATTTGGCGCGGCGCGCGGCGAGAATGGCATTCTCCATCGCCTCGATCGCATGCGGATATTCGGAGCGGATGTAGATGTAGCCGTAGGTCGCGCCGACCGAAACGGCGGCGATCACCATGCCTTCGACGAGACGGAACGGATCGCCTTCCATGGTCATCCGGTCGGCGAAGGTGCCCGAATCGCCTTCGTCGGCGTTGCAGACGACGAATTTCTGGGGCGCCTCTGCCCGGCGCACCGTGTCCCACTTGATGCCGGTCGGGAAGCCCGCGCCGCCGCGCCCGCGAAGGCCGGAGGCGGAGACCGTCTTCACCCGGTCCTCGGCGCTTTGGCTCAACGCCTTTTGCAGGCCCTGCCAGCCGCCATGGGCGCGGTAGTCGCTTTCCGAGCGCGGATCGACGATGCCGCAAAGGGCGAAGGTCGAGCGCGTCTGGCGCGCGAGGAAGGGGTGCTCCTCCGGCCGGCCGATGCGAAGCGGGTGCACCCCGCCCTCGAACAGGCCGGCGGCCACGAGGCCCTCGACGTCGCCCGGCGTCACGGGTCCGTAGCCGATGCGCCCAATCGGCGTCTCGACCTCCACCAGCGGCTCCAGGAAATGGGCGCCGCGCGAGCCGTTGCGCACGATTTCGACCTCGACGCCCCGGAGCGCGGCGAGGTTGCGCAAGGAACTGGCGACCATGTCGGCGCCGACGGCCACGGCGGCCGCGTCGCCCGGAACGAAGATGCGGATGGGGGCGCTCATCGCACGGCCTCCCCGAGGATCGTCCGCAGGCGATCGCCGGTCAGGCGGCCATGGATGCGCCCGTTCACCATGGCGGCGGGCGCGACGGAGCAGAGGCCGAGGCAATAGACCGGCTCCAGCGTCACCGCGCCGTCGCCGCTGGTTGCCTTCATCGGCACACCCAGCACCGTCTCGGCCTCGCGCTGGAGTGCCCGGCCGCCGGCCGCCTGGCAGGCTTCCGCCGAGCAAAGCTTGACCACCGTGCGCCCGGCGGGCGCGCGGCGGAAGTCGTGATAGAAGGTGAGAACGCCGTGGACGTCGGCACGCGACAGGTTCAGCGCCTCGGCGATCGACGGAACCATCGCATCGTCCACCATGCCAAACTCGACCTGGATGTCGTGCAGGATGGGCAGGAGCGCCCCCCGGCGGCCCGCATGGGCGGCCAGGATTTCGCCCAGGCGCTCGGCGTCGAACGGCACGGAGCCTTTGGCTCTGTCGAGCATCGCTCTTTCCTCCCGTATGTTCGAAAGGGGCGGAGCACCCTCTCCCGGTGCCCCGCCGCCTCGGGTTTTCGTCAGAACAAGGCGGCCGCCTTCTGCAGGGTGATGAAGACGCCCCAGAGAAGCGGCAGGCCGACCACGACCCAGGCGAGGATCGCGGGGCCCGTAAAGCCGCCGCGTCCGATGCCGTAGTCGCCGAAGGCCGGGGCCGGCGCGGCAGCGGCCACGGTGGCCGGTGCGGTGCCGACCGGAGCCGCACCCTTGGCCGCCTCGCGCATCTGCCACTTCTGCGCCACGGGCCGCACCAGGAGGTTGGCGACGAAGCCGACCGCCAGAAGCGCGGCGACCGTGAAGAAGATCGGCTGGTAGACCTGATCGCGCGGGACGCCCGAGGCGATGTTGTTGTCGCGGATCGTGCCGGTGATCAGGCCGCCGAAGACGCCGGCGAGCGACCAGGCGGTCAGCAGACGGCCGTGGATGGCGCCCACGAACTTGGTGCCGAACACGTCGGCGAGATAGGCCGGCACCGTGGCGAAGCCGCCGCCGTACATGGAAGCGATGATGCAGAACGCGGCGACGAACAGGAACACGCTGCCGGAGGACGCCGAGAACGGCACCACGGCGGCATAGAGCACGAGGCCGAGCGCCAGGATCGTGGCGTAGAGCACCTTGCGGCCGAGCCGGTCCGAGAAGGACGCCCAGAAGAAGCGCCCGCCGATGTTGAAGAGCGACACGAGACCGACGAAGCCGGCGCCGACGGCCGCGGCCGCCGTGCGCTGTTCGGGCGTGAAGTCGAGGAAGCCGGTGCCCGCCGCGCCGATCAGGCGCCCGCCGAAGATTTCCTGAAGCATCGGCGAGGCGACGCCGATGAGGCCGATCGAGGCGGTGACGTTGACGAGGAGCACCACCCAGATCAGCCAGAACTGCGGCGTCTTGTGCGCGTCCTTGAGGTGGACGTCGCCGGTGGCGATCATCTTGGTGCCGCCGGCCGCCGGCGTCCAGCCGGCCGGGCGCCAGTTCTCAGGCGGTACGCGGTAGCCGAGCGCACCCGCCACCATGAACACGAAGTAGCCGGCGGCCAGAACCAGGAAGGTCTGCCACACGCCGACGCCGTCGGCGCTCGCGAAGCGGCGCATCAGGATGTCGGCGAGGGGCGAGCCGATCATCGCGCCGCCGCCAAAGCCCATGATCGCCATGCCGGTCGCCATGCCGCGCCGGTCCGGGAACCACTTGATGAGGGTGGAGACGGGCGAGATGTAGCCAAGGCCGAGGCCGATGCCCCCGATGACGCCAGAACCCAGCCACATCAGCCAGAGCTGGTGGGTGTAGATGCCGATCGCCGAGATCACCATGCCGCCGCACCAGCACAGGGCGGCAACGAGGCCGGCCTTGCGCGGGCCGGCCCGCTCCAGCCAGCCGCCCCAGATGGCGGCGGCGGTGCCGAGCACAACGAAGAACAGGGTGTACATCCACAGGAGGTCCGACACGCGCCAGTCGCACGTCGTCGTGAACAGGGCGGTCGCGAGAGTCATACCCTCGCAGGCGACGGGCTGCGAGATTCCGATGGCGCGCGACAAGGGCAGCCAGAACACGGAGAAGCCATAGGCCATGCCGATGCACAGGTGGATGGCGAGCGCACAGGGCGGGATCAGCCAGCGGTTGAACCCGGCCTTGGCCACGGTGTTTTCACGATCGAGAAAACCCACGCCTGCGGGGCGCGCGACATCGGCTGCGGAACTCATCCAACCTCCCGGAATCCCAAGGCTTCGGCAATTCGGCCGTGCCTCTTTATCTCCCCAAATTCGACGCAAACTTAGAACGAGTCAAACGTTCAAAACTCGATCGACGATAGAGCGATCCTATCAGGAGGAGTTTCAGCCCTCACCGCGCAGCGGCTCGATGCGCTTGCGAAACTCCGCCGAGCGCACGCAGGCGAGGATCGCACGCGTCAGCGAGGACATCGGGTGACGGTCCAGCACCACGAGCCCGACCGCCTGCGGGGGCGAGGGATCGTCGAAGGGCAGAATCAGGATCGCCGGGTCGCGGTCTGCCATCCGGGCATGGGGGTGGGGCAGGATGGAGGAGAGTTCGCCCATGCGCACCATGGACAGAAGCGCGGTGTAGGAATTGGCGGTGGCGCGCGGGCCGGCGTCGACGCCCACCCGGCTCATCTGCGCGTCGAGGATGCGCCGGTTCTGCATGTCGCGCGTCAGAAGGCAGAGCGGCGCGCTCGCCGCCTCCGCCCAGGATACGGAGGTTCGCCCTCGGAACGCCCCGTCGGCGGGCGTCGCGAACAGGTAGCGCTCCTCGTAGAAGGTCCAGCTGATGACGCCCGACAGGGGCTCGTTGTCGAGATAGGTGACGCCGCCGTCGATGTCGTGCGCCTGGAGCGCGCGCTCGATCTCGCGCGAGGTCATCGACAGGATCACCGGCTGGAGATCGGGATGCTCGGCAGCCAGAACCGGCGGGATGGCGCCGGCGGCGGGCATGGCGGCCGGGATCACCCCGAGCCGGAGCCGCCCGGTCAGCCCGAAGCCTGGGCGCCCGGCCGCGCGCAGCATGCCGTCGCAGTCGTGCAGCATCTGCTGCGCCCAGGGGAGCGCCGCCTCGCCCTCCGTCGTCAGCCCGACGAAGCGCCGGTCGCGCCGCACGAGTTCGACGCCGAGCGCGGTTTCGAGCGATGCGATTCCCGCCGACAGGGTCGGCTGCGACACGCCGCAGCTCGCCGCCGCGCGTCGGAAATGGCCGATGCGCGCGAGCGTCACGAAATACTGGAGATGCCGGATCTGCATGGAATGGCTCCGTTCGGGGGGACGAGGCAGCCCCTTCGAAGCGAATGCCGGGCAAGGCCGGAAGGTTAGCGGGCGCGGGCCAAGCGGGCAATGGCGGGGCCGACAGGCGCTGAAGGCCGCCGCCGATCCCCGAGCATAGGGCGGAACGCCTGTCCAAGCGGCGTGACAGCCTCTAGGCTGGAACCGCTAAAAACCCGCCAACCGCCTTCCGAAAGATCCCGCCCGATGCCTCCCAAGCGCTCCTACTACGCTCCGACCGGCGGCCTGCCGCCGCAGACCCAGCTCCTCACCGACCGCGCCGTCTTCACCACGGCTTACGCGGTGATTCCCAAGGGGACGATGAGCGACATCGTGACGAGCTTCCTGCCGCACTGGGAAGGAACGCGCCTTTGGGTCCTGTCGCGGCCGCTTTCGGGTTTTGCCGAGACCTTCTCGCAATACATCATGGAGGTGCAGCCGGGCGGCGGATCGGACCGGCCGGAATCCGACGCCGAGGCCGAGGGCGTCCTGTTCGTGGTGGAGGGCGAGCCGACGGTGCGCGTGGATGGCGCCGCCCATACGCTGAAGCCCGGCGGCTACGCCTACCTGCCCGCCGGATCGAACTGGACCTTGCGCAACGACTCCCCCTCGCCCGCCCGCTTCCACTGGATCCGCAAGGCTTACGAACCCGTGCCGGGGCTGGACAAGCCGGAGCCGCTCTTCCTCGACGAAGCCGACATCGCGCCGACGCCGATGCCGGGCACCAACGGCGCCTGGGCGACGACGCGCTTCGTCGATCCGGCCGATCTTCGCCACGACATGCACGTGACGATCGTTACCTTCCAGCCGGGCGGCAGCATCCCCTTCGCCGAAACCCACGTCATGGAGCACGGGCTCTACGTCCTGGAGGGCAAGGCGGTCTACCATCTCAACGGCGACTGGGTGGAGGTCGAGGCTGGCGACTACATGTGGCTGCGCGCCTTCTGCCCGCAGGCCTGCTATGCCGGCGGCCCCGGTCCCTTCCGATATCTCCTCTACAAGGACGTCAACCGGCACATGGCCTTGCGGGGCGCCGGGCGCGGCTAGGGTCGCCCTTTCAGGACCCGGCGAGAAGCGGCTCCACCGCCCGCGCGACCGCATCGCGGGCGTCCCCGTCCAGGGGCCGGATAGGCAGGGGCGGCGCGGCCTCGCCGATCTCCAGAATGGAAACGAGCGCATACATCACGCGAAGGCTCCCGTGGGCTCGGAACGTGTCCCACAAGGGGCCGAGCGTCGCATCGAGGCGCCGCGCCTCGGCGGCTTCGCCCTTCGCCGCGGCGCGTGCCAGCCGCAGGACGGGCCCTGGCAGAAGGCCGGCGAGAACGCTGTAGAAGGCGTCCGCCCCCGCCAGAAGCGCGTCTGCCGTGCCCCAATCGCCGCTGTAGCCGACGGCAAGCCCCGTTCGCTCGCGCAGGGCGGCAAGCTCCCCCACATAGTCGCCGTTCGCCGGCAGCGGCATCTTCACCGCCCGGATCGTGTCGATGGCGGCGAGCCGCTGAAGAAGCTCCGGGCCGAACTGGAAATGCGTGGTGGCGGGATTGTTGTAGACGCAGAGCGGCAGCTCCGTCGCCCCGGCCACCGCACGGTAGTGCTCGAACGCCTCGTCCTGCGTCAGCGGCGTATAGGACACCGGCGCCATCAGAAGGGCGTCGGCGCCCGCATCGCGCGCGTCGCGCGCCAGTGCCTCGGCATGATCGGTGCGCAGCGCGCCGACCCCGACGATCAAGGGCACGCGCCGGCCCACGCATTCGACGGCGGCGGCCACCGCGCGCCGTCGCTCCTCGCGGGTCAGATAGACATAGGTTCCCGTGGAGCCGAGAAGGCCGATCGAATCGACGCCCGCCTCGCAAAGCCGCTCCAGAAGGCGGCCGAGAAGCGCGGTATCGACCCGCCCCCCGGCGTCGGCGGGCGTGATCGGAAAGGCGGAAACGCCTCGAAACAGTCGCTCGCCGGTCATCGAACCCCTCCCCTCATGGCCGAGAAGGGAGATCACAGGCATGCGTGCCCTGCAAGACGCCCGGAGCGTCGAAGGGCCGACCCTCGAGACAGCGGCTGGCGTGTCAGCCGACCGCGCGCAAGGGAGCCGAGCCCGGCGCCTCGTGCTTCAGCCGGCGGTGGACCTCGACGATTGCGAGCGCCGCCCGGCCGGCTTCGCGGCCTTTTTCCACGAAATGGGCGGCGAAGATCGCGTTGTGGTGCTCGGTTTCCTGGTAGTGGTGCGGCGTCAGCGACACCGACAGGACCGGCACGCCGGTATCCAGCCCCGCCCGCATCAGGCCGTCCACCACGCTCTGGGCCACGAAGTCGTGGCGATAGATGCCCCCGTCCACGACGAGGGCGGCGGCCACCACCGCCTCGTAGCGCCCCGTGCGGGCGAGCTCGCGCGCCACGAGCGGCAGTTCGAAGGCGCCGGGCACGTCGACGACGTCGATCTGCGCCTCCGGCACGATCTCGCGAAAACCCTCCAGCGCGCGCGACACGATGTCGGCATGCCAGTTGGCTTTGACGAAGGCGAAGCGGGGTGCGGTCATGGCGTCCTCGAAGGCATTCGGTGGGCCGGCAGCGAAGTTCGGGTCATTTCGGGTTCGCGACCGACCTGCCGCATGGAATATCGGCATCGTTTCATGGAACGACTATAGACTTGGACGCCCGATGCAAGAGGCGCGAAGTTTGGCGTTCCCACCGCGATTTGCGGATCGCTCTGCCGCACGGGTCCCGCTCGGGTGGAACGAATTTCCAGGGGGCGGTCGGAACTCACGCGCAGCCCTCTCTTTCGTCAAAGCCAGCCCGACTTGCGAAAGCGCGAATAAAGGATCGTGCAGGCCGAAACGATCGCGATCCATACGGCGAGGTAGCCGTAGCGCCATTTGAGCTCGGGCATGACCTCGAAGTTCATGCCGTAGATGCCCGCGATGGCGGTGGGAACGGCAAGGATCGCCGCCCAGGCGGCCAGCTGCCGGGTGATGGCGCCCTGGCGCTGCTGCTCGATCAGGCTGGAGAACTCCACCACCGAGACCAGGACCTCGCGCAGGCCCTCCACCATCGTCTCGACGCGGCGCACGTGGTCGAGGACGTCGGAGAAGTAGGGCCGCGCCTCCGGGTCGATGCAAGGCAACTCGGAGCGGGCGAGCTTGCGCGCCACGTCCTCCATCGGCGCCAGGATGCGCTGGAAGCGGATCAGCTCGTGGCGCAGCGTCAGGATGCGGGCGAGTTCGCGCCGCTCCAGGAAGGAATCGAGGATGTGCTCCTCCATTCGTACCACCTCGTCCTCGATGGCGCGCACGATCGGCAGGTAGCCGTCGACGATGAAATCGAGAACCGCGTGAAGGACGTAGTCAACGCCCTGGCGCAGGAGCTGGGGGTTGGTTTCGAGCTCGGCGCGCAGCGGCTGGTGCGCGCGCTCCGAGCCGAGCCGCACGGTGATGATGTGGCTGTGCCCGACGAAGATCGCGGTCTGGCCGTAGTGAATCGTCGCCTCGTCGAGGCGGGCGGTCCGGGCGATCACGAAGAGCTGGTCGCCGTGGATGTCGACCTTGGGCAGTTGCCGGTCGCTCAAGGCATCCTCCACGGCGAGCGGATGGAGGCCGTAGAGCGCCTGGAGCTTTTCCAGATCGGCGGCGCAGGCGCTGGACAGGCCGATCCAGACGAACTGCGAGCGGTCGTCGGGAAAGTCGATCCGCTCGTCGATCGACACGGGGCGGACGCGCACCCCGTCGCGGTAGAGATAGGACGCGATCACGGACATCGGATTTCCTCCCCGGGAAGCTCCATACGGAGGCATGCGGGCCGACAAAGCCGCCCCATGCCTTGCCCGGGCCTGTCGGGCCGGCCTTCCCGTCAGCCGCCCCCGCCCCCGCCCATGGTGACCGACATGAAGGCCCTAAACACGGCGGCGGGCGGAACGATCGGTCGATGCCGGGCCCAGGCGAGGCCGACATCCATGCTGGGGATCGGATCCACCAGCGTGCGCACCTCGATGCGCTGCCCTTCCAGCGACCAGGGTCTATACACCATGTCCGACAGGACGGTGACGCCCACGCCCGCCGCCACCAGCGAACGGACGGCTTCCACCGAACTCGTGGCCAGAACCGGACGGGGCTGGAGCGCGGCGGCGTCCCAGTAGCGCGCGGCGGTGGTGCGCGCCTCGTCAACGGTCAGCATCACGTAGTCCTCGGCGGCGACGTCCTCCAGGCTGATCTCGGGCTTGGCCAGCAGGTGGTGGTCGACGCTCAGCCAAAGGCGGCGGCGCGAGCGCATCAGCATCTCGTGCTCGATCTCCTCCCCGCGCTCGAGGTTGGACACCAGCATGACGGCCATGTCGATCTCGCCGTCCACGACGCCCGCTTCCAGCGCCTCGCGCGCCAGCTCGACGACCCGGACCTCGATCTGCGGGTAGAGCTTGCGGAACCGGGCGTAGTAGCGCGACATGAAATAGCCGACCACCGTGTAGCTCATGCCGAGCCGAAGCGTTCCCGAATGCCCCTGGCGCTCGCGCAAGGGGGTTTGGAGCGCGGCTGCGACGGCCCCGGTGATGATGCGCGCCCGCTCCAGGAAGCGGCCGCCCTCCAGCGTCAGGCGCACCCCGGAATGGGTGCGGTCGAAGAGCTTGACGCCGAGCTCGGCTTCCAGCGCCTTGATCGCGGCGGTGACGGCCGACTGCGAGATGTTGAGGTCCACCGCGGCGTGGCTGACCTGGCCGCTGTCGGCGGTGGCGATGAAATAGTCGAGCTGCCGCAAGGTGATGGCCACGCCGGGCGTCCTTCGCAAAGGATATCGATTTTTTCGATATCAAAGAACCAAAACTACTATTTCACAATTCAAACCGTTTGCGCAAAAAATTTGCAACGCTAAAAATTTGGCAGATGGGAAGGCTCGGAACCGATGGGCGTCACCTTGAACTGCGACATGGGCGAGGGTTTCGGCCTCTACCGGATGGGCGACGACGAGGGCATGCTGCCGCTCATCGACGTCGCCAACGTCGCCTGCGGTTTCCATGCTTCCGACCCGGACCACATGCGGCGCACGGTGCGCCGCGCCGGCGAAGCCGGTGTCGGGGTCGGGGCTCATCCGTCCCTTCCCGACCTCCAGGGTTTCGGCCGGCGCGAGATGAAGATGAGCCGCGAGGAGGTCTCCAACATGGTGATCTACCAGGTCGGCGCGCTGCGCGGCTTCCTCCAGGCGGAAGGGGTTCCCCTCCACCACATCAAGCCGCATGGCAGCCTCTACGGCATGGCCGCGCGCCAGGAGGAGATCGCCCACGCCATCTGCGACGCGGCCGAGATCTTCGACGTGCCGCTCTTCGGCATGACGGGCACGATGCACGAGACGGTCTACCAGGCGCGCGGCATTCCCTTCGTCGCCGAGTTCTACGCCGACCTCGACTACCAGCCGGGCGGCGCGCTGATCGTGACGCGCGAGCACGAGGCCAAGGACCCCGCCGAGATGGCCGGGCGCTGCATCCACGCGCTTTCCAAGGGCGAGGGCACGGCCACGGACGGCTCCTTCTTTCCCGTGCGATGCGAGACGATCTGCATCCATTCCGACACGCCCAACGCCCTCGACATCGCAAGGGCCGTGCGCGAGGCGATCGCGCCCTGGCGCGCTTGAGGCCGCCTGACCCTTCAACCCCCACCCCGCCTGCCGGAGTTTCCCCATGGTCCAGATCCTGTCGCCGCTTCCGGGCACGTTCTACCGCTCCTCCGCCCCCGACCAGCCGCCCTTCAAGGCCGACGGCGCGGCGGTCGCCGTCGGCGACGTGATCGGCCTCGTCGAGGTGATGAAGTCCTTCCACGAGGTGCGCTCCGAGGTGGCGGGCGACAACATCCGCTTTCTCGCCGACAACGAGGAGCCGGTGATGGCGGGCGCCCCGCTCGCGGATCTCGGCTGATGCTCGCCAAGCTTCTGGTCGCCAACCGGGGCGAGATCGCCGTGCGGGTGATCCGGGCGGCCCGCGATCTCGGCATCGCGACGGTGGCCGTCTACTCGGCGGCCGACGAGAACGCCCTCCATGTCCAGCTCGCCGACGAGGCCGTCGCGATCGGCCCGCCGGCGCCGCGCAAGTCCTATCTCTCCATCGACGCGCTCTTGAAGGCGGCTGCCGATACGGGCTGCGACGCCGTCCATCCCGGCTACGGGTTCCTTGCCGAGAACGCCGAGTTCTCCGATGCCGTGAAGGCCGCCGGCCTCGTCTTCGTCGGCCCCTCGGGCGACGCGATCCGCCTGATGGGCGACAAGGTCTCGGCGCGCGAAGCGGCGGCGAAAGCCGGTGTTCCCGTGGTGCCCGGCTCCCGGGGCCGCGTCGCGGGCATCGAGGCGGCGCGCGAGGTGCTGGCCGAGACCGGGTTCCCGGTGATGATCAAGGCCGCGGCGGGCGGCGGTGGGCGCGGCATCCGCATCGCGGGGAGCCAGGCCGAGTTCGACCAGCTCTTTCCCCAGGCCGAGGCCGAGGCGCTCGCCGCCTTCGGCGACGGCGGCCTCTACATGGAAAAGGTGATCGGGCGCGCGCGCCATATCGAGGTGCAGGTCCTGGCCGACGGGCGAAACGCCATCCACTGCTTCGAGCGCGAATGCTCGCTGCAGCGCCGTCGGCAGAAGGTCTGGGAGGAAGCGCCCTCGCGCGCGCTCTCGCCCGCCCTTCGCGAGGAGCTCTGCGCCTCGGCCGTGGCGCTCGCCAAGGCCGTCGGCTATTCGGGCGCGGGAACGGTCGAATATCTCTACGACGAGGGCGCCGACCGCTTCTACTTCATCGAGATGAACACCCGCATCCAGGTCGAGCATCCGGTCACGGAAGCGATCACAGGCATCGACCTCGTGGCCGAGATGCTGCGGATCGCGGGCGGCGAGCCCTTGCGCATCCGGCAGGAAGATGTCGCGGTGAAGGGCCACGCGATCGAGGTGCGCCTCAACGCCGAGGACCCCTCTCGCGATTTCGCGCCGTTCCCCGGCACGGTCGAGGACCTGCGCATTCCCGGCGGACCCGGCGTGCGCTTCGATTCGATGCTTTATCCCGGCTACACGGTGCCGCCCTTCTACGACTCGCTGCTCGCCAAGCTGATCGTCCACGCCGAAACACGCGAGGCGGCGATCGAACGCCTGGTGCGAGCTTTGAGCGAGACGCGCATCGGCGGCCTGAAGACCACGAAACCGCTCTTTCTCGCGCTCGCGGCCGACCCGGCCGTGCGGGCCGGAGACGTCCACACCCGCTGGCTGGAAGGCTGGCTCACCGACAACGCGGCGGCGCTTGGCGCCTGACGGAGGATCGATGTCGATACGCTTCAGCTTCGGCGGCGACGAACACATCTTCGGGGAAGTCTCCGAGGAGATGTCGCTCGCCTCCTTCTTCACCGGTCTGTCGATGACCAAGGCCGTCCGCGACGCCGCCATTCCCGGCGTCACGGAGATCTGCCCGGCGAACGCCAGTTTCCAGATCCGCTTCGACCCCGACAGGATCTCACCCCGGGACCTCCTGCGGGAGCTGAAATCCTTCGAGGCGGCGGCCGCGAAGTCGGACGAGACGCTGAACACCCGCATCATCGAGCTGCCGGTCTACTTCCAGGACCCGTGGACCCACGAAACCGGCCAGCGCTTTCGCGAGCGCCATCAGGACCCGTCCTCGACCGATCTCGAATACTCCGCCCGCATCAACGGCTACGGGAGCGTCGAGGAGTTCATAGAGGCCTATTCCGGCCAGCCCTGGTTCGTTTCGATGGTGGGCTTCGTCGCCGGGCTCCCCTGGCTCTACCAGATGGTGGAGCGGCAGCGGCAGATCGAGGCGCCGAAGTATCTGCGCCCGCGCACCGACACGCCCAAGCTCACCATCGGCCACGGCGGCTGCTTCGCCGCGATCTACTCGGTGCGCGGGGCCGGCGGCTACCAGATGTACGGCGTGACGCCCGCCCCGATCTACGATCCGACGCGTCAGGTGAACTACCTCCGCGACGAGATGTGCCTGTTCAAGCCGGGCGACATCGTCAAGTTCAAGGCGATCGACCGCGACGCCTACGACGCGACGCTGGAAGCGATCGAGGCCAACACCTTCGCGCCGACGATCAGCCCCTGCACCTTCAACCTCGCCGAGTTCAACCGCGACATCGCGGGTACCAACGCCAAGCTGATGGAGCTTCTCGATGGCCGTTAACGTCATCTCTCCGGGTCTGGCGACCACGGTCCAGGATCTCGGCCGTCCCGGCTACTACCATCTCGGCATTCCCGAAGGCGGCGGCATGGACCGCTTCGCCACCGCGATCGCCAATCTCCTCGTCGGCAACGAGGCGGAAGCCGCGCTTCTCGAAGCCACCTTCATGGGCCCCGAGCTCGAATTCACGGCGGACGCCGCCGTCGCCGTGACCGGGGGCGAGCTGCCGCCCAAGGTCAACGGCGAGGAGCGCCCGACCTGGGAAAGCTTCCCCGTAAAAGCCGGCGACCGCCTCTCCTTCGGCTACCTGAAGAGCGGCGCGCGCGCCTATATCGCCATCTCCGGCGGCATCGACGTGCCGGTCGTGCTCGGCTCGCGCACCACCTACGTCCTCGGGGCGCTCGGGGGCTTCGAGGGCCGCGCCCTGAAGGCGGGCGACGTCCTGCCCATCGGCGAGGGGCGGATGGCGACCGGGCGCAGCCTGCCGCCGAACCTGCGCCGCGCGCCCGCCAACCCGGCCGAGCTGCGCATGCTGCCCGGCATCTACTGGCACCGCGTGACCGAGGCCGCCGGCCGGCGCTTCTTCGACGACACCTGGAAGGTCGCCCCCGAGGCCGATCGCATCGGCTACCGCTTCCGGGGCGGCGCGCCGCTGGAGTTCGTCGCCCGCGAGCAGCCCTTCGGCGCCGGCTCCGACCCGTCCAACATCGTCGACGCCTGCTATCCCTACGGCTCGGTCCAGGTGCCGAGCGGCACGGAGCCGATCGTGCTCCACCGCGATGCGGTGTCGGGCGGCGGCTACATGATGCTGGGCGTCGTGATCTCGGCCGACATGGACCTCATCGCCCAGCTCCAGCCTCACACGCCGACGCGCTTCCAGCCCGTGACCTTGGAGGAGGCGCTCGCCGCCAGATCCGACGCGAAGGAGGCGCTCGCCCGCGCCAGGGACCACGTCGCGGGCTGAGCGCCCGCTCGAACAAGGCGCGCCGGTGGGGGCCGGCGCGGGGAGCTCCACGATAAACGTCCGGCTCCGCGGCCGGCCGTCCGCAGGAACCGGCCCCGCTTGGGCCGGATCGGAGGGGCTTCCCAAGAGTTGCCGACGTCCCGGCCATCCGGCGGGCCGTCGCGCCCTTCCATCGAGACAGGAAAGGAATGGCGCATGCGAAGCTTGAAGGCGGATTCCGTGTCCGTCGCCTTTGCCGGGTTGAAGGCGCTGTCGGCGGTCGACCTGCCGATCGTGCCCGGGCGCATCACCGGCCTGATCGGGCCGAACGGCGCCGGCAAGACGACGCTGGTCAACGTCCTCACCGGCTTCCAGGCGCCGACGGGCGGCACGGTCGAGCTCGACGGCGCGAGCCTTGCCGGCCTCAAGCCCTTTCAGGTGCGCCGACGCGGCATCGCGCGCACCTTCCAGGGCGGGCGGCTGTTCCGCGATCTCACCGTGATCGACAATCTCGAGGTGACCGGCGTCGGGCTCGGCCTGTCGCGCAGGCAGGCGGTGGCCGAGGCCGAGGCGATGCTGGATTGGATGGGCATCGCGGACCTCAAGTCCCGCATCGCCGGAACGCTTCCCTATACCGACGAGCGGCGGGTCGCGATCGGGCGCGCCCTGATGGGCCGCCCGGCCTTCGTCCTTCTCGACGAGCCGGCGGCCGGCATGAGCGGACCGGAGGCGGCGGACCTTTCCGCGCTGATCCGGCGCATCGCGGGAGATCTCGGCTGCGGCGTCCTTCTGATCGAGCACAATGTCGGGCTGGTGCTCGGCCTTTGCGAAGACATCGTGGTCCTCGATTCGGGCGCCGTGATCGAGAAAGGCACGCCCGCCGCCATCCGCGCGAGCGAAAAGGTCCGCCACGCCTACATGGGCACGGCCGCCGACGCACCCGCCCCCAGCGTGGAGGCTCTGGTATGAGCGTTCTCAACCTTTCCGGCGTCGAGGTGCGCTACGGCCGGCTGACCGCCGTGCGCGACGTGTCCTTTTCCATGCGGGACGGCGAAACCCTCTTCATCACCGGCCCGAACGGGGCGGGCAAGTCGTCGCTCCTACGCGCCATCGCCGGCGTCACTCCCGTGGCCGGCGGCACCGTCGACTTCGACGGCTATCCCATTACCGGTCGCACGCCCGAAGCCATCGCCCGCCTCGGCTTCTCGATGGTGCCGGAAGGGCGCGAGGTCTTCGGCTCGCTGACCATCGAGGAGAACCTTCTGGTGGGCACCGGCATGCGGACCCGCGAGCCGGGCGCCAAGGCGAGGAGCGCGGCCGAACTGGAAGCCGTCTACGACACGTTCCCGATCCTGAAGGAGCGCCGGCACTCCCAGGCCGGCCTCCTGTCGGGCGGGCAGCAGCAGATGCTCGTGATCGGCCGCGCGCTGATGACGGGGCCGAAGCTCGTCGCCATCGACGAGCCCTCGCTGGGGCTCGCCCCCAACATCACCGACCAGGTCTACGAGCGGCTTCTCGGCCTCCAGCGCCAGCGCGGCCTGACGCTCCTCGTGGTCGAGCAAAGCTCCACCCGCGCCGCCATGGTGGGCGGGCGCATGCTGCTCATGCGCGGCGGGCGCATCCTTCTCGACGGCGACGCGCGCGAGCTCGGCCAGGGCGAGGCCATCCAGGCCGCCTATTTCGGCTACGAGGATCACTGATCATGCTGCAGGTCGTCTTCGACGCGCTCTCGCTCGGCTCCCTCTACGCGCTCGGCGCCCTCGGCATCGCGCTGATCTTCGGCGTCATGCGCCTCGTCAACTTCGCCCATGGCGACGTGATCGCCTTCTCGATCTTCGCCCTTCTCTGGCCCTCGACCGATGCGATGGCGATCGTCTTCGCCGGGCAGATGCCCCCGTATCTCCTTGTGCCCTTCGTGCTTCTGGTGGGCGCCGGACTCTCGGTCGTCTGCGAGATCGTCGTGTTCCGGCGCTTCCGGCACGCCAGCCCCGCCACGATGATGATCGCCTCCTTCGCGCTCGGCTTCGTGATCCGCTACTTCCTCCTGATGCTCTTCACGAGCCGGCCGAAGTCGATCTCGCTTCTGCCGGGCCTGTCGCAGCCGGTCGAGATTCTCGGCGCGCGCCTGCCGCTCCTGCAGCTGATCACGATCCTGGCGACGCTCGCCATCCTCGCCGGGCTGACCCTGTTCCTGCGGCGCACCCGCTTCGGGCTGGAAATGCGCGCGGCGGCCGAGAACTTCTCCATGGCGCGGATGCTGGGTGTGAGGGCCAACCGCGTCATCATGGGCGCCTTCGCCCTGTCCGGCGCGCTGGCCGGCGCGATCGGCCTGATCTTCGGCGCGCAGACCGGCACCGTCGACATCCAGATGGGCGCCTCGCTCATGCTGATGGCCTTCATCGCCACCGTGATCGGCGGCCTCGGGAGTCTGGCCGGCGCGGTGCTGGCGGGCTTCCTGCTCGGCGCCGCTTCCGTCGTCATGCAGGTCGCGCTGCCGCTCGACGCGCGCGCCTTCCGCGATGCCTTCGTCTACGCCGCCGTGATCCTCGTGCTCCTGTTCCGCCCGCAGGGGCTCGTCGCCGCGCGCGGCACCAAGGAAAGGGTCTGATCCCCATGACCACGCCCTCCGCCTCGCTTCCCCTCGCCGCCTCGCTGCCCGAAGCGCGCAAGCCCGCCCGCTTCGCGCTCGCCCGGCGCACGATCCTGACGCCGGTCCTCCTGTCGCTTATCCTTCTCGCCATCGCCGCGGTGACCGTCGCGACCGGCTCGCGCCCGTTCAACCAGACGGTGATCGACGTCTTCGTGCGCGTCGTCTTCGTGGTCGGCCTCTACATCTTCATCGGCAATTCCGGCGTCCTCTCCTTCGGCCATGTCGGCTTCGCGTGTCTGGGCGGCTACATGGCGGCCTGGCTCACCATCAACCCGGTGATGAAGGCGAGCGCCCTGCCCGGCCTGCCGGACCTCATCCTCTCCGCGCGCCTGCCCTACTGGCAGTCGGCCGCGCTCGCCGCGCTCTTCGCCGGGCTCGCCGCCCTCGTCTTCGGCCGCGTCCTCATGCGCCTGTCGGGCATCGCCGCCTCGATCGCGACCTTCGCGGTGCTGGCGATGATCAACACGATCTACGCCAACTGGGACTCGGTGACGGGCGGCACCTCGTCGGTGGTCGGCATCCCGATCGTGCGCACGCTCTGGCCCTACCTGATCGGCGCCGTGGTCGCGGTGTTCGTCGCCTGGGCGCACGCCATCTCGCGGGCGGGCCTCGCCTTGCGGGCCGCGCGCGACGAGCCGACGGCGGCGAGCGCATCGGGCGTCGACATCCCGCGCGAGCGCCTCGTCGCCTTCGCGATCTCGGGCGCGGTGATGGGCATGGGCGGCGCGCTGATGGCCCATTCGGTCGGTGTCGTCACCCCCGACACCTTCTATCTCGGCCTCACCTTCATCACGCTGTCCATGCTCGTCGTCGGCGGCATGAACAGCCTGACCGGGGCCGTGCTCGGCACCGTGATCCTGTCCGCCCTGATCCAGATCCTGCGCTGGTTCGAAGCGGGCGTCGACGTCGGCGGCACCACCCTCGCCCTGCCCAAGGGCCTCCAGGAGATCGCGCTCGGCGTCATCATGATCGTGATCCTCGCGCTCCGGCCGGCCGGCCTCTTCGGCCGAGCCGAGATCACGCTGTTCCGAAAGTCCCGCAACGCCTGACCCCGCCGGCATGACGCCCGGGCCGTCCAGCAAAGGAGACGTGCATGACAAACGCAAAGCACCTTGTCGCAGCCGCCTTGGCATCGGTGTGTCTCACCGCGCCCGCCTTTGCGGAGGGCGACACGATCAAGATCGGCTTCGCCACCGCCGAATCGGGCTTCATGGAAGCCTACGACAAGCCGGCGACCGACGCCGCGCTGATCCGCATCGACGAGATCAACAAGGCCGGCGGCCTTCTCGGCAAGCGGATCGAAGTGGTCAAGGCCGACACCAAGTCCGACCGGGCGGAAGGCGCCAAGGCCGGCCTCACCGTGATCGACGAGGGCGCCGACCTCGTGGTCGTGTCCTGCGACTACGACTTCGGCTCGCCGGCAGCGCTCGCCGCCGAGGACGCCGGCAAGGTCTCGTTCTTCCTGTGCGCCGAATCGGTCAAGGCCGGCATCCAGGGCGTCGGCCCCTTGTCCTTCTCGGCCTCCGTGCTCGCTCCCGTACAGGGCGCGGCCATGTCGCAATGGGCCTTCAAGGAAAAGGGCGCCAAGGACTTCTACAAGCTCCTCGACACCTGGACCGTCTACAACAAGGGCATCTGCGACGGCTTCGACTGGATGATGCCCAAGCTCGAAGCCGAGGGTGCCAAGCTCGTCGGCGAGGACACGTTCAAGAACGAGGACGCCTCGATCGCGGCGCAGATCACCCGCATCAAGTCGCTGCCGAAGGAGCCCGACGCGATCATGCTCTGCACCATGATGCCGGGCGGGGTTTCGGCGGTGAAGCAGATCCGTGCCGCCGGCATCAACTCGATGATCCTCACCGGATCGGGCATGGACGGCTCCTACTGGCTGCCCGCCGTGCCGGACCTGTCGAACTTCTTCATCCCCGTCCAGGGCTCGATCTACGGCGACGACCCGAACCCGGACGTCAAGGCCTTCAACGCCGCCTTCAAGGCGAAGACCGGCGCCGACCCCTCCAGCCAGTACGCCTATCCCGGCTACGTGATGGTGGACGTCTGGGCGAAGGCCGTGGAGCGGGCCGGCACCACGGATGCCGAGACCGTGGTGGCCGAGCTCGAGAAGATGAAGGACGAGCCGACCCTCTTCGGCCCGCGCACCTTCACCTCCGAACTGCACCACCAGAACAACGCCACCTACCTCGTCGTGGACGTCGAGAAGGGCAAGCCGGGCGTCGTCGGCAAGTGGACCCTGTCCGAGCCCGTGCCGATGGATGCGATCCTGAAGTAGGCCTTCGGAACCGTCTAGAAAATCGATGGGGAAAGGGCGCCGCCGGGCGCCCTTTTCGTTTTGATCAGACGCCGCGTCGCGCCGCCTCGCAGGCGACGGACAGCGCGTCGAGCGGCTCGCGGACCAAGGCCCGAAGGTCGCTCGCCGGTGTGTGGAGAAAGCCCGCGGCGGCCGCGGAGAAGATCGACAGGAGCATCGGCGGCTGGAAGGGCAGAAGCGGGAGGACGCCTAAGCGCTCGCGCTCGGCGGCAAGGCTCCGGGGCGCATAGGACACGCCGAGCCGAGCGGCGAGATCGGGCGCGCGGAACGGCGTCACGCCGGACAGCTCGTAGATCCTGCCTCGATGGGAGGCCGGATCGCGCAAGACGGCGAGCGCCGCCCCGGCCAAATCGGCGCGTGCCACTGCGGACATGGCGCCGAAGCCGAACGGCGCCTCGATCCGCCCGCCGACGGGCGCGGCGAGCGCTCCGATCAGTTCGGCATAAAGGCCGTTGCGCAGGATCGCCCAGTCCATGCCGCTTTCCCGGATCGCCTGCTCGGTCCAGCGATGGGCCAGCGCGAAGCCGAGATGGTCGCTCGCCCGCGACAGGCTGGTGTAGACGACATGCCCGACCCCGTGGCGGCGCGCGGCTTCGAGCACCGCCCCGTGGCGGCGGATCACCACGTCGTCCTCCGCATAACCGGCCGAAACCCAGAAAAGCGTCGAGATACCGCCGAAGTCCAATGTTTCCGGCCGGTCGAAGTCGATCACCCTGTCGGCATCGGCCGAACGACCGGCGGTGAGGAAGGGCAGACCGATCGCCCTGGCCTGGGCAGCGACGAGCGAGGCGAGTTGGCCGGAGGCTCCGGTGACGAGGATCATGATGCGGGTCCTTTCGTTGAATCCGCATCCGACCTATGGGATGGCGAGCCGACCCGTAAGGAGGCACTTTCGTGTCCGCTACGCACACCGATGTTCGTCTTCGCGAAGACCTCCTGCCCTGCGGCTCGCCGGCGCACGAGGATTGCGGATTGCACCTCTCGCTGGACCGATTGGGAGAGCGCTGGAGCGTGATGGCGCTGGCCCAGCTTTCGGCGGGCCCCTGCCGATACCGGGAATTGGAGCGCTCCCTGCCCGGCATCTCGCAGCGCATGCTGACGCTGACGCTGCGTCGGTTGGAGCGCGACGGCCATGTCTTGCGCCATGTCGAGGCCAGCATTCCGCCGAGCGTCACCTACGAGTTGAGCGACCTCGGCCGATCCTTCGCGACGCAAGTCGCTCGGCTCGTCGAATGGAGCCGAGCGCGCAAGGCCGAGATCGAAGCCGCGCAGGCGCGCTTCGACGCCCATGCCGACCGGTAGCCGTCAGCCGCGATTCTTGCGGTAGGAATCCTTCAGCGCGATCCGGTCGCCGTCGAAGTCGAAGATGTCGCAGCCGTCCACCTCGACGCGCTCCCCCGCCGCCGTGACGCCCACGAAGCGCCAGGAGGACAGGCCCGTGTCGCCGCTGACCGAGTGGCGCCCGCGCGTCCAGGCCGCTTCCGGGAAGGCCTCGAACAGCGCCGCGTAGGCAGCGCGAACGGCCCCCCGTCCCTCGTGGCGGGTGCCGTCGGCACCCGGACCGCCGGAGGCACGGAAGGCGCAAGAGTCGGCCATGCAGGCCATCAGCGCATCGACGTCGCGCCCGTTCCAGGCGGCGAGGAACCGGTCGAGCGTTTCGAGCCGGCGCGCGGACAGGTCGCTGTCCACCGCCTCCACTTCCAGAAAGGCGAGCGGCTCGTCGCCGCCGTTGACGACGTTGTGGGCAACGCCCGTGCGCCGGGAGTAGGGCACGCCCCGGCTCAACGTCGCCTCGGCCGACCCGCCGTCCGGAAGGCCGAGCTCCAACCGTCCGTCGGTGAGCGGAACGATGACGTAGTCGTGCCCGTGGATGTGCCAGCCGGTCTCGGCGCCGGGCGCGAAGCGCCATTCGGTGACGCGGAACCGCCCGTCGTCGATATGGACGACGGGTTCGGCCGCCGGCCGGCTCACCGGAGGTTCTCGGCCGCCACCGCGCCTTCCAGGCGCTCCAGCGTCCGGCCCATCCGCGCCATGATCTCGCCGACATCGCTCTCGGTGACGATCAGCGGCGGGCAGAGCGCCAGCTGGTCGCCGATGGAGCGGAAGATCAGCCCTTCCTCGTGGCCGATCGCGGCCGCAAGCTGGCCGGCGCGGCCCACCTTCTCGAAGGGGCGCTTGGCCGCCTTGTCGGCGACGAGCTCCAGGGCGCCGATCAGCCCCGCGCCCCGCGCCTCGCCCACCAGCGGATGGTCGGCGAAGGACCGAAGGCCCGCCTGGAAGGCGCCCTCCAAACGGGCGGCGTTGCCGATGAGGTCCTTTTCCTCGATGATCGCGATGTTTTCGAGGGCGACGGCGGTGGACACCGGGTGCCCAGAAGCGGTGAAGCCGTGGCCGAAGACGCCGAGCCGGGCGGAATTGTCGGCGATGGCATTGTAGACCGCATCCGAGATCATCACGGCCGCGAGCGGCATGTAGGAAGAGGTGATCTGCTTCGACAGGGTCATGATATCGGGCGTGAAGCCGTATTTCTGGCAGCCGAAGGGGGTGCCGAGGCGCCCGAAGCCACAGATCACCTCGTCGGACACGAGAAGGATGTCGTTGGCGCGGCAGATCCGCTCCACACCTTCCCAGTAGCCGGCGGGCGGCGGCATCACGCCGCCGGCCGACATCAGCGGCTCGCCGATGAAGGCGGCGATCGTATCCGCGCCCTCCTCGGCGATGACGCTTTCCAGCTCGGCGAGGAGGCGCTGCGTGAACGCCGCCTCGTCTTCGCCCTCAGCCCCGAAGCGGTAGAAGTGGGGGCAGGTCAGGTGGCGCACGGGGATCGCCGGCAGGTCGAAGTCGCGGTGGTTGACCGGCAGACCGGTGAGCGAGCCCGACGCGACCGTGATGCCGTGATAGCCCTTGGTGCGGGCGAGGAACTTCTTCTTGTTCGGCCGCCCCAGCGCATTGTTCATGTACCACACCATCTTGACGATGGTGTCGTTGGCCTCCGACCCGGACGAGGTGAAGAAGGCGCGCGTGAGGGGTTCGGGCGTGATCTCGGCCAGCTTCTCGGCAAGGCGGATCGAGGGCTCGTTCGATTTGGATGTGAACGTGTGGTAGTAGGGCAGCTTCAGCATCTGGGCGTAGGCCGCGTCCGCCAGCCGCTTTTCCGAGAAGCCGACGCCCACGGACCAGAGGCCCGCCAGCCCCTCGATATACTCCTTGCCCCGGTCGTCGTAGACGCGGATGCCTTCGCCCCTGGCGATCACCAGCGGCCCGTTCGCCTCGTGGGCGCGCAGGTTGGTGTTGGGGTGGAGCGTATGGGCGATGTCGGCCGCCGCGAGCGAGTTCGAGAGTGTGTCCATGATCAACCGTCCGAAGCTGAAGCCGATGGGAACGCGGGACCATACGCCGGAATGCGGGCCGATCCTACGAGGCGAAGGCGGTTGCGGCGGGAAGCCGCTCGTTCCGGCATCGCCGGAAACGGTGTCCTGAAGACCGATCATCGCCGTTTCGCGCGCGCCCGCAACCCGAAACGGGGACGGCGGCCGGCATGTCCTGCCGAAATCGGTCCGGAAAACGCGACGGTCGCCCACGCCCTCCCCGAACAGAAGCCCGGACGACCCGTCGCGCGAGGCGGGACGCCGCCGCACGCCGATGCGCGTTTTCCCGGCGAGCCCCGCTCCCCGGAGCATCGCCGCCCGATCGCGGACGCTCGCACCGAAGGGCGATGCCGGCGCGGGCCCCGGGTCGCGTCCCGGCTTCGCTGCCCGGCACCCGATCTCGCGGGCTTCGGCCGATGTCGCGGTTCGGATCGTTCATCGTGTTCCGTTGGTGGCCGGACGGCACGGGCGCCTCACCCCAGCGTGTTGGCGGTCCAGTGCGGAGCGATATGGGCATGGACGGGCGCCGCTTCGCGTCCGCGCAGGATGGCCAGGACGCGTGGCGGCGTCAGCGGCAGGCTGTGCACCGGCCTGCCCGTCGCGCGCGCCACGGCGCAGCCGATCGCCGCCCCGACGGCCAGGATCGGCACCTCGCCCGCCCCCTTGGTGCCGAGCGGCCCGATGGACGGCGCGCCCTCGAAAAGATCGGCATCCACCGGCACCACGTCGAGCGCCAGGGGAACGCGATAGGTTTCGAACCCGTCCTCGCGGATCGCCCCGTCCGGCCCGAGGGTGACGGCCTCGTGCAGCGCGTAGCCGAGCCCCTGCACCACCCCGCCCTGGATCTGGCCGTGGACGGCGCGCGGGTTGAGCGCGCGACCGACATCCTGCACCACGCGGTAGGCCAGGACCTCGACATGGCCGGTATCGGGATCCACCGCGACCTCCGCCTCGTGGACCACGAAGACGGGAATATCCAAGGCGTCGATGAAGTGCCCCATTGCGCAGCCCGCCATGGCGGGGGTCCCCGCGGCCGTGAAGGCGCCGCTGCCCGAGATCGGGCCGGTGGTGGACTGGGCATGGGCGACCACCGCCGGAATCGGCAGGCCCGAACCCGGCCGTCCCGCGATCTCGACCCGGCCCTTCACGATCGCCAGGTCCTCCGGAACGGTCTGGAGGAGTTCGCCTGCCGCGCGCAGGAGCTTGTCGCGCACTTCGGCGCAGGCCGCCACGCTCGCCGCCCCGATCGAAACGGTGGTGCGCCCGCCGCCGACCCCGACGTCGACGCCGGCCGCATCGGTATCGGCTTCGCGCACCACCACGTCGTCGGGCTCCAGCCCGAGCTGCGCGGCCACGATCTGCGGCAGCGCCTGCACCATGGATCCCGAGCCGATCTCGACACCCGACGTCACCAGGGTGGCGCTCGCGTCGGCGTTCAGATGGACGGTGGCGGCCGAGGGGCCGGTGAAGACGAACCAGGTCCCGACGCTCAGGGCCCGGCCGTAGAGCCGGCCGTCCGCCCGGTGCTCGGCCGTGCCCGTTCTGCCCCGCAGGGCCTCCATCCGCTCGATCATGGGACGCAGGACGTCGCCTTCGTAGATCTGTCCGGTGGCGCCGGGATCGCCATCGCCGATGACGTTGCGCCTGCGGAAGGCGACGGGGTCGAGGCCGAGCGCATCGCAGATCTCGTCCGTGTGCCGCTCCAGGGCGAACGTGTTGTAGACGCCGTTGCAGGCGCGAAAGGCGCCGTTGGGAGGCGTGTTGGTATAGACCGCGCGGCTGACGAGGCGCGTGGCACCGACGCGATAGTTGCCGCCGAGCGTATGAGCGGTCATCGTGGTCAGGAAGATCTGCTCGCCGCCATAGGCGCCGCAATCCATCAGCACCACCGCTTCGCGCCCCGCGATCTCGCCCGCCTCCGTCACCGCCGAGCGGATCCAGATTTCGGCGTTCTCGCGGCAAAGGCAGGTCGCCATCTCCTCCTGCCGCGAGTTCTCGAGGATCACCGAGCGGCCCGTCGCCCTGGCCAGAAGCGCGGTGATCGGCTCGATCGTGGCGTCGAACTTCAGCCCGAAACCGCCGCCCACCGGCGGCACGGTGACGCGCACGCGCCCCGGCGGCAACCCGAGGACGCGGCCCGTCACGTTTCGCACCGTCCAGGGCACCTGCGTCGAGGTCTGGATATGGACGCGCCCGTCCTCCCAGGCGCCGATGGCCACGCGCGGCTCGAAGGGAACCTGGCTCTGGCGCCCGACCGCGAAACGGCTTTCCACGATGCGCACGTCCGCCCTTGCAAAGGCGGCATCGACGTCGCCCCGGCGTGTCTTGGCTTCCCAGGCGATGTTGGCGCCCCGCGCGCCGCCCTCGCTCAGCACCTCGTAGTCCCGCCAGTTCTCGTGGACGAGGCGCGCGCCCGGCGCCAGCGCCTCGGCCATGGCGAGCACGGGATCGAGCGGTTCGATCTCCAGTTCCACGGCGAGGAGGGCCGCGCGGGCCTCGGCCAGGGTTTCGGCCGCGATCGCCACGATCGGCTCGCCGACATAGCGCACCTCGTCGATCGCCAGAAGCGGGTGGTCGGCGATGCCGATGCCGTAGAGGCCGGGCGCGTCGCGCCCCGTCGCCACGCCCCGCACGCCGGGGCAGCGGAGCGCCTTCGACACGTCGAGCCGCCGGATGCGCCCGGCCGGCACCGGCGAGCGCAGGAGAGCCGCGTGCAGCATGTCCGGGCGCGCCCGGTCGTTGGTGTACCGGGTGCGCCCCACCAGCTTGTCGCGCGCGTCGCGCCGGGGAAGGTCCATCACCGTGGCAGGAGCAAGGGCGGGGCGCTCAAGCATCGGCCGCCTCCGCGCTCGAGGACGGCCGGAGGCTGGCCGCGACCGCATCCACGATGCGCTCGTAGCCGGTGCAGCGGCAGATGTTGCCGGTCATCGCGCGCTTGATCTCGTCCCGGTCCGCATCGGGGCGATCGCGCAGCGTGCAGGCGAGGCTCATCACCATGCCGGGAAAGCACATGCCGCATTGCACCGCGTCGGCCGCCTCGAAGGCCACCTGCAGGGGATGGCGAGCCCCCGCCCCGAGGCCCTCGATCGTGGTGACGCGGCGATTCTCGACGAGCCCGACCGGAACGAGGCAGGACATCCGCGCTTCGCCGTCGATGTGGACGGTGCAGGCGCCGCAGAACCCTTCGCGGCACACGGCCTTGCTGCCGGTCAGGAAGGCGTCGGTGCGCAGGACGTCCACCAGCGGCGTCATCGGATCGCCGCGAAAGCGGAACGGCTCGCCGTTGAGTTCCAACTCGATGCTCATGGGCGCGTGCTTTCCGAAGCGAGTGCCTTCAGGGCGCGGACCGCCAGAACGGGAAGGACCTCGCGGCGATACCAGCCCTCGGCCTCGATGCTCTCGCGCCCGGTGAAATCGTTGTGGCGCGACGCCAGTGCGAGCGCGTCGCCGCCCGTCCACTCGCCCAGAGCCTCTTCCAGCGCCCGCCATCGGCGTGCGTCCCGCTCTACGGAGCCGACGGCGATCCGCACGCCCCGGTCCGGCATGCGGGCGAGGGAAACGATCGCGACGGGATAATCGCCGGCCCGGCGCAGCGGCAGGCGGACATGGACGCTTGCCAGGGCCGCGCGCGGAACCCGCACACGGGTGACGAAGGCGCTCTTCAGGCATTCGTCGCGCTCCCGGACGAAGCGCTCCATGTCGAGCCAGCTCGTTCCGGTCTCGCCCGCCAGTTCCACCTGCGCGTCGAGCGCCAAAAGCGCGGGCACGAGATCGGCAGCAGAAAACCCGCTCGCACACAGGTTGCCGCCCACCGTCGCCATGCGGCGGATCGCCGGATTGGCGGCCCCCTCGGCCGCCGCGGCCAGAGCTTCCAATCCGGCCAGCCCACGAAGAGCGTCGGCCAGCGCCGCGTGCGTCACGGCGGCACCGACGAGCACCTCGTCCACGCCGACGCTCACTTCAGCGAGATGCGCGATGCCGCTGATCGTCACGACCCGGACGGGCAGCGTTCCGCCCCGTCGCGGCTCGCGCATCAGCCAGGTTCCGCCCGCCAGCACCGCGGCGCCGTCACGGCGGGCGCGCAGAACGGCCTCGAGCGAATCGGCTTGGGTGAAAGAAGGCCAGGAACGATCCGCCATCGGCGCCATCCTTGTGGATGCCTTGATTTCCATCAGTGCATCATTTCCACGCAAGGATGTGAAATACGACTTCCTTCAAATCGGTATCGAAAAAACAGATGCGGAAACTGGGAAGGTCGTGGGAGACCGCTCGCTCACACCGTGGCTCGACGCCGACGCCGGTTCATGAACAGAACGAGAGCGCCCAGGAGCAGCGTGCCCACGATCAGGACGAAGGCCGCCGCCGCGATGGCGGGCGAGATGTTCTCGCGGATGGTGGAGAACATCTGCCGCGCCAGCGTGCGCTGGTTGGGTCCGGCGACGAAGAGCGTCAGCACGACCTCGTCGAGCGAGGTGGCGAAGGCGAACACGGCCCCCGTCACCATGCCGGGCAGGGCGAGCGGAAAGGTGACGCGGCGAAACACGGTGGCGGGCGAGGCCCCAAGGCTTGCCGCCGCGCGCTCCACCCGCCGGTCGATGCCCTGGAGCGCGGTGGACACGGAGACCACCACGAAGGGCACGCACAGGACCGTATGGGCGAGGATGACGCCGATGTAGCTGCTCGTGAGGCCGAGCCGCCCGAGCGAGATCTGCAGCCCGACGCCCAGCACCACGGCCGGCACCACCATGGGCAGGAGGAACACGGTGCGCAGGAGGTTCGGGAACGGCAGGATCCCGTTTCGAAGCCCGAGCGCGGCCAGCGTTCCCAGCACCACAGATAGGATCGTCGCGCCCGACCCGATCACGAGGCTGTTGACGATCGCGAGCCGCCAGACGCCGACGGTCGCGAGCTCGGTGAACCAGCGCCCCGAAAAGGAAGGGATCGGATAGTTCAGGAAGATGCCGGAGGTGAAGGCGAGCGGCAGGATGGCGACGAGCGGCAGAAGCAGGAACACCACCGCGAACGCACCGAAGACGGTTTGGAAGCCACGCAACATCGCGGTCAGGCTCCCACGGGCGTCGAGCCGCGCGACAGACGGCCGTAGACGACGTAGAGCACCGTCGTCACCACGAGGAGGATCAGCCCGAGCGCGCCCGCCATGCCCCAGTTGGCCGTTTGCAGGGCGTAGAAGGCGATGATCGAGGAGATCATCTGGTCGTTCGGGCCGCCGACGAGGGCGGGCGTGATGTAGTAGCCGATCGCCACCATGAAGACGAGAAGCGAGCCGGACAGGATGCCGGGCATGGCGAGCGGCAGGAGGATGCGCCGGAAGGCTTTGAGCGGCGGCGCCCCCATGGAGGCGGCGGCCGGCATCAGCGTCTTCGGGATGGTGTTCAGCACCGAATAGATCGGCAGGACCATGAAGGGCAGGAGCACATGCGTCATGGCGACGACGACGCCGGTCCGGTTGAAGATCAGCGGCAGGGGCCCGCTCGCGAGACCCAGCGCCTGGAGCGCGCCGTTGATGACGCCCTGGTCCTGGAGGAGGATGAACCAGGCGGCGGTGCGCACCAGAAGCGAGGTCCAGAGCGGCAGGAGGACGGCCATCAGAAGGAGGTTGCGCTTCCAGCCCGTCACGGCCGCCATCAGCATGGCGTAGGGCAGACCGATCAGGAGGCAGCACAGGGTGATCGTGCCCGCGATCAGAAAGGTGCGCCCGATGATCAGGCGGTTGGCCGAGCTTCCCGGGGGCAGGCTTTCGATGGAACCGGCGTCGTTCCTGGTCAGGTCGACGGCCGCCAAAAGGTTCCGGTCGGTGTAAGCGGAGGAGGCGTTGCGGATCGCCGTCCAGAAGGCGGGATCGGCCCAGCGCTTGTCGAGCGCGGCGAGATCGGCCGGCGCACCCGGCGCGCCATCCTTTGCGGCGCGCTGCGTCTTGGGGATCAGGGTGCGAAAGCCCGAAACCTCGCTGTTCAAACGCCGCACGGCGCCGCCGAGCGCCACGGCGTCCGTTTCGCGCAGGTCGGCAAGGAGCGCCCCTTGCGTATCCGTGTCCGGCACGCCCTCGCCGCTCCAGGACGAGATCGCGGCGGCCGTGCGCGGCAGCGCGGCAGCGACCGCCGGATCGCGCATGGACACCGAGACCATGGTCCAAAGCGGCCACAGGAAGAAGAGCGCGAGAAACAGGAACAAGGGCGCGATCAGCGCCGCGCTGCGCAAGGAGGAGCCGGCGCGCGTCATGCCGCGAACACCGCGACGTCGGCGGGATCGACCGACACGCCCACCGCTCCTCCGACGCTCGGAGGCAGGAGGCGCCGCTCGGCGCGCGCGATCAGGCGCAGGCTCCCGCGCGACAGGTGCAGGCGCAGGTGGTCGCCCTGATACACCACGTCGTCCACCTCCATCGCGATCGTGCCGGGCGCGTTCGCGTCTTGAAGATGCAGGCGCTCGGGGCGAGCGGAGACCATCACCTGCGTTCCGGCAAGAAAGCTCGGCGCTTGCGAAGCGCTCAAGGCGACGCCCTCGCCGAGGTCGAGAACGAGGCCGCTCGCCTGCGCGCTCGAAACGCGCGCGGGCAGGAGATTGGTTTCGCCGATGAACCGCGCGACGAAGGCGTTCTGCGGATGGTCGTAGACTTGCGTTGCCGTGCCGATCTGCGCGATCCGGCCCTTGTCGAAGATCGCGATCCGGTTCGACATGGTCAGCGCCTCGCCCTGGTCATGTGTGACGAAGACGACGGTGAGGCCGAGGCGGCGGTGCAGTTCGCGGATTTCGAGCTGCATCTCCTCGCGCAGCTGCTTGTCGAGCGCGCCGAGCGGCTCGTCCATCAGGACGACCTTGGGTTCGAACACCAGCGCGCGCGTCAGCGCCACGCGCTGCTGCTGGCCGCCCGACAGCTGATCGGGCCGCCGGTCGGCCAGATGCTTGAGGCGCACCCGGTCGAGCGCCTTGTCCACGAGATCCTTCGTTTCCGCCTTGCCGAGCTTTCGCATCTGCAGGGGAAAGGCGACGTTCTCGGCGATCGTCATGTGCGGAAACAGGGCGTAGTTCTGAAACACGACGCCGATGCCGCGCCGGTGGGGCGGCAGGTCCTCGATCCGCTCGCCGTCCATCAGAATCGTGCCCGAGGACGCGTTCTCGAAGCCCGCCAGCATCATCAGGATCGTGGTCTTGCCCGAGCCCGATGGCCCCAAGAGCGACAGGAACTCCCCCTTCTCCACTTCGAGATCCAGATTTTCGACGACCTTCGTCTGCCCGAAGGATTTCGACACGTCCTGGAAGTGGATGAAGCTCTTCATCAGGTTCCGTTCGCTTGGTCTGGAAAGGACGAGGGCCGAATGCGGACGATCCGGCCCGTCGGGTTCTTGTGGTTACTGGGCGACCCAGGCGTTGAAGCGGGTGTTCAGCGCCTCGATGTTGTCGACCCAGAAGTCGGTGTCGAGCGGGATGGCGACATCGAGATTGGCGGGGGCCGTCGGCAGGTTGGCCGCGACGTCGGCTTTCAGCATCTCGCCCGCCGCCTTGTTGGGCAGGCCGTAGGCGATGTAGTCCGGCAGCTTCGACTGGTTGGCCGGGTCGCTGGCGAACGCGATGAAGTCGAAGGCCTCGTCCTTGTTGGGCGAGCCCTTGAGGACGACCCACGAATCCACCGCGTAGATCGAGCCTGGCCAGACGATCTGGAAGTTCTTGCCTTCCGACTTGTTGATGCCGGCCAGACGTCCGTTATAGGCCGAGGTCATCACCACCTCGCCCGACGCCAGGAGCTGGATCGGTTGGGCGCCCGCTTCCCACCAGACGATGTCCTTCTTGATCGTGTCGAGCTTCCGGAAGGCGCGGTCGACGCCCTCCGGGGTCGCCAGAACCTCGTAAACCTCCTTCGGCTCGACGCCGTCGGCGATCAGGGCGAATTCGAGGGCGTATTTCGGGCCCTTGCGCAGCGCCCGCTTGCCGGGGAACTTCGCGGTGTCGAAGAAGTCCGCCCAGCTCTTCGGCGCTTCCTTCAGCTTATCGGCGTCGTAGCCGAGACCCGTGGTCCAGACGATCGCGCCGACGCCGCATTCGTTGACGGCGGACGGGATGAACTTATCCTCGCCGCCGAGCTTGCCCCAGTCCACCGGCTCGTAGATACCGTCGGCGCAGCCGAGCGCCAGTTCCTCGGCCTCGACCTGGACCGCGTCCCAGTTGGGCGTGCCGGCCTGGAGCTTGGCCGACAGGACGCCGTAGCCGCCGTCCCAGGATTCTTCCAGGACGGGCTTGCCGACCTTTTCGGAGAAGGGCTTGAAGTAGATCTCGCGCTGGGCGTCCTGATAGTTGCCGCCCCAGGACACCACGGTCAGGTCGCGCGCCAGGACGGGCGTGGCCGTCAGAAGGGTCGCGGCGACGAGGCCACCGAGGATCCTGGATATTCCGATGCGGGTCATGGCGCTTCTCCCCTGTTGAACGGTTCGAAACTGAACCACGAAAGCACGATCCGACAAACGGCTTCGCGGCGCTGGTCGAAATAATCTCCAGACCTGTCAATAGGTCGGCGGCGTGATGGCGCTGATGAGCTCGGCCGGCTCGGAGCCGGGATTGCGGAAGCGGTGCGGCGTTTCGCTGTCGAAGTAATACGCGTCGCCCGCTTTCAGGAGCTTCTTCTGGTCGCCGACGCTCACCTCCACCACGCCCCGGGTCACGATCCCCGCCTCCTGCGCCTTGTGAGAGAACGCTTCGCCCGTATCGGCGCCCGGCCGATAGGTTTCGCGCAGCAGAAGCAGGCGTCGGTTGGGATGGTTGATGCCGACCATACGATAGGAGATCCCGTCGTCGCGTCCGATCTCCGGCAGGTCGTCCGCGCCGTAGAAGGGCGAATGGGGCAGTTGCGCGCCGACATCGGAGAAGAAGCCGGACAAGGTCGCGCCCATCGCCTCCAGGATCGCGCCGAGCGTGTCCACGGAGGGGCTGAGGCGGTCGCGCTCCAGAAGCGAGATGGTGGAATGGGAAATCCCGGAGCGCACCGCGAGCTGACGCGTCGTCAGCTGCCGGCGACGCCTGAGTTCCCGGATGGCGGCCCCGATCGCCGGCATGTCGTGCTCCCGTCTTAGGGCCCAGTCGAAGCGCCGGGCCTCTGGTGACAATACTCAACAATGGGGTCCGGCGCCATTGTGGGTCCATGCTGCATCTGCGAGCGTCCTGCCGCAAACAGCGGCAAGGAATGCCTGGGATGACCCCCGAGATCGAAACCCTTCGCAAGCGACTCACCTTCGTGAAGGCGTCCACGGCCGACACGAAAACGCAGGCCGACGTTTCGCAGACCGTCGCCGACGTACTGCAGGCGGTGCGCGGCGAAGGCGATGCGGCGGTACGGCGCTATTCGCAGGCCTTCGACAAGGTAGCGCCGGACGCCTTCGAGGTGACGCAGGCGGAGCGCGAAGCGGCGGTCGCCGCGCTCGACCCCCAGACGCGGGCCGACACCGAGTTCGCCATCGGCAACGTGCGCGCGTTTGCGAAGGCCCAGTTGAAGACCATCCTGCCACTCGAGATCGAGCTTGCGCCAGGGCTCCATCTCGGCCACCGCGTCATTCCGGTGGCACGCGTCGGCGCCTATGTGCCGGGCGGGCGCTACCCCCTCCTGTCGGCGCCGATCATGACGATCGTGCCGGCCGTGGTCGCGGGCTGCGCCGAGATCATCGCCTGCCTGCCGCCGACGGCGGCAGATGCCATGATCGCGGGCTGCCACCTGTCGGGCGCCACCCGCATCTTCCGCGTCGGCGGGGCGCAGGCGATCGCCGCCATGGCCTATGGGACGGAAACGATCCCTGCCGTTCACAAGATCGTCGGCCCCGGCAATGCCTATGTGAACGAGGCCAAGCGCCAGGTGTTCGGCCCGGTCGGCATCGACCAGCTGGCGGGCCCGAGCGAGATCTACACGCTGGCCGACGAAACGGGGAATGCCGAGGTGATCGCGACCGATCTCCTGGCGCAGGCCGAGCACGACGTCCACACGCGCGTCGGCCTCATCACCACCCACCGCCCGCTGGCCGAGGCCGTGGTGCACGAGATCGAGCGCCAGCTCGAAACGCTTTCCACCGCGAACGTCGCACGCGTCTCCTGGGAGCGACAGGGCGAGATCGCCGTGTGCGCGTCGGAGGACGATCTCGTCGCCTATTCCGACTGGATCGCCGCCGAGCATCTCCAGGTCCACACCCGCGACCCGAAGGCGCTGGCGGCCCGGCTCACCGGATACGGCTCGCTCTTCATCGGGACCAAGGCGAGCGTCGTCTACTCCGACAAATGCTGTGGCACCAACCACACGCTGCCGACCATGGGCGCGGGGCGCTACACCGGCGGCCTCTGGGTCGGGTCCTATGTGAAGATCGCGACGCACCAGTGGCTCACCGACGAGGGCGTTGCGGCCGTCGCCCCGCCCGCTTCGCGCCAGAGCGCATCGGAGGGGCTCGAAGGGCATCGCCGGGCCGCGGCGCTCCGGCTGGAAAAGCCGGAGCTCTTTCGCTAACGGCCTACCTCGCCCGCAAACGGGCGCGGTCGAGAACGACGCCGAGGATCACGATCGCGCCCAAGACCACCATCTGCACGTAGCCGTCGATCCGGGCGAAGTTCATGCCGTTCGACAGGATGGTGACGAAGAGCGCGCCGAGGATCGCCGTGCCGACGCCGCCGCGCCCGCCGGCGAGACTCGTGCCCCCGACCACGGCCGCCGCGATCGCCTGGAGCGACAGCGAGCCGCCGAGATTGGGCTCGCCCGATCCCGTGCGCGCCGTCATCAGGAGGGCGCCGAGCGCCGCCAGCACCGAACACAGGAGGTAGGCCAGCGCCAGGATGCGCTTCACCGGCAGGCCGGCGACGAGGGCGGCGCGCGCGTTGGTTCCGACGAGATAGAGCGAACGGCCGAACACCGTTCTTCGGAGGACGAGATGGAGGAGGACGGCGACAGCGCCCGCGATCACGATCGCCGCCGGCACGCCGAGAACGGTGCCGCGATACAGGAGGGTGGCGAAGAGATCGGGCACGCCCTGGACGGGACGTCCCCCTGAGATCGTCGTGGCGATGCCGATCGCGACATTGTAGCTGCCGAGCGTCGCGACGAAGGGGCTGACGCCGAGAAGCGCGATCACGACGCCGTTGAAGACGCCGGCTGCCACCCCCATCGCAAGCCCTGCCAGCAGTCCGAGAAGAAGAACCGCGACGGGGCCGTGGCCGGCGCCCGCCGCCGCCGTAAGAACAAGCGCGGCCGCGACCGAAACCATGGACACGGTCGGCCCGAGCGACAGATCGAAGCCACGCGTCAGGATCACCACGGTCTGGGCCATGGCGAAAAGCGCCAGATAGCTCGTCTGCTGGGCGATGTTGAGAAGGTTGGCCGCGCCGAGCATCCGCGCGTCGACGGTGGCAAATCCGAGAAGCAGCGCGAGAAGCGCGATCGGCAGCGCCCATGGCCAAAGCCGCTCCGCGAACGTGACGGTGGGCGGGGTCGCCGCGAGTTCGATGTCAGACACGATGCACCCTCCGTCTCGCGAGCTCTTCCGCCGCCACAGCCGCCACCATGACGAGGCCGAGAAACACCGGCTGGAGGCGGGCATCGACCTGGAGAAGGTTGAGCGCGTTGCCCAAGGCGGTCAGGAACAGGGCCGCGAGCGCCACGCTCTCCACGCGCCCGACCCCGCCGCGCAAAGAAACCCCACCGATGACGGCGGCGGCGATCGACTGGAGCATCATGCGGTCGCCCCCGAAGCTCGCCTGCCCCGAGCCGACGAGGGCGGTGTAGAGAATGCCCGCGAGCGCCGCCAGGACACCGGACAGGACATAGGTGCCGACCACGTGGCGCTCGATCGAAACGCCCGACACCACCGCCGCTTCCGCATGGCCGCCGATCGCATAGACATAGCGCCCGAACAGGGTGCGCCGCTGCACGAAGATCATGACGAGAAGGAGCGCGAGCGCCAGATAGACCGCGATCGGAAGCCCGAGCACCTGCCCGCGCCCGAAGCCTTTCACGAAGCCGTCGGGCATGCCGTAGACGGGAATGCCGCTGGTGATCATCAGCCCGACGCCGGCCGTCGCCGACATGGTGCCGAGCGTCACCACGAAGCCGGACACCTTGAGGCGCGACACGCACAATCCGTTGACGAGACCGACGACGAGGCCGGAGCCGAGCCCGGCGCCGACACCGCACAGGACGACCGCCGCATCGTTTCCGGGAAAAACGGCGCCGGCCCATCCCATCGTCTTGGCGCAGACGACGCTGGCGAGCGCCACCACCGCGCCGACCGACAGATCGAAGCCACCGGCGATGATCACCATGGCCTGGCCGAGCGCGACGATCGTCAGGAACGAGGTGTTGCGCAGGATGTTGAGGACGTTCATCGGCCCGTAGAACTGGGGCGAGACGAGCGACATGCCCGCGACCAGCAGGACGAGGAGGATCGGCAGGAGAGCGAGCGTCCAATCGAAGCGGGCGGCGCGCGAGGGCATGCCGCGAAGGGCCAGGGCCGGCGCGTTCATGCCGCCCTCCCCGGCGCTTCCTCGTCGAAGAAGCTCGCCAGGACGTTGCCTTCCGTCTTGGCCGCGCCCGACAGCTCGGCCGCGATGCGCCCGTGGTGCATGACATAGAGTCGGTTGGACAGGGCAAGCACTTCGGGAAGTTCGGACGAGACCACGATCACGGCGGCGCCCGCCTCCACCAGCCGCTTCATGAACTGATAGACCTCGAGCTTGGCGCCGACATCGATGCCGACGCTCGGCTCGTCGAACAGGAAGACGGAGAGATCGCGCGTCAGCGCGCGACCCAGCATCACCTTCTGCCGATTGCCGCCCGACAGGTTGCCGACCGCCCGCTCGATGCCCGCCGGGCGCAGCTTCAGCGTATCCATGATCGAGCCGACGAGGCGACGCTCGGCGCCGGGCCGCAGGACGCCGAAGCGCACGAAACGCCGGAGGTCCAGCGCCGCGATCGAGGCGTTCTCGCGGATCGGGCGGGACAGGGCCAAGCCTTCCGTCACCCGGTTGGCGGGAAAATAGGCAAGGCCGCGCCGCAGGCTCGCGCGCGGCTTCGGATGCTCGTAGGGGGTGCCGTGAAGGCGCACGCGCCCGCCTGCGATCGGCTCCAGCCCGTAGATGGCGCGCACCAGTTCAGACTTGCCGCAGCCCACGAGGCCGGCGATCCCGGTGATCTCGCCGGCGCGAGCGTGGAAGTCGACGCCCCGCACCGTTCCGTCGGCCGTCGAGAGGTTCTCGGCATCCACCGCGATCCCTTCCGGCTTGTGGAGGATCTCGGGAAACAGGACGTCGATGCGCCGTCCGGTCATCAGTTCGACGAGTTCGCCGTCGCCGACATCGGCCGCATCCAGCGTCTTGATGTGGCGCCCGTCGCGCAGGACCGTGACGCGGTCGGCCAGCGCCCGGATCTCGCGCATGCGATGGGACACGTAGATGATGCCGACCCCTTGCGCCTTCAAACGGGCGATCAGCTCGAACAGGCGCCCGGTCTCGCGCTCGGTGAGCGAGGCCGTCGGCTCGTCGAGGATCAGGAGCTTGACCGGCGACAGGAGCGCCTTGGCGATCTCGGCCATCTGCTGATGGGCGCGCGACAGGTCCTCGACGCGGGCGGCGGGGTCGAGATCGAAGCCGAGTTCGTCGATGAGGGCGCGGGCGCGCCGGCGCATCTCGGCCGCGCGCAGGACGCCGCCCGTCGCCACCTCGCGGCCGAGAAACAGGTTCTCCTCGACGCTCAAGGACGGCACCAGCGAGAATTCCTGGAACACCGGGCTGATGCCGATCGCGCGGGCCCGCTGGGGCGTCAGGTGGCGGATCTCCTCGCCATTGAGATGGAAGCTTCCCTCGTCGGGCGCGAAGGTGCCGGACACGACGTTGATCAGCGTCGACTTGCCGGCGCCGTTCTCGCCGAACAGGACATGGAGCTCGCCCGCCCGAACGTCGAGATCGACGCCGTCGAGCGCGCGAACGCCGGTGAAGCGCTTGGTGATGCCGGCCAGGCGAAGCAGGGGTTCCGCCTCGCCCGGGCGCGCCTGGATCTCGGCTCGCTCCATGCCCATGCCGCCCTTTACTTCGCCTTGACGGAGTAGACCGGCGTCCAGTCGGCGGGCGCCAGAACGAGCGCCATGTTGACGCTGCCGACGGTGGATTTGTCGATCACGGCCGCTTCCGGCTGCACCACCTTGATCACGTCCTTCTTCTCGATGAGGCGCACGGCCTGATCGATGGCAATGGCCCCCTCACCCACCGGATACTGGGTGGCGAAGGCGAGGATGTCGCCGCGGTTGAGCGCGTCCAGCATCGCCTGGTTCTCGTAGGAGGAGATGATGCGGATGTCGGAGCGCCCGGCCTCGGCCACCGCACCGATCGCCGCTTCCGCCGTCGGCGCCGAGCCCCAGATCACGTTCATGTCCGGGTAGGACTGGAGTGCGTCCTGGATCAGCTGGAGCTGCACGGCGACGCCCGAATCCCCGAACTTCTCGGCGAGGATGGTGACGTCCGGGTTGGCGGCGACCGTCTTCTTGAAGCCGTCGTTGAAGGCTTCCGCCCAGCCCGAGCCGGCGGGGCCGGGAAAGGTGACGACATTGGCCTTCTCGCCGGCCGGCAGCTGCGCCAGGAGCCCCTTGGCGGTGACGCCGCCCATCGCCTCGAAGTCGACGTAGTTGGCGGCGGGCGTGGCGCCCGGCGGGATCGGGTTGGTGACGCCGACCACCGGCACGCCCTTGGCGGCGGCCTCGCCGAACTTCTGCGCCAGCCCGGCGCCCGAGATGGCGCCGACGATGATGGCGTCCGAGCCGTTGGCCAGGCAATCGTCGAACTGCGAGAGCTGCTTGGGCAGGTTCTCGTAGCCGCCGGCCTCGTAGAGCGTCATGTTGACGTTGGCCGCTTCCGCCTGTTTCACGATGCCGTAGGCGACCGCCACCCAGAAGCTGTCCTTCATGTGCGGGAACAGGACGCAGAGATTGTAGGGCTTCTCGGCTTTTCCGACCGGCGTGTATTCGGCCGGCCTCGGGGTGCCGGAGGAGGCGTCGAGGATCTTCATCGGAAGCAGGGCGGCGTCCTCGGCCGAGGCGACGGAAGCGCCGCTCGCGCAGGCGAGAAGGCCGGCCACGAGGCCGAGAGTCCGGGGGAGATGCTGGCGGAAGGTCATGGCATGGCTCCTGTGAACGAAAGGACGGGTCGGGGCCGGCAAGACGCGGCTTGTCCGGCATGCACTGGCTCGGGCGAGGCCTTGCCTCAGGCCGCGTCCCACCGGGCGAGGGTGCGCCGCTCGAAGGTGTCGCGGAACTGGCGGGTGGATTCGGGCAGGAGTTCGCCCGAGCCCCAGTCGAGGATCACGGCGTGCTGGCGGATGGCGTCGAGCGCGTCGATCTCGCCGGCCTGGAAGCGCCGGGCGACGATGGCGGGGTCGATGCGCGCCTTTTCGACGCGTGTCGCGGCGATCTCGGCGCGCAGCGCCGCCGTTCCCGCTTCGTCGATTTCGTATTCGCAGATTTCGGGGTCGATCGGCCGGATCACGACGCCGTAGTCCTTGGCGGCTCGCTCCACCGAAACGTAGTCGTCCACGACATCGGCGAGAACGGCGGCGGGGTCGCGCTTCAAGGGATCGCCGAAGCCCCCGCCCCCTGCGGTCGGGCGCTGGAACACGTCGCCTTCCCCCAGGGGTACGTCGGAGAAGATGGTGCCGAGGCGCTCGGGCGTGTCGGAGCCCGCGCGCGTCAGGGTCAGCCCGTGCGGGGAGGACGGCAGGCCGCCCTCGATGCCCCAGACCACGGCCCGCTCGCGGTCGCAGATATAGGAGATCACCGTGCCTTCGGCCGCCAGCATGCGCGAGCCCTTGGAAATGCCGAGCCCGCCGCGCCATTGGCCGGGGCCGCCGGAATCGCGCTGGATGTCGTATTCCGTGGTCAGGATCGGGTTGGAGCGCTCCTGCCCCTCGACCGGCTGCGCCAGCATGCCGGTGCCAAAGCACGCCGTCGTGACGTTGACGCCGTCGCGGCCGTTGCGCCCGCCCCAGCCGCCCGGCAGCCAGTCGTAGAACATGAAGATCGGCTTGTCGGCGACGCGCGCGTCGCGCCCGCCCGTCAGCAGGTATTCGAGGTTGAACGTGCAGGCGAGCGCGCGTTCGGGCATCAGGTTCGACCACATCTCGTAGATCGAGTTCATGATCTTCTCGAACGGCATCAGGAAGCCGGTCACCGCGACCGGCCACTGCGCATCGACGATGGAGCCTTCCGGCACGGTCAGCTCGAACGCGCGGTAGAAGCCGGAATTGAGCGGCAGGTCGGGAAAGAAGGTCTTCATGCCCGCCGCCACCGCCGAGAACGTGGCGCCGAAGGCCGAATTGTAGATCGAACCGATCACCGGGTGGCTGCCGGAAAAGTCGTAATAGGCCTTGTCGCCCCGGATCGTCATCTTGATGCGGATCGGGATCATGCCCTCGCCGCCGGCCGGGTCGCGGTCGATATAATCCACCGTTTCCCAGGTTCCGTCGGGAAGGGCTGATATGCGCTGGCGCACGGCCCGCTCGACATAGTCCTGGACCTCGGCAAGGCCCGTCTTCACCGTGTCGCGGCCGTATTTCTCGACGAGGCGCAGGATCTCTCGCGCGCAGACGGCCGTGCCTTCGGCCTGCGCCTGGATGTCGCCGATGATGGAGGCGGGATCGCGCGTGTTGGCGGCGATCATGTTGGCGACGTCGCGACGCATCACACCCCGATCGAAGAGGCGCACGGGCGTGATGCGAAGACCCTCGCGGAACATGTCCTTGGCGGTGACGTCGAAGGAGCCGGGCACCGAGCCGCCCATGTCGGACCAGTGGCCGTTGGACTGGGCGAAGGCGATGATCTCGCCGCCCGAAAAGATCGGGCGCACGAGGCGCACGTCGGAAAAGTGCGTTCCCCCGGCATAGGGGTCGTTGATGGCGAAGACGTCGCCCTCGTGCATGTCGCCCTCGAAGGCGCGCATGACGTCCTGACAGGTGAAATGGAGGGTGCCGACGTGGACGGCGATGTCCTGATTGCCCTGCGCCGCGCATTCGCCGTTCGCGTCGTGAAGGGCGGACGAAAAGTCGTGATTGTAGATCACGAAGGAATAGCAGGTCCGCAGCACCTGCTCGCCCATCTGGTCGACGCTGGTGATGAAGGAGTTCTTGAGGACCTCGAAGGTGACGGGGTCGAGCGTCTGGTCGGCGGCCATGCGGGTTCAGCCCTTCACGCGGATGATGATGTTGAGATACCGATCGACCTCGGCCGCCGCGCCCGGCGGGACGACGACGGTGGAATCCACCTGTTCGACGATCGCCGGCCCCGCAAAGCGGAAGCCGCAGGGCAGGTCGGCACGGGCGTAGACGGGCGTGTCGCGCCCCTCCCCCTCGAACCAGACTTCGCGGCGCGAAACGGGCTCAGGGATCGCCCCGGTCGGCTCGTGGGCGGCGAGTTCGGCCTTGGGCACGACGCCGATCGCCTTGAGGTTGACGCGGAAGAAGGACACCGGCGCGTCGTCGCGGCGGAAGTTGTATTCGCGCTGGTGCTCGCGGTGGAAGTCGGCGACAAGCGGCGCGATGGCGGTGATCGAGCTCGGCACGGAAACCGCGAGCGAGCGCCATTGGCCGCGATACATCATGTCGATCGAGCGCTGGAGCACGATGTCGGCTTCCGCCACGCCCTCGTGGGTGAGCCGGTCCAGCGCCTCGCGCTCGATCCGGGCGAACTGGGCTTCGACCGCGGCAGGATCGGCGTCCGCCGCTTCCACCATGCAGTTTTCCGAGAAGTCGTGCTGCATGTCGACGAGAAGGCAGCCGAGCGCCGAGGTGACGCCGGGATTGGGCGGCACGATCACGGCGGGAATGGCGAGCTCGCGCGCGACGTCCACCCCGTGCAGCGCCCCCGCCCCGCCGAAGGCGACGAGGGCGAAGTCGCGGGGGTCGTAGCCGCGGCTGATCGAGATCAGGCGAACCGCATCCGACATGTTGGCGTTGGCGACCTTGACGATCGCTTCCGCCGCCGCCGTCGCGCTCAAGGAGAACGGCTCGCCGACGCTGCGCTCCACGGCGGCGCGGGCGAGACCCGCGTCGAGCTGCACCTTGCCGCCGGCAAGGCTGGTGCCGAGGCGCCCGAGCGTGACGTTGGCGTCCGTGTTGGTCGCCTGCTCGTTGCCGTTGCCGTAGCAGGCGGGACCGGGAAAGGCGCCGGCCGACTGCGGCCCGTTGCGCAAGGATCCCGCCTCGTCGGTCCAGGCGAGCGAGCCGCCGCCCGCCCCGATCGTCAGAACCTCGATCGAAGAAAAGCGGATGGGGTAGCCGAACTCGATGAACCAGTCCTTGGTGACGCGCGACTGCCCCTCGTAGGCGAGCGAGACGTCGGTCGAGGTTCCACCCATGTCGAGGCCGATGGAATTGGGAAAGCCGCACAGCGAGGCGATGTGACGCGAGGCGATGGCGCCCGCCGCGATCCCGGAGCCCGCAAGGCGCGCCGCATAGTCCTTGACGCTTCCCGGCGTCATCACGCCGCCGCCGGTGTGGAGGAGCAGGAGGTCGCGGGTGTAGCCCTCGGTCGCCAGCCGTTCGCCGAGGCGGCTCGTATAGCTGACGACGACGGGCGACAGCGCGGCGTTGGCGACGGTGGTGGAAAAGCGCTCGTGCTCGAAGATTTCGGGCAGGACCTGCGAGGAGATCGAAACGGGCACGTCCGGCATGGCCTCGATCAGGATCTCGCGCATGCGGCGCTCGTTGGTGCCGTTGAGATAGCTGTTCATGAAGCACACCGCGATCGCCTCGACGCCGCGCCGAGCCAGGATGCGGGCGACCTCGCGCGCCTTCGCCTCGTCGAGTGCCTCCACGACCTGTCCGGCCGAATCCACCCGCTCCGGGACGGTCAGCCGGTCGCGGCGCGGCACGTAAGGGGGGACGACGTCCTTGTAGACGTCCCAAAGGTCTTCCTTGTTGGCGCGGCGGATCTCGATCACGTCGCGAAACCCTTCCGTCGACACCATGGCGGTGCGCGGCAGGCGGCGCGTGATCAGGGCGTTGGTGGCGACCGTGGTGCCGTGGCTGAAGAGGGCGACGCTCGACAGGTCGATCCCGGCCTTGCCGACGCCGCCCATGATGCCGTCGATCGGATCCTTGGTGGAGGACGTCTTCTCGATCCGGATGAGGCCGGTGTCCTCGTCCATGATGCAGATGTCGGTGAAGGTGCCCCCCACATCGACGGCAACGCGAAGATTCGGCAAGATGGGGCTCCTTTGCGATGTGTCGCGATGGGCGGGGTTCGAGCGGGACCACGGGTTCGCGTGGCGCATCCCCGCGCTCGTGGTTCGGCCTCGAAATCCAGCCTTCGGTTTCGAAGGCCATGAGGGGATTAAAGGGGGTTTGGTCGGGCTTCTCTTGATCGTGCGCGCACGAAACCTTGTGCCGGAGCGCGATCCTCGCACAAATCCGAGGCGCTTTCTTGCAGTGCACCAATTTCGATCAGCGGGAAGGGCGCGATACTACGGCTTCGCGGAAGCCGAGGGGGCGGAGCGCGCCGCCATGCGCGCGCGGCTCGGCGTTTGGCCGAAATGGGCGCGGTAGTTGCGGCTGAACTGGGCCTGGTCGGTGAAACCCCATTCATAGGCAATCTCGGCGATCGCCTTGTGGCTGAAAGGGTCCTTCAGCATCGCGTCGCACATCAGAAGACGCTGCGTGCGGATGTGGGCGCAAACGCTCCGGCCCTCCGCCTCGAAGAGCTGATGGAGATAGCGCAGCGAAATTCCGCAGCTCTCGGCCACGAGGCCGGGGGTGAGGTCCATGTCGCGCAGGCGCGATCGGATGACATGCTCGGCGCGCTGCAGATGGGCGTTGCGGATGGAGGAGGAGCGGGTGCCGAGCACGCGGTCGTCGGCCTCCACCGCCATGGCGAGGAGATCCACGAGCTGGTTCCCCATCAGGCGGCGCGCCGGCTCGTCCATCTCGTCGAGACGCCCGGCCGTCAGGCGTAGCATGTCGACGAACAGGGCGCCGACGCCGCGCGTGGCATCGAACTGGAGGGTCGCCAGCCGTTCGGGGCGTGCGATGCGCGCGCGCAGCACTGGGCTCGGAATCTTGATGACCCAGAGCCGCGCCCGCTCGCGGTGGCTGAACTCGTAGGGAAGGTGGCTGCGCTCGATCAGGAACTGGCCCGGCCGGCAGGACACGTCGCGCCCGTCCTGCTCGAAACGGATTTCGGCCAGGTCCGGCACGGTGATCAGGAAGCTTTCCTCGCGCTCGGTGAGAAGATGACGCTCGTGGCGGCGATACAGGAGGGCATCCGACTGGTTGCGCGAGATGGACACGGATCCAAGCGACCAGACGTCGAGCGTGCCGGAGAACTCGACCGACGGGCGGAACTTCACGTCCAGCGGAAAGTAGATGCGCGAGACGGCGTCCTGCCAGACCGTCTTGCGGGTTTCAGGCGCGCTGTCGTGGGTGGAATAGCTCGATCGCATGCCCGGCGCTCCGATCTTCGTTCCTGAAAAGCCCTGGCGCTCCATGCTTCGCGTCGTTTGCGCACGGCTCGAACCGGCCCTTCGAGAGAGGTTCGCCATCGCGCGGCGCTTCAACCCTACCCAGCAAGAACCATGCCACCAAGCTTTCCAGCCCCCTCGCGCTTCATGAAGCGAAGTGTCCACCCCTCATGTGTTCAACAATTCGGCAGAAAGGTCGAAGCATAAGCTGCATTATTGCTACGGCACATGAGGCAACACATAAGTTGCGGAACTCGGATGCTCGGCGTCAAATCGTTTTATCCGGCCGGCGGTATCGGAAAATCAGATTTTCTGCCAAGTTTTTCACCAATTCCGATCGATCCCAGCATGAGGAGAAATATCGAAGAGATCGAGAAGCGCTTGTAGCATTCGTATATGATATGTCGCTGGACGAAAAGGAGAGCCGCGCGCCGTGTCCAAAATCGAGTACCGTACCCTCAACGACCTCGCCTACGAGCGCATCCGCGAGGGCCTGATGGCGGCCTCGTTCCATCCCGGCCAGGTGCTGGTGATCCGCACGCTGGCGGAGGCTTACGGCATTTCCACGACGCCGGTTCGCGAGGCGCTGCAACGGCTCGTCGCCGAGCGCCTGCTCCAGCTCCTTCCCAACCGCTCGATCGCCGTGCCGGCGCTGGAAGCGGACAAGTATGCCGAGATCGCCCGGATTCGCAGCGAACTGGAGGGGCTTGCGGCGGAACTCGCCGCCTCGCGCATCGGCAAAGCGGCGCTCCGGCGGCTCGGCAAGCTCTTGGCCGGGATGGACGACAGCCTGAGAAGAGGCGACCACGACAGCTATCGCCGGGAAAACCAGGCGTTCCACTTCGCGATCTACGCCGAGGCGGGCTCCCCGCGCCTGTTCCAACTGATCCAGGACCTGTGGAGCCAGACCGGCCCCTACATGAAGGAGCTCTTCGGCGCGCCGGCCTACGAGGCGCATGCCAACGAGGCGCACCGCGCGATCGTCGAAGCCCTGGAGCGCGGCGACGGGCGGAGCGCGCGCGCCGGCATCGTGGCCGATCTCGCGACGGCCGGCCGTCTCCTCGTCCCGCACCTCCAGGCCCTGGAGAAGGCGGAGCGCAAAGCCACCGCCCCGGCCTGAACGCGCCGGTTCAGGCGGACGCGCTCAAGCATTCCTTCAAGGTGGAGACGAAGAGATCGGCGTTCTCGCGGGTGAAGACCAGGGGCGGGCGGATCTTCAGGCTGTTGTGGTGCTTGCTAGACACCGAGATCAGGACGCCGCGCTCGCGCATGGCGTTGACGACGCGGCCCGCCCGCTCGCGGTCCGGCGCACGGGTTTCCCGGTTCGCCACGAACTCGACGCCGAGAAAGAAGCCGACGCCGCGAACGTCGCCGACGCCCTCGTCGCCCTCGCAGGCCGCCCGGACGCCCTCCAAGAGATAGCGCCCGGTTTCCAGCGCGTTCCGCTGCAGGCCCTCCGCCGCAATCGCTTCCAGGACGGCGCTCGCCGCCGCGCAGGACACGGCATTGCCGCCGAACGTGTTGAAGTAGCGCGCGTTGCGGCCGAAGTGCTCGACAACTTCCGGCCGCATCACCACGGCCGAGATCGGCTGGCCGTTGCCCATCGGCTTACCGAGCGTCACCATGTCCGGCAGGACGTCGTGGCGCTCGAAGCCCCACATCGCCTCGCCCGTGCGCCCGAAGCCGGGTTGCACCTCGTCGGCGATGAAGAGCCCGCCGGCGGCACGGATGGCGTCGGCTGCGCCTTGGAGGAAACCCGCCGGCCCCGGCAGGACTCCGTCGCTGGTGAAGAGCGTGTCGACGATCAGGACGGCCGGTTTGATGCCGTGGCGCTTCAGGTCGGCGATGGCGGCCTCGACGCTTTCGCGGAACGCCTCGCCGACGTCCCGGCCGCCCATGTGATAGGCGCCCGGTGCCTGAACGGTGCGCACATGGGGCCCGAGATCGACGGAGGGCCCGAGCGAGGGAGAGAAGGCCGCGACGCTTTCCGTGATCCCGTGATAGGCGTTTTCGGTGACGATGATCCCGGTGCCGCCCGTGAACGCCCTGGCGATGCGCAGCGCCAGATCGTTCGCCTCGCTGCCCGTGCAGGCGAACATCACCTGGGACAGCTCGGGGGGGAAGGTCGCGACGAGCTTTTCCGCCATGTCGAGGATCGCGGTGTGGAGGTAGCGCGTGTTGGTGGCGAGAATGCCGACCTGCGCGCGGATCGCCTCCACGACGCGCGGATGGCAGTGCCCGAGCGAGGTGACGTTGTTGTAGGCGTCGAGATAGGGCCGGCCCGTTTCGTCGTAGAGCCAGACGCCCTCCCCCCGAACCAGATGGAGCGGGGATTCGTACATCAGCCGGTAGGCCGGGCCGAGCACCCGGGCGCGGCGCTCGATCAGGCCGAGGTTTTCGGGCGAGACATCGCCGCGACCGGCGACGAAGGCGTTCGGCATCGAAAGGTCGGGGGCAGCGCTCAACGGGGCGACTCCAAGGGGAAACGAAGCGGCTCCGTCCATGATGGAAACGGCAGGCCAGCACGATCGCATCGACTGCCGAAAGCAGGTCGACATCGATGAATTGGTGCATGATATACCAATCTTAGGCGTAGGCAACGTGCAATCGTCATAGGTTTTGCCGCTCGTGGACAAGCTCCTGATACGAGGAGGAGCCTCGCCCACCGATTGACTTCCTTCGTATATGGTATATCAAAACAGAAGCTAGGTCCGGTGTCCGATTGCCATTCTCGCGCGACGATCGACCCAGCGCCTTTCCCCTTCCCTGCCCCTTCAGGACGATGCCGGCATGTCCGCCACACCGACCGCCCAGCCGAACCCAATCTTCACGACCAGCGCGCCGGCCTTCACCCTGTCCGAGCTCGTAGCTTTGGTGCGCGATCGCTACGGGCTGGAAACGCGCGCCACCCTTCTCACCAGCGAGCGGGACCTGACCGCGCGCCTCGACGCCGCCGATGGGGAGAGCTTCGTCCTCAAGATCGCCAACGCGGCCGAGGATCCGGGCGTCGCGGAGTTTCAGAACCGCGCGCTCCGCCATCTGGAAGGGGCGGCACCGGAGGTGCCCGCCTCGCGCCTCGTGCCGGGCCTCGACGGCGCGCACGAGTTCCTCGCCCAAAGGGACGGCAACGCCCATTTCGCCCGGCTTCTGACCTGGCTTCCCGGACGCCCCCTCTACGGCGCGCCCCAGACGGGCACGCAGATGCGCGCGCTCGGGCAAATGCTCGGCCGCCTCGCCCGCGCGCTCGAAACGTTCCACCACCCGTCGGAAGACCACGACATCGTCTGGGACATCCGCCGCGCCGCCCAGCTGGTGCCCCTCACCCATCACATCGCCGACCGCGACCTTCGCGATCGCGTCGAGGCGGTGTTCGCGCGCTTCGTGACCCGGATCCAGCCGGCGGAGCCGGGCTTTCGGCACCAGGTGGTTCACAACGACTTCAACCCGTTCAACATCCTGGTGGACGAAACCGACCCGGACCGGATCACCGGCATCCTCGACTTCGGCGATCTCGTCGCGACCCCGGCGATCTACGATCTGGCGGTTGCCGCGTCCTATCAAGTGGGTGCGGACGGCCCGCCGCTGGCCCCTGTCGTCGAGCTCGTGTCGGCCTATCATGCCGTTCATCCGGTGCCGGAGGGCGAGCTCGATCACCTCTTCGACCTGATCCAGACCCGCCATGCGATGTCGATCACGATCGGCGAATGGCGTGCGCACCGCTACCCCGAGAACGCGCCCTATATCCTGCGCAACCGCGCCCGCGCCGCCATGGCGATCGGGCGCTGCGCCGAACTTTCGCGCGGCGAGGGCATCGCGATCCTGCGGCAGGCCTGCGGGTTCGGCTAAGGGACGCCGAAGCCGCCCTCGCCATCCATCTCGCCGAGGCGCGGCGAGGGACGCTCCAACGACAGGTCGGCGCCCGCGAAGCGGATCGGCGTGCGCAGGCCCGGCACGCCGCCGGGCTCGATACGCATGCCGCGATGGCGAACCTGCGGGTCGGCGAAGACGTCGGCAAGCGTGTTGATCGGCCCGGCCGGCACGCCCTCGCGCTCCAGTTGGCCAAGCAGCGCGTCGCGCGTCATCAGGCGCATGCGCCCTTCCATGATCGCGATCAGGCCCGCGCGATGGGCGACGCGCGCCTCGTTGGTGGCAAAGCGAGGGTCCCCCGCCAAATCCGACTCGCCGATGATCGTGGCCAAGCGCGCGAACTGCCGGTCGTTGCCGCAGGCGATCACGATGTGGCCGTCGGCGACCGCGAAGCTCTGGTAGGGCACGATGTTGGGATGGGCGTTGCCGAGGCGTTTGGGGGCCGTGCCGCCGGCGAAGTAGTTCAACGCCTGGTTTGCGAGAACGCCGGTCATCGCGTCCATCAGCGCCATATCGATATGGTCGCCGCGCCCCGTCGCCTCGCGCTTTCGCAGCGCCGCCTGGATCGCGATCGTCCCGTAGAGGCCGGTGAAGATATCGGCGAAGGCGACGCCGATCTTCTGGGGCTGGCCGTCCGGCTCGCCGGTGAGGTCCATGATGCCCGACATCGCCTGGATCATGAAGTCGTAGCCGGCGCGCGCGGCATAAGGCCCGTCCTGCCCGAAGCCTGTGACGGAGCAGTAGACGAGGCGCGGGTTGGTCGCGCTCAGGGTCTCGTAGTCGAGCCCGAATTTACGAAGGCCCCCGACCTTGAAGTTCTCGACGAGAACGTCGGCCTCGCCGGCCAGCCGACGCACCAGCGCGCAGCCTTCGGGCGTCGAGAAGTCGGCCACCACCGAGCGCTTGCCCCGGTTGCAGGCGTGGAAATAGGCCGCGACCCGCTCGCCCCCGTGCTCCACGAAGGGCGGCCCCCAGCGGCGCGTGTCGTCGCCTTCCGGCGCCTCGACCTTGATCACCTCGGCGCCGAGATCGGCGAGCGTCTGGCCGATCCAGGGTCCGGCGAGGATGCGCGCGAGTTCGAGGACCTTGATTCCGCGAAGCGGCGCGGAGCGGTCGCCCCCGTCCATCAGAAGAAGGCCTGGAGCCCGGTCTGGGCCCGGCCGAGGATCAGGGCGTGGACGTCGTGCGTGCCCTCGTAGGTGTTGACCGTTTCGAGGTTCTGCGCGTGGCGCATCACGTGGTACTCGCCCATGATGCCATTGCCGCCATGCATGTCGCGCGCTTCGCGCGCGATGGCGAGCGCCTTGCCGCAGTTGTTGCGCTTCACGAGCGAGATCATCTCAGGCGCCATCCGCCCCTCGTCGAACAGGCGCCCCACCCGCAGGCTCGCCTGGAGCCCCAGCGCGATCTCGGTCTGCATGTCGGCGAGCTTGCGCTGGACGAGCTGCGTCTGGGCCAGCGGGCGGCCGAACTGCGTCCTGTCCAGCGTATAGGTGCGCGCGCGGTGCCAGCAGTCTTCCGCCGCGCCCATCGCGCCCCAGGAAATGCCGTAGCGTGCCCGGTTGAGGCAGCCGAACGGCCCCTTGAGGCCCGACACGTTGGGCAGAAGCGCATCCTCGCCGACCTCCACGCCGTCGAGCACGATCTCGCCGGTGATGGAGGCGCGCAAAGAGAGCTTGCCCTCGATCTTCGGGGCCGACAGCCCCTTCGTGCCCTTGTCGAGAACGAAGCCGCGAATGGCCCCGTCATGGGCGTCTGACTTCGCCCAGACCACGAAGACGTCGGCGATCGGCGCGTTGGAGATCCAGGTCTTCGCCCCGTGGAGGCGATAGCCTTCGCACGTGCGCTCGGCGCGCGTGCGCATGCCGCCGGGGTCGGAGCCGGCGTCGGGCTCTGTCAGCCCGAAGCAGCCGATCCATTCGCCGGACGCGAGCCTCGGCAGATACTTCGCCTGCTGCTCGGCCGTCCCGTAGGCGTGGATCGGGTACATGACGAGCGAGGACTGGACCGACATCATCGAGCGGTAGCCCGAATCCACCCGCTCCACCGCGCGTGCCACCAGCCCGTAGGCGACATAAGACGCCTCGGCGCAGCCAAACTCGGCCGGCAGCGTCACGCCGAGAAGCCCGAGCTCGCCCATCTCGCGGAAGATCGACGGGTCGGTCGTCTCGTTTCGGTAGGCATCGACGATGCGAGGGCGAAGCCGTTCCTCGGCGAACTGGCTCGCCGTCTCGAAGATCAGCCGCTCGTCCTCGGTGAGTTGATCCTCCAACCGGAACGGATCGGCCCAGTCGAAGGCGGCGGGGGACGGTGCGGATGCGGAGCGCTCGGTATCTTGCGTCGGCAGGGCGGACATGGGTTCGCTTCTCCCTTTCGATATGTGGTGTCCTTCCTAAACCCCGCCGACCCTTCCGGGCAAACGATGATAGCGCTTGAGTTCATCGAAGAATTCGATGAACTTCTCACCCATGCGCACGAGCTACCAGCCGACGATCTCCGAACTCCAAGCCTTCGTCGCCTGCATGGAAAAGGGCTCGGTGACGAGCGCCGCCGAGGCGCTGGCCCTGACGCAGAGCACGGTCAGCCGCTCGCTCGCCCTCCTGGAGGAGAAGCTCGGCGTTTCCCTCTTCCATCGCGTTCGCAAGCGCCTCGTCCCGTCCGACGCCGGCCGGTTGTTCGCGACCGACGCCAGGGCGATCCTGCGCCATCTGGACGAAGCGACTGTGAAGACCATGGCGTTCGGCGGGCGCACGGAGATCCTGAACCTTGCCGTCCTGCCGACCTTCGCCTCGCGCTGGCTGGTGCCGCGCCTCCAGGCCTTTTCCAGCCTCGAGCCCGCGATCAGCCTCAACATCGCCGCCCGGCTCGTGTTCGGGGGAGTGGAAACCGACGGGTTCGACGCCGCCATCCGGCGCACCGACCAGCGCCCCGCCGGCTTCGGATCGCTCGCGCTGGAGGACGACCGGCTCCTCGCCGTCGCCAGCCCTCGCCTGATAGAGGAGGACACGCTTTCCGACGCGAGCGCGCTCTTACGCCTTCCCCTTCTCCAGCAGGCGACGCGCCCGACCCTGTGGCTGGAATGGTTTCGGGAAGCAGGCATCGACGCGCGCGACATCCTGCGCGGGCACCGCTTCGACCAGTTCGCGACCGTGGTGGAAGGGGCGCTCGCCGGGCTCGGCGTCGCGCTGGTGCCCGACTTCGCAGTCCGGCGCGAGCTGGAGGCCGGGCTCCTCACCTTGGCGTCGCCCCGCGTCATGCGCCTCGCCGCCCCCTATACGCTGGTCTACCCCGACCGCAGCACGGAGCGCCCCGCCTTCGCGCGGTTCCGGAGCTGGCTGGAGGAGAGCGTGAAGGGCGCGCGCTGAACGATCGGGACTGGCCGGATCGCCCGATCGACCTACAACCGGGAATTGGATCGGCTTGGGGTTCGGACCCCGGTTCCGCCCGCCGCGCCTCGAACGGAGCGTCCCCGCATGCCGACGAAGCTTTTCGCTGCCGTCATGATTCTCGCCATCGTGGCGGCCGGCGCCCTGCGCTTGTCGCCCTGGTTCGCGCCTTCAGCCGCCGTCTTCATGACGATCGCCTATGTCTGGCAGAAGCGGGGCCTGTGGCGCGCCTCCTTGAGCCTCCACGGCGGGGCGAAGACCGCGCTCGGCCTGCCCGTCACCTATCTGATACAGCTTCTCGTCACCGGCGTCTTCTTCCTCATCCCCTTCGGCATCTCCGCCGCGATCACCGGCGAGGGCGCGGCCGATGCGTTCGGCACACGCGAGCTGATCGCGCTCGGGCTCGCCGGCGCCGGGTGCCTCGGCGCGATCCTCGCCGACCGCGCCCGACCGCCCGAGCCGGAGGAAAGCGGCTACGAGGATCTTCTCGACCGCGCGCTGGAACTCGGCCTCCAACCCGTTGCCATGCCGGCGGACATCTTCGCGCTCGCCCGAGACTTCGCCGATCGGCCGGACAAGGACCTGACGCTCGCCATCCTCGAATCGACCATCCTCTCGGACGAAAGCCCCTTCGTGCGCCGCGTCGCCCAAACGGCGATCCGCTTCATGGAACAGCCGGCGAGCGACAGCGCCGATGTCCATGCCATGGTGATGCGAGGGCTCGCCGACGACAGCGCCTGGGTGCGCTATGACGCGGTCTGGGCCGGCGACAAGCTCGGGTTCGCCGACGCCCCCTTCCGCGAGCGCCTCGAAGCGATCGCGGACGGGCTGGCCGCCCCGCCGGAGGACGCCCGTCCCGAGGGCGCGGAGGAGAACGCGCGCTTTCGCGCCGCCCGGCTCCTCGCCGCGCTGGACGCGCGCGTCGCCTGACGCCGAGCCCATCCTTGCCTCAGCCGTTCGCCAGCGCCTTTCGCGACCGCGCGCGAGATCGCAGGATTTCGTCCAGCGCGACGGGCCGGAACGGAAAGGCGTCGACGCCGACATCGTATTGCCGCGTCATCGGCTTCAGCCTTCCGTGCGAATGGCCGTGAAGGTCGATCGCGCCCCGCCCCATGCCGTTCCAGGTGCGAAACGCATAATGGCACAGGATCAGCCGGCGCCCGTCCACCTCGATCTCGCTGTAATCACTGATGCTCGCCCAGCCGGCGAGCGAGCGCGTCGCCTCGTCGTCGTTGTTGCCGGCGATCAGGTGCTTGGTGCCGTTCAGGCGGACGAGAAGCACGTCCACCTCAGCGGGCGTCCCGCGCGCGAAGTCGCCGAGATGCCAGACCGTGTCGCTGGGGGCCACCGCCGCGTTCCAGCCCGCTACCAGCGCCTCGTCGTGGGCTGCCAAGTCGGCGAAGGGGCGGCGGTCGAGGCGCAGGACGCGCGGATCGTTGAAATGGGTGTCGGCGGTGAAGAAGATCATCCCGGCGATGATAGGGTAGCGCGCGCGTCCGGCACGCTCTCTGCAGCGGCGGCACCTTCCGCCAGAACCTCGAAGACGAGCGCCTCGCCCATCTGCGCGACGTTGAAGCGCATGAAGCGCCCGGCCTCGCCCGACACGCTGAAGACTTCGCCCGGCGCCAGAACGACGCCCCGCTCCAGCGCGGCGCGCGCCAGGCTCGCCGCCCCTCCCGGCCCCGGCACCTCGCACCACAGGGTGAAGCCGCCGCGTGGACGCAGGAACGGCCGGTAGCCAAGATTCTCCAACCGGTCGCCGATCTCGCGCCTCGCATAGGCGAGGCGGCGGCGCAGCGCCTCCATGTGCTTGCGATAGCTCCCGTCGGCAAGGACAGAGTGCACGATTTCGGCTGCCATCGGAGCGAGCCCCCCGAAGCTCGTGGCGACCTGGATGTCGATCAGCCCCTCGATCCAGTCGCGCCGAGCCGCGACATAGCCGCAGCGCACCGACGCCGACAGCGTCTTGGAAAACGAGCCGATGCGAACCGCGCGCTGCGACCCGCCCAGAACCGCCAGCCGGACGGAGGGCTCGGGCTCGAAGTCCGCGAAGACCTCGTCCTCCACCACCGTGATGTCGTGACGGGCGCAAAGAACGAGGACGCGATGGGCGACGGGGGCAATGAGCGTCGCGCCCGTCGGATTGTGGAGGGCGGAATTCGTCAGGTAGAGCCTTGGACGGTGCGCGGCCGCGATCTCGGCGAAGCGGTCCGTGTCGGGCCCCGCGGCGGTCATCGGCACGCCCACCACCGCCACCCGGTGCGCGGCGAGGATCGCGCGGAAGTTGAAGTAGCAGGGATCGTCCACCAGCACCGTGTCGCCGGGGCGAAGGAGAAGCCGGCAGACGAGATCGAGGCTCTGCGTGCCCGACCCGGTCAGGAGGATGTCGTCCGGCCCGGCATTCAGCCCCTCGGCGGCGAAACGGCGGGCGAGATGGGCGCGAAGGCGCAGGCACCCTCGCACCGGCCCGTAGTCCGTCAACACGGCATCCGGCGCGCGGGAGAGGGAGCGTGCCGCGCGGCGCAGCGCGCCCACCGGCATCCAGTCCGGCGGCAGCCAGCCGCAACCCGGCCGCGCGATCTCCGGCCCGGCGTCCAGCGACTGGCGCGACACCCAGAACGGGTCGATCGCACGCTCGACCGGGTCCGGCGCGGTCGCCAGCACGAGCGGCACCGCCGCGTCCGAAACGAAGAAGCCGGAGCCCGGCCGCGCCCGGATCAGTCCCTCTGCGGCCAGCCGGTCGTAGGCTTCCACCACGGTCGAGGGCGAAACGCGCATCGCGGCGGCGAGCCCTCGGATCGACGGCAGCCGATCGCCGCTCAGGAGCGCGCGCGTGGCGATGCGCCGCCGGATCGCGTCCATCACCGCGCCCGTGCGCGTGGCAGGACCGGCCCCTTCCCGCTCCAATCTCCCCTCCTCCGTTCGTCCGCGTATGGGCGGATCGACCCATACGGTTCGGCTCGATCGTACCGAACCGTTTCTGGCCGATCCCGCGCGCGATGGCTAGACCCGCCCCGGCGCTTCAGCGAAACGGGGACGAGCCATGGAACGAGGGGGATCGACGAGGGGATGGGGCAGCGGGCTCCTGGGCGTCGTGATCTTCAGCGGCTCGCTGCCGGCCACGCGCCTCGCGCTCGCCGGCTTCTCGCCCTTGTTCCTGACGGGCGCCCGGGCGGTGATCGCTGCGCTGGTCGGCGCGGGGCTCATCGCGATGCTGGGCGAGCGCCGGCCGGGGCGCTCCGACCTCGCCCCGCTCCTAGGCGTGGCGCTCGGCGTCGTGGTCGGCTTTCCGCTTCTGAGCGCGCTGGCGCTCGAGCACATTCCGGCCGGCCGCTCGATCGTCTTCGTGGGGCTCCTGCCGCTGGCGACGGCACTCCTGGCGACCGTGCGCGGGGCCGAGCGGCCGGGTGCCCCGTTCTGGCTCTTCGCGGGTCTGGGCGCCCTCGTCGTGTCCGGCTTCGCGCTGGCCGGCGGGGGGCCGGGCACCCTGCGGGGCGACGCGCTCATGGCGGCGGCGGTTCTCGCGTGCGGCTACGGCTACGGGGAAGGCGCCGCCCTGTCGCGGCGCCTCGGCGGCTGGCAGGTGATTTCCTGGGCCCTGGTCCTGTCCTTGCCCGCGAGCGTGCCGATCGCCATCGCGACACGGCCGGACGATTGGGCGGGGATCGGTGCCTCCGCCTGGGGCGGCCTCGCCTACGTGTCCCTGTTTTCCATGCTCCTCGGCTTCGTGTTCTGGTACCGGGGGCTTGCGCTCGGCGGCGTGGCGGGCGTCAGCCAGCTGCAGCTCCTCCAGCCCTTCTTCGGCCTCGGGCTCGCCGCGCTCGTGCTCGGCGAGCCGATCGCCCCCGCCATGGTCGCGGCGGCGCTCGGCGTGGTCGCCTGCGTCGCCGGCGCCCGGCGCTTCAGCTGAAAACGAAGCGAGGCACTCGCATGAGGTGAAAAAGCCTGCGACGATACGCGTCGGTCGAACACGGGATTAACGCTTGCAACGCAAGATGGAAGGAGTTGCCGAAAGTATCGACCCAGCCCATGGCATCCTCGCTCGTGTTTCTCGTCCCATCCACCGCAGCCGACTTTCTCTGGGTCGCGCTCGTCATCTGCCTGATCGGCGGCTGGCTGACGGCGACCCTTCTCGCCCGTCCCGTGCGCGGACGCGCGTCGACCCGCAGCCTCGTCTGGATCGGAGGCAGCGCGACGGTGGCCAGCCTCACCGTCTGGACCACGCATTACGTCGCCATTCTCGGCTTCCGGCCGGACATCGTCTTCGACTACGACTCGAAGACGATCGCAGCCTCCGCCGGGCTGGCCCTTCTTCTGGTCGGTCTGCCGCTCGCCCTTTCGGCCCGCGTGGAGCGCCCCCTCGGGCGGCTCGCGCTCGGCGCGGCGGCGGGCCTCGGCATCGCAGGGGTCCATCATATGGGCATGACAGCGCTCCAGGGATGCCTGATCCGGCCGGCGTTCGGGCCGGCCGCGATGGGCGCGGCGATCGGCGCCGCGAGCCTGATGCTGGCGCGGACCCATCCCGCCTGCCGGGGCTCGGTCACGACGAACTGGATCCTGTTCGTGGCGGCCGTTTCGAGCGCGCATTTCGTGTCGTCCATGGGAACCGAGATCACCCTTCTGGGCGCGGCGCCTGCCGACCCGCGCGAGAAGGGGGTCCTGATGCAGGTGATCCTGGCCACCGCCACCGTTCTCCTGGTGGCCACGCTCGCGGCCGTGCGCGCCGCGCGCCGTTTCGAGGCGCAGGAGCGCGCCCATTCGGCCGTGCTCGCCACCGCGCTCGACAACATGTCGAACGGGCTCCTGTGCTTCGACGCTGGAGGCCGCCTGCAGCTCTTCAACCGTCGCTATCTCGAACTCTACCGCCTGTCGCCCGGCACGATCGCGGCGGGCATGACGCCCGATGCGATGATCGCCGCCTTCGGCCGGAAGCTCGGCTGGCCGCCGGAGCGCGAAGCGCTGGCGCTGGCCCGCTTCCGCGAATGGGTCGACCCCCGGCACGAGCGGAGCTTCGACTACGCCCCGGACGAAGCGCGCGTCTTTCGCGTCGAGGTCCGCGCCGCGGGCGCGGACGGCACCGTCATCACCTTCGACGACGTGACGCGCGAGCGCGAAGCCCGCCACCGCGCCGAGGAGATGGCCCTCGTGGATCCGCTCACGAGGCTCGGCAACCGGCGCGCCTTCCAAGGGCGACTGGAGGACGGCTTCGCCCGCTCGGCCGATTTCACGCTGCTCCTGATCGATCTCGACCGCTTCAAGGCGATCAACGACAGCCACGGCCACGCGACGGGCGACCGGCTCCTCCTGGCGATGGCCGAGCGCGTCGGCGGCCTGATCGGCCCTGCAAGCTTTGCCGCGCGGCTGGGCGGCGACGAGCTGGCCGTGATCGTTCGCGGCGACGAGCGGCGGACGGACGAGCTGGCCGAGGCCATCCTCCGAGCCGCCGCCGAGCCGTTTCATCTCGGCGACGTCACCGTCTCGGTCAGCTGCAGCATCGGCCTTTGCGCGGCGCAGGGCGCGCGCGACACGACGCAGCTCCTCCAGATGGCCGACATCGCGCTCTATACGTCGAAGCACGAGGGGCGCGGGCGAGCCACGTTCTACCGCCCCGGCATGCTGGAAGCCGTGGCCGAGAACCAGACGATCGAGGCGGATCTGCGCACGGCGCTGGAGGCGGGCGAATTCCACCTCGCCTATCAGCCGATCCTGAACTTGTCCGAGGACCGGATCGTCGGTTTCGAAGCGCTGCTGCGCTGGGACCATCCCACGCGCGGAAACGTGTCCCCCGCCCGCTTCATCCCGATCGCGGAGGAAAGCGGGCAGATCGTGCCGATCGGGCGCTGGATCCTGGAGGAAGCCTGCCGGGAGGCGGCGCGCTGGGGCGAGGACACCTATGTCGCGGTCAACGTCTCGCCCGTGCAGCTGTCCTCGCCGCGTCTCCTCGGCGATCTCACCCGCGCGCTCGCCGCAAGCGGCCTGCCGCCCTACCGGCTGGAGATCGAACTGACCGAAACCGCGATCGTCGAAGACGGCGCGCGCATCGCCGACGTGCTTCGCTCGGTCGCCGCGCTCGGCGTGAAGATCGCGATGGACGATTTCGGCACGGGCTATTCCTCGCTCGGGCACCTGCGCGAATTCCCGCTGGACCGTCTCAAGATCGACCGCTCCTTCGTCATGGACGCGCATGCCGACGAACGGTCCAAAAGCCTGCTCGCGGCGATCATCCAGATCGGCAACACGATGAACATCGCCACCACGGCGGAGGGCGTCGAAACGCCCGAGCAGTTCGAGACGCTGCGCGGCCTCGGCTGCACCGACATCCAGGGCTATCTCGTCGGCCGGCCGCAGACCCGGCCGAGCTTCGCCTGGGAGCCCCGGCGCGAGCGCGTTCTCCAGGCCGTCTGAGAGGGGCGCCGAGCGCCCCGTAGGCCTTGTCGCGCCGCGCCCCGGCATGGCAGGGAAGATCCAAAGCCCACCCCGAGCCGCGAAGAGAGCCATGCAACAGTTCGTCCTGACCGTTTCCTGCCCCACGACGCGCGGGATCGTCGCCGCGATCTCGACCTATCTGGCGGATCGGGGTTGCAACATCGTGGATTCGGCGCAGTACGACGATCTCGAAACCGGGCGCTTCTTCATGCGCGTCGGCTTCCGGTCGGAAGAAGGCGTGGGCCTCGAGGCCCTTCGGCGCGATTTCGCCCCGATCGCCGCGCCCTTTTCCATGGCCCACGAGTTCTTCGACGCGAGCGCGCGCATGAAGGTGCTCCTGATGGTGTCGCGCTTCGGCCATTGCCTCAACGACATCCTCTACCGCTGGCGCATCGGGGCGCTGCCGATCGAGATCGTGGGCGTCGTGTCCAACCATCTCGACTACCAGAAGCTCGTGGTGAACCACGACATCCCCTTCCACCATGTGCCGGTGACCCGGGACAACAAGCCTCAGGCGGAAGCGCGGATCCTGGAGATCGCGACAAGCGCGGGTACCGAACTGATCGTGCTCGCGCGCTACATGCAGGTCCTGTCGGACGCGATGTGCAACAAGATGTCGGGGCGCATCATCAACATCCACCACTCGTTCCTGCCCTCGTTCAAGGGCGCCAACCCCTACAAACAGGCCTACGAGCGCGGCGTGAAGCTGATCGGGGCGACGGCGCACTACGTGACGGCCGACCTCGACGAAGGGCCGATCATCGAGCAGGACGTGGCGCGCGTCACCCACGCCCAGTCGGCGGCGGACTACGTCACCATCGGGCGCGACGTCGAGGCGCAGGTCCTGTCGCGCGCCATCCATGCCCATATCCACCACCGCACCTTCCTGAACGGCTCCAGCACGGTGGTGTTTCCCGCCTCCCCCGGAGGCTACGCCTCCGAGCGGATGGGATAGAAACGAGGCCGGCCGTCAGCCGATGCTCATCAGGCTGGCATTGCCGCCGGCCGCCGCCGTGTTGATCGAGGTCGAGACCTCCTCCAGCAGCCAGTTCAGGCAATAAGGCGACGCCTCGCTCGAAAGCTCGGCCGCGCTCGCCGACTGGACGAGCACCAGCGGACCCTCGAACGCGGCGATCCGCCGGTTCGCCTCGCGCACCCGCTCGCCCTCGCCCTCCACCAGCGCACCGGCGAAGGCACCTGATACTGGCCCGAAGGACAGGCGGCCTTGCACGGAAGCCGGCAGGTCCGCCAGCGCCTCGCGCAGGACCGGCGCGGCGTCGACCACCATCGTGTTGCCCGTCGCCAGCACCGCCGCCAGCTGCCGGCGCAGCCCTTCCGCCGTTTCGGGCAGGGCGAGGATGCGCCCGCGCGGGTGAAGGGCATAGAGGTTGGTTTCGCCGACCGGGCCGGCGAGTTCTTTCGACAAACCGAGATGCGAGCGCTCGCCCTCGGCGCGCGCGCGCGCCGCCTCGGCGCTCAAACCCTTCCGCTCAAGCCAGCGCGCGTAGTCGGCGAGCGCCGGATCGGGGGAACTGGCCGGGGGCTCCAGCGCCGCCGGCGCCTGCGTGACCAGCCGGCCGAGATAGAGCGGGCCGCCGGCCTTCGGCCCGGTGCCCGACAGCCCGCGCCCGCCGAACGGCTGGACGCCGACCACAGCGCCGATGACGTTGCGGTTGACGTAGAGATTGCCGGCCGCGATCCGGCCGGTGACACGCGCGATCGTCTCGTCGAGACGCGTGTGGAGGCCGAAGGTCAGCCCGTAGCCCGACGCGTTGATTTCATCGACCAGCCGGTCCATCTCGCCTTGGCGGAAGCGCACGACGTGGAGCACCGGCCCGAACACCTCGCGCTCGAGATCGCCGAGCGAGCCGATCTCGACGATCGTCGGGGCGACGAACGTGCCTTCGGCGGTTTCCGCCGGCAGCTCGATCCGCTCGACGCGCCGCCCGAGCCCGCGCATGCGCTCGACATGCGCCTCGATGCCCGCCTTGGCCTCGGCCGAGATGACCGGGCCGATATCGACGGCCAAGCGGTCGGTTCGCCCGATGGCAAGCTCCCGGAGCGCCCCTTTCAGCATCAGGAGGATGCGCTCGGCGACGTCCTCCTGCAGGCAGAGGACGCGCAGCGCCGAACAGCGCTGGCCGGCCGAATCGAAGGCGGACGCGATCACGTCGCCGACCACCTGCTCGGCAAGCGCGGAGGAATCGACGATCATCGCGTTCTGCCCGCCGGTTTCCGCGATCAGCGGGATCGGCTTGGCCGCCGCGGACAGGCGCTCGGCCAGCTGCCCCTGAATCGCCTTGGCGACCTCGGTCGAGCCGGTGAACATCACCCCGGTCGTCTCGGCGACGGCCACCAGCGCGGCGCCGAGGCGCCCGTCGCCCGGCGCGAACTGCAAGGCGCCGGCGGGCACGCCCGCCTCGTGCAGGATGCGCACGGCCTCATGCGCGATGAGCGGCGTTTCCTCGGCGGGCTTGGCCACCACCGGATTGCCCGCGACGAGCGCGGCGGCGACCTGACCGGTGAAGATGGCGAGCGGGAAGTTCCACGGGCTGATGCAGACCACGGGCCCGAGCGGGGCCTGCGCCGGGCCCAGCGTGCGCCGCGCCTCGGCCGCGTAGTAGCGCAGGAAGTCGATCGCCTCACGCACCTCGCCGACCGCATTGGCCGCCGACTTGCCGGCTTCCCGCATCACGACCCCCATCAGGGCGGGCATGCGCTCCTGCATCCGGTCGGCCGCCCGCTCCAGGCACGCGGCGCGCTTGGGGGGCGCAACGGCGCCCCAGGCGGGGGCGGCCTGGCGCGCGGCGACGAGGATCGCGGCAGCGCTTCCGGCGTCCAGTTCGAACACCTCGCCCACCGCGTCGCGATGATCGGCAGGGTTCAGGATCGCGCGCCGCGCGCCCTCCCCTTCGCCACTCACCAGAAGGGGGCGCGCGCTCAGGAAGGTCGCGGCGCTTGTTTGAAGCTCGGTGCCGAGCGCGTCCAGTATCCTCTCGTTCGACAGGTCGAGCCCGGCGGAGTTCGATCGCTCGGCGCCGAACAGCGCGGCCGGCGCAGCGATGGCCGCGTGCGGCGCGCCAACGGGATCCTGGGCAGCCACGGTCTCCACCGGATCGGCCACGAGGTCGGCCACGGGGACGCCGGGGTCCGAGATGCGATTCACGAAGGAGGAGTTCGCCCCGTTCTCCAGGAGGCGACGCACGAGATAGGCGAGCAGCGTCTCGTGCGTGCCGACGGGGGCATAGATACGCACGGGGCGATCGAGCTTGGCGCGGCCGACGACCTCGTCGTAGAGCGGCTCGCCCATGCCGTGGAGGCACTGGAACTCGTAGTCGCCCGGCACGAAGCGCGGTCCGGCGAGATGGTAGATCGCCGCCAGCGTCTGCGCGTTGTGGGTGGCGAACTGTGGGAACACGGCGTCCGGCGCGGCGATGAGCTTCTTGGCACAGGCGAGATAGGCGACGTCGGTGTGGATCTTGCGGGTGTAGACGGGGAAGCCTTCGAGCCCTTCGAGCTGCGCCCGCTTGATCTCGGCGTCCCAGTAGGCGCCCTTGACGAGGCGCACCATGATGCGCCGCCCCGAGCGACGCGCGAGGTCGACGATCCAGTCGATCGCGAAGGGGCAGCGCTTGCCATAGGCCTGGACCACGAAGCCGAGACCGTTCCAGCCGGCGAGATCGGGGTCGAGCGCGAGGCTTTCCAGAAGGTCCAGCGACAGTTCCAGCCGATCGGCTTCCTCGGCGTCGATGTTGAAGCCGATGTCGTAACCCTTGGCCAGCACCGCGAGCGCCTTCATGCGCGGCAGAAGCTCCGTCATGACGCGGGCGCCTTGCGCCCGGACGTAGCGCGGATGGAGGGCGGAAAGCTTGATCGAGATGCCCGGGCCTTCCACGACGCCGCGCCCGCCCGACGCCCGGCCGATGGCGTGGATGGCGTTCTCGTAGTCGCGGTTGTAGCGAGCCGCGTCCGCGGCCGTCGTCGCCGCTTCGCCCAGCATGTCGTAGGAATAGCGGAAGCCCCGCGCTTCCAGAGGCTTGGCCCGCTCCAGCGCCTCGCCAATCGTTTCGCCGGTGACGAACTGCTCGCCCATCATGCGCATCGCCATGTCGACGCCGCGCCGGATCACAGGCTCGCCGGCGCGCGCGACAAGGCGGGTGAGCGCGGCCGACAGCGAGCGCTCCTCGACGCTCGCCGTCAGCTTGCCGGTGACGACGAGGCCCCAGGTCGCCGCGTTGACGAAGAGCGAGCGCCCGCCGCCGATATGGGAGGTCCAGTCGCCGCCGGAGATCTTGTCGCGGATCAAGGCATCGCGCGTCGCCGTGTCGGGGATGCGGAGCAGCGCTTCGGCGAGGCACATCAGCGCGACGCCCTCCTGGCTCGACAGCGAGTATTCGCGCACCAGGCCCTCGACGCCCGAACCCTTGTGCTTGGCGCGCAGGGCCTCGATCAGGCGCCGGGCCGTGTCGGCCACCGGGCCGCGTAGGGATTCGGGCAGACGCGCCGCTTCCACCAGGGGCGGCAGGCACTCGGGTTCGGGGCGGCGATAGGCTGCCGTGATCGCCCGGCGCAGGGCGCTGGGCGTCCGGATCGGCGGGGCGAAATTCTGGAACGGCGTCTCGAAATCGGCCAGCGGGGCGGGAGCGGGTTGGTGCGACATGGGCGATCCGATCGGGCGAAACGGTGCCGGTGCGAAAGAGCGCCGGCGCTCATGCCTCAATATAGGATGCCGCTTGGTGACGATCCGCCCTGTCTTGGGCCTCGAAAAGGCCGTATGAACTTATCGAAAGTTCCGAAACAGGCGAAACGCCCATGGAAATCCCCAAGACAGGCGATCTGGACGCCTTCGATCGCAAGATCCTCGAGATCCTGGGGGCCGAGGGGCGCATCTCGGTGACGGAACTCGCCGCGCGCGTCGGCCTGTCCAAGACGCCCTGCCAGAACCGCTTCCGCCGGCTCATCGAGGACGGGTTCATCGACGGGTTCAAGGCGGTGATCAATCCGTCGCGCATCGGGCTCGACCATGTGGCCTTCGCCGAGGTCAAGCTGTCCTCCACCAAGGAAGACGCGCTCTTCGCCTTCAACGCGGCGGTGAAGCGGATCCGCGAGGTGGAGGAATGCCACCTCATCGCCGGCCGCTTCGACTATCTCCTGAAGGTGCGCACCCGCGACATCCGGCGCTACCGCGAAGTCTTGGGCGAAACCATCTCCAACCTGCCCTTCGTGGCCAGCACCTCCACCAACGTCGCGATGGAGGCGATCAAGGAGAAGTAGCGGCGAGGGCGAAGGCGCCCCCGCCGCTTGGGTCCTCGCGCCGCCGCGCGTCAGCCCGTCACGGTGAAGGACACGACCATTCCGGCCATGACGTGGCCCTTGAGATTGCAGATCAGCTCGTAAGAGCCGGGCGCGAGATTGACGGTCAGCGTCCCGTCCTGGCCAGCCTTGAGGTTGGACACCTCGCCCTTGGAATCGAGCTTGGATTCGTCGACGCGGTTGGTCGCGCGATCGACCTCAAGGCGCTGACCGGCCTTGTCGACCTTGACCACCACCATCTCGTGCGGCGTGTTCTTGGCGACGTTGGCGACCTGGAACGTCACCTCGCCGGCCGGAACACTCGACTTGTCGAGCTTGATCGACATCGCCCCGCCCCGCTCGCCCAAAAGCTCGACGGAAACGGTCTCGGCGGCGAGCGCCGGATAGGCCGAAAGGAGGGCGAAGGCGGCGGCGGCGATCGGAAGGGAAAGCTGGCGCATAGATGTCCTCGGGGGAGTTGGTCCGACCGATGGCCGGGGTGGAAACGAACGTTCGATCGAAGCTGGGATGCGGACGCGGCATTCTTGAGGCATTCTCGGACGCAGGAACGCTCATTCCCCCTTCGAGGTTTCCCCGATGCCAGACGCTTCCGCGCCCAACGGCGCCGCCCCCCTACCCCTCGCACTGCGCCGCCTCCACTGGGCGAGCGCGGCGCTTCTGGTGGCGATGTTCGCTCTGGCCTGGACCTTTGAAGCGCTCGGCCCGAGCGATCTCGGCGCCGCGCTGGTGGACTGGCACCGCTCGTTCGGCCTCCTTCTCCTCGCGGTCGTCATCGCCCGCCTCGTGTGGCGGCTGACCCATAAGGTCGAGCCGATCCCGCCCGGCATACCGGCCTGGGAGCGGTGGCTGGCGGCTGCCGTCCAGGGCGCGCTCTACCTGCTCCTCGTCGCCATGCCGCTTCTCGGCTGGGCGGCGTCGGCCGCGACGGGGGACGTGGTGCGCGCCTTCGGCCTTCCCCTGCCCGAGATCCTCCCGATGGACGAGGATCTCGGCGACCGCCTGTTCCAGATCCACGGCACGCTGGCTTGGGTGCTCCTAGCGCTCGTCGCGCTGCATGTGGCAGGCGCGGTCCGGCACCATTTCGTCCACCGCGACGGGCTCCTCGCGCGCATGCGGATCGGCTGAGGCGCCGGGGCCGCGACGCGTGTCAGGCCGGAATCTGCGACACATCCTCCGGCTCCTCGGCGCGCACGCCGTTCTCGCGGTGGCGGAAGTCGGACAGCGCCTCGTACACTTTCAGCCGCGCGCGCATCACCGAGCCGAGCGGGCGATGGGCAGCCAAGCTGTGGGCCGGGCGAAACGACATGACCTCGTCGAAATAGCGCTGGCGCGCCGCCGAATACGCCTCCTGCGGCGGAACCGCGATCGTGGCGACCGAGATGAACGGCGATTCCGCTTGCGGCCATTCCACCGAGGCATCCTCGATCGGTTGCGTGCGCGAATCCGTCCAGAGCTGGACGCGCAGATCGAACCGCGTCTCGTTTTCCGCGATGAAGCGGCTCGTGGCATGGCGGAAGGCGTCCGGATCCTCGGACGTGTCGATCGTCTCGCCCGCCAGCTTTTCCTGCGCGTCGCTCGCGGGAAAGGCCGCGATCTTGGCGACATACTCTCCGTAGCGCAGCGGCGCCTGGCTGTAATAGGGCTCCGACAGGGGATGGCTGAACGGGTGGCCGAAGAAGTCGGCCTTGGGGCTTTGCGTGCCGACCGCCTGGAGCACGCGGTTGACGTTGCGCGCGATCGAGGACACCGCGCTCTTCATCGCCTCCGGCGCGCCGGCACCCGCCGCCAGCGGCTTCTCGTCGCGCAGGAAGCCGCTGGCGGTGCCGGACGGGAAGGTCGGCCCGGAGGCCAGAACGAAGTCCTGCGTCGCTTGCCCGTGCCCCGGCAGCTTCTCCCCTCGGACGCCGAACACCTTGATGGCCATGCCGCGATGGGTGGAAACGCTGTCCTTGAGCGTTTCGCCCGGCCCTTGCGCGAAGCGGATCGCGACGTCGTAAGCGCCGGGCGCGGCGAAAAGCCCTTGCGCCAGCTCGCGCGGCAGGTCGGCATGCACGGTGAGGCGTCCGACCGCGAGCGCCGAACTCTTGGCATGGCTGGCACGCACCGCGTGGCCTTCGCGCTTTTCCACCGTCTGCGACTGTCGGGTCATGCCTTCGATGATGCCGCGGATCGTTTCGACCTCGTCCGGCTCGGGCGTTTCGATCTCGGGGCGATAGGTCAGATAGGCCATGGAACCGTTCCTTTCGGGGAGCGAGCGAGGTCCGCTGTCTGGAACCGTTCGAAACGAGTGCCGGTTCATCGACTGATGGCAAAACTTCGCAAGGCACGACCGAAAGGAAGGGTTCGCCAGCAAAAAGCCCCGCTTCCCCTGGGGAAACGAGGCTTCGCGTTCGGTCTTCTCGATCGAAGGCCTATTTCGCCATGTCGGCCTGCAGCTTGTCGACATGGGTGGAATGCTCTTCCATGATCGGCACGACCTTCTCGGCATAGGCCTTGAGGTTCGGGTCGGTGCCCGACGCCGCATAGGCGCGGTGAAGGACCACCGCGTCGTTGTGGGCCAGCCGCTGCTGCGTCAGGTAGAGCTTTTCGCGCTCGGCCGCCGGCGCCTCGCCGAGCTGCTTCAGTTTGGTGGCTTCCTTGGAAGCCGGGGCCGCAGGCACGTCGACGCCGGCCTTTTGCGCGGCCGCCTTCAGGTCGGCCCCCGCCTTGGTGTGGTCGGCCACCATCTGCTCGGCGAAGGCCTTCACCTCGGCGCTTGCCGACCCGTCCTTCAGGATCATCTCGCTCGACTGGATCTCGTAGAGGCCGCCGGACGCGGCCATCTTGGCAAAATCCTGCGGCGAGGCCTGCGCGAAGGCGGCCGTGGACAACATCGTCAGCGCGGCCGCTGCCAATAGGGTCTTCATGAATCTCTCCCGGAAACGGATGCTGCCCGCCAGGGGCAGTTCGAGAGCGCAATGCCGGGATCGCTACCGGTGTTCCAGCCTCGATCGGGCGCCGGCTACCGACCGAACGCGTCCGTCTTCCATTCCCGCAAGGCCTGCAGCCCGCGCTCCGCCCAGCCGGACCCGGCCTCGGGGGCGGCGCCGGTCGTGTCCACATGGGCCACCACCGACATGCCCGGGCGCAGCCGTTCCGCCTCACCCTGGCCCCCGTCGATCGCGATGCGAACGGGCAGGCGCTGCACCACCTTGGTGAAGTTGCCGCTGGCATTGTCGGCCCGAAGCACGCTGAACTCCGAGCCCGTGGCCGGTGCGATCTCGACGACGCGGCCCCGGAACAGGCGCCTGCCGAGCGCATCCACGCTGAAGCTCGCCGGCTGCCCGACGGCGACGTAGTGCACCTGCGTTTCCTTGAAGTTCGCCACCACCCACAGCGTGTCGGGCACCAGGAACATCAGCTGCGAGCCGGCGGACACGTATTGCCCCGGGCGAACGGAGGCCTCGCTGATCTGCCCGTCGCGTGGGGCATGGACCACCGTGTTGCCGAAGTTGATGCGGGCGAGATCGATCTGCGCCTGCGCGGATTGGACGCTGGCTTCCAGCCCCTTTCGCGACACCTCCGTCGAGCGGAGCACCTCCCTTGCGATGGACACGGCCGCGTCCGCCGAGGCGATGCCGGCCTCGGCGGTGCGCAAGGTCGCCACGACCTGGTCGGTTTCCGACTGGGGCTTCAACCCGTCGCGTGACAGGGCGCCCGCGCGCGCGGCATCGGCCTTGGCGCGCTCCAGCTCGGCGCCGGCCTGGGCGCGCGCGGCCTGCTTGGCGACGATCTCGGCCCGGTTCTGCGCCACGGTCTGCCGGTTGTTGTCGAGCGCGGCCTCGGCCTGGGCGAAGGCGGCTTCCGCCTGAGCCACGGCCTGCGCATAGATCCGGTCGTCGATCTTCACCAAGGGGTCGCCCGCCTTCACATGGGCGAAGTCGCGCACCAGGACGTCGGTGACATAGCCGTTGACCTGCGGCGCGAGAACGGTGATCTGCCCGCGCACATAGGCGTTCTCGGTCGAGACCACCGGGCCGGCGAAGGGGCCGAGGCGCCAGGCGTAGAGGATGATGCCGACGGCGACCAAGGCCACCAGCGCCATCCAGAACACGGTGGCGCGCTTCGGCTTCAGCTTCTTGGGGGCCTCGACGGGCACGGCAGCGGGCGCCGAGGTGGAAGCGGGCTCCGGCGCGGGCGCGGGGGGCTCGGCCGTGCGTGCGACCACCGGCGTCGCGTCGGTGGCCAGTTCGCTGACGCGTCCCTGCATGGCCTCGCGCTCCGCCGCCTCCTGCCGCGCGGCCTCGTCGGCTTGGCTGGGTTTCGTCGGGGTCTGCATATCGTCCATGATGGGACCGGTCCTCAAGCGGGGTTCGCGCGCGCGGCCAGGCGTTCCTGGCGGCGCACGGCAAGAATGCGGAAGATCGACCAGCCGAGAAAGGCCACGGCGATCGCGGTGTTCAGGGTGACGACATCGTTGTAGGCGCGCACGTTGGCCTCGCGCGTGGCGGTCTGTGCCAGTTGCGCGCGCCCCTGCGCCGCGCGCAGCACCGGATCGGTGATCGTCGCGGCATAGATCTGGTTCTGGCGCTGCAGACGCTGGGCGACTACGGGATCGGTCGGATCGACGCCGGCCGTGATGGCGGCGGAATATTCGTGTTCGCGATACTGCTGGAACGTTCCGTAGACGGCCGGGCCGAGGAGACCGCCGAGGCTCTGCGTCAGGGAAAACAGGATCACGAAGGTGATCACGTAGTCCGCGCCCCTGGCCAGCGCGCGCGTCATTCCCGTGAGTAGGAGCGGCCCGACGAACATCCCGGCGGCGAGCGAAATGACGAACTGGCTGGCGAACAGGTCGTGCGGGCGCGTCTGGCTCGTCGCGCTCTGGTCCATCCAGCTCGCCGCGACGATCAGCACCACGGAGGCGGCGAGGAGCCACAGGATCCGCTTGGGCGAAAACAGCACCGCGGATGTCAGCGCACCCATCGCCGTTCCGGCGAGGATCACGACATAAAGCGGGCGAAGCTGGTCGGGCCCCATGCCGAGCGTGCGCAGGAGGCCCGTGGCCGCATAGGTCTGCTCCGACAGGAGAAAGCGCAGCATCAGGGCGCCGAAGGTGAAGCGCAGCACCTCGGACGCGCCGAGCCAGCGCGTCTGGATCATCGGAAAGCGCCGGTGGTGCTCCACGAAGAAGGCAGCGGCCAGAAGCAGGATGGCCGCGATCAGCGCATAGGCCATCCACGGCTGGTCCGCCCACCATTCCACCCGCCACTGCGAGAGGACCGCGGCGAGGCACGCGAAGGCGGGCGCGGCCAGCGCGAAGGTCAGGATGTCGAGCGGCTCGAAGACGCGGATGCGCATGCCCGGCGGCAGCTTCAGCACCACCACCGCCGCCATGGACAGGAGCGCCATGCCGAGCTCGAAGAGATACAGCCCACGCCAATCGGCGATGTCGAGAAGGGGCGGCGACACGATCCAGGCGATCGGGGTCGCGAGTTGGGACAGGACGAAGCCGATGCACAGCGCCGCGCCGACGAAGCGCTTCGGAAAGGCCTGGAGCGTGTAGTAGAAGCCGAGCGAACTCAAGGGCGCTGCGGCAAAGCCGCTCGCCGCGCGTGCGAAGAGCGCGGTCGCGTAGTCGTTGGCCAGGAGGTGCAGCACCGTGACGAGCACATAGGCGATGATCCCGACCTCCGCGAAGCGCCGGATGCCGAACTGCTGGCGGCATTTGAACAAGAGGAGGTTGGAGGACACGTTGACCATGAAGTAGGCGGCCGGCAGCCAGGCGCCTTCCGCCGGCGTCAGCCCGAGATCGCCCTGGATCTGCGGGAGGTTGGCGGTCACGAGCGCGTTGCCGAGCCCCCCGGTGATGCCGACGAGAAGCCCCACCGCCATATAGGCGAGCCGCACCGGCGGGCGGTGATAGGGCGTGGCCGGAGAGCCGGGAAGCGTCGGTCGCTCGTCCGGCGTCCAGTTCGGCGGCGGCTCGATATACTCGATCGACCTCATGGCATGTCGCTTCCCGTCGGGACCGGACGAGGCCGGCAGGCCCACCTGACCGCCCCGCCTTGCGTCGCGGACGCTCTCGGCATCGTCGCGCGCCGCCGCGTGGCCAGGAGCCGACACGCCGGAGCTTTCCGCTCCTATATGCCGTCCGGGCGCGCGATCGGAAGGGCGACCGACCGTTCCTCGAACGGAGACGATCCGCCGCGCGGTATCGATCGGAACCCGAGGCGCGCGATCCGTCGCGGTTGGAAAGGTTAAATTTATTTGCCCAACTTACAAATAGTTTAAAGACGCCGGTCGCTTCCTTCCCTCACAAGATGGAAGATGAACGAACCCCTTCTTCGGTCCGCAGACGATGCCCTGCCCGCCCCCGTGCTGCCGAACGGGCAGGTCGGCCTGGTGCAGCACCTTCTGTCCATCTCCAAGTCCACACGGGCCTTTCTGTCCCTTCTTCTGATGGAGCTCGACCTCCATCCCGGTCAGGACCAGCTTCTGGCCCGTGTCGAGCCGGGCGTGCCGATCAGCGTCTCGGCGCTGGCCGACCAGCTGGCCGTGCGCCCTTCCACCGTGTCCAAGATGCTGGACCGGCTGATGGAGAAGAAACTGGTGGAGCGCGCCTCGCACCGGGAAGACGCCCGGCGCACCATGGTGATGCTGACGCCCGCCGGCGAGGCGCTGCGCAGGCGCGTGACCGAGCTTTGGGACAAGCTGGAGGTAGAGCTTTCGAGCGCGGTGCCGCCCGAAAAGCGCGAGGCGCTCCTTCGCTCGCTCGGCGAGGCCGACACGCTCCTATCCGCCAAACTGCGCCGGCTGCGTTAGGCACGACGAGCGAGCCAATCTAGGCAGGCGCCGGCTTTTTGCCTATGCTAAGGGCCTTGCCGGTTGATAGAAAAGATTCTGCCTTTCCGTGACGACATCCTCCCAGTTCTCCCGCCGCACGGCCTTGAAATACGGATTGGGAGGCACGCTGGCCCTCCTGTGGGCCGAGCGCACGCGGGCGCAGGAGCCCGCTCCGGCTCCCGCCGGCGCCCCGGTACCCGCCGCTCCCACTCCGCCCCCGGCCGTGCCGCCCACCGTGGTGGATCTCAACGCCTTTTCCTTCGACGCCCTGTCGAGCGCGATGCGCGCGCGCGCCGCCCAGCCCTTCGCCGAGCCGGCGCGCGACCTGCCGCAGCCGATCGCCGATCTCGACTACGACGGATACCGGCGCATCCTCTACCGGCGCGACCAAACGGTTTGGGCCAATGAGCCGCTGAACTTCCACCTCCAGGCCTATTTTCCCGGCTTCCTCTACAAGGACACGACGCGCCTCTTCATCGGCGACGGCGCCCATTTCCAGCCGCAGATCTTCTCGGGCGCGAACTTCGAGTTCCTTGCCCCGCTCGACCCGTCCGCCTTCCAGAACCTACAGTTGCCGGGCGTCGCGGGCTTCCGCCTGAATTATCCGCTCGACCGGCCCGACCTCTACGACGAGCTCGTCTCGTTTCTGGGCGCCAGCTATTTCCGCGCGCTCGGCAAGGACAACCGCTACGGCCTGTCGGCGCGGGGCCTCGCCATCAACACGGCGACGGCCACGGCCGAGGAGTTCCCGCGCTTCACCGCCTTCTACATCGTCAAGCCGCAGCCGGGCCAGGAAACGATCCAGCTCTACGCCGAGCTGGAAGGCCCGAGCCTGGCGGGTGCCTATTCCTTCCTCCTGCGGCCGGGCGTGAAGACGCAAATCGAGGTGACCGCGCGCCTGTTCTTCCGCTCGGAAGTGGAGCGGCTCGGCGTCGCCCCGCTGACGTCGATGTATCATTTCGGCGAAAACGACCACAACGTGCGCGAGGACTTCCGGCCCGAGGTCCACGACAGCGATGGCCTGTTCATCCTGCGACCAACGGGTGAGCGCCTGTGGCGACCGCTCAAGAACCCGGACGAACTCGCCCTTTCCTATTTCGGCGAGAACTCGCCCAAGCTCTTCGGCCTTCTCCAGCGCGACCGCGACTTCTCGCACTATCAGGACGTCGAGGCCCATTACGAGCTTCGCCCCTCGCTCCTGATCGAGCCGATGGGGGACTGGGGGCGCGGCATCATCCAGCTCGTCGAGATCCCCACCGATTCGGAGGTCAACGACAACATCGTCGCCTTCTGGGTGCCGGAGGAGAAGCCGGCCGCCGGTTCGCAGTTCGAGTTCCGCTACCGCATGCACTGGGGCTTCGTCGACGAGATGGAAAGCTCGCAGGCGACAGTGGGCGCGACCTATGCCGGGCTCGGTGGCAACGGCGCGGACACGAACGAGACCAACCTGCGCCGCTTCGAGATCAACTTCGTCGGCGGCACGGCGGAAAACCTGTCGGGCGACGCGGTAGTGGTCCCCATTCTCGAGATCCCGGACACGGCGCGCCTCGTCCATAGCGGCATGAGCCGGCTGCCGGGCGGCGGCTGGCGCCTGTCGATCGAGCTCGAAAAGCTCGATGCCTCGCCGGTGGAGCTGAAGGCCAAGCTTTCCTTCAACCAGCGCATCATCTCCGAAACCTGGCTCTATCAATGGACCGGACGCCCGTGAGAGCGCCCCCCGTCGCGCCGCCGACCATGGCGCCCGCCCCCGAGCCGCACGAACGCTTCTTCGACGCGCGTCCCGCCGGCATGCTGGTGGACCGGCCCGATCTGTCGGAAGAGGATCTGCTCCTGGCGATCGCCGAGCGTCTGGTGTTCGAGGGCCGCACCGGCCCCGATCCGCAGGTCGTGATCGAGGCGGCGCGCCTCGGCAAGCGCAAGGCGCTGGCCTTCCTGCGCAAGCTCCTCCTGCCCCCGCCCCGCGCGCCCCTCACCATGCCTGTCCGCCCGATCCTGCGCGAGCACGAAGGAGGCGATCCGGCACACTGACGCCGCCCGTCGCTTCCCGCCTATCGGTTCATTCCCTCGGGAAAACACCCCCCGCGCCTTGCCCTTGCCCCATCCGGGCGAGATATGGGTCGGCAGGGACATGGGAGTGTCGCCGGCCGATTCGTTACGGCCGGCGGGCTTCGTAGCGTATCGAGCCGGAACATCCGATGGCAGCATCCATCCGCCAGCCGACCCCCGGTCGCGACCACCGGGTCGACTTCTACCGGGGGCTGGCACTCCTGATGATCTTCGTGAACCACGTTCCCGGCGTCCTGTGGGAGCGGTTCACCTCGCGCAATTTCGGCTTTTCCGATTCGGCCGAGGTGTTCGTGTTCCTGGCCGGCTTTTCCTGCGCCTTCGCCTATGGCCGCAGCTTCCTCCAGGCCTCGCCGCTGATCGCCTCGATCCGGGCGCTCCGCCGTTCGGGCGTCCTCTACCTCGTCCATATCGCGCTGACGATGATCGTCGTCAGCCTTTATGCCTTTACCGCGCTCGCCAGCGGCGACGGGCGCTATCTCATGCAGCTGGGCATCGGCTACTTCATGTCCCGGCCGGTGGACACGCTCGCCGGCATCGCCACGCTCGGCCATCAGCTCGCCTATCTCAACATCCTGCCGATGTATTCGGTGCTGCTTCTCATGGTGCCGGCCATGCTGGCGATCGTGCGCCGCTTCGGGCTGCCGGGACTGCTTCTGGTTTCGGGCGCGCTCTGGGCGCTATGCGGCATGTGGCGCTTCAACCTGCCGAACCACCCCAATCCCGGCGGCTGGCAATTCAACCCCTTCGCCTGGCAGTTCATTTTCGCCATCGGTCTGGCGGCAGGGCTCGCCAAGGCCGGGGGCCGGGCGCTGGTCGCCTATTCGCGCCCGCTCTACGTCGCGGCATCAGCCTATCTCGCGCTGTCGCTCGTCTTCGTCGCCTTTTCGCTCTGGGGCTGGGAGCGCGCGCTGCCGCTGCCCGACCTCCTGCGCGACTTCGACAAGACCTATGCCACCCTGCCGCGCCTTCTCCACGTCCTGGCGCTGGTCTACGTCTTCGCCCATGCGCCGGCCCATTCGCCGCTGCAGCGCGTCGGCCGCTTCAACCCGTTCACGCTGCTCGGCCGCCATTCGCTGCCCGTCTTCGCGACCGGCACCGTCCTGTCGCTCGCCTTCCAGATGGCGCGTCTCAACCGCGAGCCTTCGCTGGCACTCGACACCGCGCTGATCGCGCTCGGGATCGCGCTCCACTTCGCGCTCGCCCTGTTCCTGGACTGGTGGCGCGCCGTGAACCAGCCGGCACCGGCCGCCGCGGCCGTCCCCGCGCCCGCCGGCTGGAAGCCCGCGCATGCACGCACAGGCCGGGCGCAGGCCTGAAGAACGGGTGCTGCCGCAAACGGCGAAAGGCGCTTCGCGGCTCCTCGAATGCGGGCCGGACGGGGAGTTTGCGATGCAACGGGGCGGCCGGGCGGAAAGAATGCCCGAGCCCGCCCGGCCCTTGGCGCAGAAACGGGCTTCAAAACGCCGGTGCGCTCCCGAAAGCGTCAGACGCGCACGGATGGCGCCGGCCCTGCCCTTTCGGCTACAAAGAGCGGCCGGGTTATCCGGTCTGCCCGGGAGCCCGCCCTTGAAAGACGCCCAGCATCCCTTCTTCCGCCCCCTCTGGCGGCGCGTCGCCGTGGTGGCGACATGCGTGGTCTGGGCCGGGGTGGAGTTCGCGGTGGGCGATCCGATGTTCGGCGTGATGACGGGCGCCATCGGCGCCTATGGCGCCTGGGTCTTTCTTCTCAACTACAAGCCCGCCGCCCCGGACGAGGGTCCAGCGACGACGCCGGGCGAGTAGCCGTCAGGCCCGGCCGGCGACGCCCGCCTGCTCGAAGGTCGCCATGCCGTTGTGGCAGGCGACCGCCGCCTTGACGATCGCGGCCGCCAGCGCGGCGCCCGTGCCCTCGCCGAGCCGCATGCCGAGCGCCAGGACCGGCACCTTGCCCATCCGCTCCAGCGCCTGGCGATGCCCGGGCTCGGCGGAAACGTGCCCGAACAGGCAATGGTCGAGCGCTTGCGGGTCCAGCGCGTAGAGAACGGCCGCCGCGGAAGTGGCGACGAACCCGTCGACGATCACCGGTACGCGCTGGAGCCGGGCGGCGAGGATCGCGCCCGCCATCGCCGCGATCTCGCGCCCGCCGAGCCGGCGCAGCACCTCCAGCGGGTCGCCGAAATGCGGGCGATGAAGGTCGAGCGCCTGTTGGACGACGGCGATCTTGCGCTCCATGCCGGCCGCGTCCTGGCCCGTGCCGGGCCCGACCCAGTCCGCCGCCGTGCCACCGAACAGCGCCGCCAGGAGCGCTGAGGCTACCGCCGTGTTGCCGATGCCCATTTCGCCGATGCACAGGAGATCGGGCTCGCCCGCCAGGCACTCCATGCCGAAGGCCATGGTGGCGGCGCAGTCCTTTTCACCGAACGCCGCCTCCTCGGATATATCGGCCGTCGGATAGTCGAGCGCGAGGTCGAAGATCTTCAGGCCGAGGTCGAAGGTCGCGCAGATCTGGTTGATCGCCGCCCCGCCGGCCGCGAAGTTCTCCACCATCGCCTGCGTCACCGACGCGGGATAGGCCGAGACGCCCTTCTCAGCGATCCCGTGGTTGCCGGCGAACACGGCCACCACCGGCCGGTCGACCGTCGGCTTGCGCCCCTGCCAGGCCGCCATCCATTCGGCGATCTCCTCCAGCCGCCCGAGGCTGCCCGATGGCTTGGTCAGTTCCTCCTGCCGGTGGCGTGCGTCGTGCCGGGCCTTCGCGTCCGCCGCCGGCATCTGGCGAAGAAGGGCGCGGATATCGTCGAAGGGAAGGCCGGTGGCGGACATGGATGGGCGCTCCGATGGGCAATAACGAGGGTCGGCCGGGTGATAGGGGGAAAGCGGGGGCTTCGCAAATCTCCGAGCCCGCCTATGTGCTCCGAGGCACGACGCCACGCGGACGGCACCGTCCTTTGCCCCTTCACCCACCGGAGCGGGTTCCTCTCCAGGCCGAGAATCCGGATGCGAAGCCACCTTCGGCTCCGTTGAGCGCGCTGGGGCGCGGCGAACCGGGATGTGACCGCTCGCCCGGGCAGCCCAAGCTTCGTATAGGCTCGCCTCGATGATTCGCCCGATCCGCCCCCTGCTGCGCGCCGCCGCCTTTCTGACGCGCCTGCCGGCCGCGCCCGGCGCCTTTCATGGCGGCCCATGGCCGCTGGGCGGGGACGCGGCGGCCTTTCCCGCGGTCGGCCTCCTCGTCGCCGCGCCGCCGGCGCTTCTCCTTTGGCTCCTCGGCACATGGGGCCTTTCGCCGCTCACCACGGCCGCGATCGCCGTCCTCGCGCTCGTCGCGTTGACCGGGGCGCTCCACGAGGACGGGCTCGGCGACACGGCGGATGGGCTGTTCGGCCACGCCGACAGGTCCCGCGCGCTCGCTATCATGAAGGACAGCCGGATCGGCACCTATGGCGCGCTTGCACTCGTCGGCTCGCTTCTCCTACGCGTCGCCGCGCTGGCCGAGATCGCGGCCATCTCGCCACTCGCAGGCGCCCTTGCGCTCATGGGCTCGGCGGCCGCGAGCCGGGGGGCGATGGCGCTCCTGTGGTCTGAGCTCCCCTCCGCCGACCCCGGCGGGCTCGCGGACCGGATGGGTCGGCCCTCCCCGCGCGCCGGCCGACTTGCCGCGCTGATCGGCTGGGGCTCAGGCGCGGTATTGACCGCTTCCGTCTTCGGCTGGGGCGCGCTTCTGCTTCCCCCGATCCTCACCGCCCTCGCCTACCTCTGGCTGCGCAGCGTTCTCCGGCGGCGCCTCGGCGGGCAGACCGGCGACGCGCTCGGCGCCTGCCAGCAGATCGTCGAGATCGCCTGCCTTCTCGGCCTCGCCCTTCTCAAAGGGTGAGGAGTGCCAGCGCCAGGGTGAGTGCAAGAAGGGCGTCGCACAGGCTGGCGAACAGGCGAAGGCCCCTGCCGATGTCGGAAACGGTCGCCTCGCGCCGCCCCGTCTCGTTAAGCATCGGCGCCTCGACCACGAGTTCGCCGTAGCGCCGGGGTCCGCCGAGCGCGAGACCGAGCGCGCCCGCCACCGCCCCTTCCGGCCAGCCGGCATTGGGCGATCGATGCTGCGGGGCGTCGCGTCGGGCGATGCCCCAAGCCCGCACGGCGCCGACGCGCCCGACCCGAGCGGAGGCGACGAGCGCGAACAGGATCGCGCCGAGGCGCGCGGCCGGCCAGTTGGCGAGATCGTCGAGCCGGGCGGCGGCCCAGCCGAAGGCGCGATATCGCTCGTTCATGTGGCCGATCATGGAATCGGCCGTATTCAGCATCTTGTAGGCGAAGAGGCCGGGCAAGCCGAAGAGGAGGAGATAGAGCCAAGGCGCGACGACACCGTCCGAGGCGTTTTCGGCGAGGCTCTCGATCGCCGCGCGGCACACCGCCGGCTCGTCCAGCGCCTCCGGGTCGCGCCCGACGATCATCGAGACCGCCCGCCGCCCGGCGGGAAGCCCCTCGCGCCGAAGCGCGTCGGCGACGCGGCGCACATGATCCGCAAGGCTCCGCTGCGCCAGGAGGATGGAGGCGATCACGGCTTCCATGGCGAAGCCCGCGATCCCGAGCGGCGCCAGCAGCCGATGCAGCGCGAAGCCTGCCGCGCCGGCCAAGACGAGAAGCACGAGAGTAGCGAATACGCCGGCCACACGGCGCCGGCCGGCCGGCCACTGCGGCCGGTTGCCACCTCGCTCGGCCCAGCGGATCAGGGCGCCGAAACCGACGACGGGATGGGGCAGACGGCGCCACAACCAGTCGGGGTCGCCGACGAGGCGATCGATCAGAAGCGCGGCCAGCGCCAGAACCGCGCTCACGCGCCGATCTCGGCAAGCGCGTCGCCAAGCGCCGTTCGCAGGCGCTCCGCCTCCGCCTCGTCCCGCACTTGGCCGATGCGAAGCCAGTTCGGCTGGTCCGCGAAGGGGCGCGTCAGGATGTGCCGGCGCGCCAAGGCTTCGAACAGGGCGTGGGCGCCGGGCACCTCCACCAGCGCGAACAAGGCGGCGTCGCCGAAGGCCTCGAGGCCGGCGCCCCCGATGGCGCCACGGGTCAGATCGGCGCGCAGGGCGATGTCGCGGCGAAGTGTCGCCACCAGCGCCGCATCGCCCATCAGCGCCGCGCCGACGGCCAGCGCCGGCCCGGAGACCGCCCAGGGGCCGAGACGCTCGGCGATCGCGGCCATAAGCCTTGGCTCGCCGAGCGCAAAGCCGAGACGCAGGCCCGCCAGACCGAAGAACTTGCCGAAGGAGCGGAGGACCACGAGACCCGGACGCCCCGCGTCGCCACTCAGCGTTTCACATGGGTCGGCGTCCATGAACGCCTCGTCGACGACGAGAAGCCCGCCGCCCTCGGCCAGTTGGTCGGCAAGCGCGAGAAGCTCGGCGCGGGCGAAGCGCCGTCCGTCCGGGTTGTTCGGGTTCACCATCACGACGGTTTGCGTATTCGCGCCCAAATCGCCGAGCCCCGGCATCGCCCGCACGCGGTGCCCGGCGGCTCGAAACGCGCGCGCGTGCTCGGCATAGGCAGGGGCGAGGATCGCGGCCTCGGCGGGGGGGAGGAGATGCGGCAGAAGCGAGATCAGCGCCTGGCTGCCGGGTGCGATGGCGATCGCGGCGCTCTCGCCCGCGCCGAAGAAGCAGCAGGCGCTCGCGATCAGCGCCTCCTCAGCCGCCCGTTCCGGCAGGCGGGCGAAGACCGCCGGAGACAGCGCCGGCATCGGCGGCGGCACCGGATTGATGCCGGTAGAGAGATCCAGCCACGTTTCCAGGGCGCCGCCGAAGCGGGCGATCGCGGCCCCGAGCGCGCCGCCATGGACGAGATGGGTCGTCATGCGAGGTCGATCACGTGGGCATAGGAGCCGGACACGCGCTCGCGTCGGAGGCCGATCACCCCAAGATCCTCCCCCAGCGCGTCGATCGCCGCAAAAAGGCGGTCCGCCTCGCCCTCCGAGGATACCGTGGAATAATGGAATTCGTGGGCCGCCAGCGGCGCGGCCCAAGGCGCGCCGGAGAGCGGACGGAGGCGGCGATAGCCGAGATGCAGCCGGCGCCGGCGAAAGCTCGTGCGCAGCGGCAGGAAGCCCAGCATCGGGTGGGCGATCCCCTGCGCGTCCTCCAGGCTTTCCCCCAGCACCATGTAGCCCCCGCATTCGCCGTAGATCGCGGCGCCCCGGTTTCGCGCGGCCTCCATCCCGGCGCGAAACCCCGACGCGGCCGCGATGCGCCCGGCGTGAAGCTCCGGGTAGCCGCCCGGCAGGAACACCGCGTCGCAACCCGGCTCCGGCCCTTCGTCCGCCAGCGGCGAGAAGAGGGCGAGTTCGGTGCCCGCCGCCCGCCATCCGGCCAGGAGATGCGGGTAAAGGAAGGCGAAGGCCTCGTCGCGCGCCACCGCGACCCGGCGCCCGAGCGGAGGAAGCGTGGAGACGGTCGGCGGGACCGATACGGCTCGGGGCGCGAGCAAGGCTTCCATCACTGCTAAGTCCATGCCGCCGGCGAACCAAGCGGCGGCGTGGTCGAGCGTGCGGTCGAGATCGCCGTGCTCGCCCGCCGGCACGAGGCCGAGATGGCGCTCGGGAAGCGCCAGATCCGGCGCGTTCGGCAGCGCGCCGAGGACCCTCACCCCGAGCGACTCCAGCGCCCCGCGCAGCATCGCCTCGTGGCGCGGGCTGCCGACGCGGTTGAGGACGACGCCGGCCAGATGCACATCGCCTCGATGGTCGCGAAACCCGCGAACGAGCGCGGCCACCGAATGCGATTGCTTGGCGCAGTCGACGACGAGGACGACGGGAAGCCGAAGAAGCACGGCGAGGTCGGCCGAGGACCCGCTGCCGTCCGCCGCCCCGTCGAAGAGGCCCATCATCCCCTCCACCACGAGCGGGCGCCCGTCCGTCGCGGCGAGCGACCGGATCAACGCGGGGCGCATCGCATGCGGGTCGAGGTTGACGGACGGCTGCCCGAGCGCATGCGCATGGAAGCCGGGGTCGATATAGTCCGGCCCCGCCTTGGCGGGCGCGACGCGCAAGCCTTGACCGCGCGCCCAGCGCAGGAGTGCCAGCGTGAACAGCGTCTTGCCGCTGCCCGATCGGGGAGCCGCGACGAGAAGGCCGGAGGATGGGTTCGGGATCGTCATGGTGCGGGCGCTTTTCGCACGGATCACGCCCCTCTATAAGCCCCTTCATGGGTGTCGATCTCGGGCAGCGCCGGACCAAATCGCAGGAGGCGCGTGACGGCGTGCCGCTCCGGCGCGGCTGGACCACGGGCGCCTGCGCGACCGCCGCCACGAAGGCGGCGCTCGGCGCCCTTCTGACCGGCCGGTTCGAAGACCCGGTGACGATCCGCCTGCCCAAAGGCGAGACACCAGCCTTCGCCCTGAACCGCACGCGCCTCGACGGACCCCAAGCCTTTGCCGCCATCGTCAAGGACGCGGGCGACGACCCGGACGTGACGCATCTGGCCGAGATCGGGGCGCGCGTGCGCTTCGGCGCGGCGGGGTCTGGCATCGTATTCCAAGCCGGGCCAGGCGTCGGCACGGTGACGAAGCCCGGCCTGCCGATCCCGCCCGGCGAGCCCGCGATCAATCCGGTGCCGCGCGCGATGATGCGCGAGGTGGTGGAGGCGCTGTGCGCCGAGCACGGGCTCACCCCCGACGTCGAGATCGCGATCGAGGTCGCGGACGGCGAGCGGCTGGCGGCGCTCACCTGGAACCCGCGCCTCGGCATTCTCGGCGGGCTGTCGATCCTCGGCACCACCGGGATCGTCCATCCCTTCTCCTGCTCGGCCTGGATCCACTCCATCCATCGCGGCATCGACGTGGCGCGCGCTTGCCGCCTTTCCCGCGTCGTCGGGGCGACGGGATCGGCGAGCGAGGCGGCGGCGCGCCGGCTCTACCCCGCCTTGCCTGAGATCGCCTATCTCGACATGGGCGACTTCGCGGGCGGCGTCCTCAAATATCTGCGCCGGCACCCGGTGCCGCACCTGACGCTCGCCGGCGGTTTCGCCAAGTTCACCAAGCTCGCGCAAGGCTCGCTCGACCTCCACTCCGGCCGAAGCCAGGTGGACCTCGCCTTCCTGCTGGAGCGCGTGCGCTCCATCGACGCGGCGGCGGCGGGCACGCTCGAAGCCCGCATCCTTGGAGCCAACACGGCCAAGGAGGTGCTGGACATCGCCTCGGAACGGGGCATCGACCTCGCCGCCTCGGTGGCGACGGGCGCGCTCGAAACCGCACGGGAGGCGGTGGGCAAGGCGCCCTGCCGGATCGAGGTCGTGGTGACCGACCGGAGCGGCGAGGTGATCGCCCGTGCCGAGTGATCCGCCGGCCGTTCTCCTTCTCGGCGGCACGGCCGAGGCCGCAATCCTTGCCAAAAGGTTTCACGTGAAACATCGGGGTCGGCTCGTCCTGTCGCTGGCCGGGCGGACCCGCGCGCCGGACCTACTGGAGGGCGTCGAAACGCGCATCGGTGGGTTCGGCGGCGCGGCCGGGTTGGTCTCGTTCCTGAAACGGGAGAAGTTCACCCGGATCCTGGACGCCACCCACCCGTTCGCCGTCGGCATGTCGCGCAACGCCGCAGAAGCCGCCACGCAAGCGGGCGTTCCGCGCCTCGCGCTGTGGCGCCCTCCCTGGGAGCCCGTTCCGGGCGACCGCTGGGTGCGCGTGTCGTGCCTCGGCGCGGCGCGCGACGCGCTGCCGGCGGGCAGCCGGCCGTTCCTGGCGCTCGGCGCGCAGCACATCGCCCCGTTCCGCCACCGGCCCGATCTCGCCATCGCCTTGCGCATGGTGGACGCGCCTGAGGCGCTGCCCTTTCCGGCCCGCGTCATCCTCGGCAAGCCGGGCAGCAGGGAAGCGGAGGCGGACCTGTTCCGCAACCTCGGCATCACCCATCTCCTGTGCCGCAACTCGGGCGGCACGAGGTCCTACGCCAAGATCGCCGCCGCGCGCGAACTCAGGCTCCCCGTGGTGCTGATCGACCGCCCCCCCGCCCCGCCCGGGCCGCTGGCGGCGAGCGTGGATGAGGCGTTGGCGTGGTTAGCCGGCTGACTTCCTCGCCGCCGGGCGCAGGATATGGGGGTGGGCGGCGTCGTAGAGCTTGGAATCGACGAAGCCTTGTGCGCTCAGCGCGCGCCCGACGAAGAGGAGCGCGGTGCGCGTCAGCTTCGCCCGGCGCACCTCGGCGGCGACGGTCGAGAGCGTCGCGCGGATGAAGGCCTCGTCCGGCCAGCCGACGCGGTAGGCGACGATCACCGGACAGTCCGGGCCGTAGGCCGCCAGGGGCGACAGCTCGCGCTCGATATGGGCGAGGTTGCGGATCGACAGGTGGATGGCAAGCGTCGCACCGCTCATGCCCAGCGTCGCCAGATCCTCGCCGGGCGGCATGGAGGAGGACTTCATCGCCGTGCGGGTGACGACGATCGTCTGGCAGACCTCGGGGATCGTCAGTTCCTGCTTCAGCGCGGCGGCGGCGGCGGCGAAGGCTGGAACGCCGGGCGTCACGTCGTAGGGAATGGCGAGCGCATCGAGACGCCGCATCTGCTCGGCTGTCGCGCCGTAGATCGACGGATCGCCCGAATGGACGCGCGCGACGTCAAGGCCCGCCCTATGAGCGGCTTCCATTTCGGCGACGATCTCGTCGAGATGCATCGGCGCGGTGTCGAGGACGCGGGCGCTGCTGGGGGCCGAACGCACGATCTCCTCCGGCACCAGCGAGCCGGCATAAAGGCAGACCGGGCAGCGCTCGATCAGGCGAAGACCGCGCAGGGTGATGAGGTCGGGCGCGCCGGGTCCGGCGCCGATGAAGTGAACCGTCACGAGCCGATCCCCGTTCCTGGCTTGGCCGCGTAGCCGCGCGGCGTATAGGCGAAGGTGCGCCCCTCGCCGCTGGTGAAGCTGCGCGTGTTGGAGGAGCCGACGATCACGACGGTGAGCATGTCGACCTCGTCGACGTCGAGCGCAGCCAGTTCGACCACGCGAACGCTTTCCCCTTCGCGCCCGAGATTGGCGGCGATCACCACGGGCGTTTGCGCCGGGCGATGCTGGAGAAGAACGTCGCGCGCGAAGGCGAGCTGGGTGCGGCGGCGGCGCGAAACGGGATTGTAGAAGGCGATCACGAAGTCACCCTCCGCCGCCGCGCGCACGCGGCGCTGGATGTCCTCCCAAGGGGTCAGGAGGTCGGAGAGCGAGATCGTGCAGAAGTCGTGGCCGAGCGGGGCGCCGACGCGCGCGGCCGCCGCCTGGAGCGCCGAGATGCCGGGCGACACCTCGACGGCGATGCGGCGCGCGCCGTCCGTGATGTCGCCGCGCTCCATCAGCTCGAACACCAGCGTCGCCATGGCGTAGATGCCCGCATCCCCCGAGCAGACGAGGGCGACGTCGCGGCCTTTTGCGGCGAGTTCCATGGCGAAGCGCACCCGCGCCTCCTCCGCGCCGAGGTCGAAGTCGTGGCGCGCCTTGCCCTTCGCGAGGGGTCCGAGGAGGTCGAGATAGAGCGAATAGCCGACGAGATCGGTGGCTTCGCCCACCATGCGGGAGACTTCGGGCGAGCGCCAATGCGCGGCGCCCGGCCCGATGCCGACGACGAAGAGGCGGCCGCGCGCGCGGCCGACCGTCTCCGGGTCCACCGGACGAGGGGCCTTCGCGATGGCGACCGTCGCGCGGGCCGACTTGCGCTTCGGCAGAACCAGCGCCCCCTCCTCGCCGACGGCGGCGAGCGCCGCGCCTTCGGCAACGCCGTGGCAGCCGGTTTCGCGGAACACCACCTCGGACGGGTTGGCGAGGCGGGGCGCTTCGCATTCAAGCCGGGCGGCGTCGAAGAAGCGGGCAGGCACCTGAAATCGAGCGGCGACGGCATGAACCGCAGGCTCGTCGGCCTTGAGGTCCAGCGAGGCGACGCAGGCCACCGAAAGCGGGCTGAGGCCGGCTTGGGTGAGCGCCTCCTCCGCCAGAGCGATGGCTTCCGCCGGCGGCGCGCCGCGCTCGGCGCCGAGGCCCAGCACCAGCGTTTGCGGGCGATACAGGAGTTCGAGCGGACCGGGCTCGCCGGCGACGTCCGAGACGCGCAGCGTTACCCGCCCGTCGTCGGAGAGCGGGATCGCGGACGCCATCAGCCAATCCGCCTCGCCCTCGACCCAGGCATATTCGCCGGCCAGAAGCTCGGCCATGACGGGCTTGGCATCTTCCGAGTTCTGAAGGGCGAAGCCGGCCGGCGGGTCGTCCAGCGCGACGCCGAAGCGCAGGTCTCCGGCGGTGGTGACGGCGGCGGGCGTGCCGAGAAGCGCACCGATGCGCCGGGCGAGATCGTTGGCGCCGTGATGGCCGCCGAGAAAGGGCACCACGGCCGAGCCGTCCTCGGCGATCGCGAGGACCGGCGGCTCGGCGCGCTTGTCGGCGAGAAGCGGCGCCAGGATGCGGATCAGCGCGCCGGTCGCCATCAGGGCGACGATAGGGCGGCCTTCCGCGAACAGGTCGCGAAGATGGGCGCCCGTATCGGCGACCGTGACATCGGCGCCGGAGACGCGCGCGGTGCCGTGGACCTCGCCGCCGAGATGATCGGCCAGCCGGCGCGCAAGCGGCAGGGCGGCGGGGCCGAGACAAAGGATCGCGGGGGCGCTCATAAGGCCATGCTCGTGGTTCGGGTGCTCGCGATCGCCGGTTCGGTGCCGCGATACAGGAGGATCAGCGCGAAATAGGGAGCGCTCGGCCCCGATTCAGTGAGCGGCAGGATGCGCTCGCCCGGCTGGTCGACGCGCTCGGCATAGATCGCGCCATGGAGAAGGCCCATCTCGGCGAGAAGCGCCTTGATGCGCGGAAAGTGGCGGCCGAGCTTGAGGATCGCGGCGCCCTCGCAGGCTAGAAGGGCGCTGCGCAGCACCTCGTCCGGCAAAGTGGCGGGCAGAACGACGAAGCGATCGGAGCGGGCGACGAGCGGCGCCTTGGCCTTGGCGGCGGCGGCCATGACGGAGGAGACGCCCGGCACGATCTCGGTCGGGAAGCTTCGCCCGAGACGCGCGAAGAGCTGGAGAAACGAGCCGTAGAAGAACGGGTCGCCCTCGCATAAGACCGCGACGTCGCGGCCGGCTTCGAGATGGGCGGCAATGAGCGGAGCCGCCTCGTCGTAGGCGCCCTGCCCCGGCGCCCGGTCGGCCGACATGCAGAGCGGGATCGCGATCTCCTCGGCTCGGCCGGTGAGATACGGCGCGGCAATGGTGCGGGCGAGGCTTGGGGATCCTTCCGCGAGCGGATAGGCGACGACATCCGCCGCGCCGATCAGGCGCGCGGCCTTCACCGTCAGGAGTTCGGGATCGCCCGGCCCGAGGCCGATGCCGTAGAGCGTGCCGGTCATGCGCGTTTGGTGAGGTGCCAGTGAGTGACGGGCATGGCGGGGCGCCAGCCGCGATAAGGGCCGACGGGCTCGGCCGTCGCGGTGGACACGCGCAGGAGCTCGCCGCCGTGCACCTCGTGGAGATGAAGGAGGATCGCCTCCGATTCCAGCGTCACGGCATGGGCGACGAGGCGCCCGCCCGGCTTCAGGGCATTGAAGGCCGTCACGAAGACGCCGTCCGTCAGCCCGCCGCCGATGAACACGGCGTCCGGCGGGGGAAGGCCGTCGAAGGCTTGTGGGGCGGGCGCTTCGACGAGTTCGATCCCGTGGACGTTGAGGGCCGCGACGTTCTCGGCGATCAGCGCGCGGCGCGCGGGGTTCGGCTCGATGGCGACCGCGCGGGCGCCCGGCACGGCGCGCAGCCATTCCACCGAGATCGAGCCGGAACCAGCGCCGACATCCCAGAGAAGCGAGCCCGGCATGGGTTCGAGCGCGGCAAGCGCCAGCGCGCGTAGCGTGCGCTTGGTCATCTTGCCGTCGTGCCGAAAGGCGGCGTCGGGCAGGCCGGGGACGCTGGAATAGACGCGCGCACCATCGCCAAGCCGACATTCGACGGCGACCGTGTTGAGGGCGGCGATGCCTTGAAGATCGAAGCTGGCCGCCTCCGCCGCGCGCACGCGCTCGGCCGCGCCGCCCAGATGCTCCAGGACGTGGAGCCGGCTCGGGCCGAAGCCGCGAGCGGCCAGAAGCGCAGCGAGCGCGGCGGGGGACGATCCGTCTTCCGACAGGATCAGAAGCCGCGCCCCATCGCGAAGCTCGGGCGCCACAGCGCCGAGCGGGCGACCGTGGACGGACAGGCACCGCACGTCCTCCAGCGCCCAGCCGAGACGGGCGGCGGCGAGCGAAAAGGCGGACGGCGAGGCAAGGACGCGGAATTCGGACGGGTCGAGAACACTCGCCAGCCATTTCGCCGGCCCGAACCAGGATGGGTCGCCGGTCGCGAGAACTGCGGACGGCCGGCCCCGCGCGGCGAGGATATCCGGTGCGGATTCGGCGAAGGGCGAGCGCCAGGGGCGGCGCTCGGCGGGATGGCCTTCGGGCAGCATCGCGAGATGGCGCGCGCCGCCGAAGACGATTTCCGCCCGAGTCAGAATCGCGGATTGCTCCGGCGTCAGGCCCCCGAGCCCGCCGTCTCCGATCCCGATCACATGGAGCCAGGGCGTCATGCCGGCGCGCCTTGCAGACCGGCGGCGAGCGCGTTGACGGCGGCGGCGGCGACCGCGCTGCCTCCGCGCCTGCCATGCAGCGTCGCGAAGGGGACAGCACGCGGGTTGGCGGCCAGTTCCACCTTGGATTCGGCGGCGCCGACGAAGCCGACGGGGAAGCCAAGGATCACGGCAGGTTTCGGCGCGCCCTCGTCCAGCCGTTCGAGGAGGCGGAACAGGGCGGTCGGGGCGTTGCCGATCGCCACCACGGCGCCCGCCAGATCGGCGTCCCAGAGATCGACCTGCGCGGCGGAACGGGTGGTGGCAAGGGCCCTTGCACGCTCAGGAATGTCCGGCTCGTTAAGCCGGCAAACCACGGCGTTGTTTCGCGGCAGGCGCGCGCCGACGATCCCGTGCGCCACCATCTGTGCATCCACCAGGATCGGCGCACCACTCGCAAGAGCCGCGCGTCCCACCGCCACCGCATCGGGGGAGATTTCGAGATCCTCGATCGCGTCCACCATGCCGCAGGCATGGGCGATGCGGATGGCGAGGTCGTGCGCGTCCGCCTCCAGCCGCGCGAGCGCGGCGGCGCCCTCCTCGCGGATGGTGCGGAAGCTCGCCTCGTAGATCGCGTCGGGATCGCGCAGGTACGCGGGGACGGGCAAGGTGTCAGTGCCCCTTCAGCGTGCGCGGACCCAGCGGGTGGTCGGCATGCGGATAGGGATGATGGGTGTGGCCGTGCGAATGCCCGTGGTCGTGGGAATGTGCGTGATCCCCATGCGCGCCGTGCTTGTGGTGATGGTGGTGCCCGTCTTCGCCATGGTGGTGGCCACCGTCGTGATGGTGGTCCCCATGGGGCCGGTGCTCATGGCCATGATGTTCGTGTCCATGATGTTCGTGTCCATTGTGCCCATGGTGATGATGCGGGTGTTCATGAGAATGCCCATGCTCGCCGTGGTCGTGCACGCCCTCGCCCGCCGCCGGCCCAGTGCCGATGCCTTCGACGTGGTGGTGGTGGCTTTCCTGGGGCAGGCCGACCTCGGTCTCGAAGCCGAGCACCTGCTCGCGATACTTGCACATCTGGCAGTTCATCACGTTGGTGCCCTGGAGAATCTCCTCCAGCCGGTCCACGAAGGTTTCCACCACGAGGTCGTGGGCGCCGAGATACCCCGCCTTCAGGAAGCGGATACCCGGATGGGCGGCGGCCGCCTTGTCGACGCCGGCATAGATCCGGTCCACCAAAATGCCGGTGAAGAGGAAATAGGGAAACACGACGATGCGCCGGTAGCCGAGCCGGGCGGCGTGGGCGAGGCCCGGCTCCACCAGGGGAAAGGTGACGCCGGAATAGGCCGTCTCGCCCCAGCCGAAGCCGAGCCCTTCCCAAAGAAGACGCATCACCTTGGCGACGTTGGAATTGGCGTCCGGGTCGGACGCCCCGCGCCCGACCACCACCAGCATCGTGTCGTGCAGCGGCTCGCCGTCGCGCCAGCCGTCCGCCCGCAACGCCTCGCGGATGCGTGTCCCCGCGGCGCGGATCATCTTCGGGTCGATGCCGAGCTCGCGCCCGTAGGTGATCGAAACGTCCGAGCCGGCGGCGTAGGTGTTGAGAACGGAGGGTATGTCGTTCTTGGCATGGCCGGCGGCAAACAGCATGCCGGGCAGCGCCAGGATCTCGCGCGCGCCCTTGTCTCGCAGGGCGTCGAGCCCTTCACGGATGATCGGGGTCGCGAATTCGAGATAGCCGTAGTCCACCGCCCAGTCGGGCAGGCGCCGGGCCATCTTTTCGGCCAGACCCCGGAATTCCTCCACCGCGCCGCGATCGCGGCTGCCATGGCCGCACAGCATCAAGGCCTTCACCAAGGCGTCCTCCATCCTTATCGCGCCGGAGGAGGCGCCGCGGGACACCCGGCGGCGAATCGTTCCGACAGTTTTCGCGCGCGTCCCCCGGCTTGGGTCGGAGCATCGCAAAATCGTTTCGAGAGCCCGTTCGGGCACCGTCAGGCGCAAGCGTCATGCCCGAGCCGGGCCGCCGCGTCAAACCGGGCGGGCCGGACGGGACGCCGGTCGGCATGGTCGGGGCTCGACATTCCGGCGCCGATAGAGCGTGCCCATAGTCGTCCGCGCAGATGCCGGAAAGGGCGGCGGAACAGGGGCTCCGGCCTTGCGTCGCCCGGCAGGGCGTGAAAGGCGGAGCCGAAACGCACAGCCGGCCCCGCTCGGGCCCCAGGTCGTCGTGCGTCCCCGCTTCCATGCGCGCGAGGCGCTTGGACATTCGCCGCCCGGGGGCTTATGCCGCTGGCATTCCTTTGCCGATGCCGGACATCCCATGGACTTCGATCCCGTTTTCCTCATGCTGGTCGCCGCCGCCTTCGTCGCGGGACTGATCGACGCGATCGCCGGAGGCGGGGGCATGATCACCGTGCCCGCCCTTCTTCTGGGCGGTCTCGATCCGCTGACGGCGCTCGGCACCAACAAGCTGCAGTCGATGTTCGGCTCCAGCTCGGCGACGATCTCCTATGCCCGCAAGGGCCATGTGAAGCTCGGCCCGCTCCTGCCGGCGGCGGCCCTGTCCTGCGCCGGCTCGGCAGCCGGGGCGCTTCTGGCCGCCGCCCTGCCGCTCGAATTCCTCCAGCGCCTCCTGCCCTTCCTCCTGATCGCCATCGCGATCTACTTCGCGTTGAAGCCGGGCCTGTCGGACGTGGACCGCGAGCGGCGCATGAGCCCGCGCACCTTCGCGCTTCTCCTCGTGCCGCTGATCGGCGCCTATGACGGGTTGTTCGGGCCGGGCACCGGGTCGTTCTTCATGCTCGCCTTCGTGTCGCTCGCCGGCTACGGCGTCCTCAAGGCGACGGCGCACACCAAGCTCCTGAATCTGGCCTCCAACATCGGCGGCTTCGCGGTCTTCGCGACCGTCGGCTCCATCCATTGGAAGCTCGGCCTGTGCATGGGGGTCGCCCAGTTCCTCGGCGCGCGCGCCGGGGCGGGCGTCGCCATGCGCTTCGGCGCCGGGCTGATCCGCCCGCTTCTCGTTCTCGTGTGCATCGCGCTGGCGCTGCGCCTTCTCTGGTCGTGAGCGCTGCGCGCCCGCCCGCGCTGATGCTGCAGGGCACGGGGTCGGACGTCGGCAAGAGCGTTCTCGCGGCCGGGCTCTGTCGCCTATTCGCTAACCGCGGTCTCCAGGTGCGCCCGTTCAAGCCGCAGAACATGAGCAACAACGCGGCCGTCGCCACCATTCCCGAAACCGGCGAATGGGGCGAGATCGGGCGCGCGCAATGGCTCCAGGCGCTCGCCTGCCGCGTCGCCCCTAGCGTCCACATGAACCCGGTTCTCCTGAAACCCCAGTCCGAGACCGGATCGCAGATCGTGGTGCAGGGGCGGGTGGCGGGCTCGGCGCGCGGGCGCGACTACCAGCGCCTGAAACCGCAGCTCCTCGCCAAGGTGCTCGAAAGCTACGCCGAGGTCGGCAAAGGCGCGGATCTCGTTCTCGTCGAGGGCGCCGGCTCGCCCGCCGAGATCAACCTTCGGGCCGGCGACATCGCCAACATGGGGTTCTCGCGCGCGGCCGGCGTGCCCGTCGTGCTGGTCGGCGACATCGACCGGGGCGGCGTGATCGCCTCCCTCGTCGGCACCCATGCCATCCTGCCGGACGACGATCGCGCGCCCGTCCGCGGCTTCCTGATCAACAAGTTCCGGGGCGACCCGTCGCTCTTCGACGAGGGGCTCGCCGCCGTCACACGCTTCACCGGCTGGCCGAGTCTGGGCGTCGTGCCCTGGCTCGGCGCGGCCGCGCGCCTGCCGGCCGAGGACTCGGTGGCGCTGGAGCGGATGGCGAACGGGCGGGCCGCCCCCGGCGATCTCGTCGTCGCCGTGCCGCGCCTGCCCCATATCGCCAATTTCGACGATCTCGACCCGCTTATGGCCAGCCCCGGCGTCCATCTCGCCTTCATCAGGCCGGGCGAGCCGTGGCCCGAGGGCGTCGGGCTCGTTCTCCTGCCGGGCTCGAAGTCCACGATCGCCGATCTCACCGCGCTTCGCGCGCAAGGCTGGGACCGGGCGATCCTCGACCACCACCGGCAGGGCGGCCATGTCCTCGGGCTTTGCGGCGGCTACCAGATGCTGGGCCGGCGCATTCTCGATCCCGAAGGCATCGAAGGCGACGTGCGCGAGGCCGACGGGCTCGGGCTTCTCGACGTCGAGACGCGGATGGCGGGGGAGAAGCGCGTGAGCGAGGTCCGCGCCATGTCGCCGGAGGGCGTCGGCTTCGAGGCCTACGAGATCCACATGGGATCGAGCGAGGGCGCCGACCGGGCCCGCCCCTTCGCCCATGTCGGGGGCGAGCCGGAAGGGGCGCGCTCCACCGACGGGCGGGTCAGCGGCACCTATCTGCACGGCCTCTTCGCCGGCGATCCCTGGCGCGAGCGCTTTCTCGAAGGGTTCGGCGTGTCCCCTTCGGCCTATGGGCACCGAGCGGGCGTCGAGGCGGCTTTGGATGCGATCGCGGCCGAGCTGGAGCGCCATCTCGACATCGGGGCGCTGGCCCGGATCGCCGGTCTCGGCCGGGGGTGAAGCCGTTTTCAGCCCTTCGCGGCGTATTCGCGGAACCGCTCGGCCCAGTCGGGGTGCCAGCGCGACAGGGGCGGACGGTTTTCCACGATGTCGCCGGCGGCCCAGAGGATGCGCTTCTCGTCGGTCCGGCGCGTGGTTTCCCCGTCCGGGCAGAGGATGTAGAAGTCGCCCGCTTCCAGGCGCTCAATCATGAAGCCGACCGTTTCCTCCGGCGTCCAGGCGCCTTCGGGCTTCTCGGTGCGCCCCCGGGCGGTCAGCCCGGTGAAGACGAAGCCGGGAATGAGGAGCGCGGCCGACACCTGATGCCCCGGCGTTTGCCGCAATTCGTGCGCCAGCGCCTCGGTGAAGGCCTTCACCCCCGCCTTGGAGACGTTGTAGGCCGGATCGCCGGGCGGCGTCGTGATGCCCTGCTTGGAGCCGGTGTTGACGATCAAGGCCGGCTCGCCGTGCGCGATCATGTCGGGGCCGAAGGCACGCGTTCCGTTGACGACGCCGCCGAGATTGATCGACAGGACGGCGTCCCAGTTGGCCTGGGTCCCGAAGATCGAGGATCCCGGCTGGATGCCGGCGTTGTTCATGAGGACATGCACCTTGCCGAGCCGCTCGGCGATATGCTCGGCGGTCTTCTGGAGGCCCGCCCGGTCGCTGACGTCGCAGGCGGCCGCGACGATCCGCCCTTCCTCGCCGTCGGCAAGGCTGACGAGTTCCTCGTGCGCGCTCGCCAGATCCTCCATCCGGCGATCGACGATCGCGACCTTCAGCCCGTTCCTGGCGAAATGGCGCGCAGCGGCCAGCCCGATGCCGGCGGCCCCGCCGATCACGACGGCGGTGTGGAGCGGCGCGATGGCGGGATGATGCATAGCGGGTCTCGTCCTCGGGCAGTGTCGCTTGGATCCGGGGAGATAGCCGCACGGCGGCGCGAGGGAAGGCGGACGGGCGTTGCCGGGCGCGGGTTCGGGTATCGTCTGGTGCGCTTCGTCAACCCGACCGGCAGCGTATCGGGATAAGGATGGTTGCTGGACGGTCTGCTTATCGAAAGCAAAGGGGTGAGGACGATCGTCGGCAAGATCCCTTCGGTTTGTGGCCGGCATTCAGCGCGGTCGCCCCAGGAAGGCCGAGGGTGTCGTCCCCGTCACCTGTCGGAAGGCGCATGAGAAGGCGGCCGTACTGGCGAAGCCGGCGGCGCTCGAAACCTGCGCGATCGGTTGATCGTGTGCCAGACGTTCCATAGCCTGCATGATGCGGGCTCGCTGACGCCAAGCCTTGAACGTCAATCCGGTCTCCGTCGGGAAGAGCCGGCTCATCGAGCGAACGGAGGTCGCCGCGCGAAAGGCCGTTTCCGCCGCGCTCAGCCTGTTCTGCGGGTCGCCGAGCGCGACCTTGGCAATGCGCCGGCCCACCGGGCTGGAGGGAAGCGGCAGGAACGTGGGAGCGTCGGGCGCCTCGACGAGTTCGTGCAGCATGAGCCGCACCACCAGTTCCGCCTTTTCCGCCGACGTATCGTCGGCGAAGGCGGTGTTCAGAAGGCTTCCGAGAAGCGATGTGACATGCAGGGCGAAGGTGCGGTCGGGAAGGCTCCGCGGCGCCCAATCCGAGATCGCGGTGGGTTGCCAGTGAACCAGCCAGAGCTCCGCATCGGTCAGGACCTCGATCGTATGCATGACGTTCGGCGGGATCCAGACCGCGAGTTGCGGCGGCACGAACCACCGCCCCTCGCTTGTCTGGACCTGCACGACGCCCGACACCACGAAGGTGAGTTGCGCATCGTCGTGAACGTGCAAGGGAAGGCCCGCGCCGCAAGGCTTGCGGCCGCGGGAAAGGCGAAAGGGCGGTGGCATATCGCTTTGGCCTTTGCGCGATGACGATTGGCGCTTCGTCGCTGACGCATTTCGTTATCACAGCGAGCATCGACGGGCGAAGCCTGATGAAGCGGAGCAAGGCAATGAAGGCAGTGGTCATCGACGCCTATGGCGGCAACGAGGTGGTACGGCTCGCGGATATCGAGCAGCCGTCACCTGGACCGGGCGAGGTGCTCGTGCGGGTCGAGGCTGCCGGGGTGAATCCGGTGGACTGGAAGATTCGGAACGGCGCGGGCGCGCGGATGGGAAAGACCCTGCCCATCCATCTGGGCGGCGAGATCGCCGGCAAGGTCGAAAGTATCGGCGACGGGGTCGAAAATTTCCGGGTCGGCGACGACGTGTTCGGCATCATCGATGCGGGCGGGTTCGCCGAATATGCGCTCGCGAGGGCTGCGGACCTCGCGCACAAGCCCGCAACGCTGGATTTCGTCCAGTCCGCCGCGATCCCGCTCGGTGCCTTGACGGCTTGGCAGGCTCTCTTCGACGTCGCCCATCTGATGCCTGGCCAGTCCCTTCTGATCACGAACGGATCGGGCGGCGTCGGCTCGCTCGCGGTTCAGATCGCGAAGGCCACGGGCGCGCATGTGATCGCCATGGCATCGGCTGCGAACGAGGCTTATGTCCGCAGCCTGGGCGCGGACGCCTTCATCGACCACACCGCTCAGCGGTTCGAGGACGTCGCCGGAGACGTGGATGTCGTGTTCGATACGGTGGGCGGCGAGATTTATGAGCGTGCCTTCGCCGTCCTCAAGCCCGAAGGCTTCCTCGCGACCGCCGTCGCGTTCCCCAGCGACGCCGATCGCCAGAAAGGCCCGGGCGTGGCGCGGGTGCAGTGCCAGCCGAACGGCCCGCAACTGGCTTCCATCCGGGACCTGGCGGAAGCCGGCAAGATCCGGGCACGTGTGGCACAGGTGCTGCCGCTGGCGAACGTCGCCGACGCTCTGGACCTGTCGGAGAACGGTCGCCCCAGAGGCAAGATCGTCCTGCACATGGCGTCGTGAACATGGGAGCGGCGGACGATCCCATGCGAGACCCATCGCATCGATGACGAACGTGCGCCGTCGAGGCGCGTGTCCGGAGTCCGCCCAGTCTGGGTCGCAGTCCGCGAAGGAGGCCACCTGCCGCTTCGCTCCGATTGACTGCGGGCCGAACCCGTTTATCCTGGGCGGCGGATGGTCCCGCTCCGGCAGTGTCGGGTGCGGGCTAAGAGGGAATGCGAAGGGCCGACCGAATTCGGGGCCCGTATCGCAGCCGACCCCGCGACTGTAGAGCGGCGAGGCGCCTCCGCCGATGGGTTTTCACCCATCGGAAACGCCACTGGACGGTTTTCGTCCGGGAAGGCAGGAGGAGTGCCGACGACCCGTGAGCCAGGAGACCTGCCATCCGTTGCCAAGGCGGCCATTCCGGCCGCCCTCACGGAGGTTGAACCGATGACCCGTTCCAAGGCGCTCGTCGCCCCCTTGCCCGTTTCCGCACGCCTGCCGGCGGCCGTCTTCTCGCTCGTTCTCGGCGCCTTCTTTCTTTGGGGCGCGGGCTTTGCCAGCGCCGACGCGCTGCACGACGCTGCGCACGACGCGCGCCACGCCATGGGCCTTCCCTGCCACTGATCCCTCTTCGGGCGGCATAGCGCCGCCAGGGTTCGTTTCGCGTCGGCCGAGTGCTCCTCCGAGGCACCGGCCCGACGTTCTTCCGTGGTTTGAAAGGCTTTGCGTCCGCGAGCGGCAGCACCCGCGCGCGGCGGCCTTCGAGGGGCATTCCGAGTCCATGATCGTTCGATATCTCTTCGCCGCGCTTCTGGCCGGCATCCTGGCCGGCGTGGTGATCACCCCGGTCCAGTCCTGGAAGACCACGCCGCTGATCCTGGCGGCGGAAACCTATGAAACGGGCGAGGGCGGGGGTCACGACCACGCGGCGTCGCTTCCCTCGCTCGTGTCGCCGGCCCACGCGCATGCCGAAGGAGCGCCGGCGGCGGAGGGCTTCGACGCCGCGCGCGTCAGTGGAACGCTTCTGGCCAATCTCGTGATCGGCGCCGCGTTCTCGCTTCTGCTTCTGGGCGCGAGCCTTCTCCTCGGGCATCCGATCACGGCGGCGAACGGGGCGCTCTGGGGTCTGGCGGGCTTCGCCGTCCTGTCGCTGGCGCCGGCGCTCGGCCTGCCCCCGGAACTCCCCGCCATGCCGGCGGCCGACCTTGAGGCACGCCAGCTCTGGTGGCTCGCCACCGTGGCGCTTTCGGCGGGCGGACTTTACTTGCTGGCGTTCCAGGCATCCACCGCCGCGCGCCTTCTGGGGCTGGCGCTGCTTCTCGTGCCCCATCTCGTCGGCGCGCCCCATCCCGCAGAGATCGCCAGTCCCGTTCCGGCGACGCTCGCGGCGGAGTTCGCCGTGGCCTCGCTTGGGCTGTCCGTCCTGTTCTGGGTGCTGGTCGGCGCGTTCGCCGGGCTGATCCTCGACCGGGATCGACGCGCCCTGCCCCGGCCGGCATGAGCCTCCATTTCGTTCTGGGCGGGGCGCGCTCGGGCAAGAGCGCGTTCGCCGAAGGGCTGGTGCTCGCAAGCGGGCTCCGCCCCCTGTACCTGGCAAGCGGGCAGGCCTTCGACGCCGAGATGACCGCGCGCATCGCGCTCCACCGCGAGCGCCGCCCGCCGCCCTGGGAAACCGTCGAGGAGCCGCTGCACTTGGCAGAGGCGCTCCACCGCGAGGCCGCCCCGGACCGGGCGATCCTCGGCGACTGCCTGACCCTGTGGCTCACCAACTTGATGCTCGGGGGCCACGACGTCGAAGCCGCCTTCGCCAGGCTTCTCGAAACGCTGGCAACGCCCCTGCCCGGCCTCGTGGTTCTCGTGTCGAGCGAGGTCGGGCTTTCCATCGTGCCGGAGAACGCCATGGCGCGCGAATTTCGCGACCATGCCGGCCTTCTCCACCAAAGGGTCGCGGCCGTGGCGTCACACGTCACCTTGGTCGCCGCCGGCCTGCCCCTGACTTTGAAAGGCTAGACGCCCATGCAGAAGATTCCCGCGACCGTGATCACCGGCTTCCTCGGCGCCGGCAAGACGACGCTGATCCGCAACCTCCTCCAGAACGCCGACGGACGGCGCATCGCGCTCGTCATCAACGAGTTCGGGGATCTCGGCGTCGACGGCGACATCCTGAAAGGGTGCGGCGTCGAGACCTGCCGCGAGGAGGACGTCGTCGAACTCACCAACGGCTGCATCTGCTGCACGGTGGCCGACGACTTCATCCCGACGATGGAAAAGCTCCTTGAGCGATCCGACCGCCTCGACCACATCGTCATCGAGACCTCTGGCCTCGCCCTGCCCCAGCCGCTGGTCGCCGCCTTCAACTGGCCCGAAGTCAAGGCGCGCGTGACCGTCGACGGCGTCGTCACCGTGATCGACGCGGCCGCAGTGGCGGCCGGGCGCTTCGCCGACGACGAGGAGAAGGTGCAGGCCGCGCGCGAAGCCGACCTAAGCCTCGACCACGACAACCCACTGGAAGAGCTGTTCGAGGACCAGATCCGCGCCGCCGACCTTCTCGTCCTCAACAAGGCGGATCTCGTGGACGCCGACACGCTGGCGCGGGTGAAATCGCAGGTCGAAGCGGAGGCGGGCCGCAAGCTCACTGTGGTCTCGGCCGAGAACGGCAAGCTGCCCGCCGACGTGCTTCTCGGCCTCAAGGCCGGCACTGAAGACCTCATAGCCACCCGCCGCTCGCATCACGAGATCCACCATGCGGACGGCCACAGCCACGACCACGAGGATTTCGAGAGCTTCGTCGCAGAGACGGGCGAGATCGAGAACGTCGAGGCGTTCGTGGAAGGTTTGCGCGCGGTGATCGCGGACCACGGCGTTCTGCGCCTCAAGGGCTTCGCTTGCGTTCGGGGCAAGCCGATGCGCCTCATCGTCCAGGCCGTCGGCGGGCGGATCGAGACCTATTTCGACCGGCCTTGGGGTCCGGGCGAGGCGCGCGAAACGCGCCTCGTGGTGATCGGCCTGCACGACGCGATCGACGACGGGGAAGCGGCAATCCGTGCGGCGATCGCGGGCCTCGGCGCGCCCGCCGCGTCCCAGGCGGCCGAATAGGGTGCATCTCCTCAGCCTCCAGCGCGGCACGATCGCGGACGGGCGCGAGGCGGTGGACCTCGGGCAGACGCCGGGGCGCATCCTCGTCCTGTCGGCGGCCGACACCGAGCTCGCCTCGCTGGCCGCCGCCGCCTCGCGGCTGGGGCTCGGGCCGGACGCGCTGCGCCTCGCCAACCTCCTGCGCCTCGCCCATCCGATGTCGGTCGATACGCATGCGGAGCGTATGGCCCCCGGCGCGCGTCTGGTGGTGATCCGGCTTCTCGGCGGTTCGGCCTATTGGCCGCACGGCTGCGAGGCCTGGGCCTCGGCCGCCCAGCGCTTCGGCTTCCCCCTCGCGATCCTGCCGGGCGACGACCGGCCGGACCCGGGGCTCGACCGCTACTCGACGCTCCCCGCGCCCGAGCGCGAACGCCTGTGGGCCTTCCTGCGCGAGGGTGGGGCGGCCAATGCCGACGCGTTCCTGCAGGCTGCGGAAGCCATCGCGGACGGGCGCGCGGCGGAGGGCGAGGCGCGCCCGCTCCTGAAGGCCGGCATCCTCGACCGCCCCTCCCGCCTCCCGCCCGATCCGGCGCGCCCGCTCGCCGCGATCGTCTTCTACCGCGCCCTCGTCCAGAGCGGGCAGACGGAGGCGGTGGAGGCGCTGGCGACCGCCCTGGAAGCGCGGGGCGTGGATGCGCTCCCGGTCTTCGTGTCGAGCCTCAAGGACCCTGTCAGCGTCGAGACCGTGCGCGTCCTGTTCGGCCCCCGCCCGCCGGCCGTCGTCGTCAACCTTACCGGTTTTGCCGTGTCCTCGCCCGGCCGCCCCTTCCGGCCGACCGTTCTCGACGAGGCGGGCGCCGTGGTGCTCCAGGGCGTTCTGTCCGGCTCGACGCGAGACGCCTGGGAGGCATCCGCCCAAGGCCTGTCGGCGCGCGATCTCGCGATGAACGTCGCCCTGCCGGAGGTGGACGGGCGAGTGCTCACCCGCGCGCTCGCTTTCAAGTCGGCGGGCGAATGGCACGAACTGACCGAGACCGACATCGTCGCGCACCGGCCCGAGCCCTCGCGCATCACCTTTGCGGCGGATCTTGCAGGCGCCTGGGCACGGCTTCGGGCGACGCCGGCGCCCGAGCGCCGGGTCGCGGTCGTCCTCGCCAACTATCCCAATCGCGACGGCCGGCTCGGCAACGGCGTCGGCCTCGACACGCCGGCCGGGACGCTGGAGGTCCTGCGGGCGATGCGGGACGAGGGCTACGGTCTCGCGGCGCTTCCCACGGACGGTAACGCCCTGGTGGAGCATCTCCAGCGCGGGGTGACGAACGCCGGCGTGGAGGGGCGCGAGATCCGCGAAACCCTGGCCCTCGCCGACTACCGCCGCTTCTTCGCAGGCCTTCCCCCTTCGGTGCGCGATGCGGTGACGGAGCGCTGGGGCGCACCGGAAACGGATCCGTTCTTCGATCCGGCGCACGGCTTCGCCCTGCCGCTCGCGCGCTTCGGCCGTGTCGTGGTCGGCATCCAGCCGGCGCGCGGCTACAACATCGACCCGAAGGCGAGCTACCACTCGCCCGACCTCGTGCCCCCGCACAACTATCTCGCCTTCTACGCATGGCTGCGCCAAACCTTCGGCGCGCAGGCGATCGTCCACATGGGCAAGCACGGCAATCTGGAATGGCTGCCCGGCAAGGCGCTGGCGCTGTCGGAAGGCTGCTTTCCGGAAGCCGTGCTCGGCCCCCTGCCCCATCTCTACCCGTTCATCGTCAACGACCCCGGCGAGGGCTCCCAGGCCAAGCGCCGCGCGGCGGCCGTGATCGTCGACCACCTGACCCCGCCCTTGACGCGCGCCGAAAGCCACGGCCCCGCGCGCGACCTCGAACGGCTGGTGGATGAATACTACGAGGCCTCAAACGGCGATCCCCGCCGCGCCGCGCTTCTCCGGCGCCAGATCCTCGAGCTTGCCGCCGATTCCGGCTTGGGCGCCGATGCCGGGATCGACGCGGCGGAGGCGGGCGACAGCGCGCTCGAAAAGCTCGACGCCTGGCTCTGCGATCTCAAGGAGATGCAGATCCGCGACGGGCTCCACATCTTTGGCCGCGCGCCGGACGGCCGGCTTCTGACCGACCTGACAGTGGCGCTCGCCCGCCTGCCGCGCGGAACCGAGCCGCCCGACGAATCCCTTCTGCGTGCCTTGGCTCGCGATCTCGGCCTCGACGGCTTCGACCCGCTCGCCTGCGACTTCGCCGCGCCTTGGGCAGTCCCGCGCCCCGCCGTTCTCCAAGACCTCACCGCCGATCCCTGGCGCTCCCACGGCGACACGGTGGAGCGGCTGGAGCTTTTGAGCACCGCGCTCGTGTCGGGCGAGCGGAGCTTGAGCGAGGGCTGGCCGGCCACCGCCGCCGTCCTCGCCGAGATCGACGCGCGGCTGCGCCCCTCGATTGAGGCCTGTGGGCGGGCGGAGATCGCGGGGCTTCTCGCCGGCCTCGATGGTCGCTTCGTGCCGCCCGGCCCGTCCGGCGCGCCGACGCGCGGGCGGCCGGGCGTCCTGCCGACGGGCCGCAACTTCTTTTCCGTCGACACGCGCGCCGTGCCGACCGAGACCGCCTGGGCGCTGGGCTCGAAATCCGCCACCCTGCTGCTGACGCGCCATCTCCAGGACCACGGCGAATGGCTGCGCAGCGTCGGGCTCACCTGCTGGGGCACGGCCAACATGCGGACGGGCGGCGACGACATCGCGCAGGCCCTCGCGCTGATCGGCGCGCGGCCGGTCTGGGACCGGGCGTCGGGCCGCGTCACCGGCTTCGAGATCCTGCCGCCCGCCGCCCTCGGGCGCCCGCGCGTCGACGTCACGCTTCGCGTGTCCGGCTTCTTCCGCGACGCCTTTCCCGACCAGATCGCCCTGTTCGACCGCGCCGCGCGGGCCGTCGGCGCGCTGGACGAGGACGCCGAGGACAACCCGATCGCCGCGCGCATGCGCGCGGAGGGCCAAGCCTTGCGTGCCGAGGGTTCGAGCGAGGCGGATGCGATGAAGCGCGCGGGCTTCCGCGTCTTCGGCTCCAAGCCCGGCGCCTACGGGGCGGGGCTGCAGGCGCTGATCGACGAGGGCGGCTGGGACGCGCGCGCCGATCTGGCGGAGTCCTATCTCCATTGGGGCGGATACGCCTACGGCGCGGACACGGAAGGCATGTCCGAGCGCGACGCCTTCGCCGCGCGGCTTGGCCAACTCGAAGCCGTGGTCCAGACCCAGGACAACCGCGAGCACGACCTTCTGGATTCGGACGACTACTACCAGTTTCACGGCGGCATGAGCGCGGCGGTGGAGCACCTTCGCGGCGCGGCGCCCGCGACCTATCATTCCGACCATTCGCGCCCCGAGCGCCCGCTGATCCGCACGCTGGACGAGGAGATCGCCCGCGTCGTTCGCGCCCGCGTCGTCAACCCGAAATGGATCGCCGGCGTCATGCGCCACGGCTACAAGGGCGCCTTCGAGATCGCGGCGAGCGTCGACTATCTCTTCGCCTTCGCCGCCACCACCAACGCCGTCGCCGACCGGCATTTCGACGCCGTCCACGCTGCCTTCGTCGAGGACGAGACGGTGTCGGCGTTCATGCGGGCCAACAACCCCGCCGCCTTCGCCGAGATGAAGGCGAAGCTCCTCGACGCCATCCGGCGCGGCCTCTGGCGCCCGCGCTCCAACTCCGCCACCTTTGCCCTCGAACCGGAGGAAGCCACCCCATGAGCGAGAAATCCGCCCTCGTCGCTGAGATGAGCGAAGAAGAACTCGACGCCCGCCACGCCGAGAAGATGAAGAAGAAGAAGGCGGCGCGCGACAAGATCCTGGCGACGAAGACGCAGGAAAAGGGCCTCGTCATCGTCCACACGGGCAAGGGCAAGGGCAAGTCCACCGCCGCCTTCGGCCTCGTCTTCCGGGCGCTCGGCAACGGCATGCGGGTCGGCATCGTCCAGTTCGTGAAGGGCAAGTGGGACACCGGCGAGCGTCAGGCGCTGGAGCGCTTTCCCGGCGAAGTGACGATCACGGCGATGGGCGACGGCTTCACCTGGGAAACGCAGGACCGCCAGCGCGACATCGCGGCCGCCCGGGCAGCCTGGGAGCGCGCCAAGGCGCTGATCCTCGACGAGGAGCACCAGATGGTTCTCTTGGACGAGCTCAACATCGTCCTGCGCTACGAATATCTCGACGTCGCCGAGGTGGTGGAGTTTCTGCGAGAGCACAAGCCGGCGATGAAGCACGTCGTCGTCACCGGCCGCAACGCGCGCGAGGAATTGATCGAGTTCGCCGACCTCGTCACCGAGATGGAAATGGTCAAGCACCCGTTCCGCTCCGGCGTGAAGGCGCAGCGCGGGATCGAGTTCTGAGGCCGACGCCATGCGCACGGCGGCGGAGATGAGAGATCCGGAAGAGGCGACGTGCGAAAGCCAGGTCGGTCTTCGACCCCTGGCGATCAGGTCCGCGCCTCCCTCGTCGTCTTGCGAGCCGGTCATTCGGGAACGATCGCTTCGAGCGTTCCGCTCGATCGCCCCTTGGGCCATGCTTCCGGGAAAGCCGAATCGATGAACCGTTCGTTCGATCTGCGCATGAAGGAGTTGGATGAGATCGTCGCGCTCTGCGTCGATCAGGGCCCGTTCGCAACAGGCGTCGTGCGCGACGCCTCCAACCGCTCGAGCCGGGATGGGCCCTGGTGGGGTGTGCAGATCGAACGAAGCCAAACTTGCGGCTCGCAAACCCGCCGCGTGACGGCGACGGTCACCTTGCACGCCTCCGAGACGGGCGAGTCGGGACGATTCGAGGGCCGGTGGCGGGCGCGGGTCTGGCAAGGCGTGGGCGTGGACACGTTTCAAGTCGGCGGGTCACATCCGCTCGCATGGCGCGTGCCCACGGCCGACGCCCTGCAGGAAGCGCTGGCCGGCCTTCTCCAAAAGGCGGAAGCGGCCCTGCCGCCCCGAACGCGCGCATAAGGTCCGCTATCGACCGGAGGCTTGGACGTTCGCGACAGTGACGACCGGCCGTCGAAGCGGTCGGTGATCCGCCGCGCCGATCTGGACTGGCTCTAGCTTGCGGTCGATGCCAGATGCTGAAACAGGTTCAAAGCCAACGGCTCCAGCTCGGCCCGCTCCCCCGTGCAAAGCAGGAGACGCCGCGTTGCCCATGGATCCGTCAGCCGCAGGCTCGATAATGGCACGGAGCGCCGGGCACGACGCGCGGCGAACTCGGGCATGACGGCGATCCCGGCACCGTCGGCAACCATTCGGGCGATGCCGTCGAAGGTGCGAAGGAGCACGCGCGGACGCAGGCGCACGCCGACCCGCTCGGCCTGGTCCCGAAGCTGCACCTGAAGGGCCCCCTCGAACCCGATCATCGGCTCCGCGGCGACCTCAGTGAAGGCGACGCGATCGGCGCCAGCGAGCGGATGATCGCGGGCCGCGACGAGAACCAGCCGATCGATCGCGAAGGGCAAGGTCCGGAGCCCGCTGGTGTCGACCGCATCGGAAACGATCCCGATCTCGGCCAGCCCACCCGCCACCGCCTTCGCGATGTCGGGGCTCGGTCGCTCCTCCAAGTCGATGTCCGCTCCTGGGTGCCTTGCTAGGAACGGCCCGAGACGCTCGGGCAGCAGCCCGACGATCGCGGCCGAGTTCGCCAATACGCGGACCGAGCCCCGGAACCCCTTCGCATGGTCGGAGAGTTCGGCCTGCATCGCGCCGACCTGCCGCAGGACGAGGCGGGCATGATGCGCGAGCGTGTCGCCCGCCCGTGTCGGCACGACGCCTCGTCGGTTGCGAAGGAGCAGGGGCACGCCGGACGCGATCTCCATGTCCCGCAACCGTTCGCTCGCCGCCGCCAGGGACAGGTTCGCCGCACCGGCTCCGTGCGTGATGCTCCCGGCATCCACGACGGCGAGGAACAGGCGAAGGTCGGGCAGATCGAAGCGCATGACGGATCGTGGCACGGGCTGAGGTTTCGGAACAGCAGAAGGGTGACGCCGCCTCTTCCGAATTGCGCCGGCTCGCCCGATCGGTGGAATGGCCGAATGGAACAGAACCTTCTTCTCCTCGCCGCCATCACGGCGACCTTCTTCGCCGCCGGGATCGTCAAGGGCGTCACCGGCATGGGGCTGCCAACCGTCGCCATGGGGGTGCTCGGCGCCTTCCTGTCGCCGCTCGCGGCGGCCTCGCTTCTCCTCGCGCCGTCCTTCGTGACGAACGTCTGGCAGCTTCTGGCGGGGCCCCGCTTCGGAGCGCTGGCGCTTCGCCTCTGGCCGATGATGCTGACGATCGTCGCGGGGACGGTCCTCGGCTCGGCACTGCTGACCGGAGGCGACACACAGCGGACGACGACCGCGCTCGGCGTCGCCCTCGTCGTCTACGCGGTCTATACGCTCTTCGCGCGCCCGCTTCGTGTCCCCGAACGGTGGGAGCGCGTCGCCTCGCCCCTCGTCGGCCTCATCACGGGGATCGTGACGGGGGGAACCGGGGTCTTCGTCATTCCCGCCGTCCCCTATCTCCAGTCCCTCGGGCTCGATAAAGACGATCTGGTCCAGGCGCTCGGCCTGTCCTTCACGGTCTCGACGATCGCACTCGGTCTCGGCCTCGGCTGGAACGGCGCGATCGCAGGCGACGGCTGGCTCGCCTCCGTCTTAGCCGTCATCCCGGCTCTCGCCGGGATGCAGGTCGGTCAGCTCGTCCGAACCCGGATCAGTCCGCTCGTCTTCCGCCGCGTGTTCCTGGTCTTCCTGCTCCTTCTCGGACTGGAGATGGCGTCACGGCCCTTGTTCTAACGGCAACCGACGGTCTCACCCGTCTGCCCCAGCCTGATCTCGGACATGAGCGGACCCTTCGAGAACCACCCTTCCGCGCCGAACGACGCCGGCGAGAGCGGCGGCCTCGAGCTGGATGCTCCCCGCGTCCCCCGGAAGGCGCCCTACGCTACCCGTGAAGCTTCAGCGCCGGGCCCTTGGCCGGGGACAGCATGTCGGCGAAGATCGCGACGGAGCCGCGAAGGGTTCCGAGGACGCGCCATTGGTGCTGGCGCTGGAGCGCGTGATAGGCGGCGACCGCGAACTGACCGTGGATCAGGAAGTCGTCGCCGTTCCCTGAGCCGATGCGACCGACCGCCCCGGCACGGCCGAGCGAAACGAGCCGGCCCCGGTTCTGGAACGCGAAGGGCTCCACCGGCTGGCCCTTCAGGAGATGGGAAACCGTGTCGACGAGATAGGCTGCCTCCTGCGCGGCGGCCTGCGCCGTCGGCGGCAAAGGCTTGTCGGCACCCTTGGTCACGACGCTGGCGGAATCGCCCATCGCCACGATCCGCTCGTCCACGGTGGATCGCAGCGTCCGGTCCACCCGAATGCGCCCTTTGTCGTCGAGCTCGAAGTCGGCCAACTCCTTCAGGAGTGGGTTGCCGACGAGGCCTGCCGCCCAGACCGCCACATCGGACGGCCAGCGCTCGCCCGATTCCGAGCGCACGCCGTCCGGCTCGATCGCCGCGATCTTGGCATCCGTCACGGTCTTCACGTCGAGCGAGCGCAGCCGCTCCACCAGCTTGGCACGCAGGTCCGCGTCGATGCCGGGCATGATCTCGGGCGCCGATTCCAGGATGGTGATGCCGAGGAGCTTTGGCCCGTTCGTGCCCGGCTCGCGCGCCAGGAACCCGCTTTCCGAGTTTCGCAGGTGCGCGGCAAGCTCCGTGCCCGTCGCGCCCGACCCGACGATCACGATCTCGGCGGGAATGCCGCTGGCGCGCGCGCGGATCATCGCGCCGGCAAAGCGGGTGCGGAAGGCTTCGGCGTCCGCCGGCCCGTCCAGTCGGATGGCGTTTTCGGCGACGCCCTCGATCCCGAAGTCCGGCGTCACGCCGCCGAGCGCGACGACGCAAAGGTCGTATGGGAGGCGCCGGGCCGGCGCCAGTTCGCGCCCTTCTCCGTCCCGCATGGGGCCAAGCTCGACCTCGCGCGCGCCACGATCGATCCCGGCGACCTCACCCTGCTCGAAGTGGAAGCCGCGCATCTTGGCGAGGAGATAGAAGGACACTTCGGCGAGCGTCGAGGACACGGTGCCCGCGGCGAACTCGTGGAGGCGCGGCTTCCAGAGATGGGCCATCTCGCGGTCCACCAGAGTGACCGCCACGTCGCTTCGCTTGGCGAGCTGCGAGGCGAGTTCCAGCCCACCCGCGCCCCCGCCCAGGATCAGTACCCTCCGTCCCGCATCCGCACTCGCCACCGTTCGCCCTCGCGCCATCATCTCCCCTGAAAGATGCGCTCAGACGCCGGCGGTTCCGATCAATCCTGTGAGACCGACCACGATCAGGTAGAAGGCGACGATGTAGTTCAGAAGGCGCGGCATCACGAGGATCAGGATCCCGGCGATCAAGGCGACGATCGGCTGAAGGGTGATGATTTCCATCGGGTGGTTCTTTCTCTGCAGTGTCTTCGGGCCGTTCAGCCCATGTACCAGCCGTGGCTGGCGGTCATCGATTGGCCGGTGAGCGCGCTCGAGCCGAAGCCGGCCAGGAACACGGCGATATCGGCCACGTCCTCCAGCGTCGTGAACTCGCCGTCCACCGTGCGGCCCAGCATGACGCGGCTCACCACGTCCTCTTCCGAAATGCCGAGGTCGCGCGCCTGCTCGGGGATCTGCTTCTCCACGAGCGGCGTGCGCACGAAGCCGGGGCAGATCACGTTGGAGCGAACGCCGTGCCGTCCGCCTTCCTTGGCCATCGTCCGGGCGAGGCCGAGGATCGCGTGCTTGGCCGCGACATAGGCGCTTTTCAGCGGCGAGGCCTCGTGGCTGTGCACCGAGCCCATGTAGATCAGCGAGCCGGAGCGGCGCGGATACATGTGCTTGACCGCCGCCTTGGTCAGAAGGAACGAGCCGCCGAGATGGATGTCTACCACGCGGCGGAACTCCTCGTAGGGAAACTCCTCGATCGGATGCACGATCTGGATGCCCGCATTGGCCACCATCGCGTCCAGGCGCCCGAAGCGGTCCACCACCTTCTCGACGCCCGCGTTGACCATCGCCTCGTCGGTGACGTCCATGGCAAGCGCGATCGCCCGGCCGCCCGTCGCCTCGATCTCGGCGGCGACCTTCTGGGCGCTCGCGGCGTTGATGTCCGCCACCCCGACGCTGGCGCCCTCGCGCGCGAAAGCCAGCGCGATCGCGCGCCCGATCCCCGAACCGGCTCCCGTCACGATCGCGGCCTGATCCGCAAGCTGCATGAATGGTCCCCGCCGGCAGTCCTCGTCCCACCCAAGGATAGGCGTCGACACGCCGAAAGACAGGGCGGGCTTACGGCTTTTCTCGCTCGCACGCCGCGCGCACCCGCCCTATAAGCAGCGCAGCAATCCCGAGAACGCGAGGCGGATCGATGGTGGCGACGAGAATCGACGGCAAGGCCGTGGCCGAGGACGTTCTGGCCGAGGTGAAGCGCGCCGCCGCCGACCTCCAGGCCCGCACCGGCACCCAGCCGGGCCTCGCCGTGATCCTCGTCGGCGAAGACCCCGCCAGCCAGGTCTATGTCGGCTCCAAGAGCCGCATGGCGAGCGAATGCGGCTTCCATTCCGTGACCCACCGCCTGCCCGCCGACGTGCCCCAGGCCGACCTCCTCGCCCTGATCGACCGGCTCAACGCCGACCCCGCGATCCACGGCATCCTCCAGCAGCTCCCCCTGCCGAACGGCCTCGACACGGACACCGTCGTCGGGCGCATCCATCCCGACAAGGACGTCGACGGCCTCACCGTCGTCAATGCCGGCCGCCTCGCCTCCGGCCTCGTGGGGGAAGCCTTCGTCCCCTGCACCCCCGCCGGCTGCATGGTGCTGATCCGCCGAACCCTCGGCGACGATCTTTCCGGCAAGCGTGCCGTCGTCGTCGGCCGCTCCAACCTCGTCGGCAAGCCGATGGCCCAGCTCCTGCTGCTCGCCAACGCCACAGTCACCACAGCCCATTCGCGCACGAAAGACCTCGCCGCCCTCTGCCGCGAGGCCGACATCCTCGTCGCCGCCATCGGCCGCCCCGAAACGCTCGGCCCCGACCACGTCAAGCCCGGCGCCCTCGTCATCGACGTCGGCATCAACCGCGTGCCCGCCCCCGACAAGGGCGAGGGCAAAACCCGCCTCGTCGGCGACGTCGCCTACGCCCCCGCCGCGGAGACCGCATCCGCCATCACCCCCGTCCCCGGCGGCGTCGGCCCGATGACCATCGCCATGCTCATGGCCAACACCGTCTCCGCCGCCTTCCGCGCCGCCGGCGAGACGGCGCCTCGGTTCTGAGGAGTACGTGGGGCTATTGCGGGGCTGCCGCCCCGGTCCCCGCTCGGGAAGGAATTCCCGAACCCTTCTTTTCTTTTGACAACAAAAAGGGGGCCGCCGGCCCCCTTTTTGTTGTCACCAGGATGAGGGTCCAGGGGAATCATTCCCCTGGCGGGGTGCAGGGGTGGAACCCCTGCGATGCCCCAAGCGCCCCTCACCCCAGGATCGCCTTCGCCTCCGGCAGGTCGGCGAGGGGCGTCTGCGGGCGGGGGCCGATTTGGGAGATGATGTGACCGGCGGCGATGGCGCCGAGGCGCGCGCTTTGGGCGTGGTCGAGGCCTTGGGTGTAGCCGCGCAGGAAGCCGGCGGCGAAGAGGTCTCCGGCACCGGTCGTGTCGACGACGTGGGGGACGAAGGTGGCGGGATGGGCGGTGCGGGTGCCGCCTTCGACGACGACGCAGCCGTCCGAGCCTCTCGTGACGACGGCGAGGCGGGCGGTGTCCTGCCCCAGGTGGTGGAGGGCTTCCTTGAGGATTTCGGTCTCGTAGAGGGCGAGGGCCTCGGCTTCGTTGGCGAAGACGATATCGACGGTGCGCGAGCGCAGGAGGTCGAGGAACTCGGCGCGGTAGCGGTGGACGCAGAACGGGTCCGACAGGGTCATGGCGACCTCGCGCCCCGCCGCGTGGGCGATGCGCGCGGCCTGGAGGATGGCGTCCTTGGCGCGGGGCGGATCCCAGAGATAGCCTTCGAAATAGGTGACGCGCGAGGCGGCGACGACGGCCTCGTCGATGTCATCAGTCGAAAGCTCGACGCAGGCGCCGAGATAGGTGTTCATCGAGCGCTCGCCATCGGGGGTGACGAGGATCATGGACCGGGCGGTGGGCGGCTCGGCGGGAAGAGGCGCGGTCTCGTAGTGGATGCCGAGCGCCTGGATGTCGTGGGTGAAGATGCCGCCCAACTGGTCGCTCGACACCTTGCCGAAATAGGCGCCCCGGCCGCCGAGCGAGACGAGGCCGGCGACCGTGTTTCCGGCGCTGCCGCCCGACATTTCCGTGGCCGGCCCCATGCGCGCATAGAGGTCTTCGGCGCGCTTGGCGTCGATCAGCGTCATCGCGCCCTTCTCGATGCCGGCGTCCTTCAGGAAGGCGTCGTCGGTGCGCGCGATGATGTCGACGATGGCGTTGCCGATCGTCAGGAGGTCGTATTCGGCCATGGAGCGGGTCGGAACCTTTGCTTTGGAGATCAGGCGGGAGCCCAGGCATTGGGGATGTGGACGGGCCAGCGGCGGGGGAGGACGGCGACGATGTCGAAGCGGAGCGACAGGGCCGCGTGGTCGCGCTGGCGCGCGAGCCAGAGATCGGCGGCGTTCTCGATGCGGCGCTGGCTGGCGGGCGAGACGGCGTCCATCGCGGCCTCCAGGGTGGCGCGCGCCTTGACCTCAACGACAGCAATCGTGTTGCCTCGCCGGGCGATGATGTCGATCTCGCCGACCCTGGTGCGGTGGCGTATGGCGAGGATGCGGTAGCCCTTGAGGCGCAGCGCCCAACCGGCCAGCCATTCGCCGCGATGCCCCTTGGCGAAGCGGGCGCGGCGTTCCGTCAAACGCTCGGTGGCGCGGTCAGCCGCCATCGGATTTCAAGGCAAGGGCGCGGGCGTAGAGCTCGCGCCGCGTGAGACCGGTGAGCTTCACCGCCTCCTGGGCGGCTTTCGCGGGCTTCATCTCGGCGAGGAGCCCGCGCAGGATCGCGTCGGCATCGTCGGCGGACGGGGCCGCCTCGTCCGCCGGGCCGCCGACGCAAACGACGATCTCGCCGCGCACGCGCTCCATCGCGGCGAACTCGGCAGCCAGATCCGGCAGCGGGCCGCGATAGATCGTCTCGAAGGCCTTGGTCAGCTCGCGGCAGACGGCGCCGGAGCGCGGCCCCAAGACGGCGGCCATGTCGGCGAGGCTTTCGGCGATGCGGTGCGGCGCCTCGAAGAACAGGAGCGTTCCGGGCACGCGGGCCAGCGCTTCGAGGCGGGTGCGCCGGGCGCTTTCCTTCGGCGGCAGAAAGCCGGCGAAGAAGAAGGCGTCCGAGGGCAGGCCTGAGGCGAGAAGGGCGGCGAGCGGCGCGGAAGCGCCGGGAATGGGGACGACGGGAATGCCGCGCGCGATGGCCTCTGCGCCCAGCGGAAAGCCGGGGTCGGAAACAAGCGGCGTGCCGGCGTCGGACACGAGAGCGACGGAGCGCCCGGCTTCCAGTTCGGCCAGAAGCGCCTCGCCCGCACTCGTCGCGTTGTGCTCGTGGTAGGAAAAGGTGCGCCGGCGGATGCCGTAGCGCTGGAGAAGCTTGCCGGTCTGGCGCGTGTCCTCGCAGGCGAGGACATCGGCGCCGGCGATAATCTCGAGCGCGCGCAGCGTGATGTCGGACAGGTTGCCGATGGGCGTGGCCACAAGATAAAGGCCCGGCTCGGGGCGGGACGCGGAAAGGGGGGCACCGCGCAGGGTGAAGCCTGTGCGCTCCGTCGTTTCCGGTAGATCGCGATCGTCCTCGCTCATGCGCCCCTCGGCGCCCAGAGGATCACGGCGGCACCACTCAAGCAAAGCGCCGCGCCCACGAGATCGAACCGATCCGGCCGCGCCCCTTCCGCGCCCCACATCCAAAGAAGCGAGGCGAGGATGTAGACCCCGCCATAGGCGGCATAGGCGCGCCCGGCGAACTCCGTCTCGACGCGCGTGAGCGCGAGAGCGAAGACCGCGAGCGCCAGGATGCCGGCCACGAGCCAGAGCCGCGAGGCTCCGCCGCGCAGAACGGCGAAGAACGCGAAGCAGCCGGCGATCTCGGCCAGCGCCGCCAGCGCATAGACCGGCAAGGCGCTCACGCGAGGTCCGCCACCACGGCGTCGAGAACCAGCATGCCGGCGGGGGTGGCGCGGATGCGGTGGTTACCCAGGCGCTCCAGCATGCCGTGGCCCACGAGATCGCTTTCCACATCGGCGTCGATGGGGCGGCCCGACAGGGCGCTCCAGCGAAGAAGGTCGATGCCCTCAGTGAGGCGAAGGCCCATGAGCATCAGTTCGTCCGCCTGCTCGTGGTCGGCGAGCGCCACGTCCTCCACCGAGCCGGTCTCCCAGTCCTCCACCATGCGCAGCCAGGTTTCGGGATGCTTCTCGTTGGCGACCGCGTGGCGGCGCCCGTCCGCCCCCGGCAGCCGCCCATGCGCGCCGGGGCCGACGCCCGCATAAAGGCCGTAGCGCCAATAGGTCAGGTTGTGGCGCGATTCTGCGCCCGGCACCGCGTGGTTGGAAATCTCGTAGGCCGGCAGGCCGTGGGCGCGGGTGATGGCCTGCGTCGCCTCGTAGAGCTCGGCCGAGAGTTCGCCGTCCGGCACCACGAGCTTGCCCGCCTTGTGAAGGGCGTGGAACACGGTGCCTTCCTCGATGGTGAGCTGGTAGAGCGACAGGTGGTCTGCGGCGAGATCGATCGCCTGGACGATCTCGCGCTCCCAGGCTTCGACGCCCTGGCCGGGGCGGGCATAGATCAGGTCGAAGGACAGGCGCGGGAAGATTTCGCGCGCGAGGCGGATCGCGCCGAGCGCCTGGGCCGTGTCGTGCAGGCGACCGAGCCGGCGCAGGTCCGCGTCGTTCAGCGCTTGGACGCCGAGCGAGATGCGGTTGACGCCGGCCGCCCGGTAGCCCCGAAAGCGCGTCGCCTCGACGGAGGAGGGGTTCGCCTCCAGCGTGATCTCGGCGCCGTCCGCGACGGTCCAGGTGGCGGCGACCGTGTCGAGGATCGCGGCCACCGTTTCGGGCTCCATCAGGCTCGGCGTGCCGCCGCCTAGGAAGATCGAGGTGACAGTTTGCCCACGCGAGCGCGCGCCTTGCGCCGCGATCTCACGCCGGAAGGCGGCGACGAAGCGCGCCTGATCCACCGGCTCGTGCCGCACGTGGCTGTTGAAGTCGCAATAGGGGCATTTGGCCGCGCAGAACGGCCAGTGGACATAGACGCCGAAGCCCGGATCGCCTTCAGGGGGCGTATAGGGGCGGATCGCGGCGAGCTGGCGGACAGCCATGTTCACGAGACGCCCAAGGCTTCCCCCGCAAACAGGCGGAAGGCCCGGGCGCGGTGCGACAGCGCGGTTTCCTGCCCCGGCACCCAGCCGTGCTTCTCATGGGAGCTCATCTCGCCGAAGGTCCGCGTCTCGCCCTCGGGCAGGAAGCACGGATCGTAGCCGAAGCCGAGCTGGCCTCGGGGCGGCCAGACGATCGTTCCCTCGATCTCGCCGCGGAACTCGCGCGTCTGCCCATCCGGAAAGGCGAGGCAGAGAACGGCGACGAAGCGCCCCGTGCGGCGCGACGGGTCGGTGGCGCCCGCCGTCTGCAGCTTCTCTTCCACGTTGCGCATCGCCATCGTGAAGTCCTTGCCCGGCCCGGCCCAGCGGGCGGAATAGATGCCGGGATCACCGCCCAGCGCATCGACCGCGAGCCCGGAATCGTCCGACAGGGCGGGCAGCCCGGTGGCGCGCGCGGCCGCCAGCGCCTTGATCCGGGCGTTTTCCTCGAAGGTCGAGCCGGTTTCCTCCGGCTCGGGCAGCCCCTTGTCGGCCGCCGAGACGACCTGGAAGCCGAGGGGTCCGAGAAGCTCGCGGAATTCCGCGATCTTGCCGCCGTTGTGGCTGGCGACCAGAAGCGGGCCGCGGTTCGGATCGAGGGGCAGATCGTTGGCCATGGGTTCGGGAGCGCTTCGGGTTCGGTTGGAGGTTACGGGGCGAGGCTTTCGCGGGGGCGGATCAGCCCGCCAGCACCGCGCGCTGCTTTTCCACCAGCGTGGCGATGCCGCCTTCGGCAAGGCTCAAGAGTGCCGCCAGCTCGTCCTTGGAGAAGGGCTCGCCCTCGGCAGTCCCCTGGATCTCGACGATGCCGCCGCGCCCGGTCATCACGAAGTTGGCGTCGGTCTCTGCGGCCGAATCCTCGAGATAGTCGAGATCTAGCACGGGCGTCCCCCCATGGATGCCGCAGGAGATCGCCGCCACGTGGTCCTTCAGGACGGCGTCGCGCTTGACCATGCCGCGCGCTTCCATCCAGGCAAGGCAGTCCGACAGGGCGACGAAGGCGCCGGTGATAGCCGCCGTGCGCGTGCCCCCGTCCGCCTGGATCACGTCGCAGTCCACCGTGATCTGGCGCTCGCCGAGCGCCTGGAGATCGACCACGGCGCGAAGCGAGCGGCCGATCAGGCGCTGGATCTCCTGCGTGCGGCCGGACTGCTTGCCCGACGCCGCCTCGCGGCGCATGCGCTCGCCCGTGGCGCGCGGCAGCATGCCGTATTCGGCCGTGACCCAGCCCTTGCCGGTGTTCTTCAGCCAGCCCGGCACGCGCTCCTCGAGGCTCGCCGTGCACAGGACATGGGTGTCGCCGAACCGCACGAGGCACGAGCCTTCCGCATGGCGCGAAGGACCGCGCTCCAGCGTCACAAGCCGCAATTCGTCGTTCTGGCGTTTGGAAGGCCGCATGAGATGTCCGCTCAATTCGGGAAGATGTTGCGGTCTCCTTAACGCATCAGGACTGGGACCGAAAGCGGTGGCTGTCGGCAGCGGCTCGCGGAGCGGGCGGCGCGGCACATGACCCGCGCCCATGCCTGCATGTCGGCCGACCGAACTTGAACCCCAGGTTGGATCAGGGATGCTCGATCGCAGGCCTGAGCGGATCGCTTCGCCGATCTGGCACCCCATGGTTCGGCTCGACTTGGCCGAGCAACCACGCTCTGTGGCCATTGCGCCACAACCCCTACACGAACCGCGCGAAACCATTCGCTGAGGTTGTGCTGTGGGCGACCTTCCACCATCCATCGATGACGGTGATGCAAGGTCAGGCTTATGGCACCGAGAGATTATGCGCTGGATGGCCTGCGCGGATTGGCCGCTCTGGCCGTCGCCGGCGGGCACAGCATCCTGGCGTTCACGGGCATGGGCGTCTGGATGCTGACGTATCGGCAATTCGCCGATCAGCCGTTCGAAAACGTCATGGCTCGCCTCGGCTACATCGTGGCGCCGAGCGATGCCGCCGTGATGGTGTTCTTCGTTCTGAGCGGACACGTGCTCTGGTCGATGTTCGATCGCCGCTACGCCGGCATCGAAAGCTTGCCTCGCTGCATCACCGAGCGGCTTTGGCGGCTTCTTCCCACCTCGATCGTCGCCGGCATCCTGTTCGGACTGGCCACGCGGATCGGCTATGTGGCGCCGATGGAACCGGCCGAGGTTCTGCGCACCATGTTCATCCTCAGCCGTGACACGAACGGCGTCCTTTGGTCGCTCCAGGTCGAGATCGTGGCGTCGATCCTGCTCTTCGGCATATGGGCCGCGACAGGCGGGCGATCGCTTCTCGCGCTTCTTCTATCCTTTCCCAGCTTCCTGGTCTTCCGCCATACAGGGTCGCAATACGCCCTTTTCCTGCCCGCGTTCCTTCTGGGCGCCGCGATTGCGAACGTGCCGGGCGCCCTGGCCCGCTCGCCCCTGTTGCTTCTGGTCGGCGTGCCGATCCTCTTGGTTTCCAGCCTCTTCCTGGGACATGGCTGGGAAGCGCGGTTCCTGGAGATGGCGGGCGCCGTTCTGATCGTCGCCCATGTCCGGGCCTCCCAACCCCGCTGGCTGCTCAGCCGGCCCATGCAGTTCCTCGGCCTTGTCAGCTATCCGTTCTATCTCGTGCATGGCTTGGGCATTGCCTTCGCATTTCGCAACATGCCCTGGGTGCCGGAGAATCAGACGGGATATCGGATCGTCGCCTTGTTCGTCCTTTCGACACTGGCGGCGCTTCTTTTGGCCTACGTGATTCACCGACTCGTGGAGCGACCAGCCATGCGCCTGCCCAAGCTCATCAGAGCGCCCGCGCCTGTCGCCGAACGCGGAATCGCTTGAGCTTCGGCCTCTCGAGCCGTGGTCGAATAAACATCCCAGCCGCGGGTTAGGGGGGCGGCCTCCGCTGCCGGGGGCCGCTCCATGCCGATCGGGCCTTCAGGCGGGAGCGCGGCGGCGGCATGCCGGGAGCCCGAGCTTGCGCGAAGGCCTCGCATGAACCCTCCCGCCGCTTGGCCGCGCCGGGCGAGCCCCATATATTCCATCTCGTGATGAAGCTCGGCACCAACCTGTCCTTTTCCCGCGATCACCTCGACCGCAGCCTCGATCTCGGCCAGACGCTCGACGAGCGTTCGCGCGAGATCTTCCGGCTCATCGTCGACACCTATCTGGATTCCGGCGAGCCGGTGGGCTCGCGCAACCTGTCGCGCCTTCTCACCAGCGCCCTGTCGCCTGCCTCCATCCGCAACGTCATGTCGGATCTGGAGGCGCTCGGCCTCATCTACGCGCCCCACGTTTCGGCCGGCCGCCTGCCGACCGAGATCGGCCTGCGCTTCTTCGTCGACGCGTTTCTGGAAACCGGCGACCTGCCCGAGCGCGAGCGCCTCGAGATCGAGGAGCGGGTGCGCGCCGAGGGCGAGCGGCGCCCGGTGGACGCGCTCCTGACCGAAGCCTCCCAGCTCTTGTCCGGCCTATCGCGCGGGGCGGGCATCGTTCTCGCCTCCAAGACCGACATCCGCCTGAAGCACATCGAGTTCGTGCGCCTCGACGCCGCCCGTGCGCTCGTCGTGCTGGTGGGCGAAAACGGCGAGGTGGAAAACCGCGTCCTCGAGCTCACCCCCGGCATCACCGCCTCGCAGCTGGTGGAAGCCACGAATTTTCTCAACGCCCATGTCGTCGGACGCACATTGAGCGAAGCGCGCGTGCGCATCGCCGCCCTGAAGGACGACACCGCCCGCGCCCTCGACACCCTCTCGCAGGAGCTGGTGCAGGCGGGGCTCGCCGTCTGGTCGGGCGAAGGGGCGGGCCAGCCTTCGCGCCTCATCGTGCGCGGGCGCGCCAACCTTCTGGGCAGCGCCAACGACGCGCCGGATCTGGAACGCCTGCGCCACCTCTTCGACGACCTCGAATCGAAGAGCTCGATCATGGAGCTGATCGATCTGGCGGAATCGGGCAACGGCGTTCGCATCTTCATCGGCTCGGAAAACAAGCTGTTCTCCATGTCCGGCTCCTCGCTCGTCATCGCGCCCTATAGCGACGGCGACGACCGGGTGATCGGCGCCGTCGGCGTGATCGGTCCGACCCGCCTCAACTATCGCCGGATCGTGCCGATGGTGGACTACACCGCCCGCCTCGTGTCGCGCCTCCTGTCGGGAACGGCCCCCTCGCGCCGGCCTTGATTTTCGCCCCTCCCCGTTCGATATCCGGCCCGACCCCCTTTTGCCTCGGCGGGCATCCGTCGGCCTTGTTCCGGCGACGGCCAGCCCGGCCACTTCTGTAGAACAGCCAAGGAGCGCCCTCTTCGATGACGAGCGAGACCGACAAGACCGCGAACGAGAGCCAGCGCAACGCCAGCCCCGCAGCCCAGGCCTACTTCAAGGGCGGCGGCGTCGCCGGAGCGGCCGCCGGCGACATGAACCCGCCCGCCGGCCACGCCCCGATCGACGACGAGCCCGTGCCCACCTGGGGCGGCGACAACGCCAACGAAGCCGACCGCGCGCGCATCGCAGAGCTCGAAGCCGAGAACGCCGACGTCAAGGACCGCCTCCTGCGCCTCGCCGCCGACATGGAAAATCTGCGCCGACGCACCGAGCGCGAGATCAAGGACGCGCGCCAGTTCGCCGTCGCCAACTTCGCCCGCGACATGCTGTCCGTTTCCGACAATCTCGACCGCGCCATCCAGGCCCTGCCCGAAGGCGCACGCGAATCCGGCGACGCCGGTTTCACATCGCTCGTCGAAGGCGTCGAGATGACCGGCCGCTCCATGCTGTCCGCCATGGAACGCCACGGCGTGAAGAAGCTTGAGCCCCTCAACGCCCGCTTCGACCCGAACTTCCATCAGGCCATGTTCGAAATCCCGAACGCCGACCTGCCCGCCAACACCGTCGTCCAGGTCGTCCAGGAAGGCTACGCCATCGGCGAGCGCGTCCTGCGCCCCGCCCTCGTCGGCGTCTCCAAGGGCGGCCCCAAGGCCGCGCCCGCCCCCGGCCCCGACACCAAGCCCGGCGTGCCGGACGAGAGCACCAAGGACGCTTGAGAGGCGCTTGAGATTTAGCAGGGGTTCCACCCCTGCACCCCGCCAGGGGAAATGATTTCCCCTGGACCCCTCATCTGTCATGACAACAAAAAGGGGGCCGCTGGCCCCCTTTTTGTTGTCAAAAGAAAAGAAGGGTTCGGGAATTCGTTCCCGAGCGGGGGCCGGGGCGGCAGCCCCGCAATACCCTCAGCGCCCCTCACGCCACCTGGGCCGGGCGCTCGGTGGCGACGCGGTAGGCGATGGCTTCGGCGAGGTGGGGGCGGCCGACGGTTTCGGCGCCGGCGAGGTCGGCGAGGGTCCGGGCGACCTTGAGGATGCGGTGGTAGGCCCGGGCGGAGAAGGCCATGCGTTCGGCGGCCTCGCGCAGGAGCTTGGTGCCGGCGGCGTCGGGCGAGGCAACGCGTTCGACGAGGGCGGCGGAGCAGTGGGCGTTGAGGGTGGCGGGGGGCAGGCCGAGGGCGCGGTAGCGCTCGGCCTGGATGGCGCGCGCCGCCTCGACGCGGGCGCGGACGGTCTCGGAGGATTCGGAGGGCTTGAGGGTCAGGAGTTCGGCGGCGGAGACGGCGGGGACTTCGATGCGGATGTCGATCCGGTCGAGAAGCGGGCCGGACACGCGGGCCTGGTAGTCGGTGGCGCAGCGCGGGCCTCTGGCGCAGGTGTGGCCGGGCTCGCCGGCCATGCCGCAGCGGCAGGGGTTCATGGCGGCGACGAGCTGAAACTGGGCGGGATAGGTGACGCGGTAGTTGGCGCGCGCGATGACGCTCTGGCCGCTTTCGATGGGCTGACGAAGGGAATCGAGAACGGCGGGCGAGAATTCGGGGAGTTCGTCGAGGAAGAGGACGCCGCGATGGGCGAGCGAGACTTCGCCGGGGCGGGTGCGCTGGCCGCCGCCGACCATGGCGGCCATGGAGGCGGAATGGTGGGGCGCGCGAAACGGGCGGCGGTCCGACAGACGCCCGTCGGAGAGTTCGCCGGCAATGGAGGCGATGCGCGACACGTCGAGGATTTCAGGCGGCGTCAGCGGCGGCAGGATGGAGGGCAGGCGCGCGGCGAGCATCGACTTGCCCGAACCCGGGGGGCCGACCATACACATGTTGTGCGACCCAGCCGCCGCGACTTCCAACGCGCGCCGGGCGGCGAGCTGGCCGCGGATCTCGGCCATGTCGGGCAGGTCGGCGGCGGCCGAGCGCATGGCGGGCTCGGGGCGGGCAAGGATTTGCGTGCCGCGAAAATGATTGGCGATCTGGATCAGCGATCGGGCGGCGACGATGGCCATGTCGGGGCTCGCCCAGGCCGCTTCCGCGCCGCCCGCCTCCGGGCAGACGAGGCCGAGCCCGAGGGCATGGGCGGCCATGGCGGCGGGCAGGACGCCCGCGACGGGGGAAACGGTGCCGCCGAGCGAGAGTTCGCCGAGCACGAGGTATTCAGCGAGCCGATCGGCCGGCAGGGCGCCGAGCGCGGCCATCAGGCCGAGAGCGATGGGCAGGTCGTAGTGGGAGCCTTCCTTGGGCAGATCGGCGGGCGCGAGATTGACGGTGACGCGCTTGGGCGGCATCGCGAGGCCGGAGGCGTGGAGAGCGGCCTGGACGCGCTCGCGGCTTTCCGCCACCGCCTTGTCGGCGAGGCCAACGATTTGCATGCCCATCTTGCCGGGCGCGACCATGACCTCGACATCGACCGGGATGGCGTCGACCCCTTGGAACGCCACCGTCCTGACGCGCGAAATCATGCTCGACTCTGAACCCCAATCGAGCCGGCACCCCAACCGGCAGGCGAGACTAGAACGACAGACACACGCAGAGCAAGAACGGATACGGAACGCGGAGACGACTTCCACAGGCGCGAAAAAAAGAAGGGCGGCCCGCGAGCCGCCCTTTCGATATTCAATAATCCCGGTCGTAGCCGCTGTCCGGGCCGTAGGGCGGCGGCGCGTCGGTGCGCTGCCAGCGCGGCGGGCCGTCCTCGAAGCGGTCGCGGTCGCGGCGGCCTTCGAAGCGGTCGCGGTCCCGCTCGAAGCGGTCGCGGCGATCCTCGCGCCGTTCCTCCCAGCGCTCGCGCCGATCGTCTCGGCGGTCCGGGCGGCCGGCGTAGGGCGGAGGCGGCGGACCGTCGCGCCAGTCGCGCCCGCGCGGCGGCGGGCCGCGATCAAAGATGCGCGGGCCGTAGATGCCATCCCAGCGCTGGCGGTCGCGGTAGAAGTCGCGGCCTCGATAGTGCCGGTCCCAGTAGTTGCCGAACGAGTAGGTGATCGTCGGCGCGCCGATATAGCCGACCGAGCGCGGGCCGGTGTAGCGAACGCCGCCTCTGATGAAGGCGAGATAGTTCGACGACATCCAGCCGCGCTGGCCGTAGAAGTCGACATCGCACCACGAGCGGTTGGCGAGGCACCCGAAAACCTCCACGTCCTCGCCGCCGCGAACGACGTTGACCGGCGGATAGGCGGTGGAAGGCCCGGCGCGCAGGTTGACGTTGGTGGTGGCGATGGCGGTCGCGGCCATCGCCGAGCCGGGAACGGCGAGCGCTCCGAGGAGCGCGAGGGCCTTTATGGAATTCAGTCGGGGCATGGGAGCCGTCCCGTCACAAGGCTTCGATGGAATGCATTTCACCACGCGCGAGGTGAGCGGTCCCCGAACGCGCCGTTCATGCGGCGTTCAGGAAACGCGGGACCCCGGACGCGGGTTGCGCGTTTCAGCGCTTGGCCTCGACCGTGTCCCAGAACAGGGCGGCGATGTCGGCGCCGCCGAAGCGTTTGACCTCGCGGATGCCGGTCGGCGAGGTGACGTTGATTTCCGTCAGGTAGTCGCCGATCACGTCGATGCCGACGAAGACCTGGCCGCGCGCCTTCAAGGTCGGGCCGATCCGGGCGCAGATCTCGCGCTCGCGCTCGGTCAGTTCGGTCGGCTCGGCGCGCCCGCCGACATGCATGTTGGAGCGCGCGTCGGTTTCGGACGGCACGCGGTTGATCGCGCCCACCGGCTCGCCGTCGATCAGGATGACGCGCTTGTCGCCCTTGCGCACGTCCTTGAGATAGCGCTGGACGATGAAGGGCTCACGGAAGAGAAGCGCGAAGGTTTCCAAGAACGAGGACAGGTTGCGGTCGTCCTTCGTCAGATGGAACACGCCGGCGCCGCCGTTGCCGTAGAGCGGCTTCATCACGATCTCGCCGAACTCGGCGCGGAACGCCGCGACCTCTGCCGGGTCCTTGGTGATGATTGTCTCCGGCATCAGGTCGGCGAACTCGGTGACGAAGATCTTCTCCGGCATGTTGCGCACCCAGGCCGGGTCGTTCACCACCAGGGTCTTCGGCTGGACGCGCTCCAGGATGTGGGTCGAGGTGATGTAGTTCATGTCGAAGGGCGGGTCCTGGCGCAGGAGCACCACGTCCATTTCGGCGAGATTCACCTTCTCGGGCTGCCCGAGCGTGAAGTGCCGGCCCTGCTCCTCGACAAGATTCAGCGTCTCGACGCGCGCGGTGGCGACGCCGTCGCGAAGCGACAGGCGGTCGGGCGTGTAGTGGAAGAGCTGGTGCCCGCGCCGCTCCGCCTCCAGGCACAGGGCGAAGGTGGAATCGCCCTTGATCGTGATCCCCGACACATGGTCCATCTGGACCGCGACCTTAAGCGCCATGGCGGCCTGCCCTTTTCTCTCAAATCTCAGCTTCCGTGGCGAGGTAGGGGGAAACCCGCCCCAAGTCCACCGATCCCGTCATTGCCGCGCCGATCCGTCCGTCCCATGTGAAGGAGCGACACGACCCAACGGAGTTCACCCCCGATGATCCTCGGCTCGGCCGCGCGCGCGCTTCGCGACCTCTTTTCGCCGCCCTTCCGGGCGGCGCTGTGGAAGTCGCTCGGGCTGACGGCGGTGGTTCTGGTGGCGCTGTGGTTCGCGGTGCGCTGGCTGTTCGAGGTCGTGGCGATCCCGTTCTTCGCCGGCTGGGCGCCCGACATGCCGGCCTGGGTCGACAACGCCGGCACCTTCGCCGGCTGGGCGGCGGGGATCGCGCTCGCCTTTCTCCTCGCCTTCCTGATCGCGCCGGTCAGCGCGGTGATCGCCGGGCTGTTTCTCGACGACGTCGCCGAGGTGGTGGAGCGCGACGACTATCCCGGCGGCCATGCGGGCCGCGCGATCCCGCTCGGGCGCTCGATCATTCTGTCGGCCAAATTCTTCGGCGTCGTGATCCTCGGCAATCTCTTGGCCTTCGCGCTTCTCTTCGTGCCGGTGGTGAACTTCGGCGCCTTCTTCGTGATCAACGGCTATCTCCTGGGGCGCGAATATTTCGAGTTCGCCGCGCTGCGCTATCGCTCCGAGGACGAGGTGCGGGCACTGCGCCGGCGCTACGGGATCACGATCTTCCTCGCCGGGCTCCTGCTCGCCGCCTTCCTCGCCGTGCCGATCCTGAACCTCCTGACCCCGCTGTTTGCCGCCGCGCTGATGGTGCATCTCCATCAGCGCGTGTCGCAGCGCGAAGGCGGCCTGCCGCTGCCGCCGGCGACGCAGGCCGAGCGGATCGCGACCGGCGCGGCGGACGAACGCACGAAGCTTTGACGACGGCCCGGCCGCCTGGCCGGTTTGCTTGGGGCCCCCCGATCCCTTAAGACCCCCGTTCTCCGGTCGCAGCCCACCCGGTCAAAACAAGGGATCCCATCCATGAAGACACTTGTCGTCTGCTCCGGCGGACTGGACAGCGTCGTGCTGGCGTATTCGCTGAAGCGCGACGGCCAGCTCGCCGCTCTCGTTTCCTTCGACTACGGCCAGCGCCACGCCAAGGAACTGGACTTCGCGGCCGCGGCCGCCCGTCGGCTCGGCGTGCCGCATCACCTGATCGACCTGTCGGTGCTGGGCCGCGTCCTCACCGGCTCGGCGCTGACGGATGCGGTCGAGGTGCCCGACGGGCACTATGCCGAGGAGACGATGCGCTCGACCGTGGTTCCCAACCGCAACGCCATCATGCTGAGCGTCGCCTTCGGCCTCGCGGCCGCGCAGAAGCTCGATGCGGTCGCCATCGCCGTCCATGGCGGCGACCATTTCATCTATCCCGACTGCCGCCCGCCCTTCATCGACGCCTTCGCGGCGATGCAGAAAGAAGCCCTCGACGGCTATGCCGAGGTGGCGCTTCTCGCCCCCTTCGTCCACGCCACGAAGGCCGACATCGTGCGGCGCGGGGCGGAGGTGGATGCGCCCTTCGCCGACACTTGGTCCTGCTACCGGGGCGGCGTGCATCATTGCGGGCGCTGCGGCACCTGCGTCGAGCGTCGCGAGGCCTTCGCGGTGGCAGGCGTCGGGGACCCGACCCGCTACGACGACCCCGACTTCTGGCAGGCGGCGGTGGCGGGGGCGCGCGTCTGATGTTTCGCATCGCCAAGCGCTTCGAGTTTTCCGCCTCCCACGTCCTGCCGATGCTGCCCGAAGGCCACCCTTGCGCGCGCCTTCATGGCCACAACTACGCGGTGGAGGTGGAACTCGCCTCCCCGACGCTGGATGCCGTCGGCTTCGTGCGCGACTACCGCGAACTCGGCGTGTTCAAGGCGTATCTCGACGACACGTTCGACCACCGCCACCTCAACGACGTTCTCGGCCACGACCGGGTGACGGCCGAGGTCCTGGCGCAGCACCTTTTCGAATGGGCGCGGGCGCGCTTTCCCGAGGTCAGCGCCGTGCGCGTGTCGGAAACGCCGAAGACCTGGGCGGAATACCGGCCGTGAGCGCGGACGTGATCCGCGTTTCGGAAATCTTCGGGCCGACGATCCAGGGCGAGGGCGCCTTGATCGGCGAGCCGACCGTGTTCGTGCGCACCGGCGGGTGCGACTATCGCTGCGACTGGTGCGACACGCTGCACGCGGTGGATAGCGCGTTCCGCGACACCTGGGCGCCGATGAGCGCGGAGGCAATCTGGGAACGGGTGCGAGTTTTGAGCGGCGAGCGCCCGCTTCTCGTGTCCTTGTCGGGCGGCAACCCGGCGATCCAGCCGCTCGGCCCCCTCATCGCTTTTGGCCGGCGCGAGGGCTATCGCTTCGCCCTGGAAACGCAAGGCTCGATCGCCCGCCCCTGGTTCACGGATCTCGACACGCTGGTGCTCAGCCCCAAGCCTCCGTCGAGCGGCATGGTGCCGGACTGGGACGCGTTCGCGGCCTGCGTCGCGGCGGCCGGCCCGGCCCGTGTGATGATGAAGATCGTGGTCTTCGACGAGGCGGACTACGCTTTCGCGCGGGGTGCCGCCCGGCGCTTTCCCAATCTACCGCTGGTGCTCCAGCCCGGCAACCCGGCGGGTAAACATGCCCGCGAGGACGATCCGGCCGATCTCGAAGCGCTCGCCGCTTGCATGCGCTGGCTGGTGGACGCCGTGGTCGCCGACGGCTGGTTCCAGCCCCGCGTCCTGCCCCAGCTCCACGTGTTTCTTTGGGGCAACCGCAAGGGGGTCTGACCTCCGGATCGGGTTCAAGGGTCCGAAGGCTCCGCGTCCCAGGTCTTCGGAAAGGGGCGAACGGCGACCTCGCCGCCGGGCGGAATGGGTCCGAGATGGCGGCGGACGCGCTCGTAGTCGGGATCGCCCGGCCGGGTGCGCAGCTCGCCGTCCCCGATGATCGAGCCGTCCTCGCTTTCGGCCCGCAGCCGGAGGACGAGCGTGCCGTCGGCCTCCCGGTGCGCCGAGCCGATCGCGGCGGGGAGCGAGCCGGCGGGATCCACCGTGTCGGCTGCTGGCTCGGGGTTCGCCGCCGCGTCCAGCGCCTTCGCGAAGTCCGGTCGCGGGCAGGCCGAGGCGAACTCGTGCAGAACCTCGTCGCCGTCGAAGAGGGCGAGGCTGCAGGTCTGGTCGGTCGGCTCGCCGAGCCGCGGCCGGTCGACCGGTTCCCCCTTCCAGATCGCGTTGGCGCCGATGACGAGGGCCTCGATCGCGGCGGGCGCGAGGCGCTGCGTCCGGTCGGCATCGAGGACGGCGACGGGCTCGCCGCCCGCCGTTCGCCCCGACAGGTGCGTCGTCGCGCGGCGCAGGGTCCCCGCGTCGAGATCGACCACGATCCAGTGCGCCTTCGGCGAAAGGAAGTTTCCCCGCGCCAGCAGAATCCCGCGAGCGGGCAGCGCGCCGGGAAAGGCGAACCGCGCCTCGGAACGTAGGGTTCGATACGGGGAATCGGCCTTCTCCCCGGCGTAAGGAGGCCGCGACGGCTCGGCTGGGTTCCCCGCCAGGGCAGGCAGGCCGAAACACGCGAGGCCCGCGAGAACGAGCGCGGCCGAGCCCATGCGCCGGCACGATGTCGCGGCAAGGCCGCGACGAAGGCCGGCTCCGTTCGGTTTCCGGCGCATGGCCAGCCTCCCGCGTCACGTGCGATCCGGCCTCGAAGGTCTCGGCCGGGGGGATGCCCCAGCCTATCCCCCGCGATCGGCGGCGTCATCGCCCGATCGCATGTCCCGCCTCACCCGCCCGGGCGCTTGGCGCCCGGCGGCAGCGGCTGGGGTCCGGGCGGGGCGTCGGGAAGCGCGACGAGCGGGGCGGGCGTTTCGCACCATTTCTCGTCGGCGCGGCAAAGGTCGGCGATGACGCAATGCTCGCAATCGGGCTTTCGTGCCTTGCACACGAAGCGGCCGTGAAGGATCAGCCAGTGATGGGCGTGGCGCAGGAACCCGTCCGGAATAATCCGCAGGAACCCCGCCTCCACCGCTTCCGGCGTCTTACCGGGCGCGATCTTCAGCCGGTTGCCGATGCGCAGGATATGGGTGTCGACGGCCAGCGTTTCCTCGCCGAAGGCCGTGTTCATGATGACGTTGGCGGTCTTGCGACCGACGCCCGGCAGCTTTTCCAGGGAGGCCCGGTCATGCGGCACCTCGCCCGCGAACTCATCGCGTAGGATCTCCGAAAGCCGCTGCACGTTCTTCGCCTTGGTGCGGAAGAAGCCGACGGAGCGGATCGCCTCGCGGATCTCGTCCTCGCCGAGCGCGGCCATCGCGGCCGGCGTCGAGGCTCGGGCGAACAGGCCACGCGTCGCGCGGTTGACGCCGGCATCCGTCATCTGCGCCGACAGAACCACCGCCACCAGCAGTGTGAACGTGTTGACATGCTCCAGCTCGGACGTCGGATGGGGACGCTGCACGGCGAAGCGGCGGAAGATCTCGGCGATCTCGTCGGCCGAATAGGGGATGGGCGGCGCCGCCGTTTCGGCCTTGGCCCGCACCGCCTTGGCGACGGCCGATTTCGCCTTGCCCTTCGCCGGCGCCTTGGCCGCAGCCGCCTTGGCCCGGCTGGGCGCGCGTTTGGACGCGGGGACTGTTTCCGCCATGATTTTCGCCTATCCTGGCCGCCGAGGTCTTCACGCGATCCGTCGTCCGGTTCTTTGGAACGGATCCAGCCTATGAGGCAAGCCGGAGATGCCGGAGAGCGCCGAGACACCCCTGTTCCACGCCCTGCTCACCCCCTACCGATCGCTGGGGACGCGGGGCTTCAACGTGACCATGGCCCTGTTCGGCGGGGCCAGCGTCCTGTCGTGCGCGATCTTCATCGCCAACGGCGCCTGGCCGGTGGTCGGCTTCTTCGGGCTCGACGTGTTCCTCCTCTGGCTGGCGTTGAAGGCAAGCTTCCGTTCGGCCAAGGCCAGCGAGGAGGTGCTGGTGTCGCGCACCGAGCTCGCCATCGTCAAGACGTCGGCGAAGGGGCACCGGAGCGAGGCGCGCTACAATCCGTTCTGGACGCGCTTCCTGGTGCGCCGCCACCAGCTGGCCGGCGTCACCCACATGGCCGTGGCCGCGGAAGGGCGGCAGACCGAGATCGGCGCCTTTCTCAATCCGGACGACCGCGAAAGCTTCGCCGAGGCCTTTACCAGGGCTCTGAACGAGGCCAAGCGCGGCTGAGGGCGCGTCTTGCCGGAAAACGGGTGGCGGCGCCGCGCGGGAGGGTTCATCGTTCCGTTGATCAAGACGGCCCGAGAGCGTTTCCATGACCCTTCACGCCCCCTTCCCCGGCCCCCTTCCCGCCCTCGGACCGAGCGTCGCCGAGCCGCCGGTCCGCCCCCTCGAAGCCCTGGCGCCCCCGTCCGACTACGCCCTGGTGCGCCGGGTGATCGAGTTCGTCTCCGATCGCTACCGGGCGCAGCCGTCGCTCGCCGAGATCGCGCTCGCCTGCGGCGCCGAGCCCGCCCATCTGGAAGCGACCTTCCGGCGCTGGGCCGGCCTGTCGCCCAAGGCCTTTCTCCAGGCGGTCACCATCGACCATGCACGTCGGCATTTGGCGGGCGGCCTGCCGCTTCTCGACACGGCGATTGAGGTCGGCCTGTCCGGCCCTTCGCGCCTCCATGATCTCTTCGTCAAACACGAGGCGATGAGCCCGGGCGCGCACAAGACGCGCGGGGAGGGCCTTGCCCTGTCTTACGGATTCGGGGACACGCCCTTCGGCCGCGCACTCGCCGTGTGGACCGAGCGGGGCCTTGCGGGTCTTGCCTTTTCCGACGAGGACCGGGGCGGCGACGCCCATGCGCTGGCCGATCTTCTCGGCCGCTGGCCGCGCGCGGCCGCCACCCGCTCGGATGAGGGCGCCGGGCGCCGCCTCGAGCGCGTGTTCCGACTGGACAGTTGGGCGGGAGCCGCGCCGCTGCGCGTCGTCCTGATCGGCACCGATTTCGAGGTCAAGGTCTGGGAGCGGCTCCTGGCGATCCCCTTCGGCGCCTCGCACACCTATTCCGGCATCGCCGCCGAGATCGGCAGCCCGAAGGCATCGCGCGCCGTGGGCGCGGCGGTCGGGCGCAATCCCCTGTCCTTCGTGGTGCCCTGCCACCGCGTGGTCGGCAAGTCCGGCGCGCTGACGGGCTATCATTGGGGCCTGACGCGCAAGCGCGCCATGCTGGGCTGGGAGTTCGGCGTGAAGGGCGGGAGCGAGGCGGCGGCCTGATCGTCGCGGGCCGGGAACCCGAAACCGCCTTGCCGCGTCCCCGCCTCGTGAAAACGGAAGCGGACGCGGCGATGGCGGAACGAAGCGAGGTAATGGGCGAGGCCGAGCGCGAGGAAACATTTCGCCGTCTCGCGGCGCACATGCCGGGACGAACGAAAGACGCAAAGGGTCCGAAGGATCAGCCCGACCCGTTCCGCTCCGTGGTGTCCTGCCTCCTGTCGGCGCAAAGCCGCGACGTGAACACGGCCGCCGCCGTCCGCAACCTCTTCGCGCTGGCCCGAACGCCCGACGAGATGCTCACTTTGAGCGAGGAGGAGATCGCGCGCGCGATCAAGCCCTGCGGCCTCTACAACATGAAGGCGAAAAGTATCCGCCGCCTATGTCACGCCCTGATCGAGGAGCACGGCCGGGTCGTGCCGCGCGACCGGGCGGGGCTGATGAGCCTGCCCGGCATCGGGCGAAAATGCGCCGACATCGTCATGAGCTTCGCCTTCGACGAAGACACGATCGCGGTGGACACGCACGTCTTCCGCGTCGCCAACCGGACCGGCCTCACGAACGAGCGCACCGCCGACAAGACGGCGGAAGCGCTGGAGCGCACCGTGCCCCCTTGGGCGATGCACGACGGCCATTTCTGGCTGATCCAGTTCGGCAAGGCCGTCTGCCAGTCCCGCCGCCCCCGCTGCGAAACCTGCTTCCTGAACGACCTCTGCCGCTGGTTCTCCGCCACGAAGGAGGCGCCCTCCTGATGCTGCCGAAGATCAGGACTCCCGACGCATGATCTGGACTCGACATGCGCCTTCGCCGATCGCCGTCGAGAGAGCCGAAGTTCGCGAGAGGATTCCGGTGCCGCACCGACAGTGCTGCGAGGCCGCTCCCATGTTCGCGCACATGGCGCCGGCCGCCACCCGAACGATCCGGACGGTCGGCTCGGGCGACCGCCCTGCCGTTCCACGCTCCGCGTGCGGGATCTTCGACAGGAGACGGGACTGTCCGTTTTCCGGAGCGAGGTCGACGAGGCGGAGTATGAACCCGGCCCCCTCAAGCGATTTCGTCGAGCCCAAGATCGCCGGTGCCCAAATCGCGGCGCCGTTGCGTTCCGAATTCCTCCAGTCCGTTCGATCGCGGCATGGCAGGCGTGAGGGTATCCCGGCGACCGTTCGAAGGGCATGCGCGCCGCTTTCGACGGGGCCCGGAATGTGTCTCCCCGTGTCCTCGCCGAGTTCGGCGACCCCGATATCGACGCAGGCACGAACACGCGCGAACACGATGCCCGGCGCGATCTGCCGCATGCCGCCGGACGCGACTTCGGGATGCGGGTGCACCATCTCTTCGCCATGGAAGAACTGACGGTTTGGTATGACGGGGCGTGCCCCTTGTGTCGGCGGGAGATAGCCCTCGTCCGCAGGCTCGATCGTCGCGGCTCGATCCGCTTCGTCGATGCGTCACGGGGCGAGACGACGGGATGCCCGGTGAACCGCGGCGACCTTCTCGCCCACTTCCACGCATCGGAGAACGGGCGCCTCGTCAGCGGCGCCGAGGCTTTTGCGGCCATGTGGCGTGCGGTTCCGCTCCTGCGCCCGTTGGGAATGGCGGCAAGCCACCCGGCTGCGCTCGCCCTCCTCGAACGGGTCTACCGCGCGTTCCTGAGAGTGCGCCCCGCCCTGCAGCGCGTCGCCCGTCGGCTGGACCGCCCATGAAACCGACACCGGAGCCAACCGCCCCCGGCCAGGAAAGCGTCTGGTCGTTCCCTCGGCCCGCCATCGCCCGGGAAACCGGGGCTCATATCGTCATCGAGCATCGGGGCCGCCGGATCGTCGACAGCCGTCGGACGATCCGCACGCTCGAGACCAGCCATCCCCCGAGCTACTACGTTCCGCGGGAGGATATCGAGCCCGCCGCCCTGCGCCGAACCCAGGGCAGCTCCTTCTGCGAATGGAAGGGCGCGGCGGTCTATTGGGATGTCGTGACGGACGGCATCGTGCTGGAGCGGGTCGGCTGGAGCTATCCCTCGCCGACCCCCTCCTTCGCCATCCTGAAGGACCGCGTCGCCTTCTATGCGGGTCCGTTCGATCGCTGCTCCGTCGACGGCCAGACCGTGACGCCCCAGGCGGGCGCGTTCTATGGCGGCTGGATCACCGATGGATATGCAGGTCCCTTCAAGGGCGGACCGGGCAGCGCGGGATGGTAGGCGGATGAGCAAAAGGGACGACGGCCCGAGCGGTCGTCCGGTGCCGAGCGGGCGCCTTTCGCGGCTCGGTCAGTTCGGACGGCTGGCCGGCGGCGTGGCGGGCGGCATGCTCGCCGAGGGCGCAAGGCGCATGGCGGACGGCCAGCGGCCCCGGATGCGGGACATGCTGCTGACGCCCGGCAACCTCCTGCGGGTTGCCGATCGCCTGTCGCACCTGCGCGGGGCGGCGATGAAACTCGGGCAGATGATCTCGCTGGATGCGGGCGACGCCCTGCCCGCCGAACTGTCGGAGATCATGGCCCGGCTTCGCGCCGATGCCGATCCCATGCCCCCGGCCCAGCTCGAGCGGGTGCTGACGAGCGAATGGGGGCGGGAATGGCGCATTCGCTTCCAACGCTTCGACAGCAAGCCGATCGCCGCGGCCTCGATCGGGCAGGTGCACCGCGCGGTGACGCTCGACGGACGCGAGCTGGCGGTCAAGATCCAGTATCCCGGCGTCCGTGAAAGCATCGACGCCGATGTCGACAACGTCGCGGCCCTCTTACGCGTATCCGGCCTTATGCCGCCCGGGCTCGACATCGCCGCGCTCTTGGCCGAGGCGAAGGCGCAACTCCACGAGGAAACCGACTATCGGCGCGAGGGCGCCGAGATGGAAGCGTACCGGAACCGTCTGGCGGACAACGACGCCTTCGTGGTGCCGACGATGGCGCCGGATTTCACGACCGACAACGTCTTGGCCATGTCCTTCGTCGAGGGGGTGCCGATCGAGGACATGGTCGGCGCCCCGCAACACGAGCGCGACCGGATCGCGGCGCTCCTCATCGATCTCACCCTCGACGAACTGTTCCGCTTGCGGGTGATGCAGACCGATCCGAACTTCGCGAACTTCCGATACCAGCCCTCGACCGGAAGGGTCGTCCTTCTCGACTTCGGGGCGACGCGAACGGTTTCAACGGCGACCGCGCGAGGCTACCGGACACTGCTTGCCGCAGGCCTTGCCGGAGATGGCGAGGCGGTGAAGAGGGCCGCGCTGGACGCAGGCTTTCTCGGCGAGGCGGCCGTCCGGCGGCACGAGGCTGTGATCGGGCAGATGATCGAACTCATCGTGACGGAAGCCTCCCGGGCAGGTCCGTTCGACTTCGCCGACCGGCGCATGGTCTCCGTGATCCGCGACCAGGCTGCCGCCGTGGCGAGCGACCGCGAGACCTGGCATGTCCCGCCGACGGACACGCTCTTCATCCAGCGCAAGATCAGCGGCATGGCGCTTCTTGCGGCACGCCTGAAGGCTCGGGTCGACGTCCGGTCGATGGTCGCGGCGCATGTGGGAGCCGTCCAGCCAAGGGGCGCTTCCCCGGTGCCATCGGCCCTCGGGAGCGGATTGGAACCCGGTGGACGCGCGGACTGAGACTGCCGCATCCCATGTCGGAGCCTCGGCGCGCTGCGCCCGAGCCCGACGGTCTCCCGTCCGGTCCCTCGGGACTTGCCGGCGAGCGTCCCGCACCGGACGGATCGAGCCTGCAAGGGGGTACGAAGCGTCATCGCGGCCAGCGTTGCCGGGGACGCCATCCCATCATGCCGCCGGCAGACAGCGGGACTGGCTGCCGGTGCCGACACTCCCTCCTGTGCAACACCGACAAAGCCTCCCGTCCCCGGCTGCCGGACGATGCGGCTCCAGCGACAGCCGCGCTTTGGGTTGAGCTCTCAGCGAACCTTGGGCGCCTCCGCCGGCACGGCTTCCCATGTCATCGGGGCGACCACCGACAGCGAGGTGCTGGGGGACCCGTCGATCAGCCGCGTGGTCCGCGCGACATAGACGAGGCTGCCGTTCTCCTTGTCGAGGATGCGGTCGATCTCCAGCGACTTGAAGATCAGGGAGCGGCTCTCGTCGAAGACCTGCTCGCCCTCCTCGTCCCCGCTGATCGCCTCGGCGTAGGTGACGGGTCCGGTCTGGACGCAGGAGACGCTGGCGATCGACGGATCCTCGGCCAGCCCCACGGCGCCCTTCAGACCGCCCGTGCGCGGCCGGGCGACGTAGCAACTGATGCCCTTGACCTTCGGATCCTCGAACGCCGTCACGACGATCTTGTGGTTCGGGCCGATGAGTTTGAAGGCCGTCGACACTTCCCCGATATCGCGAGCCGAAGCCTGGAACGGAAGCAGAAGAGCGAACAAGGCGAGCCGGAGCTTCATGACGGAACCAAGGAAACGAAAGACGGGCCCAAGGTCATAGACGATGGAGGTCCCCGTGTCGCCGTTGGCTCGTCGGGCTTACGGGCAGGAACCGGGAATGGCGGAGCTCCGGCGACCCGTCACCCATGGGCTGGCGAGGTTTTCGAGGATACGGTCCGGCCTGGCAAGGCCTCGGTTCGAGGAAGATCGGCAACCGGACGGTCGCATGGAGTCGCCACACCGGAACATCGGCCCCGCGAGCTCGGTTGTGTCGTCGAAACCAGGAGGAAGCCGGTGACCAAGGGTGTGATGAACGCGTGGGAGATCGAGGCGGGCCGGATGCGTCGCCGCGATTTGACGAAGGAGGAGACCGCGGCGATCGGCGAGGAGATGCTGAAGGGCACCCTAGTGCCCGACATGGATCCCCGCCGCCGGAAGAACGTGATCCGGACCGCTATCGACAGCGTCCGGCCGGGCAGGAAGACCCAAGCCGGGAAGTAGAACCCGAGGTCATCGCGTTCCCCGCCCGCTGAATGCGCTTGGCGAACAGGCTCGAGCCCGCGGCGTCCCGTCCCGGCTTCGCCGAACGGACGCCGCGGATCGGTCGGGAGTAGCCGCGGCCAGCGGGCCTTTCGCTCCTCGGAGCGAGGATATCGAAGCGCCGGAGGTTGCGGATATCCGGCGCCCAGAGGGGGATCGACGGTCCGCGCGAAAGATCGTAGCCCTTCGCCCATGGATCTCGATTTCGTCACCCTCCTGCACTGGACGACCCGCGCCATCGAGGTGTTCGGCATCCTTGCCATCGTCGTCGGCATCGTCGGCGCGACGATCCGATACTTGCGGGAATGGCTGAGTTCCGCCCCCGGGGAGGATACCTACCGAACCTATCGCTCGAGCGTCGGCCGCTCGATCCTCCTCGGACTGGAACTGCTCGTTGCGGCCGACATTATCAACACCGTCGCCATCGAGCCGAGCCTCCAGAGCCTCGCCGTTCTGGCGGGGATCGTCGCCATCCGGACCTTCCTCAGCGTCTCGCTGGAGGTCGAGATCGACGGGAGGTGGCCGTGGCGGAAGGAGGCGGCCGGCCGTGGCGAACGGAGCCGAGCCACGCTCGGCGATGCCGTTCCCTTGAGCTCGACCCGAACGCCCTCGCAGACATGACACGATGGGCGCCGCAATCAGCCGGCACCTCGCGTCCTGCCGCTGCGGCGCCATCCGTCGCCGTGGATGCCGTCAGCACTCCTTCGATCGGCGCCGACCCTCAGGGCGGGATATCGGGGCTCCCCGCGCTGCGCGAAATGAATCCTCCTGCCCTTCCGCCTCCGGTTCAGGACGCGGACCGAACGGCTCCGTCCTCAGGCCGCGCGCCGTCGCTCCCCCACCGGTTCGCCCATCGTCATCGCTCCTCCCCGTGACGCGCGAACGGCGACCGCTTCGAGGTCGGCCTTCACCAACGCTCCGTGCTTCTCCCAGACCTCGTGCAGGCTCATGCCCCCGTCGAGGTCGGCGAAAACGTCGTCGAGCGGCACGATCGTGCCGCGAAAGACCCAACGGCCGCCGCGAACCAGCCTGTTCGCAGTGACAAGCTCACCGAAGATCGGATGGAAAATCTGCATCGTGGTGCCCGTCATGGTTTCGAACACGACGCGGGATAGCCGCACTCCTTGTCGTCCTCATGTCGTGCGCGTTTCGTCGGATCACAGTTCGAACGAAGGAAAGTGACCAACTCCCTCGGGGCAAATGGACGCGCCGCGATCAACCCTGCCTGACCCCGCGTCGCAAATGCGCTTGTCCCGGCCCATGTATGGTTGCCCTTTACCCCGCCTCAGGACGTCCCATGCCCGACGGAGTTCTTTTCCGAGCCGCCGCGGTGGCCCTATCCATGCTCGGCGTCCTGGTGACGACGGGTAGCGACGCGCTCGCTCAGCCACCCTCGAAGCCGATCCGGATCGTCGCGTTCGGCGACAGTCTTGTGGCCGGTTACGGCCTGCGACCGGGCGAGGCGTTCCCGGCGCAGTTGCAGGCCGCGCTTCGGGCCAGGGGCTACGACGTGACGGTCGCCAACGCAGGCGTCTCCGGCGACACGTCGGCCAGAGCCGTAGCGCGAATGGAGCGCGCCGTGCCGAAGGGCACCGACCTCACCATCGTCGAGTTCGGTGCGAACGACATCTTCCGGGGCGTGGCACCCGGCACCACGGAACGCAACCTCGACACCGTCCTGTCGCATGTCGGAGGCAGGTCGAAGGCCGTGGTGCTTGCCGGGATGGTCGTCCCGCCCGGCCTCGGCAACGAGGCCTCGCGTTCGTTCGCTCCGATCTTCGCCCGCTTGGCGGAGCGGCACTCGGCGGCGCTCTATCCGTTCTTCCTGAAGGGCGTGGCGGGCGAGCGGAGCCTGAACCTCGGCGACGGCATCCATCCGAACGCGGCCGGCGTCAAGCGCATCGTGGACGGCATCCTCCCGACCGTCGTTCGCGAGTTGAGCAAGCTCGAGACGCGCCGCGCGGCAGCCGATTGAGGGGACGCCGCGGGGCCCCGGCATAGCGGACGACGGGTTGGCGGGTCCGGAGCCTATGGCGCCTCCGACATGCCACGCTACCTCATGCGCTCGAGCCTAGCTGAATGGGAGCGACCTGGCATGATCGTGTTCGAGACCATCCTCGGGATGCTCGCGGTCGGCGTTCTGATCCTTGGCCTGGCCCGGCGCGGACATCTTCCCTACCCCGTCCTCCTCGCGCTCGCGGGTGTGGGCATCGCCTTCGCGCCCTTCCATGTCGAGTTCCATCTCGAACCCGACCTGGTCCTCGCGCTGTTCGTCGCGCCCGTGCTCCTGGACGCGGCCTACGACACCTCGCTGCGGGACCTGAAGCGCAACTGGGGCGCCGTCCTCAGCCTGGCACTCGTCGCCGTCGGCCTCACGACCGCGGCCGCCGCGTTCGTCGTCCATTGGATCGTTCCCGGCATCCCCTGGGCGGCCGCCATCGCGATCGGCGCCATCGTCGCGCCTCCGGATGCGGTCGCGACGACGACGGTGCTCCAGGACGTACGCCTGCCGCATCGGGTGTCGGTGATCCTGCGCAACGAGGCGCTTCTCAACGACGCATCCACGCTGCTGATCTACCGCCTCGCGCTCGCAGCCGTCGCCTCGGGCGGCGGTATCGGCACCGAGGTCATCGCGCCGGCCTTCCTGCTTTCGCTCGTCGGCAGCGTCGTCGCGGGCCTTGCCCTCGCCTGGATCGTCGGCGGCATCACGCGCCGGATCGAAGACGCACCGTCCTCCATCATCTTCCAGTTCGTCTCCACGTTTGGTGTCTGGGTGGTGTCAGAACGACTCGGCATGTCCCCGATCCTGACGATCGTCGCCTACGGCATGACGCTCGCGAGGTTGCCCGCCGCCTACCAGTCGGCACGGCTGCGCATCCCGTCCTTCGCCGTCTGGGACACCGCCGTCGTCGTCCTCAACGTCCTCGCCTTCCTCATCATCGGCCTCGAGCTCGGCGCCGTGATCGCGTCGGCGCCGGACGGGGAGCTCGGTCGCTGGGCGGTCGTCGGTGCGGCGGTCCTCGCGACCGTGATCGCCGTCCGGCTGGGCTGGACCCTTGCCGCGGCCCTTTGGAGCCGGCGGCAGCTCAAGCTGAACGGTGCCGCCGATCTCGACGGCGGCGGGGCGCCGGATTGGCGAACCGGCCTCGTCATCGGATGGGCGGGCACGCGCGGCATCGTCACCGTCGCCACGGCACTGGCCTTGCCCGGCGACTTTCCCGAGCGCGGCATGCTCCTGTTCTGCGCCTTCGCCGTCACCCTCGGAACTCTGGTGATCCAGGGGCCGACGCTGCGTCCGCTGGTACGGGTCCTTCGACTGAAGGACGACGGGCCGGTCGCCCGGGAGGTGAGGATCGCCCGTGTGGCCCTGGCCGAAGCGGGGCTCGCGGCCGTGCGGGACGACGGAGCACCGGGAATGGCCGCCTTGCGCGACGAGCTGGACTACGAGCGGCGCGTGGCGGCGGACGCGGACGATGGGGACGGGCGCCCCACTCCACCCGAGAAGGCCTTGCGGGCCGGCGTGCTGACGGTCCGCCGGCAGCGGCTTCTGGAACTGCGCCGGGACGGCACGATCGGCGACGACGCCTTCCATGTCCTCGAAGAGGAAATCGATCTCGCCGATCTCGCCACGGCGACCCGAACCTGACGCCCAACCTGGGGTCGGCGACATCGCGATCCCGGCTTCCGCCCGCCGATCATGCCGCTGCCTCGGCGTGGTCCGGCCGGGTCCTGGGTCGCCATGACGGCGCTGGAGGCGGGAGCCTCCGTGATGCTGATGCAGAAGGGTTACGTCGGCACGAGCGGCGCCACCGCGTCCGGCAACACGACCGTCATCCATACCGCGCGCGGCACCGCAGAGCGCCAGATGCCCATCGCGCAGCGCGTGCGCTTCGGCTACGCCTTCTTCGACCGGGCAACCGTCTGATGCTGTCGCTCGGGAAGCCGGAGGGCCTCGGGGCCGGCGGCGAGGGTCGCCCGCCGGGCCGGGCCATGCCGCTCCGGTCCGATCGCGTCCCGACAACCAATCGCAGCCCGGCAAAGCACTCCGGACGAACAATCTAACAAGACGCACGTCCGAGGAATTTTTTGTCTACCAATATAGTATACTGAATGCTCCACTCTTCGCATCCCCGATGCGTGGAGGCTCGCATGCCCAAGACCCAATCCAACACCGTCGCCCTCGGCACCAAGGCTCCGGGTTTCTCGCTGCCGGGCCCCGGCGGGCACGAGGTCGCGCTCTCCGACTTCGCCGATCGACCGGCGCTCCTCGTCGCCTTCATCTCGAACCGCTGTCCGTTCGTGGTGCTCCTGCGCGAAGAACTCGCGGCCTTCGCGCGCGACTATGCCGCCAAGGGCTTGGCCGTGATCGCCATCAACTCCAACGACGCTGCGGCCCATCCCGAGGAAACGCTGGAGCGGATCGAGGCGGAGGTGCGCGAGCAGGGCTACGACTTCCCCTATCTGAAGGACGCCTCGCAGGAGGTGGCCAAGGCCTACGACGCCGCCTGCACGCCGGACTTCTTCCTTTTCGACGCCGAGCGCCGGCTCCGCTATCACGGCCAGTTCGACGACGCGCGCCCCGGAAACGGCAAGCCGGTGACCGGCGCGGACCTGCGTGCGGCCGTGGACGCGGTCCTCGCCGGACAGGCACCCGGTGCGGCGCAGACGCCCTCGATCGGCTGCAACATCAAGTGGACGGCAGGCAACGAACCGGGCGTCGTCCCGGCCGCCGCCTGAGCGAAGCCGGATCGAGGGCGCGCCGGATGGCCTCCACCGCCAAGGACCGATCGCTTCCCGAAGGCGAGCGCCTCGCCTGCGACGTGCTCGTCGTGGGCGGCGGTCCGGCCGCGGCCTGGGCCGCCCTTTCGGCGGCCGAGGCCGGCGCGAGCGTCGTCTTGGCGGACAAGGGCTATTTCGGCACCAGCGGCGCGACCGCGCCCTCCAACACCGGCACATGGTGCGTGCCGCCCGGGGACGGGCGACAGGCCGCCGTGGAAGCGCGCTGGAAGCGAACGGCCGGGCTCGGCGACCGCCGCTGGATGTTGCGCTGCGTCGACCAGAGCTACGAGAACCTGACGCGCCTTCGCGAATGGGGCTATCCGTTTCCGAGCGACGAGGGGGGAAACCTCTACGTCGCCAATTTGCGCGGCCCCGACTACATGCGCTTCATGCGCGCACAGGTCGCCAAGCGCGGCGTGCGCATCCTCGATCACCACCCGATCCTGGAATTGCTAGGCGACGGCCATGCGGTGGCGGGTGCGAACGGCATGTCGCGGCGATCGGGCGCGAGCTTCGAGATTCGTGCCGGTGCGGTGGTCCTGGCGAGCGGCGGCTGCGCCTATTTCGAGCGCATCCTCGGCGGCACGGGCCTCACCGGCGACGGACACCTGTTCGCGGCGGAAGCGGGCGCGAGCCTTTCGGGGCTTGAGTTCACCGGCAAGTACACGCTGGCCCCGCGCGGCTCTTCGCTGAACAAGGGCCTGCCCTTCCGCTGGGCGAGTTTCTACCGGCCGGACGGCACGCCGCTCCGGGGGCCGGGCGGCGAACCCGTCACCAACGGCATCGGCGCCGCCGAACGGCTGATCGCCGAGGCCTTGGGGGAAGGCGACGTCCTCGCGCGGCTCGACCTCGCCGATCCCGCGATCGAGGACGCGCTGCGCCGGGGCCAGCCCAACTGCTTCACGCCGTACGAGCGCATGGGGCTCGATCCCTTCCGCGACCTGTTCCCGGTGGAGCTGAAGTTCGAGGGCACGGTGCGCGGAACCGGCGGCATCCGCATCGCATCGGCCGATTGCTCGACCGGCATTCCCGGCCTTTTCGCGGCCGGCGACGCGGCCAGCCGAGAGAACGTGACCGGCGGCGTCTCCGGCGGCGGGGCGGTCAACGCCTCCTGGGCGATGGCCAGCGGCTGGTGGGCGGGGCGGGGCGCCAGCCTTTCCGCCCGGCGTGCGGCCGCGCAGGCCGAGCGCCGCGTGGCACCGCTCGGGTGCGCCGGTCTGCGGCCCTCGGCCGAGGCGCGCGCCGTCGATCTCGACCGCGCCGTGGCCGAAGTGCGCGCCCGGATCGCGCCGCTCGGCCGGAACTATCGCCGTCACGCCGGCACCCTCGCCGAGGGACGACGCGCGGTGGAAGCCGTCTGGACGGAGGTCAGCCGGCACTTGCAGGCACAAGGCATCGGGCGTCTGCGTGCCCGCGAGGTCGCCGCCGTCACGGCGGTGACGCGCTGGACCCTTGCCGCCGCGCAGCTGCGCACGGAAAGCCGCGGCGCCCATCGCCGCAGCGATTTCCCGGAAACCGACGCCGGCATGGCCCAGCGCATCACAGTGGGCGGCTTGGGCCAAGTCCGGGCGGACTGGGATGGGGAAGCCGAGGCCCGTGTGGAAGGAGCCGCGTCGTGATCGAGGTCGTGTCCGGGGACCGCTGCATCCGCTGCGACATCTGCGAACGGATATGCCCCGCCTTCGTCTTCGACCGAGACGCGACCGGGCTGCCGATCATCGCCCGGCAGGACGACTGCCAGACTTGCTACCTCTGCGAGATCTACTGCCCGACCGACGCGCTCTACGTCGCCGAGCAGGCGAACGGGCCCACGGGCATGACCGAAGCCGAGGTCGAACGGCGCGGCCTGTTCGGCGCCTATGCCCGGGCGCTGGGCTGGAGCCGGGGACGCGCCGGCGGCACTGACCGCGATCCCACCCATCTCCTGCGCGCGGCGCAGAACTGAACTCATCCCGGGAACCCATCCATGGACCGCATCGACGTCAGCGACCTGCGCAAGACATTCCAGCTCAAGCCCGGCCAGAGCGTCACCGTGGACGGGCGGCGAAGCGACCGCGTCGATGTCCTCGGCGGTGTCGACCTCGCCATTCGCAAGGGCGAGTTCATCACGCTGGTCGGCCCTTCGGGCAGCGGCAAGTCGGTGCTGCTCGACGTCATCGCCGGGCTGACGGAAGCCTCGTCGGGCGTCGCCCGGATCGACGGCAAGCCCGTGACGCGCCCCCACGCGGGGACGGCTTACGTCTTCCAGCAATATGCGCTCTTTCCCTGGCGCACGGCCCTGGAAAACATCGAATACGCGATGGAGGTGCGCGGGGTCGGCAAGCGGGAAAGGCGCGAACGGGCGCGAGAACTGCTCGATCTCTTCGGCTTGGGGGGCTTCGAGGACCGCTATCCCGCGCAGCTTTCGGGCGGCATGCAGCAGCGCGTGGCGATCGCGCGCGCGCTCGCCAACGATCCGGAAGTGCTCCTGATGGACGAGCCCTTCGCCGCCCTCGACGCCCAGACGCGCGACATCCTCCAGTCCGAGCTCCTGCGCATCTGGGAGACGATCAAGACGACGGTCGTCTTCGTCACCCATTCCATCGACGAGGCGATCTTTCTGGCCGACCGGATCGTCGTGATGACCGCCCGGCCCGCGCGCGTGAAGGAGATCATCGACATCGACCTGCCGCGCCCGCGCGACATCGACCTGCGCAACGGCGACGACTTCAACCGCTACCGCGCCCGCGTCTGGGAGGCGCTGCGCGACGAGGTGCGCAAGGCGCAAGGGGATTGGTCCCTCGCCGCGCGGCTCGCGCATTGAAAGGACCGAGCCCATGTCCCTCGTTTCGCCCAAGCCCGTCTTCGCCCCCTTCGTCGGCACGCGGCTGCGCTTCGCGCCCGTCACCTCGCGACTGCGGCGCGCAGCGACCAGCCTCGGCCTCGGCCTTCCCGCGCTCCTCGCCTTCGCCGTTCTCTGGGAAGCCGCACCGCGCCTCGGCTGGATCAACGCCCTGTTCTTTCCGCCGCTCAGCCAAGTCCTGGCCGCGCTCTGGGAGATGATCGCAAGCGGCACGATCGCCGAGCATATCGGCATCAGCCTCCAGCGCGCGGCGCTCGGCTTTCTTCTGGCCGTCGTGGTGGCCGTGCCGCTCGGCCTCGCGATGGGCCGCTACACCCTGTTCGAGCGGATGAGCGACTTCCTCGTCCAGACGCTGCGCAACACCTCGCAGTTCGCCCTGATGCCCGTCTTCATCCTGGTGCTGGGCATCGGCGAGGCGTCGAAGATCGCGATTACCTTCTATGCGGCCGTCTTCTTCCTCCTCGTCAACACGATCGTCGGCGTGAAGTCGGTGGATCCGCTGCTCCTCAAGGCCGCGCGCTCCATGGGCACGTCGGATTGGGACCTGTTCAAGAAGGTGATCCTGCCTTCGGCCGTCCCCTCGATCGTCGCCGGCGCGCGTCTCGGCGTGAAAACCTCGCTCTTCTCGGTGATCGCGGCCGAGATGCTGGCCGCCCAGTCCGGCATCGGCTTCCTGATCCAGCACTCCTCGCTGATGCTGGAGACCGACCGGATGTATGCCGGCATCCTGACGCTCACGGCGACCGGTCTCGTCCTGAACTATCTCCTCGTTGCCCTCGAAGCGCGCGCCACCCGCTGGAAGGCCAGCGAAGGCGCCGGCCCGGCCTGACAGCGCCCCCGCCCCCAACCATCCCCAGCATGACCGTTCCAGCCGCAAGTCCTGGACGAAACGACCCGCCGCGCTTCCCAACAAGGACATCCTCCATGCCCCTCGCCTCCCTGCCCCGCCGTGCGATCCTCCGGCTCGCAGCTCTTTCCCTTGCGCTGGGCGTCGTCGCCGGCACCCCCGCGCTGGCGCAGCCGGCCAAGCCCGACGTCATCCGCATCGGCTCGACGGCGCCCGGCCACCTCAAGTTCGTCCTGTTCCGCAACCAGAAGCTTCTGGAAAAGGAGTTCGGACCCGACGGCATCAAGATCGAGCTCACCACCTTCGACGGCGGCTCGGCGGCGTCCGTGGCGCTCGGCTCGGGCGCGATCGACGTCACCTATATCGGCAACAATCCGTCGCTGCGCCTCGGCGCGAGCGGTGCCGACGTGAAGCTCGTCGGCCTGTCCAGCTGGGTTCCCTCCAACGAGACTTTGGTCGTGGTGAAGCCGGACTCGCCGATCAAGACGCTCGCCGATCTCAAGGGCAAGCGCGTGGCCTACCTGTCCGGCACCGTGCGCCACTCGACCTTCGCCAAGGCGCTCGAAGCCGAAGGCGCGTCGATCAACGACGTCGAGAGCCTGAATATCGGCATCGAGAATTCGGGTCCCGCGCTCGCGCGCGGTGATGTGGACGCGATCGTCGAGAGCACCGGGCCGGCCCAGAAGCTGGTGGACGCAGGTCAGGCGCGCGTTCTCTTCGACGCCGGTGTATCCGGCAAACCCGAATGGGCGGTGCCGCACCTCATCAGCGTCAACGGCGACTTCGCCCGCACCTATCCCGAGATCGTCGAACGCCTTCTGAAGGTGGATATCGAGACCGCCCGCTGGGCCGACGCGCATCCGGACGAGACGATCGCGATCTTCGTCAAGGAGACCGGCAACAGCGAGAACGCGGTCCGCGCCACCTACGCCGGAAGCAAGTTCTACCAGGACCCGAACATCACGCCGCAGGCCATCGAGGCGCTGAAGGGCGAGGAGCGCTTCATGGCGGAGGCCGGTCTCCTGAAGGGCACGGTCGATTACGATACCTGGGTCGATCGCAGCTTCTACGAGGCCGCCGCCGCGCAAGTGGCCGCGAGCAACTGACGGTTCATCAACAACTGCGCTATCCCTAAGGGGGATCGGGGCGTCAGCGCCCCGATCCCCCGTCTTCGCATGATATGGGTTCGGCATTTCATGACCGTCACAGCACCGGGCGCCCCCGCCCTTCCCCGCCCCAGGCTCATGGCCGGCATCGTGGCGGTGTCCTTCTTCATGCAGGCGCTCGACGGCACGATCATCGCGACCTCGCTGCCCGCCATGGCGGCCGACTTCCAAACCGACGTCGTCAGCCTCAACGTCGGCTTCACCGCCTATCTTCTCGCCATGGCAGTGTGCATTCCGCCTGCCGGCTGGCTCGCCGACCGGCTTGGCGCACGCAACGTCTTTCTCGGCGCCATCGTCCTTTTCACCCTTTCCTCGCTGGCCTGCGCCTGGGTCGACGGCCTTTGGAGCTTCGTTCTCGCCCGCGTCGCGCAAGGGATCGGCGGCGCCTTGATGACCCCGGTCGGCCGCCAGATCGTGCTGCGCAACACCCCGAAGTCCGAGCTCGTCCATGCGATCGCGCTGATCACCTGGCCCGCGCTGATCGCCCCGGTGGCCGGCCCCATTCTCGGCGGCTGGATCACGACGCATGCCGGCTGGCGCTGGAACTTCCTCCTGAACCTGCCGATCGGCGCGATCGGCGTGGCGCTCACGCTCCTGTTCCTTCCCGCCGGCGAGCGCGAGGCGCCGCGCCCCTTCGACGGGCCGGGCTTCCTCCTCACGGCCGGCGCATTGGCCCTAGTGCTTGTCGGGCTCGAAATGCTGTCGCAGGACGGGGGCTGGCCGGCCGCCTGCCTCGTCGCCGCCGGTCTTGGCCTTGGCGGGTTCGGGGTGCGCCACCTGCGCCGCGCGCCTCACCCGCTCGTGGACCTGCGCGTCCTTTCGGCCCAGACCTTCGCGCTCGCCTCGCTCTCGACCGGGACGATGGCGCGCATGGTCATCAACTCGACCCCCTTCCTGCTTCCGCTGCTGTTCCAGGTCGGCATGGGCCTCGGCGCGGTCGAGACGGGATCGCTCATGCTGGTCTACTTCCTCGGCAACCTCGCGATGAAGGCCGCCACCACGCGCACGCTTCGCCGGCTCGGCTTCCGCACGCTCCTCGTCGCCAACGGCGTCGTCGCCTCGCTGGCGGTGGCAAGCTTCGCGCTGGTCGATCCATCGACGCCGCGCCCGCTCCTTCTCGCCCTCCTGTTCGTCGCCGGGCTCACGCGCTCCATGCAGTTCACCGCGCTCAACACGATCACCTTCGCCGACATCGAGCCGACGATGCGTGGCGCCGCGACGACCTTCTCCTCCATGACACAGCAGCTTTCCGTGCTGCTCGCCGTGGCGATGGCCGCCCTGATGATCCGGCTGAGCGTCCTTCTCGAGACCGGCGCGCCCGACGCGGCGGCGCAACTGCCGGACTTCCAGACGGCGCTCGCCATCATGGGCGGGATCGGCGTCATCACCTCGCTGCGATTTCTGATCTTGTCCCGCGATGCCGGCATCGAGGTGTCCGGGCGGGTAAGGGCTTCGCACCCAAACGCGCCGTCTGAGCGACCCAGCCGGTCCGGCCGCGGCGCCTTCAGCACGGCCTTGTCCACGAAGCGATCGAGGCCCTCCGGCAGATAGGGGAACGGGATGTCGAAGCCGTGTCATCCTGGGTAGCGACATCGCACGGAAGGGGCTCCGGCCCCCGTCGTCGGCGGGATCGTCGCCCGGCGCGCATGCGATCCTGCGATCCGTCTCCGCTGCCGAGCGCGCCATCCATCCCCCCCCCGTCGATACGCCGACCCGCCCCCCCCCTGCCAAGGCCGAGGGACGCGATGCCCCGGCCGCTCGTCGCGGACTTCGGGCATCGCCGGTGTGGCGTCAGCAGTCCGGGTAGTAGGGACTGATCTCGACCGGGCAGCCGAGCCGGTCGCCCAGATACCGGCCGAACGCGCTCATGCCGTCGGGATCGCTGTTTTGTGCGAGAAATACGGACTGGTCGTCCGCGCCCGGCGCGCTCGTGCGGCAATGGGCGTGGAGCGACGAACCGCCGCCGCCCTTGGCGGGCGTCATCCGGATCACGGATAGGCGCAGGATGTCCGTGCGAGGCATGACGAAGAGCTGGTCCGACACCACGATCAGCGCTTCGCCGTCCCGCGAAAGGCCGAGCGTCCTTTGCCGGTCCTCGACCAGATCCTCCGGGTCGCGCACGTATTCGAGCTCCGTCTCGCCCGGCGCATGGCGGCCGGCCCGCGCCATGCGCGCCGTCCCGACATCTCCGTCGATCGAAAGGGGACGAAAGCCCGTCACCCATTCCCGCTCCCGCTCGCCGAGGCGCAGGCGAAAGCCCGTCGTCAGCGTCACGTGGCAGGCGGTGCGAAGCCGCGGCTCGCGCGCTTCGGCCTCTCCCCGAGGCAGGTCGGACTGCCACTCCGGAGGCCACGCCGTCAGCGACACCTCGACCAGCCCCGCGCGCCAAGCGGCAACCAACGTGTTCCATCGCCGGCCGATCGATGCAGGCCCGAGGGATGCCGCAAGGTGATCGGCGGTGCGCCCGAGGTTGGCATGGGCGTCGTCCTCGAACCATGCGAGCCCGGTGAAGCGAGTGATGGGGAATTGGGGCGCGATGCGCTCGAAGGCGCTTGCCGTCCAGGGCGCCAGGGCCCCCGGCAAAGGCTCGGCATCCGCCAGGACGAGCGCCGGCCATCCATAGATCGGATCGGGCAGGACGCCGAGGCGGGCGACGACCTCCATGCGCGTTTCTTCCAGGGGCAGGCGCCAGCGAGCGGCAAGCCGGAGGATCGGGTTCGCTCCGTTGGGAAGACCGGGAACTTCGGCGGGCGTGGGAGCATCGAGTTGGGATGTCGGCGGCGGCAGCGCATCCTGCGGGCGGCGGAAGACGCGGTTCCAGAAGCGCATCGCGACCTCCTTTCTCGTGTTCGCCCGGAAACTCGGAACGCAGCTCTACCCGCCCATGCCCGTTTTCCCATACTCCACTTGGGAGCGGGCCGAAAACCTCGCGGCGGCCAAGGCGTGCGCGTCCATACGATGCCCCGGCCGCGAGTGCACCCTCCTCCACCGTTCGGGGCGATCGTGGCTTGCCCTCAAGGCGTGCTCCGTTTGCGGGTGGGACCAGAGCGCCCAAGGACGGATCCCATTCCGCAGATCCACCCCACGGGAGGGTGGCTGACCGTCACGATGTGTCGGGTAGCCTTTTCGCGTCTGTCGCCAAGCGAACCCTAGCTCCTACGCGTCCTTTGCAAGGCGATTGCCCTATGGGCAAGCTAGCCGATGCCGCCCGCATCGATACGGTGACAACCACGACGCCGTCCGGGAACCCCCGATGATCGATAGCCATCCCCGCCGGAACGACGACCGGGAGCGAAAGGCGACGCGACACGGCAGCGATCCCCATCGGAAATCCCCATTCCCACCGCCCGACGACATCGAAGGAAAGTCAGTCCGAGGGCAGGACGCGGGAGACGCCCACGTCGCGATTTCCAAAGCGTGATCCGAGAAGGGCGGAGAAACCGCCCTCCGGTCCATCGCCTGCCTCGCGCGGCCCCTTTGTCGGACGGCGCGCGCGCGTTACGTATCGGAACGGCGAACGGGCGAAGGAGCGACATCGGGAATGGGCGGCGAGCCTTCGAACGCGGTTTCCTATTGCGGCCCGGCACCGTTGCCGGCGGACGTCATCGGGGCCTTCAACTGGGACCCATGGCTTCTCGCCGCGCTTTTGGGCGCCGCGGCGTTCGGCATCTGGCGCGGTCGCGACTGGCCGCGCGCGCGTCGGCGTGCCCTCGCCGCCGCGCTCTGCGTTCTCGTCGTCGCTTTCGTGTCGCCCCTCTGCGCTCTATCCTCCGCCCTGTTTTCGGCGCGCGTGACTCATCACCTGCTTTTGATCGCTCTTGCCGCGCCGCTTCTGGCGCTCGCCTTCCCGGCAAAGGGGGCGAGGGTCGGATCGGCGCTGCCGCTCCTCGCACTTCTCCAGGTCGCGACCGTCTTCTTCTGGCACGCGCCGGCTCCTTACGCCGCCGCGCTCGCCGACATGCGCCTCTACTGGGTCATGGAAGCCAGCCTTCTCGGCGCGGCGACGCTTCTCTGGCGCGAACTCCTGGCGCCCGGCGCCTCGCCGCTCGGGGTGGGCCTTGCCCATCTCGTGGTGATCGCCCTGATGGGGCTTCTGGGCGCGCTGATCACCTTCGCCCCCGTGCCGCTCTACGCCGCCCATTTCCTCACCACCGAGCCCTTCGGCGTCAGTGCGCTGGAGGACCAGCAGCTCGCCGGGCTCCTCATGTGGGTGCCGGCCATGCTGCCGAACCTCGTGGCCGCGCTCGGCTGCGTGCGCGGGCTTCTCGCCGACACGGCGCCGCCGCAGGCGGGGCGGGCGGGTTGATCGTCGTCTGGCTGAAGTTCGTCCACGTCGCCGCCTTGGCGCTCTGGACCGGGGGCATCCTCCTGATGCCGGTGCTTCTCGGCCAGCGCCGGGCGGCCGGCGAAGGTCCGCCGCTCCACCGTCTGCACCTCTTCACGCGCTTCGCCTATGTCGTGGTCGTCTCGCCCGCCGCCTTCCTGGCGATCGCCTCCGGCACGGCGCTGATCGTGGCGCGGGAGGTGTATTTCGAATGGTTCGCGCTGAAGCTTCTGTTCGTTGGGGTGCTGGTGGCGCTCCATGTCTGGATCGGCCTTCTGGTTCTCAGCATCTTCGACGAAGGCGGGCACTTCGCCCGTTGGCGCGTCGTCGCCAGCCTCGTCACCCTTTCGACCGTGATGCTCGTGATCTTCTTCCTCGTGTCCGCCAAGCCCGTGATCCCGCTCGGCTTCCTGCCGGACGCGCTGTTCCGGCCGGGCGGCCTTTCCGAGATCGTGTCGCCCCTCATTCCTGGTCCGACACCATGATGCCGACACCGTGATGCAGGATCAGCTTGCCGCCGTGCCAGCCCGCCAGCCCCGTGAACACGCCGCCAAGCCCCGACAGGGCGAGGCCGAGCGGCAGCACCGCGTCCGGCGCCACGACGCGCAGGACGAAGTTCATGCCGCAGATCGACACGAACATCATCGCGGCGATGGCATGGGTCCAGCTGGCGGCGCGCGAGCGGATACCGGGAACGAGCAGAAGCTCGGCCGTGCCGACGAGGCTCGCGGCCACTCCGGTGCCGAAGGCGAAGGCCGCCGCCCAGAAGCCGGCGCGCAGCCAGAACGGATCGCCCCCCCACCAGTAGAAGACATCCGCGCCGAGCGTGGCGATGGCGAGCGCGATCGGAAAATGCACGGCCATCGCGTGGATCGGATGGCCGGCGATCGCCACCGCCGAGGACACATCCTTTTCCGCGACGGCCTGGATCACGGGACTGCTGTCGGTTGCCGTCTCGCTCATCGTCGCTCTCCGGTCTGGCAGGGCGGCCGGTTCGCCGCGATCGTTCCCATGGCATTTGGCCTTTCGGGCTGCGCCGGCAACCTGTCCGCGCTCGATCCCGCCGGTCCGGCCGCCCGCTCCACCGCGATCCTCTGGTGGGTGATGCTGGCCGGCTCGGCCGCGATCCTCGCGCTGGTGCTGGGTCTCGTGGCGCTCGCGTTCCTGCGCAGAAACGAGGCCGGAGCCGGCGACGGGCGGCGCTGGCTGGTCTGGGGCGGCCTCGTCCTGCCGGGCGTGGTCCTGCCGGCGCTGCTCGTCTTCGCGCTCGGCACCGGCGAGCGCCTTCTGCCCCACCCGTCCAATCCGCCCGCCTACACGGTGGAAGCGCGCCCCTCGCAATGGTCCTGGCGCTTCCGCTATCCCGATGGGCGCGAAACGCCGGACGCGCTGCACCTGCCGGCCGGGCGCCCGGTCGACATCCGCGTCGTCGGCACGGACGTGATCCATTCCTTCTGGGTGCCGCGCCTCGGCGGCAAGGTGGACGCGATCCCCGGCCACGTGAACACGATCCGCCTCCAGGCCGACCGGCCGGGCACCTTCGGGGGCGTGTGCGCGGAATTCTGCGGCACGGGGCATTCGGCCATGAGCTTCACCGTCTTCGCGCATGTGCCCGAAGAGTTCGAGGCCGCGCTCGCCGCCGCCGCGCAAGGGGATGTCCGATGAGCGATCTCGTTCTTCCCACCGTTCCCGGCGAAGCGGACGGGCGCCGGGCGGACCCCGCCGGGCCGCCGGCGCTGACGCCGCTCCAGCGCGACCTCGAGCGGATCTGGGCGACGCCGCCGGGCTGGCGCGGCACGATCCGGGCGGTGAACCACACGATCCTCGGGCGCCGCTTCATCATCGCCGCCTTCGTGTTCTTCGCGATCGGCGGGGCGCTCGCCATGCTGATCCGCGCCCAGCTCGCCTCCCCGCGCAGCGCCTTCGTCGGCCCTGATCTCTACAACCAGATCTTCACCATGCATGGCACGGTGATGATGTTCCTGTTCGCGATCCCGATGTTCGAAGGGCTGGCGATCTATCTCCTGCCCAAGATGCTGGGCGCGCGCGACTTCGCCTTTCCGCGCCTGACCGCGCTCGGCTTCTGGTGCTACCTGTTCGGCGGCTCGATCCTCGTCCTGGCGCTTCTGGCGGGCTACGCGCCCGATTCCGGCTGGTTCATGTATACGCCGCTGTCGTCGGCCGCCCATTCGCCCGGCATCAACGCCGACGTCTGGCTTCTCGGCGTGACCTTCGTGGAAATTTCCGCGCTCGCGGCGGCAGTGGAGATCACCGTCTCGATCCTCAAATTCCGCGCGCCGGGCATGACGCTTGCCCGCATGCCGCTCTTCGGCTGGTACATTCTCGTCACCGCCGCGATGATGCTGGTCGGCTTTCCCCCGCTGATCCTCGGCTCCGTGCTTCTGGAGGCCGAGCGCGCCTTCGACCTGCCCTTCTTCGACCCGACCCGCGGCGGCGACGCGCTCCTCTGGCAGCACCTGTTCTGGCTGTTCGGCCATCCGGAGGTCTACATCATCTTCCTGCCGGCGGCCGGCATCGTCTCGACCATCCTGCCCGTGCTCGTCCGTCGGGAAATCCTTGGCTACGCCGCCATCGTCACGTCGATCACGGCCATGGCCTTCCTGAGCTTCGGCCTCTGGGTCCACCACATGTTCACGGTGGGCATCCCGCATCTGGCGCAAGCCTTCTTTTCCGCCGCCAGCGTCCTCGTCGCCGTGCCCACCGGCGTCCAGATTTTCTTATGGATCGGAACGATGATGGCGGGGCGGCCGCGCCTGACCGTGCCGATGCTCTATCTTCTCGGCTTCTTCTTCGTGTTCGTGTGCGGCGGGCTGACGGGCGTGATGCTCGCCATCGTGCCCTTCGACTGGCAGGCGCACGACACGCATTTCGTCGTGGCGCACATGCACTACGTGCTCGTCGGTGGGTTCATCTTCCCCATGCTCGCCGCCGCCTACTACTACCTGCCGCACTTCACCGGCCGCCGGCCGCTCTATGGCGTCGGCACGCTCGCCTTCTGGCTGATCTTCATCGGCTTCAACGCCACCTTCCTCATCATGCACTGGACGGGGCTTCTCGGCATGCCCCGCCGCTACGCCATCTACCCGGAAGGGCTCGGCTGGGACGTGCCGAACCTCGTGTCCTCGATCGGCGGCTTCGTGATGACCGCCGGCTTCGCGCTCTTCGCGCTCGACATGATCTTCCAGATGCGCTTCGGCAAGCGCTCCTCGCCCGATCCCTGGGGAGCGGATACCTTGGAATGGTGCACCTCCATTCCGCCGCGCCCCTATGCCTTCGCAAGCCTTCCCACCGTCGCCTCCCGCGCGCCGCTGCGCGACGAGCCGGGCCTTCGCGAGCGCCTGGAACGGGGCGAAGGCCACCTCGCCATCCCGCGCAACGGCTGGCAGGAAACGCTGGTCGTTTCCATGGCCACAGCTAAGCCCGAGCACATCGCGATCCTGCCGCGCCCGACCAGCCTGCCGTTCTGGACGGCGCTCGCGATCGGCGCCGTGGTGCTGACGCTCCTCTTCAAACAGTACTGGCTGACGCCAGTGGCGCTCGTCCTTGTGGTCGCTCTTTTCCTCCTGTGGAGCCGCGAGGCCGGCCAGAAACGGGACCATGGAGCGATCGACGCCGGATGCGGCCTTCGCCTGCCCGTCCACGCCGAGGTGGAGCGGCCCGCGACCTGGTGGGGCATGCTGTTCCTCCTGATCGCGGACGGCACGGCCTTCGCCTCGCTCCTGTTCGGCGCCCTGTTCCTGTGGCTGGTCGCGCCCGGCTGGCCGGGCCCCGAGGCCGTGTCGCTGCCCCCGCTGAAATGCGCCGCGCTGGCGCTCGCCGCGCTTCTGGCCGCACTCCTCGGCCGCATGGCGGCGCGCACCGCCGCCCGGACCTCGGCCGCCGCCGCCCTGCCGATCCTCGGCGGCGCCTTTGCCGCACAGATCATCGCGGCCGGGGTCGCGGTTTGGCTGATGCTGTCCGACGTGCCCGCGCCCACGAGCCACGCCTATCTCGCGGTGACGGCGGCCTTCCCAGCCTATGTGGCGCTACATGCCGCGATCGGCGCCCTTCTGGCGGGACTCGGCATCTGGCGCTGCATGGCAGGCTTCGTTTCGCCCCGGCGCTCGGCGGATCTTCGCACGATGAGCCTCTGGCACGACTACACGGCAGCCGCTGCGCTTCTCAGCCTCGGCTTCCTGTTCGCCCTGCCCGCCCTTCTGCCTCTGCGCGAGATGGCCCAACCATGACCACCCCGCCGCGCTCGGCCTCTTCTCTTCTTCTGCTATGCGCCGGCTTCGTGATCTGGGGCTCGGCCTTCGTCTGGCTCTATGCCGCGCTGTCGATCGGCTGCGCCTTCGGCTGGGAAGACGCCGTTATCGGCCCCGTTTCGCTCCAGCGCGCGATGCTGGTCGCCGTCTGGCTTGCCCATCTCGTGGCGATCGGCGCGGTTCTCCTGTGGGCGCGCCGCCGAAGGCGCGTCCTGCCGGCGGGTGCGGAGCCCGACACCTTTCTGGCGCGGGCGACGGTCTGGACGACGGCCGTGGCGCTCGGTGTGACGATCCTGAACTTCGTCCCGGTTCTCCTGCCGTCCGCCTGCCTTTGAGGCTCGTCGCCTCGCCGCCGAATTGATGGTGCCGATCCCCCCGATCCGTGCCAAGCTGCGCCGTCTTGCAACCAAGGAGCCGGCATCATGGGTGAGAAGCGCAAAGGCGGCAAGGAAGCCCGCAAGCCCAAGAAGGTGGTGGAAAAGACGATCGCGGCCGCCCCCAGCCTCAAGGGTGGCATCAGCGGCGCGACGAAGAAGGGCTGAACGCGAGGCGAGGCGTCAAGGCGCCTCGCTTCACCCCACAGGAAGGGTTCGAGCCTGCCGTCACCCGGCGCCGCCCTCCGCAAGCCCTTAGGTCTCGCCCGGAGCGCCCGAAGGCCGCCCTTCAGGCGACCTTGGCCAGCGACACCTTGCGCCGCGACGACAGGCCCGGCTCGCGATCGAAGGCGACCTGGTCGCGGCACTGTTCGTGGAGCGCCAGGCCGACCTTTCCCGCCGCCTCCCAAAGGGCGTGTTCGCTGCACTCGGCGGCGATCACGAGCGCGATCCGGCGCATGTGGGTGCGGCCGATGCAGTAGGCCGCGAGCGTCGCACGCTGGAGCGGCGGCAGTTCGCGCACGGTTTCCGCGACCCGCTCGTCGGGCGAGCGCAGAAGCAGCGCTAGGAGTTCGAGAGGAACGGGAGAGGTCGGCTCGTTCGGGCGATACCGGTTGGTCATGGCATCCTCCAACTCTTAAGGGTCGCGGATCGCGATCGGATAAGGGAGGAGGTAGCGCTGCGAACGGCGAGGAAATCCCTCAAAATTTAAGGATCGCCGGCCGGGGCGGCAACACCTATCTCGCGCGACCGACGCGCCGAGGAGACCGTTTCGGCCGCCTCCATCGGCGGGCGGGAAAAGCATCCCGCAACCTCGATGCGCGCCGTGCGTCGCGCAAACCCGTCGATCGGGCGCATGAAGACGCCGGCGTCGTTCCAGCGACCACTAGGGCCACGTCCGACCGGGTTGAACGCTCGTCATCGTCCTGCGGACGCTTGGCTCGCGGCAGGGCGCTTTCGCTCCTCGGCCGCGTTGCTCGTCGGCCACGAACCGAAATCACCGCCGTGCCGACCATCCAAGCCGGTCGGAAAGCGCTCTAGGTCCGCCGATGCCAGCTTGCCGCGCTCCCCGTCAGTCGCGTTCACTCAAGGTCCCGCTTCGCCGGCCCGAAGCCTTCGAAGCGCCACATCGAATTCGACGCCGACCCTGCGAACGAAAACCCCATTCCGAAGCCGATCGGGCGCCTATGCATTTACGGGATCGGCTTCGGTTTTCCGGCTCGTCGCATTCTCCGGGCGCGAAGGCCCGCTCGGCTTTCATTGGATAGGCTTCAGCCAGCCCTTCGCCTCGACGGGCTGCCTTCAACGTTCTGGAAGTCGGACGACGGAGATCCAAACTCCCGACCCGAACGGGAAAGCCGTCGTTCGGGGTGTAAAAGACGCATATGCGACCGCCGGCAGCTTCGCCCATGCGCGGCGGCCAAGCGGCCCGCCTGGATGCCGCTGAGCGCGCTCCTTTCCCTACCCGATCTTCGGCCACTGGTGGTGGAACGTGCCCTCCCGGTCGAGGCGGTGGAACGTGTGGGCGCCGAAGAGGTCGCGCTGGCCTTGCGTCAGGTTGGTGGTGCCGCGCGCGCGGCGGTAGTCGTCGAAATAGGACAGGGCGGCGGCGAGCGCGGGCACCGGGATGCCGGCAAGCGCCGCCTTGGCGACGACGCGGCGCAGGGCTTCCTGGCCGGCCTCAATGCGCGCCTGGAAGCTCGGCGCCTGAAGAAGGTTGACCACCGCGCCCGCCTCGTAGGCCCGGGTGATGTCGTCGAGGAACCGCGAGCGGATGATGCAGCCGGCGCGCCAGATCCGCGCGATCTGCCCGAGCGGCAGATCCCATTGGAACTCGGCCGAGGCCTCGGCCAGCGTCGCGTAGCCTTGCGCATAGGCGATGATCTTGGCGGTCACCAACGCGGCTTCCAGTTCGGCCAGACCCTCGCGGCTCATGTGGAACTCGGCGCGCGCGACCTTCACCCCGTCGAACAGGCGGCTCGCCTCGGCGCGCTCCTCGCGGCGGGACGAGATGCCGCGCGCCGACACGGCGGCTTCCAGCGTGGTCGCGCCGACGCCGAGCTTCTGCGCCTCGATCACCGACCAGCGACCGGTGCCCTTCTGCCCCGCCTCGTCGACGATGACATCGACCAGCGGCCCGCCCGTCTCGGGGTCGCGCTCGGCGAGCACCGCGGCGGTGATCTCGATCAGGTAGGACTGGAGATCGCGCGTGTTCCAGTCGGCGAAGATGTCGGCCATCTCCCGGGCCTGCAGCCCGAGCGCGTCGCGGAGGATGCCGTAGATCTCCGCGATCATCTGCATGTCGGCATATTCGATGCCGTTGTGGATGGTCTTGACGAAGTGACCGGCACCGTCCGGCCCCAGCCAGTCGACGCACGGCACGCGATCGAACTTCGCCGCGATCGGCTCGAGCAGCGGCTTCAACCGCTCCCACACGGCCCGGTCGCCGCCCACCATGATGGACGGCCCGTGGCGCGCGCCCTCCTCGCCGCCCGATACGCCCATGCCGACGAAGTGGATGCCGGTGCCCTGCACCGCGCGCTCGCGGCGCACCGTATCGTTGAAGTCGGCATTGCCGGCATCGATCAGAATGTCGCCCGCTTCGAGATGCGGCAGGACGAGAGCGATCTGGTCGTCCACCGGCTTGCCGGCGTTGACCATCAGGACGACGACGCGTGGGGCCTTCAGCGTGGCGACGAAATGCTCGATCGAATCGGTCGGCACGAGGCGTTCGGCGAGCCCCGGATTGTCGTCCCGCACGCCGTAGGCCTTTTCCACCGTGCGGTTGGACAGGGCCACCGTGAAGCCGCCGTTGTCGGCGAAGTTGAGGGCAAGGTTCGCCCCCATCGTGCCCATGCCCAGTACGCCTAGATCCGCCTGTGCGCCGCTCATTCGATTCGCCCCCCGACCGTTGGTCCCGTTTGTCGCAGGCAGGTTTAGCGAAAAGCGGCGGTCCGTTCCATCGAAACGATGGGAAGCCGGCCCTATCCCTTCAGCCGCTCCGCATGCCAGGCGAGGTGGTCGTCCATGAAGGTCGAGATGAAGTTGTAGGAGTGGTCGTAGCCCTCGCGCATGTTGAGCGCTAGCTTGATGCCGGCCCTGTCGCAGGCCTCCCGGAGAAGATGCGGGCGCAGGCCGTCGTCGAGGAACGTGTCGGCCGTTCCCTGATCCACCAGGAATTCGGGAAAGCGGTGCCCGTCCTCGATCAGGAGCGTCGTGTCATAGGCGCGCCAATGGGCGCGGTCGCGGCCGAGATACTTCTCGAAGGCGGGGCGCGACCAGCCGGCGGTGGAGGGCTGGACGATCGGCGCGAAGGCGGAGGCCGAGCGATAGGTTCCGGGGTTCCGCAGCGCGATCGTCAAGGCGCCGTGGCCGCCCATGGAATGGCCGAAGATGCCTTGCCGGTTCATGTCGGCGGGAAAGTGCGTCGCCAGATATCCCGGCAGCTCGTCCGTGACGTAGGAATACATCCGGTAGTTCGCGGCGTATGGCCTTTGCGTCGCATCGACATAGAAGCCGGCGCCCGAGCCGAACTGCCAGTTGTCCTTCTCGTCCGGGACGTTCGGCCCCCGCGGCGAGGTGTCGGGCAGGACGATCATCAGCCCGTGCTCGGCGGCCGCGCGGCGAAATTCGCCCTTGTCCATCGCGTTCTGGTGCGAGCAGGTGAGGCCCGAGAGATACCACAGGACGGGAACGCGGCCTTGCCTCGTCTGGGGCGGCGTGAAGACCGCGAAGGTCATCGACGTGTCGGTGGTTCTGGACTGGTGGCGATACACGCCTTGCGTGCCGCCATGGGCCTTGGCTTCCGAAACGACGTCGAGTGGCATGGGCGATCCTTGGGATGGGCGAGGGGTTTGAGGTCAGGTCCCGGAGAAACCTCCGGGACGGCGCATGTCGACATGGGGAATGTCGTCCTCCAGATAGGACCCGGAGATCGTGGAGAACCCGTGACGGGCGTAGAAGGTTTCCAGATGCGCCTGCGCCGACAGGTCGATTTCCACCGGCCCGAAGCGCTCGGCCACGAAGCGTAGCGCCTCGCGCATCATGGCGTGCCCGAGCCCGGTGCCGCGCGCATCCGGAGCGGTGGCGATCCGCCCGATCCGGGCGCGTGGGTTCGCGGCGCCGGGCGCGAAGACGCGCAGTACGCCCGCCAGCGCCCCGTCCTCCAGGCGGGCGAGGTGCAGCGCCTCCCCGTCCCGCCCGTCGATCTCAGGAAAGGCGCAAGCCTGCTCCACCACGAAGACGTCCTGCCGGAGTTTCAGGAGATCGTGGACCTCCTGCCCCGACAGTTCGGCAAACGTGGACCAGCGCCACTCTCCCATGGGATCAAAAGACGACGACGGAGCGGATCGACTTGCCCTCGTGCATGAGGTCGAAGCCCTTGTTGATCTCCTCGAGGGAGAGCGTGTGGGTGATCATCGGGTCGATCTCGATCTTGCCGTTCATGTACCAGTCGACGATCTTGGGAACGTCGGTCCGGCCCTTGGCGCCGCCGAAGGCCGAGCCCTTCCAGACGCGGCCGGTGACGAGCTGGAACGGGCGCGTCGAAATCTCCTTGCCCGCCTCGGCCACGCCGATCACCACCGAAACGCCCCAGCCGCGATGGCAGGCTTCCAGCGCCTGGCGCATGACAGTCGTGTTGCCGGTGCAGTCGAACGTGTAGTCCGCGCCCCCGTCGGTGAGCGCAACGAGATGGCTGACGATGTCGCCCTCGATCTCCTTCGGGTTGACGAAGTGGGTCATGCCGAAGCGCTTGCCCCATTCGGCCTTGTCGTTGTTGAGATCGACGCCGACGATCTTGTCGGCGCCCACCATCCGCGCGCCCTGGATGACGTTGAGCCCGATCCCGCCGAGGCCGAAGACGACGACGTTGGCGCCGGGCTCGACCTTGGCGGTCTTGGTCACGGCGCCGACCCCGGTGGTGACGCCGCAGCCGCAGTAGCAGGTGGTGCGGAAGGGGGCATCCTTGCGGATCTTGGCGACCGCGATCTCGGGGACGACGGTGAAGTTCGAGAAGGTCGAGCAGCCCATGTAGTGGAAGATCGGCTGGCCCTTGTAGGAGAAGCGCGTCGTGCCGTCCGGCATCAGGCCCTTGCCCTGTGTCGCTCGGATCGCGGTGCACAGGTTCGTCTTGCCCGACAGGCAGCTCTTACACTGGCGGCATTCGGGCGTGTAGAGCGGGATGACGTGGTCGCCAGGCTCGACATAGGTGACGCCCGCGCCCACCTCGCGCACGATCCCCGCGCCCTCGTGGCCGAGGACGGAGGGGAAGAGCCCCTCGGAATCGAGCCCGTCCAGCGTGTAGGCGTCGGTGTGGCAGATGCCGGTCGCCATGATCTCGACCAGCACCTCGCCCGCCTTCGGGCCTTCGAGGTCGAGTTCCACGATCTCCAGCGGCTTCTTGGCCTCGAAGGCGACGGCGGCACGGGTCTTCATGGGAAGCGTCCTCGGGTTCGGGCGGCAGGACCCCTCATGCGGGGGCGGCTCATCGAACCCTGCCTACACGATCGGGCGGCCGAAACGCCACCCCGGCGCTCAATCCTCGACGGCCTCGACGGGCGGCAGACCGGCGAGGATCAGCGCGCCGTCGAGAGGGTCGCCGAGCGCCTCGTCCAAGGTGTCGGCGAGCCCCTCCGGTAGATAGGGACGCAGTGGGCGCGCCAGCCCGCCGGTCAGCGACACACGCTCGCAGCCGGCGTCGCGCAAGGTGTCGACGAGGTCGCCGATGGCCTGCGCGGCGTCCTGAAGGAGTGCGATCGACAAGCGGTCGCCTTCGCCCGCCGCCTCGATCACCAGCGGCACGAGGCCGGCATAGTCGGTCGCCGACGCCCCGTCGCACCATTTCGTCAGCCCGAGCGGCGCCCCGTCGAACCGGGCGAGAAGAGCGTCGGTCAGAAGCGAAGGGCCGAGCCGCCCGTCGCTCGCGCGAAACGCCGCTTCCACCGCCGCCAGTCCCAGCCGGGCGCCCGAGCCCTCATCGGAGCCGGGAAAGCCGTAGCCGCCGAAGCGCAGGGAGCGCTCGCCACGAAGACCGAAGGCGATCGACCCGGTGCCCGCCACGACGATGCCGCCGTCCGCCCCGCCATGGGCGCCGAGACACGCGATCGCGCCGTCGTTGGACAGGGTGAAGCCGGCAAACGGGTGCGGGCGCTCGGCAAAGCTTTCGCGCATGCCGACCCGCTCGATCCCCGCGATCCCGGCGCCGACATGGAGCCGGGCGAAGTCGAAGGCGCCGAGCCCGGCCGCGCGCCACGCCTCGCGCGCGGCCGCCAGCATGGATTCGAAGCTCGCCTCCACCCCCAGCCGCGCCGAGGCCGGCCCCGCATGGCCCTCGCCGAACACGAGGCCGGACGCATCCGTCAGCCGCGCCCGGCAGGAGGTGCCACCGGCATCGAGGCCGAGAAACAGGGGGCCGCTCATGAGGATGTGCCCATCGAGGTCGCAGCCTTTCCCGTCCCGAATCGCCTGGGTTCTCCTTCATGCCGGAGTTTGCGCCCGTCTCAAAGGGCCGGGGCCATCGGGCTTCTGGAAGAACGGACCATCCAGATGCCCATACCAACAAAAATGCCGGCGATACGATCGCCGGCATCCGTTGAAAATGCGTCCCGAAAACCATTCGGGCGGCATCGATCGGCTTAATGCAGGGCAGCCTGCGCCGCGTGGCCGGCGTCGGCCGGCTTGGCGTTCAGCCCTTGCGTCCAGCCTTCCATCCATTCCGCGCGAAGCGTCGAGCCGACGGGATACTCGCAGGCCGATTTCGGAATGTTGTTGGCGAAGGCCAGCTTGCCTTGTTGGAATGCGTCCGTTGCCATGATCCTGGCTCCTTTCCCTGTTCCGAAGGGGAAAACGAGCAAGGCTCCAGGGCGTTCCCGGGATGCGTCCGGCAGCTTCGCGTCAGATGCGCAGCCCCGTGCCCAGCCCCATCGAAGCGAGAAGCACCGCCGGATCGGGCTCGGCATCCAGCACGGGAACGGCCAGCCCATCGCGCACCGCGATCACCGCGATCTCGGCATCGTTCGTATCGGGCACGTCGTAGAGAGCGACGGCGCCCGGCTCCAGATCCTCGCCGTCCTGGCGGCGGGCGTGGGCCTTGGCATCCGCCAGATGGCGGAAGGCTTGGAAACGGCGGATGCCATCCTGGTCTAGGCGTACAACGAACATTTTTTGAGCCTCCGTTGCATGAGACGAAAAGTTAATCACGAGTTTTCCCGTTCGCCAAGCGAAACTCCGATGACACCCGCGCGAACGGCGCGTGATGCGGCCGGCTCGGCGCCCTTGCACTCGCCGGCTCGCCAGCCCACAACCGAAGCTCGCCCGACCGGGAGGAGTGCGAGCCGATGACACAAGCCCCATCCGACGACGATCGCATGGCCGACGGAACCCATAAGCGCCCGCGTGTCGCCTTGTTCGTCACCTGCCTCGTCAACGTCATGCGCCCGGCGATCGCCGAAGGCTCGCGCGAGCTCCTCCTGGCGGCCGGCTGCGAGGTGTTCGTGCCGCTCGATCAGACCTGCTGCGGCCAGCCGGCGTTCAATTCCGGCAACGAACGGGACGGGCAGGCCATGGCGCGCCACCAGATCGCGGCGCTGGAAGGCTTCGACTACGTGGTCGCCCCGTCCGGCTCCTGCGCCGGCACGATCCGGCACGGCTATCCCGAAAGCCTATCAGGCGATCCCGCCTGGGCCGAGCGGGCGAAGGCGCTGGCGGCGCGGACTTACGAGATCACCAGTTTCCTCGTCGACGTCCTCGGCTACCGCACCCCGCCGCCGACACGGCACGTCGGGACCGCCACCTATCACGACACCTGTTCAGGGCTTCGCGAGCTCGGCGTCCACGACCAGCCGCGCGCCCTTCTGCGATCCGTGGAGGGGCTGGCGCTCACCCCCCTGCCCGACGCCAACGTGTGCTGCGGCTTCGGCGGCACGTTCTGCGTGAAATATCCGGCGATTTCCAACGCGGTGGTGGCCGAAAAGACCGCGAGCATCACCAAGACGGGCGCCGACATTCTTCTGGGCGGCGATCTCGGCTGCCTCCTGAACATGGCCGGCAAGCTCGCGCGCGAGGGCTCGGGCATCCGCACCTTCCACACGGTGGAAGCCTTGACCGGGCGTCTCGGCACGCCGGCCATCGGCGAGGCACCGCGCGGGGTCAAGGCATGAGCGTCGCCCCCGATTTCCACGCCCGCACGAAGCATGCGCTCGCCGACGAATGGCTGAAGGTCGCGATCGACCGCACCACGGGGACCGCTCGCACCAAGCGCGCGGCGATCGTCGGCCAATGGCCGGATTTCGCGGTGGCGCGGACACGCGGACGGGCCATCAAGGACCATGTCGTCGCCCATCTCGGGCATTATCTCGCAGAGTTCGAGCGCAACGCCAAGCTGAGCGGCGCCACCGTGCACTACGCCTCGACCGCCGATGAGGCCTGCCGCATCGTGGTGGACATCTGCCGGCGGGCGGGCGCGCGCTCCGTCACCCGATCGAAATCCATGCTCGGCGAGGAAATCGGCCTGCCGCACGCGCTGGAGGAAGCGGGCATCGAGCGGGTGGAGACGGATCTTGCCGAACACATCGTGCAGCTCGCGGGCGAGCGGCCGAGCCACATCATCTGGCCGGCCATGCACAAGACGCGCGAGCAGATTTCCGAACTCTTCCGGAAGAGCCATGCCAACCCGCACAGGCAAGAAACGCCAGAAGCCATGGCGGCTTCGGCCCGGCGCCACTTGCGCCAGCGCTTCCTCGCCGCCGATGTCGGCATCTCGGGTGCCAACTTCCTCGTCGCCGACACCGGCTCGGTCTGCACCGTGACCAACGAGGGCAATGCCGAGATGACGACGACGCCGCCGCGCGTCCACATCGTGACGGCGGGCATCGAGAAGCTGGTGCCCACGATGGGCCATGCCGCGATGATGCTGCGCCTTCTCGTGCGCTCGGCGACCGGGGCGGCGCTGACCCAGTACACGACCTTTCACACCGGGCCGAAGCGGGCGGGCGATCTCGACGGGCCGGAGGAGTTCCACATCGTCCTCGTCGACAACGGGCGCACGCGCATGCTCGCCGCGCCCGATCTTCGCGAGATGCTGCGCTGCATCCGCTGCGGCGCCTGCATGAACCATTGCCCGGTGTTCAACCAGATCGGCGGCCATGCCTATGGCGGCACCTATCCCGGCCCGATGGGCGCGGTGCTGACGCCCGTGTTCGACGGCATCACCGAGAAGACGCGCGATCTCGCCCATGCCTGCACGCTGAACGGGCGCTGCCGCGAGGTCTGCCCGGTGGACATTCCCCTGCCGACGCTCATCAAGGGATGGCGCGAGAAGAGCTGGCGCGAGGGGCTGGAGCCCACCTCGCTGCGCTTCGGCCTGTCCGGCTGGCGCTGGGCGGCGACGCATCCGCGCGCCTATCGCTGGCTGGCGGCGCTCGGCGCCCTCGCGCTGCGCCGGATGGGCGGGGCCAGAGGCCGCATCGCCCGCCTGCCCTCGCTCGCCGGCGCCTGGACGGCCTACCGCGACATGCCGGCGCCCCCGCCGGGACCGACCTTCCTCCAGGCCGAAGCCGCGCGGCAGAAGGTCCTCGAGCGTTGAGCGCGCGGGACGCGATCTTCGCCGCGATCACGCGCGCGATCGGCCAGCCGGCGGACGGGGCGAGCATCCGAGCCGAAGCCGACGCGCTTCTCGCCGAGCCGGAACGGGTGCGCCCCCTGCTGCCCGAGGGCGATGCCCTGTCTCTCTTCGAGGCGGCGGTGACGCGCCTGCCGCCCGGCGCCTCGAGCGAGCGCGTCGCGCGAGTTGAGGACGTGCCCGCCGCGGTCGCCCGTCGCTTGGCCGCCCTCGAACTGGAGCCCGCCCTGAAGATCCAGCCCCTGCCCGTTCTGGAAGCGCTGGACTGGGCGGGGGCGGGCCTTCGCCCGCGCGCCGAAGTGGACGATCTCGTATCCCTGTCCATGGCCGAGCGGGCGATCGCGGAAACCGCGAGCCTCGTTCTTCGCTCCGGCCCGCGCATGGCGATCCTGGACGCCTTCCTGCCGCTGCATCACATCGTGGCGGTGCGGGCTCAAGACGTGGTGCTTCATCTGGAAGACGCGGTCCGCGACGCCGATCTCGCCCGCTCGCGCAATCTCGTCGTCGTCACAGGACCGAGCGGCACCACCGATATCGAGGGGAGCCTGGTGATCGGCGTCCACGGGCCGGCGACGCTGCACATTCTCCTCGTCGAGGACTGATCCCTTCAGGCCCCGGCGACTTTTTCGATAGCCGACTGGAGATCGGCAGCCGAATACGGCTTGTGCAGAAGGCCCGTATGGGGACGATCGAGCGCGCCGTCGCTTAAGTCGTTGGAATCGCCTGTGGCGTAGACCAGCGCGAGGTTCGGCTGCAGGGCGCGAAGGCGCTCGGCCAGTTCGTCGCCGCGCATATCGGGCAAGGTCAGGTCGAGAACGGCGGCATGGGCCTCGCCGCCGCTCGCCAAAGCCTCCAAGGCCTCGTTTCCACTGGCGAAATCGGCGACGACGTATCCCGCGTCCTCGATCCATTCCGCCGTCAGCGCGCGGATCATCGGATCGTCCTCCACGAGGAACACCTTGCCTCGCGCCGTCAAGTCGTGGTCCGAAACGGACATCGGGTTCCTTTCCTATTCGCCGCCCGCGAATATGTCTTGCGAAATGGAATTAGCATTTCGCGCCGGCGCCGTCGCCGCTCCTTGCTTCACAAGGCGTTCATGACCAACCGCTTCGACAGCCCGCCGCCCTTCGATGGCCCGAAGCCGACGGTCCGGGTTCGTGCGGCGGGTCGCCTGGACAGTCACGACGACATCTTCTTCGCGGCCGTGGAAACCACGCGCATGCCGATGACGGTGACCGATCCGCACCGTCCCGACAACCCCATCGTCTTCGCCAACAACGCCTTCGTCCAAATGACGGGCTATCGACGCGAGGAGATCGTCGGCAACAACTGCCGGTTCCTGCAAGGCCCCGAGACCGATCCCGAAACGGTGTCCCAGGTGCGCGCCGCGGTGGAAGGGCGCCGGGAGATCGCGACCGAAATCCTGAACTACCGCAAGGACGGCTCGACCTTCTGGAACGCCCTGTTCATCTCGCCGGTCTACGACGCGGAGGGAAAGCTCGTCTACCTCTTCGGCTCGCAGCTCGACGTGTCGCGCCGGCGCGACGCGGAAGAGGCGCTGCGCCAGTCGCAGAAGATGGAAGCGCTGGGGCAGCTGACGGGCGGCATCGCGCACGACTTCAACAACCTCCTCCAGGTCGTCACCGGCTATGTCGAGGTGATCGCCGCCCAGCTCGAAAAGCCCGAACTCGACCGCACGCGCACGGCGCGGGCCGTCGACAACGTGCGCTCGGCCTCGGCCCGAGCCGTGACGCTGACGCAGCAGCTTCTGGCGTTTGCCCGCAAGCAGCGCCTGGAAGGGCGCCTCGTCAATCTCAACGGCCTCGTGTCGGGCATGACCGACATGGCGGCGCGCACGCTCGGCGACCAGATCGCGGTGGAAACCGACCTCGCGCCCGATCTCGCGACGGCGCGCGTCGATCCGACGCAGGCCGAGGTCGCGCTTCTCAACATCCTGATCAACGCCCGCGACGCGATGTCGGGCATGGCGGGCGGCGGCACGGTGCGTATCGTGACCGCCAACCGGACGATCGGCGCGGAGGATGCGACTGATTACGACGACGTCGCGCCCGGCGACTACGTGTCCGTCGCCGTATCCGACACGGGATCGGGCATGGCCCGCGAGGTTCTGAGCCGCGTTCTCGACCCGTTCTTCACCACAAAGGAAGAGGGCAAGGGCACCGGCCTCGGCCTGTCCATGGTCTACGGCTTCGCCAAGCAGTCGGGCGGCACGGTCCATCTCGAATCGCGCGAAGGCGAGGGCACGACCGTCGAGCTTCTGTTTCCCGCCGCCCGGGGCGAGGAAACGCGGTCCCTCCAGCGCGTGCGCGCGGTGGAGCGGCAGGGCACCGAGCGCATCCTCGTAGTGGACGATCGCGAGGCGGTGGCCGAGCTGGCACGCGAGATGCTGGAAGAGCACGGCTACGCCGTCGACGTGGAAACATCGCCGCTCGGTGCGCTGAAGCGGCTGCGGGACGGCGAAGCCTTCGATCTCCTGTTTTCCGACCTCGTGATGCCCGGCGGCATGAACGGCACGGCACTGGCGCAGGAAGCGTTGCGGATCGCCCCTCGCCTCAAGGTGCTGCTCACTACCGGCTATGCCGAAGCCTCGCTGGAGCGCTCGGAAGCGGAAGGCGCCCGGTTCGAGATTCTGAACAAGCCCTATTCGCGCCTCGACCTCGCCCGGCGGGTGCGCATCGTCTTGGACGGGCCGACCGGCGTCGGCTGAGGGGTCTTCAAGCCGGTTGGTCAGACTGCTACAGGGCTGGCCCATGTGGACACGGCCCGTCGATCCCATTCCTCCCCTGCAGGCCGCAGCGCGCCTGCGACCGCTTGGCGGCCTGGCGTTTCTCGACAGCGCGCGTCTTCACCCGTCGAACGGCCGCTGGTCGGTGGTCGCGGCCGCACCCTTCGCCCGGCTGGAAGCGGACCTCGGTGGCGCGCGGCTCGATGGCGCCACCCTGCGGGAGTCGCCCTTTGCAGCGATCGACGCGGTGCTGGCGAGGTTTCACGTGAAACACGAAGGCCCCGCCCCGTTCTGCGGCGGGCTCGTCGGCACGATCGACTTCGAAGCCGGCCACCTGGTGGAAGCCCTCCGTCGCCCGGTGGGCTTCGATCCGAAGAAGCCGCTTTTCGGCTTTCATCTCTACGACACGGCCCTTGTGTTCGACCACGCGGAGGGATCGGCGCATCTCGTCTCCGCCGGCTTCGCGCCAAGCATCGATGCGAGCGCCGACGTGAGGGTTCGAGCAGCGCATGCCGCCGCCCGGCTCGACTTCTTCGCCGAGGCGCTGGCGCGCCCGATCGAACCGCCCGCGTTCGAACCGCGCTCCGTCGTCTGGACCAGCAGCCGGACGGCGAGCGAATATGCCGCCGAGGTCGAGCGGGTGAAGGCGCTGATCCTTGCCGGCGACGTCTACCAGGCCAACCTGTCGCGCCGGATGCACGCCGCGCTGCCCGAAGGGTTCGACCCGTTCGCGCTCTATGGGCGCCTGCGCGAGGTCAACCCCGCGCCCTTCGCCGCCTATCTCGAAGAGCCGGCTCGCACGATCGCCTCCGCTTCGCCCGAGCTCTTCCTGCGCCTTCGCGGCCGCGAGGTGGAAACGCGGCCCATCAAGGGAACGGCACGCCGGGCGGCGGACGAAGCCGCCGACCGGGCGGCGGCCGACACGCTTCTGGCTTCCGAAAAGGACCGAGCTGAGAACGTGATGATCGTCGATCTCCTGCGCAACGACCTGTCGCGGGTCTGCGAGGCGGATTCGGTGGTCGTTCCCGAACTCTGCGCCCTGGAATCCTATGCCGGGCTGCATCACCTCGTCTCCTCCGTCACCGGCCGTCTCCGGCCCGGCACGGGCGTCGGCGCGCTTCTGGCCGCGACCTTTCCCGGCGGCTCGATCACCGGCGCGCCGAAGATCCGCGCCACCGACATCGTCGCCGAGATCGAGGGCGCCCCGCGCGGCCTCTACTGCGGCTCGGTGGCCGCCCTGTCGTTTTCGGGCTCGGCCGACGTTTCCATCGCCATCCGCACACTGGAATTCGGCGCGCGCGAGGTGTCCTTCGGGACGGGCGGCGGGGTCACCATCCTGTCGGAAGGCCCCGCCGAATGGGCGGAGACGCAGACCAAGGCGGCGCGCATCCTCCGAGCCTTCGAGCCGGACGAGGAGGCGCCGTGATCCTCGTTCTCGACAACTACGACAGCTTCACCTTCAACCTCGCCCGCTATGCCGAGCGACTGGGGGAGGAAACGCTGGTCGTGCGCAGCGACCGGATCGACATGGCCGAAATCGAGGCCAAGACGCCCGATGCCCTCGTCATATCCCCCGGCCCCTGCGGCCCGGCGGAGGCCGGCGTCAGCTTGGAGGCGGTGCGCGCCCTGTCAGGCCGCCTGCCGATCCTCGGCGTCTGCCTCGGGCATCAGGTGATCGGCGCGGCGTTCGGGGGCCGGGTGGAGCGCGCGGATGAACCGATGCACGGGCGCGCCTCGCCCTGCTGGAACGACGGGACAGGGCTCTTCGAAGGGCTCCCCGAGACGATCCCGGTCGGGCGCTACCATTCGCTGATCGTGCGTGGAACGCGGGAGATGGACGAGAGCCTCAAGGTGGATGCGAGATCCGGGGCCGGCGAGATCATGGCGCTGTCGCATCGCCGGCACCCGACCTTCGGCATCCAGTTCCACCCCGAATCCGTGCTGACGCTGGACGGCGCGGCGATGATCGAGCGCTTCCTCCACTTGGCGAAGCGCTGGCGCGCGGCTCAGACCGGCGCCTGACGGCGGATCCGGCGGCCGGCGGGCGTCAGCGCGAACCAGCACGTGTCGCGCCAGCCGACCGTCGCGGACACCAGCCCCAGCGCATGAAGCTCCAGGCATCGGCGCAACTCGTCGAGCGACAGTTCGCCCGTTCGCAGACCCACGCTGTCGCGCGCCGGCGCGTCGTTGAGACGCGACAGCATCGCCACCTGGTCGGACGAGATCTCGTTCAGGCCTATTCTCATGAGAATGCGTCTCCTTCGAGCGTGTTTCGTCATGCCTGCCGATCCGCAGCGTTCCAGCCGGAACTTGCGCGAACGTGGGGCGGGCCGGGTGCGCTCCGGCGGAAGCCGGGAACCCCCACGCCCCTTCGAGCGTCATTCTCCGGCAAACATGGTCGGAATGGAGGCCCATGCGATGAGCCGCTCGAACGAGACCGAACGGGACGAAGCATCGAAGACGGGCGAGGACCGGACACCCGGTGCCGGACCGCATGCCAAGCCCGAGCTTACCAACGAGGACGCGACGCCGGGCGCCGGCAGCCTGCCGGACGAGAAGGATGCCGGCGACGACGCCGGCGCGGGCTGAGCGACCCGCCCCTTTCCCCCGACGATTTCGAGGAGCCATCGCCAATGTCCAATACGCCCGACACCCCGGAGCGCAACGCACCCGATCCGATCCTGCCGGAGCCGATCGGCGAGGACGGGCTGGTGCAGCCGAACGACGAGACGGGTGGCACGGAGGCCGACCGCGCCGCGCCGTCCTCGCCGCAACCGTCGGGCGGAGATCGCCCGCCGGGCCAGGGGTAAGGAACCCGGCCGGGGTTCGGAGAGAACGCCCTGCCCCAACCCGACGCCGAGCGTTCAGGCGACGTGGAACGCGCTCGGGCAGATGTCTGCCAGCGTGCAGCGGTCGCAGGCCGGGCGGCGGTGGTGGCAGACCTTCTGCCCGTGCAGCATCAGGACCTCGTGATTGTCGTAAAGGTCCTGCGCGCTCCAATCCTCGGGCAGTTGCCCGCGAAGAACGGGATGGGACGGACCGACGTCGAGCTTCGGCCCGATCAGCCCGAGCCGCTGGGCAACGCGGTGGTGGTGACTGTCCACCGGCAGGGCCGGCATGCGCAGCACCGAAAAGGACAGAACCGCCGCGCTGGTCTTCGGCCCGACACCCGGCAGTTCCTCCAACCAGGCGCGCGCCTCTTCGACGGACAGGTCGGCGAGAAAATCGAGGTCGAGCGCGCCGCGCCGGGTCCGCACCGCGGCCAGAATCTCCTGAAGACGCGGCGCCTTCAGTTCCGGCCAGCGCACGCCGTGGATCAGGGCCTCGACCTCCGCCGTCGGCGCGTCGATCATCTCCGCCCAATCGGGAAAGCGTGTCCGCAGAGCCTTGAAGGCGCGCCCCGAGTCGGCGTTGCGCGTCCGGTGCGACAGGAGCGAGGACACGAGCTCGCTCAAGGGATCGAGATCGTGGAAATAGCCGATCGGGCAGCCGTAGACCGCGCAAAGCCGGTCGTGGACGAGGCGTGCCTTGGCGACGAGATCGCTGGCTGGTGCCGGCTCCAGCAAGGGCGCGCTTCGCTGGGGCGGCGGACGGCGCGCTTTGAAGCGCGCAACGGGTTCGGAGGACGGGGTCGGTGCCATGGAGCCGCAATCGACGGCGATTTGGTTGCGTTCCAACCTGTGGAAAGACTGCGGCAATTCGCCTTGGCCGTCAGGCACCCCGCCCTTCCAAAAGACCCCGACGCTCGGCGACGGCGTCGAACAGGTAGTCCATCAGCGCCCGGACGCGGGGCACGTGGCGAAGGTCCGCATGGGTCAGGAGCCAGAGGTCGGTGGCAAAGCGCGGATCGGGCTCGCCGAGCCGACGCAGCGTGGGCCGCGTATCGCCGATGAAGCAGGGCAGATAGCCCCGGCCGATCCCGATCTCCACCGCTTCGGCGAGCCCGAGGACCGTGTTGACGCGAAAGGCGATGCGCTCGGGCGGCACGGTCTCGGTGACGTGCCGCACCACCTTCATCGCCCCCATCGCGTCGCCGAGCGACACCCAGTTCTGCGACGCGCCGTCGTCCGCCTCGTAGAGCGCCCAGGCGATGCGCGCGCCCTTGCGCCCGACCAGCGTGTCGGGCGGGCGGTCGGTGGCGCGGATCGCGACGTCGGCGTCGCGCTTCGACAGGTTGAGCGCGGGATTGCCGAGGACGACATCGAGTCGCACGTCCGGGCAATGGCGGCGAAAGCCGGCGAACAAGGGCGTCAGGAAGCCGACGAGGAGCGAGTCGTTGGTGGTGACGCGAACCTCGCCGGCGGGCGAGGGCTCACGGCCGGCGAGGCGCAGCGCCGCCCCGTCCATCGCCGCGCCCATCATCCGCGCGACGGCCGCGATCTCTTCGCCCGCGACGGTAGCCGACAGGCGGGCGCCGCTACGCTCGAACAGGGGGCAGCCGACCTCCCCTTCGATCTGGCGCAGCCGGCGGAACACGGTGGAATGGGCGACGCCGAGCCGGTCGGCGGCGCCCGGCAGGCTCGCCGCCTCCGCCACTGCACCGACGAGGCGCACGTCGTCCCAGGACAGGCGATCGATCTCGAACCCCACTGCGTTTGAACTCCCCGTTTCGAACCCGCAATCGTCTCATTGCATTCTCGCAATTGAAACGCATCTGACAAGCCGTCCGTGTTGCGATTATGTTGGCTCCAACACACCCGCGCAACGGAGGCACCCCATGAGCCACGGCATCCATCACGTCACCGCCATCGCCGGCCCGGCCGCGCGCAACGTGCGGTTCCACACCGATACGCTGGGCCTGCGTCTAGTGAAGCGCACCGTCAACTTCGACGATCCCGGCACCTGGCACCTCTACTACGGGGACGAAACCGGCACGCCCGGCACGATCCTGACCTTCTTCCCCTGGGAGCATGCCGCGCCCGGCCGGCTCGGCGTCGGCGAAACGCAGGAAACCGTGTTCCGGGTGCCGGAGGGCTCGATCGGCTTCTGGACGCATCGCTTCATCGAGCGCGGCGTCTCGTTCGACCCGCCGGTGAAGCGCTTCGGCGAAACGGCGCTGGCCTTCCGCGACCCGGACGGGATGAACCTCGCGCTCGTGGCCGTACCGGGGGCGGAAGGGGAGCCGGGATGGACGGGCGGCGGCGTAATGCCTGAGCACGCCATTCGCGGCTTCCATTCGGTGAGCCTGCTCGTGGAGGACAAGGCGCCGACGGGCGCGGTGCTGACCGACGTCCTCGGCTTTGGGGAACTCGGCGCGGACGGTTCCACCACGCGCTTCCAGGTGCCGGGAGCGGGGATCGGCGGCATCATCGACATCCGCGCGGTCGGCGGCTTCCTGAAGCCGCGCCCCGGTGCCGGCTCGGTGCATCACGTCGCCTTCCGGGCGGCGGACGACGCGAGGCAAGCCGCGATGGTGCGGCGCCTTGCGGAGAACCACCGGGTCGCGGTCACCGAACAGCGCGACCGGAACTACTTCCGCTCGGTGTATTTCCGCGAGCCCGGCCACGTCCTGTTCGAGATCGCGACCGACGCGCCGGGCTTTCTGGCCGACGAGCCGACTGCGACCCTCGGCTCGGCGTTGAAGCTGCCCGCCGGCCTCGAAGCGCACCGCGCCCGGATCGAGGGGGCGCTGCCGCCCCTGTCCGAGGGCTGACGACCGGGGGCGGCCTTCGGGCCGCCCCGGACCCTTTCTGCCGAGATCGCGAGACCGAGACCGATGAGCACCACCCCTGCCGCCCTGTCGCATGTCCACCGGTTCCAGCCGGCGACCGGCGCCGCCCTGCACGCGCCGCTCCTCCTCCTGCACGGGACGGGGGGCGACGAGAGCGATCTCCTCGGCCTCGGCACCGCTCTGTCGCCCGGCGCCGCGCTCCTGTCGCCGCGCGGGCAGGTTCTGGAAAACGGCATGCCGCGCTTCTTCCGCCGCCTGGCCGAGGGGGTGTTCGACGAGGCGGACGTCGCGCGTCGTGCCGATGCGCTGGGTGCCTTCGTGCGCGAGGCGCAAGGCGCCTACGGAATCGGGGCGCCGGTCGCGGTCGGCTTTTCCAACGGTGCCAACATCGCCGCCGTCCTCCTGATGCGCGAGCCGGATACGCTCGCCGGCGCCGTGCTCCTGCGCCCGATGATGCCCTTCGCCGAGCCCCCGCCCTTCCGCCTCGCGGGGCGCCCGGTGCTGATCCTGTCGGGCGCGATGGACCCCATCGTGCCGGAAGACAACGTCCGACGTCTGGCGCAGACCCTCACGGCGGGCGGGGCTCTCGTCACCCACGAGACGCTGCCGCTCGGCCACGCCCTGTCGCAGATGGACATCACGATCGCCAAGCGGTGGCTGGCGGCGCAGGAACTGGGGCCGGGCGACGCTCGATCGACCGAGTGGTCCGGACGGTCAGCGGGGGACTAGGCAGGGAACGCGATCCATCGGTCGGCGACGTGTCATCGGAGACCCTGGGGTTTGGGACGCCAGTCGCCGAAAGCCGCCTCCTTCGAGCGACCTAGCCCCGGTCGCATCCCTTTCGCTCCGACGTTAAAGGAAGGGGTCGCGCGATCTGCAAAGGGCGAACGGCCATGGCCAGAACCACCCGCATCTTCGAACTCCTGGCCGTGCTTCGTGCCAGACGCGTTCCCACGACCGCCCTCGAACTGGCGCGGGAGCTGGGTGTCTCGTCGCGCAGCATCTACCGGGACATCGAGACGTTGCGTGCGATCGGCGCTCCCATCGATGGACAGGCGGGCGTCGGCTATCTCCTGCGGCGGGGCTTCTTCCTTCCGGAATTCGCCTTCTCGACCGACGAGTTGGATGCCCTGGCGCTGGGGCTCGGCTGGGTGCAGCAACGTGCCGATCCGGCTCTGGCGGGATGCGGCGAAAGCGCCTTGGCGAAGATACTCGCCGCCAGAGCCAATGGGCCGGCGCTCGGCCAAGACCCGCCCGCCATCGTCACGGCGGCCTCGCTCTCCGCCCGCCTGGATCCGCCGCAGGTTGCCCTGTTGCGCGACGCGATCCGCCGCCAACGCAAGGTCGCAATCGGCTACGAGGACGCTTCGGGCGCCCGATCGGAGCGCATCGTCTGGCCCGTCATCATCGTATACTTCGACGACGTTCGCGTCCTCGCGGCCTGGTGCGAGCTGCGATCCGCCTTTCGCCACTTCCGGGTCGATCGACTGCACGTGAAAGAAACCCTGCAGGACCGCTATCCCGGGCGTCGTCAGTCGATCGTGACACGTTGGCAGCAGCAGGATCGCGACTGGCGTTCGCTGCTGACAGTTTCTGACGTGGCGGCAGTCTAGCGATCGGGCGGCACCGTCATGCCCGGTGCCTTACCAGGGAAAGAGCCATGGTCGCCTTCATGCCTGGCGCATTCGACGCCTTCCTGGCGGAAGCCGACGACACACCCGTCGTCATGTTGAACCTCCTGCGGTTCCAGCCCGACGGCGGACGACAGAGATACCGGGACTACCTCGAAATGGCGAAGCCGATCCTTGCAAGGTTCGGCGCGCGCATCCTGTTCGGCGGCGATGGCTTGCCGGTGCTGACGACCGGATCGGGGAATGGCTGGGATGCCGTGGTTCTGGTTCAGTATCCCCGGCGATCCGCCTTCGGCGAGATGGTCGCCGACCCGGACTATCAGGCCGCGTTCCAGGTCGGCGCATCGGCGATCGCCGACATCCACCTCCAACCGTTGAAGATCAACGACGTCGGCACCTGACGCCGCGAGGAGACCCTTTGGGCTCCGGCGGAAGGCGAAGACGCCGATCGACCATTCCCGGTATCGCAATGCATCGATGTCCGCTCGAAACGCAAAGCGGCGCCCTCTCGCAGTTTTGAACCGAGGGGGAAGCGGACGATCCCCTTCTTCTTTCCCTTCGCTGACTGGTGCCCGACGATTGCCCGCGTTCACCAACCGGGCCGCTTCGCGCCCTGGCCATCGGCGACATCGGGCCACGCGGGTCGGAAGAGCAGCCCCAGCGCGTGGCGTCGGGGTGCGGCGTCGGGCGGCAGGGGGCGCGGCTGGATCGGGCGTCCCGCCGCCCCAAGTGGGGTGCCATGACGACGCTCGCTTCGCCCCATGCCCCGCCCGCCGCCTCCGAACCGCGAGGGAAGTCCGGATCCCCGCGCCTTCTCGTGCGCGGTCTGGAAAAGTCCGTCGGAAGCGACCGGCGGCTGTTTTCCGGGCTCGACCTCGAGGTCGCGGGCGGCGAGCTGGTGGCGATCGTCGGCGAATCGGGCGTCGGCAAGTCGACGCTTCTCAACATCCTCGCCGGGCTCGACGAGGCGGATGCCGGCGAGGTCCGCGTCGCGGGCACGGCGCTTGGGCCTCTCGACGAGACGGCGCGCACCAAGCTCCGGCGCGAGCGCATCGGCTTCGTGTTCCAGGCCTTCCACATTCTGCCCTACCTGACGCTCGGCCAGAACGTCGCCCTGCCGCTGGCCCTCCTGTCGCCCGACGCGAAGGCGGCGGAGGAGCAGGCGACGCGGCTCCTGTCGGCCGTCGGGCTCGGCGGGCGGGCGGGCGACTATGCGCGCGACCTGTCGGGCGGCGAGTTGCAGCGCGTCGCCATCGCCAGAGCCCTCGTCCATCGCCCCGCCCTGATCCTCGCCGACGAGCCGACCGGCAATCTCGATCCCGAAACGGGCGAGCGCGTGCTGGACCTCTTCGCCGCCGCCGTGCGCGAAGGCGGGGCGGCGGCCGTGATCGTCACCCATTCGCAGGCGACGGCGCGCGTCGCCGACCGCGTCCTCACCCTGACGCGCGGCGGTCTGCGGGACGCCGGCGCCGATGTCTGACGCGGGGCTCGTCGACGCGCGCCTTGCACTGCGCTGGCTGATCTCGGGCGAAGCGCGCTCCCATCCCGCGCGCTTTCTCCTGACGGCGGTGGCCATCGCGGTCGGCGTCGCGCTCGGCTTCGCGGTCCACCTCGTCAACGGCTCGGCGCTCGCTTCCTTCGAAGGGGCGGTGCGCGGGGTCAACGGGGCGGCCGATCTCCAAGTGCGCGCGGCCAGTTCCCTCGGCTTCGACGAGACGCTGTATCCAGCGGTCGCCGAGGCGCAGGGCGTCGGCGACGCTAGCCCCGTCGTCGTCCTGGAAGCGCGGGCGGGCGAGGCGGCGTTCACGCTTCTGGGGATCGACGTGCTGCGCGCCGCGCGCGTCAGCCCGAGCCTCGTCGGCCTCGGGGCGCAAGGCGTCGATCAGAACCGCGCCGACGCCTTTTCCCCAGACGCCCTGTTCCTGTCGCGCGCGGCCCTCACGGCTACCGGGGCGAAGGTCGGCGACACCGTCCCCGTCTCGGCCAACGGGCGGAGCGTGCCGCTGCGCATCGCCGGCACGCTCGATGGGTCAGGCGAAACGGAGCGGATCGGCACGATCGACATCGCGGCGGCGCAATGGCGCTTCGACCGACTGGGCAAGCTCGACCGGATCGACTTGGCCTTGAGCGACCGGGCCCAAGCCGAAGCCGCCCTCACCCCGCTCCTGCCCGCAGGCGCGTCGCTGGCCAGCGACGAAACGCAAGCGCGGCAGGGCAGCGCCCTGTCGAGAGCCTACCGCGTCAATCTCGACATGCTGGCGCTGGTGGCGCTTCTGACCGGCGGCTTTCTCGTCTTCTCCGCCCAGTCCCTGTCCGTGGCGCGGCGCCTGCGCGCCTTCGCGCTTCTGCGCACGCTGGGCCTGCCCCGGCGCGGCATCGTCGCCGCCGTGACGCTGGAAGGATTGCTGATCGGCATTCTCGGAGCGGGCGCCGGGCTTCTCGTCGGCTATCTCCTGGCGGACGCGGCGCTGCGCCTCTTCGGCGGGGATCTCGGGGCCGGCTATTTCGAGGGCGCGCAAACGCGCGTCGTGTGGAGTTGGCCGGCGGCGCTCGCCTTCTTCGCACTGGGGCTCCTCGCCGCCGTTCTCGGCAGCGCGCTGCCGGCACGGGCCGCTTCGCGCGCCGCGCCCGCCGCCGCCCTCAAGAACGCCGGCGACATGATCGACCCGCGCGCGCGCGTTCCCCTCCTGCCGGCGCTGGTTCTGATGGGCTCGGGCGTCGTCGCCAGCCTCATGCCGCCGGTGGCGGGCCTTCCGATCCTCGGCTTCGCCGGCATGGCGCTGCTGCTCGCCGGGGGCGTCGCGGGCGTGCCCTGGGCGGCGCGCCAGCTTCTCAAACCCCTTCTCAAACGCCGGACGGCCGGCGTCCCCTCGCTTCTGGCCGTGCGCCACGTGCAAGGCGCGCCGAGCGAGGCGGCGACCGCCTTGTGCGGCATCGTCGCCTCCACCGCGTTGATGATCGCGATGGCCACCATGGTCACGAGCTTTCGCACCGCCGTCGACGACTGGCTGGGGCAGGTGCTGTCGGCCGACCTGTATCTGCGCGGCCAAGCGGGCGCCGGCTTCGACGCGGAGGCGCAGCGCCGGCTGCGCGAGGTGCCGGGCGTCGGGACCTTGAGTTTCAGCCGGCAGCTGCCTCTCTCGATCGCGCTGGACCGTCCGCCCGTGATCCTTCTGGCGCGCGACCTCGACCCCTTGAAGCCCGGCGGCCTCGTCACGCCGATCGAGACGGCTAAGGAGCCGGCGCCCGCCGGCACCGTGCCTATCCACGTCTCCGAGCCCGCCTCGCGCCTTTACGGCTGGCGGCCGGGCGCGCGCATCACGCTGCCGCTGGGGCCGGGCGAGTTCTACGTCGCCGACATCTGGCGCGACTATGCGCGCCAACAGGGCGCCGTCGCGATCGGGGGCGCCGACTACACGGCGATCACCGGCGATCCCACCCGCGACGAGGCGGCGGTGACGCTGGAGGCCGGCGCCGACGCCGACCGGGTGGCGAACGCCCTTCTGGCAGCGCTGCCCGAGGGGGCGCGCGCCGGCACCTCGCTCGCCCGGCCGGCGGAGCTTCGCGCCTATGCGCTCGACCTCTTCGACCGCTCCTTCACCGTGACCTACGTGCTCCAAGCGGTGGCGATCCTCGTCGGCCTCGCGGGCGTCGCCGCGACGATCTCGGCGCAGACCATCGCGCGCTCGCGCGAGTTCGGCATGCTGCGGCACTTGGGTGTTTCCAAGGCTCAGATCCGGCGCATGCTGGGGCTGGAGGGTGCGCTGCTCGGCACCGTCGGCGCGGTGTCGGGCATCCTTCTCGGGCTCGTGCTGGCGCAGGTCCTGATCCGCGTCATCAACCCGCAAAGCTTCAACTGGACGATGGAAACGCGTGTCCCATGGGAAACGCTGGGCCTCGTCGCCCTGGCGCTGATCGGTGCGGCGGCGCTGACGGCGGTGCTGGCCGGACGCCGCGCGACGGCGGTGGACGCCGTCCAGGCGGTGCGGGAGGATTGGTGATGCGTGGGATCGTCGTTTTCCTCCTGTCGCTGATCTTGGCCATCGTGCCGGTCCGCGCACAGGATTTCCCGACCGTCGCCCCCGGCATGCCGCTCGCCTTTCCCGCCGACCACGGCGCGCATCCCGCCTTCCGCACGGAATGGTGGTACGTCACCGGTTGGCTCCAAACGGAAGGCGGCGCTGAACTCGGCTTCCAGGTAACCTTCTTCCGCACCCGGCCGGGCGCGGGCGAGGCGAACCCCAGCCGCTTCGCGCCGGCCCAGGTGCTCTTCGCCCACGCCGCCCTGTCGGACCCGGCCATCGGGCGGCTTCTGCACGGCGAGCGCTCGGCGCGCGAGGGCTTCGGCTTGGCGCGGGCGGCGACAGGGGACGCCGACGTTGCGATCCGCGACTGGCGGCTCCGGCGCGAGGCGGACGGGCGCTTCACGACGAGCGTCCAAACGCCGGATTTCGCCTACACGCTCGCCTTCCAGCCGACGCAAGGCATCTTCCTGCAAGGCGACGAGGGGTTCAGCCGCAAGGGCGCGGGCCGAGGGGAGGCCAGCTACTACTACTCGATGCCGCAACTGGACGTCTCCGGCACGCTGACGCGTGGGGGAAAGATCGAACGCGTCACGGGCCGAGCCTGGCTCGACCGCGAATGGTCCTCGCAGTTCCTGTCTCCCGGCGCCACCGGCTGGGATTGGACAGGCCTCAACCTCGACGACGGGGGCGCCCTCGTCGCCTTCCGCATTCGCGGCCGGGAAGAGGAGGCGATCTATGCCGGCGGCTCGTTTCGCCGCCCGGACGGGTCGATCGTCCGCCTCGGCCCCGATGACATCCGCTTCGAGCCAGTGCGCCGCTGGCGCTCGGAGCGGACGGGCGCGACCTACCCGGTGGAGCAAGTGCTGATCCTCCGCCTGCCCGAGGGCGAACGGCGCTTGTCCCTCAAACCCCTGTTCGACGACCAGGAGCTCGACGGGCGCGCCGGGGGCTTGCCCGTTTACTGGGAAGGCGCGGTTCGAACGGATGGCGGGCGCGGCTATCTGGAACTCACCGGCTACACTTCGCCCTTGTCGCTCTAGAAAAGTGCTTCGGACGTCCCGGGCAGAAGGTGGGCGAGGAATCTTCGCCGTCTCGCGGGACGAAAAACGCCGTCGATGCCGGGGGCGTCAGCGAGGGTCAAAGGAACGGCCAAGCCGACCCGTCGGACCTTCGAGGAAACCTCCAACAAGGAGTGACGGCGGCGGGTTTGCCGGTTGCAGGCCGCATGGAAGACGGGCGCGCGACCCTATCCGCCCCCGCCCGCCCGAAACGCCGCTGACGTCCGGTTCCCGAAGGATCGTCGCCCTCCTTGAATCCTAAAGCGCGACCTCGAACGAAGCGGCCGTCTTAGCGCGGATCTCGTCGAGGGTGACGCCATCAGCCAGTTCCACCAGCGTCAGCCGTTCCGGCCCCTTCCGTTCCACGGTGAAGACGCCGAGATCGGTGACCACGAGATCGGCGACGCGCGCGCCGGTGAGCGGCAGGGTGCAGGCGGGTAAGAGCTTCGACTCGCCCTTGGCCTCGTGCTCCATGACGACGACGACGCGCTTGACGCCAGCGACGAGATCCATCGCCCCGCCCATGCCCTTCACCATCTTGCCCGGAATCATCCAGTTGGCGAGATCGCCGTTGGCCGCGACCTGCATGGCGCCCAGGATCGACAGGTCGATATGGCCGCCCCGGATCATCGCGAATGAGTCGGCCGAGGAAAAGAAGCTCGTCATCGGCAGTTCGGTGATGGTCTGCTTGCCGGCATTGATGAGGTCGGCATCCTCCTCGCCCTCATAGGGGAAGGGGCCCATGCCGAGCATGCCGTTCTCGGACTGGAGCACCACCTCGATCCCATCGGGAATGTGGTTGGCCACCAGCGTCGGGATGCCGATCCCGAGATTCACATAGAACCCGTCCTGCAGCTCGCGGGCGGCGCGGGCCGCCATCTGGTCGCGCGTCCAGGCCATCAGACTTCCTCCCCCGCGGCCGCCGGCGCGGCGCTTTCCCGGCGCTGGCGCGTGGTGCGCTGCTCGATGTGCTTCTGCGCGTTCGCCACATGCACCACGCGCTGCACGAAGATGCCGGGCGTGTGGATCGCGTCGGCATCGAGCGAGCCGACGGGCACGAGGTTCTCGACTTCGGCCACCGTGACGGTGGCGGCGGTCGCCATCATCGGATTGAAGTTGCGCGCCGTCTTCCGGTAGACGAGGTTGCCCTCCGCGTCGCCCGTATGGGCATGGACGATGGCAAGATCGGCGAAGAGGCCGCGCTCCATCACGTAGGCCTCGCCGTCGAACTCGCGAACCTCTTTCCCTTCAGCGATCAGGGTGCCGACGCCGGTCTTGGTGAAGAAGGCGGGAATGCCCGCGCCCCCCGCCCGGATGCGCTCGGCGAGCGTGCCTTGCGGGTTGAATTCCAGCTCCAGCTCGCCCGAAAGGTACTGCTGGGCGAAGAGCTTGTTCTCGCCGACATAGGACGAGATCATCTTGGCGATCTGGCGGGTTTCAAGCAAGCGCCCGAGGCCGATGCCGTCGACGCCCGCATTGTTGGAGATCACCGTCAGCCCCCGCACGCCCGACGCCTGGATCGCGTCGATCAGCGCTTCGGGAATGCCGCAAAGGCCAAAGCCCCCGGCCATGACGACCATGTCGTCGCGAAGGACGTCGGAGAGCGCCTCCGCCGCGCCCGAACGAAGCTTTCTCAAAACGCGCCTCCCGTCACGTTGGGGAGCCCCGTGTGTTTCGGCTCCGGTCACCCCGAAGCTAGGGCTTGGCAGGGAGAACGAACCAGTCGTATTTCTACGGCATGTCCACCGCTGCCCGACCCGATGCCGGTACACAGGCTTTCCGCCGCTTCGCCCTGTCCGAACTGCCGGTTCCGCTGGTCTTCGCCACGCACCGGATCATTCGCGACTGCAACGCCGAGTTCGCCGCCCTGTTCGACACGGAGCGGGGCGAACTCCTGGATGCGAGCTTTTCGCGGCTTTACCCGCAGGTCGACGACTTCGTGCGCACCGGGCAGATGTGGCGAAGCCACCTGCCGGGAGGCCGGGTCTATTACGACGAGCGCATCATGCGCGGGGCGAGCGGGCGGCGCTTCTGGGCGCGGGTGCACGGGCGCTCCCACAACCTCGGCGACCCGTTCGCGGAGGCGATCTACTGCTTCAAGCCGTTGAACCGGCCGATCGGGGGTGCGAGCCTCGCACTCACCGGGCGGCAACGGCAGATCCTGGCGCTGGTGGCGCAGGGCAAGACCAACCGGGCGATCGCGACCGAGATCGGCCTGTCGCCCCGCACGGTGGAGGCGCACCGGCTGCGTTTGTCGCGCTCGGTCGGCGCACGCAACGCGGCGGAACTCGTCGCCTGGTTCCTGGCCGAGGGCGGAGGCTGACGCATCAGCCGCGCTTGATGCTCCTGGCGCCCCCGCTCGGGCGGGTCCGGTGCGCATCGAGCCGGATCAGCGTCTCCCCGGCACGGGGCTGCGCTTCGGAGGCTTTCCGCTCGGCAAGGCTCGCCTTGGCCGCGCCGAGGTGAAAGGCGCAGCCCGCCGCCGAGCCGAAGGCGGCGGGATAGGGCGCGGGCTCGCTCGTGGTGCGGATCAGGAAGCGGGGGTGGATGTGGATCGTCGCGGTCATGGCGGTCTCTCCCGTCGGGGTTTCGATGGGACAAGGAGTAGGAACGGGCCGTTTCGCGCCGATGTCGCCGATGTTTCGCGATGGGGACCTCGGCATTCCCGCGAAGAGAGGCTTTGGCGAGGCAGCGAAATCCGCTAAGCGACGGGCTCCAAGATCCGCGACCCTTGTTCGCCCGAAGCCAGCCGGAGCCAGAGCCCATGACGATCCGCGTCCACAAGGGAGACCTTCCCGACCTCGTCCGCTACACCGGATCGGTGGCGATCGACACCGAAACGCTCGGTCTCGACACGCGGCGCGATCGGCTCTGCGTGGTGCAGCTGTCGCCGGGCGACGGAACGGCCGACGTGGTGCAGATCGCCAAGGGCCAGCGCGAGGCGCCCAACCTGACCGCGCTCCTCAAGGACACGACCAAGCGCAAGATCTTCCACTACGCCCGCTTCGACATCGCCGCGCTCTACCATGCCTTCGGCGTGATGACGGAGCCCGTGTTCTGCACCAAGATCGCCTCGCGCCTCGTGCGCACCTATACCGACCGGCATGGGCTGAAGGATCTGACCAAGGAGCTGATCGGGGTCGACCTGTCGAAGCAGCAGCAGTCCTCCGACTGGGCAGCCGAGACGCTGACCCAGGCGCAGCTCGACTATGCCGCATCCGACGTCTTGTATCTCCACGACCTGATGGGCGTTCTTCTCAAGAAGCTGGAGCGCGAGGACCGGCTGGAGCTCGCCGAAGCCTCGTTCCGCTACCTGCCGACGCGCGCCCGGCTCGACCTTCTCGGCTGGGACGAGGAGGACATCTTCTCGCACTCCGCCCACCGCGCCTGATCGCGGCGATGTGAGCATAAGGGCGGCCGATCGGCCGCCCGCGTTAACGATCGGTCAACATCTTTCCAGCCGATCGATTCAATTGATTCGACCGGGTTCCGTCTCCCTTGAGAGCTTGCCGCTAACCTCTCCCCTGCCCGCCCCGAACCGGCGGCGGCACCAGAAACTCCCGAGGGGACAGGGACCGATGTCGATCGACGAGCGCCACGAACTTTCCGAACAGCACCATGCCTTGCGCGAGCGCCGCTCGTTCTGCGACCGGGCGCGGGCCGACCGCCTCGTGGCGCTCTGGGCCGCCGCCAAGCTCGGCCTCGGCGATGCGGAAGCGGAAGCCTATGCCGACGCGGTGGTGCGCGCGGGTGTGGCGGCGCCCGGCGGGCGCGGCGGCTTCGACCGCATCGCCGCCGACCTCGGGCCGACCGACGTCCATATCGAGACCATCCGCACCCGTTACGCGATCGCGATGGCCGACCTCGCGCACCCGCTCGGTGTGCCCCTAGGTCAGGGCTACTCGCTGGGCCTCTGACGCCACAGGACCGGACCAGGATCTCGGGGGAGTTCCTTGGCCTAGTGCCGTCACTCGAAGATCGGCACGTGCGGTGCCGCATCGCGCGGCAGAAGGCCGGCAAGGCGCGGGTCGTCGTTGATCTCGACCTCCTGGCGCACCGGCGTGAAGCCGGACCGCGCGTAGAAGGCGAGCGCGCGGTGGTGGTCCATCGTGTTGGTGTGGAGCCAGAGGCGCGAGACGCCGGCATCGAACGCCGTTTGGATCGCGTGGTTCATCAGGCGCCGTGCGGCGCCGGTGCCCTGGCGGGCAGCGGTGAGCCCGAAATATTTGATCTCGCAGGCGTCCCTTTCCGAGAAATCGAGCTCCAGGATGCCCTCCAGCCTCCCCTCGACCTCTTCGCCGTAAAGGCGGGTCGTGGGAGCGCGCAGCACGTCCTCCAGCTCGCCCTGCGTCATGAACAGGCGCGTCACCCAGAGATGGTCCGCCCCGACCCGGCGATAAAGGTCGAGATACTCGCCCGCCGTGATGCCATCGAGCGGGACCACGCACCCAGCGAGCCCGTCCGGCTCCGGCCGGGCGTCGGGCTTGTCTCGCATTTCCAGCGTCGTCGCGATCGCCGCGATCTTGCCGGGGCCGATGGCGGTGAAGCGGGGGGTTTCGGTCATCTCGGATAATTCCGGCTGGAAGGCTCTGTTTGCCCGAGGCCGATGCCATGGGGTCGGCGCGCGGCGCAAGGCGGCAAGACACGAAAAAAGGCCCGCGCCGATCCCTCGGCACGGGCCTTTCGATGTCGTGCGGGGCAAGGCGCCGGATCCGGCGCCCTGCCTCCGGGCGATGTTACTCGCCGTCCTGACGGTTCTTCATCGCGGCAGCGAGGATGTCGCCGAGCGAAGCGCCCGAGTCGGACGAGCCGTACTGCGCCACGGCTTCCTTTTCTTCCGCGATCTGCAGCGCCTTGATCGACGCGCCGACGCGGCGGGCCTTCTTGTCGAACTGCGTGATGCGCGCATCGACCTTCTGGCCGACCGAGAAGCGCTCGGGGCGCTGGTCGTCGCGGTCGCGGCCGAGATCGTTGCGGCGGATGAAGGTGGAGAGATCGGTGTCCACGATCTGGACCTCGATGCCGCCTTCGTTGACCGCCGTCACCTCGCAGGTGACGATCGCGCCGCGGCGAAGCTCGCCGGACTCGGCAGCGGTCGCGAACGAGTCGCCGCCGACCTGCTTGATGCCGAGCGAGATGCGCTCCTTCTCGACGTCGACGTCGAGAACCTGGGCGCGCACGACGTCACCCTTGTTGAACTCGTCGATGACCTGCTCGCCCGGACGCGACCAGTCGAGGTCGGACAGGTGGACCATGCCGTCGACGTCGTTCTCGAGGCCGACGAACAGGCCGAACTCGGTCTTGTTCTTGACCTCGCCCTCGACGATCGTGCCGACCGGGAACTGGTCGCGGAACGCTTCCCAGGGGTTCTGCAGCGTCTGCTTGAGGCCGAGCGAGATGCGGCGCTTGACCGGATCGACCTCGAGCACCACCACTTCGACTTCCTGGGAGGTCGAAAGGATCTTGCCCGGATGGACGTTCTTCTTGGTCCAGCTCATCTCGGAAACGTGGATGAGACCCTCGATCCCCGGCTCCAGCTCGACGAACGCGCCGTAGTCGGTGATGTTGGTGACGCGACCCGAGACCTTGACGCCCATCGGGTACTTGACGCCGATGCCTTCCCAGGGATCCGCTTCCAGCTGCTTCATGCCCAGCGAGATGCGGTGCGTGTCCTGGTTGATGCGGATGATCTGCACCTTGACCGACTGGCCGATCTGCAGGATCTCGGTCGGGTGGTTGACGCGGCGCCAGGCCATGTCGGTCACGTGCAGGAGGCCGTCGATGCCGCCGAGGTCGACGAACGCACCGTAGTCGGTGATGTTCTTGACCACGCCGTCGACGATCTGGCCTTCCTCGAGGTTCTGGACGATCTCGGAGCGCTGCTCGGCGCGGCTCTCTTCGAGAACCGTGCGGCGCGACACGACGATGTTGCCGCGGCGCTTGTCCATCTTGAGGATCTGGAACGGCTGCGGCGTGTTCATCAGCGGGCCGACGTCGCGGATCGGACGGATGTCGACCTGGGAGCGCGGCAGGAAGGCGACGGCGCCGTCGAGGTCGACCGTGAAGCCGCCCTTGACCTGGTTGAAGATCTGGCCTTCGACCTTCTCGCCGGCGTTGAACTTGACCTCGAGCTTGACCCAGCTCTCCTCGCGGCGCGCCTTGTCGCGGCTGAGGACGGCCTCGCCCAGCGCGTTCTCGATGCGCTCGACATAGATGTCGACGACATCGCCGACCTTCAGGGTGCTTTCGCCGCCCTTCGATCCGAATTCCTTGAGGGCGACGCGGCCCTCGACCTTCAGGCCGGCGTCGATGACGGCCATGTCCTTCTCGATCGCAACGACCGTACCCTTGACCACGGCGCCTTCGGCGACATCGTTTTCATGGAAGGACGCTTCGAGAAGCGCGGCGAAATCGTCGCGCGAAACTGCTGCGTTGGACATTCGTTCTCCTTGGGACCCCGCCTTCTTTCCAAGGCTGACGGGCATCGCGCCGGGGTTGGTCGCTTCGGGGCCGTCCGGCCGGTTCCGGTCCCGGACGGCCCCGCGCTCTGCGGATCGTCTGGAAACCACGGGGGAGATCGCTCGTCGGGAGCGAAAGCCCGTTTCGGCGCGAGGAACCGGCGGCCGGCGGTGATCTTCTCGGCTTGGAAACGCATGCGATCCGCCGGCCGACCTACACGATGGCGGGTCGACGAGCGGTCCGAATGCTCAATCCTCGTCCCGATATGGCGCCTCGTCGACGATGCCGCAAGCCGCCCGGAACGCCGCTTCTATATCCATTTCGCTCGTATCCAGCAAGCGGGCATCGGGCGCGGCCTTGAGCGGCGCGGCGGCGCGCCCGGCATCGCGCGCGTCGCGCTCGCGCACCTCGGCGAGGATCGTCCCGTAGTCCACCGCCCGGCCCTTGGCGAGAAGCTCGTCCGTGCGCCGGCGGGCGCGCACTTCCGGCGAGGCGGTCACGAAGATCTTCACCTGGGCATCCGGGCAGATCACCGTGCCGATGTCGCGCCCGTCCAGGACCGCGCCGCCCGGCATGACGGCAAAAGCGCGCTGGAAGGAGGTCAGCGCGTCGCGAACTTGCCGGTGCACGGCGACGCGCGAGGCGAGCTCGCCCGCTTCCCGGCCGCGCAAGGCGGCGTCGTCCAGCGAGGCCGGATCGAGCTCGCGCGCCACCGCTCCCACCGCCGCCCCGTCACCGAGATCCAGCCCCCGCTCGTGCGCGAGGCGGCCGATGGCCCGGTAGAGAAGACCCGTGTCGAGATAGGCGAGGCCGTAATGGGCGGCGAGGCGCTTGGCGATCGTGCCCTTGCCGGCCGCCGCCGGCCCGTCGATCGCGATCACCAGGGGAGAGGTCATTCGATACCTTTCGAAAGGGCTGGATCATCGGCCTCGCCCCGCATCCGCATCGGTCGTTCCCAGCCGAGGCGCGCGAGAACGAGAAGAACGGCGGCGGCAAGGTTGCCCATCACGTAGGGGATGGACAGGAAGAAGAAGTAGAGCGCGGCGTAGCCGACGAAGCGCAGGAGGCCGAAGACGGTATCGATCGTGCCGCTCGACGCCACGATGCGCGGCTCGAAGCTTTCACCCCCGCTCGCGGCTCCCAGCATCTCGAAGGGAAACGGCAGGGGCTCGGTGCCGCGCAGCGAAAGCTCGGCGAGGACGAAGTAGAGCGCGACCGACACGAAAAGCGGAAACGGCACGAGGCGGAACAGCGTGGCCCCGAGCCCCTCCCCCGTCTCGCCCATCCGCGCCCAGCGCCGACGCGCGCGGCCGAGGCCGAACACGACCCCGAGCGGCAGGAGAAACAGTCCCATCGCATAGCCACCGTAGCCCGCCTGGGCCATCAAGGCGACCGCGAGGACGAGCACCAACGCCAGCCACAGGAGCGTCGCCCAAAGCACGAGCTTCAAGACGCGCCATGCCAGGGGATGGCGCGTCGAATGCCAGACGAACCAGGCCGGCACGAGGATGACGACCAGCCAGATGAGAACGGCGTCGAGGACCTGCCCGAACCGCAGCAGCATCCAGAACTGGTCGATGCGGAAGCTCATGCCGACCCGTTCGCTCCGTTCCGCTTCAGGCCGCCTGTTCCTCCAGCAACCCGCCGAGTCCCGTCACCAGCCCTTCGAACTCGGGAAAGCTCGTGGCGATCATCGCGGCGTCGTCGATGCCGACCGGCTTCTCCGAAGCCAGCCCCATGACGAGGAAGCTCATGGCGATGCGGTGGTCGAGATGGGTCTCGACCCGTCCGCCGCCGAGCCCACGGCCGTCCGGGCGGCCGGTGACGGTGAGCCAGTCCTCGCCCTCCTCGTGCGTCACGCCGTTGGCGAGAAGGCCCGCCGCGACGGCCGCCAGACGGTCCGATTCCTTGACGCGCAGCTCTTCCAGCCCCTGCATCCGGGTTTCCCCTTCCGCGAAGGCGGCGGCAACGGCCAGCACCGGATATTCGTCGATCATCGAAGGGGCGCGCTCCGGCGGCACCGTGACCCCCTTGAGCGCGGAATGGCGCACATGAAGATCGGCGACGTCCTCGCCGCCCGAGAGGCGCGGGTTCAGGATCTCGATCGAGGCGCCCATCTCGCGCAGCGTCTCGACGAGGCCGGTGCGCGTCGGATTCATCAAAGCGTTCTCGATCACGACGTCCGAGCCCGGCACGAGAAGCGCGGCCACGACGAGGAACGCCGCCGAGGACGGATCGCCCGGCACCACGAAATCGGCCACACCCTTGAGTTCGCTCTGGCCCGTCAGGCGGATGGTGCGCACGCCCGCCCCGTCGGTTTCCACCGAAACGCTCGCGCCGAAGCCTTCCAGCATCTTCTCGGTGTGGTCGCGCGTCATCACCGGCTCGATGACGGTGGTGGTGCCCGGCGTGTTGAGGCCGGCGAGGAGCACGGCCGACTTCACCTGCGCCGAGGCCATCGGCACCCGGTATTCGATGGGGGCTGCGACCCTCGGCCCCCGGATCGACAGCGGCAGGCGGTCGCGCGAGCGGGCGAGCACCTGAACGCCCATTTCGCGCAAGGGATCGAGCACCCGCCCCATCGGCCGGCGCGACAGCGACGCGTCGCCGACGAACGTGGTGGTGAAATCATAGGGGCCGACGAGGCCCATGGTGAGGCGCGAGCCGGTGCCCGCATTGCCGAAGTCGAGAACGCCGTCCGGCTCCAGAAGCGCGCCGTTGCCGACGCCGTCGATCACCCACGCCTCGCCCTCGCGCTCGATGCGGGCGCCCATCTGGCGCATGGCGCGCCCCGTCGCCAGAACGTCCTCGCCCTCCAGAAGGCCGGTGACGCGGGTGCGGCCCGAGGCGAGGCCGCCGAACAGAAAGGCGCGGTGCGAGATCGACTTGTCGCCGGGCACGCGCACCCGGCCTTGAAGCGCGCCGGCGCGCCGGCTGGTCAGGGGGCGGGGGGTGCTGGCATGGCCGGTCATGGGCGGGGCGGTCCTTGGATCGTGCTGGGGATCGTGCTGGTATCGTATCGCGGCCGAGGCCTATCACGGCCCGCCCCACGGGTCACGCCCGCCGAACCCCGCCCGGCGAAGCCGTTCGCCTTGTTTTGACAAGCCGGAGGGGAGAACGTAAGGGACCACCGATTTTCGCGCCGGAATCCTTGAGGTTCGGCGCCTGCCTTTCCACCGTTTCGCAAAGGGGCCGTCCGCGGCCGCTTCCCTCCCCTTTCGCAAGGTTCTCCCATGGCAAAACCCGAACTCGGCACCAAGCGCATCGACCCGGAAACGGGCCGCAAGTTCTATGATCTGGGCAAGGACCCGATCGTCTCGCCCTTCACCGGCAAGACCTATCCCCTGTCCTTCTTCGAGACGGTGAAGGCCGGGCGGCCGTCCCGCCAGAAGGAGGAAGAGGAGGAGACGGAAGAGGTCGAGGTGACGGAGGTCGCCGACACCGACGAGGAGACCGTGTCCCTCAACGACGTGGCCGAGGACGAGGAGGGCTCGTCCTCCAACGACCTGCCCAATGTCGACGGCAACGAGGACGACGACGTTCTGGAAGACGACGACGACAATGACGACGACGACACGTTCCTCGCCGACGACGAGGACGAGGACGACGACATGACCGACATCATCGGCGGCGGGCGCGACGACGACGACGACGCCTGAGCGATCCGCAAGATCGGAACGGCAGGGGGCGGCGAGGGAAATCCTCCCGCCCCTTCTTTTTTCGCTTGCGCTCCCGGCCGCATTGTCATACTTAGCCGCCACACCGGTCGAGGGGCCTGCCCAAGGGTCCTGACGGAACGTCCGCTGTGATGCGGGCGATGGGGCCATAGCTCAGCTGGGAGAGCGCTACAATGGCATTGTAGAGGTCAGCGGTTCGATCCCGCTTGGCTCCACCATTCATTTCAAATTGCCGACCCAGTATACGTTACAGCGGGTTAAGAGCCTGGAAGGTTCTAGTGCGCACCCGACTGCGCACCCTCCGCGAAGTACCATTCCGAGCGTTCACGTTTTCTTCTTCTTCGATGCAACCCGTGCTAGCCTCCAGGTTGTGATTCGAGGAAGTTGGCATGGCGCTTACGTCGGTTTCGCGGGATGAGTTCCAACAGATCCTTGCGAGCAATCTTACCCCATCGGCAACAATCAAAACACCTGAGTTGCTTTTTGGTCGAGAACGAGCCCTCACACAGATAGAACGCGCTCTTGCATCGCAGGGCCGTCAAGTATTCATTTATGGAGATCGCGGCGTAGGCAAAACATCGCTCGCCCTTACCGCCGCGCATCTGCTTAACGGATCGACCGCTCCGCCGATTTACGTTGTTTGCAGCCAGAACGACAAGTTCGAGGACGTGATACGGGCCATCGGCGTAGCGGTCTTACGTGTCGAGGAACGCTTTGAGAAAAGCGCAGCGGCGGCCACGATCGGAGCGACATTCGCAGGGTTTGGTGGATCATTCAAAGGGGCCGACAAAACACAGACTACGATTGCCGCTCCCACGTCGCTGAATGAAGCCCTCGACATCGTAAGGTTCGTCCTTAGTAAGCGATCCGGCCAAACCGTCATCGTCATTGACGAAATGGAGCGCATTGGGGATGCGGCCCAACGCGAGAAGTTTGCGGAGTTCATCAAAAATATTCCGGAGCTTAGCGACCGGATCAAGTTCATTTTTTGCGGCATCGCCTCTACCGTCAATGAACTGATCGGAACTCACCCCTCCGCCGGCCGGGTAATTGAGCCTATCAATCTCGAAAAACTACACCACAACTATCTTTGGGATATCATCCGCAACGTTGCTGAGAAACTGAACGTAGCGGTCGAGCGGGAAGCCCTAGTTCGCATCGGGCAGATAAGTGACGGCTTTCCGCACTACGTCCATTTGATTGGCGAGTCCCTTTTTTATGCCGCTTATGACGACCCTTATCCTGTGGATGCTATCCGCGCTAGCCACTTTAAGGCCGGCATACGGGGCGCGTTGGAACGCGCGGAGGCAATGCTCCGCACCCAATACGAAAAAGCGACCATGAAGACCAAAAACACGGCCGACTATGAGGACGCGCTATGGTCTCTCGCGGATACGACATCGGACAGGCGGCAGCTTACCGAGATCTATGAAAGCTCCTACAAGCGAATCTTCGTCGCAAAAGGCGAGCGAAGCATGCTCGCGCGGGACAAGTTCAATCAGCGCCTTCTAGCATTGCGTAGCGAGGGCCATGGTAAGATCCTTATCGGGTACGGGTCCGGGTGGTTCGGATTTCGCGAAAACATTATGCGAGGCTACGTCCGCCTCCGCGCCGAAAATGCTGGGGTTTCGCTGGGCAGGGATAACGTCGTGTCGATCTAACCACGGCTTAGATTTGGGGTCGGTTATTCGAGACCCCATCAACGTGAGAGCGGAGACGAACTTCCCCCCGTACCGCCTCCCCGGTTTGCGTGTTTGCGACAAGAAAGGAACCCATGCTGACCTTTGCAGCCTGAAAGTGGTGGGCACGGTGGCGGACCCTCGCTGCGGGGTTGTCGCTGGGTTGGCCTGGGCACTGCCCTCGGGCCTTGCGTTAGGCTCCCAGTTCCTCGCACGGGCGCTCCTGCCCGCCACCATCGACCTTATCCTACATCGAACCAGCGGCCTGTTTGAGAGGGCGGCTACTTCTTCAGGACCGGGTGAGGTCGCTCTCCCCGGATTGCTTTCGGCCTTAGCCCGGCCCCCTATTGGAACGCCACACAGGGAAGCGACTCCGCGTGCCTTGAGATTGGGGGCGCCAAAAAAGCTTCCAAATGGATGCTCCTATCTGCCCCCTCGAATGAGGGCTGGGAGAACAAATCGGTAACGCTACCCAGTTTGTCAAGACATAGGCGTTGTCCGATAGGGCATACCCATACGGTCGGATAGCCAGCGGAAACTTCGTCATCAGGTAGGCTCGTCTTCCGAGATTCGGATCTGATCGCAGCAACCAGTCCGAGAGGGCCCACGGTCGATCTCTTTCAGTTCGTGGACAAGGTCAGTTGGCGCCACCGGCCGAGAAGGGCGAAGCTCCAGACGACGCCCCCTCCGCGCCCGCCGAACGCACATCCTACACGAGATAGGCTGCGCTGAACTGGTCGGCAGGAATGCCGGACAAGAGGATGGTGCCGCCGCCGTCGAGCTGGAGGAAGGCCTGGCCGTCCACGGAGCCGAGATAGTAGGCCCGGCCGCCGAGCGACAGGCGGTCGCCTTCGGCATAGGAAAAGTCCACTACCGTATCGCTGCCGTTGTCGGGATCGAAGGCGAAGACGTCGGCGCCCAGGCCCCCGCGCAGCGTGTCGTCGCCCCGATCGCCGTAGATCGTGTCGTCGCCCTGGCCGCCGTCCAGATAGTCCTGCCCCTGCCCGCCGTGCAGGAGATCGTTGCCGAGATTGCCGTAGAGCGCGTCGTTGCCGAGGTTGCCGAAGAGCTGATCGTCGTCCCGGCCGCCCCAGAGCTCGTCGTTGTCCTGGCCGCCATAGAGCGTGTCGTTGCCCTGGTTGCCATAGAGGGCGTCGCTGCCGGGGTTTCCGAACAGGAGATCGTGGCCTTCGCTGCCGAGGAGGCGATCGTCGCCGTAGCCCCCGGTCATCGTGTCGTTGCCCGAAAAGCCGTCCAGGACGTCGTTGCCGCTGGAGCCCTGGACCATGTCGTCGCCGCGCAGCGCATAGGCGAGGGGATCGAGCACCTTGCCGGCATAGATCGCGCCGGACACCGGGGCGACGGGGCTGGCGATGCCACTGACGAAGAAGAGCGGCGTGTTGCCGATGGTCAGTTGCAGCGTGTCCAGCGTGCCCGAAACGCTGGCTCCGGCATAGCCGAAGCTGCCGGAATAGATGATCCGGTCGAACCCTTCCTCGATGATCAGGGTGGTCGGGTTCGCGGTCTGCACGAGGGCATCGAGGACCGGGAGGTTGGTGAAATCGACGGGTTGATAGATCTGGACGTCGGCCATGCCGAAGACCTCCACACACGCTGGGATGGAACGAGCATAGGGCGGGACGGGGCAAAGCGCGATTTGCCGCTGGCGCCAGCGTTAACCGGGGGTGGCGATGTCGGCCCGCATTCGACGCACCATGCGAGTTCGGGGCGTCAGCGCGCGGGGCCGCGCAGGCTTTCGGTGATCGGCTTCAGGAGCTTGTCGTAGGGGTCGCGCAGCGTTTCGGGATAGCGCACGGAAACCGAATGGGTCAGCCGGCCCCGGAAGATGTAGCGCTCGTAGAAGATGCGCCCGTCCGGCAGATATCCCGACACCACCGCCCAGTCCTCGCCGGTGCGCTGGTAGGTGACCTTGTCGATGCCCCGGCGCCAGGCGACGAGCGCGCGCGGGCTCGGCCATTGCCGGTTGTCGATGGCGTAGATCACGATCTCGGCACCCTCGTCCGAACGCCAGGCCTGACCTTCCCCGTCGGGCGAGGCGGGCGCGATGCGCGGAAAGGCGCGGGCGGGAAACGTCGCCGACGTGCCGTAGGTCGGGTTGGTATAGGTATAGGCATGCGCCGCCCCTCCACCCGTGAAAACGGCGGCGGCACCCAGCCCGATGGCGCCAACCCACCTTGCGAACGCGATCGACTTCATCTTTCGCCCTCCCGGCTCTTCGCGACGCGCGGACGGATCGGTCCCGTGCGGCAACCCATGCGACCCTGCCCCTTTGCCGTCATCTCGTCGGCCGGTGGGTGAACGAACGACGCGACCGGAGGTTCACGCCCCTTGTCGGGAACATAGGCCCCCTTCGACAACCCGGTACCCGCCCGATCTCCCCTTAGGCCGCAGCCGGGGATGCGCCGGGAGCGGGCGCTGCCATCGCATGCAGCATCATGATGGCCACGAGGTCGGATCGCAGCACCATGACGTGGCGCATCAGGATATCGGGCACCGACCAGCCCGCCTCGATCAGTTCGACCACCTCGGCCAGCGACACGCCCGCATCGCGCACGACCCAATCGTCGCCCGCCTCGCCCGCGTTGCGGATCGCGAGCACTCCAAACAGCGGATGGCATTCCATGAGGCGCGTTCCCATCGAGGCGAAGGAGGGCGGAAGCGGACGTCTGGCGTCGCCCGGGCGTCGGTCCGCAAGGGCCGGCTGGCCCTCCGAACACGAAAAAGGCCGGACATGGCCCGGCCTTTCCCATCGTTCATATGTGCCCTGCCGAGTGCATCCCCGGCCGTGGGCCGTGGGCCTTAGGCGGCCTGGATGTTCTCGGCCGCGTTCTTGCCCGAACGGCGGTCGGCGACGACCTCGAAGCTGACGCGCTGGCCTTCCACGAGGCCACGCATGCCGGAGCGCTCGAGAGCCGAGGCGTGAACGAAGACGTCGTTGCCGCCTTCTTCCGGCGCGATGAAGCCGAAGCCCTTGGTGTCGTTGTAAAACTTGACGGTTCCGATGGTCATGACGATGCCCTTTCGAAGACAAAGCGAATAGCTTCCCGCGCCGCGTGCGCGAGAATGCGAAGATCGACAGTGAGAAAGAGGATCGCTCGGGCGCCCAGGCGCCAAAAAACAGGATCGACTACCAAAGATCGATGGCATGACCCTAAAACGACGAGGCGGAAAATACAATCCGAACGCCACGATAATCTCGGCGGCGTCGGATTTCTTCTCGAAACTCCGGGGTGAAACGGCCTCGATTTTCTTGCGATCCGGCATCCTCGAAACGGCCCTCCCGCGATCAATCCCCCTTCCAGCCGGCCACCGGCGGACGGACCTCCCGTTCGCGAGCCCCCGCGCGGTTGCGGCATCTTAACGGCTTTCCCACCCGCGAGGGTTTAAGGCATGGGAAACGCCGACCCGGGAGGCCGACCCCGCCATGGACTACGTCGTTCTGAAGTTCCTCCACGTGCTCGGCGCGGTCGTGATCCTGGGGACGGGCACGGGGATCGCGTTCTTCATGCTGATGGCGCACCGGACGCAGGACACGGCCTTCGTGGCGCGAACGGCGGGCGTGGTGGTGGTCGCCGACATGTTGTTCACCGCGAGTGCCGTGATCGCGCAGCCGATCACCGGCTATCTCCTCGCCCGTGCGACGGGCGTGCCGCTCGGGGAGGGCTGGCTCGGCCTTGCCCTCGTCCTCTACGCCGTCGCCGGCCTGTTCTGGCTGCCGGTGGTGTGGATCCAGGCGCGCATGCGCGACCTGGCGCGCGAGGCCGCCGCCGTCGGCGCCCCGCTTCCCCCCGCCTATCACCGGCTGTATCGCATCTGGTTCGCGTTCGGCTTTCCGGGCTTCGGCTCCGTGATGGCAATCCTCTGGCTGATGATCGCAAAGCCTGCCCTATGAGCGAAATCCCAGCCAAACCCCGCATCGCGGTTCTCGGCGCGTCCGGCCTGATCGGCGAGATGCTTTGCACCGAGCTCTCACGCGAGGGGCACGAGGTGGTGCCGGTGGCGCGCAGCTTCACGCAGCGCCAACTCGCCGCCTTCGAAGGGCGCGCCGTCCTCTTTCCCCTGGTCGATGCCGACGCGCCGGGCCTTGCCGCCGAGTTCATCCGCATCGCGCCGGATCTCGTGGTGAATTGCGTGGGCGTCCTGCAGGACACGGCCGGCTCGGCAGCCGCCGACGTCCACGAAGGCTTCGTTTCGCGCCTTCTCGGCGCCATGGAAGAGCTTGCCCCCGCCCTTCTCGTCCACGTCTCGGTGCCCGGCGATGCGGCGGAGGATCGAACGTCCTTCAGCCGCACCAAGCGCGCGGGGGAAGCGGCCATCGCGCGCTCCGCCATCGCTCATGCGATCCTGCGGCCAGGCTTCGTTCTGACCCATGTCCCCTATGGCGGCAGCGCGCTGATGCGCGCGCTCGCGACCCTTCCCGTCGCACTGCCGGAGGCGTTGGCCGAGCGCCCCTTCGCGGTGACGGACGGGCGCGACATCGCGCGCACCGTGGCCTTCCTCGCCGCCGAGTGGCGAGCCGGTCGGCGCGACTTTCGCCAGACCTGGGACGTGATGGAGCGGGAAGCGTCCAGCGTCGGCACCGTTCTCCAAGCGTTGCGCCACCAGTTGGGCGGGCCGGCGCCGCGCTTGCCCGCGCCCGGTCGCCTCCTCGACTGGGCGGGCCGGGCCGGCGACCTCGCCTCGCGCCTCGGCTGGCGCCCGCCGGTGCGCTCCACCGCGATCGCCGAGATGCGGCGCGGGGTGCGGGGCGATCCCTCGGCCTGGATGCGGGCCACCGGCCTCGTTCCCCTGCCGGGCCCGGCAGTGGTCGGCCGGCTCGGGTCTGGCGTGCAGGACCTTTGGTTCGCCCGCCTTTATCTCCTGAAAGCCCTGGTGATCGCGACGCTCGCCCTGTTCTGGATCGTGTCCGGGGCGATCGCGATCTCCGTCGCCTTCGATGCGGCGTCCGGCATTCTCGTCGACCACGGTTTCAGCCGGCCGCTGGCCGATGCCGTCACCGTCCTGACCAGCCTCATGGACATCTCGATCGGCGTCCTCATCGCCCATCGACGCTCGTGCCGGCTCGGGCTTGCGGCGGGCGTCGCGCTATCCCTGTTCTACATGGCGATGGCGGCCGTGGTGACGCCCGCCATGTGGGTCGAGCCGCTCGGCGCCCTCGTCAAGACGGGACCCGCCATCGTCCTGATGATCGTGGCCTTCGCGACATGGGAGGACCGCTGAGCCGGCGGGACGAAAGATTCGCGCGCACATCTCGAAGTTGTGTTCGGGCGACTGGTCTGCCCCCTGAAAAGTGGTCCTCCCTGAAGTAGGCTTTCGAGCTGATGGAGGACACGAGAATGGGACAGAAGAAGCACAAGCCGGAAGAGATCGTCGCCAAACTTCGGCAGGTGGACGTGTTGCTGTCGCAAGGCCGCCCGGTGGCGGAGGCGATCCGCACGATCGGCGTGACGCCGTTCACGTACTACCGGTGGCGCAAGGAGTTCGGCGGTCTCAAGTTGGATCAGGTGAAGCGGCTCAAGGATCTGGAGAAGGAGAACGAGCGGTTGCGCAAGGCAGTCTCCGATCTGACGCTCGAGAAGCTGATCCTCAAAGAGGCCGCCTCGGGAAACTGGTGAGCCCCTCCCGCCGTCGCCGCTGCATCGAGCACGTCATGAAGGAGCATGGCGTGAAGGAGCGGCTGGCGTGCCGGGTTCTGGGGCAGCACCGATCAACACAGCGCAAGGTGCCGAAGGGTCGAGCCGACGATGCGGCGCTGACGGCCGACATCATCGAGCTGGCGACGCAGTATGGACGCTATGGATACCGTCGGATTGCAGCTTTGCTGCGAGACGCTGGATGGCTTGTGAACGTGAAGCGGGTGGAGCGCATCTGGCGGCAGGAAGGGCTGAAGGTGCCAGCTAGGCAGCCCAAGAGGGGTCGGCTCTGGTTGAATGACGGCTCGTGCGTTCGGCTTCGGCCCGAGCACCCCAATCATGTCTGGTCCTATGACTTCGTGGAGGACCGCACCCACAACGGCCGCAAGTTCCGGATGCTCAATGTCATCGACGAGTTCACCAGAGAATGCCTGTGTATCCGGATCGACCGGAAGCTGAAGTCCGCGGACGTCATCGACGTTCTGTCCGACCTCTTCATCCTACGCGGCGTGCCAGGGCACATCCGATCCGACAACGGTCCTGAGTTCATCGCCAAGGCAGTGCGGA